>CAXXNR010000002.1:0-2691362 GCA_963666135.2 Fimbriimonadaceae bacterium | reverse complement strand
GGCTTCGGTACCGATCGATCAGCCGATGGCCGCCTAGGATAACCATGAGCACATCCTCCGTACACCTGGCAAAGCGCTTACTGCTGATGACGCTCGCTCTCGAAGAGGCTGTTTCCAAGGAAGCTTGGTCCGAAACGGACTGTTTGTTCGCGCAACGGGAGCGGATCATCGCCCAGCTTGAGACCTCGATGCTTGACGCGGCTTCGCTCCGAGTAATCGGCGAAGTGAAGCGCGTTGACGACCGGATAGCCTCGGTGCTGAACGCTGGTAAATCGACTGTACAGACGGAGCTGCAGACTGGGACGAGAGGAAGAAAGGCTGTTAAAGCTTACTCGCAAAACTCAGCGATCACGGAACTCGACCGAGCGAGTTAGCTCATTCAGTCTGACATGCGCGGAAGCGGTTCAATATGTCCATACTAGCAGGAACAACCTGCAGTTGGTGATATTGAACGATGCCAGGACCCTATCCTCCCATTAACCCCCGTTTTCCTTTCTTCTTGCACGGCGGCGACTACAACCCCGAGCAATGGCCGTCCGATGTATGGGACGAGGACATGCGCCTGATGAAGGTGGCGAATGCGAACGCCATGACCGTCGGCGTGTTTTCCTGGGTCAGTCTTGAGCCTTCTGAGGGTGAATACACGTTCGAGTGGCTCGACACGATCATGGACAAACTGGCGGAGAACGGTGCGTGCGCGATCTTGGCAACTCCAACCGCTGCCCAGCCTGCCTGGATGTCGGCTAAGTATCCGGAGATCCTTAAGACCGGAGCAGACCGAAGGCGAAACCTGCACGGCAACCGTGTGAACACCTGCTGGACCTCACCGATCTACCGCGAGAAGTGCTTCGGAATAGCCCAAAAGCTGGCTTTGCGATACAAAGACCATCCTGCGCTTGCCGCTTGGCACATTTTTAACGAATATGGCGGCGAGTGCTATTGCGAACTTTGCACCCAGGCTTTCCGCGAGTGGCTTCAGAAGAAGTATCAATCACTTGATGCGCTGAACCAAGCTTATTGGACCCGTTTCTGGGGCCATACCTACACCGAGTGGTCGCAGATAGAAGCTCCCGGCGGACCTTACGGTGAAGGATCGATTCTAGGTCTTACACTCGATTGGCAGAGGTTCACTTCCGACCAGATTATTGCCTGCATGAGCAACGAGATCTCTGCAATTAGACCGATCACGCCGAACACGCCGATCACGACCAACATGATGGGCACCTACGACGGGATCGACTATTGGAAGATGGCCGAGAAGTTGGACGTGGTCTCGTGGGACAGCTACCCGCGCCACGGCAGTAAGGAGTTGACCGAGCGGCAATGGATGCGCGATTCGTTTATCCACGACATCTATCGCACGTTCAAAGGCGGAAAGCCGTTCATGCTGATGGAGCACACGCCTAGCGTTAGCAACTGGCATGCCTACCAGAACTTGAAGCGTCCGAACTTGCATGTGCTAAACGGAATGCAAGCCGTCGCGCACGGTTCCGACACCGTTCAGTACTTCCAGTGGAGGCAATCGCGCGGAAGCATCGAGAAGTTCCACAGCGCAGTCGTCGGCCACAACTGCGACGAGAATGCGCATATCTTCAAGAACGTGGCGCGCATCGGCGAGATCGTTTCGAAACTGGGCGACGTCGTAGGCACCGTGAAGCCCGCCGAAGTCGCGATCATTTACGACTGGGAGAATGGCTGGGCAATCAAGAACAGCGCAGGACCCCGATTCGGAGACAAAGGCTACGGCGATGCCTGCCTCGATGCTTACCGCTACTTCTGGTCGAACGGCATCGGCGTTGAAGTGCCGAATATGGATGGCGACCTTTCGAAGTATAAACTGGTCATCGCCCCGATGCTCTATATGGTACGTCCGGGCGTTGCGGAGCGCATCCGCGAGTTCGTCGCTGGTGGCGGAACCTTTGTGATGACTTATTGGTCGGGCATCGTCGATGAGAATGATCTGTGCTTCCTCGGCGGGCGGCCGGGACCGCTCAGCGATGTGATGGGCGTCTATGTCGAGGAGATGGACGTGCTCTTCCCAGGCATGTCGAACCGTGTTGTGGCTTCGGAAGGGAACTCGTTGGGTCTGTCAGGAGCGTTTGACGTTAGCGAATACGCGGACATCATGCATGCGCGCGGCGCTGAGGTGTTGGGCACGTTCGAGTCTGACTTCTATGGCAAGATGCCCGCGCTGACGGTTAACTCGTTCGGTAAAGGCAAGGCTTATTACATTGGCGCAAAACTTGAGGACGCATTCGGAGCTTCGTTCTATGGCGCGATTGCTTCCGAGCTTGGTTTACGAAAAGTGCTCGCTGCTGAGATTCCAACCGGCGTCACGGCGCAGCTTCGCACTGACGGCACCACCGACTTTGTGTTCGTTCTGAACTTCAACGACTTTGCGTGCGAAGTGTCATTGGGCGAAACAGGTTTGGTCGATGTCTTGACCGGAGAAGCCTGTTGCTGCACGCTGGCCCTGGAGCCATACGGCGGAGTCGTGTTGAAGCGGCCGGCCAAGTAAGCGAGAGCGTCTGTAAGGTGAGGAAATCGGGAACGAAGGCTAATGGTCGTTAGCTAGATAACCTGACACACGGCATAGCCTTTGCAGCCAAAACCGTAAACGATATCCGGAGCGCAAACGGCGCGGTTTATGCCAGCCTGGGTTGAGCGCGAAGCGCGAGGCCCAGGTAAAGGCCGCCAGAATAACGAGCACTGTAGGTGCGAGATAGGTTCAAATACGTTTACTTCGGGCCTGCAACCCTCTATGAGTTGGAAACGCTCCTTTCCAGGCCCTTCGGCTTCGCCTTCGGACTAGGCCGGTATAGGATCGCGCCGTTGGCGCTCCGTATGAACCTGCTTGACCAAACAAGCTGTTTCGCCAAATATGTAAACTTAGCCTGTTTCTGACTCTTAGCCATTGCTCATAAACTGCGCCGGCTGGAAGCCAGCGACCCCAGTTACCGAACTACCATCTCTCGCCATCAAGAGCGAAGCGCTGATGCTGAGGGTTATGGCCTCGATACCCCCTCCTGCCCAAGGCTTGCGCCTTGAGCTTCCTCCCCCTAGCATCGCTAAGGGGCGGATAGCCGGAAGACCTCGTCCCTCTTTACGTCTTACGTCCCACGTCCTCGCGCTCTCTCGCAACGGTACACTTCCGTCTACACTTTCGATGGTAAACTAGCCGAACAATGCCACAGGACAAGATCGTTGTCGTCGGTGCCCGAGAGAACAACCTTAAGAACGTGACGGTGGAAATTCCGCGCGATAAACTCGTCGTGATCACCGGTCTATCGGGTTCGGGCAAGTCGTCTTTGGCGTTCGACACGATCTACGCTGAGGGCCAACGGCGCTATGTTGAGAGCTTGAGCGCCTACGCCCGGCAGTTCCTTGGCCAGATGGACAAACCCGACGTCGACCACATCGACGGGTTATCTCCGGCTGTCAGCATCGACCAAAAGAGCGCTAGCCGAAACCCGCGGTCGACGGTCGGCACGGTCACCGAGATCTACGACTATCTCCGTATCCTGTTCGCCCGCGTCGGCGTGCCAAGGTGTCCAACTTGCGGCATTCCGATTGAGCGTCAGTCAACCGACCAAATCGTAGACGCCGTGCAAAACCTGCCCGAGGGAACGCGCCTGCAGATCCTCGCGCCGGTCGTTCGAAGCCGAAAGGGCGAGTATAAGAAAGAGCTTCAGGAGATCAACAAGGCGGGGTATGTGCGTGTGCGCGTTGACGGAACGATGTATGAGGTCACCGACGACATCCCGATGGACCGCTACAAGCAGCACACTATTGAAGTCGTCGTAGACCGAATCGTGGTGAAGGAAGGCATTGACCGCAGGTTGGCCGACTCGGTTGAAGCCGCGCTCAAGATGGGCAAAGGCGTTGTAAACATCTGTTCTGAAGTCGGTGACGAATGGAAAGACCAGATGTTCTCGGAGAGTTATTCTTGCGCCGAGTGCGGGTTCAGCATCCCTGAACTAGAGCCACGAATGTTCTCATTCAACTCACCGTTCGGAGCGTGCCCGGAATGCACCGGCCTAGGAACCAAAACCGAGTTTGACCAGGACATGATCATTCCTGACCGTCGAAAGCAGCTGCGCGACGGTGCGATTCTGCCGTTTGTCTATAAGTCCGGCGAAACGAAAGACTGGTGGCCGGACGCCCTTGATGCCCTCGCAAAACGGCTCGGTTTCGACGCCAGTCAGCCCGTTGAGAAGCTGAGCGATGCCGATCTCGACGCTGTGTTCAACGGAATCACCGGCACGATCACCGTCAAGATGATGTACGGCAAGCGGGAACGGACCTTCGAAACCAAATGGGAAGGCGTGCTGAACTACCTGAAGAAGCGCTACCAACAAACGGAGAGCGAGTGGGTGAAGAAGGACCTTGAGCAGTATATGGCTACGAAGCCATGCCCTGTTTGCCAAGGCAAGCGCCTGAAACCCGAGACGTTGTCCGTGTTCATCGCCGACCGTCATATCGCCGACCTGACTGCTATGCCCGTCACCGACGGTCTGGCGTTCTTTAAGGCTCTCCCCGACCAACTAAGCGACAGGCAGAAAACAATAGCCACGCGAGTCGTGAAGGAGATCATCGAGCGGCTTCAGTTCCTTGAAGATGTCGGTCTCGGATATCTGACGATGGACCGCAACGCTCGGACGCTAGCAGGCGGCGAAGCGCAGCGCATCCGTCTTGCCACTCAAATCGGCAGCGGACTCATGGGGTGTCTCTACATTCTGGATGAGCCGTCTATCGGACTGCACCAGCGCGACAACATGAAGCTCATTGAGACGCTGATCCGGTTGCGCGACCTAGGAAACACGGTGCTGGTCGTCGAGCATGACGAGGAAACGATGCGCGCCGCCGACTGGCTCTTGGAACTTGGACCCGGAGCAGGCGAGCACGGCGGCGAGGTCGTGGCGCAAGGAGACTTGAAGGCATTTCTAAGCTCAGGATGCGAAACCGCTCAATACTTGAACGGCGAGAAGGAAATACCTGTGCCGGCGATAAGAAGAGAACCTAGGTCTCCGATGCCTCTTGCGTTATAACAAAGTGAGGCCAGCCCCCATCAGGTTCAAAGAACCGGAAGGAGGCTGGCAGGAGAGGTTACTGTTCGAGCTTCAAATCACTTGAGGACAGCTTTGTAGTCGCCTTTCAGGAAAAGCGCTTTCAGTTCGTCCTTCTTTTTGCCTTCTTTCATCGACGACCATTTTTCGTGCGCCTTGACGATCTCTCTCGTCATGGCTTCGTCGAAGTCAGGCGTTTGAGTCTTCAGGATCGAAGAAACATCCTCTGGAGCGCCGATCTGCAAATAGGCCGTCACATAGTTGGTTCGCAGCTTTGATGGGTTGCTGCCGAACCGATCCCAGTTGATGCCGTCTTGAACCGCCGTTCGGAACGACTTGCGGAACATCGCCCAGCCGTATTGGTTCTTCAGGTCCATGAACATCGTGACCATCGGATCCTGGCGACCTTGCTTCTCATGGAAAACGGCCATATCGGGGACGAGCGCGTATTCGATCATGACAGCGGTCATGAGGGGGAACGGGCTACGGTGATTGGCCCACCAATCGACCGGCCATCCGCCGCTGACCACCTGGCCGGTGAACAGGTTGACCATCTCGTGGGTGATCAGAATATGCGCCCAGAACGCTTTGATGCCATGTGCTGTGCCAGAAAATGCGTCGTAGGAGCAGCCGATTCCCGGATTCTCTTTGTCGGTCGTCAGTCCCTTGGCCTCGCCGATATCGCCTGCGGCAAAGCCGCCACCCGGCTGATCCATGACGAGAAGTACATACTTGCTCTTCGGCGGCTTCAGACCCCAGGCATCGCATAGAGTGTCGAACGCTTTGTCGGCGTAGGCATATAGCGCTTCAATGTCGGCTTTCTGGGCGTTGTATTGGTCTTCGCGGGCAACCCAGGTCCAGTGCTTGCCCTCGTGAATCTTGATAAAGGGCGCATCGGCGACGGCGGAAACGATGCCTAGAATGAAGGCTACTAGGACGGCAAGCTTCAGGTAGCGCATAGGTTAAGAATACCTCTATGTTCACCCAAATATAAGTTGGCATTCGACACATCGCTTGCCAGGGGATGCTACATAGACAATCCGCCAAACTTGACTCTTGAGACGGGTGCCACTGGTCGTAAGACCAGTGGTGAACCTAGCGAGTCAAGGAACCAAAGATACTAGAGCATCAATGTTCTCTTAGTGTCTGATCCACTGTCCTTCATAGAGGATCTGTGCTTTGCCTTCCAGCCACAAATCGCCGTCCCAGCTCTCGCCGGTTACCTTCAGCAGGCCGCCCGGGTTGTGCACTTCAATGGTGCCCGTCTGGCCTGTTTTGCGCATGTAAGCTGCTGCGGCCGCCACGGTTCCCGATCCGCAACCCCACGTTTCGCCGATTCCGCGTTCCCAGATTCGGAGCTTTAGCTCTTCGTCATTCGCGATTTGGGTCCACATGATGCTTGTTCGCTCGGGGAACATCTCGTGGTGTTCGATCTGCGGGCTCAGATCGAAGAACATGCGGTCGTCAGGCAGATCTTCGACGAATATGACGGTATGTGCTGTTCCGGTTGACAGCGAACTGACGACAAGGGATGTTCTTCCAACCGATATCGGCTGCTCGAACAGCTCGTGCTGGCCTGTTTTGAGCGGAATGAGCGCTGGGTCGAAGAACGCTTTGCCCATCAAAGCGCGAATCGTCATCGAAGCAGGATCTACGGTGACGGGGACCTCGCGGCCGAGGTGTTTGACCAAGATATCTGTGCCGATCCAGCCTTTCGTGTAAGCCCAATGGACAGCGCAGCGAATGCCGTTGCCGCAATAATCTTCTGTGCCGTCGGTATTGAACATGCGAACGCACAGGCATCCGTCTTCCATGGCGACACCGAGCAAGCCGTCATGCCCAACGCCGAAACGAGTGCGTCCCGTATCGATGGCGAACTGGAACAAGTCGTGTTCGTTTTTAAACTGCTCAAGCTCGATCAGGACGAAGTTGTTGCCGACCGATTGAACTTTATAGAAAGGCACGCTCATGCCGTCAAGTGCTCCAGATAGTATTCGGCCGACTCGATGGTCTGGCGGAACCACTTGCCGCCTGGGCAGACCAGCGGGAACCACCAAGCGCTCGGTCGGTGGTTGGCATGATTCAGGCCGTCCGAGTTGATCACGGCTTCGCGGATTAGGCTGAGCCGCTTGAGTTCTGCCTCCAGCTCGATTGAACGCCTTCTTTCATGTACAGCTAGTACTTCTGGTGCTTGGGCCAAGTTTGATTGCGCCTGTAGCAGCTTGGCGATGGAGCGCTTGGCTGCATCAATCTGAGCGATGGCCTCTTCGACCCGCTGGGTCAGTCGTTCTCTTTCTGCCAAATCCTCTGGTCTCGGCTCCTTCTCAAAAATGAACGCTCGGAAGTGATCGCCTTTTGCCCGTTCGGCGGCAACTCGCTTCTGCTTCAGAGCGCGATACTCGTGTACGGCTTCGATGCGCTCTTTCCTCAGCGCTTCGATTTCTATTTTAAGGCCTTCCAAGCGCTTGTGAAGCGATTCGTATTCCGAAGCGAGTGCAAGCCACGACCCACCTGCGGTCTTGCCTAGGTGGCGGATCAGGTCGATCGGTCGAACAAGTTGAGCGAGATCACCGAGCAACGCTTTTTGTTGTTCGCCGACTTCGCGCCATCGAGTTGCAAAGCTGGGTGTGCAGAGTTGCTCGACACCGAACGGGCGTTGGAACGGCTCCGGCAGCTTCAGCCACGAGCAACAGGCGTCCATCGAGTCCCACGCGTGGTAGTGGATGCGCAAAATCGGGTTGAGTTTGAGATCGGGAAGCTTAGAGAAGAGCTTGCGGCTGTATTTGACATAGCCGCTCGCGCCTTCGTGGAAAACGAAGACGAACTCTCGGGCCAGCATGCCGATCAGCGTGACGGCTTTGCCGACTAACACGCACTCGGTTCCGAACTTCTTGACGACCGCGTCGGCCAGTTCTTCAGCATTCTGAAGCGGCTTCTTGAAGCTGAGGAACTGCGGCCTCGGCGTCATGATAACGGCGCCGCGGGTGCCCAGGCGGATCGTGCCGCGCCCGACTCCAGGGATGACCAGGTCGAACGGGATCGCGCCGGTGCCGAACATCGAAAGCGGATACATGTTGCCTTCCTCGACCGCTTCGTCGTAGGCTTTGGCCGCGTCGAAGCGCGTTTCAGGATTGATAAAGCGAGTGACGATGTCGAAACGAGGCAGGCTTGCGGTTTCGTTATTGAACCTGAGCAGCTCGGAAGTGGCGGTCGTGTCGAGGTCGAGGTCGGAATCGGAGCAAAACCGGTAGAGCTCAGGCAGAAGACTGCGGTAGTAGCCTGCCACGGTCATGTTGGGGCAGGCGTCTGCCGTGTCGCAGAGCAAAGCCTTCAGGTAGTCAACCTTGTCATCGACGTTGCAGGCGTCCTTCGGCACAAGGCAGGCCCGAGAAGCGTCAAGAGCCCAGTCGAAAGTCGATTTCAGTGTCGGGAACACCTCGCGAAGCGGCACTTCGTTGGCTATGGCTGCGGTATCGCTCGTCGAAACGATGCCTTTCCACCCCCAGGCTTCGGTGGCTTCGTTCATCAGTTCGGGTCGTTCGCGGGCGATCCGACGAACGCGGAGTCCCGATTTCTGCAGTATCTCGCGAGTGACGACGGTCTCCGAGCCGAACATGCGCGAGAACTCTCCGACAGCGCTCCAAAGGTCGCGGGTTGTGGTGTCGTTGTGCGGGAGCGCGATGAACTTGCGCGAGTTCTGGTGGCCGATGTGCCGGGCGAAGTAGTCAGTGTCGTGGACACCTGCAACCAGCCGCCGACCGTAGCCTAGACGGTTGGAGATAAGGATCAAGCCGGCCTTCATCGGCTCATCCCAAAACACAGTTTGCCCGAGCGCGAGGAACGGCGCGTCGGGCGAGATACAGTGGAGTTCCTTTAGGGCGGCTTCGGCGCTGGTAAGAGCAATCGACATGGATGGAATATGTTCATTCTACGCTAGTCGAGGCGAGAGTAGAGCGCAGGGTCCCGCTCAAGCAGGTCCATTATCTCTTTCGGAATGCCTTTGTTGGCCAAGTCCTTGGTGACCAGAAGGTGCCAGGTGTAGCCTTCCGTGACCGTCTTGCCGGTTTCGTTGCTTACGATCTCGTAGTCGAAGCGGATCGCGTTGCGTTTGATAGCCGTCATTTTGATCCGCACGATAATGAGGTCATCGTACATCACCTCGCCTTTGTATCGGGCGTGAACCTCAAGCACCGGCAGGTAATAGCCCATTTCTTCAAGGTTCTTGTAAGTGTAGCCGCGGTCACGGCACCATGCGCCGCGCGACTGCTCGAACCAGAACAGGTATTGGCCGTAGTAGGCGTGGCCCATCTGGTCGGTCTCGCCGTATCGAACCCGAATCCGCTCCTCGGTGACTGCGTTCAGCATGTTTTGAGTATGGACGGAACGGGCGGCGTGGTGCAGGGGTAAGGGAGTGATGGGACGGATTTGCGAGCGACGGTTGAGTTGGTATTGCCTTATTCGCAGTGTTCGATGTAGGCCTCTTGTTGTTGGCGCATCTCTTCGTAGGCGATGGGATCGTAGGTTGTTTGGCGGATTGGGAATTCGGGTTTGTTGGCGGGGATGAATCGCATATCTCTAGGTATGCGAACTGGGCTGACGGTCAACCAGTCTCATGTGCTGAGAAATGATGTTATTTGGGGCGAAAACCTGGCGGCGGATTTCGTTCCATCCACTTAACACGGTCACTGATGAAGGAATACGCCGGACTGTCCGGTGGCGTGCGCCTTTTGAGCGCTCGCGCCTTAATGCGTATTGCTTCCGTTCTGCCTTTATGATACATCATGAATAAGATATTAACTTCGCTGCGTAAAGTATCAGGATGGCTGTCACCTAATGAAATTGACCTGAACTTAAGAGCTTCCGTGTCTAGCTTAATAGCTTCAGGAATGTTGCCTACATCGAAACAATAGTCTGCAAGACTGCTAAGCGATGATGCTACATCAGGATGCTCCTCTCCGAGTAGCCGAACCCTCATTTCGTATGACTGTACAAGGTACTCTCTCGCTTTAGGATAATCACCAAGTACTGAGTAGTATCTGGCTATATTGTTTAAAGTCGTTGCAACATTTGGATGCTCCTGTCCATAGTTAGAGCGTGCTATTCTTAGCGCTTCGGTCGCTTGTTCGATAGCCTTTTCTACATTCCCTAAATGGGAGTAGTAACTCGCTAGGTTGTTAAGCGTTGCTCCAATCGAAAAATGATCGGTTTTGGTTGTTTTACGGCCTACTTGAAGTGACCTCTCGGCAAGGACAATAGCCATGTTATAATCTTGATTATGGCCATAGGAACTCGCCAGAACATGGAGTGACGTCGCTGTGAGGTGGCTTTCTACCTGAAGAATCTCTTCGCAGATCACTAATGCCTGTTTCGCATAGATTATCGCCGATTGATAGTCGCCAATACTAATGAGTAGAGTAGCTTTATCTAGTAGTACTTGGGAACACAATGCAGGATCACTAGATGGTAATTTTGCTATGGCATCTTCTACAATCTCAAGCGAGTTCTTATACTTGCCACGATAATATAGCGGATATGCCTGCAACCATTGGAGCCGAGCGACTTGGTCAGAACATCTGAAGGCGCAGTGCCTTGCCCATTCCTCTAGATGGTTGAATTCCGCTTCATATTCGGGTTGCTTCGCCCAGTCATCCCGTCTCGCTTCGAACCAATTGCCGACATTCGTTGCAGTGGCTTCGAACCAATTGCTCAACGTCTTATCCGGATACTTTGAGCGGCGCACCATTCGTATGAGCGCGTGCAACGAATAGGCTTCAAGGTCCTGTTCCTGTCTTAGAATGCGCAGATCGCATCCCAGAGCCAACGCAGTGGACAGCTCTGCTGAGGAACCCGGCTGCACGAGAGAACTGAGCAAGTCGATGCCCATGAAGCCGGTTCCGCTCCACGTTAGGACCTGAAGAATCGGGTCCAGCAAAGGTTCTGTATCTAGAGCAGCGTTGCTGACTTCGAGAGCAGAGAAGATATCCTTGTCATGATTTGTGAAGCTGTCGAACCCGACTCCAACGGCCTTTGTCAGGTTCTGTGCGAACAACTCGTAGTATCTCGTCCAGGACATGGAGGCTCGATAGTTCAAGAAGGCACCCGCTAACTCGATCGCAAGGGGAAGGCCCTGCAACGAATCGAGGAGCTTGTCAGTCGCTTCGATGTCTCCATCTGTTTCTGGCTTCCTTCTCGCTTCCTGGATAAGCAACGTTCTCGACTGCTCTCGGCTGAGCAGATCTATCGAGATCGGGTTGAATCCTGGAATATCCTCTCGGGTTGTTATGAGGATGTGCGGCTGTGCTTCAGTTACGGGATAGAGGTCTCGGACCTGGTCCACTTTTTCTACATTATCGAAGATCAGGAGGCAGTTCGACCTCGTTTGGATCTGGTTTCGGGCGCAGTCTATTTTAATACTTGTTTCCGAATCTGGAGAGATCCACTTCGCTTTGGTGGCAAGCTCAGATAATTGGGAGTCAATGTCTTCGCTCGCGTTGATCCAGATGACGCCGTTTGGGTATTCGTTCTTATACTTATAGGCATACTCAACCGCGAGTTGAGTCTTGCCGAGACCGCCCATCCCCTTAAAAGCGGCGGCATGGCCTACTGCGGTAGGTCTTCCTTTATTAAGAGCTTCGTGGACCCTCTTGAGATCTTCTTCGCGGCCAATAACCTGATCGCCCTTTTGTGGATAGGGTACGTGAAAGATGTATTTATCGACGGAGAAATCGGCGGCCGGGGATGTTGGCATTGGGGATGGCGCAGAAAGCCCTGTTGATGCCGATGGTGTCAGGGTCTCATCGGCTTCCTGGCGGAGTTCTTTGAGGAGATCGATCAACGGCAGTCCTTGGTTTTCGTATTGGAGGACAGATACAGGAAGGCCGTTCGGCTTATACGCGGCCGCTTCATCTTTCTGCATCAAGACATAATGCGGACCGGTTACTCCTTCAAAGATATCGTTCACCTTGCGTATCTGCTCGACCATCTTAACATCGTTCATGCTATAGCCGATGAAAAGGAACGACTGTTGCGTCAGCAGTTGTCTCAGTGACTCTAGCGCTGCCTTGTACTTGACCTCTGTTGCGCTCTCGTCTGGGTAGAGATGGCTGAACCCGTCAGGTGTAAGAATTATGCGAGTCGCATTCTCGATCATTCCGTGGAGATGCCAGACCGTCGGTTTGTCTGCACCTCTAGATACTGTCCTCTGCTGGGATGAAGGAGCTTCTATATCCCATTCTTGAAGCTCTCTTGGCTCTGGACATGCCCATTTCAGTACTTCATCGAAGTTTGTGGTAACAACAAGTATTGATCCGAGCTCCCATATCGCTTTAGCTAGCTCTAGGCTATTGGGATCAATTTCTTCGTAGTCTTTGCGGAACTGCCCCTCAAGGAAATGAATCCAGTGCGAACCGAGTGCTTCCTTGGCAAACCGTGCAGTTTCGAGAAGGTTAGGATTGGAACGCTTGAGAGAAGCTCTTATGTACTCCGCATCGTTCTCTTTCGATTCAGTGTCAAGGCGATTTGTAGCCCGTTCAAATATCTCGGTCCAACTTGGATACACTCGTTTGCCGTACTTATCCAATATTGACATTGAGGCACCAGCACCCACGAATGGGATAAGGCGGCCGTCGCGGAGCGCATTAATGAGAGAACCAGGGATAGGCATTTCAGTATATGAGTCTATCATAGGTTAGTAAGAAAGTCGAGTGCGTTTTTCGGATTACGAGGGTTGGTCGTTCGCTTGTTCTGTCCGGACCATAGGCGAGCCGCCCATGGCACTTTGAACCCCCTTCCCGGCTCGCTTCGCTCGGGCGGCCTTCCCCCTCCGCGAGGCTTCGCCTTGCGCAAGGGGCAGGTATGGGGCTGCCGTTTGGAATCGTCTTCAGGCTGGGTTGGTAGGTTTCTATGTCGTTATGTCTTTATGTCTCTATGTCGTTACGTCCTTTATTCCTTGGTTTTGAGGTCGTGTTCAATTTCTGCTTCATCCGTCAGAAAGGAAAGTTCGCAGGCCCAAGCCGCCTGCGCCTACTGCGCGGATTACGGTTGGGGAGTAGCAGGGACAGAGCAAACCCTCACCAATCCTGACCAACCCTAACAAATCCTCACATCGTTGAAGCGTTCACTCTCTCTTTCCATCACAGGCCTTAATAGACCCAAACCTACATAGGAATCCACGAACCCGCGTCGAATAGGATACGCAAGGAGGAATGTAAATGCACGAACAAGCAAATGTCTGGCGCGATTTGGCGCGCTTGGCGCTGGAGACGGCGAAGGCCGCGGGCGCTGAGTATGCCGACGTCAGAATAATGGGGGCACGCGGGCAGAGGGTTTTCGCCCGCAACGAGCGCATCCACTCGGTCGACGACAGCTCGACGGTGGGATTCGGCGTGCGATGCTTGGCCAAAGGAGCCTGGGGATTCGCCAGCTCGGCTGTTTTGACGGCCGACTCGGTGAAGGCCATCGCTCTTCAAGCCGCGCAGATCGCCAAGGCCAGCGCGATGGTGAACACGGAGCCGGTGATCCTAGCCGACGAGCCGCCGCACGCCATCACGCACGTCACGCCGCGTAAAATCGACCCGTTCACCATCCCGGTTGAGCAGAAGACGGCCATGTTGCTGCAGGCTACCGAGACAATGAAGAAGGTGGCGGAGGTCAAGCTGGCCATCGGCTACATCAACCAGCTCAAGCAGGACCAGCTTTATATGAGCACCGAGGGCTCGGATATTTACCGCGACAGGCTCATCACGAGCGGCATGATCATGTCGCAGGCTGTCGGCAACGGCGAAAGGCAGGCGCGGCATTACGAAGCATTCGGCATGCACGCTGGCTGGGAGCACATCCTGAACGCCGACTTTGTGGGCAACGCCGAGCGCGTGGCCGCAGAAGCCAAGATGAAGCTGACGGCCGAGTCAGCTCCAGAGGGACGGATGGACATCATCCTAGACCCCGAGCACCTGCACTTGACCATCCATGAGAGCATCGGCCATGCCACCGAACTGGACCGCGTTCTGGGCTACGAGGCCGACTATGCGGGCACCTCGTTCGCGACCGTCGACAAGATGGGCAACTTCCAATACGGAAGCAAGATCGTTAACGTGGTCGCCGACAACACGACGCCGGAATATCTGGCGACGACCGGCGCAGACGACGACGGCGTTGAGGGGCAGAAGTGGGACATCGTGCGCGAAGGCGTTTTGGTGGACTACGGCACCAGCCGCGAAGTCGCTCCGAAGATCGGCGCGAAGCGTTCGCACGGCACCAACCGGGCCGACGGATGGCACAGCGCTCCGATCGTGCGCATCCCGAACATCGGCATTATGCCGGGCAAGGCGGGTACGCCGGAAGAGCTGATCGCCGACACGAAGGACGGCATCTTCATCGAGGGTGCGGGCACGTGGTCGATCGACCAGCAGCGCTTGAACTTCCAGTTCGGCGGCGACATGTTCTGGCGCATCAAGAACGGAAAGAAGGCCGGTCTGTTGAAGAACGTGATCTATCGAAGCAGCACGCCCGAGTTCTGGAACGCGTGCGACGCGATGTGCGGGCCGGAAGACTGGCGCGCTGTCGGCGTTCTCAACTGCGGAAAGGGCCAGCCGGGCCAAGTCGGCTATATGTCGCACTATTCGTCGACGAGTCGGTTCAAGAACATTGAAGTGGGGAGGGGTGAGTGATGCTGCTCAACGAGAATGAAGCAAGACAAATCGGCGAAAAAGTGCTGAAGATGACGTCGGCGGACGACGTCGTGGTGAATGTTGGGCACACCCGAGAGGCTCTGACCCGCATCGCCAACAACTCGATCGTCCTGAACGTGTTCACCGAGCGCCGCGAAGTTTCGGTCGATGTGTCGTTTGGCGGAAAGAAAGGGTCTGCCGGATGCGACGCCGTCGACGACGAATCTTTGATGGCGATGGTGAAGCGGGCGGAAGATGTGGCTAAGGTTTCTCCGGTTGATCCTGAGTTCCTTCCTTCGCTTGGTCCGCAAACTTATATGCCGGTTCAAGCGCATTTCGAATCGACCGCGAATCTGGACGCCGAAGGGCGCGCTAAGCTGGCGATTGAGCTGATTAAGCCTGCGTCGGCTGTCGGTTTGCGGCTAGCTGGAACGGTTGAGGTCAGTGAGTCGGCGGCTTGCGTAATGACCAACAACGGCCTGTTCGCTTATCATCCCCGGACGGACGCGCAGGTCGGCTGCACGGTCACGGCTCCGGACAGCACCGGCTGGGCCAGAGACGTGACGGTGGACATCTCGCGGATCAACGCTTGCGAACTGGCCAATGCGGCTGTGAAGCAGGCACTTGATGCCAAGCATCCAGTGGCGGTTGATCCGGGCAAGTACAAAGTGGTCTTGATGCCTGCGGCGACGGGGCACTTGGCCGAATATCTGATCTGGTGGGCTAACGCCCGAACGACGAAAGAAGGTTTGACCTATCTTTCGGACAAGCTGGGCCAGAAGCTGACCGGCGACAACATCACGATCTATTCCGATCCGGCTGATTCGCGGCTACCGAGCTGTCCGTTCACCGGAGAAGGCTTGCCGCGGGCGAAGACGACCTGGGTCGATAAAGGCGTGTTCAACCAGCTTTGGTGGGACCGCTGGACCGCGAAGCAGAACGGCGTGGACCCGATTCCGCATCCCGGTTCGCCGATCATGATCGGCACCGACAAGACGGCGAACGATCTAATCGCGACCGTCGAGCGCGGAATATTGGTCACGCACTTCTGGTATGTGCGGTCGGTGAAGGACGACGAGACGCTGGTGACGGGCATGACTCGCGACGGCACGTTCCTGATCGAGGACGGCAAGGTGAAGTGCGGCGTGAAGAACATGCGCTTCAACGACACGTGCCTTGGCATGCTGGCTCGGGCGACCGACATCGGTAAACCGGGCTCATGCGCCGACGTGGAGCTGATGCCAAGTCTATTCCCGCCGATCGTGGTGGAGGACTGGAACTTCGTCAGCGGCACGGACTTCTAGGATCTTGCAGCATGGGCTTCCAGCCCATGCCCTTTTGGCCTCGGGGTGTCCCGAGGCCCTTTTGTCGCCGGGACGATCATCCTGCGACTACACCGGTCCTCCATGCCGGCGATCTGTGCGAGGTTTGCGGGTAGAACTGGATCGGCGGCCTTGGGTCGCTCCATTTGTTTCACTAAGCCGGCGAAGGCGTCAGCGATCCCATTAATTGGCCCCAATGATGCATCGAAGCGGCGTCTGCTGACCTCTAGGCTGTCTTTGCGACTCTTAGACGGCAACCGAAACGAACTCGCCTCCACTAATTAAGTATCATGAGCTATGAATAAGCCAGTCTCGTCTCGAATTGGCTTGGTTGTTTTGTTTGTTGTCCTCGCAGTCATCATGGCGCTGTTGTTTTCAATCACAGGCCGTTCTCCGGTCGTCTCCGTAACAATGGGCCTGCTCGTTTCATCGGCTCTCTATATAGGCCTTTTCTTAATGACTGGGTTGCCTTCACTTATCCATGAACTCGGACATTATGCTGCTATCAAGCTAGTCCGTTGGGAGTTAAGTGGGTTCACGGCGATGGGGTTCAACATTACCAAGGACGGCGACAAGTGGAAAAAGGAGTTCAATCTCGATCGGATCGTAGATGGGCAGGTATTGAGCGCACCTAAAGACCTTTCGATCCGTAAATGGGTTTTCATACTGGCGAGCGGACCGGTCGCTGGACTTATTGCCGGAGGCGTTTCGCTAATCGTAGCAAGGTCAAACAGTGAGTTGGCCTTCATCCTCAACCTGTTCGGTTGGGTCAACATCGTGTATTCCGTGGCGAGTTTCTATCCCTATTACATCAAGGGCCATCCGCCCAGCGACGGCTGGAATATTCGGCTTGCTCTTTTCTATCCTGCAATATGCAAGCTCATGCTGTCGCTTGATTGCCTAACCTCTCTAGCCAAGGTGAAACGACCGAGAGAATGGGAACTTGAAGGGCTGGCTAATAAATACGACTTGCCAGGCTATGAGGCCTATTGGAACCTAAGCGGCTACTGGAGCAGGCTTGACGGCGGAGACATCGAAGGCGCACGCAAGTATCTCGACGAGGCATGGAACCTTATTCAGGAACTTGCACCCGTGAAGCCATACCAGTCTATGTTGGCATTCGAAGTAGCCATGTATTACACAAGGTTTGTCAAAGATGAAGTCAAGGCCAGCATGGCCTACGGTTTGGGGATGGGCGCAGATCCTCAATGTCAGACAAAGATGAGCTATGAGTTGGCAAAGCACTTCGTCAATGGGAACATTGAAGAAGCGAGAAAGCTATCAGAAGAGTATGTTAATGAAGCGAGAACTCGCTTGACGGGCAACGAACACCTCATAAGCCATGTTGAGGATTGGTATAAGCGGATATTGGATCCAGGCATTGCTGTCGTCAATGTCGAATAATCAGCTCTAGTATAAGACGAAGGCTCATACACCTATTCGGCAACGTTGCTGAGGTTTCAATGTGTCCGAAAACGAGAAATGAAAAGAGCCCTCGGCACTTATTGCTGAAGGCTCCCAATATCTTGTTAAGAACCGATCTTACTTGCGTCGGCGGCGGAGGGCTGTAACTCCAAGTCCGAGCATCGCAGGAATCGCTGCAGCTGGGCCGGGAACTGCTGATTCACCGAGTGCCTGGAACTCACTGATCGAAACATATCCGTCGTCAAATCCATTGCCTAATGTGGTGATACGGACTGCCTTGCCTGTGAAGTCATTACCGTTGCTTGCCAGATCAATTGGACCTCGCGTGATGAGACCGTAACCTGAGACGTTTGTGAATGCGCCAAGCGTAACCCAACTATCATCAGCCGCGAGATACTCGATGCCGTAGTAGTCGTTGTTGTCGGCTTGGATGGTGATGTAGTCGATGTGATAGGTCCCAAGGAAGTCAATCACGATGCTGTTGAACATTGAGGCCTGAACGGTGTTGTCCCACCAAACCGATCCGTCATTCCAATCGGTCTGTTCTGGCAGAAACACGCCGTCGACGATTGACGAGGCATCTGCTAGCGGTGTTTGGCTCCACGCAGCACCGTCTCGCAACTCTCCGAATGTTCCGTTCAATGTGACGGGCTTTCCGCCAGCGACGTTTACAAGAGCGCTGCTGATTCCAGCTAGAGCAACAACCACGGACGACAAAATAGTCTTTCGACACATGCAATGCATAATACGCCTCCTTTCTAAGGGCAAAGATGAACAAATCATACAGCATCTTGTTTCTTGGTATGCAGTCGAACTCGTAGAAACTGGTATTGATACCTAGACCGAATTTGGGACCAGAGCCAGCGGAGGCGAAAAAGAACGGGGAGCCGGTATTCGGCTCCCCGTCTTGCCTTGAAGCGGAATCGGGTTTATTCCGTGATAGGAGGGGTGATTACCGGCAGCTTGCCGCTCTTCAGGAAGTAGGCATCAGCGTCGATCAGTTTCGGTTCTTGCGCGATGAGGGCGATATAGACTGGATCGGCTTCTTGCGCTTTCTTGAGAGCAACCTGCGACTCGTCGATGGTCTTGTTCGACTGATCATAGGCCTTCTTAGCGTCGTCTCTTGCGCCGTCGCGCTCAAACTTCATCGCCTGAGTGCGGTAGCTGGCCGCTTCAGCTTGGAGCGCTACTGACAGCACATAGTTGCCTGCGGCGTAGGCTGGGCCAGCACCGGCGGCCGCTCTTGCGTACTTCGCCATTTCGGCATTCTTCTTCAGATTTCCGTAGACGAGTGCAAGGCCGGTGAGAGCTTCAGCAGATTCCGGTTTGGCGTGCAGAGCGGCTTCGAAGTAAACCCGTGCAGCCTCGTATTGGTAGTTGATGTCTTTTTCTTCGACGGTTTTGCCTTTGGCTTTGTCGGCTTTCATTCTATTGGCAAGCTTCATGGCGTCGATGCCGAATTGGACATAGACATCGAAGAAAGCCGGTTCGCTGTATACGGCATTTCGATAGTACTTCTCTGTGTTCTCGAAGTCGACTTTGAGCGCTGAATACGCACCCATGAAGTACATCGATTCTGAGCGCTGGCCTTCGTTCTCAACGAGGTCTTGAGCAAAGCTGCCGAGAGTTGCGGTCTTGTTTCCCTTCATCGCCAAAAAGGCCTGGGCGGTCTTCACGCCTAGATTCTGGCTGTCGTTCGAAATGGCTTCTTTCAGCGCGGTTTGCGCGTCTTCAGTCAAGTTGTTAAGCTGGAGTGCAACGGCATACATGGCATAGGCATAGGCGTCAAGGCTCAGCCGCTTCTTGTAAGTCGTATACATCTGGGCAGCGTCTTTTGTCCGCCCCATGCGAAGATACGCATAACCCAGTCGATTGACAAGGTTGATGTCGTCGGTGCCGCTCTTGACGGTGGGTCCAAGTTCGATGGCAACAGCAGAGTAGCGGCCCGCGGCGATGAGCGCATCGCAGTATTTCATTCGGTTCTCGGCCGTGACCTGTGGATATTTGGCGATGCTGGCATCGAGGGTCTTCATCCGGTAGTCGATTGCCGAATTGAGCGCAGTAGAAATCGCTTTTAGCGTCTCCATGCGGTCGGTTCCTCGGTTGACAATGGTGAACGCCCGCTCAAGGTTAACTCGCGAGATGAGCGATTTCGCTTCATTGTTGTTCGGATCGGCTGCTACGATGTCTTCAGCATACTTTTGAGCCGTATCCAGAACGCCTTTGCCGAGGTAGGCCCGAGCCATGATGATTCGCGCTGCGGCATCGTCAGGTTTGGCCTTCAAGGCGATCTTTCCGGCCTTGATCGCCTCATCGTACTTCGAATCGATCAGGAGATTCTTGGCCTTTTGAATGTGGTATTCAGCGCCTTTCGAAAGCTCGTTGTCGATTTTCAACGTGATGACTTTCTTGCCGTTGTCGCCTTCAGTGGTGTAGGCAGCGAAGGTCACTTTCAAGTCGCCTTCGGGTTCGCCAAGGGTGTCCAGCTTGAACTCGTAAGGAGTGCTTGAGTCGGTGTCCCGGAGGTCGTCGCCGACGTAGAACTCAACCTGCGTTACAGGATCTTTCGCGTCGACGGTTACTTTGAATTGCGCTTCCCCCGAAATAACGTCTCCGTCTTTGACGTTGACGTTCACATCTACCTTGGCGGGAGTCAGGCCTAACAATGTGAAAGCTATAAGTGGTGCAATCATGGTTATAACGGTGCCTCGTTTCATGAGTATGACGGATTAGGCGGCCAAAACATTCGCTATATTGCCAAGTCGCCGCGCTCTTCCGTTCGAATTCGAATGGCGTCGAGTACTTTTTCAGCAAAAATCTTGCCATCTCCTGGTTCGCCGGTTCTTGCGTTCTCGATAATCGATTCGATGATTGGGTTCAGCAAATCGTCTGGAACAACAACCTCGATTTTGGACTTGATGGGGAGCGTTGACTGGCTTTCATCGCCCATGAACCAAGCTGATTTTTCAGGCGAGTTTCCGGCCCCTCGAACATCGCTAACGCTCATTCCAGAGATGCCGAGCGAGGCGATGGCCGACTTGACTTGCTCAAGCCGATGTGGGCGGATATAACAGGTGATTCGAATCATTTGGGCCACGACCAGATGTTGTATTTGCGCCAGTGAAGGTAGACCCGAACGCTGTAGGTGAGGCAGTTCAGCAGGTCCCGGTAAAGGTCGGCGACTGCTGCGAGCTCTTCGCCTTTGCGCCTGCGAGTCAGCAAAGCTGCCGAGTCATAGACATAGTAGAACAAAAAGACGGCATTGCCGAGGATGGCCAGCCAAATGTTCGGATTGTCTGGATGAAGCTGAGGAGCGACGAAAGCGATCGTAACTGACGAAGCTGCGAGGACAATGCAGTATTCGCCGACGAAGCTGTGATCGCGTCCGCTGAGGTAGGTGTAGGCAAGGCAATAGGCGATTCCAATCGGCAAAGCCCAGATCGGCCAGCCTTCATCCCACATCGCGCGCGCCATATGGCCAACTGAGATCACCAAGAACGGCAGACAGATAGCCGATAGCTTGAGGTCAAGCGGCCGACCCTTTTCAACTCCACGGATGAGGCTCAAAAGGAGCAGGATGGCTATAAAAACGCCGATGCTCACGTAGATGAATGGGAATTGGCCTTCGTACTTCGGTTCGCGCAAGAACCAAGCTCCGGCGACGATGAGAGCGACGCTGATTGAGTAGAGCAGAGCCGTCTTCCGGACGAACGCCAAGCACACGCTACGATGTTCCTCGGACACATTGCCGGGAATCTCGATCGGTTCAGGCATGTAGGGCGGGACGTTCATAGGGGCGCAATTGTGGTGATTGTACCAAGGAAAGCAGTTTGGCCATCCTGGCCATTGCGCCCGCCAATCCGTTGGCATACTTAGGGACGATGCAAGATGGCAAAACGATTCCTTTTTGTGCGGCAAATAACGTTCGCTATAGGCGCCCTTTCATCATCATCTCGGCATGCTTGAATCGTTGAGCTAGGCCGATGTCTCCGTCGAACACTTCGCAGAGTCTCTTCAAGGCTCGAAGCTCGATCGGTTGCCACGGCTTCGACCATTCGTTTTCGTTGTCCCTTGCTTGCTTGACGAGCTGAGCCGCTTCAAGCGTGAGTTTGCTCCCCTCAAGGTGACAGAACGCCAGCAGGTGATAGAGTCGTGCATCTTGTCGGTGCCTCAATGCTTCATCGATCCACTTGGCGGCTTGTTCGAACAGTCTCGACTCGATGAGAACGCAAGCGACTTCGACAAGCGCTTCGATGTCGTTGGATAACGGCGCGACTATCGGCGAGGGATTCGGGTTTCCGTCCTGAGGCTGACTTAGAAACGCCTCGGCTCGCAGAATAGGCTCAAGTGGCGCGAGATAGTGCGCGTTTGGGAGTTCGTCTTCGCTTTGTTCTCCGTTTAACCTCAATGCCAGAGCTTTGAGCCACCACGATAGGTGGTCGTCCGGGTTATATTGCAGCGCGCTGTCGAAGTTGCATGCTGCTTTTTCCCATTGGGAGCATTGAAGGTGCCAGCATCCCTGGGCGGCAAAGCTTGGTGCGCGCAACGCCGACACAAAACTCGCGGTTGTGAGTTCTTCTGAAGGGTCTTCGCCCACGATCAACTTGTCGATGCCGTCAAAGTAGCGGGTCTCGCGCGATTCGCCCGGTTCAATTTGTGCGGTCCGAATGGCTGCCATCGTCACGGAGCCGATGGGTTTTAACGATGTCTTTTTGAACGCGGCTTGCGAAGGCCATTCGAGTAGCTCGTTTCCCTGCGAATCCCTGATGAGAACCGCTTTTGCTTCCAGGCTAACCTTTACCGGCTTTGCAGGATCGAAGTCGATGGAACTGGCGAGCGTATCATCGTCTTTGGTCTTCACATAGACCTTGGTTCCAACTTCGAGGCGGAATGATACGATCTCAAACGCGCTCTCGCCCGCGCAAATCGCGCCGAACTCTGAGGCCGCGTCGATGCGATCGATGCCGCTGACAGGAAAAACCCTGATTGCCCAGGTGTCGAGTTGGCGCGGACTCAGCCACTCGCAGACACCTTCGCCGAACCGTCCCCAAGCAGTGCGGCCAGGTCTTGAGGTCCATTGGCTGAGCGATCCTTTTTGGTAGCTGACGACCAGACCGGCTTTCCTTGTCTCATCATAGATCCAGTCAGCGCCGATCTGGCCGCTAACGGCGATGCTTAGCCAGCCTGCATAGGCTTGAGGAGTCAACCATCGGTTGAATGCTCTGATTTCTATATCGAGTTCGGCCCTATCCTCCACACCTGTAACAAGCGTATGGAAGCTGAGGCCGCTTCCTAGGATGCGCTCGTGCCAAATAACTTCATCATCGCCGGCCATGGCGTCAACTGGACCTGTTGCGTTTGGCCGGTATCCGTTGCCGACGCCGATTTCTAGGCCGCCGGAAAGGTCGAACCTTCTCGGGCCGCGTTTGTGCGCCTGAAAGAGATTCGTTTGATCGAAGGCGTCGGTGTTCGTTCTCTTGTCAATAAGGCTAACGATGCGGCCGCCAAGTGCTGGAACGATTTCGGCGGTTAGGTGATCGGTGTCGATGACGACTGTGTCGAAGTTCCGAACCTCCTCCTGGTTCTCGAATGCTAACGGCGGATAGGGATAGACAGCCCACCGGTCATCGTCGTTGTCTGACGGCCTGCAGACGGCGACGCTCAGTGCCCTTTGCTTAGTTTCAATCTTGATTGGCATTCCAACGGCTCCTGCGAAACGCTTGGTGTTGGGCGTTTCGTATACAATATCACTATGGCAAGTCGCGCCCCTCGGTTTCTACTCGGTTATCTTAAATGGTTCATCGTTCCCGTTTGCGTGGGACTGCTGGGCTACTATGTCGTCGGACCGAGGCTCAGCCAGATGAACTCGCCGCTGCTTAAGAACATTGATAAGCTGAAACCGATGGTCGGCGGACCTGCATCTGAGCCGGGAAAAGGCCAGGGCGTGCCGGAGTTGCCCGAAGAGCCCAAGAAAAAGCTGCCAGACCCTCAGGTGCAGGTTTCGGTTGGTAAAAACAAATAAGGTTCAAGCGTGTTGCTCATGCTTTGACATTTCTCTAATATCTGGATAATATGGAGCAACAAGGAGCAACGATGCCCAACGAAACCCACGACTGGACCAAGCATAACGAGGAAGTTAAAGCCGTATGGCAAGCCTATCGCGATCGCAAGCCGATTCGCGTGCCGTTCATCCTCGGCATTAACCCCCGACTAACGATGTTCGACCATCCGGCGAATCCGAAGAACATCACGTTTGAGCAATACATTAGCGACGCAAGCCTAATGCTAGAAAGGCAGCTTGAGCATGTAAATTGGGTTCGGCACAACATTCCGCATGACATTGAGATGGGTTTGCCTGAGAAGTGGCACATCTATGTAGACTTCCAGAACATCTATGAAGCGGCTTGGTTCGGATGTCCGGTGCGGTATTGCGACGGTCAGGTTCCTGACACTGACCCGTTGTTGAACGACGACAACAAGCGGATGCTCTTCGATATGGGGATTCCTGATCCATTCACGGGCGGCATGCAGAAGAAAGCGTTCGAGATGCGCGATGCGTTGCTCGAGTTGACTTCTGGCGGATATGAGTATTTGGGTCGGCCGGTCGAGGTTGGTTTGGTGCCAGGACTGGGAACTGACGGACCCATGACGGTGTGCTGCAACATCCGCGGTGCGGCCGAGTTCTGCCTCGATCTGGCGACGGATCCATCATACGCTTCTGAGTTGTTGAGCTATGTAACGGACGCTATAATCGTGCGTATCAAAGCTTATCGATCTCACTTTGGGTTCCCTGAGAAAGATCAGGGATCGGGCTTTGCCGACGACTCGATTGCCTTGCTTTCGCCTACGATGTACGAGGAGTTCATTCTGCCGCTACACCGTCGCATCCTCGACGCATTCTCGTTAGGCGGACCCAACAGCGTACACCTATGCGGAGACGCGACGCGGCACTTCCCGATGCTGAGCGAAAAGCTGAACATCAAGAGTTTTGATACGGGATTTCCGGTCGATTTTACTTGGCTGAGGTCTGCATTGGGACCCGATGTCGAGATCCTCGGCGGTCCGTCGATTCCGTTCTTGAAGACGGCTACGCTCGAAGAGACGCTTGCCGAATCGAAGCGCATCCTTGAGAGCGGCATCACGCAAGGCGGACGCTTCATTCTGCGCGAAGGCAACAACCTGTCGCCGGATATTCCGTTGGAGAACATCGAGGCTATGTATCTGGCTGCCAAGACTTTTGGCCGTTACGACTAGGGCCAGGCCTGGATTTCGACGATGTGGACGCCTTCGTTGGCGCTGCACTTCAGCATGTTGACTCGAATGTAGCGAGCGTTACAATCGGTTAGCTTGATCGTGTCTCCATCGGAACTGGATGGGATCGTGTTCGTAGATCGGTCCGCGACTAGCTTCCAATGGTTGCCACCGGTTGAGACTTCGACGGTGTATTGGTAGTAGCGTCGTCCGTCCCAATAGGGAAACACGACTATCCTTTTGATGCTTTCACTTTTCTGAAGATCGACTTGGACCCACTGCGGAGCAGGTGCAGCCCACCAGCTTGAGCCGAGGTCTAGGTTGCCATCTACGACTAGATCCGGAGTCTGAGGACCTTGGGTTCCTCCGGAACATGTTACTGGTTTGCCGGTGGCAAGGTTGGTCGTCTTTGTTTCTAGTTTGTAGAGCGTGCGTGCGAACTCGCCGCCGAAAGGCTTGCCATTCTTGTCGAACGCTTGGGCTCGGATGGTCATCGATTGGACTATGCTCAGATTGTCTTTCCATTCAGGGGAATCGGCCTTTGGCATGGTGCCATCGGTTGTGTAACGAACGCTATAGCCTTCAGGACGTCTCGTTAAAACGGCTAAGGCTTCATCATCAAAAACCATGTTGTCAAACTCGTTTTCACCGGTTTGTGCTAAGCCTTCGAACCGAATGGACATCGGGCTCAGAAGATAGCCTAGGAGCCTGTCGCATTCTTGTAGTCGATTCATGAACTCAGAATAATCTCGTTTGGCACCAGGATTCCATACTCGCTCAGACATTGCCGGCAGGACGCCGAGGAAGCCTTGAACGGCCAGGTACTCCGGCTGCTCCCATTCGCACGCTTGTGCGCCGGCGATTCCTTGAGCATTCTCTGTGTTGATCCATGTAACTGTCTGCCACAAAGAAGAAACGCGGCCGAACTCGTTGATCGACCAGTCGTAGACCTTCTTCGGCTTCCACACATGGCGGTTAACGATGTAGAGCGGAGTCCATGAGGTGTTGATCATCGAATAGCCGTCTTGGATGAGTTCGGGAGCCGTTTGGTAGGCCGACTCGAACTCCATGACCGTGATGTCCTTAGGAATCGGGAACTTTGAGTCCGGGTCGCGGCCAAAGCCTTCCCAGACGATCATCTTCTTTCCGCGCTTCTTGACGATCTCGTTCATTTGGCCAAGGAACCGGCGGTAGAGTTCTTGTTCTGGATTCTTGGTCAGTCCGTACTCGGCGATGAGCTTCTGAAAGTCGGGATGTTGCGCGACATTGGCGATGTCGGCTTCATCACCGCCGATGTGGAAGTAGGGCGACGATTTGAACACCTCGCACATCTCGCCTACCATGGTTTCGAGCGCTTTCATAACTTCAGTGTTGGCGAAATTGACCGTAGCGTGGTGCTCGTAGGGCTTCGTGTCCTTGATCTTGAACAGGTCTGGCATTGTGCGTATGAGGGTCGCTGAGTGGCCGGGAAGATCGAGCTCTGGAACGATCGTTACACCGCGTGTGTCGGCGTATTTCACGAGGTCTTTGATTTCGGCGAGGGTGTAGATCGGGCCGCCGTGCTGGTTCGACGAGTTCACCTTGGGGAACGCTGTAGAAGGGAAGGTGAACGCTTGGTCGTCGGTCAGATGAAGTTGCAAATAGCGAACCTTGTAGAACCGGCACAGGGTCACGACTTGTTTGAGCGTGTCGATGCTGTGATACTTTCGGGCGACATCGACCATCGCCCCGCGATAGCCGAAAGCCGGCTTGTCGTTAATCGTGACGCGTGCCATCTGGAGTCCGGTAGGGGACGCAAAAAGGTTCCTCTTGGGATGGTCGAAGAAGCCCCCTTCATACCATCTTGCCCATTGGAGCAGGGATGTTATTCCGTAGGCCACGGCTTGGTAGCTTCCTCCCGAGATGTCAACTTTATTGCCGATGACAAGCCGATATTGCTCCTCGGCAAGCTTCTTATCGATCTTGAGCACGATCGTTGCTTTACTGTTCCCGTTTGCTTGAAGCTTGATTCCAAAGGCGGTTCTGAACTCTTCGGCGCAGAGCTTGGCGATAGGGGCAAGAGCGCCTTTGGCAACGATTGCGTCGCCGTTCCGAAGGAGGAACTCGCCCTTGGCGATCTTCAGCGACTGCGGACTTGGAATGAGCGATGGCACTTCGCTTCTTATGGGCGGGAAGTTTTCTTGCGGGCTGTTTACCGCAGATGACATTAGCGATGCGAGGAGGAACGCGCCGAACATGCCCTATTCTAGACAATCGCTATCGCTGATTCAACCGATGCTGGCATAAATCCTTGTATAATGCTTGATAAGTGTCTAGGATGGGCGCTGAGGGAACCCAAAGGATGAAGGTAGCTCCGAGAAAAACGGCCGCCACGAAGGCGCGAGCCGAAGAACAAGCATCGCACCGAAATGCGGACATCGCGGGCATTCTTGTGATCGCTGTCGGCGTTGTGCTTCTCCTCTCCCTGTTCCTCAGCGACACCGGCATCGTTGGAAACGCGCTCCAGACCTTCACCCGCACTCTATTTGGCAATGGATCGTGGGTTGTTCCGTTCACTCTCGGCGGCATCGGCGTCGCCGTGCTTGCGGGCAAAAAGCGGCACGACGTAGGCACGATGACTTGGGGCATTCTGATCATTTTCCTCGCCGTTCTCGGGATGATGGCAGGCTCGGCAAAAGAGCTGTTTGATCCTCAACTGGTCTTGTCTGCGGGCGGATATCTCGGCGCAGTTGTGGGCTGGCTGTTTCAAACGTTGCTTGGTTCAGCCAAGCTGGTTGGACTCGGCGCGCTGTCGATGGTTGGCATCGTGATGTGCCTGTCCGTTCCTGTTCGGTCTCTAGGCGAGTACTTCCGCAAACCGCACCAGGCGATTGCCCGACGTCCCGTTAAGCCACTGCCGAACGGCGATGTGGCTGCCCGCGCTGTCATCCAGTCGCAGAAGACCGCAGCACCTGAACCCGAGCAGACAGTCGAACCCGAAAAGACCCGAAGAGCGCCGGTTATCCGAGACACCCAGCGGGTCGGAGGCGCAACGCTAGAATCCATTCCAAAAGAAGGCTATCAGTTGCCGCCGCTATCGCTTCTTGCGGAGCCGGAACCCAAAGTCCATCGAACTCAGGAAGAGATGCAGCGGGTCATCGACATTATCGAGTCGACCTTGGAGCAGTTCGGCATCGAAGCCAACGTCGTTGAAGTTGCTACCGGTGCAACGGTCACGCGTTACGAGATCCAGCTTGGCCCGGGCATCCGGGTGGGTCGGCTGACCGCGCTAGCCGACAACATCGCGCTAAATCTGGCTGTGCCGAGGGTTCGCTTCGAAACCCCGATTCCGGGCAAATCGGCAGTTGGCATCGAAGTTCCGAATGCCGTTCGCAGCACCATCAACATGCGCGAAGTCGCCCAGAACAAGGAGTTTGTAAACCATCCTTCGCGCCTGGCGGTTGCGCTTGGCCAAGATATCGGCGGAAGCAACATCGTCACCGACCTGACGCGCATGCCGCACCTGCTCATCGGCGGCACGACGAACAGCGGAAAGTCGATCGGCATGTGCTCCATTGTCATGAGCCTGCTGCTGCGGAACACGCCGAAAGACCTCAAGATGGTGCTGATCGACCCGAAGCGCGTCGAATTCACGCTATTCGATAACATCCCGCATTTGCTTTGCCCGGTTGTAACGGACGTTAAAGAGGCTCCTGGCGTGTTGCGCGCGATCTGGCGCGAGATGGACCGGCGGTACGACCTATTCTCGAAAGAAGGCGTCCGCAACATTGAGTCTTGGAACAAGAGCGCTAGCTTCCAAGATCGGCTCAGCTACATCGTCGTGCTGATCGACGAGTTGGCCGATATGATGATGCAGTCTGGGCCAGAGGTTGAAACGGCCATTTGCCGCATTGCGCAGCTCGCCCGTGCGACGGGCATTCACCTTGTCATCGCCACGCAGCGCCCCGATGTAAAGGTCATTACAGGAACGATCAAGGCCAATATCGGCTCGCGCATCGGCTACTCGGTCATGTCGCATATCGATTCTAGGACAATCCTCGACCAGTCGGGCGCCGAGAAGTTGCTCGGACGCGGCGACATGCTCTTCTTGCCAATCGATGCGGTCAAGCCGCAGCGTATACAAAGCCCCTATGTCTCCGAAGCCGAGATTCAGACCGTCTGCGACTTTTGGCGCAAACAGGAGAAGCCGGCCTACACGTTGAAGCCGCTTGATGCGAATGAGGTCAGTGAACGAACTGGCGGAGGCGGCGGAAACGAAGAAGCAGACGCCCTTTGGGAAGATGCCGTGCGGTTTGTCATCGACCGCGGCCAGGCGTCCACATCGATGCTTCAGCGCCGATTCTCAATCGGTTTTCAGAGGGCTTCTAGGCTGCTTGATCTGATGGAAGAGCGAGGAATCGTCGGCCAACGCGACGGCTCGCGGCCCAGAGAGGTTTTGGTTGATCCGTTAGAGGTCGAGGATTTGTTCGGCGGAGGACGAAGAGGCCCCAGCGCTGAACCTGCTCCTGTAGGCGACGAGGAGTAGGCGAGGGAACCCCCTCCCTAACCCTCCCCCATGGGATGGGAGAGGGAACTGTGCCTTCGGCTGCGTGTCGGCTGGAGGTGTTTTGGTTTTTGGCGATTGACCCTCTAACCCGCCGCTTCGCAAGGAGGGCTGAGGGATTAACCAGTCTGTAAGCCCTTAACGATTCGATCGTTAAGGGATATCAAGAAGGCCGTCTCCCTAATTCAGATTGGTCGGATGACAACGATGCCTGCCGCCTGGAGGCGGCGGTCCCAGCTATAATCTTTACACGCAACCGGCTTTCGCTTGGGGATTGTCGTACTCGAAACTTGTTCCGGTTCTGAAGCTCGCGAGTACGCTCGCCCTTCAACCCGGACTCTTCGACTAAACCACTAGATATACCGCTTGGCTCGGGGGGGCTAAGCGATAGCCAGAGGTAGGCAAAGAAAAAGCCGCCGATCTAGACGACCAGCGGCTATTTCGTGAAATTAAGAACAACCTTACTTTACAGGCGGCTTGTAGGCGTCGAACTGCTCTTTCGTGGCGGGAACGACGATCTTGCCTTCAACAATCATTGCCTTGATCTCGTCGATCTTCTTCAGGTTGGCTTCGCCGATCTTATCCTTGGTGAACTTCATCTCGGAAAGACCAACGCCGCTCGCTTTCAGATCGTAGATCTTGTCTTCGGCGGTGAACTTGCCAGCCTTGAGGTCAGAAATCGTCTGGAAGACCGATTCGTCGACTCGCTTGATCATGCTCGTCAGCACGGTGCCTTCGGCCAAGTAATCCTGATCGCTGTCAACGCCGATGGCGTAGACGCCGGCTTCTTTCGCTGCTTTGATAACACCTTGTCCTGCGCGGCCGGCTGCGTGGTAAACGATGTCCGCGCCGCCGCTGAAGAGCGTCTTCGCCGCGGCCTTGGCGACGTCGACGTTGTCCCAGTTGCCGGTGTATTTCTCAGGCAGGATCACGATGCTGGGATTGGCGGTTTTAGCGCCGGCGGCATAGCCGTAGTAGAACTTCTTAATCAGGGGGATTTCCTGTCCGCCGACGAAGCCGATCTTGCCTGTCTTCGACATAAGCCCCGCCAGATATCCGGCAAGGAAGCTGCCTTCTTCTTCCTTGAACAGAAGAGATCGGACATTGTCGCCTTTGACTGGCGCATCAACGATCGCAAACTTCACATTTGGATGCTCCGGAGCAACTTTTTCAAGCGCTTTCTGCATGTTGATGCCGATGGCAAACACGATGTCGCACTTGGCTTCGGTGGCGAGCGTCGTCAGGTTCGGCTCATAGTCGTTTTCGCTCGCGCTGTCGGCCGTTTTCTTCTCGATTCCAAGATCTTTGACGGCCCGATCGATTCCAGCAGCCGCGCTGTCGTTGAACGACTTGTCGCCGGTGCCGCCGCTGTCGAAAACAATGCCGACGACGAGTTTCTTACCTTCACTTGCGCCGGTCGTGCCTGGCGCTTGGTTGTTCGCCGTAGGTTCTCCGCCGCATCCAACCATCAGTGCTGCAAGGGCTGGCAACGCCCAGTAAAACCTTCTATTCATTCAATGCCTCCATGGTCCGGGGTAAACTAGTTGAATTATGGCGCAAGCGCGGGGCTTGTGCTTCACGTTTTCACGATACGAGGAGATTTCGTTTGATTACTTGCCACCTCACTAAGATGGAGACGGCTCTGGACCAGATCCGAAAAACATATCCGAAGCTGAAGCCGACGGATGCAGCGCTTCTGACCTCTGCGCTGGTACTCACCGGCCGACACGCGCTTGCGATTTACGACGGCGAGCAGTTCAGCTGGCCTGAGGACTATGAGAAACTGACTCACGCCATGGTCGCTCAGCTCGATATGGTGAACCAAGGCCTAGAGACAACCAAGAAAGCCACCAAGACCGGCGTCGAGGAAGAGCCTGTCACCGTAACGGTAGGACTTATGCCCAACCTATCGGCCGGCGAGAAAGCACTCGGCAAGCGGGACGATTTGAAAACTCTTCTTTCTGAGGCGATTCAAAACGGCGTAGAGTTTATGTATTCCTCCACCGACCTTGGATGGCAATGGGCCTTGGACCGCGCCAACTGGACGACGATCAGCGGAACCGAAATGAGCCGCCGCATCAAGATTAAGGCCGGGTTCACTGAAGGCGCAGTCGGAATTGAGATGGGCGCAACTCCTGCCAAGAAGCGGGGAAGCAAGAAGGCTGCTCCGGTTGTTGAAGAACCGATCGCTGAACCTGCTGAGTAAGACCGCATCTAATTTTAAAGGCCGCGCTGTCCAGAAAGTTCTGGCGCGCGGCCTCGTTTGTTGATCCGGCAGTGGGGGGGAAGACCGGATCGCTGATGGGTGCTTGGGGTTAAGCGGCTCGCTGGTGGTTTGCGAGCTTCAGTGATACTTCCTTGCTTCCGTCCACTGTGAACTGGGCGGCGATTTGGTTGAGTTCGGATGCCATCGAACTCAGTTGTTGCGATGCAGCGCTAACCTGTTCAATGTTTGCCGATGCCTGCTCCGTTGAAGCCGTGACCGTTTGAGCACTGGCCGCCACTTCTTCGGTTGTGGCCGACAGTTCTTGAGCAGAAGCCGCGTTCTCTTCTGAGATGGATGCAGCCGTAGCTATGCTTGCTGAAACCGATTGGGCCCCGGTAACCATATCCCCGACGGCGGCCTTGTTGCTTTCTGCTTCCTTCAGAACCGTCGATGCCGACTCCTTGATGTGTTCCAGCGACTCGCCAGCTTCCTTGCTGCGTTCCGCGCCTTCGGAGACTTCCTCGGTCGATGCGGCCATCGCCTTAACAGCATCGTCAACTCCAGAACGGACGCTTGATATTAAGGTAGCGATCTCTTGAGTGGCTTGCGCTGAACGCTCGGCTAGCTTGCGCACTTCATCGGCAACGACGGCGAATCCTTTGCCCTGTTCGCCTGCCCGAGCCGCTTCGATGGCCGCGTTTAGTGCCAGGAGATTGGTCTGCTGAGCAATGTCCTCGATTGTCTGCACAATTTCGCCGATCTGTTGACCCTTCTCGCCTAGGTCTTTGACGGCTTCTGAGGACTGCTTGACTTGCCGCTCGATCCTCTGCATCGATTGGATCGTCTTCTCGACGGCCGCGATCCCCGCTTTGACATTGGTCGAAGCCTCTTCGGCGGCAAGAGCTTGCTTTTGGGACCCCTCGTTGACTGTCGAGATGGCCTGGTCGAGCTTCTCCATTGAGGCGGCAGCTTCGGTCGCCGTTCGAGCAAGCTGCTCGCTGCCTTGGGCGATCTGCTGGCTGCTGCGAGCGGCTTCTTCCGTTGCCGACGAGACTTGGACGGCCGTATTCGAGATTGTTGTGGCAACATGTCCCGTCTCAATCGCCGAAGACGAAAGCTGCTGGCTGGTGCTGGCGACGGTCGATGCGTTGTCTTGCAGACTTCTGACAATGTCGGAAAGGCTGCCCCGTGTTACGTTGTAAGACTCAATAGTCAGTTGGGCTTTGCCCAGCATGCTGTTGAATACGTCGCACATCATGCCCAGGTCATCCTTTCGGCTGTTCTCGATAGGCTTGGTTGTCGGCGTAACCGCGTAGGTCAGGTCGCCGTCCTTCATTGCATTGATTCCTGTTGTCAGTTGTTCAAGGCAGTTGTTGTTCAAGCTGTTGAGGCGCTCGGACAATTGGGAGATCGGCGCAGTCACGGCCTTTGTAATGATCGTTCCGATGGCAATGGCGAAGACAAAGGCGCACAAGATGATGATCGTTGAGACGGTTTGAGCGGCTCTGTTCGTTGTCTGGGAGTCCGTAACAAGCTTGTCGACTCGTTTGTCGTTGGTCTTGAGGGCTGCCTCAATTGCAGGCTCCAGGGTCTTTCGTGTGTACGGAACCATGTCTTTTTCCAGGAAGACCATAGTTTGCTCGATCTTGCCTGCCCTAACCATTTCGATAAAGGCGTCGGACTTCGCTTCGTAGCCATGCCAAGCCTCAAGAAGTTTTTCTGTTTCGGCCTTGCAACTGCTATCGGCAACCTTGGCATAGGATTCGAGCTTTTCTACAACCAACTTTCGCGACTCGGCAATCGTATCAAGCACTTCGAGACGCTTAGCCTGTTTCGACTCGACATAGACTCTGTAGTGGCGAAGTCGCGTTCGAGTGATCTCATTGTTCGCGTCCTTCAACAGGTTGTTTACGGCGATGCCGTCTTCTTTTACGGTGTTCAGGTTCTTGGTGGCGCTGGATAAGCTGCGGTAACCGAATAAGCCGATCGCAGCCATAAGGGCCAACACAATACCGAAACTGAGCGCCAACTTTGCGGGCGTCTTGAGGTTTATGAGCCAGTTCATACGAGTTCCATCCTGTTTCCCAGCTGCTTTGCTAGGCAAACCTGCTGAAATCTTCGGACAGGACTTATAGTTCTTTAGGTCAATCGAAAAATAGTTAACAAAACATGAACAATTTTTCTAGTACTGAAATAAAATAACATTATTTATAATATACGATATAATAGCAAACTTAGTTGTCCGTAATTATGTGCATATGGACTAGGATATGTTATAGTTTGGTGAATTCTCTGAATAGTACTCAGACTACCCGTATATTGTACCACGGTAATGAGAATAATAACGGATTATATGTTAAAGAAAAGGTTAGCAGGCAAACCAAGCAAAGCGTTGAGAATCTAGGGATTTATCTGACCATTAAGGTTGTATTGGATTAAGGAAGGGCCCATGAAGAACAACGAGTTCGATCTGGCTCCTTGTTCGTACCCTCGTGGAGAGGTTCCTGACGAGCAGCATAAGCGGATCCTGTAAACAAGAAACGGGCTGCCGCTGTCTGCGATGCAGACTCTCGGCAGCCCGTATTCGTTGGGCCTATGGTTCAGGCGCAGCTAGGCGGCTTTTCGTGTCACAGACAACACATTGCTTCCATGATCTGAGACCGATACTTTGAACTGACTCACCAAGGAGTTTAGTTCGGCAGCCATCGAGTTGAGCTGCTGGGCGGCCGCGCTAACTTGTTCAACGCTGGCAGAAGCCTGTTCCGTCGATGCGGTCACCGTTTGAGCGCTTGCTGAGACTTCCTCGGTCGTTGCTGACATTTCTTGTGCAGAAGCAGCGTTCTCCTCAGAGACCGATGCCACCGTCGTGATGCTCATCGAGACCATCTCTGCGCCTTTGGCCATCTCCTCAACTGCGTCTTGGTTGGCTTCAGTTGCCTCAGACACGGCCATCGTCGTTTCCATAATCTTCTCAAGCGCAGCGCCTGCTTCTTTGCTTCTTGCTGCTCCTTCAGTAACCTGCTCCGTTGAGATATCCATAGCCCTTACGGCCTCATCGACGCCGCTTCTGACGCTGGCTATCAGAGTGCCGATTTCCTGCGTAGCAAGCGCAGAGCGCTCCGCAAGTTTGCGAACTTCGTCGGCAACGACGGCAAATCCTTTGCCTTGTTCGCCTGCGCGAGCCGCCTCAATGGCCGCGTTGAGCGCCAGCAGGTTTGTCTGCTGGGCAATGTCTTCGATCGTCTGTACGATATCTCCGATCTGCTGGCCTTTCTCGCCGAGACCCTTGACTGAGTCGGAAGACACCTTTACCTGCTGCTCGATCTTTTGCATCGTGGCAACCGTTTGTTCGACGGCGGTGATGCCCGACTTGACGTTGCTCGCCGCTTCGTCTGCAGCTTTTGCTTGCTTTGCTGAGCCCTCAGTCACCGCAGATATTGCGCTTCCAAGCTTCTCCATGGCAGCTGCCGCTTCAGTGGCCGTCGCCGCGAGCTGTTCGCTTCCTTGGGCAATCTGCTGGCTGCTTCGAGCTGCTTCATCTGTTGCCGATGAGACTTGCTGAGCCGTTCCGGCTATTGAAGCAGTTGAGCTGCCCGTTTCTGATGCGGCAGCGGCCAATTGGTGGCTTGTCGATTCTACTTCCGCTGCGTTGTTCTGGACTTGCCGTATCAGGCTTGATAAGCTTTCCCTGCTGGCATTGTACGAGCCGATCATGGCATAGACTTTCTCAATCATCAGATTGAATACCGAGCACATTTGGCCGATCTCATCTTTGCCTGGATTGTCGATAGGTTTGGTTTTGCCTTCAAACGAAAAAGTAAGGTCCCCTTTTTCCATGGACTGGAGGCCAGTTGTCATATTCGTCAGGCCGTTCGCATTGAGAGAAGATAATCGCTCGGACAGTGCTCGGATGGGCGTAACGATCATTCTTGAGAGGAAGAATCCGAATAGTGAGGCAAAGCCAATTGCGAAGAACGCAACTATGATTGCCTGTTTCTTCGACGAAGCCACCACGTCTTGGCTCTCTTTGGCGATCCTTTTTGCATTGTCAACGTTCCACTTCGTGATTTTCTGGAACGCTGGGTCTAGTTCTTTGTTGCCGATGGGAGCAAAGACCTTGGTTAGGTGGGTTGTTGCTTCGCTTAGCTTTCCCTGCCGAAGCAGCTCGCACCAACCGTCGTCAGCCTTTACATACTTATCCCATATAGCCATGAGATTGTCATAGTTCGCCCGATCTTCCTTGTCTTCAATGTTCTGCTCGTACTTCTTTAGCTGATCGACAACGGCGGCCCTTTTCTCGGGTATGCCGTCTACGAGCTTGTTGACTTCATCCTGGTTCTTCTTGAGATAGACCTGGTAGTGATAGATGCGGAACAGCCGAAGGTTATCGCCTGCGTCGCGAAATGCTGACAGGCCGTCGATGCCGTCTTTGCTGACGTGCATCATCTTCTGCTCTAATATTGAAAAACTGGATACCGCGTTAAAGCTGGCATAGGCAAGCGCAAAGAGCACAGTGCCAAAACCAATTGCCAACTTGACCGCCACGCCTAAGTTGTTAAACCACTTCATACACAAACCTCCACCGAACTGCAGCCTTGACAGGACAGGCGCTTACTCGGACGGCATAACGCCGCTAACATATAATTCGGGAACTGGCTTGCTGATCTTTATGGTTGTTGCCAAACTTGTACATGTATTAGTTTTGTGTCATGTTATTCGACAGGTTTGAACCTTAAGTGGAGGAAATGTTCTTTTTTGACGCGTCGAAAAAGAAAGCCACGAACTTGCAGAATATTATCCTGCCAGCCTTATCGCATGAGGCTATCTGAGGCTGGTATATTGATGGCATGGTTATCGATATCCACTTCTGCTTCCAATGAAACTACATTCATAAAGCGGCCAGTTTGGCCGAGAGCATCGTGTCCTATCTTCACGACCATCCTCAGCTTGCTTCGCTTGAGTCTGTCAATTTGCACCTCGGCAAGGGTGGAGTTTTCGATGTCTTTGTGGACGGCAAACGCATTTATAGCAAGCATGAGACAGGCGAATATCCAAACAGCGCGGAATTGCTAAAGACGATGTTTGTTGAAGGTTGAAGAGCCATCTGCGTTTGCATCTTGGTATCATCGGAGCCATGCGCCGTCCGCTTCCTCGCTGGCAATTGGCAATCGTTGCCGTGGCAATCCAGCTCTGTCTTGGCGCAGGCTATTCGTGGACCGTTTTCAGGAAGCCGCTAGAGTCTGCCTACGGGTGGACTTATGCCGAGACTGCGCAGCCGTTCCGGTATTTGTTGCTTGCCTATGCGATCGGCATGTCGTGCGGAGGATGGCTTCAAGACCGATTCGGGCCCAAAAAGATCGCGATTCTAGGCGGAGTCCTCCTAAGTGTAGGATGCATTTTGGGGGCGGTTTGCGGTTCGACTCCTTTAGGCATGTCTGCTGGCTATGCTGCCCTTAGCGGGCTCGGAATGGGATTCGCCTATGTTCCGGCTCTGGCCGTTCTGGTGAAATGGTTTCCTGACCGTCGCGGCTTTATAGTCGGCGTCGGCGTGTTCGGCTTTGGCGCTGGATCGATGCTGTCGGCTCCTGCGCAGACTTGGCTCATCGGTTCGAATCCAGCCTATTACGCGCATTCCCTGCCTCTCACTTTTTGGTGGATGGCGGCCGTGTTCTTCGCGGTTGTTGTCGGTCTCTCGTTGTTTCTAGTCAATCCGGCAGACTCGGAGGCCGCCAACCAGATGAACGCCAACCAGGACATGGAGCCGAGTAAAGTGGTTCGCACTTGGCAGCTCTATGCCCTTTGGTTTATCATGCTGTCGTCGATGTTCATGGGCTTGTCGATCCTTTCGGAAGCGGCTCCATATCTGAAGCGGCTGACTCATGGCGAAGTCGGCTTCGCTGTCGGGCTGATGGGGTTGGCCAACGGTCTTGGAAGGCTTGTGACCGGTGCTGCTTCGGACAAGATCGGCAGAAAACGGGCGTTGGTCGTCGTGTTTGCTCTTTATGGAATCTCGTGCGGGGCTTTTTTGGCTCACCCGTCGAGTTTCGCGCAAGGGCTAGCGGGTATGGTGCTGGCAGCTTTTGCGTTCGGCGCTGGCATCGCTTGCATGCCATCTTCCTGCGCCGATTACTTTGGCGCAAAGTATCTCGGTTCGAACTATGGCTTGATCTTCACCGGTTTCGCGATCAGTGGCTTTTTCGGTCCAACGACCGTGTCGACAATCGTGCAAAACGATCCAGCAAACGGTTATCGCACTGTATTCCTAGCTTTTGTAGTCGTCTCAGTTGCCGGAGCGGTTGTCTCAGCGTTCCTTCGCAAGCCAAACCATCTTCAAAACTGAGCCTTCTCGCAACTTGAGACCGTCATCCTTATTGGTATGTCGCATCAACAGCAAGGATTTGGTTTTCGGGGCTTCGTTCGATCTGCTGACGGCAGCAAGCACAGCCTAGAAGTTACGGAACTCGCGACCCTTATTAAGGGTGATAGCGATCTGGTTATTGCAACGATTCATGCAGAGGATCTGGCCAAGACTGCAGACTTCTTGGAGAAGGAGCTTGGATTCGACACTCTCGCCGTAGAAGACGCGTTAAGCCCAACCGAGCGTCCGGCGATGACGGAGTACGATAGCTACCTGTTTCTTGTAGCCGTGTCGATTGCGCACCATGACGGAGACGAGAAGTTCGCCGAAATCGCCGTATTCATGGGCAGCAACTACTTGATCGCTGTGACTTACGATAAAGCTCCGGAACTGGAGCAATGGTTCCGAAGGCAAGAAGCGTCAAAGGTGTCCGGCGGGCATTCGGGAGCTATTATGCTTCATTCCCTGCTCGATGCCATCGTTGACGGCTTCTTTCCAGTGTGCGACGATATCGAAGAGACGGTCGACGGACTTGAAGACAGCGTCTTTGAAGGCGATGACAATATCGTTCCTGATGCGCTTCGGCTCAAGCGCCGTTTACTCACGCTAAGGCAGAAGATTACGCCGATGAGGGATGTTATCAACGGTCTGCTCAGGCGCGATATCGACCTCATTCCTAAGGAAGTGTTGCCGTTTCTCCAAGACGTCTATGATCACACGCTGAGAGTCGCGGAAATCGTCGATGTGAACCGAGACATCATCGCCGGCGTGTTGGACGCGCACCTAGCCCAAGTGTCCAACAGCTTGAACAACTCGATGCGCGTGTTGACCGTGATGGCAACGCTTCTCATGACGGGTTCGCTGGTTGCAGGGATCTATGGCATGAACTTCAAGTACATGCCCGAACTCAGCCAGACCTGGGGCTATCCGTTCTCCATTCTGATGATGTTGGTTCTGGGTGTTGTCGAATGGGTCTATTTCAAGCGTAAAGGCTGGTTCTAGATATATTAAGGCTCTATGAGCCAGATTCACTATTCGGTCGAACCGGGCCTGGAGGTTGCTGAGTTCGTTGATGTGCTTGTGCGGTCGACGCTAGCCGAACGGCGACCTGTGGACGACCTTAATCGTGTTGAGTCGATGCTTAGGAATGCAGATGCAATCCTTTGCGCCCGCAACGAAGAAGGCTTGCTGGTTGGAGTGTCTAGAGCCATAACAGATCGGTCCTTCTGCACTTACCTAAGCGATCTGGCGGTTGACCAAGCCTATCAAGGAAGCGGAATAGGAAGAGAACTGATCTCGAGGACTCATGCTGAGGCGGGAAAACAGACGATGCTTATCTTGCTGGCCGCGCCGAAGGCTCAATCCTACTATCCGCATATCGGCATGAAGCAGCACGGTTCATGCTGGACCATCGAGCGCGATGAGTAGGACCTTTTGGGACTTTCGATATATCATAACCATAACGATTATGATATACGGGCATAATATCTCCATCTGCTTAAGGCAGGAGATAGAACCATGACGCAAGAAACGAAAACCCTCATTGACGGACTCAATTCCGACCTCGCCGGCGAATATCAGGCGGTCATTATGTATACAACTTATGCGGCAACCGTAAGCGGCCCGCATCGGCCTACCTTGAAGGCGTTCTTCAGCCAAGAAGTCGGCGAGGAGCTGCTTCACGCCCAGTTTCTAGCTCAAAAGATATCGAGTCTCGGCGGCGTTCCGACGACCGAGCCGAAGCCGGTGCCACCCGCCGACAATCCCAAGACAATGCTTGAGAACATATTGGCGGCCGAGGAAGCGGCGATTGCCGGATACCGCGAGAGGGCCGATCAAGCGGAACTGGCAGGAGACCACGGACTATCCACTCATCTCGACACAATAGTGGAAGATGAGACGGAACACCGTGAAGAGACCCTGAAGATCCTTCGCGGCTGGGTATAAATCAGTATTGCAGGTATGCCGACTCGCACATCAATGGATCGGTTAGGAACGACTGGACTTCGAGCCACCAAGGCTCGGAGTCTCATCTTGTCGTTGATTGACAAGCAAGGCCACCTCAGTCCTGAAGAGATGCTAACCGCATTCACGTCTCAGAAAGTAGATATGAGCCAAGCCACGCTCTATCAGAACCTGGTCCACCTGCACCGCGCCGGAGTAATCCGAAAGTTCCTCGACAGCCAAGGCATTGCCCGATACGACTCGAATATGCATGATCACGATCACTTGGTTTGTTCGAAGTGCGGAGCGATGGTCGATCTGGAACCGATTGACCGAGAAGCGCTATCGATCATGACGCCGCTTGGCTGGACGATTCAAAACGTGGCCATAGATTTCAAGGGTCTTTGCCCCAAGTGCCAAGACCAGTCGTAGTTGCTTCTTGACTAATCGGTTAGAGCTGCAACTAATCGCATCGGCTCCCCGTCCCAACTACAGTAAGCTATGGGAAGTCGGGTATGGCAAGGAGCAATTGCTGGCGTGGTGGCGGCCGTAATCGCTTGGGTCGTCAGCTATCCATTTTTACCGGTGGATATTGTTGACATGACCAGTCCAAAGTCGCTTGAACGGTCAATCGAGTCGCACTTCACACTCGGCACGTTCTACGGTTGGTTCTCAAACGGGCTATTCGGATTGCTCGCGACTCTGTTCATCGTTGTGGTCTACACATCGAGAATGCCGTTCAAGCAAAGGATTTTGCCTTGTCTCGTTGCGACCGGCCTCGGAGCGCTTTGGGTTGCCGGAGGCGATGCGCTAAGCGATAGCTTCTGCATCTGGATCGGCAAGCAGTCTTGGGATGTGTCCATAGCCGGATTGATGGCTGCGCCTCTTATTTGGGCGCTGATTATGTCGATCGCCCTGTGCTCTGCGATCGTGGTTTCAATGGCCTTGCGCGCCGATCTGATTGGCAAGTTATTCCTAGCGATTGGCTTATGTACCGTGGCATGTATCGTCTTGAGAATGGCTATAGGTGCTGTGGTTGAAGTGATCACATTCGCTACGCTCATCAACACTTCTGGAAGCATCAACATCTGGAAGATGGCGGCGCCAGAGTTTTTGGCTTCGAATATTGCCATTGGAGCGGCCGCAGGCGCTTCTCTGGCCATCGCTGACATCGTAGCGCGCAAAGCCTGGATTCGACTGAGTCTTGGCGCGAAGGAAGGATACACGTGGACGGTAGACCGGCCGATGACCATCGGCACCGGAGAACTAGCGGACATTCGCTTACCACGCGACGGCGGCGCATTGCCAAAGCATGCGCAGGTCGAGGTTCGGGGACCTCAATACTTCGTGCGGCACCTCGGAGGCAATGTGCCGACTCTGGTCAACAACGTGCCAATTCAGTGCGTTGAACTGAACGACGGCGACATCATTCGGATCGGCTTCTCCGATTTGGTGTTCCACGTCAGGAACCAGCAGGTGCACGGCCGGCTGGCGCCGAGTCCTGCCGCTCAAGCCTCCGTCTGGGAGCCGCTCGCCTACCATCTTGTCGATCCCCTTGGGAATGCCCATGCCATCCTGGCTGGGAAAATGACAATCGGCCGCGATGCAGGATGCACAGTGCCCATGGCATGGGAAGCTTCGCTATCGTCCTATCACGCCGAGGTCAGCCTATTAGTTGAAGATCTGACCATTCGCGACTTGGGAAGCACGAATGGTACGCGCGTGAACGGCACTCCAATCAGCACGACGCCTGTGCCCGTCAAGGCGGGCGATCTTTTGGAACTAGGCGCGGTCAAGCTGCGCGTCCAGTCGAATCGGCCGTTGATCTAAAAGTATTTGCGCGGGTCTGCTATTTTGCCGATCAAGGCAGTAGCGGCGGCAACCATCGGGCTCACGAGGTGGGTTCGAGATCCCGGTCCTTGCCGGCCTTCATAAGGACGGTTGCTCGTCGATGCGCTGCGCTGTTCCGGACGCAAGATGTCGCCGTTCATTCCAAGGCACATCGAGCAGCCAGAATAGTGCCACTCGAAGCCTGCATTGAGGAATATGGCGTCGAGACCTTCCTTCTCGGCAAGCTTCTTGACGGCTTCAGAACCGGGCACGACGAACGCTCGGACGCCGGCTGCCACTTTGTTGTTCTTGACGACCGATGCGGCGTCGCGCAGGTCCTCGATGCGTCCATTGGTGCATGAGCCGATGAAAACCGTGTTCACCTTCAAATCGCTAATCTTCTGGCCGGGCGTCAAGCCCATATATCTCTGAGCGCGTCTCTCGCCGTCGTCCTTGGGTTCAGGTACTTCGCCATCGATATCGGCCGTCATCGCCGGCGTCGTTCCCCATGTGACCTGCGGCTTAAGCTCGTCAACGTTGAGCGTCTCCAGCCTGTCGAAAGCACTTGGATCGTCCGTTTGTAGCTCTTGGCACGCGGCTTTGAGTTTGTCGAAGGCGTCGCCCTTAGGTGCAAACGGCCTGTTTCCTCTGGCAATATAGGCAAGCGTTACGGCGTCAGGCGCGATCAGCCCGGATCTTGCGCCCATTTCGATCGACATATTGCTGACCGTCATGCGTTCGGCCATTGTCATTGCACGAATCGTCTCTCCGAAGTATTCGACGGCATAGCCTGCTCCGCCGCCCGCGCCTAGCTTCCTTATAATTGCCAGAATGACGTCCTTGGCTGTAACGCCTTTTGAGAGATTGCCGCTGACTTCGATGCCGAGAGTCTTGGGCTTGGCTGGCGACCTCAGAGTCTGCGTGGCGAGGACGTGCTCAACTTCGGAAGTGCCGATGCCGAACGCCAGAGCGCCGAATGCGCCGTGGGTGGCCGTGTGGCTGTCGCCGCAGACGATCGTGAGTCCGGGCAAGGTGATGCCTAGTTCGGGGCCGATGATGTGGACGACGCCTTGCCAGTCGTGGCCATGGCCGAATAGCGGAATGCAGAACTCCTTGGCATTTTTCTCCAAGGCTGCGAGCTGAATCCCACTTAGCGACTTGGGGTCAATGGGCCGGCCGTCGGTGGGAACGTTGTGGTCGACAGTGGCGAAGGTGAGGTCGGGCCTGCGGACCTTTCTACCAGCTTGTCGAAGGCCGTCGAAAGCCTGTGGAGAGGTGACTTCGTGAACGAGATGCCGGTCGATGTAGAGCAGGACGCCGCCCTCGGGCAGGATCTCAACGACATGCGCGTTCCATACTTTGTCGAAAAGGGTCGAGGCCATAGTTCATTTTACGCCGATTGGAACCTAGCTTGCTGGCTGGGCAAAGAGCCGCCGAATCTCCTGATCGCGAAACGCGAAGATGCGGCGTACGTCCTTCTCGACGAGAAAGCGGTTGGCTAGCGATCCGCCGATTGGCCAATAGAGGACTTCGTCGCTCATTTCGGTGCCTTCCGGGCAAGCCGTAAAGGAGTGTGTGTGATGCCAGAGCTTGTAGGGTCCTGAGAGCTGCAGGTCGACGAACCGATGCGGCGGATCCCAGACCTCGATCTTTGTTTTCCATCTGATCGGCAACCCGTGCAAGCTGATTCTGTAATCGATGAGCGCGCCTTGCTTCATTTCGATCATCAAGGGAGAAAGGATTCTGAATCCGATCCACGGCGGCGTTAGCTTTTGGAGGTTCGAAGCATCGGTAAAGAACGCGAACACAGAATCGAGTGGCGCGCTAAGGACGGTCTTAGCGCTGAGGTGGTAAACCTTTCCAAGCTCCGGATGATTTTCAAGACGAATCGACAAGTTTGACACGGTTATTGCTTACGGCATTCCTGGAAGAAGAGTTCTGCAAATAGGCCAATCAGCAGATGTGGTGAGCAGTATTTGATCTAGTCGGTGCGGCATAATCGAATATGGCGTTCGACATATCTGCACTTCTCCACGAACTCTCCGCTATCGAATGGTTCGCCGTAGTCGCAACCTTGCTCAATGTTTGGCTTGTGATGAGAGCCGACACTCGCAACTTCCCAATCGGTATTGTGTCCGTGATTGCGTATGCCTACGTGTTTTGGTCTGCCAAGCTCTATGCCAACTTTGCTCTGCAACTTATCTACTACTTGCCGATGCAGGTTATAGGCTGGTGGGTTTGGCTCCGAACGGGGCCTAAGAAAGACGACGATCTACCGATTAAGACACTGACGCTTTCAAAAAACGGTCTCTGGATAATAGTAACGGCGATCGGCACCGGAATCGCCGGATATCTCCTCAGCTTCACTACAGACGGCCATATTCCTTACGTCGATGCCTTCACCACAGCGCTGAGCGTCATCGGCCAATACATGTTGACTCGCAAATGGATGGAGAACTGGTTCTACTGGATTGTTGCCGATATCATCTATGTTTTCTGGTTGTTCCCAAGCCAGAAGCTATTCGTTTCAACGGGGCTCTACACAGTCTTGTTGATCATGGCGGTAAACGGGCTGCTGAAGTGGCGCAAAGCATCGTTGGTTGGTGAGTGCCGTGCCTAACACAGGATTGGTTCTAGGGAAGTTCATGCCGCCGCATATCGGCCACAAGACGCTTATTGAGTTTGGTGCTAAATGTTGCGACAACTTAACGGTCATGGTCTGCTCAACGCCCAACGAGCCGATTCCTGGTGATCTAAGGTTTGGATGGATGCGCGCCGAGTTCCCTGGCTTGTGTGTCATCCACAACGAAGACGAGTTGCCCCAATATCCTGAGGAATGCCCCGATCTCTTTTACGAACTGTGGCGGGAGAGTATCGTGAAGCATCTTGGAAGGTTGCCTGAAAATGTCTTCGTCGGCGAAAACTATGGAGTGCCGTTTGCAGAGAGCCTCGGTGCAAAATTCGTTCCGTTCGATCGTACAGAAATGCCGTTCATCGTATCCGGCACAGCCATTCGGGAGTGTCCTTACGAGAATTGGGAAGCTATCTTGCCAAGCGCGCGAAGCTACTATCTGCGTAAAGTTGCTCTCGTTGGACCCGAATCCGTAGGCAAATCTACACTGGCTAAGAAACTGGCGCATGAGTTCGGCACCGTCTTTGTTCCTGAATACGGACGAACCTATACGAATGTATACGGGATGAACCTGACAGATTTCGACTTCGAGTGGATTGCGCGAGGGCACCGGGCTAGCGAGGAGGCGATCTGGCCGATGGCGAAAGGGATCGTGTTTATCGACAGCGAATGCGCCGTAACCAAAATGTGGGCTGAACTCTTATTGGGCCATACGCCAGCCTTGATAGACCAGTACTGCCAAGACGCAGACCGTTATGACCTTTATCTGCTCCTCCCGCCTGACCAGAATTGGACTCAGGATGGCACACGGGTGCAGGGGGATCAAGCTGTTCGGGATGAGTTCTATCGAGGGCTCAAGGACATCCTCAACGATAGAAACACTATCGAACTTTATGGCAGCTGGAAAGAAAAGCTATCCCGAGCAATAAGAGCTGGTCAGAAACTCTTGAAACCTAACGATTGAGACAGCAAAACGCCTTCCCGTGATTGAGTTAAGCTGGGAAGGCGTTCAGAAGTTCTTGGCTATCGATACTGCGAGTTCTTCACGACTTCGACGGCTTTCTGCAACTGGTTATCGGTCTTGATGTCGCCGTAAGTTGTGATCTTGTCGAGATCAAGCTCAATCGGGTAGTCGGGCTTCAGGCCGCCGCTAAGGAACGTACCGTCATCGTCGACGCGCCTGCCTATATCGGTGCCGCTAGGCAGGTAGTAACGCGCGATGGTGATCTTGAGCATCGACTTGTCGATGAAGTTCACCGGCTTCTGGACCGATGCCTTGCCATATGAGTGGTCGCCCACGAGCACAGCGAGCTTGTAGTCCTGCATGACGCCTGCGAAAATCTCAGCAGCGCTGGCGGATTCCTCGCTCATCAAAATGGCAATGGGATAGTCGACTTTGCGAGCCAAACCGGCGTCCGTGCGCACTTTTTCGACCATGCCGTTCCGTTCCTTCATCGTTACGACGACCTTGTTGTCGACGAATCGCGACAGGGTGTCACGGGCAGACTGCAGAAGGCCGCCCGGATTGCCGCGAAGATCGATGACCAAGCCGGTTATCTTCTGTTTGTCGAACTTATTAAGCGCGCTGTCGAACTGGTCGATTGTCGGCTCGGCGAAGTTAGAGATGGTCATATAGCCGATCTTGGTGTTCGGAATGATCCGACCCTCGACCGTCGGAGTGGTGATACGGGCGCGGTGAATGGCAAGCACGAGCGGCTTCGCCAATTTGTCACGAAGTATGGTCAGTTTTACAACCGTGCCTTCGTCGCCTCGAATTAGCTTAACAATGCCGTCGACTTCCTTGCCGCTGACGTTGACGCCGTTCACGCCGGTGATCACGTCGTTCATCTTTACGCCCGCTTTCATCGCCGGGCTGCCATCGAAGACGCTTGCTACTCTTGCACCGAGCGGATCTGGGGAAAGCCTTGCGCCTACGCCAACAAAGTTGCCTTTTGTTTCAAGTTCGAACTGCTCGGCAAAACGCGGCACCAAGAATGCCGTGTGCGGATCGCCCAGCGACTTCGTAAGTCCCTCAAGGCTGGCGTACTTGAGATTCTCAGAGTCGACTTTGCGGTAGTAGTCGTTGATGATGCGGTGGTAGGTCAGGTCGTAGAGTTTCGTGTTCGAAATCTTCGCCGTAGTTGCGTCCTTGACGCCGATCAGCCGCTTGATTGAAGGCACTGACGGGCCATTCAAGTTTTGAAGGTCGCGCCAAGTAAAGCCAAAGAGGAACAACAGGCATGTCATGGCAACGACGGCGATGGTCTTAGCTGCGAACTTCACTTGCGCACCTCCTTAAGCTGCTTGACGTTTGTTGGCTTATTCGGTTTGATCGGCGGGTTCACGGAGTATTTGGCTGTAACCAGGATGTAAGCCGATTTGTCGGGGAGCTCCACGATCTCGGTGACGCTGCGATCTCCCGATGTCGCTTCGCCTGACAGCTTGGCCGTGCCTTTGCTGGAAAGCGCCAGTGCCATGATTTCTGCTACGTTCTGCGTTCGCGAATCAACGAGGAATGTCACTTTGGGCGGGTTCGGGTTCCCCTTTTCGATGGTAAGCGGCTTCAGTGTTTCGCCGTGCTCTCGCGTTAAATAGCCATATTTGCCTGTGGGAGCAAGGACCGCCATACACTGCTTCATCGCCTCAAAGTCGCCAATGACATTGCCGCGCAGATCGATTGTCACTTGGCTCTTGCCGCTTGTTTGAGCGGCTAGTTCCTTCTCTACGCCTTTGACGAGCTGAAGCCGGATCGCGCCGACGTCTGATGTGCTAATGATCGGCGCTTTGGTGACTCCTCGGGTGATGCGCGTATCGATCTGCTTCGGACCTCGGTTCCAAACAACCGATAAAGAGCCGACTTTGCCGATGGTGAGTTTATCGAGCGCTCTGAGCGGCATGAGGTCGTCTTTCGTGAGGTCTCGGAGCTTCCTCTTGAGATCAAGGACGACCGCTGGCTTCATCTTGCCCTTCTGGACGCTGACTTGAGCTTCACGGAGCTGTTTCAGGATATCGGAGTTGATCACCCATTGGCCGTCGACGCTGTGCACCCAGTCGCCAACCTTGACTCCAGCTTTATCGGCTGGGCTGTCGGGCACGACGTTGGCGACTACCAGGCGAGGAATGCGGACGACGTTGACGAGGTCGTCGGCTTTGATGTTTGCCGCAGTCTGCTTGTTGGCTGCCGCTCGATCTTCTTTGCTTAGCTCGAACACCAGATCGACGCCGATGCCCTGGTAAGTGCCTGATCTCGCTTCAAGGAAGGCACGGTATTGGTCCTGTTCCAGGAAGATGCTAACCGGGTCGTTCAAGCTCGCGACCATACCCTTGATCGCACCCGAAACCAGCTTCGTATCGTCTTCGATGGGATCTACGAAATCGGATTTAAGCTTTTCAGAAAGCTGCTCAAAGAAGATGTCGGCAGGTATTTTTACGGTGGCAGGATCGGAGGTAAGAGACGCAGTCAAGTTGGGATCGGCTTGCTTCTTTTCGGGAACGGGCAACGTTGAGTCGACAACATTCACGATCGGAACGCTGTCAACCTTGCTGCGCGCGATGTTGCCCAGCATGACGGCAGCCATGCATATAAAAACGGTCGCAATTCCTAAAAGGTGCTTGCTCGTATTGTTCATTCTTACCTGCTGTTTGAGTCTATCTTTATGATACGACGAATATGGCGTTCTTCGTTGCTTGGAATTGTGTCGATAAAGGTCTTGAAGATTGCCTTGTTCGTTTCCATATCGATTGTGCGCTCACCTAGACAGAGCACATTTGCGCTGTTGTGGTTTCGAGCCAATTGGGCCATTTCGGGCGTGCAGCATAGCGCAGCCCGGATTCCTTCGAACCTGTTAGCGGCAATGCTCATGCCAATGCCAGCCCCACAACAAAGAACCGCAATATCGGCATCTTTGTTCCTTAGCGCCTGAATCACTTCTTTTGCGATGTCCGGATAGTCGCAAGATTCGGGACCTTCTGCCCCGAAAGACAATGTACCGAAGCCCCTCTCTTTAGATATTCGGATGAGTTCGTTCTTAAGGTTATAGGCGGCATGGTCCGAGCCGAAAGCGATCGTCATTCAGCCAACCCCTTGGCCCTCTCTGCGACCTGAATATCGAGACTTGAGCGCAACAAGGCTACGGTGTCGGCGGGAAGCATCAGTTTCTTGGCTAAGGCGAGCTCGACCAATGCGCTTTGAACTCGCGGGTCTTTATCGGTCAATGTGTTCTGAATCTCCTCTAACGTCAATTGGCCGTCAAGCGCTTGATATGCGCGGAGAGCTGCCGCTCGGACTTCGGGATCGCCGTCGGCAACAGCCGTCTGCAGGGCTTTGCGGCTGCTTTCGCTGTGTGCTTTTCGCAGGTAATCGAGTAATTGAAGCCTCACAAAGATGCTATCGTCCCGGAGGCCTTTGTAGCCCTCTTCACGATGGGCTTCATTGCTCGATTCGATCAATCTGATATAGGCCGCAACCCGGACAAGGTCGCTCGGATCATTAACGGCCGTCCAAAGGAGGTTTGAAGCCGGAGTCGCGAATGTTGGGTTCGATCCCTTGGTGACTTCGAGCCGCACGGCCGGATCAGTCATTCGAATGAATCCCTGCAAGAAGGTCTGCGCGTTTTTGTCGTCGTATGAGGCAATAGCCTTGGCGCCGGCTAGCCAAGCCGTCCAGCTATCTGAAGCCAGCAGAACGGCTAGGTGCTGCGCATCCTTCGGGTTATTTCGCGAGGCGGTAAGCGCGGCTGCAACAGCCTGGACATAGCCGTACCGCCCGTTAACCAAGGCTTTGTGAATAGCGGCGTCTGCCTCGGGGCCGCCTTGGAACTGCAAGGCTGTCAAGGCGATTTCGACTACTCGCAAGTTGAAACCCGACACCATGTCGATCAGAGGCTTCACAGCGTTCGGTTCTTTAACCCGGGCAAACGCCTGGGCGGCATTCAACTTAACCTGGTCTTCCCGTGCTGAGAGCATCTCAATCACTTCAGCCTTTTCGGCTTGACTGGAGCTGTCTGTGAGGGCGATCGCCTTGGCGATCTTAGCTTCAGGCGAAGCTGGATCGTCGGAAGCCTTAAAAACATAGTTAAAGCCTTCCAAGCTTATCATTGACCCATTCGGGATCGCAGGAAACTCTTTTACCGACTCATCTCCCACGGCAACGGCCTCTGTTTTGATATCGAGCAGATCGCGATCGTTGACTGAACCAGGATCGGAATCCAGTGCGAAGACAATGAACGTGCTCTTAGAATCTGAGAACCATCCGGTTGCTACTGGCTTTAGGGATGCCTTTAGGTGTTTCCCCACGAAATCGGCGAAGTTGATTCGAACATTCAGGTAACTCTTGCCATCCTTGTTTTCGAGCAGAATCGGATCTGCCGATAGAGGCGATCGGTCAGGGCGGCAAGATAGCTTACCAATAGGGTCGTCCGCGACTTCTGACCAAGGTTTCGACGGCTTTTCTTTCAGGAGCGAGTAGCTCGATACGAGCTCATCGGTCGAAACTCGAGCTCGGTTGGATGCCGATGCCATGCCAGCATAGGATAAGGAGGACTCGTCCGTTCCTATTAAACTGCCGTCGGGCGCAAGCGCAAAACGGAACTGGGGAGCTGCAGGAACGCCTTTTCGTTTTAGCGCCACCCTAACATCGCCGCACCACCGGTTCAGAAGCTCAACGGCCAGGTCTTGTCCGGGCGACATATCGTCTTTTGGAGCGAATGCAATGCCATGAACGGGCATTCCATTGACGTTCGTCCAAGGTTGGCCGTCTTCCTTCCATCCCGCATGGATGAAAAACACCGAATCATAAGGCCCTCGATAGACCTTATCTTCCGATTCGAAGTTGCCGCCGTTGATCCTTGGTCCAAAGTAGGATTGGCAGAAAGGACCGGCGAACGGCTGGACTTTGTTTATCGGCCCGAATCTCATCGGCTCGTTTTCGATGCTGACGTCCAGCGATACTTTATATCGTCCTTGTCCGTAGGCGTCTGCGACGGCGGCGAAGCGAGCCAGTGCTTCTAGGCTGGCCATTACTTGGCTGTTCTCCAAGGTCGATCTTCTCAGCAAAAGCGCGCCTTCGTCGCTTTTCTGCAACACGTCAAAGCGGGTAATGACGACGGCTTTGACCTTCCATACTGAAGTCTTGTCGTCGAACTTGACTTTAGCGGAAGCATGCAGAGCCGCTACCTCCGCCCAGCCTCCCCCGTTAACGACTCGGCCTCTTAGCTTACCGGCACTGTCGAATAGATAGGTCCATTCGCCGTCCGATATGCCGCTGCATTTTGGCAAGGCAAGCTTCGTCGGCGGAATCTTCGCTGCAACCTCGCGGTCGGCGATTTTGTAGGTTGCCAATACCGTATCGGCTGCCGATTGGGGTCCTTGGCTGCCCAGCATCGCCAGCGCGCAGATTGCATAGATCATGGTTCGTTGTCCTTAGTCGAGTACTTCGAATAGCCGGATATCGTTCGGACTGGCGGCGTGCCCGTCTCCTCTGCTGTAAGTGAGTGCTTCTCGCGCCTTCAGACCAGCAAGGTCGGCCGGCATCCTTCCGATCAGGTCAAGCACGACGTCCTTGATTCTTTCGGAGTTCATCTTAAAAACTTCAAGAACGCTATGGGCGTTAACAGCTTCGGTGTCTGCGACAACGCCGCAGTCATAGTCGGTGATCAACGAAATATTGACGACGGCCATGCCCATTTCTCGGCAGAGATAGGCTTCTGGATACTGGGTCATGTTGATGACTTCCCATCCGGCGTCGGTGAACCACTTGCTTTCCGACTTCGACGAAAAACGAGGACCCTGGATTACGACGACCGTGCCCTTTTCGTGGCAGGTAATTCCGTGGTCGCGGATCGTCTGGATGGCCAAGCCGCGAAGGACCGGGTCATAGATGTCGGCTGCAGATACATGCGTGACGATGGGACCGTCGAAGAAGGTGTCGGCGCGGCCGTTGGTTCGGTCGACGAACTGGTCGCAGACGACGAAATCGCCTGGTTTGACATTCGCCTGCAGAGACCCCGCGGCGCATGGGCTGATGACGGCTTGGACGCCAAGCGATCTCATGGCCCAAACGTTGGCTCGATAGTTGACCTTGTGCGGCGGGATCGAGTGAGATCGGCCGTGGCGAGGTAAGAAGGCGACCTTGCGTCCTTTAACCGTGGCTAGCATGATGGAATCGCTGGGCGGACCATACGGAGTGTCGATCTTGACTTCCTCAACATCGGTCAGGAGGCTGTAAAAACCCGATCCGCCGAACACACCGACTTCTGCCTTTGCGCTGCTGTTCATGGCCTAAACTCCTTTGCGAGGTTCTGAATCAGGGAGTCTACTCGTGATCCTGCTCTAAGGATGAGGTCTTGCTTGACTCCAAAAACTTTCTTGTTCTTAACCGCGTTCGTCGTCTTGAGTCTCGGATCGGCCAGCACCGAGTCTGGCTTGCCGGCAACGACTATCACATCCGGATTCATCGACACGAGTGTCTCGGCGTTCATTGGAACCAAGCGATCGCCGTCGGGGCCAACCGGGTCGGCGCCAGAGCAGCGAATGAGGTCGGCTTGGTAAGAGTTCTTTCCAGCGATATAGTGTTCGGTTCCTTCGCCGGGCATTATGACAGCGACCTTCGAATGAGCCGCTCCGGCACCTCCCTCGGCAGCCGCAATCTCCGCATTAATCTTGTCGATGTACTCCCAGATATTCGTCTCGACGTGAAGTTTGCCGCCGAGGTCTGAAAGGGTTTGCTCGAACTCCTTGACCGAACCTGCCTTAACGGCATAGAGCTCAACGTCGAGTTCTTTCAGCTTCGCGATATCCGATTCCGAGAACATAACGGGATCGTACAGAATGAGATCGGGTTTGGCTTTGGCTATCGCCTCTAAGTCCGGTTTGATGCCGGTCATCATCACGGGGACGCGCTCGATCCCGACTGGATAGTTGCAGCTGCTGGTTCGACCCTTCAGCCTCTGAGCACCCAGGTAAAGATAGGCGATTTCAGTGACTCCTGGACTCAGGCTAACTAAAGACTGGTAGTTCTTTTCCGGCATATGGAGCGGAACAGTTTCTTTCGGGCCGCATCCTACGGCGCCGATGCCGACTAGAATAGCTGCGATGCAGAGTTTGCGAAGCATAGTTCATTCTGGCTCAATTGAAGGAGCCATTTCCACAGGTACCCGTGCTCGTAAAAAATCCTGGCGTATCGGCAAATTCTGTCGCATAATAAGCTTCGTTACGGTCAATGTCAGAGTTTTAGAACCGAGATAGGTTGCTTACGCCGATATCTCTTGTTCGTTGCTACGACGCGAATCGCAACAAATTTAGAGGGCTTGAGCCCTTATTGGAGGTCGGAATGGCAACAAAATCTTTGTATGTCGGCAATCTGTCGTACAGCACGACAGAGGAAGCATTGACCGCATTCTTTGCACCTTACGGTGCCACGGCTTCGCGCATCGTTCAAGGACGCGGTTTCGGTTTTGTCGACGTCGAAGCAGACAAGATGGAAGACGCGATCAACGAGCGCAACGACGCGGAACTCGACGGCCGCAAACTCACCGTGAACGAAGCTCGACCCCGTGAAGAACATGGCGGCGGTCGCTTCGGCGGCGGCGGCAACCGCGGCGGCGGAGGCTTCGGAGGCGGCGGAGGCAACCGCGGCGGAGGCGGAGACCGTTACGATCGAGGCGGAGATCGTTCTGATCGCGGAGATCGTGGAGACCGGCGCGGAGGCGGCGGAGGATACGGCGGCGGCAAACGCAAGTCGTTTTAGAACTTGTCTTGGTTCGCCCTCTCCCATTTGATGGGAGAGGGAACATGTTGACTCTATGAATCGCCAATTTCTCCCTACCGAGGCGGCGGGTTTAGGGTCGCGCGATTTAAACGTGAATCGCCTCCAGCCGAGAGGCGGCCGGAGGCATAGATTCATATCCCTCACACCTCGCTGGCGTGCTCAAACCGCGCAATAACCTCTTCCTGCATCTGTGGCGATAGTCCCACGAAGTAGTCGGAATATCCGCCGATACGCACGACCAAGTCGCGATACTGCTCGGGATGTTGCTGGGCTTTCTTGAGCACTTCATTGTCAACCACGTTGACTTGCACTTCGAAGCCGCCTTGCTTGCAATAGGTTTCCAGCAACGACGACAATGACCTGCTGAACGAGGCTTTTTCCCGCCCCGGGATGAATTTGAGGTTCAGCGCGATGCCTCCGAGCATCGGTGTGTGATCCCATGAGGTTGTCGACTTGATTGCTGCTGTAGGGCCCTTTTTCTCTCTGCCTTGCGCTGGACCGGAGCCGTCGCCGAGCGGGAAGCCTGCTTTTCGGCCATCCGGCGATGCGCAAGTTTGGCGTCCGAGGTATTCGTGCATGATCCAGCAGAAGAAACCGGCGACGACCTCGGTTCCCGGATGGACCCGATTCCTGGAACATGCTTCGTTGGCCCATTCTGTGGCCATTTTGGCAAGGCCGTCCACGTGCTCATCGTCGTTCCCGTATTTGGGCACGCGGTTCAAAATGAGCTGCCGCAGGCTTTCTTTGCCTTCATAATCGGTTTCGATAGCTTCGCGCAACTGGTCCATGGTTACAGAGTTCTCGACGAAAACCAGTTGCTCGATGGCTGCCAGGGAGTCGGCTAAGTTCGCCAGACCGACAAACGACATCTCAATCCAGTCGTATCTGGCCCCGCCTTGGTCGATGTCCTTGCCGTGGGCAATGCAGTCGTTCACGAAGCACGACAGCAACGGATTGCCGCCTTGCTGGAACCGGCCCAAGCGAAGCAGGCTTTGTACCCGCGATTCCTCAGCGACCTTGGCTTCAAGATTATGTCTGACCTTTGCCAGAAGCTCCTCGAAAGAAGCATACGCTGGTGATGCTTCCTTACCAACCCCGATGGCGTCATGCAAGGGTAGAAGAAGGTTGATATAGGGGCTAGCGACCCAGACGTTCGAGCAAGCAATCGGCGAGATTTCGACGCAAGTGCTGTGGATGTATTCGCACGCATCGGCAGGCGGCAAGCCAAGCCCGATCAGCCCGTTGGTGATCGTTTCGTCGTTGTAGATCGCCGGATGGCTTGTTCCTGTCGCCAAGATCTCGGCCGAACGGTCCATCAGGTGCTTGGGCGACCCCGAATGCCAGCAAAGGCCGATGCCGGGATAAGCCAGGCGGGTGTGCGCCGCACTCTCGACCATGATCTCAGTCAGTTCATTCGAAGTGTCGTTGCCGTTCGCGTCGCGGCCGCCGACCATGTATCCAACGGCCAGACCCTTCGGAACCAGATCGTTCAGTGCGATGCAGACGCAGTCCCATAGCTCTTGGGCTCGATCCTTCGTAATGCGTCCCATTTCAATGTCGCGTTTGTAGTAAGGATAGAGATAGCGGTCAGGCCGCCCAAGCTGATAGAGTCCGGGCAAGTGGAACGTCAGCATCGCGTTGACGAAGTGCATCGACTGAACCGCTTCATAGAACGTCTCGGCTGGATGCTCGGGAACCTTGCGGCAGATTCGCGCAATTTCAGTCAGCTCTGCTTTCCGCTTGCTGTCTGTGGTGATTGAAGCTTGCCTGTCCGCTTCGTCGGCCCACAGGTTTGAAGCCTTAGCAAGCGCTTTCAAACACAAAAGGCAAGCTTCATAGAAGGCGATTTTGTCTAGATGATCCGGCTGGTCGTAAGTCAGACTGGACATCTTGCGTTTGCTTTGAGCCTCGATTCCGCGGCATCCGAGACGCAGGACCTTTTGAAAGTCGATGGCCATGTGGCTGCCCATTCCGCCGATTTGCGGCCGGATCGACATAGTTCGGGTTAGCCAATCGTCGAGCTCGGTCTTTTCTGCGTCGGAGAGTGCTCGCCTGCATTGTTTACCCACGACCAGCTCGTCTTCGCCGATCGTCGCCGTCTGGTTCTCCAGCACATAGGCCTGGATTGCGCCGCGACGGTACACAAGGCTTGCTAACACGCCAGGGATTCCTCCCAGCTCAAACGACTGGCGCCATGCCCTCGACTTCAATAGGTTGATCTCTGTGTACTGGGTCAGAGTCTCAAGGTTGAGAACAGACTCTCTGAGGCGCTGGATTCGGTCGGTTGCATTCGCCAAGTTGCTTAAAGTGTCGGAAGCCACGCCTTTATCTTAACCGATTGAGCTTGAATCGTGTGAATGATTTGTACAAATTGTATAGTATCGAGTCTAAAACGCCTATGTCGCCGAGGGCAGGTAGAATCGGCATCAGCGCATATCAGACACATGAGCAAGGAAGGAGCCAGTAAAACGACATTGAAAGTGATGTGCTACAACACACGCCATGCGAAAGGTATGGACGATCGCGTGGATGTAGCCCGTTTGGCCGCGCGAATCCAGGCATCAGGAGCGGATCTGGTTGGGTTGCAGGAGATCGACCGTGGGACCAACCGTTCGGACGGTGTCGACCAGATCGCCGAACTTGGCCGTCTCATCGGTTTTAATTCGGCTTACGGCGCTTTTATGGATTACGATGGCGGCCAGTATGGGCTTGGCGTTCTGTCTCGATATCCGATCGTTGAATCTAGGACCGTGCCGATTCCGGATAAGAAAGAGCCTCGGGTCGCCTTGTTCGTAACAATCGAATTGCCGTCTGGTGAAAAGGTGTGTTTAGCCGATATTCACTTCGACTGCATCGAGGACGACACGGAACGAATCGGCCAGGCGCAAATCGTGGCCTCTTCACTCCGAGAGATCGATATGCCGAGCCTTCTGATGGGCGATTTCAACGACGAGCCAGGGACTAGAACGATTGGGTTTTTCCGGTCGTTCATGCTTGAGGCTGTTAAAACTGACACGAATCGGCTTACGTTTCCATCCGCCACGCCAGAGCGAGAAATCGATTTCTTGTTCTTGTCTCCCGCCTCCCGCTGGGTTGTCAACAAGGTCGAGGTCGTCGACGACTCGATGACATCCGACCACCGGCCGATTGTCGCGGAATTGACGTTGCTGGGCAGATAAGTATCTTGCCGAAAGCGCCGGTACGAACCACCTGCGCCTTCAACGAAGGTTACGATCTAGTCGTGAAGAATCGTCTTCATCATGATCTCCTCACCAACCCTCACTAATCCTAACCAACCCAAACAAAACAGCGTTTACCCAACGCTTTTTCTGAACCGCGTCGCCGCAATAAGGATCAATATACCGGTAATGATCAGCAGCGCCATCGTCGGCTGGACCACATCGGCAAATCCAGCTCCCCGCACGATGATGCCTCGCACGATCTGCAGGAAGTGCGTAACCGGCAACACATTCGAGATTAGATAGAGCGCTCCGGGCATAGTCTCTCGCGGAGCGACGAAGCCGGACATCAGGATCGACGGCAGCATGATGAGCAACGTGAACTGTAGCGCTTGAGCCTGGGTCTGAGCGATGGTGCTGATCGCCAGTCCCATCGACAGCGCCGCCAAGATAAACGGCAACGAGAGGATAACAAGAAGCACGAGGCTACCGGTCACGCGCACATCGAATACGAGGAAACCGAGCCCAAGGACAATGACCATCTCAATCAGGGCAAGAATCGCATAGGGAGTCAGCTTGCCCAGCATTAAACCAAGGCGGCCGACCGGAGTGACCATCAGTTGCTCCAATGTGCCTTGCTCTTTCTCACGAACCAGGCTGAAAGCGGTCAGCGATACCGTTACGATTTGCAAAATGACCGCGATGAGACCAGGAATCATGAAGTTTTCGGTGCGCATCGTCGGGTTGAAAAGCATCGTGATTCGCGGATCAACTTCGCCAGGAGCCAGCGCCGGCGCAGATGCAAATGCCATTCGGGCGCGAACGGCCACTTGGCTATCGGAGCCGTCGATCATCACTCGGACCGTCGGATGCCCCTTGCCGATCGATTCGCGGGCAAAATCAGGCGGTATCACCACGCCGATGCGCGCCGACCCGTTCCGCAAGGCCTCTACCGCCTCTTCTGGCGTGGTGACGTAACTCGTGACTTCGACATACTGAGTCGACTTCAGTTTCTGCACATACTCCCGGCTTTCACGCGAATGGTCCATATTGACGATGACGGTTGATATGTGCCGGACATCGAAATTAATGGCAAAACCGAAGATGGTGAGTTGGATGAGAGGAATGAGCAGAGCAATGATGAGCGAAGCACGGTCGCGGAGGATGTGCGCCAGTTCTTTACGGACAATGCTGCTATAGCCGTTCATGCCTTTGCCAGCCTCCTCGTCAGAGTCACGAACACATCCTCAAGCGACGGCTCAATATCGCGGATGGCCGCATCGGGAAACCCATGGTCTCGCACATCGCGAAGCACCTCATCATCTGAGACCGAGTCCGGCATGAGCAAGTGGACTTCCGACTCCACCAGCGTCGCATCCAGAGCATACGGCCGCTTCTTCATGAAGGCGAGAGCAAGCGCAGGCTGGTGCGTGGCGACCGAAGTGCGCTTGGTGCCGGTCGGATTCACCTCAGGTAGCACCTTAAGCTCGTTCGGTGTGCCACGGACCATCAGCTTCGAGAGGTAGATATAGGCGATGTCGTTGCATCGCTCGGCTTCGTCCATGTAATGCGTCGTGACGAAGAGGGTTTTGCCCGCACCGGCGAGTTCAAACAGCAGGTCCCAGAGTTCGCGCCGCGCAACTGGATCGATACCGGCCGTCGGCTCATCGAGGAACACAATCTCAGGCTCGTGAATGAGCGAAGCCGCCAGAGCCAAACGTTGCTTCCATCCCCCTGATAGTTGTCCCGCGAACCTTTCTGTGTAGGTGCCGATACCGACAAGGTCGATAACGTCCTGCTTACGCTTCTTCAGCCGCTCTCCCTTTAGTCCGAACACTCCGCCGAAGAAGTCGAGGTTTTCATTCACGGTGAGGTCGCGGTATAGGCTGAACGACTGGTTCATGTAGCCGATGGAGCGCTTGACGTCCTCGGGATTCTTGCGAACATCGAAGCCGTTGACCGTTGCGGTTCCGCTAGTGGGCTGCAATACGCCGCAGAGCATGCGGATGCACGTGCTCTTGCCGCTTCCGTTCGGACCGAGGAACCCGAAGATTGTGCCTTTTTGAACTTCGAGAGACAGGCTATCGACCGCGATGAACGAGCCGAACCTGCGCGTCAAATCCTTCATCTCGATGGCGTTCAATTATATTGCCCCACGCGCCGAACGCTGACATACATCCCTTGTTTGACTCTCTCGTCGGGCTGTCTTAATCGGATTTTGACCGCGAAGACCTGCTTGCCGCGCTCGTCCGGCGTCTGAAGGTTTGCCGGCGTGAACTCGCCTCGCGAAGCAATCTGGTCAACTTTGCCTTTGATCGGCTCGCTTATTCCGTCGATTAGGAGTTCGGCTTCATCACCAACCTTGACTTGGGCGATTCGCGCCTCGGGCACATACACTTTCAGCCACAAATCGGTGGGGTTTGAAATCTGGGCAACGGTGATCCCGGCACCGACCAGATCGCCTTCAGAGACGACGATCCGCTCGACGGTGCCGTCGCATGGAGCCTTTATTGTCTTTTCAACTACGGTTTGGTCAGCGCTTCTGGATTGCTGCTTGGCCGCTTCCGCAGCGTCCTTGGCCTGCGCGACCTTCTCTTTTCGTGTTCCGTTCTTGAGTGCATCGAGAGCCGCGTTGGCCTGATCGAGACGGGCTTGCGCTGCCGCGATGTCTTCTTGCCGCGTTCCGTTGGTCAGCAGGCGAAGGTTTTCTCGAGCGATGTCGACGTCGGCCTTAGCCGCTTCAATATCTTCTTTGCGCGTTCCGGCCAGAACCAAGTCGAGGCTTGCTCTGGTTTGCCGATAGGCTTCTCGGGCTTGGTCAAGTTCCTCCTTAGGAGTGCCTTGTAAAGCTCTCGAATAGGCTTCGTGGGCTTCGCGTTTCTTGGCTTGCGCCGATTCCAGGTTCGACTGAGCTTGATCCCAAGTCTGCTTGCTGACTGCGCCGTCGCGGTAAAGCTTGTCTTGCCGGTCGAAGCTGGCTTGCGCGAGTCTTTCGGCGGAAGATGCTGCGTCCAGTCGGGCTTTGGCCTGAGCCTTCTCTTCAGCGGTAAGGCCGCGCTCGGCTTGAGCCAGCTTGGCTCTCATCTGGCGTTCGGCGGCTCGGGCTTGCGCGATTTCCTCTGGTCTTGCGCCTTGCTTTGCTTTGGCGAATCGAGACTGGGCTTGGGCCAATTTTTGTCGGGCGGCCCTGATCTCTTCGGGCAACGGTCCGTTTCGCAACTTGAGCAACGTTGCAGAAACCTCTCGAACCGAAGCTTCTTGCCGTGCGATATCTTCGATTCGAGAGCCGTTCTCAGCTTCAGAGAGCGCGTTCTCTGCTTGCGAGGCAAGAGCTTTCTTAGCAAAAGCTTCTGACTCATTCGGCGCAGCTTCTAGCACCATCAGCACATCGCCCTTCTTCACGGTGTCGCCTTCATGGGTAACGATCTGCGCGACTCGCCCAGACACTCGTGAGGCGACTTTCGTCGGCTGGCTCTCGAAGAAGCCGCTGAGCGCTGAGCGTTGTCGTTCACGGGAACGATCGATGAAGAAGCCGCCCGCCAGCACGGCGGCAAGCAGCACCGGGGCTATGAATTGAGGTTTCGGTTTCATCTCGTCTCTCCCGTTGAAGGAACTTCGGTGTTCCATACCAGCTTCATGAGCGAAGATAAGTACATCGCATTCGCTTCTGCTGTGTTCAGGTCGAAGCCTGTTATGTTCGAATAGGCTCGGCGCAGAAGCATCCACCCGTCGATTGCCGCGAGCGTAACAAGCATGCGTTGCATCGTCAATTGCCCGTTGTCGGAAGAGCGGGCGAGTTCATTGACGCGCGCCCATAGTCTGGACGCCCGGTCTCTGGCGACATCAGGAATCGGCGCATTTGTCAGCGAGACCCAAGTCAGCATTCGAAGAACTTCCGGGCTCTTCTCGAACACCTGGAACCGGCTGACCATCAACTCGCAAAGGCGGTCGGGCGTTGGGTCGCTGGCTAAGAAATCGTCGACGTGAGTTAGGAATTCGCCGAACCGCGCGACCATTACCTGCACCCAAAGGTTATCTTTGGTTTCGAAGTGGTACTGAAGCAGGCTTTTGGTGACGTTGGCTTGAACGGCGATGTCGTTCATCGACGTGCCGTCGTACCCCTTCTGGCTGAAAAGGTCGGCAGCCGCTTCGAGGATGGCGTTACGAGTGCCAACCGGGTCGAGACGTCTTCTTTCCGAAGAGACTGTACGCATGGACAAATTATAGACTATACGTATGGACAAAGAGTAGGCCTATTGGGCAAAGAACACTATTGATGCCGTAAAAAGCAAAGCCGTTTCACATTTCGAAATATGAAACGGCTTTAGCGAGCTATTTACTGATCGCCAGACAATCGCCAGTTCTTAGAAAGGATGTTCCAGTCGAGTAAGTCGACTTTGAGGTCTCCGTTCAGGTCGGCGCTAGGATTCCAGTTGGATGCACCGGGAGCTGACCTAAAGGCTTTGGAAAGCTCGTTATAGTCGAGGAGGTTCACCTGGTTGTCATTGACGATATCGCCATTAACGAGCGATAGGCTGAGTCCAGACACGTTGCCGTTCGTCGCGTTGACGCTGATCGTTCGCCGCAGCCAAGAGCCGGTCTTGACGGACAAGTTGAAAGTCTTGGCCGGAACGTTGCTCAATGTAAACGATCCATCGGCTCCAATCGAAACCGTGCGAGTCTCAAATGGCGCTGTCGAACCGACATTACGCAGCTCCATCTCAACCGAAGACGGTTTCGCACCGGTGAAATTGCCTAAGGCAAGCTTGCCCGACGCCGCAGCTGTCTTCATCGCCCAACTGAACTTAACGAGCGAATCAGAGTTGATGGCGTTATGCTCAACAACGATACGCTTGTTTCCGTCAATCACCTTATCGACAGTGAAGGTGTGATCCGAGTTGTTGCCCCATTGATCGATGACCAACTCGTTGCCTATCCAAATACGGATGCCCGTAGTGCACCGGGCCTCGAATCGATAGGCGCCTGGTTCAATGGTCCAATCGCCTGTCCAACGAGTGCTCCAGCTTCCCCAAAGGTTCGGGTCGGCCGCACCGAGTTGGCCATCGCTGCCACCATATTGGAAGTCGATCTTCGGTTCAACTCGGCTCAGCCGGTATCCTTGAAGCTCGGTATTTCCATAGATGTCCGCTCGCCAAGCGTTAACGGGCACTGGATCGGTCGGCACCTTCTCGCTAAAGCCGACTTTGATTCGCGCATCTCCCGTGGTATGGCGGAAGCGGACCATCACTCGGCGTTCCGATTGCTTGGCCGACCGGCCCGGAACAACGATGTTATCGGACCCAGTTGTGTAGGTGTCCACGTTCCAGGTCTGCTCGGACGTGTTGTCCCACTGGTTGAGAATCATCCGGCCATCGATATAGACCTGGACTCCGCTGTTGGACTCGACATTCATCGTCTTCCAACCCTCGTTGAAAGCAACATCCTTTTGCCAGTTGATGCTGAAGTTGTCTGGATTCACCCCCGATAAAGGTGAACCGGTCCAGGTGAAGTCGATGTCCGAATCCTGCCGGTTTGCTACATAGGTGTTGAATGACGTGCCGTTGTAATATCCAGCCGTCCAGCTGCCTGTGCCGACAGTCGGCGCACCAGACTTCAAATCGATCGGCCGGATATAGTAGGCGTTCACGGTGTTGCCCGACCAATAGGCCAAATTGAAATCGGTGACTTCCTGGAACATGAAATAGAGCTGGCCGCTGTAGCGCACCTTCAGGATCATCACGCTGTTTGCATGACCCCACGTGTGGACAATCGAGGTTCCAAACGGGTTCTTGGGAAGCTTGACGGTTCCCGTTGCGTCGGCAGTGAGTGTGTAATCCGCCACGTTGTCGAACTTCTTGCCGTACCAGCTTGTACCTTCGTAGCCCGACTGATAGACATAGACCTGTGCGCCAGAGAGAGGCTTTCCAACCTGGTCCACGAACTGGATGTAGTTGTTGGTCGGCAGATCCTGCATGAAGACACCGATATCCCACGGGGAGTTCATATTGCCGACGCCGCGTTTATGGTGCTTCCAATTCCACACCATCGTCGTGTAGGCGTTGATGATGTTAGGTCCGCCCATCAAGTCGGCCCATTTCCCGTAATAAAGCGATTCGCCCCAATAAATGAACGGCATGAGATTCGTGCCAGCCACACGAACGTTGCGGTCGTCGGTCACGAGGATTCTCTTATCCGTACCCGTCGTCTCGTGAGTGTCAAAACCGTAGATGTCGATCTGGTAGCGGGCATGGTTCATCTCGTGGATGCTTCCGTAGTCCAAATAGAACGGGCCGCTCAGCTTAACGTCGAACCATCCACCGGGTTGGCAGTCTTCGGCTCGGTAGGGGTAGCCCCACATCATATCGACGGTGCGATCGGAGGAATCGGGATTGTTCCCGGCAATGCCGCCATGGAGGGGAAGCGCTCCGTCGGAGACGACGACAACCTTGTCCAGTGAGACGCGGTCGCGGAAAGGACCCGATGGACCGAGAGGCGATACTGCGGCCATCATCTGGTTCCATCGCCGAACCATCGTCTGGCCCCAATCTTCGAAGCTGTTCGTTCCAACGCCGAGTTTGTACTGGTTCGCGTGGAAGTAGTCGTAAAGGCTTTTTTCGATCCAAAGACCGACTAGGAGCGCGTTTGTGCGGATCTCAATGTTGTTGTTAATCTCGCTCGACTCGGCGATGGAGTTATGGGTGTCCGCAATAAACTCCAGCGTGTTGTCGGCTGTGTTCCAGTTCCATGCGTAGGGAACCGTCACTTCTGTGCCCGCTGGGATAGTAACCGTTCCGGTTCCAGATGCCGAACCGTTGAACATCCAAGCGTATTTGACGATCAAGCTGGAGGTTCCCCAGTTCTTAATATGGGCCAGGTACGTCATTGCTTGGCCTGATGAAGGCAATCCGGTCGAATAAGTGGAATCTGAGCTGTTGAACGACAGCCGGGGAGTGCGTTCAATATATAAGACATCAACGTCCGTTGAACCTGATTGGGCCAACGCCGAGTTTGCGCCCATAAAGAGCACGGCCGCATGCAGCGGCAAAAGATATCTAGCTTTCAAATAAGCCTCCTTTGGATGGCTTCCCAATCAGAGCGAACGCAACAACTTGTCTATGCTAAGCGTTTTTGATTGCTTCGTCAAGAGGATCGATTACCAGGTCTGCGCGTTTGCGCCTGACTCGGGTACAAGTTAGGCCATGGACTTCGTGCCGACCGAGCATCCTCACCGCCGTTTCAACGCCCTGACTGGGGAATGGGTTTTGGTATCTCCGCACCGAACCAAGCGGCCGTGGCAGGGAGCCCAGGAGCAAGCGGCACGCGACGATCGCCCTAAATATGATCCGAAGTGCTACCTTTGCCCAGGCAACGAGCGCGCAGGCGGCCTTGAGAATCCGGCTTATACGGAGACGTTTGTTTTCACGAACGACTTTTCGGCGCTGCTGGCCGATTCGCCTGCATCTGAGCCCTTGTCCAGCGGCTTGTTCATGGCGCAGCCGGTGAAAGGAGAATGCAGGGTGATCTGCTTCTCTCCTCGCCACGACCTGACTCTGGCTGAGATGGACCCTAAAGACATTCGGAAAGTAGTGGATGTATGGGCGTCGCAGACCGAAGAACTGGGCAAGCGCAACGCATGGGTTCAAGTTTTCGAGAACAAGGGCGCGGTCATGGGCTGCTCCAATCCGCATCCGCACGGGCAGATCTGGTCCGGCAGCTTCATTCCCGAGTTCATCCAACGCGAGGATGAGCAACAGAAGGCTTATTTCGACAAGAACGGCAGAGACCTGCTGGGCGACTACATTCAACAAGAGCTTGAGGCCAAAGAGCGGATCGTCGTCGAGAGCGAGCATTGGCTGGCTGTCGTGCCGTACTGGGCAGTGTGGCCGTATGAGTACCTGCTGCTGCCTAAGCGCAAGGTTCAGAGGGTCTACGAGTTAACCGATGAGGAAAGAAACGACCTGTCGACAACGATGAAGACGATGCTGACGAAGTACGACAACCTCTTCAGCACCAGCTTCCCCTATTCGATGGGCTGGCATGGCGCGCCTTTCAACGGCAAGCCCTCGGACCACTGGCGGCTCCACGCGCACTACTATCCGCCGCTGCTTCGAAACGCGACGGTGAAGAAGTTCATGGTCGGGTATGAGATGCTGGCCGAGCCCCAGCGCGACATCACCGCAGAACAGGCCGCGGCGGCGTTGCGCGGCTTGTCGGATGTGCATTACCGGCAAAGCTAGTTCTTGAACCGAGGCTCAGGGATGCCTGCGGGATCGTAACCCAGCGTTATCAATTCGCCTTTGTAAAGATCAAGGCGAATCATGGCGATCTTTTTGCCGTCATGTTTGTATTCGCCGTCGATCCAGCCAACCCATGCATAGCGCATTGCGGGTCCATTGTTAATCTTGACCGTCAGTCTTGACTTGTCGAGTCCCAGCTTGCTTCCATACATATGAACCAAGTTCGCGGCTTCGATTTCAGATGTGACCGTTGGTTTGTCTCCTTTCTTAAAGCGTTCGACTACGTTCGAATTGGAAAGATGGTTAACCCGCATCGTTTTGGCATCGACCGTGGCATACCAAAGAGGGTGCTTAACGCCGAAGTAGGCTCTCGGAACACCGGGTCCGCCGTCATAGCTCGTTAAAAGGTCCTCAGGATCGCTGCTGCCGAGACCTATCAGTTGCGCAAAGTCCGTTGCGACCTTCTGAGCCTTGGCTATCTTGGCAGGATCGACCTTGCTCGGGGCCTTCTCTTTGCGATTGTCGGCGTAGTCCCGGTTGTTCTGAACGCTAAACTGGTAAAGTTCGCCGGTTTCTTTGTCGAAGACCATGCTGTAGTAGCGGCCTTTGCGATCATACCAAGCCGAAGCCATCGTGAACGGTCTTGAAAGGCGTCCATTGTGATCGTAGGGGCCGTTGAGGCGCAACGCCAGCGGCTGCGGAAGTCCAAGAAGCTTGATATATGACGACGCATGGCTTGACATTGAGCTTCGAGTCTGGGCAAATACGCCTGGTTCTTCGCCGTGGTCTCTCAGGTTCTTCTTCACAAGCTTCCAGTTTGCATACTCCAGCAATTCACCCGTGCGCGTCTCAACGCAGAATTGGTAGTCGGTCTGGTCGTTGTTCTTATAGAACAGCCACTCGCGGTGCTTCTTGCCGTCGTCGCCGGTAGTCGACCTAGCAAAGCACCGATAAGCCTTGATATCCAAATCCTTTAGACCGAGTTTCTTGCCGACTGCGGCGGCAATCTTGCCGGCTTGCTTGGCCGACATCTCGCCTGGCTCGATCTTCCAGCTTTGCTGGTCGACGGTCTGGTTCCAGGCTGAGCCGGATAGCGCAACCATAATCACACAGGACAACCAGCTTGATTTACCAACTTTCATATATCACCCAATTTTTATCGATGTGAAAAACTATCTGTATCGTTCAGGAGATACTCGATTAACAGTCATTGCCTATGATCCCATTGCTGGAAGAAGACCCTCTGGAGCTAGTGCAATATGCTCCAGTTCGCCGCGATATGGGTCGCACACGATTCTAGCAACAACCGTTCTCCCAACCCGATATTCGCCAACGATGTGCGGCAGTTGGACACCTCTGCCTATTTGAAAGCCACTCATCGATACTCGCAAGACGGCTTCCGGAGCAATAGCAAACTTCTTGCCGTAAATCTCGATTATCTTCTTCATCTCGTCCGGATCGGTTGTCACTGCTTTGTCGCCTTCGTCGAAACGTTCGGTTATTAGTCGACTGTAAAAACCCTTGACCGAGTTCTTGAGCGCGTCGATCTCGAAGATGCCGTTGGGATGTTCCAATATCCAGGCTGGCCCTTGTTTTCGGTAATCGTCATCGAAGTTGCTGATGAAGTCGTTCTGATCTAGTGAAGGCATACCTAGTTGCTTGGCAAAGGCAATCGCCGCGTCTTTGGCTTTGGAATAGTCAGCTCTATTCGCAAATTGCCCAAGAATGAGTTCACTTGGTTTTGTGCTTGGATAGACGATGAGTTTGGCAAGCCTGCCCGTTGGGGGGTCTAGAGTCAACTCATATCGGTATCCGTGACGAATGTAGTTAACTTCCATAGTGTAAGGTCGCCCAACCTTTAGCCGTCCGTCATGGCCGAACCGGATGGTCTGCGTTGACATGATCGGCTCGTATATGCCGACTCTATTCGCAAGATCCCTGATGTGCTCTGCAAACTTGGTGCGCGTTGCCGCATAGAGACCAACGCTGTACATATTGGAGTCAGCCGATTGGTGTGAAATGGCTGGATCTTCGTAACCTTGCAACTTGCCGCTTATCGAGTCCACGCGGAATATCCAGCCGCGCTTGCTGTTTGGGTAGACAAGAACCCATTCACGGGGGCTTTTGTTGTCATTACGGGAGATTCCACGCACATTCTGCAGGAAAGCTGTGTATCGTTCGATAGCGAATTTGCCGAGTCCTAATCCGTCGGCAAATTTAGTAGCGACTTTGCATGCCTCCGAAGCTGAAATCTCGCCTTCCCTTAACTTCAGGCCGCCGATATCGGATATTGTCTGGCGGGCGGCAAATGAGGCCGTTGCCAAAAGGGTAACTGTAACAAAGAATCTGGCGGCTGTTAGCATGCGAAAGCTCCTGAGACCTAAAAATGACCCTTAATAATATCAACTATTGCAAGGACGTCGAGTTTGTATGGAGGTTACGCCGATTCGGTTTTGAAACCTAACTGAGCGGTAAAATAGGATATGTCCAAATGGAAAGAAGGCGACCGCGTCAAGATCGTTGAGCGGCCGGTGACCGACGAAGACCGCAAGAAGAACCGTTATTACGAGCATATGGCGGGTTTGGTCGGCACGGTTCAGAACGTTTATGGTCCCGAAGAGATCGCCGTCAAGATCGATCCAGAAAGCCTGACCGCTGTCTCCGCAGAGGTTCACAAAACCTCGACCCTGCGGATGCGCGAGAAGTTTCTGAAGGACACCAGCGAAGAGCAGAAGAAGCAACTGTCCTCCGAAGAGCTGAACTTCAATGCGCACTACATGCTCCTTGTGCGGGTTGAGGACTTGGTCAGCGCGTAAAAATAGACGTAAGGGGTTAAGGGGTAAGGGGTAAGACATTGGGGATGTCAATTCCAATCTATTTGGGTTCTTCTCCGGTATGCTAGGCCCATGGCGCATTTAGGCGTATATCCCGGTTCGTTCGATCCGCCCACGCTGGGCCATCTCGACGTCATCGAGAGGGCGTCCAAGATCTTCGACAGGCTCATTGTGGCGGTCGGCATCAACCGCGCCAAGAAGCCGCTCTTGACGCCCGAGCAGCGTATTGAGGCAGTAACAAAAAGCATCGAACATCTGCCCAACGTCGAAGTCGCCAGTTTTCACGGTCTGCTCAGTTCCTATGCCGCCAGCGTCGGCGCAGATGCGATCATCCGCGGCTTGAGAGCTACTGCCGATTTCGAGTATGAGTTTCAGATGGCGATGGTCAACCGGCGCATGCAGCCCGACATCGAAACAGTGTTCTTCATGACCAACTGGGAGACCAGCTATGTCAGCAGCAGCATCGTCAAAGAAGTCGCTCTGTTGCACGGCGAGTTCCAAGGATTAGTGCCGGAAGCCGTTGCGTCGATCATCGAACAGGCCGTTCGGGACCGCGCACACAAGTAACTTTGCGTGTTGCCCACATGGAACCTTGTGCGAAAGCCGTTCCCGTGTCAGAATATAGGAGATACGTACGTAGAGGGATAGTATGGATATTCTGCGCATTCTGGATCGCATCAATGAACTGGCTGTAGCTAAGCCCAGGCAAATCGGACCCTTCTGCTGGGGACTCGACAAAGAAGAGATTTCGATTCAGCTTGCCAAGGTGCGCGCCTCGCTTCCCTCTGAACTGAAAGCCGCCGTGCAGACCGTGCGCGAATCGGAGCGCATCGTCGATACTGCGCGCGTTGACGCCACCGTTGCGCTCGAGAACGCCCAGCGCGAGGCCGATCGGGTTTTGGCCGAGGCTCGACGTGAAGCCGATCTGATCATCGACCAGGCCAAGCTCCAGCAAGAGCGCATGGTCAACGAGAGCGAGATCCTGAAGCTGGCTAAAGCTCAGAGCGAAGAGATCCGCAACAGCGCAGAAAAGGACGCCCGCGAGATGCGCCGCGGAGCCGAGCAATATGCTTCGAACATGCTTCAGCAGTGCGAAAACGCGATGACCCGAGTAGTCGGTTCGATTGCCAAAAGCCGAGAAGAGTTGGAAAGAGCTCCTGAATCGGCGGTTGTGCAGATTCGCGAGCGGGTTAAGCAGTAGGGAAACGGTTGCTTTGCCTGGCCGTGCATCGCTTTACGTTGCTTTGCATTGCCAAACGGACGTGTCGGACTTCTCGTCCCTCTTGCCTCATCCCTCGTCCCTGACCTTCGGGGTAACCTTTAGCCCATGCACGAGGTCGGCATCGCCTACCAAGCCGTCGAGACCGCCATTGAGTACGCCAAGAAGGCCGGAGCGACAAAGATCACCCTCATCAAACTCCGCATCGGGGCCGCTTCTGGCGTCGTGCCCGATGCTCTTGAGTTCGCCTTCGAGGCTGTGACTCGCGACAATATGGCCGAAGGTTCAAAACTGGAGTGGGATATCGTCCCCGTGAAGTGCTTCTGCAAGGGCTGCGAGATTGAGTTCATGCCCGAGGGCTTCATCTATGAGTGTCCGCAATGTAAAGAGCCCAGTTGGGACGTGCGGAACGGAAAAGAACTCGACTTGATGTCGGTGGAGGCGGAATGAGCGACGTTAGGAAAATCATCGCAGTCGAAGAGGCCGTTTTGGCCAAGAACGAGAAGATGGCCGAAGCCAACCGCGCGGAGTTCTCGGCCAAGGGAATCTTCGCCATCAATATGCTCTCGTCGCCTGGCTCAGGCAAGACCGAACTATTGGCGCGGACTCTGGAGAGGCTAAAAGGGAAGCTCAAAGCTGCGGTAATTGTCGGCGATTTGGCCACCGATAACGACGCGAAGCGCATGCGAGGACACGATGCACCGGTGATTCAGGTGACGACCGACGGCCGATGCCACCTCGAGGCCAATATGGTTAAGGCAGCCTTCGATGAGCTGGCTGTGGACGATCTAAAGCTGTTGATCATCGAGAACGTCGGCAATCTGGTTTGCCCGTCTTCGCATGATCTAGGCGAGCATCAGCGCGTCGTCATGCTGTCGGTGACCGAGGGCGAAGACAAGCCGCTAAAGTATCCGGTGATGTTCAAGACGGCGGAGGTCGTCGTCGTGAGCAAGATGGATATCGCGGAGGCCGTTGGGTTCGACCGCGAACTGGCTCTGTCCAATATACGTGCGGTGGCGCCGCAAGTGAAGATATTCGAGTTGTCGGCGAGATCCGGACAAGGGATGGATGCTTGGATCGATTGGCTGAGTGGTTTAGGGAGATCATAGGATCGGCGATAGCTGATTTGGCAAGAGACTGAACCCTCAACCCGATCGCTTCGCTAGGCGGGCTGAGGGATAGTAAGCAGTAAGCAGGTAAGCGCGGGGGCGAAGCATCCCGCGGCTACGTTACTTAGGTCAATCTCAACGCAATAGTCTCCGTAAGGGATAGCAGGCAATCCTCAGTATCTCCCCAACTCGTAAGCAGCCTGATAAGCGGCCAATACGTTCTCCGTCGGCGAGTTGTCCTGGATGCAATGCGTTGGTGCAAAACAATAGCCTCCGCCAGGCATCATCGTCTCCAGAACCAGCTTGCAGTCAGCCACGACTTCCTCGACTGTGCCGTTAGCCATCGGCCCGGCGGTTGATATGCAGCCGTGGAAGGCGAGACGGCCGCCAAAATTCTGCTTTAGATACGAAGGTGACATGTTGACCGCTTCAGGCTGCAGCGTATCGACAACTTTGACCCCCATGTCGATAAAGTCCTCGTATGCCCAGCTACTCGATCCGCACGTATGGACCATCACCGGCAGGTCGAATTGGGCCGCTAGATCGATGAACCTCTGGTGTCGCGGCCTCAAGACCTTTCGGTATAGATCGAGGCTGATCATCGGTCCGATTTGCGTTCCCAGGTCTTCACCGAGCCACACAAAAGAAAGAGCGCCGCGGGGACAAGCTTCTAAGGTTCTGCGCAGGCATTCAAGCTGGACTCCTAGTCGTCGGTCGGTGTAAACAAGGAACGCATCATCCTCAGAAATGAGCCGAACCAGCATCTCCTCGACACCAAACATCATTCCAGCGGAGTTCATGATGTCGGCCGTGCCTGCACCTCCGGCAAAAATAGCCAAATCGCCGATACTCCCGACATAAGACGCGATATTGCTGTAGTCGTAGTCGTCTGGAGACGGCATCGGCCAGTTTCGAATCGTGTCGTCGTCGGCGTTCATCAACGGATAGTCGCAGTAGTCGTTATAACCGCCGCTCTCGTGCTCAATCCATCGGGTGTGTAAACCCCATTGCGGATCAACGTTAATACCTTCGACCTCAGCATGAAGGCGTGGACCGATATACCTTGGACCGATACCTCGGAAGTCGACGTTCAGGGCTCTTAGGAGACCCTCGCCATCATTCGCATCCAACCCGAAGTGTTTCTTTAAGCGGCTGTCGATTCCTTGGTTGCATAGGTAGTTGATCGGCACCCGATCCGTCTCTTGATACCGAAATGTGCGTTCGACTCTTTGTTTCGATGATAACTCCGCCATTGATGCCCCTTCTTAACGTGCTTGCATTCGCCAGAGCCTTCGCGCATTCCTGCCTGAACTTGTTAGCGATTACCGGCATTTGCATCTTGAACGCCGAACTTGCGCTATCTGAGCTATAATCCTCTTACCACGGCACCCGCCGGAGCTGCCCTAGCTGTAATTGCGGTTCAAAGACGCCCGCTGTTCGGGGAAACCTGCGCGCGTCCGTATACTCTCTCAATTGAGGTCAATCATGGAACAACGCCAATTCTTGCTATCGCAAAATGACATCCCGACTAAGTGGTACAACATCGTTCCCGACCTTCCCACGCCACCCGTGCCTCCGTTGCATCCAGGAACCAAAGAACCTGCCGGTCCAGCCGATCTTCAGGCGATTTTCTGCGATGCAATCATCGAGCAAGAGGTCTCCGGCGAGAGATGGATCGAGATCCCTGATGAAGTTCGCGAGCGATACGCGCTTTGGCGTCCCACACCTCTTATTCGCGCCACGATGCTTGAAAAGGCGCTTGGCACTCCGGCCAAGATCTTCTTTAAATATGAAGGCACTAGTCCTGTTGGCAGCCACAAGCTGAACACGGCCATCCCGCAGGCTTACTATAACAAGTTGGCAGGCATCAAGCGTCTCGCAACCGAAACCGGAGCAGGCCAATGGGGATGCGCGCTTTCAATGGCGTGCAACACCTATGGCATGGACTGCACGGTCTATATGGTTCGCGTCAGCTATAAGCAGAAGCCTTACCGCAAGTCGTTGATGCACGCGTTCGGAGCGAAGGTCCACCCGAGCCCCAGCCACTACACGAACTACGGCAAGTCGCTTTTGGTCAATGATCCTGAGATGCCCGGCAGCCTCGGCATTGCCATCAGCGAAGCGCTTGAGGACACCGTGACGCACAAGGACGTTAAGTACGCCCTCGGCAGCGTGACGAACCATGTGATGCTGCATCAGACAGTCATCGGCTTGGAATGCAAGAAGCAGATGGAAATGGCTGGCTGCTATCCGGATGTTGTTATCGGTTGCGTTGGCGGCGGAAGCAACTTCGCAGGTTGCGCCTTCCCGTTTGCTGCCGACAAGATCGCTGGTAAGGACCTGCGCATCGTTGCCGTCGAGCCTTCATCCTGCCCGTCACTCACGAAAGGCGAGTATCGCTACGACTTCGGCGATACCGGCCAGATGACTCCGCTATTCATGATGTATACGCTTGGAGCCGACTTCATTCCACCGAGCATCCACGCAGGCGGTTTGCGCTACCACGCCATGTCGCCGCTGGTCAGCCAGCTCTACCACGAGAAGGTGATTGAGGCTGTGGCGTATCCGCAGACGGCGGTGTTCGAGGCTGCGGTGCAGTTCGCGCGCACAGAAGGCATCATTCCGGCTCCCGAGTCGTCTCACGCGATTCGAGCCGCCATTGATGAAGCGTTGAAGGCGAAGGAAGAAGGCAAGGAGAGAGTGATTCTCTTCAACCTAAGCGGCCATGGCTTCCTGGATCTCGGCGCGTATGACTCCTACTTCTCGGGGCATCTCGGGCAGGAGTAGGATTCTAGGGTATAGGGTTTAGGGTTAAGGGTCTAGCCAATAAAGTCAATGTTGCCAGAACTCCTGGCTGACACGGCTCTTTTCTCACAAGAACGAAGGTCGGACCAGTCTGATATGTCAGCAAGACACACCGAACATTAGGCTCCATACCCTAAACCCTATACCCAGGCCCTACCCAGCTCCACAAACAAAGAAAGCGCGGATTACACAACCCGCGCTTTCGCTGTTATTGCTCGACGATTTTACTTCTCGTCGCCGTAAAGCTTTCCGCCGCCCTTCGATTTGCGCCAGGCGTCTCGCCATCGGTGCACGTCGACGCAACCGATTTCGTTGCGCGGCTGGCGATCTTCCTTCGAAGGCAGGGGCGGGAACTTCTTGCCGGGCATCGTCTGATACCAGTAGGCCACACTCGCCAGGTCGAGGGTCAAGCAGTCGGCATGGCCGTGCTCAATGGAGGCCCGGAGCGACTTCTTGAACCGCATCGGATCTTCGATGTGGAACCGATAAATATGGGTGCGGCCAAGCCAGCCGAAGCGCGGAGAATCATTATCACGTCCGGGAGCGCGCGCGCAGCCGAAATACGGATGGGTGAAATGCTCGTCCGGGCACCAGCTCTGGTTGAAGTAGTCTTCGGTGCCGGTTCCGTGGGCGCTGCCGGGCCAAGGCTCGCCGTCGACCAAGAACATATCGTCGCCTTCGCCATACCAAATCGGGCTCGGGCTGTTCACATAGTAGTTCACGCCGACGAAATGGCCTTCGCCCTCGCATTCGCAGAAAAGGTAGTTGTGCTGGTCGCTGGGGTTGTTGTCGAACGGGCCGAAGACGGTCCACTCGTTCTCAACGTCGCCGGAATCGCACTCGGGCTTGGTCAGCTCCTGGTTATACCAAGCATGGAATCGGCCCATGTCGTCTGGCATCGAATCATGCTCTTCGTAATCGACATAGAAATAGAACGCCGTTACATCCTTGTCGCTCTGGTTCTCAACCGTGATCTTTGCGCCGTTTCCGAAAGGCATTGGGAAATAGCTGACCAAAGAAGCACCGTGCGACGGTGTGGCTGCGACGGGCGCAGAGATGAAATTGTACTTCATACCCCAGCCTTGGCCGAAGAACTCGCCGATGGGGGATTCAACGCTTGCGTGCTCGCAACCGTCCCAATAGCATCGGAAAACGAGATTGCGGCGGATCATGGGATCCTCGCAGGCGATGGTAATCCAAATGTGCTTGACGATGCCCGCGCCGGAGATATCGGCCATCGTGAATGTATCGCCAGCCTTGATATATCGGCAGTCGCCATTGCCGCCGGCTTGGTCGTAACTCGATGCGCGCTTGCTGCGGGCGTCTACAATTTTGGCGAGGTTTGATAGTGGACCTTGACTCATGATGTTCTCAATTGCAAATCGAAGTGTACACATTGTACCGGCTTTATTGGCCGCTTAGTCTACACGTAAAACTGCTGAGCCTGTTAGGGGAGCTGAGGGCTGTAGATCGGCCTCGAGTAGTCGGTCTTGCCGTCGCTGAGCTGTTTGGCTTCTCCAACTTCCTTATCGATGACGAAGATCGTGCGGATGCCTTCTGGGCTCTTTCGAATGAAAGCAATCTTCTTGCCGTTTGGACTCCATGAGTAATCGAAGACTTCGCCTTTGAGAAGCGGAGAGGCCGATGAGATGCCGTTTTGCGCAAGAGGAGCGGCGAGCAGACCTTGCATCTGCTGGTTGCCATCGCCGAGATACTTGCCTACAGAAATCAGGACGGAGTTTCCGTCTGGCGACACCTTCGGATGCGAGAAACTGACTTTGTTAATTGAACTCATGGCTACAGGCGTCACCGCTTCTGAAGGATCGGCCCAAGGCTTGACTTCCATCAGGCGATGGGGCATTGCCATCATCTGTTTGATCCTTGCAATATCTTCTTTGGACGGGTTTTCTGGAATTGGCACGCGATAGCCAAGAACAGCGTAAACGACAGAGCCGGTCTTCGGGTTCACATCAAACTCGATCCGGTCGCCCATTGCTAGCACGATCGGCGGTTTAGCTTCTGTCATCGACTGGGCAAGGAGCGTTTCGCCCTCATCGCCGCGCATCACGGCATAGACCCATTCCTTGTTGATGCCCCAACGCGCTTCGCGGAACGACGTTCCAAGCCTCTTGTAGCTCGCGTCGAATTGGCTCGCCGCGCCGCTGCCTTCTTCGCCTGAGTTCGTAACCACTTCGCGTCCGACCGGAGGCAGCACCTGCTGGGTTGTTGCTTCCTTGGGATTGAGGCTGAGCACGAATCCGCCGGCAACGAGCAGGGCGTCGCTATTAGTTGCGCCGAGGCCGACTTCACCGAAATGAATACCGAGCTGGCTGCGCGAGGCCATGCTTCTTCGCTCGATAATGTTGCGCTGAAGGTTCCAACGATAGACGTTGAAGTCTTCGGTCTCGCGGTCGCTGCTGAGAAACACGGCTGAGCCGTCCGGCCGCCAGGTTGTGTCACGGTCGGTTTTGCCCGCCGTATAGGATGGACTGCGCAAGATTGTTCCGTCCTCTTTGAAGATCACTGCCTGCTGGCCTTCGTCTTTCTGTTCGAGGGCCAGAATCCAGCCAATCGTCTTGGCGTTGCTGATGTCGCCAAGATCGCGGTTCGAGCGCATCCAGTTGTATACGGCAAAGATGACTGCTAATGTAAACAGGCAGATGACGAACCGAATCGCCAGCTTTTTCGAAGCTTTTGGAACAATGCTCATAGTTCTTTTAACATAACCCCGGGTTTCAATCGTGCCCCGTTCGCGTAATCGCGACCCGTCATCCTCTTTTTACCCTCAGGCTGAATCTCGATGAGCTCAATTGCGCCGCTTTCGAAAGCAATTGTCAGGTTGGGGGTGCTTGCGATGACTTCTCCGGGTTGGCCGCTCTTGCCGCAAAGGCGGGCATTGGAAACCTTGATGACACCCGATTCGAGTGCAAAAAACACGCCAGGCGAAGGGGTAAAGGCTCTAAACCGGTTGTATTCGTCCTCGGCGCATCTGCTGAAGCTCAAGCGCGCTTCTTCCTTCGAAATCTTTGGTGCGAGTGTTGCCTTCTCGTGGTCTTGCGTCTGTCTTGGGGCTTCTCCGGCAAGTATCCTTGGCAGCCATTCATTGGCCATCTTTGCACCGAGTTCGGCCAGCCTTTGCTGAAGCTCTCCGTAAGTTTCGTCAGGGCCGATCTCGAGCTCTTCGACAGCGATCATGTCGCCGGTGTCCATGCCTTTGTCCATGTGCATAACCGTGACGCCGGTCTTCGTTCGTCCGTCTAAGATGCACCTTTGGATCGGGGCCGCGCCGCGGTATTTCGGCAGGATCGAACCATGGAGGTTGATGCCGCCGAGTCTTGCCGAATCGAGCAAGGCCTGAGAAAGTATCTGGCCGTACGAGGCGACGAGAAGCATGTCGGCGCTGAGATCTTTGATGCATTCGACAAAGTCCGCCACGCGGCACTTTTCGGGACATTGCGTGGGTAAACCGAGTTCGCCGGCGGCCTGTCTGACCGGCGAGCATTGAACACGCATGCCGCGGCCGCACGGACGATCGGGCTGGCTGACAACGAGCACCACGTCCTTGGCAACGGCTTTTAAGGCAGGAACTGCAAACTCACCTGTGCCGAAAAAGACGATTCGCATCAAATCTCGTCCGGCGCTCCGTTCGGATGGTGCCAGTGGAGCGTGGCGAGATCGACCTTGTCGGTGAACAGCACGCCGGTCAGGTGGTCGATTTCGTGCTGGGCTACGCGCGCGGGCATGCCTTCAAGCTCGAACACCACTTCGCGTCCGCGACGGTCCATTGCTTCGACCTCGATGTATTCGGCTCGCTCGACATCGCCATAGAGCCCTGGCAGGCTAAGGCAACCTTCTTGGCCGATTTCTTTGCCTTCCATTTTGGTAATGACCGGATTGATCAGCGCAGTCGGGCGCATATGCTCGGACGAGATGATGACGAGGTTGTGCAACATTCCGACCTGAGGCGCTGCTAGGCCGATGCCGTTTGCGTCCTTCATGATCTTAATCATCGAGTCGATGAGGAGCTGCGTCTTCTTGGTGACTTTGAGGATCGGTTTGGCGTTCTGGCGCAGAACGGTATCCGGAATCTTATAGACCGGTCGCTTCTCGTTCCTTACGTAAAGGTATTTGTATTCGTCTGGTACGACGATTTCCATTGGTTAACATTATATCTGGGTTGGGCTGGTTCCGGCGAACCGAAGGTCTGTCTTGCCGGGGCCGAGAGGCCTAGTCGCGCTCAGAGCTTTTGCACAATGATTCGGCCGTGCGAGTCGTTGCCGCCGTCGCCCGAAGCGTGAACTTGAAGAAGATATTGGCATCCGGGTTCAAGCGCGCCGATCATTAGCCTGTAAACATTGTCCTTGGTGACAACGCCGCTTCGTCCGGGATGCTCGTCGCTGACCATCGTCTCTCCGTTCACTGCCATTTGCGATTTCCTCACGAGTTCAACCTTAGAGACGACGATTGCTTTGTTTCCACGCTGATATTCGACAGTGATCGAGTATTCCCCCGGCCCGAGCCTGGCTAGCCTTTCGGTTAAGTCCCAAGACAGGATTTGGTTCTTTTCATTCGAGTCAGCTAACGTCCACTGCCAGAGCTTGGACTCCTCTTTCTTCGCCCGCCAATAGGCAACGCCTTCCTCGAAATTCCTCTCGTATAAGGTGAACAGCTTCTTCGCTACATCAACAGATTGCCCGACAGGCTTCGAAGGATAGGCCGGCGCTGTTGAAACCACCCATTTGACCAGGTCGGAAGAAGCGTCGAACTCGGCTCGGACCGAAGGATCGTCAAAAGACTTGAGAGCATTGGACAGGAAGTTGCGCCATCGGACTAAGGTGTAGTCGCGAGTCAACCCGCCCCACTGCTTATAGGCGTAATCGGTTAGGTCGGTCGGTTTTGGGGTCCAGAACGTGACTTGCTGGCGAGCACTGCGTTCTAGAAGGTCTTTCTCGTATTTGGTCTTGCCCTTCGCTCGCGCATCGGCAATCCATTTGCCCAGAAGCGTGTATTCGCCGGCAGAGAAGACCTTGTCGCAGTCCTCAAGAACCTTTAGGAACCGTTCGCTGAGGTATTCATAAGACACCTTGTCTTTTCGGGTGTAGGATTCAGAAAGCTGCTCGTAAAGCTGAACGCCGTAATCGTTGAACAGCTGCCTCATCGCTTCAACGCAGTCGTTCTGATATGTCCTCTCGTTTCGGAATTTGTCGGAACAAGCGAACAGAAGCTTGCCAGCTTCGAGCATCTTGCCAAGATCGTGCGTCAATACTGCATCACCCCAGCTTGAAGTGTTGCGTATGTTGAACCTCGGCCAGGCGAAGAGCAGATTCTCAGCCTGGTTTCCGAGGAGGTCGTTGGCCATTAGTCGCCAGAACGCGGACGCAAGGGGGGCTGATTTGCCATAGCGTCGGGTCGCGAATTCGTCCGCCCATTGGTTAAGATCGATATCTTCTTTCTCCCAAACAACGTCCGCAAACAGGTCGTAGAATGCCGGATTGGTTTCGAGGGCTTCATCGACGGCTCCAATGCCGACAAGGTTATTGTTGGCCTTGGTGAGAACGCTAGAAGGAGTGCTTGCGAGCATTTTGAGTGAACCGCCTAAGCTCTCGTGGCTGCCGAAGTTGTTGATCGAGCAGAACGACCACTGTCTTCCTGCAAAATCTTGGACAGATGCCTTGAGCGGATAGCTGATTAAATACTGAACCAGCGTGTTCTTGGGGTCGGTTGCATTCAGCAGGGCTTGTGGCGGGTTGCCGCTCCAACCTTGAAGAACCCACACGGCTTCAGGATTGGTCCGGCGCATCTCGCGCTGAACCGATTTGGCGCACTCGGCGAGATCGAGGCCCGCCGTCCGTCCGCCTTCGTGGAACAAGTCGCCGCCGTAGAACCTGGCTATGCCGTATACCTTCGCGTGCTCCTCGTACCACAACTGAGCAACCTTTGAAAAAGCCTGATCGAGAGGGCTGATCACTGAAGGCCGGTCATAGCCGCCTACCCACTTTCCTTGTTCGACGATGTGCGCATCCGGCAGATACTTTTTCATCGTCGTCGGTACCGCGCCGCTGAATCCTTGGAGGACCGGCTCCATGCCGTATTCGCGCATCCGCTTCAGGATCTTCTTAGCTAGCGCCGATTCGGAGTCGATCATGTTTTGGGTAATCGGACCGCCTTCGCCTTCCAAATTGGCCATCAGCCACCAAGCTGTAAACGCGCAACTGGGCAAGAACGTCTTGATGTCTGCGTCGGAGTATCCCAGCCTTTGCAGCACTCGTTGCCAAACGATCTCGTTGCCTACGATCATCAGCGGATTCCGAACCCCGATCATCGCCATGTAGTCGATTTCTCGCTCCCATTTCTCCCATCTCCAGAACGCCGAACTGTAGCAGAAAGTGCAATAGTTCATGTAGTTCGTCGCAAGGTATGGCGTCACTTTGCGCACGGCCGATTTGGGTAGAGGAAGAACTCGAGGAAGGTTCAACTGATCACCTCTCGATGAGATTTGGCATTTGGCGATGTGCTTCAGATACCAGTTGAAACCGGATGCCATGGCAATGCCGCTGCTTCCACGAATAAGGACTTTGCCATCCTTTGCTGAGACTTCGAAGGCGTCTCGTCCGGTTGCTTGCGGGATGGATTCAAAAATAAAGGAACCGGCGTGCTTAGGCAGGTAGCGCTTTGCCATCTGGTTAGCTGTTTTGATTGCGGACTTTGATGGCGAGAGTTGGCTATTGTCTGCCGAGTAGATGGCGGCTGGAATAAGCGATGCGACAATTCCCATGAGCTTGATCAGGCGGTGCATGTAGCCCTAGTTTAGCGGCTGAAGCGACTTGTTTGGGTCTCTATTTGAAAGGTTTGGGAATGTGAAATCGGGGTTGGCGGCTAGTTTTGGCAGGTGCTTTGTGGAAGCGATCTGAACCCCCTTCTGCCCAAGGCTAGCGCTTTGAGCTTCTTCCCCCTGCTTCGCAAGGGGCAGATGCGGAGTCGTCATTCCGAACGAAGCGAGGAATCTGACAGGAGTCGATGCTTGTTGCTACAAGCAAGCGGAGATTACACTCAGATCCCTCGCAATATGCGGGATGACAAGTGTTGTTTAAGGGGATATCGGAACCCCCTTCTGCCCAAGGCTGATGCCTTGAGCTTCTTCCCCCTGCTTCGCAAGGGGCAGATTCGGAGTTGTCTTTCCCCCTCGTCCCACGTCCCTTCAGCCTCCCTTACCGGTAGAACACCTCGCCCAGCATGATGTCGCGCTTGAACGACGGAACGGTGGTCTCTTTGCCGATGGTCAGCATTTCGATGCCGGCGATCTCGGCGAAGTCTTGAAGGTGCTCGCGGGTCAGGTTCTGGCTGTAGCACGTGTGGTGCGCGCCGCCGCCATAGATCCAGCAAGCGCAGCCGTTCTGCATGTCGGGCAGGGGTTTCCACAGCACGCGGGCGACAGGCAGCTTCGGCAGAGCATGGGCTGGCTCAATGGCTTCGACTTCGTTTACCAGCAGGCGGAAACGATTGCCGAAGTCTAGCAGAGAAGCGTTCAAAGCGGGGCCGCCAGCGACGTTAAAGACCAGTCGAACCGGATCGGCCTTTCCGCCGATGCCCAGCTTGTGGATTTCGCACGTCGGCTTGCCTGCGGCGATCGATTCGCAGATCTCCAGCATGTGCGCGCCGAGGACCGACTCGTTGCCCGGCTCGAAGTGGTAGGTGTAGTCCTCCATGAAGGCGTTTCCTCCAGGTAGACCCGAACCCATAACCTTCATGGCGCGAACCAACGCACAAGTCTTCCAGTCGCCTTCCGCACCGAAGCCGTAGCCCTTGCCGGTGATTCGCTGGACAGCCAGACCTGGAAGCTGAACGAGTTCACTGAGGTCCTCGAACGTGTCGGTGAATCCCTTGAATCCGCCTTGATCAAGGAAACCGAGAAGTCCGGCTTCGATGCGCGCTGCTTCGCGAAGGGAAGCGTGGTCAGCTCCGCCTTTCTCGAGGCCTTTCGCCAACGTGTAAGTCGCGGCATATTCATCGCATAGAGCATCAATCTGCTTATCCGAAACAGCGCGAACCGAGCCGACGAGTTCATTGATGCTGTAGGTGTTCACCGAATAGCCGAACTTGATCTCGGCTTCGACCTTGTCGCCTTCAGTGACGGCCACAAAGCGCATGTTGTCGCCGAAGCGAACGAACTTCGCGCCTTGCCAGTCGTGCCAGCCGGCTGCCGCTCGCGACCAGACGCCGATCTGCTCGCGTACCTTCGGATCTTGCCAGTGGCCAACCACGACCTTGCGATTCAGGCGCATGCGCGACATGATAAACCCGTACTCGCGGTCGCCGTGCGCGCTCTGGTTCAGGTTCATGAAGTCCATGTCGATGGTGCTCCACGGGATGTCGCGGTTGAACTGCGTGTGCAGATGGAGAAGCGGCTTCTTCAGCAGCTTGAGGCCGGTGATCCACATCTTAGCAGGCGAGAACGTGTGCATCCAGGTGATGACGCCGATGCAAGCCTTGGAATGCGTGGCGTCGGCGAGGACCGTTGCGATCTCTTCGGTCGACTTGGCGACGGGCTTATAGACGACGCTGACAGGAATCTGCGATGCCTTGTTGAGTTCGTCGGCGATCTGCTTCGAGTGCTCAGCGACTTGGCGGAGCGTTTCTTCGCCGTAGAGGGTTTGGCTGCCGGTAATAAACCAGACTTCGAGCTGTTTCATGAGGTTGGTTATACCTTAGGGCGAATATGTATAGCGTGGAGGGAATGTTATTAGGGGCTAGGGACGAGGAAAGACGGTGAGGGATTCATCGTTGGCGTTTCTAGAGTTACAGCTCGATTCATCAGTTCCAATGCCGGAGCAACGGCGATGGTAGAGTATGAGTTGACCATGGATACACGCCGACTCCGCCTTGGTTTGATCGCATTCTGTGCGCTTCAAGCCTGCGCCTCCGTTTCCAGAGCAGCCGACTTTTCGCGCGAGTGGAACGCCTGCGTCTCGACCATCCAACAGCAGTATTACGCCGCAGAAACACGCAAGAATGAACTTGACGACCTAATCCGCGAATATGGAGAACCGGCCATTGGATCAAGCTCAAGGTCGGACTTTATTCGAATCGTGAATGAGATGATCCAGAAAATCGGCGATTCGCACTTCGAGCTGCACCCGAACTACCAGCAATCCTATTTCATCATGGAGAGCATCGTCGCTCAGAGACCGAGTCCGCAGCCGTTCATCGGGGCTTACTTCTCCCGGCAGAAAGCCGGATGGCGAGTGGAAATGGTTCTGAACAACTCCGCTGCCGAGAAAGCTGGATTGAGAAAAGGCGACGTGGTGCTTAGGGCGAACGGATCGCCGTTTTCGCCTATTGAATCTCTGAGAGCTACCGGCAACGCGGCGAGACTCGATTTCGAACGGTCGGGCGTTTTGCTTGCCGCGTCAGTTGCCGTCAAGAACGCGGACTTCATCACTGAAGCGGCGTCGGCGTCCGAAGCCAGCGCGAAGATCATCGAGAGTAACGGCAAGAAGATCGGTTACTTCAGGCTTTGGATGATGCTTAGCGACTCGTTTCGAACCAGCCTGATCAACGCAGCGACTACCCAATTCCGGGATACCGATGCGATGATTCTTGACTTAAGAGACGGTTTCGGCGGCTTTGCTGAAGGGTATGCCGATATCTTCTTTGCCCCTTCATCGTTGGCAGAGAGAGTAGGCCAGAAAACGGCGACGTCTAGGCGGTTCGGTTACAGCAAACCGCTCGTCGTCTTGATCAACGGCGGAACTCGCAGCGCCAAGGAGTCGCTTTCTTACTTGCTTAAGTCATCGCACCGGGCAACGCTCATTGGAACCCGTACGGCTGGCAAACTGCTTGGTTCAAGTCAGTTCAGAATCGCCGATTGGGCCATTCTACAGGTTCCAGTCGTCAATGTCCTGCTTGACGGCAAGCGGTTCGAGGGAATTGGAATTGAGCCTGATATCGTCATTGCTGACGAGTTCGGACCGAACGGAAAGGACCTTTACATTAAGAAGGCAATTGACGTGCTGTCAGGCGCTTTGACGGATTGACCGTCGATTGTGGGAACCGATCAGGCGAATAGACGTCTGCATGGTGGAAGGTGGTCCAATGAGAGTGTTCCCGTCAATGATTGCATTGCTGATAGCGCTTGTGTCAGGAAGTGCCGCGGGGTCTGACCAGGTTAGCATTATTGCTAGATTGAAGAGCGCCACAATTGCTTCAGATCGGCAGCCTGCGTTTTGTCTGAGTTTTAAGAATTTGACCAAGGATTACTTGAACTTATACAACGTCGGAGCTTATTGGAAATGGAAGATCGAGTTCGTGCGAGTCATGGGCCGGTCTGCACTAAGGCAGGCTTGGCAGCTTCAGTTCGATGTCGCAGGAGCCTATGTGCCGATCAAGCATGAGCAAATGGCGGCAGGCAGCCAATACGTGCTCGATGTGGACCTGAATGATCCAAGCTACACGTTCGTATATGCGCCGAGTCTGGACGTCAAGAAACGGGTTCGACACCTTGACCCGGGCAAATACCTCATGAAGGTTACTGTGTCGCTTGAACCTCCGTTTGCTGACCCCCATGAGTGGACCGGTCCGCTCGAGACGGAGCTGGTTAAGCTTGTTGTGGTTCCAGCCAAGGTCGAGACACCTTCTAAAGCGATCTTGGCGAAATGGAACGCAACCCTTGACAAGGTGCTAAAAGACAAACTAGATCCGCACGGACTTTGGGAGAACGGGATGTTTGCGAAGATCGAATTGCCGTCAACTGCAACATCAGACGACGTCATCTCTGCCGCGGTCAACCGCAATATCCTTGGCAGCAAAGCCTATTCCGTAAATCTGGTCCGTGAACTGAAGGACGAGCAGAGGAAAACAGCAGTCCTTATGCGAGTTGGCAAAACCGAGTACGTTCTAATTGATTACTACATCGCCAACATTGGCTGGTGGAGCCGGTTTTACGAAGTCAAAATCGACCAATAGCGCGCCGAATCAATATAAATCCTAACGGTTGAAAGCTATACAGTGGCTTGTCTGCAAATCTGGTCGTATAATGGATTCAACGTATCGGTCTTACCGTATTTTTGCGGGCATCGTTGAGGTGGCTATGAACAAAAGGAGTTTTGCCAAGTTCGGCATACGAAAGCGAGCCATTGACGCTCTACTTTCTTCAGCCAGTAAACCGTTAGGCATCGACAGGAGAACTTTCCTTATCGGCGCGGCGACGGCTGTGGCGCTTCAATCTCCGACTAGCAAAGCGGCGGAGCGAATGCTGAACTCGCCGATCCGGGTGAGGAAAGGCCTAGATGGACAGATAGCGAGCGTAACGGTCGGCAGCGCAGGTCAGGCTAAGTGGACTGTTGACGCGTCGCAATTCGTTGGCAGCCCAAGCTTAACCGTGACTGAGTCCGGCAGCGACACGATCATCCAACTTAAGGACGCCTACCTTCCCGGCACATCGTTCCGCGGTGATTTTGTTGCGACAGTCTCGTCCGGACTTCTTGCGCGCCACATTCGAATCGAATGGAAGGACACAGGCGTTGGCGGGGCGACTTTTACCGTTGAGGGAAATCTGGACAAGTGGCTCAAAAGTGAATCGGCCTTGTCGACGGATCTGGAATCGGAGCAGGTTCACGCGCTTCTAGGTGCAAGGCCTTTGAGCTCGAAGTGTGCCGTCTCAGCTACATCCGCCGGCAAGGTTTCATTTACACCCGACGGCGTGCTTTCAGTGCAAACCTCAGCAGAGGTCTCGTCGCTTTCTCAGGAATTCGCCACTTCAGCGCTCTCATTGGGGATCGTTGACGGCAGTTCTCTATTGAACAGCGCCAAAGCCTCCTATACCGTTCTGAACGCGACGCTTCAAGAGCGCTTCGAAAAGGAGCTGAAGCTAGAATCGCGCACCGGCTGGACGGTTGAAGGATCGCGAAAGGGCGCAGCCGATTTACAGGTCGAGTTGCATCCTTCGGGAAGTTGCGCTGCCTTGCTTTCGGGCGGAGCTGTTACTGCGTCGGCGAAAGCCCACGGCCAGGTCGATCTCGGCCTGATTGACCTCAAATCACTCTATGCCGACGACGGACATGGATATCTCGAAGGGCTCATCGCGAACATCGACGAGGGCGGCTGTTGGGTGGATAGTCCAGGTTGCGGTATCGAGCTTGGACCGATAGATTGCAACAACAGCTTCGTGCTGATTGAGAACGGCAAAGGCTCGATGGCTGACATAGGCATCGCGGCACGACGGATTGCGCTGAACCTGGACGATGCCGTGGTGAGCATGGGAGATAGCCCCTATCCGATCGCATTGGAAGCCGATCCGCAAACGAGAGGCACTCGAGGAGGCGTAGGCGACATCCAGGTGAAACCGCCTAAGATCGATCCTCAGATCCGACAGCCGAGGATTCCTCAGATTCAAATCAAACCGAATCGCGTGATTGGCACGTTGAATCTGCCGACGAGGATCGACATCGTCCGCCGTGAGGACATGCTGGCGCTCTCGTTCGAGTTCGTCAACATGAAGTTCGACATCGGCGGGCAGAGGGTCGTCAAGAACGATCCGAACAAGCCCAGCTACATGATCGTGACGTTTCCGCCGCAGTCGATCGCTGAGAAGACCTTCTTTGAGAATGAGACCGGCGGACCTATGCCCAGCGAACTGCCGCCGGTGCCTTCTCGCGTCTCCGGGCACACACGGCTGACTTTCTACATTCCGACTTCGGTGCCCTATATCTTGTTCAGCTTGAAGGGCGAGGACGGTAACGGCGCGAAAGGCTTGCTCGATTGGTCGAAGCTGACCCCGAGCGTTGTGCCAACGGCGTTTTCTGGATTCGGCACAGGACCAATCCGCATTCAGCCCGACTTCATCCATCCTGCCGACAAGACGCAGCTCAAGCCTGGCCAGATTCTGCGCGGCCTGAATCTGAACTTGACCGATAAAAAGGAAGAGGAGAAGCCGCCAGCAACAAGAACGGGCGGAGGCGCAGCGCGGGTTATTGGCGGATTGCTTGGAGGCCAGCGGCGCCGAACCGACCCAGAGACATCTGGCAACACAGCCAAAACTGACGTGCAGATTCAGAAAGGCGGACTGGACGACCTGCTTCCGAACATTGGACGCGGCGTCAATCCAGCTTACACTTACCGGTTCATTCCGCACGACCGCATTCCGGTCATCGACAATCCGCTTTACACGTGCATTGAGATGCCGGTTCGGCTCATCATCAGTCCGAACGAGCAACAGGGATGGGTCCATACCTTCAATCCAGCGACGTCGCCGACTACCCGTCGCACCGAACTCTGGCATACCCGGCTGGCGAACAAGAGCGGCGACGAGTTGATCGAAGGCCAAAAGATGGCTATTCGCGCCGTCGATGCCGTTGACTATGAGAAGGACTTGAAGGAGCTATTCGGTCCGAGCCAGTTCGACCAGGCGATGATGCGCCAAGACCGCATCGACTTGGTACAGAACATGGTCTACAGGGCTGCTAGGGAAGATACATTGCCGTTCTGGGCCGACCGTGTGATTCTTACTCCGCTCGGTGGCTATTTGAAGGGCGAAGGCAATTGGGAGTGGACTTACATTCCTCGTAAGAAGCTCTCGCACCTCATCACGTGGACGCATAACTCGACACTTGGCCGCGACCATTTCGTCAAGATCGTCACGCGCGGCTACCTGTTCCCAACGGGTCATCCGGCAGCACAGGTTTCCATCAGCGAACGCAAGATCGCCAACACTTCGGCTGGCCCGGTCGCCTATTTGCGAAAACGAACCTTTGTGATCGTCCGCGTGCCGACAGTGACCTTTAGTGAGGCTGAGCAAAGGCAGGTTGGGTTCAAGTCGATCACGATGCTGACCAAGGAGACGCCGCCGCTATCGCCTGACGCCGATGTCCCCGGCACGAACAACGGCAACTTGGGCTTCTGGACCTTGATTTCGACCGGACCGTTCCCGATGCTCGTTCAAGCCGAGGATTGCGACGGCAAGAAGGTTCAATGGTCGATGCCTCTGATCTACCTCGACCAGTCTAAGGCGACCGATCCGGCGTTCATTGCCCCTTTGATTGCCTACTACGAGAAGTCGTTCAGCGGCGCGGATGATCCCAAGCACCCGCGCAGGCACGATGGAAACGGCCAGAAGATGGCGTTTGCGCCTGCTGGCGATTCATCCGAATCGACTTCGTTGCCGGTCGATGAGCTGTTCTTCACGGCCGTCGCAACGGGCAAGCCGCCAGAGGACCAAGATCGCGGCGCTTATCGGTGCGTCTTGAAGTGCGCGAAAGTGAAGGTAGGAGCTGCTGAATACTTGGCCGGAACCAGCGCACCGCCGCCGATTGAGGTCGAACTGCCCGATGTCTATAAGAGCGGCGGCTTTGGAGCTTCGAACATCGCCAAAGCATTCTTGCAAATCACCAAGAACATGCCTGCCGAGGGCGTCGGACTAGCGTTCGGCGACGCTTCGAAGTCGGGCGGACTGGTGAACCCCGACCAGAAGATAACCGCGTTCCTAAAGGGAAGAGGTCCGGTCGGCGGCAAACTGACGGATGCCTTGTCGGGAGTCGCTAGTCCCAAGGACTTCCTGCCTGATACGGCGAAGATCCTTGGCGCTGTCAGTTTGTGGGAGCTGCTGCCGAGTTCGGTGCCGCTGACGCCGGGCGATCCCAAAGATCCAAAGACGATGAAGAGCCCCAGGCTCGAACTGAAGATCGACAAGGACAACGCGGGCAAGCCGCAAAAGGCCCGAGTTGAGTTCACCTGGCGGCCGGAAATAAAGAGCTGGCCTTCGAGCGATCCGATCTTCGTCGTGAAGAAGCCGTGGTCGACCACCTACTTCCCGCTTGAGCTGCTGGGCAAGGTCGAGGTCGACCTGAAGAACGGCGGGGATTCGGTCTATGAGTTCACCGGAGTTCTGAGGAACTTCGACATCGACTGCATCGCGCCTGCTTCGTTCATCATTTTGCATTTCGACGAACTGAAGTTCACGGCGAAATCCGGCGAAGGCGCGAAAGTCACGATGGTGCCGGAGTTCCCAAAGACAATCTTCACCGGACCGCTCTCATTCGTTCAAAAGTTCCAGGATTTGATCGGTATGGTCACCGGCGATTCGGAGCTGCTGGCGTCAACCTCGCCAAGTCTCGCAAGGCTGGAAGGCTTCGAGTTCACTCCGTTCATGGATGTGACGCCGCAGATGATCCGTGCCGGGTTCAAGTTGGGCGTTCCGAATCTTGCATTCGGCGCGTTCACCATCGAAAACATCGCGTTGTCCGCCGAGGTCCAGCTTCCTTTGCTGGGCGACAGCTTGAGAGTGAGATTTGCCTTCTGCGAACGGTCGAGTCCATTCCGGCTCTCAGTGATGGGCTTCGCTGGCGGCGGATTCATGTCGATTACGCTCAGCCCGAGCGGCATCGAGATTCTGGAAGCTAGTTTTGAGTTCGGCGGCAGCCTTGCTCTCGACATTGGAGTCGCCAGCGGCGGCGTCTCGGTGATGGCCGGAATCTACTTCAAGATGACCGGCAACGACTGCTTCCTCGAAGGCTATATCCGGCTAAACGGCCGACTGAGCGTTCTTGGAATCATCCGCATTTCCGTTGAGTTCTACTTGTCGCTGAGCTACGACTCGGCTTCAGGCAACGCGGTCGGAACGGCGAGGGTGACCGTCGAAATCGAGATCCTTTTCTTCAGTATGTCGGTATCGCTGACGGTTCAAAGAAAGATCGCCGGCGGCGGAGGATCGGCGGAACTGATGGCTTCGAACGAAGAAGCGTTTGCGCTGGCCCAGGATGCCAGATTCACGAAGTCGATGACGGAGCAGCAATGGAAGGACCGCTATTGTGCGGCATTTGCATAGAGGAGAGATGAACCATGAAGACTGAAGTTATCTGGACCGCCCTGCCAAACGGCGTCGAAAACGGAAAGCTCAAGCTGTCGGTGTTCGTGAGCCATCGACTCTATGGCTCGAACAGCACCCTCAAGTCAGGGGCCTATGCCGATGCACTTTCTTGGGGTTCCAAGAAGATCGCCCTTAGCGTCCTTTTGAACGGGAAGGCCGCGACCGGAGAGGTCGTACTCACTTCGAAGGTCATCAAGAACCTTTGGGAAGCTCTTATTGTTGGAGACATTCCGGTCAAGGCGTTCGAGGACAAGACCGCGAAGATTGCCAACATCCAAACGCTCTCAACGGCGCACTTGGCTGCAATGGTAGAAGGCGCGTATCAAGCGGCGCTTGAGACGAGTCCGACTTCGAAGCTGCCGGCGAAGCTGTGGATGGAGCAGCACTTGGCTCCGTTCCAAGTTGCCGATCCGCCTCGTCGAGTTATTTCGCCAGCAAGAGTCCGCCTCCCGCAAGGTCCGCCCGATCCGCAAGCCGCCACCCAGCCGATCCAGCTCAAGCAAGCTTTAAACACGAAGCTGCAGGCCTGGCGCGCGCAAGGCAAGGACTTGACGCTTGACACCGACGGGTTCAAGACGGTGACCTTCGAAGCCGTGAAGTTCCATGAGCCGTATAAGGCCGTCGCCTTGGCGCTCGTCAAACCGAAGCTGGACTACCATGAGATCCTATCTGCGCTGGCAGCCTATCCCGAGCTGATGCGCGCCATGGGACTGGTGTTCGATCTTGAAGTGCCCGTGCCTGCTGGTATGGCGGCTTCCGGTACGGTCGAAGTCAAGGCAACCTATGAGAAGGATGCTGGCACCGTCGATCGGTATATGAAAACGGCGTATAACTATGCCCCGGCCAAGAAGCAGTTCATGGCGAAACCGAAACCGGGGTCTGAGATCATTGACGGAATGCTTGCGGTCGGCGGCGAGGGCTACTTCCTGACCCAAATCGATATCGACGGCGTGACGCTCAAGCTGGCCAACCTGGCTGCCAACTTTGTCGGCGTTGCCCGCAAGAAGAGAAACGAGACGGAAAACGCCACCTTGCCCAACTTGAGGTCAACGGGGATTTCCCTGCAAAAGTCGGCTCGGGCGAAGCTCGTAAAAGCTCAGCTCTTGCAGGTGGCTAAGTTGAAGAACGCCGAGGCGGTGCTTTACTACGACGACATTGTGCGGGGCTACCGCGTGGACATCGCCGACCGAGGCGTCTGGCGTTCCTTGTGCGACAGGCACGGCTCTTGCAAAATCAAATCGCTGTCGGTTGACGAAAACACGGAAAGTTGGGTTTCCACGGCGATGACCTCGGCACCCGACGATGCTGACGGCACCGGCCCGAAGAAGTTGCACGAGTGCATGTGGACATGGTCAGGCTGGAGCCTTAGCATCGAGCGGCCGGGTAAGCACTTGGATGAAGAGGGCCACTTGGTGGACGAAGACGACCAGCTTCACGACCAAGTTAAGCTTGAAGTCAACTTGATGGTTCCTAAGGGCTCGCTGCCTACGCTAAGGTTCGGCCGCAAGTACAAGATGCGAGCCCGAGCCGTCGACCTTGCCGGAAACAGCCTGCCGGTTACGGCAACCTCATCGGGCGATCAAGAGACCGAATCGGTTCTCTATTCCAGGTTCGATCCTGTTCTTGCTCCGGGCATGTACCCGACATCGCCGGTTAGTTACGGCGAGAGCGAGAACCACATCGTCATCCGCAAGTTTAAGAAGACTCCGAACCAGGTCAAGGAAACCAAACGGATTGTTGTACCTCCGGAAGGCGGCGTTTCGTTGGCGGAGCAGCACGGCCGATTCGACGGTGCCGACGGGAAAATGGACGGCGACGCCTATAGAAAGATTATCGAGCCTCACGACAACGAGGAGCCGCTGGAGCAGATCGTTAAGGGACCCCTATCGGATATGCCCTATTTGGTTGATCCGGCTGTGCGCGGCGTGCGCGTGAAATACACTCCTCCGGAGCCGCCTGAGCAGAAGGAAGAAGAAGAAACCGCTTTTGCGACGTTCCCCGGCTCATGGCCAAAGGTCGGCAGCGTCACTTTGGTAGTCGCTCCAGTCACTGGTCTGGCGCATCCCAATCCTACTGGCTCTGAGGCGACGATTACGGTGCCTTTGAGGCCGGGAGAGGTCGTTGATGCCGAGATCAACTCGACAACCAATGAGATTCACTTCCAGCATATAGGCGTGTTGAACTGGCGGCCGGTCTTGGCTCAGCCGACGCTCAAGCCGATTTCAACCAAGTTTTTATCGCTTTCGCACAAACCGGAAACGGTGCAAAAGGTGTCTGCTCCGACATGGACCAAGGTGAACACGCCTGCTCTGGCAGCCCTAAAGACAGATGTCAAAGATGGAAAAGTGTGGCTGGTCACGCCGGACCGAGACTTCACGATGGTCTATGCGACTCAGATCCCGGAAGCAGACGCTGCATTCGATCCTGGATTCATGTTCAAGCGGGTGCCGGGCGGAACATCACTGAAAGTCGGCGGAAGAGTAGTCATGTCGGCGGCCGCAAAGGACTGCGTCCTCAAGACGCACGCTTGGTCAACCGATGAAGTCGAAGCTTGGGCGACCTACACCGACGATCTGGATCTGATCGAAGAAAAGGAGCGCAAGACAAAATCGCGATCGGTTAAGGAAACGGCGTTCAAGGTGCTCATTGGCCGCGAGGAGTTCAATAAGAAGCCGAACGCTCAACACGAACTCGGAGATACGAAGCACCACGAGATCACCTACACGTTGAAGGCGCACTCGCGCTTCCGCAAGTATTTTGATCCGAGCTGGGACGAGTCGGAGTTCTTCCGAAACAGCAAGCCGTTCACGTTCCATGCACCGAGCACGGCCAAACCAGCCAGCTTGCCGGTGAACTATATCATTCCGACCTTTGGGTGGAACCTGACGGCTAAGGCAACTGGAATCGTCAGCCAAAGGCAAGGCGACGGTCTGCGCGTCTACATTCAACGTCCGTGGTTCTCGACAGGCAACGGCGAGAGGCTAGGCGTTATATTGCCGACCACCGAGGTGACGGTCAACAACCCGCTCTATAAGTATGTGACCTTGTTCGGAGCTGATCCGATCTACGGTGGCGGAAAAGTCCCATCGATTCCGACGCCAGCGCATTTCAAGGGTTCGCAAGCTTCAGGAGCGTTGAGAATCGCCGAAGTTCCGAGCGCATCGGTGGTGGTAGCATCGTATCCTGTCGAGTTCGACGAAGAACGCCAGCAATGGTACGCCGATCTCCGGATCGAGACGGGCGGGGGAGCCTATTTCCCATTTGTTAAGCTTGCACTGGCAAGGTATCAGGAGTATGCGTTGCCTGGACTTGAGATCGGGCCGATTGTGGCCGCCGATTTCATGCAGCTTGCGCCGGATCGATCGGCAACCGTCGTGTGGGAAGGTGCTCAAGCGTTCCGGGTGCATATAGCAGGCACGCGCTCAACAGGTACGTCGCCAGGCCGAGTCGTGATTGGTTCCGTCGAGGAAAAGGCGAACCGCAACCCCGACGGAGTGTGGACGCCGACGGTCGTTGATGGCAAGGAACTCGAGCAGATCGTGCCGTTTGCCACATTGCTCATGGCACGGGGAAGCGAAGCACCGGGCGCTAAGTTCACATTGCCGACAGCGCGAGACTCGAAGGAATATAGATTGATCATTCAGGAGTACGAGGTCTTTCCGGCTGACACCTACGACGAGCCGGAGCAGCCGGGCGCCATGACATTGATGTCGATGAAACCGAAAACGAACCGCAGGCTGGTCTATCTGGACGTCATTTCGCTATCTGGAAAATCTTAGGATCTGGTTTTGCCAAGGAAGGCACGGTACAATAGCTGAAACCAGCCCGGGTGGCGGAATGGTAGACGCAGCGGACTTAAAATCCGCTTTCCGCGAGGGAGTGCGGGTTCGAGTCCCGCCCCGGGCACCAGCTTGCCATGAACTTCCTTGTCACCGGTTTCGGACCGTTCGGCAACATTGCTGAGAACCCTTCTTCGGAACTCGCTAAGAACTGCGGGCTCGATTATCGCCTCCTTGAGGTTTCCTTTCGGGCTGTTGATGAGTTTGTGGAGACCGGCTTGGAGGAATACGACAGTTTGCTGGCGATTGGCGTTAACGCATCCGCTAAGAAGATGACGATTGAAACCGTCGCTCGAAACGAGATCGGAGCAGGCGCAGACGTTCTTGGAGAGGTAAGAGGTCTGGGACCGATTGATCCTCGGCTGCCACAGAACATAGCTGCCACGCTGTGGGCAGAAGAACTGCTTTGTGAGACCGATGACTGGACCCAAAGCACCAGCGCCGGCAACTACCTCTGCAACTATCTCTTTTACCGAGCCGTTAGTTCGCATCCTTCCAAGAGTGTCGGATTTCTTCACGTGCCGCCGTTTGAAACCCTTCAGAAAACCGACCAGGTAAGAATACTGGGAGTTATCATACAGGCCTTAAGGATGCTTCTATCAGAAAAAAGGCCTACGGCGCTATAAAACCTATACCGCTCTGGCAATGATCTTGCTATCATATCGCTGTGCCTCGGCAACGATCCGAAGGCATAGCATTGAGAGAAGCAATAGCAAGACGAGCATTCGCTCCTGACACAACCCCTACTCGGTCCGTCGAAGCCCTTTCCGACGGACCATTTTTTTGCCTGTTAGGTGGTAACCTATAGGTGTAGGATTTCCTCACCCGTTTTCGATGTTAGATTAGAGCTTAGCTAAGCATGTCAATGGAATCCGATCAAAGGGCCAGAGAGTTTCTCAGCGTTTCCGGCCAGTTTAAGCTTGGTTGCCTCCTCACAGAGTCCTTCCACCCCGTTACCGCCAACCTCTCGGAAGTTGCGGCCAAAGACACTGGGGCTGGTCTGAAACTTCTGTTTGAGGTGGATCGCGACGTACAACGCGTATTCGGCGAGTTTGTCGACTCAGGCCGCGCGCTCGCCATTGCCGACACGATTGTCGACGCGTTAAATGCTGGCGGTAAGATTTTCTTCACGGGCTGCGGATCTACAGGCCGGCTTAGCATCCAACTGGATTCCATATGGCGCAAGTTCTGGAGCGATAAGGGCAACAAGGAACTTGAGGGCCGCACGTTCAGCGTGATGGCTGGCGGCGATTTCGCTCTGATTAAATCGGTTGAAGGGTTTGAGGACTTTACGCAATTCGGCCGCAGACAAATTGCCGATCTTGGAGTCAGCAAAGGCGATGTCGTTTTTTCGATTACTGAAGGCGGCGAAACCTCATTCGTAATCGGCACGGCATGGCAAGGATTCGAGTCAGGCGCGAAGGTTTATTTTGTTTATAACAACCCGGACGATGTTCTGGTTGAGCACGTTCAGCGCAGCCGAGAGGTGATCCAAGAAGCCGGGATCGAGAAGATCAACCTGACGACCGGCCCAATGGCGATCTCTGGCTCGACTCGGATGCAAGCGACCACGATCCAACTTTGCGTGATGCTGCTGGTGCTTGAGATCGCCATCCGCAGGCTGGAAGGATTGCCCGTTGATGGCGTGGCCGCCGAGTTTCGCGTTGCCCTTGGCAAGGCAATAGATAGCTTGATGAGCGAAGAGTTTTGCTCTTCACTGGCCCAACTCGTTGAATTGGAGGAAAAGGTTTACCGGTCGGGGCATCGGAACAACTACTATGCCGACGGTTATAGTATTGACGTCCTAACCGATACGACCGAACGTTCGCCAACCTATTGCACGCCGCCTTTCCGCAAGTTTGACGATGCCAGCGCTGCCGTCTCCTGGGCTTTTCTGTTCGTGCCTTGTGAGAACTCCCCGCAGGCATGGCGGCATATCCTGCGCCGCGCGCCACGGTGCGTCGCTTGGCAGCCAGAAGAAGTTGCTGCGATGTTGCCGGCAGATAAAGTCGATCGCGCTTGCGAGGTCATCTCTAAGATCGGCGAACCCGAGTTAATGCGTTTCCGAATCGGACTCGATGGACTCTCGACACGGGAACTCGGCTTTGGCGATTGTGCGGTTGGCGTCTTTGCACCAGGCGACTCCGGATATTTTCAGGCCGCACAGCTTGGCATGGCTCAGAAGGACGGAGCTTTGATCGGCATGATTGCCGTTAACGCCGATAAGCCGGGCGATGCTGATGTTTTCGTTAACCTGCGTGTTCCGTCGACGAGTCTCCTTCTCGATGGTGTGACAAGAGCTGCCCTCAAGATGGCTTTAAACGCGCTGTCCACCTGCACAATGGTTCGGCTTGGGCGCGTGATGGGCAACACGATGATCTATGTCGTACCCAGCAACCTTAAGCTGATCGACCGATCGACACGCTACATCTCGCGACTGACCGGATGGGAATATGAGAAGGCGTGCCGCCTGCTGTTCGAGGTCATCGAATATGTGACTCCGCGCATGGCCGCCGATCAAGCGTATCCGCCGGTTGTCGGCATGGCGGCGGTTCGGGCTCGGGAAAACCTGACGAACGAGAAGGCTGAGGAGATTCTGATCGGTCCGAGAAGAGGTTAAGAGAGACCCTCAACTTGGACACGAATGATGTATGTTTCCACGAGCATTCAATTCTGCGAGAGTTGAGAATGCGATTATTCGATAATCTGCAAACAATCGAACGCACTATCTAGCCAGTTATCTTGAGCGCTAACGGCGCAATACAGGATTAGCCTGGGTCGACGCGAAGCGGAAGGCCCAGGAGCCAATCTTTTCGAAACAAGCACTGTAGGTGTGCGATAGGTTCCGATCTGCTGGAGCAAATCATTGTTCCTATCTTGGGCCTTCAGCCCTTTAAGATATCAAGACCGCTATATTCCTGGCACTTGCGGACCAGGCTACTCCTGTTTCGCGCCGTTGGCGCTCATCAGATCCGATTACTAGTGCTTAAACGGGATCAAGATATAGTCGGTTTTGCGGTGCGGCATCAACCAGCTATACATGAGATAGTTGGAATATGGAAATACATAATCCAATACCCGTTTAACTGAACATTGCGAAATTAGAAATCAACTGTCGAGGCTGTCCAGCAATCTTTGGCGGCCATAGGATATTCTCTGGCTTCGAGGTCGTGCAAAGATGCGAGAGTTGCTAACAAAGGCTTTAGGCGATACGCTCCTCGTGCAGTCCTTCTCCGGCGTGAGGACTGTATTCGGCAAGGGGCCAGAGATTTCGGACGTTCACGCCAGTTTGGCTGTCGGATACGGCACCTGCTATGCCATTCATGTGCTTAAGCCAGGCAAGGCGACGTTCTTGTTGTGCCGTGACCCCAGACCGACCGGCGCAGCCGTTGCCCGAGCCCTAGTGCGCGGATTCTTGGCAGGAGCTAGAGCCGTCGGCTGCGAACTCGAAGTCGTCGACCTTGGCATCATTACAACGCCGCTGGCCGAGACGGCCGTGCGTTCGCTTGAGGCAGATGGCGGCGTCATGATCACGGCCAGCCACAACCCTCTCGACAACAACGGATTCAAGTTTTTTACGGGTACAGCGATCGCGGATCGTCCCAATTCGGCTCCGATCGGAGCTCTTCTTTCTGCGCCTGCCATGGGAACGGTCATCGAATCGGTCAAAGCATTCGCCCGCGGCGAGTTCCATCCTGAAGCCGTCGGCATGATGTCCGAGGAAGCCGTAGACCGAGCCTTGGCTTCAACCCGAGGTGACGCCATAAGGGTTCAGGCGGAGCGCGCCTACCTCGATGTCATCGGCGAAGACTGGAACATCATTCCGCATTGCTTGAAGCCGTTAACGCTAGGTCCGGCGTTGCTCGATCCGAACGGCGGGGCGGCTTGCGGAATCGATGCCCGCGTTCTGGAGCATTTTGGAGTCAAAGTCATCGAAATCAACGCTGAAGTCGGCTATCCGGAACACGGCATTGACACCGATGGCATCGATTCAGCGAGCGGCCGCCACATGCTTCTGCGTGTAGCAAGAGCTGCCGCGAGGGAGAGAGCCCATTTCGGAGTGGCATTCGACTATGATGCGGACCGAGGGAACCTGGTCTTGCCTGGCCACGATGAGACGGCGATCATCGCCCCTCAGCAGGTCGCTGCCTTTAATATCGCCCTGGCTCTGGCCCGTCGGCAGATGAATAATGCCGAAAGCAAGAAATTGGCTGTCGTGCTTAGCGATGCGACCTCTTTGGCCAGCGAGCGCGTGGCGAAGACGTTCGGTGCGGAAGTCCACTATGTGGAGACCGGCGAGATCAACGTCGTTTCCAAGATGAGCCAGTTGCGCAAGGCCGGATACGACGTTCCAGTCGGCGTGGAAGGCGCCAACGGTGGCACGATTTTCGAAACCAGCACATGCCGAGACGGTCTTCAGGCGGCGTTGTCGGCAGCACTTGCTGAGTTCCAGCCCGAGGTCTCGCGCGAGTGGATGCGGATTGCCCGCAAGGCGTTCGGTCCGCTGGAGAATAGCGGCGAATCGTTGCTCCATCAGCTCATCGACTCGGTACCGGTGAACCCGAACGTGATGTTGAAGCTGTCTGCTCCGCCGATGAGCCATGGCGAACTGAAAGCGCATGTCGAGGCCTCGTTCGTTAAGAAAGCATGGCCGAAGTTGCGAGACCGGTTTGCGAGCTACAAGTTCGTCAACTTTGAGAACCTCGTTGTATCTGATAAGAGGAGCGGGGACGAGAGCGGCGGCTGGCGTGTGATTCTCGATGCTCCCGACCGTCGCGCGTTCGTGTTTTTACGCGGATCGAAGACGGAATCGGGCGTGTGGCGAATGATCATCGACGCAGACGAGCAGGAGGATTTCGATCTGTTGCTGCCGCTGGCGAAAGCGCTGATGCCGTAGAGCGGAGGAGTTCTGTTTGCTGTCTTGCGGCTGCGCGTTTCTTGGATTTGCGGAGCCGCAAAATCATATACGGTCACGCCTATTGAGGTATACATTCCGCATCGGCTCTAAATATTCCCGATAGGCTATACATGTGACGAAGATGCTAACAATCCTTGCTTTTGCGGCTGCACTGATGACCAACCAAACTCCGCTCCCGAATAAGGACCAAGAACCGATGATCAGCATGGGGCTTGGCCATTACGCCATCTTGCCGAACAAAGCGCTACTGGCCAGCAACGTCACTCTAGGCGTAGGCCAAGAAGCCGCTTGCCAATGGAGAATGATCAGTGGGCCGGGAAAGTCGGAGTTTGAAAAACCCAACTCTCCTGTCACGTGGGTTAAGATCGACAAACCTGGAGCCTACACATTTGAACTCTCGGCGACCTGCGGCGACAAGACCGTCAAGGATCAGACCAAAGTCAACGTCTATCCAAAAGGCAAGTACTACGGCAATCCGATCCTCCCAGGCATGTTCCCCGATCCGCATATCTTCTACGAAAACGGCCGCTTCTATATCTATGCCACTTCGATGGAGGATGAGAAGGGAGCCTATGGACGGGCCTCGGTCTGGACATCCTCGGATTTCGTCAACTGGGAAATGAAGCTGACGAACTATCCGGTATACGGCCAGTTCGGCGGCGATATCTGGGCGCCGGACATCATGAAGCACAACGGCAAATACTATCAGTTCATCACCAGATCGGGGGGCTACGACACGTGGATTGCTGTCGCCGATTCGCCTATAGGCCCTTGGCGCAACAACCGCGATGACAATACTCCGATCGTGAGTGGAGGAGGCAAGGCGGGGCGGATCGTCAGCGCCTATAACATGGATTCGAATCCGTTCATTGACGACGACGGGCAAGCATACATGTATTGGGGTTGGGCGGAACCGATGGCGGCCAAACTGACTCCGGACCTGAAGAACATTGACGGTGAGGTTCATTTCCTCAAGGGCACCAAGTGGCTTCCGAGCGGGGGAGAACTGCCTCAGTGGTTCATGGTCGATCTCGGCGAGTCGATGCCGGTAACACGCACGATCACCTCGCCCGAGTTCTACGAGGTCAAATACGGCTATAGGATTGAAGTCTCAGATGACGGCGCTAACTGGACCGTGTTCGCTGACCGAACGGCTAACAAGTCGGAGTCAGCTGGACGCGACGGCTATATTGACCGCGGAGCCGTCAAGGGACGCTACGTGCGCATCACCTTCACCGAGTGCGAAGGGAACTGGGCCGGCCTCTACGGTTTCCGGGTCTATAATGGTGACAAATTGGTCTCGTTGAACAAGAAGGCTTCGGCCTCCTCCAGCCGATCTCCTGGGGCAGAGCCAGCAAACGCGCTTGATTCGTCAGACGGACCAAACCTGCCCGATTTCGTTGAGGCCTCCTACATGGTCAAACGGAACAGAACCTACTACCTCCTCTACAGTTCCGGCGCGCTGCACGATGGCTCCTATTCGGTTCACTATGCCACGTCGAAGAGTCCCCTCGGACCATTTATTACACCTAAGGACAATGTCATCTTGGCGATGAACGAGGAGAAGACGACTAAAGGTCCGGGGCACAATTCCGTCCTAAAGTTCAAAAGTAAATACTACATCGTCTACCACCAGCACAACCAGCCGCACCGTGGCGCAGACGGTGTGTTCCGCCAGGCTTGCGCCGATCTGATGGAGTTTAGTGCCGACGGCAGCATCAAGAAGGTCGTGCCGACGCAAACAGGCGTGGGTCCGCTCCTGCCGATGAAGCCGCAAGACAAGGACCTTGCCCGTGGCAAATACGCGGTCGCGACCAGCGTTGAGGACGGCTACCATTGCGCTGAATACGCGCTTGACGGGAACTTCGCGAGCAAGTGGAGGGCAAAGGACAACACCTATCCGCAGTCGCTTACAGTTGATCTTGCAGGCACGTTCGAAGTCGGCCGCATTGAGACAAGCTTTGAGTATCCAACTCTTTCATACAAGTATCAAATCGAGACATCGCTCGATGGCTTGAACTGGTCCGTTTTCTGTGATCGAACGGCCGACTATCAACCTGCAGTCTCACCGTGGAGGGATACTGGCTATGCAAAAGCAAGGTTCGTCAGGATCACAATCACTGGTTGCCAAAGGCCTGAGAACCAGGCTGGTATATACACGTTTAGAGTATTCCAAAGATAGGTTCGATGGTTCGCGTCACCGAAAGCCTTCGAGTATTCAGTTACGTCTCGTGCAGAGGTTGCCGGTACTCAGCCGAACCCGCGAGCGATCTTTAGTCGGCGATTACTCCGGATCAGTTGCTGACGGTGTTTTAGTTGCCTCAGCTTTATGGAATCACGAAATCGCAACCCGAAACGGGATCGGGCGACAAATCGTCGAGTTTCAGCTTGCGCGGTTGCACCTTAGCCAAGTGCGCGATGCGGTCGCCAAGTTCCTTAACCATGTTGCGCGAATATCCGGGATAGGCCCGTTCGATTTCGCCGCCGGGGCGGATCAGCACCATATAAGTCGCAGCTTTGGCTTTATAGGCTTTGATGAGTTTGAACTCTGGGTCTTGAAGAATCGGGTAGCCGGGCTTATTTGCCTCTGCCCATTTCACCGCAACTTCTCCGCCAGCATCGATGACGCCATAGAAGTTCAGTTCGTCTTTGTAGGCCTCGCGGATACGGTTCACCACAGGCAGGGCAGTGATGCAGCAGGGGCACTCTTTGTCGATGAAGTAGAGTAGGAGCGGCTTGTCCTTGGTCAGGTCGATCAGGGAATGCATCTTGCCGGTTTCATCGGGTTGAGTGAAATCGGTCGCCTTCTTGGCGGTCATCGCCATTGTGTCGGCATCCATTTTCTTGGTCACCGGATGGATCTTGGCTGGAAGGATGAAAGCGCTCTTAGGGTCCTCTGAGGGATGAGTGATTTCGGCCTTTTTCATCGGAGCCACTTTGGTTCCATTCCAAGTGACGAGATAGGCGACATACCCGCCCAACAGCAAAGCCGCAAAAATGACGAAAATCCGATAGTTCATCGGCACACGCTCCTGGTTCGATGATACCGAAGGATCGGTTTAATGCCTAGGGCACTAATCGGCTTTACCTTCCGACTCGGCGCTAATGACTTGATCTGTTTCGACCATGAGACCATATGCCGTCTTCGCTAGCTTGGCGAACTCGCTATATCGCTTATGTTGAAGAAACTCGATCAGGTCTCTATGTTTGGTCTCGATTCCGATCTCGTCTAGCACTGACATAGCTTCGAAAATGGCTTTAGCCTCGTCGGCGTTATACAATGTGCCACCAACATAGCAGAGGGCGTGTTCTTCACTATCTATGTAGTCGAAGTCAACTGTGCAGTTATCGAATATAGTTTGCGCTTCCTGGTCGTCTCTGCCAATTAACATCGACATTTCGAGCAGAGATGCTTTCATCGACTCTCGAAACCATGGGTGGGTGAGTTTCATCGCTATACAGATCCTGCCAATCCCAACGCATCGGCTCGCTCTCGCATGAACAAGATCACGTTCTGGATGTGCTCCTCAAGCGTTAGGCCGATGAGCTCTGCGCCTTGGCTGACTTCTTCGCGGTTGACGGCGGCGGCAAAGGCGGGCGTTTTCAGCTTCTTCGTGACGCTCTTCACCTCGACCTCGTGAACGCTCTTGCTGGGACGGACATAAGCCACGGCCGCGATGAATCCAGTGAGTTCGTCGACGGCGAAAAGGTGCTTTTCGAGGATAGATTCGCGCGGAACTCCTGAACGATCGGCGTGAGATGCCACGGCACGGACGATCTCCTCCGGCCATCCGTTGTCTTCGAGGAACTGGACGCCCCACATAGGATGGTCGTCTGGGTGCTTCTCATAGTCGAAGTCGTGGAGCACGCCGACGGTCGCCCAAAGCTCTTCGTCTTGGCCTAGCTTCTTGGCATAGCCGCGGAGAGCCGCCTCGACTCCCAGGCAATGGCGCCTCAGCGAATCGCTGTCGGTGTGCTCGCAGAGGATGGCGTAGGCGTGTTCTCGATCGTACATGTTGTGAGTTTAGCGCGAAAGATGCGAGGGTTGGTTAGGATTTGTTAGGGTTGGTGAGGATTGGTTAGGATTTGAGAGGGTTCGTTAGGATTAGTAAGGGTTCGTTAGGAACGGCCATACCCTGGACTGCCACCCATTCCTTAGACACTAAGCTGTAGTTTGTCCCGCCAGGAATTGTATCTCAAACTCGGCAGGCGGGAGATAGCCGAGGCTTGAGTGAAGCCGTTCCCAGTTGTATACGCGCCCGATGTATCTCTCCAGGCTGGCTTCAAGTTCGAGCATGGTCTCGTACTCCTGGAGATGGACCTCTTCGGCCTTGAGGGTCTTGAAGAAGCTTTCGGCCTTGGCGTTGTCCCTGGGGCAGCCTTTGGCCGACATGCTGAGCCTGCCTCCCGCTTCCAGAACCGCTTCCGAATAGGCTTTCGAGGCGTACTGGACTCCGCGGTCCGAATGATGGATGAACCCGGGCTTCGGCGGGCAGCTCTCCAAAGCCTTTCGAAGTGCTCTCAGGCACAAGCCGGTCTCCAAGTTCGAAGACAGCTCCCAGCCGACAGCCTTGCGCGTGAAGGCGTCCAGCACGACGGCCAGAAACGCGAACCCGCGGAACAGCCGGATGTACGTGATATCGGACACCCAGAGCTCGCCCGGAGCCTGCGGGACGAACGCCTTCGCCAGGTTCGGATAGACCTTCAGCCCGTGCTCGGAGTCCGTCGTCGGAACCCATCTCTTCTTCAAATGAACCTGAAGAGAGTTCTCGCGCATCACTTTGGCCACCGTCTTGAAGCCGACGATGAAGTTTCTGCGCTTCAGCTCTCGCGCAACGCGGCGGTATCCGTATCCCGTGAAATACAGGATTATCGACTCGATCTCGTCGCGGAGCGCCGCAAAGAACGCGGCGCGCTCCGGGCGGCTGTTCGGCCTCCTGTATACGAGGGCGCGGCTGACGCCCAGAAGCTGGCACATCCGGCTCTTGGAGAGCCCCGAGAACTTTGAAGCGAGCCGGCGGATCAAAGCGGCTTTCTCTCGGGGTTCCTCAGAAGCGAGAGCGCTTCCTTCATGAACTCGAGCTCCAGATGAGCCCGGCCCAAGGAAGCCTCAAGCTCCTTGATCCGCTGCTCCGGACTCGGCTCCTTCGGGTCTTTGAACGCCGCCTCGCCCTTTTCCTTGACCTTCTCGCACCAGCGGTCGAGAAGAGAAGGCGAAAGCCCGTGCTCCCGGCAGGTCTGGGCCTTCGTCTTCAAGCCCAGATCGATCTGCCTCACGACTCCGAGTTTGAACTCTCTCGCAAATCTCCTGCGCATATCCGTAGTTTGCATCACATTCCTCCTCAGAATGTGTGTCTACGATTTAGGTGGCACTTCACCCCTTACCCCTTTACCCCTTACCCCCTGTCTCACCGGCTATTCACCATCCGCATGTCGCCGGTGCGCGTTGTGAACCGAATGGCGTCCATATACTCCAGCAACGGAATTGTGTACTTGCGAGTGGTTCCAACGGCATCGCGGAACTGGCTAGCGCTGAACGGCTTGCCGCCCGAAACTTTCAGCACGATATCTTTGAACCCTTCGAGCTGCTTCTTGGTGTAGTAGACGCCTTCCGCCAGCCGAAGCAACTCGCCTGCCTCGCAACCCAGCTTCAAGACCTCTTCGACCGCTTGGATCGGCGTCGTGACGGCTTGGGCGAGTTCGTGCGGATTCGGCACGTTAACTCCTGCCTCTTCCAGGTGAACGATCACGCGATCAAGGAACTCCCTTTGGCGCGGACTCAGCTTGATGTTGAATTCAGGGTCGCGTATGAGCGTGCCGTTCGAAATGAGCTTGCCCTCGGAGACCAGCGCTGCAACGATGCGGTCAAGCGGTTTGCCTGCCCAAGGCAGCTTGGCTGCAACTACGACCTTTTCTCGGGGAAGATAGGCAAGCATCGGATTGGCTTCATGAAGAGCACTCATCGCAGACATGAACCTCTCAGTAGCCGCCTCGAAGGCTTCGGTTTCATACCACAATCCGGCGAATCCTCGAATCCGGCCGTCCTTGCTCAAGGACTCGAACTCATTGCCCAAAGCTTGCGGCGTTTGGCCAAGCACTCGGCAGATCTGCTCGGTCGGCACACCTGAAACTTGGTCGGCAAGCGCTTTCAGAATGGCGTCGGTTGCTGAAGAGGCGTCTTCAACCAGCTTAACTTCCTCGGTCTTGCGTCGAACCTGTGCTTGCGGAACGACGACTCGGCCGCCAGCGAGAAGGTCGGGCGGACTGTAACGACGGATGATGAGCGACTGGTGCAGCGCGCAAGCCACCGGACGCTCTAAACGAACTTGCACGAGATCGATGTCGTGCTCGTTCAAGAACACCTTGCCGAAGACCTCATCTGCGCCGATGGCCACGCGGACTCGAAGACCGTGCTTGCATGCCTCGCCGATCCAGCGTACTCGGGCATCGATGCAAGAAGACTCGAACAACGATCCGGACTCACCGACTGCCATTCCACGGACGACATCTTCGACCTTGACGCCGCCAAGGTTCAGCGCCGTACGTTTGCCCTTGTCAGCCTTTTCTAGCGATTCGCCATGCCAGTGGATGGAGCGAATGCGCGATTCGATGTGCCCAGGTTCCAGATAAACCTTGTCGCCGACCGAAGCAACGCCTTGCGCCATTGTGCCGGTCACCACGCAACCGTGGCCCTTGACCGAAAAGGCGCGGTCAATCGGCAGATACCAAGGTCCCTGCGTCTTGTGTTCTTGGTCCTTCAGCGTAGAAGCCAGGAGGTCGCGAAGTTCGATCAAGCCTTCGTTCGTATGAACCGATGTCGCGATGATCGGGGCAGAGCCGAAGCGCGATGCTGCAAGCAACTCGTTAATCTCGATCTGGGCCATCTCGCGCGTCTCTTCGTCGGCGAGGTCGGCGCGGGTCATCGCCACGACCAGCTTCTCGACCGGAAGCAGCTCTAGAATCTGAAGGTGCTCGCGCGTTTGCGGCATGACGGACTCATCGGCGGCGATGCATAGCAAAGCCACATCAATGCCCAAGGCACCGACGAGCATGTTCGTGAGGAACTTCTCGTGGCCGGGGACATCGACGATGGACACCTTGCCGATGCCGGGCAGGTCGATGAAGGCGAACCCGATATCGATCGTCATTCCGCGCTCTTTTTCTTCAGGGAACCGATCCGCATCGATTCCCGTCAGCGCGTGAATGAGAGATGTTTTGCCATGGTCGACATGTCCTGCCGTACCGATAAGTCGAGACATGCCTTAGCTTACTGCCGGATAGAGCTTCATTTCCATCTGGCCGTCAATGCAGATCCATAGCGGGAACTCGCCGGTGGTCGTGGCTGCGCCATATTCGCCGTCGCGGTTCATCGCAAAGACCACGCACATCGACTCGCGGGCGAACGGCTGGCGTCGCTGCATCTGCCGGACGGTGGCTTCGCATGCCTCTGTGGGAGTCATTCCTTGCCTCATGAACTCGACGGTGCGGAAGCTGGCGCAGGTTCGCCACAGTTCTTCGCCCCAGCCTGTCGCGCCTGACGCGCCGATTTCGTCGTCGGCATAGATTCCTGCGCCGATGATGGGAGAGTCGCCGACTCGACCCGGTTGCTTATAGGCAAGGCCGCTGGTTGAACTGGCCGCAACCAGGTGGTTCGGGGCTTCGAGGCCGATCATCGTGATGGTGTCGTGGTTATCGGGAGTAGCTACATGCTCGTACTCGCCTAGTCCACGGTTTTCCGAACGCCATTTGTCGTAGTTCCGACAAGAATCCTCGGTCATCGTGTTTTGAGGCTTCATTCCGCGCTCGATGGCGTAACGCCGCGCCTGATCTCCAGCGATCATAACGTGCGGAGTGTCTTCCATAACCATTTTGGCGACCGAAATCGCCGGGACGATACCGCGGAGAGCGCAAACGGCTCCGCAAGAAAGGTCTGCGCCGTCCATCATTGAGGCGTCAAGTTCAATATCGCCGTCTGCATTTGGCCGCGCGCCCAGGCCGATGGCAACCAAATTGGGGTCGAACTCGGCGCAGGATAAGCCTTTTTCGAGGGTGGTTCGGAGGTTGGCGCCGTTCTTTCGGGCCTCCCAAGCGGCATTGATGGCAACTTCGCCAGGTTCTCGCCATGTTGCGAGGATCGTCGTCTTCATGCCCTAAAGGCTACCCGCGAAAGCCTATTCTTTTCGCTTCATCCGCTTGTCGCAGAAGAGCTCGGAGTTTGCCGGTTCGTTAAGCAGCTCTTCAAAGTTGCGGAGATGGCATCGAGCCTCGCTCTCGAACCAATAGCTGCCATCGATTTCGCCTTGCCAAATTGATTCGATGACCCAAGTCGGTACGGGCATAAAGACGATCCGCTCGGGCGTACCGATGGTCACCGTGAAGATCGATGTGTTGGCTTGCAGAGCTGGAAAGATGAACTCGAGCCGTATTCTGTGAGGTTCTAGAAGCACTGCGCCAAGCTGTGGCGACCCTTTAGTGCGCGCCTCTTTTAGTGATTCGGCATCAAAAGTGCCGATGGTTGGCTCGTGGCCGGCAAGCAAATCTTCGTGGACGGCCTTCCGGTTCGTTGAGATGAACTCCTTGAGCTTCATACGGATATTCTATGGCTTATGTCCTCCGCTTCGTTGTCGGAACGTCAACAGGCCTAGTCGAAAGGCCTTGTTCCATAATGGGTTATGGCGTTTGAGAACCTGCCCGAGTTTGCTGCAATGAATCCTCGTGAGGAGGAGATTGAAGCGGTTCGCGTGCTGATTAGCGATAGAGGATTGACTGAGCCCCTTTCGGCAGAGACGGCAACCGAGCTGTTGAATGAGGTGCGTTTGAACCGGGCGAAGGCAGAGTATGACGCTTTGGAACAGTTGCAGGCTAAGGCTCGTGTGGGCACCCAAGGGAACCCGAAGGTCGATCGAGTCTACAAACCTTATCTCTTCATCGTCTTCTTGGTGCTCTTCATTTACGTCTTGATGCGCATTCTTGGTAAAGCGTAAGCTGGCCCTGACGCCGTTTCTTGTTTCCGGATCGTCCTAACTAATCGAATGCTTGTCGAAATTGCCGTCGAGAACCTTGCCATCATTGAACGCGCCCAGCTCTCGCTTGGTGCGGGATACACGGTGCTGACCGGCGAGACCGGGGCTGGCAAGTCGCTGGTTGTCGACGCCATTGAGCTGGTTTTGGGCGAGCGTGCCGAATCGGAGTTGGTGCGAACTGGTGCATCAAGGGCGGTTGTGGCGGCAGTGTTTGATTTATCGCTTTCTCCTGCTTTGGTTGAGAAATGCGCCGAATTAGGGATTGCGCTCGAGGATAACAAGCTTTATATCCAGCGAGAGGTATTCGCCGAAGGCCGCTCTCAGTGCCGGGTGGCTGGCAAGCTGACGCCGGTCTCGCAGCTTCGACAATTTGGGCATCTCTTGGTTGACTTGCACGGTCAGCACGACCACCAAAGTCTGCTGAACAGCGAAACGCACGTGCAGTTCCTGGACGACTGGATCGGCGCTCCGGCCTATGAAGCTCGATCGAAGGTCCAGGCACAATGTGAGCTGACCGAGCAGCTTCGTCGTCGGCTGAACGCCTTGCGGGCCGGACAAAGAGACCGGGAACAGCGCCTCGACATGCTTCGCTACCAGATCAACGAGATTGAGTCGGTTAGCCCGACGGTAAGCGAGATGGAAGACCTGGAGACCCAACTGGCGCGTCTGAGGCACGCCGAGAAGCTGATGCTGGCCTCTGGCACTTCTTTGGAAGCTCTGAAGGACGGCGAGTTCAATGCAACCGACTTGATGGGCAAATCGATAAAGGAACTTGAGGAAGCCTGCCGGTTCGACCCATCTTTAGAGCGCGTGATCGAGCCTTTGAGGTCAGCATTCTATGCGATGGAAGAAGGCGTCTTTGCCTTGCGCGACTACGCCGAGACGATAGCAGCAGACCCAGAGCAATTGGAGGAGACGGCGGCTCGGATTGACGCCTTGAAACGCTTGCGGCGCAAGTATGGCGACGACGAAAAGGCTGTGTTAGAGTTGCTTGAGAGAGCGCAAGAAGAGCACGACACGCTGATGAACAGCGAGGAGAACGAGACCGAGACGGCCGCTCGGCTGGCTTCTGCCGAGTGTGATTTGCGCGCGGTGTCCGCTGCGTTGACAGCGATTCGGGCGAAAGGCGCGAAGGAGTTCGCCAAGAAGACGCAGACGGAGTTGCGCGACTTGGCGATGGAAAAGGCCGCTTTTGAAGTGCGGATCGGCGAGAAGCCGATTGACGCGAACGGCGGCGATTTGGTCGAGTTTTTCTTCAGCGCTAACCTGGGCGAGCCGCCCAAGGCCTTGAGCAAGATCGCTTCTGGCGGCGAGATTTCGCGCGTGATGCTCTCCATCAAGACGGCGATGGCTGGACGCGCCGGAGTTCCTACGCTGGTTTTCGACGAAGTGGATACCGGCCTAGGCGGAAGGGCAGCTGCCATCGTGGCTCGTAAGATCGAGGAACTGGCGGAGCACTACCAAATTATCGTGGTTAGCCACTTGCCGCAGATCGCCAGCCGGGCCGTCACCCATTACCACATTGAGAAGGTCGAACAAGGCGGCCGGTCGGTGACTCGGGCGCGTACGCTGACCCACGACGAGCGGGTTGAAGAGATCGCACGGATGCTGGGCGGGGAAGTCGTGAACGACTCGGCCCGAGACCACGCGCGGTCGATGCTGGCCCGGTAGGTTGTCGTACCATGGGCTTCCAGCCCATGGCTTGTTAGGGTTTGTTAGGAAATGGCGCGGACATCCTGTCCGCGTAATAGAGCCGGCGATGGCGCAGGCGGTCCCAGTTAGCGAGCTACGGTTCTGGTCAATGCCTGAGCGCATTCCGAAGCCTCCAATGCATATCTAGGCTACCAGGTGGGTAAGCTCGGTGCGATAGATGGAGCTTATGATGAAGACCTTGGCCCTTTCCGTGTGCATTCTCGCTTTGGCATCAACCGCGAGCGCAGACTCGTTCGACAGTCAAAGCAAGCTGGTCGACAAGACCGTCAAGGCTTACCAAGCGTTCGACCGCGATCAAGACGGCACATTTGAAATCCGATCTTTGAAGTGCACGGCCAAGACGAAGTGTAAGGGCAAAGGTTATGTCGTTGTGCTGGTTGAGCAGAGGCTGGCTAAAGACCTTCAAAAGGAGCTCAAGACTCTGGCCGACGATATCGCCAAAGACGGCGACAGCGCGTTCGTTCTGGAAACCTCTTTTTATAGCGGAAAGATGCACCAAGACGGCTTGACCTTGGTCGCCTATCGCGATTTCCTTCGCCAGCTATGGATGAACGACAAGGGTCTGAAAGGCGCGATCTTGGTCGGCAACTGGCCGCAGCCGTTCATGGTACGGCTTTACTGGTGGGTTCGCGACGACCCAGTGACGCTGTTCGAAGGCACGAAAGCCGAAAAGACCTTCAAGCAGCAGTGGGTGCGAAATATCGCCGAACCGGTCGTCTCTCCGGCGGACATTGTGCTGGCCGACCTTGACGGCGCATGGGATTCACGGTACTTCAAGCAGCCTGTTAACGTGGCCGAGTTGCGGGCAGTGTTGCCAAAGGACAGCGATATCACCGAGGACTGGGAAACCGGACAAACGCTTTATCAGGACTTTTTCTATGTGAACGACGGCGTTTGGACTCAAGAAGCGAAGGGCGGACACAAGGCGAAGATCGTCTTCAAGGGCGAATCGAACGACGAATGCACGGCGTCTGACCTCAAACGCGCCAATCCGCTGGCTTTGCCAGAGATCGCCGTCAGCCGCATCAACGCTTACCATGCTGGGGTAGTGCCCGATCCGCAGGTCAAGGACAAAGACGGTCGAACCTTGCTGGATAAGAATGGCATGCCGCAAGCGCTTGAGTTCGCGAGTACGGGCGATGTGCCGAGAGAGATTTGGGTTCATTCGGACGCCAAGGAAATTAAGCTGCTGAAGGAGTATTTCGACAGGAACCACCGGTACCGAAGCAGCCCGATCCAAAGTGGTTTGGTTCCTGCGTCGGTGTCTCAAGGTCTCGGAGAGGGCATCATCGACATGAAGGCGGGCATTCCCGGCTGGGAGAAGCTCGATCCTTCATCGAAGGAGTACTTGAAAGACGCGACGATCACCGAACTGGCGGAATGGTTTAAGAAGCCTGCAGTCTTGCGCGAGATCAGAGCGCATAGCAATCCGGTCATCTCCGAGTTTGGCGGCCCGAAGTCGACAGCCGAACTGGAGAAGGCAACCGGCGCACCTTATTTCTGGACCCGAGAAGGCAACAAGCTGGTGCCGTCCTTGAAAGGCATTGGCGGCTTGATGGGATTCGGGTTCTTGCGCACGCTCTATGAGAATAAGGCGATTCCGAATCCGCCGTCGCTTTACTTCCACAACGGCTGCGAGGCGATGCGGCCGATCGGCGCAGAAAACCTGTCGTTCGATGCGCTGGATTATGCTAAACAGCAGCTCGCCGAGTGCTTGATGATGTACGGTAACGGTTTGACGGTCGTCGGCCGCGGCAAGGTGTTCTATGACGAGCCGCGCGATTTCTGGAAGACGATGGGCCAAGGCGGAACCTGGGGCGAGGCATGGAAGACGTATTTCGAGGTTGAGTCGAACGACGCGGAACTCGCTAAAGACGGCATCGGGCGAAAGAGAACCTACTTCTGGAGCATTCTGGGCGATTTCACGCTGAGGCTGCCGAAGAATCTGCTATGAAGGTGAGGGTTGGTTAGGATTTGTTAGGAAGTGGCGCGGACATCTTGTCCGCGATCGGGGGCCGACGTGGCCGCCAGCGATCCCAGTTATGTTGCTACAGTTGTCTCGATTCCTTGACCCCCTCCTGCCCAAGGCTTGCGCCTTGAGCTTCCTCCCCCTAGCTTCGCTAAGGGGCGGATTGGGGGAGTACCATGGACTTCCAACCCATGACTGTGTGCCGGCGGGCCGCCAGCGATCCCGGTCAGTTCTTTACCATCCCTCGGCATCCCGCGCGAAGCGGCAATGCCGAGGGTATAGCCCGTGAGTATGATAAACATGGGGGTAAGCGCAGACAGCGGCTCGACATCACATTCTTAGGATTTGTGGTGGTGTATCGGCGGCCAGATAAACGAAGGAGCAAGCAACCAGCCCAAGAACCTTCAACAACAACCGTCGTTGACCCTTAAATCGATGAGCCTAGTCAGGTAAATTAGAGGTTGCCGATGGAGGATATTTACCCAATCCTATGGGCGATCTTAAGAGTCGTCCTCATAGCACTCCCACTCTTGTTGCTGGTGCCGTTCCTCCTTTGGTGGGAACGCAGGCTTCTCGGCTGGATGCAAGACCGCGTCGGGCCGAACCGAGTGGGAAACATCACCTTTAGCAAGACGAGCCGACTTGTGCCGCCTTTTCTTCGAGGCAAGAAATACAAGCTGTTCGGCTTGGCGCAAGCCTTTGCCGACGGCATCAAGCTGATCTTGAAAGAGGACATCACGCCGACGGCGATCGACCGCGTGATCTACTTCATCGCGCCTGCGCTGGCGCTGTTCCCGCCGATCGCCTTGCTGGCGTGCATCCCGTGGGGGCCAGACACCCACTTCGGCAAACTGACGCCTGTGGCCGACGTTCCCGTGGCGATCCTCTACATCTTCGCAGTCAGTTCCCTCGGCGTTTATGGAATCGTGCTTGGCGGCTACGCTTCGAACAACAAATATTCTCTCCTCGGAGGCCTTCGGTCATCGGCTCAGCTTATCAGCTATGAACTCGCGATGGGCATGTCGCTGGCGGCAATGGTGCTCGCAACCGGTTCGCTCAGCATGACGCAGATGGTGGCCGAGCAGCAAAAGTCGTTCTGGGGATTTGAATCGCTCAGCTTCATCAACAACTGGTACATCTTCACGCCTTTCGGGTTCATTTCGGCAATCATCTTCTTGATCTGTATGGTCGCCGAAACGAACCGCGCGCCGTTCGACCTTCCTGAAGCTGAAAACGAATTGATCGCCGGCTATCACACCGAATACAGCTCAATGAAGTTCGCTTGCTTTTTCATGGGCGAATACGCGGCGATGCTGGCCTTCAGCGGCATCTTCTCGACGATCTTCCTCGGCGGCTACACGTTACCGTTTAGTTTTGGGTCGTTCGACACAACAATCGCGTGGGCGGCCCCGGCCATCTTCTTCGCAAAGACGATCTTGATCTTCACTCTCTTCATCTGGATTCGCGCCACGCTTCCGCGACTGCGCTACGACCAGCTCATGGCCCTCGGGTGGAAGAACCTGCTCCCGCTGGCGGTCACCAACTTCATCGTGGTGATGATCTGGATTGCAGCGACCAAGGTTTACGGACAAGCAATCGGTTGGGGCGCAGTGCTTGGTTGCGCCGTGTTGATTGGCGCAGTTTTCGCGAATAACGCGAGAAGAGCAAAGATAGGACAGCAGCCGCTGATGGAGCGCAAGATCACTCTGGTTGATCCGAACAAAGGAGGTGCCTAAGTGGGAGGCTTCTCTCTTCCTCAATCAATGACGCTAACAGCAAATACGGCGATTTTCGGTCTGCTGGCTCTTGTGGCGGCGGTTAGCGCAATCGGAGTCGTGGCGTTCGGCCGAACCCCGATTCGTTCGGCGCTAAGCCTGGTGATTAACTTCCTGACCTTGGCGATCATCTATTTCACACTCGGCTCCGAGATGCTGGGTATCACGCAGATTGTGGTCTACACCGGCGCGATCATGGTTCTGTTCTTGTTCGTGATTATGCTCCTGAACCTCGGCGCGCAGCAATCATTAGCAAAGTCGAAAGACATCAAGATGCTTCTGGCGATGCTGATGGCCTTCGGCTTATTTGCCGCGGTTTTTGCGGCGGTTGTGTTGCCCATGGCTCCGACGGACTTGCCGGTCATGGCTAAAGAGATCAGGGGATTCGGCAAGCCGGACGCCATAGGCTACAGCCTGCTGACTGACTATGTGTGGCCGTTCGAAATGGCGAGCGTTCTACTCCTGGTCGGCATCGTCGGATCGATCCTTTTGGTCAAGCGGAGGAAGCAATAGCGTGATGAGTGAGAAGGTTAGAGGGGGTTGTTTCTGATGGTTCCCATGTTTGCATACATCGCGCTGGCGGCGTTCATGTTTTGCGTTGGGGCGTGCGGCGTGGTTTTCCGCAAGAATCCGATTGTCGTGTTCATGTGCATCGAGCTGATGCTGAACTCGGTCAATCTGGTCTTCCTGACGTTTTCAAAGTACGCGCCTTGGACGGTCGCCATCGGCAAGGACACGCTCCAACCCCACATGGGCGGCCAGATGATGGTGATTTTTGTAATGGCGGTCGCAGCGGCTGAGGTCGCGGTCGGCCTGGGAATCATCATGGCGATATTCAGGTTGCGCCATGAAATCGACATTGACGAAATGAACCTGTTGAGTGGATAGGATGGGCGGAGATTCTTTTAACATCATCTGGTATGCGCTGTTCGCGCCGCTGGTAGGGTTTCTGATCCAGGCGTTCTTTGGCAAAGCCATTATCTCGAAGATGGGTCTTCAGCGCGGCAAGTCCTTGATGGGCTGGCTGGCTGTGCTGCCGATCGCTTTCTCATTTGCCATTGGCGCGATGATCACCTACACGGTGGCTCAAGGCGCAGCTTCGGCTGATATTTACTTGACGCTGTTCAATTGGATCGACGTCCAAAGCATCTGCATTCCGTTCGAAGTCCGCATCGACACGCTGTCGATGACGATGATGCTGATCGTCACCGGCGTCGGCTCGCTGATCCACCTTTATGCGACGGGTTACATGGCTGAGGAGAAGGACTATTCGCGGTTCTTCACCTACATGAACCTGTTCATCTTCTGCATGCTGACTCTCGTGCTGGCCAACAACCTGGCGATGCTGTTCATCGGCTGGGAAGGCGTCGGACTCTGCTCGTATCTGCTGATCGGTTTTTGGTATAAGGACGTTTCGAACTCCAAAGCCGCTAACAAGGCGTTCATCGTCAACCGCATCGGCGACGTCGGTTTGACGCTAGCGATGTTCCTACTGATAACGACGATTGTTAGTTCTGATCTATGGATCGGCGGACGAGACAATCGCCTGCTCAGCTACGATGTCCTGTTCCCAGCGATTCTGACGGTGATGAAGGACCAGCCTGTTATCATCACGCTGGTAGGTATTTTGCTGTTCATCGGCGCTTGCGGCAAATCGGCGCAGTTCCCGCTTTACTTCTGGCTGCCTGACGCGATGGCCGGTCCCACGCCGGTATCTGCGCTCATCCATGCTGCCACGATGGTCACGGCGGGTGTGTTCCTTGTGAACCGCATGCACATTGTCTATGAGATGTCGCCTGTTGCCAGCGCGGTCGTCGCCTGCATCGGCGCATTTACCGCTCTGTTTGCCGCCTTGATCGCCTTTGGGCAGACCGACATCAAGAAAGTTCTGGCGTACTCAACGGTTTCCCAGCTTGGATTCATGTTCATCGGTTGCGGAGCGGGAGCGTTTTGGTCGGGCATCTTCCATGTGACGACGCACGCGTTCTTCAAAGCGTTGCTCTTCCTTGGCGCTGGTGCGATCATTCACTGCATGATGCACAACCAAGACATGCGCAACTACGGCAACCTGCGGAAGTACATGCCGATCACGTTTGTCACGATGATGGTGGCCTATCTGGCCATCGCGGGAGTGCCTGGATTTGCCGGCTTCTTCTCGAAAGAGGCGATTCTTGGCGGAGCGCTGGGCAACGAGCATGCCGCATCGATAACCATCGGGAATTGGACGATGGGTCTTGGCCAAATCGCCGGCTGGCTCGGTTTGTTCGTCGCAATGCTGACGGCGTTCTATATGACCCGCATGACGGCGCTGACGTTCTTCGGCAAGGAGCGCTGGAGAGAGCTGCCGGCCGCTGAGCATCACGGTCACCACGAGCATGGGCACGACCACCATGAGGCGCACGAAGCCCACGAAGACCTGCATGGCTTCTTTATGACCGACGAGGAGCTAGCAGCTAAGCAAGAGCCCGAGGTAGAGCACCACGAGCTTGGACCGGACCACGTTCCGCACGAAGCTCCGCCTAGCATGGTCATCCCGCTTGTTGTTCTCGGCATTCTTTCGCTGGTAAGCGGCTACTTGCTTGAGCATGTTTGGCACCTTAAGGAATGGCTGTATCCGAGCGGATTGGATACGTTAAGAGGTCACGCTGTTGCAGGTCATCCCGAAGGAGTTCCTCTGATGGGACTTAGCATCGGGGCTGCCACGCTCGGAATCATCGTCGGATACATCGTCTATAGACGAGGCTTGCCTGAGAAGGAAGGCTGGGACCTCAGCAAATGGAGTCCGTTCCGGCGCTGGGCTGGCAACCAGTTCGGCTATGACCAAGCGGTTGTCTCGATGGGAGTTGAAGGCGGCGGCCATGTCGGCAACGCGCTTTGGAAAGGATTCGATGTGGGCGTGATCGACGGTATCGTCAATGGTCTCGCCTGGACCATGTCAAAGCTTAGTAAGCTCTATTCGCTGATTCAAACAGGACTGGTCAGGGGCTATGCGCTTCTGATGCTCATGGGGGTTGTGGCTATTCTCTGCTACATTGTCTACGCCGTTTCGACAGGAGGTGCCCTGTGAACGAGCCTACCGGTGCAGGCATCCTCAGCCTAGTCACGTTCCTGCCGCTTCTTGGAGCCCTGTTGTTGCTTTTCGTTCCACAGAATGCCGACAAGCTTCTGAAGGGAATCGCTCTGCTTGTCACGATCGTTACATTCGGGGCTTCTCTGGCGATGTTCGGCCAGTTCAACGGCAGCACCTATCACTTCCAGATGGTCGAATATGTCCGGTGGTTCCCGACCTTCGGAGTCAACTACCGAATGGGTGTAGACGGCATCAGCATCTGGCTGGTCATGCTCACCACGTTCCTGACGATCATCGCGGTTTGGTTCAGCTACTATGTCAGCAAGCGCGTGAAAGCCTACATGGTGTTCATGCTGATCCTCGAAACGTCGATGCTGGGCGTGTTCTGCTCGCTGGACATGATCCTGTTCTACACGTTCTTCGAGGCGTCGCTGATCCCGATGTACTTCCTCATATCGATATGGGGCGGCGAGCGTAAGGCCTATGCGAGCTTGAAGTTCTTCTTGTTCACTTTCGCCGGTTCGATCTTCATGCTTGTCGGCATGATCTGGCTCGACCAGTTGCATCTTAAGGCGACGGGCGTTCACTCGTTCAGCATCGTCGATATTCAAAGCGCGGTTGCCAGCGGAAAGCTGTGGGCCGGAGCGCTCCAGAGCCAAGTGTTCGTATTCTGGGCATTCGCCATCGCATTCTTGGTCAAGTGTCCGGCGTTCCCGTTCCACACGTGGCTTCCCGACGCGCACGTCGAAGCCCCTACGGCTGGTTCTGTCATTCTGGCAGGCGTCCTGCTGAAGATGGGCTCCTACGGTCTGATTCGATTCTGTCTGCCGCTGTTCCCGGATGTGCTCCAGGGACAAGTGAAGATCATCGTCACGCTGGCGGTTATCGGCATTATCTACGGTGCGATCGTCTCGGCGGTCCAGCCGGATGTGAAGAAGCTGATCGCGTATTCATCGGTGGCGCACATGGGCTTCGTGCTAGTCGGTATCTTCTCGCTGACTCACAGCGGACTGATGGGCGGAAGCTACCAGCAGATCAACCACGGCATTAGCACCGGCGCGCTCTTCCTTTTGGTCGGCTTGATCTACGAGCGGCGCCACACGCGGCTGTTCTCGGAATACGGCGGACTCAAGGCTCAGATGCCGATTTATGCGGCCTTGTTCCTCATCATCATGCTCTCGAGCGTAGGTTTGCCGATGCTGAACGGCTTCATCGGCGAGTTCCTTGCGCTCATGGGATTGTTCGAGGCGAGCTGGAATCACCAGTACGGACTCAATCCGGCGCATGCGATCATCGCAGCCTCCGGCGTCATCCTTGCTGCCGTCTATCTGCTTTGGATGTTCCAGAAGATGTTCTACGGCCCGATCACGAAAGAAGAGAACAAGCGGCTGAAGGACCTCAAGCCTTGGGAGATCGTCATGGTTTCCACACTCGTCATTCTGGCGGTTTGGGGCGGCGTCTATCCGAAGACGTTCCTTAAGCCGATGGAAGCCAGCATCGGGGCAACGCGCATGATGGCGCTCAATCCGGTCGGCGAGCGGCCCACATGGGACAACAAATCAACAGACATTGACGACAAGGGCAATCTGGTCGAGTACATCCAGCAGCAAGGGAGTCCGCCAACAACGAGGATTGTTGTACCGGCATCGTTGCATGCTCCGAAGCCCGAACAGGCGGAGACCGACGTGAAGAGCGAAGAGGAGGCCAGCCATGTCTGAGATCTTTAAAGTTCCGCAAAGCATCGACTGGTCGGCCATCCTGCCTTTCATTTCGCTCGTGGCAGCCGGCATCATTGCGCTCATTATTGAGTCGTTCAAGTCCAAACGCGGCAACGAAATGATAGTGTTTGTTAGCGTTCTCGGCCTAGTGCTGGGAGGCTTCGCCGTAACTCGGCAGATGCAGCTGGAAAACGGCACAACGCTTGGAATGTTGGTTCGCGACCAGATCGGTTTGCTTTCCCAGATCTTGCTGATCTTTGCGTGTCTGCTGTGCGTCGTGTTCAGCGATGGCTATTTGAAGGAAAAGCGCATTGCGTTCGGAGAGTTCTATCCGTTGGTTCTCTGGGCCACGGTCGGCGCGATGATGATGGTCACGACGAAGAACCTGCTGGTTATCTTCCTCGGCCTAGAAGTGCTGTCGATCGCACTTTATGTTTTGGCGGGAATGAGCCGACGAGAGACGAAGTCCGAAGAATCGGCCATCAAGTACTTCTTGCTCGGTGCATTCGCCAGCGCATTCTTCCTACTCGGCATCGCTTTTTACTATGGCGCGACGGGCAGTTTGACTCTTGGCGAAACAAAGATCGCCTTGGACAGCGGCAACGACATGCTGGTCAAGATGCTGATTGTCAGCGTATGCTTGATGATCGTCGGACTTGGATTCAAGAGCGCGTTCGTGCCGTTCCACCAATGGGCGCCGGACGTTTACCAAGGCGCTCCAACGAATGTGACGGCTTTTATGGCGGTCGGTTCGAAGATTGCTGCCATCGCGACTCTTTACCGTGTTCTCGAATCGATGCTGCCACTCAGCCAATATTGGATGCCGGTCTTGTTCTGGATAGCCATTCTGACGATGACCATCGGCAACATCGCCGCTCTGGCTCAGAAGGATGTCAAGCGCATCCTCGGATACTCTTCGATTGCGCAAGCGGGTTACCTGCTGGTGGCGATTTTGGCGCACATGAAGCGTCCGCTAGACATTGGCTTCAGCACGGTGGCGTATTACCTTCTGGCTTACACTGCGATGACAGTCGGCGCGTTTGCAGTGGTATCGCTGGCCGCCAAGAAAGGCAAAGAAGGCACTCGGCTTGAAGACTTGCACGGCTTGTGGAAGAAGTGCCCTTTCACTGCAGGAGCGCTTATAGTCTTCGTGGCGTCGCTAATCGGCATTCCGGGCACGGCTGGGTTTGCGGGCAAGCTGATGATCTTCAACGATGCGCTGGCAGCCGGTCTGCTTCCGTTGGCGATCTTGCTGGCAGTGAACTCAATCATCAGCGTTTCTTACTACCTGAGCATTGCCAAAGCGGTGTTCGTGGCTGAGGAAGAGTCTGAGATTGAACCGAGAGCTATCGATTCCACGATGATCGGGCTGTTTACGGCCTGCGCCGCAGTGGTCGTCGGCGGATTCGTGTTCGTCAGCCAGGTTGTTACTTGGATGCAGCTGACGGGTTTGTAGGAAGTTTCACTTCTTCGGCCGGTAGGCGGGATATGACGCGACGATGTCATATCCCGCTTTGTTCTTGATAACTCCCTTGACTTCATGTCTGCGCTTCCCACCGTTGTCTTTTAGGTCTTCGCCGACGCTGTAAACTCGGCATCCGTCGGCGACTGCGCGATAGAGTAGCGGCCTTGTGGTGAAGGGGTCGATTTCTGAGATTCTTGCCTCCGCTAATGTCTTGGGATATCTGCCGATCTTAGCTCTATACAGTTGGATCTTGGTGAGGGCGCGCACCGTTGCATAGGAAGCCTCGGCTCTCACGATCGAAGTACCGGCCGCGCTGAATACCGGCAACACGATAGATGTCCAGACATAGCTTAGTCGCTTTGATTGAGGTGATTCTACGTACTGGTCCATCTTCCTTGACAAGCCGATAGGCTCATTGATCTCCTTCGCTAGTTTCGCAAAGTAACTCCAAGACTGGTAGAAGCGGCTCATCATGATCTTGACTTTCCAACCCTTTGGTTCGCCAGACCTGACCACAAAAGGAACTCTGATTGCCTTAGTTGGGTTTTCCGGATTGGCTAAGAGAAATGCCTCGATGTTCTTGGTTCTGTCGATGTTTCGCATCGTTGCCAATCCCAGATATGCTTCGCCACGAACATAGTATTTGAAGTCAAATGGACGCATCGATTCATTCGTTATCTTCAGAAGCGAGTTGAGCCGCTCGGCGTCATCGCGCCAAATATTGCATAGGATCTCGATGACCCTTGTTCGCATCAGGTGAATGGAGATTCGGACGAGAAGTGAGACTAAGCAAGGGCTCATTCCTGCATGATCGGATAATCTGTTTAATCTAGCGATGTCATTCAACGCATTTCTCGTTTCGCCGTTTGATGCCGAAATAACAGCCGAAACAGCGAGCAAATAGCTGCAATGCTTCAGGTGCCTGCACTCGTCGAACCTTATGCTTGGACCGAGGTCCCAGTCATGCCTGAAGTCAAACTTTGGTTTCTCTGCAATCTCCCTGGCGTCATCTACAAATGCTCGGAGCAGTTCGATCTGCTTCTTGGCTTCCTTAATCTTAAGCGAAGTTGCAAGCGAGTAGACCTGCTTGCAATCGCGCTCAAATGTCCGTATCTTTGAGGCTTTCTGCATCGAATGCCATGTCGGTATTGCGGCGTTCTCCTTGTCTTCAACTGGAGGTTTTGGAGCTAGAGCCTCCGCGGTCCACGGCATACCGGACTTTCGATAGTTAGCCAAGTTATCGTCATAGGTCGCTTGCGCATCTCCGATGTCCGTGTGCCGCCAGATTATAGAACCGACGAAAACAAGGAAAACGAGGGCTGAACCGATGCAGCCAAGGGCGATCTTCTGAGGTCTTGTCATTGAGTTATAGGATCATTCTGCGCAGGGACAACAATGGATGCCTAATATTACTTACTCGGCCGATAGGCGGGATATGACGCGACGATGTCGTACCCCTTATACTCCATACTGTTAATACTTGCTCGTTCTTGCCGTCTGAGGCCGCCATCGTCTGTTTTGTCAACGCCGAAGCTATAGACTTCGACCATTTTGCCAGAATGCCAAACCTTGAGCGGAACTCCGGTAATCGGATCTGAACCTTTGTATCCGGCTTCACGAAGACTTGAAGGGAACCGGCGTTTTGATGCACGAAACGCCAATACTCGAACCAGAGCGGTCTGCACTTCGTAGTTGGAGTAGCACTGCTGGATCGAAGCGAAGCAACTCGTAAATACCGGTAACACAAGCTCGGTGTAGGCGTAGCTGCGGTCCTTCTTACCGAGCGTCGCCGCATACGTGTCAATTTTTGCTCCCAGTTGATAGAGATCCTTGGTGTTTTTGGCTTCATTCGCGAACTTCGTTAAGGTTTGCATGTGGCGAATGACATAAGCTCGCGCAAATCGGTTCTCTGGGAAGCCGCTCCTAATAACTGCCGATGGAGACTCGGGCAGGTCACGCTGAAGAGGTTCCCATTTGTAGAGCTCTTGCTCTGAACCGATCGGCTTCACATTCCGTAGGTTGCGCGCCGTTGCAATGCCCATATAGGCTTCGCCCTGCAACGATCTGTGCACACTAAAGACGGGCTTTTGTCGTTCCACTGCCATTGAAAGCGATGCTAACGCGCTGCTGTCGGCGCCCATCATTTCGGCAAGACTCTCCGTTGCTTTAAAGCAGATTGAGTAGCACGCGATGCTGACGAGTGGACCGATGAGGTTTGGCTCGGTTGACGCCATTCCCGATATGCTAAGAGCCCGTTCGATATTGCGAACAGCAGTGGAGAAGTCTCGTCGCGATGCATCAACGATAGACGCGGCAACGAGCAACTTAACGAGCATCTTGACATGCGACAGTTCGGGTAAAAGCATCCATGCGCCTCGGTCATAATCGCGCTCGAAGTCGCAATAGGTGCAATCGCCTATCTTCCTTGCCTCTGTGAGCCGAGTGCTAACCGCCGCAACGGCGACACGTATATTAGAGGCCTTTCTTGAGTTATAGAAAGCGCTCAGCTCCGAACTAACGGTGTCTAGCTTCGAGCGGTCTCTGGCTAATCCTGTGTCTTTTTGGGATTGCTTGATTAGCGGGCCGGCGTTCGTCGCTCCTTTCGGCGATTCCAGCTTCAACTCGTCTGCCGTCCACGGTAGACCAGCATCCTTGTAGGCCTTCAGTGTTTCATCTTGCTGAGACAGCGCGATACCCCACGCGGTGTTGTTCCAATAGTAAACGGCAATCCCAGCGCATCCTAATAAGGTAACCGCTGCGATTATCGCCAATATCCGGATATAGAGCGCGTTCGAGTTTCGCCTTGTCGCCACTTCAGATCTCCTATAAATGCATGGTAGTTAAGACTGTAGTCTACAACGATAGGACGGTTCGGCGACGCAAGGTTCGTTCGCCTAAACCGATAAGGCCTTGCACTATCTGCGAAAATGTCACATAATAATGGCAACCTCGCAAACATGCCAGGTTGAAAAGCGTGCAGGATGCATGGCCGAACCCTACGCCAATCGGTTCGGTTCGCTCTAGGATGGAGCAAAAAGTGACGGCGAATCGGTCCAGCCATGCGTCTTTAAGGGCAGGAAGCCCTTCAAGGAGATGGATAGGACATGAAGCGAACGCTGACACTCGCGCTGATGGCGGCCCTAGGTGCCACTTTCGTTCCCGCATTCGCGCAGGATATGTTTCCCGATACGCCCGACAACCACTGGGCATACGAATCCCTTCTAACTCTCAAGAAAGACGGCTTGCTGGTTGGCTATCCTGACGGCCTGTTTCGAGGCAACCGGCCCGTTTCGCGTTACGAGTTAGCCGTTGCGACGCACGCCGCCTATAAGAAGCTGACTGAGATGACGGCTGGCTTCCAGTCCCAAATTGACGAGTTGAATAAGGGGCTCGACAGCAAAGCAGGCAAAGCCGATATTGCCGCTCTCAAGGCAACGCTTGAATCTGTTCGCAAAGATCTGGAAGGTGTCAAAGGCTGGGCAGGCGATTTTGAGGCTATCAAGAAGCTGGCCGCAGAGTTCGAGAAAGAAATGAAGACTCTCGGAGTTGACGTCGATGCCATGAAGAAAGACGTCGGCGAACTCAAAGACCGAGTCGCCAAGCTGGAAGCCCGCAAACCGGCCATCGACATCCACGGAACGGCTGACTTCGTGCTGTTCGGCGGCTATGCAGGCAAGAACAGCCCAGGAGTTCTGGACGACCAGTTCGGCATTACGGTCGACGGCCGTCCAACTGGCATGGGTCGTGGCGGCTACGAAGGCGACGCGGCAGGAATGCTGCGCGACCTGACGATCCTTCATGAACTCGCGCTTGAGATATCCCACGACGCAGAGAATGGACTCGACTGGAAAGCAACTCTTGTCGTCGGCAACGCCCTCGATGATGCCTATGCTTTGGGGAACCAGTCCGAGACGATGGACGGCAAGGCGTTTAGCGAAGGCAGCGAGTACATCTACTTCCAAGATTTCGAGGTTCGGTATGCGACGTCTCTGGTTGGCCAGAAGTTCAACATTAGAGCCGGCCGGCTTGGCTACCAGATCCATCCGTTCATCATGAAGCGGCCGGAAGCTTCTCCTTACTTCGAAAATGGCCGGTGGAACAACGGCAACTGGATGCTGGATGGCGCAATCGTTTCGATTCCGATTGGCGCGGCAACTTTCGACATTATCGGCGGAAGAAGCAGCAGCCAAGACGCAGCAGGAACCTATGCTACCGAGCTTCAGCCGATGCGAGTCGGCAAATCGGGCGTGCCAATTTATCTCAATGGATCGGACAGGCCGCGCGGCGACAAGTCCAACACGAATCTCGATCTTCATGTCGATCAAACGTTTGGCGTTCATGCCAAAGTGCCGATCGGCAGCGAAGGTGCAATTGACTTCTCCTATCTGTGGTTAATATCTAATGAAGCGCAACTGGTGAACAGCATTGAGGCAGACCGCTTGGCTGTCTACGGTGCGACGGCCAAGTTCAAGGTTCAAAAGTTTGATGTCGAAGGCGGCTATGCTAAATCCGACATCAAACGCGGCTGGAGTGACGTCGTTACTGACGACAACTACGCTTGGTGGGGAAATGTCGGATACCAAAACGACGTCTGGGGTGTGTCCGCAGGATACAAATACATCCTGCCTCTCTTCTCGCCTCCTGGCGATTGGGGACGGATCGGCATTTGGTGGAATCCGACGGACATCCAAGGATTGGAGTTCAAGGGCTTTGCCAACCTTAACGGAAAATTGAAACTCCGAGCGTCGGCTGAACTCTATACGGGAACGGACAATGGCGCTTTGGACGGGACGACCGTTGACAAGCTTGGGTTCGGCACTGACGACAAGCTTAACCGAATCCTGATCGGTCTCGACTACAAACTGACGCATAACTGGAAGGTGTCATTCGACTACGAAGCGGTGCTTTGGGACCTTAAGGAGCGAGCCGTTCCGTTCTTTGTCGGCGGCAAGCCAACCGAAACTTGGTACAACATTGGATTCGACTATGAGATGTCGGAAGCCTCGTGCCTTAGCATTCTTTGGCAGATCAGCGACTACAACTCGAAGGGCGTTCCCGGCTTCGGACCATTTGCCAGCGGAATCGGCGATTCCTCTCGCGCGAAGGGCGGCCTGATCACGACTCAACTGAGCGTAAAGTTCTAATATTGCGCTGTTAGGTTCATTTAGGCAACCTAGCAGCGCTTTCAGTCGTTTAACAATCAAGAGGAGGTTTTTTCGAAAACCATGAAAAAGAAGATTTACATTGCGCTTTGCCTTATTCTTGTCGGAGCCCTTGGAGTTGCACAGATTAAGGAAGCGATCAAGATCATCGGCGTCGGTGCAGCTGTCAAGCAGTTTGGACCGGATATCAACAAGCAGTTCAACAAGCTGACGAAACATACCGACACGCCCGATATGTCAACAAAGGTCGTTCCGATCATTAGCATCGGAATCGGCGCAGGCAGCGGCGGCAGCGCGATCGGTGCGGCCCAAGTGACGGGTCCGAAAGACAAGATCGATAAAGTTCAGGCTGTTGCTCAGCCAGAAGCCAAGATATTCGGCGAAATCCGCATCCGAGCGCTCATTCCTGTTTCCAGCAAAGATGTCATCAAAGATATCAAGAAAGTAGACGGCGTTGGCGTGAGCGGCATCGTCGACCTCAAGCTATAAAACCTCCTTTTCACTTTGCCAAAAGAGGGGCGGCCCGTAAGCGGGCCGCCCCTCATCCATTTGTGGAGACAGGCTCTATCGTCGGATATATGCCCGTTTTAGGATTGGGCGCTTAACATTCTGCAACATAAGCACGGTCTGCCCGAGCAAGCGAATCAGCCTGCCCAGCCACACAATTGCCATTTGGATTGCGCCTAGAAGAGCAGCAACTCGAATGATATATGTAAAGAACATACTAGTGAATACGTTAACGAGCGCGTAAGGTTACGCGAGACCCATCGCCAATATTGTCCGATTACTGATATAAAGATGAAGGAAATGCTCTAGCCGGTATACAATCTAATCAATAGAGAGGTTTGTTGGCAATGTTAAAGAAATCTCGACTTACTTTGGCGTTAGGTTGTGTTTCCGTAGCCATTTGGGGATACGGCCTGCTAGGTTGTGGCGGAGGAGGCGGCGGCGGTTCGAATCTGCCGAACGGCCAGTATGTCGTTCTTGCCTGGAACGATCTTGGAATGCACTGTATGGGCCAAGATTTTTCCGAGATATGCATCTTGCCGCCGGCGAACACATTCCATGCTCAGGTCATTCGCCGCCGCGATGAGCCGGATATCGTGACTCAGGGACTATCGGTTCGCTATTACGTCCCTGGAAATACGTCCTCGACCGATAAAACGAACTTCTGGACCTATTCGCAAGCCCTCTTCGGAGTGGCGCTAGTCCCGAACATCGGCTTGTTCGGTGCAGGTCTCGCTGGCGCGATGGCGGCCACAGGAGATGGCGACTGGAACGTCGCGGGAGTTCCGATTACTCCGTTGACGGACACAATGAGTCTGAATCCATACCAGTTGGCGACCGTTGAGGTTCTTTCTGGCGGATCGGTTGTGGCGACCACGCAAGCAGTGATGCCCGTTAGCTGGGAGATGAACTGCAATTTGTGCCACAGCCCATCTGATTCGACGAAAACCAATGCCGACATTTTGGCGAAGCATGACTCATTGCACGGCACAAACCTATCCAACCAGAAACCCGTGCTATGCTCCAACTGCCATGCCGATCCCGCCTTGGGCAAAACTGGCAATCCTTCATTGGCAAATCTCAGCCGGGCGATGCACGGTTCGCATGCCTCTCGAATGGTATCCATTGGTCTTTCGAACAAGTGTTATGCCTGCCACCCAGGCGTCGTGACGCAGTGCCAACGCGACATCCACTCGACCAAGGGACTGACTTGCACGAACTGCCATGGCGATATGGATGCTGTCGCGAGTCCGGCTCGCACGCCTTGGACATCTTTGCCAAGATGCGATTCGTGCCACCACGAGGCGAACCACGAATATGAGCAGGCAAATACGCTCTACCGGAACTCGAAGGGGCACAAAGGCGTGAAGTGCGCAGCGTGCCACGGCAGCCCGCACGCCATAACCCCGACTTCGAAAGCTGCGGATAACGTGCAGGCTATCGCTCTTCAGGGCCATGCAGGAACGATTGACACGTGCACTGTGTGTCATACCAGCAAACCTGACGAGAGCTTCCCGCACCGATATAGTGGCGGCGACTGATCGTTCGATTGCGTTAATAGGCGTTTGCTCGGGTATGGTTAGCCATGCCCGAGTGGACCGTGACAACCAAGAGGTTTAGCAATTCTAAACAGAGCCAAAAGAGGGTTTTCTGGAAAAAGAGCCGCGTTAGTATAGGGATCAATATCTTGATATCATGGCTTGGACTTAGCGTTGTTGTTTACGTGATCGCTCAGCGGCTTGATCTTTTTTGGATCGTCGCCATGTTCCTCGTGGCAGTCATCGAAAACCTGTTGCTCTTCCATTTGAAGATCACGAAGTTCGTCAACCACAAACAAAACCAAACGATTCTCCAGCCGATATCCGCAACTATTGACAACGAAAAACTATATTGGAAGCAAGAGCCGAATACCGAATCAACAGCGCCATGGTCTGTCGTTGTGAACTACTTCATGGTTGGCGATGACATCGTTCTATTTATTGCTAAGAAAGCCTATTGGTATCTTCCTCGCGCTTGCTTTGAGTCGGATTCAGATTATCAGACGATCCTCGGGCATGTTAAATCGACTATTCCAATCCGTAGATTCTAGTCGCTTCTCGATCGGGCTTGTAGTAATCGATATATGGACGTTGGGTAATGTGGGTTATGCCTGAGTGGACCGTGACGACCGAGACGTTCTGCATGACAAAAAAGCGATTCAAGAAGATATCGTGGCACTATCAGCGCAAGCGTTACATTATCATTCAATTGATCGGCTTAGCTGTTATATGCCTTGTTTTTCTGGGTTTCCTGCGAATCTACAATGTGTCGTTCTTGCTAGGCCTATCCGCAACGATCCTCGTCTACGTCCATCTCGTGTTTCAAATTAGCATCGTCTGGGCAGCCAACAACAAACAGAATAAGTCTTTCTATATGCCCATGCGGTTCACCATTGACGATGAAAGACTCCATGTTGAGCAGGAGCCAGGCACGATGTCGGAAGCCCCTTGGTCCCGAGTTGTAAGCTACTTCGTGAATGATGGCGACCTTGTGCTTCTTCTGAACAGCATGAACTTTTGGTATCTCCCCCGATCCGCCTTTGAGTCAGGCGAAAACTGGAGCCGAGTCTATAACCATGTAACTGCGACAGTGCCGCTGCGAAAGTAAGAGAAAGATTTTGCTCGCGGGTACGCTCGCGCTCCAAATAGGTCGATTTGTCTCTATGTCTCTATGTCGTTATGTTGCCGCTTTGTTCTCACCTGATCGCAAGTTCGGTCGCGTGCTCCAACCTTGATACAACTACTTCCCAATGGTCAATTGTCAATCCATCAATCGTCAATGGTTTGAGTCCATCCCGCAAGCCTCGGTGCCAAAAAGGTATCCTATAGACTCAAAAATGGGGAAAGAACGGCCTCTCCCTTAGTTTGGAGATAGACCATGGCAAAGCTTAGAGTTCTTATTGCAGACGACGATCCTATTATTCGCCTTGACCTCAAGCAAATGCTTGAGAACCTGGATTACGAAGTAGTGGCAGAAGCCGGCGACGGCCAGCAAGCCATCGAAGCCGCGCGGTCGTCTCAACCCGATATTTGTATTTTGGACGTCAAGATGCCCGTGATGGACGGCATCGAAGCGGTAACGATCATCACCGAAGAGGGTATCGCCCCGGCGATCCTGCTGACGGCTTACAGCGACCAAGAGCTGATTCAGAGAGCCAAGGATGCAGGCGTTTTCGCCTATCTAGTGAAGCCTTTCAAACCCAGCGACCTGCCCCCGGCCATCGAGATCGCGCGCAGCCGCTACGAGCAGAACTGCCAGCTCAACAAGGAAGTCTCGTCGCTAAACGAGCGACTTGAGACCCGCAAACTCGTCGAACGCGCCAAAGGCATTCTCATCGACGAATACCACCTTTCCGAGGCTGAAGCCTATCGCCGAATCCAGGTGCAGTCGATGAATGCCCGAAAGAGCATGAAGGAGATCGCCGAAGCGATCATTATCGCGAAGTCGGTCTAGGGTCCGCACTGCGGTTGCCCTGCAGTAGCCATGCAATAGCTTTGCATGGCTATTGTTGTTTATCGAGGGCTTCGCCTCTTGACGTAGGACGTAAGACGAACGTCGTAGAATCGTATCTGGGTTAGAGCGCGAGCCTACTAGCGAGCAGAACCTATCCCATCCCTCGGCACCCCGAGCGGAGCGTTGGTACCGAGGGTAATCGTACTAGTCCGCAGATCGAACCGTTTGCCGACGAAGACGTCGGCGGTACAGCCGGACATGAAATAGCCCCGCTGACGATGTTCGCTAGCAGGGCTTTGTTTACTTATGTAGGAGAAACTATCGAATCGCTTTCCAGGCGGCGGGAAGAGCGGCCGAGGCGGCGAGGATCTTGATCGCATCGCCGAGGAGGAACGGCACCATGCCGACCATGGCTGCCTTTTCAAAGCCAAAGAAAACCGAAAGCCAGGCGACGCCGAAAGCATAGATCGCGAGGTTTCCGAGAACCATCGCTGCCAGCGAGAGGGTTACTTTCTTGTCCCAGCCCTTCTCAGCCATTCGGCCGACGATCCAGGAAGCGGCAACGAAACCGAGCAAGTATCCGCCGGTCGGTCCGAACATATACGCGATACCCGAATGATAGCCTTGGAAGACCGGAAGTCCGCAAGCGCCAGCGCCGATGTAGGCAAGCTGGGCCAGAACGCCGCGACGAGATCCGAGAGCAAAAGCAGTCAGTAAGACGGCGAACGTCTGCAGTGTGAAGGGGACCGGGATCCACGGAATGGACACCTGCGAGCAGAGGGCAGTCAGAATTGTTGCTGACAGGATCAGTGCAGCATCGCGAGTGATCGATTTTGTCGGAAACAGGTGAAGAGCTAGCGTTTTATTCATCGCGGAGTATCCTTGTTGGTCTAATATGAACCTGGAATAGGGCGATTATAGCAAAATGGCGAGGGAAGGCGCTGGTTCGGTTCACCGTCGGTCCAGCCAATAGCGCTCATACAGCAGCCACTCATCGGCATCCGTTGTATAGTCGGCGAAGAGGGCAACGCCGTTGAGTTGGCTGCTCTTCGTCTCCCTTGCAGCCTTCAGGGCGATCTTCAGGTTCTCGGCGTGCGGGTTGTGCGACGGCGGACCGTCCTCATAGGTCGGAACGCCGAGCAGCACCTTGCATTCTGGGTTGGACTCGTGGACGGCCTTTGGAATTCGCTTGATCTGTCTCTTGAGCAAAGCTGCGTAGGCTCGCGGGAAGTAGAGGCCCGAGTCGTAGCCCATGATGCAGATTTGGTCGCAGTCGACGGCGAGCTTAGCAAAGTAACTCTCCGACCAGCCAAACCGGCCGAGGGGCCAAGGATAGTTCATGGATGCGGCGACGGAAAGGAGTTTGTTCACGCCAAGCGCTTGCCTGGTTTCATGCAGAAGCCTGAGCTGGCTCTCATTGCCGTCTGGGCAGACTTCGTAATCCCATTGCACGCCGTCGAATCCGCATTCTTTTGTCAGCCAGACGGCTTGTTGCACCATCGTTTTTCTTATTTCCGGTTTTGAGAGATCGACTTGGTCGCGCCCCGCATAGATCCAGGCGAGAGTCATTGTTGCCGGCGCGTTCTGGTGGATGGTTCGGTTGAGCTTCTTGGCCTCGTTCGGAAAGCGGAACTTGAGAGTGCCGTCTATCTTGATGTAACGAACATGGAAGTAGGCGTATCTTATCTGGCGTGTTTGGAGGTTCTTTGCGAGCTCCTTTTGGTCTGCTTCAGAATAGTGGCCGAAGTACCACGTGTAGCGCAGCCAAGCTCCGTTCTGGCCAGTGTTGGAGCTCCTTCCGCCGATGGGGAGGAGCGGATAAAGGAAGTAATCAGCGATGAGAAGGACGAGAAGGATGGCAGCCAAGCAGATGATGGACTTGCGCCATCTCCGTGGTCGTTTCTTGAAGGTACTGTCGTTCATCAGGATCGGATCCAGTCTATACGCTGGTGATGATCCTTTCGCCTTAATGTTGTGCGATTTGCCGATTTACTACCAAGACTCTACGATCTCGCAGGCTTTATCGATTAGGTTCGGGAAGCCTTTGGCGACATCCGGCGTGAAGGTTTCGGCGAAATCGAACGGGTTGGCGACTTCCATTGCCAGAATGCGGAGTTCGGACGGCATGGGCAGCTCGAAGCGTTCAGCGGAAGCTAGGATCTCCGGCAGGCCCGCATAGTGCGGCGAAGGTGCGATCACCTTGCGGAAGTCCTCAGGATGGAACTCGATGACCGTTCCCGGCGGGTTCTCGCAAGTCTGCACGGAGTCGATGATCAGTGCTTTCTCGTAACCGGTTAATACCTCCATTAGCGCTAGACCTGCTTCGCCTGTCTCGATGATATCGATCTTTTCCGTGTTCAGGCGCTGTTGAAGTTCTCGAGCAGCAAGTGGCCCGACGGCGTCGTCTCCAAGGAGATCGTTGCCGAGGGCGAGAATGAGGAAAGGGCGTTGGGACATAAATGGGGTATATGGTATATGGTTAAGGGTTAAGGGTTAAGGGTTAGCGGTATGGTAAATGCATTTAAGCTGTCATCGTGAGCGAAGCGAAGGATCTGGCCGTAGTCGATGCTTGCTACTTATAATAATCGATGCTTCCAGTTAGGTTCTTCACTTCGTTCAGAATGACAAGTAACAAGACATAAGACGTAAGGTTGCTTTTCTTCGCTGCATAAAGAATGACAGAAAGAACGATGGCTTACGAGTTGGGAAGGAAAGCTCGCGAGTACGCTCGCCCTCCAACCCCAACTCTAACTAAGCTCCTGACAACTACTAGTCTTGAACCTGCCGTAGGACGCAACAAGTCGGACTTAGGTCGTGAAACCTTACGTCTTACCCCTTACGTCCTACGCTTTCGAAGCTAGCGCCGAATCTCCTGCACCAACTCGCCTTTGCTGTCGTGCACCTTCACTACCAGTGGCATTTGCCCAGGCAACGAGTGAGTCGCGCAGGCATGGCACGGGTCATAGGCGCGGAACGCCATCTCGACCTTGTTGAGCAGACCGTCATTGACTACGCCGCCGTGGATCAGGCCTTTCGCAGCCGCTTCGACGCTCATGGCCATGCGCGCCGAGTTGTTCTGCGTCGCCACGATCAGGTTGCATCGGGTCACGAGACCCTTATCATCCGTTTCATAGTGGTGGAACAGCGTGCCGCGCGGAGCTTCCACCACGCCGACGCCTTTCTTCGGAGTCTCCGTTGGGATGCACCGCAGGTCGTCGCTCGTGATTTCAGGATCGTTCAGCAAGCGCTCAATTGTCTCGGCGGCTTGGATCATCTCGATGACGCGAGCATAGTGGTTCGCCAAGGTGTGGTGGACCGGCTTATTAAGGAGCTTGACATACTCCTCGTAAGCCTCTTGCGCGCGCGGAGTGGCCATGCCGTCACAGACGTTAAGTCGGGCTAGGGGAGCGACCGAATAGACGCCGTCGTCGATGCCTCCCTTGAAGCCCTTCCAGCCAACCTTCTTCAGGTAGCAGAACTTCACGTAGCTCCACGGTTCGACGTGCTCTTCGATGTGCTCTAGATAGCCTTCCTCTTTGAACTTGAGGTATTGCTTTCCGTTCGGATCGACCACCCGGATGTCCCCATCGTAGAAGTTGACCTTGTTGTTGTCGTCGACGAGACCCATATAGTAGGTCTGGTGCGTATACGCGGGCGACGTGATCAGCTGAACGTATTCGGGATTCTCCAAGACGATCTTCTTGAACGTCTCTAAGGTGAACATCGCGAAATCGACGCCTGCGGCCGCCACCTGCTTAAGGTCGGCGAGTTCGTCTGGCTTGATTCCCTTCGCGACGCCACCCGGCAGACCAAGGACTGGGTGAACCACCTTGCCGCTGATCTGCGAAATCATATCGCGCACCATTTTACGGGTGCCGATAACCTTCTTGCCGACCTCCAGGCCGACTTTCTCGATTACGCCGACGACGTTGCGCTGGGCTGCTGGTGCATCTGGACCCACGATGAAGTCCGGTCCGCCGAGAACATACACATGCAGCGCGTGGTCTTCGAGCATGAACGCGTTGTAGACCAGTTCGCGAATCTTCTTGGCCGCCGACGTCGGTTCGACGTTGAACACGTGGTCCAGAGCTTTCGTTCCGGCCATGTGGTGCGCCATCGGGCAGACGCCGCAGATTCGGCTGGTTATTTGGGGCATATCCTCGACCGGTCGGCCAAGGCTGAATATCTCGAACCCTCGCAGTTCGGGCACCTGGAAGTAGGCGCGCTCGACTTCGCCCTTGTCGTCAAGGTAGATGTCGATTTTGCCGTGCCCTTCCAACCTGGTGATGGGGTCGACGGTGATTCTTCTGTTGTTCGTTTCTCCCATAGTGTGCTCCTACTTTGAACTGGGCAGGTCGAGGTTGCGGCGGATCAGCGACTTTGCCATGCCGTACCGATAGAACGTGCCCACTGGGTCGGGAATGCCTGCCAGAATCTTCTGGATTTCAGGCTCATCGTTGGCGTTGACGATCGATGCCAGCGCGGAGAGGATCTTAGCGCCGTGATCGTGTACTTTTGAGGTTGGACCGAAGCATCCGGTGCAAGGCATATTGCCCCTGATGCACCGTTCGCCGCAGCCGCCGCGCGTTGCCGGACCGAGGCATACAAAGCCTTGCGCCAGCATGCATGTGTCCGGATCGATCTTGGCTTGCCACGGTCGCTTGAACTCGTCGATGGTGAGGTCAATCGGCTTCGTTGGCAGCCGAGGACAGCCGTCGCAGAGGGCGACGTCGGGCGCAAGAACCGTTCCCTTAGGCGGAAGCTCTCCTTTCAAGATGGCTAGTACGGCATCCAATAGAAGCTTAGGGTTCGGGGCGCAGCCGGGGATGTAGTAATCGACGTCGACCACTTGGTCCAGTGCGCGGCAAACATTGCGGAACTCAGGGAGCGTCGCAGTCCAGCCGTTCTCCGTGAACTCGGTTTGCGGCCGGGTGTTGTTCGGATTCTTGACCGTCGGGGCTTCGTGGTAGACATACTTGAGGATCTGCTCGCGTTCGAAGCCGTTCGACAGCGACGGTATGCCCCCAGTGTGGGCGCATGAACCGTAAGCGACCATCAGTTTGCTCTTTCGGCGTAGCAGCTGCGCCATTTCCTCTTGCTCAGAGGTTCTTATGGCCCCATTGAGCAAGGTCACGGTGATCTCTCCGTCGGCCATTTCTTCAATCGACTTCTTCTTGAAGTCCATTGCCACGGGCCAAAGGATGATATCAACCGCGCCGACGACCGTCAGAATGTCTTCCGCCAAGTCGACGACAGACTCCTCGCAACCTCCGCAAGAGGCGCACCAGTAGAGCGCGACTTTTGGTTTATCAGACATTAGCGGCCACCCCCTCTTTCGCGTCGATCTCGTTCTGCAAGTGTTCGACTTCTTTGTCCCACTCGACGATTCTTCCCGGCAGATTAAGAGGCCCCAGCACTTTGAGCTTCGTCACCATGTCGTTGACAACTTTTTGAACGCGGTCGCCTTCCGACGCTGATATCCACTCAAGCCGGAACCGTTCCGGTTCGACGCCCATGTCCTCGAGCATGCGCTTCAGCATCGTCACGCGGCGCAGCGTTTTGTAGTTGCCCTCGACGTAGTGGCAGTCGCCTGGGTGGCATCCGCCGATGAGCACGCCGTCGGCTCCACCGGCAAACGCAGCCAAGATGAACTGCGGATCGATGCGCCCGCTGCACATGACGCGAACGACGCGCGCATTGGGCTCGTATTTAAGGCGAGATACGCCAGCCAGGTCTGCGGCGGTGTAGGTGCACCAGTTGCAGAAGATGGCAAGGATTCTAGGTTCCCATTGCTCAGACATAAGCCAACACCTCTTGAATCTCGCGGAAGATCTCGTCGTCTTCGAACAAGTTCTGCTTGATCGAGCCGGACGGGCACGCCGAAACGCACACGCCGCAACCCTTGCAGAGCGCTTCGTTGATGACTGCAACGCCTTTGACTTCATCTCGAGTAATGGCGCTGTAGGGGCACATGTTGATGCAGGTCTTGCATCCCGAGCACTCCTCCTCGATTACGTAGGAAGTCATCGGTTCCATCTCGACATAGCCTTTGTCGATCAGCGCCATGCACTCCGCTGCGGCCGCGCCAGCTTGGGCGACCGTGTCGGGAATGTCCTTCGGACCTTGGCAGCAGCCTGCTAGGAAGATGCCGTCCGTGTTCGTGCTGACCGGCGCAAGTTTCGGGTGCTTCTCAAGGAAGAAACCTTCCGTCGAGCAGCTGATGTTGAACATGCGCTGGACTTGGCGCGCGTCGTCTTGAGGCTCAAGGCCGAGAACGAGCACAACCATTTCGATGGGGATTCTGCGGACCACGCCAGCCAGCGTGTCTTCCACGCGGATGACCAGCTTGCCTTCTTCCTCAGGCGTCATTGCCCAGTCGGTGACTTCGGCGACTTTGCCGCGAATGAAGTGCAGGCCCTCTTCGAGCATCTTGTGATAGAACTCTTCGTAGCCTTTGCCTGCCGCGCGCATGTCGATGTAGAAGTTGAAGACTTCTGCGCCGGTGTGCTCTTTGACCAGGTGGCCCAGCTTCAGAGCCGTCATGCAGCAGACGCGCGAGCACCACTTGTTCATGCGGTTGTCGCGGGAGCCTACGCAGTAGATCAGGCCGATGCTCTTGGGGTTCTCGCCGTTTCGTAGGGCGATGTGGCCGTTTGTCGGACCCGAGGCCGTGACCATGCGCTCGATTTCGAGCGAAGTGAACACGTTCTCGTACTGGCCGTAGCCGTAGGCCGGGAGACGCTTCGGATCGAACGTCTTGTAGCCTGTCGAGATGATCACCGAACCGACTTCGATTTCGATGTGCTCGGGCTGCTGGTCGAACCTGATCGCGCCGCGGTCGCAGGCGTCCACGCATGTCTGCTTGCACTTGCCGGTCATCAATTGGAGACACGCCTTCGGGTCGATGACGACGAGTTTGGGAGTGGCTTGCGGGAACGGAATGTAGACCGGTTTACGCTTGTTGAGACCCAAGTTGAACTGGTCGGCGAACTTACCTTGCTTGAACACGCATTGCTCGATGCAGTCGAGACATCCCACGCACAACTCTTCATCGATGTAGCGCGGGTTCTTCTTGACGGTGACTTTGTAGTTGCCGACATAGCCTTCGATCTTCTCGACTTCGGCCATCGTCATCAGCGTGATGTTGGGGTGCGACCGCACGTCCGACATCTTCGGGGTGAGGATACAAGCTGCGCAGTCGAGAGTCGGGAACGTCTTGTCGAACTGGGCCATGTGGCCGCCGATCGTCGGTTCCTTCTCGATCAGGTAAACATTCTTGCCTGCTTTGGCAAGTGTGAGGGCTGCCTGGATTCCTGCGATGCCTGCGCCGACCACCATGACGTTGGGGTTGACGCTGACTCTTCTCTTCTCAAGTGCCTTGTGCAGAGCGACGCGGCCGACAGCGCCTCGGACCAGCGCCTTTGCTTTGTCCGTAGCCCGAGCATGGTCCTCGTGAACCCAAGAGCCGTGCTCGCGGATGTTAACCATCTGCACGAAGAACGGGTTCAGACCGGCTTTCTGCGCCGCGCCTCGGAATGTTGGTTCGTGCAGAAGCGGCGAACAGGCTGAAACGACGATTCGGTTCAGCTTGTGTTCTTTGATGTCGGCCATGATTAGGTCTTGGCCGGGCTCAGAGCACATATATTTGTAGTCTTTAGCGATGACTACGTTCGGCAGCGTCTTCGCATATTCCGCAACGCTCTCCACGTCGATGATGGAGGCGATGTTCGTTCCGCAGTGGCAGATATAAAACCCAATTCGAATTTCTTCTTTGTTTTCCATTGGTTTCACCTCGCTCCTGCGGCGGCCGGTTTCACTTTTTCGTCAATGACTTTTTGAACCGGAACCGAGTGGTATTTGAAGCAGTAGTCTTTTTCATCCATGCCCAAGGCGTAGGCGATGAGCTGGGTGAACGAGACAATGGGAATCGGTTTGATATCGGGGAACCGTTTCATGATCGGCTCTTGGAAGACCTCAAGATTAAACTGGCAGAGCGGGCAGGCCGTGACGACGATGTCAGCGCCCCGCTTCTCCATTTCGCGGATGAGAATGCCGGACATCTGCTGTCCGACTTCAGGAAGCGTTCCGGTGTGGCTCGCGCTGCAGCACTTCGTCTTCAGCGGATATTCAACCGGCGTTGCTCCGATTGCTTCCATGAGGTTGTCCATCGACCGAGGATTGTCGGGATCGTCGAACGTCGCGATCGGGCGCAGGATGCGGCAGCCGTAGTAGCTTGCCAGCTTAAGACCGGTCAATGGCCGCTTCACCAATGACTTGATCTTATCGAGCCCGACGTCGTTGCAGAGCACGTCCAGCGGATGGCGAACCTTGACTTTGCCGGTGTATTTGAGGCCGGCTTTGTCTAGGCCTGCTTTCACCTGGTCGCCGCGCTGCGGATACTTCTCCATGTCGTCCCATGTGTGGATCAGGATGCCGTAGCACGCTGCACAGGGTGCGACGAGGTCGAGGCCGCGCGCTTCAGCCAATGCCAGGTTGCGAGCCGACAGGCCGAGTGCTTTCATCTCGTCAACGGACATATAAGCGGTCGCGCCGCAGCAGTTCCAGTTATCGAGTTCGCTCACCTCGATGTTTAAGGCTTGGCAGATGGCGAGGAACGATTTTTCGTAGGCCTTGCCGGTGCCTTTCAGCGAACATCCGGGGAAGTAGGAGTATTTCACTTCTTAGGACCTCCAGTTCGCGAATTGATGACGCTGAGAACGCTCTGAAGCTCGTTCGGGCGTTCCATCTTCTCTGCTTTCAACGAGAAGCGTTTGCTGGTCATCAGGTTCAGGCCGACTTTCCACATGCCGATCAGACGCTGCCAGTGGGCGCGGCTGAGGAAGGCAATAACCAGTCGGATCTCTGAGATGCGGCCTCGGTTCGAAACAGTGTTGTAGAACACCTTGGCAAGAACCGGCGTGGGCATACCTTTGGGGTATCGGCCTTCGCGCATCGCTCTTTGTTTGAGCGCATACATGATGTCGGTGATTCCGATTTCTCTCGGGCACTGGCAAACGCAGGCGTAACAAGAGGAACAGAGCCAAATAGTGTGACATTTCAGGACATCGTCTTTGAAGCCCGCACGCGTGAGGTTGATGACCTTTCGCGGAGTCAGGTCCATATAGATGCTGAGGGGACATGCGCCGGAGCAAGTGCCGCACTGGATGCAGTGGTCCAGATTTTCGCAGCCAGGCACCGCCATGATCTCATCGGAGAATTTATTGTCTCGGTCCGAGTCGTACCGAATGTGTCTTTTGATGCCGTACACATCGACCTCCGTGGTCTGTTTGATTGCGTAGTCGTGTTAAGGTTCAACTTACAATTCTTAGATTCCTTCTCGATTTTGAGAATATTACGCAAAAGCCGGTAACGGCATAGAATATAACGTTAAATCAAATGTTAACCATGGTTGAGGTTTTGCTGTCTGCGTAAAATGACGAATTATATTAGGTTTTGACTGATCGAATCATGCCCAGAAAATGTTAGACAGCCTAATGCTGCTAAGAATGCTAGGGAAATGGCGTGTGAGGACTTAGGGGGTAAGGGGTAAGGGGTAAGGACGGACACCTGTTGGAGCCCGAGCGTACTCGGGAGAAGCGAATCTTCGAAGCGAGAGACATATCTGCCGCATCTGGCAGTCTTTGGACTCTTCTCGATAGCCTCTAGCCTACGCCGTAGGCGCGGGCGGCTTTGGCCCGCGTCTTGCGAATAGGATGCAACAACTCTTCAGTCTCGATCTTTCTGAAGCGGCTCTAGCGGACCGGTCACGCTCTCAACGGCCTGCTTGCCTTCGCCGATTTTGTCGGTCACCGGCTTTGCTGTTTCCTTGGCCCTTGCAATTCCTTGGTCGACCTGGTCTGTGACCGGTTTGGCAACCTCGCGAACTTTCTGCTCCGCTGCGTCGGCGGCTTGCTGCTTCACTCGGTTGGCGGCGTTCTCAACGGCGGCTTCTGGATCGCAGCCGGCGAACGCGAAAGATAGGAAGCAAAGGGCTAGCGCAACAACGGGCTTCATTATGGCGATATACGTCTGTTGGCGGGGAATGGTTTCAGGACACCTAAGCTTCTTTGTCCAAACTACGCTCCGGACCCATTCTCAACCAACATCTTCAGTTTTCTTCCTTCATAACGATGGATTCGGGCGGTGAATCCTTCGTAGTAGGCAGACGTCGAGACGATCTCCATTTTGCCGTCTCCGTCGAGGTCGGCAATGGCTTTGAGCGCGCAGACATTGAGGCCCCCTTTGGCAGACTGAACCGTTAGGGTCTTATTGCCAACTCGAAGCAGAACTGCGCTGAAGTCGGTTCGGCTGTGTCTTGATGAAACGGTTCCGAGTCCTTTGCGGCTGGCCGCTTCGACGATGGTTTCCGTTTTGCCGTCGCCATCCAGATCAGCTTGATAAGCCTCGAAAACTTGAATCTGTTTGGCGAATATCTTTTGCTTCTGAACCCACTCGGCGACCCATTTCTTGCATGCCTTGGCGTCAGCTTGCTTTACTGGTCGCGGTATCGTTACGTTGAGTCCGCAAGCCTGCACGTCTGCTTCGCTCGTTGGTTCACGGAGGAATGCTCCTTCAATTTCGGGCACCGAGTCGATTCCTTTGGCTGAGCAATCCTTGCCGATCTTGCCGATCCCGACTTCCACAAGCTTCAGCTGCCCGGAGTTCGTTCCAAACGTCACCGGCGCAGGCTGCCAGGCCTTGTTTTGACAGGTAGCGATGACTTGGTTGTTCACCGCGATGAAAGGCGTTGTAGTCGATGGTGCTAATAATCCAAGATACGCAACGGCGACGAGCATGCCACCATTTTATCCCCTACTTACCGTCCGTGGAGTCATATATCTTCGTATTTGGAACCTGACTAAAGGAAGCCCCATCGTAGAAGCCAATCGATACGCTGCTGGTTCCCAAGCCTTTAACCTGCGTTATGATCTCCATTTTGCCGTCGCAGTCGATGTCCGCTACACCGACGAGGTTGTACTGGAAGTAATACATGCTCCAAGCGTGAATCGGATAGGTCTTGCCGTTGGCGCGTAATAGCAGCGCTTGGCTGATTGGCGGTTTCGTTATCTTCAAATAGCGAATCTGGCCCCAGGCGATTTGTTCTAAGGTGCCGTCACCGTCTAGGTCGCCTTCATAGGCCGATAAAATGTCTATCTTATGCTCTTCTGTGCTGCCCTGTTTCAGCCAACGCAACACCCACTCCGTGCATTTCTCACCGTTGATCGACTTGAAAGGTCTTGGAGCTGCTGCTTCCAGCCCGTAGTAAAGGACGCCGGAAGGCAAGTTGGTTCCGATCAGTTTGGCTCTGTCCGTTTTCGTTGATCCCTGTACCTTCTGAGCAGTTACCCGATTGCCAACTTGGCCGATGCCGAGTTGGGTCAAAGTCATCGGACCTTTGATCGTCGGAAATGATGTAGCGACATTCTGCCATTGCCCGTTTCGTTTTGCGAGATAGACGTAGCCGTTCACTGATATAAACGGTTGCACGGGGTTGACCAATAGAGTTGTGAAGATGAGCGATGCAACCATAACGTACTCCTTGTTTCATCAGCTGGAGCCGGCCTCCATCGAAATCCTTAAAAGTCGAGAGGAAGACCGGCTCGCTTGGAACTCAACGATATTCACCTTTTAATGTGTCCTGATGAATGAAACGTTTAGGTCGAAGGGTTGTTTCGCGATGGAAGCGGCCAAACCAATGATATTGCTCGCAGTTAGAAGCAACAAGATATCTATCGTGGTTGGTTAAGATGCCAGATGAGATAAAAGACGCGGGTACGAACCACCCGCGCCTACTGCCTAACATTACGGGCTTATAGTCTAGTCTTTATCGACTCCGCCCATCGCCCGATCGGATTGCTTCCTCAGCTGCTCGACGAACTCGGGGTCGTCCAGCTTGATCGGCGGCTTCTGGAATATGCGCGCCTTGTACTTGGGATCCTTCGGATCATAGGCTTTCGACGCCACGAACACGCGCGGATCGACTTCGACCATTTTGTACGGCGTGAAGTCGGGCTTGTTGGTGAACATGTCGGCGAGGTCGGATGTGACGGCGTCGAACATGTTGTTGGGGCCGAGGCCGAACACCTTGTAGATCGACTTGAGGCAGCTGATGATGCTGGTGTGAACGTTGCTGACATAGCCGCGCTTGGCGTAAGGGCTGATAGCCAGTACGAACGAGCGGTGCCGATCGACGTGGTCGGCGTCTCCGCCCGAGTCGTCCTGCGTCACGAAGATCGCCATGTTCTTCCATTCGGGCAAGTGCGAGAGGTAGTCGACGATGCGGCCCAGAGCTTGGTCGTTGTCGGCCATGTAGGAGCAAACATAGGGGTAGCCTTCGTTCGGCTTCGGCCGCGCGCCGTGGTCGTTGCAGATCGTGATGTTCATATAGCGCGGGATCGGCTTGCCTTTCTTACGGTAATTCTTCTCTAGGTCGGCGATGAACCACTCGGCGCGGGCGACGTCGGGGATGTCGTTGTTGTACATCGGGTACTGCCAACACGTGTTATCCCAAAGAACTTTGCTCATCGGGTGGTTGACGGTTAGGATCGTGCCTGTTTCTCCCGGATCGCCGGGCTCATCGCTGCCGGGGAACTCGTAGCCTTCGCCGTAATTGCGGAAACTCACTCCTCCACGGGCAAGGTGCTCCCACATCGATCCGTTCTCCAGGTAGTCCTCGGGAATCTGAGAGCCATTCGATCCGTAGCTGGTTAGTCGGCCTTTGGCGTCGTTGTTCATCTTGAAATCCCATCCGGAATAAAACACACGAGTAGACCAGAGACTGGGATAGACGCCAACGAGCCAACGGTGGCCGTCTCCGCTGGCGTCAGGCTCCATATAGAAGTTGTCGTTGATGGAGAACTGCTTGGCGAGCCTATGGTGGTTGACCATGATCGGCAGGCGCTCTTGCTTGCCTTTGGCGGCAATCCAGCCTTCCATGCCGAACTCGGCATACTCCGGCTGACCTTTGGCACCTTTCAGGTCGCCGAAGATGCCGTCGAAAGTGTGGTTCTCCTTGGTAATGAAGACGACGTACTTAATATTGTCGCTGGGCACGCCGTGGAGGTAGGGAATGGGCGTCTTCAGCTTTGCCTTTTCGGCGTTGAACTGGTTGATCAAACCGTTGTTGGCAAGGACTTCCTTTGACCAGGATTTGAGGGTTGGAGCGTCGGGGATCGGGACAATGTTTACCATTCCGGGCATGTCGGGAAGGCCGTAGCGCTCGTCGGATTCTTTTCGTTTGTCCAGGTAGCCCCGAGGTCCGCGACCGACGCCTTTCTGGGTGACGATGCGCATCGTCTTGCCGTCTGGAGTCAGGCTAAGTTGGACCGGGAACCAGCCGGTGGGAATGTGTCCGAGAACCGTGTGGGTGGCAGTGTCAATGATGGCGACGGCGTTCAGGCCGCTCTCGCAGACATAGAGCCTCGTGCCGGACGAATTGACCGCCATGCCGCTGGGGATGACGCCGCGGAGTCTCGCCAGTTCCTTGGTCGGGGTCAGCTTGATCGTCTTCAGCGTCTTCATCGTGGCCGCATCGAAGACTTGAATTGTGTCGTTGTTGGCGTTGCTGACGTAGAGCTTGCCTCGGCTGACCAGCAGGGCGTTCGGTGCGCTGCCGCCGACAGCCTTGCCGCCGTCTGCCGGAGCGTGGATGAGTACGCCGGACTTCACTTGCTTGATCAGCCTCGGGGCGGCCGGGTTCGAGACATCGTATTGGTAGACCGATTGGGCGTCGGGTACGCGAGGATCGCCGATGCCGGGAACGAAGCGGCCCTCGGCTTCGACGCCTTTCTCGCTCTCCTTTGTCGGGAAGGCGAACGGCGGCTTCGAGAGTCCGCGCTTGTCGCCCTGGGCACCTTCTCGCGGGGCCGGAATCAACGAGTAGTCGAAGAGGCCGATGTTGGCCACATAGAGCTTGTTCTTGGCTTCGTTAAAGGCGATGGCGTAAGGTTCGCGGCCGGCCTTGATGCGTTTGACGGCTTTCTTGGCTTCGATGTCAAAAACCACGAGGTCTTGGTTGGCGACATCGACGCCATAGACTAGCTTCTCATCTTTAGAGAGGACGATGTCGTTGATGTAGGAGTCTTTGACTTTGCCACCATCCGCGCTGATCGCTGGACCTTCCTTGAACTCTGGGCCCTGCAGGATTTGGATGCCTCCTGCTTCGCCGTTGCTGATAATGAGGGTATGGCCGTCCTTCATGAAAGCTCCGGTTGGGGCTGCGCTCATCGATATCGACCTTCTCTCCGGCTTTTCGGCTTGGTAATCATCGTAGACGGTCAAACCGCCGTCGTTGAAGAGCACCATCGTTTTACCGTTAGGGCTGACAAGAGCTTGCCAAACGTTTTCCATTCCGTAGAGCCGCTTGCCTCTAGGTGTGAGGAACCTGCCGTTGGGCAAGATCGTGCGACCAGGGGGATTCACTACGGCGTACTGGCGGCCTGCGGGAGTCTGGAAGGCGACTTTTGGGATGGCAGGAGGAACAGCAACGAGCAGCAAGGAGACAATGAGCATAAAATGACCTCGAACTGCTTAAGCATATCGCAGTTGGAGGTCGTTATCGGGTCTTAACGCGTAAAGGCTAACGATTTCTTGACAATCTACAAACGCCAGATGCCTGCTGCAATGGCATTTCCGCCGAACGAGACAAGCAGGATCGGCCATTTCCAGTCATGCTCCCACTCAAAGACGGCAAAGTAGAGCAGATAGAGCCAGCACAAGAAGCTGACAATTCCTTTCCATATCTCATCCTTGAACGCCTCGACGAGAATAAAGATGGTGCAGCCTATGCCGGCCAGGGCTGCGATGGTACCCAGGATTAGCTTTATGACTATCATTGAGGTTCTCCTGGAATTGTATATGCGGCCAAGCGCTTCAAGGTTGCGTTGTTTTTCTTTTATAGGCGGATAAAGCTGGCAGACGCGATTCCCGCCTAAGTTCATTCCAACCTGGTCATAGATCGATTTCCTAACTCTTGTGTAATCCGTCTTAATCCAGAAAGAGCTCGCGGGTACGCTCGCCCTCCAACCTGAGTACCATTTGGCCCCATTGTAGCCGCCGGTCAGATTACGTCCTCCGCCAAAACCGCATACAGATAGGCGTCAACCCAAACCGGCTGTCCGTCGTCTCCGGAGCGGAAGTAGATCTGCTTGCGCATCAGACCTTCGCGGATGAAGCCCGCCTTTTCAAGCACACGCCAAGACGCGGTGTTCAATACATCGCATCGGGCTTCGATCCGGTGGATTTGGCCGGTCGCCATCGCATTGCTAACTAGCGTTCTCACTGCCTCGGTGCAGTACCCCTTATGCTGATAGCTGGGATTGTAAATATAGCCGAGTTCGTAAGTGTTGACATAAGCAGGCTCGGCACGGTGGAAAGACAAGTGGCCAATAAGCAGGTTTTGTTCTTTCAGGCAAACGGCAATGAAGCTGTCTCCATCCGAGCGCTCTGAGCACAGCCTCTCGGCTTCGTGGAGGGTGATCGGTTCTCCCGGCTCGTATCGATAGATCTCGGGTTTTGAGAGGTAATTGAAGAGCGGCTCTGCGTCGTTGGAGCAGAAGCTGCGCAAAATCAATCGATCCGACTCGATAGGAAGATCGATCATCGCCTTTGTAAGACCGTTTCGTAGAGCGCTTCAATTCGAACCTGTAACCGAGCGGCGTCGGATGGCGAGTAGTCCGTAACGATGCGCAAGAATGGCAAACCGAGTTCATCTTCGCAAAGACGCTGAACGTGGAACGACTCGATTTCGTAGGTTGTGCATGTCTGCCAAATGAGGTCGACGACGCACTCCGCTCGGTACTCTTTGGCAAGCTGGCGAAGCAAATCGATTCGCGAGGAGTTCCTCGTCATCACGGCGCAATTCAGGTGGAAGTACTTCTCGGCAATGGCGCGCATGATGTCTGGCGCATTCTCATCAACATCCTCAAGGATCGGCTTAACCCCGGTGCAGTTTTCCATGCACACAATCAAGCCGCCGCTGGACTCCAGAATATCGACTACCTTTTCGGCCATGTGGACGACCGGGACTCCGGTAAGGAGCACTCGAACGGTGCTCGGTTTGACCTCTCGCTTCGGCGCATAGTCAATGGCCTTTTGATATTGCTCCAGATCAGGCGCTAAGCCGGATATCGAGCTTTTATGGTCGAGGATCTCTCGGCCGGTGTAAGGGGGATTGTCTGACTTCATCGTTTCGGCCAGTTCCCGTCTCAGGCGCCGTTCGGTGTTCATCGTTCGAACTGACTCGCGAAGCATCTCGTCGGTGATCTTGTTGTTATAACGTGCCTCAAGCGCGGCTTTCAGTTTGTGAAGTTCCGCCAGCCAGTGATCAAAAGCATCGTTGTCGTTCGGTTTCTGCGGCAGTTCCAGGATGTGCGTCGCCTTGGTTTCGCCAAGGATCTCGAACATCTTCTTCTTTCCGTCGCAGGTGGTTTCGGCAACGATCAGGTCGGCCCATTCAAGGAACGGATTGGCCTTCTCAACCAAGTATCCGTAGGTCGACTTGATCAAAGGGCAAAGGTTCGCAGGAAGATCGCGCTCTGCAGGCGGGATCATGTCAGCATCGCCGCCGCATAGACAAACGGGCACTGCGCCTGCCGCCATAATGATCTCGCGCGGCGTGAACTCGCACATGATGCCAACGATCGGTTTGCCTTTCTCTTTTGCTTCGACGGCGTAGTCGTAGCAGTGGTCGATCATGTCTTGGAAGTACTTCGTTGTTTCGTTCATTGTCTTCCTACAGCTTCGTCAGGATGAACACCGAGGACAGAACGTCGGCGATCACTTTCGTCACATCCTGGACCTTTTCCATTTTGCGAGTCACATCAACTAGGCCGGTTGTCGGTATGACGATCATATCGCCCGGCATGATGGACTTCACTTTCTTTGCAGGGAAAGCATCTCCGTTCGCGCGGATAACGATTCCATACTTAGGCGATGCGTCGGGGGCATATCCGCCTGCCTTGGCAATGTAAGAAGCAAAGGATCCCTTATCAGAAGCTGCGAGGCGGTGCGGGTGCAAGACTGCGCCGACGATGGTGACGACGCCTGTCTGCCGAGGAACAAACAATCGATCTCCATCCGCTAGCAAAAGATTGTCTGCGACTTGAGCTGCGCCAAGAGCCGAATTCAGATCGATCGAAACGCGCAGTGCTTCTTCGACGGTCTTCAGCTTTTGCTTGTTGTCTTCAGGAACGGAGCCCAGCGGGCCACCCAGAGCGCTTTGTCCCGATTTCTGCGAGCCGCTGGTATCTTGGCTTCCGCCGGACAAGGCCTGTTTGGTCTCCTCAAGCAGCTGCTCCGGCGTTTTGTCGATGGGCTTGGCAGAAGCGGTTCCAGGCGTTGCGCCTCCAGAAGTTAGGCCTAGTTTGGCGAGTTGGAGTAGAAACTCCCTGTCCGACAGCAGTTTGGAGCGTGTCAACAGGGCATCCGCCTCGTCGTTCTGCACTTGGTTGCCGAACATGGTCTTTTTGCGCAGGAACAAAGCGCCTTCAGGCTGTGCCAACTCGGTCAAACCGCCTGCTCTTCGGATCACATCGGCGATTCGGTCCTTTTTAGGGTCGATGGCATATGGACCGGGCTTGGCCACTTCGCCGGAGAGGTAGATGATCGAGGCAGACCGTTCGTATCCATTCACAAATCGTACGGTGACGACGTCGTTGTCTTGCAACAAAAGGTCGGCGCTTGATTGCTGCTTGAGCGACTTGGTGTCCACAACCATTGCCAACACGCCGCCGCTCGGCTTAATGCGCGCGACATCGATCTCAGAATCCGCTTCGGGCAATAGCCCGCCGACCACAAACAGCAAGTCCGACAGCCGCATGTTCTCGGAGCGCTTGACGATACCCGGTCTTTGGACAGCACCTTCAACCTTAACAATCGCTTCTTTGAAACTCGTCTCATCGAATGTGAAAACCGTCAACTCGTCGCGGTCTTGCATCGTCTTATTGGCTTCTGGCGCGCCAGCGAGTGCTGCGGCCAAGTCAACGGCGACAATCTCTGTCTTGTCCTCTCCGATATGGCGAATTAGGTTGGCGCGCGATAGATAGGCGTTCGGAAGCGTGCCGCCTGCCGCCACGACCGCATCGCTGATTCTCATACCCGACGTTCTTCGATAGACGCCAGGTTTAGCGAGGGCTCCGGTAATCGTGACGACTCTCGGCTGGAACACGATCTGATCCGGCGTATAGACGTATAAGCTGTCGTAGCGCTGGAGCTCAATGTTGTTCGCAGGATCGTCAGCCAGGGCCTTTTCGAGGTTCACCGTAACGAGTCTGGCCCCTTCCATCGCATCATAGCGGAGGATGTCTGCTCGGCCCTTGTAGACTTCAGATTCCGGCAAGAAGCCCTGAGCCCGCTCAATGAGGTCCTTCACGCGCATGCCTGTGGAGTAGGCAAAGACCCCGCCGATACGAACCGGACCGCTTATCGACACTCGGTTCACTTGGTCCTTGGCAATCGGGCTGATGCTTATTTCGTCGCCAGGGAGAACAACGAACTTGGCGCTATCCTCGAGAGGTTGGTTGAGGAGCTCTCTGAACTCGCCGCTTTCGGTGCGCTGAACAACTACGTTGCGCGTCGCTCCGCCCGGCTTCGGTCCGCCTGCCAAAGCGACCGCTTCGCCAAGCGTGACTCCGGTCAACAGCTCGTAACGCGCAGGTCGGATGACTTCACCTGCTACCGTTATGCTCGGACCGATGGATGGCACGAACACGAGATCGCCGTCTTTGAGCGTGAGGTCTACCTTGCGCTGGCCTTTAACGAGAAGCTGATATAGATCGACGGTCTTCTTAGCTCCGTTAACCGACGTTACGCAGACCCTTCGGAGTGATGCGGAGTCTGTTGGTCCGCCAACCGATCTAAGGGCATCGCTTAGCGAAGCGGATGAACCGAGCACGATAGAGCCTGGCCTTTCGACCTCGCCCATGACATGTATTTGGTTCTGGGCAAAGGCGTCAAGGGTCACGTTGACGATCAACTGGCTGAACTTTGTGGAAATGCGCTTCCTAAGTTCGGTCTGGATTTGCGTTAAGGTCTTGCCGGCAACGGGCACTTTGCCAGCGCCAGCAATCGAGATTTTGCCTGACCGGTCGACAACCAGCGGATAGTCGCGGCCTGACCCGAGACGGCTGGCGATATTGACGACAAGCCGATCGCCGATCCGGAGTTTATAGCTCTTCGGCGCGCTTCTTGGCAGCACTTCCGGCGATGGCGTTTGGAAGGCCTTTGTGCCGAAAAGCGGCAAGGCAGACTGCCATCGGTCTTTGAGCGCGCTGAGCATGAACCTCAAATCGCCGATCCGCGAGGCTTGCTCATCCCTTTGAAACTGAGAGAGTTGGGAGACCTTCGTCAGCGAGAGCTGCGCAAGTTCCTTTTCGGCAGCAGTGAGTTCTCGATCGAGCCGTTCGACGTCTTGGGACGAAGCCGGGGCGATTGATCGTCGCATCGACAAAAGGTTCTGGCTGAGCACGTCGATGGCCGACGAAATCGAAGAAAGCCTCTGGTGGAAGTCCTGTTCGTTCTTCAGTTCCTGCTCGGCTTTGGTAAGTTCAGGAGTCGCGCCTTGCAACGGCAAAACGGGATCGCCGGCTGCAAGGGAGACAGCGCACAGCGACAAAGCGATCGCGGTCAAGGAAATGCGTGGTTTCATATCGAGTTTTCCCTGTTATGTTGCTTGCGAGGCGAGACAAGCATAAGGCTGACAATGAGGCAGCCTGCAATGCCGCCGAGAAAGGCGTTTACAGCCGATCTCGGGCCGACCGGTTCGAGTTTCGGCTGTCCCCAATCTACAATCTGATAATCTCCATCCTCGCCGTGTTGGGTCAGACTTGCGAGCTGGTACTGCTCGGTAAGCATTTCTAGGGTGTTGGTCTGCATCATCAGGCTGCGGGTAATCCGAGCATAATCGAGAGAAGCCTGCGGGGCGTTGGCGAGTTTCCTCTTGGCGTCGTCAATTCTGCCAGAAAGGATGCCGCGGCTTGCTTCGAGAGAGCGCTTCTTCACCTTTAGCTTGACCAGCTCTTCCAGGTCGCCTTCATCGCCTAATTCGCTCTTCACTTGCTGCAATTGGACGTCGAGTTCGATTAATTGGCTTTCAAGGTTGCCGAGCTGCTGGATGAACGATTTCGTTTCTTCGTCGATCAACGCGATCTTGTTAGACTGTTGAAAGCTCAGCATTTGCTTCTCGGCGGCCTGAAGCTTGGCTTGAGTCTCCTTAATTTGCGTTTCGATGAACTCGGCTTTCTTCTGAGACTTCGTTTTGAAGAGCTTGCCGAGGTTATTGAGCACATGGTTGACAATGTCGGCGGACAGCTTGGCATTCTTTGTCCGAACAGCAATCGTCACCGCTCCGTTTTTATCTTGCTTCACGGAAACGGCTTTTTTCAGTTGCGATTGCGCCTTCTCTTCAGCATTTGACTGTCCAGACATGAAGTTAGGGTTCTCGGCAAGTTTGAGCTCTTTGGCTACCCGCCGCATCATGGTATCGCTCTGCATCAGCGTGGCGACATAGCCGGATTGGCCAGTTTGAAGCCCTAACGTTGAAGTTATTCCGGATAGAGCTGTTGCTTGTGGCCCACGGTCGACGTATACTGCGCCAGTCGACTCGTAGATAGCAGGCAGGATGAGCTTGCTGTAGGCGTAAAGCGCTCCGGCACCCGCGACGAACCCAAGAACGACTAAGTACCAGCGCTTGGCCAGCATAGCGGATGGATTGGTCGGTGTACTTGGATATTGGTCCGTTCTTTCAGACTCAGCCAATACTAGAAACTCCTTATTCGGCTTTCGCCATTGAGGCTGTTATTAGTCTGACATAGACGGCGCTGGCGAATCGAGGCCTAATTCGGGTTTATCCACTCGCTTAGCTCAGCTTTGCCCAGACGATAGTAGACCGTCTCTGATAGAGCTTCTGCCTGGCGCTCAAGGACAGGAAGCATGGATGCAAACCGCTCGTTCGTGTCAGTAAGTTCAAGAAGCCGTTGCTTTTGGATGTTCTCCATTTGCAGGACATTCGCCACAATGAACGAGAGCGCGGTTGGGTCGGTAGGAAAGCTGACTTCTACTTTGAAATCTTGGCGCTCCATGATCCGCTCAATCAGGATTTTGAAGCTTTCTTGAACCTTCATCATGAGCGCATCCGTTCTAGGTCCTTCTTCAAGCTCTATTTCAACGACGGGTTCAACGAATCCGACGAGGAACGGCTTCGATTCGTCGAGTTTGCGTATTCGGAATCGGCGCTCGCCCATCACATGGATATCCATCGTGCCGTCTTGGTGCGTTTGGGAACTCATGATTCGCGCGACCGTGCCGACCATGTAGGGATCGGCGGGACCTCCGACTTCCTTTCCCGTTCGAATCAACACGATGCCGAAAGACCTTTCCTGGTCCAGACATTCGCGCACAAGGGCTCTATATCGTTCTTCAAAAACGTTGAGCTGAATCTGAGAATACGGAAAAAGCACCGTATTCAAAGGGAACAGCGGCAGTTCTTCGAGCTCTTCGGACATTCACAAGCATTATAACGCGTATCTTCAAGCCGCAGCCGACATTTAACAGCGATCCCTGCGCAGCGGCTAGGCGGACGGGTAACATTCTAGAGCTATTATCCCCAAGGAGATTCGATTGGAATATCGCCTATTATGAGCGTAGATCGAAACAACAATAACGACGATCTGCGCCGTCAGCTTGAAGAAGCGCAGAAACGCAATGAGGCACTTGAAGCCGAACGCAGGCAGCTTGAGGAGCAGCTTAAGAGCACAGGTCCGCAACGCCAAGGCGCAGATGCCATTGCCGAAGTAACTCCGATCAACGAAGCCGACACGACTTTGCGCCGACTAGTTCAGCGCATCGCCATGATTTTGCAGGCTGAGAAGATCGTGATCATGTTCTACGACCGCGAGGCTGGTGAGCTGATCGGCATCCCGCCTTCCTACGGTGTGGAAGAAGATCGATTGCCTCTGTTTCGTGTCCGGGCAACCCAGGGCATATCGGGACAGGTCTACCGCGACGGATCGCCGCTCATCTTCCATGACGTGATGAGCGATCCTCGAGCCTTGAAAGATCCGTTCTCGTTGCTCCATGTTCAGAACGGCGTGACGGTGCCGCTGGTCATCGAGAAGCGCGACGAAGAGAACCGCATCATCGATAAGAACGTGATCGGTGTCTTGCACGCCTTTAACAAGCGTCACGGCGAGGATTTCAACGAGGAAGACATCCGCCTTCTCGAGCGCATGGCGAAGAACGTCGGTTCGATCATTGCGAACCTGCAGATGTACCGCGAAGTCGTCGAAGAGCGCGAAGAACTGCTTCAGACCTTCGAGTCGTTGCAAGCGGGTCTCATCTTGATCTCGGCGGATGGTCGCATTAGCCAGATTAACAGCTCGGCGAAGACGATCTTCGGCGCGAACGGCGAATCAATCGGCAAGCAGTATAAGGAAGTCATCGAGAACGAGACGCTTAACACCGTCTATGAAAGGACGATGTCGGGCGAGGAAGTCGGCCATTTAGAGATGTATGTCTCAATCGCCGGCTCCGACCGGGTTTACCAGTTGCAGTCGGCGCAGGTAAAGGGCGAAGACGGCAAGGACCTCGGCGTTGTCGCGATCTTGGTTGACATAACCGAGATGAAGAACATCGAGCGGATGAAGAGCTCGTTTGTCGCGATGGCCTCGCACGAGTTGCGAACACCTTTGACGGCGATTAAAGGCTTCTCAAGTACTCTGCTCGAAGGTGTCGATTACGACATGTACTCGAAGGACGACCAGAAAGAGTTCCTCGGCATCGTCGTTCAAGAGTGCGACCGTCTGCGCCGGCTGATCGACGACTTGCTCAACACGAGCCGGATCGAGTCGGGCGAGAGCTTGAAGCCCAGCTACAAGCATGTGGACATCCGCGCTCTTCTGGACAAGGTTGTCACCATCCAGAAGCAGGCTACGCACAACCACACGCTCAAGCTGGATGCTCCGGCCGAGATGCCGACAATCGTTGCAGACGAAGACAAGCTCGATCAGATCATGACGAACTTGCTTAACAACGCGATCAAGTATGCGCCCGGTGGTGGAGACATCACCCTCACAGCTAAGATCGACGACGACCATATCTTGTTCTCAGTTGAAGACCACGGCATGGGCATTCCGCCAGAGCACTTGAACAAGGTGTTCGAACGGTTCCACCGCGTCGACAACGAGGACAACCGCAAGATATACGGCACGGGTCTCGGCCTGTACTTGGTCAAGCACCTCGTCGAGCAGGTCCATCTCGGCCATATCTGGGTCGAGTCGGAAGTCGGTAAGGGGTCCACCTTCTACTTCACAGTTCCTCTGGATTTGGACATTGAGAAAGCTATGTCGGCGAACCAGTAACCGGTCATCCTCAAGCCCTCTCTCGTTTATCGAGGGAGGGCTTTGTTGTTTGTTCGCTTGGGCTTCGCCAGTTACTGGAAGCCATTCTTAGATCGACTCAAAGGAACAAGCTTATTTCGGCAAGGTGCTCAGCGGAGCCCAATAGGAACCCTTGTATTCGATCAATATGTCGTTCATCAGCTTCCATTCGCTGCCGACCTTGACCGATTCCGAGCCAAGGCTGAACAGGTAAGTCGTGCCGTTGTGATCCAATGAGATCCGGTGCGCTTCGTCGTTTCGGGTTGCCGATGCGCCACGGGCACTTGCCCATTGAACAAGGTTGACATAAACCTCCTTGCTACCGTCGGCTGTGAATGAACCTACTGCTTTGCCGGATACCGTCTGACTTGATTCACCTTTGATGCGCTTGTGCGCATAGCCACTTATCGATCGCCTGAGAAGCGACTCAAACCACAAGGCGTCCTTTGAGAAGTCAAGCTTCTCGGGAAAACGATTGTTGTCTTCGCGAATCAACTTGCCGTTCACGCTTAAGTAGCCTCTTTCATAGTTATTCACATATGATATCAAGTATCTGCCAGGTTCCGACACGACATGGCACTGTCTTCCAAGCGGAAATCCGCTTGCAGGCTTCATATGGTCGTCTGGGAATTTCCTCGCGGTTTGTATTCTCATCGTGGCGATCTTCGGGCTCGAGCTCCGGAACATTATTGATATACCGACTTCATCGGCGAGCCTTTTCACTCCAACACCACGTTTGGGTAGGGTGTACTCGATTTTGTAGACGTTCTCGTCCAAGAACTCTTTTGGTACCCAGTCGCCGATTGGCCCTTGGGCGAAAACCATCGAAAGTGTAAGTAGGCCTATTGTAAGCATGTTTTCTTCTCCTACAGTAAATGTGCGATATTACGAACAACCCTGAACTTAGTAACTGAGCAAGGATCGCTTGAGTTTTCATACCCAAACACGAGTCCCAGAAAGTAACCGTTTTCCCATGGTTTTTGCCAGTAGTCGTTTTCCGGCCAAGCTGAAGGAGGATTCCGATATCCTTGAGCAGAGAGATCCTTCTTTTGTGCTCCGGCAGCATCATAGATTAGGCTAGACAAGTTAGTTACCTGATGGTGACCCCAATCATAGTTTCCATAGTTGTCATCATCAGTTGCATCTGAGCCCATTCCACACAGAGGATTAGTTTTGAAAAGTAGGTTCAGTTCATTCGGGGCAAACAACCGATATAGGTTGTTACTCAAGCCCTGCGATGCCATACTGAGACTGAGGAAGCCCGATGCATCTTTACAATCCATGTTTACACCGTTAAAATTGGTGATTGCGCTGGTTAGGTCGTAGCCATCTCCAGATCCATCAGCATAGTATAAGTCATCATCTGAATCAAACTCATTGTCATCTGCTAAGTAGTAGTATACGTCTCCATCAGTATAGTTCCACCTACTGTCCCAGTAGAGTCCAAAGGTTAGGTCCTGGCTTGTGTCCGACGCAGATGTATCGTCACGAGCCCAGTTGCACGAATACTCCAGCAAATCTGTCCAAGGAATCGCTTGGTTTCCTTGCGGAGTTGAGAGTGTCACATACAGCCTTTCCCAAGTCTGTCACTCCGTGCCGCTTCCTCCGACAAAGAGTCCGTTTAGGTCGCTTGTTACTCCCCAGATGATCTGTAGGTCACCGAACGTTACGTAGTTAGGAAGCGTAACTGTGAAAGAAGTGTATACCGTGCCAAACGGGCCTGGCAAGGATACTGCAGTGTTGTCTCCCGAGTATGCGAGGTTGATATAAGAGGTTGATCCGCCACTGTATGGCGGAGGCACAGCGAGGCGGACCCCTTCGATTTGCATGTGGCACGCCTGAGGAAAGAAAGAGTAGTTCTTCAGGGTTAGGTTAATGGTGGCCGTCGTGCCACGGACATACACAACCTTGGAAATCTGAAAGCTCCTCGTGTTTGTCAGTTCAAGTGTCGGATAATGTCCGTTTCCGTCTTCGTTATACGTGCCATCGAGGTTCTTGTAAAACCAAGATGAGTCTGTCGCGACAATGTTTGCGACCCAGTCGCGTTCATTGATGCCGACAAATGCCGCGTTGGACACGGCCGTGAAAGCCGCGAAGGCCAAGATAGCTAGCAGTTTTCTCGCGACAGGTACTTTTTCCTTCAACCCCTTTATAAGCAGCATGAAGTTATTGTATATCGATATTTACTAAAATGAATGTCTTCTGAAAAAAAAGTACAAACATGACTTATCCATCGAGATTCGTTAGCTGGTGGCATAGGGAAATCGTCTGATGTCAGAGGTCGAGTGAGGCTGTCCCGCACAGATTTGAGCCTATCTTTCATAATTGAGGCATGACTCAGCGGCTGCCCGAGTGGCTTACGATCCGCCTTCCGCGCCCCGACATGATCAAAGAAGTCGAGGGCATGATGCGCCAGAAACAGCTTCACACCGTGTGCGAGAGCGCCAGGTGCCCGAACCTTCCGGAATGCTGGACAAAACGGACCGCCACGTTCATGATTTTGGGCAACACCTGCACGCGGGCTTGCGGTTTTTGCGCCATCAAGACGGGCCGGGGCGAACCGGTGAACCCCGACGAGCCGGCGGATGTAGCGCGAGTGGCGAAGGATCTTGGATTGAAGCACGTGGTCGTCACCAGCGTGGCGCGAGACGATTTGAAGGACGAAGGCGCTGGCCAATTTGCAGACACGATTCGCGCTTTGCATGAATGGAATCCGCACACGATTGTCGAGGTGCTCGTGCCCGACTTCAAGGCTAATCCTGACCTTGTAAGGATCGTTACAGAGTCGCAGCCGGAGATCTACAACCACAACGTCGAGACGGTGAAGCGGCTGCAGAAGATCGTGCGCCCGCAGGCGCGATATGAGAGATCGTTAAGAGCATTGGAGACCGTTAAGGAGCAAGATTCGAAAATCTACACCAAGTCCGGTATGATGCTCGGTCTTGGCGAAACCCACGATGAGGTCGTCGAGACTTTGCGCGATTTGAAAGCCATCGGCGTCGACTCGGTGACCATTGGGCAATACCTGCGCCCGACAATGCGCCATCTGCCGGTCGTCGAGTTCGTGAGGCCGGAGCAGTTCAAGGAATACGAGAAGATCGGCGAAGACCTGGGTTTTGCCTTTGTGGCCAGCGCGCCGTTCGTCCGAAGCTCCTACAACGCCATCGAGTTCAGCAAGAAGCTGATGGCGGAGAGGCTGGAGAAAGCTGGGAGTTAGGGTAAAGGGTAAAGGGTAAAGGGTTCGATGACCATTGCTGACAAGTCGAGCGTTGTTTTCTCAGACGACTGTTAAGACATGTTTGTGGAAATCTGGATGCCGAGTCCTATCGCAATACAGCTCGCGGGTACGCTCGCCCTCCAACAACAAACTCCATACCCTATACCCCTTAACCCTTAACCCTCCTACTTGTACAGCGCTTCCCGCAGAACTTCGCCCATGCACCCGGATGGCTGTTCGATGCGTAGGAACTGGGCTAAAGTAGGGGCGATATCCACGGTTCCTACACGGCGGCTATAGATGCCTGGACGAACTCCAGGTCCCTTCACCAGAAGCGGGATATGGCTGTCGTAAGCCCAAGGAGAGCCGTGGCCGGTTCCAGTGCCCTCGTCGGCGATCGATCCTGGCGCTGTAAACAAGAACACGTCGCCAGAAAGGGTTGGAAAGTAGCTTCGTGAAACGGCATTGAGCCAATCCCATCTCGGCAGTTCGCCACGTGCGATTTGACTAGCCGAGAAAGCGCTTTGAATGCCTTCGACTTCCATTGCCGCATCGGCAGCTTCTTTCTGGGCTGCCACAAGGAGAACGTTTTTCTGAGCAAGCAGGGCACGGTCAAGATAGAGGTTCTCTTCTTCTATTGCCAGGACATAGTTGTCATCGCCGTGGGCTTTGCTAAGCGATGCGTTGATCGCCTTCTTGATTGCGTCTGAGCTAACTCGTACAGCGGGAATCCTATAAGTCTCTGTCTCCTCTTCGACGATGGGTAGAACGCCGTGATCCGCAGTTATAACGATTGCTACATTGTCTATACCGCCTGGTACAGACTTATCAACTGTGTTGAGTAGATCGCTCAGCAGGCGGTCCGTGCGTACGCTTATATCCATGACTTCGGGGCTGTTCGGGCCGTAGACATGGCCAATGTAGTCATTGGTGGCCAAGTTCACGGTTAATACATCTGGAACCTCGTCCTGACCGAGTTGTTCGGCCTTAAGAGCTTCTTTGACGACCGAGAACATAAATTCCTGGCCCTGCGAGGCGACAGTGAGTGACTTGTAAAGAGCCTTTTTGCTCGATGAGTCGAGCTTATGTGTGAAGATCGGTTGACCTGCTTTCGCCCCAGGCATCGGCCGAGTCGACTTGTAGGCGTCGTCGGCCAGAAGAGGCGTCCATGATTGGCCGTTAAGGCTGTCTGGCACCTTCTTATCATTGATCTTGGCAACCCAATCAGGCAGCTTCTTGCTCGGCGCGTAGAACGAACTGGTGACCCAGTTGCCCGTGCCGTTGTCATACCAGATAACCGTGTCGGCGGAGTGGCCTGCAAGCAGAATCGACGCACGATCTTTGAAGGAGATGCTAACCGTCTTCGATCTGCCGTTGGTGGCCATCTCAAGCTCGTCGCTGATCGTCGTGACTTTGAGGTTACGCGGGCTCATCGGCTTGGATGTCCCGCCGATTGTCTCGACTGACGGATCGTCGACGCAATAGACGGCTTTGCCCTGCTTGCGGTCGTACCAATCGTTACCGACGATGCCGTTGGTTGCAGGCGTAGAACCAGTCATGATAGAGGCGTGGCCAGGACCGGTTGCGGTCGGCACGTGGGAGATGTGAGCATCGGTGTAGTTGGCGCTGTTCTCCAGCAGATAGTTGAAGCCGCCGAGCTTGCCGTTTTGCCTCGCTGGCAGATAGAAGCTGCGGAACCTGTTGAGGTAGTCGGCTCGGAACTGGTCGATGCTGATGGTCAGAACAAGTTTAGGAACACCTTTAGGTTTGGCTGTAGAAGCTGCTGCCTGAGGAACCACGGCCGCGCAGGCTAAGGCGAGGAAGGCAATTCTCGAAGTTAACATTGTCTCCATTCTGGGCTCGTTTAACAGTTTCTTAACGCAAGTTAGGGACTCTGGGCAATTGGGCTCCTTCGAATGAGGACAAGGTCAGGTTCGACTTGAAGGCCTGCTCTCTAAACCGCCATCCTAATGACTCGATGCTTGGCAGCAAGCTTTGGCTGCATCGGGCAAAGGAGATAAATGGACCATAACTATCACTTGGATTTTTTAAGGGTAACTGAAGCGGCTGCACTCTCATCCGCGAGATGGGTTGGCAAGGGGGATCGAATGGCTGCCGACCAAGCGGCTACCGAGGCGATGCGCCGGTCGTTGAACGAGATGGAGATGGACGGTACCATCCTGATCGGCGAAGGCGAACGCGATGAAGCGCCAATGCTTTACATCGGCGAGAAAGTGGGAACCGGCACTGGTCCGGCCATCGGAATAGCCGTCGATCCGCTGGAGGGAACCAACCTTTGCGCCAATGGAACGCCGAACGCCATTGCCGTATTGGCAGCTAGCATCGACGACCAGGGCTATCTCATGCACGCTCCTGACTGTTACATGGAGAAGTTGGTTGTCGGCGCCGAGTGCGCCGGGATTGTTGACATCACGCTGCCTACTCGGGTCAATATTCGGCTAATGGCGAAAACGCTGGGCAAGGATACCGACGAGTTGATCATCGGAGTGCTAGATAGAGAGCGCCACGAAGGCTTGATCGCCGAGATCCGCGAGGCCGGAGCTCGAGTGCACTTGATTCCAGATGGGGATGTTGCAGTGTCAATAGCAGTACTTGATCCTGATGCCGAAATCGACGGATTAATGGGCACAGGCGGCGCGCCGGAAGGCGTCATCACCGCAGCAGCCGTTCATTGCTACGGCGGCGAAATGCAGGCCCGTCTAGTCTTTACGAAGGATGAGCAGCGTAAGCGAGCGGAGAAGATGGTAGAGGGCGATCTGGACAGGGTTTTTCATACAAAGGATCTAGCCACTGGAAACATCATGGTGGCTGCCACTGGAATCACCTCGGGCGACCTGTTGAAGGGTGTTCGCTACAAGCGAGGTTTGGCACTGACCGAGTCGCTCATCATGCGTTCGGCTTCTGGCACCATCCGTAAGATCGAGACGATGCACCTTCACCACGAAGTTTACGTGTAGAAAGGTACATAATAGCGCCATGCCCCAGCGACGAATGCCTTCGATTGCCATCGACGCGGGGCTTTTGTATTCGGCGGCTGTTTGGGGCGCGACGTTCCCAATCGTCAAGGACAGTCTTAGCGGCGTCAGCGCCATCGCATTGGTCGGTTATCGTTTCTTGATCGCGGGCTTGGTGCTTGGAGTAGCGCTGCTCTTTGCCAAAGTTAGGGTCATGCCGGTTCTTCGTCAAGGAATTGGTCTTGGCATCATCCTTTGGCTGCTTTACATCTCGCAGACGATCGGTTTGAACTTCACCTCGGCAGCGAACTCCGGGTTCATCACCGGCTTGTTCGTGGTGTTTGTGCCACTGTTTTCGCTCTTCCTGTTTAGCAAGCCGCCGTCATGGATAAGGTGGGTTGCTGTTGGAGTAGCCATTATTGGATTATGGCTACTGACCGGCAGGCTGAGCGCATTCAACCGTGGAGATGCGCTAACGCTCATTGCGGCAGCCACCTATGCGCTCCATATTTTGTTTGCAGACAAATGGATCCAAGAAGAAGCCAACCCTTATGCGCTTAGCTTTGTCCAGTTCATGACGGTGGCGATATTGAGTCTGGTCGCAGTTCCCCTTTTTGGCGACTCATTTGCCGTCGGCTCGGGGCGTATAGCGGCCGTTATATTAGGCTTGGCGCTTTTCCCAACCTTGTCCGCTTTCGTCATTCAACTCGTTGCCCAGAAGACAACAACGCCTGTAAAGGTTGCGCTCATCTTTACGATGGAGCCTGTGTTTGCCGCCTTGTTTTCGTGGACCATCGGCAATGAAAAGCCTGTCGCTTTGCAGGTTGCAGGCGGCGTGCTCATCGTTATTGCGATGGTGCTGACGGAGATACCAACCAAAGGTTCCAAAAAGCTAGCTTAGCTTCCGTCAGGCAGCATGGCGGGCTGGATTTTCGGCATCAGGCGGCTGATTTTGGATCCCTTCGTCAAATCCCACAAGGAGGTCTTGCGCTGCCGCATTTCCATCACTGAAGATATCCACGTGACCGTCCAGCCGGATTCAATCGCCCAAGCTCCCCAGCCAGCGTCGCCGTTGCTGCCCCAATAATCCCAGTTGCGGTAATCGAAAGCGCGATACCATCCGCCGTCGAGTTCGGGATGGCTCTTCGACTTGATTTGAATGCGGCAGAGGAACTGCGCCAGTTTGTCGCAGGCTTTCTTGTATTTGGCATTCTTGGTAGCGTAATAGGCTTCGTTGAGACCCAGGAAAGCGAAGTTGCAAGAGTAGAGCATGTCTGCCAAGGGATCGCCGTTCTCTTGAATGATCGGCGTTTCCGTCGTTCCATACTCTTCATTCGATTGCGGCGCACCGAAGTAGTCCCGATTCGCGCTCAATAGCCTCTCTTGAAGAGCGCCGGATTCGTCCTGAAGTGCGATCAGCTTATCTGCTATTTCTGCAAGCCATTTACGGTGTTCGGCCGTATTGTCGACTCGGACCAGCCAAGCGAGAGGCAGAAGCATTCTAGATAGCTCGATGGTGCCTCCGCCCCAGCGCCAGTTCTTTGTTTCCGTTGCCATCGTCGTCTGCAATCCCGAAAGGGTTCTTTCATAGAATGGTTTGAACTTGGTCTTGTCATATGCCCACAAGTTGCACGCCCAGAGATACGCTTCGAAGTGCGGCGCATTGTTGACCGGCTCTTGGTTCCAGTAGTGCTTCCAGCCGTTCCTGAGGATGTCGTCTTGCTCTAGGCGGTCTGTTCTGAATCCTTTCTTGCCTGTAGTCCGAAGATTTCCTAGAAGGCACTTCAGGAGCGGCTCATCCCATTGGTCTTTCTTGAGCGCTCCTGCTGCGGCCATGACTCCGAGCATAGCCCTAGCGTTGTCGTCGCCATAGAAGACCTTGTAGCCGTCAAGAGAGCCCCAATACTTCGCCACGTTGTTCCAGCCGATGAGGCCGCAAACGGGGCTGTTCAGGTCGGCGCGTTCTTGCTGGCTCTGAATGGATCGGAGCATCAGGTGGTCGGCAATGTTCTCGCCAATCTTCTGCTCTAACTGGTTGTTTGCCAAGGCGAAAGTCATCGCCGCTTCACCGTTGCAGTCGGCTCGAACCCACCAACGTTCGGGTTGAAATCCGCGATCATCCATCGACGAACTAAATCCTTCCATGACTCCTAACGAGCCGTCGCCTGATATCCGATTGCCCAGTGCGCCAAACGGCACCACGCGATCGATGAACTTAGCGGCGTCAGCATATTGCTGCTCCCAAGACGGGGCGATGAGCAATTTGGCATTCTTGAACCATTCCCGCGCCCGCTTGGCCGCCGCCCGTTCGGCTCCAGCCCTCAATGTCTCGTCTCGCTTGTAACTTGGGCGCACGGACGGCACAATATTTAGGTCTGCGATGGGAATGCCGATGTACTTAAGCACGTGCCACCACGCTTCTTGCCATGCCTGAACTGGAGCAAACCGCGCAGTATTGAACCGTGACAGCTTTGTCGTGCAGACAATGATTCCGGGTTCGAGTTCATAGAGGAGCGGCCAGGTTGTTTTGGGTATTCCAAAGATGGCGGAGTCGAAACCCGCAACGCGGCCGATCGAAATCCACGGTTGCAGGGAAGATTGTTCGATAAACGGCGATGCGTGGATCGTCAATATCCTCTTTTCGCTCAGTGTCTCGCCGAAGACGTTCGATGCGACGATTGCGCGCTCCCATTGGCAGGTTCTTGTCTTTTGGTCTTCGGCTCCAGGCAGCTTGGCAAACTCGATATACAGTTTCAGCCGTTTCGTTCTCGCCTCGCTCAAGAGCGATGGAGTTACTAACTGCGGCGAACTTGATTCGCTTTCAGATAGCAACATTACTGAGCCGCCATCAACGGCTTTCGAGACAGCTTGTTCTGGCGATTGGCACTTGATGACACTCACTCCTGCGCGTCGAAGCGCTCCCAGCAAATCGCCTGTCGGCGATGCGCCTGAGACCCAAACGGAAGCAGAAGCCTGCAAGGCTATGGAAGCCAGAACAGATGCCATCATGGGCGCAGAATACCTAGGTAAGACCAAGAGTCAAACGTGTTTGGTATTGATAATCAAAGCTTTTTGCAATTTTCAACTTGAAAATGGTTGCTGTGCTTGCTATCTTGTTCATTAGTTTGTAAAATTGTACGTATGCTAGCAAAGACGTCGCATGAGCTTTTCCGATCCCCTAACACGATCCTGCCCGTATCCTACGTGGGTAAGAGCATCAGCAAAGAGGGAAGAGCCATGGGGATGATGCCGCATTGCCACCCATATGCCGTTGAGATCTGCTACGTGACGAAAGGGCATCTCGATTGGTGGACCGATTCGATCTCATTCCGGCTTGAGCCGCAAGACTTGCTAGTGGTTCTCAGCGGACATCCGCACGGCGCTGTCGATTCTGCTGTCCAGCCGTGCGAGTACTACTGGGTCCATTTTGGGATTCATCAACTGAGGAAAGAAATCGTCGATATATTGGAGAGGCCCGGATTCGCAGGTGTTCATCGCAACCTTCCGCAACTCGGCGATCTGGTGATACGGATCATGAACGAGCACAGGTCGAAGGACCAATTCTCGGATGAAAGCGTCAAATCTCTGGCCGAGCTCTTGCTGGTCGGCCTGCTACGGGACTTCCCGTTGCCCAATCAGAAAACTCCAAGCGACTTGGTGAAGCAAGCCCAAGAGATCCTGCAAAGAACGGCGGTCGACGATTTGTCCATCGAAATGGTCGCCAGCCAGTTGCAAGTGTCTTCGGTATGGCTTTCGAAGAAGTTTCGGCAGGAACTCGGCGAGTCGCCCGCCAAGTGGGCTCGGTCGCAAAGGGTCAGCAAAGCCAAGCGCCTTCTTGTTCTGGACCAGTTGACCATCGGCGAGATCGCCATCGATCTAGGCTTTTCTTCGAGCCAGTACTTCTCGACGGTGTTTCGGCAGGAGACAGGCCTGACTCCTTCTGAATACCGGAGGTCAAGGCTCGGATTGCTTGAGCACTAGCCGATCTTGAACTCAAGGGGAACCTGGCTCTTTAGAGCTTGCTGACCTGCTCTATGGTCGATCGCATCCCATTTGAGCTCGGTGCCGGTGCAGAAGTGTTTTCTGACGTATCTTGCTGGCAGGAACGAGCTAAGCGTTCGCTTTAGAGCGCTCTTCTTGTCCGGGTGCCATCTTAGAGAATCAATTCCTGCCCGTCTTGCTCCGTTCATATCTAGGAAGTAGACGTGGAGCACCAGCAGGTTCATGGCGTTCTTTGCCAGGCCAAGCCGGACTTCTTCTCGGTTCGGGTGCGCTGCGAACCACTTGTTGGCATGGGCGTCAATCGCCTTGCGCATTCGGATTTCTTCGATGACCTGCTTCTCCGATACCGTGTAAGTGTTGTGGTCGTGCTGGCGCCAGAAGGTCAAACGTTCGGGGACGCATGCTGCATGTCCACGGATTGACGCTTCGAGAAGAGCCGCCCAGTCCCCCGAATAGCGAAGTGAAGTCTCGAACCGAAGGCCTTTCTTTCGGAACACAACGCCCGATGCCAGGATTCTGTTCTCATAAAGCAAATAGGGAAGAGGGCGCTGGAGTTCGCAGGTCGGCCAGTCCAAATGAACGTCATTGGCTGTGTTCTCGTTTCCTTCGGCATCGATCATCCATCCCAGCACATAGCTGAACGAGGCTTCCGGATGCATGGCCAAGGCAGACATCTGCTTCTCGAGTTTTGTCGTTGCCCATAGGTCGTCGGAGTTCAAAACGGCGATGCACTCGGCCTCTGCCAACGAGAGAGCTTTTTGCTCGTTGCCGTATGTTCCCAGGTTCGTTTCGTTCTCGTAAATCCGAATGCGCTTATCTTTGAACGACCGAGCGACTTCGACGCTGTTGTCTTTGCTGCCGTCGTCTACCAGCACGATCTCCCAATCGGAGTAGGTTTGCTCAAGCACGCGCTCAACCGCTTCGCCGAGAAACTGGGCGTGGTTATAGCTAGGGATGAGGATGGATACGGATGGTTTCACTCTGGTTGTTGTTTCAGGATGGCAGATTAGTCCGTAATTGTAACCGTCGTTTTCCAGATTTCGTCAGACTTGGCCTTATTGCCAAGCTGGCTGCATCGCATGATAATCGTCTCATTGCCTGTCTTGACGGCCTTGAATCCTACTCGATGATCGTAGACTGCGCCAGGCATCTGCGATTGCTTCTCGCCTGCTCTTGCCGGATTCGGCAACGGGTTCGTTTTTTGAAGAAGCTTAGGTTTGAAGTCGACTTCCCACCTGTACGGCGCGCCGCTGAATGCAGGCAACTCAACGGTTATTACAGTTCCTGTTGGGACCGTTATATGGCTTGGAGCGAACCGGCCCAGAAACAACGGATCGGGATCTGCTCTCTGGCAACTGAGCACAAGTACCGATAGTGCTAGGGCTATAGCCGTCCTTACCTTCATAGAGATCATGTCCTCATTGGTATTATAACGGACATGCTTTGGCTAAACGCCGCAATCGGATTGTTTGCTCTTTTGAATATCGTTGGGGGATTCGTCGGATACCACGAAAAACACAGCGTTATGTCCCTCGTCGGCGGAGGCGTGATCGGTCTCATGCTGATTGCCAGTCTTTTCATGGCAAAGTCAAACCCAAAAGGCGGCTATCTGCTGGCCGGGGCGATGACTCTTCTAACGCTGGCGTTCTTTTCGATGCGTTATATGTCTGGACACAAGATCTGGCCGGCAGGCGTGATGATCGCTTCGTCGGTAGTCGTTCTAGCCTGCCTCATAGCCGGGCATTTCTCGTCCCGCAACTCCTAGGTTCTTTTCAGTTGCAGCCACAATCAACCCAACGACAATTGCGATGGAACCGATGATCGTGTTCTGAGTGACCTTCTCGTGCAAGAACATGTAGCCGAGAAAGGCTGCGATCGGCGGCTGAATGAGCGTCGATAGCATCATGAGCGAAACGGGGGCTTTCTCGACGAGCACGTACCATGCGCCGAACGCAAAAGCTCCGCCGATCAGAACGAGATAGATAGTGTAAATCACAGAAGACGGTCCGAAGGCATCGATGCGGAGAGCCAGCGGGCCTTTGATGATCAGAGGCCAAATCACACATCCGAGCGCTGCGCCTGTCGCTTCGAAAGCCAACGTTCCCAGCCCGGACGACCTTAGTACAATTTTTGTGGCCATCGTCAATGCAGTGCACTCCAGGATCAAACCGAGTACAAAGAGCCCGTTTCCAACCGAATTCTCCTGCGATAGGTTCGGCCATTGCCAGCCGAAAGAGACGATATATGCGCCGATCAGGCCAATCGCAATTGCTAGCCACCGTCTGGGACCAACATGCTCCTTCAAGAACAGATAAGCGAACAACCCCATTACCACCGGATAGCTTGAGGCGAGGACGTTCGCTTCGATCGACGTGGTTTTCGTCAGGGCATACGAATAGAGCATGTAGGACGCCGAAACGCAAAAGAACCCGATCAGAACGGCCCTGGTTGCATCGCCTGTTCTTGGGAATGTCGGCTTTAGTAACCGTTTCGTTTGGGGGATTAAGAGCAACGCCCACATGCAGAATGCCAGCAGCGGCCATCGAAGTGCGACGACGGCAGTCGGCGACATGGATCCCTGCATCACAGAGATCATCATGTTCGTAGGTGCCCAGAGAACGTTGAGCAGCGCGAGTATAGCGAAGAGCCTTGCGGTCGACATATCAGCCACGGAGCAAGGGCATATGCCGGACCTCCGCTTTTACCTTCCCGTTTTCGGTTGAAACCTCTACTATTTCACCTTCTACAAGGTTTTTCTTGCTGATTGACGCCGAAGCAATGTGTCCGAGAGTTGGGGAGACGGCATATCTTGTGACCGTGCCGAAGGCCTCGACGGCGCAGCCAGGCTCGACTGGACTTTCAAGGATCAGCCCTACCCAATCACGCGGCTTCTGTTCGTGCGAGCGCATGCGGGCAATGATTTCCTGACCGACATAGCATCCTTTGTTTGGACTCATTGCAGCATCGGCAAAGGCATCGCCTAGATCGAACGGGATCGACCGCTCATTGATGTCGACGCCCCAAAGAGGGAAGCCGCATTCGAGAAGCATAGCATCAAACTGGCCGTCAGATTGATCAGATTTGTCAGACCCGTCCGACAATATCAAACGAAGAGGAGGCTCGAATTGAACCTGGCCGTCAGTCAGATTAGCCTCGACGTCTTCCATGATCACCATCTCCTCAACCCGCTTGAGTATTGAGTCGACAGTCGGCAGTGGGACATAGAGATCGACATGGTCCAGTTCAAAGTGCAACCCCCCGAATGCCAGACAACGTCCCGACGGCTCAAGCCAGCAAAACAGCGAATCCTCCTGCCTCAAGACGTCATGAGTCAATTGGCCCTGGAGCCATTCCAAGCGATCCGCCCCTGAAAACCGAACAGCCTGCCAATCTTGCAATGCGAAACCCATCTCTTGGTTGTACCGGTTTGCATCGAACCCTCTGGGCAGGACGGCTAATCGGAGTAGGGCCAGGATCCTTTTTCACCGATCCAATTGAACTCGACATCCCTGCCGTTTAGCCGCCACCGTCGCGGACAACTGTTCTCCATCCAATCGATCGGCCGGCCGATGGGCTGGTGTCTAGAGGCAAGGTCGAGTGCCTTCGAAAGCGCTGCTTTCTCCTTGTCGCCGACCAAACTTGGATCGACCGCGACGAACAAGGCCGTGCCGCTTTCGGCAACGAGCTGAAGCCATTGCTCGTTCAACTCCCATGGAATCGACTTCGTAATCGCCACGATGTCTGGATCGACTTCATAGAACGTTCGGTGCTGCGGAGCGCGGAATGCTAGCGTGTTGACGCCCATGCGCCGCGTCCGATCCCAAGAAACGCCGCTCGTGTCGTCGCCTGTTCGTTGAATTTCGTGGTATTCGGTTGCCAGGTGGCTGACGGTGTTGCATCCGATCAGCAAAGCGTCTCCAGCTGCTTCTCGAATGACGCGGTAGAGGTTGCTCAGCGCTTCGGCATTGGTAACCGTCCGGTCTTGCAGGCTCCAGCCGCCCCGAGTGACTTGTGCGCCCATCTGGAATCCCCACCAGCCGAGCAGGTCATATGTTGTGAAGTCGTGCTTGATCAGATCGTATCCCCAATCGACGCATCGCTTGATGTGCAGACGGACATGCTCAAGAACTTCGGCGTTCGTCGGGTCTAAGTAGGTCGCGTCGCGCGACAGCTTCATGGCATCTGGTGTCTCATCCAGAGGCGTCAGCGGGCGGATCCATATGCCTGGCCGAACATTGAGGTCGCGCAACCTTGACGCAACCAAGCCCATATCGCCGAACCGTGGATTGCCGACCCAAGGACCGTAGCCAAACTTGCCGTTATAGGGCCCCATCGCCCAGCCTTCATCGATAACGGAGAACGGACGGTTGTCTTGGTTCGGCGACAGGTCGGAAATCATCTTCGTGGCTTCGGCGATGATGTCCGCCGAGTTGTCGCCGTAGGTGAACGGCCAGTCATTGGTTCCGTAGACAGGTTGCTTGGCGAGGCGCGGATTCGGGCACATCTGGCGACAGAAAGCTATTGCGGCATCAAACGGAGACTCATTGACCGCTCCTTCTCGGCAAACGACGGTCCCAATCGCCAGTTCGCGACCTGAAAGGTTGACCGGCATGCCGCCGCTACGAATGTCAATCCATAAAGAGATACCCTCAGGATCGGCATTCCAGAAGCAGAAAGCCGCCGGATTGGTTCTTAGTCCATAGCCGTGTGTTGCTTCACCGTCAAAAGCAAGGAAGTACCACGGCATCGGTCGGTTCGCTTCGAATGTGCCCCAACGAAGATCGCCGTAGCTGCGTTCCCAGTGGTCGCCAAAAAACCTCTGGACATCGCGAAAGTCGCCGCGCCATCTGAGCTGAATCCGGCTGACAGACGATCCGCCTTCAATGGCCAAGGCCATTCCTGCTTGAGCGACAACAGCGCTAAACCGAAATCCGCCTCCGGTCCAAACGCTTCCGTTACGGTTGAGAGGGACCTCACGGTTGCCTTCGTCAAAGCATCGAACGAGGTCGGGTTCGCGGTTGATGTTGAGGAATGATCCAGCCATTAGTTAGCTCCTGGTTCGGTCGAATGCCTAGACCTGCGACCGATCGAGAAAGGGTATCCGATCGGGAAAGCGACAAGCAATATCAGAAAGAAAATTGCAAAGCGGCTGGTTGACGAAACGTTCTCTATTTCTACAATATAGTAGTATTATGTCTACTAGTTAGTAGAAGGACCAGACCATGCACCGCGATCAACTTACTATGCTTGCCGATTCGTTGTTGGCTACTTGTGAAAAAGACCGGACTTCTCCTTTTTATGGCGAGGAGTGCTTTCGCCTGAAGATGCTTGTCAGCAGGCGAAGAGACACAATCAACGCCCATTTGGCCATGAGCAGGCCTAGCGACTATCTTCTTGAGCGTGAATGCGAGGACGTTATCAGACTGGCTGGACTCACCAAGAAACAGCTCAGCGTCATCGCCGCCAGACTCGACGGGTTCTCGTTTGAGGAGATCGGCAAGGCTTGCGGGCACACCCGGCAAGGATCTTTTTCAATTTTTTGCCAAGCACTTAAGAAACTCACCCATGCTTTTTACGTCTACCCGTATACAGGACTCAGCGAAGTCTATCGTGCAGAAGTGCGCGGCCGGCCTCTTCGCCGAGGTTTTGGTACAATGGTTAAATAGCGGAAGTATCCGAAGAGGCGCCCTATGGTTCGATGTCCAGATTGCGAAACGTCTAACAGCACCGACAGCAAGTTCTGCAAATTCTGCGGAGCTGCTTTGCCCGAGGAAGAATTGATCGATGCCCAACTCAAATTGAATGAGCTCTTGAGCGAGGGCTATCGTATCTTCAACGAAGGACGGACCGAGGAGGCGAGGCTCATCGCCGAGTCGGCACTTGAATCTGCTCCTAACACGACTCAGGCCCTGACGCTCAAGGCGATGTGTTGCGAGCGCGAAGGCGAATTAGCTGATGCGCTGGAGCTTTACGAGAAAGTCGTTGAGCTGAATCCCGAGTCATCGCTGGACAAGATCAAGGTCACGCACCTTAGGAACCAGCTCAATGCGAAACAGATCGAAGCTCCTGCTCCCAACAAAAAGCTCGCGCTGGTCGTGGCAGCAGCCGCGGTTGTTCTCGTGGTTTGCGTGGGCGGCATTATCGCTGCCTTAACTGCAGATAAAGCTGAGGCCACAGAGAAGCAGCCAGTAGTCGCCCAGAACAACGATAACAACGCCGCGTTCGACAAAACCGGCAGTGTGCCGCCGCCTAAGCAAGAGCCGGAACTAGATGGAGATGGTTCGGTTAATCGTAGCAATGGCCAGCCCGGCGGCGGCATCATCACTCCGCCGACACCCATCAAAGATCCGCTTATGCCAAATCCAAATCCCGATGGCGGATGGGGTCCGATTACGTTGAATCCCGATAACAAGGAGACAATTGCCAACACCCGGCCTAATCCGACGAATCAAAACACCGGTTTGACCGGCGGCACAGGTCCAGCCACGGATGACAAGGGCGATCCTCCTGTTGAGCCAGAGAAACAGCCGGAAGAAAAGAAGCCGATCGTTGAGGTCTCGTTCAGCTCTAGAGGCCCCAAGAACCACGGCGGAAGCGATGACTCAAGCAACTCCAACGAATTGACCGTACTCATCAAGTCGGCCAACGAGCAATTCATGCTGAGCCGCTATCAAAACGCAGCACGATCTTATGAGAAAGCTCTGTCAGTTGGCGCCGATCCAGCTTCAACCAACCAAAGGCTGGGACAATGCTATTCCAACCTTGGCCGCAAAAGCGAAGCCATTGGTGCCTATGTCAGGGCTGCAGATGCCTATAAAGCCGCCGTTGCTCGGGGCAACTCGCCTTCGGCGCGGGCCGGTTTAAGCGCATGCAATAACGCACTGAAAGTGCTGAGAGGCGAATGAGAGCCGCTCGTAAGTGGCTGATCGCGGCTGCCGCCGTTGCTTTGACGGCAGTTTCGAACGCAGTGCCGACACTCCTGATCGTCCAGCAGAAGGTGCCGAAGTCGTATAACTCCGATTTCAACGTGCCGATCGACAGCTACATGTCGATTGAGCAGGACGAAGAAGGCCGCGTCATTCCTGTGATCTGGTCGCTGACCGATCCGATCTTCCGCGCCGCCGTTAATGAAAAGATCATCCCAAAACCCGATGGCGATCCGACTTTAGACCAGATTCTGAACTCGGCCAAAGCTCTCAAAGCCGACTTTGTAATGGCGATTAAAGCATGGCGGAAAGGCGCTAAAGTCGAAAGCGAAGTAACGATTTACAGGAACGGTAAAGTGGCCTGGTCCGATAAGAAGTCGACGTCGGTTGAGAAAGAAGGAATGCTGGATACCGATTCCAGCGCCCATTCGCTTGCTCGAACGTGGACCTTAACATTAGCCCAGGGCCTTTTCAAGCAGTATCCCAGCAAGAAGCGCGAAACGCCGAACCTCGACCCCGGTCAATCGGGACCCGCAGTGAAAATCGCTCCGCCCGTAAAGGTCGACAACAAGTGGCTGACCGATCAGGTTGCCAAGATGTCGAAGTCTGGCGACAAAACCGGACTATTGCTCTTGCTTCGCGACGCCGTTGATGCCGAGCCGTTCGATATCGAGCGACGCCGCATGCTGATTGAGCACTTGATGGTGTCGGGCGAAGTGGAAGCCGCAGGCCAAGAGGCAAAGCGCGCTTCAAACCTGATTCCTGAGTCAAGCGAGTTCCACGTCGTTTCAGCGCGTGCATTCATGCGTTCTAACGACTTTGAGAAAGCCCAGCTTGAGCTTAATGAAGCACTCGCCCGCGATCCCGAAGGATTTGAGACTCGCATGCTGTCGGGCGAACTGGCTTTGATCAAAGGCGATGCTAAGAAGGCTGTTGAGCACTTTAACATAGCTGCCGCCAGGCAGGTGTCGCCGGATCTGTGCTTCAAGCGAGGATTAGCATACGGTTTGGACGGCGACGAGGAAAAAGCGAAAGCCGATCTTGAGAAAGCCAAACTGGCATCCGAAACTCCTCTCGAACTTGAAAGCCAATATCAGTTTGCCATACAGTGTTTGGACGCGAGGTATGAAGGACTCCTGACCGATGTGCGCAACGCGGTGCAAAAGGCAAGGATCTCGCTTAGCGGCGGCAAGGATCTCTGCGCCAAAGCGCTTAAGCCGGTGCTCGGTTTCGATGCCGTTTTGAATCTCCTGAAGTATCCGGAAAAGCATAAGGCATCAAACAGCACCCGGATTCTGGCGAGCAGCCTGCTAGCACAAGCCATCGGCCAGGTCGACGAAGCCATCCGGACGCTAAACGCAAGCTGGCTGAGCGACGCAACGTTAAATCTGGGCGAAGCGGCGAAGCAGTACATCGCAGCGAAGAAGGCCCATAGTGCCGAATTGGAGCAAAGCAAGTAATCCTGCTGAGACGATTTGGCACACTTCATGCGGGACTGATGATCGATCATGCAAGATTTCGCAGCGCTCATCGGATACGTGTTTGCTCTGTTTGCGGCAGCAATGGCAGCCGGGTGGCTGATCACATCGCTAAAGCTGGGCAAGAAAGCCGCCGAGAACCCAGAAATCGGGACGTGCTTGCGCTTGCGCGGCGAATCGGGCATGTATCGTTCGAAGTTGTTGGAGGTCCGCGGCCCGTTTTGGATTCTGTCAGCTCCGCTAATGCGCGATTACTATGTTCCTTTGCGTGTCGGCGAAAAGCTCAATATTGAAGTGCCGTATAAGAACGGAGTGCTGTTTGCGCGAACGGAAGTGAAGTCGCGAGACGCGGAGTCGCACACGATCATCATCGAGAAGCCAGAAGGCGCAAAGCCAACCGAACGACGAACAGAAAAGCGGCTTTGCGGTCTGATGGATGACACCGTCGTGATCGAAGGCGTAAAGTCCTCTATAGTTGACGTATCGCTTGGCGGCGCAAAGGTCCGCACCCAGCGAAGGTTCCTGCCTGGCGAGCGCATTCGAATCGACTTACCGTGGATCAGCGTTCCAACTTTCGGATGGGTCCTCGAGTCGATGGAAATCGCGCCGACGGTTGGCGTGGAAGCGCGGATCCGGTTCGAGAATGCGCTGACGAAGCTGCCGGCTTAACACCCTCTCCCCTGTTCACTTCGTTCACAGACCCTCTCCCACATGGTGGGAGAGGGAATGTCTGCGTCAAGGCGGCTAGTAACTCCCTCTCCCGACTGCGGAGGGGGGCTGGGAGCGGGCTATCCCGGCACGTACCGGTAATAGTCTCCCCTCCACATCTTCTCTTGAATCCGCCGCTCAATATCCTCCATGGTGGCGACATTCGTCAAGCCCTCGCGCAAGGCCGCCTGCCACACGGCAATGGCCACATCGCGAGAGATGAGCAGAACATCATCGAGCGTAGGCATGAGCGCAGCGTTCGGATCGCCGACCGATGGCGACCACTTGCTTAGCTCAATTCCCGCCGCCGAGATCATCCCATCCGAGACCTCTTTGGCCTTGCTGGCAATCGCACCGAGGGCCAAACCTGGGAAGATAAAGGCGTTATTGCAGTTGCCAATGCGCCTTCGGACATCCCGGTAGGTCACGTCGGCGAACGGCGTTCCTGTCGAGATCAGAGCGCGGCCATTTGTCCAGTTAAGGAGCTCCTCGGGCCACGCTTCTGCTTTCACGGTCGGGTTCGATAGCGGGAAGATGATCGGTTGCGGCGTGTGCTTGGCCATCTCCCGAACGATCTCCTCGGTGAACGTCTTGGGCTGAGTCGATGTGCCGATTAGGATCGTCGGTTGAAGATTGAAGACCACGTCTTTGAGCCCTATCTTGGCCGAATCGGTTAGGTGCCAGTCGCTGATTAGGCTCATCGGTTTGATATAGCGAAGCTGGAACGTCTCCAGGTTCCTGCTCTCGTCTGTGATGAGTCCCTTGCTGTTAAGAAGCCAGACCCTCGATAAAGCTTCGACTTCTGAAAGCCCTTCGCGCATCATGGCTCCAACGATCTCATCGGCGATGCCGACGCCTGCCGTGCCTGCACCGAAGATGATGACCTTCTGGTCGGAGAACTTCGCGCCGGTCTGAGACACCGCTGCGATGAGCGCCGCCAAAGTCACGGCTGCTGTTCCTTGGATGTCGTCGTTGAACGAACAAATCTCGTGGCGGTACTTTTCCACAAGCCGGTGTGCGTTGACCTTGCCGAAGTCCTCCCAATGAAGAAGAGTATTAGGCCATCGCTGCTTCACGGCATCGACGAACATGCCAACGAACTCGTCGTACTCTGGACCGTATAGCCGCTCGTGCCGCCAGCCGAGATAAAGGGGATCGTCGAGCAGGGACTGGTTGTTGGTGCCGACATCGAGTGTGACCGGCATCAGTCCGAATGGATCGATGTTGGCGCAGAGTGTGTAGACAATCAGCTTGGCCACTGGAATGCCCATTCCTCCGAGGCCTTGATCGCCGATGCCCAGTATAGCCTCTGAGTCGGTGGCGCAGATCGCGTCGACATATGGGATATGCCAGTTGTCCAGCATCTCGCCGATTTGGTGCCTCTGCGGATAAGAAATATAGATGCCGCGCGAACGCCGATAGATGCGGCTGTACTGCTTAACTGTCTCTCCGACAACAGGCGTATAGATGATCGGCATCATCTCGGTCAGGTGAGATTGGACGAAACGGAAGAACAGCGTTTCGTTGCGGTCGTGCAGCGAATGAAGGAAAATGTTGCGCGAGAGGTCGTTCGGCTCCTTCAGATACTCTCGGCGCAAGCGGTCAAGCTGCTGCTGCGGCGTTAGGACATGCGGCGGAAGCAGTCCGAGCAGACCCAACTCTTGACGCTCCTCTTCGGTGAAGGCAGTGCCCTTGTTGAGCGTTGGGATGCCCATCAGCGCTTTCCCGCGGAGCTTCACCTTCAAAACCTCGTCGTGAGTCTTCTGGTCGAAGACCTTTTCGAAGCACGGCTCCATCATGCCGTTCTGCGACTTCTTTGTAGCAGGCATCGGTTTACCTCCTCTCTGCCGATGATGCCTGGCACCGTCGGCTCCCGATTGTCATGGTCATTATGCGGCAGGTTTGGGATATTGGGAAGTAGGTGCCTAGAAAGGGACGAGGGACGGTAATAGAAGTAGGCGCAGGTGGCTCGCACCTGCCTGTCCTTGCATGGACATTTCGCATGCCTCGGGATTGCGAATCCCGAGGCATTAAAGTGGGAGCGAAGCCTACCGCTTCCTATACGTAACGATCTGCGACTCGAACCAATGCCGCGCGGGGTCGCCTTCGACCACGTGCTCGTTTTTATACGGCGCAATTTGGTAAAGGATGTCGATCGGCTGGCCGGTAAGAACCAGCTTCGAGATATCGACGATCCACGGCGTCACGACATCGCCTGGAGCCCAGCCGGCACGGTCGAACTTCCACGTTCCGCCCTGAGGCCGGCAAGGATTCAGGTAGTTGTCGTCCTTCCAGAGCTGGTTCACAAACTCAGTGCCGTTGACCGTCAGCGTTCGGTTCAACGCAAAGAATTCGCCAGCGTTGTCGGTGTTCGGATATTGGCCGTGGCCCGTGACGCTGAAGCGCACCCGCCATGCGCTGCCCTTCGAATCCGGCTTGATCTTCTTGGGGACGAAGAACTTCTCAGAGGGGTTCTTGGGATTGCCGAGTTCGGCCGAACCGCACCACAGGTTCTCTATCTTGATGGGCGTTGCGGCGCTCGGACCCGGATAAAAGCTCAGCGTGACTGAAACAAGCCAGCCTGCGGAATAGGTCTCACAAAACTGTTCCATCTTCTTCTTGCCTTTGAAGAGTGGCAGGAAGTCGGTGACGTCGGTCTTCCAGGTGTAGGCGCGCCGGTACGGGGTGATGTAGCGCTGCAGTTCAAAACGTTCTCCTTTGTCGTCGAAAAGATAGATCGCCGCGCAGCGATCCCAAGGGTCGAGGCCTGCCGGAGTCGGAGCCAAAGTGAGGGTCATTACGACTCGGCCGATTCCCTTCATCTCAGGAAACTCGACTTCATTCGTGTTCCGATGGTGCCCGCCGTCGTTCAGCACCTTGTCGAACGCAGTGACGACCGTCGGCTTCTCGAACGGCTTCTTAAGGTCGCTTTGCTTGGCCTTGATGTCATCGAGCTTCAAGGTCGTTACCGAATCTGATGTTCTACCAGCGAACGCCGTCTTAAAGGGGAATGGCGATGCTTCGGGCAAGAAGAACTTGTCGTAAACCTTGGTTCTGTTGATTGCTAGTGTGATCTCGGCTCCGCCGGTCACATAATCGATCGTTAGCTCATAGTTGCTAAGGCTATCGCTACGGAACTCGACCGGCGAGAGCCTGTTAGCGATCTCGGTGCCGTCCCAGTGGATCGAAACTTCTCGCTCGGGACGCCCATAGATGTTTCCCTCCGCATTGAAGTAGTTTGAACTCCTCGGGTTGCGAACATCGAAGGCGATGGCCAGGACGCCCGGCAGGTTCGGCTCATCCCAGTTTGCTTCCTTTATCTCTAGGGCCGCCGGAGACAGGAGAACGCAGTAGCCTTCTCCGCCTTCCTTGATCGAGGCCTTCCAACTTATCTCGACCTTCTTCGGCGCTTTGGCCGACATCGGCTCGAAGCTGATCCATTTATTCTCGTTCGACTTGCCGTCGAGAAGAGTAAGAACGCCGCCGGCAACTATCGGGGCTTGCGGAGAGACAGTGTATAAGGTGCCCTTGTTCGGTTCGAACGACTGGTTGATAGGACCGAAGCTGGCGGATAGAACCAAGGAGGCGATGACGGTAACCATGGTAGTCTTGTTTTACCGCGAGCAGCCGGTCAATCGGGAACAAGAGGAGCAAAAGATACCAGAAGTGAGTTTGGTCTATTCCTCGACCCAGCGAGCTTCGACAACCCCGCGCGATCTAAGACAAAGGCTCAACGCCTTGTTGTGGTCGCCTTGGATGTTGATGAGTGCCTCCGACGTCGGCTCGGAGCGCACGACTTTGATCGAAAGCACTTTGATCCCTTTCTCAAGGAGGTCGTCGCAAAGGGCGACGAAGTCCGCACGAGTCTGGCATGAAACAAACAGATCGCAGGGATGGGAGTTCGGCAGAAGCCTCTTCTCAACCTTCGCCAGCACCGCCAAAGTGAAAAGCGCAATGACCGTAACCGAAACGGCGACGATCAGGAAGTATCCGCCAACCGAAATCGCCAGGCCGATGCCGGTCGTCGCCCACAGGCTGGCAGCGCTCGTCAGGCCTTTGATCTCAAGGCCCATGCGCAGGATGGCTCCAGCTCCGAGGAACCCGACGCCGGTGATGATTTGGGCTGCGATGCGAGCCGGATCGCCGTTACCGAAAACCTTGCTGACTTCAGCGATCAGCACGACGCCAAGCATCAGCATGATGTGGGTGCGCATTCCCGCCGGCCGGCCATGGGTTTCGCGCTCCCATCCGATAGCGCCGGCAAGCAACACTCCGATGACGATTTTGAGGAGCACCTGACTTGCCAGAACCCACGACGACAGAAGATCGAGACCCTCGAACATCACTTCTCGCTTATAAGCTTCACCTTTGCCGACTCGTCTTCGATAATCGGCGCATATCTGCCTATTCGATCATCGACGAAAAAGTTGTCGTTTACATCGTCGTTGGCGGTTGAAACCTCGCCTAATATAACCTCGGGTGTGTTGCCTGTGAACCTGTGGTAGACGCCTTGAGTAAGGGTTATTCGTTCACCAGCTTTCAGGATGAGCTCATCGCCACTCGTTACTTCGCACATCTCGCCGTTGATCTGGACTTTGAACTTGCGCGCGTTTGATTCACTCGGCACGGTGTCCCAAAGCTGGATCAGCATCTCGCCCCACCGGCAGATGATGTCTTCCTTCTTCTTGGCGTGGCAGTGGATCGGCGTGTCCATGCCCTTGTGGCAGTACATCAGCTTCTCGCAGTACTCGGGCTCTTCGGCGAGGTTGATAAGGATCAGTCCGTTCGTTTTAAAGTCCCCGAGGCTGAAGTCGGTGATGTCCCATCGCGGATTTGGCGGAAGAGCCCATCCGTGCGCTTCAAAACAGGCCTTGGCGGATTCATAGAGGGCGTTGATTTCGCTTCGTTTCATTGTTCTTGATTCGATTATAATCGATGGAACGAGCGAATCTGTCAAGGATGGCTTAAAGCGCTGTGCTTTGCAGTGGCGCGGACATCCTGTCCGCGTATTGGGGCCGGCGATGGCGCCGGCGGTCCCAGTTAGCAATTAACAACTGAAGCCTGTCTTTGCCAAAGCAGAGGAATACTGCAGGATTATCTGTTCAGCACTGTAGATACAGGTTGGTTGCCATGCAACGCAAGACCATGCATGGCTATGCAAAGCACCTTCTACCGGCACATCGCGAGGATCTCGCCAGCTTCTTTGGCTTTGATCGCACCGTCAACGCCACGTGCGAAGTTTGTCTTCGTCAGCCGCTCCTCAATGACCTCGATGCCTTCTTTCACGCCGTAATCCGAGAGCTTCGTCGGAACTCCGACCGACTGGAAAAACTCCTCGGTGAGCTCAATCGCCTTCTCAATCCTCTCGTCTTCCGAGCCGCCAGTCAGTTCCCAAACGCGGTCGGCATACTGCAGCAGCTTGCCGCGTTTGGCTTCCTTCTGGTGGCGGAGCAAGGCAGGGAACACCACTGCAAGCGTCTGGCCGTGGTCGAGGCCGAAGACGGCTGTTAGCTCGTGGCCGATGCCGTGGGTCGCCCAGTCTTGCGGAACGCCGACGCCGATGATGCCGTTCAATGCGCATGTTGCCGCCCACATCAAGTTCGCACGAAGGCTGTAATCGTTCGGATTCTCCAGCACCTTCGGGCCAATCTCGATGAGCGTCTTCATGATCGACTCCGCCCAGCGATCCTGAATCTGCGCATCGACCGGATAGGTGATGTACTGCTCAAGGGTATGCGCGTAGGTGTCCACAATGCCGTTTCCGGTTTGGCGAAGAGGCAAGGAATAGGTCGTCTCTGGATCGAGGATGGAGAACTTCGGGTACACGTGCGGCGAGAAGAACGCCTGCTTCTGCTTGGTCTCTTCTCTCGAAACAACCGAGGCTTGGTTCATTTCGGAACCCGTAGCCGGCAGCGTCAAAACCGAACCGAGTGGAATAGCCTGATTGACTTTAGCGCCTTCCAAAATCTGCCACTTGTCCTCGCCTTCGAACAGCGCGGCCGCAGCGATGAACTTAACGCCGTCGAGAACCGATCCGCCGCCGACGGCCAGAATGAAGCCGACCTTCTCTTTCTGAGCGAGCTCGACGGCCCTCATGCAGGTCTCATATCGCGGGTTGGGTTCGATGCCGCCGAACTCAACGGTATCGTAGCCTTTGAGCGCGGCGACAACCTGGTCATAGACGCCGTTCTTTTTAATCGAACCTCCGCCGTAAGCGATGAGAACCTTGGTTCCGGCAGGAATCAACTCGGGCAGCTTGGCGATGGTGCCCTTTCCAAAAACGATCTTGACTGGGTTCTGATAGGTGAAGTTGCTAAACATGGTGATGGCCTCAGTTTACTTGGGTCGGGAACGTGGTGCCGGGCATTGGCACCGGTGAATAAAGTTCCTTCGATGTTATTGTCATCCTGAACATCGCGAAGGATCTGATGGAAACTCTGCCGCCAATAAATTGCGTGCAGCGCCTTCGGTCAGATTCTTCACTTCGTTCAGAATGACACCAACTCTTGACGTGACCTACGATCCCTAACCGACGCTCAGTTCCTGACCCACGTTCAACGTAACCGCTTGGCTCAACACTATGACCCGCTTGCCGTCTTCTTCAGCCAACTTGAACTCAACTGGTTTTCCGGCTAGCTTAACGGTCGTTGGCTTAACGAGCAACGTCACCAGCCGCTTAAAGCCCAATGTTCCAGACTTGCAGCTAAGCGAGAGTTTCGTTCCGTTGTGGTTGATCGTCCCGAATCCAGTGGAACTGATCCACGGAGCGACGAGTTTGGTCCTGGGAGCCGAAGGAGTCAGGACGAGAGTCTGCGATGGCAGGTCTGGTTTAAAGCCTGTCGCGGCAAGGAGTGTAGCCCAACTCGACATCGCGCGGTAATAGTGGCTTCCGCATTCGACATGATTCCAGTTTCGGCCGGCTCGGGCATAACGCCGGTGAACCGACTTCACCACGTTCAGCCCTTCGGTATACATTCCGAAATCCATCATCATTGAAGCGATGGCGTATTCGATTCCTGTCCAGTTAGCAGCAGCTTGACCGTTGCGATAAGTGGCGAACCTTGCCGGCTTTTCGGCAGGATAGGTCGCGTTCATGAGACCTCTGTCGGGCGAGTAGTTGTGTTTGACAACCGCTTTGAGGGCGGCCGACACACGCTCGGGCGGCAATGAATGGCCGATGCCCATAAGGTTCGTGAACCAATCGCCGCTCATCTGGTCGCTCATGCAGCATTCGTCGCGCTCCTCGCCGCTGTTCCAAAGGTTATAGTACTCTCCGTTCCAGAGCCTGGTTTCGAACGCTTTCGAGCCTTTGTCGAGCAATTCGGTCCATTGGGAGGCTTGCTGGGTCTCGCCAAGATCGGTTGCCAAACGAATTCCTGCTCGCAGAGCTCCAAGCCACAGACTCGCGATATAGGACGGCGTGCCTTCAAAGTCCCAGGCGTCATACGTGTTTCTGCGGGTGTCGTGGTCGGGTAATCCATCGCCGTCCGCATCGAGTTCAGCCGTATTGGCCATGGCTCGAACGATGTTCGGCCACAAGCGGCGAAGGTAGTCCTTGTTGCCGGTCCATAAATAGTCTCTGCAGACCAGCATAACGAACTGCGGGTTCATATCGACTCGGTCGAAGCCGCCGTCGACCTGCATCAAGTCGGGCGTGAAGAAGTGGTGAACGCGGCCGTCTTTTCTTTGGAACGCGGCGCCCATCGCCATTTGCCCAAGCTGGAGTTCAGGCCAGAGGGCAAGGATGTTGAATGAACCTTGATAAGTGATGTCGGTGGTGTGGAAGCCGCAGCAGCCAAGGCCTTCCCAGACCGCGAACTGGCCAACTTTGGTCCACCAGGTGCACTTTGTGAGGGTGCTGAGTTGTGACGACCAGCAAGCAGGCAGCTCTTCGGGGAGGTTCGTGTCAAAGAGCGTGTCAACGAAGGCGAGGACCTTCTTCTTGTGTTCGGAGAAGTTCTGAACCATGAACCGGTTGACCGATTCCGAGTCCGAGAACCAATTCTCATAGGCATGGCCCATCTCGGGTCCGCGCTCGCTGAAGTGGTGCGGGAAAATCCAGCTCAGCGTGAATCTCACTGTCTGCTTTTCACCAGGTTTGAGCTTAAGCCAGGTGCAAAGCGCTCCGTTGTTCCAGCTATTCGGCAACTGATCGCCTTTCTCGCCGATCAACCGATCTCGGCACACTTTGAGGAATCCGATGAGCAGCTCGCGGCTAAAACCTTCTTTGCTGACACGGAGGAGTTTACGGGCGAAGGCATCGAGAGAGGCGTACCCGCGCATCTGTCCGGCGATCGTCTTCAGTTCGCTGTCGGAAAGCTTCTCTATGTCTTCATCGGCCCTAGGTAGAGACTTGTATAGGTCGTGTGGAACCGATGAGTTGGCCAGTGCGCCGTCTTCGGTGAACTCAAGGAAGACCGACTCGTAGCTGTTGCCATAGGGAGTCCAGCGCCAGCCGCCGTTCCCAAGGTAGCCGTCGGTGTCAGCCGCGATCCAACTCGGTTTGCCGCCGTTCACCGTCAGACTTAGCGAGCCGATAGATGACAACTTCGGACCGTTCGCCGAGGTACTCATCGTCAGGCACGCGCTGCTAGCGTCGTGCTTGACTGCGTTAGCCAGTTTGCGGTCGGGCAGTCCCCAAGCGACCGGGTTCTTGAGCATGCTGAGGAGCGAGACTTCGACCGGTTTCGTGCTCGTGTTCTCGATGGTGAACTCGATGTTGAAGCCGGGCGTGCCGCTGGTTCGCGATTCGTGCGGGATGATCGGCGAGAACGCCAGGGCGCTTACCTTGACTGGAAGAGTGGAATCTTGGTAATCGAGTTCGGCGATTGGGAACTTGCCGTTGAATCGGATTCCTTCAACGCTTTGAACCCAACCGAGGGAATAGAGCTCGTTCTGGTCTTCGCGGATCCCTAGGCGGCGGACCTTCACATCTGTGCCTTGCTTCGTTCTAATGGAGAAGGAAAGGGCACCTGCCGGCATGTCGGGTCTTGCATCGCGCTCATGATCGGGTTGCGATGGCGCCCATCCGCCGGTGTTGAAGATCAACCAATCGTGAAAATAGCCGTCGGGGCGCAGTTCGACCGTGCCTGCGCCGATACCCCCAAGTGGAATGCCGGAAACGTGGTTGATAAGGCTCTGAAAGCCTTCGGTCTTATCAAAATCTGGCGACTTGTCTTGCTTCTGCATGGTCTTCTTGATTTGACCGAGCGAAGAAGCTGTGGAACTGTCGGTCAGGGCTGTTGCGGCGGCGACCGTGGCTGCTGTTTGGATGAACTGGCGGCGATTGATCTTCTTTGAACTCATAGTCGGTTCCTCTTTGGTTTACGATACCGGATTCGGCACTTAGGTATGTTTGCATTATCGTATTCCTTTGGATTGAAGAGTAAGTTCATACTTGATGTTTTTGCTAACTCGATCAGGAATCCAAGAAGCTTCTCACGCAAAGACGTCAACCGGTTGACTATCGCTCGACTTCGTGCCGGGGTTGTGTGTCGGAATAATGTCTTAAAGACGCAAACGCATTCCACAGCGCCTTGTTAAATGGGTTCTTGGCGTTTTAAGGTCTAGGGTTCTCGCATGAACTCTAGGTTTGGTTTTAGCCGGTGTGCACGATCTGCGTCTTTGCGAGATGCTTCTATCTCCATCGACTTCCTTCGAGCGTAGGGTCGCTACTGAATCCTGCGCCGACCAAACCCTCTCTTTAGGTACAGAGGTAAAACAAAACACATGGTAGAAGTCAACTGGAAAGGCGAAATGGAGTTCGAAGCGACTCCTCCGAGCGGCGTGAAGTTTACGATGGACGCGTATCCTGAGTCAGGCGGCCACGGCCTTGGTCCAACCCCGTTCGAGGCGTTCATGTGCTCGATGGCGGCCTGCTCGGCGATGGATGTCATCTCGATTCTGAGGAAGAAAAAGCAGAACGTGACGTCGTACCGTATCGAGGTTGATGGCGAACGAGGGCCCGAAGATGTCTATCCGCGCCCGTTCCTGAGCATGACCGTTAAGCACATCGTTTCGGGCGAGAACCTCGATGCCGATGCCGTGAAAAGAGCAGTGGACCTTAGCGACACGAAGTATTGCTCGGTCATAGCCACTCTTCGGCAAGCGCCTAAAGTCACTTCAGAATGGGTGATCGAGTAGTTTTTGACGTTCGACCGTAAACATATCAGCTTCTCTTGCGTCTGATGTTCTATGCATCATCAGATGCAAGGAGGTTGATATGGTTTTCAATCGAAACAGGATTTTGGGTCTCGGCGGCTTAGTGCTGACTGGCGTTGCGGTTACAGTTCTCGTTAACTCTGCCTTTGCACAAGGCAACGCGGCTGAGCCGCAAATGGGTGGCCAAGGCGGCATAGTTGGCGGCGGTTTCCAAGGCGGAGCTGGCGGACAGGGCGGCGGCTTCGGACAAGGCGGAGCAGGCGGAGGATTCGGCCAGCCAGGACAACCGGGTCGCGGTTTCCAATTCCAGCCAATGGGCATGGGCGGCGCACCAACGATGATCGGCGACGAGAAGAACTTATTTATTCTGCAGGGCAACCGTCTGATCAAAGTCAAGAAATCGGACTTGAGCATCGAGGCTGAAAAGCAGCTTCCGAATCCGCGTCCTCCGCAAGGCGGCGGCGCACCAGGCGGACCTGGCGGCATGCCTCCTCTGGAGTAGGTTTTAGAAGCACTCTAAGGAAGTTGTCATTCCGAGCAAAGCGAGGAATCTGAGTGTTGGTTTTTCCTGCTCTTACTGGCAAGCCGAGACGGCAGTTAGATCCTTCGCTAGGCTCAGGATGACATATTGAGCTTACCGATACTAACTGATCGCCTTTCGGCACAGCGACTCTAGGAAATCCACCGTCTTCGGTTTGTTCAGGAACTCGTTGCGGCTGTCGCATCTGGCGCTCATCAAGCATCCGGGACAGCCATCGATGCATTTGCAGCCCTTGATAAGCTGAAGCGCTGCACTGACCAACGCTCCTCGGTCTTGGAACAGCTTCTCCGAGAGACCGACGCCGCCGGGAACCTTGTCGTAGATATAGATAGCCGGCCCTAAAGTATCTGGACAGACGACATACCAGCCAGAACCGAAGTCGCGCCGATCGCAGCCTGCAATGAGAGGTGCAACGGCTAGCAGGGCATGCTCTAAACCGTGCAATCCCGCGCCGTCGTCCGGATGCTCGAAGAAAGGAAGCTCCAGCCGCAAGCTCGTCGTGTTATAGGTGATTGCTGGCAGATCAAGTTCGAACTCGCCAAGCAGGTGGCCGCCGTCCATCGCTTTCATCTGTGCGCCAGTTACGTGGCTGGTTACCACGACGCTGCCGAAGACCATGTTGCCAGGACCCATCGGATGCGATTGAAGATCGATTGCTTTTTGAACAGCGCCCTCCATCGTCGGATAGGTGAAATAGTTGGCATCGCTCTGTTCCAGTTGGGCGGTCCGAGCCTCAAGATCGAGTTTCTTGACTTGGTAGACGGTGTCGCGATGCAGGTATACCGCGCCGTCGTGGGCATACTCCAAAGCGCGCCAATACTCCATCGATCCAAGCTCTTCACCATTGAGCATCAGCTTCACGCTATCGCCGCCCGAGCCTCGGATGTTAACCTTTGGCGCAGGAGCATCGTGCGAAGGATAAAAAAAGTAACCGTTGCGGAACTCCAGAATGCCGGTCGACTCGAGGTCTTCGGCGACTCCGAGCGCGCCGTTCCCCATGGCGTCGAGTTCGGTCGGGCTCAGCGGCCGCTCGTTAGCTGCACAGATGAGCTGGTCGGTTAGGATAATCGGGTTAAACGGGTTGACAGCAACGCTCTCGCCTTTTGACTCAAGAAGCCGATGCGGTTCGCGCAGCAAGAACTGCTCAAGCGGATCGTCATGGGCGACATAGACGGCTAAGGAGTCCTTAGTGCCTCGGCCGGCGCGTCCAGCCTGCTGCCAGAAGCTTGCCGCCGTACCGGGATAGCCGTTCATGATGACTGCATCAAGGCCGCCAACATCTACTCCAAGCTCCATTGCATTGGTCGCGGCCAACCCGAGCAAATCGCCTTTGAAGAGCGCTTTCTCGATCTGCCGTCTTTCTTTCACGGTGTAGCCGGCGCGATAGGCTTCGAGCTTGTTTGGATCGAGATTGCCGCTTGATTTGGCCGTTTTACGAGCATACCGAAGGACCATCTCGGTGGAAATGCGCGCATCGCAGAAAGCCATTGTTCGCACGCCGCACTCAGCCAAGCCGGTTAGGATGCTTGCTGTGACCAGATTGTGGCCGAGCCTTGTCTGGTCTTCTTGAAGAGGCGGATTCCAAAACACGAACGTCTTTCGGCCTTGCGGAGACCCGTCGTCGTCGATGACCGTGGCATTGCGTCCAGTCAGTCGCGTGAACAGCTCCGACGGGTTGCCGATGGTCGCCGAGCAAGCAATGATCTGCGGCTTTGATCGGTACCATTCGCAGAGGCGCAAGAGCCGCCGCAGAACGCCGCCGACATGGGAACCGAAGACGCCACGGTACGTGTGCATCTCGTCGATGACGATCAGCCGAAGGGACTTGAAGAACTTGGCCCATGCTTGGTGTCCCGGCATAATTCCTATGTGGAGCATGTCGGGATTGGTCAAGATAATGTGCGCCAGCTTGCGGATCGACTGCTTTTGAGAGGGAGAGGTGTCCCCGTCGTAGGTTCCGCTTCGGACGTCCTGGCCTGGCGCAATCTCCTGCAGCTTTTCAAGCTGGTCGTGCGCGAGTGCTTTGGTCGGATAAAGATAGAGAGCACGGGCAACCGGCTCGCTCAGCATCATCTGCATCGCAGGCACATTATAGCAGAGCGTTTTGCCGCTGTTTGTGCCGGTGACGATAACAACGTCCTCTCCCCGAAGGGCTGCGTCGATGGCCTGGGCTTGATGCGTGTAGAATCGATCGAAGCCGATCTCTTTAAGGTGGCTGTCAAGTCTAGGATGGATGTTTGATCCGATTTTGGCGTATCTGGCAGGTCGCGCTGGGAACTCGCAACTGTAGGCTATCTGGCTGTCGAGGCCCTCTTCAGTAAGCAGACCCTCTAGCCAGTTTGATCCTCTCACGACTCGTCTTCCCAGTCATCCTCGGCCTTCTTCTTTTTCTTGTTCGTTATTTTAACTGCATAGACGCTAATGATGAACAAGATGCTCAAAGGAACCGCCATCATCATCATGCTGAATATATCGTTGCTGGGCGTGACCATTGCTGAGAGCGTAAACACTGCAACGGTGGCATGGCGCCAATGAGTTGTCAACGTCTCCGGCGTCAAGATACCGAGTTTGCCGAGGAAGAAGACCACCACGGGAAGCTGGAAACCTAAGCCGAACGCTAAAAGCATTTTTAAGACGAAGAAAACGAGCGTTCCCGGCTCCTGGTTCAAGATCGCGCCCTTGAAGTCAGTGATATAGCTGGCGAACCAGATGAAAGCGCTTGGCAACACAAACCAGCAACAGGCAACGCCAATGAAGAACAAGATAACCGTGTAAGGGATGAGCTTCTTTATCGGCGCCTTCTCGTTTGGCTTTAGACCAGGTTCAACAAATCCCCAAAGCTGAACCACAATGAATGGGAATACGAGGATAAGCCCAAGCATGAATGACAGCTTGAACTTGAGCATGAACGCTTGTGTGGCGTTAGTGAAGGCCTCGTTTATGACGACCTTCGGGATGGCTTCTTTGATCGCCTCCAATACAAGGTTGTTGATGTAGTCATAAACTGGAGGCTGAAGATACCAACCGACGATCCAGGCGATGGCAAGCAACCAAACAACACGCATAATACGAGATCGAAGCTCGTCAAGATGCTCGCTTAAAGTAGCACGCAACTCCTCTGGCTCATCGCCGGAGGAGTTGCGCGGAATCGTTCTCTTGCGTTTTAGCCGCACAGATGAAGTTTATTTTTCGAGAGTTGCGACTCGCTCTATGCGAAGTCGAAGATATTGTACTTGGCCAGGGGCTCCGCCGCCGGATTGCCGGCCGCCGGACATTCCTCCTGGGTAGCCGCCCATTCCGCCAGGACCCATGGGACCGCCCATCGGACCACCCATTGGTCCACCCATAGGACCACCTCTTTGTCCGCGCTGCAAGATGCGCTTTTCGTCGCCCTTGCCGCCAGGACCCATCGGGCCGCCGGGCATTCCGGGACCACCGTAGCCGCCGGGACCCATCGGGCCGCCCATCGGTCCTCCGTACGGGTTGTTGCCGTAGCCGCCGCCCATCGGATTAGCCGTGACCATTTTCCTTTCAATAATCGTATTCGTTACGATCTTGATCGGAATACATTTGTCAAGAGCGAACCATACGGTCTCAGTTCGGCTTGTCTTCTCGTCGCTGAAGGACGCTCCAGTTGCCGCAAGCTTCTTGCCTTCTTTGGAGGCTTCGCTAAGGGTGAGTGTGTTTTGGTACTTCACGCACGGGTGGCCGCCTTCCCACTCGACAGCGAGCAACTCGCCGCGAGCTGTGCCTGACTTGACGACCTTATTGATCTCGAATCTCTTTTCGAGATCGATATCGCCCATCTGGAATCGGCCTTGCCAGTTGCCGCCGACTTGAACGGGACGAGCTGGGAGCGTGGGCAATGGGAAAGCTGCGAACAGGTCGAGCCTGCTAGCCTCGCCGCCAACGCCATCAAAGGACCAGAAGTTCGGAATGGATCCGAAGACTTCTTGACCGGTGTTGGTCAGCCTCATGTAAATGGAAGCCATCTCGTAGTCCATATACTTGCGGGCAGAAGTCTCTTCTTCGGTGGTTAGCCACGCATAGTCCTTGCCTTTCTCTGGCAGGGCTTGCATTCGGATCAGTCCATCGCCGTTCGAATAGGCATTATCGACCGAGTAAAGCATTCGGATATTCTCGGCTTCGATTGGCAACTCGCCAGGCTTGCCGCCGGACTTGTTCTCAACTTCCGAGAGAGTCGTTACAGCGACTCGGTTCTGAATGTTATAGATGTACTCGTTGCCACGAACGAACTTGTAGCGAAGCTTGAGGCCATCTTCGGGAACCTTGATGCTGGACGAGTTGGCAACGTTCACCTCGATGGCCGAGCGATCGACGATTCGAGGCTGATCGCTGTAGTTCACATACAGCACGAGTTCAATAGACACCTTGCCATCAGGAATCTTCCGGGCTTTCGTATCCAGATCGTATTGCAAGAACTTGCTCTTCTCGTTCGGGGTCTTTGGCACGACCGCTTCGACGAACTTGCCGCCAACAAAGACGCCGACGTAGCCGCCTTCAGGCACGCTGCTCTTCGGGATCTGAATCTTTACCGTCTCACGAACCTTCGAGCCGTTAGCGGGCCGATAAATCGTGAACGACCCTTGGGCCATTAAAAGACCCGCGGCACAAAGGCAAACCATTGCTGCGATGCATCGCTTCATGCAGAATTCCTCCAGTGGACACATCAACGCGAAATCGCCGATGAATCCATCAACGTAGATTATGACGCGTTCTGGTCCGGCACAGTAACACTTTCTGATGTCTTAGACGGGGAATCTGTCGGATGATGTTCGCGGCGGTTCGTGCTAACCTAGAAAAATGGATGTTTTCATATCGGCGGACATCGAAGGAATTACTGGCGTGGTGACTTGGTCCCAATGCGGAAGCGCTAAGGAGGGCGGATCGGAATTTGTCTGGGCGAGGCAGATGATGACCCAGGACGTAAACGCGGCGATACGCGGAGCGAGAGCTGCAGGGGCAGGAAGAATAGTGGTTAAAGACGCCCACGGCAACAGCAAAAGCCTCATCGCGCGTGACCTTGAGCAGGGAGTCGAATTGGTGTCCGGAGTAGGTTGCGGCAACATCGACGGCATGATGGAGGGAATCGGACCTAGCTTCGGCCTTGCTTTCCTCGTTGGCTATCACGCCAAAGCAGGCACGCCGAAAGGAATCATGTGCCACACGATGACCGGCCGCGTCCACCGATTCTGGATCAACGGTCAGGAAGTAGGAGAGATCGGCATCAGCGCGGGCGTTGCTGGACGATTTGGAGTTCCTATAGGGCTTCTGACGAGCGATGCCGCCGGGTGCGCAGAGGCGAAGGCGTTGCTGCCTTGGGTGCGGACCGCTGTCGTCAAGGACGGTTATGGCCGCTATTCGGGCCTTCTCAAGCATCCTGAGGTAACGTGGCCCCTAATAGAGAGGGAAGCCGAGAAGGCTGTTCGAGAGGCTTCGACTATGAAACCATGGTTGCCGACAAGCCCTGTCACCATCAAACTGGAGTTCAATCGCGACGAGGAGGCCGACATGGCGGAACGCTATCATGAAGCGGTTCGACTCGACGGATATACCCTTGAGCGAAAGTGCACCGACTATGAAGATGCCCATCGGGCCTTGCGAAACATGATGGCCTTTGCCGGCCTGGGAGCCTCATCCAATGACTAGCTCAATCTTGCCACTTATTTGCACTATCTTGACCTTATCTAGCAATGCCCAACAACCAAAGGACACAATAGACGACATGGCCAAGTTCGACAGATATGAACGACTGAGACGCATAATCGCTAAATCGGTCGACCGAAATGACTACCCTAAGTTCAAATGGGCCGAGGACGGCAATTCGTTTACCTATGAAATAGAGAAGAAACGGTATAGCTACGACCTCGAAGCAAATGCCTCGACGAAGCTGGAGGGCAAGGAAGAGGAAACAAAGCCGTTTCGCAAAGCGCCGGAGCGTGGCCGCCAGTTTGCAGTTGTTTATAATACAGATAAGTCACTGAAAGCCTACACCCAGGACCGCAATGTATACATCAGCAAACTGAACGGAACCGGTGTGGCGCAGGTCACGACTGACGGCACCGAGAAAGACCGCACCAAGTTCGGCATCGCCAGTTGGGTCTATGGCGAGGAACTAGGCGTCCGCGAGGCGATGTGGTTCTCTCCCGACGGCAAGAAACTCGCCTTCTATGGTTTCAACGAGAAGGACGTCATCGACTTCTATCTCACGCTTGAAGAAACAAAGGTCCAGAACAAACTTGACGTTGAGCCGTATCCGAAGGCAGGCGCGCCGAACCCGATCGTTGACCTCTATATCTACGACCTAGAATCGAAGAAGACTATCAAGGTCGATGCCCACTGGGACACGGGCGTCGATCCAGACCTCGGCCACTATTTATATAACGTGCGTTGGTCGCCTGACGGAACCGAGCTGCTGTTCAACCGCACGAACCGCCGGCAATGCATCATGGAGTTCGTTGCCTCAAACCCCAATTCTGGCAAGTGCCGAGTCGTCATTCGCGAGAGCCATACGCAGTCGTGGACCGATCCATCGCCCGAACTGCAGTGGGTTGAGGACGAGAAGGGCGCAAAGACGAAGTTCATTTGGCTGAACTACCGGAACGGTTTCAAGAACCTATCGCTAGTCAATTTCGACGGTTCCGGCGAAAAACCGATCACCAAGCACGGTTTCGACGTTGCGAGCATTGCGCGCTTCAACAACAAGAAAAAAGTCATCTATTACACGGCGCGCGACGGCGAAAACCCCTATCGAGTGCAGCTGCATAAGGTGAACCTCGACGGCACAGGCGAGAAGCGGCTAACCAATCCGAAGTTCAGCCATACTGTCCAGGTCAACGAGGAGTGCACCCGCATTGTCGACACGTATGAGACGGTCGACATTCCGCCCGCGACCGACGAATTGGACGGCGACGGCAAGCTGATTAAGAATATCTCGAAAGCTGATGCGAGCCGTTTCGAGAAACAAGGCTTGAAGTCGGTCGAAATGTTCACCTATAAGGCTGCAGACGGCAAAACCAATTGCTACGGCTATTTGATGAAGCCGCCGAGTTTCGATCCGAAGAAGAAGTATCCGATGCTTGTCACGACGTATTCGGGTCCTGAATCGGGAACGTTCTCAGAGAGGTTCCAAGTGCCGAATCCTGCCTGCGAACTGGGATTCCTGGTCGCTTCTTTCGACGGTCGAGGCACCATCGCGAGAGGCCAGGCCTTTCTTGATGAAATCTATGGAAAACTCGGCGTTGTTGAAATCGACGACCAAGCTGCAGGTGTCAAGTTTCTGGCCCAGCGGCCGTATGTCGATGGTAAGAACGTGGGCATTTTCGGGACTTCTTACGGCGGATACGCAACGATCATGTGCGTTCTGCGCCATCCGAATGTATTTAAAGCTGGCGTTGCTTGCTCTTCGGTGACGGCGTGGGAGAATTACGATTCCATCTATACCGAGCGCTACATGAATACGCCGCAGCTTAATCCTGCCGGCTACCTTGCAGGCTCGTCGATGACCTATGCGAAAGACCTTCAGGGTCACCTTTTGCTGTTCTACGGCACGATGGACAACAACGTGCATCCGACGAACACGCACCAGCTTGCGGCCGCGCTCAACAAAGCAGGTAAGAACTACGATATGATGGTCGGACCTGACATGGGCCATGCGCAGATGAACATGAATAAAATCTGGTCTTATTTCTGCGAGCATCTGATGGGGCTGCGTGCTGAAGACGCTCTCAAGAAGGTTTTCAACCGAAGGGCTAACGAGCGCCGACGGTACATGAAAAGCCAGGACGCCGAATAGAGCGAGTTTGGGCCAATATAATGGGCTCCGATATATTTCGTTATTTGAACGATCTTATCGGAGCCTTTTAGATACAATATTCTTAAGATCGCACGTGTTGCCGATCATTCCTATTTTTTACCTGTCGTGTTAAGGATCGAACCATGAGCAAACCTGTTGAAGTTATAATCGCCGGCGCGGGCAGCCGAGGCGCTGGATATTCCGAATTTGCATTGAATTTCCCAGAAAGAATGAAGGTTGTGGGCGTTGCCGACCCGCGAGAGTATTACCGTGAGAAGCTGGCTTCGGCGTGCGGAGTTCCCAAAGAGAACGTCTTTAACGACTGGCGCGAAATGGCGGATCGTGAGCGATTTGCCGATGCCGTCATCGTTTCTACCCAAGACGCGATGCACGAAGAACCTGCGGTTCAATTTGCCACGAAGAAGTACGACATCTTGCTCGAAAAGCCGATGGCTCCAACCGAGAAAGCCTGCCGGAACATTGTCAAAGCCGTTAAAGAGAACGGCAACATGTTCGGAGTCTGCCACGTTTTGCGCTATACCCAGCCGACACGAGCCATCAAGAGGTTCATCAAGGAAGGCAAGATCGGCGATGTGGTCAGCGTGACGCGCGTCGAGCCTGTAGGTTACTGGCATCAAGCGCACTCCTTTGTGCGCGGCAACTGGCGTAACGAAGCCGAGTCCTCATTCATGCTCCTTGCTAAGTCCTGCCATGATCTTGACTGGATTCGCCACATCATGGACAAGCCGTGCAAGAAGGTGTCCTCATTCGGTTCGCTCAAGCATTTCCGTAAGGAAGAGCAGCCGGCTGGCGCTGCAGATCGGTGCCTAGAATGCGGCATCGAATCGAGCTGCGCCTATTCGGCGAAGAAGATCTACATGGGCTTTTTGAGCAAAGGCTACAAGGGATGGCCGCTGGATGTCATTGCCGAAGACGTGAGCGAGGAATCTGTGATGAAAGCGTTAAAGGACGGACCTTACGGCCGGTGCGTTTACGCTTGCGACAACGACGTTGTAGACAACCAGGTCGTCAACATGGAATTTGAGGGCGGCCGAACCGCTTCGTTCCAGATGATGGCTTTCACCAAAGCCGCAGATCGTCGAACCCAGATATTCGGAACGCACGGCGAAATCATTACCAACGGTCCGATTGTGACGATCAATGACTTCATGACTGACCAGACGACGGAGATTGACACGAACACCTCAGAAATGAGCGTGATGGGCGGCCACGGCGGCGGCGACTACGGCATCATGGACAGCTTCATTAGCGCAGTTTCGGAGCAAAATGCCAGCCACATCTTGAGCGGCCCGGACGAGACGCTTGAGTCTCACTTGATGGTCTTCGCCGCAGAAAGAGCGCGGCTTAACGACTCCGTCGAGAAGATCGTTCTGTAGCATTTTATTGTTAGCTCGAGGGCATCCGTTAATCGCCGGATGCCCTTTGTTGCACTGACGCTAACATCGTTCTTGTTTTCTGAAGGAATCGCTGATTGCCACGGCGAACTATCAGGCCGATGAACGATGTTTGGAAAGCGATGCTCTGGCAGAAGCCGGAATATATTCCCGTTGGTGTGGGCATTTTGCCGCGCGCTTGGATGAAATACCGTGAGGAACTCGACCAGTTGCTTGCGAAGCATCCTACTCTGTTCGGCGACTATCAAACGGGCAGGCGCAACTTTGACGACGTGGCCGGAAGATACGCCGAAGGCGACCATGTCGACGTTTGGGGTTGTGTATGGAGCAATATTGCTGGCGGAAGAGACGCTATCGTGACTGGCCATCCAGTTAAAACCCGCGAAGACATTCGGAAGATGAAGGTGCCGGAAGAAGATGCTGGTTTTCCGCATGGTTTCATGTTTCTAAGGCTGACGGACCTGCGCGGCTTCGAAGAGTGCATGATGGACTTCGCCGAGGAGCCGCCCGAACTGCAGATGATGATCGACATCGTGCTCGAATATAACCTGCGACAAGCCAAGAACCTACTGGCAACGCTTGGCGATCCGACGATCGTCGGCTTCGGCGACGACCTAGGCATGCAGACTTCGCTTCCAATCAGCCCCGAAAAGTGGCGCAAATACCTAAAGCCCTGCTTCAAGGCGATTTACGAGCCATTCAAGGAGGCTGGCCATTACATTTATATGCACACCGACGGCCATATCCTTGAGATCATTCCCGACCTCAAGGACTGCGGCGTCGATATCGTCAATCCGCAGTTCCGCGCCAACGGCATCGACAACTTGGTTGAAGTGTGCAAAGGCAAAATCTGCGTCGATCTGGACCTTGACCGACAGCTGTTTCCATTCGCTTCGCGCGAACAGATCGACGCGCACGTCAAGGAAAGCGTTGAGAAGTTGGGTTCGCCTGAAGGCGGATTGATGTTGAAAGCCGAGATTGACGATCAGCTCGATATTGAGACGATGGACGCCATCATGTGCGCGCTCGAGAAATACCGCGGATATTACCGAGGCAACTGACTTCGATAACCTTTTCCAATAGAGGCATGACCCATTATAATGGGGCATGCCATATTGGAAAGAAGATTGGGATTTGGGGCGCAAGCGGCTTGCCGATTGGTGGGCTGGCAAAGGTTGCGCATTGCATGTTTGCGCGCCGAAGGCTGAGCCTTGGGCGGATATCCCAAAGCCTCAGCGCCCCGACGATTTGGTGCAAAGCTGGATTGACCCTGAGTATCGCGTGCTTGATGCGCTTCATTGGGCGTCGAACACCTATTGGGGAGGCGTTGCCTTTCCGCTTCTCAACCTGGATATTGGGCCGGGAACTCTCGGAGCATTTCTGGGCTCGGAGCCGGGCTTTGCCGAAGACACCGTATGGTTCCATCCGTGCATTGACGATCCAGAATCCTATCCTCCCATTCAGTTCGAACCGTCCTCGACGTGGTTCCAAAAACACAAAGAGCTTTCTGAACTTGGCGTTAAGTTGGCAGAAGGGCGATGCCACGTCGGTATGCCCGATTTGATAGAGAACATCGACACCCTTGCTCAGATGCGCGATCCTCAGACGCTGATGATGGACATGATCGAGCGGCCTGACTGGGTTTCAGAGAAGGTGTCCGAAATCAATAAGGCGTACTTCGCTTCGTTCGATTTACTTCGAGATGCGATCAAGGACGAATGGGGAGGGAACGCTTTTGCGGCCTTCTGCCTATGGGGCGAAGGAAGAACAGCCAAGGTTCAATGCGATGCTTGCGCCATGTTCTCGCCGGCGATGTTCCGCGAGTTCGTTCAACCCGCGCTGAAAGAGCAATGCGAATGGCTGGATAACGCCATGTATCACTTGGATGGGACGCAGTGCATCTGCCACGTGGATGCTTTGCTCGAGATCGACTCGTTAAAAGCCATTGAGTGGACCCCGCAGGCCGGTATTGAAGGCGGCGGAAACCCGAGATGGTATGAACTCTATCGGCGCATCAAGGCAGGCGGCAAGGGTATTCAAGCGGTCGGTGTGGAGTATGACGAAGTGATGCCGCTGCTCGATGCAGTAGGACACGAGGGCATGTTCGTGATGACCTACGCCGAAACGGAAGAGAAAGCGAGAGAACTGGAGAAGAAAGTCTACGGGTAAGGGGCTGTTCGATCTCTTGTCGGACGTGTCGGACAATTTGGACTTGTCCAGCTAAACTGTATTGCCAAAGGCTTCTCTATGTTGTGAGTCAAGAACTATGGCAATATAACGGCTAAACCCTTAACCCTACTTCTTTTCCTTCGGCTTGAAATCGAGGCTGGCTGAGTTGATGCAATACCGTAGGCCCGTAGGGTTCGGGCCGTCGTTGAACACGTGCCCGAGGTGACCTTTGCAATTTTTGCAGAGCACCTCAATTCGATGCATTTCCAAGGTGTTGTCGTCGTGGAACTCAATGTTGCTCTTGTCGGCGACGTCGTAGAAACTCGGCCACCCACAACCGGAATCGAACTTGGTGTCGGACTTAAACAATAAGTGTCCGCATCCGGCGCAATAGTAATTTCCGTCGTCCTTGACGTTCCAATACTTGCCCGTGAAGGCCTGCTCGGTGCCTTTCTCACGCAGGATTCGATATTGCTCAGGTGTCAGCTTCTGCTTCCAGTCAATTTGCTCGTTTTGCGCCATAGGTGTTGCCTTTCCGGGATTGTTTAACAGGCCGTAGGTGCCGAGTGCCGACACTACAGCGAGTCCGATCCAGCCGATCTGTTTCATGGCCATTCCTACGCACATTGTAACGATACAAATCTTGCAGTAGGACTTGCGGGCAACCTTACTTGGATCTTCGGCGGCGCGCGAGGATGGCCAATCCTGCACCAAGCCCAACAATCGTAAGCGGCTCAGGAACGGCGTTGACGCCTGCCTGGCCAGCCGCCCAGCCTACTGTCGACCTGGTGAGGTTTGCCGCGTAGTCAAAGTCAAGATAGCCGGGAGAATCAAACGAGTCTTGCTGAGTGTGATAAAAGGCGTTGTTTCTGTAATCCTCGATCAGCAGGCAAGCACTGTAACCGTTCCACTCGAAAGGCGCATGGTCGCTTGCATCGAATGCTCCTTGAATATTCGTGGTGATCCCGTTGCCATAGAGATCGATGGCGGATTTGAACGAGTTTCGAACGGGATCCGAGCTGTCGCGCCCATAGATGAACGCCTGGTTGCCACCTTTGTCGTTATAGGCGATCATATCCAGCGAGACCATGCCGACGATGTCTTCTCCGGCGCTCTTGGCCTGCTGGGCATAGGCCGCCGATCCGTAGAGCCCTAGCTCTTCGCAGTCGAACGCAATGAACCGGATCGTGTAATCGAACTTGAACTGGGAAAGCACTCGGGCAGCTTCCAGAACGCCGGCCGTTCCGCTTGCGTTGTCGTCCGCTCCGGGATTGCCGACGGAATCGTAATGGGACCCGATGATCAGAATCTTCTCAGGCTGGGTCGTCCCCTTCAGTTCGCCGACCACGTTATTGCCCGAGACAGCGCCATAGGTGAAGTGGCTGATCGCCGAGGTCATGCCGCTCAGGCTTCCGAGGTAGCCGTTTATGTTGTCGCGCGCTTGGTCGTGGTTGGCGCCGGTGCCTGCACGACGGTCGTTGCCGTTGTGCGTATAAAGGGTTTTGTCCATGAAGTCGGTATAGGACGACTTGCTAACAAGGTTGACGATGTCCCCGACGGTCGCCGAAAAACCTGAAGCGACGATAGCCAGCGCAGACAAGCACAAGAAGCAACGTTTCATTGATATCCCCCAAAACCTTTGCCTAAACAGCAACAATCCGAGTGTTCAGACCTATTGTTTTCGATAGCAGGCACGAGCGATCCTGCTATTGTTAACAGGTTTGCGAATTATCGCTGACATTTTGCGCCAAACAGAACATGAAGACAGCGTAAAAGGGTCCCAAGGACCGGAACAACTCTTATTCGCTAGGCGTTTAATAAAGTGAAACATATCCTCCTTCCCTCTCCCAAGCCGCTCGGCCGAGAGGCCGAGCAAAGAGATAGACCGCCCCGACCCTAGACGTGGGCGGTCTTCTTTTTTGTTAATGAGGCATTCTGTTGCAGAAGTCCCACTAGGCGAATGGCTTTTGCACTTCTGTCGTTACGTAATCTATGCTCTGGACACTTGTATTAGCAGCTTTGATTTCCGTAGTGCCAAAGTCGGGTGTGGCGAACAACCAGACGGCCAAGAACGTAAAACCAGCCATGGAGAAGACAGAACTCGCGATGTTCGGCGCTGGCTGTTTCTGGGGCGTCGAAGAGACGTTCCGAACGTTGCCCGGAGTCGTTAAGACAGAAGTCGGCTATGCTGGCGGAAACACTTCTAACCCAACTTACAAAGAAGTCTGCACCGACCAGACTGGCCATGCCGAAGTTGTGCGAATCGAGTTCGATCCGACAAAGATCAAGTATTCCAAGCTTCTAGAGGTTTTCTGGCTGAATCATGATCCAACCACTTTAAACCGCCAAGGGCCTGACTACGGAACGCAGTACCGATCTGTCATCTTTGCCTTCAACGATGAGCAACGGCGCCTAGCTGAAGCATCCAAGCAGCGGCTAACAGACGATAAGCGCTTTACGAGACCGATCGTCACGCAGATTGTTGATGCGGCCCCCTTCACAAGAGCCGAGGAGTACCACCAGCAGTACCTGAAGAAGAGAGGTCTTTCGAACTGCCATCTCTAGGTCTTTTCGGTCCTTTACAGAATCGTTATGAACTCTTGTGCCATGCTTTTGACGGCACCTGACAGGTTGCCGCAAAACTGCCAGCCGCGAGGACCCGGCTGAACCATTTTAAAACCAGGAGATACCGAACCTATGTGTGACAACTGCTGTTGCTGCGAAGACATTACCCTTGCGAAAGTTGGCGAGCCCGCCCCCGACTTTGAAATGAAGACCACGGCCGATTTGGAAGGCCTGACTTCGGTTGCCAAGCTGAGCGACTTCGCTGGCAAGTGGCTGATCATGTTCTTCTACCCGCTGGACTTCACGTTCGTTTGCCCGACTGAAATCCTTGCCCTTTCCGACCGGCTTGAGGAGTTCAGCGAACTCGGCGCTGAGGTATTGGGCGTGTCGACCGACTCCGTCCACTCGCACCGTGCTTGGCTAAAAACCCCGCGCGACAAGAACGGCATCGAGGGCTGCAAGTACCCGCTGGCCGCCGATATCACCAAGCAAGTGGCAGCCGACTACGGCGTTCTTATCGAGAGCGAGGGAATCGCCCTACGCGGCCTGTTCATCATCGATCCGAACGGCGTTCTTCAGTATTCGGTCATCAACAGCTTGAACATCGGCCGAAGCGTCGACGAGACTCTTCGAGTTCTGCAAGCGCTTCAGACCGGCGGTTTGTGCGCTGCTAACTGGAAGCCGGGCCAGAGCAATCTGAAGGTATAACATGGCACTTCGCAAAGGCGCTGATATGCCCGATATCACGGGCGTCACTGAGTGGCTGAACGGCGAGCCGGACTTGGCAAAGGTCAAGTCCGGGCCAACTTTGGTCGCCTTTTGGGCGATCAGTTGCCACATCTGCCACGACAACATGCCGACGACTAGGCAATGGAAGGCGAAATATGAGCCTTTGGGACTCAATTTCGTTTCGATCCACATGCCTCGGCAGCAGGAAGACACCGACGTCGAAAAGGTGAAAGAGCAGATAGCCAAGTACGGCATCACCGAGCCTTGCGGCATCGACAATATGCACAGCGCCGCTCAGGTTTTCGAGAATGAGTGGGTGCCAGCCTATTTCCTATTCGACAGCGAAGGCAAGATGGCCAATCGAGCGGCTGGGGAATATGGTCTAAAAATGCTTCAGACTGCTCTTGAAAAAATGTTCGAGCAGTAAACAAAACCCCGGCGATGCGGCCTAAGTCGCACCAGCCGGGGCAATTCGACCGCGGGTTATCGTGCGGCCTGCTCATCCTTTCGATGTTCTGCGTGTTCTATCGTCTGGTTGTAAACTTGATGGGGTAAAAGTACTGCTATTATTGTGGCCTTGACTGGGTAAGTTTTTCACTGGCTACTTTTTGCGTGGCTCATCAAGCGTTTTCGCTGCAATGCCCGATTATTAACCACGTTCGGCTATTGGGAGATGGCATGTTTGTGCCACTTTGCCTTCCAACACACCTTCTTTAACCAGGTTGTCGACATTGAGCACGAGTCCCACTACGTACTCCTGACCATCAGATGGGTCGGTATAGGGCCGTTGTATGTTCAGTATCCATTTGGTTGACGGTGCTTTGAGCCGAAAAATCTGGCAATCCTGCTCTAAAGAGGGAGGCTTCTTCTCGCTCAACTCCATCAATGTTTGGATGTCCTCCTCCATGATTACATCAAACCAGGAGAGGCGGTTATTCATGAAGTCGTCGGCATTTAGTCCAAACGAAGAAGCTGAATGACTCATATAGACGCATTTGTATGGCCGCTCAGCTGATACTTTGAAGATAAACGACTCCGCTAGATGCAACACATCCATACATAGTTTAAGGGCTTTGTCGAAGCCTAAAGAGGCATCCCTGAACCTTGCGTTATCTGCGTAAAGTCTGCCGAACTGCTTGGCGAGGAATTGGTTCCTGTCTTCCAGTTCTTTCATTTTCCGGTTAACGGAACTATTGAGATGGCGTACTACTAGGGCTGTTCTATTCGAAAGATCATACATCTCTCGGAGCCTTCTCCAGTAGTTGACCACGGTGTGCCTGCTAATTTCTAAACGACGGGCGATCTCAAGGTCGGTTAATCCTTCTGCTGCTAACTGGCAAACTTGATCAATACGACGCGGACAAGTCTCTAACAGGTGCTCCGTGTCTTGCATATCAACCTTGACTATCTCCATATTCTTGTTGATGTACCCACAGCGATTCGTTCGGTAATTCCACATACTATACGGGCAACCGGACAGAAGGTTTCAGGGGCAAAGCTGATTAGATTCCTTGTGCTGATGCTTTTCCCGCTACATATCCTGTTGCGAATGCCGCTTGAAGGTTAAATCCGCCTGTTTCCGCATCGATATCGAGGATTTCCCCGGCAAAGTAAAGGCCCCTGACCAGCTTGGATTCCATCGTGCGCGGATCGACTTCTTTCAGGCTGACTCCGCCTGCCGTGACGATCGCTTCATCAATAGGACGCATGGAACGGATGTGAAGAGGAACGCCTTTGAGAGTTGCTAGAAGCCGCGCTCTTTCGGCGGCCGTGATCTGGCTGACGGACTTTTGCGGCTCGATCTTCACGATTCGTGGCAGAACGTCGGCCAGCGCCTTTGGGACGAGTTCTCTTAGGTAGTTGTGGAAGTGGATGTTGCTGGCAAAATCGCGAAGGAGCCGTTGATCGAGCTCCTCTGATGGCACGGCAGGTTTCAGATCGATAAAGAAACCAGGAGGCTCTTTGTCGTTCAGCAAAGCGGGGATCCAGCGGCTCAGCGTGAGAACGATCGGGCCGGACACGCCAAAGTGGGTGAAGACCATCTCACCGAAGTCTGTCTTGAGCGGTTTGGTTGCTCCGGCAGGCCAAACTTGGGCTTCAACGTTCTTGAGGGCAAGACCTTGAGCATCGCGAACCCACTTCTCGACGGTGTTAAGGCCTGATAGCGCAGGTTTGGGTTCGACGATCTCGTGGCCAAGCACTCGCGCCATCTCATATCCTTCGCCGTTCGAGCCAGTTTTGGGGTAGGAAAGGCCGCCTGTGCATATGATGGCTGCTTCGCATGGGATTTTGCCGCCGAATATCTCGACAGCCTTCACTTCGCCGTCTTCGGCTTCTATACCGGCGACTCGTGTGCCTGTCTTAATCGTAACGCCGCAACGTTCCGCCCATTCGTAGAGCTTCACGGCGACTTCAATCGCGCTGTCTGAAACGGGGAAGACGCGGCCGCCTCGCTCCTCTTTGGTTTTCACGCCGATCTCGGCCATCAAGTTCAACGTGTGTTGATTGGAAAACCGGGAGAGCGCGCCGTAAAGAAACTTGCCGTTCGGACCAAATGCCTCGATGAAGCGCTGCATCGGCGCGGAGTTGGTGATGTTGCATCGACCCTTTCCGGTCAGCCGCAGCTTCCGGCCGGTCATCGGGCCTTTTTCGAGAAGCGTGACTTGAGCCCCTTCTAAGGCGGCGGTCCCGGCTGCAAGCAATCCGGCAGGTCCGCCGCCGATTACAACGACTCGCACGCTAGCGGCTGTCCCCGATCTGGCTCTTCGAGCGCTTGACCTCGTAGGACAGTGGCGCTTGAATCACATCGAGGCAGGTCCACTCGCGAATGTTGCCTTCAAAGAGCTTGGCGATGTCGGCCTCAACTTCTCGACGTGTGGCCACGCGGCCGTCGTCCAGCAGGCTCAGGTACGATTTCTTCAGGGCCTTAGCGATGACCCTTCTCGAGTGCCGCCACTTATAGATGAGCTGGTCGACGATTCGAGCGTCAGAGTGCTGCGGAACAAAGCCTGTACCGAGCATCTCAAGCCGCTCCTGAGTGATTTCCTCGATGATCGATGGGTTGTTGAGGAACCACCAGCAACCGAAGGGAAGCAGGTTTCGAAACTTCCGGGCAGCGACGCATAGCTCGTGCTGGTTCTCGCGCGCGAGCATCGTTACCATGAATCGGGCGTCCGGATAGGCTTGGCACAGGTTGGTTATGGCTTGCATATCGGCCACGCCGACGCCATCGCCCGCGCTCTTAAGGGCTGGGTTGATCTGCCTTTTCACGCCGATCATCAGTGCGAACGGGATGTCGTGGTCGCGAACAGTAGGAATGACTGCGCCTTCGATCAAGCGGCCGCGGTCGGAATCTTCTGGGAAGGCAAATCCGCTATCCATCGAGCACGCCAGATACAGCGGGTGCATCTTCTGAATCCACTCTTCGAAATAGCGTCGCACTTCGGCAATCGTTGCGGCGTCGGTCTTTTCGGTGACCTTGTAGCCAAGATCCTGAAGCTTCGGATAGGTTTCGGACCAGGCGTTGAGGATCGGATCGATGCGCAGGACAGCATGGAACCGGCTGTCAATCGGCTCGCCCGACTCCCATATCTTTCGCTCTATTTCGTCGAGTGGATCGTTTGTCATTGTGATGTCGCTGACGTTGGCCAACTCAAGGACTTTATTGAGGAATGAATAGGAGCTTTGGGCTTCGCAGTAAGCGCGAGCTTCGGTCAATGTGCGGGCACGCGGGTTCAAACCGAGAGCGCTAAGCACGGCCACGACTCCGCTGGTAGCCTCGCTGAGCGGCGTGTTCTCAACGAACAGCTTCTGCCAAATCAGGTCGGCTTGCTGCGATTTCTCCATTTGCCAGAACGCGTCAACGCTGATCTCGCATGACCGGAATAGCTCAGCGACGAGGTAGTGGTAGGTCAGCAGTTCGTCGACACCCCACAGGTTCAGGTCGCCAAACTGCGGAGCATACAAATGCGTGTGGATGTCGAAGACAGGGGTGCGTTCGACGACTTCGTCAATGCAGGCGCACAGGGCTCTTTCATCGCGCAGGTATTCGTCGGGTCGAGTTTCATGCGTAAAGCTCATTCGGATCTCCTGACAGGTGCTATACCGATTATGGCTGATGCAGGCTCGGTTGAAGCATCGGTCATAGGATTCTCTCGTCGAACTATACGCGTAGGTAGACCTTCTTTCGGTGCAGGAAGAGCAGGAACAGCCATCTGGCGGCAAAACCTGCGACAGCCAGTATGAAAGCTGCCCAAGCGCCTGAATGCCCGGCGATGCCTCTTGCAAAGAACTTGCCAATATTGTCGAAGTCGATGAAGCACTGCGCCATGTAGATGGTGATCGGATTCACGCCAATCACGACAAAGAACAGCGTCCATCGCCGCCATCCCTTCACATCAACAATCCAATAGAACGCGGCCAGAAGTACCATGCTTGCTCCGCCAGCGACGAGGACATAGGAGCTTGTCCATAGCTTCTTAATGATGGGGAAGTCGATGCCCCACAGCAAGCCGAGACCGATGGAGATGACTCCTGCAAGAAATATCCAGAGCGCTTTAGTGCTGGGCTGTCTGTCAGATTTCAAGAATTGGCCTGTCAGAAGGCCGAGAAGAGCGGTCGAGAATGCTGGAATCGTCGACAGAATGCCTTCGGGATCGCCGTACTTCTCATACATCTGGCCTGGAGCAAAGACCGTGCGGTCGAAGTAGTTCACATAGTTGCCCCATTCGCTCATATCTCCTGCAGCATGGCCTGGTCCAGCGCTGAGTTTCAGGATGAGCCAATACGCGATCAGGAATAAGGATCCAATGATTGCCTGCCCCCTTGGTTTAAGATAAAGGAACGCAAACGCCGCTAAGCAATATCCAAGCGCTTGTCTTTGAAGCACGCCTGCCAGCCGAAGATGATCGAACGGCTCGAAGTTGAGCAAGCCGTTGTATATGAGTCCGAGCAAGATGAGCATCAGCGTGCGGCGCACGACTTTCGTTGCGATCCGTCCTTTGCTGTCGCCATGCTCGAGCCGCTTGCCGATCGAATAGGGAAGCGTGACGCCAATAATGAATAGGAACAACGGGAATATCAGGTCGTAGAAGCGAAAGCCTTCCCACTCGACGTGCTCGGTGAAGAACTGGACCACCGAGTTGAACCACGGCCAGTGCAACTGATCTCTGAGCGTTGCAAAGACGGTTTCCCCGCCTGCAATCCAGAACATGTCGAAGCCGCGGAGCGTATCGAGAGATAGCAGCCTTTCGGCTTTCGCTGGTTCACCAGAGGCAACAGCTTCCATATGCCCAGACTGGCACAGTCGACTGATTGAAAGCAACGATTAAACGACAGCCATTATCAGCGGCTTTCTAGCGGTTTCTGACTTGCTGATACTGAAGGCTTCCGTGATTGCTTGTTGCTGGGCGTCCAAGAGCTCTTGCCTTGCCCCGTAGACGGTGGCGATGGCTTGGCCTTGTTCGACGCGATCCCCGACTTCGACTTCTAGCTCAATGCCGGCTCCGAGGTCGAGGCTGTCCTCTTTCGTTTTTCGGCCAGCTCCGAGTTCGACAGCCGCTTCGCCAATGGTTTGCGCATCGATCCGGCTAATCCAGCCGTTGCTCGCTGCTTTTAGCTCGATGTAGCATGGTGATGACGGCAACAGGGAAAGGTCGTCAAGCACTAGAGGATTGCCGCCTTGAGCCTCGATCCATTGCTTCGCCTTCTGAACAGCTCTGCCGCTGGAGATGGCGTTCTCAATCTTGGATTTGGCTTCGCTGATATCGTTGGCCATTCCTGATGCTTCCAGGACAATTGAGCCCAAATCGCGAATGAGTTCGGGGAACCTGCCTTTCGCATCGCCCTTCAATGTAGCAAAGGCTTCTTTGACTTCTAGCGCGTTGCCAACCATATATCCGAGTGGGCAGTCCATGTCAGTAATGGCAATCCGCACTGTCAGCCCGAGCTTTGAACCGGTCTCTTTCAAAGCTTTGGCAAGTGCTTTGGCCTGTTCAAGGTCCTTCATATAGGCACCAGAACCGCACTTGACATCGAGCACAATTGTTTCTGCCCCAACGGCGACCTTCTTGCTGAGGATGCTGGCAACCATCAGCGGAATCGATCCGACCGTTTCGGTGGCGTCGCGAAGGGCATAAAGGGTCTTGTCAGCAGGTGCGAGTTCGGGAGTCTGTCCGCTCAAGGCGATGCCGATCCGGGAAGCCTGCTCAATCATCTGCTCCGGGGTCAAGTCGGTTGAGAAGCCGGGAATGGATGCTAGCTTATCGATGGTTCCGCCGGTGATTCCGAGTCCGCGGCCGCTGATTTTGACCATCGTTGCCCCGCAGGCGGTTAATATCGGCAGCAAAGCAATCGAAGTCTTGTCGCCAACGCCTCCGGTGCTGTGCTTGTCGATGTGGGGCTTAGGCAAGCCCGAGATGTCAAGAGTTTCGCCGCTTCTGGCCAGAGCTAGGGTTAGGTCCGCTGTCTCTTGCGGGTTCAGAGGGTTCAGATAGGCCGCCATGAGCCATGCGCTTAGCTGGTAATCCTTAGCCGACTCGTCGACGCAGGCTCTCGCTAGTTCCTCGAACTGCAGATAGGTTTGGGTTCGGCCGTCGCGCCGGTCTTGAATGATCTCTCGAATGCTCATAGCTCAAATTGGTATGGTTGCTTGAAGACGCCTTTCTCAGTGACGATTGCGGTAATCAGTTCGCCAGGGGTTACATCGAATGCTGGGTTGAACACCGGGCAATTGTCTGGGGCCACTTTGACGCCTTCAATCTCAGTAAGTTCTTCAGCATTCCTTTCCTCAATGGGAATGAAGCTGCCGTTGGCAAGGGTCGGGTCTAGTGTCGAACTCGGGGCCGCGATGTAGAAGGGAATGCGATGGAAAGAAGCCAAGGCCGCAAGAGAATAGGTTCCGATCTTGTTGGCCGTGTCGCCGTTCGCTGCGATGCGGTCCGCGCCGGCGATGGCGCAATCGATCTTGCCATCGCGCATCAACGATCCTGCGACGCCGTCGGCGATACTCTCGAAAGGTATGCCGTCGTGCATCAACTCCCATGCGGTCAGACGAAGGCCTTGCTGTCGAGGTCTCGTCTCGCACGAATAGACGAAAATATTGCCGTAGGTCTCGTGTGCAGAGCGGATAATGCCTAGCGCGGTTCCGTGGCCTGCGGTCGCCAGGCTGCCGGTATTGCAGATCGTCAGAATGGTGCCGCCGGGTTTGATGAGTTCGACGCCGTTTCGGCCGATGGCCAGATTGCATTCGAGGTCTTCTTTTTCAATCCGTTGAGCTTCTTTGAGAACCGAATCCATAGCCCATTCTGCTTGGCTGACTATGCGATCGACGGCCCAAAACAGGTTCACGGCAGTAGGGCGCGATGCTTTCAGCTTTGCGGCCGCTACGTTTTGTTCAATTCCGGCACGTGATGCCAGAGCCATGCCGTATGCCGCCGCGACTCCGATGGCGGGTGCGCCTCGCACGGCCATATCCTTGATGGCATCGACGACTGAGTCAAGGGTTTCAAGGCGAAGCCAGACTTCTTGTCGCGGAAGGAGCCGCTGGTCGAGCATCATGAGACTGTCGTTGGCCCATTTCATCGGGGTCAGCATAGTTTGATGCTACCTGTCTTTATTGGATATGCGTTGGCCGCACTTGACTAGATCGTGGACACAAGCGTTATTGCCTGGTTTTCCAGGAAAGTGCTCTGGCTTTGTGAACAATGGACCGCAATGTGCAGTCTAACCAGACATTGGCAAAGTGAAAAGGAGAATCTTCTACTATTGAAATAAGTATGGGGAGCGATTACTCGCTCCCCTCTTTTTGTTCTTGCTTGCTTTTTGGAGAGTGTAGAGGATGTTTGCGTTTGCTTGTCGTACTAATGCCAACGTTCTATCGCGGCTATCAGTTCCCAAACTCTCCAAAATGTCCTATTTGCCTGCTGCAGCGATAGCATAGGCTCGTAAAGCGCTTGCCTGGAACAGTAATTTGAAGTCGTTTGTCTTAGGTTCCGGTGCTCGGTCCCATCGATGGCCGTAGAGTCCGAGACTCGATCTTGTTGAATCGTGGACAAACCGAAGCACTGGCACCGAACGCTCTATCCATTTCAGGTCCTTGGTAATTGCCGAAACGTCGTAAAACGCTTCAAACAAATGGTGGGCAAAACTTGCCTCGTCAGTCAAGGCAGGAGGATCAGACCGATACCATTTGGCAAACGCGGCAAGGGCGACCCTTGAAGCTTCATCCCGGTACTTCGTGTCCTTAGTGATCTGATAGAAGAGGCAGTTCGCGCGGATCATCAACGCCGTGTTATAGGTCCACTTCATCCGCTCGATTCTTCCGGCAACGCTGATATTGTCGAAATAAAGCCCGTCGGTGTCTTGAAGGCACTTCACCCATTCATATAAACGTTGGGCATCGACGAGATAGTGTCTGTCTTTGGTAGCCCGGTAAAGGCGAAGCGCAACGTTGATTGCCGGAGCATTGGTGCAAGTATTCTTGCCTTTGCGTTCGGGCTCATGCCAATAGAGGCCGCCCCCTACTTTATCATCCTCGCAACTGGCGACGAACTTGTATGTCTCAGCAGCCCTCTCCAAGTACTTTCTGTTCTTGGTGGTTTCGTAAGCCTCGCAAAGGGCCAAGGCAACCCAGGCGTTGTCATCGTAATACCGGTCAGGATCTGACTGGCGCGGCAGGACGCTGTAACCTTTGAGGCCGCGAGCTTCGGACCAATAGGGTTCGATGGCGCGAAAAGCCTTCTCGAACAGAGGCCCGTAGGTCTTGCGGTCAACCTTCATGCCCTGAGCATATCCAGCTAACACAACGCCTATGTCCCACATGAACGCGGCTTGTCGGCTTGGTTTTCCTGCCGAATCAAGTTCCTCGATATAGACCTTGTCATTGTCGTTCCAGTAGCGCTGTTCGATGTTCTGAGCAGCTTCGTCCAGCCATGATCGTAAGAGCGTTTTGTTCGGTCCTTGGTCAACGATTGGAGATATTGTCATGAGAGTTGGAATTGCGAGAAAGGTCAGGATGGTCATTTCATCTTCAGTCCTTGTCTTGCATTTTAGCAATAATGGCAAGGAGTAAGTGGTGTTGCGGATGATGGTGAAGTTGCCCTCCCGCATGATTTTGCAAGAGGGCAACCCGCTGAGTGTAGCTTCAGACAGAGACTACTTGATGCCGTTCTTCTCTTTGATCGACTTGATGAGAGCTTCCTTTTGCTCCGGCGGCAGCGGCGAGTTTTGCGCTCGCTCGATTTGCTGCTCCGGCGTTAGGTTCTTGGCTTCCTGCATGGCCTTCTCTTCAACGTCGTTATATTTATACGTGCGCTTCGATCCTCCGCAGCCGACTAAAGCGGCTACGACGAGAATTAGGCAAACGGTCTTCCTCACTTGCTCCACTCCGCAATCTGCGATGCGTTGTAAGCCAGCTCATCCTGGTATGTTGCGCGGACGTTCTTGTTAAAGTAGTCTAGCGAACCCCACATGTCCTTCGTTACGGTGCTCACCGCGTTGATGTTCTTCGCATGGCCATCGAAGAAACCTGTCGTGATGTTCCGGTTCTTGGTGCCCTGGATGCAGGACGTGGTCTGGCCGCCAGCAGGGATGCCGCCAGGCGTGCATTGGTAGGAGATCATATCGGTCCAAGCGTCGGCAAAGAACGTGCGGTTGGGTACGATCATCATCGTGTTCGCGACGTTGTTAAGCGATGTAGCGCTTCCGCCGCCCTTAACAGTGCCCGTTTCAACAGCGCCGACGATCGACTTTCCGCCGTTCTCGTTGTATCCGGCGTTGCTGTTTAGCGAGTAGGATCGGGCAAATCGGGTGGTTTCGTCGCCGGTGCCGGTCATCGGAGGCCATCCCCAATAAATGGGCGAAAGGTCGGACCAAGGCGCATCGGCCATCGGCGATTCGAAGATGCCGCCGTTGCTCTTCTGCTTGTAGGTTTCGCCAGTTCCGTATTGCTGTCCGCCGTTCTTGATGTAGGGCAGCGTGCCGTCTTTCCATGAGTGCATGCGCGATGTCCACCAATCGGCGCCGTTGTCGACAATGCGATACATGGGCATCATGTCGTCGTTGTCGGCGGAGTACATCACGACTCCGAGGGCGATCTGCTTGACGTTTGAGACGTCAACGGAACGCTTGGCAGAAGTCTTGGCTTGTGCAAAGACCGGGAAAAGAATAGCAGCAAGAATGGCGATGATGGCGATCACGACTAACAACTCAATTAGCGTAAATGCACGATTATAGTTTGATTTCACGAATTAACCTCCATTGGTAAAGAACCAGACTACTGGTCCATCGATGTCATTTGATAAAACTGGGACATGGCATTAAGGTCGGCAACAAACAGCTCTGCCGGAATACGAACCACTTCGGGCTGGACGGCCTTCCTGTCGATGCGGGCTTTAAGCCTCTGGGCAGCCTCGACGCCGATTTCGTATTTGCGGCGTACGATTCGGTGGGCATCCCAAGGTCTCTTTAGCATTAAAGAGGGCCACTCGTTCACCGTAACGATTTCAAGATTAGCTGGCACTTCGATGTCCAGCCGTTCGCAGGCGTCAAATACGCTCGTTGCCAAGCAGTCTTGGATGCAATAAACCGCAGTGACCGGTTCGCTAGACTTAGTGAGGCTGAACAGCGCATCGAAGACGGCGACTTTCTGAAGGTCGCCCTCGGTCTCATATTCCTTTCCGAACCAGCGGATATTCTTGGCAGCGTCAAGACCTTTATCTTTGAGTGCTCTCTCAAAAGCGCCGTAGCGTTCCAAGACGTTCGAAATGTTCGGCTTGTGGAATCCAAAGAAAGCGATGTTGCGGTGTCCGCGATCAGCCAGCATCGAGATCGCCCGGTAAGTCACTTCGGTGTCATCCGAGAGGATCGCCGTTCCCTGGTAGCCTTCTGGCACGCGGTCAAGCAAGACAACCGGCTTACCGGCAGCATCGAGTTCCTTGAGGACAGCGGTGTTCTGCGGATCGCCTGTGGGATAAAGAATGATCCCGTCGGTGTTCTTGGACATCGTTCTTAAGAAATGGGCTTCGCGGTGAGGATCGTTCTTCGAGTCGCACCAAACGAGGCTGTGCGTTTCGCCGAACGTGTCTTGTATCCCGCGAATCAAGTCGCTTTGAGGGAAGTCGACGGCTCGTGCGAAGCGGTCGATGATGATGGCGACCATGTTGGTGCTTTGGTGTTCGCGGTCGACTACTACGGTTCCCCACCGGCGCTGCCTAGCGACGACTCCGAGCCTTTGAAGCTCGCTAAGAGCGCGGTGGGCGGTTGGCCGACTAACCTTCCATTCGTGGGCAATTTCCTCTTCGCCGGGCAATTTCTGTCCGGGCATCAGCGAGCCGGACTCAATTTGCGCCAGGATTTCGTCTGCTATGACTTTCCATTGAGGCGTTCTCATGTCTTATGTATTTACAATATAACACAAGACTTGGCAAATGCAAATGCAATATTGCTTGTTTGCGAGTTTTTTAAGGGTAGCATCGTTGACATTTCACGTCGCAGGATTATTGATGAAACTAACCGAATTAACTGGTTCGTGTTGCCATTGATAGCCGCTTCCCTGACCATGAACATAGCCCTTTCTGCTGACGAACCTAGCAACTTGGCTGCGAAGATCGGCGAAGTCCGCCCGCACCTCGGCATCGAAGAAATCCCTTTCAAGTTGCGCGGCACCGGCAAGCTTAATCCCTATCGCCAGTCTGAGCTAGCCGCTGATGCCATCGTCACGCTGCCCTCCGGAAAGATCATGAGGGTTCCAGCTTTTTACGATGGAACGAACGGCTGGAAGGTGCGGTTCTATGCTCGAGAGTCGGGTAAATGCTCCTCAACGATTGAGGTTCGAGTCAAAGGCAAAGCGATGTCATTCGATGGGCCAGACTTTCAGATAAGTCATGCCGATGAGGAAGGCATGGTTCGAATTTCGAAGAGGTCGGCGCATTATCTGGAGCGCGAAAATGGCCGAAGCTTCTTCATCGTGGGCCAGAATGTTTGCTTTACGAGCGACGTCGCTTACGACATACCGTGCAACAAGATGTCGTCGGAGAAGCTGTCTTGGGATGTTGCCTATCGTAAGTGGTTTGGCCAAATGGGAAAGAACGGCGCGAACTGGGCGAGAATCTGGATGCGCCCGAACTTCACTCTCGAGGCTGGCGAGCCGTGGGATTGGTCGCTTGAAAACGCGCGCAAAGTCGACACCCTCATGAATCTGGCCAAGTCGAATGGACTTTGCTTGGACCTTTGCTTTAATGCGGAGCGATCGGACACCGGCAGAGCTATGGGCGGATGTTTTCCTCCTTTTGCAGCCAAATACACGGCGTGGTCGCCTCTTCTTGCCAAGCAAGGATTGAACTTTACCGACTTTGCCGTTAATGAGCTTTCCCAAGAGATGTATCGCGACAAGATCCGCTACATCATCGCCAGGTGGGGTGCTTATCCGAACCTGGGCGCATGGGAACTGTGGAACGAACTCGATTGCGTCGAGTTTCGTGGATCGATCGAGTGGTCGACGAGTATGACGGCCTACATCCGGAAGACGGACCCGTGGGGCCACATCATCAAGGCGTCAGGCTCTTCGCCTTATAGTGCGCCGATTTGGGGCAAGGACCACGGTGACATCAACGACGTTCACCCCTACTTCGGGTGGGGCGGCGAAGAAGACCCGAAGAACCTAGGCACCTTCCTAACTCAGTTCACATCGGAATCTCGAGAAGCGCCAATGCCATATTTCGTCGGCGAGACCGGAATCGCCAGGGAAGTAACGACAAAATATGGTCTTGCCGGCGACTTGGCCGATATGGACACGACTGGCTTCCATGTTTATGAAGGCCTATACGGCGGCTTGTTTAGCGGGGCGGCTGGCGGCGGTCTGCTTTGGTGGTGGGATGAGCATATCGACAAGAACAAAGTCTACGGGCGGTTCAAAGACCTGGCCCAGTATGTCAAAGGCATTGATTTTGCAGGCGAGTCGTTCGTCGTAAGCGATGCTGTTTCCGTTTCTGGCGATGTTCTCGGTGCACAGTGCCTGAAGGGCCGCAATATGCTCTTGGCTTGGATTCGGGTAAAGGAGCGCAATAGGTTCACGGTCGCGGTGGAGAAAAGAAGCTTCGAACCTGTAAGTTCTGTAACGGTATCCTTCAAGGGCTTAGCACCTGGTACCTATAGAATAGAGCTGTGGAGTCCTGAGGAAGGAAAACGAGTGCGGGTTCTGAAGAGGACGAGAAAGGCAGGCGACGGATTGACAATTGAGGTGCCTGAGGTTCAAAGCGACATTGCCCTCAAGATCAGAAGGCTATAGCTTCGTTGATAGCGGCCGGCTGCCAACCGGCCTTGATCTTCTTGCTGGGACGCAAGTGGTTATGCTATAATTCGGGCATTGCCGGATAGCTCAATTGGCAGAGCGTCTGACTCTGGATCAGAAGGTTTAAGGTTCGAGACCTTATCCGGCAGCCACCTCTTTCTCCAGAATCTCCGCTTCTAGCATTTGGCGTCTGCTTGTTGCAACAAGTTGATGTCCTTGAACATCCATTCTGCGTCTGGCAGATAACGCCAGCTCCTTGCGGCAATCGCTGTCTTAGGTCAAGTCTTCACAGACTCGCACAAACACCATACACTCTTAACAGTGCAGGCCATGAAGGCTTAGCGATCTGTACGGATGATTCGAAACTCTCTTTCTTCTGTGTTGGCAGCCCTCGTAGCTCTCTTTGTTGCTGGGTGTGCTTCTTCGCGCCAAGGCATCGCTCTGCGCGTCGGAACGTGGGGCGGGGCAGGCGACGACAGCGAGTTCTCCCGGACCCAGCGCGCCTTGTACCGCGAGTTCGAGGCCAAGAATCCCGGCGTCAAGATTCGCATAGAGGGCGTACCCGGATCTCAGGAATACGTCAGCAAGATGCTTCTGAGCTTCATCGCTGGCACCGAGCCCGACATCCTAACCCTTGATGCCTCGAGCGCTGCCGTGTTCATCAACAACGGCGTGCTCTCAGACCTTGCACCTTTAGCAAAGGCGGACAAGGCGTTCAGCTTCGAAGACTACTTCCCGAACGTTGTCGCCATTGCCTCCCGAGGGGACAAGGTCTACGCCGTGCCGAGTGACTTCACGCCGATGGTGATGTATTACAACAAGCGGCTCTTCCGCGAAGCTGGCGTGCAATACCCGAAGCCCGGCTGGACCTACGCCGACTTTCTCGACAAGGCCAAGAAGCTGACGAAGAAAGGCCAGTACGGGTTCAAGTTCACCAACTGGATGCCCGGTTGGGTGACCTGGATATGGAATCAAGGCGGCGATGTCCTTGACCCGCAGGGAACCACGGCGAGAGGCGCATTCGACTCAGAGAAATCGCAACAAGGCATCAAGTTCATCGACGACCTCATTCGGGTCCACCACACTTCGCCAAGCCTGAGCCAAACGGCAAGCCTCGGAGTCGACTTGTTCACAAACGGCCAGGCGGCTATGGAAATCAGCGGACATTGGGCGATGGTCGGCTACAGCGTTGCCCCGAAAGACGCTAAAGGCCAGCCGTTGCTGAAGATGGAAGATGTCGGCGTGGTAGAGCTTCCAACTCAACTCAACAAGAGCGTTACGGTGATGTATGAGGCTGGATTCGCCATCGGCAAGAACTGCAAACATCGCGAGGCGGCGTGGAAGTTCATTCAATTCATGACCTCGGAATACGCTCAGCGCAAACTAAACAAAACCGGGATCGCCGTCAGCGCGCGCAAAGACATCGCCGCCGAACGCGCCAAAAATGACCCGCGCGAGATGGAATTCTTGAAGATCATTCCTTCAGCCAGAGGGCCTTGGGGAGCAACCGTTGAGGGATACGACAATGTGGAAACGGTCGGGCAAAAGATGATGGACAACGTTCTTCAAGGCGCGCTGCCGCTGGATCAAGCGCTTAAACGCGCCGTCGACGAGATAGACGAGGACTTTAAGAAGAGATGAAAGCCAGCCGAAGACACAACCCATTGGGCTATCTCTTTATCGGTCCGGCGTTTCTGCACTTGGTTCTGTTTGCTCTTGCGCCGATCCTCTACGCGCTCTATCTCAGCTTCTTCAAGTGGGACATTCTTAAGGGCACAAAGCCTTTTGTTGGACTAGGCAACTATGCAACTGCGGCCTCCGATATGTCGTTCTGGAACGCCATGTGGAACAGCGCTCGTTATTCGCTGGTCAGCGTTCCGCTTGGGATGGCCGTCGCCCTTGCCATCGCCTTGCTCGTGAATCAAAAGCTGAAAGGCATGGCCATCTTCCGAACGCTGTTCTACATCCCCGCCATCAGCTCGGGCGTTGCCATCGCGATGATGTGGATCTACGTGTATCTGCCGGAGAACGGCATGATCAACGGCATGATCGGCGGCTTTAATAAGCTAGTTAGCGCAATCGGACTGAGCAATCTAGCCGTCCCGACCGGCACCGACTTCTTGAACAACGTCAGCTGGGCGATGTGGGCTCTGGTCTTCATGAGCGTCTGGACCGGATTAGGCCCTCGAATGGTGCTCTTCCTAGCTGGTCTCGTCGGCATTCCGCCAGAGCTCTATGAGGCCGCCGCGCTGGATGGAGCGACGAAGTGGCGCAGCTTTTGGAACATCACGCTGCCTATGCTCGTTTCGACAACTTTCTTTGTTCTGGTCACCTCAACGATTTCAGCGTTTCAGGTTTTCACACCTGTTTATATGATGACGCACGGCGGACCGGTCGACTCCACGGACGTCGTCGGATACCACATCTACTCCGAAGCGTGGCGCAAGTTCCACATCGGCCTTGCTTCGTCCAAGTCGTTCATCCTCCTGGCGGCCATCGTGATTGTCGCGGTCGTTCAGTACCGAATGATGAAGAAGCAGATGGAGGGCGTCTCGGCGTGAGCTCTTTCCTGCGAGCCGCAAAGGTTGTCGGCGTTTACGTTCTGCTCATCGCGCTCGGGCTGTTCGTCATGGCTCCGTTTGTGTGGATGGTCTGCGTTTCTTTGCACGAAAGCCAAGCGCCAATTCCTCCGCTCAACCAGATCGTGCCGAAGCAGCCGCACTGGGAGAACTTCAAGACGGTTCTTTTCATGCCCGATATCCCGGTGTTTCGGTTCCTGGTGAACTCGGTTCTGGTCACGACTTCGGTGGTCTTCGGCCAGCTTCTGGTCTGCTCGCTGGCGGCTTATGGATTCTCGCGCATGCAGTTCAAAGGCCGCGATGCTCTATTCGCCGCGTTCCTGCTGTCGCTCATGTTCGCCGGTCCGGTGACTCAGATTCCGGTCTATCTTCTCGTTAGGTCGCTCGGATGGATCGACACTTATTGGGCGTTGATAATCCCAGGTATCAGCAGCGCATTCAACGTCTTCTTGCTGCGGCAGTTCTTCGCAAGCGTCCCCGAAGAGCTTTGCGAAGCGGCGAAAATCGACGGCGCAGGCGAGTTCCGCGTTTATTGGAAAGTGATTCTGCCTCTCAGCCGCGCTTCGATGGCCACAGCAGGCGCGTTCACTTTCTTCGCCGTTTGGACCGATTTCTTCTGGCCGTTGCTCGCGACCAACTCGATGGACATGCGCACACTCGAAGTCGGCCTTTCCGTTTTTAAGAATAGCTATGGCGCCACCAACTGGCCCTTGCAAATGACGGCTGCGGTCATCGTGATGCTGCCGTTGCTCGTCGTGTTCCTCTTCAGCCAGCGGTTCTTTGTCCGCGGCATTCTCATCGGCGGTATTAAAGGATGATTCAATTTATTGCAGCACTTGCGCTTGCTCCTGCGGGAAGCGCCCCCATCAAACTTGCTCAAGGGAACGTAATTACAGGTTCCTGTTCTGTCGTAAAACGACAATATCTGTTCCCGTCAGCAAGTTTCAATAAGCCTTCGATAACGATCAAGGGCAACGGAATCACTGTCGATTTCGCTGGAGCGACCTTGCGCGGATCGAAGCCAACTATTGAACCAGACAAGCGCGAAGGACTGGGCATTCTCATTGAAGGTAACAACATAACCCTCAAGAACGCGAAGATTCTCGGATTTAAGATCGGGTTGATCGCCCGGAAAACGAAAGGCCTCAAGCTCATCAACGTTGACGCTTCATACAACTGGAAGCAGCACCTGGAGAGCACCCAAGAGAACGAGAGCGGCGCAGACTGGATGTTCTATCACCACAACGAAAACAACGAATGGTACGGCTACGGCGCAGGGCTCTATCTTCGGGATTGCCAGAACTTCGAGGTCAAAGGCTGCCGCGTCACAGGCGGCCAGTGCGGCCTGATGCTGACCGACAGCACCAAGGGACTGGTCTGGAACAACGACTTCTCATTCCTCAGCGGCGTCGGCATCGGAATGTTCCGGTCGTCGAGCAACCGAATCATGCATAACAAGGTCGACTGGTGCGTCCGCGGGTTCTCCTACGGTGTCTACAACCGCGGCCAAGACTCTGCCGGCATATTGGTTTTCGATCAATGCTCCAACAACGTTTTTGCTTACAACTCGGTTACGCACGGCGGAGATGGGTTCTTCTTGTGGGCCGGACAGACGACGATGGACACGGCGAAGGGCGGCTCGAACGACAACCTGTTGTTCGGCAACGACTTCAGCCACGCACCGACCAACGCCATTGAGGCGACGTTCAGCCGGAACAAGTTCGTCAATAACTTGCTGATCGAGAACTGGCACGGCGTTTGGGGCGGCTATTCCTACGATAATGAGATCGTCGGCAACGTCTTTGCATATAACGGCGAAGGAATTGCCATCGAGCACGGCCAATCAAACCGCGTTGCGTATAACGTCTTTGACCGCGACAACGCAGGTATCAACACCTGGATGCAGCCTGGCCGCACCGGCTGGGGTTTCTCAATCGGCAAAGATACGACCAGCAGAGATGGCATTATCGAGAACAACATCATTAGGAACATCACGTCCTATGCGCTTGACCTGAGGGAGTCGAAAGACTTCAAGGTGATCAGTAACCTATTCGAACGGAACGGCCATGTTATGCGCTTGCAAGATATGGACGGACTCGTCTTTGCCGGCAACGATATCTACGGAGCAAAGGACGAGGATTTTGATCAAGACTTTGCTCAAGGCAACAAGTGGACCACGCAAGACCCCAAGGCCGGGTCGCCCCCATCGGCAGCCTTGAACCGAAGCGGCCGAGATAAGCCTGACCTCGATCCTGCCTTCCGTGATAACCTGAAAAGGTTCGATCTGCCGTGGAATCCGTGGCCGAACAAACCGATGGTTTTGCCGGATATTGCCACAACCTTCCCAGACAAGGCCGCAGAAGCGGAGGCTTATCTGAAGAAACTGGCTCCGAAGCCGCTTGCTGGCGGAATCAACCCGTTTCTGCCGAAAGGAACCCTAAGAGGTCGAAGGTATATCCTCATCGACGAATGGGGACCCTACGATTTCAAACAGCCGATCCTGTGGGCACGAGAAGCAGAGCGGGATCCCAAGACAGGCGATTCGATCCGAAACTTCGAGGTGCTTGGTCCGAAAGGAACCTGGAAGCTCGTGAACAAACCGGTTGGCGTCGTCCTGTCCGCGAAGTCGGGCAAGGTCCCTGGCAAGTTCCAAGTTCGTTTGCCGGCAACCAAGACCGTTGATTTGAACTTGCAACTGGTATATATTGGCGGCGAGACGACCGACTATCGTGGCATAGTGACCAAAGCTGGCACACCGATTCGACTAGGTGTGAGAGACTTCCAAATGTCCATCGATTGGCGCTCGAAATACTATTCCTTTGATCCGTCGGAGCTCAATCCCCTAGAGAATCCTGGGGATTTCGCCAAGATCACCAGTGGCCAGCCGACCTTTGAGGAAGCCACGACCGTCTTATCCTGGGCGGGAAGCCCCAGCGAGAAGGTTCCGTCACAATACTTCGCGGGCATCGCTGAAGGCAGCTTCAATGCGCCGGAAGGCGATTACACCATCGAAATCACGTCTGACGACGGCGTGAGAGCGTGGTTGGACGGCAAGCCGATTGTAACCAGCGGGTGGCTTCATCAGAGCCCAACGGCTTATCGGCCCGAGGTTCATTTGAACGGCAAGCATCGACTCAAAGTCGAATACTTCCAGCAGGATGGATTCGCTACTTTGCGCGTGCGGCTCATACCAAAAGGCGCGAAGTAGTCACTTCACATAAAGCATCATGCCTTGACCAGGCGCGAGCCACGGATCTTCACCAGCGAAGGCCCGTGGCTCGCCGGTATACGGGTTCACTTTCCAAACCTCGCCAGCATTTTTGAACTTGATGCTGATCGCGGCGTTTTGAGTAAGGCTCTTGTTGACGATAATCGCGTAAGGCTTGCCTTCTGGATTCACAAACTCGCCGATCAGCAAATCTCCGCCAGAAACGGACTCGACGAGCTTGCTGTCGGCAATGCCGCGGCAGCCGGTCGGAACGTTTGGAAAGTGGAACACGCCGACGTTCTTCAACTTGAGATAAGTCGGTCCGAACTTATGGATCTGCATGTTTACCGACCGAAGCATGTCCCAAGTCGGCGTCTTATGTCCGAATGGGTCGACTGCGGCAAGACGGTAGTTGCCGATGTCAGGCGCGAAGTAGGTGAAGTAGCTGATTCCTTTAACGCCGTAAGCCAAAGACGTAAACACTTGGAAACGCATCGATGCATAGCTGGGCTCGGCATAGGTGAAATGAGCCGTCGCCAAAACGATGTTCCAGAAAGGGATGCCGTGCTTGAGCGATGCGTTGCGGGCTGACTCCAGGTTCTGGAAGTAGCCCTCGCGGATGGAGCCGTCGTCCATCATGGCGTAGTGGTCGTAGCTGATGTATTTCGGGCTGAGCGTCTTGATGAACGTCTCAAGATATTCGTCGTAGGAGTTAGCTTGAAGTTGGCCTCTCGACGCATAGTTGGGATAGAGGTTGATGTAGGCAAGCTTCGACGGGGAATACTTAGAGATCGCCTTCGACCATTGGGCAAGCTCGGGAAAGTCGGTTGCTTGCGGTTCGTCAAGGAGGCAGTAGGCATATGCCGCTGGACTTTTGTTGACGATCTTGCTTAACGCTTGTATTGCTTTGTCAACGAGATCTGCTGGCGTCATTTGGCCGGACCGTTTGATGGCGATGGACGGATCGTAAACGACGCACTTCAACTTGGCCTTTTGGACAGCCTTCAGGTCCTTCGGACTGACGAAACCTGCCAGGTTGATCCCGCACTCATACATCTCAGCTAGCAAGCGAGGATCGCCCTGGGTAATGCCCCAAGCCATGATGGCGAACTGATCTGGCTGAAGCCTCTTCTCGTTGTCGATCGGATTCCATTGCGCGTTGGCAACGATAGGCAAGGCCGCCAGAGAAATGAGAGCCAGCTTGATTTGATCCATCTTGTGCACCTCGAGACCGGTCTTGCGTAGCTTATCCCTTTTTACTTAGGGAAATGGCTGCGATCTGCTGCGATTGAGGCGCAACGGTTGTATGCCAGGAAGTAAAATGCCCGGGTCCGTTAGTTCAACGGGTCGACAGGAGATAAAGCCATGGCAGAGCAGTTGGAGATTAAGAAGCCGGTTGAGGTTTTCCCAGGCGTTTGGCGCATCACTTTAGGATCGCCCGAGGAGTTCACGCCTCATTCGGTCTTGCCGCACAACTCGAAAGAAGAAGCTATTGCTGAACTTCCCGCTTGCTCGGATTGCCCCGTCGATCCGGCTCTGATTCATGGCGAACTGACTTCTCGCGGATATCTCGTTTCGCTGCCGCTTGCCAAGGAAGTGCAAGTTTACGGTCTCGGTTTGCAGCTTCTTTCATTCAACCAGCGCGGAAAGAAGAAGACCCTGAGAATCAACAGCGATCCGGTGGCCGACACAGGTGACTCGCATGCGCCGGTTCCGTTCTATGTCACCTCGAGCGGCTATGGTGTGTTCTTCGACACGCTGCGCTATATGACGATCTACTGCGGCGGAGCTAACAGACGATCCTCGGCTGCGCCGATTGAAGAGGGAAGCCAGGCAACCGTTTCTGGTTCTGAAGAGCTTTATGCCTCTCGAACACGAGGCGGACAGGAAGTGATTGCCGAGATTCCCCGCGCTCAAGGCGTTGACGTTTATATCTTCGCCGGTCCTACAATGCGCCTTGCAGTCCAGCGCTACAACCTCTATTCCGGAGGAGGATGCTTGCCGCCGCTTTGGGGATTAGGCGTGTGGTATCGGTGCAAGTCCGATTACACTCACGACGCCGTGCTCGCCCGGGCTCAATCGTTCCGCGAGCAAAAGATGCCTTGCGACGTCATCGGCCTTGAGCCTGGGTGGCAGACCAAGACTTATTCGAACTCGCACGTGTGGAGCGAGCGTTTCCCCGATCCTGCATATACCTCGTCAGAACTCGCCAAACTTGGATATCGCTTGAACCTGTGGACGCATGCGTTTACGAATCCAGTTTCGCCGCTGCACGATAAGCTAAAGGACGAATCCGGCGACTTTCTGGTGTGGGGCGGCCTCGTTCCGGACTTTGCATCGGCTGGCACTCGTACCAAGTTCGCGAGCTTCTTTGAGGAGAACCACGTCGATAAAGGCGTCTCAGGATACAAACTGGACGAATGCGACGGCTCGGACTTCATCGGCAGCCCCTGGTCTTTCCCCGAGTTCAGCAAGTTCCCGTCGAAGCTTGATGGCGAGCTGATGCACTCGGCGTTCGGCGGCCTGTTTCAGCAGACGATTCAATCGATCTTCGAGGCGAGGAACCAGCGCACATACGGCGAAGTTCGGGCATCTCACGCGTTCTCTGCCCCGAATCCGTATGTTTTCTACAGCGACCTTTACGATCACACGAGCTTCATTCGCGGCGTGGTGACGGCAGGATTCAACGGATTGCTCTGGAGTCCCGAAGTGCGGCATGCCGACTCGGCTGAGGACCTGATCCGCCGTGTTCAAGCCGTCATGTTTTCGCCGCAAGCGACGATCAATGCATGGTATATCCAGAACCCGCCCTGGGAGCAATGGCTGACCGACGAGAACAACGCCGGCCGCTTAAACGATGAACGCGCATGGGTAACCGAAGTCGTGCGCGAGATGCTTCAGCTAAGGATGAGCTTCTTGCCGTACCTGTATGCGGCGTATGTCGACTACTGGAAGACCGGTTTGCCGCCGTTCCGCGCTCTTGCGATGGACTATCCGGACGACAAGAACCTGTGGCATTGCGACCTGCAGTTCATGATGGGCGATCGCGTTTTGGTTGCTCCCGTTGTCGCAGGTCAGCAATCGAGAGAAGTCTATCTGTCTGCAGGCTCATGGCGCGATTTCTGGACGAACAAGAAGTATGAAGGCGGGCAAAGCTATTCGCTAGTCGCGCCGCTCGATCGGATTCTTCTGTTCGTCAAGGACGATTGCCTGCTGCCGCTGGCAGGTCGGGCCCAGCACACCGGCGATCCTGCGCTGTGGGACTTGACGGTAAAGGTGTATGGCTCGGGTTCACAGGGGATAACGCTTTATGAGGACGACGGAACCACGTTCAACTACCTTCGCGGAGAGCAAAATAGGGTTCAGCTAAGGTGGGCTGGAGATCAAATCGACTTGAGCAGAAACGGGAGTTATGAAGGACCCAAATATCGAGTCGCGAAGGTTGGCCATGTAGATAGACGTGAAAGAAGCCTTCGTTTTATAGAGGACGTTCCTTTGAATGAAGCACTATACTGAGGCATGGATGCATTTGAACAGGTGGTTAAAACCGTTCTCGAAGGAGAAGGTTGGTGGGTTCAACAAGGGTTTAAAGTTGAACTGACCAAAGAGGAGAAGGTTAAAGTAGATCGTCCATCAAGCCCTCGCTGGGAGATCGACTTAGTCGCATATAAGCCTGGTTCTAACCAAATAATGGCGGTTGAGTGCAAATCCTACCTTGATTCCTTTGGTGTCAGAGCAAAGGATCTTGTCGATTCCGAGGTTCGAACGACCAGCTACTACAAGCTGTTTATTGAAGCCAATCTGAGATCGGTTGTTTTGTCGCGGTTAAAGGAGCAGCTTGTTCATATGGGCTTAGCGCTCGATAACTCGTCTGTTACTCTAGCATTGGCGGCAGGGAAGTTTTGGTCACCAACTGACCGAGCCCAGCTCCACGAGCGGTTTCAGGAACGCGGATGGCGTTTGATAGACGACATTGAGATTAGGAAAGGTGTGCTTGGTCTAGCAAGTCGAGGCTATGAGGATAACGTTGCTACAATCATCGCTAAACTCATGTCTTCACAACCGCCAAAAGGAATTTGATAGGTACTGATCTATATCTTCGTCAGCACCAAAGCAGCACAACCTCTTACCAGCGGAACATAGATCGGCCGATCCGTATCGAATGCGATGGCCTTGGTATTCGGAGCTTCGCCGGGATGCAAAGTCCGCGCACGCATCTTCTTGGGCAAGCCATTCAGCCGTATTGTCGCGGTGCCATCTTTGCCACCGAGCATGACCATAACGACATAACCCGCTGGAGTCTTGAATACATTGGCTTTCGCTCTGCTCTCAAGAACACGAACGGCATGCGGAGCAAGGAACCACTCACGGCCCTTCAATGTCTTGAACAGGTCGCCGTAGTCCAGATACAGCTTCTCCAGCCAATCGCTAGGTAGCAGCGTGTGGTCGTTGCCGGGCATCGGGACGGTCATGAATGTGCCCAGGTAGAGGTGCCTTTGAAAGAAAGCGTCCGGGTCGGGGCGGATCAGTGCCTCGTTCGAAGTCCACGCAGTCATCGGCTTGGCAAGGCACAGGAATGAGGTCGCATTCAGGTTATAAGGCGTTTCTGCGATCTCATCGTAAATGCCGTCGAGATATCGAGAGATGTCTGGCCGCTTGGTCATGCAGTTGCCGTAAATGACCTTGCCGCTTGAATGCATCAGCGGAACCATGCGAGTCATGATGCTTCGCCAGGACTCGGTCAAGTTGCGCTGTGGCCCCTCGATCCAAGTTACTCCGTCATCGGCGTTGGGGTTCTTGAAGTTGATCCAGTCGATGCGGTCGATGCAGATGCCATCGGTGGCCGGCAATTCATTAATGTGGCGGCGAGCTTGATCAATGAGGAAATCCTGATAAGGTTTGTCGCCCGGGTCCATCACGACCGCCCCGCCCCATGTCCAATAAGGCCGGTCTGGGAACCGAATCATCGCATCGGGGAAATTGGCATAAAGGTAGTCGTTTGGATTCCGCCAAAGGTCGTTCGGAGACAACCATTTCGAAGTCGGCTTTGGAAAGGCAATGTTTCCGCCGAACTCGGTGACATTAAAGTAGCTCAGGACATGGAAGCCCATCAATTTCATGCGCTTGGCGTAGTCGTTGAGCTGGTTGATCGTGGTCTTGCCGAAGCGGCCTTCGTCGGCGTCTGTGTAGCCGCCCCCTCCTCCGCCAGCGAACCGGTTCCATTGAACATCGGCCGGAATCGGAGGCAGGAACATGCCCATGTAAGGGAAGTCGATGCTTGCTTTCCAGTTGAAGGAATAGCCCATCTTCTGGAGCTTTCCGCTATCGATGTCGCCTTCGAATCCTGAGTAAGCGCCGTGGCCGGTTATCTCGCTGACACGCGGATTTCCAGGACGGAAGCAGTCTGGATACTTATCAACCATATAGCGAAGGCCTGGCTTGAAGTCGCCTTCGTGGGGCAAAAGAGTCACCGTCGATTTCCAGACGCGCCCTTCGCCGAAGCGCTGCAACACTCTTTGGAATCGTACGGTGCCGTCCTTTTGGACATAAAGGAGTGCGTTGATGATTCGGTCTTCTGGCGATGCGATCACCGATATGCCGCGATCTTTCTTCTCGTCAATAAGCGAGATAATCGGCAGAGATACTCCGCCTGGCCGTGAGAAGAACGCGCCATACTCGAAGTCGACATTGGCCAACGGCTTCAATGCGAGAGGATCCTCCCATTTGGCAGGTCCGCCGGTCGCCGTCCAGTACTTCGTGTCTTTGGATGGCAGCCATTGGAACTTAGTCTCAAGTGGCTGGGTGTAAGGTTTTCCAAAGGTCTTGATCACGGTTGTCCACTGAACGCCGTCGGGTTTCGTCTCAAACGTCTCGGTCATCGTGCCGCCAGCAGGAAGCCTCCTTAAGAAGGCGATGCTCGTTCTAGATTGGCGCACCGTAAGCTGCGAATCGCCAGGCTGGCCAAACTCCGTCTGTCCAAAGCACTTTTCGATCTTGCCGTTGCCACATCGAAGCCCTACGATTTGGCCGGACCTGTTGAGCTGAATGCTCAGTTTCTGACCGTTCAGCTTATAGGCTGGTTTCGCGTCAACATGCAAGGCTGAGCTTTGAACCGTCACTTTGGCATCCGCCCAGTCGGCATGGGCGCCGTAGTTGTCTCCGTCCTGCTGGTCAACAATCAGTGTCAGAATTGGTGCTCCGTTGAGCGGCAAATCAACCTTCTTCGGGGTGGTATTCCACAGCATCTTGCCGCTGTCGAAGACCGTCTTGCCTGAGAGGACGACCCGAAACCGACCTCGTGCAGGCTTGTGCGCGGCCCAATCCTTGGTTTCGCGATACTTGAGAACGTCGTTATCGATGCCAACCACGGCTGAGAAACGGCGCGAACCCGCGGGCAGAGCATAGAGGAGCTTACTTTGCGCATGCGTTCCGATGCCCTTTGCATATGTCTTGCCGCCAAGGATGATCGGCAATCCTTCGACTGAGACATTCCTGCCGAGCGGTCCCCATGCCTGCTCCGAATATATCGGTCTGAAATCAGATAGATAGACGGTCCTGGTCAGAGCATAGCTGACTGATGGACTAGCGAATATCAATGCTCCAAGGACGAACGGCATAGCGCTTGGTTTCACTGCGCCAGTTTAACCCAGATCGACGTGAAATTCGTTGTCACGCGGTTGTAACGCAGGACTCTTTTGGGTGTAACGGCAAGAGCGGAAAATCGATCTTGTCATGAGGAAAACCTTTCGATCTCGCCGCACTTCAATCCGCATGCTGGCTATGGCTTCGGCATGCGCTGCTGCGGCAACCATTGCGCCTCGTGCTGAGGCCTTGACCTTTACTTGGAACGGAAACGGAGCAAACAACAACTGGAATACGGCTGCCAACTGGCAAAACTCCATCGTTCCCACGAGCAGCTACTCGACCGACCTCGTTTTTAGCGGAACACTTCGCAAGTCCAACGTCAACAACTACGCAGGCACGTTCTTGATGAACAGCTTGACGCTCAACGGCAACTCCTGGTGGCTTTCGGGCAACGCCTTCGGTTTGCGCGGCGGCGGCTATATCAATAGTTCTGGCACGAGCAACTTGATTAGCAACAACATCGCCCTGGCCGTTAACGGTGCGAACAAGTACATTGATCTCCTTGGCGGAGTCGGTGCCAGCTTAACGCTCGGTGGAAACCTTAGCGGCGCGGGTTGGGTCCGCGTCAATGACGGAGCGCTTGTTTCGTTGACGGGAACTAACACCCATGGCGGAAGCTATGTATACAAGGGCACATTGAACGCTAATGTATCAAGCCTTGGCCAAGCGTTAAATGTCAGTAGCGAAGGGTTGTTGAACTGGTCGGAAGGTGCCGATGCTTCCTTTAGCGGCCCAATCGGCGGTTCCGGTTCCATCAATAAGTACGGAGCTGGCAACCTGACCTTGAGCGGCAACAACTCGTATGAAGGCGGCTTCCTCGTCAAAGACGGCACCCTCACGCTCAACGGCCTTGCCGCTGGCGGATTTGCCACCTATGCACTCGACGGAGCTGGCTCAGCCATCGTCCTCAATGAATCGGGCTACGTCACGGATCGCAATATTAACATCAATGACGCCGTTGGCGGATCGACCTTCACCAAAACCGGCATCGGAACTGTAGATTCCTTTTTAATTTCCAGCGGGGTGAATGTCTTTGTCAATGGCGGAACCTTGCGCGCGATGCCCTTCGCCATGACCAATAAGATGACAATCGGCCAGAACGGCAATCTTGAGCTGTACCTTGCCCAAGGTCAATCAACAAACTATGGCGGCCAGTTGTACGGAACAGGCACTTTTACGAAAACCGGAGCGGGAACGGCTTCTTGGACGGTCGCTCAAAACAACTTCACAGGACTGACTAAGATCCTCGAAGGCACTCTTGCCGGGGAGAGCGCGGTCTTTGGAAACAGGAACATCGACCTTGGGAGCCAAGGTTCGTTGAGCTTGCAGAATGGCGTGTTCAACAGCAACCTCACGGGAACCGGCATAGTCGTTCTTGCCGGCGTCGACTTTAGAAAAGCCCAGAACGGATGGCTTGGCGAGTTATTCACCAACTCATCTGTAATGTCCACGATCGGGCCGAACTCCGCGCTTAGGGAAGTCAAAGTAGGCTACGGCGGCAAGCTGACGTTGGACGCCACGACAGGCGCGATGAACTCGACGATGTATTTGACCGGGAGCGGCGATGTTACGTATATCGGCGACTACACTTCGGAACTGTTAGCGCTTGGCAATTCGTCGTTTTCTGGTTCGCTGAACATCAAGAACAACGGTCTTTTTATGACATCTCTAAACATGTCGGGCCGAGTCAACTTCGACAACTTCTTCACATTCTTCGGATTCAATCAGGACTTCAACGGCCAGTCGACGGCAACCTTCTTTGGTGACGGCGATCTCTACAAGAAGGGAACTGGCACCGTTTCGATGGAATCCCATCGACTCAACAACTTTACGGGAAACCTGCAGATTCAAGATGGTGCTCTTCGGATCATTAACGGAACATGGAACGGCGATTCGTACATAGCTCCCGGCAAGCAACTGATTTATGACAACGCGATCAACACGAACTGGTCCGGCTTCATCTATGGCGGCGGCACGTTCGTTAAAGCCGGTTCGGGCACGATGTCCATGTCAGACACATTTGGGCAGATTGGCAACCTAACGGTATCGGGCGGAACTGTAAGAGCTAACAACGGCAATGTTTGGTTCCAAGGTATTACCACCCAGCAGGCTGGCAAGTTCTTGCTTTCTGGCGAACTGGCTTCTGCGACTGCCGCATACTTCACCAACGGCGGCGAGCTGTCAGGAAACGGCCGAATCAATGCTGAGTTTGAGAATCAATCGACCGGCAAAGTCATTGCCAACAGCGATAAGCAGATTCTGTTCCAGAAGGATGCCCTCAACTATGGCAGCATGCAGCTCTTGGACGGCACTCTGTCTTTTGACACGATGCTCAGCAATGCCGCCGGCGGCCAGATATCCGGACGCGGCATTCTGCGCACGGCCAATCAGACAAACGGTGTTGGCCTCGTCAACAACGGATCAATCGCATTCAGCGCGGGATACAGCGATGTCTTCGGCGACGTGAACAACGCATCGGGCGGCAAGTTGATCGCCGCTGGCGGATCGACGGTCACCTACCACGATGACGTCCTCCACAACGGCTCGGAGATTCGGACGGCTGCCGGTTCGCGATCTGTGTTCCTGGGCGGACTCAGCGGCGCAGGTTCTTTCACCGGAGCAGGCACCGTCGAAGTCCAAGGCGACCTCAGACCCGGCAACAGTCCGGCGCTGGTCACCTTTGCAGGCGATCTGGAACTCGGCGATTCGTCGACGACCAACATCGAGCTTGGCGGAGTGACGATGGGTTCGCTCTATGACTCCATTAAAGTGCAAGGCAACGCCTATCTCAGCGGCACGCTCAACGTGAGTCTGATCAACGGCTTCAACCCCGTCTACGGTAACAAGTTCACCATCTTCCAGGGCAACAAAATCGGCACGTTCGACAGCATCTTTCTGCCAACGCTGACCGGCAACCTGCACTGGGACACTTCCAATCTTTACACGACAGGAACCATCCAGTCCGTACCCGAGCCCGGCACTATCGCCGCGATCGCGGTCGGCATCGCTGGCCTACTTCGAAGGAGAGCCAAGAACAAGAAGGCCTAGCTCATGACATCCGTATCCGGGGCACCATCGCCCCGGGCGGATCCTATGTTCTGTTAGGAGCGACCTCGATATGGCAGACACGAGAAATGCCCTTGCCGATTTTTCAGTCGAAGAGCTTAGCCGCCTCAGGCACTCGTTCGTCCTGTTAATTCCACGAATCGACGCCATCGCCGGTTCATTCTATGCGAGGCTGTTCCAGGATTTCCCTTCAGTCCGGGTTCATTTCGAAGAGGATTTGGAACTGCAACGCAAGAAGTTCGTCGATTCGATCGCTTCACTGCTCGATTTGCTTGATCGGCCTGCGATTGCCGATAGAGTGATGGGCGACTTAGGCGTCAAGCACATCGGATACGGAGCAACCGACGAAATCTACCTGTGGGTGAAGACCGCATTTCCTGTCGTGCTGCTTGAGTCGTTATCAAAAGAGGAGCTGCTGGAGGATCCATCCCTCTATATGGAGCTTTGGCCTCGGTTCATCAGCCACGCTGTCGACTCCATGAATGCAGCCGCCAAAGGTAACAGGGCTTAATATAAAACTAGTCCTGCTGAGTATAATCTGGGCATGCTCGCATGGCACCTTAGGCTGTTTGGCCAAGTCGGACTGCATGGGTCCGGCACGAGCATAACTTCATTTCCAACCAAACGCTCAGCAAAGCTCCTCGTGCTACTGGCCCTTTCACGCAACGGCTTTATGCTTCGCGACGACCTCTGCAACATCCTTTGGCCAGATGACTTCCTGGATGCGAACCGCCTCAGGCTTCGACAGGAGTTGGCAAGACTCAAGAAAAGCCTCGGCGATGCATCTTATCTTGTGAAATCAACCGGGCAAACAGTGCAGCTTGTGATGTCCGATCTAGACTCGGATATCGGTTTGCTGAAGCGAGGCAAACTGGCAGAAGATGACGCCGAGCGAGTCCTTACCGATGAATTGATGCCTGGATGGGACGACCCCTTGGTCATTGCAGAACGGCAAGGCGCATTGCCATATAGAATCAGTCTCGCAATCGACTTGGCAATGAGCCATCTGTCAGCGGCTAGATATGAGAAGACGCTTGAGATGTCGCAGGCAGGCTTAACTCTTGATCCACAGAATGAAGATCTAAAAATGCTGGCAGTTAAGGCTCACGCTGGAATGGGGAGCTTGGTCAATGCTGTTAGCGAATACCGGCGCTATGATGCGCAGCAAGGCGCAATCCCTTTTAACTCATCGGATTCGGAGCTGCCTCTCATGCGTATTCCTCAAGAACGTATGTTGCCGAGTGCTCCGGTTCCGGTTGATCGCCTATATGGTCGAAAGGAAGAACTCGATCGCCTAAACTCCTATGTCTTAGATCAAGATCAACGTCTCATATCAATTGTCGGTGCAGGCGGAATCGGAAAGACTCGCCTTGCCATCCAGGTTGCCCAGAAGACTGAGTCGACTGGTTTTGTCAGCTTCGCTGAGATGAAACCAGACGATAATCCGGTTGCGTTCTTGGCTGACAGGACAATGGAAGGAATCACCATTAAAGAGCCTATGGCGCAGCTCAAGTGGCAATTTTATAACAAGCCGGCTCTTCTCATTCTGGACAACCTCGAACATCTTGACGATCCCGGAAGCTTCGTTCTTGGACTGCTGAACGAAATCCCTACTTTGCGCCTGATTGTCACCTCGCGCAGGCCCATGAAGGTAGCAGGCGAACAGGTGCTTGCGCTCTCGCCCTTAACCGCAGACGAGTCTGTGGCAATGTTAAACGACCTAGCCGCTGTTCAGCCTGCGGATGAGGATACGGGCCTTAGAGTTGTAGTTCAGCGATGCGGAGGGCTGCCTCTTGCATTGCGACTGGCGGCGGCAAGATTAAGATATCTTAGTCCAAGCGAGCTTGGAGATGAGCTTAGAAACAGCCAATCCTTTCAAGCAAAGGTTCCTGATCTGCCGGAAAGGCAACGAAACGCGGCGGCGATGTTCGATCTATCGATCCGGTCCCTCGACGAAGAAACGCGCCATTTGCTCAGGGCAATGGTCGAGTTTCCGAGCGGATTAATAAGAGATTTAGCCAAACGGCTAACAGCATCGACTATCGATACTCACCTTGAGGCTCTGCTGGACGAAGGCCTGATTTGGCTAGAGGACGATGCGCGGCCGCTTCGATTTCGCATTCTTGAGCCGATTCGGCAACACTTGCTGGCAGATGCTGACGACATGGCGCGATTAGCCTTCGTGCGGGCCATGGCATCGAAAGCATCAGAGTTTCCTGAAGGACGTAAACCTTCGAAACCCGAGGACGTTCGAACTCTCAACCAGGAGACCGCCAACTTCCGATTGGCGATACAACACGCTCTGAGTATCGATGTTCCTTCGCTTGAGACTCTCTTTGATAAGTTCTGGCGACACGAGATAACGACTGGGTACGCCGTTGATATCGCCAAAGTAGCGGAACAGATGCTGGCCATGCCTGAGTTGTCCGCTCGAGCGAGAGGGGCCGCTCTGATGGCGATTGCTTGGCGAGAAACCGGGCGTGTGAACAGAAGCAAGGCATGTGAGTTGATAGAAGATGCTAAACAAGCCTTCACTGAATGCGGCGAACTTGGGGAGGCTTGGAGCGCGGAGCTGTTGCTAACAGAACTCAATCGCTACTCGCAACCCGAAGACGAAGTCTTGCCGCGCTATCAGGGCGTCCTCGATTGGGTTCAGTCCAACGATCCTGAGATGGCTCTTACCGTTCTTTCTTGGCGGGGCCGCGTACATCTCGACAACTATCGCTGGGCGGCAGCCGCTGACGACCTCGGCTATGTTTTCAACGAAGCGAAGCGCTTGGGCTTTTGTGGGACGATCGTGCTTTCCGGTTTATCGTTGATGCTAGTCTATGATGCCCTTGATCGCCGAACCGAGCGCGATCAGTGTGTGAGCGATGTCGGTGCAGCGCTCGCTAGTCTCCATGTGCCGCAACACGAAGCTGTTTTCTACCAAAACCTATCGACTTTTGCCTTGCAAGACGGAAAACTTGCAGAAGCCGAAAAGCTCGCACGATTAGCTCTAGAAGCAGCGTCTTACACAGACAACGCCCACTATGTCGGTCCTATTCGGAATACCCTTGCGCGGGTGCTCATCCAACTTGGGAAGGTTTGCGAAGCCCATGGAATTTTGGTTGCCAACGCATCTGCCATCGATTCCCACTATTGGCGAGTCGTTGTCGGCACCTTGGCTACCCTGGCCGAACTGAACCTGTCTGCCGGCAGACAAGAATGCGCGAAGGAATCATCAGCCTGTATGAGTTGGCTTGTCAGTCATTGGCGGCCGATTCTAGCCAAGTATGAGCTCGACATCATCGATAAGCTAGAGTCAGAGCTAGGTTCGACCATCGATAGAAGTTACTCCGAAGACGAGATACGGAACATTGTGACAAGGCCTTTTACTTCTTTACCAGCTCCCTCCTGAATCGCCTCCGCTGCTTCCGCCAGAGCTGCTGCCGCCGCCACCCCAGCTCCCGCCCGAATCTCCGCTGCTGCTATGGCTCCAGCTGCTTCCGGAGCTGTGGCTGCTTGAGCTAGAGTTGCTTGAGAACAGCGAACTGCGGCTTCGCTCCTCTTCTTCTTCGCGCCTTCGCCTAGCCTCCGCAAGCTGACGAGCAATTTCAAGGTCATATTCGCGCTTAGCGTTCAGGACTTCGGCGTTCCACACTTGTTCCTGGGCGGCCAACGCGCCGACCATCATCGCATAGTCTGCTGGGCCGTTCATCCTGGACGGGTGCTGATGCCTCTCAAGCCGGCCGAAATAGCCGTTGTACATTCGGACCTTTTCAACGGCGTCGTCGTAGAGGCCGTCCATTTGCTGCACCTTTCGCTCATATTGCAGCTTTGCTTGCTCAAGGTCAGACAAGGTGCGTCCGACGGCATCAAGGCGATCCTCGCATTTCTCGAAGTTATCGAGAGCCGACCTTGATAGGCGAACGCTGGCAAGATGGCTGCGCTTCTCCAACTCGGTCTCGGCCTGGCTCAGTGAGGCGCGGCCCGCATCTAAGTGACGAAGCGCGGCCTCGAGAGCGTTTCGTGAAGCCGCCATGTTGGCATGAACCAAGGATGCCTCGTCGACTTTGTCTGCAGCTTGTGTGCTCCTTGATTCCAGCTCAGACAGCTTGGCTTTTGCCTCGTCAATTGTCTGATAGGCCGTTGCGATCGCGCTCAGCGCTTGCCCCATTTGGGCGCGGCAAGTTCGAAAGAGATCGTTGACCTTGTAGGCTTGCTTCTCAATTTCCTCTACAGAGTCGCTGCTGTGCAATAAGCCAGTAAGACGGTCTTGGTTCTGTCTCGCTCGATCGAGCGTTATCTTAGGGTCGTCGTCAGGTGCTAGAACAGTTCCCTCAAGGCTATCGAGGCTAGTAAGCTCCTCGCTCTTCGCAAGGTTGATAGCCGCAATTAATCGGCGCAAGTCGTCCTTAATCCCGGCTTCGATGGCCATGTTGCTTTCCACTTCGCGGCAATATTGGATCGGATCCGAGGTTCGAGGCGCATCGAGACGCGTGTAGAGAGCCGTATCGTCATCAGCATTCCCAAAGAGCGGATGGTTCTTTAGCCATCGAAGAGGGATGCCGTTTGATTCGGCTTCGGCTACCATTTGGTTCAAATCGTCGTGCTTGAAGAGCTCACTTGCCGGAATGGTCGCATTGCTGAGCGCTGTCTTTAGCCGATCCCAATTCCGAATCGCCTGCTCGAACCGCCTATTGAGGTTCTCTTCTTCAATGTGCGGATCGATCTTCATCTTGGTACTGATTGGATCCATTAGCTTTGAACTTATTTCGTCCGTATTGAACTCGAACGATTCGTTAAGCGCAACGGCCGCGTTTCTGATAGGAGCAAAACTGAGGAACGACGCCTTGCGAGCGCTGGCTTCGCAACGCTCGATATGAATCGCCAACGCTTCGACCTGGCTGATGATGCTGTCTGTTTCTTGAACTGCCGCCTGGTAGAACTTGCCCGTCTCAGAGTTGGGCGGGTAGCTCTTAAGCCTTTGCGTCAGAAGCTCGTTGTCTCTGTTGTAAACCTTGTCGTAGTATCTCAACCTTGCGCCGCTGATCTTGGCTTTCCAACTTTCAATGTCGGCTTTTAATTTCGACTTCTCCTTCACGAAGGTAGAACGCCGTTTTATACCTCCTCCGACGAACAGAGCTAAGATGGCTATGCCGGCAAAGGTGAGGAGGTTGCGTTTGTCTCGCGCCGCCTTTTCCTCAAGCATACGGTCACGCATGAAGTTTCTTAGGTCGGTATTGCTAAGGTTCAGGCTTCGGGTCGCACCGTCCATCTCCTCTGGCTCATTGCGCGCCCGGACTTCCTTGGCGTTTGATAACGCCAAACGATAGCCATCGGTGTTCTTCGGAAGATAGAGTTGGCTAGCCAGCATTCCGGCCATATCATTAATCGCGCTATCTAAGCTCTGTTGCGATTGTTGAAGCCGAGCGATCTTCTGGCTCTCTCCTTCATATATGCGTTGCCTGTCGGCCTCTTCGCGTCTCGATCTTTCAAGCTGGGCAACGCGATTAGGGTCGACTCGGTCATAGATGTAGGAGTTATAAGCGCTCATGAGTTCCGAGATGCCGCCGATAGGATCGCCCGCTTTAGCGTTTCGCAAAAAGATGTCCGTAAATTGAATCAACTGGTCGCCGCTCGCGTTTTTCTCTAAGCCCAGCTTCGACCGCCACTCGGGCGCAGGGAAAAGCCGATATTTGCGGTCTCCAGTGAAGGTGACCAGAAACAAGCTGGTTCGCCGAGCGTTGAACTTAGGGTGCTTCGACCAGTCGTCGAGGAACCGGTTTCCTGTGCGGCTCGCTTCTTGGTCATCCGCCACGCGGTCCATCAACACCACATAGAAGGGGTATTTCGAGCTTGCCGCTTTATGTTGAAGGTCGTCGATCATCGACGGACTGATCCTTGGCGGAAGGTATCCGGCTGGTATCTGGTAGACGAAGCGGCCGGGAACGAGCCTTGGCGTCGTTGCGTCGGCAAGTGCCCCTACTGAAGCCATAGCAAACAAGGAAGAGAGGATCGAACGAACGAGTATCAGGCTTGTTTTCATGTGTCTATGAATTGCGGGCTAACGCTATTAGAGCATGCTAGTCTAGAAACCAATACGTGAAGATCATAAAATGGGTTGAGGGCATTATGCGATACTTTGGTTGATGGCGATCGAGGTGATTCGACGTGACGAGTGGTGTGCAGATGCCTGTCAAAGGATAGTTGAGACTTGGCTAAGTCAGGCTTCGACATCAACCTTGTTTATCGTTGGCGAAATCGACAAGAACGGCGTGTATATAGATAGAAACGAATCAGGCGGTCTTGATGTCAATCTCACATTTGGCCGCCAGAGCAACGAACTCATCCTAGGCGTTATCAGAAAGCATGGCTTAGCTTTGGTTGAGTCCTCGACGATCAACAAAGGGCTTGGCAAGTTGGAATTCGAGTCTTGCGTCATCAGCGTGGGAACCGATGCTTATGCACAGATTGCAGACCTCGTGCTTGCTTCGACAGCTTCGAACCTTGAGGTGGATTACATTGAATACGAGAACGGTAGTCGGCGGTTTGCCGTAAACGTTCAGTTTGAGCCGCCGAAATGGTTGCGCTCGTTTCTAAGAAGGTTTGGGGAGTAAAAGATATGGTCGGGGCGACACGATTCGAACGTGCGACCTCTTCCACCCCATGGAAGCGCGCTACCAAACTGCGCCACGCCCCGACGCGAACGATATTATACTTGATCAGAATGCCAGATGCTTGCTAGTTCGAGCTTTTCACCTGGTTGGTTGCAATTGGATCTGGCTTCACGGTCTTGATTTCTATACTGCCCGACTTTAGGCCGTTGCTTGTCGCCTGAACGACGATCTGGCCAGACTTGCCCTTGGCGGCCTTGACGATGGCTAGGGCTAAGCCGTTGAACGCTTCGCGATCTTTGGATTGGAACGAACGGAACGTTGTCGGATCGCCGTTGTCGGTCGCGATGACCTCGCCTGGACCTTCGATGCTGAACCGAATCAGGTTATTGGCTGCTGGCACCGTGCGGCCGTAGGCATCGACGACCTTCGCCGTGACAAACACTAAGTCTTTGCCGTCGTTCGCAACCTTTGTGCGATCGGCACACAGTTTGACTTCATAGGACTTGGATGTGGTCGACACTGTGTCCGATGCCCATACCTTACCGTCCTTGAAACAAACAGCCATGATCTCGCCGGGCTCGTAAATCACGTCTGGCCATACCAGTCGGAAGTCTTGACCAGGTTTCTTGGTCTTCAACCCCTGCGATTTGCCGTTAACAAACAGTTCAGCCGAGTCGCCGCTGGTGTAAAGGTGGACAGGCACCTTCATGCCGATGCGCTCGAGCCAGTTCCAATGAGGAAACAGGTGCGCGACAGGCGTATCAGGCCGCCAGTGCGACTGATAAGAGTAGTAGCGGTCCTTGGGGAAGCCAGCCAGGTCGACGATGCCAAAATAGCTGCTTCTCGACGGCGGGGTCGTCAGGCGAAGCTTCTCAAGCTCCTTTTCCAGCTCCGCTTTCTTCGACGGATCGTTGCGGAAGTTAAGCAGGTTCGTGTGGTCGGAATTGTAAGGCGTTGGCTCGCCCAGGTAGTCGAAGCCGGTCCAAACGAACTCTCCCAAGAGGTGCGGCCATCGAGACATGAATCGGAACTGGTCGTCGGGAATGTGCCCCCAGCCGGGCTGATCGAGGTCATATGAGGAGACCTGCCAGTTCTTGTTGCCGTCGAAGTAATACTCGCCGCGGGTGCTGATGCATGAAGCTGTTTCGCTGCCCATCGTCGGCATTTTCTTATACCTTGGGTCGGCGTCCCATTTGTCCTGGTTTCGGAAGTAGTAGTTGATGCCCATCACGCCTAACGCCAGAGCTGCACCCGACTCGCGTCCGCCTTCAGGATTGTTATAGCCGTTTGAAATGGGCCGCGTCGGGTCGAACGAGCGCATTGTGTCGGCGAGGTGCTTGGTTAGGGCGACATCCTCTTGCTCCCAAACCTCGTTGCCGATTGACCAGATGATGACTGAAGGATGGTTTCGGTCTCGCTTAACGAGCGCTTCGAGATCCTTTACGTGCCATTCATCGAAGATCGCGCCATAGTCGTCCGCTTTTTTGCCGTGTGCCCAGCAGTCGAACGCTTCATCCCAAACGAGGAACCCCATGCGGTCGGCCAGTTCGAGGAGCTCGGGTGCCGGCGGATTGTGCGACGTGCGAAGAGCGTTGCATCCCATCGACTTGAGAATCTCGAGTTGGCGTTCTAAGGCTCGCCCGTTCATTGCTGCGCCGAGAGCGCCGAGGTCGTGGTGGTTGCAAGTTCCGTTAATCGGCACGCGCTTGCCGTTGAGTTTGAATCCGTCACGTGCCGTGAACTCGATTGTTCGGATTCCGAATATAGTGTCGTAAGCATCGACCGGTTCGCCTCTGACTATCACAGTCGTCCGGAGGGCGTATCGGTTCGGCGTCTGCAAGTTCCAAAGCTTAGGTTTGCTAACGTTTAACTTGATTGTTTGGCAAGCGCTGTTTCCCTTCTTAATGACAAACGGCTTAACGGCGGCTTTCGCGACCGACTTGCCAGCAAGCCCCTTGTTGTCAATCTCGACGATTTGGACCTTAAGTTCTGCTTTGGTTTCTTTTGCCGCTTGGTTTTCAACGGTTATCTCGACTTTAACTTCGGCTTCATCCTCAGTTACATTTGGGGTTGTCACATAGGTACCCCAATGCGAAACATGAACAGGCGACGTCTTAACGAGCCGAACGTGCCTATAGATACCTGCGCCGGGATACCACCTGGAACCCCACTTCTCAGTGTTCAACCGAACGGCAAGCAGATTGGGTTTGCCTAAGAGTAAGAAAGGTGTCAGTTCCAGCCGGAACGATGAGTATCCATACGGCCAGCCGCCGACCTTCTTGCCGTTTAGATAGACTTCAGAGTTCGCCATCGCCCCATCGAAGTCGATGAACACTCGTTTTCCTTTGTCGGATACCGGAACAACAAAAGACTTTCGATACCATCCAATACCTTTCCATGGCAGCTTGCCGGTATCGCCGTCCAGTTCGATGCGGAACGGTCCTTCGATGCCCCAATCATGCGGCAAATCGAGTTTCCGCCATTTTGAATCGTCGAAGGTAGGATCGCTCGGAGCATGGCCGCGCGACTTCTGTTTATTAGCAAGTAACACACCTTTGCTGTTACTCAACCGGAGCTCGCGAATGCTGGCCCAGCTGCCGCTAGGCGTTTTATCAACAGCCACGCGAATAAAACGGGCGGAGCAGGGAAGCGGATTCCACTTGTTACCGTCGAGGCTGCCAGATACGGTTGCTGCATACTCGCCTTCGGACTCCCAATCAATCTCATACTTGTTGATCTGGTGCGGCTTGCCAAGGTCAACCATGAGCCATTGGCCGGTGCTTGCGTCTGCCGCGCACCATCGTGTCTTAGGGTTGCCGTCCATCGCGTAAAAGGCCATGTTGCCGCGGCTGGTCTCTTCCGAAGAGGCTGTCAAGGCGAACTCCCATGCAGGAGCGCCGGGCTCCGGCTTTCGCGATCCGTCAGATTGCAGGCCGTACCGAGCAAACAGCCAGCCTTCGTCGAAGGACTCGGTTGTGCGAACGGGAGACGACGAGACCGAAGGCAGAACGTTATCTGATGCAGACATTGTGAACCCTAGAAGACAGACAAAGGCAGTTAATCCAACCATAATTCAAACCTTGTTTGTAAGGTTGGCGTAGTTTACTCGCTGCAAACCGCAGCTACGGCCTTGAAACCGACTCTCGAAGCTTATCCAAGAACCGCCGCATCGCGCTCAGGGTTTCCTCGCTAATGTGGTGCTCAATGCCTTCGGCATCCGAGTCGGCGGCCGCCGAAGGAACTCCGATGGCCTCAAGGAACGATTGCACAAGGATGTGGCGGCTGCGCGCACCATCGGCTAGCTGTTTGCCTTCGTCGGTTAGAAAAATGCTTCGATAAGGTTCAGAGGTCACCAAGCCGTCGCGCTGCAAGCGTTGCACCGCCTTCGAAACGGCGACATTGCTAACAGCCATCCGTTGGGCGATGTCAACCACCCTAGCTTCGCCGCGTTCTTGGATTAAGCTGTCGATGATCTGAACGTAGTCTTCAGCGTGCTCGCGGCTGTGATCGTCGCGGGTGCGCTTATAGCGGTTTGTTGTCTGTTTTGGCTTGTCGGTTTTCATGTTAATTGATCTCAGATCGTCGATGAGCTAAGGTAATCCTTCAGCCACGCTTGCGTTTTGTTAACAAAGCCATTGTACTCGCTGTCTTTATCTTGCTTGGATGAACTTAACGATTTTGGAAATTCAAATGCGTAGCAGCCATCGTTCGGGATCTGTACAAAAAACTCATTGGTTCATCTTGCAGCCGCATTCGGGGCAGAACTTTGCGCCAGACGGAACCTCGACGCCGCAATCGGGGCAATCAGCGTTCACAGCCAGCTTCGTTCCGCATTCGGGACAGAACTTCGCGCCGTGCGCTTCTGCTCCGCAGTCAGGACAAACAAGCTGTCTCTTTCGCTTGACATCCATTTTCTTGCCTTGTTGGATGCCCTCAAGCGCTGCCTTTTCTCCAGCCGCATAGACCATTCCCGATGCCTTGGCCGCTTCGATCTCGACTTCTGCGTCGGGAGCGCAGTTATAGCAAAGCCCGCTGTCTTTGTTAAAGCACTTGGTGCAAACATACTGGAAGCAACGGGCGCAGCGCCTGAAATGTTGCCTTGCGTCCTGAACGGCCTCGCGGAATGCTCCATCCCAGGCCTTCTTATATCCAGCTTCGGCCATTGAATCGACTGCGTCGCCTGCCGAACCCAAAAAACCGCCAACTAAGCCGCTTGCTCTGCCCAGCCAGCCAGCCGCTCGCGCGCTCTTATATCCTTGGAATTCGGTCCTATAGGCGTCTCGGCAACGCTCGCAGTAAAACTCAAATTGGAACCCGGCATCAACGCCGTTAGAGTTCGATAGGTCGGAATAGTTGTCGCTGAACCACGTTTCGCTCATAATGCTTTATCCTATGCCCTTCATTTTACAGTCTGAACGGTTCAATTTCCCTCTGAGGTAACCTGATGACTGGCAACATGAACCGGACACCGCGACTTCTTACCACGTCTCAAGGCTTGCTGGCGGTTGAACTCATCATCCAGATGGTTGCCTGCCTGTTCACAGCGTTCTGGTTCGAGGCATCGCCTGACCGAGCTTACATTAGCATGAAGGGAATCACCCAGCACGCCGTCCCTGGCTTCTTTTTGGGACTCCAATACTGGGGCGGCCAGTTGTTGCTATTCCACTCCATGGCGCACCTGGCGGCGCTGCTGTTCTACGGCGTATTCAGTTCTGAGTGGATTCCGCGGTGGTATCTGTCGATCGTGACTCTTGTGGTCGGCTATGTATATTGCGCCACAGGCAACTTCCTGCTATTTGACCGGCATGGCGTTCAGTCGGCTGTAATCGAAATCTCCATTGTCGACCGAATCCCATTCTTCGGGAGCATCTTCGCCGACTGGATTCGTGGCGGATCGAAGATCAACCAGAGCACACTGCACCTTTGGTACATGCTTCACCAGTGGCTGATTCCGGTTGTGCTGCTAGGCTATGGAGCTTTGACTGTGTTCTTCAGGCGCTACGACGACGAGGCGAAGCCATATCTTGGGCTTTCGGCCGTGTTGGGATTGTTGCCGGTTGTCCTGGCCATTTTCCTTCGAGTTCCGCTTGGACCTGGGGCAAAAGGCGCTGACTTCACTTCATTCGAGGCAACAGTTAATTGGTACGCCTGGCCGATGCATGGCACGCTTCGAGCCTTCGACTCGATTTATCCAGGATTAGGCTGGATTGGCGCGCTTGTTTTGCCGGCGGCGTTTGTGATTTATCTGTTCTTCATTCCAAAGCTGTGCGTCAAAGTGACTCAAGTCTTCACTCAGGCTATCTTTGGTCTGGTATGTGCGTTGTTCCTTTTTGCGGCCGTCATCTTTGGCGGATGGCCTGCCAACCCATTCAGCCGAGACTACTTCGAACCTGTTGCTCCGGCTCCGGCTGGTGCCGATCAGCCTGTTGCGGATTCGGCGACAGTCGCCAAAGGAAAAGCGCTTTTTGCTGACAATAAGTGTGGAAACTGCCATTCCATGGACGGATCGACGGACGGTTCGGGGCCGGATCTGAGCGGCGTCCCGAAGAACCCTAAGGCCATCGAGTGGTACATGAAGTGGATTAAGGACCCGTCCAAGGTTCGGCAGAGCGCGACGATGCCCGCCTTTCAGAACCTGACCGATGAGCAGCTTCGAGCGCTTTCGGTGTATCTGACGTCGCCACGGAAGTAGCCGGTCGCACGATCATTGTCTTGGCGTTTGAGGCCATTTCAGACCTCTTCAGAAAACTAACATCTGTACCAAGCCCTTGGGGAGTAACGCGTGAGAACAGCCGACTGGATAAAGGATCCCAATAGTCCAATCGGCGCATTCGGACTTGTTTCTAAGCTCGCGGGTACGCTCGCGCTCCAACCCAAATTCCTCTTCATGCACCTTCAGGCTGGGCTGGTATGAATCGCACCCCCGGTGCTTGGGGTCAAGCGAATGCCACAGATCTGAATCCGATGCCGATTAAAGCGGTTTCCTCCAAATTGAAACCATATTAGAAGGATGTCGTATCATCCAATAGATGAAACGGTGTTTCGCCATTCTAGTGTTGCTTGTCACGGGTTGTGGCAAGAAGGAGCCTCAGTACCTTAAGGAGTACGAAGCTCTGGCGGCGAAGCAGCCGGGGTTGTTAGCAGAGGCTAAGAATCTGGGTATTCCAGTTGAGCTTGAGGACCTTAAGGGCAAGCCAACAGCGCCGAAGGAGCAAAATGCCGCCTACGATTACTTATCCATCGATAAAGCGTATCTGAACATTGACTCAATGTCGCCCCTTGTAGCACTTGTAGATCCGAGAACCAAGCGAAATATAAAGGGCGCTGAATGGCAACTCTATACGCTGACACCACTATTCAAGATCGTAGACAAGGCCGCTGCAAAGCCTTATTGCCAGTTCGAGCACGATTGGTCATATGGCGTTTCGGTATTGCTTCCGGAAGCATCGATACTCCGGAGTATCGCAAAAGTATATTCCTTTAGAGCCGTATATCAGGCTATCAAAGGAGACGACAAGTGTTTTCGCGACTCAATCGATAGGATTTTCCTTATTTCCAACTGCTTGGCCGAATGTCCGGGCACCATTCCGCTATTAGTCCAGGTTAGTATCCGATCAATTGCCTTGAACGCAATTAGGTTGGCAATTGTCGAAGGTGTAGACCCTTTGGAGTTAACGCAAGGATTGAAAGAGATCATTGCAAGGCGGCTGAAGCCGATCGATTATCGGTGGCACCTTCTGTCGGAAGGCACGATCGGACGAATGACGATTCGTAAGTTTATGAAGCCGATGAAGGATGAGAAGGAGCTTGAGAAGACATTATGGGAGCTATCGAAACTGGAATTAACACCAGCCTCTTCTGAAGGATTGAAGAAGTCGGTAGGAATCCCGCTAGACACAGCTCAGAAAGCAAACGACGCCCGGTTCCTTCAGTTCATCATAGAAGCCAAGAAAGCCCTTGAAGCTGATCCGCCAATGGATGCGACGAAGCTCCTCGAGAGATCCTTCAATACGATGCTCGGTCAAGGTGAGGTTTGCACCTATGTGCTAGAGGCAGTATATTCCAGCAATTGGTCCGCACCTGTATATAGCGAGATTAGGTTGCAATCCGCTCAAGCCGTCACCCTCGGCTTGCTTGAAGCATTCGACTACTGCCGAGAGCACGGCGCGTTTCCCGCCAAAATCACGCAGATCGATCCTTTCGACGGCAAGCCGCTGGACTATCAGAAGACCGCGAACGGGTTCAAAGTCGCCAGCCTGTTTGGGCAGATTAAGACGAAGTATGGTCTCTTTCCGGTCGAGCCCGAGACAGAGTCGCGGAAAAGACTGCTTCATTTTGAATACAAAAACCGACCCTGAACGCTAACGATGGGCCAGAAACTAACGGCATAATGGACTCATGATCACGCTAGCCGCGCTTGCCATGGGACTCGTGCAGACCTATCAGAACCCCGTTTATGCCCGCGACTTTCCGGACCCGTTCATCTTGGAGCACAAGGGCAAGTTCTATGCCTATGCGACGATGTTCCATTGCCTGGAGTCGGACGACATGGTGCATTGGACCGACAAAGGCCAGTGCTTGAAGGTGCCTTGGTCGAACGAGCACTATTGGGCTCCCGAGGTGGTTGTGCGGAAGGGCAATTTCTACATGACCTATTCGGCTTTGAACCCCCAGACGCGCAAGCACGACATCGGCATCGCCGTTGCGAGCAAGCCGACAGGGCCGTTCGAGCACAAAGCGATCCTTGTTCGCGGCGATCAAAATCGGGTCGGCGTCATCGACACGACGGTCTATCAAGAGAAAGGCAGCGCCTATCTGCTGTATTCCGAAGAAGAGCCGCGGCGCATCGTCATGCGCAAGCTGAGCAAGGATTGGTTGTCGGTTGAGGACGACCTTACCGAAATCGTGAAGCCGGACCGGCCTTGGGAGCGGAACGTGACCGAAGCGCCGACGCTGATCAAGCGCAACGGACTGTACCACCTCTTTTTCTCAGTCGGCTGGTACCAGAGCAACAAGCAGGACGCCTGCTACGCCGTTTGCCATGCCGTTTCCAAAACATTGAAAGGTCCGTATGTGAAGGATGCCGAGCCGCTGCTGAAGACCGTCCATGACAAGCTTTATGGTCCCGGCCACCAGAGCCTGATCAAGCTGAAGAGCGGCGAGTGGTGGATGCCCTATCACGGCTGGAACAACGAAGGAGAGCCGCGCTACGGCAAGAATCCTCACGGGCGGATGATGTATATCGACCGGCTGGAGTGGAAAGGCGATGTGCCGGTTGTGGTGCCGACGTTTGAGGCGGTCAAAGCTCCACTAGTGAAGCGTTAGCAACCCAAGGAGTCACCTTACTTCTTTCGCAAGCCGTCCAGATCTGCTTCGTTAACAGGAAATGGAAACGGATCGCCATTAGGACTCTTGATCGTCGCGCGAGGTTTGGAATTGGCTCGATTGACAGCATCTTCAAGCGCACGCCTCTGTTCAGGAGTGAGGCTGCTATTGGGATCTAAGATGACTCTGCCGTCAACCTGTGGACTTGGGAAAGAAGGATGAATCTGCACCGGGCCAGCGGTCAATGTGCACATGGGGACAAGCAGAATTCCGATGATTAAGGCAACAGACACGGCTACAACTACACCGAGCGCAGGATTCGTCGATTTCTGCCTGCTCCCATACCCATACTGCCGTTGCGAGGTGCCGGTGTAACTCGTCGGGCTCTGGACCACTGGTGGCGTCATCGGCTGGGATAGCACTTGGCGCGGCACCACAGGCGGGGGATTTTGCTTCGCTTCAAGGGTTATGATACGCTTGGCATGGTCCTTCAGCTCAAGTCCGAATCTTTGTTCCCAATCCTCTTTGCGGATTTCGCCGAGGATGCGGCCGATGGCCGCCGGATCAGCAGAGGTCCCTTCGGCGATGTCTTGGATCGTCGTTAGCGGATTGCCGTTGAACTCCTCGTGGCCGATGCGCTCTAGGATTTCCCGGAGTTCGGCATCGGTCACGGTTTGCTGTAAAAGCTCGTTATTCTGTTCGGCTTGCGAAAACTGCTCCATGGCGCGTAATGAGTATATCTAGTACGTCTCATGTCGCCGATAGGTTTTAGCCGAGTGTAGCCTAATCCATCCGGAAACAAAACGCCATGGGCAAGGATGCCCACGGTAAATCAAACCTCGTCGTAGCGGAAGCAGCTAACCAGGTGGTCGTTGACGATGCCCGTCGCTTGCATCATAGCGTAGACGATTGTCGTGCCGACGAACGTGAATCCGCGATTCTTCAAGTCCTTGCTGACAGCGTCGGATAAAGGCGTTGATGCAGGGATGTCGGCAAGCGTTTGGCAAGCGTTCTTGATCGGCTTGCCGTCGACGAACCGCCAGATATAGGCGTCGAACGAGCCGAACTCCTCGGCAACGCGAATCAGTGCTTGAGCATTCGCGATGGCCGAACGAATCTTGGCTTGGTTGCGGATGATGCCTGCGTCCAACATCAGTTCCTGCACCTTGGCCTCTGGGTAGGATGCCACGGTCTGGATATCGAAACCTTCGAAAGCCCGCCGGTAACCCTCGCGGCGGTTGAGAATCGTCGACCAGCTAAGCCCGGCCTGCGCGCCGTCGAGGACCAGAGCTTCGAGCCATTTCTGGTCGTCGTGCAAAGGCACGCCCCACTCTTCGTCGTGGTAAGCGATCATGATCTCGGTGGACGGCCAAGGGCATCGGACGATTTCGGACATGCTAAGAACGTTAGCACATCGGCGGCCGTCCCTTAAGCATATAGGGGAGTTCTATGGGCTGTTTGATCGCTTGGGTATGTTTGTCCGCACAGGCTGCGGGCATTGTTCCGACGAAGGATGTCGAGACACCGTTTGCTTGCCTGAAGGCTTTGACTCTGGCATCCCGGGGGCATTCGAGCCAGTGGTCGCACGGTGTGTTTGCCATCACGTGCGACTACACGAGTCTGAAGTCGGCAGAAGGCTTGTATGCGGACCTGAAGAAAGGCTTTTCGAAGTATCTGGCCTTGCCTGAACGAACCAAGAGCGGCGCTGCGGGTTGGCGCATACGCGTTGATGCTATTGACTATAGGTTTCGATTTCAAACGACAGTCGATTCGGTTAAGAGCATCGACAAAGGGATCACTAGGGTTGAGATACGCGAGCGGCCGCACTTGAACCTTGAGATCTCGGTTCCAGATGACGGCTCGGAGCCCAAACGCTGGTGGAAGGAAGCGATCGTCAAGACCTCGGCTCTGACCGAGTTCGAACTGGATCGCTCAATAAAGGCGGCCGGGAGCTATCCTGAGAACTTGAGTGTCGGCCAGAGAAGCTATGCCTATTTGGACGGCTCCGTTAGCGACGCTTTGCTTCGTCTGCAAGGCGTCTTGCAAGCAAATGGCTATCTTCAAGCACACACCAAGCAGAAGGGAGTCACCTTCTACAACCTTAAGCGTCCGATGTACCGGGTCGTGTTCTATGAGTTCAATCAGAGCGGCCGCACGCTGACGAAGATGATCTGGTTTTGGAGCAAGAGTAAAGGCAAGCGGCATGCAACAAATCCGGATTGCAGCTAGTATCCATTGAGATTGGCCAGTGCGGACAAAGAACCGATCTCAGGTAAGGTCAACAATGTAAAGACCATGCTTCATTTTGAGCTCTTGAGGTTCTACCGATACGACGACATCGACCCAGGTAAAAAGCAAGCCGGGTTCATCGTGCCCGCTTTGTCGGTCGTCGCCGCGAACCTCTACAAGTGCGATCTCGGCGCGTTGCTGGGTATGCGCGATCGCCGGAGCCACAGCTTCTACGTCGATTGTATGGTCGTTCTGACGCTGGTCCTTTCAGTCATCTTTCTCTCGTTGCCTGTCGATGTCGGAAAGTCGTTCTTTTTGCCGTATTTCGTTCTTCGCATGCTGATCCTGACGACGCAAACGACGGTAAACGGCTTGCTGCCGAAGGTTAAGAAACGCATACGCGAAGACCAGCTTGTTAAGAGCGTCGATGAAAAGAAGAACTATGAAGGGGCGCATTCCATCGAAAGAATGGTCACGCTGGCGCTGGTGAACTACGTCGAGGTTGCGTTGCTCTTCGCCAACTTCTACCGCGATTGGCCGGCTGTCTTGGTGAATGGCGAACGGACGGCCGATTCGATTTCGTGCCTCTATTTCAGCTTCATCACGCAGTTCACCATCGGCTACGGCGACATCCAGCCGGTGGAGTGCGCGCGAATCGGCGTCATCTTCCAATCGGGCTTCGGGCTGTTCATCTTGGCTGCCTTGGTGGCGAGATATGTCAGTTCGCTGAAGGATTAGACGGATCGATTACGAGGCGAGAGAGGGACGTGCACGGTTCTCTTCGCTCCTGTGGCAGAGACGGACGAACGGGGTTCTGTTTTGCTTGGCGTCTTAGCGCCTTTGCGTGAGACTGCATGCGGTAGACCTGTCCAGGCGTGAGTCTCGCAAAGGCTCCGAGGTCTGCCGGCAAGGTGCCGGCGCTCCCAGCTATCCCGATCAATGGTATGGAGATCTATTTGGCTATTCACCAAATTAGCCAAATTGTGGACATGAAAATGACGATAAACCTATACTGGGCTCGTTATGTTTTTCAACAAGCTAGCAATAGATAATCCAAACCAGTTGAGGTTCGGCGTTTCGCCAAAACCGTTGACAACAAGGCGAGGCATGGTCATCGGAGGTGGAACGGTTTACCCGGAACTCAACTTCACGCTGCCCACGATGACGATCAGTGCTGAAACGATGCCAACGGTGATGGAGCAATATCGCCAGATGATCACCGGCGCTCTTCTTCGAGCCGCCGAACTTGACGTGCCCGGCCTGGTCGTCGAGTTCGAAACGTTGCCGCCGATGACGGAAAACCCGCAGTGGGGACTCGACATCGCCAAACTTCTGATGGACGCGATGGAAGATGCCTACGCCAAGCACGGACTGAAGTCGGTCTTCCGAATGACGCCGAACGACACGCGCGAGATGGTGCGGCCGCCGGTCATGCGCTCGGGCGAACTCTATGACAAGATGATCGAGCTTTTCGACCGTTCCGCCGAAGCAGGCGCTGAGCTACTGAGCATCGAAAGCGTTGGCGGCAAAGAGGTTTGCGACGACGCCTTGACCGAAGGCGATATTTCCAAGGCCATCTTCGCGCTATGCGTCATGGGTGTGCGCGACATGCGGTTCTTATGGACGGAGCTCGATAAGGTCGCCAAGAAGCACGGAGTGTATTGCGCCGGCGACACGGCCTGCGGCTTTGGCAACACGGCCATGGTCCTTGCTGAACAGAAGATGATTCCGCGCACCTTTGCCGCTGTCGTTCGCGCCATCACCGCCGTGCGTTCGCTGGTTGCCTACGAGTGCGGAGCGGTCGGCCCGGGCAAGGACTGCGGCTACGAGAACATCATCCTGAAGGCGATCACCGGATTTCCGATGGCGAACGAAGGCAAGACGGCGGCCTGTGCGCACCTCAGTCCTGTCGGCAACGTTTCGGCTTGCGCCTGCGACACGTGGAGCAACGAATCGGTTCAAAACGTGAAGCTCCTAGGCGGAATGGCGCCCACTTGCTACGTCGAGCAGCTCGCCTACGACTGCCGTCTGTTCAATCAAGCTCTTGACGAAGGGAAGGAATCCGCTGATACTTTGAAGAGATGGCTCGTTGAGTCCGACATCCACCTCGATCCCCAGGCTTTCATTATTAGTCCGGAAAGCGCGGTGGAAATCGGCAAGGCCATCGTGACCTCGGAAAACCACTATCGCGCTGGCGTTAAGACCGGATTAACCGCGATAAGAATCCTTCGTGCAGCAAATTCAGAAAAGAAGCTCCGAATCGTAGATAGAGAGCTGCCTTGGTTGGATATCATGGAGGATGTTATCGCCGGTCTTCCGGAGGATGAAAACGCATTCGTCAACCAGATCATGCCGCAACTCGATCAAAGCAAGTTTGTTGCGGCGGATTACGACCTCGCTTAGGTGAATAGAACAATGGCAGATCTTAAAAGCTTATCGGAAGCAATCGTAAAAGGCAACCGCGCAGAAGCCACGCGCATCACTCAGGAAGGGATCAACGAGAACGTCGATCCGAAGGAAATCCTCGGCGCGCTAGTGAGCGGCATGGACGAAATCGGCGGCAAGTTCCAGCGAAACGAAGTGTTCGTTCCTGAAATGCTGATCGCCGCCCGCGCCATGAAGGAAGCGATGGCGCTGCTTGAGCCGCTTCTCGTCAAGGCTGGCATCCGCCCCGAGTTCACAGCCGTCATCGGCACCGTCCAGGGCGACCTGCACGACATCGGCAAGAACCTCGTCGCCATGATGTGGAAAGGCGCGAACTTCAACGTGGTCGACCTCGGCACCAACGTATCGCCCGAGAAGTTCGTCGAAGCCGCCCAGGCAAACAACGCGCACATTATTGGTCTATCCGCACTTCTGACCACGACGATGCCCGCTATGAAGACCACAGTCGAAAAGGTTCGCGCGGCCGGTCTGACCAGCGTCAAGGTCGTCATTGGCGGAGCCCCCATCACGAAGGAATACGCCGACTCCATCGGAGCCGACGGATTTGCTCCGGATGCGGCGACTGCGGTCACGATCGTTCGCGAGCTTGTTGGCGCGAAGTAGTCTTTAGCAGACCCTAAGTGAGTTCACGTCGTGCGAATCGGTCTTGATCGGTTCGCACGACGACGTTGTTTATCGACGGAGAAGAACAGCATGGCATCAGACCCAAAATCTATGAATGAGCGCCAGCGCTTTCTGGCGACGATGCGCTATCAACCGGTAGACCGAGCCCCAATATGCGACTTCGGATTTTGGGAAGAGGTCGCCGGTTTTTGGCACGAGCAAGGCCTCCCAAAAGAACTGAATAGTTGGCAACTGACCGAGTACTTCGGCATGGACTATTACGATCATGCCTATGTTGGGCTTGATCAGTCTCTGCGCCCGTGGTTCAAGCCTCGAGTCCTTGAGGATCGCGGCGACGAAGAAGTGGTACTTCAAAGTGACGGCGTGAGGGTTCTTCGAGGCAAGACGATGTCTTCGATCCCGATCCACCTCGGGCACCTCTTGCGCGACAAGACGACTTGGCGCTTGCATTTTAAGAAGCGACTCAATCCGGAAACCCTCGGCCGCGTTCCTGCCGACTTGGCCGAGCGCGTGAAGAAGTGGGACGATCCGAACCGCGACTACTGCCTTATCATCGAAGGCGGAAGCCTTTACGGCTGGCTCCGAAACTGGATGGGCGTCGAAGAGCTCTCTTATGCCGTCTACGACTATCCTGACTTATTCGAGGAGATGGTCGAGACGGTGACCCAATCGATCTGCTACACGCTGCAACAGGCCTACGAAGCGGGAGTGAAGCCAGACGGATGCAGCATGTGGGAAGACATGTGCTACAACGCTGGCCCCCTCTTGGGAGTCGACCACTTCAAGAAGTATCTGGTGCCTCGGTACAAACGGATCGTTGAGTGGCTGCACAAAATGGACTGCAAGATCATTTGGCTAGACTGCGACGGTTGCATCGATCAGTTGATGCCCTCTTGGCTGGATGTCGGGATTAACTGCATGTTCCCGATCGAAATCGGCACTTGGGGCGCGGATCCGGTCAAGTATCGGAAGCAATATGGCAAGGACCTGCTCATGATGGGCGGCTTTAGCAAGCTGACTTTGGCGGAGTCGAAAGATGCGATAACTGCCGAGATCGAGAGGCTAACGCCGCTGGTCGAGGAGGGCGGATTCATTCCGTTCTGCGACCACCGCGTGCCACCGTCTGTGCCGTATGAGTATTACGTGCACTATCTAGAAACGGCCCGAAAGGTGTGGGGCAAAGGCGTCAATCTGAAGCCGATGTTCACGATGCCGAGAGGCTAGAGTATTACCCCTCTCCCCAACCCTCCCCCATGCGATGGGGGAGGGAGTTCCCTCTCCCGCGTTGCGGGGGAGGGCTAGGGAGGATGAGTCATTAAGGATACAGTTTAGGCAACTGAGGCGAATCGTCTGTTGCCTGTCGAGAAGTTAGAATACAGGAACAACCATGGATCGAAACTACTATATCGAACTCGCCCAGAAAGGCCTACGCATGCCCGTCGGCGCTGACCTCGTTCTCCGCGAATATCCGGACGACGAAGAAATCACGCTCGATGGCAAACGTCTTGGCGCGGTGATCGCCGAAGCTGCCAAGCGTTATAAGACTCCGTTGGCTTTCCCGCTTATGGACTTAAAGATCGAGAAAGCAGCTCTAGGAACAGCGCTTGGAATCGATTCTGCCGATCTCGACACGTACCACTTCACAGGTGTTCCAACGGCGGAAGACTTTGAGAAGGTCAAAGCCTGGTTGGCCACTTCGGCGACTCCGAGGATGACGGCGACTGCGGAAGCCATTGCCTATGTGGCTGAGAACACCGATCTGATTCCCGTCGGCATGAGCATCGGCCCGTTCTCCTTCATGACCAAGCTTCTTGCCGATCCGATAACGGCGATCTACATGGCTGGAATGGGCGAGACGGCAGAGAGCGATCCTGAAGTGGCAGCTGTTGAGGCTTGCTTGGCATTGGCCGAAGTCGTTATTGCCAATAGCCTGCGGCTCCAAGCATCGAAGGGCGCGAAGGCTGTGTTCATCTGCGAGCCTGCTGCCAACTTAGCCTACATGTCGCCGAAGCAGCTTGAGGACGGCGCGGACATCTTCGAGCGGTATGTCATGCAGCCGAACCTTCGCCTCAAAGCCCTGCTGGACGAACTCGGCATCGATCTAATCTTCCACGACTGCGGCGAGCTCATCGACATGATGGTTCGCGAGTTCGCGCGTCTCGAGCCGATGATCCTGTCTCTCGGTTCTTCACGGGTTCTGTGGGAAGACGCGAAGCTGCTGCCGAAGCACATCGTGCTCTATGGCAACTTGCCGACGAAGAAGTTCTATAGCGACGAACTGGTTTCCGTAGACAAGGCAGTTGAGCTGGCCTGTGAGTTGCAGGCCAAGATGAAAGAGACCGGCCACCCGTTCATCCTCGGCAGCGAGTGCGACGTGCTTTCGGTTGAAGGTTGTGAGAACGCGATTCGCTCTAAGGTTGCTGCGTTCCTGGGCTGCGACTGCCATTAAGGGATGGCGTAAGGGGTAAGGGGTAGGGGGTAGGGAATTACCAATTACGAATGACGAATGGCCGGTTCTCAATCCGGTAGTCGGGTTGGAGGGCGAGTACGCTCGCCCTCCAACCTGGGTACGGCTCTCTTGGATCGTCATTGGTCGTTCGTAATTTGTCATTCCCAATGCTCGCGAGTACGCTCGCTCTCCAACCTGGGTTCTAAGCTGCAACCTTGTAGCTGGTAATCCCTTACCTCTTACACCTTACCCCTTACCCCTGCATCTATCCCTCACACCATCTTCGAAACGCGGCTTCTAACCTCTTCCGCAAATCGGCTGATGTAACCCAATACATACTCCGCCGGATCGAGGTTCGGGTCCTCCACTAGCGGCAATAGGTTCATGCCGAATGTAAGCTGGGTGGTGTTGTCGGTCCCGTGTGAAGCGAAGTACGTCGCATGGGCCGAGCGCCGTCCGATAGTCGCCAAGTCGTATCGCTTTCCGCCGCAGATTTGCGAATCGAAGACGCCGAGAAGAGCCGCCGCCAGATTCGGATGGCCAGAGACATCAAAACCGACCTTGTCCTCGTCGGTCATCCAATCGAGGTCGCGCCACACTTCGCATCCGTAAACCTCAGCAGGCCGCGAATCGTAAGGAAGCTCTCTCAAAGCAGCGATAACTTTAAGCGCTACGCCGATATGGGTATCGTGCTTGTCAGCCAGGTTATGTGTGTAAAGCACATCAGGTTTTGCCGTTTGTATGATCTGCTTTAAGTCGTCGATTACGTCGCGATTTAATGCATCCTTGACTGCAGAACTCGGATAGTCCAGCAGGCCTTGAGCCGAATACTCGCCGACATAGGCGGCCTTCATCTGCTCGACGCGGCGGATCTCCTGCATGTCTTCGTCGGTATAGTCTGCATAGAGACCGTCGCGAGGGCTGCCAGCGCCGTTCGTAACGACGATTCCCGTAAACCAATGCTCTGGATTTCCGAAGCACTTAAGGATTCCGTCGTAGGCCATGATCTCGATGTCGTCCTGATGGGCGGCGATGGCGAGGTGCGTTGTGCGCTCCAGCGCTTCCTCAACGCTCTCCGAATCGAGGGCATGGATGGCTCCGTTTGGCATTCTTAGTTCCATTTCTAACTCCTTACTTGGCTTCGATGACGGGCAGACTGGCGGCTGCGATGGCCTGGCCGACGCGGCGAGTGGCTTCATCGGGCAGATGAAGCTCGATCTTGGTTGCTAGTTCAGGGAACTCGGCTTCCAAGACCTTACGGGCAAAAGCTAGGATCATGTCTCCGCCCTTGCCGGAAGTAACCCTTCCAAGAATCAGCATGTGCTTAATCTCGTAGAATTCCGCATAGTGCGCGATGGCATAGCCCATGTAGACTCCAATCGTTTCCCAGATCTTGACGGCCCGCTCTTCGTCCATCTCAAGCAATCGCTGGACAGTCTTGAGCCGGTCTGCCAGCGACATATTCTCGTCAATCGGGATTCCGACGGTCTTGGCAAGACGGAACACAGCCTGCTGCGTCAAGTATTGCACGCCGCAACCAATGTCGCCGGACCATTCGTCGGCCGGAGCGTTCTCGGCGTAGTCGATTGGCGCGAAGGCTAGCTCGTTCAACCAGCCTGTGATGTTGCCTTCGGCGTTGACATAGCCGACCGCTTCGCTGGAGCCCATGGCGACGCCAAGGACAGCGTTGGAGTTCAGAGACATCGCGCCGGCCAATGCGGTCACATCGCCGTCGTTAGCCACTTCGATTGGTACGCCCCAAGCTTTGCCAACCTCAAGAAACAGCGGTTTGATTTTGGCGTCGAACAGGTCCTTGGGGATGCCGCGGAACAAAGAGGCGACCATTGGGCGGTTGTTGATGATGACGCCCGCCGACGATCCACCGATGGCGTCGACGCGCGGCATGTGCTCGGCCGCTCGTTTTAGGCCGTCCATGATCTCGTTGAAGTGGTAGCTGGGGTCGTTCGCCCCGCGAGGATCCCAAACGACTTCCTCGCTAAAGACGCTTTCGCCGTCGATCGAAGCGGCGACTTTGCGATCACTCGCACCGAGGTCGAATCCGATCCGGCAGCCTTCGAGGTGGCGGCCGATAGGCATTGAGGTTTCTTTTGCTGCGGGCACTTCTTCTGGTTTGCCAATATGGATTTCGAGGGGCCGCTCCGAAATGGTTTCGCCCATGAACTCGTAATCAAATGCTCGTCTGCCTTTTCTCGAATATATGGCGCGGATGTTCTCGCCGATGGCTGCCGGTCCGCCGATATTGACCTTAAAGCCGCCTTTCTGCCAGAGCAGGAACTTGACTAGCCGCTCGACATAGATCACATTGGCAGCCGCGTCTTCGTGGCTTTCGGGAAGCACAACCGTTTCGAAGCGAGATGTTGTGCCGTCGACTCTCTCCAAGCCGATGACGAGCTTCACTGCGCCAGCTTCAATTGCCTTGGTGCGAAAAGTCTTGTTAAAAAGCGCGGCCGGGCAGAAACTCGGGTCGAGCACAGGGGCGATCTTTGGAACAGCGTAATGGGCGAATGAACTCACTGACATGCCTCGATTTGCAGGAATTGAACCTATGGAATACCAATTGCGGGTTGTGGCTCGGTGTTCTGCTTGTTTGGTTGGCATGTGCAGAACGAGGAGAGTTCCCTTAAAGATTACTCTGAGCGAGGCAGATATTTCTTGGGAGACGAGATGCTAGCGCTAGAATATCTAAACGCAAGACTTGAGGAACGGACGAAACAGGATGCCGGTTTGACGACGGAGCTTCTACTAGTGGAACCGAAAAGGTAGTCGGGTTGGAGCGCGAGCGTACTCGCGAGCTTCTTTGAATGACGAAATACGAATGACGAATGACCATGCGACCATCGTGAGTCCCCGTTCGAACCACAATGGTCACTGGTCGATGGTCAATGCCTAATACGCCCAGTTCTCCCTGAGCAGCTGAAGCGCATACTCGTACGTCTCCAGCTTCACCTCAGGCGGGATCGAGTGGTCGGAGTGGAAGAAATACGGCACGCGCATCTCCTTCATCGCCTTCAGCTTCGGCAGGATCTCTTGTTCGACCGCTTCGCGGGTGTTCTTGCCCAGAGCGACGACATCGATGTTGCCCATGAACGAGACCTGCTTGCCATATTGCTGAGCAAGCTCAAACAAGTTGCATCCGGCTTTGGCTTCGAGCGGCTGGATGCAATCGAATCCGGCTTCGATGGCCAGCGGAACGGCCTGGGTGATGTTGCCGCACGAATGCAGAATGACCTGGCAGCCGTAACTCTTCAGGAACTGAACCCACTCCGTCTCATAAGGCATGATCATCTCGCGCATCAAATCCGGCGAGCAGAACAGACCGTGGTTGTATCCCCAGTCTTCATAGATGAAGATGCCGTCAGGCACGCCGATTTCACGGAAGATGATGTCGTAATGGCGCTTGAAGAAGTCGAGGTAGGTGCCGCAGAAGTCATGGAGCCATTCCTTCTCTTCGATCAATGCCGGCAGGAAATTCTGGTCGCCGAGAGTTGCGCGCATCAGCTCGAAGATGAAGAGCGTGCCGTACATCGTGTATTTGCCTTTGGCGCGAAGGTCGGCCAGGTTCTTCTTCGCCTCTTCGATGTTTGGAATCCGCGAGATCTCCGTGGCCAAGAGCGGCTCGCGGTACTTCTTCCAGACCTCCGGTGTCGTCACTTCAAAGTCGACATGTTCGGGTGTGCCGGATTTTTTTTTCCAATGCTTGAGGTGCGCGCCTCGACCGTCTCGCGTCAGCCGCCATTCGTCGTTTTCCTCCAGAACTTCCCACTGGCCCGGGAACGGTTCCGATTGAATCCAGCCAGTCGCGAATCGGATGTCATAGTCGAAATATTCCTCAGGCGGCGTACCTTTGGGATAGCCTTGCTCCGGCCAATACTCGTTAAGCGTCTCAGGCCAGTAGTGCTCGAAGAGGCCCATTCGCTCGGGGATTTCCTTGTTCAGCAGCGCCGTTACGATCTCTTTGGAAGTCATGCGCTCAGTTTCGCCCAGCGCTTCTGGCAAACGCAAGGGTTTTCCGTGCTATAAACAGATATGCCGGAACGAATTTGGGCGCCCTGGAGGCTGGTCTACATCGAGAACGCGACGCCGTCGGGCAAAGGGTGCATATTTGTCGATTTGCCTGCTTCGACTGATGACCGTCAGAACTTGGTTCTCTACCGTGGAAAGAAGGCGTTCGTCATGCTGAATCGCTTTCCCTACACGAACGGGCACTTAATGATTGCGCCTTACAAGCACACAGCCGATCTCTCGGAACTCGACGACGACGAACTGCTGGAGATCAACAAGCTACTCGCTTCTGTGGTGAAGTGGCTGACAAGGGCTTTCAAGCCGGAAGGATTCAATATTGGCGTGAACCTTGGCCATGTTGCAGGCGCTGGGATCCCGACCCACATTCACTGGCACATCGTCCCGCGCTGGAACGGCGACACGAACTTCATGACGGTGGTTGGCGATGTGCGCGTGATTCCTCAGAGCCTTGAGGACACCTACGACCGGCTGCGCCAGGTGATTGAGTCCGAATGACACCATTAGAGGAACTTAGAGGACAGGCGCTTCAATGTGCCCTTTGTTCGATCGCCGAGCGCAGGCGCAACGTCGTTTTCGGCGAAGGCAACCCGTCTTCTCCCTTGGTCTTGGTCGGAGAAGGACCAGGCGACAAAGAGGATGAAACGGGACGCCCATTCGTGGGTCGAGCCGGACAGTTGCTGGACCAAGCCTTGCTCGACAACGGTCTGACTCGCGAGCATGTCTACATCTGCAATACGCTTAAGTGCCGGGCGTGCGACTGGGTGAACAATAAACCGGTCAACCGTCCGCCGACCGACCTTGAAGCTCAGAACTGCCGAAAGTGGCTCATTCCTCAGCTACAGATCATCGCTCCGAAGGTGATTCTTTGCATAGGCGCTCCGAGCGCGAAGAACCTCATCAAAAAGGACTTCAAGATCACAGCAGAGCGCGGCAAATACTTCCCTTGCGAGTTCGCCAAGACGGCGATGGCTACGCTTCATCCGGCCTATATCCTTCGCCAGCAAGGGGCGAACTCAGATGGCGGCTATGGATTGCTCGTTGGCGATATTGGCCGGGCATGGGCCGCAGCGCAGAAACTGCTTGAAAAGCCGTTAGAATCGAGTAAGCAGGAAGTCGGCGAGCAACAGACGCTTTTCTAGGTTCAAATCGGGTTATTGGCGCGTCTGGATAATGATGGCCAATATCAATGTTGATGAACTGCGCAACCGGATCGCCGGCTGCTGGATGGGAAAGAGCATCGGCGGGACGCTGGGAATGCCCTTCGAGAGCAAACGCGAGACGTTCGACGTCTCCTTCTACACCACACCCGCTGGCGAACCGCTGCCGAACGACGACCTCGACCTTCAGCTCGTTTGGCTGAAGGCCGCGGCTGACAGAGGACCTTCCGGCATCAACTCGCATGTCCTGGCTGAATATTGGCTGAACCTGATTCCGCCTCCTTGGAACGAGTACGGCATTGGCAAAGCGAACCTGAAGGTCGGTCTTTTGCCGCCGCTTTCAGGCGAGTATGGCAACGTGTGGAAGCATTCGAACGGAGCGTGGATACGTTCGGAGGTCTGGGCTTGCTTGAATCCTGGGTGCCCCGACTTGGCCATCAAGTATGCCTATGAGGACGCCATCGTCGACCATGGAGGCGGGGAAGGCACCTATGCGGAGCTTTTCACGGCTTCGGTTCAAAGTGCAGCCTTTATGTGCCATAGCCGCGACGAGTTGATTGAGATCGGCCTTTCGCGGATTCCTGCCGACTGCCGTGTGGCCCGAAGCATTAGGCTGGCTATCCAGTGCCACCGAGAAGGAAAGACATGGCTGGAAGCCCGCGAAGCTGTGGTTGCAGACAGCGCTGACCTCGGATGGTTCATGGCTCCGGCGAACGTGGCGTTTTTCATCATCGGCTGGCTCTATGGCGAAGGCGATTTCGGCAAATCGATCTGCATTGCGGTCAACTGCGGAGACGATACGGACTGCACGGCGGCCACGCTTGGCGCAACACTCGGCATCATCCTTGGACTCTCCGGTATTCCGACGAAGTGGACGGAGCCCATCGGCGACCGGATCATTACGCTTGCCGTTGATCGAGGCTCGCGCACCGATTTCCCGAATACCATCGGCCAACTGACGGAGGAAGTGATCGAATTAGTGCCCGAGTTTTTAAGGTTTGGCAAGGCTGGCATCAAAATCGGTAAGGGACCGACCGATTTGGCTGGAACTGCAATACACAAGGAGTCGACGGCGGCCGCTCAGCTCTGGGCAAGGCCGGCTTGCGGGGTCCAGTTCGATCTGGTCCATTCCAAATGCACGGTTGACTACCAGAAAGAGCCATCGATCCGGGCTTTTGAGCCGTTCCCACTTAAGATCACTTTCGTGAACCAGATGCCCGACCACCGGCACATTCAGCTCAGGTTCGTGTTGCCGGACGGCTGGACCGTCAGTCCGAATAACCATGTTGACCTGCTTCTGATGCACAACCGAACGAAACAGATCGAGGTCGTTATTACGCCTTCCGACAACATACAAGCCGTTAACAAAGGCGCGATCGAAGTTCACGCCGAAGCGAGGCCGCAGACGGGCTGGTTGCCGGTGGTGTTCCTGTCCGGGTTGTGAGTTAGCAAGGGGATCTCGATATCGGTCGGGTCTCAGCCACGGACGGGACATGGCCGATCTGAAAGACGGCCGCATCGTTTGGGTTTGTTCTGGATTAGTCGACGACTTTGCGACTGGCAAACGCTGGACGGTTGTTTCCGGAATTGTGATGGTTACTAGCCTTGAGATTAGACCGGGTCTATTAGGCTCTGCACGGCTAGGGTGTATCTAAGTCACGCATCACAAGCGCTTTCGCGCCTTTGCAATTGGCCTTCTTCCGAGTTCATTCCTTGAGCAAAGACAGCCGAACTACGAGAACGCTTTGATCATATAGAAGCCGTTGGCTGCGGGTTTCAGTTCAATTAGGTTACCAGGCAGAAGATTGGCCGGAACTCCATTCACGGTAACCTTCTTCGCCTTTGCCCCGAACGGCTGACGTATTCTAAGTAGAATTATATGTGGGACAGACTTAAAGCTTTGCCAATCTGCTCGAATTGTCGTAACCTTGCCGTTTTTCGACACGTCCACCGATAGGTCGATTGTGCCTCCGAAGACGGTTCCCATGTTATTGACCGACAGTTTTGCCCCTGGTTTCAACCATTCGAGCGGCAAAGCTTGGAACAGCCATAGTGACTCTCTTGAACCGTCATATCCGCCTCGTTCGTTCACGAACATCGCCCTTATTGCTTGCCAACGTTCTCCATCACCAGGTGCGCATGATGGAACGCCGTCAACTGATTCCACGCCTACTCGCCAGTCTTGATGGACTACGAAACCCAGGTTATTGGCATACCACTCGAAGAAGCGCGGCAAGTCGTCTCGCGCCAGGAAGAGTTGCCAGCCGACCGGCCACATGGTCTCATATTCGACATAGTGGCGCCATAAATAATGTCGGTCAGCGTCACGGCGCGATATATCTACGAAGTTGCGATCGCCATTCTCTGCGTTCATCACTTGATCGCCGTAATACGCTCCTTCGCCCTTTGGCATGCCTATCTCGCAGAACTTAAGTGCCAATTCAACAAGCGGATCGTTGGGTTCGAGGGCTCCCCATCCGCCGTCTCGAAGCGGCCCGAGCATCGTGTAGGTCCAGTCTATGTTTCGCCAGTCCAGTTCTTGAGCGACTCGAGGCACAAATGGCAAAAGAGATCCATCAGGAAGGGGCATGGTCGATGCGTCGGCGCTTGCCCTCATGTAAGCCGTTTTCAGGCAGTTGCGGTAATCGGTAAGTTCCGACTTATAGTTGCGAGCGGAAGGATCGCCAATTTCATTAAGTAACCTAACAACTTCTGCCATGCCATAGATGCAAAAACCGTCGTTGAACATCGCGTTGCCAGCAAGCCAGTCGTGAGCCGATGCCGCAGGCAGAAGACCCCAGTAGGGAACCTTCTTGCCGTCAATTTCTCGCTTCGTTCGTTTCCTTTGCTCAGCTACCCATTGAAAGGCAGATAGCATTGTCGACAATGGAGAAGGCGATCCGCTGCGAAGCCACCTGTCGTCTCGGGTAACCCGGTAATGTCGGGCAAGCGCCCACATGCCAAGTCCATGGCTTAGCGTTAGGGGATTTGCCGTCCACTCGCCGAAATTGCCAAGAAAACCAGGAACCTTTGCATAGCCCTCGCCTTGGAGTTCTTTTCCAGATCCCATGCCCTCTCGGGCAAGTCCGCCGACGTCATCCGTTTGCGACTTGATAAAGCCTGAGAGGACCTTCTCGTTCAGTTTAACTAAGCCGCGGAAGTCGAGAACGGGCAATGCTTTGGCAGCGTTGCAGGGCCAGTAGCCTTCATAGTGGTTCGGACTGGTCTTATACATCCAAATATTGCTTACCTGTCGGTAGGCGACCTGCTGGGCCATGTTGCCAGTTATGGCCTTCAGATAGTCGTTAATCCATGGGTCGCCGGTCGTAATCTGTGCGCCCTTTGACGCGACTTTGCGCCAGAAGTCTTTTACTTTTTGCAGCTGCTGGGATGCGTCGAGTAGCAACAACTCGTTCGCTTGAGTACGAGGAACTAATCGGTATGGGAGCAGGAGGACTGCATCTGCCGACTCCTTAGGTTTCAGATGCAACTGCCATTCAAGCATGCCGGTATCGTTATGCCAGACTAGCGTGCCTTTCTCTGGCTCTTGCACGACGAACCGTAGCTGATCTTGTTGAGTAGCAATCTTGTGGGAAAACTTGCAGTCGATTGAGGGCGAAAGAGTGGTTCCTTGCCAGACCTTATATCCCAGACTAACTTGGCTGTCTGTGCCGAAATGCATCCACACGGAGCGCGTTGCAGCCGTTGAAGCAGTGTTCTTTGCGGTCAATTGAACCTGAGTGATGAGGTTGTCTTGCTGTGTTGGCGAAGGAAAGCCTGATAAGGGCCGGGCTAATAGATAAGCGCATACCGTTTCTGTCCATATGAACTCGCCATCTGCTGTCTCGACAATAGGGATAGGCAAGAAGCCGTCACTTAGCCTTCGAGTTACAAGCGGATTTCGCGAAGCCAGGCGGTCGACAAGCTGAGGAGTTTTGCCGTATAGAAACGACACGTGCATCGGCTCAGACGCGAACTGGGCCACCTCATGCTTCATGACCTCTAAGTTGCGAAACCCCAAGGGGCCAAACACGAGCGACCCGTCCCACATCACAGCCGTTTGAAAGTTGAAACCTGGTGCGCCGACATGCTGAACGGGATTCACCATCGGCGACCAATGCTTCTGCGCTTCAGCTCTTGACCACTCGAATGGTTCCTGTAACGTCGACAAAGATAGACTTAGGACAACGGTCAGCGGCAACATATGTTCACCTTTAAGGGTTAGTTGCCTGTAGTTTCGACGGCGAATCTACCAATCCTGCTCAAGAAAAGCCCCAACGACTGCAGGATCAAAATGGCTCCCTGAGCCGCTGGCAATATGCTCGCGCGCTTTTTCTTTGCTCCAGGCTTTGCGGTACGGGCGGTCGGATGTTAGGGCATCCCACACGTCCACCACCGCGAATATTCGTGCCGCCAACGGAATTTGCTCGCTGGAAAGCTTTCGAGGATAACCGGTGCCGTCCCAGCGTTCGTGGTGGCAATAAGGAATGTCGAGAGCATCCTTCAGATAAGGAATCGGCGACAGCCATTGAAGGGCATATACCGGATGCATCCGCATCACTTCCCATTCCTCATCTGTCAAGGGCCCTTCCTTTAGCAAAATCGAGTCAGGTATGCCCATTTTGCCAATGTCATGCAGGAGTGCGCCTCGCCTAATGTGGACCATCGAGTCGTCGCGAATGCCGCAGGCTTCGCAGAGGGCGAGGGTTTGTTCGACAACCCGTTCGGTGTGCCCTTCAGTCTCTTTGTCGCGAAGGTCTAGCGCTCTCGACCACCCTTCTAGAGTCGAGTCATAGGCCAATGCTAGATCGAGGTTTGTTCTTTGGAGGTGGTTGAAGAGAGTGGCGTTGTCGATGGCCAGGGCCGCCTGAGCCGCCAGCAACTCAAAGAAGTCTATCCATTCCTCGTCGGCTTTTACCATCGATCTGTTAAAGACCTCTAAAACGCCCTTTACTTGGCCTTTAGCGACAAGAGGCATCGACCATCCTTCGATGAAGCCTTCTTCCTTTAGGATGATTGTCCTTGGCGATGGATTGCGTTCACGGGTTGGGCTATATGTGACGATCGTCCGTTCGGCGACTGATTTTCCGGGATGGTCCTCACCCGCACGAAGCCTCGACTTCTGAATCGCTTTAGAGCGGAAGCCTTTGCCTGCCGAATAGTGCAGAAAGTGTGTGGTCGAATCAAGAAGGAGCACATCGGCCGCGTCGACACCTAACTGAGTGATGGCCTGATCGACGATGACGCTTAGGGTTAACCCGATGTCCAAACTGGAGTTGATGGCCAGCTCAACCATTCGCAGGGCTTCTAAGCGCTCAACTTGCTTTCGGATGCGAAGGTTGCTTTGATACCGTTCCGTGACGTCGCGGATGAAAACCGCATAAATGGACTTTTGGCGATAGGCTATCTTGCTAACTGCGACTTCAACTGTGAAGCTTGTTCCATCTTTTTTCCTTGCAGTCACGTCTCGGGTCTTGCCGATTGGGTAGTTCTGAAGGTCGCCAAGAATCGATTCGTCTTGAAGCAATATCTCGATTCTCTCGCCGATGACATCCTCGGGTCGGTATCCAAACTGCTGGCATGCCGATACGTTGAAGGAGTCGATTCTGAAGTGCTCATCGACGATCACAATGCCGTCAGCAGCATTCTCTAGAACGGTTTGGGTGCGCGCTTCCGATTCGATCTTCGCTTCTTCGGCATGGGTGCGCCCTTTGCGCTCTTCGGCTTCTCGGAGTTCGCGCTGAATGACAGGCACAAGTCGGACGAGGTTGTCCTTCAACAGGAAGTCGCTTGCCCCTGCTTTCATGGCCGCCACGGCCACGTCTTCGCCGATGCATCCAGAGACAATAAGGAACGGAATGTCTAGGTTTCGTTCCTTTAACAAGGCCAAAGCTGCAGGCGCACTGAAGCTGGGCATCATATGGTCCGAGATGATAATGTCCCAAGAAAGGTCCTTGAGCGCTTTCGCCATGGAGGGTAGCGTGTCTACTCTCTGGAGAAAGAGGTCGAAACCTCCGCGCTTAAGTTCTCTCGATATTAATAGGGCGTCATCTTCGCTATCCTCTACTAAGAGCACCCTCAGCCTCTGAGCTTCTGTTCGCTCTACATCAGAATCCATTCTGTGCTGAACAACAGCTTGAATCCCATATTTCTCTTTCATGCCATCCCACTCCACAATGGGTGACTATATATTAACTCACCTGTTATCTGACGGTAGACCGGAAAATTGCTGAAAAGAAGCCGTATTAACTACTGGTCATACCAATGCTTTCGACCTATGTATATCTCTTTTCCTATATCTATCGGCACTGGCTGCGCGGTTAGCGCCTATTTGCGCAGAACCGAAATCGGCATCTAGACCTCTCATCAACTCAGCAGTATTCCCTAGTATGTCGATGCAGTATAGAATTCATAAACTTTCTAATCCTATACCCGCAACGATTCATTGATTCTAAAGGAGGCTGGCGATATCCGTGGATCGTAGGCCTGCTGAAACCATAGTTGTCTAGGAATGTATATGCCTGATAGAGCATATCTGCGTCAAACATGCGATAATAGGATGATTTGTGAGGTTATCGGAGATGAGTGAACAGACTGGCAAAAGGTTTTCTATCGGCGTGGATTACGGCACCAACAGCGTCCGCGCGCTAATCGTTGATGTGTCGAACGGCGACGAGATTGCGACAAGCGTTTTTGGGTACCCCAGCGGAATCGACGGAATCCTGCTTGACGACAAAGACCCGAACCTAGCTAGGCAGAATCCGGCCGATTACATCGAGGGTTTCTTCGCAGTGATGACGGAGTCGTTGGCCTTGGCGGACAAGGTTCCTGGATTTTCGCGGTCAGCCGTTGTCGGCATTGGCGTCGACACGACTGGATCAACGCCTATCCCGGTTGATCGTGAAGGTATGCCCCTCGCCTCCCAGCCTCAGTTCAAACATAACTTGGCTGCTCAGGCGTGGCTGTGGAAGGATCACACATCTTACAAAGAAGCCGCAGAGATAACCGAGAAGGCTTCGGTCGGATACCCCTATCTCGCCAAATGCGGCGGCACTTACAGCTCCGAGTGGTTCTGGTCAAAGATCCTCCACTGCCTGAGGACTGCGCCGGAAGTTTTCGAAGCTGCTTATTCCTGGACCGAATGCGCCGACTTTGTGCCGGGTTACATCACAGGAACTCTTAAGCCGGAGGTCCTCAAGCGGTCCGTTTGCGCAGCCGGCCACAAAGCCATGTACAACGCCGAATGGGGAGGCTTGCCATCCGAGGAGTTCTTGACTAAGCTCGATCCAAAGCTCGCTTCCTTGCGCTCGCGCCTCTTTGACGTAGCATATCCCGCCAATGAAAAGGCTGGCGATCTGACAGATGAAATCGCTGATAGGCTCGGCCTGCCGAAGGGTACCCCGGTAGCCGTTGGAGCATTTGATGCCCATATGGGTGCTGTCGGCGTCGGAGTTCGACCAGGGGTCTTAGCCAAGATCATCGGCACCTCAACATGCGACATTTCTGTGGCAGCGTCGGGCGTGCCTGATATCCCCGGTCTGTGCGGCATCGTTCCGGGTTCGGTCATGGCTGGATATCTCGGCCTCGAAGCTGGGCAGTCGGCTGTAGGCGACATCTACAACTGGTTTGTCGGACACCTTTGCCCGCCCGAGTTTGCCGGCGAAGGCGCGCACGCCAAGCTGACCGTCGAAGCTGAGAAGCTGAAGCCGGGTGAGAGCGGATTGCTGGCCCTCGACTGGAACAACGGCAACCGGACGGTTCTCGTCGATCCTTTACTTACAGGAATGATCCTCGGCACAACGTTGCACACGACTGCGCCGGAGGTTTTCAGAGCGCTGGTCGAGGCCACAGCGTTCGGCGGACTGAAGATCATCAGCCGCTTCGAGGAATACGGAGTCAACATCGAGGAAGTCGTGAACTGCGGCGGCATCGCCGAGAAGAACCCGTTCGTTATGCAGATCCTGGCCGACGTGTTTAACAAGCCGATGAAGGTCAGCCGCTCGGCGCAGACTTGCGCACTCGGCGCTGCGATCTTCGGCGCTTTGGTCGGCGGAGCCTATTCGAACACGCTCGATGCACAGAAAGCAATGACCGGCGTCAAGGAGAAGGTCTACACGCCGATCCCTGAGAATGTCGCGGTCTATGCGGAGCTCTACAAGCTGTATGTGAAGCTGCATGACGCCTTCGGCACGAAGGGATATACGGAATCGCTTTACGGGGTGATGAAGGAGCTATTGGCTATTCGGTCTAAGCAAAGAGCGTAACCATGAAAAGAGTAAGTCAACAACTAAGAGAAGAAGTGTGCTGGGTCAACCAGATGCTCCCCAAAACGGGTCTGGTGACCATGCACTCGGGCAATGCCAGCGGGTACGACCCTGAGTCGGGCAACGTCGTCATTAAGCCCTCGGGCATGGACTATGACAAGCTGACGCCGGAGAACCTGGTCGAAGTCGTCTTGGCCACCGGCGAAGTCATCGACTCCAAACTAAGGCCCAGCGTTGACCTCGCCCACCACCTGTTCCTCTATCGCCATTTGCCGGAGCTGCGCGGGGTCATCCACACGCACAGCAACTACGCGACAGCGTTCGCGGCAGTCGGCAAGTCGGTGCCTCTGTGCCTCACGGCGATCGCGGATGAGTTCGGCGACGAGATCCCCTGTATGCCCTATACCGACAACGAAGGCGAGCACATTGGCGAGGCAATCTTGAAGCACATGAACCGCTCGCCGGCAATGATCCTCGGCAACCACGGCGTGTTCGCTTGGGGTACCTCGCCCAAAGGAGCGCTCAAGGCTGCGGTAATGGTCGAAGACGTCGCGAAGACGGTCCATCTGGCTATGCAGATCGGAAATCCGAAGCCCATTCCGCCAGAGGAAGCTGAGAAGTGGTACGACCGATATCACAACCGTTACGGACAGGGTTGAGCCTAATGGACGGCGCAGCGCAAGCGTTATAATAGTGCCGTGAACGAGATACGGAAGCGCATCAACGAGCTGTCGGAATTGATGGTTGAGTTCGACTTAGATGAAGCCTCTTTAGAAGGCGATTCTTGGCTCGTCTCGTTCAAGAAGACGCCTCGAACGGTTGCCGTTGCTTCAGACGTTTCGCACATCGTCGTCGAGGACGCTGAAGATGAGGCGCCGGAGCCGTCCAGACCCAAGGGAACTCCGGTCGCAAGTCCGATGACGGGCGTTTACTACGGTTCCTCCAGTCCAAGCGCGCCGCCGTTTGTGAAAGAAGGCGACTCTGTCATTGCAGGCCAAGTCGTCGGATTAATCGAGGCGATGAAGGTGTTCAACGAAATTACAGCGCCTGCAAGCGGTACAGTAAGGAATATTCTGGTCCAGAACGGCCAGATTGTGCAGCCGGGCGATCCGCTGCTCTACATTGAATAACGGAATGGATAACTCAAGCTCTTCTAGCCAGCCGCAACAGACGGCTGGCGAACTGCCCGTCGTTAGGGTGGGCCTTCTTGGATTCGGCGTTGTGGGAACAGGCGCCTATCGCATGCTCAACGAGAACCGCGAGGCAATTAGCCATCGCACCGGTGTACGCATCGAAGTCGTGAAGGCTGGCGTTCGCAACATCAACAAGAAACGCGACATCAGCGTCGACTTTTTAACCACGGACCTTGATTCGATCGTGAACGATCCGTCGATCAGCGTTATATTGGAGTTGATGGGCGGCCTTGAACCCGCGGGCAGGCTCATCGAGCAGGCGCTTCGAAACGGCAAGCACGTCGTCACGGCCAACAAGGAGTTGCTTTCGAAACACGGCGCGCGCCTCGTTCATTTGGCTTCTCAACGAGGGCTCGACTTGCACTTTGAAGCGGCGGTAGGCGGCGGAATTCCGCTCATCCAGCCGATGAAGCATCAGCTTTCGGGCAACAAAGTGCTGAAGGTGATGGGCATCCTCAATGGAACGACGAACTACATCCTGACGAAGATGGCCGTCGAGGGCTCTGAGTTCGGCGATGCGCTGAAGGAAGCCCAAGAGAAAGGCTACGCCGAGGCAGATCCGACTAGCGACATCGAAGGATTCGACGCCCAATACAAGCTGGCCATTCTGTCCTCGATCGCTTTCAATAAGGAAGTTTCGCCGGACGGCGTGTATCGTGAGGGCATAACCAACGTCTCGAAAACGGACATGCGCTATGCCAAGATGCTCGGGTTCAAGATCAAGCTGTTGGGCATCGTGGAGCGGCTCGAAAGCGGTTCGATTTTGGCTCGCGTCCATCCGACCTTCGTCAAGAGCGACCATCCCCTTGCCAGCGTTGACGGCGTCTACAACGCGGTTTGGCTGCAAGGCGACTATGTCGGCGACGTCATGTTCAGCGGGCGCGGCGCAGGAGCAAGACCGACCGGCTCGGCTGTCGTCGGCGACCTCATCGACGTATGCCGAAACATCCGGCTTGGCGGATCGGGCAACGTTCTGCCCTACGATGAGAAGATCACGACGGCGCCGATTGACCAGTTGAAGTCCAAATATTATTTGCGCATGGTCATCCAAGACCGTCCAAAAGCGCTTGGCTGCATCGCCACGGTGTTCGGTAACTGCAACGTCTCGATTTCGGCGATGGAGGCGGGTCCTCTGGGCGAGCGCAATCTTATCGAGATCGTGTTCTTGATCCATCCTTGCTATGAGCACGAGTTCAACCGGGCTCTGAAAGCACTTCGAAATATCCATATTGTCGAAAACATCTCGAGTTGGTTCCGACTGGAGGGTTAACATGCGTGTCGCCTGCGTTCAATCGAATGTGGTTTATAACGATCCTGCGACGAATGCAGCGTCTGCAGTTACTCGGCTTGGTCTATTGGCTGACGACGGCGTCGATCTTGTTATCTTTCCGGAATGTTTTCTGACCGGCTATTGCGTCGATTCGCTATCGGAAGCTTTTCAGATTGCCATTCCTTTTGATCATGCTTCCGTTCAGTCAATTGTTGATGCTTGCGTTCGGCTCGGTGTTCATTGCGTGGTCGGATATGCTTGCCTTGAAGGTAAAGACATTTATAACGGCGCATGCCTGATTGAGCCGAACGGCAAGGTCAGCGAGTATCGAAAAACTCACTTGCCGGAGCTGGGTTTGGACCGTTTTGTCAAAGCTGGCGATGCTTTGCCCGTTTTTGACACCGCTCTCGGCCGCATCGGCATTGCCATTTGCTTCGACTTGCGGCCGCCGGAGGTGGTTCGATGTTATGCTTTGCAGGGGGTCGATTTGGTGGTTGTACCAACCAATTGGCCGGAAGGCGCAGACTTCACGCCGACGCATACCATCGCCTCGCGCTCGCACGAAAACCGAGTGTTCGTAGCCGCCTGCAACCGTGTTGGAACGGAGAACGGGTTCCGGTTTATAGGCCGCAGCGGCATCTGGGACGTGACGGGCAAGCTTGTGGTCGGTGCCGCCGATGGCGATGAAGTTATTGTTGCCGATATCGATTTGGCTCAAGCCCGGGAGAAACGCATACGCACGATTCCTGGCAAATACGAGATCACTGTGTTCGAGTCGAGACGGCCGGAGCTTTACGACCCGATTGTCCGCAAGTGAAGGAGCACGCTACGCGCCCATAAGATCAGCATGGCGAATCCGGCAACATAACCACTGAGCGTGCATATTACGAACGAGAGCATTCCAAAGATCGGCGGGACGATGAAGAAGAGCAAAGAGACGACGAACCACGCTAACAAGGCATAAGCGAAGTCGCCTATGTCGGCTAGTGGAGGTTCATGTTCCGCGTTTTCTATTTCTGGTTCCTTTCGCTTTAAATAAACGATAATCGTCGTCAAGAAGGCTGTATAGAAGGTAATCACCGTGACGTGGCCTTGCCAATTAGGCAATGCCTCTAGACGCAATGTGAATCCTATGGTTAAGAAGATAGCTGCCAATCCAATAGCGCATAGAATGGCGGCTCTGTCCGTTGGCCTAAGGCTCGTCGCTTCCTGTTGCTTCGCTAACGCAGATCTGGCGGCATACACAACGGCGAAGATCACGAGCCCGTCGTAAAGCGATCCGAGCATGTGGTCCAAAGGCTTCGAAGCTAGACTGTGATAGCAACCCATCAGACAGCCGATTCCGACCAGCCACTTGCGCGGGTTCTTCGCTATCCGAGCATACAGGCTTTCAGGGATGAACTTAAGACCAGGTCTTCTGCCTGCGGCTACGAGCTCCATCAAGAAAAGCGGAACGATAAACGCGAAGATCGGGTGGTACCAGAAGACCAGCAACGGGAAGGCGAACCATGAGACGCCGAGCCACTCTAGTTGCGGCGAATCCCAAGCGTGGTGAAACAGCATTTTGGTGATATACGCTTCATACAAGCCGAATACCATTCCCGCCGTGTAGATGATATATAGTCGCGGATTGCCTCGCCAGCTTATGAGATAAGCTAGTAGGATTGCGTGCAAGGCATATAGCGGAACAGTGACCAATAACGCGAACGGTTCACGAAACAGAAAAACGCTCGAACTGATGGTGCTCTCAGCCCAAAAAGCAGAGAGTAGGCCTAGGGCAACATTGTAATACCAAACGGCTTGCCTCATGGCGGACCTAATCGGCTACTTGGAGAGGCGTTCGACCGAGAACTTACCTTGCTCGATGCCAGTCTGATCGTTCGAGTTTGGCGGATTGATGATCGTGCCTTCGAACTTGGCTGGCTTCGAAGAGGTGACATCCATAAGCAACGATAAGGATATCTTTACAGGATCTTTAATGGCCTTATCGTTCCATGATTCGTAGCTGCCAATGATCTTGGCGAGCCCCTTCACGACGCTTTCGACTCGGATCTTGCCCGCAATCTTGTTTCGTCCGTCCTTAGGGTCGACCCAATCGACGGCATATTCTTTTCCTATGGATAACAATTTGTCCATCATGGGACCGATAAACCTGGAGTAATCGAGCATTCTGGCTTGACCTTGCGCTCCTGACGGCATCCCCAGCGGCACGCCTGCTTTGCTGTATTTCTGGATGAAAGCAGGAAGCTTCGGCGTGTCGACGATGACGCCCAGAATACGAATCTCAACAGAGGTGGTGGCAATCTCGACCTCGGCAGTGCCGTCCTTGTTCACCTTCTTGACCTTTTCGCTGTACTCGATCGTGGTCTCGACGTCGGCTCCGCTGACCGTCACGGTCATTTTGCTACGGTACTTGTCAACCTCGCCAACTTTGAAGCTACGAGCGAGGCTGATGGTGTCTTGCGCAAAGCCAAGACACACCGAGTAAACGAGAAGGAACAGTAGCGCGAATGCTTTCATGCTGATATCACCTGTTTTCATTGTGCCACAAGGTGAAACGCGTGAACGGGGCTCAGCGAATCGGCGATCAGCCTCGAATAGAATCACCCATCGCCGTTATCTGCCCAATATGGTAAGCAATGTGGATCGGGCGGCAGATGAGATCGGGAATGCCGTAGGGGCTGGCTTCGATCTTCTCCAGCAGCTCATCCTCGATCAGCTTGCCCAAAGCAGATATGGAGTCCCATAGCCGCTGCTTCGCTTTCTCCCATTCCCCTTCATCGGGAAATGCAGGCATAGGAGGCCATGCGCCTTCAACCGGCCTCGACTTCTCTCCTGTTCGGACCCGTTCGACCATGTTCTCATTCCAGGCCGCCATATGGAGCACGATCGCCCAGATGCAGTTTGTCTCGGGACCGGGTTTCTTTAAGGCTTTCTCACAAGTAACCCCATCCAACGCCTCGGCCAGCGGATTCACCCAAGAATCGTGAAGATACGAATACTCGTGGGCGGTCTTAAGGATCTTACGGACATCGGCGTCATTCATGGTTAGGCCTCTGCGGCGAGTCTACCGTGACTGATAACCGGACGCGAAATCGGAAAGGCTGTCGGCTCCAGCGGACAAGTCTTGAGTTAGTTAACCAATCGCCCTATCTATCCTTCCTCAGATAGCCGGGGCAGAACCGATATAGATTCTTGCCGGTATCAATATCGAAGACTTCGAGATAGGGATACAAGCAATAACCGAAGATGAATAGCTTCGAACCCGAAATGGCAAACTCGATCCCAGGCGGAGGCCACCAGCCAGTAGCCATGCCGACGTACCCAAATATCCATACATCCGCCGACCAGCGAATGGTGTGATTCTTAAGAGACAGCGAATACAGCTTGTAAGGATAGAAGATGTCGCTCGGAAAAGCAACATAGGCAATGTCCTTAGTTTGGATGAGCGACACAAACTGGCGCCTATCCTGAATGATATCGGTCGGCAAGGCAACGGTTGTTCTGCCCCTAACCGCAGACCATAGGCCATCCTTTTGAACGAGCTTTGACCGAGAGGAAACCCATTGGAACCGTTTGTCAAGTTCGCGGTCATATCCGAGTCCCGGCAGAAACCAGACGCTGCCGTCATAGTTGTGCATCGTCTTCTCAACGGTCTTATACCAAAGCTTCGGAATAGGAACTCCAACGCGCTGCCGCACGAGTTTAAGAAACTGCGTCGTCGCCTTCTTATCAACGGCGTGCAGGCCGTCGCCGCTCTTCTCGGGGATTGTCCGCAAAACGCGCTCCCATCCTGCTGCCAAAGAAATCGTCATGTCTGGGTTTTCAACAAGCTTATCCAACTCGGACGACGGTGCTTTTCGAATGTTCTCACGAATGAACTGGCTTAAGCCCTCAGCGGACTCTTTGGCCGAATCGGGCAATACAAGCAGCTGGCACGAAGCGAACGCATAAGCCGCCGCCAGCCATAGGACTGAAAGCCATTTAGCACCAACCATTTTATCCCTCATATTGGAAACGTTTAACTCTCTTGGAAAAGCTCTACAAATAGATATGTCGCGATACCTTTGCTTAGGCATATGGTCCTGCATGCCTTGGCTGGCCATCTGCGTTTACTTATAAGATAAATCTCAGATGGCAATATTGCTGGGTTTTCCAGCTTTGGTTTACAAACTGAATGTGACTGACGCAAAGGAGTAGAGACATGAATGCGCCAAGCCTAAATACAGAATCGCGCGAACAAAGCCCGCTTCGGCGGCTATTTCCAACTCAGAGGAACGAATGGCAGCTGCTATTATCGATTGCTGCCGGATACCCAAAGGAACGGGTCGGAGATGGAAGCTGGCAAGCCTTTCGCCTGATGCAGCGCCATACGAGCGAGTTTCGCAAACTCCAGAAGGCCGAGTACCGCGAGAAGATAAACGACGAGCAGATAAACGCCCTTAAGCCCGGCATCCTCTATGATATCGATGTTGAGGTTGCCATCAGCGTTGAGGAATGGCGCAACCAGCTTTTCATCTGCAGCCCAAGCCTGGTACCCGAGACTTACAAGGTGATGTCGTTTACGGATCTCTCATTCAGCGTGCAAAGCTTGGAAGAAGATCTGCGCAACCAGGCCTTCATCCGGTTGTCGAGAGGCGAAGAAGATCAGCCTGAAGCCCAGATAGCCGAAGGAGGAGCCGAATGAGCCAGAAAGACCTTCGAAAAGCAAGACCGTTCTTTCTGGTGCCATTAGGCGACGCTGGACTGCCGGGCATCAGCAATCTGGTGCTGCAGAACATCAAAGCGCACGTTGCCCAGAGCAAGAAGGTGACCGATATCTTTGTCCTCAGCCACGGCTGGCATCGCAACCTTTTTACAGGAGTGACAGCGTATGATCGCCTTCTTAGCCGGTTTCTGTTTCTTTTCTACCGCGGCAGGTTGCAAAAGACGCCTTCGGCATCGCCTCCGCCTGACTTTAACCCAATGCTCATCGCGCTGCACTGGAACTCAGATCCGGGCGACGACCGATGGACCGACAAGTCGGGCAGACGCCACAAGGCCAGCTTTCTCGACAACGTACAAGCTCAGTTCGTGCCTGGCCCGCAAGGCGAAGCTCAGTTCCAAAGCGACTTCGAGGACATCTTTGAATTTATGACGCAGATCTCGGCAGCCAACCTGAACGCCACCGATCCCGGCCTGGACGGCCTTGCTGGCCAACTAACCGACAAACTGGCTAGCTATGAACCGAGGTATTGCCCTTCCGGCGCGGCAAGCTGCGACGACAAGGTGACTTTGCTTTGGCGGTGTTATGCCGAGTCGCAAGCCAAAGCATTGCTTGGAGACCAGAAAAAGACTCCCAAACCCGTCGGAAACACGATCGATGCGCTCTCGGCATTAGGCAAGTTCATCATTGGCTTGGCCGGTTTAGGCTTGGTCGGGCAGCTGTTCAATAAGCCGCTGGCCCAGCTTGGCCAGCTCATCGCCGAAGGTTGGACTAACCTGATCTATTCGCTCTATGGTTCGACCGATGCGCCGGCATGGGTTCACGCATTGGCGGGATTAGGAATGTATGCCGTGTCTGTTTCAGTCCTGTTCGGTCTTCTGTACCTATGGAAGCCGGTGTCTCAGCATGTGCTAAGGATTAAACAGCCAGCCGGCGTATCGATCCCGGGGCTGGTCTTCTATGTGCCGCTCCAGATTTTGGTGCTTCTGCCATTGATCGTCGGTTTGCTCATCACTTTCATCTTCCGTTCGATGCTGGTCCTCCTTGGTCCGCTGGCATCGTTGATTTGGGGCGATTGGTCGTATACCTATTGGGCGGCCGGAGGTTTTATCGCCTACTCGGTCCTCATGTCGGCACTGGGTTTGCCCGTTCCACGGCTGTTCGATGAGAAGGCTGGCTCTCGCAAGGGTGCGATGTCGGTATGGCGATATCGCTCGGCTCAACTGGCTCGAGTGCCTGTTCAGCTCATCCGTCCATTGATCTCGCCTGACTCGAGGGTGCTGGGCTTTATCGAAGTCATCGACAGCCAAATCGCCTTCTATGAGATGCAACTTAAAGGGACGCGCATGGGCGAGAAGGCGGCCCAATTCCTTGATCGCTTGGTTAAAGAAACCTTTGCAGGCAGAGAAAACGATCCGGTTCGAATCCACCTCATCGGCCACTCGTTCGGCGGTTTGGTCGTGGCCAACGCTGCCAGATCTTACTTGATGGGAGACCCGAGCAAGTCGGCTGTTGTCAGGAACCTATGTCTTGTTCAGGCGGCCATGGCGAGCAACTGGTTCGAAGGCCAGAAGGATTGGCTGGGAAGCATCAAAGGCGCGGTGAGTTGCATCTATTCGGCAAAGGACACGGCCAACGGGTTTTACTATCCACTTGCCAACAACGGAAGACTGGCGGCGGGCTTTGTCGGCCTATGCAACACGCCTCCGCATGTCGTCGATCTGGGCAAAGGCGGCATTTTCTCAATGCTGGTTGCGCCGCCACCTCTCAAGGCAATGGCGCCTCCACCGCCGCCTTTGATCTATAACCTAGACGCCAGTCGGCTTATCTATGAAGGCGGAATCGCGACCGGAGGCGGCCACGACGACATATTCAAGGACGACGTGGTTCACCTGCTTTGGTCGGCCTGCAGCCTTTAGCCACGGGAGTTGTCGGCAAATCGATAGATGAAGAGAAGGAGGCTAGCGCGCCTGGCGTAGTATTTCACGAGCCTTGGATGATCATCCATAGCTGCAGATTTGCAAGTGTTTACCAGTTCCAATACGTAGTGTATCTAGGTATGATAAACACTTGGATAAACGATGTCGCTTTCAACTGGGTAACTTGAATGGCCAGGAAATGCATATAACGTTATTATGCCATTGCAACTCGCTCAGTTGTTGACACATTAACATTTTGCGTTTATTAGTTAAAAATTAAAACATGAATGGTCGCCAACTGAAGATACTAATCATTGATGATAGTGCCGACGATGCAGTCCTTATGGTTTATGAGCTTGCTAAAGCAGGCTATGACGTTACCCATACGTTGGCAGATACTGAGTCGGAAGTTCGGAAGTTGCTGGCAGAATGCAGCTGGGACTGCATCACCTCCGATCACAAGATGCCGCGGTTTAGCGCTCCGGAGGCTGTGCGAGTAGTCAGGGAGATCGCACCAGATATGCCGTTAGTTATTGTATCTGGCGAGCTTGATATTGATTTAGCCGTTAATCTCTTAAAGTCCGGCGCGGACGACTATGTCCAGAAGAGAGATTTACCATTAGTCGTTAAGGCTGTAGAAAGCGCTATAGAAAGAAGTCATGTCCGCGTAAGGGAAAAGCTTGAGAAGGAAAGAAGCGAAGAGCGGCTACGACTCCTCGAGAGCTATTTCGATTTGCCATTTATAGGCGTTGCCATACTAACGTGCGAGCAGACAACAATCGAAGCGAACAATACCTTGTGCGGAATGATTGGTTGGTCTCAAGAAAAGCTCATTGGCAACAACCTGTCTAGCGTTGTTTATCATGAAGATCAAGATCAGTATCGTGATAATATCGAACGGCTTTGTGAAGGCTCAACGGAGTCTTTTGAAGCCGAGTTGCGGATGGCAGGCAGCGCAGGTGCGCCAATACCGGTCAAATTAATCGCAAGAACCATCACTATTGAAGAAGACGGCAGGAGATACCTCCTGATGTTAGTGCTTGACCAAACTAAGCAGGTGGAACTAGCGACACTAGCGGAGAGCCGCGGCAATATGTTGGCCGCGATGAGTAAGACTTCGCCGTTTGCAGTTTATCTATTTAATGTGAAAACCTTAGGCTTCACATATGCCAGTCCGCAGGCTCAGGAGATGTTCGGCCTAAACGAACAGGAAATGATCGAACTTGGCAAAGATATATGGAAACTTCGGGCACATCCAGACGATCTTAATGAGTTTGATCACTATCAGGAACATATAACTCAGGTGACTGACGAAGAAACGGTCTCTTCACACTTCAGGCTAATACATAAAGATCGAACGTATCATCGTTACATATGCCATGAAACGGTATATAAGAGAGACGCGAATGGCGAGCCGGAGATCGTTTTCGGCATACAAAGCGATATTACGGCCCTGATGCAACTTGAGTGCAGATTAAAAGATATAAACTTGCGACTAGATCGAATAGTCGGCGCAACTGGCATCGGCGTCATCAATGTTAATGCAGAAGGTGCTGTAATCGATGCCAACAGCGTTATATGTCGCATATTGGGATTCGATAGAGATGAACTAAAAGTGAAGAACATTGTCGACGTGGTCGGCAATGCCGAAATTCGAGACTTGGTAGTAAATCGAAGCCAAGCTCAAAACGGCAAACATGATTTATGCCGTTTTGAACTGGTATGCCAGGACGGATCAAAGTACATGGCTAACTCGTCGGTGCACTACATCGATACCAGCACGGGGCCGGAATGTATCATCGTTGTTCACGATTGTCATGCCCATTAGTCTTCTATGCCTGTGAAGGCCTTTTTTAGCGCATGATAAGCCGGTTTCGGATTGGCCTCGAAGTCGATTACCGAGGTGTTCACCGGCACCGGCACACAATCGTGTCCCATCCAAATGATCATCCCGCCGATGCCGGGGAACCGTGCCTTCGTTTGTTTGGTTGCCCAACCAAGGACCTGCGCTTGAAGCTCCTGGCTCTTTGAGCAATACTCTTCTAGGCTCAAGCCGGCAGCCATTGCGTCTTGGACCCACCATGACGACAGGTGCTGCCAATAGGGGTTGTGATGGCTGACGGGCAAAGGATCGCACTCGCCGCAATAGTTCGTGATGAGCGAAGCGTAAGACGCGCCGGGCATGCCTACTTCGCTGCGGAAGAGAGCGTCATCGCTTTGCCAATACTCACACCAGTCGCCTTCGGCGTTCCAGGGACCGTGAACATCGTGGTGGAGACCTTGTCCAAAGCACTCTCGCTTTGCTGTGAACCGCGGGCCGCTTGCGGAAGAGGGCACGAATCGCCGGTCGGGGTCCTCTTTCTTGACGATCTGAGCCAATCGGCTAAGGCAGGGATGGTTAACGTCGAGAGGTTTGCCAGTGCCGTCCTTGCCTTCGAGATTCGTTTGCAACTCGTTGCCGCCGCACCACATCAGCAGGCTGGCATGATGCCGTCTTCTCTTGATGTAGTCCTCGGCGATGCTAACCAGATAGTCGATGGTTGAGGGATCGGTCGGAGCGTTGTTCTCGGGTCCAGCCGAACTGAGCGGGAACTCCTGCCAGACCATGATGCCGGCTTCGTCGCAAAGCTCATAAAACGCCGAACGCTCAAGAAATGCCCCGCCCCACACCCGCAGAATATTGCAGCCCATCTCTTTGTAGAGGCCGATTAACTGAGAGTATTGTTCGCGCGTGACTCCGTGGTAGTCCATGCGAAGCGGCGTCCAGTTCACTCCCTGAAGGAAAGTCGGCTTGCCGTTAACTTCGCAAATCCACGGCTCAGCTCCTTCTGGTGCGTCCAAGCATGGCAGCCAGCGAACTCTCTTGAAGCCCACTTTGGTTATCTGATCATTGATCGCCAGATCGTAAAGGACCGGCTCGCCGTTGCCGTTCGGCTGCCAAGGCTCAACCTGAGCTTCGATTTGGAGGTGGTGCTCTCCGGCTGGCAAAGACCGTTTTTGATCTTGAAAGAGGACTTCTGTTGGCTGGAAGCACTCAATTTTGAGCTCGATAGTTGCGCTTCGGTTATCTTCGGCAAGGCGCGTATAGAGTCTTCCGATGACATAGTCGAGTGCGCCGATCTGCAGTTCGAGGCGATCCGAAACGCCGATCGGCACGAGCCGGGGACACCAGTCCCAACTGAAGTTGTAGCGCGGCTTAAAGTGCTTCGTTCTTGAGGTGAATCCGATCTGCCCTTGCTCTTCTGGAGGCGTGTCAAAGACGATCGAAAGCTGATGTGACTGGCCATCTGCAAGCTCTTCTGTTAAGTCGAAGGAATGCCTGACGAGCGATCCGCTCCATTCGGCAGCAACACGTCCGTCCACCAAAATCCAGCCGGAATGATCGAGCCCTTCTGCCTTAAGAACGACTGGACCGGTCTGAATCGGTGGCAACACAGTCGAGATCTCCCAATGCCGGTGCTCAACCCATTCACATAGGCGCGAATTGAGTCCGACGTTATAGTCTTCAATGATGCCGGCATCGAGTAGCGCTTGCTGGACCGAACCTGGAATCTGAATCGGAATCGGCGCAATGTCGGCTTTCAAGTCGAGGTTGGTTTCCATTGTCCGGCCATAGAGCCAGGAATACGGCCGCCATCCGAGGAGAGTCCATTCGAGAGTCGAGAGGTTGATAGTATTAGGAGCGAGCATAGCTGAGCCTTTGGAAACTCCCAGATTCTAGCAGACCAAGTTTGATGAATGAGCAAAGCGAAAGCTCAAAGCGTTCGAGGATCATATGAAGTTGGTAACCAAGCCGCTGAAGAGCGTAATTCGCCTCTCATTAGGGCGTATGATCTTGTGTAGACATGGCACTCATCGCAACTCTAGCAATCGTATCGATATTGGCCGCCCCTCCAAAGGCAGTATTAGGAGGAAGCGCGTACGAACTGAAAGTCAAGCTTCAGTTGAATGGACGCTCTTATAGTTTGCCGGAGGTGCCGGGATTCGACATAGAAAGGCATGGCGTCAGGAACTTGGAGAATGAAGTAAAGTTCCGAAGCAAGGTCTACCGGGCCAACATAGGCAGTCTCGTCGATTCAGACGGAAAGCAGATTCAAAAACTGGAGGTCGGCCGATTCGAGTCAAATGGCGGCGGGGTTGCCTTCAAAGATGCGATGTACTGGCTGTCTACGGTCTGGACTGACACCGAGCTGGGCACATCGTTCCCAATCTTATCTTCTCATCTCTACACGATTAGGGAAGTTGGCGGCCGCTTAAAGGTTGTCAAAGACACAGACCTGATGCCAATGATCGTGGAGGGGCAGCTTGCCGTCGACGTAACGCGCTATGGCAACTATTTACGATTCGGTGGCTATTCTGGAAACTGCGCGCTGCTTAATATGCAGACCGGTCAGATTCTGAAGATGCCGATACCGACCAGCGGGGAACGCCCAGAGCGTTTACTCAGCGATGCGGCGATCAGCAATTCAGGGCGTATCTACTGGCAAGAAGACACGGTCCTTAAGCAGTTCGATTGGCCATCGGAGACCTGGAAACCCGTGCGAAAGATAAGCACGGCCGGTAGGAACGGATGGGTTGACGCCAGCAAATGGGGCAAACTCAATCGGCCGCATGACTGGCTTGGCGCGCTTCAGATCGGCAACGATGATTTGCTCATTTCTACTGATATTGTAGCCTTTGCCAAGAAGAAAGTCGAGAGTTCCGTTCCCAAAGATGCGGTTGACGTCGAGTCGCCTGTAAGACTCTTCTATCACCCCAAGGTTGGAATCGGGCTAGTATGGGGATTCGAGGAGTTTCATGTCAAGCCCAGAGGTAAACGCGGCATCTTCTACAGCCTGCCATCTCTGAAGCCGCTCTGCCGCATTGAGTGGCCGTACTAAACGAAAAAGCCAGGTTCATTTGAACCTGGCTTGAAACTTGGTGCGCGGGAAAAGACTCGAACTTTCACGCCTTGTGAGCACTACCACCTCAAGGTAGCGTGTCTACCAATTTCACCACCCGCGCAGTGGAGCATTATTATACACGAGGGCAACCCGCTGTTCGCAAGCCGAGATCGTAAATCGTGTTAGGGAACGAATCGGTCGGTGCCCACATATGGCCTTAGCGGCTCAGGAATCAAGACCGAACCATCCGCTTGCTGATAAACCTCAAGCAACGATGCAAACAGTCGCGGACAGGCCAGACCTGATCCATTGAGGATGTGCACATACTCAGGCTTTTCGCCGGCTGCTTTGCGGAATCTGATATTGGCACGCCGCGCTTGGAACGTCTCGAAGTTGCTGCAAGATGAAATCTCAAGATATCGGCCAACTCCCGGAGCCCAAACCTCGATGTCATACTGCTTCGCGCCTTTGAAGCCCATGTCACCCGCGCAGACGTTCACGACACGGTAGTGCAATCCAAGGAGCTGCAAAACGCTTTCAGCATCGGCTGTTAGCGACTCCAGCTCGTCATAGCTGTCTTCCGGTTTCGTGAACTTGACCATCTCAACCTTGTCGAACTCATGAACGCGAAGCAGCCCGCGCGTGTCTTTGCCTGCAGAGCCTGCTTCTTTGCGGAAGCACGCGGTAAACGCCGCCAGCTTCAAAGTCAGATCGTCGCTGTTCAAAATCTCATCACGATAGAGGTTCGTGACGGGAACTTCGGCGGTAGGGATCATCCATAGGTCATCGTCAGCCCGATAAACGTCCTCTTCGAACTTGGGGAAGTTGCCCGTGCCGATCATGCTCGCACGGTTGACGAGGAACGGCGGATAGACCTCTTTATAGCCGTTCTTGAGCGTCTGATGGTCGATCATGAAGTTGATCAAAGCTCGCTGAAGCCGCGCTCCCCAGCCGGTATAGGCGATGAATCCGCTGCCGGCGACTTTCGTTCCCCTGGCGAAATCGACCAATCCGAGCGACTCGCAAAGCTCCCAGTGAGGCTTCAGCTCAAAATCGAATGAAGGTTGGGCAGACCACTGGCGAATCTCGACGTTGTCGTTCTCATCCACGCCGTCCGGGCACGAATCGTGCGGGATATTCGGGATCACCAACTCGGCAGCCAACAGTGCGGCGTCGATTTCGCGCTCTTTCTGCTCTCCAGCGGAAATATAGTCCTTCAGTTCCTTGGTCTGCGCCTTGGCGGCTTCTGCTTCGTCTTTCTTGCCTTGGCCCATCAGCTGGCCGATCATCTTTGAGACCTTGTTCATCTCGGCCTTCTTGGCCTCAAGGTCCAAAAGCAGAGCGCGGCGTTCTGAATCGAGGCGAACTACCTCGTCAATCGGCGCATCGATGTGCTTGCGCGCCGCACCCGCTATAATGCGTTCGAGTTCTGTGCGAAATAGTTGTCGATCCAGCATAAGATGGTTGTACCTTGAAGGAGGCAGCGATGGCTTTAGCGAACTGTTTCGTATGGACATCCGATACGGTAATCTGCCCCCGAATTGGCCCGATTCGCTTCCTGAACTGCTCCATGAGTCCGTCAATGCCGAAGCGGTGGACGCCAACAAGTTCGCCAGGCAGGTTCTCATCGACCCGAACTTCACGCCCGAGAGCGCCATCTGCGCCTTGGACGGCTCGAGGATTGCGGGTTTCTGTTTGGCCATGTCGCGCCAAGTTCCGCTGGAGAACGCCGAACCCGACTGGGATCGCGGATACATCACACTGTTCGGCGTGCATCCCGATTACCAGAGGAAAGGCATTGGCAAGGAGCTTCTGAAGCTCGCCGAACAGAAGTTCAAGAAAGAAGGCAAGACACTCGCGATGGTCTCGCCATATGCGCCAGGCTACTTCTCGCCTGGAGTCGATGTCGATTCATTCGCCGACGGGTTGGCGTTTCTTAAGAGCCAAGGATATCAGGAGGTCTATCGGCCGATTGCCATGCAGGCGCCACTTTGGAACCTCAAAGTTCCGGAATGGATCAAGCAGAAAGAAGCCAAGCTGATGGAGGAAGGCGTTAAGATCGAGTCGTTCAGCCCGAAACTCACATTGCCTTTGCTCGAATTTGCCAAGAATGAGTTTGCGGGCGATTGGGTTCGCTGGGTTCGCGACGCGGTAAGCGCCATTACTCAAGGCGCAGACCCGAAGCGGCTTGTGTCTGCTTTCGTCGAAGAACCGGACGGCACGTTGAAGGTTCTTGGGTTCTCACACTATGGTGTCGAGCGCTATGGACCGATAGGCGTTGCCGAGTCGGAGCGTGGACGCGGTATTGGGCAGGTTCTGCTATACGCAACGCTAAAGGCCCAGCGTATGCAGGGACTGCGGTCGACCTGGTTCCTTTGGTCGGAGGACCGTACTGCCGACCGGCTCTACACTGGCGCGGGTTTCGAAGTTGTCAGGCGCTTCGCTCTGCTCACGAAAGCTCTTTGAGCCTGCGTTTTGCCGTCTCGAATAACGACCTGCCTAGCGGCGACGGGCTTTGGCTATACGATTTCGTAAAGGCCTCTAATACGCGCGGATCGGTTTGCCGTTCGAGCCAGCTCTGGAACCGTGGCACACTGTCTCGGCAGTCCAGATAGTTGGCGGCAACGACCTGAGCCAGATCAGGATTTGATGAAACGAGAGAAGCCATCTCAACCTCTGACTGGCGGGTCCTTTGAATGACTAGCTCACGTGTAAGCGCTAGAGTCGCCGAGTCGTGGAGGTCCTTGGAGTTGGCAATGTAATGGTGCACTTCAGGCAAGAACCGATTCTGGCGGTCCTTGCTCAACTCACAAGCGGCCGCCCATCGTTGTCGTTCATCGGATGACTTAAGTTTGGAGAGGCACGCGGAAACTCCCTTTCCTTGCATCGACCGAAGCGCATTAAGGTCATCTTGAACCTGCTTTGGCTCGTGGGATTTGGGACTTATCAGCACATATCCTAGAACGGCGGAAATGCAACACACGGATATTATTCCTACGGCTCCCTTCATGATAGGTATATTCCACGCTGCAACCGGTAGGTCACTTTGACCGTAAGAACAGAATCCGACCGATGACGTATCGCGATGTCCTTGCCATCCGACCTTTCCGCAATCTCTGGCTGGGCCAAGCCATTTCCCAGCTTGGCGACTCGCTTTATTACCTCAGTTTCATGTTTATGGTCTCGCAGATCACTGGCTCTGCAGAGATGGTCGGATTTGTTGGCGCAGTTGAGATTCTGCCATTCATCATTCTAAGCCCGACGGCCGGAGTTATCGCCGATCGATTTGACCGAAAAACGCTGATGCTACTCAGCGACTTGGCAAGAGCTGCTATATTGGCAGTCTTAGCCTTGTTCATTGCCTTCGAGCCGTCGCCGCCGATAGCTGTTATTTTTGGCGCTGCTTTTTCTCTCGCAGCTGTCTCGGTTTTCTTTAGTCCAGCACGCGGCGCTGCTGTGCCAGCATTGGTTCCAGCCGACAAGCTGCAAGTTGCGAACTCGCTGAGCAGCGCGACGCAGAGTTTTATGCCCCTGATTGGACTCGGACTATCCGGCGGAGCCCTTGGCGCAATCTACCACCTCTTTCCGACGCTGTTCTTTTTATCAGCCATCATCCTCAACCTCATCTCGTTCGTCGTGTCGGCTGCCTATATCTGGACTTTGCCGCCGATCCGTCCGGAGCGGAACGGCGAGACCCACGAAGAGAACCAGATCAAGTTTTCAGAAGGTCTGAAATTTTTGTTTGGCCATAGAGTGTTGCTCTGGTTCATCGGCATAAGCATGGTCTCGAGCTTGCTGATATCGCCGTTCTTTGTTGTTTATGTGACGGCAAATAACCAATGGTACGGTCAACCAGCTTTTCAGGGAGCCGACTCGGCTTATGCTGCGATATCTTCCGCCTTGGCGACAATGCCCGAGTTACAGGCTGTCATTGCCCCGATCAAGGCTTCTTTGATGCCCGGCGCTTATACGACGCTTGCTTTCTTGGAGCTAGCCTTTGTAGCGGGCATGCTGCTCGGATCGATTTGGGTCGGTAAAGTTCGCATAACCCGCATCGGTTGGGCATTTGCGTTGAACCTAGCTTTTATTGGAATCACCATCATGGCGCTCTATTGGTTCCATGAGTTTTGGCAGTTCTTCGCCATTAACTTCATCGCAGGCGTCTCGTTGCCGTTCGCGCAAATTCCTGCGATGACCTATCAAGCGTTGGCTGTCCCCGATGGATTAAGAGGCCGTGTTAACAGCATCGCGATGATGGCAAGCACGATAGCCATGCCAGCCGGGATGGGTTTGGCTGGTTTGATGATCGACCGCATCGGGCTAAACAACATGTTTTTGGTGATGGGAGCAGGCCTGCTTGTTGGATTGCCCGCTCTTATCGATCCAGTATTTCGAAAAGCGTCGATCGAGATGCCGGAGACAAAATCACCCTTGCAACCCGTCTAGATTGCTAAGCCGACTGGTTGGTGTATAAGGGCGGCGAGTAATGGCCTTTGCCATGGATGAAAGTGCAGGTAATAGTAATGATGCGACGAAGTGGATATGTATCTTATGAAAACCTGGTCTTTTACGCCAGCAGAATGAAAGCGAACCTTTAATTGAGGCAATAATCCGTCGCAACCGTAAGTCTTCACCATGCACTATTGCTAGTTTAGACGTTCCGTTTTTGCCCATTTTCTGAGTTACTTACGACTAGAGAATCGGGCCATCAATACCGACATCTTGAATGTCACTGTGCGGATGTTGAGGAATCAGAATGGTTAGGTTCATGAATACTCGGGTCGTAATGACCCGGCTAAATGATGGCGCGATGTCGTTTGGATGGGTTGTCGACTCAAGGCAATCTGGAAAGCTAAGGGTTCGCGTAACAAAAGGCCCATCAATGGGTCACGGCGAAGTCTTTGAGCTCTACTTGAGCTCACACCTAGGCGGAGCAAAGGTGCGTTGCACGCTGAAGTTCGTCACCGCTGACATAGCTGTATTCGACTTGCCGAAAATTATCCAGATCGTTCCTCCGACACTGGAAACGCGTGTGACAACACCTCCTTATCCGGCTACTGTCAACTACGGATTCTCAAAAGCAACAGGCACCGTTTTGGACATCGGCACGTCGGGAATCGGGCTCAAGACAAGCACTCAGATTCCGGCTGGGACTGAATCTACTATTGAAGTTAATGCCGACGTCGGGCATATCAGTTTGACTGCTACTGTCGTCTACAGCAATGAAGTGGAGTGCGAGATCGGCAATTTCTTCAGAACAGGTTTTAAGATCACCTACATGAACCGTGTATCGCAAGCCAACTGGCGACGGATATTCGACAGCATCGTGGAGACTGCAACTGCCGAACAAGCGATGGCGGACATGGACGACGAGACCGTTTCGCTGATGCAAAGACTGAACTCCTGGCGAGATCAGTCGGCTTAGAGGCCAACCATTTGTAAAGAGCTTTGCCAGCTATTTAGCGCTGTCACGGCTCTTTCAATTTACGAGGATCGAGACTCATGGCTGGCTCCGGTGCACTCACAAGGAACTCGCGAGAACGGAATTGCGATGCTATCTCAAGGTTTCTTGGGAAACGAGTTGCAACATTAGCATTTCCACGTCCTTTTAAGGTATTTCGTCAAGCGATGATTGCATAACAAATGCAGGTAAATAGATTTCCGAATCGTTATTGTTTATGCAATGGTATCGAAATTTGAAACGGTTACCGATAATATACTGCAGATAACGTGATGGTTGGAGCTTCAAGATGGTAAGGTTCCTGAATACTAGGGTGACGATTAAGCGCTTAAGAGATGGCAAGAAGCTATACGGCTGGGTGCTCGAATCAAGGAAGCAAGGGCAGGTTCATGTCAAGATAACAAAAGGCGAGATATCCATAGATCAGGAACCATACGAACTCACGCTAAGCTCGCGCCTTGGGGCTGCCGTTGTAACCTGCGTTCTTGGTGTTGTTGTAGACCAGACCATGCTCTTCGCAATACCGAAAGTGATCGAAATTGTCGCACCAACATCAGTCTCGCGGATAGCGACGCCGCCTTATCAACTGACTATATCTTTCGATGGTAAAACGGCTGTTGGCACAATGCTCGATATCGCCAATGCAGGAATAGGAGTTCGGTGTTCAGGCGAAGTGCCCAAGGACACCGTTGCGACAATAGAAATCTTGGCAACGTTCGGACGAAAATCAATCGTCGCCGTTTCTGCGTATAGCTCCCCGGGTGAAGGTATGGAGCCGGGATGGTATAGAACTGGATTCAAAGTAGACGCAACGAGCAGGCTGTCTCAGGCTAACTGGAAGCACATTTTCGACTTCGTTGTTGAGCAAGCCATTATCGAAGCACAGCATAACGCTCGCGAGGGAAGCGCACTCGCATCTGGGATAAGCGCTTCGCGTCGCGCTGCCTAGTTCACGGCTCTACGACCGCCACGAACGATATGGTGACCTTAGTGTTGCCCAGCGCTTTAACAGATTCGGGAACGGGATACTCCGCAATCGTCTTTTCCGCGCGCGACCAACGCAGATAGTAAGCGGCTTTGGATGCCGAGTAGCTGAAGGTGTCGCCTGACTCGACACCCGTTGGTACAACCAAGACGATCTCGTTTACGGTTATGGAGGTCTGAAGTTTAATTGCGCCCGATTCGTCGGTTCTTGGGACAACTAACAAACCTAGTTTCTTGAGGTTCGGCTTCAACCTTTCCTCGTTAATTACAGCACTGTAGCCGATTAGCGTTCGGACGATCGGTTTGCTGACCGACTTTCCGTCAATTGCAAAATCGAAGCTAATAATTACCTGGTGAGGTTGGATGTCAAATGCTGAAATAGCTTGCTCGGCGCATTTCACGTCCTTTTCCTCGCCGGTCAGAGTCAGTGTGTTTATCTCGGCCTTGTTGTAGGTTATACCAACCGAATCTGGAAGCTTCAGCTTGCCGCCCAGGACAAACTCGCGAATACTGCCATTTGCTGCGTATTTCAACTTGACCTGCTTGGAAATCTGAGTCGCCGAAGATAGTGCGACAACAACCAATAACACCAGAACTGTAAATCCTTTCACCATCACCCTCTCAACTATCGTTTAAATTTAGACGTATTTATACGAACGAAAAGTTCGTGTATTTGAGTAAGGTTTAGTCGCGCCTGCGAATTAAGACGAGTAGAAAAGGCGCACCGAGCAATGCCGTCACAACCCCTACTGGAATCTCCATTCCCGGCTTGATCTGCTGTGCAACAATGTCTGCGAAGAGCAGCAGGGCCGAACCAATAAGAGCAGAACCCGGCAGAGACCAGCGCCAATCAACGCCGACTAGCCGACGGGAAATGTGCGGAGCCACAAGTCCAAGAAAACCGATGATACCCGTCGAACCTACAGCGACGGCGGTCATCGCTGTGCCTGCAACCAAAACGACCGACTTTAAGGCGCTGGTATCAACACCTAAGCGCTGCGCCGTTTCTTCGCTGACTGCAAAAGCATTCAGCCGCCTCGATTGGCGAATGAGGATAATTCCGCCAATGGCGTAGACGACCAGCATGATCAAGATACGGTCCCAGAACATCGGTGTGGTGCTTCCCAGGAGCCATCGGAGCACTTGGTTGGTGTCCTGTCCGGCAGCCAAGAGCACCAAAGACAGCACCGAAGACAGCAGCGCTCCCACCACGACGCCAGCAAGAAGCAATGTTTGGACTTGAACAACGCCGCGCCGGGTTGCCAACAAGAAGACGAGACCAAGGGAAAGCAGACCTGTCACAAACGACGCAAGCATGATCCCGAGCCCGCCGTATGCGCCGGAGAAACCGAGCACGAACGCCAGAGCGCCGCCGACAGCCGAGCCAGACGACACGCCAACGATGTAAGGTTCAGCTAAAGGATTGCGGAAAAGAGCTTGAAACGCCGACCCGACCATCGCAAGCAGGCCGCCAACAAGTGCGCATCCTATCGCACGAGGCAAGCGCAGTTTCCAAACGATTGTGTTATCTACAGTGCCGCCAACATCGCCCCGGAAAACTTCGCGCGCCACGTCCCATGGTGCAATACGAACAGACGATCCCAGCCCGATATGAATGAGCAAGGCTAAGATGCCGATGGCGACGAAGGCCCCTAGAAGGACCCAGGGAACCCGCGACGCAGGCCGTTCTGCAAGCGAACCCGAATGCGCCACAGACTCGATTATAGCCTGACCGGTATAATCTGCGTGTGATCAATCCCCAACTATCCGACCGAGCGGGCATGCTCAAACCATCGCCAACCCTTTCCATCACGGCAAAGGCGAAGGCGATGAAAGCTCAAGGCGAAGATGTCCTGAGCTTTGCCGCCGGAGAACCCGATTTCAACACTCCAGAAGTCGTGTGCAAAGCTGCCATCGACGCGTTAAACCAAGGATTTACCAAATATACGCCAAGCAGCGGAATCCCGGACCTGAAAAACGCCATCGTCGGCAAGCTCGATCGGGAAAACGGATTGAAGTACGAGCCTGGGCAGATCGTTGTCGGATGCGGAGCGAAACACAGCGTCTACAACTCGATGATGACCCTCCTTAATCCAGGCGATGAGGCGATCTTACTGGCACCTTATTGGATGACCTATGCGGATCAGATCGGCTTAGCTGGCGGCGTTCCCGTAGTGGTCAAGAGCGATCTATCCACCAACTTCGTGCCTGATATTGAAGCCATAAATGCCAAGATTTCTCCCCAAACCAAGCTGATCATGGTGAACAGCCCGAGCAACCCGACAGGAGCTGTCTATCCTAAGGAAACCTTGGAAGCCATTGCCGAACTGGCTATCAAGCACAATCTGTGGATTATCTCGGACGAGATCTACGAGCGCCTTGTTTACGGCACGTCGCACACCAGCATATGCTCGTTTGGCAAGGAAGTGCAGGATCGAACGATCCTCATCGGCGGCTGCAGCAAGACCTATGCGATGACGGGATGGCGGATTGGATTTGCCGCCGCGCCGAAGCCGGTTGCCAGCGCGATGTCGAACTTTCAGGATCAAGTCACCAGCAACCCGACCTCGTTCGCTCAAAAAGGCGCGATTGCCGCATTTAACATGGATGCTTCTTCTGTTGAAGCCATGAGAGCCGAGTTTGAAGCCCGAAGAGACCTCTTCGTCGGCAAGCTTCGGGAGATCGACGGTCTCAACGTTCCGACGCCCATGGGAGCGTTTTATGTTTTCGCAAATGTCAGCAATTTCTTAGGAAATGGCATTTCTACGGATGTTGAATTGGCAAATTACCTCCTCGATGAGGCTAAACTGGCTACAGTGCCCGGATCTGTGTTCGAAGGCGACGGACACATCCGAATGAGCTATGCCTGCAGCCGCGAGGATCTTTCACGAGGCGCCGAAAGGCTGGGAGAAGCACTGTCGAAGTTGAGATGATACCAAAGCCGATTCCCATCGAGAACGAAGAGCTTTTTAAGCTCGCGATGCGGCATCGGTCGGCTACTGACAAAATCACCGAGAGCTACGAGCGGCTCGAGTTCTTCGGCGACAGCGTATTGGGATTGGTGATCGCGGAATACCTCTTCGAACACCACCCCGAATGGGACCAAGGCATGCTCAGCAAGGCCAAATCGAGCGTTGTTCAAGAAGGGCCTTTAGCCGAAGCCGCCATCAAACTCGGATTAGACCGGTATTTGGAGCTCGGGCTCAGCGAAGAATCGACCGGCGGACGCAAGCGGCCTTCGATCCTCGCCGACGTTTTTGAGGCAGTCATCGGCTGCATCTATCTAGAATCGGGCATGGAAGCCGTTCGATGGTACATCCTTGAGCAGCTCAACCCCTACTTAGCTCAGGTCAACACCGGCGATGTGAACCCCTACGACTTTAAGTCAAAGCTGCAAGAAGTGGCTCAAGCGCTGTGGAAAAAGACGCCGATCTATCGCGTGATCCAGGAGTCTGGCGTTCCCCATGACAAGAAGTTCACTGTGCAGGTCGTTTTTGACGATGAAGTCATCGCCGAGGGAGCAGGTCGATCTAAGAAGGAAGGCGAACAGGCGGCGGCCCAAGTTGCCTTGGAGATGATCGAGCGTTCGAGGCGCGCGCGAGAACTGATAGACTTAGACTTTTAGCCCTTTTTCGCCACCTTTTTTGATCGGCCTTAATACCAGGATGAACCTTTACCCCCTGTTTGGCATCTAACTTGTAGGCTAAACTGTATGTATCGGTTCGCCGAGGTTCCCATGTTGAAAGGTTTCATTTTTAGTTTCGTTCTAGTTGGCACTGCCTGTACTTCCGTCGCGCGCCCGGACCTGAATGCGTTTCTGAACAAGCGCTCGACTTCTGTTACCGAACTGGTTGCCCAGGTCAAATCGGATAAGGCGGTCATGGACCGTTACTGCCGTCATTATTCGATGACGCCTTCCGAGGTAGTGCAACATCTCAAAACCCTGCATGTCAGCAAACTCAAAAGAACCGACCTCTATGTGATTTTTAGCGTGCCGGTTGGCGGAGCTTTGAAGAGCCATCTGCAGACGTTGCGCGCAGGCACTCCCGTTTTCGCTTCGGCGTCAGGTATGCCCGAACTGCTGATCAAGTGCGGCAACCCACTAACCCGAGGCCCGAAGAAGCCGGAAATGGCCAACTCGATCGCTGCAACCATCGTAGCGGAAGAAGTCGTCGATCCTCAGGTTATTCCTGTTGAGGCTGTTGCCGTGATCGAGACCGAGGAGCCTTCGCAGCCGGCCATCATTCCGAGTATCGCATCCGTCCCCGACGCGCCGGTGACGCCAGACCAAACGGCGATCGGCGAGCAAGGCACGAGCGACATTCCGATTATTACTGTTCCTGCGAATTCGTTCAATCCGCTTGCGCTTCTGCTTCTGCCAGCAGTCGGCGTTACCATCAACCGACACGAAACGGGTCAGCCTGTTCCGGAGCCTGCTTCTCTTGCCGGTATGGGCATGGGCGCAGCCGCGCTGGTGGCCTATCGCCGCCGACGCGCGAAGAAGTAAGCAGGCTATCTGCCTTTATTGGTGTTGTCATCCCGAGCATCGCGAGGGATCTGAGTGAAGTTGTTGCTTGCTTTTATTTGCAAGCAATGAGTCCAGTCAGATTCCTCACTTCGTTCGGAATGACATCTCCACTGTTGTGCCTTTAAGGTCGTTTTGGCCTTTGCTTACTATTGTCATCCCGAGCATCGCGAGGGATCTGAGTGAAGTTGTTGCTTGCTATTATTTGCAAGCAATGAGTCCAGTCAGATTCCTCACTTCGTTCGGAATGACGTTTGCTTGCGGGTAGGCTTGGCGCATGGGTCATCTCGGCACGAACATCGTCACGCAAATCGCTTTCGTCACTCGCGACATCGAAGCATCGGCCGCCAAATGGGCCACGGTTCTTGGCGTCGATCCGAGCGGGGTTATCGTAACAGGTCCATTGGACGAAACAAACGCGACCTATCTGGGCGAACCGATGTCCGCCCGCGCCAAGCTATGCTTTTTGAATGCAGGCCAAGTGCAAATCGAACTGATCGAGCCGGACGGAAACCCGAGCACATGGCAGAAGCACCTTGACGAGCACGGCGAAAGCGTCCACCACATTGCGTTCGGCGTTAAGGATATGCCATCCGTTGTCTCTCGTCTGTCTGCTGCCGGGTATCCGGAGATCCAGCGCGGCGACTACACCGGCGGATGCTACTCGTATATCGACGCGGTGAAGGACCTGGGGATTCAACTTGAGCTGCTGGAGAACTTCTAGTTCTCTTTCTCTTCGCCATCGATCCACACCAAATCGAGTTCGACTTCGCCTTTCAGAACCGTTATGCCTGTTGTCACGCAGACATCAATCTCGATGGGCATCGACATGTTGCGGAAGCTGATCGTTTGATCCTCGGCGTCGGGATAGATCTCAAGACGAATGACAGACGCGGGGTCTTCTTTTAGGTGCTGAGGATAGTGCAAGAACCTTGGCAAGACGGCGTTGGAACGGACAAACAGCGGCATCCAGTTGAGCGGGGCAGGAACCTTGGTGAAACCCGGACCAGAGAAGCGCGGCCCTCCGCCAAGCGGGAACCAGTCGCCTTCTGGGAAGTACACCCATCGCTCTTGCTGGCCTTCGACCAATACCGGAGCTACTAGCAGATATGGTCCGAGCATATACTGGTCGTCTATCGTCTCGATCTTAGGCTCGTAAGGGAACTCGAGCACCATGGCGCGCATCAAAGGAAGACCCGTTTGGGCTGCCTCTTGCGCGCAGACATCCAGGTAGGGAATGAGCGAATAGCGGAGGTTAGCGTAGCTTCGCACGATTTCGAGCGCTTCTTGGCCGTAGTTCCACGGCTCTCGCGGAGTGGTGCCGTGAAATCGTGTCAGGCCGCTAAAGAATCCCATCTGAGCCCATCGAATGTAGAGTTCGTCTGACGGCTTGGGACCGACGAAGCCGCCGATATCGCTAGCCCAAAACGCTTCGCCGCTGAGTCCTGCGTTCAACCCTCCGCGAAGGCAGCACTTCATGGCCTCCCATGAGACCTGCGTGTCGCCAGCCCACGTGCCAGGATAGCGCTGGGTGCCAACGTAGCCCGAACGGCGCCAGACCATGCCCTCGCCATAGACTTCTTTGACGGCCTCGAAGCAAGTCTCGCTGTAGAGGTGCATGTGCAAGTTGTGGTAGCCCAGACCGGGCATGCCGCTGTAGGCTATCGACTCCTCGGAGACTCGGTCGCCATAGTCAACCTTAATAGCCGATGCGCCTTTCTTGAGGACGTCGACGAGTTTGGCTTTCCACCAAACCTTGGCTTCAGGATTGGTGAAGTCAGTCACGCCGACAGGTTCGCCGAACTCGGCCCGCGCCACTTGTCCGTCGGCAGCTGTCAGCATGTACCCCTTTTCCCGGGCTTCGTCGTATATCGGATGGCCTTCCGGCAGGTACGGGTTCATCCAAAGACTGATGTTATATCCCCGGTCGAAGTTGCGTTTAAAGAAGCCTTCAGGGTCCGGGAAGTTGGCATCGTCAAGGTCGAAGTCGCATGCGTCGATGCCGATTGCCTGATAGTAGTGGTTCTTCAACCAGCAGTCGATGTGGATGACATCGCACGGAATCTGTTCTTGTTCCAGCCGGTCGGCAACCTCGTCAACCTGTTTGGCGCTGCTGTAAGCGCAACGGCTCATCCAGGTTCCAAGAGCCCACAAAGGCGGCCGTGAAGGCTTGCCGGTGAGGTCGCTATAGGTCCCGAGAAGGCCTTTTAGCGAGTCGCCGAAGAATAGGAATCCTTCGAGCACCGGCTCTTCCAGGCAGACCGAACCGCCCGTATAGCTGAACGAACCGATCTCCCAATAGCTTCGAAAGGACGAATGGATGAGAAGTCCCCAACCCTTCGAGGAATAGATCAATGGGATCGATTTGTAGGACAGGTCGGTCGTGTTGGTGCCGGCGGTGTCGCTCGCCCATACGGTGGCTCTCGTTTGGTGCTTCTCCAGTGAGTTCCACTTCTCGCCAAGACCGAACAGCTTCTCGTCGTTGGCTATGCGCCAGCTCAGACACGATTGTGTGCTGTTGCCATTCGACCTGAAGGCTAGTGGGGCGATGGTGTAGTCTCCAGCTATCTTCTCTGTTTCGAGCTCGAAGACCCTTGCGCCGAACTTCGTGACGACGAGTTGGAATGGCTCTTTGTTGATCTTAAGAAGATGATCTCCGAGGGCTACTTCCCAGGAATCAGAGAAGGTGCGCGGATGCAGCGGAACGACTTCGAGCGCTGCATCGAGGAGCATTGGGGAAGTCATTTCGAACCTGTGGCAATCCCCGCCGAACTGGAATCGAAGGACGTTCTCACGGACCTCCGTTAGCCACAGAAATGAGGTAGCGCCGTCGGACAGCTCAAGCTCGAGGCAAAGCTCATCGCCGTTCTGCCTCAAGGCAATGGCTCTTTTAACGGATTTATAGTCGAACTCAGCACGATGAAAGATGCGACTGTCTTCGTGGTAGATCGATTTCTTGGTCCCCGATCGAACGGCGTAGCTGTCGGAACTGTAAGAGGACCCTATTTCTGAGGTGCTGTCTGCCATGGCCTCTTGATTTTGTCCTATCTGCGGGTATTGTTTGGCTGTTCGGTGGAGATAGTGCGTATGGTTGCCATCAGTTCCCTAGCCTTCGTTTCTCTTGCTTGTTCCAGTAACGTCTCTCTTGCGCCTCCGGTTTTAAGTGGCGCAATTCGTGTTGAGGCGGAAGACGGAATTATGACCGGAATTACCGTATTATCCGAAAGAGAAGGATATAGCGGCAAAGGCTATATCACCGGTCTGACTCAAGACGGCTTCCGATCGACCGTAAGCTTCAAGGCGAAGGAAGGACTCTATCGAATCGTCCTTCGCGCGGCGACTCCTAACGGCGAGAAGGGTTATGAGATCTCGGTCAACGGGGTGAAGATGAACGGCATGCTTCCTCCGAATCCAGCTTTCTTCGATCAGGCTGCTGGAAAGGTCGAGTTGAAGAAAGGCGATAATGTGTTGACGATTGAGAAAGGCTGGGGATGGCACGACGTCGACTATGTCGAGTTTCAGCCATGCAATAAGCCGTCTCCGCCTAAACCTGTAGGCCTGAACCTTATTGATAAGAAAGCATCTCCCGAAACCTTGGCTCTAATGTCTAGGCTGGTTAAAGACTACGGTAAAAAGGTCTATACGGGCCAGTACGGGGATAAGGACTGTGAGACCATCCAGTTGCTTTCTGGACGTCTGCCTGCTATTTACGGCGGAGACTTGATGGACTACTCTCCGTCGCGCATCGCCCATGGATCAGACGCAAAAGGCGAAACTGAGAAGCTAATCGATCTCGCCAAGAAAGGAGCCATTATCACAATATCGTGGCACTGGAATGCTCCAAAGGACTTGATCGATAAGACATATAAAGACGATAACGGAAACACCGTTGATGCGAGTTGGTATAAGGGCTTCTACTCCAACGCAACGACCTTCGACGTGGCTAAGGCCATGAGCGATCCGAAGTCAGAGGAATACAAGCTTATTCTGAGAGACATCGACGCTATTGCCACCCAGCTTAAGAAGCTTTCAGCAACAAAGGTGCCGGTTCTATGGCGGCCGCTCCATGAGGCTGACGGTAGATGGTTCTGGTGGGGTGTTAAAGGACCGGAGCCGTGCCTCAAGCTGTGGAAGTTGCTTGTTGATCGGCTAACAAATAAGCATCAATTGCACAACCTGATCTGGGTTTGGAACAGCCCCAATCCCGAATGGTATCCGGGCGATGAGTATGTCGATATTATGGCAATTGACGCCTATCCGTCTGATACGAGAGATCCGCTGTCCGGATCGTGGGACGATTTGATCAAGCGGTTCGACGGTAAGAAGCTCTTAGCGATTAGCGAGTTTGGCGGAGTTCCCGACATCGAAAGGATGTTCCGGTACGGATGCTACTGGTCCTACTTTGTCACTTGGAACGGGACGCTAAGCAAGAATACTGATGATTCGATAAAGGCTATATATCGTTCGAAGATAGCGGGAAATAGGAAGTAGAGTATGGGGTATAGGGTCTGGGAAGACCATTGACCATCGATCATTCTATCCCTCCACTTTCGCAACGTGGAGGGTAAACGTATAGACATTAATTATCTTGAAGGATGGAGGATTGATCTCTGAATATCCCCTTACCGATTCGATGGCGCAGGGGTAAAAGAATTACGGATACACGCGACACGAAACGATAGTGAAGAAGATTATCTGGCCGATAAGCGATGAGCGGCTGAAATAACGGGACCGTAGTCGAGGGATGCTTTGTCGCGGCGTCTTCTTACTTGTTATCTCGGACTCAAGCTTTAGCGATAGGCGTTGCCAGCAGGTTGCTGGCGATACCTGGGTAGGCCTCTCCCAAACACAGTGCAATTGCCTCTGCGAACGTGAAAGGGTAGGAAGTGTGGCTGCATGCAAAGAAATTATGCACGAGGGGTTCGAACTTGGTTCAACTTCAACGTATCTATCACCGCCCCGAGACGTCACAAGCTAGGCTTTAGGAGGTAACTATGCTAACTGCAATAACTGCGGCGATGTTAATGGCCAGCCTTGAGGCAGACGCGAAACCCAAGGTGGTTGCCGCATCGCTATTCAAGAACGGATATGCCGTGATCGTCCGCGAAGTGCCGCTGACTGGTGCCGATACTTTCGTGCAATTGATCCCTCAAGGATCATTGGGCACACTGTGGATCACCGGTTCGAAAGGAGTTAAGTTCGACGAGATCGTGAATACGACTGTTGAACAAGTCATCGAGAACGAAGCGTCCACTTTGGATCAAATACTCACGTTCAACGTGGGCAAGACAATGACTTTGGGTATCAGCTCGGACGACCAGGTTGTTGGGCGCAAAGTCACTGGAAAGCTTGTAAGCGCTACCGGCCAAATTGTCATCATAGAGACCGAAGGAAAGGTGCAGGCCTTTCAGAAGTCTTGGGTGACTAGCGTCACATCAAAAGAAGGCGACCTTAAGTGGGGATTCAAGAATACGGTAACGAAGCGCGGGCTTAGGATCAAGGCGCAAACACCATCCGACGGAAAAGCTTATATCGTTGCCCTCGAGAAAGGAGCTACTTGGGCACCAGCCTATGCTCTCGACATCACCGACGATAGGAAGCTCAAGATTACGGCGAAGGCAACGATCCTAAACGATATTAGCGACTTCGACGATATTGAGGTTAAGCTGGTGACCGGTTTCCCCAACATCCCATTTGCAGGGACGATTGATCCGATGTCTTATCAAGGGCAAGTCGATCAGTTTGTGGGCATGTTGATGCAGGCTGGCACCCCAGCGAACTACCGTGGAGGTCCGATGGGAGGTATGGGCGGAGCAATGCTGACTCAGAATGCTGTGCGCGCCGACTTCAGAGGCTCCTTCGACGAGGCTTTTGCTGCTAATCCGGTTCCTGGCGATCAGCTTGGCGATCTCTTCTTCTACAGGCAGCCGGGCGTGAAGATGAAGACAGGTGACCGCGGATACTATGTGCTGTTCACGAACGAATGCGACTACAACCACCTCTACACCTGGGATGTGGATTCGGGCACAATACCGGTTGATGCAGGCACCCAGGCGAGTCAGACCGAAACGCCGGGCGACGTGTGGCACTGCTTGAAGTTCAAGAACGAGAGCAAGCAGCCGTTCACAACAGCTCCGGCGACGACCTTTAAGAACGGCGAGATTCTGGGCCAAGACACGATGAATTACACGAGTGTCGGCGCAGAAACGCTGGTGAAGATAACCAAGGCCCTCGATATTCGCGCCGACAAAAAGTCCGAAGAAATCGCGCGAGAGCGAGGAGTCATTAAAGACAACAACGGCAACCCAACCTGGGATCTCGTTACGGTTAAGGAGACTTTCTCCATCAGCAACCGAAAGAGCGAGAAGGTGAATGTAAGGGTCAACAAAATGATCCGCGGCGACTCGGTGAATGCCGATTTTGAGGCAAAGGACCAGAAGACGGCGCAGGGGCTTACTGAAATGAACCCGATTCACAGACTGGAATGGAACATCGGAATCGAGCCCGGCAAGACTCAGACCCTGACCTGCACCTACAAGACCTACGTTTACAGCAGACGTTAGACAGTCTTTGCAAGAAGGTAGCCGAACGCTTCGGCTCCTTCTTGCATGGATATGGCTGGGCTGCTCATCCTCGGAAACCATCTGGCCATTGAGGTTGAGCGCTTGCCCTTAGGAATGGTTGCGATCAGGCGAAGAAGCGAGTATCCGCTGGTTTTGTTGATAGGCGGCAAGTCCTTGATCGAACCGGCAAATACGAACAATCTACAAGCCGTTTCTGTTCTGCCAGAAGGTTCCCGGAGCTCATAGGAGTCGTTGAAATAGTCCTTGGCTTCAGCCGACAAGTTCCAAAACCCGTATATCGGGGGATCTACCACGTATAGCGAGTCTAAAACATCCTCAGGCTCGATATGGCGAAGGGCTTCGCTCAGATTCGTAGTTCCTGCATATTCGGGCTTTTCTCGGACGAGCAAGACCACATAGACGCATCGGTACCGATCCTCAAAGATCTTGAGAATCGGAGTGCCATAGGGCAGCCACTGAAGAAGGATGCCGATGGCGATCAACGAGATGACAATGAGAAAAGCTGGCAGCATCGATACCGTTTCAGTTTAGCCGGAGATCCTAAGCCAACGTGCGGCGAAGCTGAGCGATGGGTATCTTTCCAGAATGTCGTCTGCCGAGCTTTCGGACCGCCGCCTCAACCGCGACTGGACTTTCTTTATACTCCTGACGTTCCTCTTTGGGTTCGGATTCGCTATTAACAATGGCTCATTCCAGAACTTCTTCAAAGACACATTCCCCAATAATCCGAACTTGCCGTTGATGTTCGGAGGCCTTGAGTCGATGCGAGAAGTGCCGGGAGTGTTAACGGCTCTGTTCGCTGGAACGCTGGTGGCTCTTGCAGAGGCGCGCATCGCCGGACTCGGATTAGGAATCTCCGCCATCGGCATCGGGATTACCGGCTTCACGCATTCTTACGGCGGCCTCATTTTGGTCAACGTGCTATGGTCGATTGGCTTTCATCTTTATGCGGCCATGCAGTCGGCAATCACGCTCGCGCTCTCGAAAGGAAGGGAAGGTGGACGCCACTTGGGAAGAATGGCAGCCGTCAGCGGCTTAGCCACCATCTCCGGTCTAGGCTTCGCCTTGGGGCTAAGAAAGCTGTTTCCAGACGCTCCCTATTGGGTGTTCTTCCTTATCGGCGGCTTGTTCATCTCGGTTGCCGCGGTTCTTTGCTCGACGCTATCGGCCCACGCGGAGGGCGGCAAACGACAGCCTATTGTCTTTCGCAAGGAGTACAAGCTTTACTATTGGTTGATCTTTCTTGAGGGATGCCGGAGGCAGGTCTTCGGAACATTCGCCGGCATCGTTCTGATCAAGGTCTTTGATGTTCCTTTCGAGAACATGCTTTTGCTTCAGTTCATCAACCAAATTTTAATCTTCATCACCGCTCCGCAGATCGGCAAACTCATCGACAAAGTCGGCGAACGAAAGCCGCTAACTCTCTATGCCATCTTGTTGATTCCAACCTTTGCCTGCTATGCGTTATTCAAGAACGTGACGGTTCTCTATGGAATCTACATGCTCGACAACGTCTTGTTCTCGTTTGCCGTTGGCTATACAACCTATCTCAACCGGATCGTGAAGCCAGGCGAGTTGACACCGTCGCTTTCGATGGGCACGACCATGAACCACGTAGCGGCCGTGACGGTGCCCTGGCTTGGTGCTTACTTCTGGGTCAAAACGAACAACTATACAATTCCGTTCTGGATCGGCGTCGGCGTGGCGATTCTTGCCTTGGTTGGAACCCAGTCATTGCCCAATACCCCGCATCGTCCGAACCAACCCAAACCTGATTCAGATGACGAGTTGGAAGCGGCTGCAGTGTGATGCGGTATACTTTCATGTTCGAGGAATAGCTGTGGGCACGTTATATAACTTACTACTCATCTTAGGCTTCATCATTGCCGGTCTGTTTTCGCTGATCGTCCTCTTTACGGGCAAAGGCGATGCGATGTCTGGCGGCGGAAGCGTGCGCACTACCTTCAAAGGTAAGGCTAGCTTCGACGATATCATGTCGCGAATCGCATTCGGATTCGGCATTGCTTTCATGGCCATTACGTTGATCCTCAACGCGGTCTCGTCGCGATATGGCGACCAAATCGGCTTGAACCAATCGGACTATAAATCGAACGTCGACTTGAGCAAGGACAAGGACTCTGATAACACGAAATCGTCTGAGCCTGCGCCCGAAAGCAAAAGTTCCAAGCCATAATTAGGCTGACATGTTTACCGGAATAGTACAGACCGTTGGCACGGTCCGTTCCCTAGTCGGCGGCGTTTTGACTGTCGACCCTCGATTAATCCCCGCAGACGATCCCTGGTCGATCGGCGAAAGCGTCGCCATCAGCGGCTGCTGTCTGACTGTCATCGACTTCTCGGACGGCCTTAAATTCGACCTAAGCGAGGAAACCTTGCGTCGCACGTCTCTTGGCGACTTGGTTCATGGCAGCCTCGTGAACCTTGAGAGGCCGATGAGCCAGCATGACCGTTTCGGCGGCCATATCGTTCAGGGACACGTGGACACCACAGGCAATTGCGTTTCAATTGAGAAGCAAGAGCAATCGTGGACCTTCCGCTTCGAAGCCCCGCGCGAATTCGACCGCTACCTCATCGATAAAGGTTCAGTATCTATCGACGGTATTTCGCTGACGGTTTGCGAACCCGTGAACGGACAGTTCGACACCTGGATCATTCCGCATACGTATGACGTCACGAATTTCAAAGCGATGAAGCCCGGCGACAAGGTCAACCTGGAGTTCGACGTCATCGCCAAGTATATCGAGAAGATAGCTGCGCCGATAATCGAGTCTCTCAAGAATAAGGCTTAGTTAGACCGTTCATACTGGGGTCATGAACGTTATAGCGAAGGATGTCGTTGAGCACTATCGCCGCGGATTCGCGATGCTTGATGAACTTGTTGATCTCATCAGCGATGAGCGCTGGAAAGACGATTCCGATCCTGTCGCGATTCCGGCTCGTTGGGCGACGCACGCCGCTGTCTCCGCCGAGTTCTACACGCAATATGTAGGACACGAGTTCGATTGGAGCATGGTTCCGGACTGGGAAGGCCCGTTGGAGGCTTTACCTGATCGTGCGCCATTTAAGGCCTACGCCAAGGAAGTCTTCGCAGGGCTTTGCGAACGCTGGGAGAACAAGAGCGACGAAGAAATGATGTTGCAGACTGGCTATGACTGGACCGGCTATTCCAAGCTGGCTCAGCTCCTATACGGACTGCGGCATTTCACCTATCATCTCGGCGAGCTTTCGATGATCGTTCGGCAGTCGGGTTCGAAGGAATCGCCATGGCATTAGGCTTTGACTATCCTCCGATTCCAACTCCTTCTGATGAAGAAGGGAAGCTCAGAACGCGCCGTTTGCTTGAGGAGCATGTGTATGGTCCGGTGCCTCGGCCTGAATCCGTTAGTTTCTCCGATTGGTCAGATTTGGTTGGCGGCGCTAAGGCTGCGGGTTCGCCGTATCCATTGCTTTGGTCGCCTGTCGCAAATAGCCGAGCGACCATTGTAGCTCTCGGCTTCACGCCTATCGCAACCTTGCTTGAACTTGATCAGGTGTGGCCTCTTCGGCGGATTAACGATGCGGGTCTATCGTTGGCTGTCGCCTGCTATAACGACATCGAGCCTGACGACAAGGACCTTTCGTCTGGGCAAGCGATATCTCGGTGGGCGCAGGCTCTGATGCAAATCCGGCTTTGGTTGGCCCCTCGTAGTAATAACGTGTATGCGCTTGGGCATTCACGGCTGGGCAAAACAGCGCTGCTTGCGGCGGCGATGGATGAGGGTTTTGATGGTGCCATCGCCATTCAGTCAGGTTGCGGAGGCGCAGCGCCTTCGCGGACTGCGGCTGGCGAAACCGTCGGCGATATCACGCGTGTCTTTCCCCATTGGTTCTCGCCTCGGTTTGCTGCATATGCCGGCAGGGAAAGCGAGCTGCCTTTAGACCAGCATTGGCTGCTCGCATTATGTGCATCGCGTCCAGTCTTGCTTTGCAATGCCGAGGACGACGAGTGGGCCAATCCGGCGGGTCAGCATGAGATGCTTGAGCTGGCGGCCGCAGAGCATGGAATATCGATGCCGCCGATGCAGATTGGCCATACTGTTGGCAATCGTCTCGCGCACTACTACAGGCCAGGAAAGCATGAAGTGACGCACGATGATTGGTCGGCAATACTAAGATGGATAGAATGCCTTTTTGACTAGCAACGACAAAGATAGCGCTATTTTACGCCGACTAAATCAATGCTAGGCTTCCCGCATAAACCTGTATTGTTGACCCTATCTGTCTATATTGTTGAGATATGTGCAACAAAATATCGCATATGTTAGAAGGAATTGCGACCGGATAGCACGAATATTGGGGCATGTTTAAGGGCTTTACCAGCTTCTTAATCGGGCTTGTTGTCATCGGAGCGTTCGTTTTCAGCGAGTGGCTAACTACAGACCATCCCAAACCGGGACCGGTGCGAATCGTGTATTGGGAGAAGTGGACCGCCGATGAGTTCAAAGGCATCAAGTCTATCGTCGATGACTTCAATAAGTCGCAGAACCGCATCTTCGTCGATATCCTTTCGACCAGCGACATCGGGAATAAAACGCTGCTGTCGGTGTCGGCTGGCGTCCCACCGGATGTGGCCGGACTGTGGGCTCCAAACGTAGCTCAGTATGCCGAAGAGAGAGCCATCGAGCCACTCGACGAGTATTGCCGGCAGTGGGGCATTAGCGAGAAGGACTATAAGCCGGTCTATTGGGCGATGGTCTTTCATCAGGGCCATATCTTCGCTTTGCCAAGCACTCCGATCGCGACGGCGCTTCACTATAATCCTGAGCTCTTGGAGAAGGCGGGGATCGATCCCAACAAGCCTCCTCAGACCGCCGAGGAACTCTATGATATGGCTGCGAAGGTAACCACAAGGGACAAAACCGGCAAGATCGCCATCTCCGGCTTCCTGCCTGCCGAACCGGGCTGGTGGAACTGGGTATGGGGCTATATGTGGGGAGGAGCCCTTTGGGACGGCAATAGCAAACTGACCTGCGATTCGCCCGAAAACATAGCCGCCTTCGAGTGGGTGCAGAGCTTCTCGAAGAAGTTCGGATCAGGCGACATTCAAGCGTTTCGGAGTGGATTCGGCAATTTCTCATCGCCGCAGAACGCCTTCATGGAAAAGAAAGTCGCCATGGAACTCCAGGGCGTTTACATGTGCAACTTCATCCAGAAGTACGGCAAAGGGATGAAGTGGGCCGCATCGCCGTTTCCCTATCCCAAAGACAAGCCAGAGATGAAGAATTGGGTTCTTGCCGATGCCGATGTGCTCGTTATTCCAAGAGGCGCGAAGCATCCTAAAGAAGCCTTTGAGTTCATTCGGTTTGTTCAGACTCAAAAAGAGATGGAGAAGCTCTGCATCTCGCACCGCAAGAACTCGCCGCTGAGGGCAGTTAGCGAGAACTTCAAGAACAACCATCCGAACCCGTATATCCGGCTCTTTGACGATCTGGCTGCGGGGAAGAACGCGATTTATGCGCCCATGATCGGCATGTGGCCCGAATACAACTCGGAATTGAACAACGCTTTTGAGGAGATCAACCTGCTGCGAAAGACGCCGAAAGAAGCGCTGCGAGACGTCCGAATCCGGATGCAGCCGAAGTTCGACCAATATTTGGAACGCAGGCGCAAGCGAGGTGCCTTATGAAGAAATCGAGGACCTTGGAATCCCTTTCGGGCTATCTGTTCGCTTTACCCTGGTTCATCGGCCTATCCGTGTTCCTTCTCTATCCGGTGTGCGCGTCGATCTACTTCAGCTTCTGCGAGTATTCGGTTCTGAAGCCGCCGATTTGGGTTGGCACGGAAAACTACACGGACCTGTTCCACGATGAGCTCTTCTTGACAGCCATCAAGAACACAGCGCTCTATGCCCTTGCGGTGCTCCCGTTCAGCATCTTCCTCGGCATCTTTTTGGCGATGATGTTGAACAGCAAGGTTCGAGGTTTGGCGTTTTACCGCACAATCTTCTTCTTGCCATCGCTTTTGCCGCAGGTCTCGCTCGCCGTTTTGTGGCTGTGGGTGTTTAACGGTTCGGACGGCGTGCTCAATGAAGTGCTGGGGATGTTGCATATTAAAGGTCCGAACTGGCTGAGCGATCCAATGTGGTCCAAACCCGCCCTCGTTTTGCTGAGCCTTTGGGGTGTCGGCAACGCTGTAGTCATCTACCTTGCCGGTTTGCAAGATGTTCCCGTTCAGCTACTTGAAGCGGCGGATCTTGACGGCGCTTCGTCTTGGCAGAAAACAAGGCATGTAACGTTGCCGATGCTGTCGCCGGTCATTCTATTTAACGGCATCATGGGCCTCATCGGCACTTTGCAGGTGTTCGCGGTGCCATATGTCATGTTTCCCGGCGGATCGCCTGCCCGGTCGACCTACTTCTATGCCATGTACCTGTTTGACAATGCTTTTCGATACAACAAGATGGGCTATGCCTGCGCGATGGGATGGATCCTATTCCTGGCGATATTGGTCTTGACCCTCATTGCCTTGAAGATATCGGAGAAACACGTGTATTACGGAGGAGACGCGAAATGACCGCTATTCCTGAAGCTAAAAAGAAGAGCTTCCGGCAGAGCCAGAAACAACTGGATCTCGTTCGAAAGATAGCCACCCATTTTGCGCTATCGGCCCTGTCAATCCTGTTCATATTCCCGTTGCTCTGGCTCATGTCCACAGCCTTGAAGCCGATCGAGGAGACAACCGCCAAGCCCATGGTGTGGATTCCGAAGCATATCCAGTGGCACAACTTCCCGGACGCGTTTACATATGGCTCGGATTCGTTGGGCTATATCCCGTTCTTGGTCTATTCGCGCAACACTTTGCTGCTTTGCATCTTGGTTGTGGCAGGTACGGTCATTTCAAACTCGCTCGTGGCCTATGCGTTTGCTCGCCTCAAGTGGCCGGGACGGAATTTCATCTTTGCCGTTACGATCGCCACGATGATGATCCCGTTTCCAGTGCTGATGGTGCCGGTCTTCGGCCTGTTTCGGAACTTGCACTGGATAGGCACCTTCAAGCCGCTATGGGTGCCTGCATGGTTTGGCAGCGCTTTCTCGATCTTCTTGCTCAGGCAGTTCTTCCGCACGATTCCGTTCGAACTGAGCGAAGCCGCCAAACTGGACGGGTGTTCGGAGTTCAACATCTATCGGCTGGTTGTGATGCCATTGTGCAAGCCGGCTTTGGCGGTTGTGGCGTTGTTCGCATTCTTGGGCACGTGGAACGATTTCTTGGGGCCGCTCATTTACCTGCTTGACCAGAAGACGTTCACGCTGTCGCTGGGATTGCAGTTCTATCAGAGCCAGCACGGCGGAACTCAGTGGAACCTGCTGATGGCTGCCACTTCGATCGTCGTTGCACCGGTGATCCTACTCTTCTTCTTTGCTCAGAAGCAGTTCATCCAGGGCATCGCGCTGACGGGATTGAAGGGGTAGTCACTTCTTGAAGCCGGTCAGCACATAGATCGCTTTCCACTTCGGCGATTCGAGATCGGCGACGTCCTCGCTGATGCCCCAGCAGCCGTAACGGCTATATGCGCCTGGAGCTGCAAAGTACATGTAGAGGTCTCCGCCATTGGCGAACCATCGCTTTGCATCGTATAAAACAAGGTCCTTCATGCGAGGCAGACGGTTTGCTCTTATTCGGTTGGCGATGTTGGTCGGTTCGCCGCCGCCGTTGTCAGGGCCGATTTCATACTGCATGAACTTGAGACCTTTCTGCTTAGCAAGGTCTCTCAAGGGTAGCAAGTATTTCTGTGCCTCGTCGGAGCTCTTGAACATCGCATCGAGAACCTCATTCGGCGTCGCTGTCTTCGAAGCGCTTTGAGCGTTGTAGTACGAGGCTCCTGCTATGGCAAAGAAATAGTTCTTGACCGGTCCGTATGTCTTTTCACACCAGGCAAACACGTCTTTGTAGTGCGAATCGGGCATGATTACCCAGGAAGCATAGACTGGCCTAATTCGTTTGAGGAGCTGGTCCTTGCCGAATACATCGGCGAAGATCATGGCAATGTCATGTAGCCGCTTGGCATGTCGCCGATGGGCATAACGCTCTTCGTCGTTAATGTTGTCGTTGTTGAGGACGGACTTGCCGGATTTCACCTCGTCGATGGCCGCCAGCTTATTGTAGATGTATTGCGGAAATCCGAAGTTCCACACCTCGTTGGAGTGCTCGATATATATGATGGTTTCGCTTGTTAGGTTGGCTTTGAGGTATTTTGCCAACTCGCGAACGTAACTGTCGGTGGCTGCCACTGGCACGTTAATCCATGCATCCGTCTTCGTAATATTCGATAGCTGAACAATATATTCCCAAGCCGCGCCGTATTTGTTGCCTGTTGCCTGCTGAGTGGCATCGGTCGGCAGCCGCCTATCTTTCCATTCCAAGGCGTGATGGCCGGCATCGCCGAAGTATCCTGGATTGTGATTAGTCTCGAGCCAGTCCATATAACGAAGCACTTTGAACGGCTTTAGCATCTTGATGAACTCGTCGGTGAAGATCTGCGTCGTTTTCGCTTCATAGCCGGGCCTGATGACTTTTAGCTCGGTAATGCCGGTTCCGGTGAGGTTCTTTGATGATCGCCTGGTATTCGTGAGCGAGAAAATGATCAATCCTTCGCCTTTGGGAACCGACATTTTGCAAGTTGTTAGGTTGGCGGCCTGGTTATAGACGACTTGATTCACGCGGGGATTGAGAGACCCCCTCACAGCAACTTGGGCTTGTCCTTTGAACGACACGGAGTAGGTTCCGCTCCAATCAGGCATAAAACGGTCGGGGTCGTCTATCGGCGGCGCCCAGGTTCCGAATGGACGGATATCGAAAAGAACCGTTTCGGCGTCCTGCGTTGGCCAGCCGTTCTCATCGGTCTTGGCAGGTTCTCCGGAGTTCGGCATAGTCCATGGGCGGAGAGTCTTTGCCAAGTCAACGAAAGGCTTAGAACGAGAACCGTCCCCGATGCCGTCGAGTTCGATACCGATCTTGCCAGCACCTCTCGCTTGTGTGGGTTGCGCTGAAGCCTGGCAACCTAGCACGGCGACGATGCTCAACAATGCAACTAAGAATCGAAAGGCCAACATGGAAAGTATCGTACCTGTCCGGAACCAAAAACAAAAACGGCCCGAGCGAACTGCTCGGGCCGTTTTCTGATAGTGAGAAGAACCTGTTTACTCGGTTTCTTCGGTCGTGGTTTCGGACTCGGTCTCAGCTTCGCCTTCTGGCTTCTCTTCGACTTCATCCTCGTCGTCTTCGCGTCCGAGGAAGCCCTTGAGCATTCCAAGTCGCTCGCCGATCGTCGCGCCGCCACTGGCAAAGCCGCGTCGACCCGGCATATCTTCGAACTCGTCTTCGTCGCTGCGTCGACCTTTCTTCTTGCCTTTCTTGCCGCCGACGGCCGGACGCTTGCCATTTCGGTCATCGTCGTCGCCGTAAGAAGAATCGCCCGAGCTGCGAACGTAGTCGCCGCCACCGATGGCTCTCATGCTGAGGACCATTCGGCGCTCGTCCGGACGAAGGTCAAGGACTTGCACTTCGACTTCCTGGCCTTCTTCGATCGCGTCGCTTGGCTTCTTGATGCGCCGAGCAGAAATTTCGCTCAGCGGCATGAAAGCTTCGGCGCCTTCCGGCAACCGAACGAACGCGCCGTTCTGCACCAATCGGCCGATCTTGCACATGAACTTCGAACCGATCTTGTAGTTCTCCTTGATCAGGTTCCAAGGATCGGGAAGGACTTGGCGGTGGCCAAGGCTGATCTTGCCGGTTCCCTGGTCCAATCGAAGAACCATGACCTTGATGTGCTGGCCCTCTTTGAAGACTTCCTTCGGATGGTTGATGCGCATCCAGCTCATTTCGCTGATGTGCAACAGACCGTCAACTCCGCCGAGGTCGATGAACGCGCCGTAATCGGTCAGGCGTCGGACGGTGCCCTCAAGAACGTCGCCGGGGCTGACGCTGTTGAAGATTTCGTCTTTCGCATGTGCTCGGCGCTCTTCTTCCGCCTGACGATTGGACAGGACGACCTTCTTGCGCTCGCGGTCGATCTCAATAATCTTAAGATCAAGCGCTGAACCCACGAACTTCTCGATGTTTCGCAGCTTGCCGCTACCCACGTGGGTTGCCGGCACGAAGCCGCGAACGCCGATGTCGACCACCAAGCCGCCTTTTACGCGATCCACAACCTGGGCCTTGACCGGGTTGCCAGTCTTATGGGCTTCCTCGATGCGATCCCAAATCTCTTCGAAGTCGGCTCGCTTCTTCGACACGATCGGGTTGCCTTCGGTGCCTTCGGGCTTCAAAACAACAACGTTGATCTTGTCGCCGACCTTAACGTGGTCGGATGCCGACTCGATGGCGTGCTCGGTTAGCTCTCCGATCGGAACGATGCCTTCTGACTTCGTTCCAACATCGACGAAGACGCGATCTTTGTCCACCTGGATAACGGTGGCTTCGATGCGGTCGCCTTTGGATAGCTTCTTGAACGTGCCTTCGGAGGGGGACTCCTCACCTGTTTCGAGCTCGCGCATGGCGGCTTCGAACAGTGCGGCGTCTTCCTCAACGTTTCGTGTTGTTTCGGGCTCAGGCTCGGGTTCGGTTACGGCTTCGGGCTGAGCAGGCTCAGGAGCAGTTTCGGGCTCGGGAGTCGGCTCAGGATTGGTCGTGGGCGTGGGCTCCGCCTCAGGGGCAGTCGCGGACGCCTGGGGGTTCGGTTCACCCACCGGCTGGGGCTGCTCTTCAGCAGCCGGGGGCGTCAAGTTTTCGTCGGTCATCATGTCGCTACACTCTCACAGGGGAAATAGTCTCCCCCAAACTTAAGGAATTTACCTGATTATGCCAAGAAAAGAAATCCCGATTTTCGGTTCCTTGTTCGCTTTATTTTAGATTTGCCTCAAAGTCGGCGCTTAGTTCGCATTCATCCAAGGCTTTAGGTGCCGGTAGAGCTGCTGGTATCGCGCATAACTAGAGCTGTAGTCGGCGCTTTTTGGATTTGTTCTTTTCTTGATCTTGATGACCTTTTCGCACGCTTCTTGAACGCTTGGCCAGACGCCAGCGCCGACGCCTGCAAGTATTGCTGCGCCGTATGCCGGACCCTCGTCGCATTCCAGCGTAACACACGGCCGATCGAACAAGTCGGCCAACATTTGAACCCAGAACTTGCTCTTAGCGCCGCCGCTGGTCACTCGGATTTCGTCGGCGTCCGCGCCAAGATTGCGCAAGAGGCCCATGCAGTCAAGCAATCCGAAACTCATGCCTTCGAAGACCGCGCGGCTGAAGTGCCTGCGCTCGTGCATCAGGCTCGCGCCGTCGAATCCTGCCTTGGCATAAGGATCGTTGTGAGGGCATCGTTCGCCGGTTAGGTAGGGAAGGAAAGTCAGACCGTTGCATCCTGGCTCAACCGATTCGGCTTCTTGATTGATTTGATCATAGGTTAAGCCTTGGCAGAACGTGTCGCGATACCACCTGAGCGCGCCGCCGCACGAGAGCATGACGCCCATGGCGTGCCAAGCTCCGTTGGCATGGCAGAAGGTGTGCGCCGAACCAGCTTTGTCGTATTCGGGTTTGGCCAAAGAAGTGAATACGACGCCGCTCGTGCCGAGGCTGACGCTGACGACTCCGGGAACGACTGCGCCTGTACCAACTGCGCCGGCCGCCTGGTCTCCGCCGCCGCCAACCACTGGTATGCCGTCCTTGGTCTTGGCCGCGATAGCATAAGATTCGACAACTTCCGGAAAGAGGCTCCTTTCTAAGCCAAGCACGGACAGGATCTCATCGGACCACTTTCTTTTCGGTACATCGAGCAAGCCGACGCCCGAAGCATCGCTGACCTCAGATACCTTCTCGCCGGTCAATTTGAACCTTATATAGTCTTTGGGCAAGAGGATTGACTTGACCTTTTTGAAGTTGTCTGGCTCGTTGTTTCTAAGCCAAAGGATCTTAGGCGCCTGGAATCCAGTTAATGGCGGGTTGCACGTGATCTCGCGCAAACGTTCCTTGCCGACGGTTCTATCCATTTCCGCGCATTCTGCCGTGGTGCGCTGGTCGTTCCACAAGATGGCCGGTCGGACGACTTCATCATTGGCGTCAAGGAACACCGAGCCATGCATTTGGCCGGTCACGCCGATGGCGTCGGGATGGCTCTCGCCCATCTCGGCAAGACACTTTTGAACGCCGATCCACCAGTCTTCTGGGTTCTGTTCGCTCCACAGCGGCTTCGGCGCGCTTATCGGATATTCCGCCGATGCTTGCTTCAGGACGGTGCCGTTCTCGTCGATTAAAAGGGTCTTGCATCCCGAGGTGCCGATGTCGATGCCGATGAACCTAGCCATTTATTGAGTATGGCATCAGACCGTATACTCTAGGCTATGCGGAAAGCAGCGATTGATGTCGGTTCGAATTCGGTCTTGCTGGTGGTTTCGGAACTTCAAGACGGTTCATGGGTTCAACTCGTCGAGACTTCGGAAGTGACTGGGCTTGGCGAAGGCGTGAAGCAGACGAGGCTCCTTAGCGAGGCAGGAATGGCGCGGACCCTCAAAGCGATAGCCCGGGCTTATGCGAAGGCTCGTTCGATGAATGTTGAGTCCATAAAGGCTGGCGCGACAATGGCAGCCAGGATTGCTTCGAATACCTCTGTCTTCTTGGAGAGAGCCGAAAATCAAGGAACGCCGGTGTTCGTCTTGAGCGGAGAAAGGGAAGCGGAGCTTGGATTTCGTGCTGTGGCGAACGATCCGCTGTTTTCTTCAGAGCCGTTCTTGTCGATTGTCGATCCAGGCGGGCAAAGCACGGAGATCGTGGTAGCAGAGCGCGACGGTTCCGCCTGGAATGTTGTTTTTCGAACGAGTTTCCCCATAGGCACGCTTGGTCTGCGCGGCGGGGTTCTTTGCGACGAGACGCCTACTCCTGCTGCCCGGTTGAGAGCGAGCGCTGATCTGGACGACGCCATCGGCGAGATCGATGTTGCCGAAGCCGGCGTGACCGTTGCGCTGGGAGCCAGCGCGACAAATCTCATTACGATTCGCAACCAGTTATCCGAATGGGATCCGGCGAAAGTGCACGGTCGGACTCTTTACTATGAGGATGTCGGACAGATGGTTGGCAAGCTGTGCGACTTGACGGACGCCGGACGCGGCGCTTTGGTCGGCATTGAGAAAGGACGGGAGAAAACGATCCATATCGGAGCGCTGATCATCGAGCGGGCGATGTATGCGCTGAACGTGAATAACTGCCGGGTTAGCGTCAAAGGCTGGCGGCACGCGTTACTGGAGGAGTAGTTGGCTCCAAGGCAGATGGGTGCTACGGATCGCGAGATCCATGTTCAGTTCTTTTATCCCTCCACATTCGCAAATGTGGAGGGTGTTCGGTCCTTGATTTCTTGAGCCAAGCTTAACCGGCGAGTCCTTGAATTCCCTCAACGATTGGGATCGCTGACGGATAAAGAGGTTCAGGATGAGCGGTTCCATTCTGCCGGCCGGCGTCCGGCGATACATATGCCGCCCTCGTCCTTTTCATCCCTCCGTATTCGCAAATGTGGAAGGTGTTCGCTACTTGATTCTATAGGTCAAGGTTAGTCGGTGAGTTCGTGAATACCCTCAACGATGGGATCGTTGAAGGATAATCAACAACAACGAATGACAACAATCGGTCGCGGCGAAACATAGCGGTTATCAAAATCAATACGCTTCGGCGGCCTGCCGATTTCTTCGAAAAAACGAAAATCGCCCGTTTTCGCCCCGACTTGCATTATATTCTTGCGCTTTTTGGCACTCCAGCCCGGTAAAACGTCGTTTTTCACTTGCAAGGTCTTAACCTAAGGTACCCCGATCATTCATAATCTACGCATTGCCCACTCTTTACGAAATCCTAGGCGTACAGAAGACGGCGGGGCAAGAAGAGCTTAGAAAGGCCTACCGCAAGCTCGCTCGAAAACACCACCCCGACGTTAGCGAAGATCCGGCATCCCATGACAGGATGTCCCGGATAAACGAGGCGTTTGAAACCCTCATCGATCCAGCGCTCCGCATGGAATACGACGCCATGCTTGAAGGCGGCTTGACCGATCAGGATCAAATTCCTCCCAAACCACCCACGGCGCGCGGCCGAAAAGAGCCGCCAAAGCCGGTTAAGGTTCGACTCACCCATCGTTTGCGCGGACATCGAACGCCGATTTACGGCCTTGCGTTCGATCCGGATAACAGCGAGCCGGTTAGCAGCTCGTTCGACAACGAGATCATCTGGTGGAACGTCGACAAAGCCGCACCGAGGCACAAGCACAAGATCGACGGCGCGACGGTGTCGACGGTTCGTGTTGCTCCGGGCGGAAAAGTCGTTGTTGCCGGCGCGATGGAGCATGTCCTTGCGCTGAGCAGCATTGAAGGCGACGAAGTGACCACGTGGCGGCAGAATGTACCCGATTGGGTGTCGTGCTGCGCGGTTTCTGCCGACGGCAACCTGCTTGCATCGGGTTCTGTGCACCGAACGCTGACGGTTTCAAGGGTCAGCGACGGCGGAACGGTTTATTCGCGGCGCGATCACTCGGAGTCGGTGACGGCGTTGCTTTGGTCCGAGGACAGCAACTTGCTGATCTCAGGAGCTGCCGACGCCACGGTGAAGATTTGGAACGGCTCAAACGGCGCTCTTTTGCACACGATAAGTGCGATTCGATCGGCTGTGACAGCGCTTGCCATCAGTCCCGACAGCCGCTACCTCTGCGTGGCCGCCGTCGACCTCTCGATTCGCGTGTTCCGGCTATCTGACGGTCAGCTTGAGAAGGTCATGTTCGGCCATCACAAACCGATTGAGTCGCTAGCCTTCCACCCCAACGGATGGCTCATCGCAAGCGCATCGCGAGACGGTATTATCGGATTGTGGAACGCGGCCAAAGGTCTCGGCCAAGCGCAGATCCAAGCTAGCGATCTGCCCATTGGCAGTCTTGCGTTCAGCCCTGACGGGCGATATCTTGCTTCAGGCGGCCTCGATAAGACCCTGCGTATCTGGAGCATCACTGCGAAGGCAGACACCGAAGAATGACATCCAACGACTTTGCGACGATTCCGGAAGCAATCGCTGAATTGCAAGCCGGCAGAATGATTATTGTTGTCGACGATCCCGACCGTGAGAACGAAGGCGACCTGATCATGGCCGGCGAGAAGTGCCTTCCCGAGCACATGAACTTCATGATCACGCACGGGCGCGGCGTTCCGTGCATTCCGACGACTGCCGAGCGCTTGAGAGAGCTTCGCATTCCGATGATGACGAAGCTGAACACCTCGAAGCACGGCACAGCCATGGCCGAGACGGTTGATGCGGTTCACGGCGCCACCACCGGCGTTTCTGCCTACGACCGGGCTCTGTGCGTTTCGCTTTTCTGCGACGATATGGCGACGCCGGAAGACATCGCAAGGCCGGGCCACTTGATCCCGTTAAGGGCCGAGGTCGGCGGCGTTTTGAAGCGCTCGGGCCACACCGAGGCGACGGTCGATCTTTGCGTTCTGGCTGGTTTCAAGCCGGTCGGCGTGCTGTGCGAAATCATCAGCGACGACGGCACCATGATGCGCCTTGACGGTCTGATGAAGTTCAAAGAGAAGCACGGCCTCAAGCTCATCACGATTTCCGATCTGATCAGCTATCGTCGGTCCACAGAGAAGCTGATGCAGAGGGCCGCCGGCCCGATTCGGTTCCCTACGAAGCACGGCGACTTCACGCTTTATGTCTATGAGACTTCTGTTGAGCCCAATCCTTATATCGCGATTGTGAAGGGCGAGGTCGATACTGATGAGCCAGTGCTCTGCCGAGTCCACAGCAGCTGCCTGACAGGTGACATCCTTCAGTCGTTGCGATGCGATTGCGGCGACCAGCTTGCCATGGCGCTTCAACTCATTGAAGAAGAAGGCCGCGGAGTCGTGATCTACATCCCGCAAGAGGGCCGGGGTATCGGCATCGTGAACAAGCTCAAGGCCTATGAGCTTCAAGACAACGGGCTTGACACCGTCGAAGCCAACCATGCGCTTGGATTCAAAGCCGACTTGCGCGATTACGGTCTTGGTGCGCAAGTCCTATCTGATTTGGGTGTCAAGAAACTCCGTTTGATGACAAACAATCCGGCCAAACGCGCCGGGCTCTCAGGTTACGGCTTAGAAATCATCGAGCATGTTCCGCTTGTTGCTGATCCAGAGGAGCATCGCCGATGCTACTTAGAGACGAAGCGCGAGAAGATGGGCCACATCCTTCCTGAAAGCCTATAGTTTTGTGCCACAGGCATTTGGCGTCGCAACCATCTATAATGGACTTATGAAGTGTCTTGAGATGGCTGTCGCCGCTGCCCTCGTTTCTGTTCTCTCCGGCTGTCAGTTTGGACAGGGCGAAAGTCCCGCGTCCGAACCAGTCCTCGTGAATATGCCTGTTGATAAGCCTGCGCGACCTTCAAAGCCAGGCGCAGTCGTTGGTGCGCCAACAGCTATCGCTGGAGATCCCGTATCTAGTCCATCTAAAACAACGGCCGTTGCGGCTCCGCCACCCCGTCTCCAACCTTTTGTTACCGTGCCTAGTCCGACCTCAATGGGCAGCTTTCCTTCCGGCAACATGTCTCGGGTGAATTCGCTCAAACCTGACAAGGTTGTAACCGGATACTATAAGAACGCCGATGGTATGTCTATTGGCATAGAGGCTGTTTGCCAAATCACTGAAGACACGATCATATGCAGAAAACCAGGAGGGGCTAGAGATAAGAACCTTGAAGCGAAACTTGACAAAGTTATGCAGAGCGACCAGAATACGTACTTTTCTGGCATATCGTTTAGATACAAGAAGAAAAACCGATTTATCCTCTTTAAGAAGGAGTACCCGATACAGCGCAATGCGCCGATCGCTTATGCCTCAATTGCCCAGATAGGCGAGGAAATGAATTCGATGAACGGCAGCTATATTAACTTGTCTAGCCTGTCGCAGCCGCTCAACCCTGAGGGACCACGTTTTGAATACGAAATGCGGTCGATCGCCGTGCCGATCAGCCAGAAGACTGTGAATGTCTATGTGAACTCGACAATACCGGTTCCGGTTCGAGGCGAATTAAAACTAAGCAAAGGCAGCACTTTGACTAATGGGAAAATCTCCATTGCCTATGTCTCACAAGCTCCGGCGAACGATCGCATGTTCGGTCCCGATGTGAAGGTATGGGAAATCGTCTTTAAAACGAACAAGCCCGATGCCCGCATGCAGTTCGCGTTAAGCCCTATTATAAAAGGCTCGGATGCCGGATATGGAATGGTCGACCAAAACGGCGATGTTGTTAAAGCAGGCATTTATAGCGATGGCGGAGCAGGCCAAGGCAGAAGGCCGAGGATCTCAACGCGATCAGCGATGGCCATGCCGGTTCTCACATCGCCAACCGAGATGAAAGTAAGGACGAATGTTAATCCAAAACACCTGGCAGGATTTCGAGTGACTGCTTTTCGAAACCAGTTAATCCAAATCAAGAACATCGCTTTGGACTAGCTAGCTCAAGCCTGGAATGGCAAGAGCAGACACTTCCTCGCGCGCGTTTTCTGAAGTGCGAAAAAATTCGCAGATTAGTGAAACCGTCGTCACGTTAGGCCGTATTGAGAACTATGAAGTCAAATACGCTGGTGATTGCAACGTTAACATGGACTGCAGGCATCGTTGGCTGTATAGATGAGCATGAAGTCAGCTCTGCAGAAGTAGCAACTTTCAGCGCATTATCGACACCTAAGGAAGGGCGATATGCTCGGCCGGTCATACGTCCAGAGGCCGACGAGGAGCAAATTGAAGCTCTCGCTCGGGTCCCAATCTTCGTGGGTGGAGACCGAATCAGAGAAGTGAAAGGAACGCAAAGGCCAAAACCAGGTGCCAGTCCGACGGTCCCAATAAGCGAAGTAAAAGTCTAGTTGGAGCAACGTGATGGTTGCAGGGACTTGCCAATTTAGCGCTCAACCGACATTTCCACCAAACATTTGGGCAATCCTATCGTATAACTATGTGTAGACAACAAAATAAGATGCTTCAAGCTAGCCGCCGTGTCCAAGCCCTCTAACATTCAGGAACGGCGGCTACCCTAATTTTCGGCTCATTGCCGCAGCGGCAAAGAACAGCGCCGACATGATCAGAATAATTGTTGCTCCGCTTGGCAAGTTCAATCGGACCGATATGGCAAGGCCAAAGGTTGCGCTGAAGAGCGCGGAAGCAATCGAGACAACGGTCATCATCGAGAAGGTTCGACTAACGAGCCGCGCCGCCGCCGCCGGAATCACTAAGAACGACGCAATCAGCACGATGCCGACGAGTTTGACGGCAACGACGACGGTGACAGCGATCAGGGCAATGAGTAGGTAATCATCTCGCCTTGTACTGATGCCGTCAACTTGAGCGATCTCGCGGTCAAACGTCGCGTATGCCCACTTCGACCACATTTTACAAGAAACGGCAGCCAAAAGGGCCAACGCGGCTGCGACCCAAATATCCGAAACCGAAATGAAGAGGATCGATCCGAACAAGTAGCTGAAGGCATCAACGGTGTATTGCTGACGAAACGAAAGGAAGATCACTCCGAGCGCAACCGATAAAGCAAAGAACACGCCGATGGCCGTATCGGAACCGAGCGATGTCCGTTCTCGGATCCACATGATGCCCAAGGCTGCAAGCAATGTGAACGGCGCGGCAATGTAGAGCGGCTCGATATTGAGCAGCAAGCCAAGGGCGACTCCCCCGAAGGCCGCGTGGGCAAGGCCGTCTCCTAGGAAGCTCATTCCTCGCTGGACAACGAATGCGCCTAAGTATCCCGCGACAAGCGCGATGAGGATGCCGGCGACGAGTGCATGTTGGACGAACGGCAGGCGAACCGCTTCCAGGAGGTTCACTCTTTTCCTCCTTGCATTCGGTGCGAATGGCCGGCATGGCCGAACGCTTCGCGCAAGATTTCGTCTGACATGGCCGCTTCAGGAGCGCCGAACGCAAGCTGGCGGTTGCGAAGAACGATCACGCAGCTGGCGTGATACTCGGCAATCGACAGGTCGTGCGTCACGATGGCGACGGTCGCGTTTCGCTTTTGTCGAAGGTCATCAACTATCTTGTGGATCGTTTCCTCGCCAGCATAGTCGATGCCGGTTGCCGGTTCGTCCAGCAGCAACAAGTCGGGCTCTTGAATGATGGCCCTAGCCAGATAGACGCGTTGCAGCTCGCCACCGGATAGTTTAGCAAGGGGAACTCCGGCGAGCGAACCTGCGCCGACTGCATTAAGCATGTCGTGCACACGGTCGTGCAGGGAACTCTCGATGCGAAACGGCCATTTGCCAAGCACTCCTGTCGCCACTAAATCGCATGCTCTTGCTGGAAAGGTTCTGTCGAGCGTCTTGATCTGGGGCACGTATCCAATCTTTAGCCCAGGATCAACGCGGATCGAACCTCCTGAAGGCGAAGCCAATCCGAGCATGCATCTTATGAGCGTCGACTTTCCTGAGCCGTTCGGGCCAATGATTGCCAAATAAGCGCCTTGCGGCAATGAGAAGTCAACATCCGTTAGGACGTCTCTTCCAGAAAGGCTGACGCGCAATCCGCTGGCGGCGATGGCTTCCGTCATAGGTTCGACATCAGCTCCTTAGCGTTATATAAGATCAGCTTCTCATAGGTGTCCCTGCCTTCGATTCCGCCGACTGGATCGAGCATCCCGACTTCTAATCCAGCCATGTTGGCGACTTGCTCAGCTTCCTTTTTGGGCAACTGAGGCTCTGTGAACACGGTTTTGGCTTGGGCGTTCTTGGCCTTTTGAATGACATCATTCAGGTGCGCGATGGTCGGCTCCTTGCCTGGCGATGGTTCAACGACGGCTACGATACGAAGACCGTACCGGTTCGCCATGTATTGCATCGAAGGATGGATTAACACGATAGGCCGGTTCTTGGCAGGCTTCAGAATGGACTGCACGACGGCATCGAGGCGGTCGAGTTTGGCGTTGAGTACGGACGCATTCGCTTCGTATACGGCTCTACCCTCTGGATCGAGTTCGCATAGTTTCGCTGTCAGCTTCGGGACGATGGACTTCACGATTACCGGATCCAGCCAGAAATGGGGATCGTTCGGTTCAGACTCGTTCGACTCCATGTTGCGAAGGAAGCTGCCAGCGTCAATCAGGTCCATCATCGCGATCTTGTTAGGATTTTCGAGTTTCTCGGCCCAGGGGTCCAAACCCTTCCCAACCCAGAATAAGGCCTTGCTATTCTGTGCGTTCGCCGCAAGCGCAGGCGTCGGTTCGAAAGTATGCGGCGACGCTCCGCCTTCTAGAAGAGTGACGACTTCTGCGCGCCCTTTGGCCAGCTCGAATAGAATCATCGATAGTGGCGGGATGGTTGCCGCGTATTTGACTGCAGGAGTTTGCTTGGGCGGAGCGCATCCGAGAAGACTTACGGTCAGAAATAAGGCTATGATCAGGAGTTTACTCATGAGAGTTATTTCAATATTATTGCAAATAAGGTGCGATTGATGCCGACAGTTAGGCCAAACGCAACGGACGGCAACCGTGCATCGTAAGGAAGCTCAAGAGGGCGTATGACAAGACGGATTTTATCAGGTTTACCCGCATTTGCATTCGTATCTGACGCCGACAGGCTCGCCATGGATGCGCTGAAGAAGATACCTTTGCTGCCGACCATCGTCCAGAAGTTCTATGAGATTGGACTTGACCGGTGGCTCTATGCCTTGAATATGGGCATGTCCGTGCGGTGCGGCCCCAAGCAGTTTGGAACGCTCTACCGCATCACGCGTGAGTCTTGCGAAGTGCTCGATATGCCGGAACCTGAACTCTATATCACTTCGAATCCGTTTCCTAACGCCTTTGCAGGCGGGGTTGAGCGGCCCTATATCACCCTAAGATCGTCGATCGTAGATACCCTCACCGACGAGCAGCTTTACCACCTGATCGGCCACGAGCTCGGGCATATCAAGGCAGGACACATGCTCTATAAGAGCATCGCCTCGGTCTTGATCCCGTTAATCGAGATGATCGGCCGCCGAACGTTTGGTCTGGGGGATGTGGCAGGCATGGGACTTGTCCTGGCGATGGCAGAATGGTCTCGACAAGCTGAGATTAGCGCCGACCGTGCCGGACTCCTCGTATCTCAGAACCTAGAAACCAGCTTGGACGCGAACCTGTCATTGACTGCTGGGCCAACCAGGCTGAAGCACGAGATGAACCGAGAAGCGTTCCTCGACCAGGCTCGAACCTACCAGGAAGCTCCTGTGATGGATGCCATCGGCAAAGCGCTGGTCTTTATCATGGTCGGATCGACGTTCAGCCATCCGATGCCGGTCCATCGCGCACAGCAATTGGAGCGCTGGAAGAACAGCGGACGATTCGACGAAGTCTTGGCCGGCCAGTATTAACGGCGCTGCAACTCAATGTTGGCGATTGGATGGTGCGGATCGAGCTCGCAGGCCTTTTTGAAATGGACGCGCGCATCGGCGTCTTGTCCCTGTCGCTTAAGTGACACTCCTAGCTGGGCATAGGCGTCGGCGTATTTGGGATTGATTCCGATGGCAGTTCTAAATTGCTTGGCCGCCTCTTCCAGTTGATCGCATTCAAGAAGCGCTTGTCCGTATCGGCAACGAATGTCGGCGTAGTTCGGGGCTATCGAGAGCGCTTTCTCGTATTCAGACACGGCATCTTCGAGCCTCTGTTCTTTTAGGTATCCGTCGGCAAGGGCTGCGTGGTAGTTCGCGTCGCCCGGTTCGCCGCTGGTTAGCGCTCTCAAATTGGCGATCGCTCTCGAAATGTCGCCGTGTTCGAGCTTTTCCATGGCAAAATCGAACTGCTTGCCCAGAAGGTTCGGATTGATCGATGTCGCGTATTCGAGCCGAGCGCGGGCGTCGTCGAGGTTCCCTTGCTGGATCCAGCAAATGGCTTGATAGATGACAGCTTCGGCGTATCTCGGATTCAACTCAAGGGCGGCGTTCAGTTCTTCGCGCTCTTTGTCAACCTCGCCGAGAAATCCATAGGCGCGCGCCAGGTTTAGGCGAAGGTCGGGATACTTCGGATGAACTTCCGCTGCCAACTCGAACTCGGTTGCGGCGGTCTTGTAGTCGTCGGAACGCAATGCCGCCAGACCCAGTTGACTGTGGCATTCGCCCATATAAAAACGGGCAAGCCTTGATGTCGACGGATCAGTGCAATTCGCAAGGCACTTGGCGAACGCTTCTGCAGCTTCACGATAGCTTCCTCGGTCAAATAGCCGGATTCCGCTGTCGTAATATTCATTCCTTCCGAAGTTAAACCATTTGGTTATGATTGACATTTATCTTGTCGTCCTCATTCCAACGCCATCGGCCTGCCGATATCAATATTCGACAAATTAGTGTATTCTTTAGCCGCTAGAGCCGATCGGGATCGAGGGGCTGATCTAGCTCAAGCGCATGGAGATACCGATGGTTACTTCTATTATTGCCCTATTCATGGCCGCCCAGTGGACCCAACCTCCCGCCAATTCGCCAACTTTTGAAGGAGACAGTCGAGTTCCTTTCTCTTTTTACAAGGTTCCTAGCGATGTGGTTGGTTTCAAGGATTGCCCGGAAGGATTTCAATTGACTTACGATGGTTCGTTGAACAACGGTTTCGGGGAGTTGAGCTTTGCGGTCGGCTCGCCGTTAAAACCAGTGAACCAAAGGGTAAAGGAATTGGCAAAAGGCTGGTTGCCCATCCCTCGATACCGGGTTGAGCGCGACGGCATCACATATACTTTTATGTTCTTCGGATACCCAATAGGCGGCGATCCACGAGAAAACCTGATCTGCAACGTTTGGGTGGCAGCAACCAATACACGGCGCTCGACACTTCATGCCGTTGTTGAGGCGCAATATCACGAACGCGGCGGGCAAGGCAGGGCTGAAATGCCGTGCACCCCTTGGTATCGAGATCGGTTCATGGACGTAGGCCAATATAACGCAAAGGGCATCTCGACTGCATCTGACGGCATGGCATGGCGGAACGGGCATCTGGTGTTCTGTTACAATGCCTCCGCAGCGAAGGAGCTTCCCGATGCGGCAGGCACACGGTTTGAGTGGACCATTGATGCCGGGGAAACAAAGTGGGCTCTGCTCAAGGTGCCCTATGTGCCGATAAGTTCATCGAGGAAGTCTGATATCTCGAAAGTGGCGCAAACCGAAATGGTGGCGGAACTTGTCAAGACTAACCGCTTCTGGGAAGATCTCAGGTCAAAAACGACCAAGATTGATCTGCCCGATCCGAAGGTTGTGGACACGCTCTATTCCAGCCTGGCTTATCTCTTGATGGCGCGGGATATCGGCGAGGACGGCAAGACCTACATCCAGAAGGTCAACGAGTTCCAGTACGATGACTTTTATCCGCGAGACACGGCTTACATTGCCCGAACCTACGACATGATGAACTTGCCGGATGTCGCGAAGCAGACCGTGGACTACTATTTGGTTCGCAACGAGCAAGGCAAGGTCGAGGGTCTTAAGCGGCTTCATCCTGACGACTGGGGTCAATCGCTGTGGGCGATGGGGTCTCATTTCCGGATGACACGCGATCGGGAGTTCGCGAAGATGGTCTACTCCGGGATTCCTGGCCACGTAAAGGGCTATCAAGAAGGCATCGCCAGCGATCCGCTCAGGATGTTTCCTGCCACCATCGCCTACGATAACGAACTCATCAACGGGCACTATACAGGGCATAACTTCTGGTGCATCCTCGGTCTGAACGAAGCAGAGAACCTCGCCCGCGAGTTGGGCCATCGAGACGAAGCGGCGGAATATGCTGCGCTAAAGCAAAGCCACCGAGACCGGCTCTTGGCGATCCTGAAGAAACTGACTGACGTGACTGGAGGCTATATTCCGCCCGGCTTGGATGACCCGAAAGCAGGATTCGACTGGGAAAACGCGACGGGCGGCGTCTATCCCTTCGGCGTGCTGCCGCCTCAACATCCGTGGGTGACCTCAACCGTCCGAACTGTCCGCGAGTATAAGTGGCGCGAAGGCATATCGACGTGGGGACCGAACGGTTGGGCCTTGAAGCAAAGCATCCTTCAGGGCAAGCCGACTCATTCGGGCTCGATTCACCACTACCAAACCTTCAATGTGGACGAGGTTTTGCTTGCCCGAGGCGAGCAGAGGGAGGTCATCGAGGACCTTTATTCTATATTGGCGCACACCAGCAGCACCAATGCCGGCTTCGAGATGTCGATGGACCCATGGGGAGACCGTGATCCGCAGGGAAACTATTCGCCTCACGGCTGGTTCGCGGCACGATATATAGAAATGGTGCGCAATATCCTTGTGCGCGAGGAAGGCGAAACGCTTCATCTTGCTAGTGCATTGGCGCCAGACTGGGTGAAGCCTGGCAAGTCTGTGAGCATCAAGAACGCCCCGACCTATTTCGGCAAAGTCAGCTATACCTACAATGCAGGGAAGTCGGGAGCGACGGTTACCCTCGACAACAAGTGGGCTGTTAGGCCGGCGAAACTTATCCTGCATACGCCGTTCTTTGCTAAAGTTGAAAGCGCTTATGCAGACGGTAAGCCAATCGTTGCCAATCCCAGCGGAATCGACATCCCAGTAGCTTCAAAGAAAGTTCTTATACGTTGGAAAGTCTCGGAATGGCCAAGGTTATCCTATGAGGCAGCCGTTCGGTCTTGGATTCAAAAGAACCACAAGCCGGCGCCAGGCGAAAACCGCGACTTCTTGTTCCCGCACCCGACGAGACCTAAGCTCGAAGGAGTAGGAAGGGTCTTTGTCGATAAAGCTACGGTGCGAATTGTGAACACGTCACCCCAAGGCAAGGTCGTCTACACTCTTGACGGCACGGAACCGGCAGTCGGCTCGCCAGTTTACAAGTCTCCCATCGAGATCGATAAGGACACGGTTATTAAGGCGATGCTTGTTTGGCCGGACGGCAGAATGAGCGAGCCGATGGTTGCCGCCATTAAAAAGACCGATTATCGTGAACCAATCCTAGTGAAAGCCTTGAAACCTGGTCTGCTTTGCGAATCGTGGCTTGGCAAGTTCGAGAATCTTCCGGACTTCTCCTCAAAGCCGGACTCGACAGTGCATGCCGAAACGATCGATCTCGCTAAACTCGAACCTCGGGCAGACTTCTTCGCGCTACGTCTTACCGGCTATATCGAGATTCCTAGAGACGGGGTTTACTCGTTCACAACTGGATCAGATGACGGCAGCTGCCTGTGGATCGGCGGAGGGCCCGTGGTCCATAACGACGGTTTGCACGCTTACCAAGAGGTTGTTGGCGACATTGCACTGCGGAAAGGAATCTATCCAATATCCATTGCTTTCTTCAACACGGACGGAGCAAGGTATCTGAGGGTGTTCTGGGAAGGTCCAGGTCTTGCGAAGACTTCCATCCCTGGTTCGGCTCTATTCTCACAATAGGCTGTGGATTGAGTTGGTACACTTGACTCCGGCATGCCGCGAATAGCAATTACCGGTGGAGTTGGAGAAGGCAAGAGCACGGTGCTGAAGTACGTGCACGAAATGGGCATCAGCACCGTGTCCAGCGACGTCGTTGCGCGCCATGTATTCAACAGCGAGGTCGTTCAAAACCAGATTGCCAAGTTTGCCGGAATGCCTTTGCCGATCAAGCCCGAAGATTTGCGCGATATTTTCCCTAGAAAGCCGACCCTAAGGCGCACGCTGAACCACATCATGCATCCACTTATTCGAGAAGAGCTTCTTGCTTCACCAGCCGCCGTTGCAGAGGTTCCGCTGTTGATTGAGGCGTGCATGGTGGCCGATTTCGATAGGATCTGGGTAGTAACCTGTGGCCCCGAAGAACAGTTTGCGAGGGTCAAAGAGAGGCTCGGATCGGCCGATGCGGCCAGGCGGCTCATTGCCACGCAGATTCCAACACGCGCAAAACTCCCATTTGCCGACGTTGTTATACGAACGAATCAGCCTGAGGATTGCGTCAAGAGCTATATTGCGAAAGTTATTCGTTCGGAACTCGGCTATGAGGTTGCGTGACGAGTAAGTTCGTGATATACTCAGCGGAGTTTGGCAGTTATTAACACTAGCCACGGAGTATATGCTTACGTTTGCCTTGGTGATCGGGTATTGTGAATCCAGTTATCCGTGCGGTCGATGCACTTTGCTGGAAGAGGGATATCGGTCAGTGCGTAGAGCAGAGGCTGTGAAGATAACGAAGGGTGGGCTTGCCCATCCGGCCACAACGCAAAGGACTGACAAGGAGGACTCGTCATAGTGAGGCGGTTCATCAAAACAACGCTTGGGAAACTGTTGAGCAACGCCGTTGCCCTTTCCCTCATCATCCCTTACGTCGCAGTGTTAGCGACCCCGAGAGCCGAAGCGCAGCTTCAGGATTTGCCGCAGTGGGCGGTACTTGACATGGTCGATAAGACCGGTAAAGCTCCTGCATCGCTTGCAGCTACTGCAGGCGAAGCGCTTCGAAACGAGTTAGGTAAGACTGGCAAGTATGAGACCTTCCCGGCTGAGCAGATTAGCCGAGCTTGTACGACGCTGAACTTGGTGACTCCGGTAACCCAGCCGATCAGCCTTCTGCGCCTTGGCGCTGAACTTAAGGCGACGACGATCGTTACCAGCGAACTCCACTTGTTCCGCTTCGTGACAGAAGGCGCCAACCGGCGAGCCGATGTCATGGTGACCATTAAGGTCCTTGATGTTGCTTCCGGCATTACCGTTAACGGTTCATCCGTTATATCTCACTCCACACTGCGCCCTGCCGACACTTCAGACGAAGTGCTTTTGGCTGACGCGATTCAAACAGCTGCCGCAGAAGTTGTTCGTAATGTTACGAGCAAGGAACTCCCGTTTGGCACCATTCTGAACACCTATGAGGAATCTGCTTTCGTTAATCGAGGCACCCGATCTGGTTTCAAAGTAGGCCAGGAGTTAATTATTCTGCGCGGCCGGGAACAAGTCGCCACAGCGATGGTCGCCGAAGTCGAACCGGATACTTCGAAGGTCAAGATTCTGACCAAGCCGAAAGGCGTGCAACCAGGCGACAAGGTTCGCGCGATCTTCTCTGAACCGCCCATTAAGCCAATTTGGCCGAAAAATGACAGCACATCACCAAAATTCGAGAGCAGGAAAATTAACGGAAGAAACAGCGGTTTCTACACGTTAGTTACCATACTCGGACTGATTGCCGTCGCGGTCTTAACAAGCAGCGGCGACCAGAACGCAGCCGCATCAGTAAGAACTGAAGCGATGTCCGATTCTTCGGGTGCTCCTCGAGTCCAGATTAGCTGGTCTCCAGACCTGTTCTCAAAGGGCACTGACAGACGTGTCCAATGGTGGGTATTCCGCAACGACATCCCGATGGTTCCGGCATTGGTAACCGATGGCCAAGTCGTCAGCGTCGTTGATGACGATCAGATTCGTGTCCCGAACTTCCCTGGTTCGATAGCAGATCCTTCATGGATCATTGCCCAGCCGGGTGGAGCATCGTGCACGACACCTGAGTTGCCAGGCCTTAACGTCACCGACACGGTCATTGGTGTCCAGTCTGGACTGCCCTACACCTATCAGGTGGCATTGGTTTACCGACTGCTGGGAATCGAGTTGCCGAATGCTGATGAAGACAACAACTGGTGCTACTTCCACTCCTCGAAGACAAACGCGAAGGGAACTGCAACGCCTTATGCATCGCCGACACTGGTATCGCCTCTTGCGAACGAAGAAGTCTCTGGACCGATCACGTTCGTTCTGAACGCCGTTGGCAACGCGCTTGCCCCCGGAGTGGTAGTCGAGTATGTGGTGCAAATCTCAGGTACTCCGACATTCGCCAAGAAGACGAACATCGCAACGTTCCGTCGGACGGATGCTGGTACTACGATCCCCGTCGGCCCGATCGATCTCTCTGCCTACTACATCAGCTCAAACGAGCTGTATTGGAGAGTTGGCGTGAAGAACGTCGCCGACGTTCCTGGTCCTAAGCCTGACGTCTACACGAAGGAACGCTATATCTTTAGCACAGTTCGCAGACTCGTCAGACTGTAACTATCGTATCCTCTAGGACTTTGTCAGTCCTTCGCCGATGGCCTTTCGCTAAGAAAGGCTATCGGCATTACGTATCTTTGGCAGTCGAACCTTTTGGGCTAGACTCAACGTCTCTAGGTTGCGTACAATACGGATACGAAGGGTTTCGATGCGCATACTAAAGCAAGCTTTCACGGTTGCGTTCAGCTTGGGTTTTTGCTTGGGATGGTGCGAGCAAGGCTTAGTTCGACTTGTAGCTAGCCCCAACATGAGCGTTGCGGACGGCAGAAGCACCATTACGGTATCGGCTGAGGTCCGCGATTCAAGCGGAAAGGCTGCTAAAGACGGCACTCAGGTTGTATTTTCAAGCACGCTTGGGAACTTCCGAGAAGATATGGTCCCTGTAATGGGCGGCTATGCCAGAGCCATCCTTGTTGCCGGCACGAATCCGGGCATCGCAAAAATCTCTGCTAGCGCGATATCATTGAACGCTACAGCAATGTCGGACTATGAGTTCGTCGTGAATCGAGAGATGCTATCGGCTGCGAAAGAGTTTATCGAGATCGACAGCTCACAGACCTTCCAATATAACGTCGACCTTAGAACGATCCAAGCCTCGGCCCTCAACAAAGGCGTGACTCTGCGATACCGCGACATCGAAATACGAGCCGATGACCTGCAATTGAATGTTCCCACTTACGAAGTAAGAGCTCGAAAGGCGCATGTGAAGTTCGGTAAGGTCGAAGCCGAGTTCGGCGAGTTCTATATGCGATTGAACTCGCGAAAGGGGTTCGGCACGACATCGATTACGGTGCCCTCAACAATCGTCGTGCCATTCGGGCAGTCGGTTCGGATTGAGGATACCGAACGAACGCGCTACGGCCTTGCGTTGTTGCGCTCATCGGGCGTTGATATGCCAGATGAGTCTTGCACTGCCGACTCTCTAAAGTTCGAGGATCTTAGCGCGTCAACTTCCTCAGTGACTGCAAGAAGCGCGATAGCCTATCCAAGAAAAGAGATCCAGTTCCACAGAGCCACCGTAAAGGTTGCGGACGCAACCGTTATGAAAGTGCCTCTCTACTGCTTAGCCATCAATAGCCCAGCGCTTGTTACCGAGAACATCTTAAGCGTCAACAACAGCCAGCTTGCCATCAATTATCCCTACTATTTGAGGCTGACTCCGAGCATCACGAGCGCCTTGCGGTTCCGAATGGGAGAAACCTACGGACGAGGGTTCGCCAGCAACCGTGGCGCGTTCCTCGATTATGAGCTCTCTTGGACCAAAGGCGATCAATATGAAGGCGGCTTTACTTACTCGGGCATCGGACGGAACGATTACAGCCTGGATATTCGGCAAATGTATCGTCCGAACGACTCGACCAATGCCTATTTGCAGGCTAGCTTGGTCGGCGGCCGCGCACTTTTCGGTGCGCTGAACCTTAGCAAATCGTTTACAGGCTTCACCGTCGGCGTGAACGGCAGCTCTTCGCAATCGGTTAGGGGGCTCTCTTATAACAGCGAGCAGCTGTCATTCAATATTGAGAAAGACCCAACCAAGGTGGGCAAGCTTCCGATGCGGCTCTATTACGGTTTGACCGCGACCATGACCGACACGTCCACCGCAGGATTTAGCTATAAGCAATCTGGTGCAGGAGTTAGAACTCGGCTGCAGTTGCTACCCCAGACTCTTGATCGGTACACCAATTTAACCAGCTCTCTAACGGTTAACAGCCTGATGGGCAAGAACACCAACGGCGGTTTAGGTGTCCTTGCGACGACTTCTATCACGAGAAACTTCGGCGGCGGCGCGACCGGGCTCTTGACATATGACTTCGCCGACGACGGCTTTATGGGCCAGGTTCTTGGCAAACATCGAACGAGTCTTCAGTTCTTCTATGGTAGCGGCAAGTTCAACTTCTCGAGCGTTTTCCAGAAGAGCCTTGACACCGAACGGTTCAGCTATATCTTCGACACAAGCTACCGAATGAGCCAGCTTTGGCGGCTATCATGCTACTTCACTTATGACCGCTATCTGACTCAGAGCTTCCAGGATTACAACTTTGTGGTTGGATATCGAATGGGCTGGAGGGATATCGGACTCGTCTACTCAGGAAGAACAAACTCGTTCGGCATCCAAGTTTTGGGGGCTTCCTTCGATTAATAGTCGGCGTCGCGGTTTTGTATTTCGGGGCATCTGCGCCGTGGCTGGTGTCTGTCTTCTGTCCAGCTTGTCTTTCGGCCAAGCGTTCGGCCGGTTCGGCTATGTCAAGAGCATGGCTGTTCCAGGTTTTCGAATCGACGCGGCTGGATTTAGGGTCAACAACTCGGCCTCCACGACTTTTCGCTTTGCGATCCCTTCAATTGAATGGACTCCTTTAACGACTAGCGGTTATGCCCAGACAGTACGTTTGGCTGGCGCCGGCGGCTCGCCGATGCGCATTAAGGCCGAAAGCTGGGCTCAGGGCTTTTCGATGTATGTCGAAAAAGGACTGGTGCTAAAACTCTCCTCAGAGCAGGCTCCCTTCCTAAGCTGGGAAGAAGGAAGCGTTGGCGTTGATGTGCCGATGCCGCCAGCGCGCTGGGTTCTCGTGTCGTTTCGCGATAACCAGCCGCCCATCGTTTTATGCTTCCTAAGCGGTCCGGCTGAACTGGTCGTGAAGGGTAAGAGCGGCGACTTTGGCTTGACGACAACCAAGCCGTATAAAGGTTGGATTCGCGTTATTGCGCCAACTGGCACTGCTCCCAGAGCGACTAGTACGGCAAAAGCACTCGGCGAATTGGCCAAACTTGTCAAAAAACAGATCAACACCTGGCTTGTTTGGCCGGCTCAACTCAAGAAAACAGAAGTTGTTGGAGACTCGCTTGGCGTGGTGGCCAAGTGGACGTTTGATAAGCCTGGCGCCGTTCTGCCCTATCCTAGTCTGCTTGCGCCGCTGGGCGGATATCTGCTCAAGGTCAAGTCAGACTACGAGAAACTCGATATCTTCACCGAAGAGGGGCCGGTCTGCGTTGCCAAATCGACAGAGATTGCCATTCGTTTTCCCGTTCGGCGCATCCCAACAGGACGGAGCTTGCCTGTAGGAACCCAAAACTACGAGCTCATAGGAAGCGCTTCGGCGCTCGATCTCGGTTCGGTATGCGAGCTAGCTATAACCAACTTGATGGGCTATCGTGACAACCAACTCAGGTCTTTGGGTGAAGATACGATGGCGCACTATCTTGCTGAAGCCGCCTATACCCAAGAGCCGTTTACGAAGCAGCAACTGGCATTTAGTGCGAATGGAGTCGGTGCCGACCTCTGTGCGGCTCAGGCATTGCTCATGCAAGCGATGTACTCGACCGTTTCAGCCACAAGCGAGCCGAACTCCTTGCTGACTTCTCTCATCTGGAGACGCGATCCCTATACATGGCTGTTTTGGGCTCCAGAGCCCGTGCTGGCTCGTCGGACAAGCGCATTGGCCGCATTGGCGGGAGCGCTGTGTCCAGAGCCGGAGAGAAGGCTTGAAGGCGCATTGTTCGAGGCAGGAGTCGCTGCTCAGCGCGGGCTTGCTGTATGGCATCGGCGCCGAGACGATATTGCCAAGGAACCCCAGATGATCGAGCCGCTTTGGAACCAACGGGCCTCTCTGTATGGATACGACGGGTTTGTTGCTAATATGGATCCTTATGTTCAGTCGTTGCTAAGCGAGATCCGTGTCTATGGCGATCATGATGTGAGTCTGAGCCGAGAGGGCCAGAATCTAAGGTTGAAATGGCAGGCGCTCGATTCTAAGACGATGACCCTTACCTTGGCATCGGCTTACCCGCTCGATCTTAAGCCGATAACGCTATTCGACTCCTTTATCGCCAGAGAAGCTCTCGGATTCACGGTGATCAAGTGCAATGTAAAGGATCCCGCGCCGTGTGAGGTCGAAATCGTGAAGCCTGCTTGGTCTGCCAGCTTGCCGCCAATAGCTCCGATTCCTACGTATTCGGAGACCCTTCGGTAATCAAGTCCGAATTGAAGTGAAGGCCCACATTCTCCTTGCGGGCGATGGCCAAGTCGACAACTTTTTGCCCTGTCAGCAGCAGGTTGTAAGCTTCTAGGCAATAAACCGAATAAGGGGCCGCTGGTTGGTTTCGATAGTCTTCAATGAGTTCCCGTATTCGGCGTTTCGCTTCTGCAAGTCCCTTGTTCGTTCGAACAATTCCCACAAAGTCGGTCATTGCCCGCTGCAATCCATGCCGAATGCGAATTGCTTGAGCTTCTGGAATGCATCGCGGAGCCTCCGGTTTGCCAAGTTCAACATCGAGTGAGGGCTCATTGATTGCCGCAGCCGCAGCCGCCGATCCGAAAACGACCGCCTCAAGCAGGCTGTTGCTCGCAAGCCGGTTTCCGCCGTGAATGCCGGTGCACGCCACTTCTCCGGCGGCATAGAGGCCAGGAATCGATGTTTTGCCGTCCAAATCGGTGACGACTCCGCCACAGGAATAGTGCTGGGCGGGAACGACTGGAATCCAGTCCTTATGAATTTCAAGACCGACCGACTTGCAGGCTTCATAAATCGTCGGGAACTTGGACTGAAGCGAATCAATCTTGATGTGGGTCGTGTCCAAGTAGACGCACCACGTCTCCAAACGCTTCATTTCAGCTTCGATCGCCCGTGCAACGACATCTCGAGGTGCAAGCTCAAGCCGAGGATCATAGTCGTACATGAACCGGCGACCGTGGTGGTTTCGAAGGGTTCCGCCTGCGCCTCGCACAGCCTCTGAGATAAGGAAGCTTCTCATCTGCGGGTGAAACAGCGTCGTCGGATGGAACTGCATGAACTCCATGTTGGCGATCTTCGCACCGGCGCGTATCGCCAATCCATATCCATCGCCCGTCGATACTGCCGGGTTCGTCGTGTGGGAATACAGCTTTCCGCATCCGCCGGTGGCCAAGAGCACGGCTTTCGCTCCAAAGGCCTTCATGCCCCGGTCGGCTACCATGGCGGCAACGCCAACGCACCGGCCTTCTTGGATAAGCAAGTCGGTAACATAGCTATGCTCGTAGACGGTTATCTTCGGGTGGTTTCGAACGGCCTCGACCACAGCGCGTTCGATTTCTGCGCCTGTGTTGTCACGATGGTGGACGATACGGTTTCGCGTGTGGCCGCCTTCCCGGCCCAAAGCATAACCTTCGCCGTTTTGCCGATCAAAGCTCGTTCCGAGTTCCTTGAGCCAGTCGATAGCGTTCGGGCCGTTTTGAACAAGATAGCGAACGGCTTCAACATCGCAAAGGCCTGCTCCTGCAACCAAAGTGTCGCGTTCGTGGATCTCCCATGAGTCGGACTCGCCGACCGCCGCAGCGATGCCGCCTTGGGCATAGTTCGTGTTGGACTCTTGAATCTCTGATTTGGTGAGAACGCAGACGGTGCCGTGCTTGGCCGCCTTCAGGGCGAAGGCTAAGCCTGCTAAGCCGCTTCCGACGGCGATGGTGTCAAAACGCTGAGTAGCCATAGCTTCTTCTATCTTACTAGGTTCAACGAGATGGTGCAGAAGCGGGTTCCACAGATTTCGAGAAAAGAGTAGACAATTGTGCGCTTATGGTGTAAGATAAAGCAAATGAGATTGATCTCAACGATTTTGGCGATTGTGTTGTCGGGAGCAGGGGTTATGGGTATCAAAGTCGAAAATCGGACCGCAGAAGAGCGTATCAAGCTGGAAGTGCCGAAGATAGCGTTTTACAACGGATCGGGCATTCCGGAGGACGATCCGTTTCCTCAAAGCATCAAGGCATTTCTTCAGTATAAGAAAGACACGCTTGGATTGTGCAAATCAGGCAACGACCCCCAGGAGTGGCACAAGATCCACTGCTTTGCCATGGGAACCTCGGGAGCCGGCGTGAGGAACTGCTGGCTGGATTACAGGAACTTGGCTTATGGTTTCGATACTTTGGCAGCCGACCCAACGGTTGGATACATCAACACGATAGAAGCCATCGGCTATGAAGGGAGCCTAATGCTTCGCAAAGCCTACGCCGAGTCGATTGGCAAGAAACAAGCCGCCGACTATAGCGAAGCGGAGTTCAAGAAGATGATCGTCGATTCGATCGCCACTGGGAATCCGGTGTTGGCAATCGGCGTCGTCGGGCCGCCGGAAGTTTGCCTGATAACGGGATATGACAAAGGCGGCGATGTCGTCATCGGTTGGAGCTGCTTCCAGACGGATCCAGGTTTCGACAAGAACCTGGAGTCGGAGCCGACCGGCGAGTTCCGAAAGCCCAAATGGTTCGACGATACTTTTGGAATCATCGTCATCGGCAAAAAGAAGCCGAAGGTGTCGATAGCCGAAGCCGACAAAAAAGCGCTGCAATGGGCCGTTAAGATACTGAAAGCCAAGACATCTCGCAAGTTCAAAGCTGGCCAAGACGCTTATGAGGCTTGGATCGGCTCTGTTCGCGATGATGCCTTGTATGAAAAGGCCAGCGAAGATCAAATGAAGAAAGCCCACGAAGGGCATTGGGGCAATGCAGGAATTCTAGCTCAAGCTCGGGCCTGGGGCGGCCAATGGCTGGACGATATGGCCGAGAGGCATCCCGAAGCCCGAAAGGAACTGACGGATGCGTCAGGATGGTTCTTCGATATTCACGACCTTGTGTGGGCGATGTGGGAGTTTATGGGCGGCTATCCTCAGAAGGCAGAACATGCCGAAGCGTTCCGAAGCGCCTACCTAAGGAGCCGAGTCGCTTGCCTTATCCGAATCATGGCTAAGTGCGACAAGCAGGCAATCCCGCCGCTCGAAGCGGCCATTCGAAAATTGAAGACCGACTAGCAGACAAACAGTCACCACGCTTTTGCCCCTGAACCGGCTACAATGGATAGGGGCAAAGGCATCGATGAAAAAACTTCTCATTCGCTGGGTCATCCTGGCCGTTTCGGTCATACTCGCTTCGCTTGTAACCCAGGCCTTAAATCTTGGCTTTCAGACGAGTGTTGACGGCGTTGGATCTTTTCTTCAACTTCTTGTGGGCGTCGCCATCTTAGCGTTTGCCAATGCGACTTTAGGCAAGCTCTTGAAGCTCCTAACATTGCCGCTAAATTGCCTGTCATTTGGGCTGTTTTCGGTGGTCATCAATGCGGTTGTTTTAATCATTGTTGCCAACCTCAAGATGGGATTTGCCTTTACGGAGAAAGGAACTCTTGCCGGGTTGTTCGCCGCCGTTGTCGCCAGCGTGCTCATTTCATGCATCAGCGCATTTCTAAACCGTTTCGTTTCAGACAAGAAGGATGATTAGAGGATATCGGCTTAAGAAGCTCATCGGACCAACAGCAGGATTCCGAAACGCGCTTGGCATTCTGACTGCCGGCTGCGCCAGCTTTATCATTGGCGCCGCTCTGAGCTTCAAGCTGATCGTCTTGCCCTTCTTAGAGTGGCTTGCCGAATCGGCTAACGAACTGCTTTCGCATCTCGTTAGCCAAGGCAAGCTCGAATATGCAACGCATATCCTTGGCGGAGCCTTTCTGTTTCTGGGCTTCTATCTCATCTTCAGCGGAGTTCGGCTTGCAGTACGGCATTTGGTGCAGACTCTTAGTCCAGGAATCAAGCAGGGCATGGTCGGCATCTATTTGCGCAGGCAGCAGCTTGCCCAGGGCCCGCACATCGTCGCACTCGGCGGCGGCACCGGATTAAGCACGCTTCTTCGCGGCCTTAAGCAACATTCTAGCAACATTACGGCCATCGTGACGGTCACAGACGACGGCGGCAGCAGCGGAAGGCTATCTCAAGAGACCGGCATGATCCCGCCGGGAGACATTCGCAACTGCCTGGTCGCTTTGGCCGAAGCTGAAAAGTCGATGACCGACCTTTTCCAATACCGGTTTAAGCTTGAACAGGGTTCGCTATCCGGACACTCGATGGGCAACCTTCTTATTGCCGGTCTGGTTGACCAAGCGCAAGGAGACTTCGAGAAGGCCATCGAGATCGCCAGCGACGTTTTGGCTATCCGCGGACGTGTAGTGCCTTCGACGCTAAGCCATGTGCGCCTAAAAGCCACAATGGAAGACGGCTCTGAGATTTTCGGCGAGACAAAAATCGTCGATGCCCGCGAAAAAATCCGCCGCATCTATCTTGATCCCCAGAACGCTGATCCTTACCAGGCCGCCATCGATGCCATTCTTGATGCCGATCTCATTTGCATCGGGCCGGGCAGCGTATACACGAGCGTGATTCCGAACCTTCTCGTTCCGGGAATTCTTAGCGCTATACGGCAATCTGATGGAGTCAAAGCCTATATCTGCAACGTCATGACCCAGCCGGGCGAAAGTGACTCGTTCACCGCGAGCGAGCACGTGATGGCGATTCAGTCGAACGTCGATGGCAAGTTCTGCGACTATGTGCTGGTGAACTCCGGAGTGCCGAACGAGGAGCTTATCGGCAAGTACCGTACGTCGAACCAGTTCCTCGTTGAAGCAGACATCGACCGCATCCGAGCAATGGGCTTCAAAGTGGCAACGGGCGACTTTATGAGCCAGTCCGAGTTGGTGCGGCACGACCCGCTTCGGCTGGCAACAAGACTCATGAGGTTGATTGGCGAATGAACGGCAAGATGGTCATCTTCAGCGGCCCCAGCGGAGTCGGCAAGGACACCTTGCTCGACAAGTGGATTGAGGCCAATCCGTGTGTTCGTCGGGTTGTTACTTACACGACGAGAACTCCGCGAGAAGGCGAGCAGAACGGGATCGACTACAACTTTGTATCTGTCGAACGGTTCAAGCAACTGGTCGACGAAGGCGCGTTCCTTGAGAACAAGGAAGTCCACGGCAACTTCTATGCTTCGCCTAAGAAAGACACGGAGGAGATGATCGCTGAAGGTCTTGTCGCGGTGCTCAAGATCGATGTCCAAGGAGCACTCAGCATCATGCCGCTTTGCCCTGAGGCGCTGACTGTCTTCATTCTTCCGCCGTCGATGGAGGAACTGGAGAGACGAATCGTGGGAAGAGCTACCGAGACGCCCGAGGCTCTCAAGTTGCGCTTGGAAAATGCCAAATGGGAGCTGTCGCAGGCCGACAAGTATCGATATCGTGTGGTGAACGACGACCTAGATCGGGCCGTTGCCGAACTCGAAGAGCTGGTTAAATAACGTCTATGATGGATTTTGGAAAGAAGCCGAAGAAAGGAAAGAGAGCCGAGACCGAGCAACTGATGGCTGAAGTGTCGGCGCACGCAAGGCAAGGCCATGCTGAAGAAGCGCTGAAGCGGCTTGCCCAGTTGCTGGACGATTGCTCTGGCGAGTTCGATATTCATTTCTTTGCGGCGAACACTTATCAAGTGCTCGGAGACACCGAGAACTACGTCAAGCAACTTTCGTATGCGCTTGCTCTCGATCCAAAGTTCTTCGCGATCCATTATCTGCTGGCTAAGCAGGCATTGGCCGAAGGGAACCGCGATCTAGCCGAAGCTCTGCTCGAAGCCGGCTGGAAGATCCGAAAGAAAGGTACGCCGAAAGACGAGCAAAAAGAAGCGAAGAAGAGCCACTTCGCGATGCTTGATGCGAAGCCTGAAACGGAATAAGCGACAGGATGTCCAAACCGCGTTGTCGCGGGATGCCTTGTCCCCGCGCTCGCCTGCTACTTCGCTTCTTCGGGCATGATCGTGAAGGTTTCGTCTGTCCGGGTATAAGCCGTGACCGGCGTGCCCACATAAGCGCGGATCGTCCGTCCCTTCAACGCTCCGCCAATCTGCTTGCCGATGAAGCCCGTGACCTTAGTCAGCTCCAGCAAGGCAGTGACCTCCGGTAAAGCTGCTCGCGCCAAGCGATCTAAGCTAATGTCGCCGTTGCCGACGCTGCCCAGCAGGCTCGAAACGCGTTCTTTGCTCTTTGTCTCAAGTTCGCCATAGCTGAGGTTCAAGTCTTTCGAGAGCTTGTCCAGCAGTTCCGCCGTTTGAGGGTCGTTGGCCAGATCGCTCTGCTTGCTGCGTTCAATGAGCTGCATGAGGGTCGTCATGGCCTTCTGCTTATCGGGATCGGACCATGCCTGTTCGGCCGCGGCAGACTCGCCGATCTTGCCTGTGTTAGCTCTTGTGAACTCGTAGGCTTCGTCGCCTTTGCCCTGTTCTGATTCGATCTTTACCTTCTGACCGTCTTTCGACATTACATAGTCGAGGCGGACGTCGAGCCTAGCGGGTTTGTCCATCAACGCGCTGAGTGTGCCTTCGCTTCTCGACCACACGACCTGGCCGTAGCCGATGGAACCTCTGGCAACAACAACCGTGCCGTCATTGCTTTTCACATCGTCGGCAACGATGAACGGCACTACGGTGCCTTGTTTTGAGGATCCGGCTTGAAGGTTGGTTGCGAGCACCAAAGGTATCTCGACGCCTTGCTTTAGGCTCACTTTCTTTGGCTCCGGAGCTTTCTTGCATCCGGCGACGACGAGTGCGGCTAGTGCGATGATGAGGGCTATTCGTTTCACTGTTCTAGAGTATTTTACGTTCGAGAGGGCCGTTTGGTTTGGTTGTTTTTGAGCTTATGCTGTCATGCTGAGCGAAGCGAAGCATCTGACAGTATTTGTTGCGGGTCGGTACTATCAGGAAGAGCCTGCGGTCAGATCCCTCACTTCGTTCGGGATGACAGGATTAACGCAGGCCCAAGCCGCCTGCGCCTACTGCGTTAGCAACGATCAAGCAGTTCCTTACCGCTTAACCCTTACCCCGTAACCCTAACGCCCTACCCCTTATACTCGATCTTCTTGACCTCGATCTTGCCGCTGGCGACTTCGACGAACGGCTTGCCGTCCTTCACGCCGACGGTGCCGTAGCCGGTTGCCGTGCAGAGGAACGAGCGGAAGTCGCCCTTAATCCGAGGCTCTAGATAAAGAGTCTGAGAAACTGCATCGTAACGAGCGCCGGTCAAAGCATAGAGATAGGCATACGACGCCATCGCGCGGGCGTACCAGTGGCCGCACTCATACTCGTTGTATGGGTTGCGCTTTTTACCGTCGTATCGCTTGCGAAGCTCGCGAATGACGTCCAGACCTTCGGTGACCAACCCGCGGAGCATCATGTGCGATGCCGCCTGGTGCTCGATGCCGGTCCAAACTTCGTCGCTATAAACGAATGGCAACGACAGCTTATCGCCGTGCGGCCAGGTGCAAAGAAGCAATCCGCCCTCATCGCCCACGGCGTAAGTCGGGCGCTGCGGGTTCGCATGGCCGGTCAGATCGGTCTTCAGGTTATAGTCGTGAATCGCCTTCAAATGTGACTTAACGTTCGGTTCATTGGCGATCTGTCCGACTCCGCACACCTCAGCCATCCAGTAGCCCAGCACGCCGTCCGAGATGCAGCCGTTGCCGTACTGATACTTCGGACCCTCTTTCTTATATAGCTCAACGGCTTCGGGCGGCTCGTTGGCGCTGAAGGTCTTGGCATCGCGCGGATCGCCTGCTCGCAAACCGCTCCAGTCCATGTTCTGAATGTAATACTCGCCGTTAAACAGCTTGTCATCCATGAACTTGAGACCTTTTGCCAGCAGTTCGTCGTAGACCTTCACGTCTTGCTTCAGCGCTTGGCCCATGATCGAAACAGCCTTAAGCGCGCCGAGATAGAAACTCGTGCACATGCCGTCCGGACCCCAGAACTCGATGTCGTAGGTGTTGTGGTGCGGCTCGCGCAGAACGCCGACGCCGTCCGGGTCCCAGGTGACGATGCAGTAGTCGATGCTCTTCTTGACCGCAGGCCACATCGACTTCAGCCAATCGTTGTCGTCGCTAATGCGCCAATCGCGGAACAGCTTCATGATGCCGCCGAGCTGGCCGTCAGAAGCTGCATGGAAATCGTGGGCGGTCTGGCGGATCGGCAGGGAAGACCTGAAGTTCTGGTGGCCTCGGTCGTCCTGCGAGTCGGCGTATTCGGTAGCTCTCAGTGAGCGCTCCAGGTCGGGGAACAGGTGCGGAATCGCCTGCGCATAGTTCCAGACGTGCGTGCACGAGCCGCTGCAACAGCCGCAGTCGTCAAAGCAACCTTCCCAGCACCACAAGCGGCCATCGGTCTGGCGGAGCACCGTCGGCGACTTGATGATGGCCAAATTAGTCTCAATGGAATCGATAACCTGCTCTGGAAGAGTCGAATCGAAGAAGCTGGCGGCGAACGACTTGCTTGCTTTTCTCAGCGAAGCATAGTTGGCGCGCCAGTAGCTGGCGACTTCACGGATGTTTTTGTATTGAGCTGTATACCACGGACGATACACCATGCCAGTTGATCCTTCCTTGGGGTCCGGTCCGATGTTCATGTCAGAAACCGGCACATACCAGCAGGTCAGGATCTTGACGGTTGTCTTCTCGCCCGGCTTGAGGTTAATCGGCACATAAATCGTAGCGCCGGGGCTCGGCTGGCCCTCTTTGATCTCGTCGTTGCAAGGAGTCTCGCACCGCTCAACGGCATTCCAGGCCATGGTCAGCGGATCGAACCAGCCGCCACGGAACCATGCAAGGTTCACAACGGCGTCGCGTCTGTCTGTGAATACGGCAAAGGAACCTTGTTCGAACGGCTTCTTCGGGTTCGGCTTCTGATCGAGGATGTAACCTCCGCCGATCTTCTTAACCGATGCGCCCTTCTCGCCGACCGCCATGAAGTTGTGCGTGTTAAAGGAGAATACTGCTTCTACGGGAGCAGCTGTCGTGTTTTCAAAGGTGTATTCAAGGCCTGCAACCGGCATCGAAGAACTGTCGGCGTCTCCCGGCGTGAACGGGCTCCAACCTTCAATCGTTACCCTAAGAGGAACCGCAGAATCGGTCAACTCTACCGAGGCGAACGGATATTGGGATTGGAACTGAGCGTTGCGGAACCGTGGCAGGCCAAAGGTTTTGCCGGCCAAGCCGTTGCCAGCTCCGCGAGAACCGTAAACTTTCCACATCGGCACCTGTCCTTCCAGCACGCGTGCAACCGGCTTGCCGCCCTTCACACTGATTGCTGCAAATATTTGCGGCTCGTTGAAGACGCCCGGAGCATTGCGCAAGGAGAAATGGGAGAGCGCTCCGCGGCCCTCAAGACAATACATGCCTGCGCCGATGCCGCCAAGAGGAAATGCGATGTGCTGAGTGTTTTCGCCTGTGTAGATTTTCGACATATTGTATACCTGCTGTGTATCTCTTGTTCTGTTTCACATGTTATCCGTTGGAGCTTTCGTATTCCTAGTGCCGCACTACTGGATTTTGTCAAGAGTCCACTTATCGCGCCATTTCAAGATTGGTTTCCCGTTTATAAACTCAATCGGCAGCCAAATGTAGCGGCCGTCGATAGGGTTCTTCGGCCGCCAGCGATCGGCCATGAAGATGATCGTATCCTTGCCTTTGTGCTTGATCGGCAGGGCAAAGGTGCTCTGAGTGTCGTATGAAATTTCTGTTTGTTCTACAGGACCCTGCCAGGGGTTTCCGAGCTCAGTCCAAGGCCCGAATATGGAATCGGCCACTGCGGAACGCGCGGCATTCGGCGCCCAGCCCGTGCAGCCAGAGGCGATCAGATAGTACTTGCCGGCCAATTTGAACACGGCAGGCGCTTCCATGTAGCGGCCCTCAAAGACGCGCACGAACTTGCCGGAGGTCGATAAGTAGTCGTCCGACAAAAGCGAGATGTGCATCGTGGCGTTCCCTTCGGAAGAATGGAATAGGTACGCCTTGCCGTCGTCGTCCTGGAACACCGTCATGTCGCGCGATTCGGAGTCGTCCGGACGGAACGATCGCGTGAAGGAATAGGGTCCGGTTATGCGTTTGCTGGTTGCCACACCGACACGGGCTGCCTTATACCCTTGGCTGCGCAACTCGAGGTGAAACCACATCACGAACGACTTGGTCTTCTTGTTGTAAACCACCTTCGGCCGTTCGATCACGCAACCCTTCACAATGTCAGATGCCGGATCTTCGGATACCTTTAACGCGATACCCTCATCCTTCCATTCGCAAAGGTTGGCAGACGAATAGCAGTGCACACCAACTTGAGCTGAGTTGCCGCCAGGACCCTCGATCTTGTGTTCGCCGAACCAGTAGTAACGTTTGCCCTGCTTGATGACTCCGCCGCCGTGTGCGTTGATGTGGACTTGGTTTTTATCAAGCCAGATCTCGCCGGGAGTGAAACTTGGCTGTTCGGCAACAAGCGCAAGGGTTGCTATGAATGGAATCATTGGTTGCTAATCCTCAGAGGGAATTTTGGAGCTGTATGGAGCCGGAGGCCGTGATTTTGCACCTGCCGTCGCGCCGTACCAGCACGTAGGCGATGGGCACGTTCGTTTGTCGACGAGAACTGACATAGTTAACGATGACGACAATGTACTTCGATTTCTCTTCGACGATGATGTTATATGGCGCAAAGTCGCCTTCAACTAACCGATGAGCCTGGTTAAGAAGTGCTCCAACCGACTCGTTCTGTTCAGGATAAGCCTCGGCCATTAGGCTATAAAGCATATCTCTGTCGCCGCTCTGAGCCGCTGAGTAGAACTGCCTGACGGTTCCTCGAGGGCCTTTGTTTTGGAGGATCGCAAAAACAGACAACGTCACCAAGATGAGGATGAGCGGAGGCAGATATCGCGACACCAATTTTTGCCCGAAGGTCATGGCTGGGTTATACCTCGCACAGCAGCAAGGGTTGGTTCGGATTGGTTAGGATTTGTCAAAGGTCTTTTAACTTCACCTCATACTTGTACCCAAGCTCCTTCGGCGTCTTTTTCGAAATTCCGAAGACCCAGATCTGGCCATCCTTCCATGGCGCTCTCAGCTCGCAGTTCTCATAGGCGATGCCGCCGGGAATCGGCGTCAGGTTGCCCCAATAGGTGTAGCGGCCGTTCAGCCAGACGTTCATGCCTTTCGTGTCGGTGCCGGGCAAGACCCGCCAGTACTGGGTGATAGGAAAGCCATGGTACGCCCAGTGCTCGCTGCCTTTGACCGGTTTGCCTTGGCGTGGATCCTTTTCGTCAGTGCCGTAGGCAGCAAGCAAAGAGCCGTTCTTCAACTTTAGGAAGTCAGATGCCGGATGGACCGTGTGTGGTGTGAAGAAAGTCTCCTTGTATTCCGGCCAGACCTCGGTGCTGATGACAGGCTTATCTTTTAGATAGAGGATGCGCGTGCGAGCTTTGTTGCCCATCGTGGCTGTGATGATGCATTCATCCATCGGCATGCTGTCGGGTTCCGCGAACACCTGAACGCGGACTTCGTCGGGTTGGTCGCTTCGGATCGATAGCTCAAGCCGAACATGAGCGCCGTTTAGGAACTTCTCAACCTTCATGGGGATGACCAGCGCAGTTACGCCTTTGCCAATTGTCTTGATCTCGCCTTTAGGCTTATCGGTTGACAAACGCAGGCCGTTCCGGTCGTCCAGGCGGCTGCGCTCTAGCTCGCTGAATCCGCGCTGGCCTTTGACGATCGGCTCGATGGCAAAGAAGTTCACAAGGTCATAGAGTCCGCCGTCCAAAGTTGGGTACATCACGTGGATCAACCCGCGGGGACAATGCTTGAAAAAGCCCGGTTCAATGGCCACTCGAAGGCCTTTCTCGGTTCCCCAGGTGCAATTCGCCGCGTCGCGAGTCCACGTTGGTCCAGAAGCTGACATTGCCATTAACAAAACCGCCGCTGATAACATTTGGCCGGAGACTACCCGCCCTTTTGATGCCAAGTCACCGGACATAATGCTATTCTTGAGTCAACTATATGGCCGATTACACTTGCTTCAAAACTGACTCGCCGATCGTTCTTGACGGAAATCTCGATAAGCCCGTTTGGCAGAAGGCTCAGAAGTCGCCAAGGTTCGTCGATATGGCGACAGGAGGCCCCGCCATCTTAGGTACCCAAGCAGCAGCGGTATGGGATGACAAGAATCTTTACGTGGCTTTCTGGGTCGAGGAGCCGTACCCGACGGCGCACCTAACTGAGCGCGATTCGATCATCTTCACCGAGAACGATGTTGAGGTCTTTATTGACGGCGGAGACTGCTACTACGAATTCGAGATCAACGCTCGGAACACGATCTATGAAGTGTTCTTCGTTTGGCGCGATGCCTACACACGCGGAAGCCGGTTCGATATTCCCGAGTTCGATGTGCACAATCCTCGGGCAGTCACTTTCGGAGGCGACTACGACCGCAAGCCGGAAAGCTTCTGGTTCGGCACGAATCCGCGCGGGTTGCGCTGGGCATTCTTGGATTGGGACATGCCTGGAGTTCAGTCGGCGGTGCAGGTTCAAGGAACGCTTAACGACCCGAGCATGCCAAGCAAGGGATGGACGGTTGAAATCGCATTTCCTTGGGAAGGCATGAAGCATCTCGCGAACGGAAGGACGATCCCTCCGAGCGAAGGCGACATCTGGTCTATCTTTTTCGGCCGGTTCCAGCAGATCGCCGTCGGCACGGGCAAAGCAAACCCGGCATGGTGCTGGACTCCGCACGGCGTCTACGACACGCACATGCCGGACAAGTTTACGAAGGTTCAGTTCACGAAGGTCCAGCTCTAGGTTACTAGCGATCGCGTAGGTCTATAGAAACGATAACCGGCGGCACATCAATGCCACCGGTTTTTCGCAATTTATGTGGCCCTATATGGTTGCTAAAATGGCTCCAGAAGCCGGTTCTTAACATTATCATCACAACCATATGGCACAAATATAGGTGGTTGACTCAATGTTCATGAGGAAAAGATAACCTTTGAAATGATATATGCACGTAACTTCTTAATATTGTTAAGAATGGTGCATAATCAAGAGTCAAGTCCTCTGGACTGACCAAAATGGGTTCAACCCAATGGATTAACGTATGAAAAAAGCCTTTACTCTAATTGAACTGCTTGTCGTTATAGCTATCATCGCGATTTTAGCCGCGATTCTATTCCCTGTGTTTGCCCAAGCCAAAGAATCGGCTAAGCGTATCCAATGCATCAGCAACAACAAGAACACCGGTCTTGCGTGGATTATGTATGCGACGGACTATGATGACACGATTGCATCGGTCGACAACCAGAACTACGACAACACCGAGTATACATACAAGCTAATGCCGTATATCAAGAGCAGAGATATGTTCTACTGCCCGACCAGAAACACGTTCTCTTGCACAAAGAAGATTGATCCTAAGGGACGCTGTCTCGGCTATGCTCCAAACTTCGGCCTGTATTCCTATCACAACGGCACAGGCATCTTCAAAGGTGACTATGACCCGGCTGTCGGCGGCTATACTAACCTGTGGATTGGCCGCAACATGGGCGAGTTCACGGCACCAGCGGATACGATCGTTAGCGGAGAGACCAACGACACGAACATGTATACGCTCAGCTTCTACTTCCAAACCGGCGACGGCACCACGAAAGGAGCGATTCGACATTCCGGCATGTACCCCATGGTTTATGTGGACGGCCACACCAAGCCGGTGAAAATGGCTGCTTATTCGTTCATGGCGGACGGCGACACCTTCGACATCATGCCGATGGATGTTAAGAACATCAAGTCGTACTGCTATGACGTGAACGCCGTTTCGGTTCGAACGTCCGGTTACGGTGCGAACCTGCCTTGCGGCCAGGTCGCAGAAAATATCGCCCGCGATAGGGTGGTTCTCTAGTGAAACGAACGATTGTTCTTCTTGCGCTAGTCTTCGTGGTGGTTGCCAGCATCGGATGCGGAGCCAAGAACTCGGAAGCGCAAACGAAGCAGGCAGAAGACTATAAGGCTACGAAGAACGACAAGTAGCTTAGTCGCGATCTTTCGAATTAGGAACCGGCATTAGAACACCGGTTCCTATTTGCTTATCTGCTTAGCGTAACCAGAAGCCGGCGCACCTTGAATGCTCTGCAGGTGTTTGCCGTTCTTCATCTTCATATAGAAGTGGTTGTCTTCGGGCCAGTGCGACGACGTGTCGACGATGACGTATCCGGGAGCATGGAAGCACCGTAATGTGTTCGGATTGAGCGGATCGACCGGCGTCCAGCCAAACTCAGGGATGTAGACCTCGACCCAACCGTGCGATGGAGCCGTGTCCTTGAAAGAGCCGTCGCTGGGCATGGCATCGCCATGAGCAACTAACGCAGGAATGCCGGCGGCGCGGCACATGGCAACCATCAGGTTCGAGTAATGGTGGCAGACTCCGCGATGGCTCTTGAGCATGGCTTCGAGCGAGTCGGAGTGGCCGAACTCATAGCGCATATTCTTTGCCAGCCAATCGAGGATGTTCTGAACCGTCTCTGCGATCGATTTGCCCTTCAAACTTGGCACAAGATCCTCCAGAAACGGATCTGCCGGATCATAGGCGGTTCCGTTGATAAACTTGCCGGTATATGCTTTTAGAGAGTTGGGGATCGTCGTAGATTTTGCCTTCTCAAGCGCTTTCCAGCCTATCGGTTTCGGCGTGTGAGTGATCGTCGAGTGAATGATGATCTCTTTGGCCTCACCCGGATCGATTTCGAGCACGTCCCATCGTCCATCCTTGTAGAGCTTCCAACTCTTCGCCCCAGAGACGGTCGTTGCTGCTTTTTGCCATAAATGGTCGGCGCACGGCGCTTGGATGTAAAGCTTGCCGTCCTGGTTCTCAAAGTGTTCAACGACGATCCGGTAGTCGATTTCCAGCACCGTTGGCATGGTGAGTTTGGCCAGCGTCAGTGCTTCCTCACTCATTGTCGAGTTCCGTTTTGCCTTTGGTAGACCGGATTCGCGTTTGACGCTGTATCGCGCCAGTTCGAGGTCGCCGATGCTCGATGCAACATAGAACAATTGCTTTAGGCTCCAGGTTGTCTCGCCATTCCGCTTGATGTTTTCCTTTGCGTTACCCAGGGCGATCCGCCACTTGCCCTGGTTCATTTGCGCCCATGAAAGGCTTCGCCAGGTGTATTCGGTGCCAGGGCCATGCTGGTGTGCCAGGATGAGGTTCTGTTCCATGCCAGCCATATCGCCTTTCGATTTGGCCTTTTGGGCGTCTTCGAAAAACTTGGCGTAGAGTTCAGGATTCGAATCGCCAACCAGACTGAGTAGAAGTAATAATCCTGCCCACTTCATTGTTTGCCGCCTTGTTCCAATACTGCAACTCAGCGATTATAGCCCTTGCCTGCAGGATGCGATACGGGTTTTCGCTTGAAAACAGAACAGATTGTTCTGACCGAGCTATTCTCATCAGGAATTCATGGATTCCGATATATAATGGCATTAGCCTACGATCTTAACGCAGGTTACTCCCGGTTGACGGAGACGAATATGAGAAGAGCCTTTACCTTGATTGAGTTGCTAGTTGTTATCGCCATCATTGCGATCCTTGCATCAATCCTTTTTCCTGTCTTTGCCCAAGCCAAAGAGACTGCCAAGCGAATTGTGTGCGTCAGTAATCTGAAGAATCTGACGATGGCATTCATCATGTATGGAACGGACAACGAAGACACCATCCTAACCCAAAACAACGATTTGGATGATCGTGGCGAGTTCCAGTGGCTCTTGCAGCCTTACATCAAGAACCGCGAAATCTTCTACTGCCCATCGCGCCGAAAGGTTGGATGCGACTCGTCTATTGATCCTTCTGGAAGGTGTCTGGGCTATGCCCCGAACTTCGGCATCTACTCTTATCAGAACGGATTGGGGATTTTCCAAGCCAACATTGCCGATCCGGCCGGTGGCCAGATGTGGATGGGACGCAACTTCGGCGAGTTCTCAAGCCCTTCGGAAGTGATCTTAGCTGGCGATACGAATGACACGAACATGTACACCCTTGCGTTTTACTGGCAGACTGGAGACGGTACGAGCGCTTCGGCGATTCGCCATAGCGGCCAGTACCAGTTCGGCTATGCTGACGGCCACGCAAAGAATATGCGCATGGGAGCCTATTCGTTCTATGCAGATGGGGACGCTTTCGATATCATGCCCCAAAATGGCAAATTGATTCGGAACTATTGCTATAACCCAGACGCCATCTCTGCTCGTGCAGGAAACTTCTATGGCGCTGGCTTGCCATGCGGCCAAGTTGCTGACAATATCGCTAGGGATCGGGTACCTCTATAAAATGAGATATTTCGCATTATTCCTGCTCGTGTTATGTGTCGTTGCGGCTGGCTGCAAATCGTCGACCGAAAAAAGCGGCGAACTTAAGCAAGAGAAGAAAGATAAGTAACTATAATGGAAGCGGGCTGCCGATTATCGGCAGCCCGTTTTACGTTTGCTCCCTCTTCGCCTAAGGACTCGGCGGCTTTTGACCGCCTTGTCCGCCAATTTGGATCCGATCTTTCATCTGATCCATCCGCTTTCGTGCTTCATCGGCTTGGCTGCGGAACCAGTCAGGCAACTCCGAGAAGCTGAGAAGCTTCGACTTGATGTCGAACTTATCATCAACCAGTGTCCGGGTGAAGTAGATCGCAGGCGTTATCTGGAAACGGAAGTTGAGCTGCGTTTGTTTTCCAAGTTGGTACTTCGAGTATTGGCTAGCCGCATTGACCATCATCGGGGTTAAACCCGTGCTCGGGTCGCCGCTGAAGGTCATGGAGAAAGCACTCGGCGACACGGGGACTCGGCTGCCCGATTTCGAAACGCCGAATGCCAAGTCGTTCATTCTCGTTTGAAGGGTGATTGCTGCTTGTTCCGGCACGCCGTTTGACAAGACCTCTGTAGGATCATTGCCCATATCGCCTATCATCGCCCTTCGCGGACCTGGTTCGCCTGGTTGATCGATGCTTAGACCGCTTATAGAATTGTAAGCCATATCGTAAACCAGGTTTTTAGGCACCGGCATCAGCGATCCCAACACCACGCCTCGGCCGCTGAACAGAGCTTGCCGCTGGGCGGCATGAAGCTGGGCATAGAACTTCAACATCTTGCGTTCGCCGCTGAACAGGCTTTGCTGCATGGATCCGCCAAAGCCTGAATTCACTGCACTGAGCATTCGAATCTCGAAGTTGTCGATCGCGGTAGCGAACGGCTGGGCGTTCACATAGCTTGCCTTTTGATCGAGAGTCAGATAGCCTTGCAAAGTGATCAACTTCAAAGCTGTCGCCATCGATGGGCGGTCAATTCGAAATGATCGGGCTGCCGCCGGTTCTGATGGCTGAATGGTGATGAAGCCATCCTTATACTGGCCGACCATTTGCCAGTCGCCAAGGTTGTTAAGGACTCCTTGAGCAGTCAAAGATCCGCCGAGAGAAGTTGAGGCAGGGATAAGCGCTGCGTCTGGAATGCAAGCAACCATATTGAGTTCGTCGGCATCGGCAGCTGTTTGAAGCGCTTCGCCAGGCAGAAAAGCCAGAGGCTCATACTTATCGGGATTTAGCAAGGCCTCTTTAGCCTTCTCTGAAGCTTGAGGCGTTTCGTTCTCGGCGACCGGAGGCCCAACAACCGGTCCGGAGCCAGGACCTCCTGAAACGACAACCGCTGAGACGATGGTTGTCGATGATCCAACCCCACCTCTAACCGGTCTCGCTTCTGCAAACACTTTGGCCAGATCCGCTGCAATTTCCGAAAGGACTACCTTCTTGGTGCCATTTTGGAGCTTAATGTCTGTCTTGGCAGGCTGAGGCTCGTATTGGACTGAGACCATATCGCGAATGAGCGTTCTTCCGCCTGGATCTCCGACTTTCAGCTCTGCCATCAGCATCCCGCCCATCAGTTGGCGCGAAAGGACGAGGTGAACCTTTGCCGCTACTGGTGGAGGTCCTTCGCGTTGCGGCAACTCGGCGATCAGAGTATTGATGAGTCTCGATACGGTGCTAGGCAGCGCTTTTTGAGCCCGATTGGCCGGCAAGGCATAAACGACTCTTGAATCAGCTTGGATTTGAGCTAGCGTAGCCGGGCCGATCATCTGCAGCATCTGGATAATTGCCTTGTTCGTCGAAGAGTTCGGGTTGCCCATCGAAGCCACGACAGGTGCGCTGTCTCCCCGCGTATCCATGCGCATCTCACGAATGGAGGTCGTTGCTCTGCCTGAACCTCCAGAAGCAGTCTTCTGCATGTTATCAAGCGACGCCTTGATAGCCTCTGCTCGCGCTTTTTGCTCGTTGCGAAGATCGTCCCGGGATTGGTCGCTGTCGAGAACGAGCCTGTAGCTGTCGTCGCTCTTGTCCCATCTTCCCGAAGTAACGGCCGCTATCTTCTCCATCACAACTAGCGGATCAGCATCCCTGACGCTAATCTGAACGATCGATTTCGCGATCGGACCGTCTACAGACATCCGCAACCCAGTTGCTTTCGCAAGGGCAGGAATTATCTTGGACAAGGGACCCGCAGGACATTTTAGGCTGATGGATTGAACCTGGGCATCCTGTCCATAAGATGGAAGACAGGCCAAAGCCAGCCCAAGAATTGCATAGAACTTCGCGCGCTTCATGATAAACTCCACGTCAACATTTAACGTTTAGATATGTGTATGGGTTCGTTCAAAGTGTATCGCAAACTCCGCCGGAGCAAAGTAGGTACCCAGTGATGATGACCATTCGCATACTATCTATTCTATCCTTGATGACACGCGAAGTGCTAATTTTTTGGCACAATGCTCATGAAAAACGAGCTAAAGTCCGGTTTTTAGTTCATCAAAGGATCAGTGCGATGGCTAGAAGACCTCTTCGTCCACGCCGCCCCCGGTCGGAAGGAATTTGGCATAGTTGGCTGGCAGTTCATAGGGATCGTGCGGGTTGATCGCTTTCCAGACTTCTGACGAGATCCACCGAATGGCAGCGCTCCCTTCATTCTCCCATTGCCAGCGTCTGTCCTCAAAGTCGTGCGTATAGACGGTAAGTACATACGGCGTGTCGCAGTAGACGATGGCTGCGTCGGCGCGGAAGTCGTCCAATGCGCCGCTCTTTGAGCCGACCTGCACCCGCGGAGGCACTGAGGAACCGATGGCGTCGTCCCAGTATTGATGGCTAAGGATGCGCTCCATACGCTCGCAAGCCGCATCGCTTGCCGCCTCGTGTATATAGATCAGCTCCAGCAGCCGGTTCATTTCATTCGGCGTCGTCATGCCCATGCCGTACTTCTTGTTCAGTTCGCGGATCTCAGGATGCTCGGGCGGCGCGTTGCCCAGGATCTTGGTGTTCTTCAATCCCAACGACTCCATGCGGCGGTTGATGTTCATCGTGCCCAGGAAGTTGCGGCACATGATGGTGGCGGTGTTGTCGCTGACCGTGATGAGCAGGTTGACCATGCCGTCGATGTCCAGCTCAACGCCGTCGCGCATGAAATAGGCCCACATACTGAGTTCGCGACCGTCTTTAGGAGGAACTATCACCTTCTGGTTCATGGACAGCGTGCCTTCATCAATCCTGTTGAACGCCTCGACCATGATGGCCGTCTTGATCGTCGAAGCGGTAGGGAAGACAAAATCGCCGTTGCAGCTGATCGACTCGCCTGTTCCAAGGAGCTTTAGGCAATAGCCGATTTCGCCTTTGAAGTCCTGGCAGAAACCATCGAGGGCAGCCTTCAATCCGTTCAGCGCGTTCATGGCTCATTCTGGCATGCGAAGATATTTGGTTGAAACATTCAAAGCCGATCCTCTCCCGCCAGGCGGGGGAGGGCAGGGAGGGGGTGTCGACAACAGAAGTGCTACGAAGCGCTTCACAGTCCATCCTGAAGCCGCCTTAACCTCCAAGGTACAATCTCCGCCGATGATCGACAAGCTGATCGAGATCGAAAAGCGCTTCGAGGAGATCGATGCCCTGTTCAACGACCCGAGTATCGTGACCAACCCGTCTGAAATGCAGCGACTGGGGAAGGCCCGCGCGCAACTGGAGCCGATCGTCGATACGATCCGGCAATACCGCAAAGCCTTGGATGAGCTCAAAGGCGTCGAAGAGCTATTGAGCGATCCCGACTTTAAGGACGAGGCGCAGGGCGAAGTCGACCGGTTGAAAGTCGAGATCGAGAAGCTTGAGCTGGCACTTAAGGGCATGCTCGTTCCGAAGGATCCCTACGACGACAAGGCGGTCATCATTGAAATCCGACCCGCCGCGGGCGGAGACGAGGCATCGATTTTTGCCGGCGAGCTTTTCCGGATGTATTCGCGTTATGCGGAGCGCCGCAAGTGGAAATATGAAGTGGTCGAGCATGATGACAACGGGCTTGGCGGTGCGAACAAGGTCGTTTTCACGATCGATGCCACGGGAGCCTATAGTCAGCTAAAGCACGAGAGCGGCGTTCATCGTGTTCAGCGCGTTCCCGCCACCGAGAGCAGCGGACGCACCCACACGTCCACCGTTACCGTCGCCGTATTGCCCGAGATGGAAGACGTCGATGTCGATATCAAAGCCGATGACTTGGAAGTTTCGACGTTCTGCTCAAGCTCGGCCGGCGGCCAGCATATGCAGAAGAACGAGACGGCGATCCGCATCATCCACAAGCCGACCGGCATCGTGGTGACGTGCCAAGACGAGCGCAGCCAGCTTCAAAACAAGTTTAAGGCGATGCAGGTCTTGCGCGCGAAGGTCTATCAGCTTGAGCAAGAGAAGGTTCAAAGGGAATACGCCGCCAACCGTAAGGGCCAGATCGGTTCGGGCGACCGCTCGGAGAAGATCCGCACCTACAACTTCCCGCAGAGCCGCATCACCGACCACCGCATCGGCCGCGACGAGCACAACACGATCACGTTCATGGACGGCGACATCCAAGGCATGATCGACGCGCTGATCCAAGACGAGCAAGCGCGAAAGCTGGCCGAAAGCGAAGCCGGGGCGTAGATCGTGTCATGGGCGTCTCGCCCATGAGGATTGCAACTGGACCCATTGCCATGCACATGATGACGACCCAGAATTGGGAGTCGTCATTCCGAACGAAGTGAAGAACCGGACCGGACCCGCCGCTTGCTCCACTCTCAAGTAGAAACTACACTCAGATCCCTCGCTCTGCTCGGGATGACAAAGCCGCCATGCAAAGGCAGAAGCCCGGCTTCAGACACCAAAAAGGCCGGAATCCTAAGAAAGGATTCCGGCCCATCTATTTAACAGGGTCGCCTACTTCGAAGACCGTCGGCGGCGGGCGAGGAACGCCAAGCCAGCGCCAACCGCGAGCATCGTCGCCGGCTCAGGAACGGCCTGAGTCTCAATATATCCAAACGAAGCCGCATCGGTGGCCCAAACGCACGAACCGATGGTCTCGAAACCGTACTGGACATGCGCGCCAGGATCGCTTGACAGATTCAGGCTGATGCTGAACGCGCCAGGATTCAACGCTATGGTCGTTTGGACGAACGAGCTGTAGTCCGGGGCGAACTCCTTGATGAAGGCCACGCTGGTCCAGCCGTTGCCCAGCGAGTCTGTTTTGCCGAACAGCGTGTTCGAAAGAACGTTGCCCGTAAAGGTCAAGGTCTGTCCGGTAAAGATTCCCGTCGTCTCGACGTACATGTTGGCGTCCATGATCTTGTTGCCTTGGGCGCCGGGTTTGCCGCCGTCGATGTACCAATAACCGTTGGGATCGCCGATGTTGTTAGTGCCGAGAGTCAGCACGGGACCGCTCCATGTCGCGGTCAGATCTGCTGTGCCCCAGACGCTGCCCCACAAGAAGGCGCCGCCGTTCGAAGGCAGTTCGGACACGTTCATGTATCCTTGCCAACCGGCGCTCGGATCGATGGTGACGATGGCCGCGTTGGCCGCAGCAACGCTTCCTAAGACTAGGGTGAGGCTTAAAATCTTCATTGACATTTTCATAACTTTCTCCACTTTTGTTAAACACGCAAGAGCTGTACCCAAGTGTACTTAGAGTCTTCCCAAAACCCAACAGTAAAAATACTGTGTTCGACGAAAATGTCGAAACGTTTCGATAGCGCGATTCGAACCTGAGTTCGATTACTTTCGGGACTGCTGATACTCCACCACGACCGAACCAGGCTTAGCGTCAACCTTCACCATCATCGCCAGTAAGTCCGAGCCCTTCATCGTCTTCACCTTCCCGCGTTCATAGCCATACGAAACCCAGACCATATACGAAGCAGACGGATCGATCCCGCGCAAACCGGCCAAACTTAACTCAGAAGAAGCACAAGCCTCCCGGCGGAACAGGACCGCCATGCCGTCCCTCTCTTTCGGGCGGTTGAACTGCATCGTGCACCAATGCTCGGGGTCTTGGTCAACCGGCGCAAGGGCATAGTAGTCGCCCAGATAGTATTTGCGCAAGCGTTTTCCTTCTGCGATTCCTGCACGAAGTTCGGCGTGCTTATCCGGGCCTGGAGCGTCGATGGTGCAGATGCCGCCGTTGAATCCGCTCCGGAAATTGTAGGGATCGGTTCCGATGCCGCCGCTGATGCTGAACGGCACATAGCGGTTGAGCCCCGCGCTGATCGACTGGTTAAGGATCGACACGCGGCTGTAGTTGCGGTCGAAGAACGGACCAATCGTGTCGTCAGTCCGCCAAAGCGGAATAGATCGCGAGCACAGCTCAATCTCGATTCGCGTTCCGCCGCTCGCGCAGTTGTCGATCATCAAGCCAGGATGAAGCTTCAACAAGTCGTCCCAGAGACGATAGAGACCCTCGACGTACCGAATCTCAGCGACGCCGACGCGGTTCGGATTCTTAGCGTTCTCAAACTGCCAATAAGCCAGCGGATGGTAGTTGTAGTCGATGCGAAGGCAGTCCATCTTCCATTCGGTTATTGCCGTCGATAGCACGTTCGTCATGTACTCTCGGGCATGAGGATCGCCAAGGTTGAACATCCCGCTACCGTTCCCACCGGGTGAGATCACGAACTCTGGATGCATCTTCGCGATGGATGTGTTCGGCGCAACTCTCTCCGGCTCGAACCAGAGAAGGAACTTGAGCCCGGCTTTGTGCGCAGCATCGGCGATTGGTGCCATTCCGCGCGGAAAACGAACTGGATCAGAGATCGAGTTAACAGGCAGAGCATAGTTGCCCATTCCATCGCCGAAACCCCACTTGGTGAAGTAGGCGTCCACCCAGCAATACTCAAAACCGTGTGAACTGACATCGGCGATCTCTTTGAGCACTGCGGCCTCGCAGTACTCGTTCATCTTGTCCATCGGAAATGCGTCGATATCTGGCCCAACGCGAACGATCGGCGGCATCACCGGCTTGCCATTCAAAAGAGGATGGAAGTGTTTCAGCATCATCCTCCGCCACTTGACATAGGCCTCCGACTCGTCGTCGCCTTTCCAAGGAAGCTGAACGATCCGTGGCGTGCGTATGCTCTCGCCTGGGTTTAGCGAAAGATGGCAATACTTCATTCCAGCTTGGATGCGGACGGTCGTCTCTGTTGGACGTGAGACGTATGCCTGCCAGCAGCCCGACCATCCTACAGCCGTAAGGACTCCGCCCCCGGGCCATTGCACGTTGAAGAACGGTCCGGTTGTCTCGGCGGGTCGGCCGGTTGGTGCTCCAAGCTCAATCGAAGAGCCAACTGGGATAGGGACATCGTAGGGAAGCCAAGTCGTAATCGGGCCTGCGCTGCCATGGATTCCGTGATGAATCACATTGCCTTTCGGAATATCGTAGGTCAGGTCAACTGCAAAGACCTGCTCAATATTCGGCGTTGGTTTCGTGCCGTGATTCGTGAAGACGACGGTCCAATCGGTTCCGCCGGTGTCTTTGAGCATCTTCGACTGCAGTTTCACTTCCAATCCGGTTTCAGGGTCTTGCCAGATCGTAGCTTTAGAAGCAGAAATGCGCTTCCAGTGCTTCAAGAAGGTCGAGGAATGCTTGCCTCCATAGACAAACGAGAACAAAGGATCTACTCCTAAAGCCGTTCCCACAGATAATACGGCAACAAAGAGAACCATCAATAGTTCCGATGACATTTCAAACTCCTAAACCTAGACAAACGGATCGATTGCACTTTACCCTCCTATCCTTTGAGTTTGAAACAGCCGAATATAACAATGAGGGATTATGTTCAGCTACATCACGTATGCCATCATTGCGTTCGTCGTTGCGCTTGTGCTGACGCTGCTTGGGGTCGTCATGCGTCCGCTTAAAAACCGCGACGAGCAGAGGCCTGGGCGAGTGTTGCTCATTCTGTTTATCCTCGCGTTGGTCTTGCCTTACATCGGCGTCGAACTCATGACGCGAACGGTTGGCAAGGGCATGAAGGACGCTGTAGAAGGCGCCTATGACGAAGCGCATTTCCAAGGTCCGTTCCTCTACTACAAAGTGCTCTACACCACTGGCTCGAAAGCAAAAGCGCTGGCAATTGGCGAAGAGAAGCAGGATTGGGGCGGAATGGACCGGCCGATCATCAATGTGACCTTGAGCAAGAAAGGCGATAAGTGGGTCTGCGACAGCTATCGCATCGTTTGCAGCGACAGGTTGAATAAAGACGGCATCGTGTATCCCCCTTATTGGTAAAAAGTTGCCATACTTCATGTAATGGCACAAACAATCGGCTTCTACGGCGCGGCCGAGACCGTCACCGGCTCGCGGCACCTTCTCAACCTTGGCGGCAAGCGCGTTCTCGTTGACTGCGGCCTCTTTCAAGGCAGCGGCGAGCTTAAGAACCTGAACTGGCAAGAGTTCCCCGTTGATCCGTCCGAGATCGATGCCGTCATCATTACGCACGCGCACACCGACCACATCGGCTATTTGCCCAAGCTTGTTCGAGACGGCTATCGAGGGCCGATCTACGCCACACCTTCAACAGCCGCGGTTTGCCGAATCAGCCTTCCCGACAGCGGCCGCCTGCAGGAAGAAGACGCTCGATATCGCAACAAGAAGAACCTGACGCACCATGCGCCTGCTCTGCCGCTCTACACCGAAGGCGACGCCTATGCCTGTCTGAAGCAGTTCAAGCCGGTTCACTATTGGGAGTTTAAGGATCTGCCTGAAGGGGCGACTTTCCGCTTTATGCCCGCCGGCCATATCCTTGGATCGGCTTTCGTCGAACTCTATTTCGATAACGGCGAACGAATCCTGATGTCGGGCGACCTCGGCCGCTACAACCAGCCGATCATTGTCGATCCTGTCGATGTCGAGTATGCCGAATACTTGGTGGTCGAGAGCACTTATGGCGATCGGCTTCACCCGAAAGAAGACCCAGCCGAGATCATCGAGAAGATCATTATCGATGCCCACCATTCGGGCTCATGCATTCTAGTACCGAGCTTCGCCATCGGCCGAACCCAAGAGCTCCTCTATATCCTTCGGCAACTCCAAGATGGCGGGCGCATCCCCAGAATTCCGATCTATGTCGACAGCCCGATGGCCACGAGCACGACCTTGCTATACCATGACCACACTGAGGACCACGACGAGGATATGAAGCTGAAGATGACTCAGGATCACGATCCTTTGCGGCCGTCGAACCTTCAGTTCGTTAAAGATCGAGCGCAATCGCAGGCGATCAACTCGCAGTCTGGCCCGATGTTGGTTATCAGCGGAAGCGGCATGTGTTCAGGCGGCCGTATCACTCACCATCTTTTGCACCGTTTGGCCGATCCCAATACAATTGTTCTCTTCACCGGATATCAAGCCGAGGGAACGCTTGGCAGAAGGATCATTGACGGCGAGCCGGTTGTTCGCATCCTAAAGGAAGAAGTGGCGGTCAATGCGCGAGTCGAGAAGCTATCATCGCTTTCGGCCCATGCCGATCAAGGCGAAATTATGCACTGGCTAGGCAAGTTCAAGTCGCCTCCACGGAAGACGTTCGTCGTCCACGGGGAGCCGCAAGCGCAAGGCATCTTGAGGGAAAAGATCGAAACGGAACTGGGCTGGGATGTTGTGATTCCCAAACACGGCGAAGAATTCCCACTATAGCCAAAGTCGCGGAACCCATCAGCGAGATGATCCTGGTGGGTACAATCGGCTATCCATGGTCGGACTTGATCTCCACACTATTCGGCATGCATTGGGCATTGCGCGCAAGAACGGCTACAACGATGTTCAATTGAAATCGGCAGGAGTTGAGTTTCGCGCAACGCTGTCGTCTAAGGCCATTGCCAAGGGGCGAAAGGCTGCTGAGGCGCAAGAGATTGAGGTGCCCGATGCCGAAGTGCCCGCGCCATGCGTTGGTTTCTTCAAACCGCTCGGTAAACCGGTAAGAGTCGGCCATACGGTCAAAATCGGCGATGTCCTTGGGCAGGTTATCGCGCTCGGTTTAGCCAACGACATTGAGTCGACAGTCGGCGGCGAAATAACGGAGCTTCTGGTCAAAGACGGCGATCCTGTCCAATTCGGGCAGACGGTCCTTAAGGTCAAGGTAGGTTCATGAATCGATTTAGGGGGAACACGCTCGTCGGTCTGCTGGTCGTCATAGCGATCATCGCGATTCTGGCTGTGGTCGTGACAACCGGCGGTTTCGGCACCCGGAAAACCACGCGCAAAGACGGTTTGGGCACCACTGTCCAGGGAGCGGCTCGAGCTAGCGCTCTCGATACTTCGTGCAAGAGCAACCTAGAGCAAGTCAGGTTGAAGATCCAAATGGATATGAATACCGAAGACCAGCCGCCGGCGAGTCTCGACGATCTGCGTTTGCCTGCCGATATGCTAAAGTGCCCCATCGGAAAGGAGCCGTATGAATATGATCCATCGACGGGCCAGGTTCACTGCAAACACCTGGGGCATGAAGAACAGTAATGTTTAAGAAGGTACTCGTCGCAAATCGAGGAGAAATCGCCTGCCGGGTATTCAGGGCTTGCCGCGAACTTGGCATTGCTACCGTTGCGGTTTACTCGCAGGCCGACAAAGACAGCCTGCATGTGCGCCTTGCCGACGAGTCGGTTTGCATCGGCGCAGGAAGCAATACCGACAGCTACCTCAATCTGGCCAATGTCCTGATGGCTTGCCAGATCTCAGGTGCCGACGCCGTGCATCCAGGCTTCGGCTATTTCAGCGAACGGTCCAGTTTTGTTGACGCCCTCACCTCAATCGGCATTCAGTTCATTGGTCCTTCCTCATCGGCTATTGAGGCCATGGGCGACAAAGCCAAAGCGAAGCATGCGGCCAAGCTGGCATCGTGTCCGGTGGTTCCAGGTTCAGACGGACCGGTAGCCAACGAAGCCGAGGCTGTCAAAGCCGCGCAAAAGCTTGGTTTTCCCGTGTTGCTTAAGGCCGTTGCAGGCGGAGGCGGACGCGGGATTCGCCGGGTTGACTCGCCAGAATCTCTGCCTAGCGCTTGGAAACTGGCTCAAGCTGAAGCCCAAGCCAGCTTCGGTAACGGCGATCTGCTAGTCGAGAAGTGCATCGTTGATCCGCGGCATGTCGAGATACAGATCATTGCGGACAAGCACGGCAACGCGGTTTACCTTGGCGAGCGCGAGTGTTCGGTGCAGAACCTGCGCCATCAGAAGCTAATCGAAGAAGCGCCATTTGCTGGATTACCCGCGAAGATCCGCCAGAAGATGGGAGAATCAGCCGTTCGGGTAGCCAAATCAGTCGGTTACACGAACGCTGGAACCGTTGAGTTCCTGGTTGATGAGAGTTTCCACTTCTACTTTCTCGAGATGAACACGCGGCTACAGGTCGAGCATCCTGTCACTGAAATGACAACGAATGTTGACCTGGTGCATCTGATGCTGAAGGTGGCTGCCGGCGAAACCTTGACGATGAAGCAGAAAGACTTCGTCACTTCAGGGCATGCCATCGAAGCGAGGATCACCGCTCAAGACCCCGAGCAAGATTTCGCACCGAGCACCGGCCTCGTTACGAAATGGAATGCGCCGGGTGGAAACGGCGTCCGAATTGACACTCACTGCTATGCGGGCTTCACTGTCAGCCCGTTCTACGATCCGATGATCGCCAAAGTGATCGTCCATGCGCCGACAAGAGAGCAGGCAGTGAGGAAGTTGCAGACAGCACTATTCGAGTTTGATGTGGAGGGCATTACGACAAATATCCCATTCTTGCGCAAGCTAATCGCGCATCCGATGTATCTTGAAGGTCAGGTGAACACAGGATTCGTTCCTAGGTTCCTAGCGGAGACCGAAATTGGCTAAATCCAGAAGAAAAGCCCGTGTCCTGGCCATGCAGGTGCTGTATACGCTCGAAGTTGGACATTCGAAGATGTTCGATGCGCTTCGAGCCGCCCTTGACGAAGCCGACCTCGACGATGAGTTGGAGGTTTTCGCCGACGAACTGGTTCGCGGCGTCACGCTCAATAAAGACCAGCTTGATGATGCGATAAAGGCTTTAATCGAAGATTGGGATTACGAACGCATCGCCACAGTCGACAAGTGCGTCTTGCGAGTTGCAGCATTCGAGCTTTACCATTGCCCGGATATCCCGCCGATAGTCAGCATCAATGAAGCGGTCGAGTTAGCCAAGAAATACAGCACTGCCGATTCGGGCAAGTTCGTGAACGGTGTCCTCGGCCGGCTCATGACATCGTCCCCCAAAGCCGATTGGAAGCCTGAAGAGCATCCTCGCCATATAAAACAGGCTCAGGATTTGATCGAGGAGCCGGAGCCAGTTGATGAAGAGGAATCCTCGGAAACTGACAGAGTTGGACTTTGGAAGATCCGTAGCCACGCGCTCGAAGATCCGCCTGCGTAAACACAAATGCGACCGATAAAAGACGTCCCCCTATACTACCGAGGCCTGCGTTTCGACTTGCGCACGTTCCTGCCAAACCAGATAACGAGGTTGCTGGATGTTGGGTGCGGAGCAGGTGCATTCGGGCACTTAATGAAGAGCGACTTTGGCTGCGAAGTGTGGGGTATTGAGATCGTCGAGGATATGGCAGCTCTCGCAAAAGAGAGACTCGACCGCGTTGAAACGGGCGACTGCATGAAAATCTTGCCGACGATGCCAGATTCTCACTTCGATGTCGTGGTGTTCTCCGATGTTCTAGAGCACTTAGTCAATCCTGTTGACGCTCTGTCAGAGGTGAAGAGAATTCTGACTCCCGACGGAGTCCTTGTTGCTTCGGTGCCGAATATCCGCTATTGGCCAGCATTCAAACGCATCTTGCTACACGGCGATTTCCCTTGGGAAGATCAAGGGATATTCGATGCCACGCATCTGCGGTTCTTTACCGAAAAAAGCTTTCGACGAATGTTCGAATCGAACGGATGGCAAGTCGCTCAACTCGGAGGAGTCAATGCATATGTCAGTTTCGGAATGCGGGTCGCCAACGTTCTGGCGATGCGCAAACTGAGGGATATGAAGTGGATGCAGTTCGTGGCTGTGGCTAAACCGAGCGACGGCAATGACCATTGACGATTGACTATTGACCATTGGGACGGAATGTGAACTCAGGTTGGAGGGCGAGCGTACTCGCGAGCTTCATCTATGTCAACCCCTACTAGCACAAAGCAAAATGCCTCCAGCCGAAAGGCGGCCGGAGGCATCTTTCTCAGTCAATAATAAATTGTCAATCCTATATGACCTCGAGGTAGTCGCGGTCTGGCAGCGCAGGGAACGGGGCCGTCGGCAGGGTCTGATACCAAAACGCCACGCTAGCAATATCGTCCTGCATCGGCAAGTACCGTCCGCCGGCACGCCAGCCAAGAGCCTGGATCGTCACACGCAGGTCTTCTTCGAACCGGATCGGGTCCATGATGTGCCATCGATAGAGGCCGAATCGCGTGTTCGCCACATAGTGCCCGTCGGGGCGGATAACCTGCGGCATTCCCGCATAGGGCGTGGTGAACTCCTGGTATTCAGTCGTTTCTGCGCCGGGACCGTGATGCACTCGAACGTCAAAATCATAGGAGCCGCAGAAGTAGTCCTCAGTGCCGGTTCCGCAGATGGTTGGCCACTCGTCGCCGTCCATAAAGAACTTGATCTCGCCTTCGCCCCACCAGTTGTTGTTGTTCACCTGCCAAGCCATATACGTGCCGACATAGTGGCCCGAGCCCTTGACTCCTTCCAAAATCGTGTAGTCAGTCTTATAGGGAAGCGGATTGGTGCGGCGGAACTGCGCGTGGAAATAGGCAGCATTCTCGGGCACATCGGTAAGGGCGTAATTGATCTGATAGTAGAGTGCCATGGCGTCAATGCCTATGTTCGTCATGGTAATGCGGCATCGTTTGCGGAACGGCATCTCCCAGTAGCAGTTGAACGCGCTGCCGGGATTGACGCAAATCGCGAGACTCGACACCTGAGCGAATCGTTGCCAGCCACATGCGAAGAAGTCGCCCACAGGGCATTCGACGGACGGTTGCTCTTGGTCGTCCCAATAGATGCGGATGATCGAAAAGCGCCAGTGCCCGGTTGGGGTCATCCAGATTTGCTGGATAGCGCCGGGACCTTCAATATTGGCGATCTCGCGTTCTTCGCCTGCCTCAATGCGAATCGATGGGGAGATTTTCCAGCCTTGTCCAAGGTCGCGCGCGCAGCTCTTGCCCGTGCCCTCGGTGGCCATGCCGCCTTTCCCCTTTTCGCCGTTGAAGTTCTCAGGCGAGATCGACCGAGACTTGGCCTTGCTGAGGAGAGAAAGATTGCCGAGATGTAGCCCTAAACCGTTGAAGTCCTGCATTCGCAAAGCATATCCCAAACAGGGCCCGCAACATAACGGATGTTGTATTGTTGAGCAAAAACTCGATTGGCCAGGCTACTGGCATTCGATCTCCCGATCTACTATGCTAATCTATTATTGCTAATGTTGATTTCAGGAAATGGTGTCCGATGGCGAATAGCCGAAGAAATCCTGTTGTTCTATCCCTACTCCTCGCTATGGCATGCATCGGTGCAATTGTGTCCGCCGAAGACGTTCCAACGTTTAGTTGGGACCAGCTAGGAAAGGTGCGAAAGCTTCCTGTTCCGCTCGGACGATATACCGACCCCTTAACCCCATTGCCGCACGATTGTCGTGTTCGTGCCTATGTCGGTGTCTATGGCATGTGGAAGCCGGTCAACGAGCAATTCGGTCCAGCTAAACATGGAATGCGTACGAAGAGCTTCGAGTACTGCGCCTTCGTCGCCGCTCGGAGTCACTGGCCTGATGGACCGTGGCAACCTCTAGCCGACCGCCAGGCGATGAACTCGGAAGAATGGTGGGTGTTCAAACCGGTTGCGCCTAAGTGCGAGGTGCGAATCAAGATTGTTGACGAAATGGCCAGACTCGGCAAAGTGGTTGTCAGCAACTTTCGAAGCGGCGCAAAAGTTGCGACTTTGAACCTTGACTTCGGCCATCAAACGGTCAAGGAGACGATTGAAGTTAAGTGGAGCCAAGCGCCCGCCTGGCGAATTGTCGGCTACACAAGATGGGGTGAGCCCTACTTCGAACTGCTTGCGACCAATGGCAGCCCGGACGCTTACTGGTACTCAGTAGCCCCAGCTAACGGCCAAGGTAACGACGAATGGCTAACTTGGCCAGACCTTTCGACGGCTCCATATAACATTAGATTCGCTAAGCCGAAGAGCAACTCGGTCAGGATAGAACGAAAGAAAGAGTTCGTGAATGATTCATCGAAGAACCAGAACATGAGTGCGCCTTCAGAGATCAACTTTGTTAAGAAGCAGATTATCTGGGATACCTACGCCGACTCCTTACGGAGTGCTTCATGGAATCCAGTCAACCGGAACTTGGCGAAACCTCCATCTGACCTACTTAAGCCTTTGATCACTGAGGACTTGGAGCCATCGCTTGAGCCCGTTCAGTTGCTTCCGTTTACAAAAGGAAAGATCATTTGGGACGCTGACATAAGAGGACGAGCTTATCAAGTCGTCGCAGGACCAATTAAAGCAAAGTGGTACGGGCTTACAAAGCAGGGCATCGTGTATTGCCAAGATGTCACGCGTGCCAACACGATTGTCGACTACCAGCCGCTTTATCAAACCATTAGCCTGAAGGCCGTCGTCAAGGGCTCTGCTGAAGGGGAAACTCCTCAAAAGGCAACCTACACCATTGAGCGCTTGAGCAATTGGGTTGAACGCCCTCTCAACGGCGCATTGGATGATTACCATCGGATCGTCGAGGGAACCAATGGCTCAGCGGAAGCCAGTCTGCCCAAAGGATGGCATTGGAAAGTGACTTGCACTCTTGGCTTGCCGTATGCCGACACGAAGGCTGCATCTCTGCGCGCTACGACTGCTCGCTATTTCCGCACCCCCCATGAAAGTGGCTCAATCGTCTTCCCGGTCGATTTGAAGCTGCTGCTTTGCCTCCAAGCCGACATCACGGCAGTAGCGCAACCCAACGGCGGAACGCGTACCGACCGGTCAATTTCTCTATTGCAGGTTTTCAAAAACGGCAAATGGGCTAACTACGGATCTTGCATGGCCCAAAAGGCAGGCAACGAACGGTATTACGCCAAGTTCGGACCAGTGGAACCCGGAACCTATCGAATACTGAGAGACAAGGCAATCGGTCCAATCTTTGAAGTCAAGCCGGGCACCGTTCAAGAGATCGCCTGGCAATGATGGGAAAGACCCCAGGCATCGCCTTTGCTGGCAACACCTGGGGCCTCACAGAGTCCTTCTCTATTAAACGTCCCAGCGCTCAGGGGAACGCCAGAGGCTCGACAGAATCAGCTCGCGAAGGAAGATGAACTCCTTCGGCAATCGGTCATAGAGCTTGGAGAAAAGCTCTTCGTGCATAAGCACCTCAGCCTTCCACTTCTCTCGGTCGATTGACATCAGGCTGGTGAACGTCTCGGGCGAGATTTCAAGGCCGCGCCAGTCGATGTCCTCATAGTTCGGCACCCAACCGAGCGGGCTTTCAATGGCGTGAGCCTTTCCGTGGACGCGCTCGACGATCCACTTCAGGACGCGCATGTTCTCGCCGTAGCCCGGCCATATGAACTTGCCGTCAGAATCTTTGCGGAACCAGTTGACCGTGAAGATGCGGGGCGGATCGGGCAACGTGCGGCCGATCTGTAACCAGTGGTTGAAGTAGTCGGCCATGTGGTAGCCGGCGAAGGGCAGCATGGCGAACGGATCGCGACGAACCACGCCGACGGTGCCTGCGGCAGCTGCGGTCATCTCTGAGCCCATCGTCGCGGCGGCATAGACGCCGTAGTTCCAGTTCGTTGCCTGAACGACCAAAGGTACGGTGTCGCTCCGGCGGCCGCCGAAAACAAACGCCGTGATCGGGACGCCGGCCGGATTCTCCCAGTCAGGGTCGATGCAAGGGCACTGGTATGCCGGAGCCGTGAACCGCGAGTTCGGATGAGCCGCTTTGCGTCCGCAGTCAGCAGTCCAGTCTTGACCGGTCCAGTCGATCAGATGAGCCGGTGCGTCGAGTCCGATGCCTTCCCACCAGACATCGCCGTCGTCGGTCAGAGCCACATTGGTAAAGATCGAGTTCTTAGCACACGAATGAATGGCGTTCGGGTTCGAGTGCATCGAGGTCCCCGGTGCAACGCCAAAATAGCCCGCCTCTGGGTTAATCGCATACAGCTTGCCGTCTTCGCCGGGCTTGATCCAAGCAATGTCATCGCCGATGGTTGTGACCTTCCATCCTTCGACGGCCGTAGGCGGAATGAGCATGGCGAAGTTCGTCTTGCCGCAAGCGCTCGGGAACGCCGCTGCCACATAGGTTTTCTGGCCGGCAGGATCTTCAACGCCTAGGATTAGCATGTGCTCGGCTAGCCAACCCTCTTCACGAGCCATGTTCGAGGCGATGCGAAGTGCGAAGCATTTTTTACCTAGCAGCGCGTTGCCGCCATAGCCCGAGCCGAACGACCAAATCATCCGTTCTTCAGGGAAGTGGACGATGTATTTGGTCGGATTGCATGGCCAAGCCACATCCTTCTCACCCGGCTCAAGCGGTTTACCGACGGAATGAAGGCACGGTACGAACTCGCCGCCGCCAAGTACATCGAGGACCTTAGCGCCCATGCGGGTCATGATTCGCATGTTAACGACGACATACGGCGAGTCGGTCAGCTCAATGCCGATATGGGCAATATCCGAACCGAGAGGCCCCATGCTGAAGGGAATCACGTACATCGTGCGGCCCTTCATGCAGCCGTCATACAGCTTGCCAAGCGTTTCCTTCATTTCCTTAGGCGCCATCCAGTTGTTGGTTGGGCCTGCATCTTGGCGGGCGCGGCTGCAGATGAAAGTGCGTTCTTCAACGCGGGCGACATCGTTCACATCGCTGCGAGCTAAGAAGCTGTTGGGGCGTTTTTCCGGATTTAGGCGTATGAAGGTTCCGGACTCTACCATCTCATTGCAGAGACGGTCGTATTCCTCCTGGGACCCATCGCAAAAACAGACGGAATCAGGCTTGCAGAGCTTGACGCATTCTTCGATCCAGGCTTTAAGCTTGGGATTATTGAGATTGGCTGGAAAGTCAATAGCTTTATTCACGGTCAATTCCTCATCACACCCCTTTGTGCATTGGGGAGTTATACCTAGGTTAATCCTAGATAGTGCGAGGATATCACAACAAAGCGGCGAGGATTTGGGACGAATCAGTCCAGATTGTTGCTAACAATGCTTGAAAAACTTGACTAAGCGCTTTACTTAGGTTGCTTTTTCTTGTAAGGTCGGCACAGCGGATCGCCGATGACAACATCTTTCCACTTGATGACCGGGCTAGCCATATAGAAGCTCTCGGCAAGGTTGTTGCCGTCTGTGTACCTGTCAAATAGAATCTCTGGGCGGGCAAGGGCAAAGGTGAACGGCTCGCTGACATATCCCTTAACGCCTGTGACTCCTTGATCGATTAGGTCGGCAATAAGGCTTTGTCCCGGCGCTGTCGTTCTCTCGAAAGTACGTCCGCTAGTCGAGACAAACGTCTCGGCGATAGCGCCGGGTTTGAACTTAAGCTTGTGGTAAACGTCTGCCTTGTAGCCGCCATCGTTGCTTCCCCAGCTTGCATAGCCTGCCAACATTTCATCTGGGGCAACGAAAACAGCGGTGTTCTCTGCCTGGCTCTTCAGACCTTTTGCCGAAAGAACGTTTCCAGCCTTGCTCAGGGATTCGTTTAGAGGCAAGAATCCTGGACCTTTGCGGTTGTCGGCTTCATCGAAGAAGAAGAGGCCTTTCTCAGGCTTTGCCGCAACCGAGTTGTCGATTAGTTTCTTCACTGCCGGAACGTCGTACCCGTCGAGTCTCGTGACCAGGTACATACCGAACTGCTTGCTTGAGAACGGTTCGTTCTTCATAAAGTACGGATTGATGCACCGTTCGATTTCGGCTCGTTCAGGCCTTCCGATCGGATCGACCTTCATGTTCATCGTCATGAGCCAAGCGTCTACCGAATAGCCGCCTTCCTTAATTCGTATGGGGAGGCCCTTGGTCGTCACGATAAAATCGATGCTGAAAGTAGCCTTGTTCAGGCGCTCCTTGACCGGCTCGACGACTTTATCGTAGAACTCCGATCTCGTAATCTCCTCTTTCGGATCGACGAAGACGCTTACGACGTTATTGCGGGAGATACCGCGGGCTTTCACGTAGTACGTGGTGATTTCGACGCTTGCTGGGCTGGCCGTGTTCTGGATAACGAACACTCGCCGGGCTTCCGTTGGATCCGGGGCGGCGATTGGTGTGGCTGCAGACTTGGTGCAACCGGCGGCCGCCACCAGGAGGATGGCGTACAGGCTATTTCTTGCGATAACGTCCATAAGGTTTGGTCCGGCGCCGCATTCGAACCATAGCTCTGCCGATTTCGGTATACATCTTGGCTCGGGCGGCGGCACCCTTGACAAAGCCCATTTTGTGCTCTTTGTGGGTGTTGCTGACACCTCGAAGCACAACGCGTGCCACTCGTGCTTTTTGACGTTTGGCATACGTGTTGAGGGTCACTTCGATACCCATTCGAAGCTCTGACAAATAGGGGATAGCTTCAAATATTTCGCGTCTCAGTGCGCGTTGGCCGCTGATATAGGGGCTGATGCGCTGGGCCGTGTCGCTCCAAAACTTGCCGCCTCGGAAGACGCCGATGCACATGTCGCAAGAGCCGTCCAATATCGGGCGGATGATGGTGTCGAGGTGGTCGGCTCGGAATCCGAGCAGGTCGGCGTCGACGAAAGCGATGACAGGTGCCTTTGTTGAAGCTACGCCTGCGGCCATGGCCCCGCCTTTGCCCATGTTGAACGGAAGCTCGATGACTTTAACTCCTGCGATGGAACGGGCGATCTCTGCAGTGCGGTCGAAGCTCGCGTCGCTCACGACGATGACCTCGTCGATGAGAGAGGACTTTGTGACGGCCTTGAGCACTCCGGCAATACGGTTTTCTTCGTTGTAGGCAGGAATAATGGCAGCGGTCTTGAGCTTTCTTTCGGTTCGTTCGAGTTCCGTTCTGCCTTTTGCGTTGCTCATGCCCTACACCATCAACGGATCGCAAAACGAAAGGGTTCCTCCGAAGGACGAAAGAAAGGTTACACCTGAGCTTGCGAGTAGATCATTATAGCCGGTTGCGCGTCTAGAAGGGACCGAATTGAAGCAAATTGGCCGTTCGCCTCTCGATGGAGCGTGGAGTGAGATTCGTCCAGGATTCGGTGCTATCGGTGATGGAAGGATGTCCTAGACGGCTCTCGCGAAGGGTGTTTCGCGTTGAGCAAGCAAACGGCCAAAATGCTGGAGTGTAAAAGATGGATTCTTACCTTGGCTTCAAATCACCTCCAAAAACTAAGGATGTCGGTCAAGCTGCAATTGCGTTTGATCTCAACTCAGGAGTTACTTTGCTGGTATAGGCGCTTTGCTGCTGAGTCCTGACACAATGATACAAAGCCAAGATGAAAGGACGATGAAAGCATTTTGAGACCGGTACGTTGGCTGCCAGACGGCGACACGGTGCATAATAGTCGGTACGATGACAGCCTCAGCCGTAGAAACTGTCGAAGCGCTCTTGTTTGTGGCTGATTCGCCGGCAACCGCCGAGACCTTGGCACGATCCGCAGGACTGACTGAAGCGCAAGTTGAGCAAGCAATAGAATTGCTCAAGGAGCGATATGATAAGGATGGAGCCATTCAGATTGTCAATATCGCTGGCGGCTACCAATTGTGTACTAAGCCGGAGTTCGCTGAAATTATCGGCAACTTTCTGAAACCGCAACGGCAAAAGCTAAGCCGTAGCCTTATGGAAGTGCTAGCAATTGTAGCCTATCGGCAGCCGATCACGGCTGCCGACATTGAACTTGTTCGAGGTGTCCAGAGCGATTACGGCATCCACGGGTTGCTTGAGCGTCGTTTGATTAGGGAAGTCGGTAGAAAGCAGGCTCCCGGAAGACCGGTGCTGTACGGCACAACGAAGCAGTTTTTGCACCAATTTAACATGAACGATTTGTCCCAGTTGCCGAAGTTGCCCGACGGAAGCTTCGCGACGACCGCCGATTCGATCTCGCCCAACCTGTTCGATCAGGGCGACCTTTAATCCCCAGGTATCTGCATGAAGCTCATACAACGACTTGTTCCCATTGCCTGTCTAGCCTTTGCGGCCCTTTCTGCGATAGCAGTTGACGTGACGGCACAGAGCGCGGCCATTTTCGACGAAGCTTCAGGACGAATGCTTTGGTCGAAGAACGCCGAAGTGCTCAAGTACCCGGCGAGCACAACGAAGATCCTGACCGCCTTGCTCCTTATTGAGAGGTGCAGGCCTGAGGAAATCATCGTGGCGCCGAAGGACATCGAGACGGTCACAGATTCGAGCATGCACCTGCGGCCGGGCGAAAGAATATCAGCTCGGGAGATTCTATACGGCATTCTCTTGAGAAGCGCGAATGACGCCTGCCATGCCGTTGCGGTCCATATATCTGGGAGCGACAAAGAGTTTGCGAAGCTGATGAACGAACGGGCTAAACAGATCGGATGTAGGAATCCGCACTTCCACAACCCGCACGGCTTGAACGATAAAGAACATATGGTTTCGGCTCGCGATCTCGGGCTCATCGCATGCGAAGCGATGAAGTATCCTGAGTTTCGGGAAGTGGTGAAGCAGAGAAAGCATTGCGTCGTCCGGAGTACGAACCTTGAAGACCGCTGGATGATCAACCATAATAAAGCGCTTTGGCACGATCCGACGACCGACGGCGTCAAAACAGGATATACCGTTCCAGCGGGAAGATGCTTTGTCGGCAGCGCGATGCGAAACGGCTATCGGCTGATAACGGTGATCATGAATAGCCAAGACTGGCAGGCCGACCACTTTATGATGCTTCGATGGGCCTTTGCAAATTACTCGTTGGAGAAAGTGATTGAGAAGGGAACCGTGGTTGGCAAGGCACCGATCAAGTCGGGTGAGTCGCGAACCGTGCCAGCGGTTATCGCTGGCGGACTTAAAGTGGCGTTAACAAACGATAAGTCTAATGCGCTTAGTCAGCATGTTAGCTATTTCGACGGAATGAAAGCACCCATCAAGGAAGGCGACAAGATAGGTGTCTGGTCAATCTCAGACGGCAAAGGCTGGACGAGAACGATCAATTTGGTAGCCGGCGCGAATGTCGACCGCCTGACGATCGCCCAGCGGGCGCGGAGAGGCATCTGGCCCTACGTGTGGGGTCTTGCCGGACTATTCGCCGCCAGGTGGGTCTATTTGCAAAGGGTTCGAGGACGAAGGAAGTATAGCTATGCCCGATATCGGTGAGACACTCAACAAACGGATTGCTTCGGCAGGCATCTGCAGCCGCCGAAAGGCAGTCGATCTCATCAAAGAGGGTCGCGTTTTGGTAAACGGCGAGGTTGTTATCGAACCCGGCAGGCGCGTCCTTCCAGAAGACCGTGTTGTCTGCGATAGTCAGCTCTTGAAGCATCAAGGATACGTGTATGTCCTGATGAACAAACCTGCTGGATACGTTACAACACTTGACGACCCGCAAAGAAGGCCGACGGTGGCTCGACTGCTGCCTAAGCTTGACGCGGTCGTTAAGCCGGTAGGTCGCCTCGACATGAACACCGAGGGCCTGCTGCTGTTCACAAACGACGGCCAACTGGCGCAACGCTTAACCCATCCGCGCTATGGCATTGAGAAGGAATACGAAGCCATCGTTGAGGATCTTCCCACTGAAGAAACGTTGGACAAACTTCGTAACGGCGTGTTTATTGAGGGCGGGAAGACTTCACCTGCGAAAGCCGCCATCAAGTTCTTTTCACAGGCCAGAAATGAAGCAGGTCTCATTCTTATCCTGCACGAAGGGCGAAAGCGACAAGTCCGGCTTATGTGCGAGGCCGTTGGGCATCGTGTTAGGGCCTTGAAACGGGTGCGTTTGGGTCCGCTTGGCATCAAAAACATGCCGAAAGGCTCCTGCCGGATGCTCAGCAAAGTTGAAGTCGATAAGCTCAAGAACCTTGTCGGTTTGGGCTGAAGTTCGGGTAGCCTTGGCGATTATGCCATCGGTTAATAAGAACGTCACCAAAACAATCGACTTGCGGCCGGCAATTGTCCGCCTTGGTCTTGGCGCGCGACCTCAGAAAAAACGGCCCACTTGCTCGGTTTTTGCCACGGTTAACGCGATGGAATATGCCGTTGCTGCGAAACTCAAGAAAGGCGTTCAGCTAAGCCAGGAGTATTTGAACTGGGCAAAGAACGCCGCCGCCGGTAAGCAACAGGATGGCGACTTCTTCCATATCATTTGGGAAGGCTATAAAACACGAGGCATCTGCGAAGAAACGCTTTTGCCTTATCGTGAGAACTATGAACCCGAACTACAGGTTCCGAGCGGATGTGCGGCCAATGCGAAGAAGTATCAAGAACTAAACTTGGGATTGAACTTCATAAAGGAATGGGATGTCGAGCGCGGACTAAGTGCCGCCGAGTTTCGAGCCGTGCTCAGGAAGATCGATCAAGGTTGGCCTGTTATGTGCGGCATGAGATGGCAAAAAGAGGCTAAGCTCGTCGATGACGTCATGGTTTGGGTGCCAGCGGAAAGCGTTTTTGACGGGCACAGCATCCTGTTCGTAGGCTATGTTCAGGACGCGGCGATTGAGGGCGGAGGGTATTTCTTGGTTAGCGATTCGGGATCGAACCGGAACGATTTCAAGATATCGTTCCGATTCGTGAAGGACTATGCCAACGACGCCTGCTGGGTTGAATAGCAGTCGGCTGGCTTACTTGGACGCGGCATTTGCCGGCGTATTTTCGATCAGCTTGAGAGTCTGCTTCGTCTTTACTTTATTGACGATGCTTTCGTCCTTTTGCTCGAATAAACCGATTCCACGGGCATATAGAGCGGTCATCGTTGAGTGAACATCGGCGATTCCCGCTCCTTCGCCAAGCGTAATCTGGTACTTAACCTCGATTACGTCAACTTCCTTGCCGAACAGCTTGCGCTTGCCTTTGTAGTTCGCCGTAGCCTTAAGATGCTGCGGATACTCCTTGCCGAACCAGCTAACTAACTCTGTGCTGTACCACTCCAGTCGGTTTTCGCCGACTTTTAGAATCGTGACTGGCGGAAGGCATATATCTTTAACTTCGCCATCAACCTTGCGCCTAACGACGCCAACCGAGCTAACAGTATCGCCGTTTATCTGGTAATACGTGGTGCCGATCGTTTGTCCGTTTGACTCGGTTTTGACTGGTGTTAGCGTTTGGCCGCCGATTACCAGCGGTGTACCGACAACATCTGTCTGAGTCGAGACAAGTTTGCCGCGTGTGTGCTCGTAAACTTTCTTCGTGCCCGGTTCAAGTGGAAAATAATCGGCCGCGGTTCCGATTTGGCATACGATGGCAGCTACTGCAACTGTTAACAACATGGTTCCAGCCCCCTATTTGAGCGTCATTGTAGATTTGACGGATGGCTGACCCTTCGGAGTTCGATCGATTTCCATCTTCACAAGGCCAACGCCCTTTGCAAGCCAGGTTGTGGTCTTCCACTTCTCAGGACTGCTTCCGCCAAGAGTAGCGTCTTCCCGCAGTTTTAGCGCGTCGTATGTTTTGTCGCCGACTTTAATCTTCTCGAAGCCGACGATCGTGCTTGATGAGTTCATTTCGATCGATTTGCCGACGACCTCGACCGTTGTTTTGGTTTGCCACTTCTTGCCTGCAACCAATTCGCTCGGAAGCGCTAACTGGAGCTGGCCTTTGGTGCCGTCGGCCCGAACCTGGCGAGAGTAGAGCCCGTCTTTCTTCAAAACATGCTCGAACTTCTGTACGCCGCCGATGCTGGAAGCGCTTTCCTCGACAACCAGTTCCTTATCATTCGCCGACAGCAACTTCAGCTCTCGGGTCAGCTCGTTGCTTGAGCCGTCCGAAGAGGCGACCTCATAGTTGAACTTGCTGTACTGGTTGATGCCGAAGTAATCAAAGGCCTGCGACTTAAGCGACGCGGGAATCGCAATTTCCTTAGACGGTTTAGATTCGCCTTTATCTCCCTGATCGACTGGAGCAGCAGTCGACAGATCAGGCTTCTCTTCTTTGCCAGCGCCGACGTCATTGCTGGCCTGCTTCGGGTCCGTTTTACCAGACCCTTGGTTGTCCGCAGGCTTATCAGAACTGCACCCAACAAGGGCTGCACAAACCGCTACGATGAGATAAAGGCGAATCTTCAACACTTACTTAACCTCGTACTTCTTGAGCTTGAAAACCTGGATGACTTGCCGGTCGCCGCAGATGGCTTCGATGCGCGTGCGAACCATTCCGATGTTCGGCGCAAACCATCCGTCGGAAACAACGCGCCCTTTCGTCGCGCCATCAGCAAATGTACCCTCAGCCGTCGTGGCGAAAGCTGATACTCGGCCGTCTTCGATGTCGACTTCTTGCGGTCCAAGGTTTTTCATGGAAAGGTTCATCGGCCCTGGATTGCCTATGGGCGTGATGCCGGTTCCGCTCCATTTAGTCGTCGTTCCAGTTTCAACAGGGAAGAAAATGGCTGGTTGCATGGGCACATACGGAACCCGCTTGGGCCCGGAAGTGGCTTGATAGATGCCTTTCTTATTGACTACCCAAGTCTGCGTTTCTGCAACTTTTCCGTCTTTTTGAACGATATCGATCGTAGCTTTCTTGCCGTCTGGCGTGTCCGAAACACTTTTGACTCTGAACGTTAACTCGATCTCGCGAGACCCTCTTTGCTGTCCTTTCTGCTGGACATCCGTCAGCGTGTAGGTCCAGTAGTTGTCAACTGCCAATGGAAACAGATTTGCTTCATTGCCCGATTGGACTGTAGCGGGGGCAATTTTCTTCACGGGCTCAGGCTTATAGCCACCCTTAGAGCCTCCGCAGCCGACGAGTGCGGCTGCTGCCAGTCCAACGATGATAATTGGTCTCAGGTCTTTCATATTAGTTCCCCTTTCCCTTGTTGTTAATTGTATCCACTGCTTCCTTAACGAGTTCTAGGTCCTGAAGACGTGTAATGGAAACAGTGCGCGACGATAGTTCGTGTTCGACCCAAGGAGCTGCAATTGCCGTGCCATTTACAACGAACAAGAGCTGGCCCCGGTCTTTCCACTTGTAGAACTCCCAGATTCGATAGCGGTCTTCTCTAAGGAGTTTGCTATACCGCCAGAGCCGATAACGCCCATCATTGGTCAAATGCAGGTTTATTTTGTACAGCTTGGTCCCATCCGAAGAGTCGTACTCCTCATAGTCGGCCTTCTCGACTAAGTCCTCGTTGAGGATGATCCGCGCTTTCGAGAGAATCATTTCCGGCGCACTCCGGTATTCCTCCCCTCGCTTTTTGTCAATGCGCGCACGCAGGGCTTTACCGACGTTCTCCTTCTGATTCGGATCGACTTTGAGCTTTCTAGATTCTTCTTTGTAAAAGCCCAAAACCATATCATCGGTCGCGTTTTTCTCTTTGAACTGGTCTTCAACGTCGATTGTGAATGCCGTTCGGTAAGGTTCAAGCACACGACCGATAAGAGTCTTCTGCTCTCCGGCGATCATGACCTTGACAGGAACGGGGAGTTTGATGATGATGCCGTTCAGAAGAGAAGTTAGCCTAACCGAGTCGAGAGGTGTGCCGTCTAGCTTCGTGTTAAGGTCAAACTCAAGCTTTTTTGCCAGCGCCGTATCGCCGTTCAGAGCCTTTTCAATGTCCTCGGAGTTCCATTCGGGGGCGTTGGTTGGCCAGTTTTGGCCGCCCTCCTTGATGTTGTTCAGGTTCATGATGAATCTGCCGAGGTCTTTTTCGTTCCCTTGCAGAATTTCCATCATCTGCTTCATCGGAATCTTTTTCGAGGTTTCGCCTTCGTCGACGCGCTCAATTTGGCCAACGTCAAGGTCTTGTTTGCCTCCCTGAACGAGTTGCGCCGCTTGGTTGGCAACAACGATACGGTAACCCGATCCTGCATCGACTCCAAAAAGCGTGACGTTACCAGGCTTGATCTCGGTGTAAGTGCGCCCAAAGACCATTTTGTCGGTAACGATGCGATAGCCGTAATAGAGGCCGCCGCTGACCCCCACAAATCCAATGAGGATCTTGACCGATGCTCGAAGCTTGATTTTGCCCATCTTATAATGACTCAACACGATCTTGGCACAGTTGGTTCGTGCTAAGTCGATTTTACCGGAGCGGATTACTCCGTTGGGTTGTACGAGGCGTAAAGACGGCTCGCAAGGAGAACGATCACGGCAGAGATGGCAAGGTGCAACAGCCCGCCGAAAAGCGCTGGTATGAACGGCAGATCCCTGAGAGCAGGAACGATGAGGCCGCCAACCGCGATGCCGAATCCTGGAGCTGCAGCGATGACAACTGCGAGAAGCATCACGAGCCTGTGGAACTGCCGCTGCGTTGGATCGTCTTCATCAGGAAAAAGGACCGTGATTAGGAAGATCGAGGCCGACATAACGATAGACAAGCCGGGATTGAAAAGCAACACTGCCAGCACGAACGCCCACCACTGCGGCTGCAACGCGACGACAACGGCGCAAGACAGTACCGATATGAGGATTCCCCAAACCGCTTTGGAGATGACCTCTGAAAAGACGTTGGCAAAAGGCGAGAACGGCAGCGGCTTCTGAAGGTCGACTCGGCGAAGAACTTCGATGAAGCCCGACATCGCCATGTTCATCGTGATCATCAGGATAAGCATCGCTTGAAAACCGAGGAACATGAACGGGGCAGCCTTGGTTCCATCGCGCAGGGCAAAAACCGGTACTAAGCCAAAGACGGTTCCTGGAATTAGCATGATCGCCAGTAAAGTGCCCGCACTTCGAGTCTGGATGAATAGCTCTTTCCAAACCAGCGCCCAGACTCCATAAGCTTTAAGGCGATGGAGCCAGCGCTTACGAAATTGCTTCTTCTTTCCCTTTTGGGCACGGGAAACGGCTTCGCCAACCATATCGCCGCGCGCCCGGAGCTGCCTAGCCTCAAGCTGGCCGAAACCTTTGACGGCGGCTTGGTCATACATCCAGCCTGCCTGCGTCATGGCGGCCCAAATCGCTGCGACGATGATGCCAACCATCATTCCCGCGCCAAGAAGGGCGTCCAACAGGTTCCCGGATAGCGGAGCCATGGCCATGTGGGTGGCAGCGGTGGCTGTGAAGAAAACGATGCGCAAGAACGGATGCTGAGCCACGGCCAAGGCATCGTTCATGTTGCGAACATTTGAAAGCTCAAAGTAGAGAAATGCTCCGGTCGCAAGGATAACGATTGCCATTCCCCAGCCGATGATCTTCTTGTTCCGGTCCGACTTGAGGTCGCTTCGGTTGACGAACATGCCGGAAGCATAGGCGATGGCTACCCAGCACAGAGCCATGAGGATCCAAGCGGCGCTCATCGACTTCATTGCGAGCGCGCTGTCGCCTGCTTTTGCGTTCTGGAAAAGGCCGCCCCAGCCTCTCTTGGAAGCAGGCAACATGAGCAGAACCATCAGGAGCGGGAAGATCAAGGTTCCCAAATACTCGCGAACAATACGGAAACCAAGCACGAGTTTCGGCGATACCGGTGTAGGGAAAAGGACATCGACATCCGCCGGCTTGAATCCGCCTTTGGTGGCAAAGATGCCGAAAGCGAGTAGGAGCGACATGCCGGCAAACAGACCAAACAGCACAGCGTCAAGGAGCGGAATCGAGAATTGGCCGAATTGGGCAGCAAACCGGTCCATCTTCTGCGGGTTTGATGCGACAAGGCCCGGCCGGATGAAGAACCAGAAGTAGTACGCGATGATCAGGATGAGGCCGGTGATGCGCTTCGGCGATGAAACCGCTCGCTTGACCCCGTTGATGACCGACTTATAGGTTAAAAACAGGAGGGGTTTCATCAGGTTCGCCAGTTAGTTTGAGGAAGACTTCCTCGAGATTGCCGGACGCCATGTTGGCATCTTCGCGAAGTTCGTCAAGCGTGCCCTCAGCAATCTTTTTGCCTCGGGCGAGGATGATGACGCGGTCGCAGAGACCTTGCGCAGTGTCAAGAAGGTGAGTGGAGACAAGGATCGCGCAACCGGACTCCTTCGCCCGTTGCAGCTCTTGCTTGACCTCATGGACGCCAGCCGGATCGATGCCGATGATCGGCTCATCGAACAGCAGGACATTGGCTTCGTGGATCAGCGCGCAGGCCACCGCCAGCTTCTGCTTCATGCCCTTGCTAAGAGTCGCCACGAGCTCGTTCTTCTTCTCCATAAGGTGGTAGCGTTTCAGCAGCTCGTCGCCCAGGCGGTTATAAACGTCCATCCGGTTGAAGCACATCGCCACGAATTGCAGGTGCTCATCGACCGTTAGGAGTTCGTAGAGTGAAGGCACTTCGGGCACGAAAGCCAGTCCGCCTTTCGCTTTTGCTTGCTGGCTGACGATGTCGTATCCGTTGATGCGGACGGCGCCGTTCGTAGGGCGAAGGATGCCGGAAATGCACCTGAGCGCGGTGGTCTTTCCTGCGCCGTTCGGTCCGAGAAGGCCGACGATTTCGCCTGGCTTGATCGTAAAGCTCAGGCCGTCGACGGCCCGGAAGTTCTTGTATTGTTTGACGAGATCGAATACTTCGAGCATGGGGATGCCTTGTTGGGTCTCTAAGTGAACCTGCCGCGTTATCGGACAGTCAAGGGGTCATACGTGCAGAGGGGGCGCTGGGTTGCGGTTTCACTTCTGCCTGACAGTTAGACTCGGCGGAATGGTCAGACGGTCAAGCAACCCTTGCATACGTATCAAAATAACCCCATACGCCTTAACCCCTAACCCTATTCCCTCATCCCCCGCCTTGATTTTCGCGCGACTCTCAGGTATCCTATTCAATTCGTGCGGACTGTGTCCGTAACATCACAATCAGGCCACGAACCAAGTGCGGTTACCCCGCATACCGGTTCGAGAACGGCGGGAGTATTTATGGCTAAACAATGCTTGATCATTAAGCAGAAAGCGAAGCCCAAGTTCAAGTGCCGCAGCTACAATCGCTGCAGCATTTGCGGGCGGCCCCACGGCTACAATCGCTTCTTCGGCATCTGCCGAATCTGCCTTCGCGAGATGGCCCACAAGGGTCTATTGCCGGGCGTGACCAAGGCCAGCTGGTAAGAGCAGGAGGCTGACACATGCATAGCGATCCCATCGCGGACCTTCTGACTCGCATCCGCAACGGCGCCCAAGCGCGTCTTGCATCGGTCGAGGTTCCCCACAGCAAAATCAAAGTTGACATCTGCAAGATCCTCCAAGAGGAGGGTTACATCAAAGGTTACGAGATCACCAGTGAGTCTCGGTTCCCGGCTATTCGTATCGAGCTTCGATACGACAAGAAGAAGTCGGTTATCGAAAAGATCATGCGTGTCTCCAAGCCCGGTTTGCGCGTATACAAACCGGCTGACGGAATGAAGCCCATCCGAAGCGGCCTTGCCACTCGAATCGTCACGACCAGCCAGGGCGTGATGACAGACCGAGAAGCTCGCAAGCGCAACATCGGCGGCGAAGTATTGTGTGAGGTCTGGTAAGAAGCCATGTCGAGAATCGGATTACAAACAATTAAAGTCCCGAGCGGCGTGACGGTTACCGTCGATCCCCTTAACCTTATCACGGTGAAAGGCCCCAAAGGCACGCTGTGCGTCCAAATCGCACGCGAACTCACGGTGAAGCAAGAGGGAGAAGACTTGACGGTTGGGCGCGCGGACAATCTGCGCCGCGCACGAAGCCAGCATGGTCTTGCTCGGACTCTCATCAACAACTGCGTCGAAGGCGTAACGAAGGGCCATTCCAAGGTTCTAGAAATCGTCGGCGTCGGCTACCGTGCTCAAATCGAAGGCAAGTCGCTCATCCTCAATATGGGCTATTCGCACCCCGTCAAGATCGAACCGATCGACGGAATCAACTTCGAGCTGACTCAGGAAGACCGGTCTCGTTCGCAGAAGATCGTCGTCAGCGGCATCGATAAGGCCAAAGTTGGCCAGACGGCTGCCGACATTCGCAAGGTCCGCAAGCCTGAGCCCTATAAGGGCAAGGGTATTCGGTATCAAGGCGAAGTCGTCCGACTTAAAGCCGGTAAGCGAGCGGCCGCTAAGAAGTAAGGAGTACAAGTATGCCTAGTAGAAGCCGAAACGATGGAAGAATACTGCGACATGATAGGCTCAGAAAGCGCATCGATGGTACTGCCGAGCGCCCGCGGCTTGCGGTTTTCCGCAGCTTGAAGCACATTTCAGCGCAGATTATCGACGACTCAACAGGCCAAACCCTTGTCAGCGCCAGCACTCTTGAGAAAGAGATCGGTGCGAAGGGTAACGCCGAAGGTGCGAAGCAGATTGGCGCTGCGGTCGCCAAGAGAGCCCTCGACAAAGGGATTAAGCAGGTTGTGTTCGACCGCGGCGGCGTGAAATACCACGGCCGTGTGGCGAAGCTTGCCGAAGGCGCCCGAGAAGCAGGATTGGAGTTTTAGCCTATGAAGATGATGAACCGACTAAGCGGCAAGCGTCAAAGCCGTGAAACCGAAGGCCCGCAACTTGACGTGCGCGTGGTCCGGACGAACAAGGTTTTCAAGACGCACCAAGGCGGAAAGACGGCATCATGGTCGATCTTGGTCGTTGTTGGCGACAACAAGGGCCAGGTCGGCGTCGGCCTCGGCAAAGCCCGAGGTATTCCGGATGCCATCCGCAAGGCTGAAGAAGCCGCCCGAAAGAATATGTTCAGGGTCCCGCTGATTGGCGAGACCATCCCGCACGAAGTGACGGCCGTATCTGGAACCGCTCGCGTCATGCTCCGACCCGCTTCGGCTGGTACGGGCGTGAAGGCCGGCGGCGCCGTTCGCGCTTGTCTTGAGTGCGCCGGAGTCCACAACGTTCTTGCCAAGTGTCTGGGCAGCCGCAACGCCATCAACGTTGCCTATGCCACGATGGAAGCTTTCAAAGCGCTCAGCATTCCTGAGAAGGCTGCCGAGCTTCGCGGCCTCGACGTCAAGGAACTCGTGCCTTGGCTTGAGAAAGCCCGAAAGGAGGAAGCAGATGCTGCGAGTTGAGCTAGTTAAGAGCATCATCGGCAACAACGTTCGAAACCGGAGAACCGTGGCGGCCCTGGGTCTGCGCAAAATGCACCAGGTTGTCGAGCACAAGGATAACCCGGTTATTCGCGGAATGATCCACCACGTCCAGCACATGGTCAAGGTCGAGGTCGTTCCCGACGAGCCTGTAAAGGCGCCAAAGAAAGCGACCAAGAAGAAGGTCGAGGAGACTCCAAGTGAGACTGAATGACATTCAGCCCCCGAAGGGCAGCACCAAGTCGAAGCGCCGCATAGGCCGGGGCATCGGCAGCGGAATGGGCAAAACGGCGACCCGAGGCACGAAAGGCCAGAAGGCGCGCCGCCAAATCCATCCCAACTTTGAAGGCGGCCAGACGCCAATTCAGCGCCGGCTCCCCGTAAAGAAGGGTTTCCGCAACATTAACCATAAGGAATATGCGATCATCAACCTTGACGATCTGGAAAACCTGTTTGAGAAGGGCGACGAGGTAACACCTGAGAAGCTCATCGAGAAAGGAATCATTCCCGGCGTCAAAGACGGTGTGAAAGTCCTTGCATTCGGCGAACTGAAGAAGAAGCTCACGGTTAAGGCTCACAAGTTCAGCAAAAACGCTGCCGCCGCAATCGAAGCGGTCAAGGGCGAAGTCGTCGTATTGTAAGAAACGGAGGTTGATGTAGGATGTTCGGTGGCGGCGGTGATATAGGAGGCAAGGGTCTGCGAATGCCCTTAATGGAGACATTAAGAAGGGCATGGGCCGACCCTGAGCTCAAACCAAGGTTGCTATTTATTCTCGGGATGTTCGCCGTGTATGCACTCGGCGTTCATATCACAGTGCCTATACCAGGCATTGACCCGCAGAAGATGACCGAGCTCTTGAAGGACATACCGTTCTTCAACTTGCTCAATATGTTCGGTGGAGGCGCTCTTCGCAGAGTCTCTATCTTTGCCTTGGGCTTGAACCCGTACATCACGTCGTCGATCATCCTGCAAATCCTCACCACGGCGATTCCGCAGTGGAAAAAGGACCAGCAGGAAGGCGGCGAGTATGCACGCCGGAAGATGAACAAGCGAACACGTGCGTTGACCTTGGTGCTTTGCTTCGCGCAGGGCTGGGGTCTCGTTCAGATGATGGCGACGCGGATTACCTCTCTTCAGGGCTTTGCTGCGCAGATTACGGTCTTGTTCTTCTGGACTGCAGGCGCGATGTTCGTGCTCTGGCTCGGCGAGCAAATTAGCGAGCGAGGCATTGGAAACGGCGTTTCGCTCATGATCTTTGCCGGCATCGTCATATCGTTGCCGACTCAAGGCAAGATGATCATCGAAGCTTTGTCGAATAACCTTGTGACATGGTGGCAGGTCGGCCTCTTAATCGGCGTCTTCCTCGCAACCACGTGGGTTATCATCTACTTCACGACCGCGCAACGCCGCATTCCGATTCAGCATATGAGGCGGATGGTCGGCACTAAAGCGATGGGGGGACAGACAAGCTATTTGCCGCTGTCGGTTAACATGGCTGGCGTCATTCCCATCATCTTCGCAGTTTCGCTCGTTTATATTCCGAACCAATTCCAAGCGATGTTCGCGCCTGGAACCGGCCCGCACGAGCTTCTTGCGTGGATCACCATGCACTCGAGTCCCAACGCCGAGGTGCCATGGTGCTTCGTTGGATGGCTCATCTACGCGCTGTTGATCTTTTTCTTCACGTACTTCTATACGGCAATTCAATACAACGTGGAGGATATCGCCAATAACCTGAAGCGAGGCGGCTCGTTTATCCCGGGCGTTCGTCCGGGCAAACAGACCCGCGACTTCTTGGATGGCGTAATCTCCCGAATCACCGTTGTCGGCGCGTTCTTCCTGTCGATCGTAGCCTTGACGCAGTATGTCGCTCCGGTAGCGATCCAAGCGTTGCAGCGCGGTTCTCAGCAACTGTCCGGCATGACCGTTCTCGGCGGCACCTCGTTGCTGATTATGGTTAGCGTCGCTCTGGAGACTCTGCGGCAGATAGAAGCAAGCCTGCTGATGAAGAACTACTAATCTGCGCAAAACGCGCAAACGCGAGCCCTCTCTGGCCGATTCGCTGGAGGGGGCTTTTTGTGTCTTAGGGTAAAGGGTGTAGGGTTTTGGGTATGTCCGACCCGGACCAACTTGTCAGACTAGTCCGATGGACAGAAGAAAGCGCGGACCTGTGCAGCCCGCGCTTCTAACGACAGATAGCTCAGATAATCGGTCCGCGCAGCATGCGCACGCGGTGGTAGCCGGCCATCGAGCGTCCCATCACTGTGCCGTTTACATAGTCGGCCGTAGGATCGATGGTCACCGGCGACTCGTCAACGATGGATATGAAGTTCTCGGCAAATCCGCTCGTGCCAAGCTCGTTGAAGAGCATCAAGTCGAAGACCGGCAGGTCGCTCTGAACTACCAGGGAACCGTCTGAATCAAAGGCCATCTTAATCTCAGTAAGAGCCAGCTTGACGTCCTTCGGCTCGCAGCAGAACCGCCACGCCGAGTCGTATCCAAACCACTCGGCTTGAATGAACGTCTCGGTGGCGTTCAGTCCTTCGATATCCACTTCAATCGCCATCTTGCGTTCTGCTACGTCAAGCGACACTTCACAGTCAGCCAGCTTGAAGATCTCGCCGGTAAGAGTCGACTTTGCCATCACCACGACCAACGAAGCGTCGACTGGCTCCTGGCTGTCGTTGACGACATAAATCTGGACCTTCGAGCCTTTTCGGCTGATGGTTACAATCTGGTCCTTGTAGATCCGTTGAACTTCGTGAGCCGCCGCTTTCCAGTTGCCTTCGCTATCGATCAGCGCCCAGCTCTGAACAGGCCAGCAGTCGTTGATCTGCCAAATAAGGGTTCCTTTGCAGAAGTCGCCTTGACGGTAGTGCTCAATACCGAACCGCAACGCATCGCGCTGATTGAGCTGAGAGTAGTAAGTCCAGTCCTCCAGCGAGTCGGATGCGGGATAATGAAGGCCGACATACTCGGTAAATCGCTCGAAGCCCTTGCCTGTCTTGTCGTGCCAGCGAACGACTGGGCTGTCGTGCGACCAGTCCTCCGCGTCGATCCACTTCTCCCATGTGTCCATGGCAGGAGCTGCCGCAAAACCGAACTCGGAGATGAACCGGCCGCGCGACTCGGCATACTTCAGCCAGTCGCCGCCGTGCCAAACCTTCCAGTTGTGCTGGTCGCCGATCTCGTCGCTGGAACAGCATTCGCCACCCCAGGGGCTCGAAGATGTGTATGGCCTGGTCGGGTCATATTCCGCTAAGACTGCAGGGATGACCTTTTCGTAAATCGGCCGTCCGTAGAGACGGGAAGGTTGATTTTCCGGTCCTCCCCACCGATCGTCCCACATCTGCAGGTTCTCGTTGTTGCCGCACCAGTGAACCAGCGAGGGATGGTTGCGTAGACGAATGACATTGTCGATCGTCTCTTCGCGCGCAATAGCCTGCCAGTGCTCGTCGTCCGGCACGTGGCTGCATCCGTAGGCAAAGTCCTGCCAGATCATCACGCCCATTTCGTCGGCAATTCCGTAGAACTCGTCCGACTCGTGAAGGCCGCCGCCCCAAACGCGGAGCATGTTCATGTTGATATCGACGGCTCGCTCGAACTGCTTGCGATACATCAGAGCATCGACGCATGAAGGGAAGGAATGCTCGGGTATCCAGTTCGCGCCACGGGCAAAGATGGGCACGCCGTTGATTTCGAATTGGAACGATGTCCCAAACCCGTCTTCTTCTTGAAGGAGCTTGACGGTCCTGAACCCGAAGCGAGTCATTCGTCGATCAAGCTCTTCGTCTTCTTCTCCTTCGCCAATGAGGGTCTCAACATAGTAAAGCGTCGGCTCGCCGAGGTCGTGCGGCCACCAGAGCTTGGGGTCTTCAACGGTTATCTCGCCATCCATCTCAAGTTCGCCGATGGGCATCATGTCGTCGTCGAATAACGTGTGGCGAACGCTTGCCTTGCCATCGATCTGGGTGGCTATCTTGACGGTCCAACTATCGGCTTCGGCGTTGTAGCTCGGAACCACGTGTACATCCGCTATTCGAGCGGCGAATTCAACGAGCGAAACAGGCCGCCAGATGCCGCAAGACACGAGTCGGGGACCCCAGTCCCAGCCGAACATGTATTGGGCTTTGCGCAAGAACGACCGTTCGTGGACGCAGTGAATATCAGAGCGAATTCCTTCCGTCTTGAGGAACTCAGCTTTAAGCGCTTCGCCGATTGGCGCTGCCGCCTTGAAGTCGATGCGGATCTCGTTCTCGCCTTCTTGCAGCTCTTTCGTGACGTCGATCTCGTAGATCGTGTGCATGTTTTCGTGTTCGCCGATCTTCTCACCGTTCAAGAGGATCGCGCAAATCGTATCAAGCCCTTCGAACCTCAAAACTCTTTTCGGTAAGTCTTCGTCGGCAACGAAGTTGATTTTGCACCGGTAGCTCCAATCGGTTTCGTCGACCCATTGCGCGCCGAGTTCTTGCATGCGATAGAAAGGATCGCCGATGATTCCATGGGCTACGAGATCGAGGTGGACGTGGCCGGGTACTTGGGCTTCAAGCCACTGGCTTCTGGGCTCTCGCTTTGTCTCGATAAATCCCCATCCGTCGTTGAGATATGTCGTTCGTTTTTCTGGCATGTTGATAGGTTCCTGATCTGTTCGTTCTCCCGATTATAGGCGGAATAGGTCGTAGATTGTCGTTGAGGTTAGTCGAAAGGAGCATGCCGTATGAAGGCCAGGATTTTTACCGGGTGTTTGCCGTTCGAGCGAGGCTTGTGTGCATCTAAGGTGTATAGTAGGTGATACGAGCTACCTAAAAGCTCAATTATCAAATATAGGATTGGGATTGATGCGCAAGTTTCTACAAACACTCGCTGTCTGTTCAATTGCTTCTGCTAGCTTCGGCTTTACGCTCGATACTTCGAACTCGTCCACATACGGACTAACTTGGAATAACGGTATGGGATCCTATGGGACCGCCGCTTACAAATACCTTGATTCTGCTAGTTACGAACTCACCGGCGTATATAGCTATTTGAATAATATGGGCTATACCGTCCACACGATTGGCAACGTTGAAGGAGTCGTTAAGCTCAATGTGCTTTCGATCCTAGATTACGGCGACTACTTTGGCGCCCGAGTTGTCGGATTAGCTTGGAGCATGCAGGCGGAAGGAACAGCATTTCAAAGCCTGAGCTATACCCTCATCGACCATTTGAGTTTGAGCAACGGATATGAACATTGGTTGAACTGCACTCAACTTGGCAGCGCAACGATGGTCAATGAGCTGTGTGGCAATTGGGACCATGACACCATCACTGGCAACTATGCTTGGCAAGGCGGGCCGGATATTGATCAGTTCAACGAACGGTTATTTGTTTTCGGATATTACGAAGAGGGAACTGATGGGAGCAAGAATATTTATCTAGCGGACGGAGTGAGACTTACGCTTAACGCCCATATGGCGGCTGTGCCCGAACCGGTTTCCCTCATTTTCGTTGGCGCGGGACTTGGTTTGTTGCTCAAAAGACGTCTGCGACGTTAGCCGTGCAGATTGTTAAGAAAAGCACGGATCGTGAGATCCGTGTTCTTGTATTTTAACACTGGTCTTGCGACCAGTGGCACCCGCTTCTCTTCTAAGTATTGAAATTGGATCAGTATATTATTCCAACATATGCCGTCTGCAAGAGGAGCGAAGGCTTTAGCCTTCGTTCGTCCGCAAAACCTATATGACGTCCTATACTCTTAATGACCATTGGCCTTCATGGCTGCTATCTGAAGCCACTCCATGCTTTGTTAACGTCGCTGAAACGAATACTTCCCAGACTCGACCTTATACACCGCGCATCCGTCTTCCATTCTTAGAAAATGCACGCCCTCCGCTTTGGAGGCTAGCGTCTTGCCCTCGAACACCTCGTCAGCAGACTTAGCAAGAACATAGACATGCACCCACATGCCGATCGGAACCTCAACCGACATCTCAAAGCGTCCATTCTTGAGCGACCATGCGCACATGATCGGACCCTTGATAGAGTCGTAGGTGAACTTGGACCACGAGATGCCTGACGCAGGTTGAGGATGGATATCCGGAACCTGCCAGCCGCCGGAATAACCCGGCGAAATGCCGCCGACAGTCTTGGCAATCCACTCGCCAACCGAGCCAAGCGCCCAGTGGTTGAACGAGTTCATGCCTGGATGCTGGAACCCGCGTCCTTTCACCCAGCCGTCCCATCGCTCCCAAATCGTGGTTGCTCCGTTGTCGATGCTATATCCCCAGCTCGGGAAGGTGCGCTTCAGTAGAAGTTGATAAGCCAAGTCGTTATAGCCAAGACGTGAAAGCTGAAGCATCAGGTGGTGCGTTGTTTGGATGCCGGTTGAAAGATGCCCGCCATAAGGTTTCAACGCATCGGCCATGTGTGCGGCAGCCTTCTTTCTAAGCTGATCCGGCAAGAGGTCGAAATCAAGGGCTAGCGCATAGCCTGCCTGAGTGTCGCCTTTGATTTTGCCTTCGTCATCGACGTAAGCCTTACAGAAAGCGGCTCGAGACTTTTCCGCAAGCGTACGGTATTTGCTGCTCTCGTTTTTCAACCCCAAGATGAACGCCATATCGCCAACGATCTGCGTCGAGCGCGCCATGAAGGCGGTGCCCAAAACCTCTGGCGAGACCGATCCACCTGACATGGGATACCCGTCCTTCACGATCGTGTCGCCGTTCAGCCAATCGTTGAAGTCGTTGCCGCGCTTGTTCAGCCAAAGGCCGTTCGGGTTTTCGCGGTGCAGAAAATCAACGTATTTGCATGCCGAAGCGAAATGCTCGATGAGCATGCGGGTGTCGCCGTAGTTCAGAAAAGCCGCCCACGGTACCATTACGCCAGCATCGCTCCAGGCAGGAGAACCTACACCGTCGCCTTTCTTTGGCGGAAAGGGCACGAACTCCGGATACAAACCTTCATCCGATTGGGCATCGCGAATGTCTTGGAACCACTTGGCAAAGAAGCCAGACATGTCCATGTTGTAAGCGGCTGTCTGAGAGAAGGCTTGAATATCGCCCATCCAGCCCAGGCGCTCATCGCGCTGTGGGCAGTCGGTTGGCGAGCTCATCAGGTTCGCGCGCTGCGTCCACAGGATGTTGCTCCAAAGCTGGTTCACCATCTTGTCGGAGCACTCGAACTTGGAGACCACCGGAGAAGACGAGCAAAAGACGATGCCTTTCACATCTTCCTTGGAAACCGGCTTGGTGGCTCCTTGAATCTCAATGTATTGGAATCCGTGATAGGTGAAGTGCGGCTCGAAAGTCGCCGATCCGTCCTTGGCGAAAGTGTATTTGTCTATCTGCGGCGCGCCGCGGAGGTTCGCGTAGTAGACCGAGCCGTCGTCATTGAGCATCTCACCGTATCGAATCGTGACCGTCTTGTCCTTCTTGCCAGCGAGTTTGAGTCGAGCCCAGCCGACCATGTTCTGTCCAAGGTCGATAATAGTACTGCCGTTGCTCAGATTCGTGGTTGAGATCGGCTTTAACTCGACAACTTGCTTGATCGGCTCGTTGGGTTGAGAGTTGATAATTTTTGGAGCTTGGTTGTTTGCCAATCGGACAGCCTTCCAACCGGCGGTGTTGAACCCAACAGCATCCCAGCCGGCAAGTTCCTTTCGAGCAGCGTAGTTCTCGCCGTCAAGAAGATCGGAGGACACGATCGGACCCTGGTCGGTCGATTGCCAGGTCTTGTCCGTGCAGATCGTTTCCTTATTGCCGTCTGAGTATTCGAGTTGAAGCTGTGCTTTGAATGTCGGAATACGCCCGGTATATCCCCTCGGATACCAAGCGATGCGTCCTGAATACCAGCCGTCGCCGAGGATCGCGCCGATGCAGTTAGCGCCGTCTTTGACAAGTTTGGTTACGTCGTAGCCTTGGTATTGAACTCGAACCCGGTAGTCGGTCCACTCAGGAGCAAGGATATGGTCGCCGACTCTTTGGCCGTTGATCCGAGCTTCATAGACACCTAGCGCCGATGCAAACAGAATGACCTTTTTGACCTTGCCATGGGCTGCAAATTCCTTTCGTAAATGAGTCGCTGGCAACGGATCAAGGGGATATGATCCATGCGACACCAGATCGCCGTCCGTAAGCTTCGACATCGACCAGGAGTCGGTTCTCGTCTGGCGATTAGCCTCAACCGCACAGCCGAGGGCGATGTTCTTGCCTTGGTCAATGACCTCCATCTCCGCCAGAGCATAGCTCCATGCCTTCTCGTCGCGCTGAGCGAGCCGAGTCACATGCAGGCGGACAAAACGGGCCTTGCCGGAGCAGGGAAGGACAACCTTGCGCGTTCCAGGATTCGGAATCTGCATCTGCTTCAGCAACGTCCGCTTGTTCTCAAACGTGGAGTCGTCTGAAGTCTCGATGCCGAACTGAACCGGGAACAGAAAGCCAGGAGTGTCGGCAAAGTCGTACGGTCTAGCTGGCCAAAGCCTGATCTCGGTGAAAGACTTTGGTTCTCCAAGGTCGATTTGCACCCATTGGTCAGTCTTCGAGCCATCCTCAATGGCACCGTGGAAGCCGTTATTAGGCACCGGTATCTTGTCGTCAATATGCTTCGACGGGAAGCTAATCCAATCGGCATTCCATTCTGGAGCCGCCGTCCAGCTTGCCGGTTTGCTCCAAGCGCCTTCCTTACCCTCGCTGTTCTGCAGCCGCACTTTCCAGAAGACGGTGGCCCCAGCAGGAACAGGTTTGCCCTTGTAGTCGATGAAAGAAGTTTGTTCCGACTTGATCGGACCGGAATGCCAATAGGTTGTGCGGCCTTCCTTCAGCGCTTCGATCGAGTCCGCGACGATGATCTCGTATCCGGCTTGCTTTTGGCCTCGAGCCGACGGATTCAATGACTTTACTTTCCAACTGAGCCTAGGCGGTTTGGCATCAACGCCGATCGGGTCGCGAAGGTATTCGCACCTCAAGTCGTACGCTGATAATGTCGGTGCGTTGGTCAGGACGATGGCGGCGACGATGCTCAACATCTAATATCTCCTACTTACGTGGCGAAGCTAGTATATCGTATATCTGGATAGAACATGTTGTACTGCGCAACCTGTAACAACTGATCATGTCCAGAATACGGACATGATGGACTACAGCGCCGTACGTTGTCGCCCAGGACGCGGATCGATAACCGAGCCAATTTTAAGAATCTGAACTAAGGGCGGGTGCCACTGGTCGAAAGACCAGTGTTGATTCAACGAGAGCACGGATCTCACGATCCGTGGCACCCAAAACTGGAGTTTTGAAATAGGCTCAACCATATGCAGAAAGCGGCGTCCAGAAGATGATCCAATAAAGCGTTACGCTCATCTTACGCAGACCCAAGCCGCCTGCGCCTACAACATTGATTACCATATCGCGTTGTAGGCTGCGACCTATGCTTGCTTGATGGCGAACTCATGGTCGATTTGGCAGAGTGTGCTTTTGTGTTCGCGGGTACGCTCACGCTCCAACCCCCAACCCTCCGTTCCTTACCCCTTACCCCTTACGTCTTACGTCTTACGTCCGGGCTCATGCTCGCGGGTACGCTCGCGCTCCAACCCGAACGCCTCGTTCCTACTCAAACAGCTGCTTAGCAAACTCTTCCGGTTTAAACGGGAGCAAATCGTTCATCGTCTCGCCGACGCCGATGAGCTTGATCGGGATCTTGAAATGGTCGTAGACGCCGATAAGTGCGCCGCCGCGGGCCGTGCCATCGAGCTTGGTGAGAACCAGACCCGTGACGCATGCATGTTTAATGAACTCCTCGGCTTGCCGGATCGCGTTTTGGCCGGTGTTGGCATCAAGGACCAGTAGCACTTCGTCCGGCTTGCGGTCCAACGCCTTTTCGGCAACACGGGCGACCTTCTGCAGTTCGGCCATCAGGTTCGCTTTGCTGTGTTGGCGGCCAGCGGTGTCGGCCAGTACATACTGTACGCCTCGTGCCTTTGCTGCGGTAACGGCATCAAAGATGATCGCGCCAGAGTCGCCGCCGGGCTGGCTCTTGACGATCTCGCACTTCAAGCGTCCCGCCCAGACTTCAAGCTGTTCGATTGCCGCTGCCCTAAAAGTATCGCCTGCTGCAAGCAAGACAGACTTACCTTGTTTCTGCAGGTTGTTGGCTACTTTCGCAATGGTCGTTGTCTTGCCGACGCCATTAACGCCGACAAATAGATAGAGAGTCGGACCCGAAGGAGCAACAGCCAAACCGGAACTGTCGGTTTGCGTGAATCGGTCGGCTATCGACTTCTGCAAACGTTGCTTGATGCCGTCAGCAGTTGTGATCTTCTCCTCTCGGACAGCCTTGCGCAACTCATCAAGAATGGCGTGCGAAACCTGGACGTGCGCATCCGCTTGAAGCAGAGCTTCCTCCAGCTCTTCATAAAGCTGGTCGTCGATGACGCCTCGGCCCATCAACCGGTCTACTGTCTGCATCAAGCGTTTGAACATCGCTTGATAGGGTACCGCTTAACTGGACCTACGAACCGCGGCGGCCTGCTTTAGACGCCGCTTCGGCTTCGTCACGGCTAATAAAACCGTCCTTGTTGGTATCTACTCGGCCGAAGATAACCGGACGCGGATACTCGCGCTGGCCGATCTTGCCGTCCTTGTTCTTATCCAGTTCGTCGAACTTATCCTTAAGCTGCTTAGCGGTTATCTGCTTGACACCCGTCGTGTTGTTCGCTTTGGCGGCCTTCTGACCCCATTTAGGATCAGCCATCGTCTTCGACCAAGCATCGTAAGCGCTTTCGAGTTCCTTCAGCTTTTCCGGATTGGATTTGCTGAGATCCTTGGCTTCGCCGATGTCGTCAGTCAAGTTGAACAACTCGGTAACGCCGTTGCGGCTGACCAGTTTCCAGTCGCCGACTCGAGCGGCATGCTGCTGGCCCATTCGCCAGAAGAGCGATTCGTGCGGGGTAACGGATTCGCCTCTTAGCAACGGCATCAAGGATACGCCGTGTAATTGATCTTCGGTTTTGGCTCCGGCCGCATCGAGTGCAGTCGGAACGACATCAAGGGAAATGACCGGCTTGTCGATTACGCGTCCGCCTTCAATGTGCCCCGGCCAACTCATCATGTAGGGAATGCGGACGCCACCCTCATAGACCTGGCCTTTGAACCCATGCAAAGGCTTGTTGCCGCTCGTTGTTTGGCTTGTCGGTCCGCCGTTGTCGCTGATAAACACAACGAGCGTGTTCTTATCAAGCTTGTTGTCCTTAAGAGTCTTGACGATTGCGCCGACTTGGGTATCGAGCGCTGTCAGCATCGCCGCGAAGGTCTGCCGCTTCGGGTCTTTGATGTCTGAAAACTGGGATTTGTATTTGTCGGGAGCTTGTAGAGGCGCATGCACGGCGTTGAACGGCATGTAGAGGAAGAACGGTTTGTCCCTATGCTTCTTGATGAATGTTGTTGCTTCGCGGCCAAACGCATCCGTCAGGTAATCCTTCTCGCCGACCAGCTCCGTGCCACGATAGATAGTGCTCTTTGCTCCTTTATCATTGCTTTGGTAGGCGTTCGCTCCGCCGAGGAATCCGAAGAATGAGTCGAAGCCGCGCTCGGTCGGTCGGAATCCAGGCTGATAGCCGAGGTGCCACTTGCCGACCATGCCGGTGTCGTAACCTTCTTTCTTGAGTCTCTCGGCGAGAGTGAGTTTGTCCTTCGGCAGACCGTAAGTTTCTGAAGCCGATCCTTGAGGACCTGGGTTGAACTCAAGTCCGAAAGACTGCTGGTAGAGGCCTGTGAGCAGTCCGGCTCTTGTCGGCGCGCACACGGGACAAGACACATACCCCGAGGTGAATCGAACTCCCGATTGGGCCAGTGCATCGATGTTCGGCGTCGGAATGTCTCCGCCTTGGCATCCCATCTCGGCGTAGCCCATGTCGTCGGCGACAATCAAAACGATGTTAGGACCCTTCTCGGCGGCGGCAAGAAGAGCCAAACCGGCAAGCAACAAAGACGCAACCCCGCGTTTCATATTGTGATGATACGGCTACGCAAGCGAAATGTTCAATAGATAGCGGGTGAATCACGCAAAGGCGCGAATGCGCAAAGAAGCAAGATAATCTTCCATCACTCGCTCTTCTTCGCGGCGATCACTTCCGTCCAATCATAAACGCCTGTCGTCTCGCAGCCCGGTTCGACAACTAGATAGCGCGCCGGATCCCAGTTGCCGTGGATCAAGTCGTAGATCATCTTGATGTTCCCGTCGAGACGCACATACTCCTTACCTTCGGCTTCTGCTTGGGTGCGGAACTTCTCGGCAAACCCAAGAGAAGCGGTTTCAGGCAGGTCGATGAATACAGCTTTGTTGTCAAGCGACTCAACCTCAGCCGGATGAAGCATCTCCCACACATACTTCGCATCCTCCTCGCCGTACTGGGCCACGAGTTCGGCGTAGCCGCTTCCATAAAGCACTTTGACGCCCTCATCTTCAATGCGCAAGAAGTAGTCGCCGCGCTCCATATAGCCTGTTGAGCTGAACGGCCTGCTCGGGTTGTCTTCAAAGCGCTTGCGGTACTCCTCAGTTGAACCAAGCAGGATCGTGCAGCAGTCGTGCGCTCGTGGGATCACCAGCTTGGTCTTGCCAGCCTTAAGCCCAATGGTCGAGTTGCCGCACAAGCCGAATAGAATCAGGATCGCCTCGTATTTGCCATCTTTGTCCGCCTCATCAATCTTGGATTGAATGATCGATCTTAGAGTTGCGCTGTGGGCATGCTCGCCAAGTTCGGTGAACTCCGTGTCAATAACGTGCGGGCTGTCGGCGACGCAGAGGCAGGCCTCTCGCTGGAAAACGTTGCAGGCGATCAGTTTGAGCAGCATGGGAGTCTCCGTTTTACCAGAAAAGCCGGTCCGGTAATTGGTGCGCTTGCGGTAGTAAACTGAAACCTATGCGATTATTACTTGTTGGCCCTCCAGGCGTGGGCAAGGGAACTCAGGCGGCTCTTCTTGAGGAGAAATATGGCGCTCGTCAGCTTTCGTCCGGCAACATCTTCCGAGAGGAACTGGCTGCCGAGTCAGACCTTGGCAAGCTGGCCAAGACATATATGGAGAAAGGCGAGCTGGTGCCCGACGAAGTCACCATCGATATGATGGGCAAGCACATTGCGGCCGCGGAAGCAACCGGCAAAGGCTTCATCCTTGACGGTTTCCCCCGAACGGTCAACCAGGCGATCGCTCTCGACAAACTGTTCGAAAAGATGAACCTTGTACTCGACAAGGTTATCTCCCTTGAAGTCGACGACGAGGAAGTGGTTCAGCGCCTCTCCAGCCGTATTTGTTGCTCGAAGTGCGGCGAGATTTTCAACTTGCGCAACAAGCCGCCAAAGGTTGAGGGCGTTTGCGACAAGTGCGGCGGAGATCTGTTCATTCGTAAGGACGACCAGCCCGAGACGATCCGCGAGCGGCTTCGCGTTTTCCATGAGACGACCCAGCCCGTCATCGACTATTACGACAAAGCGGGACGCGTTCTGCATGTTCAAGCATTGAACATCGACAAGACAAACGCAGAGATTATCGCTAATATTGGCTAAATGATCATTTACAAATCGAGCAACGAAATCGAGAAGATACGGGCCGCCGGCAAGGTGTTGGCGAGGACGCTAAGATTGGTGTCCGAGTCGATTGTGCCCGGCAAGACGACGACCGCCGACCTCGATGCTTTAACCGAGCGTCTGGTCGCAGAGGCAGGCGGGTCTTGCAGCTTCAAGAACTATCGCGGATTTCCTGCTTCGATTTGCGTTGAACCAAACGAGGTCGTCGTCCATGGCATCCCGGGCAGCATGGTGATCCATGACGGCGACATTCTTGGGCTCGATCTTGGGGTCTATCTTGACGGATGGCACGCCGATTCTGCCAACACTTATGCGGTGGGAACGATATCGCAAGAAGCCCAGCGGCTGTTGAACGTGACCAAGGAGAGCCTGTATCAAGGCATCGCCAAGGCGCGCATAGGCAACACGATCGGCGATATCGGCGCAGCCGTTCAAAAGTATTGCGAGAACAACGGATACGGCGTCGTGCGCGATCTAGTAGGCCACGGCATCGGTCGGTCTGTCCATGAAGAGCCAAATGTGCCCAACTTCGGAAAGGCTGGAAAAGGAATCACTCTCAAAGAAGGAATGATCCTTTGCATCGAGCCGATGATCAACCAAGGCACCTATCGTGTGAAGCAGCTTTCGGACAAATGGACGGTGGTTACAGCGGATGGAAAGCTGGCGGCTCACTTCGAGCACACCATAGCCGTCACTCGCGACGGACCCGATATTCTTACTCTTGAGTAGATTCGGTACAATAGGCGTTAGATATGCGCAAAAGATTGCCACCAAAACAACAAACAGATAAAGAAAAGGGCGTCGAAGTTGAAGGCGTCGTCGTCGAGAACCTGGGCAACGCCCAATTTCGCATCCAAGTCGATGAAGGCGAAGGTCTCGAGGTTTTGGGGCATGTCAGCGGCAAAATGCGCATGAACTATATCCGCATCCTCCCTGGCGACCGCGTCCGTGTAGAGCTTTCTCCGTACGATCTCACTCGTGGCCGAATCGTCTACCGGTTCAAATAAGCTTCGCTTGAGCATTGAAAAGCTGAGATGATGTGATTAAGCTCGGATCGAGCAAAGGCCTTTTAACAAATCCTTCACCGTGTCTTGCCAATAATGCTCAACTTAGCAGTCACCGCTAGTATAGTTGATGCCGATTATCTGAACCCAACTCGGCGAGTCCAGGGCAGTTTCCATCGCTGGGAGCGCATGTTTGTCATCGATCGAAGCAAGACTTCATCATGCCTTGATGGCCTATCTGGCCTAGGCCATCAATACTAGGTTTTGTCCTCGATCTTCTATAAATTGAGAAGCAAGAGATGATCGACTGGGTATGTTGGCTGCTTACTCGCAAAAGGTGCGCTATATTATACAAATCGGCTCGAAAACCGTAATGGTAGAGTGCTGATCTGCGACTAAAGGAGTAGCAATGTACTTTCGACTTGCCTATGGTTTGACCATGTTTGGTCTTTTTTGTCTCGCACCTCTTGGAAATGCGGCCACAGCCGTTTCGACCGTCCTTGAAGTGTCGTCCTACATGGACATTAACACTTCCGATAATAACTCTGGACCAAACAACTGGTCAAACTGGAGCCAATTAGGCACCATCAACCCCATGGCAGTGAACTCTGCCGTTAGCGATACCAGCGGAAATAACAACGGATTCGCTTCGTCTAGCGCAACTGCCTCATGGAATGACGCCAACTCCGGTCTCGTCACATTCGACAATGTCGGATGGACCCTTAACACCACAGCACCTTACCTGGTGAAGCTGAACCAAGCGTTCACAGGCAACAAGATTTGGGAGTATACGTTCATTGCGAACGGCAACGGTCTTTTCCAAATGGCTTATAACGTCGCGGGTGCAGGCGATTTGTTTGGACTTCAAGGTGCGATTATCGATTGGACTGGACCTGGCGGAGGCATTACGCCGGGAACAGCAGTCGATCCGACTGCCAACGGGCTATTTTCGAGGGCCATCACGGTTGGTCAGCAATACACTGTTTCCGTTTCGAACTATGCCAATATCTTTGGCGATTCTGGAACGGTTCGTGAGGGATACCACTCTGGCACTTTCGAATGGAGAATTACTGAAAGCGCAGTTCCTGGTCCGGCTGCCGCTCTGCCGTTCGTCGGCGGGCTGCTGATGGCTTTGAAGCGCCGACGCAAATAAGTTCTTTGTTGGTTGATAATGTTTCAAGGCTCGGTCCATAGGGACCGGGCCTTTGTCATTTGGGGGCTCGGCCGATGGTGAAGATTTGCTAGAATGAGCCATGATCGCATGCATCGCATTGTCGGTTGCCTTAACCCTTTCGCCGCCGCGCACAATGTCAGATATCCTTGACCCGCAGAACAAGAACGCGCGAAGCATCATTCAAGCGACGAAGGTATTGACGGTTGATCAGAAGAAGGGCCTCTACTTTTTGCTCCTGAACATGCCGGAGACGGACCTAAATCAACTAAACGCTAGTGTTTTGAAAACCAATATCCAACTCGCGTATCGTGCGATGTCCGAAGTCTCGTGGCGAAAGAGGGTTCCTGAAGATATCTTCTTAAATTACGTCTTACCTTACGCCAATCTCGACGAGACCCGAGAGGATTGGAGAACCGGCTTTTACAAACGATACATTGACCTTGCAAAGGCATGCAAGACACCAGGCGAAGTCGCTCAAAAGTTGAACGAGAAGATTTTTACCGACCTGAATGTGCGCTATCACGCAACGAAGCGGCCGAAGCCTAACCAAAGCCCATCGGAATCTATAAAGGCATCCTACGCGTCTTGCACAGGCCTTAGCATCCTTCTTGTCGACGCATGTCGTGCTGTGGGAGTCCCGGCCAGGATCGTAGGCACAGCTAGGTGGTTCGACAACAGCGGCAACCATACGTGGGTCGAGGTATGGGATGACGGCGAATGGAAGTATATAGGCGCAGCCGAACCAGGACCGTTCAACCAGACCTGGTTCTCGGGGAAGGCTGCCAAAGCTGACTCGACGAAACCAAGATATGCGATCTATGCAGTTAAGTTCGAGAGCACGGACGATCACTTTGTTGTCTCGTGGGATCCGGACAACGCTTCTATCAATGCCGTTAATGTGACAGGACGTTATGTAAACGAGAAGGATGCGACCCTATCGCTCTATCCAAAGCCAACTGAAGCCAAGCTCAAAGAAGGCACGCTCGTCCTGCCCAAGATAGTTGTAGTTGATGGTTTGCCAATGACGATTCGGTTGACCGGCAACGCCGTAGAATCCGCAAAACCTTTGGTTGGCGATCGGCTTATCAAGATCCTGTGGAGTTCTGACATAAAAGTCCGGATGTATTTTGTAAGTCCTAACCCGAAGATCAAAGAAAAAGAAGAACCAGCAACGATCCAATGCTCAGTTGACGAGAGTCGCAAGGAACTTGGCGGCAACGGGTATGACCTGACCGTCACTACAGATAGAGTCAGGATAGTTGCCAAGACAAAGAAGGGAATTGAAAATGGAGTTGAGATACTCATGCAACTAATGCCAGAAACGCGTATAAAGGGCCAGCCGATACGCATTCCGTGTGTCAAAGTAAGGGATATCAGGTGAACAACTAGATGAAGTACCTTTGGTTGGCTATCTGTCTTTGCGCGGCGATTTCAGGTCAATCGGCTCAGTCGAACTGGTCGAAGAATTGGAGGAAGACGAACACTGTGTGGAAAGGCATTCATATTATCTGTGCGAACGATGGCGATTTGAAGGCAATTTCCGACCAGTTACCTGCGCTGGTCAATCAAGGCGTCAACTCGCTCATCATCGAGGTCGACTATTCGTTCCAGTATACGAAACGGCCTGAAATGGCCAATCAGGAAGGCATCACCAAGAAAGGCGCAGGCGAGTTCGCCGACCTATGCCGCAAGAACGGCATTCGAGTGATTCCACAGATCAATTGCCTTGGGCATCAATCCTGGGCGGAATCGACCGATGCCCTGCTGACGAAGCATCCTGAGTTCGACGAGACGCCGGGACAGTATCCGAACAACAAAGGCATTTATTGCCGCAGCTGGTGTCCTCAGCATCTCCAAGTCAACAAGGTCGTTTTCGATTTAGTGGATGAACTGGTTGATGCGTTCAAGGCCGATGCGTTCCACGTGGGCATGGACGAGGTTTTTCTTGTTGCTTCAGAGCACTGCCCGCGGTGCAAAGGCGGCGATCCGGCGAAGCTATTCGCCAAGGCTGTGAACGATTTCCATCAGCATATTGTGAAGAAGCGCAAACTGGAGATGTTCATGTGGGGCGACCGGCTGCTGGATTGCACAAAGACCGGCGACAGCGAATGGGAGGCTTCGGCGAACAAAACTTGGGGAGCAATCGACCTGGTTCCCAAGGACATTGTTGTTTGCGACTGGCATTACGGCAAGCGCGAGAAGTATCCTTCCGTAGATCTGCTCGCCGCCGCTGGATTTCGCGTTTGGCCGTCTTCGTGGAAGGAAGTTTCTGCTGCAGAAGCGTTCGCGGGTTATTCCCAATCACTGAAAAACAAAAAGGTTGTTGGGCATTTAGTGACAACTTGGGGCGCGGTGCCAATCAAGGATCTGTCTGTATGGGATGCGCTGGTTAAGCCGCTGGCAGTTTGGAAGTGAAACCCTACGTTCGGGTTGGTTAGGGTTTGCCAGGATTTGTTACGATTTGTTAAGGTTGGTTGGACAAGTCGGATAAGTCCGACAGGTCTGAAAACGACATAGACAAAGGCTCTTGGCAACATCGCCGCTGCAAAATGAAAGAGACCCTAGCGCACACCGATAGAGCGGAGGTATAATCCGATCTTGCGTCACCTCGTGAATGCTCGTTCACGGGTCATCAAGTCATCAGTCGCTTGAAATAGAGACGTGTAAGCAAGGTGTTTTGGCATATGAAAGTTCGTGCTAGTGTAAAGAAAATGTGCGATAAGTGCAAAATCATCCGCCGAAAAGGCGTGGTGCGTGTCCTTTGTTCCAATGCCAAGCATAAGCAGCGCCAAGGCTGATCGGGAGATTTCATAGAGAATGGCACGTATTGCAGGTGTTGACTTACCGAGAGACAAAGCGGTTTTATACGCTTTGCCCCTGATTTACGGCATCGGTCCAACCAATGCCGCCGAAGTGATCGAGAAGGCGAACGTTGATCCTCGCAAGAAGATCAAGGAGCTTGATGAAGCTGAGATCGGACGCATTCGCGAGATCATCGACCGCGACTATCAAGTGGAAGGCGACCTTCGCCGCGAGGTGAACTCGAATATCCGCCGCCTGATTGAAATCGGTTCCTACCGCGGCCTCCGCCATCGACGCGGCCTCCCGACGCGCGGCCAGAACACACGATCGAACGCCCGACAGCGAAAGGGTCCGAAGAAGACCGTTGCCGGCAAGAAGAAAGCCAAGAAGTAAGGTTTAGGTTAAAGCATCCGTTATGGCAAGAAAGCAAGTTACTAAAGGCAAGCAGAAAGAAAGACGCCATGTTCCGGCAGGCGTCGCCCATGTTCATGCTTCGTTCAACAACACGATTGTCACGATCACCGATCCTCAGGGCAACGTCCTTAGCTGGGCCAGCGCTGGCTTGGTCAACTTTAAGGGAAGCCGAAAGGGCACTCCGTTTGCGGCCCAGGTCGCAGCCGAGAACGCCTCTCGAAAGGCTCAGGAATACGGTTTGAAAAAGATCGACGTCCAGCTTCACGGCCCCGGCGGCGGACGCGAGACTGCTGTTCGTTCGCTGATGGCGTCCGGACTCGAAGTCACGTCGATTTGCGATAAGACCGCTGTGCCGCATAACGGCTGCAAGCCGCCTAAGCGACGACGCGTCTAGTCACAACCACCGTTTGGATTACCGATAAAAGATGCCACATATTACAACGCTGGAACAGAATTCCGAATATGGAAAGTTTGTGCTTGAGCCGCTAGAGCGCGGCTATGGCCAAACGATCGGCAATGCCTTGCGAAGGGTGTTGCTCAGCTCGATCCAGGGCGCTTCCATTTCCGCCGTCCGGATTGAGAAGGTCTTCCATGAGTTCGCGCCAATTCCCGGCGTCAAGGAAGACACCACGCAGCTCTTGCTGAACATTAAAGACATCGCCATTAAGCTGGAATCGGCCGAAGGCGTCCCCACCGAGGACAAGACTCTTCGGATCGATGTCAAGGGTCCGGGCAAAGTGACCGGCGCCGACATCGTCTGTCCAGAAGGCGTTACCGTCGTCAATCCTGAGGTCTACATCGCAACTCTAAGCGATCCGAACGAGAGCCTCACGATGGAGCTTTATGTCGGCTGGGGTTCTGGATACGTTCTGCCTGAAAAGCACGACAAGTATAAGGGCATCATCGGCGTCATCCCAACAGGATCGCAATTCACGCCTGTGAAGCGCGTGAACTATACCGTCGAGGCCACTCGCGTTGGCATGAGAACCGACTTCGAACGGCTCGTGCTCGATGTCTGGACCAATGGTTCGATTCGGCCGAACGATGCGGTTTCGCAGTCTGCCCACATTCTTGACAAGTTCTTCCGCATGTTCTTTGACCTCGGAGAGGCTGGATTCGAATCCGACCTGATGGGCGAAGAAGAAACGCCGCTGCAGCTGTCCAATATTCCGGACATCCGCATCGAAGAGCTTGAGTTCTCCCAGCGAACCTTCAACTGCCTGCGACGCGCCGGTCTCTTGACCTTGCGCGCTCTGGCGACGGTTAGCGAGGGCGACTTGACGGGCATCCGAGGTTTTGGCAAGAAGTCGCTGGTCGAAGTGCGTGAGAAACTCGCAGAGCGAGGTCTTGAGCTGAAGCCGCCGAAGGGTGGATACCGCGCCGTCGACATGCTGGACGACGAAGAAGACGATTTCTAATTGGAGTTTGATTAAGAGATGAGACACTTAGTAGACCGACGCAAGCTTGGACTGCCCAGCGACCAGCGCCGCGCGCTTTTAACGAACCTGACGCGGCAATTCATCCGCCATGGCTATGTTCGCACGACACTCGGCCGCGCCAAAGAGCTTCAGCGACTTGCTGAGAAGCTGATTACCACGGCGAAGACCGATTCGCTATCCGCTAGAAGGGAAGCTAGAAAGGTACTGGTCGGCCATTCGTCCAGCACGCCTCGACCTCCCAAGCTATTGGCTGGCAAGTCCGACATCCAGAAGACTGTGCTGCTTCAACGCCACAGCCTGATCAACGGCGAAGACTTGGTCAAGCACTTGTTCGACAGCGTAGCCCCTCGTTTCAAAGAGCGGAACGGCGGCTACACGCGCATCACCAAGATCGGCACTCGCCGAGGCGACGGTGCGCCTGCTGCAGTGCTGGAGCTTGTTGACTAAAAGAGTTAAACTCGTCGTCGCGTACGACGGAACCGATTTCTGCGGCTGGGCCGCAAATGCTGGACACAGGACTGTCCAGGGAACATTGACAGAAGCTGTTCGCCGAGTCTCGGGCGAGGATTGCGAGATCGTAGGAGCAAGTAGAACGGATAGCGGAGCGCATGCTAAAGGGCAAGTTTGCCATTTCGATGTGCGCAATCCGATGAAGACTGAAGATTGGGCCAGAGTCTTAAACCGTGTGATGGATGAGGACATCCGGGTGTTGACATCGAGCGAGGTATCGCCCGAGTTTCACAGCCGGTTCTGTGCGCATGCCCGGCACTATCGGTACCGAATCTTGAACACCGAAGTCACTCCCTTCAATCTAAGATACGCCCACTACTGGTGGGGCGATATTGATGTTGAGGAGATGTCCAGAGCGGCGCGAACACTAGAAGGAGAACATAACTTCAAAGCATTCACGCAAGATTTGCAGCCGACCGTGGAAAACACCACGAGGACGCTCTTTTCAGTCAAGGTGAAGCGGGTCCGTAATGAAGTCTGGATAGATATCGCTGGCACGGCCTTCCTGAGAGGGATGATGCGGCGGATCAGCGGATGCTTGCTTGAGATCGGAAGAGGACGTAGACAGGCGTCAGACCTGGTAGTGCTTCTTAGCGATCAGCGCGACTCGATCCATTGGCCGGAGGTTCTGCCGGCAAAAGGGTTAACCTTGATGCGTATCACCTACGGCAGGCACCCCAAAGACCATCGAACAGATTCAGAAGAGGATTAGAAAATAAGGGATCTCGGCTTGAGCCGATAACGATAACATGAATAGGACGTATACAGCTAAAGAAAGCAACATTGAGCGAAAGTGGTATGTCGTGGACGCCACAGGCGTTCCCCTCGGCCGTCTCGCTGCGCAAGTTGCGCAAGTGTTGCGCGGCAAACACAAACCGACGTTCACTTACAACATGGACTGCGGCGATTTCGTTATCATCATCAACGCCGAGAAGGTCGTTTTGACGGGTAAGAAGCAAGATGAGCTGATTTACTGGCACACGACCTGGCCCGACGGACTGCGCAACATCTCGCGCGGCCGCATGCTGGACGAGAAGCCGGTCAAGCTGGTCGAGAAGGTCGTTTGGGGTATGTGCCCGAAGACTCGACTTGGCAAGCAGGTTTTCTCCAAACTGAAAGTTTATGCTGGCAGCGAGCATCCCCATGCCGCTCAAGCTCCTGAACTCCTGAGCATCAAGAAGGACTGATAAAAACACATGGCGACAGAGTTGTATTACGGAACAGGGCGACGAAAGAACGCGATTGCTCGCGTCTGGCTCACTCCTGGCGAAGGCAAAATCATGATCAACGGCCGCGACTTCAAGGAGTACCTTGGACGCCCGGTGCTTGAGATCCTCGTTAAGAGCCCGCTGGTTCAGCTTGAGATGGATGCGAAGTACGACGTCAAAGCGATGACAACCGGCGGCGGCATTACCGGCCAAGCCGGCGCGATCAAACTTGGCATCGCTCGCGCTTTGCTCGAGGTTGACGAAGAGCTGAAGAAGGACCTTCGCGCTGGCGGATTCCTGACTCGCGATCCGCGCGTCAAGGAAACCAAAAAGTACGGTCGAAAGAAAGCCCGACGCGGCTTCCAATTCGTCAAACGCTAAGGCGTATCGTTTCATTCACGATGGAAAAAAAGACGCTTGTTTTCGGCAAGCGTCTTTTTGTTTCATAAGACTTGTAGATCGACATCAACGTCAACCGGTTCTTATACGTAGTTAACGAATAGACGCCCGATGCCTGTAGTCGACATTCAGAAAAAGGTCCCTCCGCTTCTCAGAAGACGAAATGTACTTCAGCTTCTGATCATCACGTTGCTGGCTGAAATCGGCTACGGCGTGCTCAATATCTCGAATATGCCCGTGTATATTGAGAAAGACCGCGGACTTGGCGGAAGCGTCATAGGACTCGTGTTCGCGGCCTTCATGCTGAGCGAAGCGCTATTTAAGAGCACGATGGGCCATCTCGCAGACCGTTACGGACGTCGGCGCATGATGGTCATTGGACCAGCGATCACGGCTTGCACCGCTTTGCTGACTCTAGCAATTCCCCCCTCATGGCAATACATGGCCACGTTCAGCCTTATCTTTCTGAGAGTTCTGGACGGCATCGGTGCTGCTATGCTGTGGCCCGCCGCCTATGCATTGATTGGCGATATTGTTGAGCCGCACGAGCGCGAAGAAGGTTTGTCCCTGCTCAATATGTGCTTCATGCTCGGTGTTGCCCTTGCTCTTCCCGTTGGAGGATTAGTCAACGTTAAGCTAGGGCCAATGTTCGTCGAGTGGGGAAGTATCCATTCCGCAGCGAGTTTCTACTTGACGACGGCTGTCTTCATCAGTGTTGCCTTGATGGCTTATCGAATGGTTCCTAGCGGAAGAGCGTTCCGAGATGTCCAAAAACAAGAGTCTAGTGGCGAAGACGGCACAGACATCAAGAAACTGCTTGATGCTTTCAAGAGCATTCCGAACTATATGGTTCTTGGTTTTGTAACCTTTATAGGTGTTGGCTTTCCGATCCCTATCTTCAAGAACTTCTTCATGAACCAGTTTTCGATGACCGAGGCCCAGTTCGGTATGCTCGTTTTGCCTGGTGCATTGGTAATGGCCGCTTTCAGTGTGCCTATTGGCAAGCTTGGACCAAGAATCGGCAACACCAAAGCGGTGCATTTGGGCATGGCTTTATGCACGCTAGGGTTAGGTGCTATTGCTTCAGGAGCTCTATCGAAAACCCTTCAGAGCCCCTGGGTGGTAGCTGTCGGGGCGATTCCGCTTGGAATCGGTTTCTTGTTAACCATCCCTGCCTGGTACGCGAGTGTTTCTGCCATTGATGCCGGCCGAAGAGGAGCATTCATTGGCGCTGTTATGACTTCCCAAGGTCTTGGGGCTATTATCGGTGTGCTCGCCGGCGGCGCATCATATGATCACCTTCAAGCATATGGCGCATCGTTCGGCCACTACTCGCCGTTTGTCGGCAGCTTTCTCTGCGTAGGAATCGGCCTTTTTCTTGGATTGAAAATCCTTAAAGAACAACCTAAGTCGTCTAATTAGAACTATAATGCGAGTAGTACCAAACCGCTAGGAGTGACGGATGACGGATCGAAGCGGCAAGCGCATAAAAGACAACTCGTTTTGGTGGTCCCTGTTCTATTTAGCTCTCGGGTCAACATGGATCTTAGCCTCGGATCTTTGGCTGTTTCGATCAGACGCGAATCCTGACCAACGGCTTATAAGCATTCTAAAGGGATTAGCCTATGTGCTTGTGACTGCCGTTATGTTATATGGCATGATGCGGCAAAACACCGGATCGCTGCGCAAACTGGCGCGGAACCTCATGATGAGCGAGACGCGTTTGCGTCGGATTTTTGATACAGCAGAAGAGGGGTTAGTTGTCATCGACGGCCAAGGTTGCATACAAGACATGAACCAGCGGATGTGCGACATGCTCGATATGCCCAGCAGCCAGCTCATCGGAACCTGCATATTTGATATATTAGCTCCAGAGAGTCGCGATCTCCTGATGAGCCAGATGACTGAAAAGGAGACCGGGCAAAGGCGCATCGCCGACATTGAGCTGTGTACTTCTCATAAAGCGTACTGGCTTCAAGCCGCTTGGAACGACTTTGACGAAGCCGATGAGAAACGGTATGTCCTGTTGCTGTCCGACATTTCGCATCGTATCATGCGCGAACGCGAGATCACTGAAGAAAACACGGAGCTCGAACAGCGAGTAAAGGAAAGAACTTCGTCCCTCGAATCGGTCAATCGAGAATTAACGGCCTTCAGCTACTCCATCTCGCACGACTTGAGGGAGCCGATTCGCGCAATCAACGGGCTTTCGAATATTTTGCTTGAGGATTACAAGGAAAACCAAGAACAAGAAGCTCAGGAGATCATCGACCGAATCCAGCGAAACTCCATTCGAATGAATGGAATGATCGATAGTTTGCTCAAGCTGTCCAGGCTAACCAGCGCTCCGCTAACATTGATGCCAACATCACTCACCCAGTTGGCCAGCAAAGCATTCCAGGACACGATTCCCGAAGAAGAACGATCATCAATCGCCTGGTCGGTTCAAGCCGGGCTAGATGCGATTTGCGATCCGAACCTTCTTACCATAGCAATATCGAACCTGATTGGCAATGCCTGGAAGTTCAATAAACAAAGAGAAGGGCTGGCCATTGAGTTCGGGTGCAAAGAAGTAGAACGAGAGAACGTCTATTTCCTGCGCGATAATGGTGTGGGTTTCCGCAGCGAGCGGGCTGCCGATGTTTTCAAACCTTTCATGCGCTTGAACCTTGAGGTTGAAGGAGAAGGTATCGGTCTAGCGACAGTTCAGCGAATAATAACTCGCCACAACGGTCGCATATGGGCAGAAAGCGAGCCTGAGAACGGAGCCACTTTTTGGTTCACATTGGCCGAGTCGTCCGAATGAATGCTTAATGCGGCAAGTTTTGTTGCCGGGGTAAAATGGGCTTGGCGTATGAGGCAGGATTCCGCAGTCTCACGCACACCAACAGAGGACTCCACGGTAACAATGGCTACAAAAATCGGTATTAACGGCTTTGGCAGAATCGGCCGCCTTTCGCTGCGCACCATTCTGAAGAACTACCCTGGCAAACTTGAAGTCGTCGCGATCAACGACCTTTGCGACACCAAGACCAACGCTCATCTCTTCAAATACGACTCAACCTTCGGCAAGTTCGACGGCGAAGTCGCCTGCGACGAGGGCAACATCATCGTCAACGGCAAACCAATTAAGGTTTTCGCCGAGCGCAATCCGGCCGACATCGACTGGTCCAGCATGGGCGTCGAAATCGTCCTCGAATCGACCGGCCTGTTCACCAGTCGCGAGAAGGCTGAAGTCCACCTCGGCGGCACGGTTAAGAAGGTTCTTATCAGCGCTCCTGCAAAGGGTGAGGACGTCACCATCGTTCTCGGCGTCAATGAAGGCGACTACGATCCTGCAAAGCATCACGTCATCTCCAACGCCAGCTGCACCACCAACTCGCTCGCCCCGGTCGCCAAGGTTTTGGACCGCGAGTTCGGCATCGTGAAGGGTCTCATGACCACAGTTCACGCTTACACGAACGACCAGAAGATTCAAGACCAGGCCCACAAGGACCTGCGCCGCGCCCGGGCCGCCGCCGTCAGCATCATCCCGACGACCACCGGCGCTGCCAAGGCTGTCGCTCTCGTTCTTCCTCAACTGAAGGGCAAACTTGACGGATATGCGCTTCGCGTTCCGACCCTCACCGGTTCCGGCACCGACCTTACCCTTGAACTCGGCAAATCGACCACGGTCGAAGAAGTCAACGCCGCGATCAAGAAGGCCGCCGAAGGCGAACTGAAGGGTTATCTTGAGTACACCGAGGAACCGATCGTTTCGGCCGACATCGTTGGCAACGACCACAGCGCTATCTTCGATGCCGGCTGCACCAAGGTTATTGGTGGCAACATGTTGAAAATCCTAAGCTGGTACGACAACGAGTGGGGCTATAGCTGCCGCGTCGCCGACCTGATCAACTACTTCGTCGAGAAGGGTCTCTAAACTAGATTCGACTTTGACGTAAACAATAAGGCGGCCAAGTTAAAGCTTGGCCGCCTTTTCTCTTTATATTCCTGATATCTGGCATAACAGCCATATAGATAGCAAAAGCCCTTGCCAAAGGCTAGGCCTCTGACAAGGGCTTGAGCGGGGATCTCCGAGCTTATTTTAACGTAACCTGCATCAGATGCGTCCAGCCGTTGCTGTCGAATCGCAGATTGTTTGCGAACTCGATGCCCGGCTTCTTGGCGCTATACCAGGGATCTTCGATTTTGATGGCCAGATCGTAAGTGCCTGCTGCAACCGTTGGGTTAATCGAACACATCTCAGCGATCGAACCAGGCTGCCAGTGGCGGATATCCCATGGCACGTCGTACTTCTGACGAACGATGTCGCCGTCCATCAAGGCGATCGAAACTTTCCATTTGTAGTAGAACGGTGCGACGCCTTCGTTCATGATGTTCAGGTTTAGGGCGTTATCCTGGCCGACTTTCAACTCCTTCGGCAAGGTGATGTTAGCCAACCGGAACTGGTAGCCCATCAAGCGCGATAGATTATTGAGCTTGTCCTGTGTGCCTGCTCGTGTGTTCGTAACGAGGTGCTGAAGCAGGCGCATGAAGCTAGGACGGAAGGCCTTAACTCGATCGACTGCTAGATCATAGACGCTGCTCCAGGCCTTGCCAGTATCGTCGATAAACTGCATGCTGCCGTTGATCGCGTTCAGGTAGCCTATTGGTTTGTCTGCTGTCGCAATTCCGTTCGAATCGACCGAGACGATCGTTATATCCTGGCCCGTAAAGCCGTTCCTGGATGCAACCCGCCACTTCGTTCCTTCATAACCTGTGTTAAAAGGCTGCTTGAGGCTAGAAAACTGGTAGGCGTTGCTGCTGCTGACCTTCAGGTCGGAATAAGCGTCGCACAACATCAAGTCTTCGCGGTACGGCCAGAGCTCGCCGCCCATCGGTTGCGACTGCCAAGCATCAAGCTTGCCTTTGTTGCTGAGCGGAGGCATCATCACGGAATATGTTTGGTAAGGGAACATGTCGTCGTGATAACCGATGTTGTAGTCTCCGCCGACTGATACGCTACTGGAATCATAGCTGATGCCAGCCTGTCGTCCAAGCAGCTGCTTGTTGGGGAAGGCTCGTTTGAATGCGTCAAGGATGGCTCGCTGAGTGGCGACGGAGTATCTCAGCGTCTTACCCGCTCGATAGGTGGTCCATTCACCATATTGCCCCATGATGCCGACTTGAACGAAGGCAATGCGGGAATCGCTGTCGAACCGTTCGCCAAGCTTGTCGATAAGCCGAGTAAGGCGTGAGACTAGCAACGGATTGTTGTAATCAGGAGTCAGACCTTGTTTTTGGTCAGTGTCATCACGGTAGGGCTCAAGAGCCACACCAGAGTCGGTTAGCCACTTCGGCACGCCTGTGTCGACGCCAGGATAGTCCAGATAGACTCGAAATACGATGTGCTTGCCAGCATTTGCACCATTGTTGAGTTTTTGGTCAAGCGAGCTGAAATCGTAGTAGCCATCCGACGGCTCTAGATCTTTCCATGACACATAAGTGAACAGCATGGAGCCGAAATCACTCGGTGACTGGTAGATCCATCCCTTCAATGGGTTGTCGAGAGGCCCAAGCTTGCTGGGAAAACTAACTGTCTGAGTCGACGACGAATCAGCTAACGACACATTAACGGTTCTTTCAGCGGACAAAGCTGGAGATCCGCTGTCCGTAACACGGACAGCAAAGCTGTAGTTCTTAGCCAATGCCGCTTGTTCTGAGGAAGGGGTCCAAGTGAACTTGCCGGAGGCGGAATTGATGGACGCACCAGTTGGCGCGCCGCTCAAACTGAAAGAAAGAGTTTGCCCAGAATCTTGATCGGAAGCGGATGCCGTAAAGCTTAGGGAGTTTCCGACAGTCGCCGTTTTATCCGATATTGCGGCGAGATTAGGAGCGTGGTTCTCCGAAGAAACATTAACGGTGACCGAGCAACTCCCGCTGAGTTTTGGGATGCCGTTATCGGTGGCGACGACATTGAAGGTAAATACGCCGGAATTGCTGGTCTTGGTCTGCCAAGTTATAACTCCCGTTGTCGAGTTTATCGAAGCTCCCGACGGTGCGCCTGACAGCGTGTATTTTAACTTCTGGCCAATATCAGGATCAGAACCGTTCGCTTGGAGAAGCAACTTAACGCCAGACTCAATATTGAGCCCAGATGCACAGGTTACCGTCGGGCGCGTATTAACTTGAACAACCTTAATCTTGATGTTTTTCGTTGCATAGGCAGAGGAGTTCGCAGTGTCATATGCTTTAACCGTTGCACTATGGACCTGGTTCGGGTTGCTTGTTTGATTATGCGACGGCGTCCAGGAGAGCTTGCCGGTCGAGCTATCTATTGACATTCCGTCCGGGCCGCTCACAAGTGCGTAGTTGACAACCTGGTTCTTGTATCCGGGCGATGCGAAAGCCGTGGCGTTGATGGGCAGCTCCTCAGTTACCGAAAAGGAAGTCGAGCACTTGAAGACCGGCTTCTTGACCGAAGCAGTTGACGCCTTGCCGGCCGGCCCGCCGACCGCCAGTGAACCTAATATGAAAAACGATGCAGAAACTGTGAAGATCTTGGCGCACATTTGCATGCGGATACACCTCGATCTTTAGGTGCCATATTAGCTCTGGTTGCCAACTAGCACGATTACTTGGGAACGGCAAATTGCGGGTTCAATGACACATTCCTATACATAAACTGCATGGGTGTCTGGAAGTGCCATTAAGTCGAGATGAAGAGGCAGCTATATTTATCAGGTTGCCTCAGGCCAAATCGAGCCGCCACTGGCCTTGTTTGATGTCCATGAGGCAGAAACCAGCTTTCACCATTATCGGAGTGGTTAGCTCATCGGGATGAAATGGTCCGGCGTGCCACTTGCGGCCGCAAAGCTTCCTCTGAAGTCCGAGGAGAAGTTGGCAGGAATCTATCTGGACAGATGGATCGGCTGTCATCGAAATTGCCTTAAGCTCGATGGAGTCTTCTCCTTGAGGAATAACGATCGCTGCCGCGCTCTGGTATTGATACGCCTCGCAAGGACGCCGGCAGTAGGCTAATGACTCGCCTGTTAGCATCCATGGCGCATCCCAGACGCTGGCCGAACCTATGGATCTAGCCGCTTCCGGAATCGTTATTTCCTCTATCAGCACATTTTCGCCTTCTAATCCCTCGCCAAGATAGCCAACGAGCAGCCGAATCCGTTTGAAACCGAGGTCGGCATAGAGCGCAATCGCTTTGTCGTTTCCTTCCACTGCTTCGAGTTCGTAGATCGTGTCTTTCCTAGCTTTTGCCTCTTCGATGACTGTGTTCATCAGGTAGCGCGCGCCGCCTCTCTGGCGGTACGGCTTGTAGACTCCGAGCGAAGCAACTCGCGAAATGGTGCCCCGCCTGGCTATCATGGCCGCGCCGGCAGCTTCTCCGTCAGCCAACAGAAGGCGGCTTTCGAGCAGATCGACGCCTTGCGTGCGCATCATGCTGGCAACGAGTTCTGGGGTGAACTTCAGCGGCACCATATAGTCCTCGAACGACAGGTTCAGGATGTCGCTGACTTGGTTCGTTGAGAACTCGGCGAGGTTGGTGTGCGACCACTGGATGCTCATGACGTCAGTTTACTGAACTCGCATTGTCCCCGTGCTTGATTTCCTTGCCTAGGTAAACTCACATCAGGCCGAGTTTATGACTTCACCATCCGCAAAACAGAACCCGTGGGAAGCCCAGGGCAACGAGAAGAGGCAGGCGGTGCAGCGGATGTTTAGCGATATAGCTCGAAACTACGACCGGCTGAACGGCCTGCTGAGTTTCAACCTGCATCGCCGCTGGCGCTCTTTGGCCGTTGCCGCACTTGGACTAAAACCAGGCGACAAAGCGCTTGACATCTGTTGCGGGACGGGCGATTTCGCATCTGAGCTTCTGCGGGCTGTAGGCAAGGATGGGCTGGTGCTTGGTGTTGACTTCGCCAAACCGATGCTTGAGATTGCTTCTGGAAAGACGCATTCGCCGTATGCGCTAGGCGATGCATGCGCTTTAGGTATTCGAGACGGCCAGTTTGATGCGGCTACTGTGGGCTGGGGAATCAGAAATGTGCCCGATATTGATCTGGCCCATCGTGAGATCGCTCGTGTCCTCAAACAAGGCGGCCGGTTCGTCTCGCTCGATATGGCTGTGCCGGTAAAAGGTCTCATTCGGTTCGTTTCCAGACTTGTCTTCCGAATCTCCTCGCCGTTGCTGGGTACTCTATTTGGTAGCAAGAGCGCTTATCAGTACTTGCCAGAGAGCACCGAACGTTTTTGGTCCCGCGAACAGCTCGCTGAATCAATGCGGAAGGCTGGTTTTGTTCAGGTGCGAACAAAGGATTTCATGTTTGGCAACATCTGCATGCATTGGGGAATCAAAGAATGACGAGTCAGGCGTTTGTTGAGCGCGTAGCCGGATCGGTAGGCTCGGACGCCGCTAGACTTGTCGGCAGCGACGCTATTGCGATTGAAGAGTGTCTTCGAGAAACGCTGAAGTCGCCGGTAACTCTTGTCAATGAGATCGGTATGCACACTCTTCGCGCTGGCGGCAAAAGACTTCGGCCGGTGTTCGTTGTCTTGTCGTCCCGTTCCTCCGGCGTTCCTTTTGAACTCGATAAAGCAGTCGGCATCGGCGTCTGCATGGAGTTGATCCACATGGCTAGCCTCGTCCATGACGATGTCGTTGACCATGCTTCGACTAGGCGTGGTCGCGAAACTGCGAATGCCTCGTTCGGCAACACCGCCGCGATTTTGACAGGCGATGTGATGCTGGCTAAGGCGATGATCCTCTTGCACACGCATGGCAAGCGAGAGATCTCTGAAGTGGTTTCGAGAGCCGTCGTTGAGATGGCAGAAGGCGAAGTCTCGGAACTGATGACGCGCACCGTGTTCGACCTTGGTTTTGCGGAGCACATGGAGATTCTGCGCAAAAAGACGGCGATCTTCTTTGAAGCTTGTTGCCGCGCCGGCGGACTGGTAGCCGACGCTTCGCCCGAGGATGTCGAGTTACTTGGCCGGTTCGGCATGAACCTTGGCTTGGCCTTCCAGATCATCGACGACCTGCTTGATTACCGAGGCGACCAAGCCAAGACCGGCAAGCCGCAAGCGACTGACTTTCGCGAAGGTTGCGCAACTTTGCCACTCATCTTCCTGAGATCCAAGCTTAGCGAAGGCGAAAACGAAGTCGTTCGGCGCAGGTTCGGCAACGGAGTCAGCGACGACGAAATCCACATGATATGCAATTGGATGGAAACGAGGGGATGCTTCGACGAGACGATCGCCGTCGCAAAACAGCACACGAATGCGGCGCTTGAGGCTCTGGCTATGTTGCCGGACACAGAAGGCAGAAGAGTTCTCGAAGCGCTCGCGCAGGCAATGGTGGTCAGGCAGTTTTGAAACGTTACCAACTTTATATTTTTGACCTCGACGGCACGCTCTATCGAGGCTCCGAAGTCGTTGCGCACGCTCCCTCGGTGGTTTCGGCGCTACGGTCTTCTGGAGCTCAGATTCGGTTCTTGACGAACAACTCAGGCCAGACTCGGTCGTTTTTCTGCGAGAAGCTTAGGAAGATGGGTTATGAGCCTACGCTTGATGAAGTCTATTCGACGGCAACCGGCGTTGCTCAGCTTAGCGTGGATTCGGGCTATCGGCGCGTGTTTGCCGTCGGAGAACCTGGCTTGGTTGCCACTCTGCGCGAGTTCGGCGTTACTGTTGTGAACGCAGCAGAGGATGGCCAAGTATCTGTCGAGGGTGGCGATTGCGATGCCGTTGTCGTCGGCATCTGCCGAACCTTTACCTATGCTTTGATGTCGGCGGCTTTGCATCATATCCGAGCGGGCAAGCTATTTATCGCTACGAACACCGACGCCACCTATCCGCTTGAGCAAGGCCGCCTGGAACCTGGAGCCGGATCGATTGTTGCGGCTGTTCAGACCTGCGCGGGCAGAGAACCGGACGTGGTCGTTGGTAAGCCGAACCCCTTGATGGTGCACCAGATTGCCAACGCCGCCGGAGTGCCTATGTCCGAAGTTCTTGCCGTTGGAGATCGATACGAGACCGACATTCTGAGTGGATTGAACGCCGGATGCGATGCTCATTTGGTGCTGACCGGCGTGACCGAAAAGGTTCCCGCTGGTACGAGCTGGAGCAATGATCTGCGCGGGCTGTTGCAATAACGTACCGCCGACGTCATCGTCGGCACGTTGACAATCAATTTCTCGACATCCCGAGCATCCCGAGATCGATCGTGGAGTGAGCCGGGACAATCATCCGGCGGCCATATGCCCGCGATTGGGTTCTAATATTGCCATAGGCTTTGTCGCCCGGCATGCGGCGATACCTGGTTGGGTCACAATGACCTAACTCGAGACGTCGGCGGAACTTGTCTACTCCGTATCGTCAGTCGGTAGTTGTTGGTTCTGTTGGCCGGCAGCCGATCTCTTCGCCATATCTTTTGCCGCCATGCCCACGCTTCCGCCGCCGCTTCCCTGCACGTTCTCGGTTCCAGTAACTGGAGTCATCGGACCTGCGCCTGCTCCGGGCATGACCGGCGTAACTCCGCCTTGGTTAGGCTGCTGAGGAGGCTGAGGACGGTTCTGAGCTGTCGGTTGAGACTGCTGAGTTTGCGAATTCGGCTCATCTGTGGGTTTCGGAGCGCATCCGATTACAAGAGCTAAGATCGCAATGATGCCATATCGTTTCATGGGGCTATGCTACCACCTGTCAAGAGGTTTGAGTTCCGGCTTCGATGTCTCATCAGGACTAACCAGGACAGCAATTGTCTTCGCGCCAAGAACCTCAGTGCGAACGACCAGCTTCATTTGCTTGTTATCAGCCTGTTTTGGCGGATGCGGCGATGAGGGCAAAGGTTCGCATTTCATTGCCTCAAACCTCGCTGAAGTAGGGGACAGGAGCCGAACAGTCATAGTCTTACCTTTCTGCTTGAGAGTTGCCATTTTTCCGTCTTCGGCAATTACAATTTCTGCAGGCGTCGTCATGAACCAATAGGAGTCTGTTACTCGTTCGGAGACGATCTCGTCTTGAACGAGGACCCTTTCACGATCAACCAGCATAACCCCGCGCCGTACGGATTTCGCGTTGTTTCGGTAAGCCGGAGTTAAGTCGGCAATGGCGAACGGACTCGAAGCTTTAGACGAGAATTTCACTACTTTTGCGGCTGCTCGGGGATCCTGATCCGGGGCATCCGATGGGTTTAGAACCAGCGTGTTATGGCTTTCGGCGCGCAGACGGCAATAAGTCCAGCGCTTGTTGCCGAAATAGGCGGGAAGGTTGTAGTCGTCCGAACCGAGGTCGCAAGCCCAGCGCAAGCCTTGCGAATCGATTGAAAAGTGGCCAATGTCAAGATGGCTGTGGTTGAACTTGTTGTCACCCGCTTTGAACGCCACGAAAGTTGTGTCTGGATCGGTCCACGACCCGCGCATTGTAACGACCTCGCTGTGCCGGTAGTACTTGTCGAGCGTGGGTCTGGTTTTGGCTTTCGCTAGCTTGGCGTTGTACCAAATCAGGCTGTAGGGTTGAGGCACTCCTGTCTTGGCTTGGTAAACCGCATATTCGGGCCGATTGAATTTCTTTGCCAACCAGAAAAGATTCGCCGCTCTAACGATGCCTTCGTGAGCGTCGGCATAGGCAAAACTGAGACCCGTCGGACCGCTAGTGTAAATCGGAAAGGTGCCAGCTTCGCTGAAGCCTTCGATCGCGCTCAAGCCGAAGTCGGTGCCGAGAGCCGTTTCAAGAGCCGCAAGGAAGTAGACGTTGAAGCTGGTGGCATATTCCCAGTAGCCCGGTCCTTCGCCCCACGCGCCGTTTGGAGCGTACTCCTTCATCGGAATTTGGATGGCGTCCCTAGCGAGTGCCAGGAACTGCTGGGCAAGCTCAGGCTCTTCGTTCGCGATGGCCAATGCGCCGATGCCAATGCCGCCGTTGCATACCTGGTTCCAGTTGTGGTTGCACCGCGTCCAGAAGGCCTTCTGCCTGTGTTGCTCAAGGGCCTTTTTGACTCCGCGATCTCTGATCGAATCTTTGAGCGTTCTTCTTTGCTCTTCGATCAGGTCGTTATAGAGCCAGTCGTAGCCGATGGCGAAGGCGTGCGTCATCTCAGCTGTGTCAAGGAAGTGGCTTGGGTTCCAGTCCCTAAACTCGGCAGCGGCCTTCAACTCCTGCCAAGCGCGGTCGAGATACTTGCGGCTGCCATCGATTCGGTAGACCATCGCCAGGAGCGTCACGCGGTCAGTGACACGTCGGCAAGTGGCTAGAAGACGTTTGCCGTCAGGGATCACGTACTCGCTGGGCAGCTCATTAAGAAGCGAATCGGCTTTCTTTTGCAAAGCCTCAAACATCGACTTCATTGCCGATTCGGTTCTGACTTCTCTTTTAATCCGAGCGAAGTCCTGGGAGTTAGCCAGCAAGTAGGGATGCTCTTTCTTGAGCGTTGAGAGAACTCCCTGTGGCTGGGCCACTAGCGTGCAGAGGCAAACAACGAAACCGACCATGGAATTGTTATACTCCAAGGTCGGTCTCTATGCGTTATGTCAGGCAGAAGTCGGCCCACTCGCCCGGCGCTAACCTGCCGAGAACGCCACGATCCTCGTTGGCGTCAGCGGCTCCGGCGGTGTAGGCTCTGATCGCTTCGATCTCCGTCAGGTTCTCGCCCTGGTTGAAAAGGTCGGGTCTCTTCGCTGCCGACCTTATACCGTCCCACGGATTGCCGGGAACGACGGGCCTATCGCTGCTGAACCCAAACGGAACGCCAGCATTGGTTAGGGACCGGTAACGGCTTAACATCGACGTTCGCTCGAGTCCGAGGCTGCGCCGATAGGCTTCGGCTAGTCTCAACAGGAACTCTGGCTGCAACGTGCATGTCGTTCCTAGCTTGGCAATCCGCTCGATTTGCCGGTCGCTGAGCATCATCACATGCTCCAACCGATGCCTCGACGGACCGACCTCTTCTAGGATATCGAGCAGAACATCGGTCGCGTAGTCGCCGAGCGAATGGATCGCGGCCGGATAGTTTGCTTCCTCAGCTTTGAGGATCATATCGCGAAGGCGTTCTTTCTTGTAGATGAGGTGGCCCGACCAATCGCCGTGCTCTGGTTCGGTTCCTTCAAATGCGCCGTGAATGGCTGCAGTCCGCGAGCTTAGAGCACCGTCCGCGAAAACCTTAACGCCAGAGATGCGGCACTTGTCGCGGTCCATCTTACTCGTCAGATCGGCTAGAAGTTCAGACGAGATGGCGCGTAGACCGAGCATCGCCGACCATTGAACGAACAGCCTAAATCTGATGCGGGCTCCTCTTTCTGAGGCGATCCAGTAAGCCTCAAGCTCTCGAGCAAGGTCGTAGTAGCCGGTCATCATATCCGATGCGCACGTGATGCCGAATTCGGCCATCTTTTCGGCGGCCAGCATAATGGCGTCGACCATCTCTTCGAGACTAGGCGTGGGAACGGCTTTCGAGAGTTCGTCGCAGGCGTTCTCCAGCACGAGTCCGTTCAAGCATCCGCTTTCGTCCTTGCAGAACTCGCCGCCGACCGGATCAGGTGTCTGATCGTCAATATTCGCCAAGCGGAAGGCCGCCGAATTGCCGACCGAGGCGTGCCCGCTGACGTGTCCGACCAAGATCGGGCGCGTTGTCGACACCAAATCGAGTTCGGTCATCGTCAAATGGCAGCTGCCATCGAAGTTGTTTTGGTTGTAGCCGCCAGCCTGAAGCCACGTGCCGGGCTCCAAGCGTTTGTCTTCATCACGGAGCTTATCGAGAGCTTCCTCATGAGTCGAGCACGATGCCAGGTCGACTTCCTTGAGGCTGAGACCCGCAGGCAGGATGTGGCAATGGCAGTCGATCATGCCGGGATAAAGAGTGCGGCCGCCGAGTGAGATTGTCTGCCGCTGTGGACCGACTAAAGAGCTTGCAGGGGGAGCTGTTGCCAAATACTGGGTGATGTCTGACCAGTCGGACTTGTCGGACGAAGCCGACAGTGCCCCTGGTGCTCCGCGCCAAACCACTCGCCCGTTCTCGACAAGCATCTCCTGGGGCTTCCCGGTGAAGCCCCAGACGAAGTCCGTGAAGACCTGCCTCATACCTTGACCGAAGTGCGTATGGTGCCTGCCCGCTCGTGCTTGACGACGATGTCATACTGGCCCGAGCCGCGAACAACCCACTCGAACACGGCGATGTCGTCGGTCGAGTTCATCTGCGCGCCGAACCCGCTGGACGAGATGTGGCTGTAGCCAACCAACTGGCCCGCATCGACTCGAAGCTTGCCCGAAACCAGCCAGGCAGGCTCTTTAGATCCCTTTTCAGCCAGTGTCGAACCGGTAAGTAGGATTTCGCCAACAACACCTCGACACAGCTTCTTGTCTGCTGCCATCTTCGTCACGTTCGTCGGCAGCCAGCCCGTGTTCTGCACGGCCACGCGAATGCGCCAGACGTTCGACTCAATCGGTTCGACTCGTGTCTCGCGCAACTCCAGCTTGGGCGAAGCCATTGCCTGCCAAATTACCCAATCGCTGAACGGCGCAACCTCAGCCTCCAGGAACTGTGGCGGAGGATTACGGAAGGCGAACTGCGAGTCCCAGCCGCCAAGCTCCACAGAACCTAGTTGCGGATGCTCGAACGGATACCACTCGATGTAACCCTTGCCGTCCAGCTTCTCGTCCGACCATTTCAACATCTTCAAGTCGTCCTCAACGGGGTGGTCGCGGAACCAGTCGATGTACTTATAGTCGGTGATGCCGGCCTGGCGCTGCGGCGACCAAATCTCGGTGGTCCAGGCGAACACGCCGCGGTGCTCATACATCCAGTCATCCCAAACTCCGGTGATGACCTCTTTCGGGTGGTAACGGAACTCGTGATAGTTGCTGATGGCCGGGTAGCCCGTGATGTCGGTGCCGACCTGGCCGATCTTCTTGTATGCCCACAGGTCCTCGGCGGGTATGTCGTCGTCGGGCATGCGGCTGGGCGGCCTTAAGTGGACTCCGGTGAAGGTGTGGAACGTCACTCCGCCGCAGATGTTGGGGCGCTTTACAATGGCACTTACTTCGGCATGAACCTCCGGCTCGCTGGTCGGGTAGGGTCCTGCGCCGTGCTGTTCGTTCTCGGGCCGCCATGCGCTCGGGTAGTTTCGGTTAAGATCGAGGCCTTCTTTGCGCCGTTTGCCGCGCATCGTCATCTGGTCAAAATTCGTGAAAAGGCCTTCAATGAGCAGTCGATAGTAGGTGCCGCCTGACTCGCCCGGGTCTTTGCGGACCAGCAGCCTTTTCTCTTCAGGGTGCTCTTTCCATGGTCCGTTCGGATCGACTATTCTCATGCTCAGCACGCGGCCGTCGCCGTCCAAGTCCTCGGGCTCGAGGCCATATGGATCCTCCTCGTCGAAGGGATACGGCCTCGTTGAAGAACGGATCAGTTTCGGTTTGTCGGCAAGCGCCCATTCCGCACCGTCCGGGTTCACGCGCGGAACCAGATAGAAGGCGCGCGTGTTCAGCGCTTGAGTTACCTTTTCGTCCTTGCCGAACTGCGTGCACAGCTTATTGATGAGGTAGAGAACCGACGTGCTGCCGCTGACTTCGGTGGCGTGCAGGTTGCCATCGCAGTAGAATGCAGGTTTTCCCTCGGCGTGGCCGGTCTCACTGTTGGTGATCGTCAGCAGCCAGATGTCCTTGCCCTCATGGCTCTGGCCGATCGCCTCGATCTTGACAAGCTGGGGATATTCGGCGGCATACGCCTTGAGCAACTCGGTGAGTTCGGCGTATCGATAATAGCGGTCAAAAGCGATGGTTGGCATGGGCGTAGGTTACCCCGGAGAATGCAGGGGTAAGGGAGTAAGAGCGTAAGGGAGTAACGGAGTAAGGGCATAAGGGAGTAAGGGATAAGGGTTAAGGGATCTTGGCTGACAGTTCAGATCGGTCCGACTCGTCTGACATCGCGCTCAACCAGATACAGCATAGCAGCGTAATAAGCCATAATCCCACCAATAACCCTATGCCGGAGCAGGCGAACAACCCCGAAATCGCGCGAGTCTACGTGGAAGCTCTGCGGAGCAAGCTCCTCGACCTGTCTTTGCGCAACCGCATGCTCAACTACCGGCCTTCTCGGCGCTATTCAATATCCGTCATCGGCGAGGATTCGACGCACCTTTACAACTTGGTCGTAGGCGACAGCCCGAAGAAATTGACTTTCGTAGGCCGACCGGATCCGCCAGTCCGTGGCAAGGAAATCCAAGAGGAGTTGCCCGTTTTTGACGACGAGGTGTCCCAGTTCGAGTTCAAAGAGCAGGCCGAAGACGAACTCAACGCCTATCTGACCGACCCAACCAAGCCGGTCGACCAGCTCGACACCAAGCTAAACACTGAGGAATACGTTTCGGTTCTGCAGGCCAAGCTAAGGTCTATACAACATCAAGCTGTCTTGGCAAGAGAAGAACTCGGCATCAACACGCTTTTTATCACACTGGGCATGCTGGAATGGCGCGACCAAGGCCGATCCGAGCCGCTCCTCGCGCCGCTGCTATTCGTGCCAGTTCAGCTTGAAAGGCAGAAGAACGGCACGCTAAGGCTGGTTCAAGAAGGAAGTGACGCGGGCGGCAACCTTCCCCTTCAAGCCAAGTTGAAAGAGTTCAACATCAAGCTGCCTGACTTCGACGACGAGAAGGGAGTTAAGGCGTTTCTCGACGAAATCGAGGCTTCTGTTCGGCTCAGGCAAGATTGGAAAGTTAGGCGGAACGAGGTCGCTCTTGGCTTCTTCAGCTATGAGAAGTTCTCGATGTATGTCGACCTGAGCGGCGATCAGTGGCCTGAAGGCCGAAAGCCGTGGCAGCATCCCGACATCCAGAACCTGCTCGCGCTCGGATACCCGCCGGTCGAATCGCCCATCACCAATGATTCGTTTGTCGACGACATCCGGTCCGTGGAGCACAGCCTCGAAGTTTACGACGCCGACCAGTCTCAGCTCATTGCCATGTTAAGAGCTAGCGCAGGGCTGTCGATGGTCGTCGAAGGTCCTCCGGGAACCGGAAAGTCGCAGACCATCACCAACATGATCGCCGAGGCGGTCGCGTCCGGCAAGCGGGTTTTGTTCGTGGCCGCGAAGAAAGCTGCCGTCGATGTGGTGAAGCGCCGCCTTGACGAAGCTGGCTTGGGGGCGATAGTGCTCGACATGCACGACAAACTCCTGAACCGCAAGGAGTTCTATTCGGAGCTGAAGCGCACGGCTTCGCTGGCTTTGAAGGTCAGCGACGAAACGGCCAAGGTTGAGAGGCTTGCAGAGCTAAGAAAGCATCTGAACGACTATTGCCGGTCGGTCAACGAGCCTTTGCAGCCGTTTGGCATATCGCCTTTCGACGCTATCGGCCAGCTATCGGCCTTGCCCAAAGAGACAAACGACGACAGGCCCGGCCGTATCTCCTTCGACGATTTGAGCCATTTGTCGGCGGTGCAGATAGAAAAGGCGATGCCCGTTATAGAAGCGTTGCAGGAACGGCTTAGCAATGTCGGCGTGCCCGAACAGCATCCGTTTTGGGGTTCACGACTCGACTACTTCGACCCCGCGCTGAAACTCGACTTGGAGCAACTGTTGCCAGAGCTTATAGAGAATCTTCAACAGGCCACTAAAACAGTAGAGCAAACCTGCCTAAAGCTGCAGATTCCGATGGCTGACACGTTGTCCGAGCTCAAGACCTTGGGTGATTGTGCCGAACGAATCAAGGACGCGCCACCGCATGCGGGTGTCCAATTGGCGCTTGATCAATGGGAGCAGATGAAGGCTGTGATCGACAAGACGATCGAGTTGCTAGATCGTCGGCGTGAGCTGCATCGGGTGTGGGATAGCTCGTTAGCGCCGAATGCCTGGACCGCCAACCTTGAGAAGACAGAACAAGCCTATCGGGACCATGCTGGAAGCTTTCTGAGGTTCTTGCATGGCGACTTCCGCGCCGCCCAACGCCAGATGCAAGCACTCATCGCCACAGGCGTTGAACTAGATGTGCTGAAGCAGCTGACTCTCGTTGGCGCAATAAGAGAAGTGCAAAACGGAGAGACGGCGATTCAAGCCCAAAATGGTGTAATGGCTCAGCTCTTCGGCCTTCACTGGCAAGGGTTGGCTACCGATCCTGATAGGCTGTTTGAGCTTCATGAATGGGTTCTTAAGCTGAGAGGCGATGCCCAATCAGGCGCAATTCCGGACGGCTTGATCTCGTTCCTTCAAGGTGCCAGTGACGCCAAGGCCGCCGTTCCTGAGATCGCAGCAGCCATCTCTCAAGTTCGAAAAGCGCTCGATAGCTATACCAAAACGAGCGCGCTGATCAAGTATCCGACGGGAAACCTGGGCAACGAAGAATGGGGATCGATTCTGAGGCGCGTCAGTAGTTGGCAAGACAATTTGGATCGCTTGCCAGACATGATCGCCTATCAAGAGGTGCGAACGAAGCTGGCCAACCTTGGCGTTGAAGCCGCCGGCCGAACTGCCGATTCCTGGCCGCTCGCCTCGACCAAACTCAAAGAAGCGTTCTTGAGGAGCTACTACACCGGCGTTTTCCGCGAGGCGGCGAACAAGCGGCCGTCGATCAAGGTGTTCGATCGTGCGGTGCAAGATAAGATGATCGCCGAATTCCAGGCTCTCGACGATTTCAAGTTGAAATATAACCGCGCTAAAGTCCGCCAGCATCACTTGGTGAACTTGCCTGACATGGCGTTGGCGGCAGGCAACCTGCAGCTGCTCCGGGTGCAATGCGAACTTCAACGCCGCCATAAGCCGATAAGATGGACGATGGAGCACGCAGGCGAAGCGGTCCAGCGCATCAAGCCGGTGTTTATGATGAGCCCGCTGACAGTCGCTCTGCACTTGCCGCCCGAGCTGCCGCCATTCGACCTGGTCATCTTCGACGAAGCATCGCAGATCAAGCCGGAAGACGCTTTGTGCGCCATCATCAGGGCGATGCAGGCCGTGGTCGTCGGCGATACGCGCCAGCTTCCGCCGACCAGTTTCTTCGACCGCATCGCTGGAGACGAAACTGAAGAGGACGAAGCTGTTGATGAAGCGTCAATCGCCAGCATCGAAACCAAGAAGCTAGAGAGCTTGCTGGAATTAATGAGCGCTTCGGCAAACGGAACCTCGCGAAGGCCGTCGCTGAGGTGGCACTATCGAAGCATCCATCCGGCTCTGATCCAGCCGTCAAACGACATGTTCTATGAGAACCGGCTGGTGGTTTTCCCGAGCCCGACGGCTGAACAGGATGGCAAGCGCATCGGCGTTGTCTTTCACCACTCGCCGGAGACTGTTTATGAGCCAGGAAGCTCGAAACGGTTCAACAAGAAAGAAGCCGAACTGGTGGCAGATGCGGTCCTTAGGCACCTCAAAGAGTCGCCAGAGCTGTCGCTGATGGTGGCGGCTATGAATCGCAGCCAAGCGGATTTGATCGAGGACGAGATCGAAAAGCGCGAGCGCCTTGCTCCCGAGCTGTTTGCCGAGTTTGAAAAGAAGCATCCGTTCGAGCCGCTGCGGGTGCGCAACCTGGAGAACGTGCAGGGGGACGAACGCGACGTCATCTTCATCAGCGTGACCTACGGCCGCGATGCCAAAGGGGTGATTCGGCAGCAGTTCGGGCCGTTGCTCAAGGAAGGCGGCGAGAGGCGCTTAAACGTTTTGATAACGCGCGCGAGGCAGAGGTGCGAAGTCTTCTCGAATATGGTTTCTGAGGACTTGCGCCTCGACAACCCGTGCCAAGGGCTCATTGCTTTGAAGAAGTATCTGGCCTTTGCCGAGAAGGGAAGCCTGAACGGCGGCTTCGACTTGTACGAGCACACGCCTGCGCCGTTTGAAGACCAAGTAGCAGAAGCCTTAAATGCCCGCGGCTATCAGACGGCTCAAGGCGTGGGATGCGAAGGATACCGCATTGACATCGCCATTAAAGATCCTTCAAACGACGATTCCTTCATTCTTGGAATCGAGTGCGACGGACCGACCTATAACAGCGCAAGGGCTGCCCGCGACCGCGACAAGCTTCGCCAGAGAGTCCTGGAGCTAAGGGGCTGGAACCTCTGCCGAATCTGGTCGCGCGACTGGTGGCAGAATCGGGACGGAGAGATACAACGAGTTGCGGATATGGTTGAAGCACTCAAGAAGAATCCTGACGCTGTTGAGAATGACGATCCGCCTGTAGACTCAATTGGCCCAGTGGTGACCCAGGTTGAACGAAGGCCTGACGTCGACGTGGTTCCGTATCCCGAGGTCATCCAAGGTCCGCCGATTGAGACCGAAGAAGGCATGCTAGTCTACATTGCAAGGACGGTACAGATTGAAGGGCCGATCTCGTTTAGCCTGCTAGAAAACCGCATCAAGGCTGCCAGTGGGAAAACAAGGTCGGGCTCAAGGCTGCAACCATGGATCGCTGGCCTATTGCAACGAGCCGAGTTCACCCAGACAATTGCCCGTCACGGAGACGCTTACTACCGCAGTCCCGACCAACTGGAGTCGATCCGCGACTGGTCGGCTCTGCCTGTTGCAGACAAGAAGCCGGCTTTCATCACGAACTCAGAGCTCAGCAACGCGCTCTATTGCGTTGTGAAGTCATCGTTCGGCATCGCACCGGCGGATGCGGTCAAGAAAGCCTATGGATTGTTGGGTTTCAAAAGGTTAACAGAGGCCGCCCAAACAAGAGGATTGAAGGCGATTCAGAACATGTCCGCAGCTGGGGACTTCATCGAACGCGACGGATTATTGCACCTCGCTTACTCGATATGAACCATTTCGTCTTTGGTGCGTTCTTGAATTAGGTAAGGACGTGAAAGAACCTGCTCAAGACGAACCGGGACTCATTGAAAAGCTCAAAACGAGCGACTTCGAAGCGTTCGACATCGTTTACAAGCGGTACTCGGAGACGGTGAAAGGATTCTTAGATTCACTAACTAATGAAACCGCTTGGGCCGAGGATGCCGTCCAGCAAGTCTTTCTCAACCTTTATCGAATGCGAGAGCGCCTGAAGCCCGACCAATCGCTGAAGACGTTGCTCTATGTGATCGCGAAGAACCTGTTCATCAGCCATCGAAGGAAGAAGAAGGCGGAGTCGATTGAGTCCATCAATCTGTACGACGGAATCTGCGCCAACGAGCGAGTTGAACCGGACGTTAGTCTGCTGAACGGCTATCGGCGGCAGTGCATCCGCCGCGCCATTGCCTCGCTGCCCCAGAGCCATCTTCTGGTTTTTGTTTTGGCCCAATACGAAGACATGAGGTATGAGGAGATATCCGTGCTTCTCGGCATTCCGCTGGGAACCGTGAAGAGCCGGATGTCGAACGCGATGAAAAGGCTTCGCGAGATCCTTAAGGAGGAACTATGACCTGCCATATAGCTAAAGACCTGCTTGTCGGATATTTGAAGCGAGAACTGGACACGGACATTCGCAAGGAGCTTGAGGAGCATCTTGCCCAATGTCCATCGTGCCGCGACGAATTGGCGAAGGCCAGCCGAATCATGAGCTGGGTTGATGCGGCATCAAGCGATGGCGCTGTGCGAAGGGTCAACGACATCGTTGCCACGTCGCTGGCTTCCAAGGCGTCCGATATTCACCTCGACCCTTTGCCTGATGGCGGACTGAGAATCCGCATGCGCGTTGACGGCGTGTTGCAAGACCTAGATCCAATTCAAGCACTTGAACGCGACGGCATCATGTCGCGCTTGAAGATGCTTGCGAACATCGAGATGTCGAGCGATGCCGTTACCCAGAGCGGACGCTGGAGAACAGAGATCGACGGAAAGCCCTACGACTTTCGGATAGCCGTCGTGCCATACGTTCTTGGTGAAGGCATCGTGATTCGCATCCTGGACACCTCGGCCGTTTCATTTGGTCTTGATAAGCTGAACATGACCGAGAACCACATGGCCTTGGTTCATAAGTGGCTCAAAGCTCCGTGCGGAATCGTGCTGGTGTGCGGTCCAACCGGTTCCGGCAAGACAACGAACGCCTACAGCATGATCGAGAGCCTATCGTCAGATGCCGTCAAAGTGGTATCCGTCGAGGACCCCGTCGAGTACCTTTTGAAGGGCGTATCTCAGATTCAGGTCAATCGGAAGCAGAGGTTTACTTATGCCGAGGCGATACGTTTGCTGATGAGGAGCGATCCCGACGTCATCTATGTAGCCGACCTCAATGGGCTGGACACCGTTGAGATGCTTTACTTTGCGGCAGCCAACGGGCATCTTTGCATCGCCAACATGTCGTCCAATTCGCCTTTCGACGCCATCGACCGATTGTTGAACATGGGTATGGAGCCCTATGCTCTTGCCGAGACATTTATCGGCATCACCAGCCAGCGGCTCATCCGAAAGGTTTGCAAGAATTGCTCTGCAAAGTTGGATGAGACGCCGGAATCGATTTGCAACACCGTTATCGGCCGCTATTTTGAGTTGACGCCTGACGAGGTGGCTTCCGGCTCAGTGATGGCCGCCGTCGGGTGCCAGGAGTGCCGCATGACCGGCTATCGCGGGCGAACGGCGATCTATGAGATGCTGGATTGGTCAAGGGCCTTGGGCGAAACGCTAGTCAGTTCTCGGGACTCCAGGCTGGTTCGGGAGCGTGCTGTTAAGGAGGGTTTTGCTGATCTTAAGCATCACGGAAGTCAGATGATCTTGTCAGGGGTTTCCTCACTTGAGGAGGTATTTCGAGTGGTTTCGAGTTCGATTTGAGTTCATACGACATAGTTGATGAAGGCGTCGCGTGGTTGTTACCGGTCTGCGGAACAAAGGCTGATGGTCATTAAGAACATAAGACGTCATATTGGTTTTGCGGACGAACGAAGGCTTCAGCCCTCGTATGTTCTCCTAGATCTATGTCAATAGAGCAATCGTCTTTTCGTCTGTCTGGCCATCAAAGAACTTATCGAGAACCCTTTGAAAGACATCGCTCGAAGGCGACGCCAGCGCGAATAAAGTCATTGACGACTTGAGTTTCAAGTTGTCGGGCCAACCCATTAACTGGAGTGCAGAGATGCCGTCCAGTGCGAGAATGGCTTCGCAACACTCGATTAGCCGCGGACCAAGCACCGGATGCGCGAGATAGGCTTCGGCTTCCGAACGATCTTTGATCGCGTACAACCTCGATGTAGACGAAAAGCCTAAACCAGCAATCTGGGGGAAGATGAACCACACCCAGTGGGTTCGCTTCTTTCCAGCTTGCAATTCGGCTAAGACGCGTAAGTAGCAGTCTATCTGAGCCTTGACAAAGCGCTCTAAGTTATTGGGATCGCTACAGTGCGGATCGCTAGTCATGCGTTAGGTTTCCTAACTATGCGAGCCGTTGATTTGAATGGTTTGCTCAGAATCAAGCTCCTTCTGGGCTTGGTCGCTAAGGCGTAAGTCCTGCAGAACCGCTTCTAGGGCCGAAGTCTGGCTGACAGACTCGATCGTGCTCTCAACTTCTCGCGAAACAAGTGATTCGACCCGGTCTGCGGTTTCCTTGAGTGTGACGATGTGGGTTTCGATTATCTTCGTTGCCGAAGCGTTGCCTTCGGGATACTGGTCGAGGAGGGCTGCATGGTGCAGAATCTCACCCATCGTCTCCTCGAGGGCCTGGCTGAGCGAAGGTTTCATCTTACCGAGGGGAGACGATGGGGAGAGTGTAGCCGACGTGAGAAGACCGAAGATTCGGTTGTATTGCGCAGTCGCCGATTCGAGCAAGGCAAATACCTGTGGACTCAAGAACTGAGCGGCGGCTTTTTGCGGCTGCTCTTGATCCGCGCCATACTTAAGTTCGCGAAGCCGGTGCCTCAGGCGTCCTCGACCGTAGAATGAACCTCGGCCATTCTCCCAGGCCATCCACTTGTAGCGCCAACCAAAGGCGTTCCGCATCATTCTGTGCATAAACTGCTTCGCCTCTTCTGAGAGGGGAATATTAGCGCTCTGAAGCTGTTTTGCTCGCGAACGCCAGACCATTGCCAAGACCATATTCGCGACGCCGCCTGCAATTGGACCAGCCGCACCAGCCGCTATGCCCGGATCGTGGCCGAAAAAGGACGCAGCAACAAATGCAATTCCCATACCCAACAAACCCAATCCGACACCGGCGTTAACCCGAACCGCCGCCTTCAGACTGGCATGGCCGATGAAAGCTGATCCACGGTGAAGCAGAAACCGATCCAATGAGCCGTTAACATCGCTCTCCATTGCACATATATTAGCGAATTGCGCCTTCAAAAGGTTGCACCAAAACGAGATGCCTGCCAATACCACGGATCTGTAAAACCGGCACTTATACCTGTGAAAAAGCCCAACCCTCAACCTAATGAAGAGCCTTCCAGGTTCCGAAACCTAAAGTAGGTTGTTATGTTTGAGCTGACGGTTAGGTTAATAGGCGCGGGACTGGTTACATTTGCTGCAGGCATGCTCGATGCAACTGTATTCGACTTTGCCTGGAAGATCCTCTTGTTCTTCGGCATCTACTCGCTAGTCGGATACCAGCTTGAGCTGCGGAACATGAAGAACGCCGGAATCGCCGGTTTTATAGCTGTCGCGGATGCCATCATTATCGCCTTGCTGCTTGGATCTGTTAACCGCATCGACGACCTCGGATTTCTCACCTTAGCGCCTTGCGCCTATGCCGCTGCCCGTTATGGCTCAATGCCTACGGCCATGGCCCCGCTTGCGGCGACCGGGCTTATCTCCTCGTCGATGGTGATGATCGGCAAGCCGCCTTCGGCGATGTTAATGGTGCAAGCCGGGGCCGTCCTTCTCGTCGGTTTGCTCATGAACCACCGCAGGATCATTGTCACTGTAAACGGCCACGAACAGGCCGCCATACCAGTCTTTGAGACGGAAAAGACCAGCGAGCCAGATGATGTCATCGAACTGAGAGCGAGCTACCGAGAACTCAGAGAGAAGGTTCGCGATCTGGAGACTTCGGGGCGCCGCGACCGCGTATGTTGCCAGCTCTATGAAACCAAGATGGCGAAGGACGACAGCTACTTTAAGCGATTTGCCAGAAAGGTCAAGGACCTCTGCAAGGTCGAGAGCGTCACTTTATACACGTTATCGCAGTTTGCCGACACGATGGTTGTACGAAGCTCAGCGGGCGAAGCAAATGCCAATCTTCAAGACGCAGCGCTTCCCATCGACACCCGGCTTTCACAGGCTCAGTTGCAAGACCGAGTCCAAGCCGCGTTAACCTCGATCATAGGCCACGAGAACAAGTCGTTAATCGCAAACGTATTATTAAGCCTGCACGGTCGCGTGACCGGCATGCTCGTACTGCACGATCCCAACCCCATTCGGCTGTCCGCAGGAAAGGACGTCGCTGAAAGCATGTCGGGGTTCATTGCCTCGATGCTCTATGATGAATCGAAGCGAGCTGAGCAGGAGCGAAGGCTGAAAGAAACCGAATTGCTTTATGAAATTGCCACAATCTGCAACGGAGCCGACACTCCGAACAACCTGGCCGCTCGGGTTGTGCGCGAGGTCGAGACGATAATTGATACCGACCATCTAAGCATTCACTGGCTTGATGACGGCTATTCGATCATGGCCGCGCACATGGGAGCAACATACCAGGCCCTCGATGCTGTGAGTTTCGCGAACGGTCCCGGATTGGACGGTTGGTTAAGCGTCGGCGCACCTGAGCTCAACATGATCGATATCTCGAAGGATGCCCGGTGCAATAGCGAGATCTCGCTCAAAATGCGCATTGGCAGCCTGTGCGTCGTTCCGATCCAGTTTAGCGATAAGCCATTCGGGTTCGTATGTGCAACGACATGCCGGACAGGTGGACTCGACACACCTGAGATTGAGACTTTGCGCGTGGTGGCGGCCGAAATGGGCCAGGCGCTTGCAAGACTCATGTCAGCTAGCGAACCGCAAGCAGGCTTAATGACGCCGCGAGAGTTCCAGTCGCGAATTCAAGAGCAAGGCGAGGGTTGCATTGTCGCCCTTGAGACTTTACGCAAGAAACAGCTTTCTGAAACCTTCGGCAGGCCGGCTATTGAGCATGCTCAGCGCCAGCTTGCATTACGAATCCGATCTAAACTGCCGACTGGCGGATGCATTTGCCGCCGATCGCAGGGCGATTACGCCGTGTATTTGCCAGGCTGCGATGAACCGTTTGCCCGATCGTGGGCAAACGAGATCGCTGCGCTGGCCTCGATGATAGGTCTTCGGACACCCGATGGCAAGTCCCGAATCCCATTGGCTGTGCGCGGAAAAGCCGCTAAAATTGAGAAAACCCAGCAAATAGCTGAGGAAGTCGGCTCATGAGGATTCGATCTAGGAAAAATGCTTGGATCGATTCGATGCAACTGCTGATATGCTATAGCATCGGATCGCGAATGGCGAAGAGGAATCAAGCGTAAGGATAGCGCTTGTGTGGAGAAGAGGGGAGTATTGATGGAACAGCATAACCGTGTCGATGTCGATCCAAAAAAACTGTTGAAGGCTGCAAAACACATGCTAGACATGGGTTGCGCCGACGAAGCGTTGCAAGCAACTTCTCAAATCCTCGTTAACGATGCCGACCATCTTGGCGCGCTCGAGATTCATGTCCGCGCGCAGTGGCGCATCGGCGATTTCGCCGGATCGTTGCGTTCGCTTCGCCGCCTAACGCTTCTTAATCCTTACGAGCCCGGCTACTACCTGATGCAAGGAGACGTGCTCAACCTGATGGGCCAGCCGTTGCAAGCCCGGCGCGCTTTTGAGAGGTGCTTGACTTTTGAAGGTTCCAGCGCGAAGTCGGATGCGCTCAGCCAGATAGCTCTGATCGATGCCCAATATAGGAGCGGCCGACCAAACGACGGTCTTTGGGATGGCGATGATGTATCTGAGATCGTCTATGCCGCAGAAACCTCGTCTTCTGTGCTTGGTCTAAGTGCCGCCCGGCCTAGCTGACTCCTTTCGATATTTGCCTCAAACGTGCAATTGGCGCGTCAAAGCGTCTAAACTTCGCTATCAAAGCATTGCGGAGGGGAAGACGTGGCTGCTGCAAACATTGAGGCATCGAACCAAAAACAACTTTTCGGCCACCCGATTGGGCTGACGTTCCTGTTCCTGACGGAGATGTGGGAGCGGTTCTCGTTCTATGGAATGAGAGCGCTGCTGACGCTCTACATGGTCAAGGTCCTTTTTATCATGCCAGACGTTGGCGAGAAGGTGATGGGCTTCACAGCCATCAAGGGTGTCCTGGAGAGCGTGTTCGGGCCACTGGCGGTCCAGCCTCTTTCATCCCAAATATACGGCTTCTACACAGCTTTCGTCTATCTGACACCGTTCTTCGGAGGTTTGCTCGCCGACCGATATATTGGCAAGAAGAACGCTGTCATCATTGGCGCGATACTGATGACAATAGGCCACTTCCTTATGGCCGTTCAGAGCTTGTTCTTCCCTGCACTTTTCTTCCTTATTCTAGGCAACGGCGCTTTCAAGCCGAATATCTCAACGCAGGTCGGCGAACTCTATAAGCACGGAGATCCTCGCCGAGACCGAGCTTTCAGCATCTTCTATGTGGGCATCAATGTTGGTGCATTTTTCTCGCCGCTAGTCTGCGGAACGCTAGGCGAAAGTAGCCTTGGCTACCACTGGGGATTCGGCGCGGCAGGCGTCGGTATGATCGTCGGCTTGGTTATCTATCTGCTTGGCCAGAAGCATTTGCCTGAGGAAGCCTTACGCCAGCAGCGTAAAGAGAGCCAAGAGACAACCAAGCAGCCTCTTACTGTTGTTGAAAAGCGCAGAATTGCGGCACTCCTTACGATTTGCTTCTGCACGATCTTCTTCTGGGCGGCCTACGAACAGCAGGGCAACACCATCCAGCTCTGGGTCGACCAATACACGAACTGGAAGATTGGAGGTTGGGAAATTCCATCGAGCTGGTATCAGTCGCTTAATCCATTCCTCATCTTCTCGCTTACCCCGTTGATTATCAGCTACTGGGCATGGCAGTCGCGACGCGGCAAAGAGCCAATGACGGTGGTCAAGATGGCGATCGGCATAGGTCTCGTTGGCGTAGCATTTGTTGTGATGGTTCTCGCTGCTCTAACCTGGTCAGCAGGGAATCCAACCCATGCGCTGTACTTGATTGGCTTCACGTTCATCATAACTCTTGGAGAGCTTTATGTATCGCCGATCGGCTTGTCGCTCGTTACGAAGCTTGCGCCGGCAAGAATGGTCTCGATGCTTATGGGCGTATGGTTTCTGGCGACTTTCATCGGCAACTATGCCGCGGGCTATATCGGCACCTTCTTCAACAAGGTTCCGAAGCCTGTGTTCTTTGGCATGGTTGGCGCTTTGGCCGTTGGTGTTGCCATCTTGCTAGTCCTGCTGATTAAGCCGATTCAGAAAGGCATTGGCGGAGCAGAGGCCGCCCAAGACCTGTAAATGCTGGAACCGAAGGTAGACGCCAAGGGCAAGATAGCGCTCATAGCCTACTTGTTCTTTGTGACGGCTACTTTCGGTTTTCTTCAGCCGTTCGTTCCGCTCTACTTCAAGACCGAGCATCCAGACAACTTGGTCGTAGGCATCATGATTGGCTGTTCGACGGCCGTTGCCTTGATCATGCAGCCGATCTGGGGCAGGCTTTCTGATAGGTTCGACACGCGCAGACCATTCATCTTCGGGCTTTCGCTCTGCGCTGCATTTGCTTATTTGTCGTTTCCGCATGTGAAGGGCGTGTGGCAGTTCATGGCCCTCAACGCCATTGGCCAGAATGCTGTTATCTATTTGAATGCTGTTGGCGGAGTGCTTGTCGGGCGGATGGTTCCAAAGCAGAAAGGCGGGGCAGCCTATGCCAATTACCGCCTATGGGGTTCGATCGGCTATATTGTTGTGACTCTTGGGGTTGGCTTCACTTTAGGTGCGAGTGCAAAGAACCTGGAACTCTCAAGTTTGAACAAGGCCTTTTCGACGGCTCCTTATATCTTTGTTTTCGCGGCATTCCTTGCATTCTTTGTTCCAGATTTTCATAAGGATCGATCGCAAGTAAGGAAGATAGTGCCGCCGCCGTTGCCATCGAATCTCAAGTGGTTTCTCGTTTGCTACTTTCTTTATCAGTTTACGCTTTACGGTGCATCGACATACCTTTCGCTATTCATGAAGTCCATGACAAACAACTATGCCTGGGTAACAGCGATGTTTGCCGGCGGGGTTGTTATTGAGGTCTTGGTTCTACGTGTTTCTGGTCGGTTTTCCGATATGTTCGGCAGGCGTCCTCTTCTTGTGTTCACCTACGTGCTCTTGCCGATTCGGCTTGCGCTTTATGCCTTGTGCTTTGCGCCTTATCAGGTCTTTCTTGTTCAGTTATTGCACGGCTTGAACTTCGGGATTATGGGGGCGATTTCGGTTGTACTGATCAATGATTTGTGTACAGACGAGAACCGCGGCCAAGCGCAGGCTCGGCTAGCCGTGGCTTCTGGTTTGGCGGCGTCGATCAGCCCGATCGCACTTGGATGGCTATGCGACTTGTTTGGTTATCGGGGTATGTTCTTGGCTGTGGCAGGGCTGGCCTTTGTGGCCGCGGCGATCTTGATTCTGAAACTTGAGGAAACGCATCCATCAGCTCGTTTATTGGCAAACCGTGGGCCTGCTAAGTTGCGGTGGTTGATGAGGATTCTGGACGGGCCAGTGCGGAAGTAGGGGAATAGATGTTAGGGGTTTGGGAATCGATTAGTGTGTCATTCTGAGCTTTAGCGAAGAACCTAACTGCACTCGTTGCTTGCTTTTCAACACATATAGATATTACTGTCAGATCCTTCGCTACGCTCAAGATGACACACTAATCGATTCCCAAAATAGTCAATGGTCAATCGTAAATCGTCAATGTGAAGCTCGCGAGTACGCTCGCCCTCCAACCTAGGTCTAGTTCTGCCCCTTACGTCTTACGTCTTACGTCTTACGTCCAAGTTTTAGATCGCGGGTACGCTCGCCCTTCAACCTGAGTACGCTTTCCCCATAAAATGGTCAATAGTCAATCGTAAATCGTAAATAGTCAATAAAAGCAAAGGGCCTAGAGCTTTCGCCCTAGACCCTGTACCCTATTCCCTAAAGTCGCTTATCGAACGGCGACTTCGGTATCGGCGTCGAAGATATGGAGTTCATCGAGGTTAACTACGAACTTCGCCACGTCGTCGATTTGGATCTTCGTGCCCGGATCGAGCGTTGCCACAAAGCTGTGTGAATCGGTCTTTAGATAGGCGACATACTCGTGGCCGAGAGGCTCAAGAACGTCAATCTTAGCCATGATCACATTGTGCTCATTGGCCTTCACAGGACCTTCGATGTTCGCATCAAAGACCGCTTCGGGTCGAATGCCCAACGTGACAGCTTTTCCAACATAGGCGGCAGCTGCTTTGTTGTTCGGGAGCGGCAACTTGAAGTCGCCAGCATCAACCATAACTCCGCTGGCTTCGTTAACGATGGTCGCCTTGAAGAAGTTCATGGGAGGAGCGCCGATAAAGCCGGCAACGAACTTGTTAGCAGGCAGACGATACACATTTTCTGGCTCATCGCACTGCTGAAGGAGGCCGTCTTTCATAACGGCGATTCGCTGGCCCATCGTCATGGCTTCGACCTGGTCGTGCGTGACGTAGACCGTCGTGATGCCCAGCTTGCGGTGTAGTCGGATGAGTTCGGCGCGAGTCTGGATGCGCAACTTGGCGTCCAGGTTGGAAAGCGGCTCGTCCATCAAGAAGACCTTCGGCTTTCGGACGATGGCTCGACCAAGAGCAACGCGCTGGCGCTGTCCGCCGGATAGCTCCTTCGGTTTGCGGCCGAGATAGCTTTCGATGCCTAACATGGACGCTGCTTCGCGCACACGGTCGTCGATATCCTTCTTGACCTTTCGCGCCTCTGCCATGTGTGAAATCTGCCAGAAAAATCCTTTCAGCTCTCGCAGGCGTAGTCCGAACGCAATGTTGTCATACACGTTCATGTGCGGATAAAGTGCATAGTTCTGGAAGACCATCGCGATGTCGCGGTCTTTCGGAGGCACGTCGTTCACACGGACGTCGCCAATAACGATATCACCAGAGGTAGCTTCTTCAAGACCGGCGATCATGCGAAGTGCCGTCGTTTTTCCGCAACCGGAAGGGCCGACGAGCACCATGAACTCCTTGTCTTGAATGTCGAGTGTCAATTCATTGACGGCTTTAACATCCTTGCCGAAAATTTTGCTTACGTTCTTAAATGAGACCCCAGCCAACGGGAATCCTCCAACGATGAGATGCCTTAGTATAACCCAGTATCGGGCCAATATGGTGCAGGTGTTTTGCGGGTTTATGCCACCTTGAGAATGTGGCTGATCGCTGCGAATACAAACCGCAGCGGGAATATACTTAAGATCAAGTTCAATTTCGCATTTGTTGCACGTTTGAGACGGTAAATGGGGCTATTAGAATGCCTGAATTGCTTCCCCGCCACATTGTCGCCTGCAGCGTTATTTCCGTTTCATGAATAGACTCGGTATGCTTGTTTGGTGGCTGTATTGAAACCGACGAAACGCATTCTCATGTCCTGGAGTTCCGGAAAGGATTCTGCTTGGGCAATTCACACATTGAGGCAAGATCCATCAGTTGAGGTCGTCGCTCTTCTCACGATTTACAACTCCAACTTCGACAGGGTCGCCATGCACGGTGTTCGGCTAGAGCTGTTGCGCCAGCAGGCAGCGTCGCTTCGCTTGCCAATAATCAAAGCGCCACTTCCGTGGCCTTGCGCAAACGAGGAGTACGAGAGGCAGATGGCCCTTGCTCTGGAGCGGGCTAAGACCGAGTTCGGCGTAACCGACGTGGCCTTCGGCGATCTGTACCTTGAAGACGTAAGGAAGTACCGCGAAGAGAAGATGGCCGGTACAGGGCTCGGACTGCTGTTTCCTCTTTGGGGACGCAAGACACGGGACCTCTCGCGGCAGATGGTTGACGCTGGTGTCAAAGCAAGGATCACCTGCCTTGATCCGACAAAAGTCGATCGAAAGATGGCAGGAGCGCTATATTCCCATGAGCTGCTTGACCAACTTGGGGAAAGCGTTGACACGTGCGCCGAGAACGGCGAATTCCACACCTTCGTCTTCGACGGGCCAATGTTTAGCAAGCCGGTAGGCTGCAAGGTCGGCGAAACGGTCGAAAGGGATGGTTTCGTGTTCACCGACCTGCTTCCATTGACAGACGCGTGACTTCTGCCTAAAATGAACGCATGGTCCTGACTACTCTTTGCGCGGTCGGCGCATTTCTGGCACCGCCGACCATCGGACAAAAGACGATCAACGTCATCGTCATCAACATCGATCCGGTCCTCCAAACAAGAGGCGGCAAACGACTTCACGAGTATTTGAAATGGAGCGACCCATGGCAGCTGACCGACAGGATGGTCGCTGATGCCAAAGAGTGCAGCAACGGCTATGTGAATTACAAGGTCGTTGAGAAGGTCAACTACGACGGGTTCACCACGTTCCGCAACGGCTTTACGTATACAGAGGACAAATTCCTGTATATGTGGGAGAAAGACCGAAAGACGGCCAATGACGGCATGACCAGTTTCAGGTGGCTGTTCGAGAAGTTCGATCTGAAGAAGAAGATCAAAGACAAGAACATCGGCGAGATTTGGCTCTGGGGCGCGCCTTATATGGCTTGGGATGAACTCCACTGGAAGATTCCGGGCGACAAGATTCCTTATCAGACTGACAACCCATGGTTCTACCGACCTTACGACATTCCCGACATCGGCAAGACGATTTGGATCATGGGCTGGAACTATGAGCGCGGCGAGGGCGAAATGCTAGAAAGCTACACTCACCGCATCGAGAGTGTTCTTTCACTGACCGTCGGCAAAGGCATTTGGGACCACAAGAAGAACCCGGAGAACCCTTGGACCAAGTTCACGCGCATCGACCGCGACTTTCCAGGCGAAGCTGAAGTCGGCAGCGTTCATGAAGCCCCCAATTCGTCTGGCGGATACGACTGGGACAACACCAAGATCGTCGCAACCTATGCCGACGATTGGCTGACCTACCCGAATCTGCCGCGCAAGAAGAAGTATCTGAATGCCGAGACGGGCGGATGGAAGGGAATTGTCGGCCACCACAAATGGTGGATGACGCGCATCCCGCACAATCCCGGCACCACCGGCGGCTTCTACAACAACTGGTGGGAATATATCGTGAACTACGATGAGGCGATCAAGAAGCTGCCGCCTCCCGGCGCGACGAACCAGAAAGCCAAGATCGCGATGTACGCGGACTAAGTGGTCTGTTGGTTCCCTCTCAACCATGAGCTAAGAGGGAACCAACTCTGCTTTTCTTAATCCTTACCTTGATTCTCCTCATATTGGATCAACTCGTCTCTCTCCTTTTGAATCTCCTGCAGAAAGTCCTTTGGAAACTGACTCGGCAATATTGGTTGCATCGCATTATTCTTGAAGAGATCCCTTAGTTCCACCAAGATCGATTGGCCTTCTGATAGGCAGATTCCTATGTAGCCTTCCCATTCCTTACCCAATAGGAAGCGCTTGGCAGAATATTCTGGCGACTTGCTCGCAAAGTCTCTAGCAAAATCCTTGGCCTTGATGTACTCGAAGCGAGACGTATCCTGTTTCTCAAACGCAACATAAGACTCACCGGAGACCATGTTCAGATAAGCGCTGTACGGCAGGCCGTTAGGGAATGCTTCAGTAGGCTCAACATCCAAAGGAGAATTGAGGTCATCGTTGCCAATGGAGTCTCCATCGCCATACACAGCCTCGATTGCGATCTCCAGGGCCTTAGGCGATAGCGATCGTATTGGCAAGTTGCCGCCAGTTTCCAATATCCTCCAATGAACGGGGGAGAGCTGCGTCGCAAGCCGATAGTCGTCCCAGTTGCCTGGGATCTCGTAAGCAAGGTTTGGCATGATCGAGCAGGATAGTAGAGAGTCCAGTATCGCATCGGGCTTGACGGGCAACGTACGAGCAAATGTCAAACGATCGTTCATGTTAAAGTAACCCTTGCGGAAGCATGAGTTTATAAATGCCTCGTAAGCACTACGGTCGATTCTGCGCTTGGATTCAGCAATTGGGTGTGCAGGTTTTACGGTTAACCAGCTATCTTTCAGCTCCGTGACGACATGGTCCTGCGTTCTCAATCCTGACTCGATCTCACTGATCGTAGCCTTTTGGCTCGCAATCTCAGCAAAGAAAATGGCCGCATCAGGAAGCGACCCGACTAGGTTGGCCGATTTGGATTCGGCCAGGTTGAAGAATATGTCAGAGACAACCAACGAGAGGGGATCATACTGGCTAGGTTTGAGGAGTTTTTGCTCCAACTCTTTAGGAAACGAGTATAGTTCGTCTGACGATCGCCTGAGGCCTTCCAGGAACTGAGCGGAATCAGCCGACCACTTCACCAGTTGGCTCGTACCTTTGTTCTTCGGTTCCTTTTCGTAGTTTAGCCAACTTAATTTCGTCTTGCAGAAATCGATCAAAGAACCAGTGATGCTCAGAATCCGGAACTCAACGGCAAAGCTTGAACCGACAGAGTCTCTCTGAACGCTCAGAAGGCATTTTGTCACTGGTGAAGTGGAGTCATTAGGCAAGAACTTGGCATTTTGAATCGACTGCTTCGCCTCATCATTTGGGAGCGAGTTAAGTGCTAATGTTGCCTGAAGCCGGGCCTTATCATAGTTGACTAGAAGTGCCTTCGGAAAAAACAGCCTTCGTTGCATCAACGACGGGTTCGTGCTCAATACGACACGGTTTCCAGGTTGTACACTTGCTATTTGCGTGAGGTCGAGTCCATCGAGCAACTGGTATAGGAACAACTCTGACGATTGAGGCGGGCCGTTTGCGATTATTTGCTCAAGGTCTCGAAATTGGGCGATGTACTCCGCCTTTATGCTCTCGTCTCCATTTGAGATCAGGTTCGACACCGCTTTATGGGCAGCGTTCAGGATATCGGCAAATTCATACTTTCGGTTCTTGTCTCGATCCTCCACCTTGATCCTTTCCCGTTCAACCTGGACCTTCAGCAGACCCGCCAAGCGGCCAATCTCCTTCTTTCTCAGGTCAGCTTCCAGCTCCGAAGGTCTCTCCAGCCGATACCTGTCCCCATACAGCACCCACTTAGCAGAAGCAGCTTCAGCAAGATGGTCCATCAACTCGCGGAGCTTAACCTCTTTGACATCGACGATCAGCACTTCGTCTCGTACTTTCTGGTCGCAACTAAACTCGACGCCAGTCGCTTTGGATAGTTGCGGTAGCATTTGAACTGCCCGGGTTCCAGGACAGCGGAAAGAAATCGTTTGGTCGATGCTTCCGGGTTTGGAGAGAATCAATGTAGCCAGAAATAGGCTTATAGCCATAGACCTAAGTGTATTGCACTTTTGCTGATAAAACAACGTGTTTACAAAGTCTACAAAAAAGAGCCGCCCTTGCTCGAGGCGGCCCAATTGTCAGCCTTTCTAGTTGTGTGTTGGTTCTATTTCTTAGTTGAGCGCGGGCTGGTTCTGGCCGTTGAATGTGGGTGCCTGCGAAGGTAAACTTGGCCTCTTCGCCGGTTTGGGCAGGTCAGCCACGCCGCTCTTCGGTCCCTTTAATCCGAAGAACCACCAGATACCAGCCGCGATGACCACTGCGGCGATCGCAATAGTCAAAAGTGTTCGTTGTTTGTCTTCCATGACGTTTACTGGGGATTCCTCCAGTCGGGAGTGACGCAATACATGCCTCTCATGCCTTTGGCGGGCACTCCAGGAGACCCGTAATTCGGCAATCCGCCGGGATCTGCGCCGGAGTCGAATGGAACAGTGAGAGCGTGTCCATCAACGGCGACCACAGAGACCCGAGCTTTGAGCAGGCCGTCCCCATAGGTTTGAACGCTGTGGTTCTGGCCATATAGAGACAGCGACCAAAGGCAAGCCCAACCGGTGAACGAGACATCGCGGTTCACGCTTTCGGCCACCATGATGAGCGAAGACGGACTGGCAACCAGTGCGAGTCTGCCCTGGACGCTCCACCACTCGTTACTCATGATGCCTGAGTTGGCCATGTAGGTCGTGCCGGTGTAGCGTCCAGCCACGACAGGCCTTCCGTCCGGTTCAAAAGCCATCGGCCAGGCTCCGCCGTAGCTAGGGCACTTGCCAATGTTCTTGTTCTTCATGTAGGGCTGCGTCCAATCCCACCACGACCGGAAGTCGGCGATGTTTGGCGTCCAGTCGCCCCAGCCGAAGTCGTTAGCAGGATCGCCGGCGTTGTTCGACGACCTGTTCATGACCTTGCCTTCGTTGTCTCCGGCATACATGATGAGCGCCAAGCCAATTTGCTTCTGGTTCGAAACGCACGAGGAGACCTTGGCCGACTCCTTTGCACGCGCAAACACAGGGAACAGGATGGCCGCCAAAATGGCGATAATGGCGATGACGACGAGAAGCTCGATAAGAGTAAATGCTCGATTCGAATTCTTGTTCATGGTTTCCTCGTTTATTAGTCGATCGATGGCTTTTCTTGGCCAGTAGGAGGAGGCGGAACCGATTTGCTTCCACAGCCAGAACTAACCAAAACAGCAGCCAGCGCGAGACAGGCTGCTATGACCCAGCGGATGCTCATTTCTCCCTCTGCGGCGAGAAGAAGTAGCCGTAGGTGCATCCTACAGGTCCATCGATCGGGTCCTGATTGAAGTAAGGATCGGTCGATTCGCCAGCCTCCATGGAGCCTTGGGTTGTGGCCTGCCATCCGGCAGAAGGGAAGAAGAGCTTGCGGAACGGACTCGTTTCCTTAGCGCCGATAGCTCGGTACCACTTCGCGCTGCCATCGGTTCGAGCAGCTATAAAGCCTTCGCCGTGCACGTAATAGCTTCGATGCCACTGGCCCCAGCTTCCTTGCCAGCCGACTGTGCAGTCTGCACCGGAGCGCTGGAATTTAACAAGCGGATTCGTAAAGCTTGGAGACGGCGTCCCGGACTTAGGAAGCGCAAGCGGAAGGACCGCATAGGTGCCGTTGATGTAGTTGACGATGCCGACGCCTTGCCATAGCGAAATGGCCGCCGACGGAGAAACGATCTCCGAGTTCGTGTAGGCGTTCATATAGCCGTTCATGACCACGTTGTATTTGAGGTTGACACCCGGATGGCCGGCAACGGCTTGCCAAACGCCTACGTCTGAAGGCGAGCTGCTGTGAGAAAGGATGTCCATGTTCTTCATGTAAGGGAGAACTGCGGGCACCCAACCGTGCTCGTGGGCATTCTCGTTAGCACTGACGGGATTGGGGAACATACCCCAACCGAACAGGCCGTTAGCGAATCGGCCGTTGTACGGGTTTGACATCGGCAACGTGTCTTCGTGATCTGCCGAATACATGGCGAGGCTAAGGCCGGTTTGCTTGAAATTGCTGATGTTGGCTGCTTGATGAGCAGCTTCTTTTGCCTTAGCAAATACAGGGAACAGGATCGCGGCGAGGATCGCTATAATGGCGATGACCACGAGGAGCTCTATCAAAGTAAATGCGCGTAATCTTTGCATTCATGTTCCTCCCAAGGATAATAGCGTTTGCGATGCGCTGAAAGGCATTGTATTTCAGAAAGATAAGAAAATGCAAATATAAGTTGTCTATAAAGCTGAAAAAGTGTAAACAAATAGAATATAAGGCGCAACCAATGTGGCGTCATGGCGTATCGCGAGAATTGCTAGATCGGAGATGAGTGCATTAAGTTATACTTTTGGTTCTGGAGCTTTCTAGGGCCTGGCTGGAAAAAAAAAGCCCAGCCAGAATCTGGCTGGGCTTGACATCCGTTTGTTAGTTGCTTATTCGCGGTTGCCGATCTGCGCTTTAACGATGGAGTTGGCGAGTTGAGTTACCGTCGATTCGTCATTGGCTTTCAGCTCTGCGATCAGACGGTCAATATAAGGTTCATCGACTGGACCATGGTATTGGTCCCCGACCTGCACGACCGGCGCTCTGTCGCAAGCATTCAGACATTCGACCTCATGGAGAGTGATCTGTCCATCCGGGGTGGTCTCGCCGACCTTGATGCCAAGCTTTTTCTCGAATAGATCGAGCACGCGATAGCCGCCGCAGACTGCGCAACTCAGGCACGTGCAGATCTCGATCATGTGCTTGCCGACTTTGTGGCCTGTGTTATACATCGAGTAGAACGTCGCGACGCCTTGAACTTCGGCCGCCGACCTTTTCAGCCTAAATGCCACTTCGGCGATGGCGTCATCAGTCATCGTTCCGCCGTACTCTCTCTGCGAAATCCACAGCGCTGGCAAAATGCACGCTTTTAGGTTCGAATAATGGGACTTGAGTTTTTCCAGTTCGGCGATGGCTTCGTCAGACCAGTTCAGTTTCACTTCGCTCATGAGCATCTTGAGTCTACCTAATAGCTGGGGACCTTGCATGGAAACCCCAGGTTGTTACGGACTCGCTTCGTTTGATCTTGTCAGTGGGACTTTCGCAGGCATAATTAACAGTTTTGCGTCCTATATTTAATCGGCAATTTTGAAGGATGGGAAATGGCATGTATAATGATTGAGTTCATCTTGCAACGAGATGATTATTGAGAGGAGAACGAATATGAACAACCGGTTACTACTAGTGCTGTGCCTGCTGGCATTCGGCGCAGTCGCTTTTTGCGGCGGCAAAGGCGAGATGGGCGAAGGCGCGGTTCCGGGTCCCGCAGCTGTCATCCCCTTCCTGGGCGGCTTGCTGATGAACCTGCGACGCCGAAAGAAATAAGCTATTCACTTTTGAAAAAAACTTGAGCCCCGCTTTGCAGCGGGGCTTTTTCATTTGGAGTTTCCTTTGTAGACAAGCTAATCTCTGGGCACGTCTGGCCCTGGCTCCGTTGTATATGTTTGCGGCGCGCGCCATTCGTCGGCCTTGGACTTCGCGACTTGGGCTTCTTCGGTCTTTCCCTGCTTTTCGAGGCATTCGGCGAGGCCATCATAGTAGTCCCGCATCGAATATTGTGCGCCGATAGCAAGCGCTAGCCTTTTGACCGCTTCGATGATCGTGCGATACGCCGCCTCGGCCTTTGGCCAGTCCTGCTTAGAGGTCCAATATTTGGCCAATGCGTGCTTCTTGTTCATGTCGAACTGCAGACCTGTCAAATCCGGGCTGTCGATCAAAGCGGCAGACTCGGGAAGGTTCGAGCAAGTTGCTCTTTGAACCTTGAACAAAAGGATGGTTATTGGTTTTGCTTCATAGATCGGATCCATCATGTCCTGGGTCACCATCTTCGCATCTTTCGGGATACGGCTGGTAGCGACCCAACTCGTTGGCATATTGGCATCGAATACTTGGTTGTTGTACATGTATACGCTGATGCGAAGGGTGTTTGGAAAAGCTGAAGCGCCGCAGGAGACTGGAGTGAACCATTGAACTCTCACGGATTCGCCATTCGACAAGTTGAATGGCCGAATTTGCGAATCGACCTTAAGATACGTGTTGCCAGCGTTGTCATGCAAGGCAATAGGCTCAAGGAATAGGTTCGGTTTGATGCCTGAGGCCGTGTAAAGGACAGATACATCGCCATTAGCGCTAACCTGCACATCGCGGATCACGCATTCGCCCTTTCTTGTCTTGATCGCACCCAGTCGTGTTTCCTCAAGTATCTTAAGAAAGGCCGGTTTGGCTGTGTCTAGATTGACGATCCGCCTAGAAGCTGGTACCTGAAACAGGCTTGGCTTCAATGGGGTATCGAAAGACATCTTGATGGATTCTCTTAGAATCCAATCATCTTTGCCCCGGTAGCTCATTTCTGCCCTATAGGGCATGTCGGTGGAAGGATCGACGTAGAAGACGTGCTTTTCGGGGCCGGACACAACCGTATATACGTCGGCGTCGCGTCCGTTGTCCTTTTGCCTTTCGCGTTTTGGCATGAAGCTGCCAGGTTGAGATTGAATGATTGAGCTGATCTTGAAAGATTCGATGGGGTTCGCAAACGGTCCTGAACACTTAGTAGCATAGGACACATTCTGGCTTTTCGCGTAACGTACAGCGATGCCGCGGTCGTACACGGTCGCGATCTCCGAACCCTCTTCGATCCGCCACTTGCCGTCCATATAGTAAATGGCGCGCGTTGAGATGCCGTCGGCGCTCTTGAAAATCAGACTCGCGGTCTTTGCGCCGTCGACCGTCTGCATAACTCTCGTGAATGACGCGGATGCTCTCTGAGGAACAAATAGCAGGACTCCGATGGCCGCTGCGCCGCATGCCGTTGTGGCTATGGCGATCCACTTTGATGTGAAAACAGATGCCCTTCTTTCAGGAGCATTTGATAATGATTGGACTTTCATGCGCAATTTCTCCGACATTTCTTGATTTGGGAAGGCCTTGTTCAGGTCTTCGCGAGGGTTGCGAGCGTTCATAGGCTCTTTCCTCCATGAGATTCGTCGAAGTATTGGTATCCCCACTTGTGAAGGTTCTTGCGCGCTCGTTGCTGCAGACCGTTTACCGATTGAACAGACTTACCCATCACGGCAGCCACTTCGTACTGGCTGAGCTCCTCCAGATGCTGAAGTAGCAAAGCTTCGCGCTGGTCTTGAGGGAGCCGCAGGACCAGGCTTCTCAGCAGGATTGCTCGTTCGGTGTCCTCTAGAATCGCATGTGGGTTGCCGTTTGATGCAGCAGTAGCCTCAACTTTCGGGTCCGTCCACCGAATCTCGCCGCGCCGTTTCTTGCTTCGGAAGGCATCGGCGACTTTGCGTCTGGCGATTCCCAGCAACCAGCAATACGGGTCTTCTTGGCGGAACTTGCGATGGTTCTGCAAGGCGTCCTTGAATGTCTCCGATACGATGTCTTCAGCAAGCGGCGCTGACCCGACACGCCGGATCACATAGCTATAGACTTTCTCAAGATAGGGGTAGATGCGGTCGCCAAAAGCCCTGGTGTCATGGTTCGCAACAGCGATGCGCTCATTCTTGTCGGCGCTGTTCAAGGGCTTCTTGGCTTCGATCCACTCGTCTCGTAAGGTCAACTTGCTCATAATGGCGGTTTTCCAATACTCCGCCCTTATGTTCGGTCTTAACCGAAGCTTCTATCGGTCAATTTCGCCAAGAACGATGTCGATCGATCCGATGATGGCCACGACGTCGGCAATCAGCCTACCGATAGCCAGCACTTCTAGTGCTTTCAGGTTCATCAGGCAGCTTGGGCGCACGTGCCAGCGATAGGGCCGGTTGGTGCCGTCACTGACGATGTAGAAGCCCAGTTCGCCTTTCGGACCCTCGACCGAAGCAAACGTCTCGCCTACTGGCGGCCGGTAGCCTTCGGTATAGAGCTTGAAGTGGTGGATGAGCGCTTCCATCGACTCGTCGATTTCGTGGCGTGGCGGCGGGGAGATCTTTCGGTCGTCGGTGCGGAAGGGACCTTCCGGCAGTCCGTCGATGGCCTGCTCAATAATCTTGATGCTCTCGCGCATCTCGGCCAATCGAACCAAGAAACGATCGTAAACGTCGCCTTTGGAGCCGACAGGGATCTGGAAGTTGAAATCTTCGTAACTGGAGTACGGATGGCTCTTGCGCAGGTCCCAAGCCACGCCGCTTGCGCGGGCAATCGGGCCGGAGCAGCCGAGAGCAAGCGCTTCCTCGCCGCTCAAGATGCCGACGCCGTAGGTGCGCTCTTTCCAAATCGGGTTTTCGACCAGCATCGCCTCGCAGACATCGAGCTCTTTTGGGAACTCCTTGAGGAAGCTGCGAAGCTTGGCGGGGAACTCGTCCGGCATGTCGCCGCGCAATCCTCCCGGGACGATCCAGGAAGGCATCATTCGCACGCCCGAGAACATCTCGAACATGTCGAGGATCATCTCGCGCTGTTGCCAGATGTAGAAGTACGGCGTCATCGCTCCTAAGTCGAGCGCGTGGGTGCCAAACCAGACCGCATGCGATGCGATACGGCTAAGTTCTGCCAGGATAACTCGTAGATATTGTGCTCGTTTCGGCACTTCGCAACCGAGCAGCTTTTCGACCGCCAGCGCGTGGGCAAGATTGGTGCCGTTGGCGTTCAGGTAGTCCATGCGGTCTGTCATGACGACGCATTTCAAATACTGCTGGTACTCGGCTTCCTTCTCCATGCCGGTGTGCAGATAGCCGATTTGGCTTCGGCACTGGACGATGTTTTCGCCATCGAGCTCGCAAATGACGCGCAATACGCCGTGGGTCGACGGGTGCTGAGGACCCATGTTGACGACCATCGTGTGCTCGCCTTGCTTCTCGAAAACCGTTTCGGTCGACGGCATGAAGGTGGGTTCTATAATCTCGCTCATCGTCCGCTGACCTCCTCGGTTCCGGTCTTGCCCTCAAAGCTCTCGCCCGCGTGCGGAACTGGTCTGTCCTCAATCGCTGGACCATACTCGCCTTGCGCGAATAGTACATCTTCTCCGCCTAAGGGGTACTCTTTTCGTAGCGGATGGCCAACCCAGTCATCGGGCATCAAGAACCTCTGCTCCTGCTCGTTACCCTCGAAGACCACACCGAGCATGTCCCAGACTTCCTTCTCGGGGTAATCCGCGCCGAGAAAGATCGACTTGAGGCTGGGCACCTTTTCACCGTCGTTGACGCCGATTTTCACGAAGATTCGCGAGTTCAGTTTCAGCGACATCAGGTTGTAGACCACTTCAAATCGCGATTCAGGAAAGTCCCGCTCGTGCTCCCAAGCGCTGTAGTCGACGCCGCAGCACTCGCTGAAATAGGTGTATCCCAGTTCAGGATCGTCTTTGAGAACGACGATGACTTCGCGGAGCTTCGTTCGGTCAACGCAAAGGAAGTTCTCGCCATATGTCGACTTCGTCTTGAGCACCGCGCCCTGGACTTGCGCTGAAATCTTCTGGGCTTCGATGAGTTCGGACATCAAGCGGCCTCCTCAACGAGCGCGTCTTCGGGCATAGTCTCCGTTTCATCCCAATCCATCGCGTTGATGCGGACGGCATAGACGAAGCCGAGGATCCAAGTGCTCAGGTAGATCAAGACTTCAAAGAAGGTGAACTTTATGAAATCTTCGCTGCCTGACTTATACACCGTCATCCAGGGCCATAAGAAGACGACTTCGATGTCGAACAGGATGAACAGCATCGCGACCAGATAGAACTTGATCGGGAACCTTTCTCGGGCGTCGCCGACGGGTTGAACGCCGCACTCATATGGCGCTTGCTTGAACCTGGTGACCCGCTTCGGACCGAGGAACCAGGATATGAAGACCATGATCGCGCCCACCAAGGCGGCGAAACAGGCCAGAACAACGATGCCCAGATAGTCGCTCATTAGCCTCGATTCTACCCTGCGGAGCGGCGGCTTGATAGGTTGGCTCTGCCCGTCTGTCGGCTTTCGTTACTTCTGCGACTGGAGGCGAACTAAGGCTGAGTTAAGCTGGATCATCAGGTAGGCGGGCAGACTCTTCACGGTCAGGCGGTTCGATCGGTCAACCATGGCTATACCGATATTATAAGAGTTCTCGCATAGAGGTGTGAACTTCACGTATACCCGATATGTAGTCATATACGACAAATACAATGCAGTCGGCGTTTGATTCGAGTGAATGAGCTGGGCCAAACCAGCGATCGTTAGGGACTCCTCCTCTCCATCATCGGTCACTTTAGCAACCATGATATCGTTCTGGATCTCGAGACGAATACTGGTATCGGGCGGTATCCCGTTGCGAAGGAGTTCGGTGGCTTCATAGCAGGGAACAGTTGTTTTGATACCAACATGTCCACGACATCCGAAAACCGAATCAAACAAGATGCTTCGAGTAGCAGGCGTGAAGGCGGAATTGGACAGGGTCTGGCCGCTCATGAGAGCCTGTTGTTGAGGGATTGGGAGAAAAGCCAGCAATTTCAGTCCTTCCCAATGCATCGGAGGAAGGCAGACATATTGCCACCCCGTCATCCGCATGACGCCAAACAGGTGACGCATCGCTGATGTTTCGTTGGCATTTGAGATTCCTGAAACCGCAGCCGCGCTTTCGGTGAGAGTTGCATTCCGCTTCTTAGAGTAGATTCGTAGATACTTGCCAATGGCTTCTCGGTCGAATCGCTCCGCAGCAGCCGAAATAGGGCTTATTGGCGATACGGTGCACCAAACTCCATCATCTTCGACCTTAAGCCTAAACTCGCCGAGTAGAGACTGTTCGGCTTTGCCAATGGTTAAGTTGTTGCACCGAGTTGGCTCATTGAGGTTCTCAAGTCGGTCCGGAATCGCGGCAACCAGATTGCGGCCTTTCGACCTGGCTATCGAGATGACAATGTCGGTAGGAGCAGCCGATAGTATGTCCTGCTCCTCTGGTTGAATGATGTATTTTTGTACCGGCGAGTCGAGCTTGTCCCACCGCGACTTATCGTTTGCCAGCGCTGCAAATAGGCTTGAAGTCAACGGAGACCACTGAACGAGCTTGCTGTTGGCAGGCATTATAGGCGGCAAGGTTGGCTCGTATATAAGGACCGCAGCCGCTCTTCCAATCTCGTTGCCTTTTGTGCCGATAACGTACATGTTCACCATGTAAATGCTGCCGTCATATTCGCGGTCGACAACCAACAGGATCTTGGAAAGCGGTTCTTCAGCGTCGTCGTGAGGCAGGTTGTAGGTCTCGGCAATATCTTGTCTCACATGAGGGTCTGGCATCCTAGCGAGGGCGCGGCTGACCATGTCTCGAATGCTCGAATATCGCTTTAGGCACGCTAGATCGGCAACAAACCTGGTTTGCAGGATATTTGGCGACGTGCTGAAGACGATCCTGCTATTCGGTCGAATTGCCGAAAGGGTTTTAACTCCTAGGCTGGAGATAAGATTGAAGAGCAGTTCTTGGTCGGGCAATGGGAGCGATTTCCGCAACTCGCCGTCTATGCGAGCAAAATCATCCCAATCGATGTCGCTCTCGATATGCTTGAGCTTCTCCGCCTGGTCAACCATTTTTAGAACAGACTCGGCGACACCTCTTTCAGTAAGATCGATTCCGACGGAATACCTGGCCTTCTGCTTGTCGATCTGAACTTGGAGCCACTTCTCGGTGTCTTCCTTTTCTTTCTTCTTCAGCTCAGTCTCGAGCTCGCTGGGCCGTTCGAGAAGGTACCTGTCCTTTTCTTTCGTCCATCGAGCTCCAGCGCACAAACCTATCCTGTCCATAAGCTCTTTGAGCTTAACGTCCTTGACGTCAATAACGAGAACCTCATTAAGGAGTTTACGGTCCGACTCCATGTTGAGGCCTGTAGCATTGGATAGATCGGGCAGGAGGTTCTTGATGCGCGTCGCGACGCAATGATAGGTGATCGTCTGGTCGGTGCTTTGCCAATATTCCGTACCAGTCGCCAGGGATAACAAAAGGCCTAACTGAAGAAACATAATAACGCCCCCGACACGATAGACGTATCGGAGGCGAAGGTCGTTACAGTCCGTAGATTTCGGAATACTTCTTCGTCAAACCCTTCACATAGTCTTCGGCGCCGAGAGGCTTTCCGGTGACCTGGACAACCAAGTCCTTTGGCAAGTACTTGCGGCCCTGGCGATAGATCTTGTCCTTCAGCCAGCCGAGGATCGGGGCGAGATCGCCTTTCGCCATCAGAGCGTCGGTGTCGCCCAGGTCCTTCTGCAGGCAAGCCCAGATTTGGAAACTGAGCATGTTGCCCATCGAATAGGTGGGGAAGTAGCCGATAAGGCCGCTGGACCAGTGAACATCCTGCAGGCATCCTTCGGAGTCGTTCGGCGGAGTGATGCCCAGATACTCTTTATACTTGGAGTTCCAAGCTTCTGGCACATCCTTGACCGCCAAAGCGCCGGTCAGCAGGTCGCATTCGATTTCGAACCGAACCAGCGTGTGCAGGTTGTAGGTCACTTCGTCGGCTTCCACGCGGATCAGCGACGGCTGAACCTTGTTGATCATCTTGTACCACTGGTCGAGGCCAATGTTCGCCGTCTCCGGGAACGTGGCATGGACCTCAGGCAGACACTTCGACCAGAACGCTTTGCTTCGACCGACGATGTTCTCCCAAGTTCGCGACTGGCTCTCGTGGAACGCCATCGAAACGCCGCCGGCGAGAGGTGTCAGGTCCCATTCCTCAGGCGAGCCTTGCTCATACATGCCGTGGCCTGCCTCGTGCATCGAGCTGAAGATCGCCGACGGCAGGTAGTCCATGTATCGCGTGGTGATGCGGATGTCGCCGATCGACCAGCCGGTGCAGAACGGGTGGTGGGTCTTATCCTGGCGGCCGCGGTTGAAGTCGAAGCCGATCGCCTTGACCAGCGTCTCGGTCAGCTGGCTCTGCTTCGCTTCGTCCCACTTGCCGTGGAGAGGCTTGTCGTCGATCTGCTGCTTCTCGCTTATAGCTTTGACCAGCGGAACGGTGCCCTTCTTAATGGCGTCATACATCGCTCGGCAGTCGGCAGCCGTAGCACCCTCTTCATAGAGATCGAGGAGAGCGTCGTAGATGTGGTCTTTGTATCCGAAGTAGCCTGCTTCCTCGCGAGCGATTTCTACCAAGCGCTCGAAAGTCGGCTGGAACTTCTTGAAGTCGTTGTTCTTTCGGGCTTCGACCCAGATTTCATGGCCTTCTGCCGTCAGCTTTGCCTTTTCCTCAACGAGTTTCGTCGGCAGCTTCGTGGCCAGATCGAGGTCGCGCTTGACCAATCGGACCATCGCCGCGTCGTCCGTGCCCGGTTCGACAGCCGCAACAGCCTCATCAACCAGCTTTTTCGATTCATCCGAAACGGCCAGTTCGTGAGTCATGCCGCTCAATATTCCCAGGTGCTGCGCTCTTGCCCTCGCGCCTCCCGGAGGCATGTGGGTCTGCTGATCCCAGCCCATGATGCCCATGGCCGCGCCGAGTGCATTGATCTCGGCGAGACGTCTCTTCAGTTTTTCAAGTTTGTCCGAACTCATGCCGCGAGGATACCCAGGAAAAGGGACGAGCCGGGAGGGCGTAGGGGTTAGGGCGTAGGGGGTAAGGGGAACCTTCTGTTGACCATTGGAATGACGAAGTGTCAGACGGTTCTGACAAGTCCGACTTGTTCGACATGACATGCCACAATTAGCTTTTTACATTATATGTAACGATCACTATATTATAACTTCTCAAAAGTAGTCCCAAAAAAGTCCCAACATACTAGACAAGTGCGCGAACATCTGATATGATATATCCCATGGGAAGCAACAAGCTGCACGCGATTCCGAACAGGGATCCGGTTTCGGGAAAGCCGCTCTACATTAGCGAGTTGGCTTGCGAAGAAAGCGGAGTCACTATTCGGGGACGTTTCGAAATCCCGCGGTTCTGCCGCCTCGACGAGGAGCAGGCAAAGTTCCTAGAAACTTTCCTGAAGTGCCGAGGGACGTTCAGCGTCGTCGAAAAGGAATTGGGCATCAGCTACCCGACGGTTCGGTCGAGACTGGACGCGGTGTTGCAGGCCTTGGAAATTGTGCCCGTAAAAGAAGAGGAGGCCGCGAAGAGGGCTGCGGCCGACTCTCTTAAACAAACCCACAACACCATCATCGACCAGTTAGAGCGAGGAGAAATCACGCCGGAAGAAGCGAAGGCGAGACTGCGCGGGGGCGCACAGAAATGAAGGAAGAGATAGCACGCATTATGAAGTTGGTCCAGGACGGCAAACTGAGTCCTGAAGACGCCGCAGAATTGATCGACGCCATGAAAGAAGGAGTTGGCGAGACGGCCCAGGCATCGGTAACGGAAACGGGCGAGCCTAAAAAGCCCGGTGCCGGGATTAAAGGTCTTGCCGATGCCATCGAGAACCTAGGCAAAAACATCTCCGAGTCGGAGAACTGGCAGGAAGTCGGCCGCCAAATCAAGGAGTCGGTCAAGAAGGGCTTGGAGCACGCCAAGGTTCAGATTGAGCACGTTAAGAAGACAGGAATCTTCGGGGTCGCAGAGACCAAGGATGTTGAACTCCCTTTACCGTCGATCGACGGAAAGGTTCTGAAGGTCGAAGGCTATTCGGGAGACATCAAGATCGTAGGCGGACAGCCGGAAGGCAAAGTCGCCGCCCATGCGATGGTTCGCGCATCCGATCCCGAAGAAGCCAAAAAGAAGCTGGAAGAATACATGCTGATCATCGAGGAGAGCGACCATTCGGTCATTATCAAGCAGCCCTCGATCAGCGGTCTTTCCGTCGACTTGGAAGTAGCTGTTGCTGGGAAGGCGGCGGTAGAAGCGCGCACCCACTCAGGCGACATATCTATCCTCGACACGGGCATGTCGGCGAGGGTTTCTAGCCACTCCGGCGACATCCACATTAAGAATGTCGAAGGCATGGTCGAGATCAACCTGAACTCGGGCGACGTCACTCTCGAAGATTCGAAGTCCTCGGACATCAACATCGAGAACCGAACGGGAGATGTGACGCTTCGCAGAACAGAAGGCAACGTCAACGTGCGAACGGCCTCCGGCGATGTGCGACTGATGTCGTGCCAAGGCGGAACGGTCGCGCTGGAGTCGGTGACGGGAGACATCAACGTCGACGTAGCCGCGCCGATCAGCAAGGCTTTCAACGTGAGAACCGTTAACGGCGATGCTGTGGTCAGTATTCCGGAAGGTTGCGACTGCCGCGTGTCGCTTTCAACGCTCAACGGCGACACCAGTTGCGATATTGAGCTAGAAGACAAAGTCAAGTCTGGAGAACATGTTACGGGGCGCTTGGGGAGTGGAACCGGAAACCTGGATGTGAGCGCTGTGAACGGCGACATCAGCCTAAAGCAGCGGACAGTTATCTATACCGAATCAGCACAAGACTGAGAGAGCGAAAACCACATTGGCGCGGTCAAGAAGGCCGCGCCTTTTTTTGTTCGTGTGGGACCACCCAACAAAACGGCCGCAGCCCGCATCAATATCATCAGTAATGCTCATCGAGGGGACGGAGGACCGGGCTGAACAGGATGCGGCGCTTTATGGCGATCGCATACATCAGCCTGTGCCCACCTCACGACAGAAGCAGCAGTTTGCTAAAGCCGTGGACAAGAATTACCGCCAGATATACGCCTATATGCACTGCATGTCGAGAGACCCTGCTCTTGCCGAGGATTTGACGCAAGAAACCTTCGCTAAGGCGTGGCAGAACCTGCATCGGTTCGAATGGCGGTCGTCTCTTCAAACCTGGCTAAGGGCGATTGCTTTGAATACCTTTCGAGCGCATGCCAGGAAGAACGGGATCGATGAGCACGCCATCGATGATGTGAAAGAAGAGGCCCTGGGGAGCCAGCCTGGAATCATCGAGCGGCTGATAGAGAAGGACTTGGCGAACAGAGCCCAAGCAGCGGTGTCCGAGCTGCCTGTCATTTACCGAGAGGTGATCGTAATGCACTGTTACCAGCGCATGAAGTACCGAGAGATCGCCGAAGCGCTGGAAGTCCCGATGGGCACGGTGCAAGCCAGGTGTTCGGTTGCATTTACCAAGTTGAGAACGATGCTAAGCGAGGTCGAAAACTGATGATGCGCGAAGACAAGAAGATCAAGAAAGCACTGAGAGCCGCGACTTTGCCGCAACCTCCAGACGGGTTGCTCGACACAATCCTCAGTCAGAATGGGCTCAAACGAGCAAGACCGGTTCTTAGCGGCCTGAGATTGGCAATGGCAGCATGCGCCATCGCGGTTGCGGCCTATCTTGTGTGGCCTTCAGGCAGCATATCGCCTAGCGATTCAAGCCAGTTAACGGCCAAAAAGCAAGAGACGCCGCGCATCTCGTCCATTGAGAAACCTGTTAAGAAGCCAGATCCTAAGACGGTCAAAGTGCCTCGAACCCTAACTGGTAGAGAAACAAACATTCAGTTTAGGAAGCCCGCCCCCAAGTCGTATTTGGCCTCGAATCTAGCCTCCAACGATGTACCGGTCCGGCCTAGCATATCGCCGGTGAAAGTAGGCGTGGCAAACAAGGATTCCGTGGGAGTTATTCGAGGTTCGGTCTGGCGGCAGAACGAACGAGGCGTATGGGTTGAAACCGAGGTTGTCTTGAGGGACGACAGAGGACAGCAAACGGAGAGGATTACGAAGACCGAGAGCGACTGCAAGCCGCAGAGCCTTATGGTCAAGAACGACAGCAATGATAACCAGACCGTAGGAGGAGAAAATGAATAAGACTTTACTGATCGCACTGTTAGGACTCAAATTCGGAGCAATGGCCATGGCGGACCAAGAAGTAGCCAAGACTACAGCTGCGGACTCCGCACCAACTCAAAGGGATGTCTTCCTTATTGACGATATTTCTGCCGATCAAACGGCCGTATACTTCGATTCGCTTAGGGCCGCCGAAGCCAAAATGAAGGAAGCAGAAGCTCTGTATGCTGAAGCTAAAGCGATGTTCGATGGAGGAGTTGCAAGCAAGAGCCAGTTGGCAGCGGCAGAAGCCAAGTTGGCGGATGCCAAGAGCTTATTCGAGGTAGCACGAAAGAACCTCAAGACGGCTCAGCGCCTTCAAGCACTGGCGCAGAAGATCAATATCGACATGACCAACGCCAAGATCGGATCGGTAGCCTCGGCGCTGTCAAAGCTGGGCAACGTCGCCATCACGGTCGACAAGTCGGTGCCTGCATCCGTGACGGTCACAACCAAGGCATCGAACATGCCACTCGGATCAGTGCTTGAGTATGTGGCTAACTCCGCCAAGCTAGCTCTGACACTGTCGCCGGACGGAAAGCTAGCCTTCATCAAACCGAGCCAGATGACGGTCAACGGAAAAGCAGTCGATGTAATGGGAACTTCCTGGCCTTGGTCGCAGGATATTGCTGTTTCACCCATCGACATCAGCGTGCCAATCGGCCAGAAATGGAAGGGCGTTTTCGACGGGAGAGCCCCGTTTGTGGTGAGTCAAGACTGGAAAGGTGAGCAGTTTGATCCGGCCATGCCGGCCTTTCTACCCTCAGGATCTATCACGGTAACTCCAATCGGCACTACTTTGATCCTCATTATGGAGCCCGGTTCTGGAACCAAAGGCGAACCGGGTTACTGGATGACGCTCTACACGATCAAGAACGACAAGTTGCTGCCTTCGAGCAGGCTGTTCCATAGCAGCGCCCGGCAGCCGGCGATGATCGACATGAGCAAGTGGAGGTTTCGTAGCGAACCCGCACGGGCAGCCGATGGAATGCCAGCCAAAGCCGCAATAAGCTCATCTTCGGCCCCAAGCAAGCCGGCAAAGACCGGCAAACCGAGATAACTGCTAATTACCTCAGATGAAAAGGCGGAGCGGTTAAGGCAAGGACCCGACTCCGCCATTCTTTTTTGCTTTGTGCAGACGAACGATGTGGCGAAGGTCGGCAATATGCTATCTTGCGTTTGAACCTTCGCCATGCCAGCATCTGACGACATTAAGCACGCCGATACAGACGCTATCTATTCGCCCGAGCAAGTTCAGCACAGCTTGACTCGAATCATCTTGGGCTGGGTATTTGGCGCCGGCTTCTTCTCAATAACCGGCGGAGCCGTATTCGCCTCGTTTGTCAAGAACTATCTTCAGGCATCCGACATTCCCTATGGCTTGATCATGGCCGCCGGTCCCGCAGCATCGGTTTTTCTCTTCGCCGGATCGCATGCGGTAGAGAAGTCGGGTCGGGCAAAGCCCAACTTCATGCTTTTCGTGGCTTTACACCGCATTACCTGGCTGGCAATGGCGGCGATGGCACTGTTCGGAGGAAACTCGCCTGCCAAGTGGTTAGCTTATGTTCTAGCAGCGGCAGTCTTCTTAGCGGCATCGTTTACCAACTTTGGCGGCGCAGGCTGGCTGGTTTGGATGTCGGATATTGTGCCGAAGCGACGGGCTGGAGCGTTCTGGGGCATGCGGATGACCGTCGGCCTCTTGTCGATGGTCTCGGTTTCTTCTTTGGTTTCATGGATCATCGACAACAACAAGACCAATCCGACTGCCTACTTCTGGATTTTCATTGTCGCTGTCGCCCTGGGTGTCGCCGATATCCTTTGCTTTGCGAGCGTTCCTGAAATCCCGCGCATCAAGCACGACGTCGCGCCAACGTTCTGGAAGACCTTCTCAACGCCTTGGAAGAACCCGCTGTTTAGGCGCTTCACTTTGTATTGTTCACTGGCCTGGATGGGCTATATCATGATCGGCACATTCATTTGGCCGTTCTGCTTCGATCCTGTTGCTGAAAAGAACGGCCTCGGTTTAAGCTTGACGGCGACGAACCTCATGATCGTGGTGTTGCCTCAACTCACGATGGCCCTTTTTGCGCCGCTTTGGGGAGCTGCCATCGACCGATTCGGACCCAAACCGGTGCTCGGACTTGGATCGATCATGGCCGCTGTTATGCCAATCGGCTGGCTGTTTATCTATAACGGCCCCGGCGTTGATGTCTCAATCGGGGCGGCAACGCTTCACATCAATCGGCTGTGGCTGATTCCAATCCTTCAGACTGTAGGAGCCTTCACGTGGCCAGCCATCGAACAGGGAGTTCTCTACATTCAGATGAACCGATTCCCTGAAACGATGCGGAGTTCCTACATCTCCGCTTACCAGATTTCCTTGAACCTATCGATGATGCTCGCGAGCTGGTTTGCCGGAGTCTATGCGAACTTCTGGCTACACCATAAAAACAGCGTTCCGTTCTTTCCAAAGTGGTTCTCTCACTATCATCCGGTGTTCCTGACGGCAATTATCATCCGCATTCTAGCCTATGTCCTCTTCTATCGCGGCCTTGATCTAGGCGGAGATGCGAAGGTCCGCGAAGTGGCCAAGTCGGTGGCAGATGAGACAAAAGCGGCCATTCCGCGGCTAGCGCGCAAGGTTCGGGACCGTCGAAGGTAACATTCGGCCAAGATGCTATGCACTCTTGGGGTTATGTTAGCCATGGGCAGTCAATCGTTTATTCCCGCAGACGATCCTTCGTTGGTTTATACTGGCCGAATTAGCTTCGCAGACCGCAAAGCGCCCGCTTTCTACTACGGCTATAGTGGTTTCAAGACACGCTTTGAAGGAACATCGATAGCGCTAGAGTTTGAAGAAGATAACTGGGGGCATGCCAGTTGGGTAGGCGTTCGCATTGATGACGGCGTAGAAGTTCCTTTGTTGCTGCATAAAAACCAGAGGACTATCTATCAAGTGGCAGTCGGCTTGAAGAAGGGAGTGCATGATCTATTTGTCTATCGCCGCACCGATAGCGTTTCAGGAGCTTATAAACTTCACGGGCTATATCTTGATCTTGGATGCAAGTTAACGGATCCCGGACCTCGCCCTACTCGTCGCATCGAGTTTTATGGAGACTCCGTTACTGGAGGAGCATGGGTAGAGGCGATAGGCTATGAAGCAAAATCAGATAGTGAAGTTAAAACAGACCACGATAACGAGAAGCTCGGGAACACTTACTGGTCCTTTGCAGCCATTGCCGCGCGCAAGCTTAACGCCGAAGCGCATGTTATAGGCCTGGGTGGATTAGCGTTGAATGACGGCAACGGTTGGTGGTGCGGAGAGGACACGATAGGTCTCCTCACGACATGGGACAAATTGGATCCGATCAAGCAAAGAATGACTCAGTGGGACTTCTCGCGCTTCGTTCCTCAGGTTGTTGTCGTGGCCATCGGACAGAATGACGGTCGGAGAATGGATATCAATAATCTAGAGACAAATCGCAAGTGGAAAGCCGACTACAACCTTCTTCTAGACAAGATGCGCGCCAAGTATCCTCAATCAACCTTCATTTTAGCAACGACTCTTCTTTATCATGACAAAGGCTGGGACGATGCGGTTGAGGCTGTCGCGAAGGCTCGAAAAGATAAGGTTCTCTATTATCGATATAAGCGAGCTGGAAAGGGAACACCTGGACACTTAAGGCTTGCCGAACATCAAGAAATGGCTGATGAGCTAGTACGCTTTATCAACAAGCAGAAAGGAATCTGGGAAGTGCAATAAGATGACAACTATAGCGTTAGCTTTAGCTTTAGCATTGACCTTTCTAGGTGCTAACGAGGGCAAAGAGCCACAGCTTCCTCTGAATGCAATCCGCTACTTTAACAATTACGAGAATAAGCAGTACTGGGACGGATGGGGATCAGCAACCTATCCAAAAGGTCAAGCCACGATAGTCAATAAAGAGAGAGCATTGCCGATAACGACTATCGACGGCAAGTCTTGTTTGATCATCGATGTTAAGAACCCCGAAGGCGATCCGTGGTCGGTCTATTTCAAAGTCAGCGGCAACTGTCTGAACTTCCTGCGCGTTGGAAGAAGACCAGCAATACGACTACGATACAAGTCGCTATCGACCACCGTCGAAGGCATCGCCTTGACCATCGGTTGCGAAGGCGCAGAGCTGCCCCTGAAGAACTACGCCAAGCTCAAAGGAGGTTGGATCGAGGCGATAATACCAACCGACGACTTCATGTTCATGTCGGCGAAGATTGACTACACAAGAGTATGGGCGTTCTATGTTTCTTCGCAAACAAAACATGCCGACAGCCGCCGTATCGCCGTTTCAAACATTGATCTGCTGCCGTCGGCAACGGATCTGAGATACCGCGACTTCATCAAGGTTGATCAAGTTGGCTATCTGCCAGAGATGAAAAAGGAAGCGATTGTCAGTTATGAAAGAGGTTCGCTGAGCTTCAAGCCGACGTCGTTCGAAGTGATCGACAAGACAGGCATGGTCATCCACAAAGGCAATCTGAAGCAGAGAGCGAGCGCTAAGGAATGGGACAACGACGGCGACGATGTGTATGTCGCCGACTTCTCAGGTCTAACGAAAGAAGGAACCTATCGTGTTAGGGTTAAGGAACTCGACGCTCTCAGCGAGTCGCTCACGATCTCGAAAACAATCTATGATAAGCTCTGGCGCGATTCCTTACGCTATTTCTACTACAACCGGTCGGCTGAGCCGATCATTGAACCCTTCGGCGAGGGCTTTACGAGACCAGGCTCGCATCTGGCGAACAAAGAAGCAACCTACGCCTGCAAGCGCGACAAGGCCAACTACGATTATGGCGAAGCCAAGACCCGCGATGTCGCAGGCGGCTGGTTCGACGCCGGAGACACGCATGCCAACGTGCCCTGCACTGGAATAGCCTGCTGGTATCTACTCGAAACCTACCGCGACCATGCCAAGAAGGTGGGACCGAACAGCTTCAATCTGCCAGAGTCAACGAAGGCGAGAAGCGATCTGGTCCCGCTCGTGATGCATGGCCTGAAGTGGATGCGCAAGATGCAGAACGCGGACGGAAGCGTGCACCACTACATCATCGGACCGGACCAAGCCAAAGCGCAAACAGTCGGCGACACTAGCTCTCAGGCTGCAGCTAGCGTCGCTGGAACGTTCGCAAAGGCTGTCGCAGTCCTCGGTAAAGACTTGCCGACAGAGCAAGCCAAGGACTATTTGAACAGAGCCAAGTTATCCTGGGAATGGCTGAAAGACCATCCCCAGTATGTGGCCTTGACATCTCCAGACGGCAGCGATATTTCGTGGTGGACCGGCGGAGCGAAGGCCAAGTTTCAGGACACTCAATACCGCGCTTATGCGGCTGTTCAACTTTATGAAGCTACTGGCGATCGGGAATATCGCGATTATTTCGAAAAGCTGATCATCGACAACGGCCCGAACCTTCTCGACGGGCCGGTGCTTGGTTGGAACATGACCGGCTACGGCGAGGACAAGGTGATGCAGTACATCGGGTTCCTCGAGTTCGGATATCTGGACTATATCAGGTCAAAGCGCGAGAAGGATAAAGCACTCGAAGCGAGGTTGAAAGAGCTGTTCGTCCACCAAGCCGATGTAGCTCTGAAGTATCTGGATCAAAACGCGTATGCTGCGTTGCTCCTCTATCCGGGACACCTTTATTGGGGAAGCAACGGCGGCGTTCAGGTGCCGCTGGCCATTGTCCTCCATAGAGCGGCAGGATGGACAGGCAACGCCAAGTACAAGCTAGCGGCGGCCAATGCCATCTACTTCATTCTTGGCCGAAATCCGGTGAACCGAGTGTTTGTCAGCGGATACGGCGCATATGAGCACGGCTCAGACTTCTATTCGAACTATTGGAACGACCTGAAGCACCAGCCGCCGGGGGTGCTTGGAGGCAACATCCACGTCGACGGATCAGCGAAGCACATCGTCGAGTATCCCTATAAGCGGTTCGTCAACACCCAAGACGCCGACATGACCGAGCCTGGTGTCTATTGGAACTCGGCTTTCTCATATCTGTTGGGGTTCTATGCAACGTCAGCTAAGCGGTAAGGTCTTCGGAAGGCTGGTTCTCAGCGTGTCATCCCGAGCTTGCGAGGGATCTGATTGGACCCGCTGATGAAGATTAATAGCACGGGAAAAGTCCGGTCATATTCCTCGCTACACTCGGAATGACAGTGCTTTTAGGGTGGTGGGAAAGCGCGGGGACAAGGTAACCCACGTACAGAGGCCTGTCTTGAGTCACAGTGTCCCAGCCGGCGGTCCCAGTTAGTGAACTTCCTTCGATGGCACTCGCCTTCTAGCTGAACTAAGCCTCAAATATCTCGACACCTCTTCTTCGCTGTAGTCTTCCTAAGCTACACTTTCTGGATGGACTATCAAAATAGGATCGCCGATCTGATGATTAAGCAGATCGAAGCGGTCTGTCGAACCGCGCTTGCCATGCCTGAAGACAAACGCGATTGGGTGCCGATGGGATCTGCAAGAAGCGTGAATGCCCAGATAGAAGAACTCGCAACAGTGCACATCTATATCATCCCGATCCTGAAAACCGGCGAAGCTCCGCTCATTACCGAGGACCAAAAAGAGCACATACGAGAACGCAAAGAGCAGTTCGATACGTTTGATAAGTTAATCGAAGGCGCGAAAGAAGGCGCAAAACTTACAGCCGAAGCGATACGAGACGTGCCTGACAGCAAGCTTGACGACGTCATCACGTTGCATTCACGAGGCGGAATCAGGCGCACGATGTATGAGATGGTTGCCAGGCCCTATTGGAACCTGTGCTATCACGAAGGACAGATCAACTATATCCAGATGCTTCTTGGCGACACCGAGATGCACTAAGAAGGAGCTTATGAACAGAATCAAGGTAGGAGCAGGCATCGCGCTGGCAATGGCAAGCGTTTCGTCTGCCGTGGCCCAGACGCTAGATAAGGCGATTGGCGGAGTAAAACCCGCTCTCGTTCGAATCTTCGTTGTCGAATCAAGCTACGAGCAGGGAAGGGAATCGCTTGAACAGGCGGCCGGTAGCGGCGTCATCATTTCCAAGGACGGTTACGTCGTCACGAACCATCACGTGGCAGGTTGGGCTAAGCGCATCTTTTGCACTCTGTCGACCAAAGAACGAGTTGAAGCCACGCTCGTCGGCACCGATGCGCTGACAGACATATCTGTATTGAAGCTGAGGTCGAAGCAAACGGAATATCCTTTTGCTCCATGGGGCGATTCGTCGAAGCTGAAGGTAGGCGACTACGTCTATGCAATGGGCAGCCCGCTGGCACTCAGCCAATCAGTGACCCGCGGAGTCGTCAGCAACACCGAACTGACCATGCCCGACTTTGCCGGTCCGGGTGCGATGACGTTGGACGGCGAGGATGTCGGCTCAATGGTCCTGTGGATCGGCCACGACGCCAAGATTAGCCCGGGGAACTCCGGCGGACCATTGGTGAACACTGAAGGCGAAGTCGTCGGCATCAATGAGATTGAGTTCGGCCTCGGAGGAGCGATCCCCAGCAATATTGCCAAGGAGGTTGCTGAGCAGATCATAGCCAAGAAGGAAGTCACGCGAGCCTACTTCGGCATCTCGGTTCAGCCGCTTCTTCAGAGCTATCCGGGCGAGTCGGGAATCCTTGTGAGCGATGTTCTCGCTGACACCCCTGCGGCCGCCGCCGGGCTCAAATCCGGCGACGTCATCACTAAGATCGGCGACGCCGCTGTCTATTGCCGCTATTCGGAGCAGATGCCCGCTTATAACCGTTTGGTCGCTGGTTTGCCGATCGGAAAGGCCGTGGCAATCACCATACTGAGAAGCGGAAAGGAAGAACAGCTAAGCATCATTCCTAAGGTTAGGCAAAATGCATGGGACAAGCCGAAGGAACTGAAGCCTTGGGGCCTGTGCATCACCAACATTACCGATCAAGACAAGATCGATATGAAGCTCACTTCGACGGACGGTGTATTAGTTTACAGCGTCAGTCCGAGCGGAGCGGCCGGAATGGCAAAACCCGCTCTTGACGAAGGGGACATTGTTACCCACCTCAACGGAAAGCTCATCAAGAACGTTGACGAGTTCAATAAGGCAACATCCGACTTAACGGTTAAGTCAGTGCCGGTTAACGTGCTCGTGACGTTGATCCGCGAAGGAGAAACGTTGGTTACTGTTGCCACTTTAGGAAATAAGGAAACCGAAGACAAGGGTCTTGAAACGCGCAAGCCTTCTCTTGGTGTCGGCACGCAGGTCCTGAGTCCGGAGATCGCCAAAGCCCTTGGTGCAGATGGCCGAACCGGTTTTCGAGTAACGCGAGTCGGCAAAGGCTCCAGCGCAGATAAGGCTGGGCTAAAGGTCGGCGACCTGCTTCTCTCTGTCGATGGCATCGCGCTGGAAGCATCCCAGCCGGAAGACTCAGAGGAGCTAAGCGAACTGATCCGCCAATATGAGATTGGAGCAACTGTCAAGGTCGTTATCCTTAGGGGGGCCAGCAAGCAAGCCGTTCAGGTTAAGTTGACCGAACCAGATCCCTCTGCTAGAGATATGGAGCGTTATAAAGACACGAACTTCGAGTTCACGGCTCGCGACATCACTAGTAAAGATCGTGCGCTACGAAACCTTGACGGCAAGGCAACTGGGGTTTGGGTAGAAGAGGTCCTCTCTGGTGGCTGGGCGGCTCTAGGCAAACTTAAGACAGGCGATCTGATTCAGGAAGTTAATGGCCAAGCCGTAGCCAATGTCAAAGAACTCAAGTCTCTTCTCACAAGCTTAGCCGCGAGCAAGACAAGGTTCACGGTACTCAAAGTCTTGCGATCAGAAGGCATTTCGTATGTCGAGATCGAGACCGACTGGCAAGGAGGCAACTAGCCATGTTCAGATCAATTGTATTGGGACTCTGTATTGCTGCTATTGGCGCCACGGCATCTGCCGACCAGTTCGATGCGGTTAGGAAAACTCTGCCGACGGTGGAGAAGGGGCTAGTGACTGTTCGACTTGTCTGGAAACTTACGATGAGCTTCGAAGGCGATAGTCAGAGCAGGGAAATGAAGCGCGAAGTTGTCGGCACGACGATCGACTCGACAGGACTTACATTGGTCTGCCTGGCCGACGCCGATCCGACCGCAATGATATCTTCAATGATGGATGGCGAAGGCGCGGAGTATAAAGCCTCGGCCACCGACGTCAAGATCCTTGACACTGAAGGCAGGCAGATTCCGAGCAAGGTCGTGCTGAGAGACCGAGACTTGAACTTGATGTTTATTCGGCCTCTGGCAAAGCAGACATCTCCGATGCCTTATGTAAAACTCGCTCAGAGCGGCCAGGCAAAGCTTCTTGATACGGTTGTCATCGCAACACGGCTAGGGAAGACCCTGAACCGCGCTACGGGCATCTATAGCATGAATATCATGAGTATCCTTGAGAAGCCTCGTAAACGGTTCGTGCTGGACAGAGCAGTGAACAACGCTCCGGGCAATCCGGTCTTCAATTTGCTGGGCCAGCCGTTGGGCATAGCAACCTATAAGATGACCACCGTTTCGACCGAATCGCGCGGCGACAGCGACATATTGGGCGGATCCCGCTCATTGGTTGTTGTGCCTTGCGATGAAGTGATGAAAGTTGCCAGACAAGCGCCAAGCGAGGAAAAGGTCAACGCTCAGCCTGCCAAACCTGGCAACAAGCCTGGCAAAGCGGCGGCAAAACCGCGGAACACCAAATAGCCGGAAACGAAATATTTGAAAAAAGTGCGGCGAGGGCTTGACATGCGAGGGGCGACCTGGTATCATTTCCCCTTGCCGCTGAACGAAAGCAACGCGAAACGAAAGAATCGCGAAGGTAACTTTCGCCCAGCGAAGCCGAGAGACCGAAAGGCCGACCGGCCAGCGACAGAGCTCTTTGACAGTTGCATATTGGTTTAGTGGATTCATAAACATCGAGCAACTCGAGTTATGCTGCGAGTTAAGCTTTAAAGGGTGTATGACGAATGCCTAGGGACAAACTGCCGATGAAGGACGCGTAAGCGGCGATACGTCCAGGGGAGCTGCACAGAAGCGTTGATCCTGGAATTTCCGAATGGGGAAACCCAGCAGGGGTAATGCCTTGTTACCTACACTTGAATAAAATAGAGTGTATGGAGGGAACCTGGTGAACTGAAACATCTAAGTAACCAGAGGAAAAGAAATCGAATGAGATTCCGTAAGTAGCGGCGAGCGAAAGCGGAACAGCCCAAACCGATTGGCTTGCCAATCGGTGTTGTAGGGCCACCACTAACTCCTTCAAACTGAGAGACGAGCAATCGCACTTTCAGTTTGACGGAGTTAGAAAAAAAGACTGAAATTAGTTTAGAAGAAGCGTTTTGGAACGAACTGCCATAGAGGGTGAGAGCCCCGTATTCAAAAGACTAAACAGATTTAGGTGGTACCTGAGTAGCGCGATACACGAGGAATTTCGCGTGAACCTGCCCGGACCACCGGGTAAGGCTAAACACGGTTTGTCACCGATAGTGCATCCAGTACCGTGAGGGAAAGGTGAAAAGAACCCCGGTTAGGGGAGTGAAATAGAACCTGAAATCATGTCACCCGCAACAGTCAGAGCACCATGTTCGGAGTAATCCGTTCAAGTGTAATGGCGTACCTTTTGCAGAATGAGCCTGCGAGTTACTAGTATTGGCAAGGTTAAGACTCTAAGAGTCGCAGCCGGAGAGAAATCGAGTCCGAATAGGGCGTCAAGTCAGTATTAGTAGACCCGAAACTGCGTGATCTAGCCATGGCCAGGGTGAAGTGATGGTAACACATCATGGAGGCCCGAACTCATTGACGTTGAAAAGTCTCGGGATGAGCTGTGGTTAGTCCGGTGAAATGCCAATCGAACGCAGAGATAGCTGGTTCTCCCCGAAATGCATTTGGGTGCAGCGTTACGTGTTGTCATTAGGGGGTAGAGCACTGAATGGGCTAGGGGGCCTACCAGCTTACCGAACCCAATCAAACTCCGAATACCTAATGATTAGCGTGGCAGTGAGACGGTGAAGGCTAAGCTCCATCGTCAAAAGGAGAATAGTCCAGATCGACAGCTAAGGGCCCTAAACGTGTGCTAAGTGTGAAACGATGTGAGATCGCGTAAACAGCCAGGAGGTTGGCTTGGAAGCAGCCACCCTTTAAAAAGTGCGTAACAGCTTACTGGCCGAATGTGATCTTGCGCGGATAATGTAAGGGGGCTAAAGCACACTCCCGAAGCTTCGGGATCATCGTAAGATGATCGGTAGGGGAGCGTTGAATATGCAGTGAAGCTAGAGCGTAAGCACTGGTGGAGCGTATACAAGTGAGAATGCAGGCATGAGTAGCGATAAGACAGGTGAGAATCCTGTCCGCCGAAAACCTAAGGTTTCTCCGGCTATGTTCGTCAGACGGAGGTTAGGCGGTCCCTAAGGTCAGGCCGGAAGGCGTAGCCGATGGACATCTGGTTGATATTCCAGACCCAGGCACTAGAGCCATGGGAGGACGTTTCTCGAGGTTCCATCCCGCACTGTTGGTAGTTGCGGGCTAGTAGGAGACTGGGCCAGTTGAAAGATTGGCGTAAAGGTTGAATACGGGGAAGGGCGCTCTTCGGAGCAATCGAACTGGAACTGAGGGGGGCCTAGAAAAGCCCCACAGCGTTAATCTAGTGTTTGACCGTACTGCAAACCGACACAGGTAGGTGAGTCGAGGAGACTAAGGCGTTCGAGAGAACTCTCGTTAAGGAACTAGGCAAACGAGCCCCGTAAGTTAGCAATAAGGGGCGCCTCGAAAGAGGCCGCAGCGAAGCATCCCAGGCGACTGTTTACCAAAAACACAGGTCTCTGCCAAGACGAAAGTCGAAGTATAGGGGCTGACGCCTGCCCAATGCCAGCAGGTTAACAGGAGATGTTAGCGCAAGCGAAGCATCGAATCGAAGCCCTGGTGAATGGCGGCCGTAACTCTAACGGTCCTAAGGTAGCGAAATTCCTTGTCGGCTAAATACCGACCCGCATGAAAGGCGTAACGACTTGGGAACTGTCTCAACGAGAAGCTCGGTGAAATTGTAGCACCCGTGAAGATGCGGGTTATGCGCAGTTGGACGGAAAGACCCCGTGGAGCTTTACTACACCTTAAGATTGTGAATTGGTTATGCATGTAGAGCGTAGGTGGGAGCGTAAGCAACAATGGAACACCACCCTTGTATAGCTGGTTCACTAACCGTTGCCGTTATCCGGTAACGAGACAATCTTAGGCGGGTAGTTTGACTGGGGCGGTCGCCTCCCAAAAAGTAACGGAGGCGCCTAAAGGTGCACTCAGGCTGGTTGGAAATCAGCCGTTGAGCGTATAGGTATAGAGTGCGCTTGACTGCGAGACACACAGGTCGAGCAGGTACGAAAGTAGAGCTAAGTGACCCTCTGATGGTGCGTGGGCACGTCAGGGTTCATCGGATAAAAGCTACCCCGGGGATAACAGGCTGATCTTGCCCGAGCGCTCACAGCGACGGCATGGTTTGGCACCTCGATGTCGGCTCGTCACATCCTGGGGCTGGACACGGTCCCAAGGGTTCCGGAGTTCACGGATTAAAGTGGCACGCGAGCTGGGTTCAGAACGGCGTAAGCCAGTTCGGTCCCTATCCACTGTGCACGTAAGATATTTGAGGGGAGTCGCTCTTAGTACGAGAGGACCGGAGCGAACTGACCTCTGGTGTACCAGTTGTTCCGCCAGGAGCATACGCTGGGTAGCCACGTCGGGCAGCGATAAGCGCTGAAAGCATCTAAGCGCCAAGCGCACCCCAAGATTAGATATCTCATCTATAGTAAGACCCCTGGAAGACTACCAGGTTGATAGGTCGCAAGTGTAAGCGCAGTAATGTGTTGAGCTAAGCGATACTAATTGGTCGAGGGCTTACTAAAGCATAATTCAGTTGCTCGGTGTTGTGATCCCACTAAACCAGTGTGCGACTGTCAAAGCGCTTTGAGCGCGAGACAGTTTCTATTCAGGTGATCATTGCGAGAGGGCCACACCCGTTCCCATCCCGAACACGGCAGTTAAGACTCTCAGCGGCGGAAGTACTTTGGTCGCAAGGCTACGGAAGATAAGCACGTTGCCTGGATAGATAATATTTAGAAAAGCCTCACGTAAGTGGGGCTTTTTTGCGTTTTAGGCGCTTGCTTGTAGCGGATATCACTGGGAGCGCCGGCATCCTGCCAGCAGACTCTCGGACTCAAGTTTAACAGGATCTCTTCAGCAGTGTAGCCACATAACGATAAACAAAGAGGATAAACCAGCCACATTCGGCGAACCAATAGGATAGGTTCAAAACCAACCGAATTCCTATGCCGAACACACGCACCATCACCCGACTCGACGACAACTGGCTCTTCCATCGCGGACTATTCAAGGACGCGCACAAACCCGAGACTATCGACTCCGACTGGCGGACCGTCGATCTTCCGCACGACTGGTCGATAGAAGACGTCCCAGGAACCAACTCGCCCTTCAACAAGGCCGTCAGCGGCGGAGGACAAGCCACCGGCTACGCCGTTGGAGGAACCGGGTGGTATCGCAAGCGTTTGCAGATAGCGAAGCAAGAAGGCAGAAAGGCCATCTTGCGCGTCGATGGGGCCATGCTCGTCAGCAAAGTCTATCTCAACGGGCATTTTGTCGGCGAAAACAAGAACGGCTATATGCCGAAAGACTACGACCTAACGCCCTTTCTGAACGACAAAGAAGACAACCTCCTGGCGATCTGCGTCGAGAACGAAGGACACAACTCGCGGTGGTACACGGGCTCGGGTCTCTACCGCCACGTCTGGCTGACCGAGTGCAACGAGACGCACTTCATTCCTGACGGATTATTCGTTAGAACGACGAACGTAACGGACCAATATGCAGACATCGAAGCACTGATCGAGACGGAAGGAGCGACAAACGAGACGGTAAAACTAGATATCAGCGACGGAACGATATCAGAAGATAAACCGATAGGCAAAGACGGAAAGGCAACCGTCAGACTCAAAATCCGTAAGCCACGTCTCTGGTCGCCGGAAGATCCCTACCTCTACCAAGCTAAAGCAACAATTAAAAGAGACAACCAGCCGATAGATGAGGTAACCATATCATTCGGCATCAGAACAATCAAAGTTGACCCGGAGAAAGGCCTCAGAATCAACGGCAAAGAAACGAAGCTGAGAGGCGGAAACGTCCACCACGACAACGGCATCCTTGGCGCAGCTGCCCATGACGACGCCGAAGAACGAAGAGTTCTTAAGATGAAAGAGGCCGGCTTCAATGCCATCAGAACCTCGCACAATCCTCCGTCCCCTTACTTCCTCGATAGGTGCGACAAGCACGGCATGCTTGTCCTTGACGAAGCGTTCGACGAGTGGGAAGTCACAAAAGTGCCTCAAGGCCTCGGAACGACCTTCAAAGAACACAGCGAAGAGCAACTCGAAGCGATGATCCGGCGCGACCGTAACCACCCGAGCGTCATCCTCTGGTCCATCGGAAACGAAATTCCCCACTGCTTCACAAGAAACGACATCGCCAAGAAGCTAAGAGAGACTATCGAGAGGCACGACACCAGCAGGCCGATCACCGAAGGCGTCTGTGCCGGCTGGCACACACCAGGCTGGGTCGACTGGCAAACCTCCAGCGCGCCAGCTTTTGAGCATCTTGACGTTGGCGGATACAACTACGAAGAGAGCAACTGGGAAGAAGACCACAGCAAACACCCGGAACGGATCATGATGTCCACCGAGAGCTTCGCCTTCGACTTCCACAAGACCTGGGTGCTCGTCGAAAAACACCCTTATTGTATCGGCGACTTTGTCTGGACTGCCCTCGACTACATCGGCGAGTCGGCCATCGGACAAAGAATAATTGAGAAAGGCGACCTCAGAATGGAGGACTTCCCGATCCACCTTTCGATGTGCGGCGATCTCGACCTTATTTGTGATCGCAAGCCTCAGTCCTACTATCGCGAAGCCCACTTTCGAAAAGGCGTGATAAGGATTGCCGTGGAACTGCCGTTAAAGGAAGTCCAACGAAGAGACGAAAGCGGCTGGGTCCACAAGTGGGGCTGGGATAACGTTGTGTCCCATTGGAATCTAGAAGAGTTCAAAGGTCAGGAGCTAACGGTTCACGTCTATTCGTCCTGCGAGACCGTCGAGTTATTCCTTAACGGTGAAAGCAAAGGCTCCCAAACTATGGGCGAGGACCGCAAGGTTTCCTTCAAGTTGCCCTATGCAAAGGGCGAACTCAAAGCAGTCGGAAAGATCGGCAATGAAACATTCGAGCATATCCTACGAACCGCAGGTCAGCCACACAGTTTCAAAGTCAATATCTCGAAGCTTGAAACGAAGGAGAAAGGACGTCTGGTTTTTGCTGAGATAACCGTAGTAGACGAAGTTGGCAACGCTTGCCCTAATGCTGGCGACGAACTCCAAATCCAAGTCGACGGACCAGCCAAGCTGATCGCCTTCGGCAACGCTGATCCTCGTGATTTGGACAGCCTTAAGGACAGCAAACACAAAGCATGGCGAGGACGAGCACTAGCGGTGTTGCAGTTGACTGATGAGAAAGGAACTGCAAACGCAACCATAAGCTCGGACTGTATCGAAACTTGCACATTAGGTATTTAGCCTAAAAGCAGTTGTTGTGAAAGCTGCCGCGATGTCCGAAATACTTCGATATAACGACTCGACTTGCTGGTGATTTTACGGGTTTTGGATTTCGTGTGAAAAATGAACAAATAGTCCGGGCCTCCAAGCAATAGTTGGAGGATAATGAATGCATGCGACAGATTCAGAGACGAATCTCTGTCATGTGTTGCTTACTTGAAATCGGAGGATCAATGATGAGAGGAAAATTTATACTGCCGTTGGCAGCTTTTGCGATTGTTCAGAGCGCGAGTGCGGTCTATCTGGTCGAGTCGTTCGAGAATGGCGTATACACCGTTGCCAACGCATCGAGCAAGGCGGTATCTCAGTCCACACTGAATGTCACCGATGGCAATTTCAGCATGAAAATCGACGACCTAAATGGTGGTTGGAGTTTTACATGGGGCGGATATAGTTCCGCAGTTTATGATAAGTGGTTCGCAAACACCAAAATGCTGATCGATGTCTACTTCCCAGCGAGGGCAGACTTTCAACAGGTTCAGCTTGTTCTTGCCACCAACTCAGATAACGGTTGGGACCAAAAAGAAGCCGTTGGCTGGAAGTGGCTTAATGCAGGACAAGACTATCGAGCAACAATTGAGTGGGATTACAGTGCCCAAAAAGATAACTCGATTACAACGAGCAGCTGGTTCCAGATTCACCTATTTGGAGCGGTTCCTGGAAAAGGCTCTGCAGTCAGCTACCCATGCGACATCTATGTCGACAACATTCGGTTTGACGGCGCGCCTGTTCCCGAGCCGATGACACTCATCGCTCTCGGCGGAGGCCTTTTGGCTGTTGCCGCTCGACGACGACGCAAATAAACTGTCGAACTATCAAGAAATCAGCCATCGTGCAATAAGTGCACGATGGCTGTTTTAGTTTCCGATGTGGCGCGAACAGGTCGTCCCCCTCTGAACGTCTTTAGCTTAAGACATGCCCTACACCATCATCGAAGGCAATATCGCCGACCAGGAGACCGATGCTATCGTGAACGCGTGGAATCGAAACATAATCCCTTGGTTTCTGCTCTTGCCTCAGGGTGTATCAGGTGCAATCAAGAATGTTGCCGGCTTCGAGCCGTTTCGAGAATTGCAGCGCAAAGGACCGATTCCGCTTGGAGGGGCCGTTATCACTGGACCAGGCAAACTGAAATGCAAGGCGATCATCCATGTAGCTGGTATTAGCATGCTATGGCGATCGAGCGAGAAGGCGATCCGCGCGTGTGTCCGGTCAGCCCTCAGCCTCGCTTCCGAACATAACCTAGGATCAATTGGCTTCCCGTTGATCGGCGCAGGCACCGGCGGAGTGAAGCCCGAGGACGCCAAACGCTATATGCTCGAGGAGTTCGAAGCCTCGGGCTTTCAAGGTTCCATCGTGTTGGTTTTGTTCAAGAAGAATTAGTCTTCCAAGTCCATCCAGCCTGGAACGTTCACCATTTTGGTGTCAAGCCCCTTTGGAACTGCCAAAGCTTCGTGTCCGCCAGTTCTCGGATATTTCGCTTTGATGGGCATGCCGTTCTGAGCATGGATCGGCCATTCCGGATCGGAAATAGCCGTTCGCCCGAGCGCAGCAATGTCAGCGCCTTCCTTCAAGATGAACTCCGCGTCAGCTTTCTCCTTTACTCCGCCCACGCCGATAAAAGGCAGTCTTCCATTTATCTGTTCGGCAACACGCTTGATGAACGTGCGTCCGTCGTCATCTTTCGTGCTTTTCTGGTCTCGGCTCCAGGTCGATAGGTGGATGTATGCAAGTGGCAGGCTAGCGAGTCGGTCTACCAGCTTGAGCGTATCTTGAATATGGATGCCGCGTTCCTCAGATTCCTCTGGAGATAGGCGGTAGCCTATATGGAAATCGTCACCATCATGCATCAGGCATGCCTCGGCAACAGCTAACGGAAAAGCGAATCGATCTTTGCCCCAGTTGTCCGTGCGCAAGTTGGTGCGCGGACTAAAGAACTGCTGGAGCAGGTAGCCGTTCGCGCCGTGAATCTCAACACCGTCGTAACCGGCTTCTTTGGCTCTTCGCGTCGCATCTCCAAAGGCTTTGATGATCTCATCAACTTCAGCTCCACTCAACTCGCGAGGGGTTAGCCCGCCTTCTTTGTCGGGTGCAATTGCCGACGGAGCCACCGTTTCGCCACACAGTCGAGGCGGGCACGCTCGTCCTCCATGGTGGATCTGGAGATAGACCTTGGCTCCTTCGGCGTGGATGGCATCGGCCATGATTCGCAGGTCGGCGATGCGCGAGTCCGATTCGCATCCCCACTGTCCGTCAAACGCTCTTCCCGTCGGATGGACGAAGCAAGCCCCGGTGATGATCAGCCCGAAGCCGCCTTTCGCACGCCTGGCCAAAAAAGCTACTTCGTCAGGATGCAAGGAGCCGTCTTCGTTACCCGAGAAGGTGGCCATCGGGGCGACTGCCAGCCGGTTTCGAAGCTCAAGACGAGGCGAGACAAATTGTTCAAAGAGCATGTCTCATTTTAGCCGGTTCGGATAGACTAGAGCGCATGGCATTTGAAGTCGGCGAGTTCCGAGTTATCTTTGATCCCCAAGTAGGCGAAATCGAAGAATGGTGCATGAACGACCATTGCTTCATCTACGGCCCCGATAAGCTATGGCATGTTTATGCCATCACCCACCCGAAGCCTCTGGACTTTTTCAAAGATCCGGGACACAACCTTTTGCATGCCACCGCGCCATCGCTTTACGGCCCGTGGACCAAGCAGAAGCACGCCATGACCGTCGACTACGACCGCTTCTCGGAGTATTTGTTCTGGGCTCCGCACGTCGTCAAGTTCAGCGGCGGTTACCGGATGTTCGTTTGCGCCGGTTCGTTGCAGCATGAGACTTATCGTATTCATAGCAACACGAGCAAAGACCTGTGGAACTGGGAGCGCGACACATGGAACCCGCTGGTCGAGGACGGCTTTGATGCTCGCGACCCGATGGTCATTCACGATGGCACGCGATGGATCCTCTATTACACGGCCAACTCAACGCCCTCGGGCGGATTCCATAACGTGAAGGCGATGACCAGCGATGACCTTGAGCACTGGTCCGAACCTCAAGTGGTCTTCACTTTCCCTCGTGAAGGAACATTCGGCGGACCTACAGAGTCACCGTTTGTCGTTCAGCGCGGATCCAAGTTCTACCTGTTCGTCTGCGACGGCGGAACGATCAATGTATTCGGTTCATCCGATCCATTGCACTGGGAGTATGCGGACCAGGTAGGCGATCTTCAAGCGCATGCTAGTGAAGTTGTCCAAGACCTTGATGGAAGCTGGCACATCAGCCACGTCGGCTGGGAAGACGGCCCGCTCAGCATGGCCCCGCTGACCTGGCTGGATTAGGCGATGCCTTTAAAGACGTAAGCCGTAAGTAGTAAGACGTCAATTGACGCTGTATTGCCATATTTCAAGACTCACCATTGGAGTTCGCTAACCGGGATCGCTGGCGTCGTCGCCGGCCTGAGATAACGATCTTGTAGGCGAAGGCTTCCATTTAGCATGAACCGCTGGATTGACGGTTCCGGCGACATCATCTAGCCTCAACCTGGTAGATTCAATTTGTGACCGAACAACCTACCAAAGACCTTCGCCAAATCAAGAAGAAGACCGAAACAAGACGGTTCCTGAAGGAGTTCGCGTCGCAGAACCCGTTCAAGCGATCTCTCAAACTCATATTGCAGGACTGGGATGATCCATACAATGTCGGCAGCCTATTCCGCGTTGCCGACGCTTGCGGTGCAGCCGAAGTCATATGCACGGGAAGAACGCCGATTCCGCCGCATCCTCAGATCAGCGTGACATCAATCGGCAACCATCGGCGAGTGGCCTGGAGACAAGTCATTCGGCATGACGACGCCATTCGCGAGATGCAAGAAGCAGGCTATCAGGTCGTGGCAGTAGAGGTCGCCGAAGGCGCAGTATCGTATCGCGAGTACGAGTATGCCGACAAGGTATGCCTTGTCCTCGGCAACGAGAAGAAAGGCGTCTATCCAAACGTGTTAAAGCAATGCGATGGCGCAGTGATAATTCCAATGGCGGGCAAGGGTAGATCCCTTAATGTTGTTGTGGCGGGCTCAATAGTAGCCTATGAAGTGCTACTGAAGTAGAGGCCTATAGATATATAGTGTAGCCGAGGGCTTCAGCCTTCATTTGTTGCGCTAAAGCCTTCGGCTACTTTTTGAAATCAACATATTCCGGTGCTACTTCCTGCGCAATAAAAGCCGCCGTATTCAATGTTTCGCAGTTTGTCAATATGATAATTGTGACGCCGCTATCCACGTACTTCTGGATGACGGCTGAAAAACCGGAGGTCGATCCGCCATGAGTAAGCAACTTGGCTCCTCGATATTCGGTAGCGATCCACCCAAGGCCATAGCGCGTCGCTTTGCCATCGCTCAGGTTGTTCGGAGTCCACATCAGCTTCTGGCTATCGGCTGAGACAACGCGGTTCTTGTCAATGGCCGCGTTCCACTTGATGAGGTCAAGAATCGTCGAGGTAATCGCGCCTGCAGCGTTGATATCCGTCAAATAGGATGCACGATTCAGAGCCTTGCCATCTACCAGGTCATATCCGGACACCCGGTTCTTGATGACTGAAGAAGGATCCCTCTGCTGGCTATGAGACATCCCTAAAGGCTTGAATATTATCTCGCTCAGGTAGGTCCAATAGGGCTTGCCAGTTACGCGCTCAATGATGTGGCCGGCAAAGCAATACCCTGTGTTTCGGTATGCGTATTTCGTGCCGGGCACAAATTCTAATGGATGTGAAGATAAGCCCTTGATAAACTTCGCGTAGTCGACGTTATCGAAAATCGACATACCATCGACTTCATTAACGTTCTTCAGTCCTGACTGATGTGCAAGTAGCAAGCGCAATGTGATAGCTTTCCATGCGGGAGGGATATCAGGCATGTATTCGCAAACAGGCTGGTCCAGCCTTAGCTTGCCTTCCTCAACTAGCTTCATCACTAGCGTCGCCGTAAACTGCTTGGTGATCGAACCTATCTCGAATACGCTGTCAAGCCGGACCTTAACATGGTTCTCAATGTTGGCATAGCCATAGGCTGCTTTCTTGGCAACTTTGCCGTTTTTGATCACAGCAACGACTGCTCCTTGCACCTTCCGCGTTTCCATCTCTTTCCTAACGATGTCATCCACCTTATCTGCGAAGCTAACCGAAGCGAGAGAGATCATGGCCGTAAAGAGAAGTAAACGAGACATACACAGATTTTAACCTTCTTAGCTGGCAGAAGGGAAGTAGCGCTTTAAGGCAACATCAACACTTGAGGGAAAGAACAGATTATCGCGAGCAAAGGAAGCTAAGGAATCGATAGATGAAGCCAATCCTTCATGGCCGAGGGCGGCGATGCGGTCAGCGTCCCAAAGGAGCTTGAAATCGTCTCCGTCAACGGTTGAAAAGGTGTGATGGTTGCCAACGATAAAACTAACACGATCCACGAGAGACCCTTCGCAAGATAGAGAACACAGAATCTCGCGGGCGATCGGCGGTCCTTCGAGTTCCTGAAACTTGCCCTCTATGGAGCCATGGACCTGCAGAGCTTTCACTGCACCGATATCGTGCAACACCGCTGCCAGTTCGGCGATAAGGAGAGTGTTGCCTTCGATAGCCTCACCTCGCGCAATCGCCCTAACAGAGCCGAGCACTTCCAACGTGTGGTCAATGCCAACAGGAAGCGGCTCAAAGACCAGTTTCATTTGTTCGATTACTAAATCGACGAGCATAGGTAATCGAAAATACCCGAAAGGGCCCAGATGCTCGATCTGGGCCCTTCCCCTGCGCTTTGCATACCCTACCGAAGGAGGATGGGTGGTTCTTGCTCTGCGCAGTGATGGATGTTGTGTCCACCGCTTTACAATCTTCATTATAGGGACTGTTTTGAAGCGGCGGGACTTGCGGCCCTGCCTTTATTTGACGAAGTCCGCCACATCCTCCTTGAGCTTTTGCAGACTGGGCTCGTGAACATACATCATGTGTCCGGATTCATATTCGCCGGTTGTGATGTTGCCCCGAACGGTCGGGTCGAGTTCCATGTGCGCCACGGTGAACTCGGTCGCGAAGTAAGGAGTCGCCAGGTCGAAGTAGCCCGAAGCGATATAGATCTTCATATACGGGTTCTTCGCCATCGCAGCGCGCAAGGCTTCGCTCGTGTCCGGATGGCCTTCGCCTGCAGAACCCCAATCCCAAGGCTTCTTGACGCCGCCGAAGATCTCGTATGGCAAGTCGGTTTTATAACCGAGCGTCGTTCGAACATAGTGGTTGAACATCGCCGTGTAGGGTGCCATCAATGCTGTCATCGAAGGATCGTGTTCCGGATGCTCCGCGCCAGCCTTGGCATCAATACCCTTGAACCGGCTATCCAATCGGCCGACGGTTCGCTTCTCGTCACGGCAAAGCTCCTTGCAGAACGACCAGATGTGGATGCGCAGGTCATTGTAGTCAAGGTAAGTCGTGCTCAGACCGGTGAAGCGGGCCAGTTTCTTGATGATCGTTTGCCGCTCCTTATCTGTTAGCAAATCGCCTTTGGCCAATGCCGCTTGGTATTCGCCCATGGCGAACTCCTCAACCTGCTTGAGCGTCGACTGAAGATCGGTGCTGAGGTCCTTGAGCAGCTTGCCGTGATAGAACGCCGTGGCCGTGTAGGTCGGCAGGAACAGCACGTATGGCAGGTCGTTGCCCTTCACGAACCGAGCCGTCTGGAAGTTCAGGATCGAGGAGACCAAAACGATTCCGTTGAACGCGATCCCGCGGTCGATCAGATAACCAGCAAGGCCAGCCGAGCGAGTCGTGCCGTAGCTTTCACCCGCCAGATAGAGCGGCGAGTTCCAGCGCTCGAACCGAGTCAGGAACAGACGAATGAACTCGCCGACCGACTCAATGTCGCCTTTTAGTCCCCAATACTTCGCTCCAAGCTCCTCGGTGTGAGATCGACTGTAACCCGTGCCAACCGGATCGATGAAGACCAAGTCTGCAACGTCGAGCCAGGTCTGCTCGTTGTCTGCGAGCTTGAACGGCGGCTTGGGCATCTGGCAGCCGTCTTCGTCATCCATCGGAATGCGCTTCGGGCCGATTGCGCCGAGATGAAGCCACAGCGCAGGAGATCCGGGACCTCCGTTGTAGGCAAATATAACAGGCCTGTTCGACTTGTCTTCGACATCGTCCTTGGTGTAGGCCACATAGAACATTTGCGCCTCGATCTCGTCGATAGCGTTCCTCAGCGGCATGCGTCCGGTCGTCGCCGTATATTTCAACTTCTTGCCGCCAACAGCCATCTCGTGATGCGTTACGATCGGCTCTTCATCGACAAACGGCACCGGCTTCTTTTCTTCTTTCTTTGCTTCTTCTTTTGTTTCTTCTGCCATTTTTGAACTCCGTGAATAGCACTCAGCTTACCGCTATTTGCGCATTTTGTCAGGCTGGTAGACCCTGATATAGTCGACTTCATATCGCTGAGGGAAGCTCGCATCGTCAATGCCCATTGCTCCGCCCCAGCTTCCGCCGATTGCTAGGTTCAACAAGATATACATTTTGCGATCGAAGGTCCACCTGCTCGGACCTTCATAAGGGAAGTCGAAATACTTCTTATCGTCGACAAACAACGAGATGCCGCTCTTCGACCACTCCATGGCGTAAACGTGAAACGCCTCACAGCAATCTGGAATCTGCAGAACCGCGCCTTTGCTCCAATGCTTGCCCGTGTCGTTGATCTGGTGCAAGGTGCCATGAATCGAGCCTTTGTTGAAGCCGACATGCTCCATGATGTCGATCTCGCCGCACCTCGGCCACCCGACTGTCGGCCTGTCTTCGCCCATCATCCAGATCGCCGGCCAGGTGCCTTTTCCTGCTGGCAACTTGGCACTCACCTCGATGCGGCCGTATTGATAGGCGAACTTGCCGAGTGTATTGATGCTGGCGGACGTGTATTCGAACTTGTCGAACTTCTCTTTTCGCGCTTCAATAATGAGCTTGCTACCCTCAACGCGGACGTTTTCCTGGCGCGCTTTGGTGTAATACTGCGCCTCTTTGTTGCGAATGTAGCCGACTTCGTAATCCCACTTCTTTTTGTCAGGCAAGCCGGTGTAGTTGAACTCATCGGACCAGACTAGCTTCCAACTTGGTTCGGGTTGGCTTGCGCAAACCGCAAGCAAGGCTAAGGAGGAGATGACCATGTGGCAAGGTTACCACGGCTGAGCGATGCACAAAAAAGCCCGCCAGTTATCCGGCGGGCAAAAGTCGTCTGCCTTCACGCTTCTACTCTATAAGAGTAATGACGACATCGGGTTGGGTGTGCTTGACCACAAGTACCTTGCTCTTCGGGTTGTAAAGGTAGCCATTTGCTCTGGCCAGTTTGGCATCAGGCTTCAGCGCGTTGCCATTCGATGATATATTCAAAGGTGCTGACTTCATCTTCAACAAATCGACCGAATAGGGCAGGCTAGAATATTTTACATCTGATTTGCCATAAGAGATCGTTCGAATCTGGGTTGAAGTGCGCAGCAAGTGCGTTTCGCCGTTGGGCGCTAGTTCTGGAAGACAACCCATGTCCTGATATAAGTATCTAACGGTGGGAGAAGTTAGACTATACCAGCTACCCCAGTTGCCGTAGATCTCAGGACCGAGCACTGAGTTGTGTGTACGGCCATCTGGCTTAAGGCCGTACTTTGTTACCATCTTCACAGCGGCCAAGGTCGTATCTCGGAACTTGGCTTCGCCGGTCGTCAAGAAGAACTCGGCGGCCATCATCGACCAGTTCAACGTCGAACTTGGCGTTGCTGCAGGATAGGCGGTCTGCTCTCGCATAACCAGTCCCATTTCGCGGTCGACGAACCCGAGGCCGTCCATCGTATGATCGAATAGCTTGCGAGCTTTGTCGATATAAGATGACTCGTTCACCGTGTTGTGGTAGCGAAGCAATAGACGGATCACCTGTAAAGGCGAGTAGTGAACCTGCGAATCGGAACCGACGGGGATATCCTCGTACAGCCCCGACCAGTTGTTGGTTCGCACAGGGTTCCGAAGCATCCACATCCAAGCCACGATCTGAGATTGCTTATATTTAAGATCACCTGTTAGATCATGCATCTTTTCGAGGAATGCAACATTCAAGTATATAGCAGAAGAGTACTGCTGGCGGACTTCGCCGGTATATGGATTAACACGGAATGGCCAGCTGCCGTCGTAGCCTTGGTTTTTCACAAGCGTGTCGGCGCTCTTCTTCGCGGCTTCGAAGTACTTCTTATCGCCTGTGACCTCGTAGAGCCGTGTATACGAGAGACCCATGTAGCCGACCTTGTCGGGCTGCAGGGCATCTTTGTCCTCAAGGCCGCCGGGCTTGCCCTCAGAGAATGTCGCCCATGCCAGGTTCGGCCATTTACAGTCGGCTGGCGTGCTGTGCTCAATGGTCCAGTCGGCTAGTTGCTTGGACCGGCGCAAAGCTTCAGGATCGCCCGAATAGTTGTAGTAGTCAAGAAAGGCCTCAATCAGATAAGCATGATGGTAGGCTGGATAGCTAATTCGGTAGCTGAAATGGTCGTTGTCGTCGATGACCGCATGGTAGATATAGGGCGGAACCTTGTTGCCCTTTTCATCTCGAATGCAGTTATTCTCGATGCCTTTGTCGCTAAAAAGGAACTTAACGGCGCGAACCATGGTTTCGGCTGTCCTGTCGGTAAAACCTTCTGGCAGCGGCCGGTGTTCGGCGGCCTTGAGGAAAAAACCGATTGCCGAGGTGTCAGCCGCCGGCGTATCCATCGGTTTGAAAGTGCCTTCCTCTGTTGGCAACGTTGCGAGCATAAAAAGGGCTGTTGTGACCATGGTGCGCTCCTTAAGCGTATTGTACCAAATGTTCTTGCGATGTGTACGACGTGTTTACGAATAGGAAGAGAGATACCTTGTTGGTATAAACAATGACGGCTCTTCAGCCAAAGGGTCGAAGAGCCGTATTTGAAGCGATGAAGTTGTCTAGAGCTTCGCTAAGTCAAGTAGCTCGCTCGAAACTTTGATCGTTTGTTTCATCTTCTCTGATCCGCCTGCCGGCATGCCTGCTGCAGATATGTCGAAGTCGACAGTTGTGGCCGACTTAAGCGTAAGCCCCGTCAGCTGGTCGATAACCATGTCGCCTTTGCCATCCATCGTCAATCCGACCTTCTGAGCCTCGCCGCCTTCGCCGCCAGGGGCTCCCATCGACATGGTGCCCTTCAAGATCATTTGAATCGTCACGGCTTTCCGACCGCGGTATTCGCCGAACGATTTGACCGTGTAGGTCATCTTAAGCGGATCCTTGGAGTCGCCGCCTAACATTCCTCCGAGCGACTTGCCGAGGTCGAGAGGTTGATCCCAGGTCATTCCGACGGTGACAGGATCTTTCGGCAGCGTGATGCCCAAAGCGCTTGTGCCGGTGAGGCCGCCGAGCATTCCGAGGCTTCCTGCCATGGCGCCGCCCGTAACCGTGGGCTCGCCCTTTGGTTTGCCCAGAAAGTCGAACTGCTGGCTGATCCTCAGCTTCTTGATCTCGGACTCTTGGCCGCCCATCATTTGGTCCATGCCCGGCTGGCTTGAGCTAACTCGGAAGTATTCGAAATAGTTGACGGTATTGATGAACCCGTCGACCACTTCCTTAACTTTTAAGCAGCTGATCATGTTCATTTTCATGTCCATGGTCATTGGTCCGCCTTCCATGCTCATCTTCATGCCCATGGAATATCGGTAGACCTTTCCTTGCTTTAAGTCATAACGCAAGGTTGCTGATTCTTGAGCCATCGCGCAAACGGCGATCGCAGCGATTACGATTGGTGCTAGTGCCCTCTTCATTTCTTACTTCCTTCCGGTTCTAACGTGTTTTGATGTTTGACTACTTGACTCTTCGGTTTCACTTCTTTTCCAACAAAACGGTTGACGTCCATTGCGAGCATTGTTGCAGCTAGAGCCAGTACTAGGAAAAAGCCGCTGGTAGAGACATATCCCTGAACCTGCATGCTCAGCCGCTTGCCGCCCCTTATCATTTCGATGAACGCGACCACCATCTGGCCTCCGTCTAGAGGAAAGATAGGCAATAGATTCATAACGCCTAATGAGATGCTGAGCAAGGCCGCTAATAGCATGACTGTGGTGATGCCTTGCTGGGCGGCATCCACGGCGATTACTGCGATCGTTCCTGGGCCGCCGAGTTCGTTTTTAGCTCGTGACGGCTTCTTCGCAATATTGACAAGATCGCCAACCATTCTGAAAGGCAGAGCAATACCTTTTTGAAAAGCGGCAACTGGGCTCTGGCGGACAAAGTGGAGATCCCACTTCATGCCAGCTAAGCCTTGCTTCTTTGTATCGCCTGTTGGTTCAAGGTCCGGACCGAAAACAACCGTCTCCTCTGTTCCAAGAACAGGTGTCAATGTCGTTTGTTTGGTTGCGCCATCGCGCTCATAAACGACTTCAAGCGAATTGTTCGCGTTATGTCTCACAATCTTGATAACATCGAAGAACGTTTCAGGTTTTTCACCGGCCACGGACAGGAGTCGATCGCCCGACCGCAACCCAGCTTGATAGGCAGGCATACCCTTTTCGATTACACCGATCAGCGGCTTGTTAATAGCTTGAGATTCTCCAACGGTTGAATACAGAATCGTTATCAAGATAATGCCGAACGCAATGCTGAAGAACGGACCTGCAAACAAAGTGATAAGGCGCTTAAAAGGCGATTTGCTATAAAAGCCTTTCTCGATCTTCGTTTCGCTTGCATCAGGTTTCGGTGCCATGCCATGAATCGAGCAGAATCCGCCAGCAGGAATCATAAGCAGAGAAAACTCGGTGCCCTCTTTGTTCTTGCGTGATAGAAGCGGCCGATACTTGACATCAACTTTTTCGCCGTCTACGTCAATAATGCCTTCGCCCATAGTGCTCTCTTCGCCTTTTCCGAGAACGGGCTTATAATAAAGAAGTATAAGAGCAAGACCAGACGCAAAGCCGATAACGGTCAAAGCCTGCGTCGGCTCAATTCCCGCGCCTTTGTTCGAATAGATTAAGACGGCTATTGCTCCAATCCAGCATATTGCTAGGTTCTTGAAAGTCGTGACAATATCGAGATGATATAGGAAGCCAAGACGGCATGTAACCCATATAGGCAAGGCTACACCGAGCAGACTAAGTCCGGCTAGAGATACAAGGCTGGCCTTAGTCAAGCTTCCAACAAACATCAGGATAACAGCCGCCAGAGCCGAGAGCCACACGATCTTTGCAGGGGCCAGCGGCTTCTCCAACCTCGACTCTAGATCAGTCACTCTCTTTCCGCCGACCATGATGGCAAAGGAGTCAACACTCATGCCGCACGCTTTGGCCGACCAATAGTGACCAAGTTCATGAACAAAAACTAGGACTGTGATGACAGACAAAAAGGCTAGCCCGCCAAGGGCATATTGAGAAATCGTCTGAAGGCTCTGCATGTGCTTATTTAATACGTAACAAATCCCGTGCCGTTTCGCGTGCCCAGCGATCTGTTTCCAGAATTGACTCTAGTGTAGCAGGTACCGGCTGATGCTTCTGCATCGTTTGGTCCACGACTCTCGGTATGTCTAGGAATCCGGTCTCGCCTCGTATAAATGCGTTGGCCGCCTCCTCGTTAGCCGCATTCATGGCGCAAGGCATGGTTCCGCCTGATCGGCAGCTCTTGCGAGCCAGCGAAGGGCATCGGAAAGTTTCCTCATCCAGAGCTTCGAAAGTGAGTTGAGGATGGTCAAGCGGGCTCCAAGCTGGCAACTCGTTTGGCTTTCTTTCGGGGTAGAGGAGAGCGTACTGAATCGGCAAACGCATGTTCGGCCAACCAAGCTGCCCCAAAACGCTGCCATCCTTGAACTTAACCATCGAATGGATCACGCTCTGCGGATGGACGACGATCTTAACTTGGTCGAGTTCGACGCCGAATAGCCACTTGGCTTCGATAAGTTCAAGGCCCTTATTCATCAGCGTCGCGCTGTCGATGGTGATTTTGCCGCCCATGTTCCATGTCGGATGGTTGAGAGCCTGCTGGGGAGTGATCTGGCCCAGTTCTGACAGCGATCGGCCGCGGAACGGACCGCCGCTCGCTGTCAATATCAGAGAGTCGATATGTTCAGGTGAGTAGCCTTGAAGGCATTGAAATATCGCGCTGTGTTCGCTGTCGATCGGAGTTATCAGCGACCCGCAAGAGCGAGCTAGCGGCATCACGATCTCGCCAGCGGCAACGAGCACTTCCTTACTGGCGAGGGCGATATGCTTGCCCAGCTTGATCGCTTCGATGGTGGGCAACAGACCGATGACTCCTGCAACACTGACCACCACGATGTCGGCCTCGGGCATGGTCGCCATATCGACGATAGCCTGCATCCCCGAGGGAATGTCCTCGCAAGGTTCATAGAGGGCCAGCTTCGCCGAAGGGAACCGTTTGCCTTGTTCTCTCAAGGCGGATGCGTTTCGTCCGGCCGCCAGTCCGACAATCTCCAACCGGTCGGGATGTTGAAGGCAAATGTCGATGGTCTGGGTGCCGATGCTGCCCGTCGAACCTAGGATAACGACGCGTTTCACGCGTTCAAGTGTACCGGCTGGCCCTTCTTAGCGCTCTCGTATCCCGCCAAGGCTACCCTTGCCGCTTGAAGTCCGTCGAATCCTGTCACAGGCGGCTCCGTTCCGCGAACGATGGAATCGACGAACGCCGACACCAGCGCGTAATCGAGGTCGCTGCCGAAAGAAGCAATCGTGTGTGACTTCGCTCCTTCACCATACACATCAAACTGCTGGTTGAACATATCAAGCTCGATAGTGCCTTTCTCGCCAACCACGTTCATCGTGACGTCGCCCCAGGTCTTGTATGACTTCGGCCGCGACCAGCTCGAATCGAGCGTAGCGACCACGCCGTTTGCAAATGTGAGGGTCAACATTGCTGTGTCTTCCCAATCCTGGCCGTACATATTGTTACCGGTCTGGGCGTTGACAGTTTTCGCTTCGCATCCGAGCAACACGCGCAACATGTCGGCGACGTGAACCGTATGGTCGATCATCGCTCCGCCGCCCGATAGCTTTGTATCCACGAACCAATCGAATGGGCACGAACCGCGATTGGTGGCGCAAATGGCCTTGATCTCACCGATCTTGCAAGAACGAACATGGTTTACAAGTGAAATAAACGAAGGCGAGAACCGGCATGGGAAAGCAGTCATCAGTTTAACGCCAGCTTTTTCGACGGCAGCCAGAATCCGTGCGCCTTCTTCTTCAGATGTTGCTAGCGGCTTTTCGCATAGGATGTGCTTGCCTGCTGCTGCTGCCATCTCCACGAGTTCGGCGTGCTTCTTGTTTTCGCTGGTAATCACAACGGCGTCAACGGCATCTAGGAGTTCTCCAGCCGATGCAAAGGCTTTGATTTTTTGCAGTTTTGCAAAGTCGCCCGCGCGGATGTCGTTCTCGTCCCAAACTCCAACAAGCTCGGTATCTGGGTTACGGGCTAAGCCGGACGCATAACCCCAGGAGTGCATGTGCGCGACGCTAAGAAAGCCAAATCGAACTGCCATAGCTCTATTCTGAAGCAATCGTGGCCTGTTTCGTCATATCTATGTTGCCGAATCGGTTGAAAAGTCGCCATAATAACCGAAGTCGCGGAGTGGTGTCCGAGTTGGTCGAAGGAGCGCGACTGGAAATCGCGTAATCGGTCAAAAGCCGGTTCGTGGGTTCGAATCCCACCCGCTCCGCCATCTTCTTCTTTTTTTCTTTATACCGCCGACGTCACGTCGGCAGGTCCGTTGGGACCCAACCAGGTATCGCCGCCTCCCAGGCGGCAAAACCCAGCGCGCAAATTGAATCTAGACGCGGCCTGAGAGTGCAGCCAATCCATCAACTATAACAACCTATCATGGATATGGCAACTCGATAACCCAGCCACACCTTGCCGACAGAGCCTCGTTATCAGTTGCCTGCTCAACCCCATCAGCGCAGCAATGCCATAAATCGTCTAGAATTCAAGCAACTCATGCCTTACACGCCTTCACCTGAAGAAACCGAACGCCGCGATGCCGTGATGGCAGAGATCGTCCGTTGCATCAATTCGAACATCCGAATAGTCCTTCCCGAGTTCGACCCGCAGAAGAAAAGCAACAAACTTGGAGCCGAGGACAATCCTTTTTTCGGAACATACGGACCTTATCGTTACCAGTTCGAAGGCGAAGAAGATCTCCTTCATTTAGTCGTTACGAGACAAGATGAGGACAAACTAACGGTTGAAGAGGCTCAAGTCGTCGCCGGATTCCTGGTGCCTAAAGTTCCTGCCGGTCTCATCTGGCTCCGCCCAGGCGAGTATTCGCAGCATTTCTGGGTCGGCCACGACGAACTGCTGAAGTAAGCCGCCCGCCGGATCAAAACCGGGCACCCATCCGTCCTTGCCATGAAGGACCTCTTATGTTCATTCTTTCATGCCTGGTGCTGTCCATGTCATCATTCATCGACGTTCCTGTTGAGGAGGTTGCCGCCGTCGCCGCTCGACAACGCTCTGGTCTCGTTGTAGCGGCACTAGATAGATCTAAACCGATCTCGCATAGGCTCAAAGCTCCCGCAGAATGGACGCGGGCGACCGACCAAGCCAGCTTTGATGGCAAAGTCCAGCCCGGCGAGTTCTATGTTTTTCAAATCGGCGTTGTATCAAGCACACCGGTCCAAGCGTTGAAAGTGTCGGGTTCGCTCAAGACGCCGACAGGCAAAACGCTCAAGATCGGCTGCCTAAACCTCGGAGGCATAGGTCCTGATGGCAAGCCGTTCGCCAAGCAAGTCAGCCTGACGCCAGACAGGCTCCAAATGCTTTGGATGGCCGTTGACGTGCCGAAAGACGCAACCGGACCTCTGGATGGATCAATCAAGCTCAAAGGCGCGACTCCAAAATCGGCAGATATAAAGATCAGCTTCGAAGTGGCGGGTCCTGCACTAGATGACCATGGGGTCAAGGACGCCTGGCGGCTATCGCGGCTCAGGTGGCTCGACTCCAAAATCGCTCAAGATCGAACGATCACCAAACCATATACAGCCATCGTGTATAGTGGCAATAAAATCAGAACGCTGACCCACGAGATCGAGCTGGCCGACAACGGCTTGCCGAAGCAGATCCGATCATTCCTCGACGAGTCCATCGCACTCACTAACGCCGGAACCAACCTGCTTCGCGAACCCCTCCAGTGGACCATCGGCCATGACATCAAATGGTCGCCGCTCAAGTGGCTGAGTAAGGGCAAGGACCAAGCACGCTGGCAAACCGAAGGACGAACGGCAAACACAACAATAAACATAAAAGGACAAGCTGAGTTTGACGGGTACATCTCCTACTCAATAAGACTGGAAAGCAAAGAGGACCAGGAACTTAATACAGCCCAGCTCGAAGCCAAACTTGCCAAGGAATCGAGCCGGTTCATAGCCGGCATCGGCGTCGAAGGTCGTCGACTGACCGAAAATGTAAAATGGCGATGGGACATAAGCAAGCACCAAGACACCGTCTGGCTGGGTTCGGTTCGCAGCGGCTGCTCGTGGCGATTCCGCGGCGACAACTATAAGCTCCCTCTCTGCAACATCTACTACGAATACGGCAAGCTGGCGAACCCGGACTCATGGAACAACCAGGGCCAAGGCGGCATCGACATAGACCCGGTGGCAAACGGCGCAGACCTGAAAGCGTATTCCGGCAAGTGCAGGCTCGAGAAGGGCAAGATCCTGGAGTTCACCTTCGACATGCGCTTGACCCCAGCCAAACCGATCGACACCGACGAGCACTGGCGTACGCGCTACATCCATTCGGGCGAAGTTGGAAATGCCATTGAAGATGCTAAGCCCGGCGGCTACAACACGGTCAACGTCCACCAAGGCAATCCCGATAACCCGTTCATCAACTATCCCTATTCCGCCGAAGCGTTTGACGACCTCAAGAAACTCGTCGAAAAGGCGCACGCCAAGAACCTGAGTTTGAAGGTCTATTACACGACGCGAGAACTGACTCAGAACCTGCCAGAACTCGATGCGCTTTACAGCCTCAACGGCGAAGTCATCTTTCCGGGGCCCGGCGAATCGGTCCGAACGGTAATTCATCCAAACGGTCCGCATCCGTGGCTGAAGGAACACTTCGACGGCGATTACATCCCGGCGTGGGTAGCCGAACTCGGCGGAAAGTTCAAAGGCCGCCTCGATCTAGCGCTGATCACGACACCGGACTCGCGCTGGAACAACTTTTACCTCGAAGGACTCGATTATTTGGTCAAAAAAGCCAAGATCGATGGACTCTATATCGACGATTCGGCGCTGGACCGCCTGAGCCTTTTAAGAGCCAGACGCATCCTCGAGCGTAGCCGCCCGAACCCGATGATCGATCTGCACTCCTGGAACCACTTCAACGACATGGCCGGATACGCGTGCAACATCCTCATGTATGCCGAACTGATCCCCTACATCGACCGAATCTGGTTCGGCGAAGGGTTCGACTACGACCGTTCGCCGGACTACTGGCTGGTTGAGATGGCTGGCCTGCCGTTCGGGGTAATGAGCGAGATGCTTCAAGGCGGAGGCAATCCGTGGCGCGGAATGCTCTTCGGCATGACCCAACGGTTGCCATGGTCGGGCGATCCGAGGCCCCTCTGGGCATTCTGGGACAGTTTTGGCATGGCCGGCACAACTATGCTGGGCTGGTGGGATTCGCGATGCCCCGTCAAGACCTCATCGAGCGATGTGCAGGCGACCGTCTACAGAGGGAAAGGCAAAGCGCTGATCGCCGTCGCGTCTTGGTCCAACACCGACCAAACGATAGACCTCAAGATCGATTGGACGAAACTTGGTCTCGATCCATCCAGAAGTCAGGCTAAGATAAAGAAGATCGACGGTTACCAAGATAGCATCGGAGCTGTCGACCTTAGCCATCCGCTGAGTATCCCAGCCAAGAAAGGCTATCTGATCGAAGTCGTCGAGACACCATAGAGGAACACAGCCGCAATGAAGAAATGCCTCGTGTTCGTTTTGATTTGCCTTCTGGCGAGCCTTGGCCTTAGCCAGACCAAGAAGTCAATAAGCTTTTGGGCTGTCACAGGCTCAATGAAGGACGTCGACATGTACAAGCAACTGTCGGCAGACTTCGAGAAGAAGACCGGCATCCATGTCGAGGTAACACCGCTGAGTTGGGGCAACTTCCTGACGAAATACTTCACCTCAATGGCTGCAGGCCTGCCGCCCGACATCGGAGTCACCAACCTCGGCGGACCGATGGACTACGGCAGCGTCGGCGGCCTCGTTGATCTTCAGGAAGAGTTCCCAAACGAAATTAACAAGCTAAAGAGCCGGTTCTACCCCAAGCTCTTGCCGATGTTCACTTTCAAAGGCAAGCTGTTCGGCCTGCCAACCGACGTGACGACGCTGATCATGTACTATCGCACCGACACGTTCCAGCGCCTGGGAATCAAGCCGCCAGCAACCTGGACCGAGTTGAACGAAGCGATCCGACAGCTCGAAGCCAACGGCTACCACTACTACTTCGGATGGACGCAGCGCGCGCAATGGGCAATCTCGCTATACACCATGCCCTACGGTTTGCCTGGTTTCTCGCTGAACGCCGACGGCCAGCCCAAGGTCGACTGGGACAATCCGAATTACCTGAAGGGTGTCTATCAGGGCCTGTCGCTTTGGCACATGCACGACTCGGCTGGGCTCGACGTGCAGAGCCGCATGATCGGCATGTTCCGCTCGGATGACAAAGACAAAGCCGTGCCGCTCATCATCGACCTGCCGACCTACTACAGCCAGATCCCGAATGCCGCACCTGAGCTAAAGGGGAAGTGGGACATCCTTCCATGGCCCAAAGCCGACGGCGGCAAAGAGCACAACGTTATCGGCGGCACGGCCTATGTCATCTTCCGCCTCTCGAAACATAAGAAAGAAGCGTTCGAGTGGTTGAAATACCTGAACACCCTCGAAGCGCAGCGGGCCATCATCCTGAACCGCTTGAGAAGACCGGCAGACGAGTCGGGATTCACTGTTTCTCCTGTCAAAGCCGTTTGGGGGCCGGAGAACGCTCAGTTTTGGATGGAAAAGGACTTAAGGACAAGCCAAAGAATCCACGATGTCATCGCTTCGGTGGTCGACTCGTTCACGACGGTTCCTCCGGTACACGGCGCTGCAGAAGCTGGCAGACTCGAAACAGGAGTCCTCGACCGAATGGGCACCTACATCGTCGACCAGCTTAGCGCCAATGCCCAGAAGCACAATATGGGCCGCTGGGATGTGATCCAAGCCTATGCCAAAGGTCGGTTCCCAGAAGAGAAGAAAGCGCTCGATGCTCGAGTCTTCGGCCAACTGAAGAAGGAATACGGCGCGATCACACCAGAGGCAAGGAAGATTGTTGAACGCGAAGGCAAGTTCTATGAGCAGCGCTACGGCAACGTGATCGCTGAGCTCAAGACCTACGAGGGCAAGCGCGACGTCTTGTTCGTCATCAAGTGGGCGATGGCGGCCGCCATTTTGGTGCTTGTCGGTTGGATCGTGCTCCTGAAGAAGTTGAGAAAGCACCTGACATCTTATATCTTTATAGCGTTGCCGGTGCTTCTGTCGCTCGTGTTCATCGCGGTGCCGGCCATCGTCGCGCTTTATCTCTCGATGACTCAGTACCATCCGGTTTTGCCACTTTCGAGCGCTCGTTGGGTCGGCGGAGCGAACTATGCCGATGTGGCGCATGGCGGCGACCTCCTTAAGAGCATCTGGCGAACCGCGGTCTATGTCTTCTTCACGCTTCCGCCCGGAATCTTGATTTCGCTGGTGCTGGCGGCGATGTTGAACACGAAGCTGAAGGGCGAGCGCTTCTGGCGCTTTGTCTTCTTTTCGCCGATGGTCACCAGCGTCGTGTCGATCTCGCTCATCTTCACGCAGCTTTTCCTCGGCTCGAAGCAAGGATGGCTGAACGGGCTGTTTTCATCGCTCGGCCTCATCCGCGATCCGGTGCTCTTTCTCCATACCGAGCGCACGTTCCTCTATTGCGTCATCGCTCTCGCGATCTGGAGCGGATTGGCGTTCAACATCCTCATCTTCCTCGCCGGGCTTCAGCAGATCCCGAACGCGCTTTATGAGGCCGCCGAAGTCGATGGAGCAACCACTGTTAAACGGTTCTGGCATATCTCGTTGCCGGGGTTGAGGCCGCAAGTTGCGTTCATCTCGATCCTCGGCCTCATCGGCGGGTTCCAGGTCTTCGAACCAATTTACATGCTGGGCGGCGGCGCAGGCGAGGCAGGAGCGAAGTTCGGTCCGAACGACTCCGGCATGACCATGGTGCCGCTGGTCTACCACACAGGATTTGAAACGTTCGAGATGGGCAAGTCGACGGCTATAGCCTACATCCTCTTTGCCATCATCTTCATCTTCACGTTCTTGCAGCTTCGGGTCTTTAGGGAAAAGACAGGTGCCAAATGAAGCGGATCACCTTCGAGAGAATATTAGTCTACCTAATCTTATCGGTCTGCGCGGTCGTCATGGCGTTGCCGTTCTACTATATGGTGATCACGTCGCTGAAGGGCCAAAAGGAAGTCACCCAGCCGGTCATCAGCATGGTCGTTCACCAGCCGACCATTGCATCGTATTCGGAGCTGCTCGACGCGTCGTTGTTCGTACGGGCTTGTCTGAACTCGTTCTTGATCGCCCTTGCTCTGACCGTCGGCAACATGGTTTTCGGACCGTTGGCGGGATATGCCTTTGCCAAGCACCGGTTCCCCGGCCGCGACAAGATATTCCTCGCTCTCTTGGCGACGATGATGATCCCCGGCACGGTGTTGCTGGTTCCTGGCTTCTTGCTGTTCCGCGACTTCGGCTGGCTCGATACCTGGGCGCCGCTGATCGTTCCGGGACTTGCTGGCGTTTTCGGGGTGTTCCTTTCCAGGCAGTTCATCGACAAGATCCCAGACAGCCTGATCGACGCCGCCAAGGTCGACGGTTTTTCGGAATGGCGCATCTTCGGCAGCGTAGTCATGCCGCTCTCAAAACCGCTTCTGGCGACTCTCGGCATCTTCACCTTCCTCGGCGCATGGAACTCGTTCCTCGGACCGTTAATCATCCTGCTGGACGAGAAGAAGTTCACGCTGCCCCTGGTCATCGCGATGCTTCAGGGCCGGTTCGTGGGCAAAGAAAACGTCCAAATGGCCGGCGCGATGCTCTCGATCTTGCCGGTGCTATTGGTGTTCTTCGTGTTCCAGAAACAGATCGTCGAGAGTCTTGCGAGCACGGGGTTGAAGGAATAGGGGACGCGGGGATTGACCATTTACCATCGACCATTGACCATTAAGAAGGATGCAGACTAGAGACGCTGTGACTAAGTGACTTAGAGACTCATTTGGAGCGCGAGCGTACTCGCGAGCAGGGAGTAGACCCTAGACGTAGGACCGACCTAATCGTAGCCAGAGCAGTAGGCGCAGGCGGCTTGGGCCTGCGTCCGATTGAACCTAGACCGCAACCCAATGATCGCTGCGACCGTCCAACCCAATATGAGCAGAAGCGGGATTGAGTTTGTCTTCGCTGCATTCGCGATCGTTTTGGCAATTAGTGTATTCACCGGCTCGCTAGATCCCTCTCCAAGACTTGGGATTGCTCTCACCACTATTTCTGTTGCATTATTGGCTGCTGCGGGCATATACGCGCGTTTTACTCGTAACAATAAGTCCCCTAAGAATGAACTTGTAACCGAGCTTCTGTTTTGCGGATCCCTTATCTTGGGTGGCATTATCGGTGCTGTCTGGCCAAGGAACACCCGTGTCGAAACACCTTACCTAAGTGGCATGTTCGCTCTAGCCTCCATCGTTTTGGCAGGCTATTGGATTCGCCAATACATGAAAAAGACCCGTCCCTAAAAACCAAAAACGCCGAGTCCAAAGAACTCGGCGTCTAGAAACCTGGCAGGGGCAGCAAGGCTCGAACTCGCGACCTGCGGTTTTGGAGACCGCCGCTCTACCAACTGAGCTATACCCCTAGGGACTTATAGGATACCAAAAGTGCAACCGGCCTCGCAAGCCCTAGTCGCCTTTGCGCTTGCTCGAAGGCCGCGTGCGCATCTGCGCCCAGGTTCTTAGCTCGTCAATCTCCTCTTCCATCATCACGCTTAGAGGAACGGCGGCTTTGGTCTCTTTGATCAAATCCTCCTGAGCGAGCTCGCGGTCAGCGTCAAACGCGGCGAACAGAGAACCGACAACGGCTTGCTCAATCTCAGCGCCGCTGAATCCCTTCGAAGCGCGCGCAAGGGCCTTCAAATCGTACTTTTTCGGGTCACGCTTCCGTTTGGTTATGTGGATCGAATAGATCTGCTCGCGCTCGGCTGCATCCGGCAAGTCGATGAAGAATATCTCGTCGAAGCGGCCTTTGCGAAGCATCTCCGGCGGAAGAGCCGTCACATCGTTAGCCGTCGCCACGATGAACACCGGCTTTGTCTTTTCTTGCATCCAGGTCAGGAACGTCGCAAAAACGCGCATCGTGGTGCCGCCGTCGCTGACTCCGCTTCCCGAGATTCCGGCAAAGCCCTTCTCCAACTCGTCTGCCCACAAAACGCATGGCGCGACCGACTCCGCGATTTTGATAGCCTTCCTAATGTTTTCCTCGCTTTGGCCGACCAGCGAGCCGAAAATCCGCCCAACGTCCATCTTCAGCAGCGGCAAACTCCACTGCGCTGCGATCGCTTTGGCGATGAGCGACTTGCCGCATCCCTGAACGCCGAGTAGCAGCACGCCCTTCGGCGAAGGAATGCCGAACTTACGAGCTTTGTCGCTGAATGATTCCGTTCGTTTCCCTAACCATTCCTTCAGCAGCTCCATTCCGCCGACATCGCCGATCTGCTCCTCAGCCGGATAATATTCGAGCAAGCCCGACTTGCGAACGATCTGCTTCTTTTCCTCAAGAAACGTCTCAAGGTCGAACCGTTTCTTAGAAACCAGGCTTCGAGCGAGCACCGACTCGATCTCGTCCAAAGTCAAACCGCTTGCCGACTTGATCAGCTTCTCTCTCTCCGCCGGCTTCAATTTGCTCTTGACCTGCTCGTTATCCTTCACGGCTTCGATCGCCTTATCGAGCATATCTTCGATCTCGTTATCCTCAGGTAGGCCGAAATCGATGACGGTGACGTCTTTTTCCAACTCAGTCGGCAATATCATAGTCGGCGACAGAATGATGAGCGTTTGGGCCTTGCCGCGGAGCCGCCTAGATAGATCGCGCAAAAGCCGAATGACGCGCGCATCCTTCATGTATGGGTGGTAGTCGCGTAGAACGAACACGGTATATTCCGGCGCTTCGTGCATCTGAGCAAGAACCTCGAGCTCGCCAGACAAAGCGCTGTTCGAAGATGCGCGATTTACTTGTGGGCGCAATCCTTGGGTAACCGACCAGGTATGCAGGCTCCGGTTCAACTCGGAGCAGACGCGAGTGATCGCCTCTTCTGCTCTTTTCTCTTCCCAAGTGAGTAGATAGATGATTGGATATTTCGCTCTGATAAGGATGTCAAGCTCTTTTGCTGCGTCCATACACCGATGCTACCCGCATGAGCCAGGTTCAGTTCAGGCAACTTGTGAAAAATAACCCTATGATCCAAAACATAAATTGCCGATAAAACTCACAGGATACTTAGGCATATCGTGCCTATATCGCGTGTTGGAGGGATAAGTTTATGTTTTTGCTGGCAACCGATTCGCACCCAGTAATCGAGTTTACACCGACCATTGAGATTCGCGAGCGATACGAGTCTCGTTACGATAAGGACTTCAACAAGGCAGTTGAAGATACCAAATCCGATGTTTTCAGCCGACTTCGAGCGGGCATTAACTTCACATACGGCAAGAACGTCAATGGCCGCATTCAGTTCCGCTACGGCCATGATTCGATCATGACCGACGCCAAGGACTATACAGCCGACCGGTCCGACGTCGATCAAGCCTATGTAACGATCAAAGACGGCTCTGCGAAGGTAACGTTCGGGCGCCAAAACGTTTTGAAAAACGAGCAGAAGATCCTTGGAATGGGCAACTTCGGCAACATTTCGAAGGCCTACGACGGAATTAGGTTCTCTAACAAAACGCTCGATCTGTTCGCCGGTCGACTCGTAATCGATAACAAACTTTATCCCCGAGCCTGGCTGGCTATGGGCGCATACGCTTCGAAACTTGGCGAAACAATGCTGACCTTTAAACAAGACGAAGCATCGGTTAAGGACCTTCAGATCTGGACTCTTAGCCACCGTTATGAGAAGCAGCTCGGTCAATACAAACTGGTTGCAGAAGGTGCGTTCCAGAGCGGCTACAACCAGCACAAGGATGTCGAAGGCTTTATGTTCAGTGCTACGGTTAAGAGGCCTGTTACAAAGACAGTCACGGCTTTTGCAAACGTGAACGTAGCATCTGGCGGATCCTCGGCGACCGTTCAGAAGACTTACGATTCGGTGTTCGGTTCATACCACGCCAACTTCGGACACATGGATATGACCGGCCTGCGGAACCTTCAGAACGTCAGTTTTGGAGTTGACTACAAGCCAAACAAGAAGCTTGATCTGCAGCTGATGTACAACTACTCGCAGCTGTTCGACAAGAAGGACGGATGGTATGGCGCTGGCGGATCGCTGAACAAGACCTCTAGCGGCGGCAACTATCTCGACGCAACGGGTAATAGCGGACGGTTCCTGGGGCACGAACTCGACTTGACTGGCAACTATCAGCTAAACAAGGAGCTTCAGCTCAACTTCGGAATGGGTCTGTTCCTGCCTGGTACGTTTGTGAAATCGTTCCAAGGCGGAAGCCACGCTAACCAGACTTGGTTCTATGTCGGCGTAACAGGCAAGTTCTAGCAATACCGTTAGGCGCACTAACAATCATATTCTTCTAACACAATGGGCCGGATAGCATTCACTATCCGGCCCGTCCTGGCATCTGGAGCTAAGTCTTGATCAGCTTCGATCCGCCCTTCCATCGCACCTCAACCTCGACCGGCTCATTAGCCTGGATCGTAACCTGAGGCTCGGCTATGGCGCTAGTACGTTGCTCGCAATGCAAGTTCAACGATGCAGTTGGTCCTAGCGGATAGTTGTCCACGCCGTGCTCATCCAGCAAGCGGATATCCCACAGCAAGCGCTTCATCAGCGGGTCGATCGGTCTCAAGCCGAACCGATACTCAAGCAAGACGGCGATCGGCGGGATCCCCGACCAGCCCACGAAATCAGCCTTTGCCGGTTTGCCCTGAGAGGATGATTCTGGGGCGTAGTTCTCCCACACGGTTCCTGTCTTCTCGAAGACCTCAACGACACGGTTATGGTGGTTCTCGGCGATGTCGTAGGCTAAGTCGTCAAACCCGTTGGCAGTCAGTCCTCGCAAGACCATATAGTTCGTTGGAGCCCAGACTCCGCCTCGCCAATAGTCGCCTGTCTCCCCATAGTAACCTGGTGCGTCAGCCGCTAGAGAGGGAACCCTGTGATGGCGTTTGAAGGAATTGGGATCGTCAAGGTGCGACACAAATCGAGAAAGCCGCTCTGGCGGGACGACGCCTGCTAATAGACCCCAATAGCCCGCAACCGACTTCGACTTCATCAGAGATCCATCGCGCAAGCGATCAAAGTAGAATCCCTGCTCCTCGTCCCAAAGAAACTGGTTGGCGAATGCCGTCAATCGTTCGGCTTCCGAACGTTCTTCGTCAAGCTCGTCGATGCCTAGAATGCCGCCCATGCGAACAAGAAGGTTCGCCGAAAGGAGAGCTTGAAAGGTTGCGTCAACCCAAGTCATAAAGGCGTGGTCTTGACCAGAATCGTAGCCCGTAGGCACCCTCGGCATGTTGTCCATTCCGCAGCCCAGACCATTGATCCAATAGCTGCCATCCGGCCACGATTGGTGCCGGCGCATCCACCGATGGTAAGCCAAGAGAGGATAGAAGACCTCTCGAAGTCGATCTAGGTTGCCGAAGTTCTGGAAGTACTCCCACTCCGTCCAAGCCAAAACGTTAGGACCGGTTCCGAATGGGCAATACCGCGTCCATTGATCGCTGCCGTCCCCTTCCCTGATCTCCCTGCAGATGTAGCCGTCGGCATGCTGGCATGCATAGAGATTGTCCATCGTTTTCTGGAACGAAAAGGCGCGTTCGCCGTAGCGCCCGAACTGAACGATGAATGCTGAATCCCACATGAACAAGCAGTCGTTGAAAGCCGTATCGATGAAGTTCGACACGAACCCGCTGCCTGGCATAGGTGCTCGAAGGTTCTTCCAAGCTAGCTCCCAAGCCTTCCAATAGCAGGCTATGGCTGAAGGATTCGCCGGCCAATGGGGCTGAGGTAGCATCGAACCTGATTCCTCGAAAGTGGGCAAAAGCAAAGCCTCGGGTTCGCGTCCGATGAAGATGTTTTGCTGGACGAGGGGCTCATCAACGTACAGTTCGAGGAATCTTCCTTCATGAAATCCTGTTTGTTTGTTCGGTCGTAGGCGTTCTGGCATGCCTGATTTTAGCTCGAATCATTTGGCCGCAGTGTTGGCAAAACGACCTATAAAGGCTACAGTTTGCTTGTTACCAGGCAAGTCGCTCGCACCAACAATGGTGCCATCGTTGTTGATGGCCTCAGCGTATGAGTTGTTGCCACCGAGAGTGCCAAGATCTTTCATCGCGCCATCCTGCCAGACGAACGCGTGGATTGCCTTATCACCCTTTACTTGGCTATATCCCACGATTGTGCCAGAGTCATTAATATCATAGGCCCAACTATTCGTTCCCCCCAGCGTTCCCAAATCGCGAACCTTGCCTTTCTGCCAGAGAAAAGCATGCCAGGTTCCTGCACGGGTCATGCTATGTCCTACAATCTGGTTGTGGAGGTTGATCGCCTGGCCAGAACTCGACTTGCCGAATCCGCCTATCGAAATCGTCTTACCGGAAAGAACAGCAAAAGCTGTCGGCATCGAATGGGGTTTCGATAGGTAAGAGCCAACAACCGAGCCTGAGGCGTTTGCACCATGGATTTCGCTACTGTAACTCAGTGTCGGGTATCTGCATACTTTGCCGCTCTCAAATCGACACATTACATCCTGATTCGGCTGGTTTCTTATCGAGCCGTAGAACGTGCTGTCGGGGCCAGTTGCGCAAATCGTTGAGTTGCTTGGTTCAATACTGATCCCCTTACCGAGTATAGAATCTGTAACAAAACCGTGCTCAATATTCCTGTCGTCCCAGACAATTCCTCCGATCTGACCGTTGCCGCTGACCGCATAGGCAACGCCCTTTTGTCCATTTTCCAGCTTGATGGCAACGGCTTTGTTGTCTATCCACGCACACGGCAATAAAGGATCTTCCTGGACCTTGGACATTGCTCCTGCAATGAGACCCTGATCATTGATTGCGTACGCTCTGTAGTTAAGCCCATCTACACAAGGAAGTGCTTTTATTCGAAACGCTCTGCTTTGGTTGCTTGGTGAAAGGCCAGATGCAGTATTCCGGTCTTTACACCCAGCGATCAGGCTTATCGCCATCACAATCGCAATTGCATAGCGAGAATGCATGTTTACATTATAGCTGCATACGTTTTTGGTGCGGAAGTCGCCCCTGAACCATCTATGTATCTCAGTTACGGATGCGGCAGCCATGCCATAATGAACCTAATGTCAGCCAAGTATGCAACGGACTCGAGGTTCCGTTTGACCGATATACAAGCGAAGGAAATTGCCGCCACGTTCGGCACGCCCCAGTACGTCATTGCTGAGGCACACTTGCGAGAGAGGATACGCCTTTACATCGACAGCTTCAAAGAGGCTTATCCGAACAGCCAAGTGGCGTTCGCCTCAAAAGCGAACAGCACGCTTGCCGTTCTCGCCATCGCCGCGCAGGAGGGTTGCATCATCGATGTGGCCAGCGAGGGAGAACTGAGGGCGGCACTGCTCGCGGGCATTCCCGCCAATCGCTGCCATCTTCACGGCAACAACAAACAGCCGGAAGAACTCGCCTTTGCATTTGAAGCCGGAGTAAGCGAAATCGTGGTTGATAACTTCGGCGAAATTGAACTCATCTCGGAACTGGCAAGAACCGACGAGCCAGCGAGTCAGATCGTTAGCGAAGCGCTAGGCGTTGAGATGCCGGCAAAGAAAAAGATAAGGTGCCCAAATCTAGTTCTGCGCCTCGCTCCGGGAGTCGATCCGCACACGCACCAGAAGATCAGCACGGGCCAGGATGATACGAAGTTCGGCTTCAACGTCAGCGACGGCTCCGCGGAGAAGGCTGTTCAACGTTGTCTCGAACTTAGCCTGCCGGTCATCGGCTACCATTGCCACGTCGGCTCGCAGCTTCTCGATCCAGAAGCCCAGCGCTCTGGCGGAGAAACGCTCGGTCAGTTCGCCAAGGACATGAAGGCCAAGCACGGCTTCGAAGCCAAGGTGATCAATGTCGGCGGCGGTTTGGGAGTCAAATACACGGATGCCGACAATCCAATGCCGATCCCTGAGTATTGCCGGCTGATCGTCGAGGCGATCCTTGATGGACTGAAGGGAAGCGGCATCGAGCCTTTGCTGGTTCAAGAACCCGGGAGATCGCTTGTCGCTGAGTCAGGAGTCACGCTTTACTCGGTCGGCGTCGTGAAGACGGTCCCAACCGGAAACGGATCGACGCGCACTTATGTTATTGTCGATGGAGGCCTAAGCGACAATCCGAGACCGGTGATGTATGGAAGCAAGTACACCGTCGAGCGAGTTGCCCAGCCTGATGGAGTCATTCAGGCAGACATCGTGGCGAAGTCGAAAATGACGGTTAGCGGCAAGCACTGCGAAACTGACAAGCTGTTTGAGGATGTTTTGCTTCCGAACGATACCGACGCTGGCGACTTGATTCAGGTCCTGTGTACTGGAGCCTATAACAGCACGATGGCGAGCAACTACAACCGCTATCGCCGCCCTGGAACAGTGCTCATTCGAACGGATGGCAGCTATGTGCCGGTCCAGCGTCCGGAAACGTGGGACGAGATGTTTGCTCGCGAAATCGTGCCTCCAGGCTTGAAGGTGTAAATTAGTGAATATTCCCCCATTCGAGATTATCGCCGCGATCGTTATTGTCATCTTCTTTGGCATTGGTCTGCATGAATATGCCCATTGCAAGATAGCCGACGCAGCCGGCGATCCAACTCCTGCTTTCTACGGCCGAGTCACCCTCAACTTGACGAAGCATTTCGAGCCGATGGGGACGATCATGATCATCCTGACATCGCTATCCGGAATCGGCATCGGATGGGGCAAGCCTTCGCCTGTTAATCCCGCGCGCATGCGAAATCCGAAATGGGACCACTTTGCCAGCGTGGCTGCAGGACCGATCTCGAATCTCTTGCAGGCGGCTTTTTGGGCCATCTTGCTGAGAATTGCCTTGTCAGCGGGCCTAGTTAACCCGTTGCAGGTTCTATATGCCTTAACCTACCAGCACACGACTTTCTTAGCGGCTTTGCTGACGATCGGCGTCTTAACCAATTTAGGCTTGATGCTGTTTAACCTTATCCCACTAGGAGGCTTAGACGGCCACTGGCTAATAGGCACGTTTATGCCCGAACGAACGAGGGTTGCCTGGTACCAGTGGAATCGGAGAACCGGTTCGATGCTGTTGCTGGGTATCGTCCTGTTTTCACAGATTTCGAACATTCCGTTGCTATTCAACGTTATCGGATTGCCTGCAATTCGACTCTTTTCATTCTTAACGGGAATCAAACTACCAATATGAGCAAAACACATCGACTCCTTAGCGGCATGCAGCCCACCCAACCGAGGCTGCACTTGGGCAACCTCGAAGGCGCTCTGCGCAACTGGGTAAAGCTCCAAGACGAGTACAAACTCTACTGCTGCGTAGTCGATTGGCATGCCCTCACCACGATGTCCGAAGACCCCAGCCAGATCTCGGCCAACTGCCGCGAAGTTGCGCTGGATTACTTAGCTGCCGGCATCGACCCGGATCAGACTTCGGTTTTCATCCAGAGCCACGTCAAAGAGCATGCTGAGCTTCACCTGCTTTTGAGCATGGTCACGCCGCTTGGATGGCTAGAGCGTGTGCCGACGTACAAAGAGAAGAAGCAGAACCTGAAAACCGAAAGCGAGCCGTACGGCCTCCTCGGCTATCCCGTTTTGCAGGCCGCCGACATCTTGCTTTACAAGCCCTATGGCGTTCCTGTTGGCAAGGATCAAGCGCCGCACCTTGAGCTTTCACGCGAGATCGGCCGACGATTCAACCACCTCTACGGCGAGGTTTTCCCTGAGTTCGTCAACATCATCGGCGAAGTGCCTGTGATGCTCGGTCTCGATGGCCGCAAGATGAGCAAGAGCTACGATAATGCGATCTACATCAAGGAGACCGCCGATGAGACGGCAGCCAAGATCAAGACGGCCTACACAGACCCTCTTAAACTCAGGAAAGATGATCCTGGACATCCCGAGGGCTGCGCGGTCTTCTCGTTGCACGGCGTCTACAACAAGTCGAACTTGCCTCAAGTTGAGAGCGAATGCAAATCGGGCGCACGCGGGTGCGTTGCCTGCAAAAAGGAGTGCACTGAGGCAGTAAACAGCGCTATGGCGGCAATCCGCGACCGACGGTGCCAGATTGATGCGGGTTCGCTCGAGGCGATCTTGAAGAAAGGCGCTGACGAAGCTAGATCTTTTGCCGCGCAGACCATGGACGAGGTCCGCACGGCGATGAAACTCGGTTAGCGTTATGCTATAATTAGAGCCTGCTGGCGTCGTACCCAAGTGGCTAAGGGAACGGTCTGCAAAACCGTCATGCAGCGGTTCGAATCCGCTCGACGCCTCCAGTCTTTAATCAGGCACCTATCCCCAGGGGCCGTTCTCCGATGGCGTAGACTGCTCAATATCGTGTGCCAACTTGGCCGGACGCTGTTGTATTGTAGAGAACTAACTGGGATCGCTGGCTTCTAGCCGGCATTCTCAAGCTTCCGCAACGCGCACGATTCTGCCTGCATCGGAGCAAACCATGAGAAGCGACATCATCAAGAAAGGCTTTGACCGTTCCCCTCACCGCAGCCTCCTTCGCGCCACCGGCCTCGATTCTAAAGCGATCGAAAAGCCGTTCATTGCCATCTGCAACTCTTACACCGATGTTGTGGCCGGGCATGCGCATCTTGACCGCGTTGGCGAACTGATCAAGGAAGAAGTCATTAAGGCTGGCGGCACGCCGTTCGTGTTTAACACCATCGCGATTTGCGACGGCTTGGCAATGGGCCACACGGGTATGAAGTATTCGCTTCCTTCCCGCGAACTGATCGCCGACTGCGTGGAGACCATGGTGACGGCGCACGCTTTCGATGGCATGATATGCATTCCGAACTGCGACAAGATCGTTCCGGGCATGATCATGGGGGCCATCCGTTGCAATATCCCGACAATCTTCTGTAGCGGCGGTCCAATGAAGGCAGGCGCGCCGGTGGAAGGGAAGCCGTCTGACCTGATCTCTGTGTTTGAGGGCGTTGGAGCCTATAAGTCCGGCAAGATCAATGACGAGCAGCTCAACACTCTTGAGTGTTCATCTTGTCCGGGGCCAGGCTCATGCTCGGGCATGTTCACGGCCAATTCGATGAACTGCCTGACCGAAGCGATCGGCCTTGGTTTGCCGGGCAACGGCACGCTCCTTGCCGAAGACGCGCAACGCGAGGATTTGTGGAAGGCCGCTGCTTGGCGCATTGTCGAAATGGTGAAAGAGGACTTGAAGCCTCTCGACTTTATCACCCGCGATTCCATTGACAACGCGTTCATTCTAGACATGGCGATGGGTGGCTCGTCGAATACTGTGCTACACACTCTTGCCATCGCCAATGAAGCAGGCATCGATTACGATCTCGACCGCATTAACGCGCTTTCAAAGAGAACGCCGAATATCTGTAAGGTGTCTCCTTCCAGCCATTATCATATCGAAGATGTCGACCGTGCAGGCGGAATCTCCGCCATCATGCGCGAAATAAGCCGAATCGACGGTTTGCTCCATTTAGACGCCGGCACAGTAACGGGCAAAACAATCGGACAGACGATTGTCGACGCCGAAGTGCTCGATCGGCAGTGCATTCGCACCATCGAGAACGCCTACAGCCAGGAAGGCGGACTTGTTATCCTGCGCGGCAATCTGGCAGAAGACGGCGCGGTTATAAAAGCCGCAGGTGTCGATCCCAAGATGTTGAAGCATTCTGGACCGGCAGTGATTTTTGAATCGCAAGAAGACGCTTGCGAAGGCATACTTGCAGGCAAAATCAAGGCTGGCGATGTTGTTGTCATTCGCTATGAAGGCCCCAAAGGCGGCCCAGGAATGCAGGAGATGCTGGCTCCGACCAGTTACATCATGGGGCAAGGACTCGGCGACAAGGTGGCATTGGTTACTGACGGCCGGTTCAGCGGCGGCACACGCGGAGCCTGTATCGGCCACGTCTCGCCTGAGGCTGCAGAAGGCGGCTTGATCGGCTTACTCAAGGACGGCGACGTCATCGACATCGACGTGATGGGCCGTTCGCTATCAGCTCGGTTAACAGACTCAGAGATCGAAGAACGAAGAAAGGAATGGAAAGCTCCCGAACCCAGGTTCAAGAAAGGCTGGTTGGCCAGATACACGCGCTTCGCCACGAGCGCGAGCTCCGGTGGGGTATTGAAGGAAAGTTGAGATGTCCGGTAAGTCAAACGGGTCATGCCTGTCTGACCCCTAACTCTTACACCTTACCCCTTACGTCTCGCAAACCAATTGGCGCCCTCGGAGGGATTCGAACCCCCGACGCCCGCCTTAGGACGGCGGCGCTCTATCCCCTGAGCTACGAGGGCGCACAGAGCTTAAAATATACCCCGAATCCAGCTCGCTCAGAGCGCTACAATATTTATACTGGGTTCCCCGTATTGCGGCCCACCAAGACCGCACAGACATGGAACAAGCCAAGTATGAAACGCATCATCTTACTCCTAGCAGTCATCGGAGGGTGCATGGCGGTTGGATGCGACAAGGTTAGATCGGTCGAAGTTGACCAAGGCAAAGTCGACCGAATGATGGACAATATCGCCAACAGCGACGGCGGTTCGACTACGGGTTCTTAAGCAAGACCAGCAGCATAACGACTGGCGTCTTTGCTTTAACGCTATGCGGCAGCTCGGGTTGCATGTAGACAAACGATCCTGCGGTTGCGCTCCGCGGCTCCGTGCCTAAAGTCAGGTCGGCATCGCCCGAAACGAACTGAAGTAACGCAGGCATCGACGCTGTGTGCTCCGATAGCTCCTGGCCTTTGTCAAACGCGAACACAACAACCTTAATTCGGTCATTGTTGAAAAGCGTGCGGCTTAAAATGCCGTTGACGGGAACGTCGACCTCTTTGGCAAGGTCGGCAACATAAAGAAACAGTTCTTGATCGGACATTAGAATAACCCCTCGATGGATAGATAGCGCTCACCGGTGTCATAGGAGAACCCGAGAACGCGGCTGCCTTTCGGCAATTCGCTTAGCTTCTTCGAAATGGCTGCGAGCGTCGCCCCCGAGCTAATTCCAACGAACAATCCTTCTTCTCGGGCCGCTCGCCGTGCAAAGTCGAACGCTTCGTCTTCACTCACAGCAATGGTGCCGTCTAGCACCTCTCGGTGCAGGTTTTCGGCAATGAATCCAGCACCAATGCCCTGAATCTTATGCGGTGAATGCTCGCCTCCGGCAATGACCTGGGACTTATCGGCCTCAACTGCAAAGACCTTCAGATTTGGCCACTTTTCCTTCAAGACCTCACCCACGCCGGTGATGTGCCCGCCGGTGCCAACTCCAGTAATGAGGTAGTCAAGCCCGTCGGGGAAGTCGCGCAGGATCTCTTGAGCGGTCCTTTCTTTGTGGGCGTTGATATTGGCAATATTATCAAACTGGTTGGGAATCCAGCTGTTTGGCGTGCTCGCGACGATCTCTTGAACTCGCGCCATGGACCCCTTCATTCCTTTTTCGCGCGGCGTTAGATCAAGTTCCGCGCCGTAGGCCGCCATCAGTCGGCGTCGCTCAACAGACATCGATTCAGGCATGACCAAAATAACGCGATAGCCTTTGACAGCTCCGACCATTGCGAGTCCGATGCCTGTGTTTCCTGATGTGGCCTCAACGATCACGCTGCCGGGCTTCAAGATGCCTTTCTGTTCGGCGTCTTCGATCATCGACAGGGCGATGCGGTCTTTAATGCTTCCGCCGGGATTCGTTTTTTCGAGCTTGATCCACACTTCACAATCGCATCCGTAGAGCCGGTTGATGCGAAGATGGGGCGAGTTGCCGATGGTCTCTAGGATGTTGTTTGCTTTCATGTTTTCTCCTTGTTGGATAGGTGCCTGGGTCAGATGTAGTACTCCAGTAGCCCGCTCGATTGGCTCTGAGATCGGACATTGATCTCGCTTTTGTGGAAGACGACCGAACCTGCTGGAACGCTCTCGGTCAACCAGACATTGCCACCTATAATGGTGTCGTCTCCAACCGAGGTATCGCCACCCAATATGGTCGCGCCTGCGTAAATCACGACGTTATGCCCAATCGAGGGATGTCTTTTCTTCTTAACAAGCTGGCGCGATACGTATAATGCGCCTAGCGTAACTCCCTGATATATCTTTACGTTGTTGCCGATGGTGGTCGTTTCGCCGATGACAACTCCAGTGCCGTGGTCGATGAAGAACGACTCGCCGATTTTGGCTCCAGGATGGATGTCAATGCCTGTCCTCCGATGGGCTTGCTCGGTAAGCAGGCGCGGGATAAGTGGGACTTTGAGTTCGTAAAGGGCATGGGATATCCGATAAACGGCGATGGCGAAGAAACCTGGATAAGCGAGAATAACCTCGTCAAGGCTCTCGGCTGCCGGGTCGCCCCTGAATATGGAGTCGGCATCGAGTTGCAGCAGCCGATAGACATCGGCCAGTTTCTCGACGAAGCAATCCGCAGTCTCGTTGATACTTGTCTTTCGGTAGTGCGGCAAATAGGACAGTAAAACCCTTGTTTCAAGGCGCAAACCGTCCACCTCAGCCTCAACGCCGATAGGATTGCATTGAACATTTTGGGCCAGGTGAGGAAACAGCAGACCCAACGATCGATCCAGGAATCCAGGAACCAATCGGGTGAGTTGAGGCGAGAGTTTGTACTTGCCTCTGGCATCGGCGAGAGTCTCGACAAGTCCATCAGGTGGAAGCGGCAAATCGGTCATGGTTGAGTTACCTTGGTTTCTACGATCCTCCGGAGAGATCATTGCACGGTGAGGAACTTGAGCCTACCCTGAACCTACACTCGCGGAATGGGCTAGGCGAAACCAGCTCAAATAATGTAAAATAGAAAACTCGCTGGCGGATCGTCTAATGGCAGGACAACGGTTTTTGGTGCCGTACGTCAAGGTTCGAGTCCTTGTCCGCCAGCCATTTTCCCATTTGCGCGCTAAGCGGCACTCTCGTGTCCAAGTTTGCGTTCGTTTCTGCGATGATATCGAAGGGTTCGTTGTATGAAACTTGGACTCCGCTTTCGCTGTAAATGCAGTTCGATAGTACAGCTTTGAAGATATCCCGTTTTGCACTCGGATCGGCATGTTTGAACCTGTTCGGCGTGTCTTGGGCAAGTTCTAACATGAGGTGAGGATCGAAACTTCCTCCCGATGCGGATGGCATAACGATGGCTGAGCGCACTTCCGCCAGGTCCTTGGCGGCTTAATCTCGCGACCCCAATGGTTCCTGGAGTCGTCGCGAAGATTCCCAACTTTGCGGTGATGGTCAGGTTGAACCTGCTCGATTCCTTTGCCGGACTCATCATCCCAGCGTCCTTCAGCGCGTTCGGCACCTTTTTACTCCGGCAGTTTATGCTGACGATTCCGCAAGCGCTAGATGAAGCCGCCCGCATCGACGGAGCAACAGCATTCTGCATCTTCTGGGATGATGCGCTTCCGCTCATAGGACCTGGATTAATTGCTTTATCGATATTCACCTTTCTCGGCAACTACGGATCGCTGTTCTGGCCGCTGGTCATCATCAAGTCGGAGCCCTTGCGCACGCTGCCCATTGGAATGATGGTCTTCGACTCGATGTATGGCACCCACACGAACTACATCATGGCAGCGAGCGTGATGAGCGTCATCCCGCCGATCATCCTGTTTATCACATTGCAGAAGTATTTGGTCAAAGGCATTCAACTAGGGGCAGTCAAGGGGTAAAGATGGTCTGGAATTTGTTGGGATTGGTCGCAATGGCAATGAATAGCACGAACGGTCTTGGAGATATGAAGGAATGGAAATGCGAAGGCTCTGCGGCCGTCCAGGTCGAAACCGTGGCATTTGGCAGCGGGGCTGGAGCTGTTCAGCTCAGCCTTAAGAGCAAAGGGCTCAACATTTACTATTTGGAGGCTAATGCGAAGACGCCTGGAAGCAAATCGAAAGTGACGCTGATCGCGAGCTGCCTAAACGCGAGCGGCAAAACGGTGTACGAAGTGACATCGACTTCAGCCGCCGACAAGGAAGAATCCAAGCTCGGGCTTTACTTCAAGACCCACCTTGATACGAAAATGCTAAGGATTAGGATCGAGAAGACGGGAGCCGGCGAAGCTCTTGTGAGCGGAGTCGTCGTTCGCGACGAAGACGCGAACAGGGGCATTCACAAGCCGAAGATCGATCTGAAGCAATACACGCTTCCCGTTTGGGAAGGTCCGGTTGCCTACGATGAATCGGCAGTGTTCATCGGCAACGAAAATCAGGAGCTGAGCTCGAAACTGCTGTTCAAGCCGGACAAAGTCTTGACGGTAACCAATGCAGAGAGGACCATAGTCTACGAAGAGGGGAAGGACTTCAAGATCGCTGGCGACGAGATCGTTCGGTTGAAGGATTCGCGAATGCCGCTAGTCAATCCATCCGACATCCCGAAAGGCGACCTGCCGTGGTACCAGATCAACGGCAAGCATGTCCTGGTCACTTACAAGCATAGCGGCGAAAACCAAGGTCCGAAGCCCGATGATGCAAAGCAGGTGTTGCCAGAAACCTACAGGAAGCTCCAAACCAAGCAGCCGCTGAAGATCGCCGCCATCGGCGACAGCATCACTTTAGGAACCGGCACGTCCGGATACAGCATCATCCCTCCGTATATGCCGCCATGGCTTGAGCTCCTGGCATATCGCTGGAGTCGAGTCTTCGGCTCTAAGTCGATTAAGGCGGTGAATCTATCGCTGGGAGGGCAGACCACCTATTGGGCGAAAGATATTGCGCCTACATGCGCTTCCTCTTTAATGCCCGACCTCGTGCTGATCGCCTTCGGAATGAACGACTTCTGGTCGATCTCGCCTGAGGAGTTCAAAGCAAACATTCAATCGATTATCGCAACCATTCGATCGCAAAACGAGAAGGCCGAGTTTGTCTTGATCTCGTCGATCCCGTTCGATCCGGATTACTCGACCGAGAAGTATTACCTCGGCAACATTAACGGCTATCCCGAAATGCTTAAGTCCTTAGCGGGCAAAGGCATCGCGTATGTCGATATGAACGCCATCGGCAAGTACTTGAGCGAGGTCAAAGGGCACAAGAGCTTAACCGGCGACCCGATGCACCCTAATGATTACCTCGCGCGTTGGTACTCGAGCGCAGTTGTTTCGTTGTTGGATCGGCGAGTTGAGAAGCAGAAATGAATGATAAAAAAGGACTTGGCATCCACAGAGACATCGCTCTATACCGAGGAATCTTCGAGCTTGGTTTGAGCTGGTACTACAATTGGGAGTTCTTACGTTCGCCAGAACTGAACGGCAAATTGGACTTCGTGCCGATGGTGTGGGGAGAAAATGCAGCTCGCGATTTGAGCTTTGCGCGGGTAGGGGAGCCTCTTGATTGCCTGCTTGGCTTCAACGAACCGGACAATCTGGGGCAAGCGAGCATGACGGTCGATCAATCGGTTGACTTCTGGCCGGTGCTTCAGCGTGCGTCACGCAGTCTCGGAAGCCCTGGCGCTGTCCATGCCGACCGCGAGTGGATGCTCGATTTCATGAATCAAGCCGTCGACAGAGACTATAAAGTCGATTTCATCTGCGCCCATTGGTATGATCTTCCCGACCCGTCGATCCTCCTTAACCGGCTGAAAGGCATTTATGAGCTCTATGGCATGCCGATTTGGCTGACCGAGTTCGCCTGCGTCGACTGGGAGGCAGGTTTGGGCAAACCGTGCTTCAGCCAGAAGGACGTTGTCCTATTTATTGAAACAATCCTTCCAGAACTTAGACAGATGCCGTTTATCGAGCGATACGCCTGGTTCTCAGGAGGATCTGAGTACCAAACATCGCACTTGTTCAGCGATGACGGATCGCTCAATGTCGTTGGCCAAGCTTATGCGATGGCATAGAAACGGTTGGCTCTTATGCAACAAAGAGCCTCAACGTCCCAACGCAGAATTTGAAGGAACCCAAAACTCTCGAAATGGTCAGATCTTCCCATCTGTTTACCCATGGAGCTACTTTATTGACATGCACCGAGTCTTTCCCTCGGACCAAGAATAAGAAGGGAACTTCTACCTGGTTTCCAGTTGACTCAAATAAATATTCCCCGAGCTCTATGCCATTTCATATCAGATCGCTCGAACCACTCTAGTCAAAACCTAAAGCGTTCAAAATCCCCTGCTGGCGTTTCATATTCTCAATCTCGGCCGGCGTTCTTGGCAAGCCGCTAGACAGATTCTCGCAACTATCATCTGTGATCGCCACGGTGTCCTCGATTCGAATGCCGATCTCCTCGTCTAGCCTGAAAAGCTGGATGTCGCAAGCAAACACGAATCCGGGTTGAAGAACCTCATCCGGCCCTGCGAATGTGCCCATAACGTCGTGCGTGGCCATGCCCACAGAATGGTTGTAGCCTCCATAGCGAATCACTCCCGAAAAGTCGTCCAGGTAATCCGAGAGACCGTTTGCGACTAAATAAGCTTCGACTTGAGCGCCAACTTGCTTCAAAGTAACGCCTGGACAATACGATTCGATGCAGACATCATGAACAGCTAAGGCAATGGTATAAAGCTCAGCCTGCCTAGGAGTGAACTCAACAGAAGCCGGGAAGGTAGTCGAGACGTCAACACGATAAGCATTGACTTCAGGTCCGGCGTCAAGAATAAGGAAATCGCCGTCCGCAAGCACTCGGTCGTAGATATGGTAATGGCCGTAGGCGTGGTTCTTGCCAGACATGATAATCGTCTCATAGGCAAGGCTCTTGGCTCCTCTTGCCTTGCACACGAACTCGAATATTGCCGCCATTGGCTTCTCAGAAAGGTTGGGGCAAGCCGAGCAGATGACTGCTTTATGGGCCTCGACTGCAATCTGTCCAGCCAGCCTCATCACGGCAAGCTCTGCTTGGGATTTAATCTTTCGGAGATCCCAAACCAGTGGCGAGCAATCGCTAACGTCCGCTTGCGGGTATTTTATGCGAATCTTCTCGACGAACTGCAGCTCTCGGGTCAGCCTGCCATCCCAAGGATTCTGCGTCATCGTTCTCTGCAAGGCGTTAAACTTCTCGTTGCTGTTTTGCGCTCCAATCTCCTCCGGCTTAAACATGGTGTAAATTGAGTTGGCTTGCTTGCTCACTGAGTCGAGAATGTTGCCAAACTCGCTGGCAGGAAGCGCTTTCTCGATTCCTGTAGCCTTCACTGGATCTCTGACCAAATCGAGCGGCAAGCCTAGGCCATCAGCTTCTGATTCTCCGATCGTAAAGAACACCGTGCTTTCTCTATTGCGGCCGTCAACGATCAGATAAGCGCTCGGAACCGCCACACCTGTCAGATACTTAAAGTCGTTCCCCTGACGAAAAGGGACATCGCCTTCTGGCTCGACGGCACCTAGGAACACGGTAATTCCGTCGCCAATAGCGTCCATGAGCCTCCTCCTCCGATCTGCATATTCTTCTATGCCAAAAAGACCGGTGCCACAAAGAACAGGCGAGGTCGATGACGGATTCTGAAGCATGGTGCGCAGTATACCGACGCAGGTTAGCTGCAAATCAGGAGCTTCTTGACCGGTATACGTTGATCTCGTATATTGACCACAAGCGCTTGCTGTTGTTTCCTGTTTGTGTAATTTGGATGAATCTTGCTGTCTGTACCGGGAACGTGATCTTGGTAATCCCAATGCTTCCGTTGCCTGAAGCGATAGGACTGCTCCAGGTCGCACCATCGTTCGACACACGTACTTCATAGCTAGTCGGAGAATCGAACAGAGCCCAAGTATTGTCCAGCACAATCTTGTTGAACGTCCGCTGCCGTTTCATGTCAATCTGGAACCACTGGCCTGGATATTGGTTCCGAGTCGTGTCTCGCCAGCCGGTCCAATAGTCGCCGTCGATGGCGTTCGCGGCCTCGGCGCTTATAGGAATCTTGGCGCCGCTGAACTCGAAGGTAGCGTCAGGCACAGAAGCTGAAGCCGACCATCCAGTTTTGTCGAACGTCTTTTCAACACGTTCCTTCTGTCTTGGCGGCTTAGGACAAGCCGTGGTTAAGACGCCTCGTGCGACGAACTTCCAGGTTCCTGCGCCAACAGTGAACCGAACATATCCGTCGGATTCGCCGGCCGCCGTCATTCCCGATAGCTTCGGCGTGGTCGCTGATCCTGACTTCCACACAGGTTTTCCATTGGCCGAAACCGTATTGAGTTGGACGAACGATGCTAAGGGGATGCCGACTACGGCTTCCGTTCCCTTTGGCACGGTCACAGAGAGTCGGTACTGCGTAGAGGTCTTCGCGATATCAACGTTTACAGGTCCTTTGATCGATGGCACCGATGTCGATATTGATGTCAAAAAGGCTTCTTGCGGCAATACCTGGAACAGCTTCCAGCCAGGCTCAACCGGACGTATTCCGGCGATGTTTTGCCCGAGTATGATGGCTGGCGGATTCCATCCATGGTTTAATGAGGATCCTTCGTCGAAGTCGTTCAACCACGTAGCCCAATATCGGTCGTAGTGTTCCCAAAGGGTGGTGAAGCTCGACTCGATCATCGTCCGGTAGCGGCTTGCCATTCGAATCAGCGCCTGATCCGGCATTCCCATCTTGCACAGCGCTTCAAACACCCAACGGTCGAAGAAGCTGCTTGAGCGCGTTGTTGTGCTTAGCACGTTGACAAATATGGACTCCCACTTGTCCTTGCTTGCCAAGCCCGCGTTCACCGCCATCGCGTTCGCCCTGTCGTCCGGAATGTCAACATCCGCCGATTGGTAGAAGCGGCCATTCCAAAACTGATTGTCGAATGTCGATCGAATCGACTCAAGTCTCGAATCGATCGCCGGGATGTCTTCGAAATGCCCGGTTACCTGAGCCATTTTTCGTAGAGTGCCAAGGTCGATATAGGTAAAGCACTGCTCGATAATCCGCGTGTCCTTGGGCTCATGGCCCCAATCGAACCAAGTGTTGCGTACGCCGAACTTGTAGGTTTCCATGAGGAATGTTTTAGTAGGCTCGTAGACAGCCTTTATTGACTCAAGATCGCCGGTGTGAAGGTAATAGAACCATAAGCCGTATTCGCCCAAGAACTCCAAATGCTGCCCGGGGTAGAAGGACGGCTCAAGCTTTCTAAGGACCAAGTCTTTGCAAATTTGGTCCGATCTACGGTCGAATACATAGAAGCATTGGTTGAGTTCTGGCGTGCCGTCGCCCCAGAATCCAACGCGTTCCCGATCCGGGCAGTCATAGAAATGGTCCCGCATGCATAAGTAAGCCGTTCGTGCGGCTCTGCGCCAAAGGATATTGAAGTCTTCATCGTTGCAAGAAAAGGAGCCGGCAAAGTCGGTGTTATAGCCAGTTTCGCGGTATTTGACGGCTCTTACAGTAACGCCCGCCGGAATAGTGTAGATGGCTCCTTCACCACTAATCCAGTTGGCGGCTTCGTATGCGGCTCGTCCAGCTTTCGTTACGCATGTTTCGGTAGGGGTCAAATACAGCACAAGCGGATTCGTGGAGTTGAACGCGATCGTTTTGCCTGCTTCGGATTCGACTTCGATCCACGGTTGGAACTGGCAGTTGGCGGGCATCGTGCAGACCAGTTTCCAAGGTTGTTTTTCACTGTGGGGAAGGCGTTTCGAAACGTTGAGGTATTCCTTCAATCCGTAGTCTTTCATCGTCGCAGCACTCCGAGCAAGATGATCTTCCCTATATGGCGCAGCATGCAAGATAGGCAAAAGAAATAACAACCCGATGAATGCACCGAGGCGCGAGACGGCGCTCCAATTTTCCTTGTGATGGACTTCTGCTGCCATATCTGCCTCTCCTGCTTTCAGCAATAGATAACAAGGTTATCTATTGCCACGTTACGATCCTAATGCGCCAAACGAGAGCGTACTTCTTCCTGACCCTGAATTCTGTGTGAACGCTCAATTTGTCTGATGATTAGTTGATTATTGGATACCTTGCCGGCCCAAAATAGCCCATGGAAAGGCCGACTTTCGTTATTTGCTCCTCCTTAAGATTCTGCAAATGCGCCTTGGCGTTCGCATTGCTCTTAGCATTCACGTTAGTAAATGCGAGGACTACGTTGTTGGTGCCACTAGACAAAGAAGCATCTTGGCGCGATATGGCCTTCCTTGCGGCCATCACAGCCGGTTGCGCAGCGAATACCAGATCGCCATCCGTCATCGCGTTGGAGAGCAGCTGCACCGTCGGACCGGAAATCAGCGACTATCTAAGCAGGTACCGTCCAGATCGTGTCTTGTTGCTTAGCGACGGGGGGCAATCGGTTGAGACGTTAGCCGGTGTGGCAAAAACGATAGCAGTCGACTCGCCAACATTGGCGGCCATTGCGCTCAGCCGGACTTTTTGGAAGACGAGCAAGACAGCCGTGATGTGCCAAGACGACGACTATGACTCAGCGCTGCTGGCCTCGTCGATAGCCAGTTTGCTTAAGGCTCCGTTGCTGTTCGTGTCAGGTTCCTCGAAGGCCGAAGAGAATGAGTTGAAGAGGCTTGGGGCAAAGGAACTCGTCTGGATCGGATCAAACCCGCCTTCGAGTCTCAGGTTCACGAGCAAGTTGGACGGTCCGATCCAAGCTATGGAATGGGTTCGGAAACGGGGCGTCCGCGTTGCCTATTTGGCGGCAGTCAATCCACTCGACCGGGACAACTATGTTACGCGCAAGCTCTCTCTGGTCGGAGCGGAACTTGCCGCCGGACGCAAAGGTATGGTCGCTCCGCTGCGCTTTGCCGTCCAGTGGAAGCAGCCGTTTGAATCCTCGGAGTTCAAGGGTACGCTGCCTGCAGGCGTGCCAGTTTCAATTGCTCCTGTCAAAGCAGGAACGATAGAGATTGGCCAATCGAAGGTTCCCTTTATCTTAACCGGCGATCTAAGAGAAGAAAACTTGAAGTTGTCGATTGATACGAAGGGAAACGGACAATTCTCGGGTCCTTATGTTTCGGGCGACCAGATCGATCTTGGCGGCAAACGCTGGGCAATTTCTCTGGGGACGCGCACCAAGTTCGGTAAAACGGACGTTCATCTCACCTGGCCGACAGCAGAAAGGCTATGCCAGGAGCTGCGAGTATATTACAAGGCCCTCGGTGCGCCGCCTGCCGACCTTTGCCTTGTTGGGTTTCCAGACGCATTGCCCCACGCCATTATCGGCCACGGCGGCATCGTCGAGGAACAAGCTTCCGATTTGCCTTTCTCATTCGCAACTAAAGGCAAGTTTGCAACAATCGGCGTGGGGCGCGTTATTGCCGAGAACATTAGTTTCGGAACTCTTTACGCTTCTCGGGCTTTAACTTATTCCGATCTCGCGAGCCCGGATTGGAGTTCCAATGCTTGCGGAGCAGCTTGGGAGAGCATGTATCGGCCACTCTTCGAGAACTATGGATATAGCGCTCCGTTCGTTCACAAAGCCGAAAACAACCCTTGGAAAACACCTCCAACAAACGGCGCAGGCGGCACAAGGTCCTCAAGCTTTGGGAAGGAATCCCCTCTGGCCAGGTGCACGCTGTTGGCTCATGCGGACCATTCGTGGTGGCGAGGGTTAGGAAGCACCATCGAGTGGGATTCGGAGGTTCTCATGGCTCCAACCGTGATTGAATCGGGCGGCTGCGGAACTGCGTGCCTCGATCGAGAACCGGATAACCGAACGGTCGTCGCGAGGTTGTTGCGATTAGGAGCGGTAGCGTTCGCTGGGGCTTCGCGCGAACAGCCTGCAGAAGCCCAGCCTGTTCGAGATGGATTTTGGAGCGGCGTTCTGGCAGGCGAATCGCTCGGTCAAGCCCATTTGCGAGGGTTGAACTGCGGGATCTTGACAGTTCTCGACAAGAAGGAAGGCGATGGAGGAGCCTATCGCTACAGCACGAACATCCGAATGCTTTTCGGCGATCCAGCTTTGGTTGTAAAGACTCCATCGAAACCCAAGTCAATGCCGGCGCGAACCGTCGTCAGCGGCAAAAAGGTATCGGTTTTTGCGCCTGAGAAATGGTTCGTTGTAAAGTTCATCGTGCCTGCAGACTGGAAACAATGGTATGGCAAGGACCTATATGGCCTTCGAAGCGCAGGATCCTATGCCATGTCCGATTGGTGCGAACAAGGCTACGATCTTGAGCAATATCTTGTTTCTGCGCAGTTCGTCAGCCGTAAGCAGGTTAATGAGATTAAGCAGGTCCAAAATGTGCCAACGCCGCTTGGCTGGAAGGGAACTTGGTATGAACAAGCCAATGCTGATGGAACCTACACCTATCGTTTTGCCGTCCGAATGGTTGACTTCGACCAAATCAATGGCAAAATCCTTAACCAAGTCGACCGGCTTGACTATTTGTTGACCTATAAGTAAACCAGTCGAACGGTATGCTAGCTGGCATGAGCAGAAATCTTGACCTCGACCTTTTGCAGCGCGTCGTCGACACTCCGGGCATCTCCGGTTTCGAGGACGAAGTTCAGGACCTTATTGGTGCGGAGCTAAAACGAACGTGCAACGAGGTGCGCTCGGACCGTCTCGGCAACATGATTGGGCTTAAGAAGGCGACTAAACCGGTTTCTGGCAAAACCTTGAAACTCGCTTTAGCTGCGCACTGCGATGAGATCGGCGCCATGGTCAAGTATATCGACGGCGACGGGTTCATTCGGTTCCAGCGTGTCGGCGGGTTGTTTTCACAGGCGCTGACGTCGCAGGTTGTCACGATCCACGGCCGCACCAACGTGAAAGGCGTCATCGTCCCCGACATGGCAGCCAAAGAGATTCCTTCGCCTGAGGATCTCCTGATCGATGTCGGCATGCCGAAGGAAGAGGTCGAGAAGATGGTAGAGGTTGGCGATCCGATCACGTTGGCTCAGCCGTTTCTAAGGCTTAACGAGAACGTCGTGATGGGCAGGAACTTCGACGACCGCATCGGCACGTTCTGTATGTTGGAGGCCATGCGCCGAGTCGGCGAAACCTCGGTGGACGTCTATGCTGTTAGCACTGTGCAAGAAGAGGTTGGCGTTCGCGGCATGCCCGTCGCTGCCTATGCCATCGAACCGGACCTAGGTCTTGCTTTGGACGGGAGCTGCACGCTTGGCGCACACATCAAGCCGCACACATATACCGTCGATATGGGCAAGGGAACGGGCATCTACATTATCGATAACTTGACCATAGGCAACCGCAAGCTGGTCAGGTTCCTATATGATCTCTGCGAGCAGAACGGTGTGCAATACCAGAAGAACATCGGAGGCGGCACCGATGCTTCGGCAATGCAAAGAACCAAAGCAGGAGCTCTAGCGACGACAGTTGGCGCGCCGGTTCGATACATGCACACGACGGTTCAGCTTTGCCATCTCGATGACATCGAGGCCACTGTCCAACTTCTGTGTCTGTTTATGGAACACGGCCATGAAATGGCTGAGGCTTGCCAGTGAAGATAACTCGCGTATCTGCAATGCCGGTTCGAGTGCCGATCGCTTCTGCTCCTTACACAACCGTTGGTGCGGGAACGAAGATTGAGTGGGAAGGGAAGCGTAGCCGAATCTCGCCCAAGCGTCCCTGTCCGTTGCTTGAGTATCTGATCGTCAAGATCGAGACTGACGGAGAGGCTATCGGGGTAGGCGAAGCTCAAGCAGATATCGGATTCTTCGGTGAAACCATCGAGCAGGTCCAGTCTGCTGTTGAGGACTACCTTGGGCCGCAATTGGTCGGCAAGGACCCGTTCGACCGCGAGTACTTGTTGGCGTTGATCGATTATCGAGGCAACTCGTGCGCCAAGGCTGGCATTGATCTAGCCTTGCACGACCTCATCGGCAAAGCGTTAGGTGTTTCGGTTTCTATTCTGCTTGGGGGCAAAAGTCGGAATCGAGTTCCGGTTGCCGTGGAGATTGCAGGCGGCCCGCCCGACCAAATGGCTGCCGCTTGCCTGGCTTTTATGGCTAAGGGCGTGAAGGCATTCAAGCCAAAGATCGGCGGCGATCCAGATGCCGACGCCGACCGATTGCTGGTCATCCGCGAGGCAGTTGGCAAGGATGTCTCGATTCGAGCAGATGCCAACCAAGGATATTCGCCAAAGGAAGCGATTCGACTCTGCCGTCTCGCTGAGAAACGAGGAGTTGGACTGGAACTGCTAGAGCAGCCGGTGGCGGCTTCGGATCTGGCGGGCATGGCGTTTGTTCGGTCATCCGTCGACACCCTGATCGAAGCCGATGAGAGCTGCTTCTCGATTAACGACGCGATGAATATCGTCCGCGCAGGAGCTGCCGACGTGCTGAACGTCAAGATCGGCAAAGCAGGCGGGTTGTATGCTGCCAAAAAGATAGCGGCGATCGCCGAGTCTGCTGGACTGAAGTGCGTCCTTGGGACCGCGTTCGGTCTAGGCATCGAAGTTGCAGCCAAAACTCATCTCTTTGCCTCGACCGAGTCTGTCGTTGATGCCGTAGAGTTCACAGAGCTTGGTCATCACGCCAACTTCCTGCTCGCTCCGCATGATACAGCACTCGCCTTGCCATTGGCAGATGGGTGCTTGCCGGTTCCAGATGGACCAGGCTTAGGAGTATCCTTGAACGAAGAGACGGCAAACAGGTTTTTAAAGCTGAGTGGAGCCTAAGCAATGGCAGAGCTTCTTTACCTGTCTGATGCAGATATCGAGGCATGCTCGATCGGTATGGCTGAAGTCATCCAGATCATGCTTGAGACTTACCGATGCAAAGGCGGCGGCGGCGTGCAGATGCCTCCGAAACCCGGCGTCCATCCAAGCTCGAACTCGCACCTCCATGCCATGCCGGCCTATATCAGCGAGCCGCGAGCAGCAGGCATCAAGTGGATCGGCACATTCCCGGACAACATGGCGAAGGGTCTGCCGTCGATCTCAGGCCTCATCGTGCTGAACGACCCGGAGACGGGGCAGCCGCTGTGCATCATGGATTGCCGCCGAATCACGGCGATGAGAACCGGCGCGAAGACGGCGCTCGCAGCTAGATACTTGGCTAGAAAGGGTTGCCAAAGCCTCGGGATTATCGGTTGCGGCGTCCAAGGCCGAAGCAACCTTGATGCGTTATTGTGCGAGTTCAAGTTTGAGGCTGTCCGAGTCTTCGATACTAACGAACAGGCCGCGCAACGATTTGTTGAGGATACAAGCAGTACAGGTGTCGAAGTCGTCAAAACCCCAGAAGATGCCGTGCGGGACATGGACATCGTCGTTACCACGCGTCCGATCAACCTCAACCCTCAGCCGATCATCCCCTTAGAATGGCTGAAGCCCGGCGGCTTTTATGCTCCTGTCGATTACGACGCCAGCTTCTGCGGCGATGCCTTGCGAGCGATGGACCTATTCGTAACCGACGATATAGCCCAGTTCGAATATCACCGCGCCAAAGGCTACTTCAGGAATGTTCATCCGTCGCAAAGCATAAGCGATCTAGGTTCGATAGTCGCCAGTAATAAGCCGGTAAGGTCAAGCGATGCCGACATGACGATGGCGATGTGCCTAGGCTTAGGCATGGACGACGTCGCTGTAGCAAGCATCTTGTACCGCTTGGCAATCGGAATAGGCGTTGGGACGCTCCTCAGGCATTAGAACCGATCCAGGCGATGGCTAGACGCCTGTATAGGCGCAAAGTCCGTTTGCCATGCTTAAGTTAGGCGAATGGTGCGTCCTTGAACCGAAACCTGATAGCCCAAGCATGCCGCCAGCTTTCGAATCGGCACGTAACTCAATCCATCTTTAAGCATGACCTGGCCAGGAACGGCTTTGCCTTTGACTGTAACGGTCTGATCTTCGGCGTCCCACGAGATATCTGGATCGTTGACTGGCAACGTCGTTGCTCCGGACTTCATTCCGAGAGCCTTGGATATCTTCCTAATCGGAGCCCATGCTGTGCCGTGCATTGCTTCTAGGTCTCCGAGCGATCCAGAAGGCCCAACCAACTCGAATGTCTCAGCAGGAACCGGTTTGGCCATTACATCAGCAACTCGCACGAACTTGAACGTCGGCTTAACCGACCTTGTCCGGGCGCACACACGATAGCCTTCGCGGTTGCCGTCATTGTTGGTGTTGCCCTCGATTGTGTGAATAACCGAGCCTTTGACGTCGGTCACCAGGAAGACATGGACGGCGTCGTGCTCGCTCTTCAGAACAAACCCGAGGTCGCCGACCGCAGGCTCATTGTGCACCAGCCCAGCTTTATGGCCCCAGTTCAAAAAGGTGTCACAGTCTCCGGTGCGCATGGTCGGGTTCTCAATCTCCAAGTCGATGCAAACTTCATCGATGCACCAATAGAGGAAGCACATGCACCACGGCACAGGGAAGGAATAGCCTGCTCTCCGCTGGAACTCGGTCACTTTGGGACCCTTGTTGGATCCAAGGGGTTCTTCTCTCACTCCGTCTTGTGAACCGGCTTTCTTTAACAAAGAATCAATAAAAGGCATAAGCACCTCGACAGTAAATCAAGAGTTGTCGCGATGCGGCTTTCGAGGATTGAAAGTGCACCCAAGAACAGTCGCATCAAAGCTGGTCGTGACTACCCCTTAGGATAAGCGAGATTAACGCGAACGTCTTCGCCGTTGATCGTAACCCTCTTGAAGTCCATATGGAACCTCGCTGGGTTGGCAAAGCTCGGTACAGGTTTATAGATCACAGCGGCATCTGAATCGAGTTCGCCGTTGACGTCTACCTTGAGCTTCTTGGATGAACTGAGCGATGGATAGGCGCGAAGATTGATATTCTCAGTGCCGTCCTTTATAACGAACTCGAAACCTTCAGGTTCGACGCTCGCCGAGACGACTTCGACCTTACGCTTCGGCTGTCCGGCCTCTTCGATATTAGCCTCCCATTTGGTGGCATTGTTGCGATCCTTATAGGCTTGATCGGCAAAGTGTTTGAGCATGTCAAGAATGCTAGATAAGGTGATGGTTGCCATGATGTTATTATAAGGTAAGTCCCAGGTAACAGTGGGTACAGTGGCAGACTCGTGATCAGATACGCAGGCTCAGGAACGGCCTAGCGTAGATCGGAGCTTCTTCACGAACCCAATATGTAGGGCATTAATCGACAGGTTTGTCAACTAGGCTGGATCTTGCTCCTTAGGAAGCAACGCTCGTTAGGGGTTGACTGATTTAGGCATGGCAACGATTCAATAGGCACTCATTTGCTGCTGCTCTCAGTAAGAATCAGACCTTAGATCCGGCTGTCCAAATGTAGCCGTGGCTAGACGAAATCCGCCCACGGCAGAAGTCGCACCGAAACCTAATGACTCCTTGTTCCGTCCTCCATAAGAGAAACCAAATGAACTACTACGTCATTAGCGCGGATGGGGCTAAGTTCGGCCCTGCGGACATTTCAACACTGAACCTTTGGATCGCTGATTCGCGCCTTGTTCCAACCATGCAGCTTGAGGAGGAAGGTACCGGCAGAAGGCTGCAAGCAAAGGATGTAATCGGACTGCAGTTCCCGGCTTTCAACGTGCCTCCGCAACAGCTTACTGGCAGTCCAGGGCCGGCGCAAAGCTACTATTACCGTCCTGGGCAGCCAGCAGAAACCGAAGGCAAGGTCGAAGTCATCATTGCTTGGATTCTGGGAGTGATTGGACTCGGTTTCTGCCCGATAGTCATCAGTTCATCTGGGATCGTGCTGGCCCTGCAAGCGAAGAAGAAAGGACACAGCGGCGCCCAGGCTGCGTTGTACTTTTGCATTGTGTCGCTCGTTGTAGGCGTCATTCTTGGCGCGATTCTCGGTTATCAGAACGCCAAGCATATTTTCGGCCAATGAAGTCGGCTCAGTAAGTCACTTCTTGGGCGTGTGCTTCTCGATGAACCGGAGTAGCAACGGAAATGCCGGTTCGGGCATATTGCCATGGTCGAAGCCCTGCAACTCGCATAGCTCGGCGTCCTTATGCCCGTTCAGCTTCATCATCCGCCACATATACGCGTTCTCCTCGTAGCGTCCGAGCATTTCTAGGTTTCGGTCGCCAGTAATGAGTAGCAGAGGCGGAGCATCTCCTCGCACATGGAACAAAGGGGCAAACGAGTCGACTATCGGCTGAGTGTCTCTGATGCCGCGCTCCTTGCGAATCGTGAAGTGTGTGATGCACTGCGGGCTGAATGGCACGAGTCCGGCTACCGTATCTGCATCAAGATCTTCTTTTGCTAGCCAGGACTTATCCAACCCTAACATCAATGTCAGATAGCCGCCTGCCGAGTGACCGCTGATGAAGATACGCGACTTCGTTCCGCCATACTTCTCAATGTTCTTAAAAACCCATGCCGCTGCCGCCGCCGCGTCCTCGATATAGACTGGCGACTTCACTGTCGGATTCAATCGGTAGCTCGGCGCTATTACGGCGATTCCTTTGTTCTTAAGCTCGTTGGGGATGTACCGGTCGCCGCCGGTTAGCCCGCCCCCGTGGAACCAAATCACTGTGGCGAAGCCCTTCTTGTCCTTGGGATAGTAGATATCTAGCTTCAGCCGTTCAGCCTGGTCTTTAGCCAGTCCTTTTGATGATCTATACAAGACTGCAGCGATATTGCTGTAGTCCTCGCGTTGGATCTTCGGCTGGAAGGATAATATGAGGGCAGACGATGCCAAATAAACCGCAGGAACAAAAGCCATGTTCGAATATAACCGATAAATGACCATCTTAGTGGGTTCACTACTTCTCTTTCTGGCTGAATAACTGGAATTAGCGTTCGCTGAATGCGGTCAACCTGCTGACATGCTGGTATAAACAAGCAACCCATGGAAGCACGAGAACAAGCGTTCATCTCATGTCGCAATGGCCGCCTTTACGAATTGGATCGCGAGTTCCGGTTCTTCGGTCTTGCTGCACCGAACCTTCATCAAAATGAAGGCCAGCTAGAACCGGATGACTCGAACCGTTGGCCAGACGAATACGAGTCGCAAGATGTCCTTGAGTCATTGCACCAAATTGGTTCTCGAGCTACCCGTTCCTTCGGTCTGTCTGTGGCAATTCCGTCAGAACCTGGAGCGCACCTTCTGGGACCGGGAGAATACTGCGAAGAAGCGTTTATTTGCTTAGATCGGGTTTTGGCTATTGCTGCTAGCAAGAATATTCGAGTTATTTTCCCATTTATAGATTCGCATAGTTTTGAGCGGGTTCGCGGCATCGACGAGATGTGCTCATGGAGAGGGAAGTCTGGACACGATTTCTGGAGCGATGAAGAGCTGAAGGATGATTTCAAGAAGCTGATCACAGATGTCCTTAATCGACGAAACAGCGTGACAGGAATTCTGTATAAGGACGACCCCGCCATTCTAGCGTGGCAGCTGGGTAATGAGCTTGATAGCTACCATGCAGACCGGGGGCTCGATTATGACGAAGGTCAAGAAAAGCTAACGCAGTGGTCGGTTGAGATGGCAGCATATATCAAGTCGATCGACAATCGCCATCTCGTTATGGAAGCAGGCGGAGAACGTGATGTCTATCTAGACGATGCCAATATCGATATTCTGAGCGACCACTACTACGAGTATTGGAACAAGTTGATTGGCAAGCCCTGGGAACTTGCGCCGATCCATTTGGAATCGATGCGGCGAATCGCCGACAAGAAACCATTAATAGTCGACGAGTTCGGACTAGCCTCTTTAGCTAATCTGGAGAGCCTGATGAACGCGATCATTGAGTCAGGATGTGTTGGAGGACTGCTTTGGAGCGTCCGCGGACACCGGAGAGATGGAGGTTTTTACTATCACAATGAAGGTGGAACCAACGTGAACTCCTACCACTGGCCTGGCTTCTCTGTTGGCAGCGCATATCATGAAAGGGAAGTCCTCAGTTTGTTGAGGCAAAAGGCCTTTGAGATTTGCGGAAGTACTCCTCCCGCACTTAGCTGTCCTGCCATTGCGCCTGTCTTGCTAAGCTGTGACGGTGGAAAATTGGTTTGGCGCGGAGTTGCTGGAGCATCTTCCTATCGTATCGAACGGCGAGTTGGCTCGGAAGATAGTTGGTCAACCATAGCCGCCAAGGTTGAGGATGCAACCATTGATGATGTTGTAGCTCTAGAGACCTCGCGCCAGTCGGATCTGCCTCCGATCTTCACCGATAGACCCTATAGGCATGGCGCGCTCTATCGGGTAATTGCTGCCAACGAGGCAGGAGAATCAAATCCTTCTAATGAATTGGCGGCGAATTAGCGGACATAAGCCAAAAGGGCTCAGACTGGCTTAGTCTGAGCCCCCAAAGTTTATCAACAAAGCCTATTTATTTCCTTCGTTGAGCCGCTTTTCAAGTTCCTCAAGCTCTTGGTCGATCTGCGACGCGGGAACGGCTGGCGCAGGAGCGGCTGCCGGAGCTTGTGTTCCGTCGATGCTGACTTGCTGGACCTGTGCCGTCTCGGCAACTTGCGGGGCAACTTCCGGAGCGCGCATGCCGAGCTTCGTCTCAAGCTTTTGCAGTTCGGCTTCGGCTTCATAGTCCATGGCCTTGTCTTCCATGGCCATGACTTTGCCCTGAATGCTCTCGCCCATCATCTCGTTGCGGGCGGCGGCTTCGCTCTGAGCCTCGTTGATTCGTTCCTTGGCTGCGCCGAATCCTTCGTATTCGTTTTCGAAGGTCAAGCCTTGAAGAGCTTTGGTAATGGACGACTGAATCTGAGCTTGCTTCCATTGAGCCTTCAACGTCAGGGCTTCGGCGGTCTTCTTGCGGACCTCGTCTTCTTGGCGCTTGATGGCAATCTTCACGGCTTCGACGGTTTGAAGCGCTTGGTCATACGAAGCCTGCAACGAAGCGATGTTCTGATCGTTGCTAGTCTTCTGGCGGATGAAGTCGCGGGCAAGTTCGCGGTTGCCTTGTTGAAGCGCCAATGTGGCCTGGCTTTCATACTGCGCAGACTTCTTCTTCGCTTCTTCCAGAAGGCGCTGAAGCTGGTTCTTCTGGGTGATGGCCTGGACAGCCTTTTCGCGGTTGGCGTTCAGGCCTTCCTGCATGTCGCGCCGCGCCTGATCCAGCATGATTTCTGGATCTTCGAGCTTGTCCATACCACGATTGAAAATGGCCTTCAGCCAACGAAAAAAGCGTTTCATCTGTGTTTTCCTACCGTCCCACGCGAGTTTACCGCGATGATACCCCTAGGTTCATCGTTGTTCCTATACATCGCTTCGATACTTGTCTTGATTGGATACTGGGATTAGGTGTTGAGGGTTGCACAATTAGGGCGCATCACGCTTGAGTCGTCGGGACAACGATCCGGCTGCAACACCGGATTCCGATTCTGATGCCTTTTCTGTGGCATAGTGTCCGTCGGCTAAATTCACTTGATTCACTAGATTCACGTTATTCATGCAATATCCTAGTCGCTGCGGGCTTTGCATTTTCCGCGGCTCAATACATAGCTCAGATATCCTTCGCTCGTCAACCAGGGCCGTTGTCCTGCCGATCTCAAATGTATACTTTGCCATATATGTCCGATCATGCCAACTCGTGGAATCAAGCATCGGTTGCAGGCGCCTATGCCCAGCTCGAGTTTCCCAACACCTACTACCTTGCCTATCGTGACCTGCCAGAGCTCATCTGCAAGCACATAAGCGGCCGCCGCGCAGTCGACTTCGGTTGCGGAGCCGGCCGTTCCACGCGCTTCTTGCGCAAGCTCGGTTTTGAGACAATAGGCATCGACATCGCCCCCAATATGCTTCAAAAGGCGAGAGCAATTGATCCTGAAGGTAACTATCGGCAGGTCGCAAACGGCGACTATGATGCGTTAGGAGTCGGCGAATTCGACTTGGTCCAGTCAATTTTCACTTTCGACAACATTGCCGGATGGGAAACCCGGACATCAATCCTTTCCGGCTTGTCACGGCTCTTGAAGCCAAACGGCAAACTCGTCCTTCTCGATTCGACCGAGGAACTTTATGTGAACGAATGGGCGTCATTCACGTCCGATCCGTTCCCTGAGAACTGGCACGCGAAGACGGGCGATGTTGTCCGCGACATCGTACTCGATATGGACGACCGAACGCCGATAGAGGACATCTTCTGGACGATGTCCGATTACGAGGAGCTGTTCCACCGAGCAGACTTGCATTTGGAGGCAACCTATAAACCTCTCGGCCGCGAGGATGAGCCGTATCAGTGGGTCAACGAAACCCGCATCGCCCCGTGGGTGATTTTCGTACTGTCTCCAGATTAGAAGATCCGAATGTCGCCGGAGAAAATATTCCGGCGACCGGTTGCCTTCCTAGACGATCCTCACAGCTATTACGAACGACGCTTTCTTCGTGCGAGAGCAAGGAGGCCGGCTGTTAGCGCCAGCAAGCTTATTGGCTCAGGTACAGGTTCGGCAAACAGCTCAAATGCAAAATCGTAGTTCGTGCTGCTGAAGGGTGACTGGTCGATCGGATAATAGGAAAATCCGGTTCCGTTGACTTGTGCGACATCCAAGTTGTATGTACCTGAGAGGTTCCATCCCCACCATTTGTCATTCGGATCGTTGGCAGAATTCGCCAGAATACTGATCCAATAATGCGAGTTCGCATTGACCAGCCGGTTCTGGGGAAGGTTGACCATGTAATAGTAGACTTCCGATTCACCGATAACGAGGGTTTGGCCTCCATTTCCTAAGACCGTGTCGTCGTAAAGCGGAGAGTCTGCGGGTCGCTCATATCCCAAGCTTGAGTCAAAGAAACTCTCAAATATGCGAATGCGGAAGGAGTCCACGACCGGTACCGTGTCGCGCCGACCGCCCCAGAAGGCTAAGCTCGTAAGGTTCGACGTGGATCCGAGCATAAAGTCGTCTGCTTCCCAGTTTCCAAATGAACTTGAAGCAGCGAACTTCGAATATCCTGCCCAAGGTTGGGTCCAGACGAGAGATGAAGCATTAACAATGCTTGAGTTGATACATAGCATTCCTAGAAGCAAACAGATGGCAAGGCGCTTTCTCATTGCGGCCTCCTTTCTAATCAGTCTAACTATTATATGTCAAAAATACACTTTACGAAGCTGGAAAAGAGATGTTTGGCAAGTTGAGACCTGTTCATCAATGTCTAGCTGATCCACTTAAATCTCGCCGCCCAGCCCACGGACCCAAAATCACGAACGAACCGAGCCTGAGCCAACCCGCATAGGTATACTGCCGACGGTCTTTCGGTTTTGTTTGAGCTGAGGGGCATATTGAACCTAGAGGAGCGCGTATTTATGCCGGGAGTAGGCACCGTCATTCAAGTTCTTGGTCCTGTCGTCGACTGTCGATTTTCTGCTGACACATTGCCCTTGATCAACAATGCTATTGAGATCAAGGACGAGAAGAGGGGCGTCAGCCTGACCTGCGAAGTGGCGCAGCACCTGGGAGACGACATCGTCCGATGCGTCGCCCTCAGCACCACCGACGGCATGGTCCGCGGCATGCCCGCCGTCGATACCGGCCAAGCCATCATGGTTCCGGTCGGAATGGAAACGCTAGGCCGCGTGTTCAACCTTCTTGGCCAACCCATCGACAACGAAGGCGACGTCAATACGGCCGTTAAGTGGCCGATCCACCGAACGCCTCCGACGTTCATGGATCAAAGCACGAAAGTCGAACTCCTCGAAACCGGCCTCAAAGTCGTCGACCTCCTGATCCCCTTCAACAAGGGTGGAAAGATCGGCCTCTTCGGCGGAGCGGGCCTCGGCAAGACGGTTCTCATCCAAGAGCTAATACGCAACATCGCTGTTGAAGCCTCTGGTGTTTCGATGTTCGCAGGCGTCGGCGAGAGAACCCGCGAAGGCAACGACCTCTGGCTCGAAATGAAGCATGCAACCTTCAAAGATCCCGAGGGCAAGTTCACCGACGCCGACGGAAACAAAGTCTCGCGCGTTATCGACAAGACCGCCATGGTCTTCGGACAGATGAACGAGCCGCCCGGAGCGCGCCTCCGAGTCGCTCTGACAGCCTTAACGATGGCCGAATACTTCCGCGACGAAGTGGGAACCGACGTTCTTATCTTCATCGACAACATTTTCCGGTTCGTCCAAGCCGGTTCCGAGGTCTCGGCGCTTCTCGGCCGTATGCCCAGCGCCGTCGGCTACCAGCCAACCCTCGCCACCGAAATGGGCTTCCTCCAAGAACGAATAACATCGACCAGCAAAGGTTCGGTCACTTCGGTGCAGGCCGTTTACGTCCCGGCCGACGACCCCACCGACCCAGCGCCGGCGACCACCTTCTCGCACCTCGACGCTTACGTCTATCTCGAGAGAAACATCGCTTCGAAGGGTCTGTATCCGGCGGTTGACCCGCTGGCTTCAACGTCGAAGAACCTCGACCCGCGCCTCGTCGGCCAAGAGCACTACGACGTCGCCCGAAAGGTTCAGCAGACGCTCCAGCGCTATCGCGAACTGCAAGACATCATCGCCATTCTCGGCATCGACGAGCTTTCCGACGACGACAAGCAGCTGGTTGCCCGCGCAAGAAAGATCGAACGCTTCCTCAGCCAGCCGAACTTCGTCGCCGAGCAGTTCACCGGCAACCCCGGCCGATACGTCAGCATCGAAGAGACCGTTCGCTCGTTCAAAGAAATCGTCAATGGCAACATGGACGAGTATCCCGAGCAGGCGTTCCTCTATTGCGGCGGCCTCGACGACGTAATCGAGAAGGCGAAGCAACTTCAAGTCGGAGTCTAACATGGCGCAGGAAATGCAGCTTTCTGTCGTCGCCCCCGACCGCTCCGTGGTCGATGAACCGGTCCAATCGGTCATCATCCCCGGCGCGGCCGGCTATTTCGGCGTCCTTAAGGGGCACGTGCCCCTTATTGCCGCACTTAAGGCAGGATTGGTCGAATACATAGACTCGGGCAACCAGCGCCACTATGTCAGCATCAGTGGCGGCTTCGCAGAAATCAGCCCGTCAAAGATCAACATCCTAGCCGATGCCGCGGAAAGATCGCAAGATATCGATGTCACGCGAGCCGAGAAGGCCTTAGAGAACGCTCGTAAGGCGCTAAGAGGCGAAATCAGCGGAGTGAACTCGGTTGAGGCGACAGCAGAACTCGAACGGGCGATGACGCGGTTAAAAGCCGCCAAGAGCGCATCCGACGGCCGGTAAGGTTATTCGGTTGGAGATGCATCGCAACACGGCACGTAGTGGTGGATGCTGAACCAATAGTTGCAGAGCTGGTGAATAATCTCGATGAACTGGTCGTAATTCACCGGCTTCCGAATATAGCTGTTCGCACCGTGCCTGTAGCAGTCTATCAAATCTCTCTCTTCGTCCGACAACGTCAGAATGACGACGGGTACGCATCGGGTGCGACTGTCTGATCGAAGCTTCTTAAGCACTTCGATGCCGCTTACCTTCGGGAGTTTGAGGTCAAGTAACACCAGAACAGGAGAGCAAAGCTGCCCTCTGGCTATTAAGCCTTCTTCGCCAAAGAAGTAGTCTAGCGCTTCAGCGCCGTCGCGAGCAACGTCCAGCGCGATCGGAGCTTGAATCTGCCGGATAGCTCGAACAGCAAGACGTTCGTCGTCCGGACTGTCTTCAACGAGCAATATTGTTTTGGGCTCTTTTTCGTAGAGTCTCATGGTCGTTTCCTGACTCTATCCATTATAGCCCGACATATTGCCTCAATCAATTATTACTGCAAAGACCCATAACAATTAGCATCCATTTTTGACCTGTTCTGTTGTCCGAACCATATCCCGATGGCAGGCGTAATAACAGGGTAGAGTACTGAAGCATCGCGACATGGAATCAGCTTTTGCCATTTTGCCTGGAATAGTCAACCCAAGCGACTTGCATCGCCTGTCTGACAAGGAGTTGAAGCAAGTCTGTGACGAAGTTCGGCGAGCCATACTCGTCATGGTAAGCAAGACCGGCGGCCACCTAAGTTCGAATCTGGGAACTGTCGAACTCACGGTTGCGCTCTATGCCGCTTATTCCTTGCCGCCTGATAAAGTCGTCTGGGACACCGGCCATCAAGCCTATCCGCACAAATTGCTTACTGGCAGGCTTAAGCAGTTCACCAGCCTTCGCAAGAAGAACGGACTAAGCGGGTTTCTTAGAAGGTCAGAAAGCGAATTCGATGTTTTTGGAGCGGGCCACGCGGGCACATCGATTTCGGCAGCCCTGGGACTTGCAGCCGCCCGCGATGCGCTTGGGACCACCGAAAAGATCGTTGCGGTTACAGGCGATGCAGCCATCTCCTCCGGCATGAGTTGGGAAGCGATGAACCACGCAGGCGACTTGGGTACAGCCTTGACCGTGGTGTTGAACGACAACCGCATGTCCATCTCTCCGAATGTCGGTGCGCTGACGGGCTATCTCGCACGTTTGCGCTCAAGGCCGATGGTTCAGAACATCGCTCAGAGGGCGAAGGGGGTCGTCGAGTGGCTTCCAGGTCCGGCGGAACGCCTCGCATCCGGTTTGCGCCACAGCATTACCCATTACATGGCGCCGGATGAAGTGGGAACGATTTTCGAGGAGATGGGCTTCGAATACATCGGTCCCGTAGATGGACACGATCTGCCCGCTTTGATCGAAGTTTTCAAGAACGTTCGCGAGTTGCCTCGACCGGTGTTCGTCCATGCCTTGACCGTCAAAGGCAAAGGTTTTGAGGCGGCGGAGGAAGACGCCCGCAAGTGGCACGGCGTGATTCCATTCGACCTTGAGGCAAGAGAGATGAAGTCTCTTGCAGGTCCGGTCACTTTTACTCAAGCATTCAGCGAAGCAATCATGGACTGCGCTTCTCGCGATCCGCGCATCGTGGCAATTACGGCAGCTATGCCTGACGGCACCGGTTTAGCCAAGTTCGCTCAGGCCTTTCCGGATCGGTTCTATGACGTGGGAATCGCCGAGCAGCATGCCGTAACTTTCGCCGCAGGTTTGGCGGCGGGAGGCGTAAAGCCTTGCTGCGCCATCTATAGCAGTTTCTTGCAACGCGGATTCGACCAGGTTCTGCATGATGTGGCCATTCAAAATCTGCCGGTTCGATTCTTCCTCGATAGATCCGGCCTGGTTGGCGATGACGGCCCAACCCACCATGGCGCCTTCGACCTAGGTTTCTTGGGAATGATCCCAGGAATGGCAATTCTTGCGCCCCGCGATCCCGACGAACTCAAGGCTATGGTCCATTTTGCAGCCGACTATGACGGCCCAATTGCGGTCAGGTATCCGAGAGGCAGCGGCGATGCGATGCTTCCAAACGACCTGGCCCCTATCGAATTGGGGAAAGCAGAGCTGCTAAGACTGGGAACAGATGTGACTCTATGCGCCATTGGTTCGATGGTCAGCCCAGCGTGGCGCGCTTGCGTCGATTTGGAACGCAGCGGGATTAACGCCGAACTTATCAACGCAAGATTTGCCAAGCCGATCGACAATAAGACAATACTTGAGTCGGCCAGAAAGACCGGTCGGATTGTGTGCATTGAAGAGAACGTCGCCGCCGGCGGATTCGGCGAGCGGGTCAGGGATGTGCTCGCCGACGAAGGAATGCCCGTTCGTACTATTTGCCTCCCGGACTCCTTTATCGAACATGGCACCCAGCAGCTATTGCGCGAGGAGTGCGGACTCGATCCCACTTCGATCGCTAACAGAGTGCGCGAATGGCTAGGAAGTCCTATTTGGCCTAAGAAAAAAGCCGAAGCCAAGCCGAACCGGTAAAGCATCGGGCCGCTTTGCCGTAGTAACCTATAACGGGCTATGTATCAGTCTCCTCTTCCCCAAGAATACATCGACCTCACGCCGGAACAAACACGGGATCGCATCCTCGCAGCGAAGGCAAGGTTAGGATCGCAACTGCTCATTCTCGGACACCATTATCAGCGGGACGAGATCATTGAGCATGCCGACTTCCGCGGCGACAGCTATAAACTGGCTCAAGAAGCGGCCAAACGCCCCGAAGCGCGCTATATCGTCTTCTGCGGCGTGCACTTCATGGCCGAGAGTGCCGATATCCTGACTCAGGACGACCAGATCGTGATTCTGCCGAACCTGACCGCGGGATGCTCGATGGCCGATATGGCGAACGCTTTTCAGGTGAAGACTTGCTGGAGAGAGTTGCAGTCGGTACTCGGCGAGATCGAGGGTCGAGGCGTACCCGTGACTTATATCAATTCGGCGGCCAACCTCAAGGCCTTCGTAGGCGAGCATGGCGGAACCGTGTGCACGTCAAGCAATGCTCACGTTGCCGTTGAGTGGGCGCTGAAGCAGGGGGAGAAGATACTGTTCTTCCCAGACCAGCACCTGGGACGCAACACCGGTGTCAAACTCGGTTTCGATCCTGACGCCGAAATGTGTGTGTGGGATCCTAGCCAGCCGTTAGGCGGAAACACTGCTGAGAAACTCCAGGATTCTAGGTTTATTCTGTGGAAAGGCCACTGCTCCGTCCACCAGCGGTTCACCGTCGAACAGATTGAAGACGTTAGACGACGGTACCGTGACGTCAATGTTATCGTGCACCCCGAATGCACGCTCGATGTTGTAAGAGCGGCTGACCAAGCAGGCTCGACCGAGTTCATCCTCAAAGTTGTCTCGGAAGCGAAGCCGGGAACAACATGGGCTGTTGGAACCGAGATTAACCTCGTCAGCCGGATGTCCAACGAAATGTCGGACAAGACGATTTTTTGCCTTGATCCAGAAGTGTGCCCGTGCTCGACAATGTATCGGATTCATCCAAGTTTTCTGCTTTGGAACTTGGAGATGCTTGTCAAGGGCGAACAGATGAATCGAGTAAAGGTGCCTGAGAGAGTAGCCGTTCCGGCAAGGAAAGCACTGGAGCAAATGTTGCGTCTGTACTAATCCCTGAACCCTTTTCCCAATACCCTAATAAACTCCCTCAGCTTTTCCGATTTATAGAATGTGCTAGACCCGAAATCAAGAAACGAGCGCATTCGCGTCGGCGCTACTGTTGCAGCCGTCTATTACATCGAGCAGCAGCCGCAATATGCCTATTGCAAAATCACGGCATCACGGCCGTTCGAGCTGGAATGCTCAGCCGACCAAGCGGAATGTTTGCTACCAGAGCAGAGGCTTATGCTCGTGTTCGAGGGAGACAACGGATTTTCGCGCGCCATCACGACGGTCACGGGCATACGCCAGATCGATGGCGGCTACCGTATCTTGGCTGACATGCCCAAATGGGAGCAGCTTGAGAAGAGAAGCTATCCGCGCTTCAATATGAATATTCCAGCAAAGGTTCGAACGACCATCGAGACCGATAGCGGCGCAGTTCTTCGAGAAGTTGAAGGCACAACCGAAAACGTGGGTTTTGGGGGGGCTTGGGTTCGAATCGAAGGCGAGGTGCCCAAAGGGAACCTTGTCGAAGTCAAGATGGACTTAGGCAACGGAAATATCGTCCGAATACTCGGCGTTTCGGTGAGAGCCGATGACCATCTAGGCTTTGCAGTGCAATTCCTAGATTACATTGGCACCGCACGGCACCATCTGCATAACTTCTTAAACGCGGCCTAAAGTAGCCAGTCGCCACGAAATACCGTTTCGGCGGGTCCTGTCATAAAGACAGTGCCGTCCTCTTTGTACTCGATTCTCAAATCGCCGCCAGGCAGACTCACTTGCACGTTGCGGTCTGTCTTGCCATTCAATACGCTCGAAACGGCGCAAGAGCAAGCTCCTGTTCCGCACGCAAGCGTAACGCCCGCTCCGCGCTCCCAAGTTCGCTGTTTGATGTGCGTTCGAGACAGAACCTGAACAAAATGGACGTTGGTCCTCTTTGGAAAGAGCTCATGCTTCTCGAACAAGGAACCCCACTTTTCCAGCGGCACGGCATCGACATCGTCAACGATGAATACAATGTGCGGATTGCCCATGGAAACAGCTGTGCCCGGCAACTCGACTTCGCCGATGTTGATCGGCAGGCTGACGAACTGCTCGTCTTGAGGTCCGGTCATGCCGACTTCGCCCCTTGTAAGCCTCGCCTTGCCCATATCGACGGTCACTTGTCCGTCTTCTTGAAGGTTCAAAATCAGAATGCCTGCGCCCGTTTCAACTTCTATTCGGGGACCCGTTGCGTGTCCCTCGTCAACCAAGTAACGAGCGAGGCAGCGAACGCCGTTGCCGCACATTTCGCCTTCAGATCCATCGGGATTGAACATGCGCATGCGCAGGGGAACGGCCGTGCCAGGGCAGGCAAGGATGATGCCGTCAGAACCCACTCCAAACCGCCGATCGCACATGGCTACGGACAAAGAATGGAGTTGGGCATCCGTGAATGTCTCACGGATGCCATCAAGCATCACGAAATCGTTGCCGATTCCGTGCATTTTGGCGAACGTCATCTATCGTCTTCCTGGTTATAATGCTGCTCGCCGTGGTTGTCGCCCTCTGTAGGCGGCTTATATGTTCCGACAGGCCGCGATGGCACGATGCTGGCAATCGCGTGTTTATAGACAAGCTGAGTTGGTTTCCCCGCAGAATCGAGTAATACGGTAAACGCATCGAAGCCCCTGACTTGCCCTCGGAGCTGGACGCTGTTCAAAAGATAAATAGTGACGCCAATCCCTTCTTTGCGCACTTGGTTCAGGAACATGTCCTGCAAATTAATCGTCTTCGCCATATCTTTCCTCAAAATCGTTCTTCAACTAATGCAATCCATTGCTCTTGCAAACACTGCACTATCATATCCAAAGCCGACAATGCGGTTCAACCTTGGTTCGCTTCTCAGCCAGGTATTTTGCCGCTTGGCATATTGCCTTGTCGACACAATGATTCTTTCTGCCGCCTCATCGCGGTCAATGCTTTCTGATGCCAATTGAAATACTTCGCCGTACCCTATTGCACGAAAGGCCGGACATGTTGAACTATATCCCATCCGGATCAATCGGTCAACTTCATCAACCCATCCATTTTGCAACATTTTGTACACTCGTTGTTCGATCTGAGCCTCCAAGAATGTCTTATCTAAGTCCAAACCGATCTTGACCTTAATATATGACGGCAAGTGCAAATCGATCCGTTCGACGCCCATGCGAACCAGTTCGAGGGCTCTTCTGACTCGGGATGGGTTCAACAGGTCGGTTCGGGCAGCGCGTTCAGGATCTTTTTGCTGCAATTCTTCGACAAGGGCCTGAAGTCCTTCTTCATGAAGCCTTTTCTCAAGGTCCGCTCTCAACGCAGGAGACGGAGGCGGACCCATTTCGGCATACTCCTCGAAGAGAGCTCGCAGGTAAAGTCCTGTGCCGCCGACGATGATGGCACTGCGGCCTTGATCGTAAAGACGTTCGAGCAAGGCGCAGGCGCGCAGAACCCAATCGCCGACGCCGAACGATTCATCCGGATCAAGAATATCAAGGAGTTCGTATTGCTCTTTGTTTTCAGGCTTGGCAGTGCCAATATCCATGTATCGGTACGCCTGAAAGGCATCGGCGTTGATGAGTTGGGCATCGATCTCCGCCGCCATCTTTTCGGCCAAGGCCGTCTTGCCTGATGCTGTCGGGCCATAAATGCCGATGAGGAGCGGCGCGTTATTGCTCAAGGTTTAGTACTCAATTAGCGCTTTGATGGGGTAACCAAGCAGGTTCTCTCGGCCGCCGAGGAAGCCAAGCTCAACAAGGAATCCGAATCCGCAAACCGTGCCGCCAAGCCGCTCAACGAGCCTAGAACTCGCCGCAGCGGTTCCGCCTGTCGCCAACAGGTCGTCGACAACATAGACGAGTTGTCCTTGACTGACGGCATCGACATGCATCTCGACCGTGTTGGTGCCGTATTCCAGCGCGTATTCCTCGGAAATTCGATCGTATGGCAGTTTGCCGAGTTTACGAGCCATGACAAAAGGAACACCTAGGTTCATCGCAATCGGCACGCCGAAAACGAATCCTCTGCTCTCGATGCCGACGACGACGTTCGCGCCTTTCGACCTGGCGTCCTCAGTAAGAAGATCAATAACCTGGGCGAAGGCTACTGGATCCGAGAGCACAGGCGTGATGTCTTTGAATAAGATGCCGGGCTTCGGAAAGTCGGGTATGTCGCGGATTATTGCTTTAGCGAGCAGTTCTGCCATGCCCCTGTTATACCTTGCGACTGGCTGACCGGGATCGCTGGCGGCCTCGCCGGCTCAAACCCAATAGAGAGCAAAATCAAGTTAGGTTCAATAACACCGGCAACCACCTACGACTGTTGATTCTGCTCTCTCTGCTCTTCGTCGTTCCGCGTCGAGACTTGCTGGATATCGAGTTTGTCATCCATCGCGACCGGCGGCGCATATTGCTCAAGCGAATCAGTCTCGAAGAACTGCGCCTGCTTACACCCGGCAACCGGAGCGACCAGATTGCTTGGAAAGGCCTCGATCTTGGTGTTGTAATCCCGCACGCAGGCATTGTAGTATTGCCTCGCACTGGCGATATAGCGTTCCGTTTCGATAAGCTCTTGTTGAAGGGCAAGGAAGTTCTGGTTCGCCTTAAGCTCAGGATAGTTCTCGGCGATCATCAGGGCACGGTTGAGTCCGGCAGAAATGAGCGATTCTGCGGCCGCGCGTTTAGGTGCTTCTTGAACTCCGTTCGCTCTTGATCTGGCTACAGCCAGTTCCTCGAACGTTTTGTTCTCATGCGTGGCATAGGCCTTCACGCTGGCGGTTAGGTTTGGGATTAAGTCGGCGCGGCGCTTCAGGTACACATCAACATCGCTCCAAGCGTTCCTGACCAGTTGGCGCAGATACACCAGCTTGTTGTATTGGGAGACGAGTCCAATAAGGACGACTCCGGCGGCGATAGCGATAGCCCACAGCATTACGACCTAACGACGGTTGGGTGAACGCTTAGGATTCACTTGATCCACGTTAGGCCTAGCACCGATACGCCATAATGGACCCATGTCAGAACTCATCATTGAAGATCTCGAAGTCGGCGAAGGCCTCGAAGCGGCCGCCGGCAAGACCGTCACGGTTCATTATGTCGGCTCTTTCCCGGATGGCAAGGTCTTCGACCAAAGCACCGGCCGAGGTCCGTTCAAGTTCAAACTTGGCGCTGGCCAAGTCATCAAGGGCTGGGACCAAGGCGTGGCAGGCATGAAGGTCGGCGGCAAGCGCAAACTCACGATCCCGAGCCAATTGGCATACGGTTCACGTGGCGCTGGCGGTGTCATCCCACCCAACGCTGAACTCGTTTTTGAAGTCCAGCTTCTCGACGTTAGCTAGCAGTTGCGCGAACTCGCAAGCGGCGTTAGGCGTCCTATGGTTAGGTTGGAACCAGTTCTAATCCTAACCAATCCTACCAACCCTATCCACCCCCATGCTTCCTCTTTTCATAGCCTCTCTCCTCGTCTATCAAGATGCGCCTCGGCTCAAAGTTGAGCTCCCGAACCGCGCCATCGCCTTTGTCGAACGATTCGACAAGGCTAAGCTCTGCGCCGTTCACTTGGTTGCTTCGTCGAGAGGCGTCGAGGAATCAAAAGCAACGCATGGCTGGCGGCATCTGCTTGAGCACTTGATGGTTAAAGGCCGCCGTGGGACGCTGGACAAGGATTTGGAGTCGCAGGGCCTTTTCCTGCGAGCGCAGACTTACCGTGACTACATGGTGGTCAGCATCGAAGGGCCGAATAACAGGATTGATCGCGCTCTTGATGCGATTGCTGAAGTGCTCCAGCCTGTGCAGACGACGCAAGATGCCATAAACCAAGAAGTCAAGCTAATCGGTTCTGAGCTTGCGATCTCACCCGATTCCGCAAAACTCGGTGCAGCTGCTTGGCTCAGCGTTTTCGGCGAAGCCGGACTCGACCCGCAGGGCAATACCGAGACAATGCTGAATGCCACGCCGGCCTCAATTGCCGATTTGCAGAAGCGCAACTTCGCTCCTCGAAACATTGTCCTTGCTGTTTGCGGCGATTTTGATATCGACCGGATCGCAGCCAAGGCCAAGAAGATCGTCGGTTCATTGTCCGAGTTGCCGTCGGTTCCTGTTGCCGAGCGCAAGGCAGGAAAGCCGGGCAGAGTCGATGCGGATGGCGCATTCGGCGAGCTGAGGGCGGTTCCCGTTAAGGGCTCTCTCGACCGGAGCACGGCAGCAGCCATCGCGGCGGGGTTCGCTGTCTCATCGATGAACCGCGATGTGGCGATGACGTATACGATCACAAATCGCAATGGATTGGTAAGCGTCTGCCAGACTGCCAGCAACTCGGGAATGGGCTTGTCGATCGATAAGCTAGAAGAGAGCGAGCGATCGGCGCATTTCGCGATCGGGAGGCAATATGCGATGGCATGGATCGGATCGATGCTTGCGGACGCATCAAGCCACACGCGTCTACGAGCCATCCTCATCGCCACCGGTTCAGTCGGGATGCCAGAGGAGATGCTTGATAACCTTAAACAGATGACGTTGGCCGATTTCACAGATGCCATTGGCAAGCTGACTGCAGATAACTGCACCATCGCGACGGGGGCATCGCGATGACGGCTTTGCTGGCTCTCTTGGCCGTCGCTACGGGACCTAGAGTCGTGGAAGTTCCGAGCCTGACGAGCGATCGAATAGCCATCCAAATAGTCGTTCGACTTCCCGAACTGGATGCGCGCGAACTTGCCATGGCAGGTCTGCTCGAAGATGTCGTTCTTGATGGCACAACCGAGTTCACCAAGACGCAACTAGTCGGGATGACGAACTCGGTTGGACAACCGATCCGTTGCCGATTGATGCCCGATTGCCTCCGCATCCAATACTCCATGCCAAAAGGATCATTGCAGACAGCGGGTGTCGTCGCGAACTCCGTTTGCCGCTTTTCTAGCCTAAGCGCCGATTCACTTTCAACATCGCTTGCTACGTTACCCTTCAAGAACCGAGACTATTGGTCCGAAGCGCTCGAACCGAGAATTGCGAAATACGACCGAATCCGCCTTGCAGACTTCAAGGAGTTTTATAAACACCTATTCCGCCCAGAGAACATAATCATTGGCGTTGCAGGCGCTTTTGGCAAGGGGGAGGCCGAGAGCCAGATGGCCGCTTCCTTTGTAGGTTGGTTTCCAGAGAAGGACACCTATCCTGCCTATCACTTCACCGATTTGCCAAAGTCGCAAGAAACAAGAAAGCGTCCGATTACTACCGTTGAAATGTATTCGGAAGTGATGGCGAGCGACGTCGGCAAAAATGCGCTCATGGGTTCGGTTCTCGGTCTCGGAAAGGGTAGCGTCGTGTTCCGGATCATCAGGGAAAAGCTGTATCTAAGCTATCGCCAAGAGGCATTTCTGTGGCCGTCCGAGAGTGGCATCCAGTTGCGTTTGATCGCCGTTGTAACCGACCCGAAAAGTGCGAAAGAAGCGCTCGCTCTTCTCAGACCGGAGGTGATAAAAGCAATAGATGCGCTCGATGAAACCGATCTTGAACGGGCGAAAGCGCTATTGCGGTCGGCTTGGCAGAACGGCCTTATCGGCGGCCCGGTCTATGATGAAGGCGGCAGGCCGGTCGGCCAATCGGTCGAAGATAAGGCGTTTCTTGCAGCGTACGGACTCATGAAAACAGGTGCGCCGTGGAGTCTGGAATCGATGCTCCAAAAGGCAGAAGACGTTAAGCTCGATGATCTTAAGCTAACTCTTAAGGCAATCATCGAGAACGCGAAGATAAAGACAATCAGTTCTAACTGAGAGTGAAACGAACCTCATCGCCTGGCCTAAGTTGGCCTAGCCTGCTCTGGTCGATCTTCTTTACAACGGCGACGATTGGGTATCCGCCGATCGTTGGTCCGTCAGGCCCAAGGATTATAGGCTGGCCGCTGTTCGATATTTGAATCGCTCCGATGCAGGCTGGCTCAGATGGCCGATCTGCTTGGGGTGTCAACGATGGACCGTCAAGCCGAATTCCGACGCGGTTGCTGTGATTCGTTACAGTATAAGTTGAAGAGGTTATCGTTATGATGTCTAGATCTGTCGAGTGCGGACCCGGCACCAGTCCAAACACATCTTCACTTTCTGTGATGTCGAAATCGCAACGATAAGCACGATGAAGTGAGTCGCCAGTACTCACCGAATCACCGACAGCCAACGGCTGACCGGAAACACTGCCTAGAACCGGAGTTCCGACAAAACCTCCAGAAGCGCACAGATATGCTCGCAGACCAATCTGCGCCGGGCATATCTCGAGCCTGTCTCCGGGAGACAAGCTTACGAGGACATGCTCCTGCCGGCTGCAGGTTCCTGCCTCTGATCCGTTGACCAAGACTGACGATGGCGCTCCGATAACTGAAAGAGAGCAGGCGGACTCAGCTTCGAACAACCCGCCTATAAGCGTTATTTCGATGCCAGGTGCGCCATCTTCGTTACCAAGGCAACGGTTGCCGGCTACGAAGGTCTCGAAGTCGAAGGCTCCGCTACGAGGAACCCCATACCGCAACCAGCCGCGGCGGCCCAGATCCTGAAGCGTTGCCGGGAAAGGAAGCTTTATCACCTTCAGACTCAAGGTGCGATCCTCCAGCCTCTAGCCTCTAGTTCCTTCCGGACTTCAACAGCGATAGAAACACAGTCCGGCGTATCGCCATGCAAGCAGAGCGAATCCACCTTGTGGGCAAGATGGCACGCCTGTTCGATGATTTGAACTCGGTCAGATAGCACCGCGCCAGGCTCCGATCTAGGTAAAAGCAGACCTTCGCTGGTGTACTTGCGGTCGATGAATCCTTCTCTGATGAAGGTCACGCCAGCGCTTTCTGCGATCGTTTGGTGAAGGGTGCCTGGAAGCCCCATCAATGGGATATGGAACCTTTTGACAAGCACGTAAAGGCAGTTCGAGGCAAATCCTTTGGCCGTTGATTCGTTATAAAAAGAGCCGTGAGGTTTGATATAACTCGTGCGAATACCGTTAATGAACCGATCAAGTTGCTCTAGCAATGAAGACGCATAGATCCTGTCGCCGGGGCCGCGGCCCATCGTGTGCCGATCAGGATATCCTGGATGCGCTCCAATCCTAATGCTCGCTTGTCGGCAAGCATAGGCGGTCCTCTGGGTCACACTCCAAGATCCAGCATGCTCGCCGCAGCAGATATTGGCCGATGAGACGATCTTCAGAAGATCGCCATCAAACTCAAAGCCCTCTCCGATATCGACGTTGAGGTCAATCTTCCTCACAGCCTCTGACCCTCCAGCGCAGAAAACTGAGAAGCTGATATCGGAAGAAAGCGAATACGATCGCCTGCGGATATGGGAAAGTATGCGTCTTCTACATTGACAATAGATAGCGGAGTGCGTCCGATCAGATACCATCCGCCGGGCGTTTCCTGAGAATAAATGCCGGTTTGTCTGCCCGTGATTCCCACCGATCCCGAAGGCACGCGAACACGCGGAGAAGGCAGCCTGCTGAGACCTGTCAGCTCATCTGGCAGATAGCCAAGGTATGGAAAGCCTGGACTGAACCCAATTGCGTGGCACCGATAGTCGATGCTTGAATGCAACCGAATCAACTCGGATGAGCTAAGGTCAAATATCTGGCAGATATCTTCGAAGTCGATACCCATTTCGTAGCATAAGGGTATTCCATGTACCTTGAAGTTGTCAGACTGCGACTCAATTGAAAAATCCTGCGCAAAACGAACGAAATCGTCAAGAATGAATTTGTAAGGGTCAACATATGCTGCAACGGTATCATATGCTGAAACGGCTTCAATTACCCCAGGAAAACCAGAAATGCGTTTCGAGAAATCGAAAGGATCAGCCTTGCCGATATCCCTGATGAGATATGCCTCCTCGCCCAACGGCTGAACCTTCATGGGAATAGTATGCGCGATATAATGGGGAACATATAGACCATGCAGAACATACGCATTCCCATTACGTTAACAAGAGGCGCAGATGCGCCAGAATATGCCACTCTCGGTTCCGCCGGAGTAGATCTTTGCGCAGCCGAGGACGTCGAACTTGATTCGCTCGAACGCCAACGCGTATGGACTGGGGTCAGCGCAGCGATCCCGCAGGGATTTGAGGGGCAAGTCCGACCGAGATCGGGATTAGCTTTGAAGCTAGGCCTTTCGATGGTAAATACGCCTGGCACAATCGACAGCGATTATCGCGGAGAAATCGGCGTAATACTAGTGAACATCAGCAAGGACAAGATAGTCATACGTAAAGGCGAAAGGATCGCCCAATTGGTGTTTTGTCCTATCGTGCGCGCCGAGTTCGAGGTGGTCGAACAGCTAGAAGACACCGTTAGAGGAGCGGGAGGATTTGGCAGTACAGGAACCTAAAGCGTTGAGGCTATGCGATAAGTGTTTTGCTATCGTTCCGCCGTCTCAGGATTTCTGCCCTGAGTGTGGCGCCACGTATGTCAAATCATCATTCAGCGAAGGCAGCGATGCGGCCATTTATCCGGAACTCGCCCGAGCCAACCTCCTCAGAATGCGCGGCGACTACAAGCAAGCGGAGGAAGTTTGTTTGAAGGTCCTTCGAAGATATCCCAACAACGCCTCTGCGAACACATTGCTTGGCGATATCTGCGCCGAACGTGGCGAACTCGACCAGGCTGCATCGTGGTATGAACTGGCTCTCGACCTAATTCCTGATTCGAAAGCCGATCAAGAAAAGCTGCAAGCTGTCATCGAGAGAAAGGCAGACCGAGAAGCCGCATCAACCGCCAAACTGCTCGGATTACCCACCACCAGACCAAAAGGCGTCCTGGTTGCGCTCCTCTTTCTCGCCTTCATTGTCGCCACTGGTATTGTCTCCTATTCGATCGGCAAGAACATCGTCGCCTCAAGACAGGAGCCGCGCACTATCGTTGACCTTCCTGTGAACATCCCGAATCAGCCCCTTCGAAATCCGCCGAGGCAGAGCGAACCTGAATCCCCCTCAACAGCATACACTGAGGTTAAAGAGGATCGCGAGTTGCTGAGCCTGCTATCGTCTGCCACAACGAGCGGAACAAAGCTAATTTCAGCCGAAAAAGATCCGAGGACGAACGAGTTGACAATCACCTATAGCTGTTCGGTCGAGGAGAACATCAAAGGGCTTGGTGCACATTTGGCTACACTCGGTCTCGATAAAGTGCGCGAATGTAACAAAGTGGTCATTCGGGCCGCGGTTGACGGTCAACTCGCTATGGTTGCCGAGGTTCACCGAGATAATGTTCAGCGAACCAAAACCAGCGAATGGCAAGATCAATATGGCAACGACCAAGACGCTTGGACCAACGCGGTTGTGACCAACGAATGGTGGTCTGAGTACTACCGCCAGAAAGTATCGCAATAGCCCGCTCCTCGGCGGTTATAATGAGGGCATGAAGCTATCCGTTCAATGCTACACCCTTCGTGACACATTTGCCAACGATGTTTGGGGCACCTATGAAGCTCTGAAGAAGATCGGCCTCAACTATGTCGAACTTGCGGGCACCCATGGTCTCAGCGCCGCCGAAATGAAAAAAGGCCTTGACGGCATCGGACTTAAGGTCAGCGGCGCCCACATCGGCCTTGGCGAGCTTACGAACAGTCTCAGCCAGGTCATCGAAGATGCTAAGACACTTGGCAATCCCTACGTCATTCTTCCTTGGGTCGGCGAAGACTCATACGGAAAAGGATGGGATCTTTTTGCGAAGGAGCTTGAACCGATCGCTGCCAAACTCGCCGAGGCTGGCTTAGGATTCGCTTACCACAACCATGCTTTTGAGTTCGCCGTTCAAAACGGCAAGATCGGACTCGATTCCTTCTACGAGACCGGCGATCTGAAGCTCATCAAGGCGCAAATCGACACCTACTGGGTGAAGTTCGGCGGCCAGGATCCGGCAGCTTATATCAAGAAACTGGCAGGAAGAATCCCCCTCGTTCACTTCAAAGACGGCAAGATCGGCGGAGAACCCCACTACCTTGAGGCTGGCCAAGGCGATTTGGATATGCCGTCAATCGTTGCAGCTACCAAGGAAGTCGGAGTCGAGTATGGCGCAATCGAACTCGACGTTTGCCCGCGCGAACCGCTCGAGTCGGTGAAGATGAGCTTCGACTATCTGAAGAGCATCGGCGCAGAGGCATAGAGCTTCGATTGACATGACTGGGACGGCAGTTATATGTTTTAGTCCCAGTCCACTTCATGGTATGTATTAGGGGTATGGCTATACATATTTAGGTGATTTGCCTGTGAAATATGTATCGTTTAAGATTCTAGACTTTAAAGGTATTAAGTCAATGGAGCTTGTACTTGATGCAAGCCCAAAGTCGAGTGTTTATACCTTTGTCGGTTTGAATGAAAGTGGTAAAACGACTGTCCTTGAATCCATAAACTACTTCTATGCTGAGAGAGAACCGCTCAAGGACTTGACTCTGCCTGGCTATCGAATATCAGACCCGCACGAAATCATACCCATACCTCAACGTTCAAACTTTAATGGGCAATCCGGAGTTCAAGCAGTACTTGAGCCAGAAAGTATGGATCATGCTATAGCTGAGTCGGTTATTGGCGAATTTGGCTTGACAATAGTAGAGAAACCAACTTTATTCAAAAAGTCAGTTTGGACTAGATTCCAGAATTCAAGGTTTAACGGTCAAGCCAACCAATGGTATATAGACTACATCGTTGAAGATGCAAAGGGTAATCGTAAGGAGTTGAAGTATTACGAAGATGCCTTCGCAAAGGTTATCTTAGCATTTGAACAAACCTTACCGAGTATTCTCTATTTCCCCAACTTCTTGTTTGATTTTCCTGACAGGATCTATCTGTCAAATCCTCCTGAGAATGCAAAGAAACATGAGTTGTATAGGTTCTTAATTCAAGACGTACTCGATTCAATAATGCTGAATCTTGACGTTGGTACCCACATAGTTGATCGTGCCTTCTCCTCGTCCGACAGCGATAAGAGAGCGCTTGAGAGCGTACTTCTAAAAGTTGCCGATAGCATCTCGGAAAACGTGTTTAACACCTGGGACCGGATTTTTTCTATCGAGCAAGGAGGAAAAAGTGTAGTCGTAACTTGGGGGGTTGAGAGAGCATCAATGTTCTTACAACTAAAGATTAAAGAGAACGGAGAGATATACGAGATCAGTGAAAGGTCGATGGGCTTTAGGTGGTTCTTTGCGTTCTTGTTGTTTACCTATTACCGTGGCTTTCGCAAAGAACCCTCTAGTGGCGTATTGTTTCTGTTTGATGAACCAGCCTCTAATCTTCACAGCTCGGCTCAGCAGCAATTGTTGGATAGCTTTTCAAGGTTCCCAGCAGGATGCACAATTCTGTATACAACTCATAGCCATCATATGATCAGCCCGAGATGGCTTGAGGGATGCTATATAGTTAAGAATGAAGCTGTCAACTATACCGAGGCAGACAATCGATATACGTCAAGAAAGTCTCAAGTTACATTGATGAAGTATCGCGAGTTCGCATCAAAACACGCGGATCAAACTACATATTTCCAGCCAATATTGGATGTGTTATCATACAAGCCAAGCAATCTAGAACTTATCCGACCTACATGTATTCTGGAGGGAAAGTCGGATTACTACTTTCTGTCTTGGGCCGATAGTAGTCTGAAGATCCTAGATCAGAGTGTGTTAATGCCTTGCACAAGCGCAAGCTCAATGGATTCCCTTATTTCCTTATTTGTTGGATGGGGAAAAGCGTTTCTTGTCATACTAGATAGCGATAAGGAAGGAGTTGCTCAGAAAAAGAGATACCTTGAGTCGTTCGGAGAAGTAGTTGCTGAGAAGATATATACACTATCTGATATACTGGAGTCAAATCACAAGGTTGAAATTGAAGACCTGTTAGATAAAGACGAAAGGTCTACTATAACACGAAGCTGTTATCCTGATGCAAAAGAAAATGATAAGAAGACTTTTTGTCGCGCATGTCAAGAACATCTAATGTTAGGCCATAAGTTTGAAATATCTGACGAATCTAGCATCAGAATATCTAGAATACTAACCTTTATAGACAACTATTTCAAGGACAGGGAACGGTGATGAGTATACACAAGAAAGTCGTTATCTTAAAGGGTAGTCCGCGAGAGCGCGGAAACAGCTCGGTGCTTGCCGATCAGGTTCAGAAGGGAGCCGAAGCAGAAGGTGCAGAGGTTACGAGCTTCAAGTTGAACACCATTGGCATCAATCCGTGCTGTGCTTGCGATGCTTGCCGGGTACTCGAAGATTGCGCCATCGCCGATGGCATGGCGGATATCTATCCGAAGCTTCTTGAGGCGGATGCCATCGTTCTAGCGAGTCCGATCTATTGGTTCACCTTTAGCGCTCAGCTTAAAGTCTGCATCGACCGTTGGTATGCGCTCTTCAGCCAGAATCCGAATGCCTTTGCAGGCAAGAAGTTCGGAATTGTTCTGACTTACGGGGATTCTGATATCTATAAATCCGGCGGCGTAAATGCCATTCAGACGATTGAGACCATGTGCAAGTTCCTTAGATCCGAGATTGTTGGCATGGTGTATGGGTCCTGCATGGACATCGGAGATGCCGAAAAGAATCCGGAACTGATGGAAGGCGCAGAGAAGCTCGGCCGCCTCTTGGCTCAGTAGCAAAATCCTGAAAACGCATCAGAACCTGGCGTAAGCGCGGAAAACTTGGGCGATCCAGTCGTTTTTCAAGAAACCTATCGAACGATTGAACGGTATAAATAGTTCAGTAAATAAGAATATCATGGATTCGCTTCGCCAGCCATCAGCCAGACGCCTGCGCGCCTCCATCTGTGAGGGTTGCCCGTGCTGACGAATCGCGAGTTCAGGCTGCTTGAGGGACTGCGGCTATCCCCAAGGCGAACCTTCTCGGGCCACATAAGAGGTGAAAGGCTTTCGCGCCGCAAAGGAATCTCCATCGAATTCGCCGATTATCGCGACTACGGCGAAGGCGACGACTTGCGCCATCTGGACTGGAATGTTCTCGCACGTCTGGAGACGCCTGTCATCAAAACCTACCAGGACGAAGAAGACCTGGCAGTCTACTTGCTCGTGGATTGCAGCTCGTCGATGAGCTTTGGGGTGCCGACCAAGCTCGAAACGGCCTCGCGCATCGCTTGCGCCATCGGCTATGTCGGTTTGTGTTCCTTGGATGCTGTATTCATCCGGTCGCTCGGAGTTCGAGAGAAGCCTCAGCGCGCCTTAAGAACAAGAGCGAACTATCCCAAACTCGCTGGCTGGGCAAGCGGTCTATGCGCCGAATCGTCTTCCAGCCTATCGCAGTCCCTGCGGGAATTTGCCGCTTCAGGTGTCCGCCGAGGCTACGTGTTCGTCATCAGCGACGGCCTCGATCCCGACGTTTTTTCTGCGCTGAGGATCGTTGGAGGCCGAGGGCACGAGATCGGTTTCATCCAGGTGCTGAGCGATGAAGAAATCGATCCAGATCTGGAAGGAGACCTGCGCCTTATCGACTCCGAGTCGGGCCAGCCCGTCGAAATAACCGCAGGCAGCCAAGTTCTGAAAGCCTATAAGCAGGCTCTAGAAGGACATTGCCAGCAACTCCAAGCCGAATGCGTTCGAATCGGCGGCCGATATGCCAGAACCACTGTTGGCGAGCCGTTCGAGCATCTCTTTGTTGCCAAGCTTAAGCGCGAAGGATGGATTTCGGCATGAGTCTCGGCCATCTTTCTGCGCTGTTCTGGCTGATTCCTCTGGGTGCGGTCGTCATCGTCCTCTACCTGCTGAAGATGCGTCGCAAGGACATGCGCGTGCCGGCGACGTTCCTATGGCCACAGACGACATACGAAATCCGAGCAAACTCATTGTTTCAAAAGCTAAGGCTAAGCCTCCTGCTGTTCCTTCAGTTGCTGGCTCTCGCCTTGGTCGTTCTTGGTCTCGCCCAGCCGCAAGTCAAGCGAACCGGTCTAGGAGGCGAAGTCACCGTCGTCGTCATCGATTCCTCGGCCAGCATGTCGGCTGTAGACATCGCTCCTACGCGGTTTGGAAGAGCCAAGCAGGTCGCGGCGAACATCGTCAACCAGGCGAAGGGCGGAGACAAGCTTTGCATTATCGAAGCCGGCCCTGTTCCGCGCGTCGTTTTCCCGTTGTCGGTCGACCTTGCAGGTATCCGCCAGGCCATTAAAGCAATCAAGCCGAGTGATGCGGAGTCCGACGTCGGCGAAGCCATGCGTCTGGCCGTGTCGTTGACGGCGAAGCAAGGATCGGCGCGGATCGTCTTGCTGTCAGACGGTGTGTTCGGTGAAATATCGAACTTCTCGCCGGGCAAGGCCAGAGTCGATTTCGAACGGATCGGCAGTTCTGAAGCAAATGTCGCCATCAACTCATTCGGAGCTACCGAGACGCCTAAGGGAAGGTTGGTTTTCTGCAGCCTGAAGAACTACGGCAAGTTGCCATCGTTGGGGACCCTCAACTTCAGAGCGGACGGCAAGCTGTTCAACTCGATGAAGATCGAAGTCTCGGCAAAAGGAACGCTTGGAAAGACGGTCTCCGCGCCTTCATCAGCCAAAGTCATCGAGGCATTCCTCACGAACGAGGACATGCTCAAGTCCGATAACTACGCGGTGTCGCTGACGGATCCAGGAGCGACCGTGCGCGTTTTGCTCATGGGACCCGACGATCTCTTCGTTGAACGGGCATTCAGCCTTGATCCTCGGGTTGCGCTTGACAAGGCTTCAACGCTGCCCAGCACCAAGGACTACGACATCGTCGTTTTCGACGGGGTCAAGGAGCAGAAAACCGAGTCCAAAGGCGTCCTCACGTTTGGGGTGGCCGGAACTCCAAGCCCAGTCAAAGCTTTCGGAGATGTTAAGGAGCCGATCTTTCTTGACCTCGTCAAGAACCACCCGTTGATGCAAGACGTCGACTTCGAGGGAACCTACATCGGCCGATCCGAGAAGGTGAAACCGAAAGCCAACGGCGAAGTGATTGCCGAAGGCCGCGATGGGCCGTGGATCGTCGTCTCATCGCTCAGCCAGAAGCAAGTTTATGTATCCTTCCAGCCTCTGCAATCTGACTTTCCGTTGCAGCCGGGTTTCCCAATCTTCATCTCCAACGTGATCGACTTTATCTGTCCGCGCGAGTCGAAGTCCAACACGCTTGCCGTCGCCGCAGGCAGGCCGTTCACCGTGCCAGCAAACTCCGAGTCGGACGTTCTGACGATCGTCTCTCCCGACGGTTCTAACGAAACGCTCAAACCGTTCGGCAACTCATTCTCGATCCGAGAAACGAGAACCGTTGGCAGATATGAGATGTCGTCCAACGGAAAGAAACAAGCTGTCTATGCTTCGTTGACAAACGACCTGGAGTCGAACATCGCGCCTCAAAAACGCATTCTTCTTGGTTCGACGGAGGTTAAGTCAGTCGAAGCGTCGTTGAGGCTTGCCGACTTTTGGCGGCCCGTGCTGTTAGTTGCGCTGCTCGTGTTGGCTGTCGAGTGGTTCGTCTTTGCGAGGAGGTCGTGATGCGGTTTGTCTATCCCGCCTACCTCCTCCTATTCATCCCGCTCGTTCTTGGTTTGTTCCTCAGCTTCCGTCACGTTCGAGGCATGATGAAGTTCAGGAAAAGGCTGGCTTTTGCGCTTCGTCTGGTCCTGCTTTCATGCATCGTATTGGCCCTCGCCGGACCAGAAGCCAAGCGCCCTAACCGCGGGTTATGCACGATTTTCATCGTCGATCGATCTGACAGCATTTCCGAAGCTGACTATGCCTTTACCCAAGACTTCATTAAGCAAAGCCTGACGAAGCAAGACGAAGACAATATGGTCGGCATCATCGCCTTTGGCCGAGAGCCGATGGTCGAGCGCCTGGCCGGCAAATGGCGCGATATGGGTCCGATCCAGTCGCTGGTGAACGCCGCGGCAAGCGACCTTAGTGCGTCCATCCGCCTTGCCTGCGCCTCGTTCCCAGAAGGGAAGGCTAGACGCATCGTTTTGATTTCGGATGGCAACGAGACGATGGGCGATGCCGCAGGCGCTGCCTCAGCCGCTGCAGCCGACGGAATTGCGATCGACCATGTCCTGCTTGGAACAAAGCCCCGCGAAGGCGAGGTGACGGTACTCGACACGACGATGCCGACCGAAGCGCGAGTCGATCAGCCGTTTGATGTGCGCGTTGTTGTTGACGCTACAAAGGCGACGATGGGAACGCTCGTTCTTGACCGCGACGGCCAGATCGTTAGCAAACAGCGCATCCGTTTGAGTGAAGGTCGTAACGCGCTCGTTTTCCATCAAACCTTAACAGATCCTGGATTCCATCGGTATAGAGCAAGCGTCTTGGCCGACGGCGACCGAGACAATCGCAACAACGTCGGCATGGGCTTTGTTTCGGTGCATGGCCGACCGAAAATCCTCGTGCTTCAAAAAGACGGACAGGAAGGTCCGCTCGCTAAAGCCCTTCGAAGCCAGGGAATCCTTGTAGAAACCTATGGACCAGGCGGAGTGCCAGCGCGCCCCGAAACGTTGCAGAAATACGATGCGGTCATCTTTAACGACATCAACGCCGCAATGATGACGCCGTTCCAAATGAAATTGGTCAAGTCGGCGGTTCGCGACAGCGGCATTGGTTTCGCGATGATCGGCGGCGAGGACAGCTTCCTGCCGGGAGGCTATTACGGTTCGCCGATTGCCGACATTCTGCCGGTCGACCTGAACATCCGCCAGCGCAAGACCTTCCCGTCAACCACCATCTGCGTGGTCTGCGACACTTCTGGAAGCATGGGCATGCCCGAAGACGGCATTCCGAAAGTGCGTCTCGTGGCTAAGGCTGCCGAACAAACGGTTCTTTTGATGTCTCCGCTTGACCGAGTCGGCGTTGCAGGAAGCACGGACGCCATTGAGTTCGTCGCGCCGATTCAGAAGTTGACGGACAAACAAGCAGTTATCTCGCAAGTGAGAAAGCTCCAGGCAGGCGGCGGCGGCATCTATTGCAGGCCGTCCCTTGAGTTTGCCTGGGAAGCCCTTAAGAACGATCCGTCGAAGGTCCGCCACTTGATCTTGATGGCCGACGGCTCGGACTGCGACGAGCAAGACGGTTGCTATGAGCTTGCAGACAAGTTCTATAAGAACAAGGTAACGATGTCGGTGGTGTCGATCGGCAAGGGCCCGCACACCCCGTTCCTTCAGCAACTTGCCAAATACGGGCGAGGCCGGTTCTATCTAACCGAACGGGCGAGCCAGTTGCCGGCCATTTTTACGCAAGACGCTGCCGTGATGTCACGGTCGGCTATCCAAGAAGGCGCATTCATCCCGAAGGTCAGCATTGGCGAAGACGCGTTGCGAGGCATCGACTCGTCCTCGATTCCGCCGCTCTTGGCTTATTGTTTAACCGATAGCCGTGCAATGGCCCAAGTCGGTATGCGGACCAACAAAGACGATCCTTTGCTGGCAACCTGGCAATACGGGTTGGCGACGACCATGGCCTTCACTTCTGACGCGCAAGCCCGGTGGGCTCAAAAGTGGGTTTCTTGGAACTCGTTCAGCCAGTTCTGGGCTCAAGCTGTTCGCTCAATCGCCCGACGTGCGACCAAGAACGACTACGAAGTGAACACGGTTCAGGAAGGCTCGAAAGGCACTGTTGAGATCAAAGCTCTTGATGCGAACGGCAATCCGATGCCCCAACTGAACGCCGAGATCAGCGTCTCGGCTCCGTCTGGCGATTCTGCCAAGGTCGCCATGGTTCAAACGGCCCCCGGCGTTTTCAAAGGCCAGTTCGACGCCAACGAACTCGGATCATACATCGTCAGCGTCGCCGAAGACGATCCTTATGGCGGCAAACGGGTAAGCGCTACCGGTCTATCCATTCCATATCCGCTTGAATATCGCATGTTCAAGGCGAATGCGCCGCTGATGGATAAGATCAGCAAGGTCTCCGACGGAGTTGAGTTGACGAGACCCGAGCAGACGGTCAGACCCGTCAAGAATCCCGGCCACTCGGTTCAAGAGCTGTGGTATTTCTTTGTTTTGTTGGCGGCGCTGCTGTTGCCGATCGATGTTGGAGCGCGCCGTATTGCCATTCCGATTGTGGAAGCGTGGCGCAAGGCTGTCGAATGGTTCAAAGAGCGAAAGAAGCAAGCATCGGAAACGGTCAGCGTGCAAGCTTCCAATGTGGAGCGGCTTCAGAAGGCGAAGCGAATAACAACCTATTCTGACCCGGCGGCACCTCAGGCTCCGATCATCAAAGAGACGCAAGACACTCCAAAGTCAGCTCCTCGCACGCCAACCTCATCTGGCGGATCTGCGGCATCCAGGCTCCTCGAAGCGAAGAAAAAGAAGCAGCAGGACGACGAAGGCCAGAACAAGTAGACTCAGGACATGCGCCGGATCGTCACTCTCACGCTCAACCCCTGCATCGATTTGAACCTCGAAGTCGACCAGATCGAGTTTGACACGCCGCTAAGGGCAAGGACCGAAAGAAAGAGAGCTGGCGGCAAGGGTATCAACGTGTCCGAAGCGCTTGCCGTGCTCGGTGTCCCATCAATCGCCGTCGCGCCTCTAGGAGGTCACAGCGGAAACGAGTTTGCCGAACTAGCCAATCGCCGATTGAACCCCGACCTTGTCGAGATCATTGCTATCCCTATTGGACAGCCAACGAGGACGAACACGGTCATCAGCGAACCCCAAGGCCGGCATGTCAAAGTGAACCAGCAAGGACCCGAGCTGAACGATGCCGAAATCCAGTCCATCACGGATTGCCTCGACGAAGCAGTAGGGGAAGACGACATCCTCGCACTTTGCGGAAGCATGACGCCTGGTCTTGGCAAGTCGTTCTATCGGAGCCTGGTCGAAAGGTATAGGGGCAAAGGCGCGTTTGTTGCCCTCGATGCGGACGGCGAGGCGTTCCGTCTGGGTATTGCTGCGAAGCCCGACCTCGTAAAACCAAACCGTCAGGAACTTGCGATGTGGACAGGAACCCCCCTTGATACCGACGTCGCGTTCCGTCATGCCATAGCAATGCTAGTCAAGGACACGCAAGGCCTTTGTCTCGCAACGGACGGCGGCGGCCAAGCCTATCTAGCGACGCCTTTACGAGCTTGGACAGCAAGGCCGCTGCCAGCAAGCGGCTCGCCTGTAGGCGCGGGCGATTGCTCGTTAGCCGGACTCATCAGCGCTATTTGGCGAGAACCTTCGACTAATGAACCGAACGCAGAGGCATTGAGACTCGCCTTAGCATGCGGAACGGCTTCGGCGAGTTCGAAAGACACTGAAGGTCTAAGAAGCGCCGAAGTCGCCCGATTGTTGGCAGCCATGGATGTGCCGTCAGAGCTTCAGCTTGAGTCTGATGACCGTTAGGCTAAAGGCCGCGAAACGCACTTCTTGAACATCGTTTTGCCATTTAATCATGCTCTTGACCGGCGCAATTCGCTCAGGATCTACAAATGTATTGGTCGCGTCCGGCTCGCCAGCTTTCTTCTTGTCGGTTAGAATCCAGCACTCGGCGGCTTGCGGCCTAACGCCTAGCTCGCTCAGATCCAGTCCAGAACGAATTGCTTTCTTTGTGTCGTTAACAACGAAGAGAACCAGTTCGTCCTTCTTGTCGCTCAATGTGGCACTGATGTCCAGCCCTTCAGTGCTAGCGACCTGCACTGGAATCGAACCGGCATAGTTCGAGTACAGTAGCTGGGCATAGTATGTCGGCGTTTTGTATAGCCTGTGGTTGTCGGTCTGGATGATGCCCGAGCAGAAGCTGTTCGTCATATTGGACCGGTTCGCAATCTCAACGAGATCGGCGTTGCGGTGCATCAGGTTGTGGTATCGCGAGCAGGCAAGGGCATTGCTCAGCGTCCACAGCATCGCTCTTCTCGGCCAGTCGCCTGCAGTCGTATTCCATTCGGTGACGGCGACTTTGATGCTTCTGCCCGGTGCCAGATCTTTCGCCATCTTGCGGATGTTGTCGAAGTCGGATTGGCAGTACTCCAAGTTGTCGCATCCATAATGGTGCGGGCAGACATAGTCAATAATGTCGCCTGCGTTGCGGAAGGTGCCCTCAGTCGGATAGTTGGCAAGAAGCTTAACGCTCGGATCGACCTTTAGAACAGCCTCGCAGAACGCTTTAACCCCATCGTCGTAGTCCTTGCCGAAGCACTCGTTGCCAACTTGCCAATACTTGATCTTGAACGGCTCAGGATGGCCGTGCTCGGTTCTTAGCTTGCCCATTGCGGTCGTCTTTGCGCCGTTGAAATACTCAACCATCTCGGCCGCATAGTCGGGCGTCCGGCGAGAGAAGGGAATGCAGATGAGCGGTTCCGCTCCGACCATGCGGCACAGATCGATGAACTCGCACAGACCAGCTTTCGGGTTCTGAAGTCCTCCCCAGGCATAGAACGGCGTGCGCTTCTCAGGATCGCCGACAAGGTATTTCCAATCGAAGTTGCCGTAGCTCGGAGCTTCGACAACGCTTCCGCCCGTTCGAATGACGCCGGGCTTGAGCGCTTTGAGAGCCTCTACGACATCTTTTCTCCAGCCTTGAACCGAGTCATTCGGCGTCAGTGATGCGTTATCCAGCCAGAGGACTCCGGGTCCTTTGAAGCTGATCTTGATCGTCGTGCTGGTGCAGGTGGCTCTCGGCCGTATGGCGATTGTCTGCTTTGCCCAATCTGCCGTCGCCTTGACTTCACAAGATTGAATGGTTTTTCCAAGACTATCGCAGAAGGAGACCTTGACCGGATTGGTGCTGCCATGGAGGCGCATGAAGCACGAGAAGGTCAACGTTTGTCCTTTGAGGATCGCGATGCCGTCTTGTGCGACTCCAGCTTCAGCTGGCGTGTCTCCGCCGATATCAATGCGCATCGACTGGTTGCCGCTGATCATCGACATCATGTCCTTGCCAAAGCTCGCGCGGTTTGTTTGGCCGGTCGGATACCAGGGCTTCTCCTTGTTGTCGGTCTCTTTAATGTGCTCAAAGATATACGGCTTCAGCCCTTCAAAGCTTCCGTCGCATAGCTTCTCAGCCCACATGCCGGGCACAAGATCGCAGAGGTATTCAATAAACTGGCCGTACTGGAGACGGCTGATCTTGGCTTCACTGATTGGAATTCGATTGACCTTAACGGCATTTTTCGCCATGGTATCCTCCTCGCTGGCATGCGCAATATTGACCGGTCGCATCATCGCTTGCGAGCTCACTGAGCTTATCGGGGAACCTGCGCAAGAAGAAAAGTTGAGTGAGCAGGCAAATGCAAGGATAATATTGTGCATATGCATTATCTTTGCATAGCATAGGCTCGGATGGCAAGGGACGCGAGGTTATTCCTCGTTATTTTTTGCCAAGGACCAACAGATGCGTTCGATTTCGCCGAAATCGTTGGCATCCATATGAGAGGCGAAATGCTGTGTGATTCCAGCGCGATACACTTCCCATGCCCGCTCGCGCTCTCTAATGCCTTTTTCGGTGATAACAATGTGGATCGCCCGCCGGTCGTTCGGGCAGGACTGGCGCATGAGCAGGCCTTGCTTCTCAAGCCTGTCGGTAAGCCGTGTCATGCCGCTTCGGGTTAATAGTACGCGGCTGGCAAGCTCCGACATGATCAGACGGCCGCCTTCAGCTATTTCCAGCGTGAGTAGAACATCATAGACATCCATTGACACGCATCCGGCTTTCTTCAGCATGTCGTCGATCTTGCGTGTGATTCTGCCGTGGGCCACAAAGAAGCCAGCCCATGCGTTCTTCTGCTCGTCTGTTAGGTGCGGTTCGCTCATCGTAATTCTTTTCTCAATAGATGGTAGCAATATCTGGCGTTTCATCGCGATGACCTCTCAATGAAATCGTGAGATGTACCTATCTAGGTGCTCCCAATAGGACTTTACGCCAAATATAGTTGCAATGTCAACAGTTGCGAAGAAAATAGTTGTATAGTCATGTATCACTCTTTGGAGGATACACAATGAGAAAACTAATTGAGACTAACAACGACTTCGCTTTGACCGTTATCCGAATCACCCTTGGATCGATGATCGTCGCTCACGGCTGCCAGAAGATGCTTGGCCTGTTCGGCGGCTATGGCTTTGCCGGCACAATGAACGCGATGACGACTCAGATGGGAATACCGGCCGTCTTTGCCTTTCTCGCAATTGTTGCCGAGTTTTTCGGCGGCCTTGGACTCATCACCGGAACTCTTTCGCGAGTCGCTGCGTTCGGCGTTGCCACCGTGATGGCCGTTGCCATGTTCAAAGTCCACCTCGCCAACGGATTCTTCATGAACTGGTTCGGCAACCAGAAGGGCGAGGGTATTGAGTTCTTCATCCTAGCTCTCGGATTGGCTGCCGCAACTATGATCCGCGGAGGCGGAGCACTGTCAGTCGACGGCTTCATATCCAGGTGGCTCGGTAGCCGCTCAGCCAACCAGCCAGCGCCCGCCAACGTTGTCGTCCCAGCGGGCGCTGAATCGGTTCGCACTGCTTAATAGTGGCTGGGTCATTGTGACCCAACCAAGTATCGCCGCCTGCCAAGCGGCAAAGCCTAGGGCAGGATTTGAACCTGCGAGCGACCCAAGAGCGCGATATTTATCTGATATTGCCGTTTTGCCTCATTAGCGCAACACAATGACCCAGCCACTAATAGTCGATCCGTACGTTTATCAAGCGGTTCGTCGGCGTCAGGCGGACCGTTTCGTTGATGTTGTCGAACCGCATGGTGGACTTGCCGTCAACCTTAACAGACTTGATCGGCAAGCCTTTCGGATGCCGAACGCGAAGCACGATCGCCTTGGGCGAAACGCGAGCCTTCAGGTCAACGGTCGCCAGGATGTACCTTTCGCCAACATGCGACTCGATCCGGTAACTTATCTTTCCGAACCTTGTCGGCGCATTTGTCAGCGAGACTACCATCCCGTCCTTCATCCAGTTGTCCGTCACGAATGGAGCCAGCCAAAGCTCGTTTCCGCGTTCGTCCACGAGCATGAACCTTGTCTGCTGCAGGAACACGCCGGTCTCATGTGTCTTGTCCGGAGCGCCGTAGTGGTCGAAGTGCTCCCAGATTGTTAGGTTCGACGGCACAACAAGCGAGGCAAGGGCGTTGAAGTAGGACCGAATAAACGGCTTCACATCGTCCCGCATCGCGTAGACTTCGTTGAGGCGTCCGTAGTAAGGTTGGACCTTGGCAAATCCGCCCAGGTTGAACCAGTCTGCTTTGCTTTCTGCTCCAGGATAGCCACCCCAGCCGTCTTCGAGGAACATGATATCCTCGAGGTAATCAGCCATTTCTTTCGAATCAATGCCGTCGGCAGGCAACGTTCGACTCTGGATCATATTGTGCGAGCCGATCTCGACATCGTAGCACCAGGTTCGATTGCCGTCGTCGCCGCCATAGTATCTGCCAAGCGGCCCCGGACAGTGTGTTTGCGATGGAGAGCCCGGAACATAGGCTCCATTCAAAAGCTTCGTCGCAGGTGCCATGGCCTGAGTCTTACGATAAGCCGCCACGATGTCCTTTCGATAAGCTTGCGCTTCCTTATAGTAAGTAGCGCCTTTGGGCCGTCCGATCGCCGTCAAGGCTTGGCCGACCGTTTCCAGCCCCATGCAATACATACCGTTCGAATAGAAGTAGTATTGGAAAGCGTTCCAGTCGGCGATTACACCTGGAGTCATCAGGCCGTATTGAATCGGCTTGTTGCCCAAAGCGTCCTTTTTCATGGTCTTGCGGCGCTGGGCAACCACCCAATCGCATACGCGCTCAACCTCTGAAGCGTGCCCTTTCAGCCATTCTGAGTCAGGAGTGTGCGCAAAGAACTCGCCGAGGGTCCACAGATGCCAGCCCGTGCCGAGAACTGTGTAGCCGGTGGTCAGGAAGCCTTGCTTGTTGTAAAGGCCGATGAAATAGTCCATCGACTTCTCGGCAAACTCCTCATAACCGAGCAATCCCATACCTCTGACAATCGTATTTGCTTCGCTTTCCAGCGGCCCGTAAATGACCTCCGAAATCCATGGGGCAATGTGCTTTCCTTCATGGGTATTTCTGGAGTCGACGATACAGCGCACGATCGATCCTTTGATGATCGTCGAGAGAAACGCGTCTGGAATTTCAAACTGCATTCCAGCGCTAAGCCGCTTGTGCCAGTAGTCGGCAAACGCCTTTCTCTGGTTGGGCTCATCATCGGCGATTCGTTTAAGATCGTCCGGCTTCGCAAACCATCCAGGTATGACGACAATCGCCTCACTTTTGCCGGATCCCTCGATGGTCGCTTGGCCGTCGTGTAGGACTACGCTATAGTTCGAGCCGTCTTGCAGGACAAGAGCCCCAAGCTCTCTATCGCCATCCCGCCACGCCAAGCTGTTTCCTTGGAGGATGGCTGAGACTGTCTTCTTCTCGAAGCGGTCAGCTAGGAAAGGCAGCTCCACCTTTAGTGCTTCCTTGCTGTCCAAGCTCAGCTTGACAACCAATGCGCTGTTATCTGAACCGACCGGAGCTGCATAACCGACGACTTTGATGCCTTTACCGATGTACGACGAGGCTGGCATCCAAGGCTCCATGCCCTCCAGGAAACTCGGTCTTGGAGTTGGCAGAAGGCGTTCGCCGTTCGCGATAATTCCCAGTTCGGAAATCCGGCCTTCCTTCATTTGGTAAGTGTCGGGTTCCGGTGCCGGCTTCCAGTTCATCGACCCGTTAACTTCGACGAACCACTTCCAGTTGCTCTCGCCCAGCGCAAGCAGAAGCGGCGCATAGTTGTGATCCTCGCGGAAGGTTTTTTCCATCGCCTGGGCGAAGGTCTGGTCGGGCATCTGGCGAACCCGCTCAAGGATCGTCTTCTTCGTTGCTATCGACTTCTTGACTGCAGCCAAGTTGGCAGGCTTGTCACCCACAGAAAGCAACACCCCCTGGTTGGGCAGATAGACGGCTTTGTCGCGGATCAGATCGTCGAACTCGATGGCAAATCCTGAGTCCGGCAGGTGAACGCGAATGGCCGGTTTCGCAGCGGCTTCGCTCCAAAGAAGGCCAGAAGGGACGCTGATATCAAGCTGGCATACCGATCCGCCATCCCACTTGGCAAACGTCTGGCCCTTGGTTGTGTAGGCGTTAAGGAGTTCGATGCGCGCATTGCCTTTGATAGTGCGTTCTGATTCAACAAAGACCTTAAGGTTCTTCAGCGAGGCATTCTGCTTCGCTGCGAGTTTCGTGATAGGCGATTGAATACCCGGCAAGATCCAGCGCACTTTGCGAAATCCGCTCGCGAACTCAGGCGTTTTCGAGTAGTCGATCTCGAACGCGAGCTTGTTGCCAATCAAACTCATTATGCCTTTAAGGTTCTTCCACTCGCCTTGGAAGGGATAAGTCCCAACCCACGCCTGAAGTTCAACTTTGTCATGAAGCGAAGTTGTTAGGTTCTTCGTGAACTCGACTTCCAATTCGCTGGGGCGCCGCTGGTCCATCCAAACCAGGCCGATGCAGCCCTTTGCAGGCATCTTATATGATCCGTTTGGAGCAGGCTTCACTGGTTGGTCCAGGTAGACATCATCGGCCAGATATTCCTCAATGCGGCTCGCTCTGGCGCCATCCATTCGAGCAGGATCCCAGGTGCAAACCGTCGCAAACGGCGCTATGTCGAAAGCGGTCTTCTTGCCGGCAACCGGCTTCTCAGAGAGAATCAGCCTTGCTTCAGCCCAGTTCGCACAGTCGCCCGTGATCCCGCCGTCAACTGGATCCGCAATCAATGCCAACTCCTGAACTCCTTTGACCGAAAGATGCAACGGCAACGGCGGATCAGTCTGAGTCATTCGAGGACTCGTAAACACGACCTTTCCATCAGCCGCAACCTTGAACACAACGCTGCCTGGATCCCATGCTTGCTCCTGAACGCCGATTTCTGCATCAAAGCTCTCATATTGGCCGGAGAGATCGACTGCGACAGCACCGGATGCGTGGCTTCCAAGCCCCTTCGTATAGCGCTTGTCTCCGATCTGCATCGGCAACGCCGCCTTTCCTGGTTCATGGGCACATTCATTCACACCCAGCACACCCCATCCTTGCCTAACGACGACAACCTTTTCCAGCATGTCGCTTATGTAAACGGTCTTATTCACGTAACAGCCTCCAAGAAGAGCAAGAGCAATCGGTAGAAACATCGTTATTTCCTTATTGAGAAAGCGGATTGCCGCAGTCGGGGATATTCAAAAGAACGCCGCCTTTAACTGCGGACTCGTGGGCAACAATGCCGGGAATCGTATAGCGCGCGGCCTGCCAAACGCTGACCGGCGGATGCTGGCGCGTATGGCATGCCTTTACAAAATCGTCAACGAGGAACTGATGCGAGCCGCCGTGGCCGTTTGGCAGGCCGGCGAATTCCGCAGGCAGACGATCTACGTCATGGGCTTTGCAGGTGTCAAGGAACCTTCTCTCATTCGGCACATCGTCCGAGCCTCTTTCGGCAGAATCAACTGCCATTCCCGTGCATGCAAGCTCATCGGTCAGATCGACCACTTCATTCTTCGTCGACCAAACCGGACATTTAGCGTTAGCCTCCATGCTGCCCAATGTGCCATAAATCGAGCCTCTTTCTGCTCCGACATGGCCGATTCGCCGGAACTCGTTGTGCCGCATCACTGACCCATCGCTCATCCGGTAAAGAGCCGTTTCGTCGCTGAATTCGTTCGCATATCGGTTCACATCGGCTTTGAAGACGCCGTCGTCGGACTTGTCCACCCATCCCATGCACGAAACGGAGACGGGATAAGCGCCGGTAATCGCCATGACCATGCCGATGGCGTGAGTAGGATAGTACATCGGCGGAATGCCCGCTTCTTCCAGCCACTTCTCGCCGCCGCGCCATTTATAAACGTCATAGAGCCCGTGGTCGAAATCGTGCATGTATTCGCCTTCGCAATAGACGATGTCGCCGAATGCCCCTTCGGCCAAACGCTTGCGGCAGTAAACGGCATAGGGGCTGTAGTAGCTGGTCTCGCCCATCATGTAGATTCGGCCGGTCTTCTCGACTGTGCGCACCAACTCTTGAATCTCGTCAACCGTGATGCCTGCGGGAACCGCGCTATAAACATCCTTTCCCGCGTTCAGGCTCTGAATGGCTTGCGGAGCGTGGAGCCAGTTCTGGGTGATGATGGCCGCAGCCGTGAAATTAGAATCCAGCAGTTCCTCAAGACTCCTGAACCGGGTTTTAATGCCGAAATGGTCGGATGAATCGTCCAGTTTCTGATCGTTAACATCGCAAAGCGCCACCTCCTCGACCAGCGGATGCGCTTTGAATAACGGAATGAAACAATGGGCGAATGCGCCTGCTCCGACAACTCCGATTCGTATAGCCATAGCTTAACCTCGACGCGCAGATTACCACCCCATATCGTCGTATTAGTCAATGAAATGGACATATTGTCTTGTGGTTGCTACAAATACGGCTTGCCTTCCGACACGTTCAAGCAGGAAATCGCCTCATTGGTCTAGAATAATTGCTAGTCATCTATGAGGAGGACGAATATGAGAGTGCATTACCTGGCGATGGCCGCCATCGTCGCTGGCCTGATTATCGGTTGCGGAGGCGACAAGACCTCCGGAGAGAGCGGAACCTCGAACTCTGCCGAAGGCAAGAAGCTGAAGTTCGCCGTCATTCCTAAGGGAACGACCCACGAGTTCTGGAAATCGATCCACGCTGGCGCAGAAGACGCCGCTACGGAACTAGGCGTCGAGATTGCCTGGAAAGGCCCGTTGAAGGAAGACGACCGCGAAGCGCAACAAACCGTCGTTGAGAACTTCGTTCAAGAAGGTGTGAGCGGCATCGTGCTAGCTCCGCTGGACGACAAAGCGTTGGTCAAGCCGGTCGAAGAGGCCGTCTCCAGCAACATCCCAGTCGTCATCATTGACTCTGATCTGCAGACCGACAAGTACGCTAGCTTTGTCGCCACGGACAACTACAAAGGCGGCCAGATCGCCGGCGAAGAAGTCATCAAGTTGCTGGGCGGCAAGGGCGACGTCATCATGATGCGCTACCAGGAAGGTTCTGCCAGCACGATGAACCGCGAGAAAGGCTTTGTCGATGCCATCAAGAAGGCCCCTGGCATCAAGCTGATCAGCGATAACCAGTACGGCGGCGCAACCACCGAGACAGCTCAGAAGACCGGCGAGAACCTGATCGCCGCCTACAAGAATGCCGATGGCTCGCTGAAAGCTCAAGCAATATACTGCCCGAACGAGTCCACAACCTTCGGCATGCTCCGCGCGCTGCAGGACAACAAACTGGCCGGCAAGGTTAAGTTCGTCGGATTCGACTCCTCGGCCAAGCTGATCGAGGCTTTGGGCAAGGGCGAAATCAACGGCCTCGTCGTTCAGAATCCGTATAAGATGGGCTATGAAGGCGTCAAGACCCTGTACAACAGCATCAAGGGTGAGAAGGTAGAAAAGAAGGTCGACACAGGCGCGACTCTGGCAACCAAGGAAAACATGGAGACAGAGGAGATCAAGAAGCTCCTTAACCCGAAGAAGATCTGATGCAAACAGACTATCTGCAGATGCAAGGCATCAGCAAGCGGTTCAGCGCCACCATCGCGCTGAACCGCGTTAACTTAGGAGTCCGACTCGGCGAGGTCCATGGCCTGGTTGGTGAAAACGGATCGGGCAAAAGCACCTTGATGCGCGTGCTTGCTGGCGCGATCCAAGCTGAAGAAGGCGATATCCAGATCGATGGCCAGCCGTACCGTCCGAGGAATCCGCGCGACGCCCGAGTTCACGGCATTGGTATGATCCACCAGGAGCTTTCGCTGTGCAACCACCTAAGCATTGTCGAAAACATCATGCTGGGTATGGAGAAGCACACGGCAGGCATTCTATCGCGTTCTGAAATGCGCAAGAAAGCCCACGAAGCGCTGACAATTTTAGGCTATCCGGACTTGGACCCGAACGCCCTTGCTGGCGACATCAATATTGCCGTCAAGCAGGTTGTTGAGATTGCCAGGTCTTTGGCTGTCGGATGCAAGATCATCGTGCTCGACGAACCGACGAGCAGCTTGACCGAGGCTGACGTGGCAAGGCTGTTCGAAGTTGTCGCCCGCCTTCGAAAAGAGGGTTGCGCGATTATCTATATCTCGCACTTTTTGGACGAAATCTATAAGATAACGGACCGCGTGACGGTTCTTCGCGACGGCCAATTCATCGGAATGGCCGAAACCAAAACGCTTGCAGTCGAGCAGTTGATTACCATGATGGTCGGCCGCAAGATCGAAGATCTTTATCCGCGGTCCAAGCATACGCCTGGCGAAACCATCATTGAACTCGAAGGTTTATGCGGCCACAAGAAGCCAGAAGGGGTTAACCTGGGTCTTCGCCGAGGCGAGGTTCTGGGAATCGCCGGCCTGAACGGATCGGGCCGCACGGAACTGGTTCGCTGCATCTTCGGCCTCAATTCGGTGAAGCAAGGTGCCGTTAAGATCGGAACGAATCTTGGCAAAGGCAATCCGAAGAAGCGCTGGGATCAAGGTGTCGGCATGCTGAGCGAAGACCGAAAGAGCGAAGGCTTGGCGGTCACGATGAGCATCTCAGACAACATCACCTTGAGCAGTCTAGATAAGCTCGGACCTTTCGGTCTTGTGTTGCCCAAGATTCAAGCCAAAGCTAGCCAGCAATGGATCGACGAACTGTCGATCAAATGCCGGAACGGTTCGCAATCGGTTGTTGACCTATCGGGTGGCAACCAGCAAAAAGTCGCCATCGCGCGCTTGCTTCAGCACAATGTCGATGTGTTTCTGCTGGATGAGCCGACCCGAGGCATTGATGTGGGAAGCAAAGAACTGATTTATCGACTGATTGACAAGGCTGCTACCGAAGGGCGCGCCGTCCTCATTGTAAGCAGCTATCTTCCGGAGTTGCTTGGAGTATGCGACCGCATCGCCGTCATGCACAAAGGGCATCTCGGAACCGTCCGAGATGTCAACGAAACAACCCAGGAGCAGCTGATCGCTGAAGCCGCAGGAGCTTGATTTGAAGAAGAACACCTTTAAGACAGACTATGTTCGATATATAAACCTGGCCATCTTGGTCGTTGCCCTGCTGGTCATTTTCGGCGCTTTTTCGATGGCGATCCCGCGGTTCGGAACGATCAGCAACATCGAGATGCTCGCCCGCCAGAGCACCATGGTTTGTGTAGCATCCCTGGGCATGACGTACATCATCATCCTAGGCGGCATCGACCTCTCGGTAGGCTCGGTCATGGCTTTCGTCGGCGTAGTCGTCGCCTATACGCTCCAGCACAAATATGGACCGGGAACGGCCGCTGTCGCCGGAGTGCTTGCCGGAACCCTCTGCGGTTTCATTAACGGCTTGATCATCTCGCAGCTGCGTGTGGTGCCGTTCATCGTGACCTTGGGCTCTTATCTGGCCGTCCGCGGAGTTGCGAAGGGTCTCGCGCACGAGCAAAAGATTGACGCCGATATCACCTGGCTGAACGACCTTTTAGCCAAGCTGACGCCGGAAAAGAAGTTCATGATCTTTCCTCCAGGCGTTTGGATACTCATTCTGATGGCGATCTTAGTCGGTTTGCTCCTCAAATACACAAGGTTCGGTCGGCACGTAGTAGCCGTCGGATCAAACGAACAAGCTGCCCGGCTTTGCGGCGTGCCCGTCGAGAGGATCAAGCTGCTGGTCTATACGCTCGCCGGCTTTTGCGTTGGACTAGCTGGCTTGTTCCTTTTCTCTCGGCTTAGCGTTGGCGACCCGACAGCGGCCGTCGGCACGGAACTCGATGTTATTGCGGCTGTCGTCATCGGCGGCGCGAGTCTCTCCGGCGGCGAGGGGTCCATCATCGGTTCGCTCATCGGCGCTTTTCTGATGGTCACGTTGAAGTCGGGCGGCACTCAGCTTGGCTGGCCGAACTGGCTGCAAGAGATCATCACCGGCGCGATCATTCTGTTCTCCGTTGCCCTCGACAAGTTGCGCACCTTGAAAGCCATGCGCGCCTAAGGAAGCTATGTCCGACATCCGCTACCGCCAAGTTCGAACAGATGGAGTGCAAGCCGCTTCGCTGGTCGACTTGGTGGCTATTTCCTTGGCTCGGCGTCCCGACGATGTGGACGACTACGAGAAGCTCGCTCGCAAGCTGTTGATGGACTACGGCCATTTTCGAGGACTAACCCAAGCCGCCGCCAGCGAGATTCAAGAGGCCGCCGGCTTCGACGAGTTCGAAGTGACTCGCCTGCTTGCATCGATTGAAATAGGACGGCGGGCTGCCTTGAGCGGCAAAGGTCCTGTGCAATCAATTGAAGGTCCAGAAGACGTAGCCTTGTTGTTAGAGCGATTCCGAAACGAAAAGCAAGAACGCTTTATCGCTATCCTTTTGGATACAAAGCATAATATATTGCGCGAGGTGACGATTCATGTCGGCACGGCGTCGATGTCCATCGTCAGCCCGAGAGACGTGTTCCGAGCAGCGGTTAGGGAAGGGGCATCGGCGGTGATTGTTGCCCACAACCATCCGAGCGGCGACCCGACTCCAAGCGGCGACGACATCGACGTGACGGAGCGGCTGGTCGAATCTGGCCGATTGCTCGATATACCGGTGCTCGACCATATCGTCCTCGGAGACGGCCACACTCCCGAAAGGGTCTTTGTGAGTCTGAGGCAGAGAGGTGTTCGGTTTGAATAGCGATGAAATCTTGAACGAATGGGAATCGGCAGCCGCCGAACTGAGGGCTAAAGCCCAACTGATGCACGAGGCTCGCGAGCAAGGTTTGGCATCTTGCCGCAAGCTGATCCAAACCTCGGCCAAGTGCATCCGCCACATTCACCGGCACCAGTTCCCAGAAGCCCATAAACTATTGGCTGATGCGAGAGCAATCTCACAAGAGGCTCGAAAAGCTCTAGAGCCTTATCCAGAGCTGTATTTCGCAGGCTATCTGCACGATGCTGAGAAGGAAATGGTCGAAGCCGCAACGGTTCTTGCCATGGTCGAAGGCCGATCCTTTCCGCGAGTTGAGGATCTTGGCGTTTTGCCGATGAGCTATCTAAACGGCATGGGCGAGGCCGCCAGCGAATGTAGACGGTTCGCTCTCGACGAAATGCGCAAGGGACGGCTTGAAGAAGCTGAAAATATCCTGGAGCAAATGGAGTCGATTTACGACGAACTGATCACTTTCGACTTTCCTGATGGCATGACGGGCGGCCTGCGGCGAACCTGCGATGCGTTGCGAGCCGTCATCGAAAGAACCCGAAGCGACCTTACGGCGACAACGAGCCAGCAGGAGCTGATCCGCGAGCTCAAAGCCACCCAAAGCAGCCTAGGTACCGCCGACGTCTCGTCGGCAGATCCGAACGCCTAAACCCTGGAGCACACTCTATGACCCGACGCCAGCTCCTCCAAGCCGCCCTTTTCGCAGGCGGAACCTCACTCATTCCTCCGACAATGAGCACGCCACGAGCCATGCCAACCAAAGAACTCACACTCAAAGGAAACCGATTTCTAACCTTTAACGCCATCGTGCGCGTTAACCAGATCGAGGTCGCCCGTGACAGAAATGTTGGCTTTGACGAAGGAGACTTGCACACACCCGAGAAGGTCAAGGAGATGCGAGACGCTTTGAGGGCAGGATGCCCGGAAGCCAAGATGACTTGGGCGCTTTCGTGGCTTGCACTTCAGGATGAGCGCCCGAACTACAAGGCCATCCGCGAGCTTTTTGCGCAATATGTGCATGAATACGGGGATGAAATAACCTTTATCCCTGGTGCCTATTTCTCGCCGATGTACAACTCGCGCGACCAAGTCAACCGCGATCTGCACGATGGCCTAGTCTTGGTCTCAAAACTGGTCGGAAGCAACTACCGTCCAAAGAGCGTTGTTGCTGGATTTCTTGCGGCCGAGAACCTGCGATATCTCGCCGAAGAAGAGGGAATCCACGTCTGCCAGGGCAGCATATGGAGCCAGTACGGCATCGACAACGGCGACGGCGACGGTTCGGTCAGCTATCCCTACTATCCGAGCAAACAGCACTTCCTTAAGCCGGCGCAATCCAAGAACGACTTCATCGACTGTGTCAACTTGGACGGTTGGACCTGCGATTTCCTGAACGCTAGAAGGCCTGGTTTCGCCGAAGGCTTCAACAGCCGCATGGGAGTCGGCCCGATAGAAACCTACCGCAACCTCGGTCCGGAGAACGGGCTCAAGGAAGTGATGCATACAACCGGAATCCACTTTGACGACGGCTTCAAGAGGAACGGTTTTGGCTGGGTAACGCTCGCTTGGGAAGTCAGCCTTTGGAACGAAATCAAGTTTAACAATCTTACAAAATGGCTGAAGGCAGTGAAGGCCAAATGGTCCGAGACGAAGGTTGTGACTCAAGGCGAGTTCGGCCTCGATTGGCGCAATGCACACAAGAAGAACGATTGGAAGTACGAGTTTGACGAAGTCGGCAGCGGCATCGCCGGATCAGATTCAGATAAACGCATAAAGTGGTACATGTGTCCATCGTTCCGCTTGGCCATGTTAAGCTCGGTTGATGGCAAGAACGAAAAGGTAATTGACTTTACAAGGTACGATCAACCCGCCAAGGAACCAGCCGACGCAAGTGCAGAAAAACCGATAAGGAACTGGAGCCTTATGAACCGCATCAACCAAAAGGGGACAAGGCCTCAAGATAAGCCAATCAGCTTGGCCGACCTTACCGATGAAGAGCGCAAACTCATCGCCAAGTCATTTCCTAAGGTCATTCGGTAGCTTCGCGAACCCCCGCTTGCGAAAGTTCCTCGGCCTGTTCATCTCGATTAGCATTTGATGGCACTCGCCCAAAAGAGCATGCCTGCTGATATCGTTCTCACTTGCTGGAGCTTCCGGATTTGTGGCGGTTAGCTTGGCATCAGCTTCAACAAGCGGCAGAACTCTTTGGAGGTATGACTCGTAGTATTCGCGAGGCTTTTCGTTGTGCTCCCAATGGTAGCGTATGTAAGCAATGCTTCGGCCAGAGGCAACGGCTCGGTTCAGAAACGCTTCGCGACTCAATCTGCCGGCATCAAAGCAGTGGTCGGCAACGGCCTTCATGGCAAACGCCACTTTCATCTTGGCAACCTTCATCTGCTGGGAGAACAAGGTGTCCTCGCCGAAACCGAGACCTCCCGGTCCAAGTTCCGGGTCGAAGCCGTTGATGATGTTGAAAACACGACGGTGCGCCGCCATAGCCCCGCCAATGACATTGCCTCGTCCGTCTCTTAGCGAATCGTTATGGCCAAGCGTCGACAAGTGGTATTCGGTCATCCACGGGGTGCGTAAGGAATTGGGAACCCGAATCAAGCCTACAGAGGCGTGCCCGCCGTCTTTGAGCGGCTCGATCATCCTTGTCAACCAGTCTTCTTCAACAAAGGTGTCGTCGTCGGCAAAGACGAGATACTCGGAGTCTGTTTGGTTGATCGCGCAGTTCATTGCCGCGCACTTGTTGCCGAGTTCCAAGCGCATGAAACGCGCATCGTGCTTCTGCGCAATAGAACCCAAGTCGACGGAGCCGCCGTTGTGCACGACAACAATCTCCGCTTTGCCCGCATATCGGCTAACGGCCTGGCGCATGAGTTCAAGACAGCGGTCTAAGGATTGAAATCGATTATGAGTGCAGATAACGATGCTGACTTCGGGCACGCAACAGTATATGCGATTGAGCCATGCCGCTTCTTGCTTCATGGCTCGTTATGTAGTTAACTTTCTACCTGCGTCGTCGCTTACGATAAACCGCGGCCAAAGAGGCTGCTGCTAGCAAACCGACTGTGAATGGTTCGGGAACTGCCGAGGCATTAATCTTGCCCGTTACGAACAGCGTTCCCACCTCGTCCGGGCCGGGATACCACCAGCCGGCCGGAACATCCGTTATACCGGTGTAGTATGCGTCGCTATTAAGTGTCCCGATTGCAGGTACAACCGGCGGATTATCTGATGACTTATAGGCGTGCATATAGAACGCGCCTTCGCCGGACAGAGCCTTCAACGAGAACACCAAAGCGAGCTCGTCGGGCAAAATGAAAGGAGCACCGACGAAGTTGATGTCTTCCCAACCCATCGAAGTGAACGACTGCGTTACAGTCGATGACCACAAGGGATTCGTTAGGATATCATCGTTGGCGATCGTTGCCGGCATCGCATATATTGATGCCGTGATTTCGAACTCGCCGGCGTTGTGGTAGAAGTAGTTCAAGGTGACCGAGTCAAGCTTTCTGGCGGTGCCGCCAAGCTTGATTGCGTTACCTTCATCTTGTGATGTTACTCCTCCATACCACCATAACGTCTCTCCTGGGAGTTGGCTGTCAAATACCAACTCCGCACGACTGAGGCAAGGCAACGTTAAGAAAGTTGCTATAACAAGAGCACCAAGAGATCTGTGCATATTTCACCATTCCTTCATAACAAGGTTAATAACTATCTCAATTCACTTGAAGGAAAGGCTTTGCCGCCGATCCTTCCATTCAGTAAGACCAATAGGAATAATGGTAGATACTAGAATCAACCGTACAGACTTTATTGTAACACGGAATGTATGTAATCGCAACAAATATAAACATAACGCGAAAGACGGAGTGCTTTCTGTAGATTATGAATGGAATACTTATACAATAAGTGTAATGAAGCTGAATAAATTCGGGATGGCTTATCGTCCTTAGCTTAATCGACTTCGAAATCCGGATGCTTTTTGCATAGCGGCAAGAAATCGCAGTTCGGACAGAGATCCTTAGGCGTTGGTACCAGCTCGGTATAGTCGCAAGAAAGGATGTGCGATCCCAACACGCATAGGTCTTGCTCAAATCTCTCCGCATCTTCCTCAGATAACGAATGCGACGCAGATGTGCCCGAGCGCAAAGCCAGTATCGATGCGCGAACCGGCCGATCGGGAAAGTGGTGCCGAAGGAGCAACTGGTAGCAGCACATCGCAAGGTCGGTAGCCACGTCCTCGTCCGAAACGCCTGATCGGCCGGATTTGTAGTCCACAACCTCGATGGTTCCGTCTTCGTATTCGTCCACTCGGTCTAGACGCCCCAACAGAACAAACTCTCCGAGATCCTTGCGAAGCATCTTCTCGATGAGGATCGTCTTCGACGCAGCCGGCTGGGCGAGCGCTTCCTCAATATGCCTTGAAATAATCTCTTTGCCCTCGCCGAACGCCTCTGCCATCTCTTCAGCGCTCGAGAAGCCCGCTTCTATCCAATTCTCTTCGTAAGCCGCCAATGCCTGGTGGACCGTTTGCACGCCGGTATCGCTGGCATCATGGAACCGTTCGAGGACTTTGTGCAGCGTCAAACCGAAGCTGTAATAGCTCTTGGCGCGTAAATACCACTTGCCACGGTCGTCGATGTAGGTCCAACGGTATTTGACGGGGCAGGCCAAATAGGTTGAAATCTTGCTCGGACTCAGCGTTGGTTTACGCGGCATGAGTCCATTTTAGCCCGAATCCGGTAACCTGATAGCATGCATATCAAGCTTGGGCACAGTCCCGACAGCGACGACGCCTTTATGTTTTGGGGTTTGGCCGAAGGGCCGGTTGAGACGGATCATGACTTTGAGCACATCCTTCGCGACATCCAAACGCTCAACGAATGGGCGATGGAAGGACGCCTGGAAACAACAGCCGTATCGGTCCACGCCTTTGCCTATATCGCCGACAAATATGCATTGTTGCGCCACGGCGGCTCGTTCGGCGAAGACTACGGACCCATGGTTGTCGCCCAATCAAGCCTAAGCAAAGAACAATTGAAAGACGTCAAGATCGCTATTCCTGGCAAACTGACGTCCGCGTTCCTCGAGTTGAATCTTTGGTTCGTCGAGCAGTTCGGAACCAAGCTTGAGAACTACGAAGTCGTTCCTTTCGACGAGATCATCCCGGTGATCCTTGAAGGGAAGTACCAGGCGGGGCTCATTATCCACGAAGGGCAACTCACCTATAAACGAGATGGATTGCAACTCATCGTTGACCTTGGCGTTTGGTGGAAGGCTCAAACAGGATTGCCGCTGCCGCTTGGAGTCAACGTTGTTCGCAAAGATCTCGGCCCAGAACTGATGGCTGAGGTCAGCCGTGTGATGCGCGAGAGCATTCAAGCTGGACTGTCCCATCGCGAAGAAGCCCTGAAGTACGCGCTCAAGTTCGCGAGGGGAATGGATGTTGCCACGAGCGACGAGTTCGTAGGTATGTACGTCAACGAGCGTACGCTTGATATGGGCAAAGAAGGGGTCGAGGCCATAAAGCTGCTGCTAAAGCGAGGAGCTGAGATTGGAATGGTCCCGCCGGTAGAAGTATCTGTCGTTGACTGAATATTCGGTAACAACTGCATGTATGGCTCACGTCATTCGGTAAAATGGCATTGTAAGTTTCTGAATATTACGTCAACATCTCGATAGGCGTAATTGTGGCGCAACGAAGCGCAAGGAGCAAAACATGGCCAAGAATAAGGACTATCGTGAGCGATCAGTGCTGATCCACGGCAAATTCCGCAGCGAAAAGTGGGACTTTGCCGACCACATTCTTCCACCCATAACCACTTCCGTCGCTTTCCGTTTGGAGTCTGCAGAACGCGGCGCAGAAGGCTTCCGGCAATATGCCAACCCCGATATCGATAGGGACAAAGCGCATCCCATCCACATCTACGAGCGGCTCGATGATCCGAACCAGGGCTTGCTTGAAGAGATGTTGGCCTATGCGGAGAAAGGCGAGACGGCTGTTTGCTTTGCCACAGGAATGGCGGCGATCAGCGCAGCGATCGGAGTCCACGTCCGAACAGGCGACCATCTCGTTCTCCATCACACAATGTACGGCTGCACTTACAGCCTGGCTTCGCATTGGCTAACGAGGTTCGGCATTGAGCATTCCTTGGTAGATATGACCAACTTGGCGCAGCTAGAAAGGGCCATTAAGCCGAACACAAAGGCCTTATACTTCGAAACGCCCACGAATCCGACGATGGAACTCATCGACATCGAACAAGTCGTGAGTATTGCCAAGAAGTATGGGGTGTCAACCATCGTCGACAACACCTTCGCCACGCCGTTTGCCCAGAGGCCGCTTACTATGGGCGTCGATGTCGTCGTCAACAGCCTGACCAAGCATCTGGGCGGATTCGGCGCTGATATGGGCGGCGTTGTTGTCTGCAAGAAGAGCCTTGCTCCCGAAGTTCTCATGTTTCGAAAGGACTTCGGCGGGTCGATTTCGCCGAAAGCCGCATGGCAAATAATGACCTACGGGGTTCCCACGTTAGCCTTAAGGCTAGAGAAGCAACAGCAGATAGCACAAAGAATTGCTCAGTATCTGGTGAATAGGGAGGGAGTGTCTAGCGTCAGGTATCCAGGACTTGAGAGCTATCCTCAAAGAGAGCTTGCGGAGAAGCAACTGGTCGATATCGACGGCCATTTCGCCCCTGGATCGATGATCTACTTCGAGCTTGCTGGCTCATCTGAAGAGGCATATACGAAAGCGCTTCGATTCATTGACTACTTAGCCGAGAACGCGCTGACGGTTACCTTGGCTGTTAGCCTCGGCCAACTTAGAACGCTTATTGAGCATCCAGCGTCCATGACTCATAGCGCCTTGCCGTCGGAGCGCCAGATAGAGGGCGGTATCCATCCGGGCGGCATTCGATTGAGCCTGGGAATCGAGGATCCGAGAGATATTATCGAGGACCTTGAAGAAGCGTTCTCTTTCATCAAGTAAGCACAATGAATAAAGGGGTGCATTGCTGCACCCCTCCCTCGCACGTCCCCTTTAGGAGGTTACTAATTCTGACCGTAGACTTGTTTGCCTGCGTTGACCACCTGATCTGCTGTGGGCAGAGGGTCCTCGGCTTTCTTCTCGTCGATCGTCGTCATAAGGACGGCAATCGCTCTACGAGTCTTCTTTTCGGCTGGCGTTAGGTCCTTATTGGCCGCCAGCTTGTGCATCATAGCGCGGATCTCAGTGAGTGCCTTGAGCGCTTCGTCGATTTTCTCCTTAATGGACTCTTCTTCTCCGTTCTTGTCTGCAAGATAGTCAACGAATAGAGTGTGCATTCCGGAGGTCATCTGCTTGGCGAGCTCAGGGTCGGAACCGGACAGCATAACTGTCTGGAAATCGGCTTTGTTCGTCTCAAGATATTCGTCGAGAGCTTTGTCGAGTTGGTTCGAAGTCTCCTTCGCATATTGCTCGAACTCGGTTGCAAGACGATCCTCAAGTTGGGTCCGAAGCTCAGGAAGCTGTTGTTTCGCGTAGTCGGGCACCTTCTCGATGGCAGCAGGAACTTCCTTCATGAGATATGCAGTGAGTTCCGGCTCGCTTTCCATGACCTTTGAAGCGATCATGCCCTTGGCCATGTTAGCGGCTTCGCTCGGTTGGAGCGAGCGCTGGAAGCGCATCGCGATCGAACCGATGTAGAAGAAGATGAAAAGGAAGACGGCAACGCCCAGAATCTGAGTCTGCTTCAAAGACTTCTTAGTCTTCTCTATCTCGCTTGCTACGAACTGGTCGGCAAACTCCTGATGGCCTTTGTTCTCGTTCATGTATTCCTCGCTCATTTCTTTACCTCCTTGTTGGCTTTCGGTCGAAGCTCTTCAAGGTCAGAGCGGAATACGTCGAGGACGAGAAGGCCCATTTCCCATGTCGGGTCGACGCCCTTCACATTAGGAGCTTCCGAATCCTTAATCTTGTTCATGCAGGCAATGATGTCGAAGAGCTCTTTTTGATGCTTCGCGAATAGCTCTTCGTTCGCCAGTTTAACCTGCTCTTTTCCCTGCTCGGCAAGATTCGTAATAAGGTTATGCACTTGCTCTTCGGTAGCTTCTGGGAACATTTCCTTGATCTTCTGATCTTTCGCCTGGAGCATGGTGCCGAATGTGTCGTTCATGATCTTCTCGGCTCGATCAGGAAGATTCTTTTCCAGCTTCTCAAGCTCGTCAAGCGTTGCTTGCGTTACTTCTGGTACGCGCTCGTTCAACTTATCAAAGGACTTCGTGACTTGAGGTTGTAGTTGCGAGAAGGTCGAACCAGCCATCGACTGAACCATCGGAACGACGTCAGCCTTCAGCCCTTCATTGAGGCTGGCAACGAACTTTTCTTGGTTGGGTCCCTCAACGATGAGTCCCTGGAACGAATTCTTAATAGTCAGTGCACTTACGGCGACAACTGCGAGCGATGCGAGAGTGGCCCCGAGCTTCCACCACCGCATCTGTGTTCGAAGTTTTTCTAGTTCTTCGATTTGTTTTTGTACGGTTTCTGTCATCAAGCGATCTCCTTGCCCAAGGCCTTCTGGGGAAAGCCCTTCCCTGGTCGACCTGGCTCGGCTGCCATGCCCTCGCATGACAAACCGTTGGTCAAGCTAGATTATTGGAGTCCTTTTTTTGAAAACTCATACCAATGCCGCAAAATCTTATCGAATCTTGTCTTTTGCCTTCCAGACGGCAAGTGTCGCGAACCGGTAGAATCTAGACATGGACTATCGAATCGAAAAAGACAGCCTTGGCGAAGTGCAGGTGCCCTCCGCCGCTTACTGGGGAAGCCAAGCCGAACGCAGCCGAAACCTGTTCAAGATCAGCGGCTTGACCGAGCATCCAAAGATGATCGATGCCTTCATCCTCCTGAAGAAAGCGTGCGCTGCCGCAAACACCGAACTGGGCTTGCTTACGCCTGAGATCGGAAACGCCATTGTCCAGGCGGCCGATGACATCCTCGGCGGCAAATATCGCGACCAGTTCCCGGTCGACGTTTTTCATATGGGCGCAGGCACGTCGTTCAACATGAACTGCAACGAAGTCCTAGCCAACCGCGCCGAAGAGATCCTCGGCGGCAAACTCGGCGGCTATTCGAAGGTCAATCCCAACGACCATCCCAACTACGGCCAGTCCACTAACGACACTTTCCCGTCTGCTATGCGTATCATGGCTCGGTTGATGTTGACTGATCTGCTGGCCGCTGCTGACGGACTAGCTGTTGCCCTTGACGCTAAAGCTAAGGAGTTCGACCACATCCTTAAGTCCGGCAGAACCCACCTGCAAGATGCTGTTCCGATTCGTTTAGGCCAAGAGTTCGCCGCCTATGCGACGGCAGTCAAGAAAGCTAAGAAGTGGCTGGAGCAAGCCGCCAACGAGCTTGAAGAACTCGGTATCGGCGGATCAGCGGCAGGCACAGGCTTGAACACCCATCCCGACTACCGCTTCAAAGTTACAAAGAATCTGACGTCCTACACGGGCATACCTTTCCGAAACTCTGAGGACCTTCGCGAGGCGATGCAAAGCAACTTGGCCATGGCTGCGCTCTCTTCCGGTTTGCGCATTCTTTGCCTTGAGTTGACCCGTATCTCGAACGACCTCCGGCTGATGTGTTCGGGGCCGCTCACCGGTATTGCCGAAATCGTCTTGCCGCCGGTTCAGCCGGGTTCGTCGATCATGCCAGGCAAAGTCAATCCGTCAATGGCCGAGAACCTGAACATCGTTCTCTACCAAGTCCTCGGACAATGCCAGACTCTCGACTACTGCGTGCAAGCCGGCCAACTTGAGCTGAACGTAATGATGCCGGGTATGGCTTTTGCCGCCCAATTCGCCATCCAGATTCTGACCAATACGTTGCTAACCTTCACCGAAAACTGCATCGTAGGAATCAAGGCTGACGAAGAGCGCTGCAAGCACTATGCCGAAACATCGCCCTCGTTGGCAACAGCCCTGAATACCTTCGTCGGCTACAAGACTGCCGCCGATGTGGTTAAACAGGCATTGAAAGAGAAGAAGTCCATTCCGCAGGTCGTGCGCGAGCGCGGATTGTTAGATGAAGAGACTCTGGCCAAAGCCTTGGATCCGGCCAAGTTGACCGAGCCGGGAATCCCAGGCAAGTAAGCCGATTCAAATAACAAAGCCCCCTTAGCAAATGCTTGAGGGGGCTTTCATGTTCTGGGCTAGTCGCTACGGAGTGGTAGAAGTCTGCGAAGTTCCCGTTGCGGGTTCTTGCGACTTCGGTTGCTCCGTGCCGCCACCTCCACCCATGCCGGCAGCACCGGCAAGTTTTTTCGGCGGAGTCACGTTCGCATTAGCCGCATCTTTGTTCACATCCGCATCATCAGACTTTGAGCATCCGATGAGGTTGAACGAAATAGCCAACAGTGCAATTATCCCTAGCTTCTTCATAGTCTTTCCTTATCGAGTTCGGTCCGGTCGGAAGAAGCAGATGTACTGGAAAGTGCCGTTGTCGAGATCGAGGTTCTGGCCGCAGTCCGGCTGGCTCGATGTGTTGTAGTAGAATCCCTCGCCGTTGCCAGTGTAAGCAGCGTAGGGCTCGGTCTCACCGGTCAGGTGATAGTTGGGCGGATACGCAAGCGTACCTGCTCGATAGTACTTGGCCGAGGAGTCGGCGCGGGCGATAACAACGCCGCCGCCGGACTTGCCGCCATGTGTCCAGATATTGTAGCCGGCGTTGAAGTTGCTAAACCCGAAGAATAGGGATTGGTTGCCGCCGGAGGCTACGCTGCTGTCCGATTGCGCAGCGCCGCTAGGATTGAATCGGCAGTCCGCGATGCCCGTGCAGTTAAGGCTGGGGTTCGCAGAGCTTCGACCCTTCAAAGCTGTGTTGCCATGGCCGGACCAGAATGCCGGAACGAGAGAGGGACTCTCAATAGACGTCCCGCTCCAGGCGTGAAGCAGACCGTTCATCGTCATGCCGGCCTCTGCAGGTTGAATCGTCGTTGAGAACACGTCGCCTGAGATGGTGACGACCTGTTGGCTCGGTGCGCGGTAGAGGCCGAAGTTCTTCGTGTAAGGTGCCAACGAAGAGGCCCACTGGCACTGGTTCTGGGCAACGATGTCCGGAGCATCCCAGCCACCAGCTAAGATTGAACCAGCCGGAGTTGGGTGGACTGTGGCATATCGCCAAGTACCATTGGCGCGTCGGCTGAAGGCCATCGGGAAGACGTCGTCGTTGTCAGCCAGATAAATCTGAGATGCCGTTCCTAGCTGTTTGCAGTTCGACAGGGACTGAGTCTTCTTGGCAGAATCCTTGGCTTGCGCAAAGACAGGGAAGAGTATTGCTGCTAATATTGCGATGATCGCGATTACGACCAATAGTTCAATGAGCGTAAATGCTCGTTTCATTATAACCTCCAAGGCGCATGCATTACATAAGCAAAGCACCCAGGTATAAGATACATCAACATTTGCCAAAATGCAACATAATTATCTAGACTGCTAGTATGAATGCATGATAAGCTGACAAACTTACACAATGAATCTGGATTTGTTCGAAATGGACGGTAAAAAGACCTATAGACGATAGAGTCTACGCGACTCATCAGCAGTCATTGTAAATATAGAAATAAATAAACGTATAAATTAGAATTAAATAAATAGCCACGAGAGGCGCTCGATGGTGACTAAGGGGCGTGGTTGACCACTGACGCGCTTCCGTCATTGCATTCGCTATAATCTCGCTAGTGCCATGATGTTTCTACACGCTCTTTTAGTTCTTTCTCAACCTCTCGTTGAACAAGGCAACCTTGACTTTCTTGCTTCAATGGCCAAAGACACCGTGGAAGCGTCTCGCGTGCGGCTGCAGACCACAGCCATTAACATTAGCCCTTATCATCCCGTTCGCATCACCCTTGTAACGCCGGGAAAGGACACCTATAGAGCATTTTGGATCCGCGATTTCTCGATGGCTGCCGATTCCGGCTTTATCAGTCAAGATGAGCTGCGTTATCACCTTCGGCTTGTATGCAAGTGCCAAGTCGGTCCCGTCGACCGGCTTTTGAAGAACGGATTGCGGCTTCCGGCATGGTCCATTCCCGACCACATCAACTACGACCTTACACCCGTCTTCTATCCAGGCACCTATTCATCAAGCGACGACCAGGGCAACGGCACGTTCGGACAGCTCCCGCCTATCGACGACCATTTCGAGTTCGTCCATATGGCTAACGCGTTACTCAAGCTTAGTAAGTCCTCTGCCTTTTTGAACGATGAGATCGACGATATCAAGATAATCGACAGGTTGTGCTATGCTTTTGAAAGCTCTACATACGAGGCTTCTACTCAGCTTTCTGAGACAAGCGAAAAGGAACGAGCCGTTGGATTCGGGTTCTGCGACGCCGAAGTCCACACCGGTAAGCTTCTGTTTGCCTCCTTGCTAAGGTATCGCGCGGCAAAGGAGTTAGCTACGATGTTCAATGCGTTAAGAAAACACGATCGCGCAGAGGTCTATAAGCAGATAGCAGCCAAGATCAAGGCATCACTAGCTACTGTTTTTGCTGGAGAACCTAAACTCAAAGGCTGGCTCAAAGCTTCCACAGGCATCAGCGGCCAAGCGGATGTTTGGGGAACGATCTACGCCCTGTATCTTGGCCTGCTGGACGGCGATGCTCGTAAAGCCGCCGAAGCAGCCGTCCTTCGCGGGGTCAAGGAGGGAACGATCGTGTATGAAGGCGCGGTTCGCCATGTGCCCACCGACTTAGACTACAGCCCAACAACAGCATGGGAGCGATCCTATTCGGGCATCGGCACCTATCAGAACGGTGCCTATTGGCATACCCCGACCGGCTGGCTCATCAAGGTGCTCGAACGGCTTGATAAGGGGCAAGCTGTTAAGATCTTCAATGAATTCATCAAGCACTTGCGCGAACAAGACTTCCGCAAGGGCGGCGGCGCGCCGTGGGAATGCTTCGGCAAAGATGGTAAAGCCAAGCAAAACCCGATCTACATGGCCTCAGTCGCTCTGCCGTATTCGGTGTTGAAAAGATAACACAAAGTCTTCGCCAATGGATTGACATAAATGAAGCAGCTATTCTGTTCTATCCCATCAGGTAAACGTTAACGTTGCATCCCTTCGGCATCCCGAGCGAAGCGTTGATGCCGAAGGGATAGAGCTTAAGAGAAAAAAAACCTCGGCACTGAGGAGTGCCGAGGTTTCTCGTTAGGAGCCTAGACCTCTATCTTCGCGGCCGGAATCGGGCGTTGAAGCTATCGTCGTCCTGGCGCCGGTCGCGCTGCGGGAATTGGTCGGGAATCTCAGTCTTGGCTGGGCCTTCAGCCTTGGGGGCTTCAGTCGGCTCAGCTTGAGGTTGGGCTTCGCGAGGCCTTTCGGTTCGCTCGCCTCGATCTCGGTTGTCCCGATCTCGCGGACCGCGGTCTCGATCTCCTCGATCGCGTCCGCCGAATCGTCCTCGGTCGCCGCCTCGGTCCCTGTCTCCGCCGCGTCCGCCTCGATCTCGATCGCCTCCGCGTCCGCCGCCTCGGTTTCCGCCGCCGGCCGGAGGAGTTGCTTCCTCGTTCTCAGCCAGTGAAGGCAAGTCCTGGGCGAGGCCAAGAGCCGTCAGGTTGATTCGGCCAAGGTTGTCGATTTCAAAGACCTTGACATTGACTTCGTCGCCGACGCTAACCACATCATCCGGTCTCCGAATCTGCTTGGGCGTCAGGTGCTCGATGGCGACCATGCCTTCGCGTCCGGGGATGTATTCGACCATCGCGCCGCGTCCCATCAACCTCGAAACCTTTCCGCGGAACTGCGAGCCGACTTCGACTTCGTCGGTCAGAGCTTTGATCATGCTGATCGCTTCGTTAACCGACTCCGCGTTGGAGCCGCCAACCAGAACTCGTCCGTCCTGCTGGATGTCGATCGAAGCCCCGGTGGTGCCGGTGATCTTCTTGATAACCGCGCCGCCCGGGCCGATGACCGCTCCGATCTTCTCGGGGTTGATCTGAATCGTCGTGACCTGCGGAGCTGTGTCGGCAACCGTTTCGCGCGGCTTGTCAATCTCAGCCTCAATGACGTCGAGGATCTCAAATCGAGCTTTCTTGGCTTGGTTCAGCGCATCAGCGAGGACCTGGTCAGGAATGCCGTCCAGTTTCGTGTCGAGCTGGAGAGCCGTAATGCCGTCGCGTGTTCCAGCGACCTTGAAGTCCATGTCGCCGCAGAAGTCTTCCATGCCTTGGATGTCTGTCAGAACCTTGAAGACCTGGCCGTCCGACATGAGGCCCATGGCGATTCCCGCCACAGGAGCCTTGATCTGTATGCCAGCATCCATCAGGGCCAGCGTCGATCCGCAGACCGATGCCATTGATGTTGAACCGTTTGATTCCAGAACATCGCTGATGAGAAGAAGGGTATACGGGAACTCAGGGTCGTCCAGCGGGATCATCGGCCGCAGAGCTCTTTCGGCAAGAGCGCCGTGGCCCACTTCGCGCCGTCCCGCTCCACGCAGCATTCGAACCTCGCCGACCGAATAAGGCGGGAAGTTATAGAAGTGCATGTAGCGCTTGTCGACTTCCTCTTCCAGTCCGTCCATTGTCTGGGCGTCGTTCGGAAGACCGAGCGTGCAAACCGTCATGACCTGCGTCTGTCCGCGGGTGAAGAGACCCGAGCCGTGAACCTTCGGAAGAAGGCCGGCGCAGGCTTCAAGCGGACGAATCTGCTCAAGGCCGCGTCCGTCCGGGCGCTTGCCTTGCTCTAGGATGAGCTGGCGTACCTTGCCCTTGACGACCTTATCGACCGCTTCGGCAAGCTGCTTTAGCTTCTCTTCGTCCTCTTTGTAGGTCTCCGTGAGGCGGGCAACCAGTTCCTTGGAAAGATCCGAAAGAGCCGACTCGCGAGTGGCTTTGTCCGGATTGCAAATCGCTTCAGCGATCTCGGTGCCGGAAGCCGTCTCAATCTCGTGGATCAGGTCTTTCGAAATCTCATGAAGAGGAACTTCGCGCTTGGCTTTGTTAACCTTCGCGCCGAACTTCTCAAACTCAACGCAAATCAACCTGATGGCTTCATGCGCGAACTTGAGAGCCGCGTGCATATCCTCTTCGCTAACTTCTTTCGCACCGGCTTCAACCATCGAGATGGCATCTTTGTGGCCGGCGACGACGAGGTCGAGATCCGACTCGTTTATTTCGGTTATGGTTGGAAAGAGAATGAACTGGCCATCGATGCGGCCAACGCGAACGCCTGCAATCGGTCCCTTGAAGGGAACGTCCGAAACGGTTAATGCAGCGCCGGCGGCGCAAATCGCTAATACGTCGGGCGGAAAACCTTGGTCGACGGCGAAAGGCATCGTGATGACTTGAACGTCATGGCGAAGTCCTTTCGGGAATAGGGGACGAATGGGTCGGTCGATGAGTCTGCTGACGAGAACCGCTTTATCGGAAGGTCGTCCGCCGCGCTTCATGAATCCGCCCGGAATCTTACCTACGGCGTATTTGCGCTCTTCATAGTCGCAGACGAGTGGAAGAAAGTCGATGCCGACTCTTGGCTCTGCTGACATCGTGGCTGTTCCCAGCACGACAGTCTCGCCCATCCCCAACAATACGGCGCCGCCAGCTTGTTTGGCGACGCGACCAGTTTCGACGCTGAGGGTCTTGCCCCCAACCTCGAACTCGTGGGTGTAAATCATTAATGCCTCCGTTACCGAGGCCGAACTTCTCGAATGCCCAGACGCTGAATCAAAGCGCGATAGCGCGCGATGTCGGTTTTGCGGAGATATGCTTCGAGCCTTCGCCGTTTACCCACGAGCTTCATCAAACCGCGAAGCGAGTGGAAGTCCTTCTTATTGGAGCGAAGGTGGTCGGTGATCTGCAGGATTCGAGCCTGCATTACGGCAATTTGAACCTCGGTGGAACCAGTGTCCCCAGGCTTGGTCGCATATTCGGCGATTACGTTTGTTTTCTGCGTCTTTTCTAGCGGCATTATTGAGTAAGGTGCCTCCAGCTTAATACAAGGACTTTGAAAAACCTTTGCCGCTCTACGCAAACTTCCGTCTGCGGTCGAAAGCCTCCGTACAACGGCAAACACTCCGGTCCTTGAACGCGTTATGATACCACATCGGCTATGGGATGTCAATGGACCGATTACTATTTGGCCGCTCGGTCGACTCTGTTTCAAGCAAGATTCGTTGCGATCAAGGAAAGAAACTTTGGATTCATTGGTAAGATGATCCTAGCTAATGTATAGAGTTTTCAAAAGGTTCATCGTAGCTTTGATAGGTTCCGTCCTCTGCTTACCGGGATATTGTCAGGTAACAGATTCTGACTTCTTCGGCGAAGCCAAGTACAAATGGGTGAAGACGAGGTGGAGTAAGAACCCCGATCCTTATGCGGCGTTGGGTCACTCCATAAAGTTTGAAGTCAAGCGCCTCGGCCTCGCTTCGGAATACCGTTCCATCGTTGAGCATGCGGAAAGTGCTTTCGACACATGGAACCGGTCGCCATCAAGCGACAAGAACTTGTTTATTGCGAGTCTATGGTATTTGGAATCGTCCAGATACACATTGGCGCTAATGAAGCCCGGCAAAATCGAGAACTACGGCAAACTCATCCGTGCCTGGACAAGCGCAGGCGATCCTGACAGCGTTGAGTTTTCTCGTTTGGGGTACCTGTTGCGCGCCACGCACACGATGGGTGTCAGCCTTGTGCGGCTTGGCAATGCTCTGTTCAAACGATTCCCCAACGATCTTGACGTGATCAAGGTCTTTGCGCACGAGTCGTTCCTAAACAAAAGAGAATCGTCGATCATTCGCGAAGCGAGCGAAAGACTCGATCTGTTTGTGGCCAAGTATCCAAAAGATACTGAGTTGCTGATAGCACAGTCATACAGTCACTTTGGCTTAGTTTATGAGAAGGATCGCAACGCTCAGTTAATTGTCGCCTATCGCTCCTTATTGTTATATTTCGAGAAACGCAGACAGACACGGATATCCGAGTCAGATCGAGCGTACAAGGACTTTATAGAACAGGTTATCAAGAGGAAAGTCAAGAAAGACCCTGAACTCAAGAAGGCGATTGACGCATTGAAGAAATTAACTGGCTCATTCCTAGTTGATGCTTCTGTCTCTGTATCAAAAACGAGACAGGAGCATTTTTAGTCTATTGGGGAAGCTTCCCGAAAATCCGCCCCTTGCGAAGCAGGGGGAGGAAGCTCAAGGTGGACGGCTTGGACAGGAGGGGGTTTGTGAAATGCAATCCAGAACCCCCTTCTGTGTTCGCATCGCTCATATTTGATCGTCTAGACTCTCGAACAAATGGGCAGATAATGGAGCGACGGCTCTCTCTCGATGCAGGCGAGTTGAATATCGGTAAATGGGATCGCTGGCTTCCAGCCGGCACCACCTATTTAAGAAAAGCCTAACGAATCCTAGCCTTCGTTGTCTTCGCAGGTTGGATTATATCGGCGGCAATTGACGGGCAGTTAAGTGCCCCCACACCGACAAGGTCTGGGGGCATGGCTCAATAGTCAGAATTTGCGCCGACGTCGCGCAGCCAATGCAACGAGTCCGCCGCCAAGGGCGAGGATCGTCGCCGGCTCCGGAACCGGAGCATTGTATGCATCCATCATGAACCGATAGACATCGGTGTTATCGCAAGCGCCGCCAACAATATACGGGTTGATTAGATCTGCGTTCGCACCAAACGCATACAGCGGAACGTTGGTGCCAGTATGTCCGGTTGTCGTCCACGAAGCTCCTGGATAGTTGCCAGCTCCGTTGCTGGATGAAGTGAGTCCGCCTGTTTCGTGGTCGGCTGTCACGATGAGTAGAGTGTCGGTCCGGCCAGCCATCCAAGCCTTGATCGCCATGAATGTACTGTTGAACTCCACTACTTCCCGAGTGTCTCTTCGAATGTCGTTGCTGTGCGCCGCATAGTCGATCATTCCGCCTTCGACCATCAGGAAGAAACCGTCCGGGTCGTTGCTGAGAAGATCGAGCGCTTTCGTCGCCATTTGCGAGAGGTGCGGGTCTGTCGTCGATCCAGTTCGGTCATATTCATAGGTTAGCTGCTGGCCGCCAAACAAACCAAGAGCATAGGATGTGTTTGATGGATCTAGCGCGCTGAGCTGAGACGCGGTATAGACATCCTTGTATCCGAGGCCTTTGGCTGTTGTCGTTTGGCTCGATGACCAATAGCTGCCGCTTCCTTTTGATGGATCGCCAGCTCCGAAGAGAACATTCGGGCGCGATGAGTTGAGGTAGTCGTTGCCGATGTTGGTTAGGTTGTTACGGTCCGATTCGTGCGCGCCGAACCCTGCCGGCGTAGCATGCGTGATCGGCACTGTTGTCACCAGTCCCGTCTTCTTGCCCTTCGACTTAGCCCATTCCAAGACCGTCTCGTAGGGATTGCCAGACGGATCTTGAGATATGACGTAATTGTTGACTTTGTGGCCAGTCGCAAGAGCCGATGCTGCTGCCGCCGAGTCGGTTACCGAGTTATTCAGAGATCGTGTCTTGACGAATGTCTTGAAGTACGGCTCGAACGCCAATGTGCCTGCCGAACCGTTTAGGTAGTAGCTTCCAGCATTCACATGCTGCAAGCCCATACCGTCTCCAATCATCAAGATAACGTTGAGAGTAGCCTGGCTTTGAGCCGCAAGCACGCATAACGATGCCGCCAGCGCCAAAGACCTTAAGGTCTTGCTGTTCATGGTTGCCTCCTTGGGCGAATGAAAAGGCAGCCGGCTAAAGGTTGCTAGCCGGCTGCATGTTGCTGGCTATTTCCTTCTTCGTCGAATAACCGGAATGATTCCTAGACCGAGAAGCAAAATCGAAGCAGGCTCTGGAACTGCGTCGGTTTCACCCAACAGGAACACAGACGGACCGTAGCCTCGTCCTCCTGCCGAAGTGGCCGAGTTCACTCCGAAGTGGATCGTGAACGTTCCGTCGGCACCAGCCACTATATTAGTCCAGCGAGCTACATTGCCATTGGGGTTGTAGCCTGTGCAAAACACGGTGGTCAGGTTGTCGATAGCAGTGCCCGTCGAGCTGCCGTTGGTGGCTGAATCTGCGCCGACAATCGTGAACTTTGTGAACCGATCTGTGTAAGTTGTGCTATTTCGATTGGCAGTTGTGGCGAACTCATACTTGGCTAAAGGATTAAGGCCGGTGAACGTCAAATCGACCCACCACGTTGCTTCAGATCCTGTGGAATAGGACACGGTTCCCGCAAGCGCTAGGCCATCGCCAGAATAGGCGGCAGGGAAGTATATGGCCTCATCTCCCGCACCTGATGCCGCGCCAGTTCCAGTGGTCATGGAGCAACCATTCCATGTCAGAGTTGCGGTTACATTGGTTTCAAGTCCGGTCGAGTAGTTCTTCAGCAGTCCTGAGGTCAATACCGAAGTGTCGCCGGCCTGAAATCCGGTGACTTTGCCCGTTCGGGTCGTGCTGTAAGAACAATCGTTGTATGCAGTGAATGCTGCAAAAGAGTGGCCGCAGAGCGCGGAGGCGACTAAACAAATATAGAGTCTCTTCATGACTCCCCCTTGAGTACAGTTCTTCGAACGAAACCCCCCGGTTTAGCTGTGGGTTGTTGGCATAAATGAAGGGTATTGCCTTTTCATGTCTTTGCCTGCAATATCACCAGCTATTCCAAGGATACATTGACATGTTAACACATTGTTAAGAGATTGAGAACGGAATGTTCGGTTTTTTGAAGAGATTGATGTTTTGATATGGACAATTTGCGCAGTGTATAAGACACTGAACCAGTTATTGTATGAGAACAGATACTTATTCATTTTGGAAAGGATTAGTTCGATCCGGCTGAGCCAACGCCGGGTCGAAAAGCACATTCATCTATTCCTCTTTTTTCGAATAGGCATCGTAAGTCGGAACGACCGGTGGAGCGGTGCGCGGCTTCGGCTGCATCAGCTTTACCAGTTTCCGAATGATCCACCATAGAATCAAGAGCGGCACAAGCCAGAACGGCGACATCACGAACAGCCAAATGACGATTTGCATCGTGGCCTTTCCGCCAGCCTTCAACGCGCCAACAGCGCCGGCCCAAGTCTCGCCCAGCCAGCCTTTGTCCTGTACTTCCGAAGCGAAGGCCGCCGACTGTTGCAAGGTGATGTTGATCGTCGAATAGGCGGCTTGCTCGCGCAGAGTCTTGTATTGCGCCTGCATGCTCTCGATCTGGCCGCGGATCTCGGTTAGCCTCTGCTGGACTTGAAGCACGTCCGGTATCTTTTTGGCTTGCAATAAGATGCGCTGATAAGCTTGTTCCTCAAGCTTCATCGACTTTATCCGAGCCTCGAGGTCGACGACTTGCATCGTCACGTCTTCGGAACTCGTATTCCGGTTCAATAGAGTGCCCACATTCTCAATGTCGTTGAGCAGAGAATCGAAATCGTTGACCGGAATGCGCACTTCTAAAGTCATCGAGGGATTGTCAGTAGATAGTTGCTCATTCGAGGACTGAACAAAACCCTTGTGCTTCTTAACTAACTTCTGGACAGAGACAGAAGCTTCTTGAACGTGTTCGACCCTGAAGATCGCTTCGCCGCGGCGAATGATCGATCGCTCCTTGATCTCGAAGCTCGCCGGCATGGCGTTAGCTTCCGAAGCTGCCCCGGCCATGGCGTCAGCAGCTGGGACAGACGACAGAGCCTTCGATTCCATCATGGCGGAACCTTCTGCTTCAGCAGAATCCATCTGCTTGCTGCAACCGAACGAGCATACAAGAATGACGACAATAAGCAATGCCCAAAGTCGAGACATCGGCTTCACCTCCTGAAGTTGAAGCATACAATCTAATAGACGTAAAAAAGCAGCAAATGCTCTCAACGAGTGATCTTGCTCGCGATAAGTTGCCAGTATTAGTTAGATATCAAGCGCCGTTGGCGGATTCGCCGTTCGATTTGCTCTTTCCGAGATGCAGGTTCCCTAGGAAGATGGCTCCGCCGATGAGCAGGATGGCGAGGGCGAGGTATAGAACGTCAAGCGGGGTGTCGTAATGCGCGGTTAGTGCGACCTGCATGAACTTGACGATCATGATCAACAGGATGACGCGGGCGAGTTTGTTCTTCAGCTCATCCAAGCTGTGGATAACGAGCACTTTAGCCGAAAAGTGCGTATCCTCCAACTGGTTGATCCGGCTTATAAAAAGCTCGTAAAGTCCAAGCGCAAAGATGATCATGACTGCAGCCAGCAAATAGCCGTCGACCGCTTTGATGATGCTAGTGATCGTCTCTGTTCGCAGGTAGATTCGTTCTTCGTAGTCATAGCTCGGCGAACCATACTTAGCCAGTTTAAGCAAGCCGTAGAACACGTCCACCGTCGCCATATAGAAAGCGCCCGCCGCCGATGCCAGGGAAGCAAAGACGGCGACGATGGTCAAGAACCGACTGTTCGCCAGCACGGCCTCTAATGTGCTCTCAATGCGCTTCATTTCGTTGTGCCCTTTCCTCAATCTTTCGAATGGCATATATTACCGGCACAACGGTCAAGCCGCAAAGGCCTGCAATAAGCCAAGACCGTAAGTCGATGGGAGCAGTTTCGAAAAGGACGTTCATAGAGGGAACATAGACAAAAGCGGCTTGCAAGAGTAGCAGAGCGCCGATGCCTGCATAGATCGCCTTATTGCTGAACCAGCCGATGCTCTTGATCGGGCCTTGCAAGGTCCTGCACATCAGAAGATAGAAGATCTGGAAGAACGTCAGCGTGTTGACGGCAAGCGTTTGCGCTTCGCGTCTTGCCAGTTCATCCGGCAAACCATTTGCCAGTATGGTGCGGTATTCCCACATGAACACCATGCATGCCGCCGCTGCCATCAAGACAGCAACGACTGCGGTTCTTACTACGAGGTTCTTTGCTAGAATCGGTGTGCCCGGAGCTCGTGGCCCGCGATCCATGATTCCGCGTTCCATCGCCTCGAAAGCCAGCGGCACGCCTAGCGCAACGGATGCCACCATGTTGATCCAAAGCAGCTGCATCGGAGCCATAGGCAGCAATAGCTCGCGTGTGACTGCGTCGAAGGGGAAGAAGACAAGGGCAATGCCGAAGGTGATGGCAAGGCTCAAGTTCGTTGGCAGGATGAATGCCAACGACTTGATGAGGTTATCGTAGACTCGCCTGCCTTCTTCGACAGCCGCGGCGATAGTTGCAAAGTTATCGTCGGTCAAAACGACGTCGGAAGCATCCTTTGAGACAGCCGTGCCCGTGATGCCCATGGCAACACCGATGTCGGCTTGTTTGAGCGCAGGCGCATCGTTCACGCCGTCGCCGGTCATCGCCACAACATTCCCTTGCTTCTGAAGCGTTTTGACCAGTCTTAGCTTATGCTCTGGGGCAACACGCGCGAACACGCTGGTCCTGGCGGCCGCTTGGGCAAACGCCTCGTCGTCCATGTCGCTTAACTCGTGGCCAGTCAAGGCGGGTCTGTCCTGCTTGATCCCGAGTTCCTTGGCGATAGCGCTTGCCGTGGCTCGGTGGTCGCCGGTGATCATCTTCACCGAGATGCCAGCTCTTTGGCATCGGCCAATTGCCTCGATGGCTTCTGGTCGAGGCGGATCGATCATGCCGACGAGACCAAGGAAGGTCCAGCCGTCGCCTGGATCCTCGTGGTTGAGGGCGCTTAGGCCTTCTTTCTTCGCAAGTGCGAGTACACGAAGGCCGTCGTCAGCCATGGCATGAACACGGTCAAGAGCCGTCGCGGCATCGACTCCGGAACAACGGCTGAGAACGACCTCTGGAGCGCCTTTCTTGTAGGCCGTTCCTCCTTTGTGAAGCGTTGCCATATACTGGCGTTCCGATTCAAATGGAATGGCATCGATTCGGGTGTGTTTATCTCGCACGAAGCCGACGTTGCCACCCGATTTCTCAGCCCAGTCAGCCAAAGCGACTTCAGTGGGATCGCCGACTGCGCCTTCGGAAGTCGGGCTGGCGTCGTTGCACAATGCGCTGGCCAGTATCAACTCCTCAACTGCACGGTCAGGAGAGGGAAGCCAATGGGTTTCCACGGTCATCTTGTTCTGCGTCAACGTGCCGGTCTTGTCCGTGCAGATAACCGTCGTGCTGCCCAGCGTTTCGATGGCTGGCAACTTGCGCACGATAGCCCGGCGCTTGGCCATTCTCTGAACGCCGATGGCAAGAGCAATCGTGATGAGGGCAGGAAGACCTTCAGGAATCGCGCCGACCGCGAGCGATATGGCGAATAGAACCGTCTCCTGGAACGCCTTGGTAAACGGCACGCCAGTCGAGGCCATTGTGCGCCAAACGCCAACTACGAGCATCGCGATCGCCAACACGATGATGCCTAAAGAAACCGTCTTGCCTAGTTTCGCCATCGCTTTCGTAAGCGGCGTGTCCAGGTGGTCGGCGTTACGGAGCATGCTCGAAATCAGCCCAAGCTGGGTCTGAGCGCCGGTGGACGTGACGATCGCGTGCCCGGTTCCGGCAACAACCATCGTGCCTGCGAAGACCATGTTGAGCTGGTCCCCGAGGTCGGTCTTCGCCTCAAGAACGGTCAAACTCTTCTCGATCGGCACAGACTCGCCCGTCAAAGAAGCTTCCTCGACCATCAAACCCTTAATGGCGATAAGCCGCGCGTCGGCAGGCACACGATCTCCCGACGCTAGTTGAATCCGGTCTCCAGGCACCACTTCGCGCGCATCGACGTCAAGGTTTTGCCCTTCGCGAATCACGATGGCCCGGTCTGGCACCATCTGGTCGAGTGCTTCAATCGCCTTTCGAGCCTTGCCCTCTTGGAGAGTGCCGATGACCGTATTGAGCACGACCACGCCGAAGATGACCAAGCCATTCTTGAGTCCGCCGACCGGATCTGCAGCCATAGCCACGAGGCCCGCGCCGATCAACACCCACACCAGCGGATTGTTGATCTGACCCCAGATGAGTTCCCAGACGGTCGTTTTCCGGCCTTTGGGAATCTCGTTCGGTCCGCAAGTGCCCAGCCTCGCCTTGGCATCCTCAGCCGTTAGCCCGTCTATGCCGACCTGGAGTTCAGATCGAAGGGCCTCGACATCATAAGAATGCCAAGGCGTTAGCTGGTTATTCGAATTGTTTCCGTTCAATACGGGCATCGTTAGAAGTCAAATATCTCCCCGAGGAAGCTCTTCTTCCTCTTGTGCTTGTAATAGTCGCCGTCCCTGCGCTTGTAGTCATCATCGTCATCGTCATCGCGCTTTCTTTGCGGCTCCTGATATCTTGGTTGGCCTTGGATAACAGCCGGGCTGTCAAATTCGGCGTTACGCTCGATAATCTTATCGAGTTCTCCTCGGTCAAGCCATACTCCGCGGCACGATGGGCAATAGTCGATTTCGACCCCTTGGCGGTCGGACATAAGCAATTGTGTTGAGCATCTCGGACAAGTCATATCATTATCTCCTGAAGTTTATCGGTTTGTATAAATCGTGTAAAAAGTGCCCCCGCCTCGGGGTCGACGAGAGCAAAGTCATGGTTTTGGGTCATGCAACGGTCAAGAAAACGTTAGGGCCTAAAGCTTGCAACCTGCGCACTCGCTCCTGCAACGGCGGATGCGTGCTGAACAGGCTCATCAGAGAGCCGCTGACGCCAGATAGCGGATTGACAATACACATGTGCGCCGCAGTGGCAGGCATGTTCGATGGCACAATAGCGGCTCCTTGCTCAAGCTTGATGAGCGCGTTGGCTAAGCCGCTCGGAGTGCCAGCGATCTGCGCGCCGAGAGCATCAGCCTCATATTCTCGAGCTCGAGAGACACCCATCTGAATCATCATCGCCGCGAGCGGAGCGAAAATCGCCATGGCAATTGCCGCAATTGGGTTTATGCCGTCATCGTCCGAACCGAAGAACGGTATCCAGTGGAGGATGTAGGCGAGTGACGAGACCGCGCCAGCTATCGTGGCGACAATAGCCATCGTCAGCGTGTCGCGGTTCTTGATGTGAGCAAGCTCGTGTGCGACAACGCCTTCGACTTCGCTTTGGTTCAGCATGTTGAGCAAACCCTCATTTACGGCAACGGCGGCACGTTGAGGACTTCTGCCAGTGGCAAAGGCGTTCGGGCTTGGATCAGGCACGATGTAGAGCGCAGGCATCGGAATATCAGCTCTGCGCGCCAACCTCTCGACCATATTGTAGAGATGTGGAACGTCTTCGCGAGTGACCGGCTCAGCGCGGACCATGCTCAACACGATCTTGTCGCTGAACCAGAACGTTCCGATGTTCATCACGACGGAGAAAGCCAGCGCTAGGACGACGCCGGTTGTTCCTCCGACTAGGTTTCCTATCCAGATGAGCAACGCAGTCAGCGCTGCCAACATCAGACCAACTTTCAGTGTCTTCATTCGTGTTCTCCTTGAACGAAAAAACCCTCGTTGCACTCAGTGCAACGAAGGTCTTGCTGATTTCTGGAAGGGCCGGCCTTTCGGCGTATTGACGACCTTATCCCCTGCTCCTTGCAGGCGCTACTCCCCTTCTTGGGTTTGTTTCTTGATGTTCCTAACGTCTATGATGGCAGATCGGTTCCATAGGATTCGCCGATTAGTAGGACTGTCCCGTTGCTGAGACCATTCCTAGCACCATCTGTTCTAAGGTTTCTTGCGCAGTGAAGCTTGGCAGCAGACCCTTCAGCGCGGCGTCGGTGTCGGCGACGATTCGAATGCAGGTAGTTAATTGCGCGAAGCTCAGAGGCCGGGCAGCCTGCATGATGCGCCTCTGCTTCCAATCGGCTTCTTTTGTCAGGTTCGGCTTATCTGGAAAAGCCTTCAGCAGCTTCTCGGGCACGTTCATCGGATCGGCTTTGTTCTCGATGCAGATTCGAGCCTGCCACATAAGCCTAAGCTGGTTCATCAGTTGCGGGATGATCGTACTGAAGGCGATTTCTTCAGGCCTTGGCGAACTGCCGATCAGAATTCTCAGATGAGATATCGCAAGGTTCGCGTTCTTGGCAAAGATACCGTCGGCCATTTTATAGACGCTCCACTCGCGCGAGGCAACGACCACTTGGTTCACATCCTCTTCGCGGATCGTTCCTTCGGCTGCAAAGAGAACCAGCTTTTCGATCTCGTCGATGCCGCGGCTCAGACTTCCGCCGGTCATCTCGCAAAGGGTGTCCAAAGCCTTCGAGGTGATCTTGCAGCCTTTGGCTTCAATCTCAGTCTGAAGCGCGGTCTTGATCGACTTGGGATCGCTCTTGAACGTGAAGACGAAGCCCTTCGCCTTGCCGATGGCGGTTTCCCAGGAGGTCCTCAGCGTCTTGAGCCGCCGTTGCTTGTTGTCATCGCCTTGCTCGTCGTCGGCGACCAATATCAGCAGCGCATAAGACGGCAGGTTCTTTATCTTTTCGCAACCCTTGCCGAACAACACCTCAGGCGAATCGGCTCGTAGCAAATGCCGGACGACAACCGTTCGCTTATCGCTCAGAAATGGCGTTGTTGATGCAGAAGCCAGCCAATCGGCAGAAGAAGATGAATCGGCATCAAAGGTTTGAAGATCGAAGTCGTTGCCTTCTGGAGCCGCCATTGACAGGATTGCCTCGAGAGACAGGCGGCGCGGGTGTTCTTCCTCGCCTGCAAGCAGAACAACGGAACTAGATAGGGCTTTATCAACGGAGACGACCATAGATCAAAGGGCAGGATACCCTTTGAACGAGCGGGTACAACATGGCCTATGTTTTCGCTGTTTGGTCCCCGCGTGTCAGCCGTCGATCTCGCCGTTGAACTTAAATCTCCGAATCCCCCAAAATTGCTCGATGTTCGCGAGAATGCAGAAGTGAAAGTTTCAAAGATCGCCGGCGCAGTTCATATTCCCTTAGCGGAACTGCCAGACCGCATTGTTGAGCTCGATGCTAGCGCTGACTGGGTGGTTTACTGCCGGTCCGGCGCACGCAGCGGATCGGCTGTCAAGTTTCTCTCGAAATCTGGTTTCAAGAACATTCGCAATCTAGACGGCGGATTGATGGCCTACGCCCGAGATGTTGACCGGTCGATGGACGTAATGTAAAGTACTTCAGGCTGGACTTTATCCGGCCTGTCCTAGTTTTTCGTAAGTCAATTGGGGTGTCGCCGATCGTGAGATCCGTGTTCATGTAGGTTCAATGCTGGTCTTATAACCATCTGCACCCGGACAAAAACGCGAGTTTTGAAATCGCCTTACGACATATATCATGGTCTTAATTGTAAGGCACGACGATGCCGTCCGGAGCGCCAACGGTGCGATCCATTATAGCCTAGCCCGCGAGGGCTAGGAAAGATGCATCCCCAGATAATAAAGGGCTGAAGGCCCGAGATAGACAGAATAGAACTATTAAGCTCTATCTCGCACTTTCAGTGCTCATCGTCTTCTTGCGACGCTTCACCTAGCCCTTCGGCTTCGCCTTCGAGCTAGGCTATAATGGATCGCACCGTTGGCGCTCCGGATGAACCAGCGAAATGCTACGATCTCTCCATTTAAGGCCTCGGCATATTTCGAGGCTGTTGCATTGTGTCACAGGGAGGCGATCACAGGTATAGCCGGACGCTGGCCGACATGTGGAACCGCCCAACTTGAGCCTATGCAAACAAGCTGGAGCTGCCGGGACTAAACATCCGGCAACTCCAGCTCTTTTATCGGACACCTTGTGACAGCCTCATTTCGTAAACCGCCATTGAGCCGCCAGTGGCCGCCAATTTACCAATGGAGTTCAGAAATTGGCTCCAGCTATCGGCCCTCTTCCTCGTCGCCTCTTCTTCTCCTTGGAGCCATGAAGGTATCGCCGCCATCATTGAGCTTCCAATCGAGCGTCTGCGTAAATGCGCCAACGGTCAACTCGACCTTATACTCGCCGACAGGCAAATAGGTCGCGCGGTTGGCAAGGAACGGGTCGGCCAACTTCTCATCGGCTGTCTTCGGATTCCTCGCTTTTACATCGATCGGATCGTGCTTCTCAGGTGTCAGTTCCAGATCGATAGCGTAGTTGTTGAACCCGGCCGTAGCTTCGAAGGTCTTCTCCTTGACGACTTTGCCTTCTTTGTCTTGGATGCGAAGCACGGCCTTGCCCGGTAGCTTGCTCCAGAATCTTCCCCGCAGTTCCGGCTTGGTCGGCGGGGTCGAATCCCATCCGCTGCGCCTGTCGTATCCCCATCGCTGGCTTCGGGCCATCGAATCGAGAGACCACATAAAAAGATCCTTGGCGCGCAGATCCGGCGTTAGCTCATGAACCTGGCCCAGGTTCGCGACCCAGCAGCCTCGCGCATGCGTGCCGATGACTATCTCGTTCTCACGTTCGTGGATCAACAGGTCATGAACCGGTAAATGGGGCAAGTTGCCGTTTAGCGGTTCCCACTTCTTGCCGCCGTCGTAGGTGACGAACACACCTAAGTCGGTGCCGACATAGAGCAGGTCGTTTCTGGTTGGATCTTCACGAATTGTGTTGACGCACTCGTTTGGCAAGTTGCCGCTGATCGATTCCCAAGTCTTGCCCTGGTTCGTCGACTTCCACACGTAAGGTGCAAAGTCGTCGTTTCGGAAGCCGTTCTGCGTGCAATAAACGGTGTTCTTGTCGTATTTGCTTGCCACGATGCGAGTAACCCACCGATCCGGCTGAGGAGTCGCGATATCGACCCAAGTCGCACCATGATTCGGCGTCATCTTGACCGTGCCGTCATCAGCTCCGACATAGAGCATTCCGAATTGGAACGGGCTTTCGGCGATGGTCGTGAGGGTCGAGAAGGGAACATCGCCGTTCGGCTTGTTCTTGGTCAGATCGCCGCTCAATACCTCGTACTTCTTGCCTTGGTTCAGCGATCGATGAAGGAACTGCGAGCCAAGATAGATGATATCGGGATGGTGAGTGGATATGAAGATAGGCGAGATCCAGTTATACCGCAACTCGGGTTGGCCAGGAAGACCAGGTGCGCGGACATTCCACATGTCCTTGGTTTTCTGGTTCAAAGCCGTGTGAGAACCGAACTGCGAAGCAAAGTACACAATGTCTCCGCCGTCTCGCGGATCGTTGGCAATAGCGCTGCCGTCACCGCCTCCGATCGACTTCCATAGGTTTACCGGGCTTCTGCCGGCAACATAGTTCGACGGCCCAACCAAAGTTCCGTTGTCCTGAAGGCCGCAGTAAACGTTATAGGGCGTCTTGTTGTCGATGCCAAGCGTTGTCACTTGTCCAACCGGCAGGTTGTTCAGGTGCCGCCAGTTTTGGCCGTTATCGAGGCTCAAGTATGGGCCGCCGTCGTTGCCGCTGAGGATTTTGTTCGGATTGCGCGGATCGACCCAAAGCACGTGATGGTCAACGTGCATGTCGCCTTCGGCATCTGCCCAAGTCTTGCCGCCGTCTTTCGAGCGAATCAACGGCACGCCAAGAACCCAAACATCGTTCGGGTCAACTGGACTGACGGTGATTCTGCCGAAGTAATAGCCGCCGAAGCTGCCCATTTGGCCGGCGACGTCCTTCCATGTCTCGCCTTCGTCATCGCTTCGATATACCCGGCAACCCATCAAAGCTTGCTCGAAGGCCGACGGATTGCGCTTCTTCAGCATGGCGTGAAGGTCTTTGATCTCCAGTTTCTTGTCTTTCAACTTCGCATAGACATCGTCCGGTTTCTGATCTTCAGGTCCGAAGGCCGAAAGGAAGCGCGTGATTTTGTCTTTATCGATGGCAAGGATCTCGTCGACCGTTAAGGTTAGGAACCGGCGCAGAGTGATAGCTCCACTCGGTGATTTCTCATCCAGATAAGCCGTATCGGGATCGCCCGCATAGTTGTCGACGTAGGCGTAGAGCACGTTCGGCTTTGCCGCGCATAATGCTAAGCCGGTGCGTCCCATAGCGTCGCCGCTCGGCAGACCTTTGACGATCTTTCGCCATGTCTTGCCGCCATCGGTTGTCTTGTAAAGTGCTGATCCGGGCCCGGACTCGCGGATATTCCACGCTCTTCGGTCGCGATCCCATGCAGCCGCGAATAGGATGTTCGGGTTCTTCGGGTGCATGACCAGGTCAATAACGCCGGTCTGATCGTCGAGCTTCAGAACCTGCTGCCATGTCTTTCCGCCGTCGGTCGTCTTATAGACCCCGCGCTCGTTGTTCTGACTATAGAGGTGGCCGAGAACGCCGACATAAACCGTGTTAGGGTCCTTCGGATGCACGACGATCCTGCCGATGTCGTGCGACTCGTGCAAACCCATGTTCGTCCAAGTTTTGCCCGCGTCGATGCTCTTATAGATGCCCGTTCCGCTGTAGCGCGTGCGCTGGCTGTTGTTCTCGCCGGTACCGAGCCAGATGGTCATTCCGTCGTCTGAGACAGCCACATCGCCGATTGAGAAGCTGCTTTCACGGTCGAAAAGAGACTCCCAGGTTTCGCCGTCGTTGGTTGTGCGCCATAGGCCGCCAGTCGCGAACGATACGAGCAACTCGTTGGGCTTGTTTTTGGGCGAATCGCAATCGACGACGCGACCCGATTGAATCTCCGGCCCAATGGCTCGCCATTTTAGCTGGCCAAATGGAGACTCCTTTTCCATCCTGAGCCGCAGCTCGTAGCCCTTCAGGCGTTCCTCAGCGCTCATGCCTTTGACCTTAGGCAAGTGGTACTTTTCAGTCTCCTCTTTCTTGCTTGGTGGCGGCGTTAGTTCGATTTTGGGCGGGTCTTGAAGACCCATGAGCAACGGAATCGCGACGAGATAGGTTAACATGGCACACCTCACGAAAAAGAGAATGCGCGTAGGTTACCACGGCAGGCGCAGGTTTGTCGGCATGATCGAGCCAATTTCAAACCTGAACAAATGATGCGGGTGCCACTGGTCGTAAGACCAGTGATGAACCTAGAAGAGCACGGATCTCGCGATCTGTGGCACCCAAACCTAGAGTTTCGAAGTTGGCTCAGTCAACGATCTGGCGCAAGACTGCAGGCACAAACCACCTGTGGCTATTGTCTCCTTCGATCGCAACAGGCTCTTTAGAGTCGATCCGACCGGTCAGACCTTATCTCCTCTGGGCAATCTGCGTCGTAGGCGCAGGCGGCTTTGGCCTGCGTCCCCATTTCATTTGGCAACGACGATATCGCTCTGTTGCTCAAACACATCCAAGGTCGCCAAGGCGTAACCTTTCGGCTTGCCGACGGCTGCAGGAGCCATGTAGAACTTCGTGTCGGGGCCGACCACTGAATCCAGCAGCCACTCTCCGCCGACCTTCAGATAGACCGCATAGAACCGAACCTTGGTGTTGGCGGCCGGTTTCCAAGTCAGCATGCCGTTCTTGACGGTAACAGACGTCGGCGGCTGCGGCTTTTCTTTAGAAAGCCAATCAAGAGCAGGAATTAGCGCCGGCTTCGCATACACGCCACCCTTCAGGAGGCTGTTGATTCCTTTCGGGTTGAGGCGGAAGGTCTTCTGGCTGAAGTGGACGTGGCCGGTAGAACCAGCGATGTTTCGCGAGATCTTAATCTGGTTGACAATCTCTTCGGGGCTCCAGTCCTTTTCCGAAGAAAAGACTTGGCTGGTGAACGAGCCTGGCCACATAAAGCGGCCTTTTGTGTTGGATGACGTCCACCACTTCAACAGATCTTCATACGGTTGCGGCGAATCGATCTTCCAATAAAGCTGAGGCGTGAAATAGTCGCACCAGCCGTTCTGCAGCCATTTAAGCGCGTCCGCATAGAGCGCAGTATATTGGTCGAACCCCGATTTTACTGTGGGAGGGAAGCCGGGCCGATAGATTCCGAACGGGCTGATCCCGACTTTGACCCATGGCTTGGCTTTCTTGGTTCGCAAATACATCTGTTCGATGAACGTGTCGACGTTCTGCCGTCGCCAGTCGTCGCGCTTAAGATCGCCTCGATATTGCTTCCATGAAGCATCGTCTGGGAACGGAATTTCTTTCTTTGTTACAGGATCGGTCTCAGGATAGGGATAGAAATAGTCGTCGATGTGGATTCCGTCAATGTCGTACCGGTTGACGACGTCCAGAATGACGGCCAGCGAGTGTTCTCGAGCGTCCTTGTCGCCTGGATCGAGCCAAAGATACTTACCATATGACTTGACCCAGGACGGGTGGGTTTTGGACACATGGCTTTCGGCGACATTTCCCTTATTGGTCGGGTGCAACGAACGATAGGGATTGAACCAGGTGTGAAGCTCGATGCCGCGTTTGTGGCACTCCTCAACGGCGAAAGCCAGCGGGTCCCACTTTGGTGAAGGTGCTTTTCCTTGCTCGCCGGTCAGATAGTAAGACCAGGGCTCAAGCTTCGAGTCGTAGAGAGCATCGCAGGCAGGCCTAATCTGCAATACGAGAGCGTTCAGGCGCAGGTCTTTGGCGTTTTCGATGATGGCCAGCAGCTCGCTCTTCTGCTGTTCGGTCGGCATCCCAGGTTTTGTCGGCCAGTCAATATTAGCTACAGTCGCAACCCATGCAGCTCGGAACTCCCGCTGAGCCACGGCCTGACTGGGAAAGTCGATCTGGCCTGCTGATAGCGTCGCCATTGCGCAAATTGCCTCAAACAACATGCTCCTACATTACCGGGAAACGGATCGGTAAGGGAAGCGGGTAGGATTTGCGAGATGGTTTCTTGTTCGCATTTGGGCTTGCGCCTGACAGGCGTCGTTCTTCCGAACCAACTTGTTATTGATGAGATCGAGGCTGAGGCGTCATCCGTACAGGTCAGCTACGATCCGTGGGCTCTGTTGTTGCCTGCAGGCGGCACTGTAATAGCCAGGATTTCCGCTTCATCTTTGGCATCGTTCCTCAACCTCATTAGTCCTGGAGGGCTGACCGATTGCGCCGTAGCGATCCGTGAGGGCCGAGTCATCGTCGAAGGCAGCAAGAAGATGATCATCACCATTCGGGCCGCCGTTTCGGCTCGTTTGGTCGTCGAAGGCGGCGAGAAGCTGATGATCGAGCTCCTTGGCGCTGAAGCCATGGGCGCCGACATCAAAGGGATGATTCAAGCCCAGATCGCAACCATCAACCCGATTCTAAACTGCGCCGATCTGCCAGTGAAGTCGCGCATCGAGTCAGTCATAGCCGAAGGCGACTGGATTGAACTAAGGCTGGTTGCGCTGGGAGAGTGAGTAGCTGGGCGTAGGGTGTAGGGGTTAAGGCGTAAGGAAATGCGCCGAAACTTTGATAACGAGTTCACAAACATGTCTGCAACTCTGGTTGGATGTGCAGAGGTCGAGGCTTAGAACCCTATGATCTCGTTGCGACTAGAACCAGATATCAGCTTCTGACATAATTCCTACCCCTTACGCCTTAACCCTAACCCCCTTTTTCCTCCTCTCTCGCCTCTTTCCAGGCCTTCGAAAAGCCGTTCGGGCCGGCAAGGTCCTTCAAGCACATGATCTGATAGATCGACCAGAAGAACACCAAGGCGGCAATTCCGCCGGAGAAATAGGAATGCGGCCCCGAGGATGCGGTGATGGAGGGAACGATCGTTCCAGCCGTGGCAACGAAAAGCAACGCGACATGCGTCGACAAACTCGGCAGCGGCGACACCTTTCCGCGAAGAAGCGCCAGTCGAGATTCCCATCTGAGACCGGGAATCTCAGGCTCAAGGAAGTTAGAGATATATCCGGCAATCCGGAACGTGCCTTCGAGCTTATGGGCAACCATCTGAAGATAAACGAAGTAGGCGATCGGCGGAAGGATCAACACCTCGTTGTCGCGATGGTAGGCGAAGAAGATCAGCGGTAGCACAATCGCCCAGAAACCGAACATGTTGAGCTTCTGTATTAAAGCGTCGTTTTGGCTGATCTCACCCCTCAATGATTCGTATTCCGCCAGTTTGCCCTCAGGTTCGTCCATGCGATGGTTTTACCCGAACACAGATGAAACCTAGACCTCTGCAATACATGTAAGAATAAGTGCGATGGAAGCACAAACTGATCGGCAGGTTATTCCTGAGACAGGAATGAGCATCTACGACTACTCCAAGAGCAATTTGACGCAAGTAAGTCTGAGGACATGGATAGGGGTTAGCCGTAACGCTCTTCACCCTATTCGTCGGGATTAAGGTTCTGGTCGATTCCGTTCCGGTTAACTCCCCGGTCGTCTACTATATGCTTCCATTGTTCTTGGTGATCGGTCTGGCAATGGTGGCTTGGGGCTTACCATTGTTCTTAACTTCAAGGCATTCAGAGCTAGTTCTATATCCAGACGGCTTTTCGTGGCGGGACAGTCTCGGCAGAACCAGCTCAAGGATTCGCTATGATCAGCTTCTGCGATGCACCGTCAACAATTGGAACAAGCCATACTTCCTGAGCATGGTGGATCACGTTCGGCACCGTCACTTCTCGCCGACGCACTTCAAAGTCACCCTTGTTACAACCTCGGGCACTTTCACCTTTTTCGACGATATATCTGGATATTCGAAACTTCGCGACTATTTCCTCGCTATCCAGACGGCTCCTTCGGCAGATGGCGTTTTCAGATATTGGAACGCGACTTGGTTTTCGGTCGGCCTTCTGGTTATTCCAGTGTGCGGCTTCTTCACCTTTTTTTTGTTCAACGGCTATAAGACTGGAATGATCGTTCATATCAACCGCCATCCGGTGCCCATGCCGTTATGGTTTCTCTGTCTCTTTCTTGTGGTGTTAAGCATCTTCTTCTTTTTTGGCGTCTACCAAGTCCTGAGCTCGTTGCTCCAACGTGTCGTCGTCTCAAATGGGAAGGTGGTTTCGTATAACTGGTTCGGTTGGCCTACCGTGAGAGCGAGGCTCGACCAGATCGAGCACGGTTCGTTCGTTAAGGGATCAAGCGGAGTTCGGTCCGTTCAAACGCTTCGAGGTGAGATTCGCTGGGGATGGTCGATATCGAGCTACTCGACGCTAAACGATATTATGCTGAAGGCATCTGAAGAATCGATGCTGGGAAAAGAAACCGAAGAACCGATCGCATAAGATCTCTAGCCAGCCTAACCGAGGAGTCTAAGAATATGAAACCTGAACAAATCATTCCTGAGTGGGGAGAACGCGAGTTCAACTATAGGCAAGGCAGTTTAAGATGGCAGGGCATTTCTAACTGCCTATTCGGCACGGTGCTGGCGATCTTTGCGAGTACTGTCGTCTATATTGTTTCTTCAGGCTTGGCATCTGTAGGCAAAGCCCATCCTGCTCTCATCGTCGGATTTGCGCTTTTGAAATTTTCGGCAGGCGTTTCGGTGGTTGTAGATGGAATTGCGAAGATTCGCAGGGCAAACCATTCCAAAATCGTGTTCTATCCTGAAGGATTTCGGTGGTTTGACAATGCAGGCAGGCCAAGTTCGATGATCGCCTTTGATAGCGTGACTCGACTAGACGAAGGCGGCTCGGGAGGTTGGTCGTCTAGGCATCAGCGACAATACCAATCGCGTGTTAAAGCTGGTCTAGTGGAGTTTGTCTTTACCGATGATATCGACAACTACGACTCCCTGCGAGATGTGTTTAAGCACTTGGCTCGTAGGCAATAGCAAAGCCTCCCGCTGGAATCCCATGCAGGAGGCTCAACCTGATATATACAGTTCTTACGCTTCGACGGGTTCTTCAGCCGGAGCTTCCGGAGTCGCAACAACTTCAGCTTCAGGGTCGAAAACCTCAAGAGTGATGAAAGCGTCGACGTCGCGGTGCAGATCTACGTGAATCTGGAATGAACCTAGGCGCTTGATCGGCTCGATCAGAGCGATCTTCTTGCGGTCCAGGTCTTTGCCAAGCTGCGTTTTAACCGCATCGGCGATGTCTTGCGAAGTGACTGCGCCGAAGAGCTTGGTGCTGTCCTTGCCGACCTTGGCCGGAATGCGGATTGTCTTGCCGTCCAAGTCGCCTTTCGCACCTTCTGCAGAGGCTGCGCCTTCGGCGATCTTGGCTGCCATGCGAGCCTGTCGTCGCTCAAGAGCGATAACCTGATTCTTCTCAGCCACGATGGCTAGGCCGCGCGGGAACAAAAAGTTGCGGGCGTATCCGTCGGCTACGGTAACGATCTGACCTTCTTTGCCTAACTTGGGCACCGTCGAATTTAAGATAACCTTCATCTCGAGAATTCCTTATTTGCGGATACCGATTCCGATCATTGGGGCGTTGCCATTGAACACCCGGTTGACCCCCAGCCATCCTACAATGTCTTTTCCAAAATCGTAGCGCGCCCTGATGTCAAGCCTGGTGTCGTTCAGGCCAAACATGTTCCCGTCTAGATAGAACTTTGGCGCAAGTTGATATTGTACCCCAAAGCCAGGCTTGCCAGCGTATACACCATATCGATACTCATTGTTTGCGCCGAACTTCTGCCCTATCTGGGCGTTCATCTTGTTCGTTTCAAAGGCGTCGAACACTCCAAGGTGAAGCTGGAAGTCCTTGAACGGCATCGTTACATCGACGTCAGTTCGAAATCGGCCGGGATCGGATTCTCTCACCAAGTCCATGCGCGTTTCGACTTTGCTGAAGGTATCACCCGTCGGCACCTTCTGGAAAAAGCCTTGGAGCTTTTGAAGCGTTGCCCTAGCCTCATCGGCGATTAGGTTGGCTTTGTCGGCCAGTTCAATAGCCTTTGCACTGATCGTCACGCCGTTCTTGGCGATGTCCTCTGTGCTGGCGGCGATGCGTGTGCCGCTGTCGGTCATCGTCTTGATGTTCTCCATCGATGCGCTGAGCGGCTGCCTCAAAGTAGGATCGGTGATGAACTCGTTTAGGTTCTTTACGAGAAGCTCAGCTTGGCCGCCGGTCTCGTTCAACTTGTCCAGAATCTCGACCATTTTGCCTTTCAGTTTGTCGTCCTTTAACAGCTTAGTCGCCAGTCCAATGCCCTTCCGAACATCGGAGATCGCCCCTGCGGCGTCGGCCATCGCCTTGGTGATGGTTGCTTTGTTTTGTGCGAGCAACGTAGATGCGCCGTTGGCCAGCTTTCCGAACTCCTGGATCGTCTTGTTCGACGAAGCCATCAGGTCTTCGAGGCTTTTCTTCAGTTTCTGGTCTTCGAGAAGCCTGCGTGTGGCAGCGAGAGTCTTGTTCAGCTCAGCAACGGTTTGTTCGCTGTCCGGCAATATTCCCGATAGTGCCGATCCCTTGACGCCTTTCATCACTGCGTTTGCCGCCAAGAAACTTCCGGACGAAGGGGCCGGAGGCATGATCTGGACAGGATTGTCGCCAAATCCAATCAGCGATGTCTGTAGCATTGCCTTGCTTCCCAAAGGAATCTTTTTGTCCGAATCAATGTCCAACTTCATGCGGGCTACCGTCGGAGACGAAAGCTCAATTTCGCTAACGGTCCCAATCTTTACACCTGCCATCAGAACCTTGGCCCCAGGAGCAATGCCCGCCGCATCGGCAAACTCGGCATAATAGCTTGTCGTTTTTGGCGCAAAGACGCTTTTACCGAGCACGGCATATGCGCCTAAAACTAAAGCAACAAAGACGATGACGAGGAACCCAACTCGCGATGTGTCCTGCATGAATCTATTTTAGCTGGTATCTTTCTTAGGTAGGTGTGTCCTCGCTTTCAAGTCTAAGACGAAGGCTGCCTCGAACCGATAATCAAAGGGTGAGCGCCGCACCCGTCATCGGAGAATGGGGGATGCGCCGTTGGCAGGACCCTAGAACCAAGTGTTCCTTGAAAGTGTCATATAAGACAAGGATTCCAACGGAATAGGCAAACAAACTATGTGGCAACGCTTTACAGAACGAGCAAGAAAAGTCGTCTTCTACGCCCAGGAAGAGGCGCAGAAATTTGGCGAAGGCTATGTGTCCACCGAGCATCTCCTACTAGGATTGGTGCGCGAGTCGGATAGCGTTGCCGCGCGTGTATTGGACAAACTAGGCGTCAGCCTCAGCCGTATTCGAGCTGAGATTGAAAAGTCGCTCCCGAGGGGAGAGGCTAGGCCGAACACCGATATGAGCCTGACTCCGCGCGCCAAGCGGGTCATCGACCTAGCTTACGACGAAGCCAGGAATCTGAATAACAACTACATCGGGACGGAGCACCTTTTACTAGGTTTGATCCGCGAAGGCGATGGTTTGGCAGGCAGAGTGCTTGCCAAATTGGGTGTCGAGCTCGAGAGAGCGCGCCGAGAGGTGATGTCGCTGCAAGACAACGAAACCCAAACGAGACCGAGTTCGCGCTCGGGCTCCAGCTCTTCGCCTGCTTCGAGCGGTTCGACAAAGACCGCTACTCTCGATGAGTTCGGCCGCGATTTAACCGATCTGGCCAGGGAAGGCAAACTCGACCCGGTCGTCGGCCGCCATGCCGAAATCGAGCGCGTCATGCAGATTCTCTGCAGGCGCACGAAAAACAATCCTTGCTTGATCGGCGAACCGGGCGTCGGAAAGACGGCCATCGCCGAAGGGCTCGCGCTTAGAATCGTCAGCGGAGACATCCCTGACTTGTTGAAAAATAAGCGTCTCGTTTCGCTCGACCTAGCCGGGCTCGTTGCCGGAACCAAATACCGGGGCGAGTTCGAAGAGCGAATGAAAAAAGTGATGGAAGAGGTTCGCAAAGCCGAGGGCGATGTGATTCTCTTCGTCGACGAGCTTCATACGTTGGTTGGAGCCGGTGCCGCCGAGGGCGCTATCGACGCCTCCAACATCATGAAGCCTGCTCTTGCTCGTGGCGAATTACAATGCATTGGCGCCACGACGCAGGACGAATTCCGAAAATACATCGAAAAGGACGCCGCTCTGGAGCGCAGGTTCCAGGCCGTCAAGGTTCGAGAGCCGCTGGAAGAAGAAGCTGTTGACATCCTGAAGGGTCTGCGCGAGAGATATGAAGCGCACCACAAGGTGGAGATCACTGACGATGCCATTTCTTCTGCTGTCCAGCTCTCGCAGCGCTATATCACCGACCGAACGCTGCCGGACAAAGCTATCGACCTGATCGACGAAGCCGCCTCGCGTGTTAGGTTGCAGCAGAGCCTTCCGCCGCTGGATGTTCGCCAAGACCGAGCCAAGCTGATCAAGCTGGTGGCCGAGATTGAGCACATTGCCAAGCGCAACGAAGGAGGCGACACATTAGCGAGAATGGAAGGCGAGCGCGACGAACTGGAAGCCAGCATCCGCGAGCGAGAAGAGGCTTGGGATGCGCTGGAGAAACCAGAGCCGATTGTCAACGAGTCTGAAATCGCGACCATCGTCCAGAGCTGGACCGGCATTCCGGTTACCAAGCTCGTTGAAGGCGAATCGCAGAAGCTTCTCCGCATGGAGGTCGATCTGCACCAGCGGATCATCGGCCAGCAGGACGCCGTTGGAGCCGTAGCCCGAGCCATTCGCCGAGCCAGAAGCGGCCTAAAGGATCCGAAGCGGCCGATGGGCAGCTTCATCTTCCTCGGCCCGACCGGCGTAGGAAAAACCGAGCTTGCCAAAGCGCTTGCCGCCTACCTGTACGACAAGGAATCGAGCATCGTTCGAATCGATATGTCGGAGTACATGGAACGGTTCGCTGTCAGCCGATTGGTTGGCGCACCTCCGGGATATGTCGGCTACGATGAGGGCGGCCAGCTCACCGAGCAGGTTCGCAGGAACCCGTATTGCGTGGTCCTTCTCGACGAAATTGAAAAGGCTCACCCAGAAGTTTTCAATATCCTTCTGCAAGTCATGGAGGACGGCGTCCTCACCGACTCGCAAGGCCGAACCGTCGACTTCCGCAACACGATCATCATCATGACGTCGAACGTGGGCGTGAAGCCGATCGAGATGGATAAGTCACTCGGCTTCCGCGATGTCAAGATGGACATCAACGATCCCAAGACATACGATACGATGAAGACGCGGATGCTGGACGAGATGAAGAAACTCTTCCGGCCTGAGTTCCTCAACCGCGTCGACGAGGTTATCGTCTTCCATCATCTGAAGAAGGAAGAAATCCTGGAAATCTCCAACCTCTATCTCAAGCGAGTCAATGAGCAGGCCAAGGCGCTGGGCATTACCATCGAACTCAGCGAGGCAGTGAAGGACCTATTGGTCGAGTCGGGCTACGATCCGAATCTCGGCGCACGTCCGTTGCGACGCGCTGTTCAGAAGCTGATCGAGGATCCGCTAAGCGAGGAAATGTTACTCGGCAGCTTCCACGCAGGCGACGAGATTCTAGCCGAACTAACCGACGACAAGAAGGTTGTGTTCCGCAAGAAAGAGCCGGACGGCCTGAGTGAGAAGGAATTGGTTAAGAAGTAGTCCTCCTTTGCCAATACCGAAGCCCTCTTGTCTCATAAGGCAAGAGGGCTTTCCTTTTAGTGTTATCAGCCTCTAGCGCGACAATGGTCAATAGTCGAGCAAATTGCCAAAACTCCGTATAACAAGACGTGTATTACTGGCCGTGAGACCAGTGTTGAACCTAAAAGAACTCGGATCTCACGGTCCGTGGCACCCAAACCAAGAGTCTTGAAATTGGCTCAGTCAATCGTCAATGCTATCTGCTTAGCCACTTCTTAAGGTTTTTGCGTGCTTGCAGCGAAGCAAATGGATCGGTTTCTACTCGATATCCTTGCGAGACCTTACGTATAGCCTTAAACTGGAATGATCTACTTTCCCCGTTACGATCGACCTCAAGCTCGTAGACGCCTTGCTGATTAGGCCTGCTGATGTGGGTAATCTGATCGCTAATTCGTAAACCTGCTTCGTATTCATCTTGATTAACTGAATACACCTTTCCGGAATCATCGGTAAAACCGACGCCCAAATAGCTCTCATTTGGTGATAGAAGCATAATGCCTAGTGTGTCTCTAAGCACACCGTAAGGGAGTTCGGCCGTCGAGCGAACCATTGTGTTGTACAGCGGGGTTAGATCTGTACCTGATATCGCGTATATCTCCTTGAGAATCGCATCCTCTTCGAAGCCGGGCTTGGGCAGTCGATACTTCTCATACATCGAGCGCATCACATCGTCCAGCGACTTCGCGCCATTCGTTGCGCCAAGTATTGCCGCATCGAGCAACCAGCCGATAAGCAAGCCTTTGTTGTAGTAGCTGAGGTCGTTATACCCAAAACCGCCGTGCTCCCATGTTTGATAGCAGGCATCTTCCATATTAACCTTTAGCCGAGTTGGGCTCCGAAACAGTTGGGCCGCTTCCATGGCTAGGCTCTGTCCCAGCCACTTCTCATCGTAATAACCGGACCGATAGGCGATTATCTTCGAGTAGTAATCCGTTACACCTTCTGCAAACCACAAATTGCGGGTTCGGCAAGGTTGAGTATAGTCGAACGGACCAAGCACTTTAGGCCGTATATTCTTAACATTCCATGTGTGAAAGAATTCGTGGGTAACTAAGGTGTCGATGTAAAGCGGCTTCGAGTTGCCAACATCTAATACAGTACTGGCCTGATGCTCAAGGCCGCCACCCCACATTCCTGATCCCATGTGAAGAAAGTATATGTACTTCTTACATGGTATCGAGCCGAACATCTTAATGGCCGGTTCGCTCAGCTTCTTGATGCGAGCCGTTTCATAGTCCATGTCCTGGCGGATATCATCCGTCCGACCGACGAAAATCACCTCGAAGGGAACAGAGCCGATAGTAAAGCTCTTGCGCTTCATTGAACCCATCTGTATCGGACTATCAATAAACTCGTCGTAATCGCGCGCCGTGTATTTGCCCTCAGAGTGAGTTAACGGAGTTGCGATATCCCAACCGGTAGGAACCTTAATCGTTAGCGAAGCAGGCTCCTTAATACGACCTTTAACATACATGAAAGCCGCCGGACCGTTAACAAAAGCCGTTCTGCTGTCGACATGAGTGTAGTCGAATCCTAGGCCGCTTTCATCTGCTAGAACCCTATAGGATAACACGACTTTGCCCTTCGTTGGATTGCCGACAGACCATGTGTATTTGTCCGGATGTTGAACGTCAAGCGACCCACCCGAAGCAGAAGTCGCATTCACATCGCTTACCTTTTTGTAGCTGCTTGTGAGCACATACCAACCAGGGCACCAGGCCGGGAAGCAGAAACTCGGGCTTTCGCCAGGATCGTCCACCGTAATCTTCACGCGAATCGTTTTGGCCGAAATGTCTGGCTCCAGAAAGTATGATATCTCTGCGTGGGCAAGGGAAGAAAGAGCAAGAACAAGGACGGCAACCCGCTTCATGGCCATCATCATATCTTATCTGACGACTATTCAAGGCAAACCGTGTTGTTTTGAAGATGAACAGAGCTAATATAACGTAAAATCACGCAAAGCAACGGAAGTGTACCAATGATCGCTTTCATCGTAGCAGCAACAATGTGTCAGGCAGCCGATCCCGATACGTTTGCGTATAGCGAAATCGCCGACGCGTTCAAGTCTAGGCATCTTCAGCAAGTCAGCAAACTGGTATCTCTGAAACCAGGCTTCCCGAGTGAAGGATATCGAGTAACTCTAACGAGGAGCAAGATCCAGATAGAAGCCTCCGACGAAATTGGAGCGATGTATGGAGGTCTAGAAGTTGCGGAGCGGATCAGGCTCTTAGGCAAACAGGCATTCAATGGCAAGCCGATCAGCGGCAAACCGTATCTTTCTGATCGCGGCCTCAACATCTTCCTGACGCTTCCATGGGATTACAAAAAGAACAACACCGACTATGACCCGCAAGCGCTGGTCGACCCTAAGCGCTGGTGGTTCCAAGACGACGCCTACTGGCGAATGCTTTTCGATTCGATGGCCCGGCACCGCATGAACTGGCTGGACATCCACGGAACATGGGATATCTCAGTAACCGATGCGCCGAACCTGTATGCCTACTTCATTCAGAGTGAGAAGTTCCCTGAGGTCGGAGTGGCAGAAGGGATCAAAGCGAAGAACCTGGCGCAGCTCAACCATGTTATCGATATGGCTCATTCGAGAGGTATCAGAGTCAGTTTGATGGCATACGAAGCTCGGTTGACGATTCCCCAAAAGAAGCAGGTGCCCTATCCGAGCACCGAGCAGGTTGCTTACGAATACACGAAAGAAGTAGTCGAGAAGATGATCCGGCAAGCCCCGAAACTTGATGCCATCGCCTACCGGATCGGCGAGAGCGGCAAGGGCGAATCGTTCTTCAAGTGCTACCAAGAGGCCGTCAAAGCCAGCGGCCGCAACATCCCACTGATAACCCGAACCTGGCTGACAAGAAAGGCCAATGTGCTTCCTTTGGCCGAAGCATCAGCCGACTACAAGACGCAAATCAAGTACAACGGCGAACAATATGGTCCACCCTATTTCGTCGCCGGCGGACGCATGGCAGGCTGGTATAGCTACTCCTTCGAGGATTACCTGAGTGCGTCGTCATCGAAGTCCGCCAAGAAGCAATGGCCAGGCAACGCTGGCTGGCCGCCGAATCCCTACCGCGAGGTCTGGCAGGTTCGAGCCAACGGCACGCACCGCATCTTCCCGTTCTACAACCCCGACTGGGTTAGAAGAACGGTTAAAACGATGAAGGTCGGCACGGCAAGCGGGTTCACCGTCGAGCCGCTCAACGCTTACTACCCTTGTTCGCCGGATTACTACTTGGCGGACTCGAAGCACAAGTGGACTGACTATATTCTTGAGCGCGATGAGCCCTACATCATGATGTGGGGGCGCCTAGGTTATGACCCCAACACGCCTTCAACCGTGTTTAACAATTGGTTCGATGAGAAGTTCGGAAAGCAAGGCAAGCAAATTGCTGACACCTGGGCTCTGGCTAGCCGCATCGTGCCCACGCTCTTCACCATCTATTCCTTAGGCCCAGACCACCGAAGCCATGCGCCCGAGATGGAACTTGGCGGCACCGTCGAGGACTTCATCGTCGGCGAGCCGTTCGACACCTTCGCAGTGAAGTCGATTCGTGATGCGCTCTGCATTGAGGCCGCCGGCGGGACAGACGGCCGGCCGTCGAATGTCAGCTATTCAAAAGAGTTGATCGCCTGGGCAGTGAAGATTCGAAGTCAAACGGCTAAGCTCAACACGGCTGGCTTGGACAGGGATACCTCCACCCGGATCAAAGAGCTCAAGACGACGTTCACGATGCTGAGTTGGCTGGCAGAATATGAAGCCGACCGCTTGAAGGCGTCGTTATTTAAGGCTCAAGGTTATGGACCTGCTGAAGCCATCATGATGAAGGCTGCCTATTTGGCATGGCAAAAACTCAGCGAGGAGAATTATTACAGGCCATACACCGAGCGGCTGCGTATGCACACGAACGAGTTCCACTGGCGCAACCTGTTGCCAGAGCTAGCCAAAATGGTGCCGGCCAACCTTCCCATCAAGGCTGAGGTTCCGTTCGAGATGACTCCTAAGACTGTTGCTCATTTGCCGAAGCTAACGGCTATCGAGAAGGACCGCCAGCTCATGGTTACGTTGCCGGCAAAGGGAATCTCTCGCGCCTGGCTGCTCTATAAACCTCTTCCGAGCACCGCGTTCTTCCACCGAAAACCGATGACTTTATCTGGCAAGGTGTTCCGAACAACTATCGACAGGCTGCCTTGCGGACATCTGCTCTCAGCCGACGTCGAAGTGGCTCCCAAAACGGTGATACGCGTTCTTGACCGGCAGAAGGAAACGCCTTATATCACGATCCCAAGCCAAAACAAGCCGACTCCAAAGTATTACAGCGGCGAGGAGGCGCTGACCTTCCTTAAGCCGGTAACACTGTGCGACAGCAGGTTTGGGACGCTGTTCCTGCCGACTCGCGCCTATCGGTTCTTCCGCAATTTCGACTCGTCGATGCAGCGCAAGGTTCTGGAAGCGGTCAAGAAGGGCAAGCGCTTGATCGTGATGCAGCAGGACTACCTCAGCGGCCGATACCCTTTGAGATGGCTTCCTGTGCCTCCGAAGGTTATTGCCAAGCAATCCGATACCTTTGAAACCGGCGGCGCACTCGGTTTACCGGACATTCATGCTCCTGGAATCATGTGGCAGGCATTTGAAGCAACCCCTGGATGGCAGGTGCACGGTAACGGCGGAATCGCTTCTTATAGGCTTGGACAAGGCGAGATCTGGCTAATTCAAGCCCGTGCTTTCCAGTTGGCCTATATGCCCGAGGCGGCGCGCTTCCTCGGCAAACTCGTTACGCTAGACACTAAGAAACCCATCGTGGTTCTCGACCATTGCGGAGAAGGTGCTGACAACACGTCATCGCTCTTCACCGACTTGATGAACGCTCTCGGCGCGCCGTTCGTGACGCTGGGCGAAGCTATTGCAGAGGTGCAAGGTATGGATTCAATTAAGGCAGTTCCCGGCATCGTTGCCGACGACGACGTTCTTGGCGGAAAAGGTCAGCAGATGGTTCAGAAGTTCATGAATGACAAGGTTCTCAAGGCAGCGGCGAGACCCTTGCCGACCTCGAAGGAGGAATTAGAGAAGGACAAGCCTCGGCGCAAAGACATCTTAATGAAAGCGCTCGGTCTTGATCCGCTGCCTCCTCGAACGCCTTTGAACGTCAAGATCACGGGCACCATCAAACGCAACGGCTATCGAATCGAGAAGGTGGTCTACGAGAGCCGTCCCGGGTTCTATGTGACCGGACACATCTACATCCCCGACGGTCCTGCTGGCACCAAGTTCCCTGTCATCCTGAACCCGCACGGCCACTGGGAAAAGAAAAAGATGGAGCCGACGGTCCAGTCGCGCCTCATCTTCCAAGTCTTGCACGGCTATGTAGCTTTCATCATCGATTCGCCCGGCGGAAGCTGGGAGGGAAACAACCTGGTGGAAAGGACTTTCCAAGGCTCGCACTGGGATTTCCCATTAGCCTCGGCAGGAGCAAATGTGACAGCGCTTTATGTCTGGGACATGATGCGCGGCCTCGACTACTTAGAGACTCGGCCAGATTGCGATGCAACCCGCGTTGGAATCACAGGCGCATCTGGCGGAGGACTGGCGACCCTTTACAACTTCGCAGCCGATGACCGTATCAAGGTCGCAGTGCCGGTTGTTTATGCCACCAGCCTTGAAGTAAGTCCGACGAACGGATGCCCGTGCAACCATGTACCAGCTACCTTGCAGATCGGCGACCGATCAGATGTCCTTGCCATTCGCGCTCCAGCCCCTGTCTATGTGATCGGCGCAACCGACGACGGCGAGTTTCCACCCGCAGGCACCAAGCTGACCGGCGAGAAACTTAAGTCGATTTGGGGGCTCTATGGCAAGGCTGAGGACACCGGCTGGCAGGTTTTCCCAGGTCCGCACGACTACAACAAGGCGATGCGCGAACGGGCGATGGGCTTTTTCGATAAACACCTGAAGGGAACCGGCGACAGTTCGCCAGTGCCCGAACCTGCGTTTGTGTGCGAGGATCCAGCCAATAAGCAGTTCCTGTCGATGCCAGAAGTTCCTAAAGGCGCGAAGACCATGCGCGATATTGCTCGTCTGAACTTGGCTTCTGTTGCTGAACGGAGTTTCGATGCGATCGTTGCCCTCAACGGCGGATTGCCCGTTCGAGATGCCTTGAACCTGAAAGTCGTCGGCAATAGCAGCAGCGGCCAACAGGTGACTTTTGCATCGGAGAAAGGTCTAACGATTCCTGGTTTGCTGTGGAAACCTGTTGGAGAGATAAAAGGCGGAGTCGTTCTGGTAACCGAGCATGGTAAGCAGGCGGCGATGGCCGAACTCGGCGTTGATGCTATGCTGACTGCTGGATATGCAGTTTTGGCGATCGATCCGCGCGGAATCGGCGAACTCAAGGGACTCGATATCCGCCTGATGACGTACCTGGGAACGGCTGACTCCTTTGCGATGGCGACCGATGTCTGCGCAGCGGTCGATGCTCTCCGCACCATGTGCCATTCTGTGTCGGTTGTCAGCTCGGGAACAGCCGCATCGCAAGCCGCTATCTTCGCTTCGCTGATCGATCCGACTATTGAGGCTGTGGCTGGCTTGAACGGTATGAAATCGTACCTAGAGTTGCTCGATCTGCCGCTGGCGCAGTTCGAGCCGGACGGCCTTTCGTTGCAGCCGATGGCGAACTGCGGAACAACCTTGGAGCACCTGCGCTCGTTGGTTAAGTGCCGGTCGTTGTGGACTTACGGCTCCGATCCGATGCCAGATTTGGTCAAGTGGCTTGGGGCTAAGTGAGGCCATTAACCGGGATCGCCGGCGGCCTCGCCGGCTCTGATAACTAACACCTTGCCAGGTTGTAATTTACGTTGTAGGCGCAGGTGGCTCGTACCTGCGTCTCTTTACTTACCAATGGTCAATCTCCACTTCTCGAATGTTCGTTCGGGCTTTGCGTTACAAAGGTTGTTAGGGCTGGAGCGCGAGCGTACCCGCGAGCACTGTTAACTACCGATATTGCTTAGACCGGAGTCGAAGGAGGGATTTCCTCTGCCCAATACAAGGACACAAACGATCAATGTATGACTCAATATCAAAACTCCAGTTTTGTGTGCGACGGATCGTGAGATCCGTGGTCTAGTAGGTTCAACACTGGTCTTGCGACCAGTGGCACCCGCCCATAATTCCGAGTTTCGAATCGGCTCGCATGATCAGATCCTAAACACCCATTCCGTCAATCCCTCAACCAGCCCTGCGCAAGGACCGTCCAGAATCGTGATAGGGCGCGCGCACCTAACCGAATATCGTACTGCGTCTCCCGTCCGCTCCCATTGAACCTGAATAGGCGAACCCGATGGCGTCGGCAGCAAACCCGATGCCGATGCAAGCGAACTCGGATGCCAGCTAAACCGATAGCAATCCAGCCCCTCATCAAATGCTGGCGATAGCCCGAGCGCATACTTCGTCAGTTGCCAGGTCGGAGCCGCCGACCAGGCATGGCAATGCGACCACCTCAAGTCAAATACCTCAGGTGTTGTCGTCAAGCCTTGATTCAGCGCCCATCCCCAGCAGGTCCGATATTGGTCTAGGACGAAGTCGAACTCTCCGTTCTCGATCAGAACAGGCATTGCGAAGTTGGCGAAGTAGGGTGTGATGAGTTGGGTCGATTGCACACTCGGATCAGATAACCGCGGTGCGGCAGGATTGTTCGGGAAGCAGTTAAGAATGTGCTCCTTGATTGCCCCGATGCAAGGAGCTATGCGCTCGGAAGGTATCAGTCCTTCTCGCATGGCCAACACCGACCGGTGATAGCCGAATTCCTGCCAGTCTCTGCATGCGAGATACCCCCTGGAGGTATTGAATAAGATCCTTTCGAGTTCAATAACATCGTCGGGAGCTTGTTCGTCTAGGATAGTAAGCCACCGAAGATAGGATCGAACAGCCCCCAAAACGATCATGTTCACAGCGATATCAACCGGTCCGTCGTTCGGCTTATATCCCCAATCGACGAATCCCCAACCAAGGCCGTTCCTGAACCCATCCGGACCGGTGCTTCGGACGAATGCCACGACGTTTGCTTTGGCATAGGGAAGCATCTCCTCAAGCAGCTTCTTATCGCCGGTCTGTTGGTAGTGCCACATAACGCCGGTCATCCACTGCGCGGCATAGGTTGTCAGATAGCCCGGTTCCGACGGCGTTAATCCTGCGATAAGTCCGTCATTGCGCGCGCACCAAGCGGAGTGTTGCAGAGCGCGGCGAACCAAGCGCAAGTCCGAGTAGGCGCAAGCCGCCGCTTGCATCTCGCCGTTAACGATGTCTCCGGTCCATTGCCCGCGTTCTCGGGTTGGACAGTCGAGGATCGCGTCCTCAGCGCATGCACGATAGGTGTCCACACCCATCGTCCAAATATTGTTCAAGAGCACATCATCGCACTGAAACGAGCCTTCCGGTTCGCCATGGTAGCCTCTATCGAGGAACGACTCCTCAAGAAACTTGATTGATGACGGCTCGGCGCGGACATGAACCTCAAGGTAACGCAAACCTTTGGGCACCAAAGGTGTGAACTCCTGAACGCCTCCGCGAGCAATGAACTTATCCATGTAGCAGCTCAGGCCGCCAAGGCTCTGGTAAGGTGCCACGCGCCCTAGACGCATCGATTCGCAATAGCCGAACTCGACGACTGCTCCCTCTGGCAAGTCCAGAGCGAACCGAGGTTTACCGAGCCGTACGCGGCCGAGGTCGTATCTTCGCCAAACGCCGTCGGCAAGAGCAGCCTCGGGATTCAGTTCTCTGAACAGGAAACGTGCAGGAGGATCGTCATATTCATATCCAAATTGTTCGGCCGTCAGGCCATTCGCAATTGGCACGAGGTCGATTTTCGTGTTCCGAACAGCTCCGGTTGAAAGCGGACGAAACTCGCCTAAGTCTAGGTTTCGTAACACGGGATCAATCCATGATGAAAAGTCGAAAGATGGCGATAACCAACCATCTGGCAGCTTCCTTGTGTCGCAGAACTCCGCCCAGCCAAGTGTTTCGATCGTTCTACGCTTGCCGGTCCAGTATCCTTCGAGCCGTTTGCACTTCCAAACGATAGGAATAGGCTCTATTCCTGCATAAATCGACAGCGCTAAGAAAGGCGACATGTTCTCAAGAAATCGAGTCGAAAGCCCAGCATTGTGGACAATAACTGCAACGATATGCTCACCTTCATCCAATGAAACATCAAACTTATCGTATTCAGGATGTGTCTTCGGAAAGCGTGCCGGCCCGTCGCAAAGGTGCTGCCCATCCAGCCAAACCGAGAACCAGGACGAGCCAATGAGTAAGATATCGGTATCTATAGAATAAGAAACATGAAAAGAACCGCGAAAAGCTGTATAAGTGTCCTTTGGAATGTCCGGCCAAAAAGGGTCTTCGGGAGTCCATAGCGGCATCAACTTGAAAGAATGTTCAGGCATGGCTGAACATCAATTCGCCGGATCAAGAAAGGATTCCTATTCGAGTTTGCCGTTCAGAGCGTTTTCGAGCAGATAATCGAACGCTTCTTCAGGAATCGGATGAACGGCCCCGAGCAGCTTGGCGTTCAAATAGATCTTGCAGATTCTTTCCAGAGTCTCCATCCTGTTGTAGGCGTCGAACGGATCGGTTCCGAGGGTCAACGCGCCGTGATGGCTCATGATAAACGTCTTGTGGTCGGCAAGCAAAGGCTGAAAGGCTTCAACGACGGCATCGGTGCCCGGCAACGCGAACGGAACGATGGCAACCGAGCCAAGGACGATGGCGGCCTCTGGCATCAGGTTGTCCGGAATCTCTTCTCCGGCCAGCGAAAAACCGGTCGCTGTTGGCGGATGGGCGTGGATGATGGCTTGGCAGTCCTTTCGCGACTGATAGATGGCGAGGTGAAGCTTTATCTCGACGGTCGGCGTCTCGCCCTTGACTGTCTTGCCCGAAGTATCAACGACAACAAGGTCGTCCGGCTTCAGATGCCCTTTGCTTGCTCCGCTCGGAGACACCAGGATCTGGCGGGGACTTAGCCTCGCGCTGATGTTGCCCTCGGCCGCGCCGATATGTCCGCGCTGCCATAGCCGCCTTCCGACTTCGCACAATGCCGCTCTAAGCTGGAGTTCCGTCATCACGGGTTCATTATGCCATGTTCGAAAGGCGGATATTGTTGACTGAAGGAGTCGTTTTGGGCCATCATGAAGACAGCGCGACTGGCGATTGGGCGGGATTAACCGCCGGGGAGCGCAAATCAGAAATTGTCGCACGCCTGGGCAATGAGCTTCAGGCGTTTCTTGCGTCTGAAGGTCTCAAAACCAATAAGAGGAACCGACATGACGCAAAAAACACTCGCTCTACGCTACGGCACCAACCCGAACCAGACTCCTTCCCAGCTCGTTTTTGGACCGGAAAGTCCAACCATAGAGATTCTAAACGGCGCTCCGGGCTACATCAACATGCTCGATGCGCTTAACGCCTGGCAACTGGTTCGTGAGTTGCGAGCCGCCCTTAACCTGCCTGCCGCCGCTTCGTTCAAGCATGTCAGTCCTGCCGGAGCAGCCGTCTCAGTGCCGCTGAACGACACGCTAAGGAAGGCGTATTTTGTCGACGACATGGAGCTGTCGCCATTGGCAACGGCATATGCCCGTGCGCGAGGAGCCGACCGAATATCTTCCTTCGGAGATTTCGTCGGACTCAGCGACGAGTGCGATGCCGCAACGGCGCGGCTAATCTCCCGAGAGGTTTCCGACGGCGTGATCGCACCGTCCTTTTCGGCAGAAGCTTTGGAGATACTCAAAGCGAAGCGCGGCGGCGGCTATCTGGTCATCCAAATCGACCCGACTTACGAGCCGCCAGCGATGGACACGCGCCAAGTGTTCGGCGTGACTCTGGAGCAGAAGCACAACGGTATCAAGATCGATATGTCTTGTCTTCAGAACATCCCAACCGCACAAAAGGAGATCCCAGCAGATGCCCAGCGCGACCTGATTGTCTCGCTCATCACGCTCAAATACACGCAATCGAACTCGGTGGCGTTCGCGTTGGACGGCCAAACGATCGGCGTCGGAGCAGGGCAGCAATCGCGTGTCCACTGCACGCGGCTTGCGGGCGGCAAGGCCGATTTGTGGCGGCTTCGCCAGCATCCACGAGTGCTTGGTCTGAGGTTCAAGGAAGGACTGAACCGAGCCGAGAAGAACAACGCGATCGACGGCTTTCTTTGCGAAGAGCTGAGCGACGCGGAGCGATCTTATGTCGATTCGAATGTGGTCGGTTCGACGATTCGGCTGACGGCGGCAGTGAAGAGAGAATGGCTCGATGGACTGACCGGCGTCACGCTGGGTTCAGATGCGTTCTTCCCATTCCGCGACAGCATCGACCGTGCCAGCCGCTCTGGCGTTAAGTATGTTGCTCAGGCCGGCGGATCGAACCGCGACGACCTGGTTATTGCCGCTGCCGACGAGTACGGAATGGCGATGGCGATGACAGGGATTCGGCTGTTCCACCACTAGAAGTTGTGCCATGGGCGTCTCGCCCATGGTTCTGATATATCGCCGTCATCTCGTGGCTGGGAATTGTGTCGCTTCGTATCGTGTCATCCCGAGCATAGCGAGGGATCTGAGTGTTTGCGCCTCTTGATAGCAGCGACAGGCGGCAAGTCCAGTCAGATTCTTCGCTGCGCTCGGAATGACATCGCGTCGAAAAGGCGAGATATTCCGAGACATTCCATCCCGCCGCCGAGCTTCCGCCCAGTCTCACTACGACCCAGCCGGCGAGGACGCCAGCGATGCCGGTAAGACGGCCCCACCAGAACCTCAAAGCCGCGTGTATAATAATCTCGCTTCTCACGAAGCGGCTATGAAGAACTGATAAGCAACAACCGAACCTCGTTTCCATCTCGGCGCGATGTCGAGCCCGTTAGCTTATTCAGGAGTCCGCTTTGTTACAAATCCACCGTATTGCACATGAACACAACCCGTTGTTCGGCCCGATTTTCGAGGACATCACCTTTAGCGTCAGCCGTGGCGAAAAGGTTGCCCTAGTCGGCCCGAACGGTTGCGGCAAATCGACCATTATGAAACTCGTAACCGGCGAGATTCCACTTCAAAAGGGCCGGATCATCAAGGCGAAGGGAACCAAGATCGCCTATCTTCAACAGGATTTCGAGTTCGGTTGGACCGGATCGGCAGTCGAGAAGATGCTTGCCAACGTGCCAATTGACGAGTACGCTGAAGCCGAAGCCCGGATGAGGTCTATCTCCGCACTCATGGGTTTGCCGGAGAGATGCCTAGAAGCTCCTTCGATCGAATTGAGTTTAGGTGAAAGAACGCGGGCGACCCTTGCCGGTCTGCTCGCGGGAGATGCCAACTTGCTCTTGCTGGACGAACCGACGAACCACCTCGATTTAGAGGCAAGGCTGGCTCTTGAGCACTTTTTGAGCGAAACGCCGCAGGCTGTCTTGATGGTCTGCCATGACCGTCGGCTGCTCGACGAGACGGTCGATCGAACGCTCGAGCTTCGCCGAGGGATTTTGACGGAATATGCAGGCGGCTACAGCGACATGCGCAGGGAACAGGCTCTGCGCCACGAACAGGAACTGGAATTCTACGAACGTAGCGTCAAGGAGAACCGGAGACTCAAGAACGCTGCCGAACGCATCCATCAGAACGCCATCAATGTTGCCAGTCGGCCGAGCTCAGGAACTTACGACCCGAAGCATTCGCCGTTCTACAAGGCCAGGGCTGCTAAAGTCGACAAGAAAGCGAAGGCAGTGCGCTCCAGGATCGAAAAGTTGCAGTCCCAAGAAATCGAAAAGCCGTTCGAGGAGATTCGGCATGCGATTATCATTCCCGCTGCCCCCATGCATTCGACCGAAGTCGCCTCGCTGAGCGATGTCTGGCTCGATCTGGGTGGCAAAGAGCTGTTCAAAGGCCTCAGCCTGTTCATCGAGCGCGGCTCGCGGGTGGCGCTTATGGGGCCGAACGGGTCAGGGAAGACAACGTTGATCCAGCTACTTCTCGGCGAGATTCAACCGGACAAGGGCGATGTCTCCGTAGCTAACGGAGCAAGGATTGGCTACTTGAGCCAAGCTCGAAATAACCTCGCCGATTCGTTGCCTCTGCTTGATGCTCTTGCCCTTGACGGGCGAACCGAGAACCTGGGAAGGACGTTGCTCGGATGCATGGACATTACCGGCGATGCTTCCTTGAAGTTGGTTCGGTCGCTGTCGGTTGGAGAGAGAACGAAAGCCGAGTTGGTCGGTGTTCTGGCTAAGCCGGTTAACTTGCTCATTCTGGATGAACCGACGAACCACCTGGACATCGCGTCCATCGAGTCTCTGGAGACGGCTTTGTTGAGCTATCAAGGCTCGTGCGTGTTCGTGACCCACGACCGCGAGTTCGCGGAGCGAGTGGCGACGGAGGTCGTGATGTTGGGATAGCAGGTATGCCATGGGCGTCTCGCCCATGGTTAGGCTTTTGGATATAGAACCGCAGGTACGAACTGCCTGCGGCTACTACCCCAATTAATCGCAATAGGATCTCGTTCCAACTCCCTCCAAGATCCCACTTCTCTTACAAATCGCAATCCGCGTTGTAGGCGCAGGCGGCTTGGACCCGCGTCCTGTGCATCAGCGTCTCACTTGAAAGACACCGACCACGCAACCGTCTTCGTCTTCTTCGGCACAAAGCGGACCCGCGCGATCTGTCCTTCCACTGTTGGCGCGACGGTCGTGCCGTCCAAGGAGCACCAGCCGACCGTATAGCCCGCAGGAACATGGAAGACCATCTCGTAGGGGTCGCCTTTGATGACCTTGCTCTTGCCCGCAAGCGTTCTAGAGGTCACGGTCCACTTCATCGAGACCAAATCGACTCCGCCCTGGGAGATGTGGCGGCTGGTTGAAAGGAGCTGCGGCCGCCCAAGCTTTTCGTGTATGGCATAAACGCAGACTGTCTTGGCTTTTTGTGATGGGGCATTGAACGACCCCTTCAATGAACCGAGGAACTTGCGAGACCAGAACTCGTAGACCAGGTACTCCTTCGTCGGATCTAGCCCGAAGTCGGCAAAGACCGCGGTCGAGAGGCTAACCGGTTTATCCCAGGCAAACCGGGCCAAAACGTTCCAGGTCTCAAACGGCCGCGCGATCTCCTGGAGCCAGAACTCGCAGCCCTTGCCGAACTGGTCGGCGTCAACCGGTCCCGAAGGTCCGCCTGTTTCCTGACGGTGGCCCTTGATGGAAACTAGAGCAGAAGACTTGCGCGGATCATAATCGTAGAGCTGGCCCGGCACCGAGAAAAGCACTGGCGAAGACCGTTTCATGCCTTCCAGGTTCTCATCCTTCTCATAAACCGACGGCTTGTCGCTGACAAGGAGCATCGCCCCGGCCATTGATGCTAGAACAGGGCGGACGATTGTGTCGCCAACGGTTCCTTTGTCGCGCGGAAGAATGTCGCAATGGTCGGGGTCGGAGCGCCAAACGATGCCATTCCAAGAGTTGTACTGCTGCATGGTCGCGGGTCCATAGCCGTCGCCGCCCAGCCGGCAGGCATCAAATACGCCGACGCCTTCGGGCAGGACTCCCCAGCACGACAAAACAAAGGTTGAGGGACCAAGAACTTCACGAGCGGCTTTCACATAGGCTCGGTATGCCAACTCAGCCGACGACCCGCGTGACTCGAAGTGACCAGGGGCCGCATGATAGTAGCCGTCATAGAGCAGGTGGCGCAGCGCATCGATCTTCACATAGGTGAATCCGGCATCCTTGAAGCCTTTGAACAGCGGCTTGATGACCTGATTGACGGCTTGCGGGTTCGTTGCGTCGATCGCCCAGTCGATCCAGGGCCCTTTCTGGAGCTTTCCGTCCGCAGCGGGCACGAACCAATCCGGATGGTCCTTGGTCAGCTTCTCGTCATTTGTGGTGACGCCCATCCAGACTCCTGCCTCAAAACCTTTCGAGACAATCGACTTAACATAGCCTTTCATACCCGAAGGGAACGTGTCCTCACGCCAGTTCAACCAGTTCTCGGGTGTTCCTTTCGGGTGTGGCTGGAAGCCGTCGTCGATTTGGATGTAACGGTAGCCGAAGTCACGCAAACCCTTGCGATGGAACACATCGACCAGTGCGTCGATGTCGGTTTGCTTGATGTCAGCGAAGTAAGCCCACCAGGAGCACCAGCCGGTCACCGAGTCCTGTCGAACCTTGTAGGTCCACGGCTCGAAGAAGCGGATGTTCTTGTGCTTCTGATAGAACCTCGGTTTAAAGGTTATCACGATCTTCTCGCCTTTGCAGTCGATATTCCATTGGTTTGATGGAGCTGGCTTGATCCGAGCCTGCAGTCCGAAGCTCATGGCCCAGTCAAACTTGCGGTCATAAACCGTGTTGTTGCGCAGATTGCTCGATCGGCCGACCGTCAGGCGGATGAACTGGGCTCGTTTCTCGCCTTCGAAGTCTTCGGCGGCGAGGCCTTCCTCGCTCGTGGTTACCGTTCCTTTGAGCTGAAGTTTCGCGCTTGCAGGGAATCCGACCGGCTCGAAGGTATAGCGTTCGGTCTTCGCTCCGAGTTCATTGGTTGTCTCTTCAACCGCCTCTCGGATGAACTGCTTTTCGCCTTTCTTTCCGTCCGAGACTTGCACGTTCTTTATTGCCTTCTTTCCGACGATCACGTCGAACGTCTTTCTCGTGAAGATGATCTGATCGTTATACTTGAGGCTAGAACTGTATGGTGTGTAAACGCTCCAAGGCGCATCGTTGGGCGGAGCGCCTGCGCTATCTGCGCCTGAAGCCGAGAAGACAAAACCGGCAAGAACGATTGATCCTAGTCCGCATCGCATGGCGAGTAGTCTACTCCTTCGAGTTTGTCGTTGGTCTGTCGTTCGTTTAGGAACCTAGTCACCAAGATCACTCAAGTCACTCATGTTGCCGGTTGTATCGAGGGTCGTAACGTGCTGTCTTCGCAAAGATGCGTTGCCACAGAGCCTATTTGCCAACCGGTTCGACGAAGGATGTTGAGGAAGATTGCTAATGGTTGTTAAGATGTTAATCTGATATATAACGCAGGTTTTGCTGCCGAAACCGAAAACAATATCCGGAGCGCCAAAGGCGCGATCGATAATAGCCTGGGTTGAGCGCGAAGCGCGAGGCCCAGGAAAAGGCCGCAAAACCGACGTTGAAGGTGAGTGATAGGTCTAAATTGGAATATTTCGGGCCTAGTGCCCTCTTGGAATTTGGGAAGTTTCGTTCCTAGCCCTTCGGCTTCGCCTTCGGACTAGGCTACTATGGATCGCGCCGTTAGCGCTCCGGAAGGGCCTGCTAAACCGAGCAAGCCGTTCCGCTTGACATGTGAACTATATTTCTTTGAGCCAATCTCAAAATTCCAAGATTGGGTGCCGCGGATCGTGAGATCCGTGTTCTATTAGGTGCAACACTGGCCTTACGACCAGAGGCACCCGGGTTCTAGATTTTTTAAATTACCTCTCTTAAAACCATAAGCCCTCGGCTACGCGTTTCGGGTTCAACTCCGTAGCCGAAGGCTCAAACCCTCGTTCCTCTCGATTCGCCAGGAAGTAACTACTAGCCGAACCACCCTAACTCAGCGCATAGTCAGGGATCTGGTCGTACCAAAGGAGATACTTCTGCCCGAAACTGGTCAGTATTGGCGTATTGGCCTTAGCCAGAGCTTCATACGAGCCAGACTTCTTCGACCGCCAACTAGGACCGTTGTAGCGCCGCCATAGCAAGAGGCGTCCGTCGGGAAGAAAAAACTCCTCGGTCGCCGTGTTGCCGACCGGCTCTTCCGGCCAAGCACATTGAACCAGATCGCCGCCTGTCAGACGTCTCAAACACTCGAATGATCTCCTTCCAATCTGAACCGTCCAGAGGCAAGAATCGACTTCAAAACCGGGACGTCCGCCAGCCGGACTTATCGATGAACCGGGAGCCAAGACCAAGTCCTCCCACTCAGGCTGGGATTCTCCCCAGTTCGGATTGTCCGGCAGAACCGGCGTAAGGGCCGATTCGCACTCGCCGAACTCCTTCGCGCAATAGAGCGCTTTGGAACCGTCGATGCGATAGTGCGGCCGCCAAAAGCCCTCGAGTTTTCCGTCCTTGGTAAACGATGCCGCGTCATAGCGAAGCGCATTTTCGCCTGCTATTTGAATCGGGCCTCTGACCGCCGTATGTGAAACGGCCTTCAACGCTCGTGAAGGGTAGTCATAGTCGGCGAACACCGCCTCTGAACCTGCGAGAAGGCTCGGGAAGTTGCCGTAAGGGGCTTCTGCCGCAACAGCCTGTGCTTGGCGATCGGTCAACTCGATCCGGATAACCGGTTCAGTCAATGGGAATGAAGGAATGCGAGCGAGCCGTTTTCTTAACGCGTCGCTTAGGTGATAGTCTGCAAATTCATGTCGTGCCATCTCGATCAACTCCTCTCTCAGTTTCGCTCTCGCGTCGGAAAGCGTCCGTTTGACGGTGCCAACCGGGCGTCCGAGCCAGACGGCGATTTGCTCGACTGAGTCTTCGTGGAAGTAGAAAAGGGCAACTGCTTGGCGCTGAAGTGCAGTCAAGGAGTCAAGGGACTTAGCTAGTTCCTCCGCTTGATCGCTTCGCAGAAGCGTTTCATCGGGCGTTGGCGCAAGGCCTATCCCGGGATGGCGCGAGCAGAACCTTTTGAACGCGTCTTGACTTTCGATATGCCTTCGGCATAGGTTCAAGGCGATGCCTTGCACCCACGAGCTGAACTTGCCCGGATCGCGGAGCGATTGTAATCGGCAATAGGCGGAGACGAAACACTCCTGCACAACTTCATCCAGATCGGCCTTGCTGCCGAGTTTGGACTTGGCAATCGACGCTATAACAGGAGCGTATCTGCCTGCAAGCATGCCGAATGCTTCGCCGTCTCCCGCAAGGGTTCGGCGAACCAAGTCCTCATCACTACGACATATTTTGCCTAACCTTTCCATTTCCGGTAGATAGTCCGAGAAGCGAGTTTTCGGTTCGGAATCTTCAACAATTCTGCAAGGAATTGGAAGAGTAAATCCATAAAAAGAAAATGTACAAATTGTCCTGCAGGGGGTTTCAATCTCGAAACCAAAGGTGCCAAACTGCGCGATAAGGGGTGCACCTTAAGGCAAAACAACGGCATGAAACCGATTAAATACGTCGGTCCGGTCGATGTTGTCCATGTGAATCCCAAATGAAGACTGTCAACAGGAGGCAGCCTTATGCAAGCTCGAATATTCATCGGAGTGTGGACAGCAACTATGGCGTTGGCGTCGGCATCGGTCTGGGCGGAGAAGCCCGTTTCTTCGGAGAAAAAGAAGGCGGCGGCTTGGGCGGCATCTCACTTTGTTGCCCGCGAAGTTGAGAATCTTCCTTTCCGGTTCTCGATTGGCGGCGTTCCTTCGAGGGAGTTCCTGAAAGGATGCAAAAAGGAGCAGAAGCTAGAGCAGCTGCCAAACGGCAAATCGCTCAAGACATTGTCTTTTGCCGATCCGAAGACTGGACTTAAAGTAACCTGCCTGGCGACGACCTATAAGGATTATCCTGTGGTTGAGTGGACGCTTCTGTTTAAGAACAACGGGAGTCAAGACACACCGATCCTCTCCGATATCAAGTCGTTCGACGTCGTTCTCCCTCGGAAATCGGCGGACGAGTTCTTGTTGCACTGGAATAACGCCGACAACTGCGCCGTAGATAGTTACGCCCCGCACGTTCAACCGATGAAGCCAAATGAGGTTTTTGAGGTAGCTCCTCTGCAAGGCTGGCCGACATCTGGCAACTATCCCTTCTGGAACCTGGAATACGACGGCGGCGGGACGATTGCGGTCATCGGCTGGCCGGGCCAGTGGTCGATGAAGATGGCTCGCGATACAGGTTCATCAATCGCGTTGCTAGGCGGACAGGAGTTGACTCACTTCGTGCTTCATCCTGGCGAAGAGGTGCGTTCGCCGATGTCGGTATTGCTGTTTTATGTCGGAGACTGGATAAGAGGCCAGAACGTGTGGCGGCGTTGGATTGTGAACTGCAACCTGCCGAGACCCGGCAACAAACTGGTGCCGACCCACTATGCGGCCTGCTTTGCCAACCTGCAACCGGTGCCCGAAGAAGAAATCGGGTCGATTGAGGGATTCACACGAGAAGGCATAAAACTGGACTATTGGATCCTCGATGCTGGCTGGTACACGAACCGAGGACACTGGTGGAACACCGGCACTTGGGAGGTTGACCGCGAGCGTTTCCCGAAGGGCGTTAAAGCAGTCTCCGATGCGGCGCACAAGAACGGTCTCGGGTTTGTACTATGGTTCGAGCCTGAGCGTTGCGTCGCAGGCTCGTGGCTGGCCGAGAACCACCCCGAATGGGTTTCCGGCGGCAAGAACGGCGGAGCGGTGTTCATTGGCAACCCGGACTGCTGGAAATGGATTGTGGAGACCTTCGATGGGCTGATCAAGTCGGAAGGCGTCGATGTCTATCGTCAGGACCACAACATCGCTCCTATGAACGACTGGCGCGGGCATGACACTCCCGACCGGCAAGGCATCACGGAGATCAAAGACGTAACTGGTTACCTAGCTTATTGGGACGAGCTTCTTCGTCGGAATCCTAAAATGTGGATCGACAGTTGCTCGGGCGGCGGCCGCCGGAACGACCTCGAGACGATGAGACGGTCCGTACCTTTGCTGAGGAGCGATGCATTTGACGGCCCAATCGTGCAGCAATGCCAGACTTACGGTCTTTCGCTCTGGTTGCCGTATTTCGGTTCGGGCACGGGCTTCACCGACGAATACATGTATCGCAGCTGCATCTTCCCGGCCTCTCGCGTCGGCGGCGATGCGCGCGACAAGTCGCTGAACTATATGCTGTTCAAGCGAATGTTGGCCGAGTTCCGCAAGCTTCAACCGTATCTGCTGGACGATTACTATCCTTTGACTCCGTACAGCACCGAGAACAACGTGTGGATCGGCTGGCAACTGAACTCGCCGGAGAAAGGTGGCGGATATGCGCTCGTATTTCGCAGGGAAGAAGCTGCTGCCGAATCCCAGGTGATCAAGATGCGAGGACTTGAAGCCAAAGCGACTTACGAAGTCGAGGACATGAATACCGGCAAGGCTGAGCGCATTAAGGGCAAAGACCTGATGGACGGCTTTGAAGTTAGGCTAGCCAAGAGAGCTTCTGCGCTCTACATATATCGAAAATCCAAGTAGGAGCTACACCGTGACAATGTTGAGCGGAACGATCCTGATCTCACTGGCGGCGATGATGTTGGCTGCATCGGTTGCCGCTTTGCCAGTCAAGCCGACGGGTTCTGAACTCAATCTCGCCCGCCAGTTTGCTAAGAAGCACCTTAGTCTGCGCGGCTCGGGGCTGCCGCCGTTCTCGTTTACTTTAGGCGGGAGAAAGTCGGCCGAGTTCATCAAGACGTGGACGTGCGAATCCAGCTCGAAGAAACTCGACAATTTGCGGACCGAAACGACAACCGTCTATACGAGTCCGGAGAAAAGCCTTGCAGTATCGTGCAAGAGCATAGCCTACGAAGACTTTCCAACGATCGAGTGGCTGCTCACTCTTAGGAATAATGGTAAGACGGATTCGCCGATTTTCGAGAACATCCGGCCTTTGGATGTGCGAATCGAGCGCAAGCAACAGGACGCCGAGTTTGTTATTCACCACAACCAAGGCAGCATGACTTCGCACGACGACTTCCAGCCGTTCGAGTCGCCATTGCCAAACGATACTCAGAAGGTATTGCAGTCGGAAGGCGGCCGGCCAATGAGTTCGACGATGCCTTATTTGAACCTCACTTGGGGCGGTTCCGGGCTTATCGTTGCAATAAGCTGGGTCGGCGATTGGACTTCTTCATGGGTTCGAGATACGAGTACCGGCCTCCGTCTAACGGCTGGCCAGCAGGTCCACCGGTTCAAGCTGCATCCGGGAGAGGAAGTGCGAACTCCGATGATCGTCCTTCAGTTCTGGAAAGGAGGAGATAGGGTTCGTTCTCACAACATTTGGCGCAGGTGGATGCTGGCGCACAGCATGCCCACTCCTGGCGGCAAGCCGTTCCCGATCATGATATCGAGCGGTATCCCTGATTCCCGAGGAAACTTGATTACCTTTGAAAAGGAAGAGCTCGAGGGGATTGAATGGCATGCTAAAAGGAAGTTGCCTGTCGACATTTGGTGGCGAGATGCGGGCTGGTATCCGTGCGGCGACGGCTGGTGGAATGTGGGCACGTGGGAACCCGATCCCGAGCGGTTCCCAAACGGCCTGAAGCCGATGGCCGACGCCGCGCACAAAGCTGGTATGAAGCTGACGGTCTGGTGGGAACCGGAGCGAGTCGTTCCTGGCACGAAACTGTATAAGGAGCACCCGGATTGGCTTCTCGGTCCTGACGGCGGACAAAAGCTGCTTGATCTTAGCAACAAGAAAGTGTGGACCTGGCTGGTCGACTATATCGACAAGTTCATCGGCGACCAGGGGATCGACATGTACCGGCAAGACTTCAATATCGATCCAACGCCCTATTGGCAATGGGCAGATGGACCGGACCGGCAAGGAATCACCGAGATTCGGCAATGCGAAGGAATGATTGCGCTTTGGGACGAGTTAAAGCGCCGTCGACCCTATATGCCGTTCGACAATTGCGCAGGAGGCGGACGGCGGAACGTCGTCGAGATGATGCGGCGGGGAGTGCCGCTCTCAAAGACCGACGATGCAGGCGGCACGGCTTCGTCGCAATGCCAGCTTATGGGACTCGCGCCTTGGTTTCCGTACTACGGCGCAGGATGCGGCAGCTTCTCCCTCTACGAACTGCGGAGCAACATGGCCCCGTGGTCGGCGTTCGCATACGACTGTCGCCGAGACGGCATCAATTGGGATCAAATCCGGCTCCACATGCAGAGGTGCAAGGAACTCGCTCCGAACATGCTGGGCGACTTCTATCCGTTGACTGCCTACACGCTCGCCGAGGATGTGTGGGCGGCTTGGCAGTATGATCGGCCTGAGAAGGGAGTGGGAATGGTGCAGGCGTTCCGGCGACCTCAGAGCAAGACCGAGTCGATGGTTTTCAAGCTGAGAGGACTGGAAGCAAGGGCGAAATACAAGGTGCAGGATATGGACTCGGACAAGTTCGAGATCGCATCTGGCCGCGACTTGATGAGTTCGGGTTTTAAGGTCGCTATTGCCACCCAACCGGGAGCCGCGATTGTGACCTATAAGAAAGCACAATGACGAAGGAGACGGCAATGAAGTTCCATATCTTAACTGCGATGACAATGGCTGCAGCCATTGTGCCGATGGCCGCTGCAACAACAAAACCGTTTGCCTCAGAGATGTCCAAGGGCAAGAAATGGGCAGAAAGCAAGCTCTCGGGTGGAGAGACTGTTCCTTTCTCTTTTGTCTATGATGGTCAGAAGTTCGATCCTGCGAGTTGGAAAAGGACTTCATCGATATCGCGTTTATCGAATAAGCGCACCGAGCGAAAGGCGGTATATACAGACCCGACAACCGGACTTCAAGTTGTTTGCGCTTCGGTCCAGTACGGCGATTTTCCGACTGTCGAATGGACGCTCAAGTTCAAGAACACAGGGAAGGCAGATACACCGATTATTAGTGATATCCGACCGCTGGATATCCAGTTCGCAAGAATCAAGCAAGACGAGTTCAAGCTTCACTGGAACACGCCTGACAACTGCACTCAAGACAGCTATGGGCCGCATGTCGATGAGATGGGGCAAGGGGCAGAATTTAAGGCCGCAAGCGCAGATGGACGTCCGACAAGTGGCGGATACCCTTATTGGAATGTTGAGTTTGACGGCGGCGGGATCATTGCCGTGCTTAGCTGGGGAGGACAGTGGTCGGCGCAGTTCACCCGAGATCAAGGCAAGTTGTTCGCGCTCAAAGCCGGCCAGGAACTCACGCATTTCATTTTGCATCCTGGAGAGGAGGTCACGTCGCCACTGGCGATTGTGCAGTTCTATCAAGGCGACTGGATTCGGGCCCAGAATATCTGGCGCCGTTGGATGCTAGCCTACAACCTGCCCAAACCGAACGGCAAACCGGTAAAGCCTTTCACTTACGGGTGCGACGGCGACCAGTATCCGGGCATGAAGTCCAACCTCGAAGGCGAGGAGTTCTCGATCAGCAAGTTCTGCGAAAAGAAGGTTGGACTGGATTCCTGGATCAGGATGCCGGCTGGTATCCGTGCGGCGACGCGTGGTGGAATACAGGCGATTGGAAGGCCGATCCGATTCGGTTCCCCGGCGGAATGGGAAAGCTAGGCGATTTCTTGCACAAGTACGGCATGAAGTTCATGCTCTGGTTTGAGCCAGAACGGGCCGCTGGTGGATCTCCGATCGTCAACGAGCACCCGGATTGGTTCTATGGCGGCAAAGACGGCGGGCTGTTGAAACTCGGCGAACCGGACGTTTTGAAGTGGACCATCGAGCACTTTGACGGTCTCATTAAGTCATCTGGCGTTGATATCTATCGGCAGGATTTCAACATGGGTCCGATTTCCTCTTGGCGCGGCAACGATGCTCCGGATCGTCAGGGAATCACAGAGATCAGGCATGTAGAGGCGTATTACGCCTATTGGGATGAACTCCTTCGTCGGAATCCCCATTTGCTGATCGATACATGCGCCTCAGGCGGCCGACGGAACAACGTTGAAACCCTTCGTCGTTCGGTTCCGGTGCTACGGACCGACTTTGCTCAAGAGCCTATCGGCAACCAATGTCATACATACGGGCTTTCGATGTGGGTGCCGTTCTACGGAACCGGTCAAAACGCCACGAGCGCTTACGACGAGCGAAGCGCATTGTCTCCAATATTCGGCCTAGGAGGAGACGCCAGAAAGCCGGATCTGAACTGGGGCCTTATAAAGCAAACCAAGAAGGAATGGCAAGCGCTTTCTGCCTGCATGTTGGGCGACTATTATCCATTGACACGATATTCGCTTGACAAGAAGAGCTGGTTGGCGATGCAGTGGGATGTTCCGGAGAAAGCAAAAGGAGCCGTGCAGGTATTCCGGCGAGACGAAGCGGACGAAGATGGGATTGCACTTCAACTACGCGGATTAGAGCCTGATGCGGACTATGAAATACGGAACTTAGACGAAGCAAAGCCTAATGTGATCAAAGGCAAGGAACTGATGGATCGCGGCCTTCGGGTTCTGGTGAAGAGCAAGCCCGGAGCAGCGATAGTGACTTATCGCAAGGTTAAGAGGTGATTTCTTGGCAGCAGGATCCATTGCACTGGCTTTGAAATCGCTAGGCTTGCAGCAGGACGGCGGATCTCAGCGACCGATCGATGTCGCCTTCAAAGCACGTGTTGATGGCACCGAGCAACGGTACATGCTGAGGCTTCCAGACGGATTTGTTCGCAATCGTAAGTGCAATCTGATGGTGGCTTTGCATGGACACGGCAGCGACCGGCGCCAGTTCATGTTTGATGAAAGGGCCGAAGCGAAGGTTGCCCGCGAACAGGCGGCAGCACATGGAATGATTTATGTCACTCCCGACTATCGAGCGAAGACGTCGTGGATGGGACCGAAAGCAGAAGCCGACGTCTTGCAGATCCTTCAAGACTTGCGGCGTAGGTACCGGATCGGCAAAGTGGTGCTAATCGGCGCATCGATGGGCGGTTCGTCGGTCTTGACTTTCGCGGCCTTGCATCCGAAGGAGATCGACGGCGTAGTCTCGATGAACGGCACGGCTAACCACCTGGAATACGAGAACTTCCAACAAGCCATCGCCGAATCGTTCGGAGGATCGAAGTCTCAAATTCCGAACGAGTACAAGAAGCGTTCGGCCGAGTATTGGCCGGAAAAGTTGATGATGCCGATTGCGTTTACGGCCGGAGCTCACGACGACATCGTTCCGCCGGGAAGCGTTGTGCGATTGGCGGCAATTCTTGCGAAGTTACAACCCAATGTGCTGATGGTCTTCGATCCGAGCGGCGGACATTCAACAAACGAGGCGGATGCTAAAAAGGCATTCGAGTTCGTGCTTAGCCGCGTTCTTGGGACTAAGACGCAGGCCCAAGTCGCCTGCGCCTACAACGAAGATTAAGATCAAGCAGAGATTAGTAAAGTAGGAGATTGGAAACAAGAACCTATTGCGATCAATCGAGGCAGTAGCCGCAGGTGGCTTGTGCCTGCGGAAGATAATCTAAGCAGACCAGAAGGAAACGAGCGAATGAGTGGAAAAGACAGAAAAAGATCAATACGCGCAGCCATAGCAATCGCGGCCATCGGATTAGCGGCTGCTTCGCATGCCAGCCCGATAAAGGAGACTCGAATCGTGACAACTCGTGACATGATGATGAAGACAGCTTGGGTTCGAACGCACATAAGCGGCAAGGACGCGAAGCTCCCGTTCTCCTTCAATGTAGGCTCTGAGGATTCTACGGCTTGGCTGGCAAGTTGCGCGAAGACAACGGCTAAGAAGAAACTGGACGCGAACCGAACCGAAAGAACCGATGTCTGGACCGAACAGGAGTCCGGGCTGCAACTGAAGATGGTATCGGTCGAATACAAGGACTTTCCAACTGTTGAGTGGACTCTCTTTTTCAGAAACATCGGCACCAAGCCCAGCGAAATCATCGCAGACATAAACGCCGTTGATGCCAATCTCGAAAGCAAGAAGCAAGGCAGTTTTATCCTCCATCGTACGGTCGGCGACGGCGTGGACGGCATGTATAGCCCCAATCCGATCCATTTGAAATCCGGCGAATCTCGAATATTTGTTCCGTATGGCGGAAGATCAAGCAGCAACGAGTTCCCCTATTTCAACCTCGAATCGCCAGAAGGCGGCATGATCGTTGCGATCGGCTGGCCTGGCCAATGGTCGGCTAAGTTCGATCAAAGCGAAGAGAGCCTCAGAGTCAAAGCTGGCCAGGAAAAGACGCACTTTAGAGTTCTTCCTGGAGAGGAGTTGAGAACCCCGCTGATCGCTGTTCAGTTTTGGAAGAGCAACAGGACGACTTCGCAAAACGTTTGGCGACGATGGATGCTGGCGCACAACACTCCCTGCGTCGGCGGCAAGCTGCCAAGCCCGAAATACAACATGTGCAACGCCAACAGCTACGGCTATTTCGGCTTCACCGAGGACACGCAATGGGAATGGCTGAAGCGCTACGAAGAAGAAAAGCTCTATCCGGAGTACCTGTGGGTCGATCTATGCTGGTTCAAAATGGACGGCGCGACCCTTATCTATGACGGCCTTTACGACGACGATCCGGTGCGTTTCCCGCGCGGACTGAAACCTCTAAGCGAGGATCTTCACAAGAAGGGCTCGAAACTCATCGTGTGGTTCGAGCCGGAACACCTCTATCCCGGACCTGAGAACTGGCACGTCGCCAACCATCCTGAATGGCTCTTCAAGGTCGCGCCTGGACGGGAGAACGAGATCAATCAGGGAATGCCGCTGAAAGATCGGATGGTCTACAACATGGGGAATCCCGACGCGTTGAAGTGGCTGATCGAGAACACCGACAAGGTCATCAAGCGCGAGGGGATCGACATATATCGGCATGATTTCAACGTTGAACCGGTGACGTTCTGGAGAGAAAACGACGCTCCCGACCGTCAAGGGGTTAACGAGATCAAGTATGTAGCCGGCTTCTTGACCTACTTCGACGAACTGCTCAAACGAAATCTCGGCATGGAAATCGACAACTGCGCTTCCGGCGGAAGACGCAACGATATTGAGACTTTGAGGCGTTCCTTGCCTCTGCTTAGAAGCGACACATGGGGTGAACCGACGGGCCAGCAATGCCAGACCTTCGGCTTGGCGCAGTGGATTCCGTATTGGGGAACCGGCATTATGTATAGCGAGACGAAGGATCTTGCTTACATCTTCCGAAGCCAGATGGGTCCGAGCTTCACTTCGTGCTGGGATCTGCGATCCAAGCGCGACTACTCAGAGCATAGACGCTTGATCGCCGAGTGGAAGCCCCTGCGGGAGATCATTCGCGACGGAGACTTCTATACGCTGACTCCGTACAGCCGAACGAATGACGAATGGATGGCATGGCAGTTTGACGATTCCTCGAAAGGGAACGGCATCATTCAGGCTTTTCGGCGGCCTGAGGCGAAGACGTCGTCCCTGCTTGTTCGTTTATACGGTTTGCATGCCAAGGCGTCCTACGAGTTGGCCGACCTGGATACGGGAACCAAGGTTCAGATGTCCGGCGAAGAGCTGATGACGAAGGGATTGGAGATAAAGCTCGCCGAAGCGCCATCGTCCTCGGTATGGACGTATCGAGCGACGAGAAATTGATTGTTCAAGGAGACGCAGGCCCAAGCCGCCTGCGCCTACGACGCGGATTGGAAAACGGTGGATCAACGCAAATGATGCAGATTGGACTTCGAAACCTGGTGCGAACGATCGGGGTATTACCGGTCGTGGCCGCGATCACAACGACAATCGGAGGAGCGCAGATGGTCAAATGGGATCAATCGAAACAAATCGCCATAATCAAATCCGGCGCATTGGAGTTGCGAGTTGAAACCGCAAACGGCATCAATCCAAGCTCGCTGAAGAACCTGAAGACTGGCGAAGTCTATGCGGACAAGGCGTACATCTGGCCAGGCGGCAAAGCTCCTAGGCTCATAGGCGAACCGGAAGTCAAAGCCAAATCGATTCGCCTCTCAGGCACTATCAACGATCTTCAAGTAACGTTAACCTATGAGTCGGCGGGCGCTAACGCAATCATCGAAAAGGTAACGATCACCAATCCGGGCACCAAAACTGTCGACACTAGCGGGTTCAAATGCGGTTTTGTCAAACAACTCGATAACCAGAAGTTCGAAGTCTGCCCTGTTCCCTATCGAAGAGAGACGGATGGCCAGATGCGCGTGTTCACCTTGGACCATATTGCCAAGACTCCGAGCGGATATGGCGGTTGGGCGGAACCTTGGGTCGAAACGAAGACTTGGGGAGCCGAAGGGTGGGTCTGGTCATCAGGCGATCGGTCGCTCTTGATCTCTAAATACAACTCGAACTCAATGGAGTGGTCGCTCATCGAACCCGTTAACGACGGCGTAAGGTTCGGCGGAGCAGGACTGTGGAAGCATGGCAGCCCCGAGCGCGCAAAGCAACTGAAACCGGGTGATAGCTATACCTTCGGCGAGACTCGGTTCGAGGTTATTGAAGGAGACTGGCAAAAAGCCTATTACGCCTATCGGAAATACACCGAAAAGAAGGGATGCCGGATTCCCATGACCTACAATCCGCCTGTCCAATGGAACGAGCTTTACGACAACGAGTTCTACTTCCGTGTCTGCGATGCTTTCAACGTTTACTTTGCACCGGACGGACCGAGGTTCTATTCTGACCTGAACAAGAAATCCATGGAATTCGCGAACCAGTATTACAGCCTCGATATCATCAAAGGCGAGGCTGCCAAGGCTAAGGAACTCGGTTGCGAAGCGCTCTACCTGGATCCAGGTTGGGATGTCGGTGGACCTGAGCTTCACGTTTGGGATGAGGTTCGACTCGGCAAGATGGACTCGTTCGTGAAGATGCTTCACGACGATTACCATCTGGGCAAAGTATCCCTTTGGTGCTCGTTGGCTGGCATGCCGCCGACCATCGGAGATCCTACTGGTTCGCCGTATGCTGCTCGCGTGATGGATGAGAAAGGTCAACCTGCTGAGTTGTTGGTCTGCATTCCTTCGCCAGGATTCATGAGCCGAAAGGTCGACCGCCTGACAGAGCTGTGCAAGAACGGTGCAGGCTTCTTGATGTTCGACAGCAACCAATACACCGGTCCATGCTATTCGAAGCTCCACGGACATTCGGTTCCTTCAACGAGGGAAGAGCATGCTAACGCCTTGATCCAACTCGCGCAGAACGTGCGGAGCAAGTATCCGAGCACGTATATCGAGATGCACGATCCGGTTACCGGCCCTTGCAACATCCACTACACGCCGACCTATTACGGCTACGACCGAAAGAACTCGTTCACAGAGCTGTGGGGCCACGAGTTCATGTGGGGGCCTATGGACGACCTCCTCTCGCGCCGGGCCGTCAGTCTGTATTACTTCAACCTGGCTTACAGCATCCCACTGTACTTGCACGTGAACCTGAAGTCGGACAACGAGAACGCGGTCATGTTCTGGTGGTTCGCGAGCACTTGCCGGCATCTTGGAGTCGGCGGCAAATCGAGCGGAGCGGTGTGGGAAGCGCAGAAAAAGGCGATGGCCGAGTACAAGGCATTGAAGCGGTTCTACACGCGCGGAGTGTTCTATGGCCTCGACGAGATGGTCCACGTGCACACGTTGCCCGACCTCGGACAAGCTTGCATCAACGTTTTCAACCTGGAGGATAAGCCGGTGAAACGGACGGTTCGATTCTCGTTGGCTGAGATTGGGCTGGGCTCTAAGCGTGTTAAGCTCGAAGGTGTGGAAGGTCGGCAAGTCGAGGATGTGGTCGAGTTCGAGGTGGAGGTGCCGGCAAGAGGGCACCAGCTGGTGGTTCTCAAGGGATGAACGCAGTCCCAAGCCGCCTGCGCCTTCAACGCGGATTGGAATCGAGAGGTGGGAATCGATGGTTAGAATATTGGCAATTCTGTTCGTGTGCGGTTTAGCAAGCGGAGCGATGGCAAGTATTCAAATTGCGCAGTTGGGGAAATCGGACTACAAGATCGCGTTGCCGGATTCCGCGTCAGCCGCCGAGAAGTATGCGGCAACGGAGCTACAGTCCTTCTTGGCCCAATCGACAAGCGCAAAATTGCCGATTGTCAGCGAATCGGAAGTAGGCTTTGGCAAGGCGATCTACATCGGTTATACGAATAAGGCACGAATCCTGGTCGAACGAGCCAAGAAGTTGAAAAACGACGGCGTGCTCAACAAAACGCTCGGAGAGGACATCGCCATCCTCGGACAAAACGACCGCGGCACGATATACGCTGTCTATAGCTTTCTCGAAAAATACCTTGGCGTAAGGTTCTTGGCGCGGGATTGCACGATTATCCCTCGAAAGAGGAACCTGTCTTTGCCGGAGATCGACTATGCCTATGCTCCGCCGTTCGCCTACCGTGAGATCCTTGCCTACGACTATGCCTACTATGATTTCGCCTATCGGCAGAAGTTGAACGGCGAGAACATGACGCAGGTTCTCGGCCGCCCCCAAGGTGCGCTAGACATAGCTACGCCTGGAGTGCAGATCGTTCCGTTCGTCCACTCGGCAGCGGGCATGGTTCCGCCGAGCAAGTACTTCGCGACCCACCCAGAGTATTTTGGATTGGTCGGCGGCCAACGGAGATCCGACACGATCAGCGGGCAGCTCTGCTACACCAACCCAGACGTCCTTAAAATCTGCACCGAAGAAGCCCTCAAGTATCTGGCGATGAGCAAGTCGATCGCGTATGTCGACATATCGCAGAACGATGCTTGGGTCGGCAACTGGGGCGCTTGCGAATGTGAGAAGTGCCAAGCTGTCGTCAAGGAAGAAGGCGCGCAGAGCAGCACCATACTTCGGCTGGTTAACGCAATCGCCGATGTCGTTGCACAAAAGTATCCGGATCGTTTCGTTGAAACTTTGGCCTACCAATACTCCATTGCTGCGCCGACCAAGACCAAGCCGCGCGACAACGTCGTCATTCGCCTCTGCCACCACGCCTGCTATTTCCACGGCATCGAAGGCGAGGAGCTTGGAGGCGAGTTCCGAAAGGGCATCGAAGACTGGACATATATCTGCAAGAACGTGTTCGTCTGGCACTACGGCGTCAACTTTTGGTCGTACCTTGCGCCGAATCCGAACCTGGAATCGATCGCAAAGGACATCCGGTATTACAACAAACACGGTCTGCGCGGAGTCATGCTGCAAGCGAACATCCAAAGCACCGGCGGCGAGATGGCACCGTTAAGACAATATCTCTGGTCGCAAATGGCGTGGGACCCGAAGCAAGACCCAATGAAGCTTCGTCGCGAATTCTGTAAGGGCTACTATGGCCCGGCGACGAATGAAGTCTTGCAGTTCTTGGACAAAACGGACGAGTGGGGAAGAGCCACGAAGTTCCACATCCCGATGAACGGCTGGCGTCCCGAGGAGATCACTCCGCCTGAGTTCGTCGCCAACGGACTTCAGATCCTAGATCGAGCTTACGATAAGGTCCAAAACACGGCTTACGCCAACCGCGTCGAAAAGCTTCTCTTGCCGCTTTGGTATATGCAACTGAACTGGCCGGACCGGTATGAGATAGGCGACCAGGGTAAAGCCTTGACGGCGAGGGCGAGAAAGCTGATCCAAACCGAGAACATCACGACGATTTCGGAGGGTCCAGCCAACGCCGAGGGATGGCTTCAAAGCTTGGAGGCCAAGTACGGCAAACCTTAGGAGACTCCTATGTCGATTCCAATAACGATAGCTTTGTTCGCTTGTTTAGCTTCAGCAGGAGCAAACCAAAAGGAGGAGCGGCCAATGTCTGACGGTGTTGTTCTGAACCAGACAATTTCACTAAACGGCAATTCATGGCAGCTTGCGGCTGATCCGCAGAACGTCGGCAAGAAAGACGGCTGGTTCAATGTGGCCCGTCCAGAGGCCAAGAATGCACCGGTGCCTGGCACGATCCAGCAAGTGCTTCCGGGCTATGCCGGATATGCGTGGTACTGGAAGAATCTAGTCATACCGAAAAATCCGCACAAAGCCGGAACCTATCTGCTCCGGTTCTGGGATCTCGACTATATTGGCGAAGTGTGGGTAAACGGCAAGCCGGTCGGCAGCCACGAAGGAGCGCAGCAGCGTTTCGACCTCGACATCACCAAAGCCGTGAAGCCAGGGGTTAAGAACCTAATCGCGATAAGGGTCTTGTCACCTTACGGTGCACCGATCGACGGAATATCGAGAGGTCAGACTCCGCATGGCGCGCTTCGCGATTTCAACTTGGGCGGACTCATCGACGGTGTAGAACTGCTGATTCGTCCTTCTCTTTACCAGGACGACCTCTTTGTAAAGCCGAATTGGAGGACGGGCCAGGTCGAAGTAGAACTTGTAACTAACAACTCGGTTCACCGTCCATTGGCCGCGACGCTTCGAGTTGAAATCTCGCCTGCAGTCGGCGGAGAGCCGATCGTGCAAGCGAGTACCAAGCTGTATCTCACGAGCGGCCAAAATTCGGCTGAGGCGCGGCTGCGTGTGCCGAACCACATCCTATGGGACTTGAAGAATCCTTACCTCTACCGAGCGACCTGCCGGTTGACTGTTGATGGTTCGCCGTATTTCGATCAAGTGTCGACGCGATTTGGTTTCCGCGATTTCCGGTTCGCCGACGGCTTCTTTCGGTTAAACGGCAAACGGATCTTCTGGAGCAGCGCGCACACGGGAGCCGATACGCCGGTGACGATCAGTGTTCCGCTTGATCCGAGCATGGTGCGCAAGGACCTTTTGAACCTGAAGCTGTGCGGGTTCACCGGGATCCGGTTCATCAGCATGCTGGGCAAACGCGCGCAGCTCGATATGGCCGACGAACTCGGTCTGCTCGTTTACGAAGAGAGCTATGCGAGCTGGATGCTCTCGGATTCACCTCAGCTTGCCGAACGTTTCGATCGCTCCTTAACTGGCATGTTGCTCAGGGACCGCAACCACCCAAGCGTCGTCATGTGGGGACTGCTGAACGAGACCGGGCTTGGTCCAATATGCGATCACGCTCGCAACTCGTTGCCCTTGATGCGCAAGCTTGATCCGACAAGAGCAGTTATGTTTAGCAGCGGCCGGTTCGATTCGGAGTCGTTCTTGAACGGACTCGTAGTTTGGAAGCCGGAAGCCGGATTCGCGCCTGCTATTGCCTATAATCCGAAGGCCTATTCGATATCCGGCGTCACTCTGTTTCGCTCGAAGGAAGTATCGGCGATTCCGGGTGTGAATGGCGAGTTCAGTTCGGTGCGATTCGTTGCGCCTAAAGATGGCGAGTATTCGGTATTGGCTAAGTTCCGCGGCACCGGTACCTACTCGATTTCTGACGTGTTTGTCCTTGGTGCTGGCAAGTCGCTTTTCGCTTCGAGCATCAACAAGAAAGGACTCGGGGATCGAGCTATCTATGAAGGAACCGTTAATCTAGCCAAGGGAGAGACCGTCGATTTTGCCGTTGGCGGAAACACTCCGGCAGGCGGCGCGTGGTATGAGAAGTGGAACAACAACACTTCGCTTGACCTTGAGGTTTCCGGTGTTGGGCGCAGATTCGTTCTCTCAGCTAAGTCCTTAGTCAAGCAAAATCCCGACGGCGAATGGCAGTTCGGATGGATGCCTGCCGGAGCAACCCCCGATCCTGCGCTGTATAGGTTATTCGGCCAGCCTCAAACCGAGGCGAAAACAACAAACGGCAGCATCAGCAACCCGGGTTCGCTGGTCTGGGAGAACCTGTTTGGCGACCAGCACTACTACCCGCGTGTTCCGCATCGCGAGCTTGAGATCGCCCGCCTAAGAACCATCGCCATCGATGATAAACCGGAGTTCCTGTCGGAGTACGGCATTGGAAGCGGCGTCGACATGGCCCGATTCATCGCCAACTGCGAGATGTTGGGCTATGGAGCTAGCGACCGGCTGCCGGGCTTGCGAGCGCAATACGAGACGTTCAAGAACGACTTTGCTCGGTTGAAGCTCGAAGAGGAGTTTGCCAGTCCTCAGGATTTCCTTCAGAAGGCAGTTGAGCGAGAAGCGGCGATGAAAGCGCTCGGACTCAATGCGCTTCGCTCGAATCCGAATCTCGTTGGCTATGGGATGACGGGTCTCAACGATCCTTTAGAGTGCGGAGAAGGGTTTATAACGGCGTTCCGGGAGCTGAAGAAAGGAACGACGGACGCGATCTATGAGGGATTGGCACCTGTGAAACTTTGCGCGTTCGCGGAGCCTGTGCAAAACTATCCATGGGCGTCCATACGGCTACAAGCATCTCTGTCGAACTTCGATGTGTTGCCGGCAGGCAACTATCCAGTACGCATTCAGGTTGTCGATCCTTTCGGACGGAAGGTTCTGGATAAACACATTTCCGTTAAGGTCTCTCAAGACTCAGCTTCATTTGTTACGCCGGTCTTTGACGAGTTCATTCCGATAGGTGATCGAATAGGGAAATACCGATTCATCGTCCAGTTCGAGAGCGGCGCGGCTGCAACTGGCGGCGAGGCTGATTTCTATGTTTCCGATAGTTCTTATATGCCGGAAGTGAAGTCCAACATTGCCCTTTGGGGTAGCGATCCGGAACTTGAGGCCAGGTTAACGAGGATTCGTATTAATCACCACGGTTATGAAGTTGGATCGAACAGAAACGAGACGATCCTTGTCTCTATGGCGGCACCTGCTCCGAACGATGATAGGGTTTGGCAAGACCTGGTTGATCGCATCAAAGCCGGTTCGACCGCCGTGTTCCTTTGCCCTGACGTCTTTGCTAAGGGGGACCAGCCGCTGGGTTGGCTGCCACTCGAGCAAAAGGGCTACCTCGACTTTGTCAGCGAGTTCACCTTCCCGCAGGTTTATCCGAAGGACGAGTGGTGCAAGCGCCATCCGATCTTCGAGGGGTTGCCGACTGGTCTGATGGACCACACGTTCTACCGCGAGATGATCCCGGACTTCCAATTCGCCGGCATGCCGACTCCTGACGAAGCCGTTGCGGGCGCATTCCGAACTTCCATGCCCGGGGCGTATCTGTGCAACTCGTTCGTGTCGGTCTATAAGCTGGGCAAAGGGCGAATCATCCTTAATGCGTTGCGAATAAGGGAGGAACTCGGGAGCGATCCAGTTGCAGAGAGACTGCTGCGGAATATGCTGAGATACGCTGGTAACTAAGTACCGATTCCTATCCCTCAACCCCCCCTAGCGCGATGGGGTTGAGGGTTATTTACCTAACAGCTCATTTACTTCGGCAATTTGCCAAGCCATCGCCATAGGCATTTGTGAACACTGTGTGGAAAGCCTACTGGATCTAGGTACATCAGCAGGCATTCCTTGCTAATGACAGTCGCGCCTTTTTGCTTAGCATATTCGATGGCCTCTTCTGACTCGGCCCCTTGCTGAAGCCAGATCTTGGCAATTCCAGATTCGATGGCAGCCGCGACCGTTTTGAGCGTGTTTGCCGGTTTGGTGCAGATGACGGCGGCTTCCACTTTCTCGGGAATGGCCGAGATGCTGGGATAGCAGGCCGATCCGTTTAACTCGCTTGCATTGGGATGGATCGGATAGACGTTTGGGTTACGCTTCTTGATCTCCTTAAAGAGCGTGTTGCCGAACTTGTTCGAGCTCTTGGAAACTCCAATAACGGTAAACGACTTGCTGGATGTGAACTCGACGATATCCTTTAAAGCTGTCTGGCTCATATCCTGTATGATACTGGCGAAGGGCTATTCGGGTTTCAGAATGTATGGGTTGAACACCTTGGTGACCACACCTCGTCCGATGACGATCCAGGCCTCATTAACAGTGAACTCGAATCCTGGATATAGGCGGCCAGCCTGGAACGATGGATCGAGGAACCAGATGTGAACTTTGACGGTTTCGCCTGGTTGGGCTACCTCGCGATCCAGAATGTATATGAAACCAATGTTTATAGTTCCAGCGTGGAAGTCGTAGCCGGGGCGAGCACCTTGTCCAAATGGCTTATGTAGGCCACCTTCTTCGGTTGTTAAAAGGGTTACTTCAGCTTCGATGTCTGGTCTGTTATTTGGTTTGTTTGGATATTCGGCTTTTTCCGGATCAATTTGCTGGTTCCGGTGGCCGATGTCGTCGGCGTGGAGCCACAGATTGATGAACGGATTTCCGTGGCTGCTGATCAGATGGTGGTCCTCACCAGGCTCGATTATGAAGATATCGCCTGCGCAGGCGGGTGAACGAACGCCGTTGATCTCGATCCAGCCTTCTCCCTGAAGCAAACAGAAGACCTCTTGGTCGGTTTCGACGTGCGGGCGATGCTGGTCGTGCGTGACGGTTCCAGGCGGATGGAATGAGAGTCCGCCATGCCTTAGCCGCTTGCCTTCAATAAGCCCGTCGAGAAAGTGCGAACGTCCGCTAAACTCTTGGAGATCGGTGATGCGTAATCTGCGCATGGCTCATTATGGACGGTCAACTAACCGGGCCGGATCGTTACAAGATCTGGCTAAGATACTTAGTTAGCCTGCCGGGAAGTCGCCGGCGGCCCCAGCTCATTCATTTGAAAGGCGTCCGTTTTCTTGGTCAGCACTTTTACAATGCGTTCAAAGAGCAACCGTAGCCAACCGTCTGCAGAATAGGCTTTTGTTTGCGCAATTCAGCATCTTTAGCAAGCTAAAATACACCATGCTTTTGGTAGCAATCGTAGGCTTTGCAGGAACTTGGCACTACACGGTGCAGAACATTGAGGGCTGGACGGTGAAGGTCGAAGACTCGGCCATAGCGAGCTCAAAATCGTGGCCGTCGGCGAGAATGGAACTCCAGCGGCAGCTGCAAAACATTGCCCGAGTCGTTCCAGATGGTCCACTTGCCGAATTACGGAAGGTGGCGATCTATGTCAATGTCAAGACTGACACCGGTTGCATGGCCTTTCATCCTGGACCAGATTGGCTTCGAGAGCACAAAATGGATACTGACATGGCAACAAATGTCGAGATCGGCAATGTGGCCAATTTTGTCTCGTGGACCTATCAGCAGCCTTGGATGGTGATGCATGAATTAGCACATGCTTACGACTTCCGAGTATTGGGCAAGGGCAAGTTCGGCCGTTCTGTGGATGAAGCCTATCGTTCTGCCGAAAAGGATAAGCGATATGACAGCGTTTTATACTATGACGGTAGCAAGAAAAAGCACTACGCGATGAACAATACGATGGAGTTCTTTGCGGAAATGACTGAGGCTTATTTCGGCACCAACGACATCTATCCTTTCGTTCGAGCCGAACTGAAGACTTACGATCCGGAAGCGTTTGCCGTGATGGAGAAGGTCTGGGGCAAGCCTGTTATAAGAGAGTGATAGAGCCAATCTCAAACAGTGGTGCCGTTGCTCATTAGACCAAAGTTGAACTTGTAAGATATGGTGGGCAAGGAGGGACTCGAACCCTCACCCCGCGAAGGACTGGAACCTAAATCCAGCGTGTCTACCAATTTCACCACTCGCCCAGGGGGATGTATATGATACCTCGGAGCTCTGCTTAGCTATGCGTGGCTATGCTGTTGCTTTGCGATTGCGTTCTTTTATACGGCAATGCATAGCCACCGCAGAGCAACGCAAGGCAATAGCAAAGCTACCTCATAACAATCTCGACCGAATGCTCCCCCTTCAGATTCGCCGGAACAAACGCCTTCTCCGAAATGAAGCCATCTATCTCGAACGAAGCGATTCGTCGGCCGGAGCCTTTCAACTTAATGTCCAAAACAGCCGACCGATAACGGACGCCTTTCAAGGAAACAGCGCCCCAGGCCTTTGGCAGATTCGGCCTGAATCGGACTCCAGAGGGCTCGAACGACATGCCGAAAAGGCCGTAATGGATCATGCGCACATACGACGAAGCCGACCAGGTTTGGTTGGTGCACGACCCCCAATGGCTGCCGTTTTGCCAGCCGCCGTCGGGTCTGCCGTCGATCGGGCTATAGATCTCGTAGAAGTTCCAGTCGGTGCCTTTGACCAGCTTCGCCAGAGTCTCGGTCTCTTTCTGGAACAAAGGCACAGAACCCGCAGCGCAAACCGCCGTCGACCAATAGCCTTGCGCCAGAGGCCACACGATGCGGCTGTGGCGTCCGGGCCTCTCGGTGGAATAGCGCTTGAACTCAGGATCAACCAGCGGAATGCCAAAGGGCGTGGTTCGAATATGGTTGAGCACGGCGCGAGCGCGTTTGGCATCAGGAACGCCGAACATCAGCGCAAACGAGATCCCGGTGCTTTCCTGGAACTTGGCTTGCTTGCCTCGGAGTTCACCCGCGCCGTAGAGCAGGTAGGCATACGACGATTGCTCCGGAATCCAAAAGTGATTATTAATGGCTTTGCGAAGGGCGTTAGCGCGCGAGGTCCAGTCTGAGGACGGCTCTTTAATCTCCTTCGCCATCGAGGCCAAGCACTTTAAAGCTTGCATATAGAGGCAGTTCACGCTGAGCGTAATCAGCTTGTCAGAGCCAGGATGGTCGAGGACAAAACTCGAAGTACCTGGCGCATCGTCGAACGGCTCAGGATATCCCGCGATGCCGTCCTGCAAGTGGCTTGGACCTTGGAACAGCCCAAACTCCTTATCAAACCGCTTCTCGACCTGTTCGTTGGCCAGAAACTTCGAAGCCGAATAGGCCTGCTTCAAGAACGCCCTGTCGCCTGTGGTGCAGTAATGGTTCCAGGCAGCGATGACCCAAATGATCTTGTCCCACCACTGGTTGTCGTCCTGTACGTGGATCGAGCCGTCGGAACGCTTCTCGCAGACCGCCCACAGCGTGTTCTCGGCAAGCGCAGGCTGAATCAAACTGGCTGCGTTCCAGCAATTGATGGACGCATCGCGGGTCCATGGGTCTTGATAATCGCCGCCTGCGCGCAGGAATGTGCCTGGGTTGCTGTGGATAAGTCCGGTTCGGTTCTGCTCGTTGCGGGCTTTGATGGCATTGATGCGAAAGATGTTGTCGAGCGCATGGACGTAACACTCGCCGAGGAGCGCTTGGGTCTCCTTATTTTGAAAGCTGAGAACGGGCATGGGAGGTTGGATTATCGTGGCACCGGCAATGAGCGACATGAGCATTTGGATGTTATTATGGCTTTATAGGGGTTGTGCATGGATGTGCGGTGGAGTGGTTTTGATTGCGGACTATAACGTCCGCATCTGAGCCGGCTGGAAGCCAGCGATTCCGGTTAAGCAGCTACAATTGCTGCTCTCGCGGAACCCCCTTCTGCCCAAGCCTTCGGCTTGAGCTTCTTCCCCCTGCTTCGCAAGGGGCAGCTTCGGATTTCAAGCATCACCGCGCGACTAAATGCACAGCCATGCCAAGCACCTATTCGCTGCCAACGCGTTGGAACGTCACTTCTGCGACTGTCCAGCCCAATTTGTCTTTCATGGTGAAGGTGCCGCCGAGGCTCTTCGATAGCGAGTCCACAATCTGCAAGCCCAAATGAGACGACTTCGCTGGATTGAAATCGGGAGAGAGCTGGTCGCCGTTATTAGAAACAAACAGGGAAACCTCACCGTCGGTGTCCTCTACCGTCACATGCACTTCACCTGTGGCCGTCGACTTGAATCCGTGCTCGATGGCGTTCATGATCAGCTCGTTAAGAACAAGCGCTACTTGCGTGGCTTGGTTCATGTTCAAGCGGAAGTCCTGACCGCGAACCTGGAACTGAATTCGACGGTCAGGCATAATGAACGAGTTCTGTTGGTGCGATACTAGCGTCTCGGCAACCGACCGAATGCCGACAGTGTCAAGGTCTTCTCGGCTTAGCAAGTCATGAACCGCTGCGATGGCCAGGATTCGATTGAGACTGTCGTTCAAAGCCTCTTCAATGGAAATATTGTGCGAAGACCGGAGCTGAAGCCGAAGCAGGGAAGCCACCTGTTGCAGGTTGTTCTTAACGCGGTGGTGCATCTCTTGCATCAGCGTCGAGCGAACTTGCAGCTTTGCATGCTCGATCGAGACCGCCGCCTGTTTGGCCAATGTCTCTAAAGCCCGAATCTCGTCAGGTGAGAAGTCGCGGCATTCACCCGTGTAACAGCTCAGAACGCCAACCGTTCGGTCCTGAATCATAAGGGGAATGCAAATCATCGACCGAAGTCCCTGCTCAGCAGCCAAGTCGTGGCCTATATAGTCGTCCTCAACTTGAACATCAGCAACGATGATCGGCTTTTTCTCGTCAATAGCGCGACCCGCAATCGACTCGCCTAGCTTGATGGCACGCTTGCGCTGATAAGCTTTCGCCGGTGCCTGAGTAGCCCGAAGTACGAGTTCGTTGTTCCGCTCGTCAAGCAAACGGACTGTGCAGACCTTATAGTCGAACTGCTGCGCTGTCAGGTTCACCAGAACCTGCAAGATCTCCTCTACGTATGGCGAAGTTGAGATCGTCTTGGAGACTTCGCTGAGTGCGCCTAGGTGGTTCGACTGCGCTCCTCTCTGGTGAATATTGCGGAACGAGCTGAGGCATAACCCTACATGGCTTACAGCTTCGATGCACTTTTCTTTCACACGCGCGGTAAACGGCCACGGCTCCGACTTCTTCAAGAGCACAGACCCAAGCTTTACGCCGTCGTTCACCATCGTGAGGATGGCAGCGCTTTCCCATGGCTGGTCGTCCATCCCGGGATAGGTGACATGGTCCGGATGCTTTGACATCTGCCTCGAAATAAAAACGTCGTTGCCTGAGAGAAACCCAACGCCGGTTACGCCGATGCCGAAACCTAGCTTTAAGTGGTTGACTAGTTCAGGGGTGTTCGTGCTGGCCCGAAGCAACAGATTGTCGCGGTCGCCGATGATGAAGATGTCGCAAGCATCCACTTGGAAAGCGCGTTTGAGCTCCCACGCGATCTCGGAGAGCATTTCATCTTCCGACTTGGCGCGAGACATCGAGAGCACGAAGCCCGTCAACAACTCTTCAGTTTTCGGCATCTTCTTGGTGCATGCCCTCTTCTGGGCCAATCGCGGTGATGCTGATCTGGTCTTCAGCAAGCATTTCCTGAGCCAGAGAAACGATCTGGTCGTTTGTCACGGCGTTGATTTTCGCCAGAGTCTCTTCGATAGGTATATCGCGTTTGTGGTAGAGCTCCTGCTTGGCCATCCGAAGCATTCGGCTGCTCATCCCTTCGAGGGCAAGAACCGTATTGCCGCAGATCAGGCGCTTGGTTCGCTCCAATTCGTCGGCTTCGAGACCGGCTTCGCGAACCTTGCCGAACTCCTCAGTGACGAGGTCGAGAACGATTGGCCAGTTCTCAGGCGAGGTGCCGCCATAAACCGTGAACGTGCCGCCCATCACGAAGGTTTGGCTATAGCTGCCGATCGTGTAGACCAAGCCCCGCTTCTCACGGACTTCCTGGAACAGCCGGCTGCTCATGCCTCCGCCGAGGGCCGCATCGAGAACGGTTAGCGTATAGATCTTGTCTTCTTCATAAACCGAGCATCCATCCGAGCCGATGCAGAAGTTCACCTGCTCGTTATCTTCAACCCGGTAGTTGGCGGCGGCTTTCGGCGCAGGTTTCGTAAACTCCATCACTTCGACATCGCCAGGCAGTGCGCCGAGTACCTTCTGCGAGAGATCGACGATTTTGGCGTTGTCCACCAGGCCGGTCGCAGCAAGCAAGATGCGCGGACCTCGATAGCGGCGGCCTAGATAATCCTGAACGGTCTTGCGCGTTGTCGCGCCGATGGATTCGAGGGTTCCCAGCGTCGAGTATCCGAAGGAATGTCCTGGCCAGCGCTCTTCCATATGCAGGTCGTGGATGCAATCGCTTGGTTCGTCTTGCGACCGCTTGATTTCCTCCAGAATGACTCCTTTCTCTCGCTTCAGTTCCTCTTCGTCCATGAGAGAACCGGTAACCATGTCGCTCAGAACATCAATGGCAACGTCAATATCATCGGCGAGCACTCGGCAATAGAAGCATGTGGTTTCCTTGTCGGTGAAGGCATTAATCGCTCCGCCACGGCCTTCGATGGCTTCAACAATGTCCTTCGCAGTCCTTTTCGAAGTGCCTTTAAAGAGCATATGCTCGATGAAATGCGAAACGCCTCGCTCGTTGTCGTGCTCATAGCCGCTTCCGGTATGGCACCAAAGGCCGATCGCTGCGGACTTGACGTACTCGACGGGCTCGGTTAGGACGCGAACGCCGTTGGACAAAGTTGTTTTGATAATCTGGCTCATATTAACCTTAAGCAATCGAGGCCGAAAGTGCGCCTAGTCGATCGCAAACGAGTTGAATCTCATCGCCTCTCTCAAGATAGCGGCCAATCAGCTTGCTAACGTTGAAATCGTCGGGCGATTGCATCAGCAGGACATCGCCTGGCACAAGCGAACACGACTCGCTGCAATGGCTCAATGCCCCCGCAACGCTGGCGCAAAGCTCAGCGACGTTGAACGCCGACTTCTCTTCGCCGTTAATGCGAACCGAGACGGTCAGCCGATATGTCTTGCCGTCAGCTCGCAGTTCGATGTCTTCTTCGACTTCATCAGGGGTCGTGATAGCCGGTCCGAGCACGATGCCCGCATCGAAGTACCTTGCGCTCGAACTATCGCCAGACTCGACATCGTTGACGAGCACGACGGCCAGAGACAGTCCAAGCAAAACCTCTTCTGACTTTTCCTGATCGATCTCAGCGGCATTCGAAGCGGCCGAAAGCGCGATGCAAGGCAAGAACGACAGCCGTTCCATCGTCGTCGGCTTTTTTAGGATCGTTGAAGGGCCGAACAAAATACTGGGGTTCAAATATCGAAACGAAAGAGGCAACCCATGTTCGAAAAGCCTAACTGACGGCGGCCTGCCTATCGGGGCCAGCAGATGCACATCGTTCCACTCATGGATGGCAATAGGATTAGTGCCGTCAGTTTCATATATCTTGCCGCCATAGACAATTCCCGACCGCGGATATCCCGGCGCGGACGCCAGGTCGAATCGACATAACTTCACCCTAGAAGGGTACCACGGAGCTGCAATAGGCGGTCGGACAAATTGGCCCTAGAATAACGATTGACTTGAGAGGCATTTTCAGGTAGCATCCGAGAGAGATATTGTCGTGTTCGCTTGGGCAGGGCAAGAGCTACAAGAAGCAGGAGATAGGAATGCCCCTTAAGGTATTGGTTTGTGACGATGAGCGGCATATAGTTAGGCTGATCCAGGTGAACCTGGAGCGCCAAGGCTATACGGTCGTAACGGCTTTTGACGGCAAAGAAGGGCTTGAGAAAATTCGGTCCGAGAAGCCCAATCTGGTGGTCTTGGACGTTATGATGCCCTATATGGACGGATTTGAGGTCCTCAAGAACATCCGCCGCGAGCCGGAGACGGAGAATCTGCCCGTCATCATGTTGACCGCGAAGGCGCAGGATAAAGACGTATTCGAGGGTTATCACTACGGCGCCGATATGTACCTGACGAAGCCGTTCAACCCGATGGAACTGGTCACCTTTGTTAAGCGAATCGCCCAAGGCACAGATGAGCCTGGCGGCCCCAAACGCTACGACCTGTAGACTTTTCTAAAGGGCTTTGCGTATCATAGGCAAAGCCCTTAGTTATTTACTAGGATCACCTCTTTGCGAGCTAAGTGGCATGCCGTTTGTAGGAGGGTGTGAGGGATGTTTTACGATATCAACCAGTTGTCCGATGCGAATCCGATCTTCCTAGTGGCTTGGCCCATAGGTTTAAGCATTCTAGCTTTCATCGTTTGGTATCTCGGTTATCGTGCAACCGAGGACGGTAAGAAAGCTCCTTGGAAGTGGTTGGCGATCGTCATCTTGGCTGTTGCTTTGGCGATCGGCATCAGCGCTCTGAAGATGGTTATGTCAGGCGATTTCAGTCTCATCTCCGACCAACTTCCGAGAAGGCTTCGATATGCGCTTTATGGGGCTGGCGGCGTGCCAGTACTTGGCTTGCTGGCCGTTATAGGACTATCGATTTTCCAAAGACTTAACAACGCGCAGCGATTCTAGTCGCCCGATGCGCCTGGTGTGGAAACGAACGGTGGGTTATATGCCCACCGTTTTCGTTTTATTTCAGGTTAAAATAGGTTCATGGCAGTTGAGATCCTGATGCCCGAGCTTGGCGAGTCCGTTCACGAAGCAACCGTGAGCAAGTGGCTAAAGCAAGTGGGCGATACCGTTAAGGAAGACGAACCGATCGTTGAGATCATGACCGACAAGGTGAATACGGAGCTTCCGGCCCCGGCGTCAGGCATTCTTTCCAAGATTTTGATTCCCGAAGGCGGATCGGTGATGGTCTTTGCCGCCATGGGCGTGATCGCCGAAGAAGGCGAGGAGATTGCCGATGAAAAGCCGGCCGTCTCTGTTCCTGTTGCTTCGGCTCCTGCTCCGGCGGCTGAACCGGAAGGCGACCAATCGCGCCGCGGCTGGCTGACGCCGGTCGTGCGGTCGATGGCTGAGAAGCACGGACTAACCGACGGAGACCTTCAGGCCATTCGAGGCACAGGCGAAGGCGGCCGGATTACCAAGCGCGATGTGGAAGCTTATATCGCCGCAGGCCGCGCAACTCCAATCCGCCCAACTCCATCGCCAATGAGTGTTCCCGCGCCGGTTTCGGCACCGGTCTCATCTACGGCCCAGGCATCGCAGGTTGTGCCGCTTGCTGGCATGCGCAAGATGATCGCGGAAGCCATGGTGCGCTCTTCTCAGGTTCCGACAGTTTCGACAGTAACTCAAGTCGACGTGACGCGCATGGTGCAGTTCCGAGAGAGGAACAAAGAGGAGTTTCAAGCTCAGCACGGCGTCAAACTGACCTTCACGCCGTTCTTCCTGAAGGCCACAACGGAAGCGCTGCTCGAGTTCCCGCTCGTAAACGCCAGCTTGGGAGCCGACAACCAGATTTCCATGCACCAGTCGGTGAACCTGGGCATCGCCGTAGCTTTAGGTGAGAAAGGCGATCAAGGTCTGATCGTGCCGGTCATCCGCAATGCCGACAGCCGGTCGATTGTCGAGCTGGCCAAGGAAGTTGAAAGACTGGCGAAGGCCGCCCGAGCCAATACGCTAACCGTCTCGGACGTTCAAGGCGCGACCTTTACGGTGACCAACCCTGGCACATACGGCGCGTTGTTCGGCACTCCGATGATCAATGCGCCTCAGGCAGGCATCCTTGGCACGTACGCGATCCAGAAGGTGCCCGTGGTGATCGACGACATGATCGCCATCCGGTCGGTTATGCACCTGGTGCTGACCTACGACCATCGGCTTGTCGATGGCTTGTTGGCAGGGAAGTTCCTGGCTTCGATCCGCGATCGCCTTCAGGGCTTCGATTTCTTGAAGTAAGGATTAGTCGATCTTCGTGCCGATAATCGTCGCATCGCCGCGGCTGAAGACCAGGATTCCGGTCTTGTCGTCGTAGACGGCTTGGCTTCCGAATGAACAGGGTCCTACCTCCTCGGCGAACTGCTTGAGCTGGCGTCCGGTCGCGATATCCCAAACGCGCAACGGAAACGGTTCGGAGTCATCGTCGCAGATGGTGATCAGCCGATTGTCTTTGGTGGCGGCCATAGCTAGCACGCTTCCGGCAGTTCCTTTGAAGCGGTGTTTGAGCTTGCCCGTCAGCAGATCGTAGGCAGCCGCGCCGTCGTCTGATGTGCCAACTGCCAGAATCTTGAGGCTGTCGTTGATGGCCATCTTGGTCATCGTTTTGGTCGGAGGATCGCCTTCATAGACCAGCTTGGCCGTCATGATCTCCCAGACGCGCAGCTTCTGATCGGATAGCGCGGCGACATAACGCTCGGATGCTTCGATCATCGAAGCAGGGCTGGAGGGCAGAAAACGCCGAACGACCTTGCCGGTCTCGGTATCGAGCAGCTGCAGACCCTTGGTGCTGAGCGGCGTGGCGACAAGCATCTGGCTTCCCCCGCCGACATAGCGGATCATGGGCCAATCGCCATGACCTGTCTCGGGGTCAACCGTGATTTTCCGGATCTGTTTGCCGGTCTTGGCGTCGAGGACAAAGATGCTTGGTCCAACCGTGCCGCCGATGACGAGACTTTTCCAGACCGCCAGATCGGTGAGGATAGCCGGCGACATCAGCTTGTTGTTCACCTTTGGCTGAAAGATCGTGGGAGCGCTGAACCGGAAGCTCTCGTCTGGGTTGGAGGGATTCCAGACATGCACGCTTCCATCGTCCATGCTGGCTGCCGCAAGGGGCCCGCCACCCTTATAATATAGGCCTGTGATAAAAGCGTTTTGCTCCGTTAGGCTGTAGTTCCGGCCTTCCGTGAGGTCGAACTCAGTGATCTCGCCGTGCAGGATATAGGCTTTCGTTCGCGCTGCGCCGATGCCTTGAATGCGGCCTTTTGTCAGGAATGGCTCTCCTACTTGGCTCTGACCGCCGTCAAATAGGATGTGCCAAAAGCCGCTTGCCGACTTCGTAAACTTCTGGCCCAGCGACAGGATCATCGACTCGCCTGTTGCCGATTTGGTGATCCGAGTCAGCGCCATTCCGGAGCCCGGCGGAAAAGCGATCGGCGGTAGCTCGGTGTATCCGCTGAAATCGTGTTTGACGATCTGCCGGTAAAGGGTGTCGTTGCGTCCCGGCCGGGAACCGGTCGAGCAGAAGAGAAGATCGCCGCTTGGCAACAGGGCATTCGCCGGCGTTGCAAGCTTTCTGAATTCCGAATCAAGGCTTTCGCCGCTCCACAGGCTCCTGCCGTCTTGTTTGACTTCGGCAGGATAGGTTTCGAGGCTCTGGTTGTTTATGAAGTCAATATAAGTGGCAAAAATCTGCGGCTCATCACCAATGAAGACCTTCTTGTTGGCTAAATGCCAGATTGGCGCGATCGACCGGCTTTGGTCGATAAGGGCCAGCGGGGAGTATTGAAGTTCAAAGTCGGTACTGAACGGCGCGCGGATCATGAGCGTTCCACGGTCGCGGTCGTGGATGTTTCGCGTTCGGCAGCCCATCAGGCTCTGGTTGTTGTTCACAAAGACCATGCCCCAGAGGTCGGTGAATAGGTACTTTTTGATCGGCTTCAGCGATTGGGCATCGAGGATCGCTGTGTACTGGGTGCCTGCGACAAGCAGCATGCCGCCGTCGGTCGAGTAGTCGAGCGAGACGATCTCTTGCTTGGGGTAAAGGACGAAGGAGCGTTCGACACATCGTTTGGCTGCATCCCATAGCTTGACGGTCGAGTCAGCGCCGCCGGCCGAGGCGAAGTGCTTGCCGTCAGGGGAAACGCAGACAAGGCGGAGTCCGGTCGTCTTCGTAACCTGGCCGGGAAGCATCCATTGAATGTCCAGTTTGCCGTTGGGGACGGTCTCGGCGTCGGTCGGCTGGTCCTGGCTGAAGGCCGCAGAGAACAGCAACGGAATGGCATATAGAAATGTGATCACACGCAGCTCCGATGATATTGAATAATGTATCCTGTTGACGCTTTGCAAGGGGAAAAAGTGCTACGAGTTATTGTTCTTTGCCGAAATGCCGCCGATTGTTAACTACGCCTATGCCCAACTGCGCGCGATAGGCCATATGGTCTAAAATAAGACTTCGGAGGTTTTCACTGAATGAAGCGGATTGGAGTCCTTACAGGCGGCGGCGACGTACCTGGTCTGAACCCATGCATTAAGGCGCTGGTTTATCGCGCGATCGACGAAGGCTACGAGGTAGTCGGTTTTCGACGCGGTTGGGGCGGCCTGCTGAACTACGACCTGGACGATCCCACCAGCAACAGTCAACACGTCATTAAGCTCGACAAGAAGGTTGTGCGCACCATCGACCGTACTGGTGGCACCTTCCTACACACGAGCCGAACCAACCCGGGCAACACCCGCGAGAAAGACATTCCTGCCTTCCTCGAGAGCACCAAGCCCGCGCCGAAGGAGAACGGCCGGTTCGACTTTACTCCCCACGTCATGAAGGTTCTTGAGCGCGAAGGCATCGACGCGCTGGTTCCGATCGGCGGCGACGACACCCTCAGCTATGCCCACCGACTGCACGAGGCCGGTTTCCGCATGGTCGCCATCCCCAAGACGATGGACAACGACGTTTACGGAACCGACTACTGCATCGGATTCTCGACCGCTGTTACCCGAAGCGTTGAGTTCATTCACAACCTTCGCACCAGCACGGGCAGCCACGAGCGAATCGCCGTTGTCGAGCTTTTCGGCCGCAACTCGGGCGAGACCTCGCTCATCGCTTCCTACCTGGCCGGCGTCGACCGGGCGATCATTTCGGAAGTTCCTTTCGACTGCCACCACCTGGCTGAGCTGTTGCTGAAGGATAAGAAAGACAACCCCAGCAACTACGCCATGTGCACGATCTCCGAAGGCGCATTCATGACCGACGGCGAGATCATCGAAGGCGGCGAAGAGGATGCCTACGGCCACAAGAAGCTTGGCGGCATCGGCGAAGAGACCAGCAACTACCTGAAGAAGATCACCGGCGAAGATATGCTGTACCAGTCGGTCAGCTATCTGATGCGTTGCGGCGCTCCGGACTCGATGGACCTGATGGTCGCCGTTAACTATGCGAACCTGGCTGTCACGCTGATCAAGCGCGGCGCCTCGAACCGCATGGTCGCCTTGCGCAACGGTACCTACACCAGCGTCGAGATTCCGATGATCATGGAAGGCCTGAAGCGGGTCGACGTCGACGAACTGTACGACAAAGAGAACTACAAACCGAAGGTCTGGAACGTCGAGGGCAAGCCTCTGTTTCTTTATTGATCTCTGTTTGGATCTTGTACATGGAGCACCTGGGGAGTTTTCTCCGGGGGCTTCGTTCGTTTTTTGGGGATTATCTATATTAGAAAGAGCTCCACGGAGAGTTCTCCAACTAACGACTAGTTTATGACTTTCTCGATTCAAGCCTGCGTGTTCTTCCTTCATTCCGCAGGTACAAACTGCCGACGGCTGTTGCCTCGATTGATCGCAATAGATCCTCGGCAATCTTGTGCGGCGGCATCAGTAAGAGATGATGTCAAATCGTCGTTCGGTAACTGGGATCGCTGGCTTCCAGCCGTCGCCATATGCGGACAGGATGTCCGCGCCACGTATCTAAAAATCCTCACGAATCCCAACAAGGGAACAGTGCCGCAACCTCTAGCGTTGCATTCAACATGAACCTGCGAAGGGCCGCCTCGATTCTCCTCGACTTCATGAGGATCGAGGCAATCGCATGCTCCTTCGCCTTCTCGCTCATCGGCTGTCTGGCGATCACCAACTACGCAAGGCTACCGTTCATCCCGCGCTACGACTTCGTGTTTCTCTTCTGCCTTGTGTTTCAGGGGCTACTCATTTGGCGAAAGATCGAGACTTGGCGCGACATCGCCGTCATCAGCGTCTTCCATGTCGTCGGGGTGATGCTGGAGTGGTACAAGGTGAACGCAGGCTCATGGAGCTATCCAGAATTTACGTACCTTAAGTTCTTCGGCGTTCCCCTTTATGGCGGATTCATGTATGCCGCCATCGCTTCGTATATGATCGCGGCTTGGAAGCTCTTTGACCTCAGGTTCATCCGATGGCCAACTGGTTGGGTCGTCGGCTCGCTGATGGTCCTCGTTTATGGCCAATTCTTCATCCCGTTGCAGGCTTTGGCAGTCCGGTTCGCCGTGCTGGCAATCCTTTGCGCCGTCTTCAGCCGCTGCTGGGTCGAGTTCACCGTCTCGAAGGAGCGACTCGGGATGCCAGCGCCTGTTGCCCTCCTCCTCATCGGCTTCTTCGTTTGGCTAGCTGAGAACATCGCTACCTATTTCGGAGCGTGGACCTACCCAACTCAGGTTGGCGGGTGGCAGCCGGTGCACCTCTCGAAGGTAGTGTCTTGGACGATGCTGATGGTGGTCAGTCTGACCATCATCCAGACCTACAAGTCGTCGAGATGGGCTCTAAATCGGGTGCCAGAACCTCAAGTTGAAACGGTCTGAAGAACGTCTATCTGCCGAAACCCACAATTGAACCTTCGCCCGACTTCTTAACGTCCGGCGCGCCTCCGCTGTAGATGACGTAGCAGCCGCGATCTGCATAAATATCGATCTTCTTCGATGCCGAGATCCTTGCTTCTCCTCTGCCAGTGGCCCGGCAGCTTGCAACTTCGGAGTCCATTGCCGCACCGGAATACCGTCCCCGGCCATCCACGGTCACCTTGAGCTCCTTGCATTCGCCGGTAAAGCTTGCCTGGCCGCTGTTGAGTGCTTCAACCTCGATCGAATCAAGACTTACGCTAAAGGCGTTAAAATACCCTCGATCGGCGACGCGCACTTTCTTGATCGAGGGAGACCAGACCGTCACGTGAATCTGGCCGGCTTGAGCAGGAGGTGTGTAGCAACTTATCGTCAACACCTTGTCTTTAACGTCGAGAGTGTAGTCGCGCCTATCCTTTGCCGCGAGGGACAGCTCCATTTTGGACTCATAAGATTGTTTATAACGAACGTAAACGTTGCCTGAAGCGAGAATGGTGTCGAAGCCGGCCAGCGCTTTCTCACGCGATGAAGGCGGCTTCGTACCTTGCGCAAACGAGGATGACGACGTCTTGCATCCGTTGGTTATGGCCAGCATGAGTCCGATTGCTACCGTGTATCGAGTCCACATATTTAGGAATTATTATACGATCATTCTTGATGAACAACAACCGTGCGCATCGATCTCTGCGAGTTTCGATAGCCATGATCCATACTGAAAGAATGCCTGGTCCCGCCGAAGCGAAAGGCAAGATCCTTAAACGCTGTTCCGTGTGCCGCAAGTACGGCGCGCAAAGTATCATCGTCGATCCAAAGACAAAGAAGAAAACCTACTACTGCTATCGGTGCTGGGTGGCGATTTTCGTCAAGCCGAGTTTCGAGAAGGACAAAGAAGAAGGGCAGTGAGTTTAGAATACATCCCGATAGCCAAGGAAGCGCTTGTCCAGTACGGTCTCGAAAGGGCTGACGTGCGATTTATCAGGCACAACGAAAATATCGCTGTCGAGGTTAATGCCGGCACTGAATCCTATCTGTTAAGGATTCATGAGCCGAAATCGGAAGGATTCATCGGCGACTGGCAGAAACCAGAGAGAGTCGAAGCCGAACTTCGTTGGTTGCAGATTTTGAACGAGGATCAAGCATTGGTCACCCAAAAGCCAGTGCCGACAACCCATCGGTCACTTGTTGGGAAGGCGAACATCAAGGGTAAGGAGCGGCCATGCTCGTTGCTTACCTGGATCAATGGAGTTCAATTTGATCCGAAATCGTCTGATGCGCCGAAGAGGGCAAGGCAGCTCGGGCAGCTCATCGCCGTGCTTCATGGCCACTCCGTTCCACCTGTCACCCTTGACCGCCCAAGCTATGATACGGCGCGGTTCAAAGACACGGTCGAGAAGTTGAAAGTGTCCGTCGATTTAGGTTTCTTAACTTCCGCCCACTATGAGTCGATGAAGCGCATCTGCGGTTCGATCACCAAAATGCTTGATCAAGAGCAAAGGAAAGGCAAATGGGGACTCATCCATTCCGATCTCGGACCAAGCAACGTCATCGTTCACGAGCGGGGAGTTAGCCCGATCGACTTCTCGCTGAGCGGCTATGGTCCTTTGCTTTGGGACATCGGAGGAATGCTTCCAGCCTATCCCAAGGAATTGAGAAAGGCGCTCTTCGACAGCTACAGTGAGTTGAGTCCGATTAAGGAAGAAGAGATGCGCCTTTGTGAAGGCTTGGCGATTCTCAGCATCATCAGTTGCTGGGCGTTCCACATCTCCAACCCAGATCAGCACGAATGGCTCCAGCACCGTATGCCGAAGTCGGTTGAGAACGAGTGGCTGAAGTTCGAGAGGGACGAACGGTTTCTCTTCGAGCTATAGACAAGATAAAGATAAACGCCTCCGGTAGTTCTACTCCGGAGGCGCTTAAGCAGAAAGTGAATGCGCTCTTAGCGCTTCTGCAAGCAAATCTGATCAGCGATGTCGCCAAGTTCCATATAAGGCCGGTTTCCAACCAGAACGAACGTCACCTGGTGGTCTGTCCACCCGATGCAGTTAACCATATTGATCTGGCCGACCGAGTACTTCGTCCGTCCATCCATCTTCGTCCCGCCTTCGAGACCTTCCGCATCGATGACGAGCAAGTGCAAGTAGCCTTTGGCATCAACCATCTTCAACAAAGCGCCTTGACGTCCGTTGACGATACCTCGAGCCATGCTCAGCACGGTGATGCCTTCGGGTTGTCTTTGAGCCGGGGTAAAGCCGAATGTATGCTTGAGCCATTGCTGAGAATCGCCCCAGCTTGTTGGCTTAATCCCCGAAAGAGGAGCCATGCTTGACATCATGCTGGCAACTTCGCCGCTGTGGACGCTGTTCCGGCCGAACACGCGGTTGGTGATCGATCCGCCAATGATGACAAGGAACAAAACCGCGCACATGGCCCAAGAATAGCGACCGACGAACGACTCAACCTTAGAAGTGCGGTCGATTTCGTTCAAGCGCTTCTTGCACTTGGCCCAGCTTTCTTTGGTCTCAGCTTTCTCACATTTCGTGGCTAATACGCTTTTCAGCGAACTGACGGCGAGGAACTCGGCATTGCATGTTACACATCCCGCGAGGTGGTCTTTCACTTCGCGAGACTCAGCTTCATCAAGCTGTCCATCGATTAGAGCGTGTACCTTTAGTAAATCGCAACTCATTCAGGGGCTCCCTGTTTCAAATAACCTTCCTGGATCGCATATCGTTCCAATTCCCGGCGCAAAATGGCCCGTCCTCTTGCCAGTCTTGACCGAACGGTTCCGATCGGCACATCCGCTATGTCGGCTATCTCCTGATAACTCATACCTTCAATGTCGCTCAAGAGCACCGCTAAGCGGAAATCTTCTGGCACTTTTGCTAGGGCTGTCTCAACTTCGGCTCCTACGAGACCGTCGAAGATTGCCCTATCGGGACCGACGCCGTCTTCGGCAACGGGTTCATACGCGCCTTCATCGTCCAGCGACGACGTTTGAGGCCCGCGCACCTTTTGCCGGTAGCGATTGATGTAGAGGTTCGTGACGATCCTCAGCATCCAGGCCTTGAAGTTTGCGCCGTCGAACCGTTCGAACGCCTCATAGGCTCGCACGATCGCTTCTTGGGCAAGGTCTTCGGCGTCGTCTTTGGACCGGGTCAGGCGCAATGCTGTTCCCAGGACCGAAGGATACACCGCTTCGGCCTGCTTCTCAAATCGATCGCGCAGATTGCGCTTTCCGAACAGCATGGTCGATCAAGTGTACCCGTCGTCGGGTTCAACGCCTTTGTTTCTCCGGCGGTTCCTGGTTTCTGAGAATTATTGAATAAGTGGGCACATTATCATTTGAAGCGCAAGCGGCGGCCTTGATGTACGGCCGTTCATTAGATAAACTTGGTGCCGAACCGATTAGGGAAAGACAATGAAACGACTGGATGCGATGAAGGATATAAGTTCTGGGATCGAAGCGTGGGCTGAGGAAGTCGTTATTCCGACCTATGCTGTTAAGCCGCCGGACCGGAACCCCATGTTCCTTGAAAAGCGGGTGTATCAGGGCAGCAGCGGCCGGATTTATCCGTTGCCGTTCTATGACGGCGTGACCAAGGAGTGCGCCGACCAGCCGTATGAAGCGCTGCATCTTGAGAACGAGTACATTTATCTGATGATGCTTCCGGAGATCGGCGGACGCATCCACATCGGTTTCGACAAGAAGGCCGAATACGACTTCTTCTATCGTCAGAACGTTATTAAGCCGGCGTTGGTTGGCTTAGCCGGTCCGTGGATTTCCGGCGGCGTCGAGTTCAACTGGCCCCAACATCATCGGCCGAGCACGTTCATGCCGACCGAGTGGACTCTCGAAGAGCATGAAGACGGAAGCAAAACTTTCTGGATGAGCGAGCACGAGCCGATGAACCGCATGAAGGGTATGCATGGCGTTTGCACTCGTCCTGGTTCTAGCCTGATCGAGCTCAAAGCGCGGCTCTACAACCGAACGCCGCACGTGCAAACCTTCCTGTGGTGGGCCAATGTGGCGGCGCGGGTTAGTGAGAACTACCAGTCGTTCTTCCCGCCGGATGTTCGGTTCATCGCCGACCACGCCAAGCGCGCAACCTCATCGTTCCCCGGCTGCCTTGACTCCTATTACGGAGTTCGTTATGGCGAAAGAGCATTGGACGGCGTACCCGCAGATCAGACTCCTTCTTGCTTCATTCCTGGTAGCTTAGCTGCTCCGAACAGACTGGACTGGTATGCAAATATTCCGGTTCCGACATCATATATGGTCGTTTCAACCGAATACGAGTTCTTCGGCGGCTATGACCACGCAGCCGAGGCTGGTTTCGTTCATGTGGCCGACCGTCATGTCTCGCCAGGCAAAAAGCAATGGACGTGGGGAAACCATGATTTCGGCTATGCCTGGGACCGCAATTTGACAGACGAAGGCGGACCTTACGTTGAGCTAATGGCTGGCGTCTATACCGACAACCAGCCCGACTTCGCGTTCCTGATGCCATACGAGACGAAGACTTTCAGCCAATACTGGTATCCGATTCGCGGCATCGGCCCTGCTTCGAATGCGACCAGGGAAGCCGCGGTTTCTCTTGTTGGCAATCGGGTAGGCGTGTGTCCGTCAAGCCGCCTCGCCGGTGCGCAAATACACGTCGAGTTCGATGGTTCGAGGGTTGCCAGGAACGTTGATATCGCTCCCGATTGCCCGTATCTTGAAACGTTTGACAAGAAGCCTGTCGCCATTCGCGCGTTGTCTGCAGACGGAGATATATTAGTCGAGTTCGATTCGAGAACGGTCGTCGACCAGCCGGAACCCGAACCGGCAACCGAACCACCATTGCCCATCGAAGTCCAGAGCCAACACGAGCTTTACACGATTGGCCTTCATCTTGAGCAATATCGCCATGCCACTCGTATGCCCGAACCGTACTGGGAAGAAGCGGTTCGGCGTGATCCATGCGATGCCCGCTGTCATACGGCTTTAGCCAAGCGGCTGATCAGCCGAGGACTTCATAAAGAAGCCGAAGACCACTTGCTCCAAGCCGTCAAGGGTTTGACCCTACGCAATCCGAACCCCTACGACGGAGAAGCCTATTATCAACTGGGTCTCGTTTGCGAATTTCAGGATCGGCTCGATGAGGCGATGAAAGCCTACGGCAAGGCTGCATGGAACTACGGGTGGAGGGCGGCCTCGCAGATCGCCATGGCCCGTCTCCATTCGCGTGCCGGAAGATTCAGCCAAGCCCTGGAATGCCTCAAACAGGCGCAAATCGGGGCGGGTGACGCCAACACGATCTACTCGATGAGAGCAGCCATTCTGAGGCATGAAGGCGAAACAGAAGAAGCTAGAAGGGAAGCCCAAAAAGTGCTGGAATACGATCTGCTAGACAATTGGGCTCGCCTTGAGGCTAGAAACGAAGAACCCAACGATGTTCAAGTTAAGATCGATCTTGCTATTGAGCTTAGAGCCTGCGGCTTCGAGGACGATGCGCAAGCAATCCTGATCAAGGATGAAAACCGACACCCGATGGTCAACCTGATGCTTGGCAAGAGAGCCGACCAAGCCGATCCGATCCAAGGTCTTTTTCCGTACCGATTGGCTGAGATGAAAGCCCTTGAAGCAGGCGTCATACAGCATCCAGACGATGCAGCCGCGCATGCGTTCCTCGGATACCTTTATTACGACCGCAAAAGGTATGAACATGCCATTGAGCAATGGGAAGAAGCTGTCCATCAGGACCCCCATCAAGCTACCGTGTGGCGCTGTCTCGGCATCGCCTATTTCAATGTTCGCAAGGACGCAGACAAAGCCAAATCAGCCTATGAACGGGCTGTCGAAGCCAACCCAAGCGACGCACGGCTAGTGTATGAACGCGACCAGCTTTGGAAACGGATAGGCGTCCTTCCGCAAGACCGCCTAAAAGAACTCAAACAGCATCCCAAAGCTATCGAGGATCGCGACGACCTCACCCTTGAGCTCACAAGCATCTATTGCCAGACCGGCCAGCCCGAGAGAGCCATCGAGTTGCTCGGACGCCAGTTCGCTCCGTGGGAAGGCGGCGAGGGGGTTGCGCTCGGGCTACACTCGCGTGCCCATTCGTTGCTTGCAGCCAAGCTGTTGGAGCAAGGGCATCCGGAAGAAGCTGTCGAAGAAGCACGTATAGCGCTCGAAGCGCCGGTTAACCTAGGCGAAGCCAGACACTTGCTTGCCAACTGCAGCGAGCTATGGTTCCTGCTTGCCGAAACGTTAAGCGTAAGAGGCAATAAGGAAGAAGCTGACAAGTACTATCGAAAAGCCGCCGAATTCCGTGGCGACTTCCAGGAAATGTCGGTGAAGCAGTTCTCAGAAAAGACCTTTTATCAGGCGATGTCGCTAAAGAGACTGGACAAAGAAGTCGAAGCAAGTCGCCTGCTGGCTGAGCTCCTCCAATATGCGGAAAGACTAGAACACGCGGAAGCAAAGATCGACTACTTCGCCACTTCGTTGCCGACGATGCTCCTGTTTGAAGACGACCTTCAAGAACGACAAACCGTCGCGGCCAAGTTTATGAAGGCTCAAGCTCTCTATGGTCTAAACCGTCATGAGGAGGCTAATTTGTTAGCCAAAGAAGTCATCCGACTCGACCCGAACCACGCGATGGCGCAGGATCTGTTCGCAGAATTGGAGCCCAAGTAGCCAAAACAACGAACAGCGCGGCCTGCCATAATGTATAATAGTCGTTCAGCGGAGAGATGGCTGAGTGGACGAAAGCGCCCGCCTGCTAAGTGGGTAAGGGGTTTCCCCTTCTCGGGTTCGAATCCCGATCTCTCCGCCAGCTATCATAAACACAATATCGCCCCGATCGGAAAACCGAGTCGGGGCGCTAATTATTATCCTGACCCTATGCAGCAAGGCGTAGATGCGATCCGACAGATGTCTGGGACTTCGCCAGCGTCTGGTGGGCCTTCTCGGCAACTTCGCGCAGAACCTGAACTTGCTCGTCCATTTCGGCCATGCTCGAAGCATATTCCTGCGAGCGAATGCTGTTCTCTTGCGTGGTTGCGCTCAACTCTTCGTTCGCGGCCATGTTCGACTCGGTGGAAAGCGATATCTTGTCCACCGCTTTGTTGATCGTACTGATTTCCTGGTCAACTGCCGTTAAAGCCGTAGCGATTGATTCAGCCGCGTAGCTGACGTTTTGGAACGCCTCAGTCATTCTGTTGCTGGCAGATGCAGTTTTCAAGGAAGCCTGGGATATTGATTCAAGGCATCCTGACGCTTCGGTTGTCACCTCGATAGCTGACTTGACGTTCTGAATCGTATGCTCCATTGCCTCGGCGGCCAGCTTGCTGTTCTTTTGGACGGCCTGAATAAGGTCCGAAATCTCCTTTGTCGCCGATGCCGTTCCAGCGGCGAGACCGCGCACTTCTTCAGCAACAACCGCAAATCCCCGTCCATGCTCCCCTGCTCTTGCAGCCTCTATCGTCGCGTTTAAGGCAAGCATATTCGTCTGCGCAGCAATATCGTTGATGGTGTTCACGATTCGACCGATTTCGTCCGAACGCTGGTCCATCTCCTTAACGCGCTTGCTTGCGCCTTCTGCAATCGTCTCTAGTTCGGAGATGCTCTTCGCCCGTTCTCGCATGGTTTCCCAGAGCCCGGCCAGTTCGGCGATGCTGTCGATGTTGCCAGAAACCTCGCAGATGGCGTCATTCGCCATATGGACCGATGTGGTTTGGGTCTCGGACCGGCTAGTCATCTCTTCGCTGCTTGTTGTAAGGTTCAGCACGCTGTCGCGGAGTTGAGCCGACAGCTCTGTTTGAGTAACGCTTGATTCAGCAAGCGAGTCGCACACATCGGCGATCTGCTTTTGCGCTTCTTGGTTTTCTTCGGCAGAACGGCGCAGGAGGCTGGCGTTGCCGGCAAGGTTGGCAACTACTTTATCGATCTTTTCATTGGCTGATCGAATCTGCTCGATAAACCCGAACTCAATATAGGCCTCCATAATGATCTCTTGGTCGAGGTTGAGAGCCTTGACAAAAGAAGACACCATTGATGCTGCTTTAGCTCCGTTGAACTTGCAAGCCTTGATAATGAGCGGAATCATCATCTCGTAGTACGTGCTCATTGCCCCAAAAAACCATTCCGGCGTCAGCCCGACATGCGCATGGATCTTACCGATCTTCACGCGGCTGTCGAAGTAGGCCGCCCCAAACTCGGCTTTGAAGAACTCCGTGAAAAATAGCGAATTGGTCTGCTTTAGCCGATCAATCGTTGTCCCGGCTCGGTTGACGATGGCCACTGCTTCTGGAAATTTGCCGATATGCTTATAAAACTCATCGACGATTTGGCGCATATGCGGCTCAATGATCTTTTGAATTTGCTTGATATTCTCTCGATCTATCTCGTTGATTCTAAAGTATCCAATCCTACTTCCCAACTTATTGCTGTTTGTCATTTCAATATCCCCGCAGGCTCTGGTATTCGTAAAGGCGCCTACCATTCTCAAATAGCAGTTCAATTATTGGCAACAGCTAGGCATTCTTCACAGGTTTATACTTATCTACACGCACGGCAAGGATTTAGGGTCGTCGGTGTTTCGTTTTGTATAAAAAAGGATGCAACAGGAATCTATTTAGGCCGTAGAATTAGTTGCTTATCCAATTCTCCGTTGAGCGCCCGTTCGTGATTGTTTTAAGCCTGAAGTATAATGAGCTGCGAATGGATAGGTTCAAAAGTGCCGGATTGCGTTTTACGAGGGTTGCCTTTATGGCGGCTGTGGCTTGTGCCTCAGTTGCTCTCGCAAACGCACAGACTCTTCAGGAATACCTTAAGGTTCGCAACAAGTACAGCATTACTCAAGCCACGAGCGTTGCAGCTCTTGAGACCATGGTCGGTTCGAAAGTCTGCGAAGTGAAGGGGCGGGTAAAGGGCACGATTAGCATTGGAGATAAGCATTCATTGATGCTAGAGCGAACGGACGGCGAGTCGATGCTTGTGACTTGCGCCAAGATTCCAGACTGGCTGAGCAACAACGATACGCCTGCTAGATTGCTCGTCAAAGCATCTCGGAGAACAGAGTCTGCTAACATCCAAGCGTCTTTACTCGGCGTCGCGGCCGAAGCTCAAATCGAGCCGCTAGACGAAGCTCAAGCACTCAAGGAAAAGCGAGTCGTAAAGAGGAATGTGCGTCCAACGAAGCGCAAGGCCGCCCGCACGTGGTATTTGCCAGCAAGCCAAGTGACTCCGATCTACGCCAACTTTATCAAAACGCGGAACAAGCGCCTAACCGACAGGCAAGCGATGACCATTGCCCAAGGAGTCGTCGGCTTCAGCATCAAATACGGCGTCGATGCGCGGCTCATCATGGCGATGGTCCTCTGCGAAAGCGGCTTCAATCCGAATGCCCGTAGCTACGCAGGCGCGATGGGCCTCGGCCAGCTGATGCCGGGTACGGCACGCGGCATGGGAGTATCTGATGCATACGACAGCATGGAAAACCTCAATGCAACGGTTCGGCTCATCGGCGGGCACATGAACAATTACCGTAAGTCGTCCGGCAACGACTTCGAAGCCTTGACTCTTGCTTTGGCTGCCTATAACGCCGGTTCAGGCGCGGTTAGAAAATGGGGCGGCGTTCCAAACTACCGGCAGACGAAGTCCTATATCACCAAAGTGATCGGTTGGTACAGAACGTTCTGCGGCTATTAACCTGTCGATTATCGCCAACTTAGAGCCATTCCTTGCTATGTTGTAGCGATCCTCATATAATCGCACTATGGCAAGATCGTGTAGCCTCGTCTTAACTGCTGCCGCGGCGCTTATATCCGCAACCTCTCTCGCCGGTCCTCAGCACTGGGGTTCCGGCTATCCCTATTTGATTTCGTTAGAAAAGGCCAACAATGGCGTGCGCCTTGTAGCCTATGAGGCTCCGCTAAGGGCCAAGAATGCCGTCTGGATACGGAGGTGGATCGACACCAATCCAGCCTACGGCAAAGCTCCAGGGCCTGTTGCGGCGGGCGACTTCTGGCCAAAGCCCGTTGGCAAGGAGTATGTTGCTTTGTCGCTGCCGAACGGAGTCGTTCAATTTATAGACGCTCCTGAGACCTTTGGGACGATGCGATGGGGATGGGTCGGCAAGATCAACGTGGCTCAAGGACCAAAGCAACTGGTCTCAGGCGATTTGCTGGGAGAGAAGCGAGACCAATTGTTGGCCGTAACAAACAACCAGATCAAGATTTGGTCGATTTCTGGAACGCCGGCTGCACCTTCGGCGACTCTAGCGCAAACCGTCGAACTGCCGGCAGATTTAGTAGGCGCACGTGTTGCATGCGGCGACTTCTGGGGCGATAGCACAGAGGAACTTGCCTTGCTAAACCTCAAGAATGAGATTCGATATATGGGGCTTGTGGAAGGCAAACTTAAGGAAATCAAAAGAACGCGCCTGCCGGGCAACGTCGGTTACACACTCGGCGTCGACTGGGTGAAGGACGCTTTTGACTCGTTGACGGTGCTCTCGAGCAATGGGGTCGCAAAGGTTTATGCCGCGCCGCTTAAGCCCGGAGGGAAGAAGAACCTCGGTCCCAACTACACAAGCAAAGCGATGTCGCGCCAATGGCTGCCTGGAACAGACGCCGACAAACTGACTGCCAACATGTCGGGATCGCTGGAAACTCCTGGCCAACTGCTCGGAGCTACCACAGGCCGCATCTTCGGATATGTCAATGAAAACACCACGACGGCTGTTCGCAAACGAAACGGCATCGATGACCGCCCTGATGCCGAGATCTCGTTCACCTCGCGATTCCCGATCCACAACCTCACCGAAGGCGCACCGCACTTTGGCTGGCCGTTCAAGGGCGAAGCCTACGGCTATGATATCGCCGTCAAGAACAACGGTTCAACTCCGATCCCTGCTGGATCCAAGCTCAGTGTTTGGCTTGGGGTGAAGCCTCGAAACGCCGATGTCGCCGATGCAACGAAGGATAAGCCGACTTTTGTCTTCAACATCAAGCAGTCGATCCCGCCGTTCAATCCGCTAAAGCCGCAGTATTTGAAGTATCGGGTCGAAGGCAAGTGGCCCTACGACCTGATTCCGTGTTCGCCTAAAGCATCGTGGAAGAAAGCGAACTTGGAGCAAGTTGGCGAGCGATGGCTGGTCTGCAAACTCGACGCGCCCAACGACCGTACCCTCCGAAATAACCGATATGAGGCAGCCCTGCACAGTTGGACGTTCCACCCGATCCATCGCGAGGGCAATCTCGCTGATCGCAAGCCGACGGTGCTTGGCGATCCCTGCAGCTTCGAATACCTCCATCGTAAGCTGGCCGACGCCATCGCCTGCGTTTGGGAACGGTCAGGAACCACCAACAACGAGGACGTTCTCAACCGCGCCTATCTCGACGGTTACGAGTTCGGATATCCATCCGAAGTGAAGCCGGAAAAAGCCATGCTTGCGGCCTGGAAGAAGATTCAGGACAAATGGGAGGGCTGGCGCGAACTCGATATCTGGACCGGAGAGAACCAACGGTGGGAGAAATATGACTGGGAGTATTCACCCGAGCTGCACGAGTCTTGCCATCTTTTCCACCCTCTCGGCGACCTCTATGGCAACTACGTGAATCCGGTATGGCAGAAGTCTGTTAAGATGGCCGACGGCACGCCGACGCAGTTCCAGACCAACCTTTGGGGACCCGATCTTTTCGGCAGCGGCCACGCCTTGATCGGTCCGAACGCGTGCGAGCTGATGAAGCGTTACATCGTGGGTTCGCGCGGATCGGGAATGGACCCATGGTGGACCGTTGCTCCAGCGAAGGTTAACGTTCAAGTTGTCGACAGGAACGGAAAGCCGGTGCCTGGCGCAGAAGTCACGTGGCAAACCGATGGCAAAGATCCGTTCGTTGCCAAGGGAACGACCGATGCGAACGGCATGTGGGACATCGCACCCGTCTTCGGGAAACCAAGCGAGCCGGACAAACTCGGTATTGTCCACCATTACGGCGACGGAGGCCACAACGTGATGGACAACAACGGGATGATTTTCACCGTGAAGATCGGCGATTACGTTGACGCCGCGATATATGGCGCGGACGATGTGAACAGCCACAGCCGGCTAACTTTGTTCTATCAGGCCATGATGAACCCGGACTATGGAACATGGAAGATCAAAACGAACTATCTGCCCGATGCGCCGAAGCCCGACTTCAGCATCGTGGCCGCGGTGAAGGGAAGCCAGGTGTCGATGGGCATCAACGGACCAACGAGCGAATATATCTTGTATCGGAGATGGGAACCTGCCTATATCCGCGAGAAGGTCTTGGCATTCCAAGGCGGGAAGGAGGCGCAGGCCATCTTCCAAGACATGGCAGAGGCCGATTCGCACGGAAAAGGACGATTCCGAGCCATCTATGAAGTCACCCGCGTGACCCCTTCGGGCGAATCGTTGCCCAAACGCATCTCAATCTGCGGCCTCAAAAACGCGCAAGGAGTAACTGCGCTTAAGAACGGCCGTCTCATCGTCGCCACAAACGCTGGCATCGCTAATCCTTTTGCGATGCTCTTCGATGGAACTATCCCAGCGCAAGAAATCTTCTACCATTACCGGTTCGGCCATACCGCTTCGAAGATCGTTCCGTCGATCCTAGTGCCGGAAAAGTACTACCTAACGCTCATCTCATCCGATGTCGGAGATATGGACAGCCGATTCGACATCGCCGAACCTAAGTTCGACCGCGGCGGCTATGACGTGCGCAACGATATGCATGGGTTTGACTGCGTTAGCTTTAGCGGAACTTCGCCTCAGACGCTTATTCTCAAAGACCCAGCCAAGGCTGCAGAACTGAATCCTGGCGATGCGATCATCGTTACTGAAGAGAAGTTCGTTCGGGTTACCGGTGTCGACGGTGTCAAAGTGACTACGGATAAGCCAGTATTTGCTTCAGGCGCTACAAACCTGTCATTCAGCGCTTGCCGGCTGGCTGGAACGGTCGGTGACCGGCTTGAGTTTCGAGAGTTGAAGAATGCTCGTAGTTTGGCTTGCCTAGCGGTTGGCGGCAAGGAGTATGTCGCCTTATCAGACACCGGCAATAACCGGGTCGTGGTCTGGAACGATAGGACGAAGTATCTGTGCAACTATTCGGTGCCAGGATATACGCCAGTGTCCATTGTTACCGATCCGCGTTCAACGGGCACTGTTTGGGTGCTTCAGCGAACATCCGGCGGCGCTTCCGTTCAAATGTTGAACTTCGACGGCACGAAGCTAGAGCTAGTGTGCGAATACCCTGTTGTGCCAGGCGCATCATCGCTGGCCTTAGTATTAAAGCCAGGCACTCGGGGCTTGTTCCTTGCGGTTTGCGATCCTAGCGAGAAGAGGGTCGTTGAGTATGAAGTGATCAACGAGAACAACATGGGCGGCATGGTCCAGCGAGGCGTGTTTGCCGATGCAATCGGCGTCTTCGCAGGAGAAGCTTCACTGACCAATCCCGTTGACCTTGCTTATGTGTCCAACGGTGGAGCCATTATGTTGTACGTTATCGACGGCAACGACCGATTGCTGAGGTTGAAGTAAAACGAAGGAGTCCCTTCTCGAACGAGAAGGGACTCCTTCTCCTTTGACAATCGATTATAGGTTCGCCTTAAGCATCTCGTAACTGGTGCCGAGCGATCCGCTATGATAGGCATCGGTGAAGGTGTCTCCGCGTCCGGTCCATTCGCGGGCAAACTTCTCATAGAACACCCGGACCTTACCGTCGGCCTTTTCAACAGCGATCGCAGCGGTGATCGTGCGGAACACGCCGGACTTTAGCACATCGCCTTGCCACCAAGCTTCGGCGCGCTCGACCCAGTCCGATCCTGTGATGGCGATCTTGACGACTTTCTCCTTCGGATAGGCCTTGGCATAAAGGTCGGTGATCGTCTTGCGTAGGGTTTCCTTGTCCGTGCCTTTATAGATCTCGCCTGGCATCCGGTTCTCTTTGACCTTGGCTGCGTAAATCTTGTTGGCCTTCTCAACCAGGCCGTCGGCATCTTTGATGTAACCCTTCGCCTGCGCGTTGTCCTTATCGACCGCAAGAGCGTAGCCTGCTAGCTGTTTGATGTGGTCGGCTGAATACATCAATTTGAATACGTCGGTAAATGCCGCAGAAGCCTTGACTTCCTCTTCAGCCTTCTTAAGCGATCTCGGCAGAATATCCTGCTTAAGGAAGGTGTCGGCAAAAGTCTCCGAGATAAGGATGTTGAACAGGCATGGCAGAAGCTGATAGGCTCCAGCATTGACGCCAGGTTGGCTCAGGTGGATCGCAGGGTGCGGCGCTTTGGTTGCATACTCCCCAGCGGTCTTTTCGGCGTCCGGAATGCTCTTCTTCGCTTTGATTACGTAGTCTGCCCATTGCTCGAACGACATGCTGTCGTGCGGGTTCTGGAAGTCCATTCCAATCGAATACACCGTCAGCTTTTGCTTGTATTCATCCATTGCCGACTTCAGCTTTGCCATCTGAGCTTCTGCATTAGCAGCCGTTACGGCATCTGGCCACAGTTTGTTGCACAGCGCCAAGTATGGTTTAAGCTCGTTAGGGTCCGACTTCTGAACTTTGTCCGCAATCGACAAAACGGCAAGCAGGTAGTACCTTGCCATGTTCGGGTCTTTGTCGGCGACCTTTTCGGCTTGGCTGATTACTTCCTTATAGAGACTGAACTTCGTTTTGGTGTCGAGAACCGCTTGGCCAAAAGCGCTGACGACAGCCCCAAAAGCAAGGATGGCAATGCTCATTGCCCTAAAAACCTTCATTGAGTCTTCCTCCTCCAATTGAAGGGCGAAGATGTGTATCGCCCCTTTGTGATTGTCGGATTGCCTTAATAAAGGTTGTTCTGTAATCTTGCCAGGTTTCTGCTAGTTCCGCGTTGAAGTTGGAAGGATCACATCGCCGACCGCAAACGATCGTCGAATATCCTGCAGGCAGACTTTGGCTCGGTGGCCGATGTGGTCGTCGCCGTCCAGCAACTCGATGAAGTAGCCGTCGTCGGTCCAACCCACGGTTTTGTGCACGTTTTCAAAGCTAGACCTGCGCACGTTGCACTCCAGAACCTGCATCCTGCGGAATCCCATGTGCATGCGCTCAAAGGTCTCGATGGAGCCTGAAATGATCTCGTAGTCTTCATACTCCATATCGAAGTTCGCGCGGATGTAAATGCCGCGGCGCATGGCGTGTTCGAGTTCTTCGACGTTCTCGCCGTCAAGGCCGATCAATGCCTCAAGCACCGACGGATGGCACTCGATGTAGAAGGCGTCGCCAGGCTCGTGAATCTTGCGCCACATATCACGCTCAATCCAGAGGGAAACGGTTTCCTTCGAAGAGATGCGGCCGCGGCCGGTGCACATCGGGCAGACATCAGTAATGGCTTCAGTGACCGACTCGCCGGTTCGTTTTCTCGTGATCTCCACCAAACCGAGCGATGAGATGCGGCCAACTCGCGTACGTGCATGGTCGCGTCCCAGCATGTTCGTGAAGTGCGCCAGAACCTGCTTACGGTCTTCGGCTGCCTCCATGTCAATGAAGTCGATGACGATGATGCCGCCCATGTCGCGCAGTCTGAGCTGGCGGCAAACTTCGATGGCGGCTTCCATGTTCGCTTTCAGAATCGTATCATTAAGCGAAGTGGAGCCGACCTGTTTTCCTGTGTTGATGTCGATGGCTGTCAAGGCTTCCATCTCATCGACGACGAGGTAGCCGCCAGCCTTCAGCCAGACCTTGTGCTGAAGAAGCCGCTCAAGCTCGCGCTCGACGTTGTAGGCGTCAAAAATCGGTACATCGCGGTCGTAAAGGAAGATCTTTTCCTTCATCTTGGGCGACACGACGTTGGCTACCAGGTGGACCTTCTCATACTCGTCCGGATCGTCGATAACCATTCGGTCGATTTCGTCGCCGAACATATCACGGACGGTTCGGTAGAGAAGGGTTTGGTCACGGTGCACAACTGCAGGCGCGCGCTGTTTCTTCGCTGCTACGAGCACTTGCCCCCAGACTTGTTGAAGGAACTTGATGTCGGCCTTGAGCTCGGTTTCGGTTCGGCCCTCGCATTCGGTGCGGAGGATAAGGCCGAAGCCGTCCGGCACGATCTTATCGCCAACTTTTCTAAGGCGTTCCCGCTCAGAACGGTCCTCGATCTTTCGGCTGACGCCGACGTGGTTCGACTCGGGCATGAGTACCACATACCGGCCTGGTAGGCTGATTCGGGTGGAAACGCGGACGCCTTTCGTGCCTCGTGGGCCTTTAGTGACCTGAACCATCATTTCTTGGCCAGGTTTGATCAGTTCTTTGATTTTACGGCGTCGCAACTCGCTTCGCTTCAAAGATGCAGGGCTGTTGTCTGCGGGATCATCGGGCAGAATGTCGGCGACATAAAGGAACGCATTGCGTTCCAGGCCGATATCGACGAAAGCGGCGTCCATGCCGGGCAGCACGTTTTGGACGATGCCCTTGAAGATGCTGCCGACGACGCGCTCTTCGCGCTCGACCCGATACTCCATGAGTTCGCCGCCTTCGAGTAGGGCGATTCGGGTTTCGCGATTGGAGCAGTTGACGAGAATTTCTACGGATCCGGCTCCGCTTGGCGTTGAGGTTCGGCGCGATGCGGATGACGTTGTTCTAGGTGTGCGGCTTTTGCGCATGATATTGTTCTTGGCCTTTAATCGGTCTTCGGGGCGGCCATTCCCCTGTAAAATCGTTTGCGAGGGGTCCTTTCACCCTCAAGCAGTACATCCTAGTTTACCGGCTTTGGGGCGGTATTCTGTTAGGGATGCCCTTATTCGAGTTTCGTTGCCAGGATTGCAAGAAGCGCTTCTCGTTGCTGGTGGGGATGACCGCCGAGAAACACGATGAAAAATGCCCCGATTGTTCATCTTCGAACATCACTAAGCTAGTCAGCCGCTTTTCGCGATTGCGGTCCGAAGACGACAAGATGGACGAGATCTCGGACAACCTGGAAGTAATTGGCGACCCCGACAGCCCAACGAAGATGCGCCAGATGGTCCGCGAGATGGGCAAAGCAATGGACGAAGACGCCGCCGACGAGATGGAGGAGATGTTCGAGGCCGATATGGAAGGCGGAGACGAGACCGTGGAGGACTAGGGAGGAGTAGAAATCCTACCCCCTACCCCTTACCTCCTACGTCTTACGTCAGTCTTCTACTCCTTCTTCCGCTTCCCGTTCCTCACAGTCACGTTGATCAATCCGTTAGGCGTCGGTATGCCGGTACAGGACATCTCAGCGAGGTCCAGAGGCAACGGATCGATCTCAGGCTTCTCGCCGAATCGTGGCTGAACGCCGACGACGTGGCGCATCACCAGGTCGACGATCCAGCTGTGCATGTAGTCGTCGTAGCCGCGATAGACCGAAGCCATGCCTGTTTCGGGGTTGTAGTGCTCGTAGCTGGATGGCCGCTCAGGTTCGCCGTCATGAAACATCATGCGTATCGCTTTCTGGACGGCTTCGCTAGCTTTGGGCTTCAACGATTCATCGAGAGTTCGAGCCGCATTGGCAAGGGCGTCCACAATGTGGCTGTTTGTCATCGGCCAGCTTCGACCGTTCCATGGGCAGTTCAGCCGCTTGTTCTTCCATTCGGCTTCGGCGCAATAGGTCGGATCGGACTTGGCCGTGGCGGGGAAGCCGCGGGACAGCCAGAACTGTGCCGGATCTAAGAGCCACTTCGTCAACGATTCGGAGACCGAAGGCACCATCTCCGCTAAATCACTCAAACACGTAAGCCTTAACGGATAGAACCCGGTGGCCGGCCGGGCAGGGGATTTCGATCCATCAGCCTTTACGTCCGCAAAGAACGAAGCAGATGGATCCCAGCAGACATGCGCTAATCCGTTGAGCGCCAGACGAATCTGATCGACATAGTCTCCATCATCGAGCACATTCAGAGCCGAGTAAAGCTCGACGAGATACGACGTGGCATCGACTCCGCCAACGCTGAACGACTGCCATTCGTCGGCATCGGGCCGGGCGAACAAGTACCGGCTCATGTATTCCTGTCCGGTCTCGTTCTGGTCAAAAACGTTATAAACCACTCCGCCTGCATGGTGGGTGGATCGGACATCCTCGAAATAACCCGCATATCGGCGCAATGAGCGAAGATGATCGCGGTCGACTGTTCCCGGATGCAGCGAATCGAGCATCAATGCCGCCGAACCGAAGTCGGCATGGTAGAAGTCGCGCGCCGGACGCCCCGAGTAGTTGTGGCCCGGATAACTGCCATCGTTTCGTTGGCACAGAACCAAGTTGTCGAGGATGCCGGCCGCCAGCTCGGGCGAATGCATCCAGCAAGCTTCTCGCAGATGCGCTTGAGCCGAATAGGTGACGAAGTTGCGGAAGAACCCGATGCCTTCGGTCACAAACGGCCGTCCTAATCCTGGCAGGTTCGGCATGTCGACGGTATTCAGTCTCAAGCCGTACCAGCGATACCAGTAAGCGTTGGTCAAGAACGGATCGGAACACCGGAACTGCGGCACCGAAGCAAAGTAAGCATTCCAAGCCTGCTTGCTAGTTTCGAACGGGCACAGCGAAAGCGAGATTGAAAGGTTTGAAGAAGCTTCGCCCGGATTCAAACCAGCAGAACAAACAAATAGACCGGTCGACTCGAGCTGGTACGACTGAACCAAATGGGCCATGCCTGGCGAACCGGGCTGGAAGTTGTAGCCGTTGCGAACGCGGCCCGAATGCAGCTTCTCAGGAAGAACGCTGGTCTCAAACAAAGGCGAGTCATCGTGCGACTGAGCGTGGACCACACAAGCACCGGTGCGCGGCAAGGACGATCCGAGTTCGCAGTAAACGGAGACAGCCGGTCGCATAGTCTCAGTCAATACGCCTAAGCTTTCGTTCTCGGTGGCAGACCGATCTGGAACGAGATCTTCCGGCCAGCGGGTTTGGACCTCAAATGCAACCGAGTTATCCTTGATGGTACACCCGGTCATACTCGTCCACGGAGTCCCATAGCCAGCCTCGCGGACATCTTGCAGCGACCACATCGCGACGCCGATAGGTCCTTGGCCCGATACGATCTCGATATGCGACACCCAAGCATGGTTGGCTAAAACGGTGCGCTTTTCGACTAGCGTATATTTATCGTTCTTATGCCGTAGCACTATGCGGTCCGGCCGCCACTCCTTCAGCTCCGACTGGAACCGAATCGGCCTTCCCTTAGAGTCAAAAAAGGTCAAAGTGAACAGGCGGGAAAGGCGTATGTCCGCAAGATAAGATTCATCCCAGAACCCCGGAACGGTCAAAAAACGAGGGAACGGCGGCGCATAGATCGCCCCTTTACCGCCCCCAAGGAACCACTTATCTTTGCGCGAAAGCCGCTTCAAAACATCCATTTCGAACATTTTATCGGTTCATGGACGATGAAAACCCACAGAAATCGCGTATGGTTATAGATATATGGCAGGTAAAGTGCGATTTTCCGCGCGCAGATTGCTCAGCGCGCTTGTTTTATCATCGATGGTCGTTGCCGGCGCGCTGGCTCAACAGACCGGCTCGGACACGAGCGCGAAGGATGCGACGCCAGAGATCAAGAAGGAGGTAATGGCCAAGCTCGATGAGATCATGTCGAGCAGAGCTTATGTCCCCGGTATTGATTTTACGAAGTGGCCGTCTTTCTTCCAGACTCAGCAAGGAGACATCGACAAGGCTGCGACGCCGCGAGACTTCGTTCTTGCCGTGAACAAAGCTTTGAAACAATTCGGAATCAGCCACATCGTACTTTCCACGCCGCAAGCAGCCCAGGCACGGCGCGAGCGTAAAACAATCGGCATCGGCGTATCGCTTCAGGTCGAAGAAGGCGGACTGCGCGTCGCCAGCCTATTCGAAGGCGCACCAGCCAACAAAGCTGGAATCGAGATCGGCGACCTCATCGTGAAAGCCGACGGCAAGAAACCTGAAAATCCAACGGCCATATCAGGCGACGAAGGTACTGAAGTCGAATTAGAAGTTCAAAAGGGAAATGGCACGACCAAGGTCTACAAGGTCAAGCGCGAGAAGTTCTCGACCGTTAGGCCCGAAACGCTTACATGGGTCGACAAGGAAACCGCATTGGTCAAAATCTTCACCTTTGACACATCGTACAACCGGGCTAATGTTGAAAAGATCATGAAAGAAGCCGCACCGGCCAAGCGGATGATCCTCGACTTGCGCTCGAACGGCGGCGGCGCGGTCACCAACTTCATCCACTTGCTTGGATTCCTGATGCCCGAAGGTACTCCAGTCGGCACATTTGTTAACAAGTCGATGGTCGAGCAGTTTGTTAAGGAAACGGGCAACAAGCCTGACGACACGCTTAAGATCGCCTACTGGTCGGACCGCAAAGTTAAAGCCGGCAAGGTTCCTATCGAGCCTTTCAAGGGCCACATTGCTGTTCTTGTTAACGGTGGAACCGGCAGCGCTTCAGAGATCGTCTCAGCGGCCTTGCAAGAAGTTCTAGGCAGTCCGGTTGTCGGCACCAAGTCAGCCGGAGCCGTGCTTGTCTCAGTTATGGTGCCTCTGCCATACGGCTATCAGATTCAATATCCGATTTCTGACTACGTGACGATGCAGGGGCTGCGACTCGAGAAGAATGGAGTAACGCCGGATGTTGTTGCTCAAATGCCGAAGTTCGGCGAGCAGGATTCAGCCGTCAGCAAGGCCGTTTCGTTGCTCTATCGGGCAGAGCTAAGAGAAGAGCGGTTCGGCAAGTCGGGCGATAATCCGAAATAGGCGATTTGTTAACAAACGTAAAAGAGCCTGCAGTCCTTTATGGATGGCAGGCTCTTAGCATTTATGTGCAACATTTGCACTATAAAATGAGACGCAACGGGGTTTATGGGCTGTGCTGGATCTCAGCCTACATCAAAGCGAAGCGGTGAACCTTAACACCACCTTAACCTGCTCCTAACCCGGCCTTAACAATTGTAAACCCACAATTCACCGTTCCCTAGGAGGTACAGGATGAATTGGACGCGATATGCAGGGGTTACCGCAATTCTCGCGCTCGCTACGGTTTGTTTCGCAGCCGACGGCGCGAAAAAAGAGGAAAATATAGAACAAACGAAGCAGCAGATGGCTGCATCGCTTGTGCCGATCAAGGCTGAAGCCGCCGACCTGAAGGCAAAGGCCAAAGCGATCACCAAAGAAATCGGAAAGATCACGAGCGAAGACGATGTGACCGAAGACAGCAAGTCGGTTAAGACGCTCCAGGATCTAGTCAAGCAGCTCGCCGAAATCAACGAGAAGCTGGCAAAGCTGCAAGAGTCGATCACTGAGATTCAAGGTTGGATCGAGGGCCAGACCGAGAGCTTGCCCGTCCTAATGAACGACGTCGACCTGCTGAAGAGAGTCGGCTGGGGCAACTACGTACAGTTCCAGTGGTCCGATACCCAAGAAGGACTGGACAGCAAGAGCAAAGCGCTCACCACGAACGACGCCTTCCAAATGCGCCGATTCCGCATCAGCACTACAAACAAGATCGATCCGAAAACGTCTGCCAAGCTTTCCTTCGACGTGTCTGCAGGCTCAGTCAGAACAGCAGCCGAGCTTAAAGACGCTATGCTGATGTACGATATCGTGCCCAGCGACAAGACCGTTGGAATCCAAGCTCTGGCTGGCCAGATGCCGATTCCCCTCGGCTACGAGCTCGAGCGGTCTTCCAGCGAACGCGAGTTCCCCGAGCGTACTCTCTACAACCGAACGATGTTCAACGGCGAGCGCGGACGGGGTGCTTATCTAAAATACGGCCTTGGCGAGCACGCCTACTTCCACGGCGGTCTCTGGAACAGCTTGACCGTCAGCGATGCCCAGACAACCGACGCGAACACCTACCGGAACCTTAATGGAACGGATGTTGCCTACCATGCTGGCCTTCGCTACTATGGCAAGCATTACGATTTGGGCGTCAGCGGATTCGCAGGCGACCGCGCCGCCATCTCCAGCAAGACGACGACTTCTTGGACCGACAAGAACAACAACGGCGTCATCGATTCCGGCGAGGTGACGAATACGATCGTTCCCGCCGTTCCTGGCGTAACCCGCGAGTTCCTCTATCTCGATGGCGCATACGTTGGATTCCTCCTGCCGAACATATCGCTTCGCGGCGAATACATGACCGGTAAGGACCGCGTGCCGACACTCTCGAGCGGCGTTCCGAAGTATCTGACCCAGACGAACATCCTCGGCTGGCAGGCTCAGCTGAGCTATGCGCTCAATAACCGCAACTTGCTTAGCTTCCGCTATGAGAGCTTCGACCCGAACACGGCGAAAACCGGAGACACGACGAACACCTATGGCTTGGCCTACTCCTATTGGATCAATCCAGGCGCGAAGCTGACCATCTCGCATGAGGTTGTTCAGGAGTCGACGTTCAATCCGCGCAACGACGTGACGACCATTCGGCTTCAGTTCAAGCTGTAGTGACGACAATCAGGAGATTTATATAAAGATGATCACCCAAGTTCTAGCAATGGCCTCGATGGCAACCGCTGCCTATGGCGGATCTGTTACGATCAAAGGTTCAGACACGCTACTCATTCTTAACCAGCGATGGGCCGAAGCCTACGCCAAGGTCAACTCCAGCGTATCGGTTGCCGTCACCGGCGGCGGATCCAGCATCGGCATTCGCGCGTTCATCAACGGCGTCACCGACATTGCAGCTTCTTCTAGAGACATGAAGAAGAGCGAAGTCGACTCGGCACGTAGCCGCGGCGCTGTCGCTTACGAGATTCCGGTTGCTCTCGACGGTCTGGCAATTGCCGTCAACAAGAACAACAAAGTTGACTCGCTGACGATGGACGAGCTTCGCCGAATTTATGTCGGCCAGATCACCAACTGGAAACAGGTCGGCGGATCGGATGAGCCTATCGTGGTATTCAGCCGCGACAGCAACTCAGGCACCTATGGATTCTTCCAGCTCAACGTTCTGCGCAACCAAAACTGGGGTCCGCAGGTTAGGTTCCTGCCCTCCACCAGCGAGGAAGTCCGCGAAGTTTCGCGCACCGAAGGCGGCATCGCCTATGGCGGCGTGGCCTACTTCAAGGGCAAGTCGAAGATCAAGATCGTACCGGTCGCCGCAAGCAAGAGCTCTTCGCCGATCGCTCCGACAGAAGAGAATGTCCGATCGAAGAAGTATCCGATCTGGCGCTACCTCTATTACTACACCAACGGAAAGCCGAAGGGCGCGACCGCTCAGTTCATTAACTGGGTGCTCTCGGACGACGGCCAGCAGATTGCCGAGGAAGTCGGCTACTACAGTCTCAAGAAACTATAGACCTCCCCACTTCACGGCGGGGCGCTCATGATGAGTTGCCCCGCTTCACCATCATATGAAGCATCTGATTTTTGACTGGATCATGGAAAAGGCTGTCGCGGTATGCGCGGCCGCCGTCGCACTTATGGTCCTTGGCATCCTCTTCTTCCTTTCTTGGGAATCGAAAGATGCCTTCAGCCGCAAGTTCGCCTACGGCTATCGGTTCGCTCTTCAGCCGACCGATCAGCGAGCCGATCCCGACATCAGCACCGATATCAACAGCACCTTGCTGACTTCGCATCCCGAGGGAAGCGACGGCGTCGATGAGAACGAAGAGCGCGGCTCCATTCTTCCTCTTGCAGACCTTGCTGGCGTTCAATCGCTGGTTACAGCAACCGATCCCGCTGGAGATTCGAAAGACTTCTATCGGGAAGACTGGCGGCCATCCCACATTTCGACCAAAGGCGACAAGTACAAGATTTATGCCTATGCCACTCCCGAATACAAGGCTTCAACCATGAAGCTGAGGTGGCAGCCCGATACCGACTTCGACCCGTCGCTGTCGCCGTTCCAACACCGGCTCAAACTTGTAAACAAACCAGAAGGCGTCAAAGTCGGTTTCAAGACGATCGATTTGAAGAAGGTCCAGAAAGGAGAGCTAGACCTTCCGACTTGGGTTGCCAAGACCGACGCCGACCGCACTAGCGGATATGTTTTTGAGCTTGAGACGCTGCCGGCTAAGTCCAACTTTCTTGCGACGATTGGCAGCCTGTTCCGGTCCGAATGGAACCCGACAGCCACTTACGGCAAGTTCGGTGTCATTCCTTTGCTTTGGGGAACGTTCTCAATATCGCTTCTGGCATTGCTGATCGCGCTGCCGCTTGGAATCTGGACGGCGATTTTCCTCAGCGAAATCGCCCCGAGCCGGATGCGCGAGATCCTAAAACCAATCGTCGAGCTGCTGGCAAGCGTTCCGACTGTCGTTATCGGCTATTTCGGCCTCATGCTGGTCGCTCCAGGGCTTATGAAGCTGCTGGCCAGCGGATTCAAGATGGATTCCGGCAGAGGGTTGCTGACAGCTGCCCTGATGATGGCGTTGCTCATTCTGCCAACCATCGCCAGCGTTGCCGAAGACGCTCTGCGCGCTGTTCCAGGAGGGTTCCGCGACGGTGCCGAAGCGCTTGGCCTAAGCAATGGCGAAGCGATCAGGAGAGTGATCATCAAAGCCGCCCGCACCGGATTGGTCGGCGCAGGTCTACTGGGATTTGCGAGGGCCGTCGGCGAGACGATGATCGTTTGGATTTTAGCTGGCGGTTCGCCAAGCCTGCCACAGATGGGTTCGCTTGCCCACTCCGTTGTGCAACCTGTGCGCGGCATCCCCGACACCATCGCTATCGAGATGGGCAACGTCGAGTTCGCCGGCTCGCATTACGGACACCTTTTCCTGCTCGGCGTTCTGCTGTTCCTCGTGACGGTCGGAATCAACATTGCCGGATACGCCTACGGAAGGAGGAGTCGATGGCAGAATTAGCTTTCATCGACATCGACCCCGCGCAGCTTGCAATAAGAGACAAAGCGAGGCAAGGCAAGAGCGCGCTTTATCTGTTCGCCATCGGCGTTGTCGGAATCACTGTAGCCGCTATCATCCTCGGCCTCATTGGCACCATCGTGGCCAAGGGCCTGCCTGCCATCAGTTGGGACTTCCTAACCAAAGACCCGACGGACGGCATGACCAAGGGCGGCATCTGGCCGATGATCCGCGGCTCCATGCTCCTGATGGGCGGAACGCTGGTCTGCGTGCCGGTCATTGGCATCCTCGGCGGTGTCTGGCTGGCCGAGTATGCAGGCGGCGGTAGATTGCCTCAAGCCATGCGCGCCTGCGTAACAACGCTTGCCGCAACCCCGCCAATTGTCTACGGCCTCTTCGGCTTCGCCATCTTCGTCCTGAAGTGGCACTTCGGGGTTAGCCTTATTGCCGGCTGGTTGACGCTCTCGATGATGTCAATTCCGGTCGTCGTCCTGACCACCGAGTCGGCCATTCGCGCCGTGCCCGAGAGGTTCGCCGAAGGAGCGATGGCGCTTGGCCTATCGAAGTGGCAGTCGATCTGGCGAGTCATCCTGCCGAACGCTTTGCCCGGAGTTATCACCGGCCTCGTGCTTGCCGCCGGAAGAGCGATGGGCGAAGCCCCGCCGATCCTTCTGACCGCTGGCATCTACTACTCAACCGAAAAGCTGTCGTTGGGCTGGCAAACACTGTCACGCCCCGTCGCCAACCTGCCCTACCACTTGGCCGAAGGATATCGCCAAGGGGGCGTCATTCCGGAGAAGATCATATGGGGAACATGCCTTACACTGATGCTATTCGTCTTAATCGTCAACTTAGGAGCGATTTATGTCCGAGCTCGAATAAGGTCGAAGCAGAATTGGTAGCCCGCGTTGCTCCAACCGTCGTCGAGACGCACGACGTGCACCTGCACTACGGCAATAAGCACGCGCTGAAGGGCATCGACTTCAAGGCCAAGAAGAACGGCGTGACGGCGCTGATCGGTCCCAGCGGCTGCGGCAAAAGCACTTTCCTGCGCTGTCTCAACCGCATGAACGACCGCATCCCCAATGTCAAGATGAAGGGCAAGATCGACATCGACGGTATAAACCCCTACGCCCACAAGGCGAACCTGATGCAGCTGCGCCGCAAGGTCGGCATGGTCTTCCAGCGGCCGAATCCGTTCCCGATGAGCATCTACGACAACATCGCCATGGCACCCAAGATGCACTTCGGCGCGAAAGGCTCCGAACTCGACGGCCTCGTCGAGTCATGCCTGAAGAAGGCTGCGCTCTGGGACGAAGTGAAGGGCGACATCCGCAAGACCAGTGGCCTTGAGCTTTCCGGCGGCCAGCAACAGAGGCTTTGCATTGCGCGTATGCTGGCGATCAACCCGAGCGTCGTTCTGATGGACGAGCCGTGCAGCGCCCTCGACCCGATCGCCACGGCGAAGATAGAGGAGCTGATTGTGGAACTGGCCAAGGACCGAACCGTGCTGGTCGTGACCCACAACCTGCAACAAGCCGCCCGCATATCAAAAGACCTAGCGTTCTTCATGCTCGGTGAACTCATTGAGTACGGAGACACCGAACAGATCCTCGAAACGCCTCAAAAACAGGTGACCGAGGAATATGTGCGCGGCCGCTTCGGGTAAACCTCGGGCATGATCTACCGCTCTCTCGGACGAACCGGCGTGCAAGTCAGCGCGGCGTGCCTTGGCACCATGACCTTCGGCTGGGAGCCGGACGACTGGGGTTCCTATGAGGACGCGTCGGTCCGCATCGCCCACCGAGCCATCGAGCTTGGCGTCAACTTCTTCGATTGCGCCGATGTCTATGCTCGCGGCGTTAGCGAAACGATCCTAGGCAAGTCGCTGAAGGGCTTCCGGCATAAGGTCGTTCTCGCCACAAAGTGCCACGGCAAGATGGCCGACGACGACCCCAACGCCTGGGGCAACACGCGCAAACACGTGGTTGAGGCGTGTGAGGCTTCGCTGAAGCGTCTGGATACCGACTGGATCGATCTCTATCAAATTCACCGTCCACAGTCGTCGGTTCCGATCGACGAGACCCTGCGCGGTCTTGAGGACTTGGTTCGCGCAGGGAAGATTCGGTATGCCGGATGCTCGACTTTTGCCGCGTGGCAGGTCTGCGAAGCGCACTATGTGGCTCGCGAGTTGGGTGCAGCCGGTTTCGTCAGCGAGCAGCCTCCGTATAACCTTCTTGATAGGCGCATTGAGCGCGAGCTTTTACCGTTCTTACGGACCTACGACTATGCCGTCATTCCGTGGTCGCCTCTGGCGGGAGGCATGCTCAGCGGTAAATACTTGGAAGGCAAGCCGTCTGGAGCGCGTTATTCGAAAAGCGATCCTGCTGGCCGACTGCAAAAGGTTCCGCATCAGAAACTGGTCCGCTTGAAAGCGCTTGCCGAGAAGAACGGCATGGCCTTGGCCGCGATGGCTTTGGCTTGGGTGGCTTCTCAGCCTGGAATTACCTCGCCAATAATCGGCGCGCGCGACGTCAAACAGCTTGAAGAAAGCGTAGCGGCCTGCCAGAACCAACTCACCGAGAAGTTACTGAAGCAGATCGATGCGATCATCGAACCCGGCTCGCACCACATCGACTACTACAACGCCGACTTCGGACCGGGCAAGAGGCCGTTGTAAAACCGTACCATCGGCTTCTAGCCGATGGATTTTGTTAGGATTTGTTAGGGTTTGTTAGGATTAATGAGGATTGGAAGTTGAAATCTGCCCCTTGGCGAAGCCAGGGGGAAGACGCTCAAGCCGAAGGCTTGGGCAGAAGGGGGTTCCGGCGTGCGATGGGCTTCTAGCCCATCGCAAGTGGCGCGGGCATCCTGTCCGCGTTTCTTAGCCGGCTACTGGTAAGAGCACAAATGGATGGCGTGGTCATTTCTACTTTCTAGCCGGGAACAGAAACATCAGCATCTCGCCCATGCGGCTGGCCCATGATGCCTCGTTATGTTCGCCGTCGGCGACTTCAATATAAGCCAAGTCCTTTCCAGTCTTCCAGCCCAATTCAACGAGCTTATCGTTAAACGCTCGTGTATCAGCAACGGCTTGCGGACCTTCCTTAGCTCCAATATCCAACCAAATGCGAGCCTTCGTTTTCTTAGCGTTCTTTACGATATACCGATCGCCCCACCAGACGCTGGGTGAAACAATGCCCAAGCGGCCGAAGAGAGATGGATACTGGAAACCCGCATAAGCAGTAAACAAACCGCCAAGACTTGAACCCGCCAAGCCTGTGTTTGACGCACCTTTCTTGACAGGATAAGTCTTCTCAACCCAAGGCATTAGTTCAGTTTGAAGGAACTTAATGTAGTCTTCAGCTTTTCCGCCGCCCAGGTTGCCCTGTTTAACCGGCGTATATTCATCCATGCGCTTGATCTCGCCGTTCGCGACGGCCACGATGATGATCGGGGCAACCAAGCCGGCATTGATCAGCGCTTCGGCGTTTTCGTCGACTCGCCATTCTTTTCCCTTGATGAATGCCGTGTTGCCGTCAAAAACGTTCTGTCCATCGAGCATGTAGAGAACCGGAAACGGTCCCTTAAACTTCGCAGGCGGCTGGTAAACCCAAACGCGCGTTTTGCGTTGAAGGACTTTGCTCTCGAAACCTTCAACAAGCGATACGTTTCCCGTTAGTTGCGCAACGCTATCGCCAAACAAAAGAGCTACAAAGCTAATCGCTAATATCTTTCTAAGCATTTCGCTAGCCGCCTTGATAGAGTTTTAAAAAGTGCACAGGGCATAGAGCGTAATATTCAAACATAACCCTATACCCTATACCCTGGTCCTACGTCTTCTGAATCGGCTCGATTGCAACAGCCGTGCCATAGGCAAGAACTTCGGTGACGCCCGGAGCGATCTCGTTGGCGTCGTACCGCATCGCAATGATGGCGTTCGCGCCAACAGCGGCAGCATGCTGGATCATCAGCTCATAGGCCTCGCCGCGAGCCTGCTCGCAAAGTTCGGTGTAGATCGTTATGTTCCCGCCGAATAGCGTTTGAATCGAAGCGCCGAAGTTGCCGACAACCGAGCGGCTGCGGACGGTGATGCCCCTAACTACGCCGTAGTTGCGGACGACTCGATAGCCGTCGAAATGGTTGGATGTCGTGACCCAAGGATGCATGTCTGCCATGACGCCAAGATACCTGATCGAACCGGTCTATTTGAACCTAAATCAACTAGTAAACAAATCGATAATGTTTAGCCAATAGCTGAGATAGCGCGCTGGTAGACTCAAACCATGTTGCTGACCATTGGCTTAGCTTTGGCGTGCGTCCTTCCGGTTGCCGCAATGCAGCCAGAAAGAAGTCCTGTCATGAAACCAAAGCTTGCCCGCCCGCCCGTGCTCAAAGAAATCGAGAATCTCCAATCATCGTTTACTGGCTGGATCGGCGACCGCATCAAGGCGAACGAACGTAGTTGGCTCCTAACCGCACCGTTGTCCAATCCGGCCATGACCGAGATGTTCTTCGATCGCGATCGTGAACCTCATCGCGACCTTCTACCTTGGTCGGGCGAGTTCGCCGGCAAGTATCTGACTTCGGCGGTCGAGTGCTATCGCCTTACGCGGAACAAGGCTCTAAGAAAGACGATTCAAGCGACCGTTGACCGTTTCATCGCTAGCCAAGGTGAAGATGGCTATCTCGGCCCGTTCCCAAAGGACAGGCGCATGATCGGCCGCGACACGTGGGACCTGTGGGGCCAATACCACTGCATGCTAGGGCTCTATCTTTGGTACAAAGAAGTCGGCGACAAGTCAGCATTGGCAGCCTGTAAGCGCTGCGCCGACTACTTCTGCAATTACTTCCTCGACGGCAAGGTCAGGGTCTATGACGCAGGTTCCGAGGAAATGAATGAGTCGTGCATCCACATCTTTACGCTTCTATATCAAGAGACTGGCAACAAGCGCTATCTGCAACTGTGCAAGGAGATCGAAAAGGACTTCGAAACTCCGCCGTCTGGCGACTACATCCGCGCATCCTTGGCAGGCAAAGCTTTCTATCAGCTACCCAAACCTCGCTGGGAAGGTCTGCACGCCATTCAAGGAATCGCCGAGTTATACGCCATCACAGGCGACAAAAAGTACCGTCAAGCATACGAGCAGATCTGGAATACCATCAAGCAATATGACCGCCACAACACAGGCGGCTTTTCATCGGGCGAGCAGGCGCAAGGAAACCCCTACGATCCGCGCCCAATCGAAACTTGCTGCACCATCGCGTGGATGGCTTTATCGGTCGATATGCTGAAGATGACCGGAGATTCGCTCGTTGCCGACGAGTTGGAACTCTCGTTCTATAACGGCGTCCTTGGCGCAATGGAGCCGAACGGACGGTGGTGGACCTATAACACCCCAATGGACGGCGAGCGCAAGGCCGCGACTCAGGACATTGACTTCCAGGAGCGTCCCGGCAGCCCAGAGCTCAGCTGCTGCTCGGTCAACGCGCCAAGAGGCATAGGAATGCTGTCTGAGTGGGCCTATATGGTTTCTGAAAATGGCGTAGTAGTGAACTACTACGGTCCGTCGTCTGTCTCGTTATCTTTGCCTAATGGGCCAATAGTTAAAGTCATACAGATAACCGACTACCCGAATACTGGCAACATTAAGTTGAAATTGGATATTACGAAACCAGCCGAGTTTGCGATGAGGTTTCGGTTGCCGTCTTGGTCGACTCATGCAAAATGCTCCGTTAATGGATCGGCTGTTAGTGGAGTGTCAACAGGGAAATATCTTGACATCAAACGCCAATGGAAGCAGGGAGATACCATCGATCTCGAACTCGATATGGGTCCTTGGCTATGGCCTGGCGAAAAGGACTGCAGCGGCAAGGCGTCTCTCTATTGGGGACCGATTCTGTTGGCCTATGATCCGCGCTTTGGCTCCTATTCGCCATTGGAGCTGCCAACTATCGACTTGAGCCAGCCTTCCATGAGTACGAGTGCAACAAATAGGTTGCCCAATCCTTATATCCTAAGGACGTTCAGGACAGTCGACGGTAAGACCGTTACCCTCTGCGACTTTGCTTCCGCCGGCATGGCGGGAAATCGATATGTATCTTGGCTGAAAGCTGAGCCGCTACCCAAGAGTGCGGAGTACGATAAACGGAACCCGTGGAGGAAGGCCGGCTGTAAGTAACGAGGGCCAAAGCCCTCGGCTACATCGACAAAACAGAAGCCTGTAGCCGAAGGCTTTAGCCTTCGCTCCTAAGAAAGGAGCCTTAATCTTCCAGCAAATACTCGGCCAGCAACAACGCGGTATCGCGCAGAGCATCGGTATGTGTTCTTTCATACCCGTGGCTGGTGTCCACGCCCGGACCGATCAAGGCAACTTGCGCTTGTCCGCCTGCGCGCCAATAAGCCGTTCCGTCCGAAGAATAAAACGGATAGACGTCCGTCTTGAGTTCAACGCCTGCCTTCTCAGCGATGTTTCGAAGCTTGTCGGTGAGTTGCCTGCTGTATGGGCCGCCCGAGTCCTTCACGCAGATCGAACAAGTGTATTCGGTGCCTTGCAACCCTTCGCCGATAGCAGCCATGTCCATAACCACGTACTCGGCAATGTCGTTAGGAATGCCGTCCGCTCCGCCGTGCCCGACCTCCTCATAGTTGCTGAACTGGAATGTCGTCTTCTGCGCCGGCGTAATGCCGTTGTCGCGCATCGACTTGAGCGCAGCCAAGGAAGCAGCAACACAAGCTTTGTCGTCAAGGAAACGAGAGCGGACAAATCCGGCGTCGCCGATCTCCGGACGCGCGTCGACATAAACGAAGTCGCCGACCTCAATGCCAAGCACACGCGTCTCCTCGGCCGAGTTCGTACGCTCATCGATGCGGACCTCAAGGGTGCCGGCGTTGCGCTCTTTGGTGGAAGCATCCTTGTTGACATGCGACGCACCGTTGGCCAAAACGATAGAGCCGCGGATTTGCCTGCCCTGTCTGGTGGCAATGGTGACGCCTTCGCTCTCGATTGTCGGCCAGTTCAACCCGTTCAGCGCTGTCAGTTTCAGGCGGCCGTTCGGCTTGATCTGCGCGACCATCGCGCCAAGCGTATCGACATGGCACGAAATGCACCGCGGCTTGTCCTCGCGCATACCCTCAACAGTCGCAATCAGTGCGCCTTTTTGCGTTCGGTAGCATTGCACTCCCATCAGCGCAAGCTCGTTTTCGATGAAGCTCATCGCCCATTCGGTATCGCCGGTGGGGCTTGGAGTGTTCAAAAGGTCGACGAGTGATTTGACCATGTAGTCGGTGTTGATCTGAAATCTTGCCACGATGCTTCGATGTTTACCCTAAACGAAGCGCTAGCCTGCCGCAAAACGTCATTAGATATAGCATGATTACTACGATTCTCCTTTCAAGCGTCCTTGCGGCGCAAGTTCAGGGTCCGTTGCCCAAGAACGCGGCCATCGTCTATTCGGGCTTGCCCGCGGTCCAAGGTTCTGCCGCATCGCTTAAGCTGATCAGCCATAGCGTCACCGGCACACTCACTAAGGAATCGGTGACGTTCAACACGTTGCTCCTATTTAGGAACCAGTCGAACAAGCCATATACCGTTACTTTGAAGTTGCCGGTAAATGCCCAAAATCCGATCCTTGGCAGGGGCTACGACATCGACTTTGCAGCCACCTGGGACAAAGCGCCGATAAAGGTAAGCCCATACAAGGAAGAACAGGCACTCACCGACGATGCGGTTAAGCTCCGAAACGGCGCAGTCTGGACAAAGATCATTCGCTACAAGTCGCTGGCTGTTCCAGTCAAGGCATCCGCAACCCACGCGCTGCGCATCTCCTTCACCGTGCCGATTGGGAAGTCGGGACTTGACGGATTGCAGCGAATCGTCGCTTACGATTTGGCTGGCGCATCGACCTATGCCGCTCCAATCGAGCAGATTCCTTTTTCGCTCAAGTACAACACGGACATCGTTTTCCAGAAGATCGCTGCCGAACCCAACTACGGCTGGCAAGTCGGCCCGAATGGAGCCTACTTCCAAGTGAAGAACTTCACCCCAAGTGAGGATGCGCTTGCGAGGTTCATGTACTATCCGGGCGGATTTGACAAGATCGGGGCCAACCAATAAGGCCGTTAAGCCCTCGAGATAGTTGTCTCGGGGGCTTTGGTTATTCAACAGCCTAGCATGCTGATCATCTCAGTTACTTCGGCGGAGTTCCCCAAGGCAAAGTTCCGGGACCTTGCTGGCCTGCCTTCGGCGTAGGCGGAGCAGAGGGCGGACCCTTCGGCTTTGGAGCGTTCAAGTCGACTCGTTTACCTGTTCCGAACTTGAAGAATGCGCCAATGGCAATGGCCAGCACGGCCACGATGGCAATGATCACCACTACTGGGCTAAGTTCCTTCTTCATGCCCTAGTCTCCCGTATAAGGGTTGCCCCAGAAGTCTTTGGTTTCCTGATCGTTGCGCGGCCAGCTATATTTCTTATAGTTCACCTTGGAGGCGTGGCCGTCGGCGAACGATACGATGTAGCTGTCGCTATGGAACCGAGCTCCTCTCAGCAGCATACCTGTCCAGAAGTCTTGCTCATAGGACTTATCTTGCGTAACCCACCACACATATTCCGAGTTGAAGTGCCAGACGCCCCAAGCGCCTTCGCCATAGAGAGCGGGAACGAACGCGCAACGCTGTGCAGGGTTCGTGATCGCTGTCTGGCTTCGTGTGCCATACGACGGCCGCCAATAGCTGTATCCCAGGAAGTTGATGGCGATGTTGGTCCAGGCGCCCCATTCGTTGGCCACGTCGACATCGCTGTCTTTTCCAGGAATGAGCCGTTGGTAACTGGGTTGACCAACCGCGGGGTCCCAGTAGAGATCGAGGCTCTTGATGTATGGATACATGACCATCGACCAGGTTGGAATAATCGGATCGACCCACCAAGGATCGCCTGCAGGCACGACATAGTCGTCGTAGTCGGCAGAGTACATGATAGCTCCGGTGATGTTCTGCTTAACATTTGATAGGGTTGCCGCGGTTTTCGCCGAGGCTTTTGCCTGCGCAAACACCGGGAACAAGATGGCTGCTAATATGGCGATGATTGCAATGACGACAAGCAACTCGATGAGTGTAAATGCCTTTCTGAGGTTCTTCATTGATTTTCTCCAATGCGGCATGCCAAGTAAGTCTTGGTTCTAAAAATGCACGTCTGTATATAATACAGCCTCAAACAGCTGTATGCTTCCACGCATTATATGTTTGGAATTTCAAACCGCCTGAGATTCGTCCATGTGCGGCGGAACAACTGATGGTGAGGTGAAATTGAAGTTAATCAACAGGGCAAGATCGCACGACAGTGCTTATCTACCATTGTAAATCAAGCTAACTTCGGTTTGGACTAAGGCCCTTTTGCGCCTGCAGGAGGTCCGGGCAACTTATCGAACGGTGACGGTCGATGTGTCGCTTTCCACCCAAGGGCGAAGATGATGCCTATGGCAATCACAATAGTAGCGATAAAGATGGCTGGGTGGACGTTCTTTTTCATTGCGTTCAGCTCAAACGGTTCTAGTATCGCCTGATCCGATCCGCAAGTCAACCGCTCGCTTTATGACAGGTGTAGAACCGCTTAGCTCAGCAACCTTGTAGGGTTCTGCAAGTACTCCCGCACGATGTTCGCAAACCGAGCGCCGACCGCGCCATCCACCACGCGGTGGTCGAACGAGAACGTCGCGTTCATCATCCAGCGCACCTCGAACTCGTCATCCTCACCAACGACGACCTTCTTCTTCGCTGTGCTAACAGCCAAAATCGCCGAGTTCGGCTGGTTGATAATCGCGATGAAGTTGTCGATGTTCAGCATTCCCATGTTCGAGACGCTGAATGTCGAACCGCTGAGCTCATCGGGCGTCAGCTTGTTGTCCTTGGCTTTTTGCGCTAGTTCTCTCGCCTTGGTCGAAAGCTGCCTCAGCGTCATAGTGTGCGCGTCGCGAATGACCGGAACGGTTAAACCATCCATCACGGCAACCGCCATTCCGATGTTCACGCCGCCGCTCTGAGCGATCGAATCGCCGTTGAAAACCGCATTGACTTCAGGCATCTGCTTCAGCGCCATCACGCAGGCCCGGAGCACAAAGTCGTTCACCGAGATTCGCGTGCTGCCCTCTGCGCCGAACAAGTCTTTCAAGTTCAAAATAGAATCGACATCGCACTCGACCGTTACATAGAAGTGCGGAACCTGCTGCTTCGATTGTGTCGTTCTTTGGGCTGTAATTCGACGAAGACTGTTAAGCTTAACGACCTTCTGTTCGGTTGTCTTGGCGGCAACAGGAGCAGGTGCAGGTGCCGTAGCAGGAGCTTCGACGGCTTTGCCGACCATTGCCTGCACATCGCGTTCGACGATGCGGCCGCCAGGGCCAGAGCCAACAACAGAAGTCAGGTTGATGCCGTGCTCGCGGGCAATCTTCTTGGCAAGCGGACTGGCTTTCACTCGGTCGTCGTCGCCGGTTGACTTCGGTGCTGCGACTGGTGCTTCGCCGAGGACCAAGCCGGCAGGGGCATCGACAGCAGCCGCGTCAGACGTTGAACCAGAGCCGTAACCCTTCGGCAATTCTTCTCCAGCCTTCAGAATGGTGGCAATCGGCTGGCCGACAGGCACGGTGTCGCCTGCTTGGATAAGGAATCCGGCTAGAATTCCAGACCCCGGAGCTTCGAGTTCAAGGGTGGCTTTATCGGTCTGAATCGTGCCGATGACTTCGCCCGTCTTGACCTTCTCGCCTTCCGATTTCAACCATTCGACGAGGGTGCCCTCTTCCATGCCGTCGCCCATCTTGGGCATGATCACTTCAACCATTCATTACTCCTGATTCTGGTTCCATCTTACCTGTGCTGAGCCTGTGATGAGCGGGTCCGTCTAGTCAGAAACCGTCTGAAAAGCCAGCGCGGCTCCGCCTAATAAACCAGCGTCTTCAAGTTGTTGCGCCTGGATAATCGTCGCGTCGCAGAACAGGCTGGGGATGGCCGTGTCTCTCGCCGCCCGTCGGACTGCCTTAAACAGATGCTCGCCAGCTTTGCTGATCTGGCCGCCGATCGCAACGATGTCCGGAGCAAAGATGTTGATGGCGTTGCCGACGCCGACACCGAGCAGCATGCCGATCTCTTGCCACACTTCTTGCGCCAGTTCATCGCCTTTGTTGGCCGCTTCGCTTAGGATCTTCGGAGTCAACTTCGAGTAATCCTGGCCAACCATGTCGTTGATGATCGATTCCTGGCCGCGAATAAGCTTATAAAAGGCGCGCTTGACAATGGCGTCGCGCTGGCAATAGCCTTCAATCGAGCCGTAGTTGCCCGCGCTGCAGTCCACGCCGCCGTTCAAAATGATCGCATGGCCCATCTCAGCGCCGCCCTTGTTGCCGCCCAATAGCATCAGCGGACCCTTGGCTTTGCCGTGCACCGCGCTCGGGGCCATGATAACGCCGTTTCCGATGCCGGTGCCTAGCGTGAACATCACCAGGCAGTTGGCAGAGCCTTTGCCCGAGCCATACATGTATTCGCCTAGAGCGGCTGCGTTCGCGTCGTTGGCCATCACCATCGGCATGTCCACCCAACGCTCCAAGGTCTTGCGGAACGGGATGTCGACCCAATAGTGGAATACGCCGTCTTCTTCGTAGCCCAGGTTCGGCGACCAATGCACGATGCCGGTTGCGTCGTTGACTGTGCCGGGAATGGCAACCCCGACCGCTTCCGGCTTGCATTCGGCCTTGTGCGCAGCCTCCATGATCGCCAGACCGACGGCCTCAACCGTGGCTTCATAGCCATCTCGTCCGCGAGAAGTCTGTTCGATCCTCTCGCCGGCCCATGTCCCGTCTTCATACACCGCGGCGGCCCGAACGTTCGTCCCGCCCAAATCAACGCCAATGACGCATCGCTTACTCACGGGATGGATTATGGCTTACGTCGACTTTCCAATACTCTCCCAATGCTTCTCCTCGCGCTTGGTGTTGCAGATCGATTGATCGGCGTACCAATAGGCGACGCTGCGGTAGAGGCCGCTGCAGTTGTTGCCGGTGCCGTGCTCAAGCGTGAACTGGCCCTTGTTGATGAAAGGGATGCAGTCGGCAATGTGCAGGCGGTAGCCGAAGATCTGCGGATCGACGCCCCATTCGCCCCCGAGCGAGTCGCCGGACATCGGGCCGACATAGCCGCGAATGCCCCAAGCGTCGTTCACATAGTCCTCGGTTCCGGTGCCATACAGGGTATAGCGCGGGTCGTCGTCGATGAAGAACATCTCATCGCCTTCGCCGGCGGCCCTGTCGGTCGGAGCCTCGCGCAGGTCGATCTGGAACCCGCAGCCGACGAAGTGGCCGCCGCCGCGGACATTAAGGAGTTCATAGTTGTCGCGGCCGTCGAGGTTAAGCAGCCGGCAGGCCACGCCGTTATAATCGCGATGGTCCGGACCGAACGGCATCTCGACATGCCATGTCGCCTTGAACCGCTGATACACGACGCTCGGGTCAATAGGCTCGGTCAGAATGCGAAGCTCAAGTCCTTCAACATCGACGATGCCTTTGTTGATTAAGGATATCTTAGCCTGCTCATAGAACGGCATGGCGTATTCGATATAGGTTTCGCCTTCAAGATCGGTGCCGACGAACAAAGAACGCGGCCTATCCTTTTGGTCGTAGTCCATAAACAGCGGACCTATCGGCGCACGAACTGACGGATCGCGAGGTTCGTCGTCATCGAAATGGATAACTAGCCAAAGGTTCTCCTTCACGTGCCTTTCGACATCATGACGGTCGAAATGTGGAAGCCGCAGACGGATCGAACGGATCGCAGATGGACCCCCCAGGGGTATCAGTTCGAGAGTCTTTTCAGCTTCAACTGACAGCACATGCGACTCGTAATCGCTTCGATCATACCGATGCAAACCTAACGACCAGTCAGCGTGCAACTTCGAAACTAACGGAGTAGATGCATCTATGATAGATGAATCTAATACTGTTCCAACAGGATACTGGTTGTAGTTAACGTGATAGTAGAGATAGTTGTCTTCTGGATCAATCAATATCTTGGCTCTCGAATGAAACACAAGCGGAGCATACGATGTATAACCCATTGGCACGCCTTCTTCTCTGGAACGTTTGTAGTTCGCTTCGCACTCTCCGCCGATGCCGCTGGTCAACGGCAGCAAGGAGAATAGCTGCTCGAACGGACACTCGTAGCGGGGTTTGTCCATGTCGTCAAGAAAAACCCGAACCGTTCCATGCTGAGGGTCAGCAGACCAGATTCGCGTGATCACCGACGGACCGTCTGCGAGCATCATGATCGCGCCGGGTCCTTCCTTTCGAACGTAGTTGCTCCAGTCGTGGTTGCCCCCTCGGCGGTCATAGGATGACGCCATCAACGAGCGATGGTGTTGTTTACGAGCAAGCAAGAGCGGATCGACAAACGGAGCAAGCGGATTCGGCTGCATGGAACAACGTTACCTCGTGATTACCCTTACAGAACACTGGCAGGCATACGACCATAGAAGCCTAAGCCGGTAAGTTCTAGTATTCGAGCACGCTCTTGTTCCCATGAGAACTGAGCCCGTGCTCGTTCGTATCCCGCTTGTCCAAGTTGGCGACGTAATCTAGGATTAGCGGCTAATGCAACGAGTCGTTCAGCCATCGCTCCAATATCTCCTTCGTTAACCAAGTAGCCTGAATCGCCGTCGTCGATCGCTTCAGGAATACCTGCATGTCGAGTGGAGACAACTGGCAGTGCATGGGCCATTGACTCCAGAATAGCGGTCGGCAATCCCTCGGTCTCGCCTTCTGAAGTCGTAGCACAATGCATGGCATAGATATCCGAGCGACGAACCAACTTAAGTACATCGGAGTGCGGAAGTGGACCAAGAAGCCTAACTGTGCTTTCGAGTTTCCGATCGCAGATTTCACTTTGTAGGCTTTTCTCAAGATACCCAGTGCCGACAATGTCAAGCCGCAGGTTTGGCACATGGAGCAACGCTTTCTCAAAGGCTTGCAGAGTCAAAAACGGTCCTTTCTTAGCCACCAACCGGCCGACGAAGAGAACTCGTACTTCGTCTCTAACTGGTCGGTCGATAGGTTCAGTCGGTACGTCGACTCCGCTGTAGACCACGCTGATCTTGTCTGCTGGAAAACCACATTGGATCAGTTTGTTTCGAATCGAGTTTGACCGAACGAAGATTCCGTCGGATGAGCGCAACCTACGATATCTGGTTTGCCACTTATGGGTGAGGAGCTTCTTGCTGATATCAACTCCATGGCCGAAGGTATACCAGCGCAAGCCAGCGCGCTTGATTTCCTTGAAGCTTGCTAGGTTGGTTGACATATATTCTGCGATGAAGGCTTCCGATTCATGTTGTCGAACAAAGGCGAGGATTCTCTTGGGTTCTAGATAGGATCCAACTAGTTCGCGCAAGATACGTTTCAACGGCGGGGCATTAAGACGAAGGTGGAGAAGCAGGATCGGATTACTGGTCTGCCACGCAGGACTCGCCGCATACTTGTTGGCGATAACGCAAGTACGGCTCGGTAGGATGTCGTTTACATGCTTATCCAGAAAAGTCTCTGATAACTCACCGATACGGGGCAGTGATATGCATAGTTGCTTTGGCAAATCGGTCTTTCGCATCGATCTAGTCTCTGCTAGAACCTCATTATTTCTCCGTCAACGCTAATCCCCAGATTTCCACCAGGCCGAGACGGCTTGGGCAGCAAGGTAGAAGGCGAGCCGTGCGCGTTTCGGCCGGTCGAAGAGCTGTCAAACAGCAAAGGCGTCTTCGAAGGATCCTTGATGTCGTCCTTGTACTTCTTGCTGCAGGCGTCGTTCATGGCATAACCGAACTCGCCAGCCTTGCCAAGCGACGGATTGACGAATTTCTTATCAGCTTCTTCCTGCGTCATATCACCCGCCTTGATGCGGTCTTTGATGGCGTCCATCCATCCGGCGGAATCCGGGAACTGACCCTCGCTGTCGTGATAAAGCATAAGCGCGGTATGAAGGGCCCTCAAGTTATCCATCGAAGTGCCTTGATACTCGCGCATCTTCTTGCCCGAAAGCTGGCTGCCCAGAATTCCCGACCGGTAAAAGTCAAGAATAACCGGGCCAATCCAAATCGCTGCAACCGCAAGGATAAGGGCCATCACTCCGCACGTAATCTTACAGCCTTTCTTCTTCATCATCAGTTCGCCACAATGTTGACCAGTTTTCCAGGGATAACGATGACTTTTCGGATCGTCTTGCTGTCCGTATGAGCTTGAACCTTTGTCGAAGCCTTAGCGGCCGCCTCCATTTCTTCATTGGTCGCCGAAGCTGCCATATCGATGGTGTCTCGGAGCTTGCCGTTGACCTGGACAGCGACGGTGACCGTATCCTCAAGGCACAAAGCTTCATCGAATTCTGGCCAAGGACCGTCAAATGTGAATCCAGTCTCGCCGAGGCTCTCCCACAGTTCGTCGGCAGAGTGCGGCGCCGCTGGCGCAAGCAACTTAATGAGCGCTTCCATGCCTTCGCTCAAAGCTGCGGCATCGCCTTTGCTCGGTTCCTTGATAGCCTTCAGAGCGTCGTTGAAGTTGTTCACAAAGGTCATCAACGCCGCGATATAAGTGTTGAACGCGAACTTGTTGATGTCTTCGGTTGACTTGCGGATCGTCTGATGTGCGCGGCGGCGAAGCTCCTTGCCGGCATCGCTCGTCGGTTCTTTGGTTAGCGTCAAGCGCCACTGGCGATCCCAATACTTCTTCGTCTCGTCGATCAGCTTAAAGACTCGGTTGAGGAACCTAGATGCGCCGTTCAAGCCTTCATCGGACCATTGCACCGACTGGTCGAAAGGAGAAACAAACAGCTCGTAGATGCGCAACGCATCAGCGCCGACTTTCTCGACAGCTTCATCAGGGGTCACAACGTTGCCTTTCGACTTGCTCATTTTCTCCCATCGGTAGAAAACTTCATTCTCTGGCAACACGCGAGCTTCTTCAAACGTGATCTGAATGCCGACTTCGCCGACCTCCAGCCGCTCGTTCTCGCGCGGATGGCGGAACGGCGTCTGAGCCAAGAGCATGCCTTGATTCTGCAGCCGCTGGAACGGCTCTTTGCAGGAAACCAAACCGGCATCGTAGAGAACCTTGGTCCAGAACCGAGCATAGAGCAGGTGCATGACCGCATGCTCTGCGCCGCCCACGTAGCAGTCAACCGGCATCCAATAGTCGGCAAGCTGCTTCTCCCAAGGTTCATCTTCATTATGCGGATCGCAGAAGCGAAGGAAGTACCAAGATGAGCAGGCGAATCCTCCCATCGTGTCGGTCTCGCGTTTGCCGAGCGATCCGTCGCGGTCGGTCACGTTTACAAACTCGTCGATCTGGGCTAGCGGGCTCGTTCCGTCCCCGCTCGGTTCGTAGTTCTCGACTTCGGGGAGCTGGACTGGCAGATCGCTGTCCGGCACAGCTTGAATCTCGCCGTCGGCCGCATGGATAATCGGAATCGGGCAACCCCAATAACGCTGTCGGCTGATCAGCCAGTCGCGCAGCTTGAACTGCACCTTGCGCTCGCCGATGCCGAGAGCTTCCATCCACTTGCCGAGTTCGAGCTGGCCGCGGGCAACCGAGAAATCGGTATAGTCGCCCGAGTTGACCATGATGCCGTCTTTGTCGCACCAAGGCAACTCGACTTCAGACCCGTCCGTCGGGGCTATGACTTGCACGATCGGAATGCCGTACTTCTTGGCGAACTCGAAGTCGCGCTCGTCATGGCCGGGGACAGCCATGATCGCGCCGGTGCCATAGGTGATTAAGACGTAGTCGGCAACGTAAATCGGGACCTTCTCGCCGTTGGCCGGGTTAACGGCATACGCTCCTGTAAACACGCCGGTCTTTTCACGAGTTGTCGCCAGTCGGTCGGTTTCGCTTAGGCGCTTCGCGGCATCTTGGTATTCCTTAACAGCGGCCTTGTGTTCGTCGTCAACCAACAACATGAGTTGCTCGACAACCGGGTGCTCCGGAGCCAAAACGCAGAAAGTCATGCCGAAGACCGTATCGATGCGCGTGGTGAAGACTCGGAACTTGAGCTGCTTGCGTGAAGGCTGCGGTTCGGCGTCCAGGTCGATTACTTTAGATTCGCCAGTGACACCATCCTGGAAGACCTTCATTTCAAACTCAACGCCTTCAGATCGGCCGATCCAGTTGCGCTGCATGTGCTTGATGCCGTCCGGCCAGTCCAGGTCGTCCAGATCGTCAAGCAAGCGTTGGGCGTACTCGGTGATCTTGAAAAACCACTGCGGAATCCATTTCTTCTCGACAACGGTTCCGCATCGCCAGCAAAGGCCGCCTTCGACCTCTTCATCGGCCAAAACCGTTGCGTCTTTCGGGCACCAGTTGACGCTCGCTAGCTTGCGATAGGCAAGGCCTTTCTCGAACAGACGGTTGAAGATCCACTGCGTCCATTTGTAGTAGTTCGGATGGCTCGAGTTGACGCTGCGGCTCCAGTCATAGCTGATGCCGATGAGGTCCATTTGGCGCTTATAGTTGGCGGCGTAACTGTCCACCATCGGCGCGGGGTGGGTCTTCTTTTTAATGGCTTCGTTCTCGGCAGGCAGGCCAAAAGCGTCGAATCCCATCGGGTGCAGCACGTTATAGCCCTGCATCGCTTTCATGCGGCAGATGACGTCGGTAGGGATGTAGTTTCGGCAGTGTCCGACGCTAAGGCCTGCGCCGCTGGGATACGGGAAGAAATCAAGACCGTAGAACTTGGGTCGGTCTTTCTCGGTGCGGGTGACGAACAACTCCGCTTCGTTCCAGCGCGCTTGCCATTTCGCCTCAAATTGTTTCGGCTCGTATCGGTCTGCCATGGGTTAGGTTGTACCCGATTGAGGCCGATTCGAGCCGATTTGAGGGTGTCCGATTACGGACCGTTACTTCTTCTTCGTGACCAAAATGCCGATCTCGGTCTTGCTCTGGTCTTTGTTCCAACTGGCCGTAACCATCACCGAATCGCCTCCAGTCGTTTTGCCGGATACAGTCGCGGATTCCGCGTTCGAGAACGAAGTAGCATCTTTTAGCAATTTCTTATAGAACGCTTCGATTTTCTCCGGCTTGTCTGGTGTTAGAAGCTTAGCCGTGACCATCTCGCCTTCGTTCGTCTTAACTTTCGCGGCCGCGTTCTGACCTTCTTCAAGTGTCGCTCCAGGATAGACATCGACTCCTAGCTCCGCCAGGTCGATCTTGTTCGATGTCTCAAATGTTGTCGTCTTACCAGAAGCGTCAGTGGCAGTGACTTTGGCCGTTCCTTCTTTATCGTTTTGTTCAACCACAGCATTTCCATCTGCCGTATTAATGGTTGTCTTCTTGTTATCGCCGTTCTCTTCAACGGTAGCCGTTCCGCCAGGTCCGACAACGGTCTTTTTCGAGCCGCATCCGACCGCCATTAACGCTGCTAGCATTAGCACATAGCATGTGTATTTCATGTTCATCCTCCTGATTTGTTGATATTAGCACGATGAGAACCTAGAGGAGAGGGAACCTGTAGTTGTCCATGTCGACTTGGCAGCCGGTGAAAGCAACGCCTTCAGCCTCAAGGCGCTTTTGTTGTTCCAAAGCCGCTTCTGGGCTTTTCTTGGCGATGACCAGCGAGCCGTCTTTGGCAACCACGCGCCACCAAGGCACGCCGTCGGGAGCTTGAGCCATCCATCTGCCGACGGTGTAGCCGCTGACCGGATTCTCAAGCGACCTTGCCACGTCTCCGTAAGTTGCACACGTGCCTTTCGGGATTCGCTTGACGATTTCCCAAAGCTCGTTCATGTCTCTTGCCATATTGGTTAGGACGATCTTGGTGGGGCGGATCGTTGCTTGGATCATGCTGTCCGGTATTACGAATGACGAGGTTGCGAGATAGGATTCCGTGTTGGAGCGCGAGCGAATCTGCGAGCAGAACTTAGACGTAAGACGTAGGACGTGAGACGTAGGGATGGGATTGACGATTGACTGCTGCGAAATCGCCGAAGCCAGCGTCGTAGGCGGCTTGGGCTTGCATTCCCATGCAGTCCTTCTTGATGCCTTAACAATCCGAATTGTTGAGGCTTTAACACGACTCCAGATAGATACCCTCCACGATTGGGATCGTGGAGGGATAGAGGCCGCTCTAGACGCTGACAGGATGTCCGCGCCACGATCTGATCATGCGCGAATCCTCCATGGCTCCCGGAACCCCCTTCTCAGTTCGCTTCGCTCACTGGCCTTCCCCTTGGCTTCGCCAAGGGGCAGATTGTCCCTAACAAACCTAACGAACCCCTTGCACTTCACACAAACTCAACCAGTTCCGGCTTCGCCGATTCAATGACCTCGCCAATCGAATACGCCCCTGCTACTTGGACCTTAATCAACGGACAGGAAGAGCCAACCGTAACCGACCAGCCAGAAACGCCGAGAGACGAAGCGCCTGCAGTCGTCGCCATGTTCCAAACCGTCTCGGCAGAAACCGGTTCGCCCAAAGCAAGGGAAGACGCCAGCGCCGACCGCATCACCAAGAACATATCGATCGGTCCGCCGCTGGCTGCCGAATCCATGCCCAACCCAACAGGAACTCCTGCTTCAAGCATTCGACGGACAGGCGCAATAGGGCAGTGTAGATATACATTTGAATAAGGACAGTGCGCGACGCTGACGCCTCCGTGGGCCATCAGCTCAATGTCCTCCTCGTCGACCGAGCAGCAATGCACCAACTGAGTACCCGACCGAATCATGTCAAGCGAAGACAGATAAGCGATTGTTGATCTGAAGCCAGGCGACTCGAGGCCATAGGAAGCATAGAATTCGGCAATCGGACCTTCACCCTTGGCCATCCAGTCCATTTCTTCATAGGATTCGGCCGCGTGGATGCTGTTCTTAGCGCTCTTTTCATTGATACGGCGCAAAGATGAGGGATCGACGCTATAGGGAGCATGGGTGCTGACAAAGATATCGAGTGTGCATTCCTTCCGTTGTTGGGCTGCTCTCTCTTCGATTTCACGGATCTTGTCTGCGCCGTCACCCCAACAGTCGATGGTGATCGTTTCCTGGAAGATGGTGCCCTTTATCGACTGAGCTTCCAGTGCCGCACCAGCGAACGGCCGGTTCGAGTGGTCGGCAATCAGAGCTACACCAGTCTGGCGGTTTTCGAGGGCTGCTCGTTCGGTCCATCTGCGAGTCTCATCATAAGAGACATCTTCATTCAGCCGAACCAACTCGCCAATCCAGTTCCAGAAAGACAGCGAAGGAATTCGGTCCTGCAGGCCTCGGTACTCCAGATGCGAATGAGCATTAACGAAAGCCGGAGACAAGACATAGTCCTCAGGCATACCCGTATGCGGACGGACCTCTTGAATGACCCTGCCTTCAACGACAACTTCAAGTCCGAGCAGCAATTCGCCCGCAACTACAACACCATATGGACGCAGAATCACAGTTCGATCGCCCAAGCCGTTTGCAGACGGTCGAAGCTGAGCGATTTGGCGTGAAGGTCGCCGAACAGCGTGTTGTATTTGTAACCGTGAGTCAGGTTCATATAGGTTTGATAGTCATCATTGGCATACAGCTTTCGTCCGTCTCCGTGCCAGGAGCCTGAGCCGTCAAAAAGAACATTGACCTCCGCGGGGAGCCGGAACGTGGACTGCATATATTGCCTGAAGGCGATCTCTGTACGGAATAAGTAGCTGTTGCCGTAGAGATTGTAGGTGCTCGGTCGGCTGGGCAAGGTGATCGGGTAGTTGAAGTCGAGCATATCGATGCCGGTGTCGCTGGGACACCGAAAGATCTCCTTGTTCTTAAGGTACGGCTGAAGCACCTCGTGGAGCATCGGCATCGTCGGAATGCGTTGTTGAAACTCCGGGTATTGAGACCATATCTCCGGACAAACTTTATCGGAAGCATCAAGAGCATGCGGGAAGAGGTCGTCATAGTCTCCCATATACATGCCCAAAGCTCCGCCGATTTGCTTGAGGTTGCTTAGGCATACGCTTTGTTTTGCAGACGCCTTAGCCCTGGCGAAAACTGGGAACAGCAACGCTGCCAGGATAGAAATGATGGCGATGACCACCAATAGCTCGATGAGTGTGAAACCTTGCCCTCGTCTCATGTAGATATTTTACGACACGAGTTGGCTCAGGGTTACATTGCGGCAGTAACTAAGCCCATTGGCAAAGCCGCACTGTCTTTGTGCTTGCGTCTGGCGCGCCGAAAATGCTATCATTCCTTCTTGCGTTAGCCCAAATGCGCGCGAAGAGGATCACCTTTGGCCAAGACGATCACCATTAAACCTGAAGAGAAGTTCGCACGAACCTATGCGGACCGTTTAATCCTAGAAAAACTGACCGAAATGGAATCAGCCATTCGGCTCGGCGAACTTGCTGATTCGCTTTCCAGCACCGGCATCGGACTCGCCGCCGTGCGCTCGCTTCTGGCATCAAAGCCGGAGTGCTACACCTACCACGAGCGCCGATGGGTTCCTACCGCCCGAATCGAGGGACAAGGCAAGCCGTTCAACGAAATGATCCGCTTGCAAATCGAACGCTTCGGAGCGCCGATGCCCCTCGGGACGCTCGTTCAAGAGCTTTCTCGAATTCGCGGAACGGAGATTGCCGAAACCGAGCAGATCATTATTCGAACCGTAACCACGAGCAAGGGCTTCATCATCACCCTGAAAAACGAAGTTGCTCTTGACGACTGGGCTTTCCTTTCAACCGACGAGACAATCGAGCGCGCGTACGGGTTAAACAAGCTGTCCGCCGAGGAGGTCGAAGCCGTTCGCGCCAAGTTGGGCGATTTGGACTGGCGAAGCAACGATGTCTATGAGCAAGCGTTAAAGCTCGCTGCGCCAGCCAAGGTCAAAGCAATTGCCGCCGCCGCATGGCTCGATTTGAACAAGCAAGACAACCACGCGTCGCTCCTTTTCGACGGCCGCGAGTTCTATGCTCGGATATGTTCGGTTGACGGCTATGTCTACGGTTCCGACGGCGTCATTTACCCAGAAGCCGAAACTCGGAAGTGGATCGTTACCACCATGAAGCTGGCTGACAAGCTTGCCCCGATGGTGGATGTGGAAGACGCGGCTCCGGTCGAGATGAAGTCTGAGGACGTCGACCGCATGGTCGCCAAGATTCTTTCCAATGAAGAGTCGACGACAGGTTTGCGGCTGCTTGAGGAGTTCTACGAGATCACCCCGGCCAACAAGACGTTCCCGGATGACATTGTCAACCTGATGGAAGCTCTGAAAGCCCGGCCCGAAGTTCAATGGGTCGGCGGCGACCGGTTCAATAAGCCAGGAGCTGCGCCGGAGAACATCTTCGAGATGCCCGATCCGTTCCTCTATCCGGAATCCGAGTTTAAGGATGCCGAAGGCGAGTTGATCGATGTCGAGTTGAACGACGACGGTCTCAGCAGCTCGTTGAGAAAGCTTTTGCAACACCCGTTGGCCACAGATGTTTTGGACGAGGAGATCATGCCGGCTCCCAAGCAGATGCCGGAGCAGCTCCGCCTCGTGCTGAAGTCGACCCACCGCGAACTCGGCACGTTCCCGATGTGCCAGTTCCCAACCGGCTGGCTCGATGCTCAGCCCAACATTCAGGAGTTGATCTTCATCGATCCGAACGGCCGCGAGCTGCAAGTGTGGGCAAACCACGAAGCGCGCCTGATCTTCAACATCTTCTGGTGGCTCGACCAGCCGATCGAATCCGGCGCGGTTTTCAGCCTGCAGAAGACGCTTAAACCCAACGTTTTCGAGTTCCAGTGGCTCGATCAGACCGACCCCGTGGTCTACATCAGTTCGCAGAGAATGGAAGAGCTTCGCGAGATCGGCGAGCGATCCGCCGACATGAGCGTACTCGACATCCTCGTGGAAGTAATGACGCACTGGCCCAAGGGAGCGGACTTCTTGACCGTTCTGGCCGAGATCAACGTCGTCCGACGGTGCACCCGCCGGTTAGTGGCATCGTTGCTCAGCAGCTACCAGTGTTTCTACCAGAGATCGGGTTCGCCGGTATGGCATTACGACTCGAAGAAGGTCGACCTTGGCTTCGACAGGACCAAGAAGAAGTTTATCAAGAAGTAATTTAGGATATAATCGCAAATCGGAAATCAAGCATGGCAAATACTAAAGCAAGCAAAAAAGACTTACGTCAGAGCGCAAAGCGCCGCGCCCGAGTTCTGGGTGCCAAGAGTGCCTTGAAGACGTACGTGAAGAAAGTTCGAACCGCACAGGGCGACCAGGTCAACGAGGCTTTAAAGGTCGCCGTTAGCGCGCTGGACAAAGCCGCCGAGCACGGCATTATCCACAAGAACCAGGCTTCTCGGCGCAAGTCGCGAATCGCCAAGGCTGCCAACGCCGCTCTTAAGGCGTAGTTCGCGCATAGCGTTGAAACGGTTATGAACATGGGAGTCCCGATTGGGAGCTTCCATGTTCTCTGTTTTGTAAGGGCACTGATTTGAGCATCAATACACTCCTGTTCGACTTGGACGGCACTTTAACAGACCCGCGGGAAGGGATCTTAGGATGCATTCGCTATGCGATGTCGAAGTTGGGGCACAGCACCTTGCCGACCGACGAAGAACTGGCTTGGTGCATTGGTCCTCCGCTTCGTGACAGCTACAAGAAGATCCTCGATACTGAAGACCCTGAGCTTATCGAATCGGCGATAGGCTACTACCGAGAGCGTTATAAAGGGCCGGGTAAGTTCGAGAACCGCGTCTATGACGGCATTCCCGATGCTCTTGCTTCGTTGAAGGCAAAAGGTTATCGGCTGCTGGTCTGCACAGCCAAGCCAGAACTCTATTCAAACGACATCATCGACCACTTCGGTCTTCGCCTCTATTTCGATGGATTGTATGGCGCTGACCTTGCCGGAACGCTAGACCACAAGCCGGATTTGCTTGCGCACTTGTTGCGCTCCGAATCGATTGAACCAGAACGGTGTCTGATGATCGGAGACCGGAAGCACGACATTCTGGCTGCAAAAGAGAACGGCTTGCGCTCTTTGGGCGTTCTGTGGGGTTATGGTTCTCACGAGGAGTTGAGCATGGCAGGTGCAACCGCGCTATGTCAATCGCCTGGCGAACTAGAGGAAGCAATATTGCGCGCTGCCGGTTCCTAGATTACAAAGCGGCGCTGACGCCGGTCAGATCCATCATCGCACGGTTGAAAACGTGCCAAGCGCTTAGTCGTTCCTGCAACTCGCGAACGCCTTTCTCGGTGATCGAGTAGACGCGTCTTTGCCGACGGTTGCCCGGAGCGAGTTCAAACCACTCGCTGGTGATCAGGCCATCTTCCTCTAGCGTGTGAAGCAGGGGATAAAGCGTGCCCTGTTTGAACTTCAGCACGTTGTTGGAGCGCTTGGAGATCTCATTGTAGATAGCATATCCGTGGCTCGGGCCTTCTTTAAGGATCGATAGGATAAAGACCGGGGTGTTGCCCTTAAGCAAATTAGTCAAAGAATGATCGGTAACGATAGCCTTCATGTCGGTTAGATTCCTTTCGCTGAGACGCAAAGGGATATGTACCGAAACAGTGTACCAGCGCTATGTACCAAAATGGCGCATTAGTTGGCTTCCGACAGGTTAAATTGCGACCTATTTTGTACGCGTTGCAGATATCTATTCGTTGACGGCTGAACCGTGATTATCTCTTGAACTTTATCGACAGCCTCAACTTTGTCTCGCCGTTCTCTGGAACATCAATCGTCCATTGCCGCTGCCTGGCGTTGAGGTTTGTGCCCTTGTGCGATTCAGATAGGATGGCGAGGTTGCCTGCGAGAGGAGCAACTAGGCGCACGCCAACCAGCTCGTCTTTCTTGTTGTGTATGGTTATTTGGTAGTCCTTCTGCACGGTCTTCGAATCGATCTGTTTGGTCGCGACAATCGTGAACTCGGAATATACGTTGAACACATTGCTAAGGGTCAAGTTGACCTTCGCATTCTCTGGTGTATCTTCGATCCCGGATGCACCGATAAACCTCTTGGTGCCTTTGTTGTCGATGTCGTAGATGCGCACCGTCCCGGCTGGCAGAGGCATACCCAGGCTGCTTGTCTTGTCGTTGCTGAAGGTTAACGTTAGGACAGCGTTCTGCTTCCTCGGAGATGCCTGATTGGACCATTCATAATCGAAGTAGGGACTGAGCGTCGGCAGGGCAAAGGCATAGTCGCGCTTGATGAAGACGCTCTTCGATCCGAGCATCTTCACGCGGTTTAGCTGGTCTGGGGCGATAACGCTTGGACTATCGATTTCGTAGCGGTAGAGTTCGCCTTGCTCGGTGGGAGGTGCGGGCAATGACGAGTCGGCAGGTAGCGCTAGTGTTGCTCCGCCAAGGCCTTCAGATTCTTCCTTCGCCCAGTAACTCCTTGTCCGACTATGCAAAACTGCGCGATTCGGCGAACCAGCTACCAACGCTAGCTTCTTGGCTGGGTAGGCCAATCCTGTTCGGTTCTCGACCGACGCCCAACACTCCAGCGACATATCATCCGAGTTTGGATAGACGAAAGCTACGTAATCTGCGCTCCACGACAGTCCGCGAGTGAGGTAGCTAAGCTGAACCTTTGCTTTGCCGTCTTTGTCTGACTTGGCTATTAACGACAAATTCGGCCGGATTGACAGATTCTGCTGATCCGGCAATATCAATGTGCCGGATGGATTGACCAGCAACCCCTGACTCGTGCGAAGGACGATCTGTTCGGGATTCCCGCGCTCAAGCACTCCTGAAACCGATGAACCCTCGCGACCGTCCTGGCCGTACCAGACCATCTCGACCTCTATGCCCTCGTAGCGTTTGAGAAGGTCAGACGATTCGCCGACGCCGAGGTCATAGGAAGATGAGGACACTTGGGCGGGGAAGCCGTTAAGCCATTCGTAGAGCGGCGTTTGCGGGTCGATCATCCTGCTGATGCTGTCGATGTGCAGGTCGTTTGAACCCTTAACTAGATCGAATTCGCGTACTTCTGTCACTTCGCCGAAGTCCGACTTGAAAACAGTTAGCTGGACATCGCCGCGTATTGTCTCTGCGGCATCAAACGAGCGCTTCTTGGCACAGCCTGCGCCGATGACCATTATCGACACAACTAAGAGGGATAGGACGGTGATCTTCATTCGTGCCTCTGCAATTAAGAGTTGGGCAGTTCCATTGTGTTGGCGAGAGGTCGGCATGGGTATTGCCGGCAAAGAGAAACCTCCCAAACCTAACCTACATAATTAAACTGGCAGACGCGGGGACGAGGCATCCCGCTGCTGCTGCTTTGCTGTCCATTACAATCAACAGCCTCCTCACACTAAGTGTGTGCGATTTGAAGGCTCAATTGGTTCAGTTATGCCCAACTTTCTTGTCGATGTCTTTCAATTTGAACCGAAAGCACATGATATAGGGCTCGTGGTCCGGATCCCAGTGGCCGTATGTTGTGATGACGAATGTGCCGTCCTTGAGCCGCTCCACACCTGGATAGGTCGAATCCCAGCTATCAATGTTATCCTTCAAACGAATCCGATATTGGCCCTCGGTACCGTTCACGATGTCCTCATAACGGCCAACCCAGGCAATCGGATCGCCCTTCGTCGGACTACCCGCTGCCATGTCGCGGAACACAACAACGAGACGGCCGTCCTTGTCATATTTAGCCGTATGACGATCGCCGGTTAGTGCGGCCGGCAGCTCGCGCGGTGCTGACCAAGTTTGGCCTTCATCGTTTGAAAACATGACATGCGAGTTCTTGACCCGCTTGTTTTCTCTTAGCAGCAGTGCGATCTGTTTGCCGTCCGGCGATCGAAATGCCCCGGGTTCGCATAAGTGGATATCGTTGCCTCGCCAAAAGGATTGCGGCTCTGACCAAGTAAGTCCACCATCATGAGAGACCGTCTTTAGGAGGTTGAATACGTCGGTCTTGCGCCCTTCATTGTGCAGATACCTGCCGTCATCATGGAAAAATGCCATGTAGTCGCCGTTGTGAAGTTGAACGACTGAGCCCATAACGACGATGCCCCCCCAGTTGCCGACCGGTTTTAGCTCCGACCATGTTTTGTCGTCTTCGCTCTCAGCAAGTCTCGCGGGGTAGATTCCCGACCACATAACGAGACGCTTATGGCCAGTCTTAGGATCGATCGTGCGGTGAATGGTGGGCACTTCCTGCGAGGTCTTCCAAGACGCAGGAGTCGGTAGCCGTTCGGACCACGTTTTGCCGCCGTCGATGCTCCGCTTCATCACGATCTCACCTCGGCCGTGCCCTTTAGGATATACGGCCAGAATCGTTTTACCGTCCTCTAGGAGAACCGTTGTGACATGGCCTAAATATTGGCCTTCTTCACGATCGACGACAATCTGGAACTTGCTTTGGGAATCAAGATCGACTAACGGAATGGAGATGGCGTCTTTCATAGGCATTGGTCCGCTAATTAAGCTTAGCAGCGTTTGGCTCAAAATGGCAGCTCCGATAGCGGAATTCACAGTTAAGAAGATACCTTAAATGGTCTGACCAATCGATTGATTCCTAACGAAGTAGGACAATATGTTAAGCATCGCGAATAGGTGATACGATGTCGAAGAAGATCAAAGTAGGTGTTTTCGGAGGCGGAAGAGGCCAGATCATGGTCGAGGTGTTGGCCAAGCATCCCGACGCAAAGCTCGTTGCCGTCTGCGACAAATATAGGCCGTTACTGGAAGAGTGCCGCCACAAGTCGGAGGCTGCTGGAACTTCGGTTGAGTGTTACGAGGACTTCGACAAGTTCTTTGAACACGATATGGACGCCGTGGTTTTGGCCAACTACGCCACGGAGCATGCGCCGTATGCGATCCGTCTTCTCGATTCTGGCCGGCATGTAACCAGCGAGATTATGGCCGCCGCAACGATGGGAGAGGCTGTCGATTTGGTTGAGGCTGTAGAGCGAAGCGGGAAAGTCTACACTTACGCTGAGAACTACTGCTACTTTAGAGGCACTCAGGAGATACAGCGCCTCTATCGCTCGGGAGCATTGGGACGCTTTATGCACGGAGAGGGCGAGTATATCCACGACTGCGGACCGTATTGGGGCGACATTGCCTATGGCGAACGCGACCACTGGCGGAACTGGATGCCGTCGACCTATTACTGCACGCATGCCCTAGGTCCGCTGGTGACCATCACAGGCTGTCGTCCCGTTCGCGTGACAGGATATGAGACTCCGAATGTCTTGCGCCGGACATATGGATGTTTGTCTTCGGATGCGGCCTTGGTCGCTTGCCAGATGGACAACGGAGCGATCGCGAAGTTCATTCCATCGGCGGGAGTTAAGAGGGAACCGGCAGCCATATGGTTCGCCGTTTACGGCACCAAAGGCTCATGCGAGACCGACCGCTGGTCCGACGGCACCGACCGAGTGAACCTCTACATCGAGGGCGAAGGCGAGATGAAGAGCTACAAGCCCGATTTTCCCTTAGAAACCGAACTGAGCAAGACGATAGGAGGGCATGGAGGATCGGATTTCTACACGATGCACTTCTTCCTAGAGGCGATCCTTGGTCGTCCAGGTAAAGAAAACGCCATTGATGTTTATACGGCACTCGATATGACGCTGCCAGGAATCTTGGCTTACCGGTCTATCTGTTCAGGAAATCAGCCGTTCGACGTGCCAGACATGCGAGACAAGGTTCAGAGAGAGAAATGGCGAGGCGACGACTGGAGCGCCGATCCTTATAAGGCTGGTCCAGGACAGCCGAGACCGAGTAGCGACAAGACTGTTGACGTGCCGGATAAGTTATATTTGAAGCAAGCAGAGGAATACCAAAAGAAGCATGGAAGCTAACGCCCAACTCGCCTTCGACACCGTTCACCAACTGCCGACCAAGGGCATCCCGCATAGCGTGCTCAACGTGATGAACCACGAGCACATCGAGCGATTGGCAGGGCGCGAAAAGGGAAGCTACAAGAAAGACCCATACGGCACTTATCACGCCATGCAGCTCGCGATCGGGACGTGCCAAATCGAGCAGTATATTCCCGACAATCCGCTATCCATGGGCTCACACGGCTATGAAGGCGCAGCCCATGCCGCCACGCAAGGCGTCGCCGAAATCTGGCGCGATGGCATGCTGATCGATTCGCCTGAAGGCGCGGTCGAACATCTGGAGAAGGTGGAGTTTCCGAGCCTCATTGAGAGAACCAAGAACTACGACATTGAAGCAAGAGCCGCCGAAATCATCGAGTGGGAGAAGGACCAGCAGGATCAACTCGGTCCGACCATCTTGAAGACCGGCTACGGACTCTTTTGGTTTCCCGTCTTCTTTTACAACGAGTATGGATATGAGCACTACTTCTCGGCCTATGCCCTCTATCCCGAGGCGATCGCTAAGCACTTCAGACTGCAGGCAGATTTATGCTTGAAAAACAACCAAGCGGCAGCGCTTGCTTATAAGCGCGCCAACCTTCCGCCGATGCACTTGCTCGATTTCGACATGGCCGATTCGCGGGGCACTCTCGTCAATGTGCAAAGCTTGGACAAGATCTGGTTCCCCGAGTTCTCTCGTTGCATCGAGCCGGCTCTCAAGCAAGGAGTAAAGCTTCTTTGGCATTGCGACGGAAATCTGATGCAAATGGTGCCGCGGCTCATCGAGTGCGGGGTCAAAGGTTTTCAAGGTTTCCAATATGAGTGCGGCATGGATTACCCGGCGATTTGCCAGATTAAAGCCAGAGACGGAAGCAGCCTGATGATACAGGCAGGCTCTTCGGTTACGCGCACATTGCCTCACGGCAAACCGAACGATGTAAAGAAGGAGCTTGACTGGCTGGTACAAAATGGTCCGCCAACTGGTCTCTTCTTGGGAGAGTCGAGTTCAATGGTGCCGGGAGTTCCTTGGGAGAACCTCAAGACCTTGATCGAAGGCCTCGAGTATTACAAGAACGAAGGACGGAAATAGAAACAGCCCGCTTGAAGCGGGCTGAGTCGATTCTAGATCAGCAAAGATTATTTGCGGCGTCGGATGGCTTTCAGGAATCCGAGCGCGAACGGGATTACCGCGGCAGGAGCCGGAACGGACGGTTCGCCTGTCTCGCCAGGGCCGCCAGCGCCGATGTAGTCCTGAGAACCAGCACTGTCGCTGCCGATCGGGTTGTGATAGTAGCGGTAGTTGCGGTTGGTGTTGTCGGCATCATATTGAGCGAGGAACTGCTGTGCATAGTAGCCAGCGGATCCTGCTGATGTCACTCCAACATACTTAAACTTACCAGAGCCGAGGTTCAGACCATTAACTGAGCCGTAGTCGGTGCTGTCGTAGTTGATTTCCCAAGTCGCGATGGCGAGGCCAGCGGCTTCGGCTGCCGAGGACAGCGAGGAGATCTTGCTTACGAGCCAACCAGCGTAGCCCGAAACACCTTTGTAACCGTAGGTGCCGGGAGAAGACTGGGCGTTCAACTCGACGCAAAGAACTTTGGTTGATAGGCCAACGAACTTATATGCGCCAACATATACCTGCGAGCCAGAGCCGCCTAGAACATAGTTGCCACCACTTGAACTCAGGTTAAAAAGCTGAGTCAGGGAACTTGCGTTGTCATAGTTACCGATGTTAATGTTTGTCGGCGTGTCGGAGTCGTTTTGGTAGTCCACGTAAATTAAAGCGGACGAGTTAGCGACGCAGGCGCAACCGATCAGACCAACATAAAAAAGCTTGTTCATTTTCTCACCTTTGCCAAGGATTTGCGCAAATCAATAAAGCCCAAATATCCTTAGAATCTACGACATTATACGGCATTCGCCATGCCATAAAGGCCGGATCAGGCCAACAAGACCCAGTAATATCACCTGTTCTACGTAGAATCTGTTCTATTTACCGGTGGATGTCCTTAAGAATCAGCAAAAACCAACAGTTCGATAGGCCGAATGGGCTGGTATTCTGACCAGTATCTGATACCAAAGGTGAACGTCTATGCCATCGTTGTTGAATCGAAAAGTTAAGCCGGATGCGGAGGCGTTTCTCAAGAATATTCGGCGCGAAGGGACGCCGCAAAGAGTTCACCACATGGAACTCTATCTTGACGGCGAAGTCGCTGTGGCCGTCGCCGAACGATACGACCTCTGGAAAGACATTGACCCTAATGAACCGTTTCTGTGGCAGAAGCGGGAGATCGCCCTACAGAGGTTTCTTGGCTACGACTATATTAAGTGCGGGCTCGACAACTACTATTGGCCGCTGAACAAGGAGGTGATCGAGGACACGGCCGACATTAAGAAGGCCGGCGGCCGCTACTTTATGGACGAGCATAAAGGTCCGATCACGAGCTGGGAAGAGTTCGAGAAATATCCGTGGCCCGATCCCGACAAGGCTGATGCAAGCGCTCTGGAATGGCTCAACAAGAATCTGCCTGACGATATGTGCATCGTCGGCGGACTGACCGCGCACTTTGCCGAACTGCTCAACTGGCTTATGGGATATGAAACCCTCTGCTACGCCTTGTTTGATCAGCGCGACTTGGTCCAAGCAATCACCGATAAGTTAATGGATATTGAGACTAGGTATACGAAAAGACTGCTTGAGTATGACCGAGTGAAAATCATCTGGGGCAGCGACGATATGGGTTTTCGCACTGGAACGCTTATATCGCCTGAGGATACGCGAGAGTTCGTCTTACCGGGCCACAAACTCGCTGCAGAGCTTTCTCACCAGGCTGACAGGCTCTACTTCCTTCACTCATGCGGCAACCTAGAATCCATCTGGCCCGACTTGCTCGAAGACGTGAAGATTGACGCGAAGCACTCCTTCGAGGACATCATTGAAAGCGTTATCGATCACAAGAAGCGGATCGGGGACAAAGTAACACTCATTGGCGGAATCGATGTCGACCTTCTATGCAGAGCTGATGAGGAAACCATTAGGCGGCGCGTTCGAGAAGTTCTTGATGTGTGCATGGATGGAGGCGGCTACTGTCTTGGTACCGGCAATAGCGTCGCCAACTACATACCAATCGAGAACTACCTGATCATGATGGATGAAGGAAGAAACTATAGCGCCTAATTGCGAGTTGAAGAGGATAATCGAAATGGAAAAAGAAACAATCTTGGGCCAACCGTCTTGGTGCATTAAGAATGACAATGTAAAGGCTTATGTCACGGAAAAAGGCGGCCACTTAGCGCCTGTTCAGTTTACGCTAAAGAACTCCCTCGTTCAACCCTTTATGGTGGCTCCGTGGGCAGAAGAACAAGTCGACCCGTCAATCGATGAAGTGCTCAAAGTTCTGCGCGGCGACTTCTTTTGCATGCCCTTTGCAGGCAAGTTCATTCCTCCAGATGGGATCAACTATACATGCCATGGCGAACCAGCCACTGAGAAATGGACGCTGGTTAGTTCAACCTCCTCTAGTCTTAATCTAGAGATGGCCCTAAGTCAGCGCCCTGGAATAGTCACCAGATCGATTTCCTTGGTTCCTGGACAATCTGCGGTTTATTGCGCTCATTCCGTCTCTGGCGTCGAAGGCCCGATGAGCTACGGAATGCACCCTACCCTTCAACTTCCAGACCGAGAAGGATGCGCCTTAATCAGCGTGAGCCCGTTTGACCGCGGCCAAGTTGCCCCCTTTCAGTTCGAGGATCCTGCACTAGGCGGCTACCAAGCCTTGAGGCCTGGCGCTTCTTTCGACGATATGGCCAAGGTGCCCCAGATTGACGGCTCCCTGGCTGATCTGTCGATGTATCCCGCAAGGAAGGGCTTTGAGGACTTTGTGATGTTGCGCACCAAGCAGGACCTGCCGTTCGGTTGGGCAGCCGTGTCGGTACCAAGCGAAGGATACGTCTGGTTCTCGTTGAAAGATCCGAAGACGCTGCCATTGTCGGTATTCTGGTTCTCGAACCGCGGCCGGCACTACGCCCCATGGAGCAGCCGCAACATTGGCGTGCTGGGTATGGAGGAGGCCTGCTTGCTGCTTCCTGACGGGCGCTGCACAGATGCTAACTTCTCTGATTGCGCGCATCTTTCGGCAGACAAGGTCTTAAAAGTCAACACGATCATGGGTCTGGTTCAGATAGACCAATCCTATGGCAGAGTCGATTCTATTGATCCTATAGAAGGCGGAATCATTGTCCGATTTAATACGGGCCAAGCGATCCGCACAGAAATCGATACCGAGTTCTTAAGGAGCAATTAATGTTCTCAGCAATCCTGGCATGTGCTTTAGGAGTAGTAGCGATGGGGAATTCTGGCAAACTGCAGCCCTTTGAACTGAAAGATGTTCGGTTGCTTGGGGGTTACTCGGAACAGCAACAAGACTTGAACATCAAGTATTTGAAATCTCTCGATGTAGACCGCCTTCTCTATAACTTTCGAATCAATGCAGGGCTGACAAGCAGCGCGAAACCTTACCGTGGATGGGAAGAACCATCCTGCGAAGTTAGAGGTCATTTTGTCGGCCACTATCTTTCAGCCTTAGCGCTGTCCTATGCATCAACCGGCGACAAAGAACTCAAGAAACGAGCTGACAAGATCGTTCAGGGGTTTGGTGAATGTCAGAATGCATTGGGGAACGGTTATCTATCTGCCTTTCCCGAATCGTTCTGGGATAGACTCGAGTCGCTTAATCAGATACCATGGGCACCTTATTACACCATACATAAGCTGATAGCAGGTCTGCTGGATGCCTATCAATACTGTGGTAATAAACAAGCGTTAGCCATCGCCGAAGGTGAAGCAAGTTACTTCAAGAAACGAATCGACAAGGTGCCAGATGATCGGTGGAACCAGATTCTAAATGTCGAATACGGAGGCATGAATGACGGTCTCTACCTTCTGTATGAGGCGACAAAGAACAAGGACTACCTTGATCTTGGCCACCGATTTGATAAACGCGATTTCTTGGATCCGTTAAGCAACAAGAAAGATAATCTTTCGGGAAGGCATGGCAACACGCATATCCCGATCGTTCAAGGTGCTTTGCGATATGCCGAACTAACCGGCTATAAGCCTTGGAAAGATGCGGCCTATTATTTCTGGGATCAAGTTGTCAACCATCACAGTTACGTTACAGGCGGCTCGACCAACGGCGAGGTTTGGGGACCCGCAGGCAAGCTTTCTGGGTCGTTCTCAACAACGAACCACGAGGTTTGCAAGACATATAACATGCTCAAGCTAACACGCATGCTTTTCTGCGAAACAGGAGATATGAAGTATGCCGATTACTATGAACGTGCTATGATCAATGGTATCTGGGGCACACATCAGCCAGAAACTGGATATTATGAATACTATGTGCCGATGATAACTGGCGCATATAGGCGGTATGGAGATGCCGAAGAGTCGTTCTGGTGCTGTTATGGATCTGGTGTCGAGAACTGGTCAAAGCTTGGGGATAGCATCTACTTTCACGATGCCAGCGCGATATGGATAACGCAGTTCGTATCATCGAGAGTAGTTTGGAGACAAAAAGGCTTAACACTAACGCAAAAGACGAGCTTTCCGAAATCCATGTTCTCGAAGATCACCATTCAGGCAGGCAACCCAGTGCAGGCAGATATTGTCATTCGTATGCCTAGCTGGGCATCAAAAGGGTCTTCTATCGAAGTAAACGGAGAACCAATAGCAAGAATAACGCCTGGTGCCTTCACTAAGGTTAGTCGCAAATGGCATAACGGCGATGTAATAGCAGTCAATATGCAAATGTCGCTTAAGGCGGTTAGCCTACCGGACGACAAAGACACCGTTGCGCTCATGTTCGGGCCGATTGTTCTCGCCGGAGATGTCACCGAGCCGGGACAGGCCAGGCCGGTTATCAGCACAAACAGCTCATACGCCGATGTGGCAGCCAACTTGGAGAAATGGACCTTGAGCGGCAATCCTGACAGGCCTACTGAATGGCTTGAAAAGTATGGATCTAAGTTCGGCGGCTATAGAACCAAGAAGCCCAATTCTGTCATCAACTTCAAGCCGTTTTATGAAACAGTAGATAACCGATACGGACTATATTGGCTTGTGCTGAAGCCCGGCAGTGAGAGAGCGAAGCTTCACGAAGAAGAGCTAGCCAAAGAGAAAGCCTTAGCTGCACGCATCATCGACGAAGTCACTCCGCTCGTGAATGAGACCGAGCATGGTTTGGCTTCGGAGAACAGCAATGCAGGACCATTCAGCGGCACCAACTGGCGCGATGCCAAAGACGGCTGGTTTAGTTGGGACCTTAAGGTCCTAGACGACAAGCAGATGACGCTCCTGGTTCGATATTGGGGCAGCGATGTCCCCCCGCGGTCCTTCGATATCCTCGTGGACGGTGTCAAAATCGCAACGCAAGAATTGAATCGCATCAAACCGAACAAGCTGTGCGATGTTGAATACCTGCTTCCACAAGAACTGACACGAACAAAACAAAAAGTTACGGTCAAGTTCGTTGCTCATCCAGGGAGTACCGCTGGCGGCGTGTTCCGATGCGCGATGCTAAAACCATAGCTTCAAAGGACTAAACGATGGAATATAGAAATGTCGGCAAGACAGATATAAAAGTGTCAGAAATCAGCCTCGGATGTTGGACCCTTGGAGGCTTGAACTGGGTTAACGGATCGCCGAACGGATGGGCAAACGTGGATGAAGACGAAGCGATCAAGGCGATTCACTATGCCTTGGACCAAGGCGTCAACCACTTTGACAACGCTGATGTCTATGGCAACGGCCGAGCCGAGAGAATGCTTTCTAAGGCTCTGGGCACCAAGTCAACAGAGGTCGTCGTTGCCACGAAGGTTGGTCACTTCCCAGGCACAGCCGAGCACGCTTACGACGCCCTTCATGTACGTCATCAATGCGAGCAGTCGTTGCGGAACCTGAAGCGCGACTACATCGACCTTTACTACTTCCACCATGGAGACTTTGGTCAAGATGACAAGTACGTCGATGGTGCGGTTGAGACGGTCAACAAGCTTAAGAAAGAAGGGAAGATCCGCGCCATCGGATTGTCTGCTTACTCAGATAACGACTTCCTGCGACTAACGCCGAAGATCAAGCCGGCGGTGTTTCAGTCTTGGGCCAATGCAATGAGCGATGGATTCATCCGGAAAGGTTCGCCGGTTCAGAACCTGATGGCGGCAGAAGGCATCTCTTTCGTCGCATTTAGCCCGCTGGCGCAAGGTTTGCTTCTCGGAAAGTACGACAAGAACAATCCGCCAAAGTTCGACGAAGGCGACCACCGGCGCGGCAGCGGCGGCTTTTCATCCGAGAATCTGGCGAAGCTTGAGCCAAAGATCGAAAAGCTGAAATCGCGGTTCGGTTCAGAAGTTCGCGACCTGGCTCGAGTTGCCTTGCAGTACGATTTGCACCATGCTGAGGTTTGTTGCGTCATTCCCGGATTCCGGAACCAGCGGCAAGTTGAGGTGAATCTGTCGGGCACGGGCAAGCCTCTATCGGATGAAGATATGGACTTCATTCGAGAGGCCTTGGCTTGAGTTTGTCCGCCAAGCTGACCGTCCATGACGCCGTTCGCAGCCAAATGTTGAGCGGCGTCGGCGCATCTTGGCATTCCATGCTTCGACCGACGATCGGGGCTGGCGGAAGCGCGATGGGCGGTTGTCCGCCGGTGATCGAAAGGCATGAGGGAATGTGGAAGTCGATTGAACACCACGCCGCTTGGCTAGGGCTCAAATTCATTCGGCTCGAAATGGCTTGGCGGCAGTTTGAACCTCTTCAGTGGCAATACGATTGGTCCTCGCCCGAGATGCTTATCCTTGACCGCATCTGCCAGTGGGCGGAGAAGCATGGAGCCGACGTTTTGCTTCAATGCAGCTACATCGATGCCGAGTGGGCGTGTTTCGACGAGTTCCGTGGCGATCCGGCCCTGCAGGTTTACTCTGCGCCTAAGGACCTTGAGCACTGGGCTCAGTCGTGGGTTGTCCTCTTGCGCGAACTCGTTCTCAAGCGCGGCTATCGCTGCATCAAGTGGATTCACTTGGTTAACGAGCCAGCATGCACGTGGTGGTTCCTGCCGGAAACACCGGACAACTTCTACAGTACCCATGATGCGCAGATCCGCTATCTTGGAGAGGCCTATCGCGTTGTTGGAAAGGCCGTTCGCGATGCCGGTATTCCGGTTAAGTTGATGGGTCCGGGCGAGACTGACATGCCGAACTATGCAGACATTTCGGGGCAGCCATGGTTCGAATATGTCGACGATGTCGATTTTCACGGCTACTGCTCGAACTTTGACTGGGATGATCCGAACGCCCAAGTGACGGGAAAAGGCTGGGGGTACCGACTCGGCGACCGAACGATTCCTTACCTGAAGCGCTACTCCGAGCAGGCGCATAAGGCGGGCAAAGGACTGTACTTAACCGAGTTCGGAACACAGACGTATGGCTCGGATGGTAGCGATCCCGCACCAGGAATGTATAAGGCTTCCTTAAAGGATACCGAACAGCTTATACGCTGTTTGAACGTCGGCGTCGACGGCCTTAACAAATGGGGATTTGTCAATCGTGGCGATATCGACGGCCAGTGGCAGTATATCGATACTTGGAACTCTTGGCCTAAGGTGTGGATGAAAGAAGCAAAGCCGCATCTGTGGTCGTATTACATGCTCGGTCAAGCGACTCGACACTTGCCGATGAAGGCGAAGATATTGGAGACGACGGTGGAGGGAGGCCAGATCGACGGCAACCACCGCGTATTCGCTGCTTGCGCAAAGAGCCCGAAAGACGGAAGCAAAACGCTTCTCGTTGTTAACGATGCCTTCGAACCCGTATCATTAAATGTCCAAGGATTGGTCGGCCAATTGCAAGGATTGTTCATCGATGAATCGAAGAACCAGGATAGCCTGACAGATTATAGAGAGATTGATATATCAACGGTTGAGCTTGCACCCTTCGGCATGGCGATCTTAACCGACACGCCGCTAGACTCCAACAACTCTGGCAGGCGTTAGCACTTTCCACTCTCCCGTGGGCAATGAAGTGCCGCAAGCACCTGTAAATACAGCCGCCTGTATGCAGAAGCAAGAATAATGAGAAACGTCTAGATAACTAGAGGTTCCGTTGCGCCATCATGCCAAACGAAATAGGCAGCCCTCCACCTGTTGACCCTATTTGTACGAATATATAAAGGTCAAGAGGACCTTTAGCAATGTTCAATATGTACAAAAATGGTAGGCGGTTGACATATTGGCGATTTTGTATAATGTTAAAGAAAAATGCGAAATCTAATACAAAAGAAGATGAGAGAGTTCCGGATCAGGTCTTGTTCGAAGTGGGTACCAGTTTGCGCCTAGGCATTAGCTCGTTAGCGTTCTTATGTTGCGATTAACTGCTGTACAAAACGAGCAATTGCACAACTAAGGACAAATAACATAGAAAAATATGAAATAAACTTTCTTTTCACGCGTAGAAATGGGTTTCTCGGCATATAATATGATTGTGCAATGCCGAATAGACCTTCTATTCGCACATGCCGGTACGGAGGTGAGATCAATAACGTTTCTCGAGCGTGCGGCGTTGCAAGCGCCGCTTCGAAAGCCGGCGGCAGGATCAGTGAAAAGATAGTTTCATCAAGAATCTTCGCTTTTTCATCAAGGCACCCATTGGGCATTCCTTCTAAACCAGTCCGCTTTGCTTTTAGCTACTCAACTACGTTCGGACTATCCCTGACTCATAAGTCGCATCATCTGCTTATGCATTGTCTGTGACTATGGATCGATGTAAGGAGGTTTCTTATGAATCGTGCTATGAAAGCATTTACATTAATAGAGCTGTTAGTTGTAATCGCAATTATTGCCATTCTTGCTGCAATACTATTTCCTGTGTTCGCACGTGCCAAACTCGCCGCGAAGAATACATCAACTCTTTCTAACGTTAGACAAGTCACGATGGCCTGTGTTCAGTACACCGGCGACTTCGACGACACCGCCCCAATATACATGGACGAGTATTTTGCGTTCTGGCCTGCGCAGGGAACATATAATGGCTGGCCTCGCCTGTTCCTCCCCTATACCAAGAACAAGGAAATCGTATACGATACCGTGATTGGCGCGCCAACACGAGAGCTAAGCCAGCGTCCTTCGAATATCGAAGTCGACATGTGGTATTCGTATTTCCCACAGATCCATATGGCCTTTAACGGCTTCCCGAGCATCGACATTCGTTGGAGCACAACGTGGGCAGGTCCGAGGTCGATGACCGGCATGGAATATCTCGCAGAGCGCATGGCTTTCGCGACCGATGAACCGAGAACAATAGCTGAGGCCGATGCCCACAGCAGCCCATATTGGCAGAACGGGTTTACATTTGAGAGGACCGCTCTTTGTCCGAGCTACTCCCAAGCTGAGCGCGGACACTACCAGCAGTATCCCGACAACCTAGACTCCAACTCAATCTACATGGGCTCCAAGGCTCATAACTATCACGTGCTGATCGGGTTTGGCGACGGCCATGCCAAGTCGCGCAACGCCGTTTCGATGACATACAACGCCGACACGGATCCGCAGTCTGGCGGCTCGATCGGCAGCTGCGTTTGGTATCACATGGATATTTTCCAGGACGCCGCGCTTGTTCCTTCAACCAAGGAACTCGACCTATTGAAGCTCTGGGGCAAGGCTTGGGATAAGTCATGGTAAGAGTCGCCGCCTCATTCTTGATCTGTCTGCTTTGCTTATCGGGCTGTATTCGCGCACAGCGAGTGCCGCAGTATGAGCCAAAGCCGGGCGAAAAGAGGCTATCGCCTGATGAGGCTGCCGCAGCGAAAGCTAAGACGGCGGCTGACTTCGCCAAGGGCTACGAAGAAGCCAAAAGGAGATCTGGAGCAACTGGCGATTCCGCACCGACGATCACGCCTCCCGGCAAGTAGTTGCTAGCGCCAATTAGCTTTGCGCTTCTTGTTCGCAGCCTTCTGCCTCAATAGCAGAAGGCTGTTTTCTATACCCAAGGTGATGAGTCAGTTCGTTTTCGGCGGCCACTCTAGCTCATGCATGAACTTCAGAACAATCGGTTCGCACGTAGCCTGGTCAACCTTTGGATAGGTAATCAGATACAGCACAAACCACCCGCTGTGAGTGAAAAGCCGAACCTCTGAAAGAACGTCGCGCCTGGTGCCGAATAGGTTCTCGGCATAAGAATAAGTTGCCTTAAGCCCTGTTTGGCTTGTCGAACCGATCGTTTGTTTGGTTGGGCCTTGCGAGACAAGCTTGACCACAGGATGCGAGCGTTTTACTTCTGACTTGCGGAACTTGAAGTGCTTGTCGAGAGTCTCTGCTGGGAGTCTTGAAGGGATTTCATACACATAAACCGTTGCTTTGATCGGCGGCAAGTCCATATTGTAGCCAACGCTCACATCCTTGCCAGCCGAGTCATATTGCGTCGTCGTGCCTCGGTCGAAACCCGCTACAGATGTCGGAAATGTAAAGCCCGATGTTGGCATCTTGTATTCTGTCGAGGCATCGGTCTTGACTTTACTGGTTTTCGGTAAAGGAGTGTTATTGATACAACCAGACACGGCCAAAGAAACCAGCAACATGGTTGACAGAAAGCAAACATTCATCTTCATGTTGATACGTTAATGATATCACATCAACGCAAAATAGAAAGACGAGCACGGATTTAGAAATCCGTGCTCGTGTAACTATTCATGGGTTCGATGCCCATGGAACTATGAACCTTACGCTGTCCAGACGAACGGCGCTGCGTCGGTCAGAACGCGGCCGTGCTCAGCCTGAGCTTCCTTGATGTAATCCGGCAACGTAAAGACCGAATTATGGAAGCGCGGCGTGTAGTATTTGGTCTGGAATCCGCGGGCGGCGAATCGCTTGATCAGCTCTTCTTCGTTTAGGTCCAGCGGGTCGTGCTTCTTGCTGGCGAGAATGAATCCCCACGGTAGCATGAAGGTCGTGATGATGCCCCAGTAGCCGCGGACGTATGGGAAGGTTTCTTTCATCGCTTCCAGCGTCTCGAGGCATGCGGTGAAGCAGTACGGATAGTTGATGTTGGCACAGCCGGCCTGCATCGCGAACACGCCGTCGTCGCTCATGGCGTCAGCGCAAATCTGGAAGTACTCCTTGGTGAAGAGGTAAACGGCGGGGCCGGCTTCCAAGGGATCGGGCAGGTCGCTGAGGATGACGTCGAAACCGGCACCTTTGTGGTCCTCAAGGTACTTGCGGGCATCGGTGTGGATCAATTCGGTGCGAGGATCCTCGAACGCGCCTTGGTGCCACTCGGGCATGTGAACCTTCACCATGTCGATCAGCTCTTCGTCGATGTCGATCATGACGGCCTTGTCAACGGTGTTGTGCTTCAGAGCTTCGCGCAACGTAGCTCCCTCGCCGCCGCCGCAGATCGCAACCTTCTTGGGGTTGGGATGAGTGATCATCGCCGGCTGGGCCATGCACTCGTGGAAGATGAACTCGTCGAGAAGCGAGCTCTGAATCTTATAGTCCAGGAAGAGAGTCTTGCCGAATCGGGGGATATCGGCGATTTGGTACTCCTGATACTGCGTCTTTCCTTCAACGAGAAAACGCTCGATGGTGAACGACCACGTCACCGCTTCGGTGTGGGTCTCGGAAACGAACATACCTGTGCTTTGTGAAAACATTCTTTAGTTGCCTTATAAGGGTGGGTAAGGGCGATACAAGTTGAAGGGAGCGAAGACGAGGCCTCGCTCAGCTTAACTTCAATTGAAGCTAGCTAGCTGTGCTCGACTTCGCTCTTGATACCGCGTCGGACGACGAGAAACTTAATGCGGCCCGGCTTGAAGCGCTCGCGAAGCACTTCGACGGCTCGATGGACGGCAACAGTGCCTCCGCAGTAGAACAGATCGACGGCTGCGTACCCGTGCTCCGGCCAGGTATGAATCGTGTAGTGCGACTCTTGGATGATGACCGCGCCGGAAACGCCGAACGGCTTGAACTCGTGGAACGATTGAGCTACGACAGTGGCTTTGCTCTCTACGGCGGCTTCGCGCATGGCCGAGCCAACCGATCGCTCTTCTTCCAGGCTTCGCTTGTCGCACTCGAAAAGCTCAATTAAGAGATGGGATCCAAGAGCGGGTTCTTCATCGGAGCCGTAAGGAAATCCTTCTTCGTCGTGGCCAAGCCACTCGTTGAACGATTCGGGATCGTTGCAATGGATGAGCGACCAACCCGCCTCTTCGTCAATAGTCGGCCTATAGAAGCGTGCATTTCCATCGCGAAGATGTAATAGCTTCTTTAGCCAAGAAGTTGAAGAACCTTTGGTCGAAATGGCAATGGCGGCAAACGCGGCCGCGAGGCTAGGTAAAAGCAGATAAATGGTCAATCAAGCGAACCTCCGTAGAAAACGTGCGCAGACACCAGATGGTTCTGGCGCGAGAAACCCGACAAATGGGCGTAGAGCGAAGGGAGAAGGTTTGTTGTTAGGGTGCGCCGGCAGTTAAGCCTTGAAGTGGGACCACCTTTCCCGAGCGGGAAATGCCCGCACCCCAAATTGCGCGTAAATGTCTTCATCTTCGCTACAACAACAGGATCTCTCCTATGGCAAGCGAATTGCCGTAGCCGCCACGGTTTCCCGTGGACGCAAGAAGAGATTGTACCAGAGGGGGGCGTAGGATGCAAGGGATAGCCCCTATATGCTTGCTTGTTTTTAACCTAAGGGGCCGAATTCGTCTTGACTTATACAGATAATCGCTCAGTATGGCTAATCGCTGTAAGGTCTCGTGTTAATGAATTGCTAATTGGCTGTTGTTACAATGCCGTTGATTAGCCGAACTCGGCTTGATATTATACGAGGTGAAGAGAGATATGAGACAAGCAGCGTTTAGGGGCATGTTGCTCGGCTTGGCGATGTCAGCGCCTGCATTCAGCCTTGCCATCGTTGCCTACAGCAACTTCGGTCCGAACGACGAACTGAACAATAGCCAGGGCAACTCTATTTTGGGAAATGCGTGGGAGCCCAGCTTTCAGCAGCAATCGATCGCTTACCAGTTCACTTCTTTAGAGTCCGGCGCTGTCAGCAAACTAGTGCTTGGAATCTTCCATTTCCATAGCCGGATTCAAGGTATCGATCCGACGACAAACGAAGTTAAAGTTTCATTAATGCTCGACTCTGGCGCGGACAAGGTCGGTTCGTTAATGAAATCGTGGATCGTCTCGGGAATGCCTGAGTTCTTGCAGAGCACGGATACCACCTCGGTCGTTGATGATTCTGGCCAGGTCTTGCTGGCATCGGGACAGAAGTATTGGCTGCTCATCGAAGGTTCTGTCATCGACTCTGGCGCATCGTGGAACTGGACAACCCAAGACATCAGCGGCATGGAGGCCGTCAGCCACGACTACTTTGAGAATGCCAATCCAACGTACAGCTACTCGGATAGCCGCCAATGCGCCTTTCGCGTCGAGGTGGAATCGGTTCCCGAGCCTGTGGTTGGGCTTCTATTGCTCCCGTTGGCGTTTCTTGCGAGAAAGCGCAGAATAAGGACATAGTCTTGCTCAGGCGGAAACAATAGTGCCGAGACAAGCGTTAGGCTGTATATGATCCAACACCGCCTAGCGTTTGTTTCAACGCTTTTTTGTATTGCCTGCGCATTCGCAGCAGCTTCGGAACCTAAGCTGCCCTATTCCTCAGATGCGTTCAGCGCGTACGTAAACGATTCATTTCGCTTGAACGGCGGCAAAGCCGATAGCTTCTATGCCTATATTGATCAGCGTGCCAAATTGCTCTATAAAGCAAGAGTAAGCAACATTTTGGCCACTGAAGCCAAAGCGATGTCAAAGTCAAGCAAAACAAAACGGCCGTCTGGAGAAGCCGACGCGGCTCGCCACATCCACAGCCTCATCAAGAAGACCATTCCCAAGTTCAGCCTCGACCGAGGATTTGAGTTCTATTACACAGTCAAGAACGGCGAGAGGCAGTGTTTTCTGCAATCGGTAATCGTTGTCGCAATGCTTCAAAAGCTTGGATTGAACGCTGGCGTAGCGATGGTCAACTCGAATGAGAAAGGCCAAATGTCGTTCAATGGGCATGCTGTGGCGATACTACATCAGAGCGATGGAACCGACCGGATCGTCGACTGCTCAGAACCGTACCCATTCGCTGCTCACCAAGGCTTGTTCCTCCGCGATGCCAAAGGAGCTTATTGCTACGTCCAACCTCAGTATGCGCGAAACGACGCCTTGATCCTTGGCTATAAGGACCTGAGAAGCGGCAAACTCGTTCAGCCGTCCAAGATGCAAGGACCTGATGCCAACTTCCTCAACTCGATGTTCGATTACTACCGCGGCGAGAGGTTTGTCAAGGGTCTTCTCGATCCGAAGGCAACAACGAAAGGCCTTCAAGGATCGCTGAGGTTTCTAAATAAGAGCACACAAGATTCCAACGACAATCCGCTTGCGTGGGCGATGCTCGGAAGAACCTACGAGCGACTTGGACAAAAGGTTCAGTCGATGCCGTGCTACCGCAAGGCGTTCGATCTAGGCAAGGCAGCCGGATGGATCGCGCCGAATGTAGTGCAGAAGGTTCGCAGCTAAGCCCTCAAATACCACTTGCGCCAGCGCATGATAGCAAGGACGAGCCAGGCGGCGGCGATGTACTCCACCGTATAAACCCAGCCGCCTCCAACTTGTCCGTACCGATCGGTGAGCGACCTAAGCCAGGCATCTTGCAGGGTGAGTTTCGATCCGCCATAGGGAATTGTCCATATTTGCAGGATCCACAGCTTGACGAGAATCGGGACGATATAGGCCGCCAACGCATTGCTCCCGAAGACAGCCAGCGGGAAGGACAAGGCCTTCAACGGCATCCAATCGAATAGTGCAATACAGCCTGCAAGCGCGAACGCCCCGAGCCCGGCGCTAAACACGATGTAGGATGGCGTCCATATTGCCTTGTTCATTGGAAGATTAAGGCTCCAAAGCCATCCGGCGGCCGACAGGTTTGCGCCGATGGCCGCCAAGACTAGCACCCGTTTCCAGGCAACCAAATCCCGGTTGGCCGCTTGTTCTCCGATGCATACGCCTAGCAGTACCATGCCGGCGGTCGGAATGGCCGAAAGGATGCCGCGAAGGCCAATCGGCTCCAGATATAAGTCGTTGATCGCTTTGATGAAGTGCGAGTCTTGGGTGAGGGAAGCGACCCCGAGTCCAGGCACGGGCGCATAGCGCACAGCTAGACCATACGGAACGAGGAGCAAGACAATTGCCATCCAGCGGCCATAACGGGGAAGCTGGGCGAACTGGCTTCCGACAAAAAAGGCTAGTGCAATGACTTGGAGAACGCCGAAGCCGAGATAAGGCTGCTTCTGAATCGAACTATCGATCAGACACCCAATGAGGAACAAAACGAAAGACCGTGAGATACCTTTGACTAGCCGGTTCTTCCAGGATTCGCCTCGCTTGATCGACGACCGAATAGAGAATGGCACCGAAAGTCCGACGCACAGCAGAAACCAAGGAAACACGAGGTCGGCGATATTGACACCCGAGTTCCAATCGGCGTGCTGCAACGTCGACGGGGTGAACTCGCCAAGTGAGACGTTATTGACCAAAAGCATCAGTACAATCGTGATGCCGCGGAACGCGTCGAGAGCCGCAAAGCGCTCAGGTTTTTCTTTCTCTGGTTCTAGGTTAGTTCCGTCCGTGGTCAAAGAGACACCTCGCTAGTGCCATCAACGTTGGAAAGTGGGCGTTGTTTGCCAGAAAAGCTCTGTATTGCAATAAAATGGACATAAGTCCTTCGGGAACTCCAATAGGGATCGTCTTGGTTTTACCAATCGGTTGATTGATATTGAGGTGTTATCTGGAGCCATGTCAAGAATGCATGTTGGTCCTGTCGCCATAGTAGCCCTTCTTTCGACGGTAGTAATCGGTGCGTCGACGGCAGACCCTCAGCAGGTTCCCCCAAAGGTGAACCCCGCTAAGCCTGTCAAGAGCGATCCTTACTGGCAGAAGGCGATGGTTGAGGTCTACCGATCTGCCGATGAACTGGATGCCCAGGACAAACGCGAGAAGAGAAGGGGCTTGGTCCTGCCCAAGCTGGAAAGAGGGAACCCTCATCTCAAGCAACTGGCGGTCACCTTTGACGATGGTCCGCATCCTAATTTCACTCCGCAGCTTCTCGATCTGCTCAAGAATCTTAACGTGAAGGCCACCTTCTTCGTGATTGGCAAAATGGCTGAAAGGTATCCCGATCTGGTCAAGCAAATCGATGCCGACGGCCACTGCGTCGGTAATCACACTTTCTCGCATGTCACGTTGACGAAGGTTCCTTTTAAGGATGAGGTCATTGAATACCGAGCCAACAACGACTTACTTTTGCGATTGATTGGTAAGCGGATTCGCTTCTGCCGACCGCCAGGAGGAGACTACGACGAAGACGTAATCCGAGCGGCAACCGACTGTAGTATGACGACGGTGCTATGGACCGACGATCCAGGCGACTATGCCGACCCGGGAACACAAGTCTTAGCACAACGTACGTTGTCGAAGCTGTCGAACGGCGGGATCATCTTGCTCCATGACGGCGGACCAGAAACGCTCAAGCTCGTTCCGCAGCTGGTTGCGTTTGCTAGGAAGAAGGGTTTTGAGTTCGTGACTGTCGACCAGTTGCAGGCGAACCTAAAGTCCAAGTAGGTCGGCAAAATCCCCACCCGAGGGCTTTAGCAGGAGGCGAAATCAGCCATATTAAAGGCAGATGAGATGGCTTTACGCCTCGCTTGGTTTTGTGTCCATCGGCCTTGGGTATGTCGGGATAGTCGTTCCCGGTATGCCCTCGACCGTGTTCTTTCTTATTGCCTTATGGGCGTTCAAGAAGAGCTCTCCAAGATTTGAGACGTGGCTTCTCACCAAATCCCCTGCGAAGGACTTCCTGCGGCAATGGTCGGAAGATAAGAGCATGTCCCCAAAAGGGAAGCGCGTCTGCCTCTCAATGCTGTGGCTCTGTATCGCCGTATCGATGGCGATCTTTATAGCAACTGGCAAGCACTGGCTGTTTCCAGTAGCACTCTTTGTCGTGGCCGTCGGGGTGACGACCTATATCTCAAAAATAAGAACCGCCGACAGGCGCCATTGCCTGCCAAGCGGCCAAGAATCTCATTCTAGCGCAACGGAGGGTTCAATTCATACGCCGCTAGGCGAGACAAGTAGCTTTTGATAAAAACGCTAACGTGCATCGGGCTAGCCAAACGTATGCGTGCCTGATCTGATAATGCACCTATCACCTCAATCTCAAGCCTTGTCGAATCTCGTTCATCGAGAGAGGATGCATTCCACTAGCAGAATATTAATAGCGAAACTGGCATTCTATTAGGTGCGGTTGGTAATCTGGTCGCGATGAGACTGATCACAACGTTGCCTTTGATCATTGCATGTTTAGTCGTATCTGCATTATGCCCAGCCATGAAACCGCAATCAGTTCCATATCCAGATCGGGGATTCGTTAGCTTGCAGCCCGCGACCTTTTGGGAGCAGGCTCTTATCTCAGGGAATGGGCGTGTCGGAGCCTTGGTCTTCGGACAGCCGGTCGACGAGACGATCATTGTCAACCATGCCCGTCTGTTCTTGCCGCTTAACAAACCCCTAATGCCTCCCAATACGGCATCTCGGCTTTCAGAGATCCGCAGCCTCATGTCAAGAGGCCTATATCAAGAAGCCGCCGACCTTGTCGTCGCACAATCCCATCAAGACGGATACGAAGGTAAACGATGGACCGATCCGTTTGTCCCAGCATTTGACGTTCGAATAGAAATGCTGGGGCAAGGGAAGACTGATCAATACGCGAGGTCAGTCGACTTCTCGACTGGAGAAGCTTCAGTTGGTTGGCTAAGCGATGGCCGAGCCTACACCCGAAAGCTCTTCGTCAGTCGGGCGGATGATCTGATTGTGATCCAGATCAAGGGAATCAAGAAGAACTCGATCAGCTGCCGGATTTGGCTCGATACCCGACCGACAAACAACGCTGGCGGCTGGTGGCCAGAGGCCGTGTTCAGAGACGGAGTAAGAACTGCCGGCGCAACAACAAATGGCGAGTACCTTACGTATCGAACGACTTATGCACATTCTTGGGAAGGCAGCGTAAGAGGATGCGTCGGAGTAGCCCGTATCCAATTAGTCGGAGGCAAACAAAAAGAACACGAAGGCCGGATAGTGATTGAGAACGCCAATCAAGTACTAGTTTACATTAAGGCCGCCCCTCTGATGGATTTGTCATCTCCAGTGGCAGAATCGATGAAAAGAGAACTAGCTGCAATTAGTAGCAGTTACGGTAAATTGCTCAGCCGACATGTAAAGCTGCATAAGTCGCTGTTTATACGCTCGAAGCTCGATCTAGGTGGCGGAGAAGACCGCATATTGAGTTCTGAGCAACTCATCGCCAAGTCATCTATCGGCAACACGAATCGGGCGTTAGTAGAAAAGGAGTTCGACGCCGCGCGTTACGCCGTGATCTCAAGCAGCGGCGAGCTTTTTCCGAACCTTCAGGGAATCTGGAACGGCACGTGGTCAGCTCCGTGGTCGGCTGACTTTACGCTTAACGGCAATGTCCAAACGGCGATCTCTGCAGACCTTTGCGCCAACATTGCCGAGTGTTTGCTGCCTTTCTTCGACTATCTAGAATCGCAAATCGGCCAATATCGTGTCAATGCCAAACGCCTCTATGGTTGCCGAGGTATCCATGTTCCGTCAAGAGCAAGCTCGCATGGACTGAACAACCACTTCGATGTGACGTGGCCGATGACATTCTGGATATCGGGTGCAGGCTGGGCATCCCATTTCTACTATGACTATTATCTTTACACCGGCGATAAGAAGTTCCTAAAGAACCGAGCCTTGCCGTTTATGGAAGAAGCGGCATTGTTCTATGAGGACTTCCTGATTGAGGGCCAAGACGGTAAATACCTCTTCTCACCGTCGTATTCGCCGGAGAATAATCCGGGCAATAGCCCGTCTCAAGCGTGTATCAACGCTACGATGGATATTGCCGTTGCCAGAGAGTTGCTGACCAATTGCATCAATGCTTGCATAGAACTTAATGTTGATAGCGATAAGGTCGAGAAGTGGCGGCAAATGTTGGCCAAACTCCCGCCCTATAAAATCAACGACGACGGTGCTGTTAAAGAATGGTCAACGCCTTTGCTGAAAGACAACTATGAGCATCGCCACGTGTCCCATCTCTATGCTTTATACGACGGGATGCCGCAGGAAATCTCCGATGATCCAAAGCTGAAAGAAGCCTTTCGACGGGCTGTGGTCAAACGATTCGATTTCCGAAAGCAAGAGAACGGCGGGGAAATGGCGTTCGGGCTCGTGCAACTCGGGTTGGTTACAGCCAGCCTGCGCGATGCTTCGATGACAGGCGAGATCCTCGAATGGCTGGCCAACAACTATTGGTATGCAAACCTGGTCACGACGCACAATCCGAAGAGCCTGTTCAATACCGATCTCTGCGGGGGATTTCCTGCAGTTGTGGTTCACAGCTTGGTCGATTCGCAGCCAGGATGGATCGAACTCCTTCCAGCTTTGCCGGAGCAATGGCGTCAAGGATCAATAGAAGGCATCTCCTGTCGGGGGCAAATTGTCATCAGATCACTTCGATGGAGTCCAAAGGAAGTGGACCTCACCTTAGTATCAGCCCGTGATCAGGTTATCGAGTTGCGGCACCCGAAAGGCATTCGATCAATACATTCAGTAGACGGTAAAGTTGGCATTGAGGAACAAAGGCCTAACTTCCGAATCTCACTAAAGGCGAGGAAACAGGAGTCATTCAAAATCGTGCTGTCCAAGTGATGTATTGCGTGCACGATGATTCGAGCTTTATGGCCGAGAAGGCTGGTCAAGCCTTCTCGAACTATCTACAATGGAACTTGCGCATGTATTGGCCGTATGTTGTTGAACCTAGCGCAACGGAGGGTTCAATTCATACGCCGCTGGGCGAGACAAGTAGCTTTTGATGCGTTCGCAATCAAACTTGGCCCCGCGCTGATAAGTGAACATCCCGTTTTGCTCTTGTTCCACGTCGGTTAGCTGCGTATAACAGAACCCGAAGTGATAGCGGTTATCGAGCAAGACATCCGTCAGGCCCTTCAAGCGGCTGTAGAACTCCTCGATCGTTGTCGGAGCATTGCCATAGCCCCATCCGCCTTCTTGCAAACTCCAAGCGATGCCGCCGTACTCGCTGACGAAGTACGGTATATCGGTCTTGTGCTGGCCCCAAGTCTCACCGAACTTAGCTGGATCCTGCTCATAGTCGTGGTCGTCCAAGATCTCGCACACGGCCAGATCGTGGACATAGCCGCTGGTGTCAATAACCGGTCGTGACGGGTCCATCTGTCTAGTCGCGTTAACCACAACGCTTTGTAGCGGCACCATCGTCTCACCGGTCTCGTTAAACGGGCACCAGCCGATGATTGCCGGATGGTTTCGGTCGCGGGCGACGATGTCCGTCCACTCATTGATCATCGGCAAGTCGATGTCACGGTCCTTCGAGTTCAGGCCCCAGTTCGGAAACTCACCCCAGACGAGGTAACCGATACGGTCCGCGTGATAAAGGAAAAGAGGCTCGAAAACCTTCTCATGCAAGCGAGCTCCGTTGAATCCAACCGACATAGACAGCTCAATATCCTTGATCAAAGCTTCTTCAGAAGGAGCCGTCCAGATGCCGTCAGGATAGAATCCTTGGTCGAGAACGAGGCGTTGGAAAACGGGCCTGCCGTTGATGAGGATCGCCTGCCCATCAATCATCACCGATCTCAGTCCGCAATAGGTTTTGACCGTATCGATGACCTTGCCGTTTTCTAGCAGCTCCAGGATGATGTCGTAAAGGAACGGCGACTCGATTGACCATGGCTTGATGTCGCTCAAGGGTAAGTCGAGAACGGTCTCTCGCCAACCCGCTTTTGATTCGGCCTGGGCTACTCGCTGGCCCTCGGCATAGACCGAAGCTCGAACCGCGGAAGTCGAAGAACCAAAGGCAACCCATGGCCGGACAGTGAACTTGCCAGCCTCAAGTTGCGGCTCGATGGCGTAGTTCTCAATGTAGGAAGAACCGACTCCTTCCAGCCAGACCGTTTGCCAGATGCCGGTTGTCCGCGTATAGAGGCATCCATAGCTCTCAAGCTTGTTGCTCTGCTTTCCACCAGCCTGCTTGCCCGAGCGCACGTCGTCGAAGGCATGGATGACGACCGTTGCCGGTCCCTTTGCGAGAGCTTCGGTGAGGTCGACGGTGAACGGCGTGCTGCCGCCAACATGGGTTCGAGCTACTTCGCCGTTGACATAGACCGTTGTCTTCCAATCGCATGCGCCGACGTGCAGAAGGACGCGCTCAGACGTCCATCCAGAAGGCTTCGTTATCGACCTGCGGTACCAGACATTGCGAATGAAGTCTTTGCGGTTTAGACCGGAAAGCTCGCTTTCGCGGCAAAACGGCACAACGATTGTGTCGGGATAGGTCGGCGCGGAAACATAAGAAAGGTCCTCGTCGTTATCGGTTTCGGCGAAATCCCAAGGGCCGTTCAGGTTCAGCCACTCGGTTCGGACGCGGTCGGGACGCGGATGCTCGGGGCGAAGAATAGGGGTAGTTGACATATCGATTCCTGTCGGACAGGATACCAGTAGGGAGTCTTACTTGGCAGATCATCCGGAGTCACACCATGCACCTTTATCCGGCATAAATGCTAGTTCAACAGCCAATGACTTTGCGGTTCGGTCAACTTGCCGCATAATGAAACAGATTGTGCTTTTTTAAGGAGACGTTTAATGAAACTTGCACGAATTGCTTTTCTTAGTTTGTTGGCTTGCGCTGGCACGGTGGCCAACGCGGGGTTGCTTTACGATCGTGGCTTGCCGGAGGATAACCTGAACAATGCCGCCGGAGCCAACCGCTCCAATGTCGCTTGGGCAACTTATTGGAATTACAATGACACCAGTTCCTATATGTACGGCGACGACTTCACGCTCAATGCTGGCACGAACTACGACGTATCGAAGGTCAAGATGTGGGTTGTTGGCGGAGCTGATGCGGCATTCTATGGCAACCCGATGAGCCTGTGGGGCGGATCGCTTGCTAACGGAGCAGCCGGGGTTGGATTCCTGTCCTCGACCTATACGACTAAAGAAGTTGGCTACATCGACAGCTCACTTTACCAGGGCTCCAGCGGCAGCTATATTAAGATTTGGGAAGTCGAGTTCGACACGAACTGGCTTGTCGCAGGTGGCGACACTCAGCTCTTCTTCCTCGGCGGCCAAGTTGTCAACAACAATGGCCTTGTCTACCCAGATTATGAGGGCTACGTTTTTACTCCGTTCCTCCACGCATCGAATAAGAGCCTCAGCGGATCGACGATGCAAGGCGCTGACGACACCATGTACTGGGCAGGATTCGAAGGAAAGAACTTATCCGGAATCGGAACCTGGTCGAGTTTGGGCGATGGCTGGGATAAAGCATCCGACTTCAATATACAGGTAACTGGCGAAGCCGTTCCTGGTCCCGCGGCGGTTCTTCCGTTCGCCGTCGGTCTGCTGGCCGCCGCCAAGCGCCGACGAAAATAGGACATCCGCTCATAAGAGCTTCACGACGCATTCCCGTCAACGGGAATGCGTCGTTCATCTATGTCTCGAGAGAAAGGCAGCTTTCGTTCTTCTGTCATCCTCGGTTCACGGCAACCAAGTATTCTTGCCGGTTGTGCATTATGTTAGCTCCACCATGTTGATCATGCAGTTTGGTCAGACTATAATTGGACTATTCCTTGACATACCTGAAGGAGGATTTAATGTCACGTTCAATATTCATTGCTACGCTTCTTGTTGTCACAAGTTGTGCAACCTCTCAAGCTGAGGTTGTGTTCGATAACATCCCAGATTCTCTCGCGCTGAATTATCCGAGCCTTGGTTATCAAGCTACTCAAACGGCCGAGTTCGGAGACAAGATCAGCTTCGGCGGAACCGGTCGCTCGCTATCAAGTGCAACGTTCACGATGAGCAGCTGGGCGCTTCAGTCGAACAATCCTGGTTTTGGCGACGCCACCGGATTTGATCATGCCGTAACGCTGAATATTTACGCGGCTGGCTCTGGAGACTCAGTAGGCGCGCTACTTGGCACCAAGACACAAACATTCCACATGTTGTGGCGCCCGGAAGTTTTCGACTTCGGCGGAATCGCGTTCAACATAAAATTCGATCTCGCTGATCTCGGCGTGACGTTGCCTGAGACAGCCATTTATGGTCTTGCCTATGACACCCAAACTTGGGGTTACAATCCGATTGGAGTTGAGGGACCTTACTGCTCTCTTAACTTCGCCTGCAAAGGCATTGCTCCGACTGTAGGATCGGATGTCGATCCCGATGGCGTTTATTGGAACACAAAGACCGCTGCCTGGTATGCCGATGGCGGAGCCGGTGGAGTGGGAACCTTTAGGAAGGATTGGAACTGGACGGGCTATGCTCCGATGGCGCGATTCGAGACTCTCGGCGAGCCGTCTGTCCCTGGTCCTGCCGCGGTTCTGCCGTTTGCCGTCGGTTTGCTGGCCGCCGCCAAGCGACGACGCAAATAACCTTTCAACTTAAGTCGACAAACCCTTCTGTTGCTCTGCAGCAGAAGGGTTTTCTTCTGCCTTGCTTTGCTCGGGAGATCCTGTTCCCGCTACAAAGCTCTCAAGCTCCTTCCTAGCGTCTTCAATGGCCTTGGTTTGCCCGTAAACCTGAGCAAGCAGTTCTTTTGTTTGGACAAGAGGATCGAGACTGACAGCAGAAAGTCTTTGCGATCTTAACAAGTCATGACGGAGACCAATCAACGAAGACTCGATCAGAGCTCTTGCCGTTGCGATTCGCTCTCTGACCGGCACTTCGGCTCTAGCTTGCTCAAGACGATCGGCAAGGTCTTGCTGGATCCGCTCCAGTGCATGGTCCTGAGCCAGCTCGCCTTGACAGTTAAGTTTCGCAACCTGTTGCTCAATCGACTCAACGGAAACCAGACTAAGCTCGTTGCCCTGATCGGCTAGCACATACTCAAGGTCTAGCAGTTGGTTAAGCAATTTGCCGATCTCGGCTTGTTGAGGTTCATCTATCGACTTCGAGCGATACAAATGGGCAAATGTCTCGCAGTAAAGTCGCTCTGCGCTGCTGCAATTGAATGCTGGCAAGAAGCACTCGAGTTCATCAAGGCTCATCGAAGAACGATCACGAACAACCGACCACACGATGCCGGCGATGCTTCCGGCCGTGGCGATTCCTAGCGCAACTTTTGAAACCAGTGTGTCGCTCGCGGCGGCCCAAATCAGAAAGGAACCGTATGCGATGGGTGCGCCGACCAGCCAAAAGAAGAGCTTCGGTCCCTTTTGCTTCACCCAAACTCGACCATAGTCGCCCGCAGCCTTCTGATGTTCAACCTTGAGTGGGCTTGAAGAGGCTGCTTGAGGGTTGTATATTTGCGCTTTGAACTTGATGAGCTGTTCTAGGATTCTCGGATGAAGCGCTATGTTGATAACCATCAATCAGATACTACTCAACTGGAAGCTAAGAGGTTTGATAAAAGAAAAAGCCCGCAGGCGATGCCAACGGGCTTTCCCAGTCGAATTATTCTAGAAAACTAGAACTTGAAGCCAAGAACGACGCCAGCGGTCAGGTTATCGCGCTGCGGCCAATTGGCATAAATGTCCTCATCCAAGAACGTGGAGTACTTCAGGTAAGGGGTAATGGTGTAGCCCTTGCCTTGGTCGAACTTGGCCGAGACGGTGAACAGGGCATCGGTGAACGTTGCCTTGTTGTAGTCATAGTACCAGTCGTTGTGCTTCTTATCGCCGTAGCCGACTTTCGCCGACACGGACAGAGGAGCGCCCCAGAGTTTGCAGACGTCTTTCGAAACGGTCAGGTCAGCGTAAACGCCTTCGACCTCGTTAACGTCGAAGTAACCGGAAACGGCCACATTGACGGAACCCTTCATGGCCAACGTGCCGTAAACTTCCTGAGTTCGGACGTAGCCCTGATACGGATACTGATAGTCGACTCCGCCGACCGTCAGGTCGAACGTGCCGAAGTTATGGGTGTACTGAACCGAAGTGTCCCACTCAGAGAAATAGCCAGCAGGCTTATCCTTGAAGTCGTACCAAGTCGCCCAGTTCGTCAGGTCCATGCTGCCCCAGATTTGAGCCTTGAAGCCGCCGTAATTGACAGCGAGGCTCGGCTGAAGCACACAGCCGTTGTTCCAGTTAACGCCGCGCCAAACATACTTGGACGCGAAATCGACGTCGAAATTCACACTGAAGTCGTTGGCTGCCGCATAAGCAACGGACCCAAAAGCCACGACGAGCGCCAGAGATTTCATTGACATATAGTCCTCCTTCACCAGCCCGACGAAATCAACCCGGACCAATAGTAAATAGTCGGCAAGGTCGTCCTTGGCCTGTAAAAAAACTAGTAATCCTATTGGGTCGGCGTTGAATTGCCGTTCACAGGTAATCTTTTTACCTAATGATCGACCGATATTGCACCCCAAGTATGAATTCCATCTGGTCTCGTGAGGCAAAATACCAAAAATGGCTCGATGTAGAGGTCGCGATTTGCGAAGCGTACGCCGAAAAGGGCGAAATCAGTCGCGAAGAAATGGAAGCGATCCGTGCCGGTGCGGCCTTCGATTTGGATCGTTGCGACGAACTTGAGAAGGAAACGCGCCACGACTTGATGGCGTTTGTGCGGTGCGTCAGCGAAAACATTTCTGCAAAGTGCTCGCGCCAGCCGTCTCCTAGCCGGTTTGTGCACTTCGGGGTGACCAGTTACGACGTCATCGACACAGCCCTCGGCATGATGATGCGCGATTCCTGCGACGTGCTTGTCGAGTCGTGCCAAAAACTTCGTTCTGCAGTCTCAACTTTGGCTAAAGCTCATGCGGCTACCCCGATGATCGGCCGCACCCACGGAATTCACGCCGAGCCGATTACGTTTGGTTTCAAGCTTGGCGGATGGATGCACGAAATCGACCGGTCGATTGCCCGTCTGCTTGCGGCACGAGCAGAGATTGCTGTGGGCAAGATCAGCGGCGCAGTGGGAATCCACGCGCATGTCTCTCCTGAGATGGAAACTTCGATTTGCTCTCGGCTTGGTTTGTCGCCAGATCCTGCGGCTACTCAGATTGTTGCGCGCGACCGCCATGCCGCCTTGATGGCCGATCTCGCCGTCTTAGCTGGCTCGCTTGAGCGTTTTGCGACGGAGCTGCGGAGTTTGCAGAGAACGGAGATATTGGAGGTCCAAGAGGAGTTCGCAAAAGGTCAGACAGGCAGCAGCGCGATGCCCCATAAAAGAAATCCGTGGAATTCTGAGACGGTCTGCGGATTGGCTCGCATCGTTCGCGGAAACGCCCACGCCATGCTAGAGAGCGTGATGACCTGGCACGAGCGCGACCTTAGCAATTCTTCGCTCGAGCGCATCGTCTTCCCGGATACGTTCCAACTCGTCGATTTCATGCTCGTTCGCCTGACAAGGATTCTGTCTGGCTTGGTCGTTTTGCCTGAGAACATGCTGGCGAACCTCCGAAAGATGGGGGACCTTGTGTTCAGCGAGCACGTGATGGTCGCATTGATCCGAGCCGGCTTGACCCGCGAGGCCGCTTACAAGGCTGCTCAGCGCAATGCTGCTCTTGCTTGGGAAGGCCAAGACTTCAAGACAGCCGTGGCGAATGATCCCGACGTGAAGGCTAACCTAACGCCTGAGCAAGTTGAGGAACTGTTCAGCCTAGAACATCACCTGCGGTTTGCTTCCGCAGCGATCCCAGAGTAAGTTGGCGGGCGGGTATGCACATGGTCGTTGCGAATATGGATCGACATATCGGCGAGATCTTTGGAACGAAGGCTAAAGCCTCCGGCTACAGAGATCCGAATCTAGAAACGTAGCCGAGGGCTTCAGCCCTCGAACCTCTTGCGGATGGCATGATGCCAGGTTATTATGTTAATAACCATTCGCGATCCGACTAGCGCGCTAATCCGGTCAAAACCTAACTGCTAAAGGGCTGTTGCTCATCAACCAAGCTCATCGAGGATCGGAATGGCCTCAATGAGCTTTTCTATTCGGATCGTCCTCAAAGGAGAAGGCCGGCCCTTTTTAACGTAATCCTCATTCGAACAAAGCCAGATGCAGCGCATATCTATTCTGATAGCCGCCTCGACATCAGTGGCCAGCGAGTCGCCAACTAGAACGGCTTCACTCGCAGTGACGCTGCATCGATCTAGTGCAATACGAAGCATGATTGGGTCTGGCTTCATGGCATTCGTGTCCTCATAGGTCACCATGAAGTCGATATACTGGTCGATGCCAAGACTCCTGGCTCTTGTCTCTTGCTCCTCGCGCATGTTGTTCGTAACTACTCCAATAGTAAAGCGTTCTGAACAATACTGTAGTAGATCAATTGCGCCTTCTGATGGGATCTCAGAATCACAGTAGATACGCCGATATTCCTTGGCAAGGCTTAGAGCTTCCTCATCGCAAAGGACAGTTCCGCAGTGCTTCGCGACATCATGAAACCGTTTGGCTCTGCCTTGTTCGAGGGTCAACTTACCGGCCAAGATGTCGGGATGCATCGTTTCTAGCGACTCGTGATAGACTTCTACTATCGAAGCCAAGGGCTTAGAATGCAGAAAGGGATGGAGTCGCTGCATCTTGGCAAACGATGCCTCAACTGTTGCTCTATGGTCGAAGAGGGTGTCATCGAAGTCAAAAAGTATCAACCTGAGCGCCATGAAGGCGAGAGAGTACCCGAACGTCCATAATAGGATCATTCATGGCAAAGGACTGGAAACCCGATTATCCGCTAACTATCGAGCAAGTAAGCTTGATTGCTTCGCGCTATTTACCAGTGTCCGGACGTCCTGAAATTGCCTATCTTGGCGATGGTTGCGACTTTGACGCCTATCGCGTAAATGAGTTCGTTCTGCGTTTTCCGAAACGAGAAGAGTATGTTCAATATTACTTCAGCGAGGTGAAGCTTCTCGATAGGCTATCTGAGTCAGGCCACCCTTGGATTCCCAAGTATATCGGTATCTGGGAAGACCGAAGCCTATATCCTTATCCGTTCGGAGCTTATCCATTCCTTCCTGGCATTACTGGTCACAGTCAACCCTTAATAATGACTGAGAGTGATATCGGCCGATTCTCGATATTCTTGCAGATTCTTCACACTATTGATGAAGAGAAACTTGCCGAATGGGGAATACCGAAAGTCGACTATGAATGGTCAGCTATAGAACAAAATGAACTGATCGAAGAGGACTTAGCGTGGCTCATCACTAATAATCCATCACACGATGTTGAAATACTAAATAAACTTCGAGATTCGGTTAAGATTCCAGAAGTCTTTGGTAAAAAGGTCCTTACTCACACCGACCTGCTGCCGGAACATATCATCGTTAATCCTCAAGAGAATCGCATAGTTGGGGTGATCGACTGGGCCGACTCGATGCTTGGCGATCCTGTCGCTGACTTTGTTGGTTTGTACCTTTGGCAGGGCCGGAGCATCACCGAGCGAGTGCTCGAAGGTTATGGTAAGAACCTTGGTGCCAACTTCTGGGAAAGAGTCAGGTTTAATGCTTATCGATGCATCGTTGGAGAACTTAGATATGGCTACGAACGTCAGCGCCAAATCTATATTGAAGGTGCAATGAGATGGCTGAGGAACTTTGAAGCCGACTCATATTGACCTTCCTTTCGCCAAATCGCTCATGATCTCGGCTGGCGCTCGACCAGCCCGCAGATGCTTAGCCATACGCTTCATGTAAGGATCAATGTGGCGGAAGAAGCGCTTATAGGCAGGGCAAAGATAATTTAAACCCGGTTCGCCAGTAGGTGCATTAGCAAACCGGCGTTTGGGGCATTCTCCGTTGCAGGCAAAGCGAACGTTGCATTTCTGGCAGTATTGAGGAAGTATGGCCTTCGCATCTCCAAACGCTTGCTGCTTTTCTGACACGGCCAAAGGTACCAGGTCATCTGAACCGATATGCCCTAAATGGTATTCGGGATAAACGAAGTGATCGCATGAGAACAATCCGCCGTCATACTCCAATACCAAAGCATTTCCACACCTAGTAGCAAACCAACACAATGGCGGCTCATATCCCATCCACGCATTTAGTGCCACATCGAAGATTTGAACAAATATGTGGCCTACATCGTTATGTACCCATTCGTCAAAGATAGACACGAGAAAAGTTCCGTAATGATCAGGGACAACGGACCATGGGGTCACCGTGCTAACTTCTTCAGAGACAGGGTTAGCCAAACTGCCAATCGTTGTAAAACGTTCAACTAGCGGAATGAATTGCATGAATGATAGGCCAATGCTCTTCAAGAACTGATAGACTTCCAAAGGTGCAGAACTATTGGATCTGCTAACGACTGTTAGCGCATTAACATCGACCTTATGTTTAAGTAGTTGCTCAAGTCCCTTCATCGCATCGGCAAAGGCCCCAACGCCTGCCTTGTTCACACGATGGGTATTATGCAGGTGCTCCGGACCGTCAATGCTGAACCCCACGAGGAACTTGTTTTCAGCAAGGAACTCCGCCCATTCCGTGTTAATCTGGGTTCCGTTGGTTTGCAGATTGTTTGAAATTCTCTTGCCGCCAGAGTATTGTTTTTGGCACAATACAGCCTTCTGGAAGAAAGGAAGGCCTGCGAGAGTTGGTTCGCCGCCCTGCCACGAGAACTCAACCGAATCATAGGGCGATGCCGCTATGTACTGCCGGATGTAAGACTCCAAGACTTCATCCGACATCAGTGGCGAATTGGCTTGATCCAATAGAGAGGTCTTTTCCAAGTAGTAGCAGTACTCGCAGCCGAGGTTGCATAAAGCGCCAACAGGCTTGGCCATCACACTGAAGGTTCGCGGTCGAGACGGTTTCGGCACTCAGCGATACTACCCGCAAGGAATCTGAGCATATAAGTCGAATTGGAAACCATGGTCGCGAGTCTTGTTTGTTCTGCCCTCATAGCCGCCAGCGCTACAAAACCGAACATCGTTCTGGTTGTCGCCGACGACCTTGGCTACGCAGAATTAGGTTGTTACGGACAACATAAGATCCATACGCCGAACATCGACAGGATGGCCGCTGAAGGAATCCGCTTCACTCAGTTCTACGCTGGAGCTCCCGTTTGCGCGCCGTCGAGGTGTTGCTTGATGACCGGTCTTCAGTCGAACCATGCGTATATTCGCGATAACGGCGAGTTGCCGACGGAAGGCCAAATGCCCTTGCCCGAAGGAACCGTTACGATGGCGGGAGCGCTTAAGCAAGCAGGATATACAACTGGCATGTTCGGCAAATGGGGCCTCGGCGGACCGGGAACGACCGGCGACCCGATGAATATGGGATGGGACGAGTTCTACGGCTACAACTGCCAGCGTGAAGCCCACAACTACTACCCCGACCACCTATGGCACAACCGTGAGAAGGTCACCTTGGAAGGGAATGAGAAAGGCAACATCCAAGGCAAGCAATACTCGCACGACCTAATCGTTAGCCAAGCTTTTGAGTTCGTAAAGAAAAATCAGACAAAGCCGTTCTTCCTCTATATGCCGGTGACTATTCCGCACGTCGCGCTACAGGTTCCAGAAGACTCGCTGAAGGAATATGAAGGAAAGTTCGAGGACATTCCGTATGACGGCAAGCAAGGATATCTTCCTCATCCGACGCCGAGAGCCGCGTACGCTGCAATGATCACTCGTCTCGATCGTGATATGGGCAGGTTGTTTAGCTTGTTGAAGGATCTCGACTTGGATAAGCACACGGTTGTCGTATTCACCAGCGACAACGGGCCGACCCATGCAGTGGGCGGTGCTGATCCAGCGTTCTTCGATTCTGCCGATGGTTTGCGCGGACTCAAAGGCAGCGTCTATGAAGGCGGTATTCGGGTTCCGATGGTCGTGCGTTGGCCGGGTCACATCGATGCAGGACGGACTACGGAGCAGACAGGTGCTTTTTGGGACTTGCTGCCAACCTTCTTGACCGTTGCTGGGGCAAGAACGCCTAAAGGTCTCGATGGTTTATCACTGATGCCGACGATGACCGGTCGCGGAAAACAAAAGATGCATAGGCGCTTGATCTGGGAGTTCCCCGGCTACGGCGGCCAGCAAGCAGTGCGAGAAGGCGACTGGAAAGCCGTCCGGACGAATATGAGTAAAGGAAACAATGATATTGAGCTTTATAACTTAAAGGATGACCCAGGCGAGAAGACCAACTTAGCAAAGAACTATCCGGATAAGGCTGCTCATTTCAAAGAGATCATGGCGAAGGATCGGAAAGCGTCTGATCTGTTTCATCTTAAGGGCCTAGATAGATAACCATATTGCTAAGCGTTTATGATATTTGAAACTTATGTATGGGGATCATTATGTATAAGATCAGTTTCTTTGCCGTTGTCATTGTCTGTACGTTGTTATCTGTAACAGCGCATGGACACACGGTTACCTCACTTAAACCCACTATGAAAGTAAATAACCTAAGATGCGAATATCGCAAAGAGCCGCTCGGTATTGACTCGGTTCATCCTCGCTTTAGTTGGATAATCCAAAGTGCGGTTAATGCAAAGGACCAGTATCAAACGGCTTATCGAATCATCGTCGCTAGTTCTTCTTCGATCCTCGCTAAGAACCGAGGAGATTTGTGGGATAGCGGCGTTGTTCGCAGTTCGAAACAGAATAACATCGCCTATTCCGGTTCTGCTTTGAAGTCCGGTCAACAATGCTATTGGAAGGTATGCATATGGCCGGACGAAGGAGATGCCGAGTGGAGCAAACCAGCGATGTTTGAGATAGGTTTGCTTCATCCATCAGATTGGGTTGGCAAGTGGATTAGCAATGGGAAGAAGTTGCCGGAGACAGATGCCGACTTCTATAAAGACGATCCAGCGCCGATGTTCCGAAAGAAATTTGCTTTACCAAAACCGATAAAGAAGGCGAGATTATACATTACTGGTCTAGGGTATTACGAAGCCTCGATCAATGGTTCACGCATCGGCGATCATGTTCTAGATCCGGGTTGGACACGATTTGAGAAGAGAACTCTCTACTGCACCTATGATGTGACGAATAACCTACAGAAAGGCGAGAACTGCATCGGAGCAATTCTTGGCAACGGCTGGTACAATCCGTCGCCTCTTCGATTATTCGGAACTTTCAATCTTCGCGACTACCTCGCCGTCGGTCGGCCAAGGATGATTGCTCAGTTGCATATCGAATATAAGGACGGCACTACTGATATAATCGGATCGGACGAAACCTGGAAGGTCAGCGAAGGTCCGTTACTTCGCAACAGCATCTACCTGGGCGAAGTCTACGATGCTCGAAAAGAGCAGACCGGATGGGATAAGCCGGGATTCGACGACAAAAAGTGGCGGAACGCAACCCTGGCTCAAGACAACACCGGGCCGTTAGTCGTCCAGTCCCAGCCGCCTATCCGAGTCCGATCTCAATGGAATGCCATCAAGCAGACAGAGCCTATACCCAAGGTCTATATCTACGACCTCGGAGTTAACTTCGCAGGATGGGTAAGCCTAAGTTTGAACTTGACAAAGGGAACGGTAGTAAAATTGCGGTATGGCGAGCTCGTGAACGCGGACGGCACTTTGAATCCGATGACGAGTGTGGCTGGCCAGATCAAGGGTCTCCGTCAAGGCACATCAGAGAGCATCGGCGGACCGGGAGCGCCTTCTATTGCATGGCAGTCAGATACCTATATTGCCAAAGGCGAGCAGAACGAAACATACACTCCAAGGTTCACTTTTCATGGATGCCGATATATCGAAATCACCGGATTAGTAGCGCCTCTGCCTTTGAAATCAGTGACGGCCATAGCACTCAGTTCCGATGTCGAAGAAGCAGGCACTTTCGAGTGCTCCAACCCCTTGCTCAACAATATTCAAGAGGTTTGCCGAAGAACCTTCCTCTCGAACATCTTCAGCGTTCAATCGGACTGCCCTCACCGCGAAAGGCTGGGCTACGGGGGCGACATTGTTGCCACCAGCGAAGCGTTGATGAGCAACTTCGACATGGCTGGTTTCTATGCGAAGACGGTTCGAGACTGGTCCGATAGCGCGTTGCCTGGCGGCATGTTCACCGACACGGCGCCTTACATGGGTATCCAATACTGTGGCGTCGTTTGGGCGATGGCCCACCCGTTGTTGATCGACCAGCTCTACCGATACTACGGCGACCGCGCGATCGGCGATGACGAATATGAGGCGGCAAAGCGATGGATGTCGCTGGTTGAGAAGCAATATCCGGACAGGATAGTAACTGAAGGCCTAAGCGATCATGAGGGGTTAGCTCCCGCTCCTGCGCCGGAAATGGTGACTCCGCTTTACTATCAGGGCGCAAAAATGATGGAAGTTGCCGCGCGAAGGCTTTCGAAGATGGAAGACGCAGCGCACTTCTCCTCGCTTGCTCAGAAGATTCGCGAAGCTTATGTCGCGAAGTTCGTGGACCAGTCCACGGGCAAGGTTGGCCCAGGAACTCAGACCAGCCAAGCCATCGGGCTCTATACGGGCATCGTGCCGGATACCGTTCGCGCTAAGTGCCTATCCTTCCTCTTGCGCGACATCGAGGAGCACAAAGGACACCTGACGACCGGCATTCTCGGCACGAAGTTCATGCTCGATGTGCTCTCACGAGAGGGCCATGCGGATGTTGCTTACGAAATTGCTACTCAGCCTAGCTTCCCAGGATGGGGATGGATGCTGATGAGCGGCGCGACGACGTTATGGGAGCACTGGGAGTTTAGCGACAACACGTTTTCGCACAACCACCCGATGTTCGGCTCGATCAGCCAGTGGATGATGCAATGGCTTGGCGGCATCCAGCCTGAGCCCGATGCCGAAGGTTACGATCGAATCTGCATCCGGCCTCAAACGCCTGAAGGCCTCGATTGGGTGAAAACGAGCTATAAGAGCATTCGAGGCGAGATCGTCAGCAACTGGAAGCGAAAAGGAAATACGCTGACTTTCGAGATATTCGTTCCGGTGAATACAACTGCTCGGGTCTGTTTGCCTGCGAGGTCGGTTGACGAGATAACGGAGGATGGTAAGAAGCTAAGTCGGTCAGCAAATTTAACCGGAGCAGGTATTGAGTTTAAGATCGGCTCGGGGCGGTATACGTTTACTGTCAAATCGAAATAGTGTGGTTGTAAGTCGCCGGGACGATCCATCCGGCGACTACATCTTTTTACTATTCGATAACCAGAGGCGTCAAGACTTCAAAACAGGTATACGTAAATCAACCCGGATGATATCCCCAATCCTTCCACTTTAGAACGCCGTCGATGTAAACGAGCATCGCCACTTGGCCGCTCGGTAAAAGGTCACGAGACAGAAATATCTCGCCAGTAAACCGGGGCTGGTCGGGAATCTCCCCAATAAACCGCCAATCGGTATCCTTCAAGCTATACCAAGTAGACCCGAATGCCACTTTGCCGAGAACTTCGCGAAACGGCGACGAGAATTCGCGTTCTGCAGGCTCCTTAAGCGGAAGCCACACAATGACTCCGATGTCATCCCAATTCTTAGGGATGGCAGCCTGCAGATCGGATATCTTGCTGCCTATCGGCATTCGTCGTAGGAAACTTTCAGCGCTTTCCTTCGCAGTTAATGAAATCCACAGCCAAATGGTTATGACAAGACCGATGCATAACAGGAAAGCGAAAACCGGTCCGCGATTTCCCATGAGTCACTTCCACTTTGGCTTGTGTCTCATTTAAGGCCCAAACACTTACTTCGCCTTAAGGATATCCCGAATCTCTTCCAACAGCACTTCGCTCTTAGGCGGCTCGGCTGGCGCGGCTGCAGGCTGCTCTCGCTTCATCTTGTTGATAGCCTTTACGACGATGAACATCGCCAGAGCCACTATAATGAAGTTCACCACAGTGTTCACAAACGGACCGTAGTTCAGCGTCACGGCGCCGGCTTTGGCCGCTTGCTCAACCGTCAAATACGGCCCGGGAGTCGCGCCTTCTTTCATTACCAAGAACAGGTTCGAAAAGTCCAGCTTGCCGAGAAGCAAACCGATCGGCGGCATGATGATGTCTTTGACCAGCGACGTAATGATTGTGCCGAAAGCTCCGCCGATGATGACCGCGATAGCAAGGTCGAGCATGTTGCCCTTGATGGCGAACTCTTTGAATTCTTTGAACATAAACTAATCCACACTCCAAGTGATGCTTGTATTTTGCTAGAAAAGACGGTCAAGGTGCAGCAGTTGTTCCAAAAATTGAGGCGATAGCAAACAGATTTGCGAATCCTTTTGAAATTGCCAAGACTCGGGCTAAAATGGGAAAGGCGCAATCTGCGCAAGGAGCTAATGTCAATGGTTGACGAATATGTACGCGCGTTGCTCGATAAAGTTGGAGTGATGGTAGGCGGCCGGTGGGTTAGCGAAGCTAAGAATGAAGATGGAACCCCCAGGATTGAATGGACTTACGAATGGAGCCCATGTAAACGTGTCATCCGCGGTTCGGAGCTGATCTACGGAGTTGTCTGCGAAACAAGGGTCGGTTGGGATCCCGTCGAAGAGCGAATCTACTATATCGACATGCACGGCCCCGAACTGGTCTATTTCGGCTACATGACCGAAGAAGGCAATGAACTGGTCTTCGACTTCGAGTCGATCGTTGGACCCGAGGGCGTTTACCGAACGAGAGGCTGCTTCCTCGATAACAACACCTATCGATCCAGAATCCAGAAGGTTGAGGGCGGCGTTGCTGTCGATGTTCACGAAGTGAAGCTTATTCGAGTTCCCGAATAGCCGCTGTTGAGTCAAGCAAGAATGAGCCATGATCGCGTGTCTGGCTCTATTGCTTTTTACGAATATGGAAGTCAGCAAATCACGACTAGAAAGCACGGTTCGCCAACTCTCGTCATTTAGCACGAGGAACACGCTCAGTCCTACTTGCGCTGAGGCTGCTGAGTGGCTCGCTGGCGAGTTTCGTAAGATTCCTGAAGTCCAGGTTGAGAAGATGGTCCATCGCCTTCCGAAAGGCTCGAGAGTGCCCGAGGAGATGGATGCCGTCCAAGTTGTCGCGACCTCGCTGGGCGAGACGAAAGACTGCATCATCGTTGGCGGGCACCTCGATTCGCTCGTACTTGGAGTGGACCCGAAGACAGGTAGGGCTCCAGGAGCGAACGACGATGCGACAGGCGTCGCTATAGCCCTCGAGATGGCGCGGATATTGGCTGGAAAGAAACTTCGCAATACAGTAAAGTTCGTGGCCTTCACGGGCGAAGAGCAAGGCTTGCTTGGTTCAAAAGCCCTCGCCAAACGCGCCAAGGACGAGAAATGGCCGATCATCGCCGTGTTGAACAACGATACCGTGGGTAGCACGGTGGGTCATCCGAACAAAGAAGATCGGCAGTGCATCCGCGTGTTCAGCGAGGAGTACCAGGGGTTGGCAGGCGAGTCCCACCAAAGCAGGGAACTGGCGAGGTTCATTGAATACTGCGCCAGACCGATTCGTGGCTCTCGGGTTAAGCTGGTCTATCGAAAGGATAGGTTTGGTCGAGGTGGCGACCATTCGCCATTCGTGGCTGAGGGCTTCACGGCGGTTCGCTTCACCGAGACCTACGAAGACTTCAGCCGCCAGCACACTGGCGACGATCTGCCGGAAAAGGTCGATTGGACCTATGTGCGCAACGTGGCCAAGGTCAACTTAGCCGTTCTGCTGAAACTAGTGCAGGCTGGCCCGCCCCCAACAGAAGTCAGAGTTGACCCGAAGCAAAGCTATGATACGATCTTACGATGGAAAGGCACTGGCGTCTTTCGCGTTTATTGGCGCGATTCGGCATCGGCAACATGGCAAGGCTCGATGCTAGTCGACTCGGCTAATGAGGTGACAGTCAAAGGAATCAACAAAGATCATAGCTTCTTCGCCGTCGGAGCAGAAGGCGGCATTCCTGTTATCGCTCAGTAGCGTTCAGAACCGGTAGCAGACGGACCAGAAAGCATAGTCTTGGTTGACATAACCGAGACTGACTTGAATCTGCTTCGAAGGCGAATAGGAGGCTAAAGTATTCCAACCATACCCGTCGTATTCGATGCATCCCTTGAGCTGATGAGTCAAAGGGAAGCTGATATTGCCGGTGATATTGTCGAAACGGTAGTTGCCATAGGCTAACGAAATATAGCTATCGGGTAACAGCTCGTAGGTTGCGGCGCTGAAGACGGATCGGCTGCATTTGCCGTCGTCGGCATACGTGTTCCCCATGCTTCCGCCCTTCGAGAACAGGTCTTGCACGCCGATGCTGACACCGAGTTTTCGATTCTTGATCGGCAACTGGTATTGAAGATTAATCACGTGGTCGAGGATTCGGCTTAGCGCCATAATGCTGACCGTGGCCGATCCCCATTTGCCGCTAAAGCCGGCCATACCCGCCAACGTGCCGTTAATTCCTTTGAGCTCATCGCTTTGGTTAAAGTCGATGAATTGGAACTGGGTATCGTAGCTCATCGCCGAAACGAGACCGATCATCTGGCCGCGGGATAGTGAAAACCCGATCGGCGTTGAAAAGGATAGCGCTCCGCCTATATCGAACCGTCCATCACGAGTGACGCCGAAACAACCGCCTGGTAAACCGGAAGCAGTTCTAAACTGTGGATACTGCCTTGGGCCTCCGGTTCCGGCATCGGCCTGCGCATTCGGAACGTAGGCAAGAGCAAGCAGAAGAGCCGAAGCAAATACAAAGGCGCGCATATTCCTATAGCCTACTTTATCTGGCCTTTGGGCTTCCATTCGCTCAAGATCCTTGTCATCTCGCTGTCATCACGGTTCTTGGCGAGATCGAGAGGTGTTACTCCGTCGTTTGATCGAATTGTTGGATCTGCTCCAAGCTTGAGCAACAGCTTAACGGCTTCTCGTCGGTCATTGCTGACGGCGTTATGCAGAGGCGTGAACCCATATTCGTTTTGGCCATTTATGTCCCGACCTGCCTTGATGTGCGCTTCTATCGCATCGAGCTTTCCAGAAGCCGCGGCGGCGTGGAGTGTCGTCGAGAGGATCGGCCCCGATGGTTTCATGCTCTGGTCGGTCTTGGCCTTATCGAGGAAAGCCATCGTCAGAAGAACGCCGAAAACGGCAAAAAGGGCAACGGCAAGAGCGGCTGCAGACAGCTTCTTGATCTTGCTTGAATCCATCGAGGACTTTTGCCAAACTTCCTGTTCTTCGACCGTAACGTTCTGTGTTGGCCACTCGACCCTAAGAACAAGCTCGCCCAATGAGACTAAATCGCCATGTTTCAACTCGGCGGTTGCCACTTTTGAGCCGTTTACTTTGACACCGTTTCGGCTGGCCAAATCGCTAATCGTCAGGGATCGGCCATCGTAAGCCATCTCTGCATGTTGCGAACTCACACTCGGTTCATCAAAGCAAAGTTGGCACTCCCTCGATCTGCCGACGACGAACCGCGATGCCACTACAGGATAGGCCATTCCATGGTTTGCCCCAACCACGCATCTCAGCTTCGGTTCTCCCATACGGCTATTTTACGCCGAACTGGCAAATAGCCTTTCAGACACTTACTGTTAATATCGCGAATAGACATCTTCGTCGTATGGTTGCAACTGCACGGCCGCGAATCTCCAGTAACCGAAGCAGATGCTAAGAAGGGCTAGCGCTAGAGCGGCCGCCCAAACTCGATAGGGACTTACTTTGCGTTCGACCAGGATTGCTCCAACGATTACCGTTAGGATTGAGAACGCCAATAACGCATAGGATATGGCATTTTGCTTTGCTGTGTCTTTACTGTAAAGCGTTGCTTGATATAAGCCACTGAATCTTTTATAAGAGAAGAGCATATCGTTAGCAGGAATCTTATCTTTGAAGTTTCCGCTTAATCTTGAGATGACGCAACCCGGATAAAAGAGATCGTATTGCCAAGCTGGCGTCTTGCCAGAACCATCAAGGAGGCGGCCATAACGGTTATTGTTTATCAAGTAGCTGGTATGGATATTGTCAGCAGCGTAAGTGATCGTATCTTTGTTGAACGCGATCCGATCGCTAACGACAAATAGATCGAGGTTGAGAGGAGGCGGCATCGTTGCGGTCAGGGCCATAGGATACACAAGATTCTTGCTCTTGAACCTCAACATCACCGGATGAGGGTTAAGTCCAGGTTCAGTTTTCAGCTTTGCTACGAAGAACTTCCAACCTTTATTGATGTAGCTTTGCAGCGTACTTGTCGCCATTTCCGACACTTGGTAATGGTTTTCGTTAAGCCAATCGATCAACTTATCGCTCTCAGATGCCGAGGCAACAACGTAGTCGTAGTTTCCAACCGATCCGCGGCCATAGAGAGATACGCCAGCAGCAGTAGTTCCTTCTTTAGCATCGCCATACATGCTCGGTAGAAACTTACCTGTTAGAGCGTTCAACACAAAGCATGCGCAGATCACCCCAAGAACCTCACATAGGTAGCGGCTTGCTCGAAAGTAGTCCGATCTATATCGATGAAACGCCGAGACGGTCATTAAAAGAATAGTAAGTGCTCCAAACCAAAACACAGGAACCGGATACATTGGCCTCGTTTCTAACTTCGGGTTCAGCCGATAGGACATCGTTTGATAGATGCTAGAGTCTGCCTTTTCAACCTGGATAGGCTCATTTGGCAAAGGAACGACCCATGCATACTCACCCGGCTGTCCAGACAGCTGCGATTCGACGACCATCATCTCCATTCCGCCACGAAGCGAGACAATTGCCCTCTGCTTTGGAATAGAAGGCGGGTAGAGGCTCTGTTCTTTGCTGAAGAAACCTCTATCTGCCAGTGAAATACATGAAATGGCGACTGCTAGTCCGCAGACCACGGTTCTCTTAATGTTCATAGACATCCCTCAGATCTTTAGTTGCATCTAACTAGGGGCACCGTTCAGCCGAAAACACGTGGAATCGGACGAAGCGTTGCTGCCTGTATAGAGTTGACCGCGTTTAACCAGTCGCCTCAACTCCTAAGACGTATCAGATCAGAGAAATCTCTCAGGCGATTTCACAACATTGCCAGCCTGACACAGCCTGTACTTCATGCGGTTGAGTACAGGCTGTAATACGCGTATTCGGGGATTTATTCTGACTAGATGCTGTGCTTTCCAGGCTTTAGCTCTAGCTGTTTGCCTTGCCATATTAATTTGGCCTGGATCGGCGTGTCAATCAGCAGCTTGCCGCCTTCGTACTTGACGTTGAGGTCGCCGTCTGGGTGGGCGATGTGCGCGTCGAACCGCGTGAGAGAACCCGGCCGCGGGCGGATCTGTGCCTTTTTCCATCCCGGCTCGATGCTCGTGACGCCGGCAACGATCTGGAAGAATCCGAGGATCGGGTGCGCCGACCAAGCATGGCAGTCGGACCGCGTCGGCTCAGGGTTCTCGGCGAAGGTGCTCAACCCCTGCTCGATCATCTCCTTCCACGGCTTCAGCTCCTCCATGTAGTCGAACGGGTTGTCGTCCCGCGCGAACATGGCCTGATGCTTATAGTAGGCGAAGTAGTAGGTGCATATGGCTGCGTTGGCTTTGGCGAGGGATTCTGTTGGCCAGGGGTCCGGCTCTATACCCGCTAGCTGCTGGCATACGCGATAAAGCGCTTCAGTGTGTTCGGAGACATGCCCTTTTGTCTCAGATTGTCCAACCAAAAGCCCGTCGCTAACCTGCAAAGATCCAGGATAATGGTTGGCTATATCGATAAGCTTTTCGGAGATCTCCTTCTTAGTTGGCAACTCGAGTCCCGATATATAGTTAGGAGTTAAAAACTCGCTTGATATCGAGGCTAGCGCCAGAGTCATCCCATGTACGCTGCTCTTCGGTCCAAGCGGAGTGACTCCTCCATGCCAAGCTGGTACCCAGTCGGCGAACTGCCAGAAAGGACCTGTATGCTCTTCGTTGACCAGACCAGCATAAGCCTTCAATATCCCATTGACGACGTCCTTGTTCTGCCCGGTCAGCCAAGTGTCATCCCGATGGTCATATAGCATCTGATCGAAAATCATCGTCACCCACCACAGGCTAAAAGGAGGGATGACTTGAGTCTGCCGGGACGGATATCGCGATTGCGTGAGCCCATTCTCCATCAGCGACCAGCCCATCGTCTCGACGGCGTTTCGCTGGAGTTGGCGGTCTTTGCCAAGGTAATAGCCGATCAGCGTCTGGATGCGGGTATCGCCGGCATACTGAAGCTGCTCGTAATAGGGGCAGTCGAAGTAGTGTTCGCCTGCGCAACGCTGGGCTGTCCTCAAGGACACGTCCCATAAGGGCTTAACATCGTCGTTTTCGGCGGTGAAAGATGATTCTACAGCAAGCGGATAGCCGGTTTCGATGGCGTCGAGAGAAACGACTTGGACGTAAGGGTTATGGTGTAAGGGGTTAGGAATACTTACTTCGATAAGCATGTAGCGGTAGGTTCGCCACCACAGCGGCTCGAATACCGTCACACCTTCGCCCAGGATAATGCGGTCTTGGTTGCCTTGCATCGCCTTACCCTCAACGTCATTACGATTGCCTTTGCCGCCTTCTCCCCACCATCTGCCTTCTTCGGGTATGCGCCATAGGCCTTCGGCATAGGTGATAACGACTTCTGCGCCTTCTGGTCCTGTTAAGGCGATTCGCGGATATGCGCACAGGAGTTCTTCGTAGTCGAGGAGGAGTCTTGTACCAGCTTTGAGCTGCATGGCCCCCTCCCCGTTGCTTCCAGCCGTCTCGCTTGACAGCACACCTTCTTTGGTGTTAGGTTCTGGATCCCCAGCAAATCCGTGCCGAACCATAGGCCTCGAAGCAAGCAAGGAATACTTCATTAAAGGAATCGAGCGCGGAATCAGCATCCAAGGCGTGCCGCCGGTGCCGTTCCCGCGAGCTTCTGCACCGTAAACGACATACGGCTTCTGCCAGGCCATTTCGACATTTTCAACGCCGACTTCCCAGCCAACCGGATAGGAACGTCCGTCCAGAATCTCGCCTGGACCTACGTCTATGTAGAAGTATCCAGGGCTGGAGTGCATCATCTTGAAGTCCCATGATTCCAGCCGCGCTATTTGCCAAGAGCCAGGCGTGGTCAGAACCTCAGGACATAACAAAGACTCGAAGACGAAACCGGTCTGAGCCGTATGCTGGGCCATAGGCGCCCATCGGCCGAAGTTCCAAACCAATGCCGCGATCCAGTTCGTGCCTTCCTTGAGGTATGGCGCTAAATCCAGCGTCTCATAGAACCAATGTCGAACGTCGCCGCGCTGGGGGCCGAACGCCACCATCTGGCCGTTCACGAAAAGCTTGTAGCGCTGGTCGGCGGACACGCGAACCAAGAACGAAGAGGGAACAGACGACAAGTCTATGGAACAGCGCAAGGCAAAAACGCCCAGATCGGTGCGCGGATCGGAATCCAGCGCAACCCATAAGGAATTCCAATGAAGGGAAGGGAACTCAGCCATGTCCCTCATTCTGACACCTGATTGAAGCTGAAACTATGCTTTCTTGAGCAAAGCGCGAACTTGCGGATCGTTGAAGTCTTCAACCACCCAAGTCGCTCCGTTCATCGCTTCCAACTGCTCGCGCGTGTGGCCTGTGATGACCGCTGCCGCAGGCATTCCTGCCCGGCTGGCGGCTTCGAGGCCCATTGCTGCGTCTTCGAAAACGATGCACTCGGAAGGATCGACTCCGAGCTTTGAAGCTGCAAGGAGGAAAATGTCAGGTTCGGGTTTGCCATGTTTGACTTCTGAAGCTCCTGCAATGGCGTCTAGCAGGTCCTTGACCTTTAGCAGCGACAGTGTGAACTCGATGTTCTTCGGGTCTGAGGCCGTTGCGACGGCGATTTTGATGCCCTTTGCGCGCGCATCTCGGAGGAGCTGACGAAGCCCAGGAACCTGCTTTAGGTGCGGGCGATACATATAACGGTAGAGGAACTCCTTCTGTGCGGCGAAGTCGCGGCACTCTTCATCGGACACCGGGCGGCCGATAAAAGTCGTGATCAACTCGCGAGTGGTTTTGCCGGCCAAACGCATGAACTCCTCTTCGGCAACTTCGACTCCCTGGTCGTGGAAGAACTCAACCCACGCTTTGCAATGCCAAGCCATGTTGTTGACCATTGTCCCGTCCATGTCGAAGATGAATGCCTTAACGCTCATAGGTTCATTCTACCGGCTCGGTCCGTCCCTCAGCTCAAAGCGTTGCTTAGGTTAAAATGAACCTAATGGATTCTGCATCGGCCTCATTTGAACTCGACAACAAGCCGCTCGTTAGGCGATATGTTCTTGGCGTTGGTGCAGTCTGTTTCGGGTTTTGGTTCTTCGATTACGTCATGCGCGGCTGGTTCGGTGGAGAGCCAAATCTAGGGGTTTCTCTTCGCCATACGTTCATCATTGCCATCTGCCTGGTGTTTGTAGTCGGATTTCTACTGAAGGACACCTTTCAAAAGATAACTATCGATGAGGAGGGGATTTCGGTTGATGAAGGTGGGGGAGGCAGGACCTCGATGAAATGGAGCGAGATCGTTTCGGCGGCTGTTGAATCGAAAGGAATCATCTGCCGAAACGCAGAGGGAAGATCTTTCGTCATACACCGAAAGTTGAGAAACCCAAATGGCTTCATCGAATCGCTAGAAGGCAACGCCGGAACGAGCCATGCTCTCGTCCAAGCGGCACGTAGAGCATTCATTAATGATGGTCAGGCATAGATTAGGGCCATCGCCTGATTAGAGATGGCCCATATTGCTATCAAAAAGTGAAGTTAAAGCTCAGACCGAAAACAACATTCTCGCGCTTGTTTGAGCCCTCCAGCAACGAGTCGTCGATGAGTCGAATGTACTTAATCGACGGTGTAAGAGTCATACCTTTGCCAACCGTGAACGTCGCATTAAGGCCGACCGAGCAATCGGCAAAGGCATCGTTTGCGTATCCGTAGTAATAGGCGTTGTGGTTGCGGTCGCCGTAGCCGAACGAAGCCGTCATAGTCAGCGGCGCTCCTTCGACTGAGCCTAGAGCATGGCTACCGCTGAGCGACGTGTAAAAACCATGAATCGCCTCATAGTCGTAGTATGCCGATAAGGTTGGATTGCCAAGGACCGGAGCCGAAATCGTACCATAGAGTTCACCCGTTTGCGCAGATCCGGTTTTTGGATAGACATATTGAACTGCCCCCAAGGTAAACGGATACTTGTTCAGTTTCCCCGTATAAGTTAAGTTAACATCATATTCGGTGAATTTCCCCGATGGCTTCGGGGTCGGTCCATAGCTGTTCGCGTTCGTCAGCTCCATGTTGCCGAACACATAAGCGCTCCATGGACCGTAGGCGACACTAAGGCACGGCCAGAGCACCAAATCGTCGTTTGAGTTGAGCCCTCTCCAAACATACTTGCTGTAAGTCTCAAGGGTAAGAGAGCCTGTTACTGCCGGTGATTCTTGGTCCTCAGCGAGACTCGCCGAAGCGAGAACGCCCAAGCAAAGGGTGGCATATCCTGTTTTTATCAAGTCCATGATCTTCCTCCTGTCGATCTATGCAACACGTTTCAACGCTCGTGTTGAGTTTTCTTCTTGAATCCTATATGTGCTTACCGATTCATCCAGTTCTTTGGCCATCTTGGCGATCTTTTCTGCCGTCAGATCGACACGATGGATCAATTCTCCTTGTTCGTCCACCGATGCTGAGATCTCCTGGGCCGAAGCTGCGACTTCCTCTGATGTCGCGCTCATCTCTTCAGCTCCCGCAGAAGTGTTCTCACCGATATCGGCAACCTTTTTAATTGCTAAAGCAACGTTGTCGCCTGCATCTGACACTTTTGAAATGGCGATCAGACTCTGATCGCTATTGCTGCTGACTGTCTCAAGGCTGACCAGGACGCCTTTTACCGCGTTGTTAAGGCTTTCGGCTATCGCGTTCAGCGATTCCACTTCGTCGCGGCTGGTCTGCATGGCGTTCACCGAATCGGTGACATCCTTGCGGACGCTTTCAATCAACAATCCGATTTCTTTGGTAGCTTCTTGGCTTCGCTCTGCCAGTTTGCGAACTTCTTCAGCGACGACAGCAAATCCTCGGCCGGCTTCGCCAGCTCTCGCTGCTTCGATCGCCGCGTTCAGCGCAAGCAGATTGGTCTGCGCCGAAATGTCTTCTATTGTCTGCACGATCGCTCCGATCTGGTCGCCCTTCAGGCCGAGTTGGGTCGCCTTGCCAGATGCATTTTCGACCTGCTCACGGATCTTCTGCATTCCGTCGGTGGCTGATTGAACTGCTTTGGAGGCGGTGCCAACATTGGCCGCCGTGTCCTCGAGAGCAACTTTTTGATCGCTTGACGAATCGACGATTCCCTTGATCAGCTGCTTTAGGCCAGCTACTGTTTCAAGCGCTGCCTCTGATACTTTTGCGAGGTTCTCGTTATCTGTTGCGATTGTCTGGCTAGTCTGAGCCGCCTGTCCGGCCGATTGGGCTACTTCTCGAGTCGCCGTTTGGACCGATACAGATGACTCGCGCATTTCGTTTGAGGCCTTGGCAAGCTGGCCGCTGGCCTCGACCAGCGTCGAACTGCCTGCACCTACATTACGGACGAAAGCCTGCAAATTGGCAATCATTTGCTTGAACGATATTCCGAGCTGGTCTGCAGGAGACTTTGGCTCGACTTCCACGCGCAAGTCGCCCGAGGCGATAGATTCAGCGGTCGATGCCATTTCTCTTTGGTATTGAATAACAGACCTAAAGGCGTCAGCAATCTTGCCAAGCTCGTTCTCAGATCGGTACTGGACGTCTTTGGAAACGTCTCCCATCGCCAAGCCAGCCGCGACCGTGGTGATCTCGTCTAGAGGCTTAAGCACCCGTCGGGTAAGGAGGATAACGCAGGCGACGACGGCCAGGATGGCAACGATCGATGTAGCCACAGTCCGGTCTCGCCAGCCGGCCATGCTCGCAAACACGTCGGCCTCGGGAATGCGGATGGCTACTTTCCAGTTCGACTTTGGAGCAGTCGTCCAATAGATCATGCTCGGAACACCGCTAATGGACAGCCGCGAAAACCCGGTTGCTGCCTTGCCGATGCCCTTTCCTTCTGGAACGTCTTTAGCGAAAGCGCCGGCGAAACCTTGCGCGGAAGCTTTTGCGAATCGGGATAGTAGATGAGCTGGTTGTTCAGGCTGAGGACGATTGCCGCCTGCCTCGACTCATATCCTTTTCCAACATCGCGGAGCGGCACTTTTACCTGGCTTGGAATCTTGGCGTACAGTTCGACAGACATGTCCGAACCAGCTACTCCGATGAATTCTTTGTCTTTGCTATAGACCGGCACACAAACGCTGCACATCGTAAAGTTGCCGCCTCCGTCATCGAAGAACGGATCGGTAATGTATGTCTTGCCTGTCTTTTTGGGAACGCTAAACCAGGTTTGGCTTTCATCATGGTAGTCGTAGTTGACTTGAACGTGGTTCGGATAGCTCTTTCGGGTTATGTAGACCGAGTTCTTCGGCTTGCGATAGTCGCCTTTGTCGTAATAAATGTTAGCATCGTAAAGCCACTCAGGATACGTGTCCATCATTCCCAAAATGAACTTATGCATGCCAGGATCGTATCCAGCGCCGAATGCTTGCTGGCGCTGTCCGATCATCTTGACGGCGGACATGAGCTGGTCGATATACGCGTCGGTTTCTTTTGCCGCATTGTTGAGCTTGGCCAAGGCCAGTTCATTGGTCGACTTCTCAGTCTCTAAATAGGCGGAACGATAAGCCATCCATGATATGGCGGCAAAACCGACCGCAGTGACGATGGTCATTGACAGAGCAAACTGCATGCCGATGCTTCGGCGCGAAAGTTGAAACACACCCATACTTCAAACCTCAGGTATTACATCGGGTGTCACAACGGTGAAACACCAGAGCTGATTGCGCCAAAAGCCGCAAAAAAGTATGATCATGGTGCTGAGACCTAATTAGGTTCTGTACTCAATGCGGTCGTTTTCAGCGAACTCCTCCGCCGTCAAACCAAACAGAAGTTCATCATAGAACCGGCCGTTGGTGTATACAACCTCTCGGCGGCGTCCTTCTGGCTTAGCGCCGATGCGCTTGAAGTGGCGCAACATCGCCTCATTCGTTTCCAGCACAGAGGCGTTGTACTTGTGGAGCCGCAACTCGCTGAAGCAATATCTGAGTACGATCCGCTTCGCTTCCTCAAAATAGCCTTTGCCTTGGTGCTGGGTATAAATTCGAGAGCCGATGCTGAAGGTTCCGTGGCGCTGATTGATGCCGTTGAGGTTGAGACCTCCGACTACGATCCCGTCTAAGGTCTCAATCGTGAACATGGTGCGCCCGGATTCGTTTCGGAACTCGCCGAATCGAGCATAGAAGTCGGCTCTGTCGGATTCTGTCGCCGGCAGCTCGATTCCGGGATTGAGAGTGCGGTCAACATCGCTTTCGAATTGGTTCTCCAGCCAGATCCGCGTATCCACTTCGTTCATCGCCCGCAATCGGACGAGCCGGCCTTGCCAAAAGTAGTCGTTCTTAGAATCGTTTTCCATCGCATGAACCCCTGAAAGATCAAGGTCTCTTTCGGAACAATACCGCAAGACTCGCCACTATAAAGTCGTCAAAATCGCTTGATTTGGCTCTAAAGCACTCAGGATGCTTGCTTATCAGGCCAACGTGGTCGAGGTTCAACAGCCGGCTTTGCTGCACAATATCGACATCGCCGGAGTGCCTCTTCCATAGGTCGCAATACTGTTTCAAGTGCCACTGGTTCACATGATCAAAATCAATTAGATCCTTGCCTGCAGCCTCCAAATAGGCATTGAGCTGCGGTTTGTCAAATAGAACATGGCAATAGGGAATCGGGATTAGGTGGTAGGCATGTTCGCCGTAGGGAGAATAGTAAAGCGGACCGAACTCGACATAGATGTAGCCGCCTGGTTTGGCAACGCGAATAGCTTCCTTGAGAACAAGACCCGGATCGGCAAAGTGTTCGAACGATCCATAGGAGAACACGAAATCGAAGGTCGAATCCTCGAACGTCATATGTTCCGCATCCATCTGGACTAGGTTGACAGAAGCCTTGATTGCACGTTCGTCGAAGCCGTCAGGACGAAGATCGATGCCGGTCACTTGCTTCCCGAGCTGCTTCAGTGCGAAGCTGACCATTCCGTCCCAGCAGCCGATCTCCAAGAACGACTGGGCGCTTCTTGCCCCTTTTCGCTTAAGGATTTGGAGAGCGCGGTCCATGCCGCGGGCTTTAGTCGATTCTGGATCATAACCGTAGCTATGCTTGAATTGATACTGACTCTCCATCGACTCAAGCAACGAAGGGTCTAGGTGAGCAGGTTCGGCAAGGTTCGACGCCGAGAAGATGCGCCTAGCTTTAGCCATTGCTGGAACTTTGGGCAGGCTGAACACCGCATAGTGCAGTTTGCTAATTGTGTCGCGCGGAAGTGCTCGCTTAATAAGCGATTTTAGGCCTCTCGTCACTATTTCTCTCCAATCCCCCGTGCGAACCTCTCTTGGCCGAACGGTAATAAAATCCAAATGAGGTCCTTGGCGGAAACTCAGCCAAGTTTAGCGCTCAGAACGAGTAAAGGCGGATTCTGATGCTCAGAAGCAACAACTGAGTTTGACTCGGATTCTACCGCATGCCGAAGGTACGCCCAATAAACAGGAACCTCAGGTCTAGCGGTGACTCCTCGCACCAAAGCTCAAGTTGGCGAGAGTTAATACGCTAACAAGCAGAAAAGCCCCTCGGCAACCGTTGCCGAGAGGCGGATGGGTTCGTGCGGGCTGCGATGCTAAGCTGCCAGACGCAAAGACTGCTGGGCTGCCGGGGCCTGCCACTCAACGCTTGTTGCGTCGACGACAAACTCCTCTCGTCCTTCAAGAACGAACTGCAGGCGCTGATGGGTACGATCAGCGATCTCGGCTTCATCTTTTACGACTGTCACGACTTTAGCGGCGCCGTTTTCCAGGCAGAAATCCTTCAACGCTGACAGGAGTTCATTTGCGCCTGGCTCAAGTTGCTTTGCACGGGAATAGTCTAGGAGTACCATGAACGGCTGGCTCATGGTCTGGGCTACTTCTTTCAGCTCTTCGCCGAAAACCCACATCTCTTCCTTCGTCACACGCCCTCCCAGGCTTGCTTCGACCATGGCCTCTTCCTCGATCCAACTCATTAGGTACACGGTTTTTTTACAGCACACGACTAAAACGTGCTGCTGCCTCCTACGTACTACCTTCCAAGTTTGGTGAGGGCTGGATGCTGGTATGTTTAACTGCCTGGCCTCAAACTGGCATCCATTCCAGCTAGCAGCGATGCTTATAGCAAGGATGCCAGCCCGCAATTTGACAGGCTGGCATCAATAACGGCGTTTGAACCTAAAGAAGGGGTTTGACAGCCTTTTCGAGGATGCTTTCGATGGATGGCGAGTAGCCGCCGACGACGGTCTTAATGGTGCCCTTTTTATCGATGATCAGCATCGTCGGGATGCCCGTGATGCCCAAAGTCTTCGCAAGAGCTTCATTGCCAAGGGTGAAAGTGTAGGCATACTTGTGCTCTTTAATATAGGCAGGGACCGCGGTTTTGGGATTCTGCTCCCATACATTGGCGCCGATCACGAGCAGTCCTTTGCTAGCGTACTTTTTGTGAAGCGATTGCAACGCAGGGGCTGCAGCCTTGCATGGTCCGCACCATGTCGCCCAGAAGTCCATTATCACGACCTTACCTTTCAGATTTGCATTCGTGAACTTCTTGCCATCGATGGTTGACGCCGCAAAAGTGGGAAGTTTCTTGCCTTGGAAAGCTTCAGGGCCCTTTTGGGCGAAAACAGACGTCGCCATTAGGACAGCAGCGCCGAGGATACATGCTCGCATTTTCATTTGTTTCTCCAATTCGTAGTTAATTCTGACCGAATCGAGGATTCGAATAGTTCCTAGACTCGGTGTGAGTAGGCCTTTCTACGCCTAGATCGCAATAGCGCTGGAGTGCCGTTCCGCACTTCAGAAGGAATGACTTCGCATTGCAATTCGTTCTCAATGAGATAGATATGGGATATCGCGATTTTGGCGGCCTTAGCGCCTTAAGGATTTCCGAAGAAATGTATGCTTGATAGGGAATATATATGCGCGTTCTAATATATAATTGGCCAATAGGTGATCTATGACGATTTTGCTTGCCGCTCAGCTTGTCCTTACCTTACAAGCACCTGCTATATCAGACGGACCTTGGATTGACAACAACCGACAGTTCAAGAGCGATGACCCTAAGCTGGCTGTTCGAAGGTCCGAGCATTTCCGCATTGTTTGGGGGCAGGGCCTTGGGGAAGGGGCTGTCGCAGGAGACTATGGACGGGTGACTGAGCAGCTCGTTCAGTCGAATCTTCAGTATCTCGAGAAGATCTGGAGCTTCTACCACGGCAAACTCGGCTTTCACATGCCTTATCAATCGTCGAATCCAGCTCAGCGCGACGGCAAGAACTATCGTGGCACGCTCGTTTTACATAACACCGGCATTTGGGAGGGCGGCGCATGGGGCACCTGCGACGAGTGGGGCATTCCGTTATTCGCGATGTCGCCTCCGTTCCTCCAGACCGATCCGCCTTCGACGGCCACTCCGCATGAATATGCCCACACTGTTTGGATCAACGCGGCCGGCTTCAACGATACACCTTACGACGGAATGTGGCACGAGGCGATGGCTAACTGGTCGGCCCTGCAGCATATCAATTCTTATCCGAATCCAGGCGGCGTCGGAACAACGCCTTATCTCTCGCAGCCGCATGGCCGCAACTACTATGACGCCTGGGCTTTGTTTGAGAACCTTCGCGAAGACAAGCGATACGGCCTGCCGTTTATGAGCAAACTGTGGCTGCAGGCGAAGGGCAAAGACAAGGAATATATCTTCGATGCAATTGCACGCCTGATTCCCTACGGCGAGACCGACCCCAAGAATGCCGTTAAGGACCTGCTGGGAACGATGGCGCGAAAGGCTGTAACATGGGATTACGAGCGCGGCGTTTACTTCCGGCAAAGCTCTCCTCGGGACGGCGATTTCTTCAAGGATATCTACCGTCGAGGCTACACAGAGCTGGAGCGTAGCGGCCCCATTTGGCGCTGCCCGTTGGAGCAAGCGCCAGAGCAGGGCGGCTACAACATCGTTCCGATCGAACTTGCCGGCAAGAAAGGCGGGTCGTATCCCGTAACCGTGGATTTGCGGCCGTTCTGGGATCCGGCCCGCGGCTCCGACTTTCGGGCGACGCTTGTTGCCGTCAACGACAACGGCGAACCGCGGTACAGCCCGACATGGAACCAAGGCCGCAACAGCATAACGCTGTTTGCCGATGAAAACAAGCTGTATTTGGTGGTTGCTGCGACTCCCGATCTCTGGCCTTTCAACGGCTTCGAACAACCCAAGCCTTCCGAGCCGACTTTGCAGCCTCAAGCCTATGAGGTCGCGTTCGTCAACACTCAGGCAAAGCCGTTTGAGAGCAAGCCTGTGCCGCCATCTGATATTAAGGGGCATAAGCACACGAACGGCGGCGGATTTGTGGCTGATTCTTCGACCGTTGATCCTTCGGCATATGTCGGTCCAAATGCGATGGTATTGGATTCTGCTCAAGTTCGCGAGAAGGCTCGGATTGAGGGCAGCGCATGCATTCGTGGAAACGCCGTGATTCGCGGCAAAGCCGTTGTCTCCGATCATGCCATGGTCCGCGATCGAGCAGAGGTCTACGGAAGCGCCAAGGTTCGCGATTGGGCTACGGTCGGCGGATCGTGGAAGGTCTTCGAAAACGGAAGAGCTTTGGAGCACGCATTCCTTTCCGACCGCGGCCAGCTCCATGGCAATGCAACCATTCAAGGTGTAGCCGCTGACTTCGGCAATCCAGACGTTAAGGGATACGCGATCAAAGACGGCGACTGCAGCAACGGTGCAAGCGTCGACAAGCAGTTCTTGACCTGCTGGGTGTGGGGCACCGACCAGAAGTATGCCGACGCCCAGCCCGACACAGGCGGTTTGCTTGTTCGGTACGCCTTCGATGCGCATATTGCCAACTACGCCAAGGACTCGATCGGGCTGTCTCATGGCTTCCTGCGCAACGGAGCGTTCGTTCAGAAATGCGACGACCCGAAGCGGGGAAGCGTTCTTAGCTTGGACGGCGAAAAGCAGTACGTGGAGCTTCGGCGACGGAGCCTTGACCTGCGCGATGCGACAATAGCCCTCTGGGCAAAGAACAACTCGGGCAAGCCAGGCGAGCACGTCTTCTACTTCTCTGATGGCGGCGACAGGTACGCCTATTTGGTGAATAGCGATTCTAAGTCGAAGCAGATGGAGTTCGTTATTTCCGACGGCGGCAAGGCCAAGGAGCAGAAGATCGTCGCCAAAGCGTTGCCGTATGCGAAGTGGACCCATCTGGCGGTGACGCTGGAGAACGGGAGTGGCTCGCTGTGTGTCGACGGAAAACTGGCTGGAACCAATCCGAAGATGACCTTGAAGTGGGATGCCGTGGTCGCCCCGAATCTGTTGTCCTATGCGCCGAAGCTCTACTTGGGCAAGGGGTTCACCGGCTTGATGGACGACTTCCGCATCTACGTACAACCCCAGCAGGCTTCGGTCATCGCCGGATTGGCGGCTGACTTCACGGACCGCACGGCCAGTTCCTCGTCGGATGGGCCGATTCTTGTTCCTCCGACACCTGCGTTCCTGCAAAAGCCGGTCTTTGCAAATGGCGCTGTGACGATGTCGGCCAAGCGGATTAACGACGATGCGAAGTGGATCGAGTATAGGTTTGCTCGAAACGACAAGCTGTCGAGCGGATGGATTTCGACGAACCGATGGGTCGATCCGCAGGTTCAGCCGGGCAAAAAGTATGTCTATTCGATCCAGCGGCGCGATAGGCACGGCAACGTGTCGAAGACCGTTTCGGCTTTTGTTGAAACTCCTTTGGTTAAGGCCGCTGTTCCCGACGGCGCATTTGCCGAGAAGCCGATCGGCATCTCCGACAAGGCCATCCGTATGAAGGCAATACCCGCCGGGGGTATGGAGTTTAGGTTCAAACGCGAAGACGGAAAGGTCTCCGGCTGGCAGTCGAGTCCGGTGCATATCGACCGAGGATTGGTTGCCGGATCTGAGCACTCCTATGCAGTCGAAGTCCGGAACGGCGCTCTTGTCGGCAAGCCTTCAGCGCCTTCCAAAGCCTTTACCCGCGACGATGCGCCGCCTGCGCGTTATCCTCTGGGCGAGTGGCAAACACGCCCAATGGCCACGGTTGACAACGAGCTGCTGATGCGAGCAATGTCGGTGATCGGCGGCTTCGGCTTGCCACGAATCGAAGACGGCGAAGTAGAATATTCCTTCGAGTGCGCCAAAGGCGGCGGACCGAACAGCGGATGGATTAAGGAGCCGTTCTTCAAGACCGGACCACTCAAAGACGGTATATATGAGTATCGGTTCAAAATACGTGACTTATCGCCTCAGAAGAACGAAACCGGATGGTCGACCGTCGAAGAGGGATCGGTAACGACCTTCAGCGGCTACCATCCTTATGAGTTGAATGAATTGTCCAAGCTTGAGGAGGGAACTCTGGTTTCATTTGAGGGCAAAGTGGATAAGGCCGATGACGGTTTCTATATTGTCAGTAACGGTTCGAGTTCAATGAAGGTAGTGCCGCAGACAAAAGGCTTCAAGACAGATCCTGCGATGGTCGGCAAAACGGTGAAGATTCGTGGAGGAATCTGGATCGTATCCGGCGAGAAGCGGGTCACATGGGCTGAGATGAAGTAGTCAAGTGCGTCGGACCCGTCTGACTGGTCAGACGGGTCCGACGCTACCTTCTACTTCTTCGCGGTCTCTCCCTCGTTCAGGATCAGCGGCAAGCCATTCTTGCCTCCGATTACGACAATCTTCGTATTCTGAGACTTGGCCAATTCCTGAGTGGCTTCGATTCCTTTCCAGCGCAGAAGCTGCTCGTCGATTCCTTGGCGCACGATCCGCTGGAAGGCAGCGATGCCTTGCGCTTCGATCTTCTTTCGCTCGGCTTCCTGCGACTCCTTCTGAAGCACGAACTTCATCTTCTGGGCATCCTGGTCGGCGATTAACTTCGCTTCAACGGCGGCCTTGAACGATGCAGGCGGCTCGATGTTTCGAACCATCACCTCTTGGATGACGAACGGCTCCCCGCCTTTGAAACCGAGCGAGTTTTTGGCAATCTCATCCACGTAATATTTAACATATTTCTGAATATCATCCTCAAGAACGTCGCGCATTTCGCCCATCAGCTCAAGCATCGTGTAGTTGCGAGCAGCCTTGCGAAAAGCCGAACGTGATGCCGGCCGGATCACTTTGTTGATGAAATCCTCCTCGGAACCCATCGTCTGATAGAGCCAGGGGGCAAGTGAAGGCTCGGTTCGGAAGATGACTGTGACGTCGGCATTCAACCTCATCGTGTCCTTAGTGAACAGCGGAATGGAGTCATCGCCTTGAACGCGGCCTTCGCTTGCTCGAGCGACCATCGTGTATTCCTGAGTTCGGATCGACATCGTTGTCACGCTCAAAAGCGGGTTGATGACATGCATTCCTTCACCGAGAGGCTCGCTTCTAACCTTGCCGAAGTAAACCTGCACGCCGATATGGCCAGGAGGGATAACGCGAACCGCTGCAAAAAGGAAGAACGCTATCGTGGCAACCACGAGCAATGCGCTGACGGCACCGTGGTTTTTTCCTGGATTCAGCTTCGCTGAGACGGCGAAACCAAATGCCAAGATAAGACAAATTGTGGACAAACCAATAAACATATGTTTCCTCACTAGAAGATACTGGCGGCCGATTATGCAGGTTGCGATGGAACTAGGTCCGACTAAAAGCAGAACATATTGTCCAAAAATGGTCCAGTCGCAGAAGGATATGCGGCTTAAACTCAGAAACTAGTTTATAAAGGAGTATTTACGATGAGTCTTGACTACACAAGCGCTGTTAAGGGCCTTTCTAAAAAGCGCGACTTTACGACAAAGCGAGTCAGCAGCTATGATGTTTCGGGCGGAAACGGCGACGCCTGGTTCATTCCTGCGGGAGAGACGAAGGTTCTTGCCGAGATCGAAGGTCCGGCGCAGATCAGCCATATCTGGTTCACCATCGCATCACCCGACAAGATGTATTTGCGTAAGCTGTTGCTGGAGATCTATTGGGACGAGGAGACGACTCCTTCGGTCCAGGCACCGGTCGGCGACTTCTTCGGCCTTGGCCATGCGCGACCTTACACCTACGAGTGCGCCTTGTTTAACGCGTCGTGCAATGAAGACGGCAAACTCGGCGAAGGCGTCGCCATGAACTGCTGGCTGCCGATGCCTTTCCGAAAGAAGGCTCGCGTGCAGATCGTCAACCAGCAAGAGCAACCGGTTCATGCGTTCTATTTCTATGTCGACTATCAGGTTCACAAGTCGATCGACGAGGACGCTCTCTACCTGCATGCCCAATATCGCCGCGAGTTCCCGACGAAGGGATGGACCGGCGAGGGAAGCGTCTGGCACACTCCCGCTTGGTCGGAAAGGGAAGCGGGTCCGGACGGCAAGAACTTGACCGATGAGAACAACTACCTCATCCTTGAAGCAGAAGGTACCGGCCATTACATCGGCACGAACTTCTCGGTTGACCACACCCAATGGGGATGGTGGGGCGAAGGCGACGACATGATCTTCGTCGACCGGGACGGCGCGCGAGTCTGGCCGCCTGACATGCACGGGACCGGCAGCGAGGACTATCTTTGCCACGCGTGGGGAATGCAGCCTGTCGACCACCTCTATTCCGGCCAGCCGTGGCACGAAGAAGAGGACTACCACAACAAGGGCAAGGTGTGCGTCTACCGTTACCACGTGTTGGACCCGATCCCGTTCACTAAGAACATTCGAATCAGCATCGAACACGGCCATGCCAATGACCGTAGCGACGACTGGAACTCGGTGGCTTATTGGTATCAGGCTGAACCGCACAAGCCGTTCCCCGAGATGCTTCCCGCGAAGTACCGTCTGCCGAGAGAGTATTGGTAGGTTGCGTACCATGGGCACCTTGCCCATGGACTTGCATCCCTCGGGACCCGCATCCTGAGGATTCCAATAAATAAAAAAAGCCTCGGGAAAGCGTTTCCCGAGGCATACAAAACAGGTCCTAGACTCCGATGTGTGCCGGCGAGACGCCGGCGCTCCCAGCTACGCCATTTACAATGCAACTTCGTCCTCGCTTACAAAGAGAGGAAACAGAAAAGCCTCGGGATTCATAATCCCGAGGCATGGGTTAAGTGAGTAAAACCTAGCTCAGATGCCGCTCGCCGACCACGAAGTACTCGAGTCCGGCGGCTTCGACGTCTTCGCGCTTGAATACAAGCCGTCCGTCGAAGAGGATCTTCTGCTTCATCACTTCGGCTAGTTTGGCAAGGTTCAGTTCCTTGAACTCCTTCCATTCCGTGGCTATGATCACGGCATCGGCGTCCTTAGCTGCTTCGTAGGCGTTCTTCGCATACTTCGCCTCAGGATGCAGCTTTTTAACCGTGTCGTTGGCGACAGGGTCGTAAGCGGACACAATAGCTCCGTTTCGAAGTAAGGCTTCTAGGATAATCAGCGAACGCGAGTCGCGAAGGTCGTCGGTGTTCGGCTTGAAGGTCAAACCGAGCAAGGCGACTTTCTTGCCAGCCACGCCGTGCAATCTATTCTCAAGCCGGTTGATGAAGTGCGCCGTCTGGTGCAGGTTCACGTTGACTGTAGCCCTAAGCAAGTCGAAGTCGTAACCCCAGTTTCGGGCCACCGAGATCATCCCTTGCACGTCCTTCGGTAAACAGCTTCCACCCCAGCCGAGTCCGGCCTGAAGGAACGCCGAACCGATGCGCGCGTCCATACCCACGCCATTCATGACCTGGGCAACGTTGGCCCCGCAGAGCTCGCAGACTCGGCTCATGGCGTTAGCGAAGGAGATCTTAACGGCGAGGAAGCTGTTGCTGGCGTATTTGATCAGCTCGGAACTGCGGCGGTTGGTGACCAGATTTGGGCTAGGCAGGCATTCGAACAGCTTCAGCAGAATGTCGGCGGGCTCTTGCCGTTCGACGCCGAGAATCAGCCGATCCGGATGCCGCGTGTCGTCCAAGGCGGTGCCTTCGCGAAGGAACTCTGGATTGCTAACCACATCGAAGAGTTCGCGGCGCACGCCGTAAGACTCGATGATGTTCTCGACAAGGTCGCCCGTGCCAACGGGAACGGTCGACTTGACAACGATCACCATGTAGTGCTTGATGTTCTTGCCAATCTCATGGGCGACTGCCTTAACTGCCGTGATGTCGGGCGTGCCGTCGTCGCCGGGAGGTGTGCCGACGGCAATGAAAATGACCTCAGCGTAGTCGCAGGCTTCAGCAATCGAATCGGTAATCCTGAAAGTACCGTTGCCTAAAGTCTCCTTCAAGACTGCGTCTAAACCCGGCTCATAAATTGGCGGGATGCCTTTCCGAATCTTGTCAACTTTCTCCAGATCGTTGTCGACGCAAAGGACTTCGAGTCCCTTCTCGGCGAGGACGACGCCCGTTACCAGGCCAACATATCCGGTTCCAACTACAGCTAGTTTCAAACGATTTCTCCTTTAAGGTAGGTCGACAGTAGAGGAATCACCCAGCACAAACCGTACCGTTCGGGGCATTCCTTGGGATTTTCCAACTCGCGCGCCTCTGCCGATCAGCGAGGCTTCGAGCCTCGTGGCGACGTTTGAGATGTCGCACTCAGACAAGATGATCGAGTTCTCAATTTCTACGTTCGAAAGATGGGAGTTATGATCAATCGAAGTAAAAGGCCCGACAAAGCTGTTCTCAATGGTGCAATGGTCCGCAATCGCTACAGGCCCTCGAATCGTGCTGTTCTTGACGACGCTGCCTTTGCCGATCTTCACTCGGCCTTCAACGCGGCTATCTTTACAGATCGAAGCTTCGTTCGCAGGGCAAATGTCTTCCAGCAGCAACCGGTTAGCTTCAAGAATGGCTTCGACTGTGCCGGTGTCTTTCCACCAGCCTTCAATGATGTGCGATTTCACGGTATAGCCGTCGTCGATCAGAGACTGAATGGCGTCGGTAATCTCGTATTCGCCTCGTGCGCTTGGCTTCAGCTTCGCAATAGACTCGTGAATCGTCTTGTTGAAGAGATAAACGCCGACGAGAGCCAGATTGGAGCGAGGTTTCTTCGGCTTTTCTTCGAGGCACACCACTCGGTCGTCCTTCATTTCGGCCACGCCGAAGTCAGATGGATTCGGCACCTCCGTAAGGAGAATCGACGCCGTCGGTCTCTTGGTCTTGAAATCTCGAACCAAGTCCGCAACGCTGGACTTAATCAAGTTGTCGCCAAGATACATGATGAAGTCGTCGTCGCCTAGGTATTCCTGAGCAGTCTTGACGGCATGCGCTAAACCGAGCGGCGCATCTTGTTGAATGAACGTGACCTTGATTCCCCACTTCGAGCCGTCGCCGATTGCTTTCTCGACTTCTTCATGGGTGTCGCCGACGATGATGCCGAAATCGTCGATGCCCGCATCGCGAATGGCTTCGATGCCATATTCGATGACCGGCTTGTTGGCGACAGGAAGTAGCTGCTTCGCCATTGAGAACGTGATGGGTCGAAGGCGCGTGCCTTTTCCGCCTGCAAGGATGAGAGCTTTCATAGATCTTCCCCTAAGCTCGGACCGTAGAACCGAGCAACAAACTCATAGAAATCGGGTCGGGCGACGATCGGCCGCCACCAGTCTTCGCGCTCTTTATACCAGCGCACGGTCTTTCTAAGTTCTTCCTCAAACGACATCTGTGGCGCCCAGCCGAGGCCGCGCATCTTGTCCGCCGACATCGAATAGCGCTTGTCATGCGATGCGCCGCGCGGATCGGGAATCTTCCTAACCAGCGATTCGTCTCGGCCGGTCTCTTCAAGGAGTACCTTAACGACTTCGCGGTTCTGGCGTTCGTTAATGTCGCCGATGTTGTAGATTTCGCCTGGCTCGCCCTTTAGAAGCGCAGACATGATGCCGGACGCATGGTCTCGGGCGTGTATCCACTCGCGGACCTGGTTGCCTTCGCCGTAAACCGGAACCTTCTTACCGTCGATTAGGCGTGTGGCGAAGAAGGGAATGAGCTTCTCGGGATATTGGTAGGGGCCATAGGTGTTGCCGCCGCGCGTGATGACCGCAGGCACGCCGAACGCCTTCACATGTGCTCGAACCTGCAGATCGCCGCCGGCCTTGCTCGCGCTGTAGGGAGTATTCGGCTCGATTTTGCTTAGCTCGGTGAACTCGCCCTCGTCGATGGTGCCGTAGACCTCGTCGGTGCTCACATGAACCATCTTCTGCAACTTGTATTTGCGGGTTGCTTCCAGCAAGACATAAACGCCGAAGACGTTGGTTTGGATGAAGCTTCCTGGCTCCAGCATGGAACGGTCGTTATGGCTCTCGGCGGCGAAGCTGACGAGGTGTGTGATCTCTTCGGTCTCGATAATGCCCTCGACAACAGAGGCATCTTGGATCTTTCCAGGATAGAATGCAAATCGAGGATTAGCACGCAAATCGGCTAGTGTCGACAGATTGCCTGCGTAAGTCAGTGCATCCAGTACGACGATTTTTGCTTCCGGCAGCTGCTCAAGAGCTAAGCGGACAAAGTGTGAGCCGATAAATCCGGCTCCGCCCGTAACCAGAAGCCTCACAGTTTGAACCTCGAGTTCTCGTCGTTCTCGTGTCGGATTTCATCGACTTCCTCTTTCTTTTCCCAGCCTTTATACAGCCGGTTCGGCAGGTTTACGACGAATGCGTCCTCGTCGCCGATGTTCCGATAGGCGTGGACGACTCCAGGAGGCACTGTCACAAAGATCGGGTTGTCTACTCCGACTTCGACTCGCATTTCTTTGTATGGCATGCCCTCGCGGTTCTCCCAAATATACAGCATATATTTGCCGGAAATGAAGGCAAATCCGTCGGTCTGATCGACGTGCTCGTGCGGGCCGCGGGCGATACCCGGATGAGTCAAGCTCAAATAGCACATGGTCGGCGAAAAGCCTTCCGGCAACTCGTCGTCTCTGTAGAGTTCTGTCAGCCAGCCCCTCGAATCGTCAAAGCGGGACAGTTTCTTAATGACTACGCCTTCAATATTGGAATCGCTCAAGCCATGCTCCTTTAGATGCTGGTCGGACCGAGTGTACCAAGTGGGTCCACTCTTTAGAACACCGCTGATTCAAAAGACGTGCCATTGTAGGCTTACCAGGATCATTCCCGGTGCCATTTCTCTTAACATGGCCTTAACAATGCGGCGATATCCTCTTTAACAGGCGCAAATCCTATGGCGCGTGATAAACTCCACCTAACACGCGCGAGAGCATGTCTCGCCATGTCAGGAGGAACCATTCATTGGCTAGTGCATATACACCTGGGCTAACAGTCAGCGGAGACATTACGATAAGGCGCACGCGGCGTCTCCCCATCAAGGGCGAGGTGCTCGTGAAGGCGTCTGATTCGGTTATGCCGGATCAAGTCGTAGCCCAAGCGAAGCTCCCTGGAATTCTTCAAAACATCAAAATGGCCGAAAGGCTGGGTTGCGAGCCAAAAGAAGTCAAGAACTTTTTCATGCTCAAAGAAGGCGATCCCGTCGAAAAGGGCCAGATCTTGGTCGAGAAGAAAGGCTTTATGGGCATCTTCGGCAAGCACATCGAGAAATCAGACTACACCGGAACTGTCGAAACGATTTCGGAAGTCTCTGGCCACGTTCTGATTCGAGAACCCTCCATTCCCATCGACCTGACAGCGTATGTGCAAGGCAAAATTGTCGACACCATGCCAGATGAAGGTGTGATCGTCGAGACTCGCGGCGCAATGGTTCAGGGAATCTTTGGAGTCGGCGGAGAGCACATGGGCACGATTCGTGTGGCCGTCGATTCTCCTGACAAGACTCTCACCGACGACCTGATCCTCGACTCCGATAAGGATGCGATTCTTATCGGCGGATCGGGCGTTACGTTCGAAGCTCTTGAAAAGGCGACGAAAGTCGGCGCAGCAGGCATCGTCGTCGGCGGCGTGAAAGACAGCGACCTGATCAAGTTCCTCGGATACGACATCGGCGTCGCGATTACCGGCCAGGAGAACATCACCTTTACACTGGTTGTGACCGAAGGCTTCGGCTTCCTGAAGATGGCATCGCGAACATTTGAGCTTCTGAAAACGCTTGAAGGCAAGAAGGCCAGCATCAACGGTGCAACGCAGATCCGCGCTGGCGTAATCCGGCCCGAAGTCATCGTTCCGCTTGATCTGGGTGACAAAGCGCAGGCTGCGCAGTCGTCCGCTGGCGAACTCACGATCGGCACTCCGATCCGCGTTATCCGAGAACCCTACTTTGGAGCGTTGGGCAACGTTACCGGTCTTCCCGCGCAGCTCGTGAGAGTCGACTCGGAAACTGAAGTCCGCGTTCTGAAGGCAAAGCTTGAGGACGGTCGAGACGTAACCGTTCCGCGTGCAAACGTCGAAATTATCGCGACATAGGATGAGCGCCTAGTTTAGAGGCGCAGAATGAAAATACTCATCGTCGAAGACGAAACAACATTGCTAGAAACGGTCGAGATGCGGTTCCGCAAGGAAGGCTTCTCGACCTTTACGGCTACTTCGGCCGAAGACGGGATGCGAATCTACCGGAGAGTGCGTCCCGATCTCTTGATACTTGATATCATGCTTCCGCAAAGGTCCGGGATTGACCTCTGCAAGGCCATTCGCAAGGAAAGCAGCGTTCCTATCATCTTTCTAACAGCGCGAGTTGAGGACGCCGACCGTATTCAAGGTCTTGAGATCGGCGGCGACGACTATGTGACAAAGCCGTTCAATCTGAGCGAGCTGGTCGCCCGTGTGAAAGCTGTATTGAGACGGACGACCGGAGACGTACCTTACGAGGTCGTCGAATCGGGCAATTTAACCATCGACCCGAAAAGCCATACGGCTACGCTCGATACGAAGGAGCTCAAGCTTTCGCCGAAGGAATTCGCTTTGTTGCACTTTCTGGCACGGAACAAGGGCCAGGTCTTCTCGAGAGACGCTTTGTTGGATCGAGTCTGGGGAAAGGACGCCTATGTCGAACCGAGAACCATCGATGTCCATGTCCGTTGGCTTCGCAGCCACATTGAGGAAGACGCCACTAACCCGACGCGTATTGTCACCATGCGCGGCGTCGGCTATAAATTTAACGGCTGAACAACATTGGCCGTAATGACCTCCAAGCCTTATCCGTCGTATGGTTAAGTAACGGAGGTTATAGTTATGTTGCTGACTCTATGCGCCTTGGCGGTTGCCGGATACGGTCCTGCCAACTCCGATTTCGAAGTCAAAAGTCCGCTGTCTTACCGAAACCTGACGGTCTTTCCTGTGGTTAGCAAGGTCAGTTTGGCCAAGCTCGACAGCCGCTACATCACGCTTGACGAGGGGATGAAGAGGAAACTCATTGTCATTAAGGAAATGGAAGAGGAAGCGCCGGTTCAGCCCCTTGTTCGTCCGAGAACCAACCGAGGATCTGGCGTCAATATGCGGCAGTCTTCCGGCATCAACATGCAAGTCGACCAGCGCCAAACATATCAGAGCGCTGATGTAAACAAACTCAAACTCTTCAACAAGTCCAACAAGATCCTTATCCTAATAGCGGGCGAGATGGTAGTCGGAGGCAAGCAAGACCGTATTGTTCAGAAGGACTGCCTTGTGCTTCCCGATTCGGCTGGCACGGCGCTTTCGGTTTTCTGCGTAGAGCATGGCCGATGGGATAACACTACGGCGCACTTCGACTCGAAAGCTGGTGCATATGGCGGCAATGTCGCCAATCCGGCGGTGCGCGGCACGGCGCAATCCAAAGCCGATCAATCTGCAGTATGGTCCAGCGTGGACCACTCGAATAAGAGTTTAGGGACCGTAAACTCGACCGGCACTTTGCGAGAGGCCATGGTCAGCAAGAAAGTCCAGACAGACATCTCTGGCTATGTCAAGGAAATCGAATCGAAGATGCCCACAGACGCCTGCGGAGCGATCGTTGCGATCGGCGGCAAGCTGGTTTGGGTTGACGTGTTCCCGACTGCACCAGGGTTATTCGGCAAATACTGGCCGAAGCTGTTGCGATCCTATGCTCTCGATGCGCTTGGCTCGGTTGGCGCAGCAAAGGACCAGAAGATGCTGCCCTTGACAATTGAAAGAGCTGAAGCTTTTTTAGCCGACCGTGAAGGCAAAGCGACGTTCGAAGGACAAGAGAAGAACTTCAAGCTTCGCCGAACCGAGAACTCGGCGCATGTCATCTACGACCTGATCGACCTCGGCCCTCAACCGGATGCATTGTTGCACACCTGCAAAATGCTCAAGAAATAGTTGGGAAGTACCATGGGCTTCCAGCCCATGGATGGTTAGGATTTGTTTAGATTTGTTATGGTTAGTTAGGGATTGTTTACAACCCTCGGGGTTCGCAACCCCGAGGGTTTATCCGGTCTAACTCACTTCTTCTTCAGCAAAAAGTAATCGAGCCCGAGCATATATCCGTCAGCAGCTCTTGGATCTTTCCCAACGCTCTGAAAGGTAACCAGGTTGACGCCAGCCTTGAGCTTGAATGTTCCGAGCACTACTTTCCTCCAACTGATATTCGGCGCATATAGGTTCAGTGGATCGCGCAGAGGAACGCCGTTTACGAATACTTTGTGCATGCCGTAGTCGCGAGCGTTAGTAAAGTTGGCGATCAACTCGTATGTTCCTGCTTTGGAAACCGGCAGTTCGACTTCGAGCTTATCGTTTGTATTCATCCAGGTCCACCACAAGTGCCTGCCCGTCGAAGCTTCTCCCAGTCCATCTTGCACTGAAACATCGCCGCCAGTCTTCGTATACTTTAGGGTTTCGCCTTCGATAGCCCCAGGCACGCCTAGCGGATTGCCAAGCTGCGCCAACGGTAGGCCTTTCTTGTTGATCGAAACCGGACCGGTTTGGCCGGGTTTGCCGTACCAATAAACCGTTCGATCAAAGTCGACGGTGCATTCCGACCAATGCCAGAGCTCTAGATCGAAACGAAGGGATTTGGAGTAAGGAATCGTGTCGAACAGGTGGTAGCGGGCAACGCTCGTGTGTCCGAAGTTGCCGGGACCGTCGGCTCTCGGCTGAGCGTGATAAGGTCTCATGAACTTGGCCGGATTGCACCAGGCATATCCGTAGTAGTCCTCTGTGCCGGTGCCGAAAGTCGAAGGGAAGACCTCTCCGTCGACATAGATCTTCTCATCGCCTTCACCCCACCAAGCCGTTACCGGATTGCCAATGTGCAGGTTGCTGCCTATCAAGTTGCCTTCGCCAGAAGCTTTCAAGAACGCCATGTCTTTCATCGGCCGGGTGGACAGGCGATCCGATAGCCACTGGGCTTTGAAGTGATAAGAGTCTGAAGTCCATTCATAGAGACCTGCCTTGATCGAGCCGGATAGAACGACAGGCACGGCCGACTGGGTGCTGATTTCCACTTTGCAGGATTTGGCGTAGGGCATCACGTAACGGCATACCATTGTGCCGTTTTCCTTCATTTCAAGCGGGTAAGTTTTGAATGGATTGATTCCCGGAGCCGAACCAAAGAAGTCGCCAAGCGGAGCTTCGATGCACTTCTCGCCGTCGAATGTTGCCCGGATGAAGGTGTTGCGGAGCAAGTTGTGCCATTGCTTCGGGCTTGCCCAGCCTTCCTTGGCATCGGCCTTCGGGTTGCCGAGCTTCAACATGATCTCGTAGATTGCTCCATTCTGACCGTTGAAAAAGAACGTGTAAGGATGGCTCTTCGAAACAGTTGCCTCGACATCAAACGTTCGTACTTTTTCGGGCAGCGCGCGCCGTTCTGGGTTGAGAAGAACGTTCCCTGTTCGAACGATGTCCTGCTTGAGGCCGTCGATCTGGTCCCAGGAGAATGTCTTGACATCGACCGGCTCCATATAGGTCCGATATCCAACATGGTAGTAGATGCCTCTGCCTCCGTCGTCGACCGTTATCTTGAGACCCTTGGCGTAAGGAATCGGGAAATACAGATTCCAGCCAGACGATGCGACATAGGCGAAGGGATCGCCCAGGAATCTGATCTTTCCTCCTAGCAAATCAGCAAGAGGACACTTGATGCGCGGGGCCGTTTCGCCGTCGAAATAGAACCGAACGGTGCCGCCAGGATTGGCGGACCAAACCCGAACAACCGTGCCGGCTCCTTTTAGATCAGCCAAAACCCATTCATTGTGGCCGTCAACCTGCTCGACGCGAACGAATTGGCCGGCGTCGCCATTGGCAAACCAGTCCGGCTTGTCAGCGCCTTTTGAAGCTCGATCGTAGCTGCTCGCTTGAGCAGTCTTGAACATGGGAGACGCCTTTCGGCTGAGGAAGGCCAAATCGGTCATCTGCGGAAGCAGAGTCTGAATGCTGATAGGTTCGGCGCACAAGGCAATCGAACAAGAACCAAGCGTTAGAGCGACTAGTGCAAATCGGCGCATCGGTACCTCCAAACGGAAATCGGGAGCCTATCTCAGGCTCCCGATTTGCCCATATTACCTCGAAAGCTACAATTACAAATCGAGTCGTATCTCGTGGGCAGCCATTTCGCCCTGTCTCAAAAATACATCATGTACATAGCTGGCGATGGCGATGCGCTCGTCATGCGTCGTCGGCAGGAATCTGAAGCCGCTAGCGCAAATGTCTGAGTCAGTCAGGGGATTGGAGTGCCTGACTTCGCCGCGAAGGTCGATCGTCGAACCGTTGCTTCTCGCCACTTGAATGAAGCACGCTTCGCCCACCGGAAGGATGGACCTTGTTCTAAGTTGAAGGCCACCTAAGCCGATGTCGACAACAACCGCTCTGATCGGTTCATCTCGACCCTCAAAATACACAAGCGCGTATTCGAGCATCTCAAAGCGCGCATATCGCCTGGTGTCACCAGAATTACTCATACTTGCTATGCCGCCACACGTTGCGTATGATGTGGCGTAACTCCTTGTACAAGATTAATATCGGCTAGAACGTCCACAACCTCATGGTCCAATTTGCCAGAAATCGTCAGCTTTCGGAGATGTTCGATCACAACGGGGCGTTCGATGGGTGGTCGATAAGATCGGTTTGCCGTCATGGCATCATATACGTCAGCAACGGTTGCGATGCGCGTCTCCCTAGATATATGGTCCCCTGACAAGCCGTCCGGGTAACCAGAGCCATCCAACATTTCGTGGTGGTGCAAGATAATATCGAGCCCGGCGGAGAGTTTGCCGATCGCCCTCATAAGGTCGAATCCGGCTCGGGGGTGCTTGCGTATCGCCAGCCAGTCCGCATCGGTCAGCGGTTCCTTTTTCTCAAGAATCCTCGTAGGGACGACAACTTTGCCAACGTCATGAAGGTAGCTGCCAAGGGCAACTTGGTTCACTTGGGTTTCGCTCGCGCCTAGCTTAGACGCGAGTAGCGCTGACAAAAAGGCAACCCGTCTCGAATGACCCATCGAGAAAGCATCCTTTTTCTCACTCGCATCCACAATTCTATCGGCAAGCTCGGCCAAGTCTTGGTCGATACCGTAGTTCGTTAGGAAAAACATATCAACGTTCTGTCCTATTCTTGGCAGCCTGCCCATCTTTAGTTAGGGATGCTTTGTCAAATCGATGCGTTTCTTAACATAAAGACGGCGCTATCCGGTGATGGACAGCGCCGTTAATTGCAGTATCGTATTGTTGTGCTGGCTTGTTATCTGGTAAAGCCTTCTCTTATTTGATTTCTGTTGCTTTTTGGCCGTATGAAGTTACAAACGGATTGGTAGCGCCGCCGATTGCCTTGATGGCCGCGCGTTGCATGTGGGGTGTCTTGGGTCCGCCGCTAACGACAGTGACTCCCCAAGTGACGAGGAGCGATCCAGCCGTCTCATACCACTTCTCGGCGCGGGTCGAATCGCTGCTAAACTGCTTAACGTCCAGCTCAATAGTCTTCTTCTTCACATTGACGATTCGACAGTCAAGGAACGCTGTGGCTTTGGTCTTTGGGCCAAGGGCAACCCAAATCGACTTCACCTTCCAAGTAAGGCGTCCCGCGCAAACGTAATCGGCTCCGGCTTTCTGTCCGAAATCAAGAAGTTGTTTTGCCGTCGGAAGGACGGGCTGATCTTTTGGCTTGTCGTATGTGTCCTTCCACACCTTGTTTGCAGTGTCAATCCAAGCTTTAGCGCACTTGGTTTCGTCGAGGATCTGCATATGGAGCCTCTCGGTGAAAAGCTGGCGCAACAGCTTTTCAGACGTGTCAACTCCGCCTTGGTTGGTGCCTTTCTCATTCTCGGCGTATGACCAGGGATAGATGGCGACCTTCGGTCTAGTTTCGGGCTCTAGCGCAGGAGCTGCAAGCATGGTCAAAGAAGCAACGAAAGCAGTGATTAGTGCCATTTGAAAACCTCTACGTATTCATACCAGATTCGCGTTTGTTGGGTTCAGGTTGTATGTCTGCCGATGCCGTAGTTATGGTTGATGCTGGCAGTTCACGAACAATCTTTCTGCGATCAATCGAGTGTTGCGGAGATCAAGGGGAACTAGGTCTTGTGTATTGAGACATGGTAAAGACGCACGTAACCGACACGTCCATTGCTCCAAGCCAGGTTATAATGCGATCATGTGCAGTCTGTCGTTACTTGCCTTGGTCTTGGTCGGTCCGATGGTTTCAAGCCAAATGTCAGAAGCAGATAAGTTGCTGTCGATCTACGGAAAGCCCTCGGAGTTTCCATTGCTTTATCGAGAGTCTCTGGAAGTCTTCATCGGCGCGGAGGCTGCTTACAAGTCAAAGGATTACAAGAAGGCGTCTTCTCTTCTCGAAGCCTTTTGGCAGAAGAATCCACCTGCAACCGAAGCCTGGGCAAAGGCATATCGGGAAGCCCACAATATCGGACTCACCAAAGGCATCAACATTGGCTGCCCGCCAGCCTACTACTCGCTGAGAATGCTTACCGACTGCGTAAGATGGCGTGTTGCGGGAGGCAAGCAGGATTCGAAGCCGAGCGTTGCCACGTTCACCGCGATTCTCGTTGGGCAGAGCAAAGGCATCGAGCCCCGCACCAAGGCCGAGTTGGCCGAAGGCAAAGGCGAAGTGCAGACACATACGCTGCATCCAGCCTTGCTAGCCGATTCCAGCCGCATTGTCCGCGAGCCGTTCTGGCTCTGGGGAGAATATATGCTGGCGTCAACTAACGGCAAGCTGCTCACCAAAGTTCATATCGAATACCTGAAAGACTTGACCGTTCCAGTGGGGGCCTCCGAGTCGCAGAGGCGATACGCTTGCATGGTTGGCGAGGCAGATGCCTTGATATGGGCCGCGGTTCCAGAAAAGGTCAAGAAGAGCACCGATTGGTGGTGGATTCTATATCCGTCCCACGTGCCTGCGCAATATCCCGACTTCACCACCACGGAGTTCATTACAGGCGGCATGGGCACCGGACCAGACGGCGTGTCGCCATGCTTCATTAGTGACGACCGGTGGCTGGTCAAAAAGCCGCCGCATCTCGGCAAAGGTCTGATGACGGACATCGAGAGAAACGCGTATCTGCCGCAGTGGTTCCAGCATGAGTTCTTCCACCATCTGTTCCGAAGCTATCCGGAGTTCGGTCTCGAAGCGAAGGACCACCAATGGTTCGATCGCAAAACTTGGCCTGCTGGTTTTGAGGGATTTATCGAACCGGATTACTACTACGAAGCGATGCACAAGATGCTGAAACCGAAAGCATCGCCTCCGATGCATGTCACGATGCGTTACACGCCCCCGCCTGCGTCGCTGTATAAGTCGCTCAAGTTAGAATTGCTTGTTGGAGACTATCGGCACGAGCCAGTCGAAAACGATTGGCATATCGGCCGCATTACCATTGAGAGCGTGGACAGCAAGCGGCTTCTGCGCTGGACCAACAAGGCAGGAAAGAGTTGGCTATTGACTCCGGACTTGCTGAAGGGAGAACTCGCAATTGGAACGGACTGTCCTTACTACAGCGAGAGCGCCTCGCCGTTCCGAGTTCAGTTTCGGCGCGACAGCGACGGCAACTACACGCCAGTTCTCACGGGCTTTGTGTTCAATTCTGCCTTTTATAGGCGAGTTGGCAAATAGCCAATGGTTGAACAGAGCGGCTATTAGGCGCGTCGGGAAACCCTCGGCGATGTATCCGCGCCAGCGTGGAAGCATAAATAAACGCCTCAGCATGGAAAGTGCTGAGGCGCTTACTTGATTCGCTTTACAGCGTGACTTCACCCGACGAAAAGTCGGCGATCTCGATCTTAGAATCGATGTTCACTCGGCTGGTCAGCGTGTCCCAAACAGGCGAGTGAGTGGTGGCCATGCGGTGTAGTTCTTGAAGCCTTTCGGCTGAAGCGGTCGACTTGATCTTGGTCTTAACGTGAATGTTCGTTATGCCGGATTTGCCGCTGCCGACGCCGTAGAAGCCAGCCAGGTCTCCTTCACCTGTGACTTCGACGTCGAGTTTCTGCACGTGAATACTCATTGCCGTGCCGTGAGCGATGTAACCCGACATGAGGCATGCTGCCAGCGAACTGAGCAGCATTTCCAGGGGAGAAAAGGACGTATCCTCTCCAGACATGCACTCGGGCATGTCAGAGTGGATCTCAAGCGGAGATTTGTGGTGGCGGACTTCGCCGCCGAAGCGGATGTCCAGCACGCTGACTTGGGCCTTAAATCCGCCTTCCCATGAGGAGGCGCACTTGAATGTAAAATCGCCTAAAGCCGGGTTCCTTCGAACCGCGTCAATTTGCGTCATGAGGCTACCGATATCGATGCCATTGAGTGTGCCAGGCATTGTAACCCTCCGATCAGCATGATTAGGATGCCCATCAGATAGCATCCTTACCTAAGTATACGAACAAATCAGGAAAACGGATCATGAGTTATACAAAACAGGTCTATTCAAGCTTTGAATCACATCATCGTCGCCAAGTTGCTTAAAACGTTCATAGAACATGGCGACTGCACGAAAATCAGCAGGAATTGAGTAAACAACGACAATAGCTCCTTCATCTCGGAGCGCGTTCACAGCTTGGCTTGAGGCCACGGGCGCGACAGCGATGATCCTCGCCGGATCGCGTTTCTTAATGGCTACGACCGCCGCCAACATCGTGATTCCTGTAGCTAGACCGTCATCGCACAGAACAATATCTTTGCCCTGTATTACGGGCAGGGGCTTGCCAGCGCGGAACTTGCGGACATAGTCATCGCATCGTAGCTTTTCTGATCTCAGGGCTTCTTCAACTACGCCTGGCTGAGCTCCCGACCATTCAACAGACGACGAATCGAGGAGGTAGCTACCGTCTTCTGCAATCGCCCCTATTCCGAACTCGGGGTTGCCTGGAGCGCCGATTTTGCGAGAGATGTAGACGTTGAGCTCAACTTCTAAGGCATCGGCAACAATCCTCCCGATAGGCGCGCCTCCTCTTGGTATCCCAAGCACCACCGCGTTTTCTAGCTTAAGTTCCGCGACAAGAACCGCCAGTTTTGTTGCAGCATCCTCACGATCCTTAAACATATAACTCTCACCGAACCGCATGAATCCCCCCAGACATATCCTAGCGCAACGCTGGCGGATTGCCAACCCGGACTCAGCCTGCCCCAAAAGGTAAACTCGCATCTTATGACGTTCCAAGAGATGATCTCGAAGCTCAACGCGTATTGGGCCAGCCAAGGCTGCTCGATCCTTCAGCCATATGACATGGAAGTCGGCGCGGGCACAAAGCATCCTGCAACGGCTTTGCGCGTACTTGGTCCCGAGAGCTGGAATGTCGCCTATGTGCAGCCTTCTCGGCGTCCCGCAGACGGCCGCTACACGCGCAATCCGCAGCGCAGCCAGCGATACTACCAGTACCAGGTCATCATGAAGCCCAGCCCCGACGACATCGTGGACCGCTATATGGGCTCTCTTGATGCTTTAGGCTTCGACACTTCGAAGAACGATGTCCGCTTGGTTGAGGACGACTGGGAGGACCAGGCCGCCGGCGCATCGGGCGTTGGTTGGGAAGTTTGGGTCAACGGCGCTGAAGTCACGCAGTTCACTTTCTTCCAGCAGATGGGCGGGATTGAGTGCAACCCGGTCTGTGCTGAGATCACTTACGGCCCCGAGCGGCTGTGCTTGATGCTGGATAACGCGAAGTCTTTCTGGAGCGACTTAAACTGGTCCGAGAGCCTGAGCTACCGCGATGCCGAGTTCCAGCTTGAGATGCAGCACAACGTTTACAACTTCGAAGTCGCCTCGACGGAGATGCTATTCAAGCTGTTCGAGATGTATGAAGCCGAGTCCGAGCGTGTCCTGAACACGAAAGTGCGCTGGGACGCTGAACTTGGCATATTGACCACAAATGAAGCCGCTCCTTGCGAGGTGGATCCGAAGATCACCGGTCCGATGGCACTCGTCTATCCGGCCTTTGACTTAGCGTTGAAGTGCTCGCACTGCTTTAATCTGCTCGATGCCCGTGGAGTCATCTCAGTCACCGAGCGCGCATCCTATATCAACCGAATCCGCGCGCGGGTTCGTGCCTGCTGCCTGAAGCACGTCGAGCAATATAAGGTGCCGGCGAAGAAGTAAGCATGGAGATTCGAGCGTTCATCGCGGCCTATCCAAGCACCGAAGCGCTCGATAACATCCTGGCCTTTCGCCGTGAGTTTCAATCGATGATGCCTCGTAACGGTGTTCGGTGGGCTAAAGAGGAACAGCTTCACCTGACATTACGATTCTTCGAGGCGTTGCCCGTCGACTTGGTTTCGCCTTTAGTTGAGTCACTCACCGAAAGCCTGGCTTCATGTCCTTCAATTCCCATGAAAGCATCCTTCGTCGGTCCGTTGTGGGATCGGTGCAAGGTACTCGGCCTAATGATCGACGGTCAGGATCTTTCGTTCTTGGCGAAGCTGGTTAATGATGAAGCAATCAATCAGGGTTTGCTTGCTGACAACAAAGAGTTCAAGGCGCATTTGACTTTGGCTCGTCTGGAGGACCATCGGCTTCAGCCTCGTATGCCAAACAGAACCATTGCCGAATGGACCGTCGATGCTATCTATTTCGTGAAGAGCGAACTTCAGCAAAGAGGGGCCAAGCACACGATACTTGCGAAGGTGCCGCTGGGCTCAGGAGGAAGTTGATGTGCTTGTGCCGCCGACGTCGTGCTGTTGGATCGTTGTTTTTCTTCACTCCATGTCATCCCGAGCATCGCGATGGATCTGAGTGGAGTCGCCTTGTGATGGTAGCAACAGGCAATAAGTTCAATCAGATTCTTCGCTTCGCCCGGAAGGACAGTGCGTCGAAAAAGGCGGGAGAACGCGGGGACGAAGCATCCCGCTACTACCGGTCCGCGTTTGGCTTTGCCACCTGGGAGGCGGCGATACCTGGTTGGCTCGCTATGCCGAGCCGACGAAGACGTCGGCGGTACTTGGTTGGCTCATAATGCTCCAGACGCAGGATGTCCGCGCCACCAACCCTAACCAACCCTAACCAATCCTCACCAACCCTAACCAATCCTAACCAACCTAAAATGATTTATACATCTGAACAATCCGGTCGCCTCGACAAATACCTGGCAATACTCATGTCGCAGCACAGCAGATCCAAACTGTCGCAACTGATCACCAAGGGTGAAGTGACCGTCAACGGACAAACGGTGAAGCCGTCGCATGAGTTAAAGCAAGGCGACACCATCGAAGTTAAAAGCGAGCCGGAACCCGAAAAGCACAACCTGGAGCCTGCAGATATTCCCATCAAGGTCCTCTTCGAAGACGAGTGCATGATGGTCGTTGATAAGCCTCGCGGTTTGGCAGTCCATCCTGCAGCAAGCCTCAAGGAACCGTCTTTGGTCAATGCGCTCCTAGCGAGAGACATCCAACTGAGCGGCGCAGGCGGAGAGTTTCGACCTGGAATCGTCCACCGTCTAGACAAAGACACGACCGGCCTCATTTTGGTGGCTAAGAACGACCAAGCGCATGCCTCGCTGGCCAAACAAATCGAACAGAAGACGGCAGAGCGGCGTTATGTTGCCCTCGTAGCAGGCGACCTCAGCCAAGACAAGTTCACCATCGACGCCCCGATCGGTCGCGATGAGCACTACCGAGTCAAGATGGCAATCAACCAGGCCGGCAAGCAGGCTATTACACACATCAAGAAGATTATCAGGCTGGATGCGGGAACATTGCTTGTTGCTAGGCTCGAAACTGGCCGCACGCACCAGATCCGCGTGCATCTGCGCGCCATCGGCCATCCGGTGCTGGGCGACAGGCTCTATGCGCCAAAGGAGTTCCTGACTTTGCCGATGCAACTCCACGCTGCTTTCATTTCATTCGAGCACCCAACGAACGCCGAGAGACTCAGCTTCTATACCGATCCGCCGGAAGACTTCGAAGGTCGAAGCTACGTTGAAGCCATGAAGATTGACCCCTTCTAAGAACACGTTCGGCGGCTCAGTCGTCTAACGAATATGCTTCCGATTCTCCTTAGCTTGGCCATCGCACAATCCGATCAGAAAAATGATCCGCCATCGCTATACCGTGCTGTTGTCAGCAAGCCCAATCCGGATAACGGTTATGAGAGCTTTTTGCTGGCGATGGATTTCTTGAAAGACAACCGGTTCAGAACGCTAAGAGCCAACGCAGAAAATGACAAGTCGAAGTCGATTTTGGAGAGCAGAAAAGCGCTCATTCAGCGATTTGCCTATTCATTGACCACCGTTCGATCTGGATTAAGAAAAAAGGTATTCAACCCGCAAAACATTGTCGAGCCCTCGAGCGGCTTTCCCGAGATCGCTTGGATGCCCGACATGACTCTGCTGTTCTTGGCAGAGGCCAGTGTTCGACAAGCCTATGGCAACCCCATGGGAAGCCAGCAGTCCTACTTCGATGCCTACGAGTTCAACTGCGCCATTCAGCGGTCTGGGCCGATGGAGCCCTATGTCGGCGGCATAGAGCCGAAGAAGAAGGTTATTGCCGATCTGGTCGGCAACCTGCCAAGATACACATTGCCCGAGCTTGCACAAGTCGAGAAGTGGGCCCAATCACGACTAGCTCCAGCCGACCTGATTGAATCGCTTGCTTTCGAGCAACTTAACATAGAGGGCCAACTGGATAATGTCGTTGCAGGCAAATGGCGCAATCGAAACGATCAAGATAGCCCCCTTCTGCAGCGGCTCAGCACGCTCAAGTTTGGCGAACGCGAGATAGCTAGGGGCAAGGTTGAACAAGACATTAAGCACGCCTTATCATTGTGGTTCGACATGCTCAAACTCCCTGAACGCGATTGGCGAAAGCCAGATTTTCCTGATTACAGCCAATATGGAGCCGGTTTTGTGCAGCAGATCAATGCGCAAACTGAACTGTCTGTTAAAGCGCTTTTGGCTGAACGAGCCAAGCTGAGGATGTTGATTGTCGCCTGCAGACTGTATGAGTACCGTTGGAGCTATGAGCGATTTCCAACGAAGCTTTTAGATGCTGTTGACAGTAGCCTCGCCGTCGATCCGTTGACAGGCCAGCCTTTCGTTTATGAGTCGAGCGTATCCGGCGTCAGGCTGTCGACGAACGGTTCGGTCTACTCGGGACCTGTAGGCTTGATCGAAAACAAAAAGGAATAGGTTCCTTGCTCTAACTGCGGCTTCAGCCTATACTGGTTGAAGCCATGTTTCTTTCTGTCCTTTGCTCTTTTGGGCTTCTCGTCCAGCCTGCCGTCTATGCGCCGATAAACCTGTCTACTATGCTCGGTTCGATAGACTCGACCAAGTTCGATATAGGCGATGGCAAGGCTGTATTCGACGCCAACGAGAAGACGCTAGCCAGAACGGCTTCGATCAATCCTGCGTTTGTGCGCGCCGAGTTCTATGAGCCAGTCGCATTCGAAGCTGTACGATTGATCGTCACAGAGGACCTGCACGAGGCAACGTTGCGGATTGCCGATTCCCTGGCAGACCTAAAAGCTGGAAAGGGAAGGGTGCTTATTGATAAGAAGCAGTTCCGGACCGGAAAGCTGTTGGTCGTACTGCCTGCATCTGTCAAGGCTCGAGCAGTTCAGCTTGATCTAAAGCGGCTCGAAGGCGACGACTATGTCCATATCTTTGACCTCCAGCTTTGCGTGCCTGGCAAAGCCGAAGGCCTGCGCATCTACCGAAGCACCGACCGTCGCGATCCTGCCAAAACTGTGCCGACCGATCAGCCAATCGAAGTGCCTGTTGATACGGTTTTGAAGTTCGGGGCTGCGGCGACGGTGAATGGCTCGAACCAGGATGTGACCGACGCGATTCAATGGAGCAGCTCAGCCTTGAAGCCTTTTGGAGCTGCTAAAGGCGAGTTCCTGGTTAGCAAACCTGGCGAACAGACCCTTGAGGCCAAGTATGGCAGCGAGAGCAAGTCAATAAAGGTTGTCGGACTTCCGCGGGAACTCAAGAACAAAGGCTTTGATATCGACATTCTGTACATCGAGAGGACGCCTCGCATTGCCTTTGACGGTCCAAGAAAGGATTTACCAAAGCTAGGTCAAGCCGTCAAGTGGATCGGCCATGTTCACAACTGGAGCGCGATTCCCGTAAAGTTCACCTATCAATGGCTAGTGGACGGCAAGATAGTGGCAAAAGGGCTTACCGGGGCGGATGTCGGCAAAGAAGTCCAGGTGGTTCTCCCTGAGATATGGGTTGCCAAACGCCGAGACCTGACACTTAAAGTCCAGCCGACCGTCCGCATGATGGAAGTCACGACTCGGAACAATGAGCTGACCGTCCAAACCGATGCCGTAACGGTTGGCATGTGGGTTGAAAGATCGCTCTGGGACTTCATGCACGAGCACCAAGCCGAGTTGCCGACAAAGGACGCCAACAGCTTCGCCGGGTGGGGCCAACGGATGATGCGACAGTGGAACGGCATGTTCAAGGAGGCCGTATACAAGGACTTCCCAAAAGGGATAACCGAGCGTGTCCGCCTAGACAAGATCGTCATCGTGCCCGATTTCGCGCTTCCTCTGGCTGGCGGAATCCCTTCAAACAACCCGGACTTGCGCGACAAAACCGTCGATATGACTTGGGGAATGGAAGGCACCGATGTAGCTCCCGGAACCAAGATCGACAAGAACCATTGGTGGTCGCCAGAGAAGGCGGTCGAAGCTCTGAACAACGGCGATGTGGCGAAGCGCAAGGTCGATCCTCCGTTCTGGTGCGGCCTCGGCTACATCCATGAAATGAACCACGCGCGCTACCTTGTGGACTCTTATGGCTTCAATGTCCACTCCGACACAGGATCAGACCCAACGAAGTGGTCGATCAAAGTGAAAGACGAAAAAGGACCGATCATGGGCCGTTACATCCCGCTAAAGGGCGATCTGATGTGGGCAGAGAAGCACATCGGCCACATGGGCGGCGACTATTGGAAGTTCAGCGCGTTCGAGGCGATGTGCTGGAATCGCGTTCAGGGCAAGCGAGCAAGGGGCGGCAACTGCAACTCGCCGTCAACCATCGGCGAGTTCCTCAACGACATTCCCAAGCAAGTCGTCCTCCTTTTCGTCGATGAGAACAACCAACCTCTTAAGGATGCAGAGGTCTGGACTTATCGCGCGCACGGTACCGGCAACGGCTGGTACACCAAGGTCTACGAGAACGAACCTGCTCAGAAGGTCAAGGCGGACTCTAAGGGACAAGTGTCCTTCGATAAGACGCTATGGTCTGCAAACGGCAAAATCGAACACACCTACGGCATTTCCCAGTCGGTTGCGTTACTCCGGGTCACCTATAAAGGGCAGCATTACTTCCTCTTCGAGTGCGTCGCCGATTCGAATATCGCTTACAACCTCGGGCAGAATGATAAGGTCGTCTTGAAGCGCAAGATCAAGCTGAGAACCGGCGAGCCGAAACCCGAGGAATGGAATGCGTCCCAGACCTGGGAAGTTCCGGGTGGAGGTTACGAAGTTCGGCCAAAAGGGTGGAACGGCTTCGTCAGGTAGTGCCAGAATGGGGTCATGTTGCCTCTGTTGATATCGCTTGCCATGAATGCCGACGGCCTCGCCCGTCCCACTCCGCAACAGATGAAGTGGGCCGACATGGAGATCGGCATGTTCATCCATTTCGCGCCGAACACTTGGCAGGATAAGGAAGGCGACGACCTCTCAACGCCGCTCAGCCAGATCAACCCGGCCAAACTGGACACCGATCAATGGGCACAGGCGGCCAAGAATATGGGCGCGAAGTATATCGTGTTTGTAGCCAAGCATGTCGGCGGATTCTGCATGTGGCCGACCTCGACGACCGACTACAGCATCAAGAACACCCCATGGAAGAGTGGCAAAGGCGATGTGGTGGCGGACCTTGCCAAATCGTGCAAGAAGTTCGGGCTGGCTCTGGGTTTCTACATCAGCCCGCGTTCCGACCACGACGGCGCAGGACTCGGCGGATATATCGAGGATCCAGCCAAACAAAAGGCATACACCGACAAATATCGCAAGCAAATTGAGGAACTGCTGACCGGCTATGGACCGGTGTTTGAGGTGTGGTTCGACGGCAACACGCGCTTGCCGGTCGAGGACTTGATCGACAAGTATGCCAAGAAATCGATCTGCTTCCAAGGGCCTCGGGCGTCGATCCGCTGGGTCGGCAATGAGGATGGAGTTGCGCCGTATCCCACTTGGAACAGCGTCCACCGAACCAAAGGATCGTCCGGTGAATCGGTAGGCGCGGACGGCGATCCTGCGGGCGACCAGTGGATGCCCGCCGAGGTGGATGTCTCGATTCGAAGACCTTATTGGTTCTGGAACTCAACGAACCACACCAGCCTGCTGACGTTAGACCAGTTGCTCGGTATCTACTACCGGTCAGTCGGCCGCGGGGCGAACTTGCTCCTTAACGTGACGCCGAACAAAGATGGGCTCGTCCCACTAGAGGATTTTGATCGAATCAAGTCGTTCGGCGATGAGGTGGCGAATAGGTTTGGCAAACCAGTTGCGCAAACAACCGGAAACGGTCCGTTGCTTGAATTGCCTATCGGTGGAAAGCAAGTCGACCATGTCGTGATCATGGAAGATATCAAGCATGGCGAGCGCGTTCTTGAATACACGTTGGAAGGCAAGGTCGGCGATAAGTGGCTCGAGTTCGACAGGGGAACGGCAATCGGGCACAAGCGCATCGTAGCGATAGGCCGCCGATCGTACATGGGGATACGGCTCAAAATCACAAAGTCCCAAGGCGAGCCGCAAATCAAGAGGCTAGCCGTTTTTAGTACCGGCAGCGAACCTCCGAAAGATTGGAATAAATAATTCCAGCATCCAGTCGGATTGGTGGTAACATGCACAATATAAGCCTATAGGGGCGACTATTATGCTTGTTAACCTTCTTCTTTTTGCTTTATCTCATACTGATGTTGCCATGGCCTCAGATGGAGAGACCAAGTTGCATCGGCTTACCGTGCAAAAAGAAGCGATGCACAAGGGTCTCATCAGCCCGTTGCTGTATGGGAGCTTCATCGAGCTTTGGGACGACCACGTGGCCGGCATGTGGGCCGAGATGCTTAACGACCGCAGCTTCGAAGGCGTTGAAAAACGGGTCGACTGGTGTTATTATCTTGGCGAACCCAATATCTGCGACCGTAAGTGGTTGACAGGTGGCTCCGTGAACCTGAAATCCGACGGTGCATTCAACGGCAAAGCATGCGTCGAGTTGCGTGGCGGCAAGATCTGGCAAGAGGAACTGTCTGTTAAACGCAGCGCCAAATATGCCCTTAGCGGCTATATCAGGTTCGATAAGAAGCCTGTGAGCGTGTCGGCTGCATTAAAGGCTCAACTTCCGAACGAGTCTTGGAAAGTGGTGGGATCGGCGACGATCAAGGCGGCAAGCAAGGAGTGGACAAGGTTTGAGGCGACGATCGAGTCAACCGGAACCGCAAGTAATGCTGTCTTCGAGCTTTCGGCGGCCGCCGAATCGCCCGTTTATCTCGACCGTGTGTCGCTCATGCCTTTTGAAAACGAAAAGGGATGGCGAACCGATGTCGTGGAAGCGATAAGGGAGCTTGCTCCGCCCATCATCAGGTGGGGCGGCTGCGTGGTTGATCCGGGCAACTACAAGTGGAAGGGAGGCATCGGACCTCGAGACCTGCGCCAACCTTTCAGGAATGAGTATTGGGGGCGCATCGACCCAAACGACGTAGGTATTGACGAGTTCCTTCAGTTCTGCGAGCTTGTCGGAGCGCAAAGCATCGTGTGCGTCTGTTTCAGCGATGGAGCCCAAAGTGCTGCCGACATGGTGCATTACTGCAATGATCCACAAACAACGGAATGGGGGCAAAAGCGGGCTCAAAACGGCCATCTAAAGCCATACGGTGTCAAATACTGGCAAATCGGCAACGAGCTTGAGGGCGACGATTATGCCAGTGGCTTTATCGAGATCAGCAAGTCCATCAGAATGGCTGACCCAAAAGCGATTGTCCTGTCGTCGTTTCCTTCAAAAGAGCTTTTCGCGAAAGCACGCGGCATGATTGACTATGTATGCCCGCACTTCTATCGTGATGACTACGAAACGATCGAGAAGGAAATACGCGACGCCTATGTTAACGCTCAAGCACTGGCCGGGAGCCAAGCGGTAGGCATAGGCGTCACCGAATGGAACTTTACCAACCCCTGGGGCAGAGAGCGAACGCGGCTGCTGACCTTGGAGAGTGCTCTTGAAACGGCTCGGTTCCTCGACCTTTTCCACCGAAACTCAGATGCTGTTAGGTTGGCCTGCCGCTCGAATATGTGCAACAGTTTGGGCGACGGCGTCATCCAAACGAAGCCATCGGGTCTTCTCAAGCCGCCAGCATTTCACGTGATGAAGCTATACCGCGAGATGTTTTTACCGGTGCCCGTCAAAGTTGAGGGCTTACCTGAGAGAGTCAGTGCGTCCGCTTGCCGATCTGAAGACGGCTCAAAGCTAACACTATTCCTTACGAACCTCTCGGAGCAGCCGATCAATATTGAGCTCGATTTGTCCGCATACGGCGGCGGCTTTGAACCCAGAGACTGGCAAGCCGTGATTGACACAGACCAAGCTTATCAGCCCGATGCAATGAACCATTGGAGCGCGCCCAACCGGATTCGCCGGATGCCGTTAAAAGCGGCAAAAAGAATCACGCTTCCGGCCTTTTCCGTTTCGGCTATATCGTGCAGCTAGTGCCAATCGGGTAGAACGCGGAGCATGAGCAAACCGCGCAAGCGCATGCCCCTGCATTCCCGCATTCTTATTGGCCTTGTTCTAGGCGCTGTCTGCGGCCTCCTAGCCCAAAGCAGTTTGGTCGGTGGCTCGAAGAACGCAAGCCTTAAGTGGTTGAACGACAACGTAATGCAGAACGTCGGCAGCGGCTTTCTAGCGCTTATCTTTATGATCGTGGTTCCGCTTCTCTTCAGCGCGCTTGTGCTCGGTGTGGCCGAGATCGGCGAAGTGGCGAAAGTCGGCCGTGTGGGCGTGAGAGCGCTAATCATGACGTTCATTCTCAGCGGAATCGCCGTCGGCATCGGCATCTTCGGCGTCAATCTCGTTAGGCCCGGAGAGATGATATCGGTTGAAAAGCGGGAAGAGCTTAAGGCTTCGGTCGATAGGACGGAAACCGATAAGAAAGGCGCTGCGGAAAAGGCCGCAGAGACCGACCCTCCAGTCATCGGCGTCATCCCCAAGAACCCGCTTCTTGAGGCGACAAGAGCGCTCAGCGGCGGGCTCATCCCGTTCATGTTCTTCGCGCTTGTGTTTGGATTGGCTCTCGCCGGGATCGAAGAGGAGAAGGCTTCGCCTGTCAAAGCGGTTCTGGAAGGGTTGTTCTCCGTTAGCCAGAAGATGGTCCAAATGGCGATGGTTTTGGCTCCGATTGGCGTGTTCGCACTCGTGTTCCGAACCGCCAGTATGCTCGGTCTGAGTGTCCTCGCTGCCGTCGGAGCGTATGCTCTTCTCGTCATCGCATGCTTGGCGATCCACATGTTCGTCACGTATCCTTTGGCGATTCGGTTCATTGGCAAACGCAATCCAGTCCAGTTCTTCAAGCAGATCAAGTCGGTTATCTTTACGGCATTCGCCACGAGTTCGTCGAACGCGACGTTGCCTGAAGCGCTGAGGTCCGCTCACGAAGACGTCGGTTTGCCGCGCGACATCTCGGCGTTCGTCTTGACGGTCGGCGCGACGGCGAACCAGAACGGAACAGCACTGTTCGAGGGCGTCACGATTCTGTTCTTGGCACAGTTCTATGGAATCTCCCTGGATCTCGGCCAGCAGCTGACGGTGATGCTTTTGGCCATCGTCGCCGGTATCGGAACGGCAGGCGTTCCCGGCGGATCGTGGCCGATGATCGCAGGCGTTATCAGGCGTTTCCTGATTCCAACCGAGAGCATCGGCATCGTGCTCGGAATTGACCGTATCCTTGACATGTGCCGTACGACGTTAAACGTCGTCGGCGACATGACAATTGCGGTTTGCGTCAGCCAGATGGAAGGAAAGCCGATTGAGGCGCCAGAAATCGTCGAAGCATAGCCTTATTTGGAACTCAAAGCTGCCCCAATTCCGGTAAGTTAAGATAAGCTCACCGAGCGAGCTTGTTTGGGAGGTAAGAGATGGTATTGCGAGGTCTATCGCGCGCGGCGTTGTCTTTCTGCGCGCTGGTTCCGTTCGGTCTGGCGATAGCGCAGAACCCAGAAGTCAAAGCCAATTGGGAACTGGCTAACAGGTATTCGCCTGAAGCGCTTCGTCCCTTCGTCTACAGCACGAACTTGAATCCAGGCTTTATCAACAAAACGGATGTCTTTTGGTATTCGTGGAAGGATTCTAAGGGCGTAAAGTTCTGGAAGGTCGATCCGCGTTCGAAGCAGAAAACCTCTTTGTTCGATTCGGATAAGATGGCCGCTATGCTCACGGAGCTCTCGCGCAAGCCGTACGACTCCAATACGTTGCCTATCACGACGGTTACTTTCGATGAAAAGAATGCGAACCTCGTTCTGTTTACTGTTGACGGAGTTCGGTACCAATACGACTCCAAGACGGCAAAACTCAAACTCGCGCCTGTTGCGCCTCCGGCCAATGACGACAACATGGCTCCTCCTCCGGACGGCGGAAGACGAGGCGGCGGACGCGGCCAAGGCGGACCCGGCGGGCCGCCTGTTCGCGACTTCAAAAACACCTCGCCCGATAAGAAGGCGTATGTCTACGCGCAAGACCACAATCTGTTTTATGTGCAAGTGGTGGACGGCAAGGACCAAGCTCCGGTCCAACTCACTAAGGACGGCGAAAAGAACTATAGCTTCGGCAGCGCGGAAGACCGCGCTCGGTTCCAGCAGTTGTTCCAGCAGCGCCAGCAACAGCAACGAACCACAACGACAACGGACAACGTCTTTGACTCGGGTCAAAACGCCAAACCGGAGACCCGCGTTCGAGCCAATGTTGTGTGGTCTAGCGACTCCAAACGGTTCTACGTGACTCGCCGAGACTCGCGCAAGATCAAAGAACTCTGGCTAGTCAACAATCTGGCTGATCCGCGGCCGACGCTGATGACCTATCAATACGAAATGCCTGGCGAGGCCGAAGTCGGCCAGACCGAGCTGTTCGCCTTCGATCCATCGAAAAAAGCTCTCATTAAGCTGAAGATCGAGAAATACAAGGACCAAGATATCTTCAACTTGCATTGGCAGGACAAGACGTCGGACTTCGTTCGATTTGTTCGGCGCGACCGCCTGCAGCGCAACCTCGAGTTCGTCGATTTCGACCTTGTGAAGAACGAGCCGAAGGTTCTGCTCAGCGAGTCGATTGAGAATGCAGCCCTCGAGACGCAAGACGCTCGATATGTGAAACCCGGCGGCGACTTCGTTTGGTATTCCGAGCGAACCGGCTGGGGCCAGTATTATCTTTATTCCAACGACGGCAAGCTGAAAAATCCGATTACGGCAGGCGCTTTCCACTGCGCCAGGATTCTGGAGCTTGATGGCGACAAAGGCTTCGTTTGGTTCCAAGCCCAAGGTAAAGAGCCGAACGAGAACGCCTATTACAAGCATGTCTATCGATGCAAGCTCGACGGCTCCGATTGGACGCTCCTCGATTCGGGCGACTTCGACCATAACTCAGTTCTCTCGCCCAGCAAGAACTATCTTGTCGACGTCTACTCTCGCACCGACACCGCGCCCAAAGCTGTCCTTCGAGACGAATGGGGCAAGGTCATCCTCGACTTGGAAGAGACCGACCTATCCAAGCTAAATGAGCTCGGTTGGAAGCTTCCCGAGCGATTCACCGTAAAAGCGGCCGACGGAATTACCGACATCTACGGCAACATGTGGAAGCCGATCGACTTCGACCCGAAGAGGAAGTATCCGATCATCGCGTATGTCTATCCAGGTCCGCAGACTGAGGCAGTTAGCGCTGGATTCGGAGCGACGTCGCTCAACCAGAGGCTGGCTCAGCTTGGGTTCATCGTCATTCAGATCGGCAACCGCGGCGGCAGCCCCGACCGATCGACGGCCTATCACCGCTACGGTTACTTCAATCTGCGCGACTACGGCCTCGCTGATAAGAAGGTCGGCATCGAGCAGCTCGCGGCGAAGTATTCGTGGATCGATGTTAACAAAGTGGGCATCTTCGGGCACTCCGGCGGCGGCTTCATGACCGGCGCGGCCTTGCTTCTTCCTCCTTACAACGACTTCTTCAAGGTCGGCGTTTCGAGCTCGGGCAATCACGACAACAACGTGTATAACTCCGGTTGGAGCGAGAACAACCATGGCCTGAAGGAAGTGCCGGTTAAGGACAAGGACGGCAAGGACACGGCTGAGAAGAAGTTCGAGATCAAGGTGCCGACCAACATTGAGATCGCGGCGAACCTGAAGGGCAAGCTGCTTCTGGTGACCGGCGACATGGACAACAACGTCCATCCGGCCAACACGATCCGGCTTGTGAACGCGCTGATCCGCGCGAACAAGCGCTTCGACTTTATGATCATGCCGGGCCAAGCACACGGCTACGGCGACATGACGGCCTACTTTAACCAGCTCACGCTGGAGTATTTCGCCGAGCATCTGCTGGGCGACTACTACCGCAAGAGCGCGGATATGAAGTCTACGCCGTAACTGGTCGGCAGATCGTAGAAACGGATGCCTCGGGAATCGCAATCCCGGGGCTTTTTCATTGCTTTACAAGGAAGAAGGCGGCATCAGTATCGCCGGACGCTGGCCGGCAGAATGGAACCTCCCAGCTTAAACCAGCGCAATGCTAGTTGCTGACCGCAGCGCAACGCAGGCCCAAGCCGCCTGCGCCTACAACGATGATTGGCATCGGGTCGCAGTATCTGCAATTGTTAGCCTATAGCGAGTAGTTCGCGTAGTAGCCGCAGGTGGTTCGTACCTGCGCAAAGCAAGCCGTTGACCGGAGAGCAACGCAGGCCCAAACCGCCTGCACCTACGACCCATCCTAGACATTCCTTTGCCGATGAAGAAGGATCAAATGTCATTGCCATAAGGCGAATCGCGATATACTGCACCCAACGCCATGCTAACAGCCTGCCTCGCCGCCGTCATCCTTTCATCATCCGTCAAAACCGATGACCCGCTCCTGAAGGGCTTTCAGAATCCGCCGATGAGCGCGAGACCGTGGGTGTATTGGTACTTCATGGACGGCAACTTGACTCGCGAAGGGATGCTAGCCGACCTGCAAGCCATGAAGAAAGCGGGCATCGGCGGCGCGCTGTATCTGGAAGTCGGACTCGGCATCCCGAAAGGGCCGGTCGAGTTCATGAGCAAGCAGTGGCGCGAACTGATAGGGGAGGCGGTCAAAGAATCGGAAAGGTTGGGCATGGAGATGGGCATTGGCACCGGACCGGGATGGTGCGGGACCGGCGGACCGTGGGTGAAGCCCGAGGAGTCGATGCAGCATCTGGTCTCCAGCGAGACGGCAATCGAGGGGCCGCAACACTTCAACGGTCAACTGGCAAAACCCCTGCCCAGAATCCCGTTCTTTGGAGAAGGAACACTCACGCCGGAGCTTAGGAAGCAGTGGCAGGAGTTCTATCGCGACGAGGCGGTTCTCGCCTTTCCGGCTCCGGCCAATCCGATGAAGACCGCGAATGTCGATGAGAAAGCGCTTTACTATCGCGCGCCGTATTCGTCGAGTCCCGGAGTCAAGCCGTATCTCACTCACACAGGAGCTTTTGAAGAGCTTCTTGGCGGCCAGGCAATCGAGCTGTCCAAGGCCATTGACCTAACCAAGAACCTGAAGCCCGACGGAACGCTGGAATGGGATGTGCCGGAAGGGAAGTGGACAGTGATGCGCTTCGGGCGGACGATCACCGGACAAACCACGAGACCTGCTCCAGATCCTGGGCTAGGGTTGGAGTCGGACAAGTTCACCAAGAAAGCTCTCGTCGACCACTTCGACAACTACCTAGGCGTGCTTTTCAAGGAGATTGGGGAACCCAAGGGCAATGGCAAAGGCCTCACGACGCTTCATTTCGACAGTTGGGAGATGAGCTCGCAGAACTGGACCGAAGGCTTTGCTAAGGAGTTCGAATCGAAGCGCGGGTACAGCCCGATGCCCTATCTTCCAGCAATGAGCGGATATGTCGTTGGCAACCTGGATAGAACCGAACGGTTCCTATGGGATCTGCGCCAAACCGCTCAAGAACTGGTCATCGAGAACCACGCGAATGAACTGAACCGCTTGGCGAAGAAGCACAAGATGAAGCTGACCATCGAGCCGTACGACTTGAATCCCACTACGGACCTGGAACTGGGAGGAGCGGCCGACATTCCCGGAGCCGAGTTCTGGTCAAAGGGGTATGGATTTGCTACCGAGTTCAGCGTTTTCGAGGCATCTTCCATTGCGCACACGACTGGCAAGCCGATTGTATGGGCAGAGGCGTTCACGGCCAACCCTGGCGAGGACTGGCTTCAGCATCCGGCTTCGATGAAGGAACAAGGCGATTGGGCTTTGTGTGCGGGCATCAACCGGTTCGCCTTCCACCGATATCAAGCTCAGCCGACCCTGGACGAGAAACCTGGGATGACGATGTCCGCTTACGGTGTGCATTGGGAGCGAACCCAGACCTGGTGGGAAATGGTCGGCGCGTACCACCAATACCTCAGCCGGTGCCAGCAGATGCTTCGCCAGGGCGTCGCCGTCAACGACATCCTCTATCTGGTTCCCGAAGGCGCGCCGAACGTGTTTGTTCCGCCCAGCGACGCCACCGTAGGCGACCTGCCGGATAAACGCGAATACGGCTTCGACGGAGTAGCTCCCTCGGTGCTGATGCGCGATGCGAAGGTCGTCAACGGTCAGATTGTTCTCAACGGTGCCCACTATCGTGTTTTAGTCTTGCCTAGGTTCGAGACAATGACCCCAATGCTCTTTCGCAAGACAAGAGACCTTGTTGTGGCTGGTGCGACCGTTATCGGGATTCCGCCGAAACAGTCTCCGAGTTTGGCCAACTATCCTGCCTGCGACGAGGAAGTAAGGCAACTTGCTGAAGAGCTGTGGGGAACGTCTGCCGTTACTAAAAGGAAGGTTGGCAAAGGCTGGGTGATTTGGGATTCGGTTCCAGATGAGCCCGCAAAGAATCCCATTGCTGAGGCCAAGTGGATCAATTACCCCGAAGGCGTTCCTCAAGATCAGAGCCCGGTAGGCCGCCGATACTACATGCGTTCGTATGAAGGACCGATCGGGCCGGCGCAGATGACCCTTACAGCAGACAACAGCTTTACGCTCTTTGTGAATGGCCAAGAGATGGGGACTGGCAATAACTTCCACAAGCTATATTCATTCGACATATCTCAAGCGCTGCGCAAGGACGGGCGAAATGAGATTGGCGTATGGGTCGCGAACGATGGGCCGAATCCAAGTCCGGCAGGTTGGATCGGGGCTTTGACCGTTGGAGGCAAAGTCGTTCTGAACTCAGATTCAAGTTGGACGGCAACGAACGACGTGCGAGAGGTTCATGCCATCGAGCTTGGTCCGGCCACGATGAACCCGTGGAATCTTAACCTCCAACACACTCTGGAAGTCTATGCTCCGTATTCCTTAACGGCTCGGGTTCTTAAAGACATGAACGTGAAGCCGGACTTCAATAGCTTTGGGAGTGCGCGATATATCCATCGTCGCATTGGCAACACCGACATCTATTTCATCGCCAATCGGTCGAAATCGAGTCGATGTGTTTTCGCGGAGTTTCGGGTGGCTGGCAAGCAGCCGGAATGGTGGGATCCTATCACCGGCAAGACCAAGGTGATGACTTCCTTCAAGAAGCACGACGGCATCACGAAAATGGGGATTCAGCTCGATCCTTTGCAGAGCGGATTTGTCGTGTTTCGATCTCCTGCTCGATTCTCAAATAACGCCGCCAACTTGCCGTGGTTCAAGCCAACTCAAGAAGTCGTTGGGCCGTGGAAGGTCGCCTTCGACTCGAAATGGGGCGCACCAACATCGATCGAAATGCCGAAGCTGGCCGATTGGAGCCAAAGCGATGATCCTGGAGTCCGGTTCTATTCCGGCAAGGCGAAGTACAAGACGACTTTCGATGCCATCGACATTAAGGCGACTCATCTGTTGCTTGGCCAAGTCAAGAACATGGCTCAAGTGAATCTGAACGGGCGCGATTTGGGGATTGCTTGGTGTGAGCCGTGGAGGCTTCCAGTACCGCCCAATATCCTTAAAAAGAAAGGCAACATCCTCGAAGTTACCGTCGCCAATCTCTGGATCAACCGCCTGATCGGCGACAGCGGATTGCCCGAAGATAAGCGCCTAACAAAGACGACCTACAATCCGTTCGGCCCTGATTCGCCCTTGCAACCGTCTGGCCTTATAGGACCGGTTCAACTGATGCGGGCAAAATGAACAACAAAAAGGCCCCGACTCTCCCAGCCCGGGGCCTAGTTATGACTTCGTAATCGATTAGCTGCGAGACCGTCGTCTGCGAGCGATCAAACCGGCCAAGCCTGCGCCGAGGCCGATGACCGTTAGAGGTTCTGGCACGGCGGCTACCTCAATTTGAAGATCGGGCTGAAGCCTGACATAGTGCTCGTCGCCGTAGTAGACGCCGCCGATGACTCCTAGCCAACTCGAATACACACCTGCAGGTGTCGCGCCGTTTGCCGTCCATTTGGTGTGGTAGTCGGTTCGCGAATCGCCTGGAGCGATATGCTTGTCGAACCAGTCGCCAAGGAATGTGCCGTCAAGAGTGTCCGAACCGTTGAAGAAGCCGCCGTTCGTGTAGAACCACGAAGTTCCCACAAAGTCCTGGTTCATATTGTTCTTGACAGTCATGGACACGAACGCTTCTTGGCCGGCGGCTATGACGCCAGGGCTGACCGTGCCGGTGACATCAATTTCGAACTTGGGAATCACGGCAAGCACTAGGCTCAGCTCTGTCAAAGTATCAGTTGCTGAAGCATCCGCGCCGCCAGAGAAGACCAAAGTGAAGTCATAGATTCCTGGATCTACATTGCTATTCATCGCTCCAAAATGAACGGCGGCATCAGTGAAAACCCACTCCACTCCCCCGCTTATCTCGGTGCCGAGCGTATAGCTTGCAGAACTTCCAGCGTATGATATAAAGGATGTAGGCGTCGACAAGTCGATATCTGAATCCCAGTTGGAGCCGCCGACAAGGGAAACCGAGTTTATGTAAAGCGGATCTTCATCCATGCCCTTTACGAACATAACCTCGTAGTTGGTCTGCGAATATTGCAGATTGGAGGCATCGAGAACAGCGCTTAATTCGGTATGCCACGCATTGAAGCTGTATCCCCAGCTTGCCGAAGCGGCAACACAAGCAAATAGGGCAGAGCCCAATCGATATTGATTTTTCATAACCTCACCTTCGCCATGAGCGCTACCTTGCACCCAAACACCTATCAGTATAAGATCTGATTCGGAATATTCAGTGTATTGGTATGGGAAATAGGGATTTAGGTCGGTTGACGCGATATTTGTGTGCCAGCAGTGAAGTCTATTGAAATTGTCGAACGTCGATCAGCACAAACTTAGTGTGCAAGAGATAGCTTGCCACTCGCATAGTATAAGTCGTTAACTTGACAACCAGATATTTGGCAACAGTAAACTGCTACCATGAAGCATATTCTTATACTTATAATTGTGTTGGGAGTCAGCACAAGCTTGAGCTTGGCAGGAGGGCGATCATGGACGGTTCTCGGTGAGGCGTCTGGCGAGTTTAAGCAGCGGCCGGTTGACCGTAGCGGAAACAGACCCGATGCGCCGATTAGGGTCTCGTTCAAGGTGCCTGGTCCTGGCGTTTTGAGAGTGACTATCAACCAGAAGCCGTACTATAGCGGCATCGCCTCGGAAACGGGCTGTGTTGATATGACCCGGAAGGGTGATTCGAGCATGCTTGCCTATGGACTATATTGGTCCACCGATCCGGTTTCGCCGCAAGCTGGTCAGGCGTTAACGACTTGCATGGCGGGCCAGGTGAACCAGACTCAGAATGCCGTTGTTGAGTTTCGCGCGCCGGTCAACTACGGCTTTAACACCCAACTTGGATGCGCTGTCAGGATCAAGGTTGAGTTTTCGTCCGGCTTGCCAAAGGCGGGAGAAAGCTTTGTCCCGACTAGTTCAGGCGCAAACAAAAACCAAAAAGCCGGGCTGCCTGCCCTGTTGAACAAGAAGAGCTCATTTAGGGTTGGCGCGATCGTCAACGGTCAGAAGATCGGAGCTGCCGCGGTTCCGTGGGTGTTCAATACAGACGGTACGTTTGAAGCGCCGGGCCTTTGGAAAGGAACTTGGACTTTGTTGCCGGACAAGACGATTAAGGCAAAGATGGCCTACAACGGCGTCACCGACAACCTCATCATTCGGTTCACCGACAGCGGCTTTACGGCCTATAAGGACGGAGCAGCCTACCGGTGGGGATCACTTATTCCTTAGTCGCTTAGGTGGCCTTATACTTCCAAATCAGGCTTGCGCCGGCTTGGCCAATGCGCAAGCTGATCCCTTGTCGAATCACTTTTCCGCTCATCTCCTCAGTTGTTGGTATACGGTCTTCGTTGATCGTTTCAACCGCGTATTTCTTATCCGCGTTGATTCTGTGCGGAACCACTTCGATGCTTCTGATCTGGCAGTTTTCGCGCCGAAAAGCAACGATGATCCCGGCGTCGAGGTCGGTTCGGTGGAACTGGAACGCCGCGAAGTCCTCGGTGGTTGTTGAGCTGCTCGTGAGGGGATAGAAGTCGCCCCAGAAGAACGGCGCGTTGTCTTTGGCTTCCTGCACCGCCTTCTTCGCCTCATCCCAATTGAAGGTCGGCGATAGGTAATCAAACTGCGTTGCCAAGCCGGTAGTGCCCGAACTGCGCATCTCATAGGCGCTCGGAACCCAGGAACAGGTGGTTGCCACAGGTACATACAGAGACAAAGTCATCGTTTGAGCTTGAGCATATTCGGCATGACCAGGCGCGCAGCCGGTGTCGCTCCGCCAAAGCGGATGCGAGCGCATCATCATCTCTAGGTCGATGCGCCGGCCGCCGCTGGAGCAGTCATCGATCATTAACTCCGGATGCCTGCGCACCAGCTCATCCCACATCCAATAGAGGTTCTGGATGTAGTGCGACTCGGCGATTCCGATTCGGTCAGGTTCGTCGGTGTTCGTCCAAACATCCAGCGGATCCATGTTGAAGTCCTGTCGATACCAATCGAGGCCGAACTCCGTGATTCGCCGATCAAGCAGGTCGGTCAACCATTCGCAAGCTTCTTTGATGTCAAGCCGGAACAGGTTGCCAAAGACCCATTCGGAATGGTCTTTCTCAATTTGGGTGCCGTCGGCGACGCGCTCCGGTTCGAACCAAACAAGGAAGTTGATCCCGAGTTTCTTGCATTCGTCGGACACAGGCTTGAGGCCGTTGGGGAACTCGACCGGCTTGCAGTATTGGTTGCCGACGCCGTTCGGAAATCCGCCTGGGAACCAAGCCGCATCGAACCAGTGCGTGTCGCAGCCGATTTTGGCGGTTGCTCGAGCTCCTTCGATTTGGCCTTTTTCGGTTGCCCATTCTGGCACGGTCCACGAATAGCGGTCGAAACATTGCGATGATAACGGCGGCCATGCCAGTTCGCCGTTTCGCCTGGGCAGATAATGGTCGATCAGCAAGCGCCGCCATCGGTTGTGCGTCTCGATCCATTGCTGGTTGCTCGCCAAGATGAGAATTCTTGGTGTTCGTACTTTCTCGCCAGGAAGGAGCTTGAAGTGCGTCTTCTCAAGTCCTGCTGCTATTCGCGTCTGGCCTTCGTCGTTGCGCGATATGGAGGCTGCCCATTGGCCGGTCCAGCCAATCGCGACGATGAGGCTCATGTTCCCGCCGATCACATCGAAGAACGGGAACGCCGACTTCTGAGACGAGCGGCCTCGTTCGGGTGCGAAGGTAACAGAGCGGCCAGAACCGATTAAGTGGTTGATCGGCCTGAAGCTGGTTTCGTCGCAGTCGTCGCCCGATAGCCGGTAAATTGCCAGCGGCTGGTCCTTCTTTTGAAGATCGAAAACGGCGTCAATGGCCTGGATATCGGAGATGATCGGCGTGTCGGCATTGCCGGCATTCTCAAACCAAAGGAGCCAGTCGGCAGCCGGATAGTCTTTGTATTCCTTGATATGAGCCGTGACGGAGAGTCCGGTTGAGCTGTCGGTCCAAGTCTTTGTTATCTCAACGCAGTCTTCGCGATCCAATCGTTCAACAACCAAGGCTGCATGGCTGAACCACTCCTTGGACTTCGTCTCGCCGATCTTGAAAGAAACCGGTGCCAGCCCCGACCAAAGATCGACAGTCTTCGCCTCGTCAGAAACGGGCTTATTCGCCCCGCCAGATGTCAGATTCCTAAGGTCTTTGTTCGGCACAACCGTTCCTCCTGTTTTCTGGTTCGCAGATTCGCCAGAAGCTATCGGCGTCAGGTTACCCAGAGTGGGACCCGACTAAAGCTTCTTGGCGTAATATAAACGCAAACCTAAAGTAAAAGAAAGAGACTTTGTGCCAAGTGCCAGATGTATATTAGAAGTTGTTGCATCGAAAGCGAGAGAGTTGGGAGCGCCGGCAGGCTCCGGAACGCGCTTAACAAGTTGTACTTCAGCCAGGCAACTTCCGCCAGAAACTGACACGATGTTGCAAACGATAGGTAGCCCTTGAGGTGAACTCATGCTATTGCATGGAATCTTTGTACTTGCCATTTATGCGGGCAGCAATCCTCGCCAACCCGACACTAATGAGAACATCAAGCTTGGAATGCCGAGTATTGAGAAGCCCGGCTACACCTACTTGGTCCGTAAGGGTTATGTGCTGATGCACGACAACGCCAAGAAAGGACCTCTCTGGGCGGCCTTCTATCTGAACAAAGAATACATCTCGAAGAACAAAAGAAAGGGAACGTTCAAACCTGATCCGGACCTGCCAGTCGGCAGCCGTTCTGAGTTGTCAGATTACAAGGGAGAGAAAGGTTATTCACGCGGACATATGGTTGCGTCCGGCGACATGCGAAGGGCAGACGACATTCAAGCAGAAACGTTCTACCTCTCGAACATGTGGCCCCAGCTTCAAGACTTCAACGGGCTTGGATGGAGCCATCTCGAGGACGCCATGAGGGGTTATTGCGACACCAAGGAAGGCGCATATATCTATGTCGGTCCGATCTACGATATGCCTAGACCAACTATAGCCGAGCAGCTTCTGCCGACAATAGGAGACAACAAGGTAAGCGTCCCTAAGGGGTTCTTCAGGATCATTGTACGTAAGAAACCAAACGGCAAATATGAAGCTCTGGCCTTCGAGATGCCCCATATGAAGATCCCTTCTAAAGCCGATCTTACACTTTATCTGGTGTCGGTAAGAAAGGTTGAGAAGGATACGAATCTTAACTTCGACCGGAACCTTTCTCAGGTCGTTCAGGATAGTTTTGAAACCGTTAAGCCGAAGAAGCTCTGGGCAAAGCCATGAGGCGAAAATCGATCTAAGAACCTGCCCTCAATCGTTCGCTTTGGTGCCTGGACGGAGGCATTTAGGATCACAAAGGGGGAAATGGGGCGGAAGATGGGTCTTGAACCCACGACCTCCTGAGCCACAGTCAGGCGCTCTAACCCCTGAGCTACATCCGCCACGCGAGAGCAGATTATACCCAATGCTTTTCGTCCGCTTCTATGGGGTGGTTCTTGAATGCAGGCTGATAACTTGGCTGCTAGCGTTCGGACTTCCGAATAGGCGTCTTCAAAGGCAAATCCAGCCAGGCCAAACCGATGTCGCGGTTCAAGTGGCTCGTACTGTCGCCTCCCGGAGCATCATAGAAAACGGCAAGGCGTTTGCCTACTTTGATCACCGATGGCATGCCGATGCACTTTCGGGACCAGGTGCAGTTCTTGCCGTCAAGCACGACCGCTTTGTTTGCCGGGTCCCAACGTTCTAAGTTCTTGGTCCAATAAACCCAGACAGCGTCGGTGTATTCACCGTTCGCATCGTCCAGACCGATATGGTTGGTAAACATGAACCAGGTCTTGTTCGTCGGCTCGAAATAGAGCGATGTGTTTTCGATCTGCTCCTCCGGCGATACAATCGGCTGCGGATCGATTTCCCAAGGACCGTCGAGTTTCGTGGTTCGAGCAATGCCGATTGTTCGCTTCATCGAAGCGCTGAAGAACATCAGGTACTCGCTGCCCTTTTTTACAATATGTCCTGGACTGGCTGTGTCGGCGTAATAGGTGTTCGACTTCGTACGAAACGGAATGACTTCCGGCTGCTTGGTCCACGGTCCCATCAGAGATTTGCTGCGCGCTTTCAGAGTCAGATAGGGGAACGAGGGGATCAGGTCCGGGGCTGGAGAAGTATTTGGAGTGCCCAAGTAGAACATGTGCCACTGCTTGCCGTCAAAGAAGACCCACGGCGAACAGGCTGCGGCTGAATCAGATTCGCCCAGTTTGCCGAAATCGAGGATTGGACCTTTCTTTGTCCATGTTTTCAGATCGGTGCTCGTTGCCAGACACGCGAGCCAGCCTTTGAGACCAGCGCCGTCATAGAAGAGGCAATAGGTTCCTTTCTCCTTGAAGATCAACGCCTCGCGCGCACCTAGGTAATCGCATATCGCCGGACCGTCGCCATGCTTGAGGATCACTCCCTGGTCCTTCGCTTCCATTCTCAAAACGGCGGACGGTCTGCCATCGGGATAAGCCGATTGAGCATATGCTTGTCCCTTTGTGACTAAGGGATTGCAGACCAAGATCGATGCCGCTGCCACTAACCGAATCATCACGTTTTCCTTATTTGCCTTTTGCCTTGCCTTGGAGAACCAAGACCCAGTCCTGCGGCGAAGGCACTTGCGGAGTCCGATACTGGCCGCCCAGAAGCAGGCTTCCAGTTAGCTTGCCTATGCCGTCAGAAACTTGGAAGTTCCTGAAGAGCTGCTCGTCCCCGACTTGATACATCCAAAGGCCAATGCCCGCGGCTGAGTTCGACACTTTGACGCTTCGAGAAGCTACAGATCGGCTTCTATCGCGCAGCTCCACAGCCGCCCATTCGCCGCATATCGTGGCCGATAGCGTGGATGTTCGGTCCTAAGTTGCCGACCGGTACTTCGCCTAGCCGGTCGCCCCATTGGCCGTTCCTACGGTCGTGAATGTAGATGGAGTGAAACACCGGCGAGTAGAGAGCGACGACATAGTTGTCTTTGTCGTGGAATCGAAGCACAATGCCCGCTTCTGCGCCGCTGGTCGTATCGACGCTGGCGGTTACGTCCAAAGTCTTCAAGTCGCGCACGACGGACAGAGTGTTCTGGCCGCAGCGCATCTCGCCGTTTTCGCGCTTCGTCGGCTTGCCGATGTCCTGCCAGCTATTGTTCGCGGACGTACTGAAACGGTCCGCAAACAGGATCTTCTTGGTATGGGAAAAGACCTCTGACTGAGATGAATCGGCGACAGTAAAGGTCTCCAAGTCGAACCTGGTTCCCCTAACCGGGTCAAAGAAGTAGGCTTGATAGGTAGCGCCTGGCTCAAGGCCATTCACCACGGTTCCCGACCAGTTGTAGACTCCTTTTTTGGGCATATAGATGACGCGCGCTTCTCCCGGAATGCCGGCGGCAAAGCAACCGTCAGCGGCCCATTCCGGATGCGGAGCAAACCTCTGCCATGGCAAGGTTTTGAGCAGTTTCTTGCCGATTCCAAGCTGGGTTGAGCCCGGATAGGCCATTCCTTCGCGCCAGGTGGTGTAGTCGTAAACGCGGTTAACCCCAGGTGCGCTCTGAACGCCGGGATCGCCTTCGACGCTCGCATGCCACACGCCCGCCGCCCCGTAGGTTAAGCCGGCGGCTCCGCTATTCAAACTCGCCCAGAACACGTAACGCTCAACGTCTTGGAACGCCGACTGCATGTGGCCTTCGTAGCAGAACTCGCCAATAAGCGCTGGCATCGCTGGTTTTCTATCATAGGCTTCTTTGAGCTTAGGAATCGCGCCGATAGCTGCCGACATATCGCCGTGGCCGGTTTGAAGCATATCGAAGTTGACGGCGCTTTCGTCTGTAACCGATAAGCGACCAGATTGGTCCGGATGCAAAGTGATCGGCCGGTCGACGGGGTCTATGGCGCGTATCATCTTGGCAAGTTCGGTCCATTGCGGGCCTCTCGATTCGCCGCCGACGATCCACACGGTCGGGTAGGCCCAGTAGCGGGCAACCAAGTATCTCCAGTGGCGTTTCATTCCTTCGAGCCCAACCGTGGCTATCGCATCGCAGTCGCCGCGTCCCCATCCGCCGACGATCGCAGGCACGATTCCCTTGTCGACTAGGTAGGCGAAACGCCGGTCGGCGTAGTCGAAATAAGCTGGATTCACCTGGTTGAAATCCGCGGACAAGTAAGGTTTGCCGCCTTCGTTCTCCCACATCTGTTGGAATGCCAGTTCGTCTGGATAAGCGCCGCAAACAATCTGAACAACGCTGAAACCTTTCTTCGCGCGGTCGTCGGCCAGTTCCTTGAATCCAGCCCAGTCCATTCGCTTTGCTAAGCACTTCCACCACGTGTCGCCGAGCCAGAAGAACGGCGTGCCGTCGGCGTGCGCGAAGTGCCTCTTGTCTTCGGCGACTCTGAGCATGCCATGCTTATAGAGCGGATTCGAGCCAGAGAAGGGTTCGATAGTCAATGAGCCAGAGATGCCGTGAAGACCAGAATCATGCGTATCTATGCATATCGTGCGGTACTTGTGAACGCCAATAACCGGCGATGAGTATCGAACTTTCCAGACATTTCCACCCGCCCAGAACGCAGGCGCTACAGTTTTCTTGCCTTTAGGATCCGAAAACTCGACGTCGAGCGTCACATCGATGAAAGGGTTCAGCCGGACCTTTTTTGAAGTGAAGGAGATCTCGCTTACCGTGTTAGCTTGAGTTTTCTTTACCTCGGCTGAACATGCGCATGCAAGGCCGAAAGCTAGGACAAGAACAACCAGCGTTGATAGGTTCATCATTAGGTTCACAATCCTTCGTTGATCGAAGTTTACCAACGAGTTTCAATGCGAACGACGCATAAACCTTTCGGGGGTTACGAAAACCAGCCGATGCAAGTAAACTTGGATCATTCCCATGTCATATGCCCAGCACATAACCGGAGCGAGCCGATGAGGCTAGAAGTCATTCTGCCGGAAGGCCATGAATCGATTTTGGTGCAGCCGCACGACCAAGGAAAGAGGCTGTCGGAGATCTTACGCCACGAGAACATCCCATTAAACGCGCGCTGCGGCGAGAAGGGCCTTTGCAATGCCTGCCAAGTGGAGATTGCTAAAGACGGCACCTTCGAGACGGTCAAAGGTTGCCAGTTCGTGCTTGAGGGCTTTGAGACTCTAACTGTGCGAATTCCTCAGAACTCGTTGCTGGCCTATGAGCCCGAGGTTCAAGAGGACTACCGCATCAATGTGCCTGTGGCTCACGATCCTCTTTGCGGGAACGAGGGCCTGGGCGTCGCTGTCGATATCGGCACGACGACTGTTGTTGTTCAGCTTGTCGACCAGGCAACCGGCAAGATTCTGTCGCGGGCATCGGCGTTCAACCGCCAAATGCACCTAGGCGACGACGTCCTGACGCGAATCAACCAGTGCTCGACCGACGACTCGATGACGGCTCAATTCCAGAAGGCGATCATCGATGAGACGATAAATCCTCTAGTCGACAAGGCATGTGAAGAGGCTGGAGTCTCGATCGACGAGATCAAAGGCTATTCGATCGCTGGCAACACGACAATGCTGCACTTGGCCGCAGGAGTGAACCCGAAGCCGCTTGGCTACCATCCGTTCGAACCTGTATTCATCGATCATGTTTCCTTGAAGGCTTCAGATATGGGCTTGCTGCCGCCGAGTGCACAGGTTCATTTGCTCCCCGGAGCTGGCGGCTATGTCGGCGCAGACCTGACCGGAGGCGTGTTCGCCAGCGGTCTGGTCTATGACGACGGCCCTTGCCTGCTCGTTGATGTCGGCACAAACGGCGAAATTATCTATAAGCACGGTGACACTTTGCTCGGCTGCGCAACGGCTGCTGGTCCGGCTTTCGAAGGTTCAGGCCTGACTTGCGGCACTCGCGCCGGCCTGGGAGCGATCAGCCATATTACCTTTGATACGGACCCATTTCAAGCTACTTATGAACTCATTCAAGCGGAGAGATATGCCAGACCGTTAGGAATTTGCGGTTCAGCGTATGTCGATATCCTGGCCGAAGGCAGGCGCAAAGGCTTCTTGACGGCAACCGGCCGTTGGGACACTGACAGCTGTCCATCGCTCAGCGACAATCTAACATCCTACGGGGAATACGGCCGAGCGCTGCGAATCGCATATGGCCAAGGCCAGCGCGAGATCGTGGTCGCCGATCCGGACGTGGCGAGTCTCCTGCAAGCCAAAGCAGCCATTGCGGCCGGAATATTGATTCTGATGAAGCGGACGGGTGTCCAACCTGCCGACATTAAGACGCTCTATCTGGCTGGCGGCTTCGGCATGCATCTAGACTTGCAGAGCGCGATCGACTGCGGCCTTCTGCCTGGATTCAGAGTTGAGCAGATTCAATTGGTCGGCAACACCTCGCTGGCTGGAGCCTTTTTGTCGTTGCTGGATAAAGGCGTATTGGAGGAGCTCAGACGAATCGGCAAGGAGATGGAGGTCGTCGAACTTAACTTGGACCCGGACTTTGAGGAGACCTACATCGACCAACTCTGCCTTCCTTAGGTGGAGCTGCCCCTGCGCCATCGGTCGGATGTCGGTTACACTCAAGGGACCATGGACCAGAATCTATTCGATATTCACGGACGAACGGCAGTCATCACCGGCGGCGGCGGCGTACTTTGCCGCGCGATGGCTCGAGAGCTTGGTATTCGAGGGGCTAACGTAGCGATCCTCGACTTACGCAAGGAAGCCGCATTAACCGCTTGCGAAGACGTCATCGAAGCTGGCGGACGGGCAATGGGAATTGAGTGCAACGTACTCGACAAGGCCGACCTCGAGTCCGCATGCCGAGTCGTACTAGATGGTTACGGCCAGATCGATATCCTGGTCAACGGGGCTGGCGGCAACCATCCTTCGGCAACGACGGCAAGGGAAGTCATGGCTTCTGAGGACCTGCAGCAAGGCATCGGCGGCTCGTTCTTCGACCTCGATCCGTCCGGTGTCCATTCGGTTTTCAACCTGAACTTTATCGGTTCCTTGCTTCCAACGCAGGTCTTTGCGCGAGCAATGGCCGAAGCCGGTTCAGGCACGGTCGTCAATATCTCGTCGATGAGCGCGTTCCGGCCGTTGACGAAGATTCCAGCCTATTCAGCCGCCAAGGCTGCGGTTTCGAATTTCACCCAGTGGCTCGCCACGCATCTCGCGCCGGCAAATGTCCGTGTGAACGCACTGGCTCCGGGCTTCTTCCTGACCGACCAAAACAGGTTCCTTTTGACCGAAGAGGGAACCGGCGAACTGACTGCGCGAGGAAAGAAGATCATCGCCCACACGCCGATGGGTCGATTCGGCAATCCTGAGGATCTGTTGGGAACGCTTGTGTGGCTCGTGTCGGATGCCTCTTCGTTCGTCACCGGCGTTGTGGTGCCAGTTGACGGCGGTTTCTCAGGTTTTAGCGGCATTTAGCATCTGATATAACGTAAAATGTCAGCTATGAGCAGCGGTTTGCGAAACGTTGTCGTTGCCCAATCGGGTGGCCCGTCGCCAGTCATCAACAACTCATTGCGAGGCGTTGTTGAGGCCTGCCGCGACTATCCTTCGGTCTTTGGCAAGGTGTACGGAGCTTGGCACGGCATTGAGGGCGTTCTTCGTGAAGAACTCATCGACTTATCTTCCCAACCGATTGAGGAGATATCCTTGCTTCGCACGACGCCTGGCGCAGGCGCGATTGGAACTTGCCGCTACAAAATGAAGTCGTCGTGGACCGAGGACTTCGAGCGAGCCGTTGATGTTCTGAAAGCCCATGACATCGGCTATTTCTTCTATATCGGCGGAAACGACTCGATGGATACGGCGCACAAGATGGCCGCTCTGGCTCATTCAAAGGGCCTCGATCTGGTCGCGACCGGCGTGCCAAAGACCATTGACAACGACATCGGCGACTCGGAGTTTCAACTGATCGACCACACGCCGGGATTCGGCTCGGTTGCTCGCTACTGGATGTCTCTTGTTCAGCAAGCTGACGAGGAGAACCGCGGTTCATCGCCCTCCGATCCTGTGCTCGTACTGCAAGCGATGGGTCGGAAAATTGGTTTTATAGCAGCTTCGGCGCGGCTTGCCGATCCGAATCGCGAAATGCCGCTTCAGATTTACTTGGCTGAGTCCGGACTGGGACTAGTCGAATTGGCGGACCGCGTTAATGCTGAGCTAACTCGTTCTGGAAGAGCAATTGTTGTCGTTAATGAAGGCATGAACGTAGGTAACATCGGCGAGTCGAAAGACTCTTTCGGCCATACTCAGTTTTCTTCTAGCCAGATGACGGTTGCCCAGATCGTTACGAACTATCTGAACCAATTAGGTTTGTCCGTTCCAGGATCTGCGAGGTGCCAAGTGCCGGGAACGGACCAGCGCACATCCATAGCCTTTGCGTCTACTGTCGACCTAGACGAAGCGTACGCCGTGGGACAAAAAGCCGTACAGATAGCAGTCAAAGATGGTGGCGGCTATATGTCTACATTGCTTCGACAGCCGGGATCGCTCTATAGCGTTTCCTACGGCAAAGCGCCATTGGAAGTGGTAGCCAATTCCGAGCGTAAGTTCCCGTCAAACTGGCTGAGCGATGACCGCATAGACGTTACTGATGAATTCGTAAAATACGCCAAACCGCTGGTTGGCGAAGACTGGGTGAGTGTGCCGCTCATCGACGGTCGCCAGAGATTCGCGAAGATAGTGCGGATGTTAGCAGACAAGAAGTTGAAAGTTTACGTGCCAGTGGGCTATCGCCCAAAAGAGAGTTGATCAAAGCATGTCAGATCCTGCATTGCCCCTCAAGCAAATAGTTAAGAACCACGAATATCTTGTCGGCATCGACTCCGACGGATGTGTGTTCGATACGATGGAAATCAAGCAAAAGGAATGTTTCATACCTAACATCATTAAGTATTGGAACCTTCAGCCAATCGCCAAGTATGTCCGCGAGACGGTAGAGTTTGTAAACCTCTATTCCAAATGGAGAGGCGTAAACCGATGGCCTGCTTTACTTATGGTCTTTGATCTCCTTGGACAACGAGACGAGGTCTTAGAAAGAAAGGTCAAGGTTCCAGAGCTTAAGTCGGTTCGAGATTGGGTGGCAAATGAGACGAAGCTTTCGAATGGCACGCTCAAGAAGGTCGTCGAAAGCACTAACGACCAAGAACTGGCAAATGCCTATGCCTGGTCGGAGAAAGTAAATGCCGACATTGCTGAGATGGTACACGATATCCCGCCGTTCCCACATGTAATCGAGTGCCTTGAGAAGCTCAAAGGCGTGGCGGACATGATCGTTGTCTCGCAAACGCCACATGAAGCTCTGGCAAGAGAGTGGCAGGAACACGGCATCGATTCCTATGTTCAGGTGATTGCCGGCCAGGAAATGGGAAGCAAAGCAGAGCACCTGCAGATGGCGATGGACGGCAGATGGACCAATGACAAAGTGTTGATGATCGGAGACGCACTTGGCGACCTCAAGGCGGCAAAGGCCAACAACGCAATGTTCTTTCCGATCAATCCGGGGCATGAAGACGCATCTTGGAAGCGATTCTCTTCAGATATTCTGGATATGGTCCTCGGCGGTTCCTATGCCTGCGAACCCATGAACCGAGCGATTGCTGAGTTCGGAGGCTATCTTCCTGAGGTGCCGCCTTGGAAGGTGTGATATGGCTCAATTGCTAACCGAGACCGAGAATGCCCAGTATGTCCATCAAGCGTTGAGTTCGGTTGACTTAACGGGCAAGCGCGTTCTGGCTCTCATTCCGGATCGGACGCGAACAGCGCCGATACCCCTGATGTTTCGGGAGGTGTGCGCCAGCCTCTTAGGCAAAGTCAAAACGCTCGATTTTATGGTCGCGCTTGGCACACATGCCCCAATGACCGAAAAGGACATTCTCGACCATATCGGCATAACAAAGGAACAGAAGGATAACCAATATCGCGATGTTCAGCTTCTGAACCACATCTATAACGACCCAGGCCAGCTTGTTAGCATCGGCCAGCTAACCGAAGATGATGTCGAAGAGGTGTCGAACGGCTTGTTCCGTATGGCCGTTAATCTAACGATCAACAAGGCCGTCTTTGAATACGACCATATCCTTATCATCGGACCCGTTTTTCCTCACGAGGTAGTCGGATACTCCGGAGGATATAAATATCTGTTTCCTGGAATTAGCGGCCCAGAGATCATCGACTTCTTCCATTGGCTTGGGGCGGTCATCACTAACCCAAAGATTATCGGCGTTAAACGAACTCCTGTAAGAGATGTAGTCGATATGGCAGGATCGCGGGTGCCTATCGAGAAGTCGTGCTTCGCGATGGTCGTGGATAAGGCCGGACTGGCGGGAATATTCTTTGGTTCGCCGGAAGATGCTTGGTCCCAAGCGGCTGATCTGTCGTCAAAGCTCCACGTGAAGTATGTCCGCAAACCATACAGACAGATTCTATCGTGCGCTCCGACTATGTATGATGATATTTGGGTCGCCGGCAAGTGCATGTATAAGCTTGAACCGGTTCTTGCTGAAGGTGGGACACTGATCATCTATGCCCCTCATATTGAGGAGGTCTCCTATACGCATGGGAGAATCCTCGACGAGATTGGCTACCACGTTCGCGACTATTTCGTTAGCCAATGGGATCGTTTCAAGAATTATCCGTGGGGTGTGGTTGCCCACTCGACGCATGTCAAGGGCAGCGGTTCGTTCGAGAACGGAATAGAAAGGCCAAGAGCCAACGTCGTCTTGGCAACTCAGATACCCAAAGAACGTTGCAACAAAATCAACCTTGGATATATTGATTATCGTGAGATCGAGATCAACGAGTTCATGAACAAAGAAGATGAAGGCATTCTATACGTAGAAAAGGCTGGGGAAACGTTGTACAGGTTGGAAGAATAGCCATGGAAAAGTCAGACATTGCGGTCATAGGATTAGGTGTTATGGGGCAGAACCTGGCTCTAAATATCGAGAGCAAAGGATTCAGTGTAGTCGGATACGATAACGACTTAGAAAAAGCAGGGACCTATAAGAAGACCAAGGCCGAAGGCAAGATTATCCAAATAGCCAGCAACCTAATAGAAATGGTCGAGGGGTTGAAGACGCCTAGAAAGGTCTTTATGATGGTACCGGCCGGTAAACCAGTAGATGACCTGATCCATACGCTGATGCCAATGCTAGGCAAGAGCGATATCCTCATCGACGGTGGAAATTCATATTTTAAAGACACAGAACGTAGAACCAAGCAAGCAGAGGAAGCCGGACTCAGATATATCGGCACTGGCGTCAGCGGCGGAGAAGAAGGAGCGCTTAAAGGGCCAAGTATCATGCCCGGCGGATCGCCAACGGCTTGGAATGAAGTCAAGCCGATCCTTACAGCCATTGCCGCTAAGACAACCAGCGGCGAGTCATGTTGCGAGTGGATCGGCAGCGGCGGAGCGGGGCACTTCGTCAAGATGGTGCACAATGGCATCGAGTATGCCGACATGCAGCTCATCTGCGAAGCCTATTTCCTCATGTCCCAGCTCCTCGGAATGGACGAAAAGGAGATCGGCGACGTCTTTGCCGAATGGAACGAAGGCGACCTTCAGAGTTATCTCATCGAAATCACGCGCGATATTCTAAGAGAAAACGACCCTGAAACGGGCGATCCATTGGTTAGGCTTATCAAGGACACAGCAGGCCAAAAAGGAACTGGCAAATGGACAAGCCAAGTTTCGCTAGACCTTGGTGTTGCGGCTCCGACGATCGGAGAAGCGGTTTACGCTCGATGCCTCAGCGCTATTAAAGCTGAAAGAGTTCGGGCGTCAAAGGTGTTTATCCAAAACCCAACACCGCAAGCCAATAAAGCTGAAATAATCGGAGCTATAGGTCAAGCCCTTTATGCATCGAAGATTTGCGCCTATGCCCAAGGATATCAATTGATGCGCGAGGCAGACAAGGAGTTCGGATGGAACCTCGACTTCACTGCCATCGCAAAGATCTGGCGGGCTGGCTGCATCATCCGCGCAAGGTTCCTCGATCCGATTCGCGACGCCTATCAATGCAATCCTGAACTGGAGAACCTTATGCTGGCTCCATTCTTTGCCAATGCGATTACAAAGACGCAGACAGGATGGCGCCAAGTCGTCGCGCAAAGCGCTCTCGCTGGCATTCCTATACCTGCTATCTCATCAGCGCTGGCCTATTTCGACGGCTATCGAAGCCCTTGGCTGCCAGCTAACCTACTGCAGGCCCAAAGAGACTACTTTGGCGCGCACACCTTCGAACGGCTCGATCGAGAAGGGAAGTTCCACCACGAGTGGAACGTAGCGCCATAACATCTGCATTGCCGATTCGAATTGCCGTTCGTTGCCACACTGGCGTGCCAGATGTGTCATTTTCTAGGACGATATACTTTTTGATGGGGATAAGGACAGGTTAGCGATGAAAACCATATGATAATGCAACTGTCCCTCGTTGTCATTTCGATTTGCAGATCCAGAATGATAACGAGACTTAAGGAGAGATAAAAATGAAGACTCGGAGATACGCCATCGCACTTGCAGTCGGTGCGTTGACTTCAATGTCTGCTCTTTCGTCCGCAGTTTTCCGCTTTCAGTTTGATGAAAACGGGAACGGGCGATATGAAATGCCCGGCACCGGTTGGATAACAAACAACGGGTTTGTAGGAATCGATCCTTCAGGAGGTTTACCCAACACCAACGTGCTCATGTACAAGCTTCCTGAGGCGGTTGGAGCTGGCGACATAGCGTTCTATGAGAATGGAAAATCGCCAACCGTTGATTACCTAAGTGACGTTTTTCGCTTCTGGAACTCAGCAGTAGCAGCGGAGAGCTATCTTATTTTCTATTCAGATATTGGTGACCCGGATCTTGCGGATACAGGTTTTCCGCACGATCTCAACCCGTATATCTGGATTGAGGAATCGGGAGTTGAGGGAGGCACCCAATGGTGCGTATGGGATCTCGGCTACCCGAACAACAACAGGTATGAAGGTCTGAGCGATGTTGGCGTTCCTGGCCCAGCAGCCGCACTGCCGATGCTAGTAGGTCTTGCCGCTATCGCGAAGAGACGGCGAAAAGTCTAGTCAAGGGAAAACAGAAGAAGCACCCTTAGCAACGGCCGAGGGTGCTTTTCCTTTAACGAACCTACTTCCTTAAGTAGACCCAGACGTATCCATTCGTCTCGTAAGTTCCCTGGAGCGGAGCAAGATCTTTGTAGATTGCTTGCATCTTAGCGTTATAGGTCTTGTAATCTTCGTCTTTCTGGAGTTCCTTCATAACCTCTTGCTGAAACTCCTGTTTTTTCTCGGCAGGTACCGACTGTTCATCCTTATATCCGTGTTTCTTTAGGACTCGGCTGATGGTCTTTTGGTATGCCTTGGTAAAGCTCTGAGATAAATCCGACTGCTTCTTTTGCAACTCATCTCGTCTCTTCTTCTGGGCAGCCGTTAGGTTCTTGGGTTCCTTTTGTTCTGAGGAAAAGTCGCCGACAAGCAGGTCCGGCTTCCCGTCGCCGTTCCAGTCTGCAACGTTCATCTTTGGGCGGTCTGACGAACGATCTTTCTGGGCTTGATAGTTCGTTCCCGAAACCAGTTCCACACCTTTGGCGAACTCATATCCTTCGGCTGCTTTCGTTCCTTTATAGAACATGATCTGGCCGCCGCCGAATCCCATCAGAAGGTCAAGCGTGCCATCGCTGTCCCAATCGGCCACGGCTGTGCCCATATTCGAACCAGAGATAACCGCTCCGCCTGCTTTTACATCTTGAACGGAGCCAAACACGAAGTTGCCCTTGTTGATCAGGAGTTTTGCGTTGCCTGCGATAAAGCCAACGATGAGGTCAGGTTTGCCGTCCCCGTTCCAGTCGATGACAGCGGGAGCTGATGCGCTCTCGATGGCGAGGTCTTTGCCCTTCTCGTCCTTAACTAACTTCGGTTCGAGGTAGCCGCCTTTGCCGTTGCCGCAATAGATATAGATGTTGCCAGGGCTATAAGAGCCGCTGATTATGTCGTCGATGCCGTCGCCGTTCATGTCCGCAACCTGCGGAACAAAGCCGATGCATCACCCACAGGGGACGCTGGCCTCTTTGCTGCCAGCGACGAAGTACTTGTAGCCGTTGAACTTGGGGTCCGTGTCGGAACCGATGTTCTTATAGATTCGGAGTTTGCCTTGGCCGAACTGGCCGACGAGCAGGTCTCGTTTGCCATCGCCGTCAAAGTCGTAAAGGAGCGGCGCCGCATGACCTACTTCGACGTTGATGGGTTTCCCGTTGTCGAGAACCTTAAACGGCTTCTGCAGGTCAGGCGCGCTTTGGATCGCCGCAAAGGCGAGAATCGATAGCGCTATTGCCATGCTTCATTCTACATCTTTACGATGCGCAACCTCTACAGGATAAGAAAATGCAAATAACGGTCGTCATATGAACTTCAGATCGTTGCTATTGGCGAAGATGCGCGCACATAATTAGCCATGTTCGGCATCAGCCTTATCCTAGGAGCAGCTATGGCAGCAACAAGTAAACCGCAGTTAGCCTTTGAAGGATTCGAAACGGGCAAGATCGGATACGGTCCAGGAGTCTTCAAAGCAGGATTTGAAGCCAATCTCAAGTACCTGAAGGAACTGGACAGCGACATGCTGCTCTATGCGTATCGGTTCTTTTCGTATCGGCGAACGCCGGGGCAGCCAAGCGGAGGATGGGAGAACCCGCTAAACCCAAACAAGGGTAGCTTTCTCGGCCACTATCTCTCGGCATGCGCCCAAGCCATCGCTGTAACAAGCGATGCGGAACTCAAGAAGAAGGCTGAAGAGATCGTAGCCGACCTTCGGCAATCGCAACTAACCTACGGCGGCAAATGGGTTCAAGCCTCAGGACCGGAAAGAGTCTTCGTTCTAGAGGGCACGCGAAAAGGCGATGACGACTTCGCCGTTATCACTGCGCCCTATTATCCCTACCACAAGCTTCTTATGGGACTCCTCGACATGAAGCGGCTGGCCGGAAGCGATCTTGCTCTCACCGTCGCCAAAGGCCTAGCCGACTTCATGGTTGACCGCTCGAATATGCTCGACGATGCGAAGCTGCAAAAGATTCTCGAGCGCGAGCATGGCGGCATCGAGGAAGCCTTCTTCCAGATCTACTCGATGACCAAGTCGCCCAAATATCTGAAGATGGCCAAGCGATTCGAGCACTTGGCGTTGACGAGCCCGCTAGCCAAAGAAGAGGATAAGCTTGCGGACCTTCATGCAAACACGCAGCTGCCCAAACTAATCGGCGAAGCGAGGCGATATGAGATAACCGGCGAGGAGCGCTCGCGCGGACTCGTCGAATATGCGTGGCGACGAATCGCCGAGACGCGGTCCTATTGCACAGGCAGTTCCAGTTCAAAGGAGTATTGGCGAGCGCCAAACGCCTTGAAAGATACGCTGTGCAATGAGACCGAGGAGTCCTGCGTCACCTACAACTGGATTAAACTCACCCGCCATTTGTTTGAATGGAGCGGCGATCCGAAGTATGGCCAGATGTTGGAGACGTCGTTGTATAACGGCATCCTTCCAGCGCAGAATCCTAGCACCGGAATGTTCGTATACTTCATGCCGTTGACGAAATGCGGGGCGCAGAAAGCTTGGGGAACGCCGACCGATAGCTTCTGGTGCTGCTATGGCACGATGGTCGAGAGCTTCTCTTCGCTGGTCGATAACGCTTACTTTTCTTGCGGAGACTTGGTTGTCGTTAACTTATACATGCCGTCCTCAGTTGAGTGGAAAGGCGTTCGCATGAGCCAAACCTCTGACCTAACCCAATCAGACAAAGCCGCCATCACGATCAACACAAACCTCCCGAAGAAGTTCAACCTTGTCTTGAGAGTTCCCGATTGGGCAGGCATGATCCCTGAGGTGCGCGTTAACGGCAAAGCTGTCAATGCCAACGCAGTACCAGGCAAGATGCTGAGCCTAGACAGGGAGTGGAAAGATGGCGATCAGGTTGAGTTCGTATTGCCTATGAGCCTATCCGAATGCCCGATTAACGACGATCCGAACCTAGTAGCTATCAAGTATGGTCCGTTCGTATTGGCCGGTTTGACCGAAGATGAAGTGCGCCTGTCTGCGGATGCGATCTATAAGGCAAAACTTGTTTATCGAGCTCCTTGTATAGAATTCGAGATTCCAACAAGCAAAGGACCGATTAGATTCGTTCCGCTGTATAAAGTCATCGATGAGAAGTATGGCGTTTACTTCGAGAAGGACAAATAGAACAGGCTCAGCATAGCGCCGAGCCTGTTCCCATTCTGAACTATCGGGAATTACTTCCGCGTGAAGACGATCTTGCCCATTCCCATCTTTGTCGAGGTAATGGTTTTTCCATCAGCGCTATAGGTGAAGTCCTGCGGCTTGGCATTGGGGCCGGTTGCAGGCTTGCCATTCTCTTTCGTGGTCTTAAGAGTAAGCTTCGTGCCTATCTGGGTCCAGGTTCCTTCGGCTGTCTGTGCAGGCATCGGACCCATCGCGGGGGCACTCACGTTGAAAGATTTGTTGCTCTTGATGACCAGGCTGATTCTGTACTTCTTTACTTGATCGAGCATCGTCTGTATCTGTTTCTTCTGCTCGGGAGTCGCGTTAGCTGGAAGCTTCGGCATATTGTCGATTACGAGCCTGCCCGCCCATGACCCAACAGGACTGGCAGCAAGCGTTGCGGAAACAAGTGTGGCAACCATGGCTGCCGTGGCAAGGAATCGCTTAATATTCAGCATTTTTGCGGTATACCCGTAAAAGTTGCACAGGCACAACGGTAGCCTGGTAGAAACTAGAACGGGAGCATAAGCAAAATAGTCCTGTCCTAAAAGGGCCAGACGATAATATTGCGCATGATATGCGATGATATTAGGCTTGCAAAGCGATGTATTGTGCATATATAATGCAAGCATGGTTTCTAATGTGAGTTCTCGGCTGTCACCGGTGCCGATTTCGTCCGTTCGAGTTAACGATCTGTTTTGGTCGCCTAAGCTCGATAATTGGCGCAATATAACGTTAAAGGACGTTCTGGATAAATTCGAGCAAGAAGGCGCATTCGGCAATTTCGACCGCGTTGCTATGGGTCTTGCCGAAGGCCACAAGGGAATGCCGTGGTATGACGGCCTCATCTACGAAACCATCCGCGGCGCTGCTGATTTCCTGGCTGCTGAACGCAACCCTGCAATTGAACATCGGCTAGATAGTCTGATCAGCCGAATAGCAAAGGCGGCTGCTGCTGATCCAGACGGCTATATCAACACCTTTACCACGCTGATGCGCCCTACGCAGCGTTGGGGATTGAACGGTGGCAACGCCATCTGGCAGCACGACCTCTATAACGCCGGCGCATTGATTGAGGCCGCGGTTCATTACTATCAGTCAACTCGCAAGACGGAACTGCTAAAAGTTGCGACTAAGTTCGCGAACTACATCTGCAGCATAATCGGCCCAAGTCCAAAGATGAACATGGTTCCGGAACATGCCATGCCTGAAGAAGCTTTTGTCGAGCTTTACAGGCTATACCGCGACAATCCATCTTTGGCTACAGAAGTCGGACTGCCCGTTGACGCCAACAACTACCTTAAGCAAACGGAGTTCTGGATCGAGGCAAGAGGCAACTACGATGGTCGCGAGTCGTTCGGAGCGTACTCGCAGGACCATATGCCGATCCTTAAGCAGCCGACGATCGAGGGCCATGCCGTCCGTGCAACGCTCATGACGGCTGGTTTGTCGGCGGCCGCATATGAAAATGGAAAGGCGAGATACATCGGGGCATCAAAGCGTCTTTGGGACGACATGGTGTACCGAAAGATGCACATAACCGGCGGAATCGGGGCGTATGCGCACGAAGAGAAGTTCGGCGACGACTACGAACTGCCAAACGACGCCTATTTAGAGACTTGCGCCGCCGTTTCAGCCGGTTTCTATCACCGAAATATGCACTTATTGACCGGTGAAGCGAGACCTATCGACGAATTGGAGAGAGCACTCATTAACGGCGTGCTACCTGGCGTTTCCCTAGATGGCACGAGCTATTTCTATGTGAATCCGCTTGAAGCAGGAGCTAGCCACCGTCGCTGGAACTGGCACGGCTGCCCTTGCTGTCCACCCATGTTCCTAAAGATCGTTGCCGCACTGCCCGGATATGTCTATTCTCAGGATGAAAAGGGCATCTATGTAAACCTATTCCTATCGAATACCGCCGAACTCGTCCATGGCGGAACGAACGTGAACCTAAGCATTGAAACCGAATATCCGTGGAAGGGAGGTGTCAAAGTAAAGGTAATTCCAGAAGAACCTGTACACATGGCCATTCGCCTGCGGCAGCCATACTGGTGTTCCGCGTACTCCTATGAGGTTAACGGGCAGGCGATATGTCCAGAGATCAAGTCGGGATATGCCGTAATCGATAGAGAATGGTCGCCTGGAGACATCCTGGAATCGCGCTTCGAGCTAAAACCTGTTCTCGTCCAATCGAATCCTAAAGTTAAGGCTAACAGAGGGCTGAATGCAATCGTCTACGGTCCAGTTGTCTATTGCCTTGAGTCTGTCGATAATGGCGGCGACGTGCGGTCTCTTTGTGTACCTATCGGAACTAGGCTCGAAGCAACGTTCGAAAGGGATCTCCTTGGAGGCGTCGTGTTAATCAAGGCTGATGCGCAACGCGTTAATGAGGAAGATTGGTCCGACACCTTGTATAAACCGGTTGCTTCTGAGACACCAATCGAGAAGGTCGTTGCAGCAGCCGTTCCTTATTACGCCAATGCCAATCGCGAGGCCGGAGACATGCGGGTGTGGATCCCGTCGACTCCTGATCGCGCGAATCCTTTGCCGTTGCCGACTATAGCCAGCGAAGCGGAAGTTTCGGTGTCGTACCACCTGGAAAGGGATCCTTTGGCGGCACTAAACGACCGTGTTGAACCGCATTCGTCTGATGACGCGACCATTTCCCGTATGACCTGGTGGCCTCATAAAGGCGGAGAAGAGTGGGCGCAATACACCTTCAAACAGCCGACGAAGCTGATCGGAGTTGATGTCTATTGGTGGGACGAAGAACGAACCGGTGCGGGTTGTCGTGTGCCCGAGTCCTGGCGCGTCGAGTGGCTTAACGGCGAGGAATGGACGCCGGTCCAAAGCACATCAGGTTATGGCTGTGCAGTGGACCGGTTCAATCGGTGCGTTTTCGAGGAGATTGAGACAAGCGCGATCCGGCTCGTTGTAAAAATGCAGGAAAAGTTCTCGGCAGGCATCCTCGAGTGGCGGGTCTTTTAAGCCTAAATTGATGTCGACGGCTTTCCGAATGTGGATAAAGGCTTAGCCCAGCATTTGGGCTCAGAATGGAACTGGTAATCGGCACACACTTCAGGAGCGCTATCGGCGCGATACAGAACTAGCCTGGGTTGAGCGCGAAGCGCGAGGCCCAGGTACGGGCGTTTCGGAACGCTGAGCACTGTAGGTGCGTGATAGGTTCCGGTTAAGGTGTTCACCTTATCGCATACATGCATCCTTTCAGCCTGAGGCGTTTGATATTGACGACTGAAAAAATGGTCTCAATCGTCCAATTGGCGCATTCGCACCAGTTCTTAAGCTCGCGGGTACGCTCGACATCCAGCCCGAACGCTTAATTTGGACGCCTATCCCTTCGCAAGATCGCAAAGATCACTGAATGAGGGTTGAGCATGTGAGACTCGCACGATATTTCCGCAGCCATATTACCAGTCGGTGGCTCAGTCGTTTCTACAGCACCGCCGACAGCAACCGCAACACCTTGCGCTGAGGAGAAGGCAACGGCAATGCCTCTAGCTCCGCCTTTGAATACCACTTGAGCTTGCGCGATTTGGCCTCGCATCGGATCAGCGAAGCATAAACCGTTATCCGAAACCGCGTGACAGAATGGCGCACGGTGCCGACGTCTTCTGTCCAGCCTTGGCCGACAATCTTGCGCAAAGCCGTCTCAATTTCGTGATCGGGTAGAGACGTCGCGTCAATCCGAGGGAACTCCCACATGCCTTCCCACCATTGACCCTTTTCGATCTGGCGGAGGCCGAATTTGCCGTTGTGAAGGGGCACCCACACGATGTGCTTCTGCTGTTCCGTTTTCTCTTTGCGCGCGCGCACAGGGTACTTCTCGACCGACCACGACTGGCGGGCCGTGCAACGCGACTCCAGTGGACATGTCTTGCAGCTTGGGTCGCGCGGCGTGCACACTGTCGCTCCAAGCTCCATTGCCGCTTGGTTCGAATCGCCCGGTCTTTCTTTGTCCAGGTTCTTCGTTGCCCACTTTTGTGCGGCCTTCTTAAGATCTGAACCTGTAAAGGAAGAACCAGTCACGCGGGCGAAGACACGCTCGACATTGCCATCGACGACGGCAGCGTGTTCCCCAAAACATATTGAAGCAATCGCAGCAGCCGTGTAAGGACCGATTCCAGGAAGCCCAAGCCAAGCCTCATAGGTCTGAGGCATTCCCTGAGACGCAACTTGGCGGGCCCCTTCTAGCAACTGGCGGCATCTTCTGTAGTAGCCCAACCCCTGCCAATACGACAAAACCTCTTGCTCGTTAGCTTCCGCTAAAACATCGACGGTCGGCCATTTGGCCATCCACCGATCGTAGAAGGGAAGGACCGTGGCAATCTGGGTTTGCTGGCACATGATCTCGCTAACCCAAATCGCATAGGGATCAGATGTCTGACGCCACGGCAAGCCGCGTTTGTGCTTGTCGTACCACTTGAGCAAGACGCGCGAAAGGGCAACCTTCAGAACGTCCAGGTCCGACAAGAACTAGCCCGTCCTCGCCGCATCCAAACCCATCTGAGCAAGAGCCGCTTCGGGATCGGCGCACTCGGTCAGGGCGCGCCCGATGACCAGATAATCCGCACCGTCTGCAAGCGCTTGAGTAGCTTGTCCCACCCGCACTTGGTCGTGCACATTGCCCTCTGGCAGACGAATCCCTGGTGTGACGATAACGCCGTTTCGCCCAAGCGTTTTGCGGATGTCCTTGGCTTCTTGCGCCGAACAAATAACTCCGTCGAGGCCGCAGTCGATAGCCCATTTCGACAGGTAAACCATATGGCTGGTTAAATCGCGCTGGATGCCTAAGTGATTCGTCAAGATGTGCTGGTCAAGCGATGTAAGCACTGAGACACCCATCAGAAGAGGGCATTGGCCCATCGGGGCGTTTTGAGCTTCTTCCGCCGCCGCTTGCATCATTGCCGGCCCGCCAGCGATGTGAAGGGTCATCATCCATACTCCGTACTTGGTGGCTTCTCGCACGGCGAGGGCAACTGAGTTCGGGATGTCGTGGAACTTCAAGTCTAAGAAGATTCGCGAGGCTCCGGCTTCCCTGATCTTATCCAAAACGCTGAGGCCATAGGGCAGAGTTAATGCGTGGCCGATCTTGAATGCCCCAACATAGGGTGCCAGCCGTTTCGTGGTTTCAATCGCATCATTAAGGTCGCCAGTGTCAATCGCGCAGATTACTTTCCGTTCCATCAGATATTCCCCCTTCCATTGTCCCGTATTTTTGCGTAAATTGGTGCTACCGCGCATAATGGACTCGATGCTTCACTGCGAATTGCTCATCAATGGCTTCTTTATCGGCGGCTCATGCGATAATTCGGTGCCAAAGGTCATTGTTCGTTCGCCTTATGACGGTTCGGTTGTCGGCACTGCAGCAGAGGGCTTGGCCGACGAAGCCGAAGCAGCCGTCGATGCCGCTTCTCGGGCCTTCGAGACTTGGCGGAATTCGCCTCTTCGGGAGCGCCAGGCTTTGTTGCGACGAGTGGCTGTCTTGGTTCGCGAGAGGGAAGAAGAGCTGGCTTTGCTGCTGGTTCGCGAGATTGGCAAGCCGCGGACCTGGGCCCTCGGAGAAGTGGCGCGCCTTGCCGTTACTTTCGATTTGGCAGCCGACTTGTGCTCGGTCTCGGGAGGCGAGACGATGCCGCTGTCGTTCGACACGCGCGGAGACGGATACCGGTGCGCGGTCGAGAAGTATCCAGTCGGTCCGGTGCTGGCCATCGTACCCTACAACTGGCCGTTCAACCTTGCGGCGCATAAGATCGCTCCGGCATTGGCTGCAGGATGCACGATCATCCTGAAGGCCTCGCACCAAGCGCCTTTGTCCACTCTGACCTTAGCGCGATTGATCCATGAGGCTGGATGTCCTTCTGGGGTGCTGAACGCCCTACATTGCGAGCCTGCTGTCGCCGAGAAGATGGTGCTCGATCCTCGAGTTCGCATTATCAGCTTTACCGGCTCGCCTGCTGTAGGCTGGCATCTGAAGCAAATGGTGCCAGCTAAGCGTGTTTCCTTGGAGCTTGGTGGCGACGCTTATGCCGTGATCTGTCCGGACGCTGACCTTGATTTTGCAGTTCAGCGTTGTGCGGCGGGCGGCTATGGTTACGCTGGCCAGGTCTGCATCGCGGTTCAGCATGTGTTGGTGGCAGATGCGGTTTGTGATTCCTTCCGCGAGAGGCTGATCGAGGCGACGCATGCCTGCGCCTATGGAGATCCTTCATTGACCACGACGGTTTGCGGACCTTTGATCTCTTCGGATGCCGCTGACAAAGTGATGGAGTGGATCGAGGAGGCGATGGCCGCCGGGGCGAAGCTGCTTGCCGGCGGATCGCGCGAAGGAAATACGATCGCGCCGACGTTGCTTGAGAACGTGCCCGCGTCGTGCCGTTTGGCCAATGAGGAAGTCTTCGGACCAGTGCTAACCCTATCGCGCTATGGCTCATTCGATCAGGCGGTTCAAAAGGTGAACTCGTCGCAGTTCGGCATCCAATGCGGGGTGTTCACGCACGATCTGCGTGTCGCCGAGCAGGCTTTCAGGGACATTGAAGCAGGCGGCGTGGTCATCGGCGATTACCCTACCCTCAGGTTCGATAACATACCCTATGGGGGTGTCAAGATCAGCGGATTCGGCCGCGAAGGGGTGCGCTTTGCAATGGACGAATACACCGAGTGGAAGTCGATGCTGATCCGGACCGTGTGAGGGCTTCGCGGGGTAGGGCGTAAGGGGTAAGGGCCTGTTGGAATGACGAATGACGAATGACAAATGACCAGGAACCGTGCTCGCCTGCTTGTTATCTGTTCTGCTGTTGAGCGCAGCTAACGAAGTAGGCGCGGGTGGTTCGTACCCGCGTTACCACCCATCCGATCTGGAGCGCGAGTGTCCTCGCGAGCATTTTGAAGGCATAAGGCGTAGGACGTAAGTCGTTGGGAACTTGTCATCCTGAGCGCAGCGAAGGATCCGACTGAAGTCGGCTGCGGATCAAACTAGCAGACACCCAAATTTTAGTCCGCTCACTGAGATCGCTGGCGTAATCGCCGGCTCATTTACGCGGACAGGATGTCCGCGCCACTTTTTCCTTTGCTGAGTCGACCAAGGTACGATAAACCCTAACAAATCCTCACAAACCCTAACCAATCCAAACCAACCCTAACAAAGCCTCCATTTCCTGTATAATCTTGAATCTGCACGGAGCTTCGCTTCGTCTTTCCCTTGAACATGGCCCCGCGACGCGATATAACTTTGCTGGAAGAAAACCAGCGCGTTACTGCGCTAGGCGTTGTCGCGCCGCCGCCCATCCAGGTCGAGTCGCCCGTCTTCAACGGCTCTCTGGCCATGCTATTCCAATGCGTCAAAGCGCACAAGCTGGACCTACTGGATGTACCCCTCGCGCCGATCTGCGAAGCGTATTTCGCCTACATCCTCGAGACCGTGGTCAACGATCTGGATGAGGCCGCCGCCGCCCTAGCCGCTCTGGCTTATCTGCTTGAGCGCAAAGCCTGGCTGCTGCTACCGGTGGACGAGCCCGAGCCCGAAGTCGAGGAGCTGATGGAGCTCCCCGAGCCGACGACCCACGAATACCAGATCGCCATCGAGGCGCTGAGGATGTGGGAGGAAGAGCGGTCGATGCGCTACTTCCGTCCGCTGGAAGCCGGCCCCGACCCCTACGAGCTGCCCTACGAGATCGGCAATGTGACGCCGATGGACCTGGCGATCGCCTTCGAGAAGGTCTTGAAGAAAGCCCATCCCGAGCCGATGGCCCCGCTCTCGAAGCCCCGCAAATCGCTGACCGAAATGATCGGCGTGGTGCTACGTTCAATGACCCCGGAATGGCGCACGTTCGAGGACATCATCACAAAGCCGTTCACGCGCAGCGACGCGGTCTATTGGTTCCTCGCGCTCCTGGAACTCACCCGCCTCGGGCAGGTGCATGTGCGGGTGCTCGAGGACGACGTGCAGTTCGCTCGGGTGGGGAAGTAGGCTTTCTGGGAACCCCCTTCCCGGTGCGCTTCGCTTACCGGCCTTCCCCCTAGACTTCGTCTAAGGGGCAGGCTTTCCGGAATCCGCCATTTGCGAAGCAGGACAAGGGCAGGCTTTCCGAAAATCCGCCCCTTGCGAAGCAGGGGGAGGAAGCTCAAGGCGTCAGCCTTAGGCAGGAGGGGGTTCTTGATGCCGCAATGCGCAGACCTCGATCACCCGGATTATTACCGAATCTAGGTCGTCAAAAACATCCCACGAAGGAACCCGGATGGTCAGAATGCCTTCGCGGAGAAGCCATTCGTCGCGGACTTGGTCCCGTTCAACGCGTTCCGCGTGATGTTCGCCGTCTACTTCGACGCACACCTTCGCTTCCGGACAATAGAAGTCGAGAACGTACGGACCGACAGGATGATGCTTGCGGAACCGGAAACGGTGCTTCTTGCGCCTAAGGTCTGTCCATAGGACCTTCTCAGATTCGGACATTTGCTTGCGCAGATCCCGCGCGAAAGCAACGGCTTCCTTTGATCTGTTTCGCACAGTTTATTATGTTACTGTTATTGCTCGAATGTGAACCCCCTTCCCGGTTCACTGCGTTCGTCGGCCTTCCCCCTGCTTCGCAAGGGGTAGGCATTCCGGAATCCGCCCTTACGCATAGCTATTCATATCTGCCCCTTGCGTGTTGCTTGGCGTTTCCGCTCCTTGCGAAGCAGGGGGAGGACCTTCAAGCCGCAGACTCGAAGAGGAGGGGGGATTACCAAGGTCGTAAATCGTAGTCCGGTAATTGGGATCGCTGGCTTCCAGCCGGCTCAATACGCGGACAGGATGTCCGCGCCACGATTGCCATGGGCTGGGAGCCCATAGTACGACCGGATCAACAAGTCCTCACCAATCCTTGCCAATCCTAACAAACCCTAACGCCCCCCATGGGCTGGGAGCCCATGGTACGTTCTTTCCAGCGTCAATCGTCCAATAAGACGTATACTCAAACCTATACAACCCTACAGGACTGACCAAAGTGAGTAACACAGACGAACCGAAAGTAGACTTTAGCGCCATCCCGTCCGACTTCATCCGCGATGCGATCAAGCAAGACCTGGCGGAGGGACGGTTCAGCCGCGTCCACACCCGGTTTCCGCCGGAGCCGAACGCCTATCTGCACATCGGCCACGCCAAGGCGGTGTGGATCGACTACGGCATCGCTCAAGACTTCGGCGGCCTGTTCAACCTGAGGTTCGACGACACCAACCCCGCCAAGGAAGAGCAGGAGTTTGTCGACGGCATCATCGAGGACGTGAAGTGGCTGGGCGCCGATTGGGGCGACCGCCTGTTCTTCGGCTCGGACTACTTCGAGCAGATGTACGACTGGGCTTTGGTTCTCATCAAGAAAGGATCGGCCTATGTGTGCGACCTTTCGCCCGAGGAAGTCAGCGCCACGCGCGGCACCCTGACCTCGCCCGGCACGAACAGCCCTTTTAGGGATCGTTCGCCCGAGGAGAATCTTGACCTCTTTACCCGAATGCGCGCAGGCGAGTTCCCGGACGGTTCGCGGACCCTGCGCGCCAAGATCGACATGGCCTCGCCGAACATGAACCTGCGCGATCCGGTGATGTATCGCATCCTGCACACCGAACACCATCGACAGGGCGACAAGTGGTGCATCTATCCGATGTACGACTGGGCACACGGCCTGGAGGACTCGATCGAGGGCGTGACGCATTCGCTGTGCTCGCTGGAGTATGTGATCCACCGGCCGCTGTACGACTGGTTCCTGGACGAGCTGAACATCTACCACCCGCGCCAGATCGAGTTCCCGCGACTGAACATGACCTACACCGTCATGAGCAAGCGGCGGTTCATCGAGCTGGTGAACGGCGGCTATGTGAACGGGTACGACGATCCGCGCCTGCCGACCCTGGCTGGAATGCGGCGACGCGGCTATCGGCCCGAGGCGATTAAGGAGTTCGTGACTCGCGTCGGTTTGACTAAGGCCGACAGCATCATCGAAGAGCATGTGCTTGAGGACTGCGTCCGCGAGGACCTGAACAAGCACGCCGCGCGCGTGATGGGCGTCGTCAATCCTTTGAAGGTTGTCATTACGAACTATCCTGAAGGGCAGACCGAAGAACTGGAAGCCATTAACAATCCTGAAGATCCTTCGGCTGGGTCGCGGCGCGTACCATTCAGTAAGGTTCTCTATATTGAGAAGGACGACTTCCGCGAGATTCCACCTCCCAAGTTCTATCGCTTGACAGTGGGCAAGGAAGTTAGGCTTCGATATGCCTATTTCATAATCTGTACGGACATCGTGAAGGATGCTAACGGCGAAGTGGTGGAGTTGCACTGCACCTATGATCCAGCGACGAAGGGCGGAGACGCTCCCGACGGCCGCAAGGTCAAAGCGACGTTGCACTGGGTGTCTGCCGAGCATGCTGTGAAGGCCGAGATTCGGCTTTACGACAACCTCTTTAGCAAGCCCGATCCGGACGATGTGGAAGAAGGCCAGACCTGGTTCGACAACCTGAATCCGTCGTCGTTGGTGGTGACTGAGGGGTATGTTGAGCCGTCTGTGGCTGATACTCCAGTCGGAACGAAGTATCAGTTCGAGCGCATGGGCTACTTCTGCATCGACAAGGATTCGACGCCTTCTCGCTTGGTCTTTAACCGCACAGCGACCCTTCGAGACACCTGGGCGAAGATCGCGAAAGCGCAAGGGTAGGTTCGGGTTGTACCGCCGACGTCTTCGTCGGCAACAGTCCATGGGCGAGCCGCCCATGGCACACCTTAATCGTATAAAACTAACTGGGATCGCCGGCTTCTCTACGCGGACACGATGTCCGCGCCACAATGAAGGCATGGGCTAGGAGCCCATGCTACGGTTCTCCTCGGCATCCGAAGCAATCTCCAGATGCCGAGGGAATACCCAATCAGTCGAACAATGGCATCGCAGGCGCAGCCGGTGCCGACTCATTCCACACCGTTGCCGCATAGACCATCACGCGTCGGTCAACCGGCAGCTCAACTGACTTCGAGCCGGCCGCGATCGGAATGTCGATCCGATAGAGATATCCGAACTTATAGGCTTCAAACGTGCCGTCTGGTTTGTTGATGTGCGTGAACACATGGGCCAAAGGCGCTTGCTTCCAATAAGGCTTGCCAAGCTTCGCCGGATCGGAGTTAAACTTGCCCGTCGCCATTCGGCTCCACCATTGCCCGTGCCAGCCGGTCATCGCCGGAGCGGAGAACGAGAACGGCTTGCCATCTACTTTAATGCTGGCAAGAGCGTCCTTATCGAACGCTGAGACGAGCAACGAGAGCCTGTTGGCCTTGATGTTGGGCAGAGCAACTTTCTGGCCGTTGCACACAAGGTGAGTTGCTTTCGAAGCGTCTCCCATAGCAAAGACTTGGCCGAACGACTTGACGGTCGAAACCCAAAGCTGAGCAGGAATCTCGCGCCGATTAGCGTTGATCGGGTCAGTCGTGCAGTTCGAGTCCAAAGGCAGCGCGACTGGCGTGCCCATGTCGAGAGGCTTGCGCTTGATCATCGGCATTTCCAAGCCAATCGTCACCGGCTGGTAAGGTTTCATGCTGAACGAAACGGCATTACCTTTCTTCGTAATGGCCAAATCGGTAGCAGGCATCTCGTCGCCCAACAGGTTCTCAACCTGGCCAAAACCAGTGTTCACCTTGAGCTGGACATTCTTAGTACCCTTGCCTGTGTCCTCATAGACGCGCGCCACGATCTTGCGGCCGTCCTCAGACATCTTCAGAGATCGAAGAGAAACGGCCGAGTTGTTCAGCGAAGCGAACCCGTAGCTCTTGCCAAGACGCCCAGCATGAGACGTTGTCACGAATGCGCGCAGCGGCTGGTTGAGCAGAGCGGCCGCCGGACGAACGCCGTTGCGCCAGTCCTTCTCGTGCGGCATATAGACGAACTTCATGTTGTGATGGCCGAAGTCGTTCGAATCTTGGAAGTCCCAGTTGCCTTTGCCGTCGCCAGTGTGAATCAGCGTCAAGCGGAGCGTGTTCTCGTTGGGTCGATCCCAGCCGTATTTGCACTCCGCAAGAATCGCCGCGCCGTTGGAGCCCGATCCGTCCGAGAGGTCGGCCCATTCCTGAGCAGGCACTTCATAAAGATTCTCTTGGTTCACGCCGCGCTCGATGGTGCCTAGTCCAAGGTCGTAGGTCGCCTTCGGTTTGTTCACATTGATGGGGAAGGCGGCCTTCAGCAGGCGGCCCTTCGACGCCCAATCGACATCGACTACAAACTCAAGCTTGTTCGTATTGCCGGTTGCCAAGGAGATTCGCTTAACGAACTTCGAGCCGTCGACGGTGTCCTTGGCTTCGATCGTTTGCTTGTTTAGCCCAGCGACGGTTTTCTTTAGGCCATCTTTTGCGCCGACGTAGGATACCGGCGCTTTCTTGACGGCTTCATACTTGATTTCCCAAGCCGACCAGTCGCGGGAGATGTTCTCCAGCAACTCCAGTCGGATCGGAGCATTCAGCGTTTCTTTCTTGAGCTTCTTGTCATAGACCGACACCACATCGCCGCTCGAATTGACCTTTACTTTTAGGCGATTATTTTCAAGCAACTCAACGGAATCGCGGTTAATGATGGCAAGGCTTTTCATCGGCTTGCCGCTTTGATAGACTGCCAATCCCACGGCAGGAACTGTGGCTGCAAAAACGACTTTTGCTTTGCCATCCTGACGATCTACGACATCTGCAGGAGACTCCTCACCGTTCGGGCCATACATAGAAATAGCTCCTTGCACTGCGGGAACCCACGCCTCAACCAGGCTCGTCTGTTTTCGATCGGTGGGGTTATAGACCACGATCGGCGTGCCGTTGCCGCGGGTGTCCATTTGCGATGCCCACAAGGAGACCGAACGGTTCAGGATGTCGCCGAACTGGTTGAGCGAAATGAGCTCGTCGTTCCACGAGAACTCATAGGCTTCCGCAATCGAGGTGCCGGTGAGGTCATCGTGGAACTGGTGCCAGAGGAAGCGGGTCCAAGCTTCTTCAAACTGCTTTGTCGGATAGGGCTCGCCGGTCAGCACATTGGCAACGACGGCTGCTCTTTCGGCGGCGTCTGCCAATAGCTCGTTCTTCTTGTTCCATCGCTTCATCGCAGCTTGTGCCGTGTAGCAGCCTGTGCCGTGGCAGGTCATCAGGAGTTCGCCTTTAAAGTGGGGAAGCTTAGCCTTTTGCTCTTGCGTGATGTCTCGATAGAGTTGATCTGCCCCAGCACTAAGAACCTTGAACGGGCCGTTCTCTTTCATGGCTTTATCAAGGTGTTCGAGCGATTTTGAAGATGGTCCGCCTCCGCGGTCGCCTGCGCCATGGTATCTATAGTCAACGTATGCGCCGGAGGCTTTGCCGATGCGATCCATTCGTTCGGTAAGCCAGTTCGCGTGACCCCAGTCGTCGCCGACATCGCCTGTATAGCCGCCGGCGTCAATCGCCGCAACGAGGCTGTTGCCGTCCACGCCTTCCCATCGGCCGACAGTGAAGGGGATGCCGTAAGCCGAACCCCAGGTTAGTTTCTGAGTGGAGAATCCTTTTAGGCCGGTATGTACGCCGATGCTGGGCAGGGCATAGCCGAATCCGAAGCAGTCGGGCAAGAAGATGTCGACGCTTGATTTGCCGAACTCGCGTCTGTAATAGCCGTTCGCATAGAGGGCGTGGCGGATTAGCGATTCGGTTGACGGGACATTGGTGTCAACGGCGTCGACCCAGCTTCCTGTGACGCGCCATTTGCCTTCTTTGATGCGCTGAACGAGCTCATCCCATCGCTCCGGATAGTACTCCTTCATCATCTGATAGCGGAACGAACCTTCGAAGGAGAAGACATAGTCAGGATACTTTTCGAAGGCTGCGAGGTTCACATTCAACGTGTCTGGAATGTACTCGTTGATCGTGTTCTGGATCGTCCAAAGCCATTGGGTGTCGAGGTGGGCGGTGCCTACTATATAAAGCTTGCGGTCCATTTGAACCTGTAAACCAAAGCTAGAAGCGGCAAGCGACGCCAGTGCGAGGCATATCATGCGGGGCTGTTTCACGGGTAGATAGGTTCGATGCCAAGTCAATAAATTCCTGCATAGGAGGTGCTAAAGACGCAGTTCGGGCCAATTCCGGACAGCAATAGGGAAATTCTGAGATTTTTAGAAATTCTGATATACCGGTATACCATTTTCAATATATCGGTGTATCATGTACATAACGGCTGAAAGTCAAGCCGTTGGAGCCGCAAAGATGGGCGCGAAAACTGCTAACGAGGCAATGAAGTCTGCAACTCAGAATCTGGGCATAGATCCAGTGGGGAGCGGTTTCTAATGGCAGTGACGATGCGCGAAGTTGCGGCAATGGCAGGAGTCTCCCCTGTTGTCGTTTCCCGTGTTCTTCATAACAAGGCTAGCACCGTCCGCGTTAGCGAAGCGACCGCAGAACGGGTTAGGCAGGCGGCGTCGATCCTAGGTTACCGGTGCAACGTGGTTGCTAGAAACTTCCGCGCCCAGGAAACTAAAACAATCGGCATACTTCACAACATCGGCCAAGCTTGGCCGAATCTCGACCAAGGAAGCCGCTACTTTGCGGCGCTAATGCAAGGCATCTTGACCGGAGCTTTCAAGCACGGCTATGCCATCATGCTTTGCCCCAAGCTGTTCAGCGAAGACGGAGGACGTGCCGTTGGCGATGGACGATTTGACGGCATTGTTTGGTACCGCGCCACCGAAGCTGAGCTGTGCCGTACGGAAATCGAGCAAGCCTCGACTCCGGTCGTGATGATTCACTCGTCAGGACAAGGAGCAGATAGTCCGTATCCGACTGTCATATGCGATAACGCCCAAGGAATTCGCATTGCCGTAGATCACTTAGTGAAGCTAGGACATAAACGAATAGCCTATCTTGTTCTTAAGCACTATCTGAATAGTGAAGCAATAGCGCGAAGAGATGCATTCGCTTCCGTAATGCAGGAATATGGGCTATATCGAAACGGCCAAGACATTATCGAGATTGATTACGATCGCAAAGTGATTGAGAACTACTTGTCTCAGGAGATGCGACATACCGCCATCATTGGCATGAACGATGAAATCGCTTCGGACGTGCTAGCTTTATGCTATCGGTATGGAATCTCCGTGCCTGAGCAGCTATCTGTCGTCGGCTTTGACTCAACCGCTTTTTGCAATGAGCTCGTTCCGGCTTTAACATCAATTCATCAGCCTCTTGCTCAAATGGGCGAACAGGCTATCGACATGCTCGTTGAATCCATAAAGAACAATTCGACAGAGCCTAACCACGTTGTCTTCCCATGCAGTCTCGATCGAAGAGACTCAACATCTATCCCTCTACGCAGGTGAATCATGAAAAATCGAGCCTTCACGCTTATTGAACTTCTTGTCGTTATTGCGATCATCGCAATTCTCGCGGCTATTCTTTTCCCGGTCTTCGCTCAAGCCAAGGCTGCCGCTAAGAAAACAGCCGCTCTGTCGAATATCAAGCAGCTAGGTACTGCCAATATCATGTACCAGTCTGACTATGACGATACATTCGCGATGGGCTTAGGAGCTAACTGGTGGGCACCAAGAGACGGCGGCTGGGCTGTTGATGTAATGCCATACGTTAAGTCCTATCAAATGATGCTTGATCCGCTAGATCCCCGAACGATGGCTAGCTGGCCGCAATGGATGAAGGACAACCTGCGGGATTTTGGTAATCCATTGCCGATCAGTTTTGCTTCAAACGGTGCAATGCGCTGGGAGAACGGTATGAGCAGCTGGGCCGTCTATGGCGTAATGGGCTTGATGCAGGATAGTTGGATTAAACGAGGCGTTGCCGTTTCAACAGCCGTAACAAAGCCCGCAGAGACCATCATGTTAACGTCCAGAAATGGTGGCAACAACTGCTATAGCGTAGGTCTGTATATGCCTGGCGTGGACTGGTGGGACTGGGACGGTGCGCCCGGTCTTGTTCCAGACGGCACACGTAACGGAGCGGCGTACAACTCGGCTAACACCACGTGGAATACAAACAATCGGAACGGAGGAGTCGCAACCCACTTTAACGGCCAGGGACTCTTTGTATACTGCGATGGACATGCTGGCACGAGGAATCCAGTTTCGACGAATCCAGATCCTGTTAATCGCCCCAACGATAATATGTGGGACGCTTATCGTAACTAAGAATGTATGAACAGGCTAGCACTCCACACTAGCCTGTCTACTCTTTTTTCTAGGAAGGTGCTAATGATGCAGAAGTATCTTATGTGTGCGTTGCTTGCTTGCCTGGTTGTTGCTGGGTGCGGAGATGGCCAGGTGAAGGTCTCTGAAGACCAAGAAAAGGCATTTAGGAACCCACCAAAAGAGCCACCCGCGGCTGCTGCAGAAGCCATGAAAAAGTCCATGCAGAATGTCGGCAAAGATCAAAGTAATAACAAATAGACGACGACTAGCAAAATGATTAGCGTTTGGCCCGTTGCTTTGTTAAGTAGCGGGCCTTTTTTAAGAGGCAACCGTGAGAGGTATACCTATGTTTGGAACATTGATGATCGTAATGGGATGTGTAGGTTGTTCAAGACCTGCCGCCGATTTGGTGCTGGAGGTAGATGCCTCCAAGTCATATGTGATATCGCCGTACATCTATGGCGCTAGTTTTCCCGATTATTCTAAATTTGGCAAAATATTCGCTTTCTCAAGGTTGGGCGGCAACCGAACGACGGCGTATAATTGGGAAACAAATGCATCAAATGCAGGAAGCGACTGGCATCATCAGAACGACGGATTGATGGGAGATACTGACGAGTCAGGTCTCAACTATCGCAAGTTCCTTGAGGATGCTCAGAGCCACGGAGCAGCTACTTTGCTTACAATTCCGACGGCAGGCTATGTCGCTGCAGATAAGAAAGGCGACGGCGATGTTGGTAACACCTCCGACTATATTCATGTTCGCTTTAACAAATCGCTTGCAAAGAAAGGTAGCGCCTTCACTTATCCACCGAACAAGAATGACAAGGTTGTTTATCAAGACGAGTTTGTTGCCTATTTAGAGTCAAAGAAAAAGGCCAACCAGCCATTATGGTATGCGTTAGACAACGAACCGGATCTCTGGGGTTCTACCCACCAAAGGATTTGGCCAAAGAATCCAACCTACGCTCAGATATTCGCCAATAATGAGGAGTTCGGAAAGGCGATCAAGGATATCGCTCCGAAGACCTTGATTTTTGGACCCGCAAACTACGGTTTTATGGGATTCCGGACTTTCCAGGGAGCTCCAGATGCCAACGGTCGGGACTTTCTTGATGCTTACCTCGATTACATGAAAGGTGTCGAACTCAAGAACGGCAAGCGGATCCTGGATGTGCTAGACATTCACTTCTATCCGGAAGCAAGAGGTGACGGCGTTCGTATCTGCGAAGGCCAGGACAAGCCTGGAACACAGGCGGCAAGGATACAAGCTCCTCGCTCATTGTGGGATTCAACATACATTGAGACGAGTTGGATAACAGATTACTTAGGGAAAAAACCGATTGTATTACTGCCAACTATCAATGGTCAAATCAAGGCGCACTATCCGGGTACGAAACTGGCAATAACTGAATATAACTATGGCGGAGGCCAGGTGATTAGCGGCGCAATCGCACAAGCTGATGTCCTCGGTATCTACGGTCGGTATGGGCTCTTTGCCGCTGCGAACTGGGGTATCTCACCTAAGGACACAGCGATGATCGCAGGCTTCAAGGCTTTCCGCGACTATGATGGAAAGGGATCAGTGTTCGGCGATCGTGGTTTAGGTGTAACGGGCGAGACCGCAGATAAGAACTCGCTCTATGCAAGCCTCTATTCAGACGATAAGACGAAACTTGCTTTGGTGTATATCAACAAGACCAGTGCAGCGCAAGCAGTGCAGATCAAGCTATCGGGATTTGCGGGCAAATCGGTCAATGCCTATTCCATTACCGAAGGTAACTATGATGCACCTGTAAAGTTGGACGTCCAGGTAAAAGGAGCATCTGTTACGATTAACGCTCCTGCGTATAGCGTAACGACGTTAGAAGTTCACAAGTAGGTCACAGATGGATCTCCAGCAGGTGTCCGAGAGGATAGAGCTGGGGATCCGTCTTACCGTTTATGCAAAGCAGATATCCTTCTTTGCTGACTTCTACTCGGATATTTCGTTCACCCAGTCTTAAGCTATCGAAGCAGTAATCCTCTAAAAACGAAGGCAAGTGTGGCTTGATGGATGCTGATATGCCGTATTCTATTGTTAAACCGAGCAATCCAAACACTAAGCATTCGTTGACCTTTAGACCAGCAATGATATTAGCCCTGCCATCGCGGCGATAGTCAATAGCATCGGCGATCATTGCTTGCGGATAGTAGGGGAGCCGTTCGCCCCACCAGATGATCCTTCTCAATACATCGTCGCCCCTGTCAAATTGGCCGCTTAAGTAAAGGTCTTCGACAAGTTCCGGACCATCGCCGGAGTAAACGCCCGGTCCGCCCCAGTCGACATCTCGAATATCATATCCTGGGTCTTGCTTCGAGAGCGAGTGAACTCCATAGTCCGAAAGGAACTCGTTATCATTTAGATGCATAACTAAAGCATTAGCTTGATCTAAATTAAGAATGCCTGTCCTTAGAGTATCGAATACCTGAATAGACCATCCTGGCCTTCGATTGTCATCTAGATCGCGACTCGTCAGCCATCCGGACTCAGAGTCCCAAAGCTGGTTGACAATATAGTCCTTCAGCTCATCAGCGCGACGAGTGAGTTGGCCGGTCGACTCGCCGATTCGTTGTCCGAGGTCGGCGACTGCCCGATAAGACCAACACCTTTCCGCATTAGGACTAGGCACATAGTGCTCATAGTCAGTGGTTCTCTTCAGCTCAAGCAAGTTCTCGTTGGTGCCGTAATCGATGAGAGAAACAGGCTTAGAGAGGTCGTCACCGAACCAGGCATTATCCTTAAGGTGCTCAAAAACAGATTTGCCGTTCACATATTCGTGAAGAAAGGCGATATCGTTTGTGGTATTCACATAGTGAAAAGTGCAAGCGATGATGCTGTACTGGTTATAGGAGTACCAAGGTCCAACTGGTCTCCCATCCAATGGAGTATACGCGTAGTGATGGCGTAAGTCTGTTTTCAATATCTGGACAATGTGCTGCTTAAGCAACTCCGGATGACCGACAGCTAGAAGCTTGCAGATATAGGCAATACCCCACGGATAGTTGCATACCGCACCGCCGTCGATTCCCGACTCGGCCATAAAGGGAGAATAGACGAAGCTGTCGCTTTCCCAAATGCAAGTGTGGAAGCTAACTAGACCTTTGTTGTAGAACGTCTCGAGTTGCTTGTTTGAGGAAGTGAGTGCAGGGAAGGCCGCAATTGTTGACTCAAAAGATCGTCGATTGTCCTCGATGGCCCCTACGTAAAGTGCTGCCAAATCAACCGATTCGCTTTCGGTGGAAAGACAGCAAGATATATAGAACGCAACTTCTGAGCTAGCATCAACATGCACGCTAGTCGAGATAGTGTTATCGCTATAAACGGCTGATACATCGCATTGGAAATATAGGGATTCACCTGCGCATAAAGCAACAAGCCTATCTGGTTTCGCTTCAAATGAGGCCAGAGCGCTAGACGCTGGTGGCACCCATCCCCATTTTCCAGATGACAGGTTCTCAAAACCTCCGTGGATATCGAAATCGAATTTAACAACCCTGGGCTCAGTATCGCTGTTTAGAACCACGAGTTTCTCGATGTAGCCGTATCCCCTTACAGGAACGAGATATGTCCGTACAAATAGACCTTGAACCTGTGCAGAACGCTCGAAACACTCCACACTCCAAACGAAGTCAGAAGGCCTAACCATAAGGCCGTTTAAGAGCATCTTTATCAATAACGAAGGAGCAGCGATCGGCGGCCGATAGAAACCGGAGATTCCGCCAACATCTTCAATGGAGGGATGTACAGTAATGTCTTGAGTCTTAACCCATAGATGTTTAGACTCAAGGATGCAGTCGTGAGAGCATATTTGAGTGTCATCCGTGCTAATGTGCATCATAAATGTCCTGAAGTAAAGTGAAAGCTTTTAGACGCCGCCGCCCGTAGGAGCAAACTTCTCGTAGCCCTCAGGTATAGAATAAGGCTGCTTAGGATGAAGGAACGACCAAACTGCTTTAGCAACTGATACCAGAGCCCGATCCCCTTCATTCTCAGAGGACCACTTTTTATCTTTTTGGTTGTCCGTATAGATCGTCAAAATATAAGGATTCGAGGAATACACAATAGCACAATCAGATCGGCTACGGTTAATAGCGCCAGACTTCGACGCCGTTTTCACTTCAGGCGGAACCGTAGATAGGATCGCATCATCCCAATATTGCCGGCCGAGAATGCGAATCATCTTCTCGCAACCAGCCTTGCTGGCTGCCTTCTTAAGATAAATAAGCTGAAACAGCCGGTTCATCTCGTTCGGCGTCGTCATTCCCATTCCAAACATGCGGTTCAGCCGGTGAATTCCTTCTTCGGTAGAAGGGGCAGCGCCAAGGATCTTAGTATTCTTAAGTCCCAGCTTCTCCATCCTAGCATTGATGTTCATCGTGCCCAGCCATCCACGAGTAACGATAGTGGCCGTATTGTCGCTAACGCCTATCATCAAGTTGACATAGCCATCTAGGTCGGGTTGAGCATCGTCGCGAAGGAAGTAGCACCACATCGATGATTCTCGGCCTGACATCGGCGGAAGCGGCTTATGGTCTGTCCACTTCACCTTGCCTTCTTCGACCTGGTTAATAGCCTCAACCATCACGGCGGTTTTTATCGTCGATGCCGTTGGAAACCTCTCGTCGCCCCGAAAGGAGATTCTCTGACCAGTCTTAAGAACAAGAAGGGAGTAACCCATTCGACCTCTGAATCGTTGACATATAGAGTCAAGTTGCTTCTGCAAGGGCAATAAAGAAGGCGGTTTTGCGGGAAGAGCGGCAACAACGATGAGGCTGACGACGGTACCGACCATAGGAAGTGGTATACCTTAAGCAAGCGTTTGGCAAGTTCGCAAGCAAGCTATAAAGGTGAAAAAAGGAATTAAGATGTCCATTCAAGCGCTGATTATCGCTACGGCCGCTATTGTGCCCCAAGGGCAAATCCTGCCGCCCCCATACGTGCCGCAATTTTCCGAAGTTGAAAAGACCAAAATCGTAGCTTATTGGTCTGAGCCAGGTCGATACATAGTCGGACCCGTGCCAGGTTCAGAAGAAAACGGTCCTTGGGTCGTGCGCCTGCCGGTTGAAGCATCCCAATGGTTCTGGGACTACAACAAAGCCCGAGGATTGGGCAAAACTCCGCCATCGCAGGTACCAACGGTGACGGCCGAAGAGCAGAAAGCCTGGGAATCATGGATCGATGCCAAAGTGGCGCGCGACCGGTGGCTCGCCGGCAAGGAAGCCGAGAAGAAGAACAGGGAAGAGATCGGCAAGACGGCGATTTTGGCAGACACGAATGATGCGCCTGATCAAGGTCCAATCCCCGAAGGACTAAGGAAGTTGATGCGGACCCCGCCAGCGTTCGCCGTTTGTGTCCAGCCCAAGCAGCACACGATCAAGTTCGACGACACGCTGTCGCTGACCTATGCCGACTATGTGCCGATGCGCATGCGATTCGCCTACTTCCGGTTTCCGCAGGGCGTAATGTCAGGCGGAATCTCGGTAAAAAGCATGCCCAAAGAGGAACTCGACCAGCTCTTCGAGGACGCCGGAGTCACTCCCTTCGAGCAGCGCGTCATGAAGGCCGTGTCGATGCTTGAGGGCGGATTCGACTCGATCAACACCTATGACACCGGCTTCGTTTCGGTTGGGCTCATCCAGTTTGCATGCCTCAAGGACGGCATCGGCTCTCTGGGCACGATGCTGTTGAACCAAAAGCAAACGAACCTAGAGCAATTCGACCAAGACTTCCGCCAGTTCGGAATCGACGTCGGTCCAAAAGGCGAACTAGTGGCGATCGATCCGGTCAATGGAACCGAACTCGTCGGACCGGCCGCTGCCCAGAAGATCATCAACGAGCCGCGTTTGGCCGCCGTATTCCAGAGGGCAGGAAGAGTCAGCCGCGCTTTCCGAATCGCTCAGATTAAGACCGCGAAATCCCAATACTATCCGGCAAACGATCTCGTCGCTGTCTCGTTAAATGGCGAACAGACTACGGTGAAGATTGGAGACTTTATTAAGACTGAGGCGGGAATGGCGACGCTGATGGACCGCAAGGTGAACACGGGAAAGGTCGATCCGCTTGCGGCAGTGCTCAACAAGCTGATCGTGGAGTTGGGCCTCACCAAACCGACGGAACTCGCCGATTATGAATGGGACATCACTACAGCCCTGAAATATCGGCGGGATTATCTCGCCGAAACAGCCTTGACGCAGCCCGATCGCAAGCAGGGAAGAAGGGGCCGAGGCGGCAGGTAGCGTTATCGGCATGCCAAAGTCCCATCTTTAGGGCTATTTTGCAGGAATATTAAGCATTAACCCTAAAGAAAGCGGCTTGGCATGCCGTTATCTATATTGTCGAGCAAAACGACAGAAAAAGGCACGACGGAGGCGACTCCGATCACGCAAAGCCAAGGGTCTCACGTTAGACAGCCGGGTTGCCTGTCTGGGATGCGCAAACCTGAGGAGGTTAACACAATGCGAATTTCAGACACACAAGTTAAGAAGGTTCTTTCAGAGGATTGGGCTGCTTATAACCATGAGCTCATCGGCGCGATTTCTAAGCCTGCCGGCAAGGAAAACGACCAAGATTTGATCCAGAAAGTAACTGATGAGGTGATCGCCATGGGTGATCGCGAAGAAGTAGTCGCCGAACTGAAGGCGAAGATCGAAGCCGGAGCCTATAATCCGACTTCCGAAGAAATCGTCGACGCCATGATTCGGCGCTCCATCGCAGACCGTTTGCGCTAAGTTCCTCCGAGGCGTTTCCTCAGGAATTGCGCAAATCGCCAGGCCCGAGCCGACTTCCGGTTCGGGCCTGGGTTTGTTTTTGGCTGGCCAAATTCACTGGATTCACTCGATTCACGCGATTCACGCACTATCTTGGCGTGAATACTCTCGGAGGTCATTGCAATTCGATGCCTTATCCATTAGTAATAGGAGAAGCGACGGTGCCAACCATTCCAACAAGATATAATCTTCTGCTTCAATTATCCCAATTGTCGAGGCTTCAAGTTATTCGTAACAGCATACATGGACGAAGCCGAGGACGGTGAACGTGCAGAAGACCAGACCTGACTCGGCGCAGTTCTGGTAATGTTTATAATGCTCTTGACGGATCATCGTCCATCTAGCCATTTCATATTATGGCGTAGTGAAGACAATGCCGCGCAATCGCAAGTAGAGCTGAATCGCCGAGTGACTGGAGAACACTGATAACCCTCAACGATAGTGATCGTGGAGGGATAAAACAACGATAGGCCTTGAAGGAAGTTCTATAGTACTCGTTCTGTCTAATATGTGTGACAAATGTGACGAAAGTCAGGAACACGCAACAACGAGCATGAACCAGAAGCTCATTCTCGTCACTATTCCTCATGGGCCGGATGCCCATGGTACATTTATAGGCCATGGGCTGGGAGCTCATGGTACCGGTCAAACTTAGTTCCGATAGCTATTCGAACGGGCTGTCGGAGGGGCGACTTCGACATACGTAGTGGCGGGCACAACCAGGTAGATATTCTCGCCGACTTCCTCCCAAGACCCCTCGAGAGCGAAGTTCACGCCGCACATAAAGTCGACGACTTTCTGGCGCAAGACTGGTTCGGTATGGGCTAAGTTGAGGATCTGCTGCTCGCCGTTCTTTAGGCCGTTAGCCGCCGCAAGCGCGTCGTCAAAGCTAACGACTTGGCGTCGAACGGTAACGTTGTACTTATAAGCCGAGCGTAGCTGCACGGTTCTTGCTTTAGGGGCCTCGCTAATCTCGTAGCTTTCGTCATCGCGGCCGTGCGTAAACATGCCTGTAAGTTTTGTGAAGAAGCCAGGCTTGTCCTGGAGTTCAAGCTCTTCCATGATTCAATCCTCCAATAGTCTCCGATTAACGGTAATTCCGTGCACCGAACAGTGCGGTGCCAACTCTGATGTGAGTGGATCCTTCCTGGATAGCCACGTCAAAATCGTTGCTCATTCCCATACTCAGCCACTGGCCGCCAGCTTGTTCGTTTAGTTCCCACATGCGCCGAAAGAGAGGCCGCATTGATTCAGGGTCTAAATTGAACGGGCCGACTGTCATGAGCCCGCGGAAAATCACTGCCTTGCAGTATAAAACCTGCTGCAGCAGTTCGTCAACCCTTTCCGCATTAATACCGGCTTTTTGCTGCTCATTTGCGATATTTATCTCAATAAGCCCATCAACCTTCCCGTCTGCCTTGCCGATTTCCTTGATATGCGTGTCGCTGCTAATCGTGTGGATTGCTGCGAACTGCTCGGCGATTCTCTTGGCCTTGTTGGACTGTAGCGTGCCGATAAAATGCCATCTGGCGTCTGCAGGTAGCTTGTCAAGCTTGGTTTGTGCTTCCTGATAGCGGTTCTCGCCGAAATCGCGTATGCCTAGATCGTAGGCGATTTGAACGATATCTGCAGGAATGGTTTTGGTTACGGCAATAAGAGTTATGTCGCTGCGGCTGCGGCCGGATATTTCGCAGGCTTTCTCGATACGCCGCTCGATATCGCTCAGGTTCTCGCGGATGGCTTGCTCGACGGGAAGCACGAAGATAGTTTACCGGAGGTGGGCCAAGGGAATGACGAATGACCAATTACCAATGACGAGGTTCGGCGAGTAGATGTGTGGGGTGAATAGGTCGGTTCGCGCTTCAACGCCAGTTGTCATTCTGAGCGATAGCGGCGAATCTGATCAGAGTTTGCGCTTGGATGTAGCCGCAAGCAGAAGGTGCAGCCAGATCCCTCACTCCGTTCGGGATGTCAAGAAAGACGCAGGCCCAAGCCGCCTGCGCCTACAACGCTGAATACAAGAAGTCGGGTTACGGCAAGCCGCCCAACGAGGTTTTACGCCTGTAGGAAATGGTCAATTGTCGAGCCGATTTCAAAACTCCGTGTGAGCAAAGCGCCAAAGGCGCGCTACAGGAGTAGCCTTGGGCGCAGCCCAAGGAATAGAACGGAAATGAACCTAAGGGCTGAAGGCCCGCGATAGGTTCCGCCTCCACCCGAACACTTCGTTCGGCGGGCGGAGGCATATCTGCACGAGTTTTGAAACTGGCTCAGTCAATGACCTGCGCTCGCGGGGACGCTCGCGCTCCAACCTGATTCCGAATTGACATCCTACTCATTCGTCATTCGGAATTCGTCACTCAGCACTGGCCAGCGCAACCAGTCTGGGCAGCGCGACTTCAGCGCCTTCGCCTATGCAGAAAACCCCCGGCTCTTCCACCGGATCGGGGTTGATGCGAACAACAGGGATACGCTTGCGGACGGCCATTTGGGCAAAGCCGTAGCTGACGACTCCGCTAGAGCCGATCTCGAGCAAGATGTCGGACTCGGGCAGGTCGAAGTTGACGGCTCGGATCGCGTCGGGCCAAGGATATTCGCCGAACCAGACAATATTGGGCCTTAAGAGTCCGCCGCACGGGCAAGTTGGCAACAGTTCTGTTGAGCAGACAGCGGGCAGCTCCTTAACCTTTAAAGGCGCGACGGTCTGGCAACTTGTGCACAGCGTCTGCATGATGTTTCCGTGAAGCTTGAAAACGCGCGTCGAACCGACAGCTTCATGAAGGAGATCGACATTCGAGGTGACGATCGTCACGGAAGCAGCCAAAGTTTCGAGTTCGGCTAAGGCGATATGAGCGGGATTCGGCTTTGCATTGATCCCGTGGCGAATGCGCTCGATGTACCAGTTCCAGACCAATGCCGGATCGCGCGCAAATCCCTCAGGCGAGGCGAGATCGCAGGCGTTGTGGCCCGCATACATGCCTCCTGACCCGCGAAATGTCGACAAGCCGCTGGCAACGGATATGCCTGCGCCGGTTAGGACAAAGACTTCTCCGCGAAGCAGGGAAGCAATTGAAACCTCGTCCATAGTCCCAGTTTAACCTAAGGTTCTTGCGGTTTTTGCAGCTATGCCGGCCGCGGCAGAACCGATTGGCTTTGTCAGCAGTCAGATAGTCAAGTTAAGCGCCAACGCGGGCCGCTAGGGAAAAACTGGAACGCTGGAAAACTGGCTGAAAATGGGCAGAGGAATGGATGGAGATTACTGTCAAGGATGCCGATTCTATGATACGTACACTTATGGCGAACTGGTTTGGAACACGACTCATCTCTCAGCGCGACAATCCCCGCAACATAGCCGTTGGACACTTGAAGCGCTGCCCTCTGTGCGGAGCGCTAAACTCTAAGCGCAACTCGGAATGTTTCGTATGCCGATGGCACGGCGATTTCGATCACGATCCCGAGAGCATTGATGAAGGCCTGAACGACCTATTGGACCGATGCCCGGAACTTGCCAGCGCTATGTCCGATCCATATATCCCGCGCCGGTCCTTTAAGCGGTCGATCTTCCACTTTTTGGGATTGTTCTTCCGCCGCCGACTGGATTTGCGCGCTTAGATATCCTTCTTGTCCGACGAGTGGCCCGGATATAGCTTTGCTTCCGGATCCACGAACACCTTGGCAAAACAGACGGCTGTAGCTGCTTCTCCGACTCCTGTCGCAATCAGCTTTAGCTTGCCTGGATAGTCGCAGATGTCGCCAGCCGCATAGACGCCTGGTAGGTTCGTGTGATAGTTGTGGTTCACCAAAATATGGTTGCGGTCCGTTTCCAAGCCCCACTGCTTGATGTAGCCCAATGCCGACCGGAATCCGACATTCACCAGCACCGCATCGACATCGAGCCAGTCCGATTCCTGCGTTTGCACGTTGTCTATTTCGATTCCCTTTAGCGTGCCGTTGCCGAAGACCGACTTGACGACTGTCCACAGCTTGACATCCACCTTGGAATGGCCTAGCTTGTCGACCGTGGCTTCATGGGCACGGAACGTGTCGCGCCGATGGATAAGGGTGACGCGATCGGCGATCGGTTCAAGGCTCAATGCCCAGTCGCAAGCGCTGTTTCCGCCCCCGACCACAGCCAGCTTCTTGCCTGCGAACGCTTGCATGTCCTCGACCGAGTAATAGATGCCGTTGCCTGCATAGGCTTGCTCGTTCTCGACCCCGATTTCCTTCGGCGTGAAAGCTCCTGCTCCGGCAGTGATGAGAACTGTGCGCGTGGGGAAGACTTCGCCTGTTTTGCTGATGATTTCGTATCCGACTGGCGACTGGTTCAGTTCTGCTGCGGTCGTGTTGAGATGGATCTCGGGATGGAACCGCATCGCCTGTTCAATAAGGTTTTTTGCCAAGTCGGCTCCGAGGATCTTCGGAAAGCCGGGCATGTCGTAGATGTACTTCTCGGGATAAAGGGCGTTCATCTGGCCGCCGAGTTCGGGCAGGCTGTCGATGATTCGGACGGACATTCCCCTTAATCCGCCATAAAAAGCTCCAAAAAGGCCTGTAGGCCCTCCTCCAATGATGGTGATATCGACTATAGGATGCTGCTTTTCTTGGTCGGTTTCGATGTCCATAGCTAAACGGTATCCCTAAGGTACCAGCCGGATTGAACCTGAGCCAGGGACCGAGAGGGACCAAGCGGTATCCTATTGGGGTGGTCAATCCTTCCCAAACAACTCCGGTTTTGGACCAGTTGCGCGCATCGGAGCTTAGAGGTTCAGCTTTGCGACGAATAGCGATGTCGCTTTTGTCTTTGCTTGACGCCTATTGTTGGTCGGGAGTTTATCGATTGGAAGGAGACGAACTGGTGCTCGACGAGTATGTCGGCGAAGCAACGGACCACGTGAGGATTCCCGTCGGCCGCGGCGTATGCGGAACGGCGGTTGCCGAACGATCGAACCAGGTCATTGAGGATGTGCGTTCTCTTTCGAATTACCTTGCTTGCTCGCTTAAAACGCGTTCGGAGCTGGTTGTGCTGATATATGCTGATGACGGCTCGATTTTAGGGCAGATTGATATCGATGGGCATGAAGTCGGGGCGTTTGACGCAACTGATGAATCCTTTCTTTCCGAGATGGCTAAGGTTTTTGCTGAGCGGTGGACTTGATGTCGCTGTCGTTCGACGTCGTCGTGGTCGGCGCAGGCCATGCAGGAATCGAGGCTGCGCTTGCATCTGCTCGGATGGGCCTTCGCACCGCTTGCATCACGCTTCGGCTTGACCGAGTTGGCCACTTGCCGTGCAATTGCTCGATAGGCGGCCCGGCGAAGGGACATATTGCCCGCGAGGTTGACGCTCTGGGCGGCCAGATGGGCATCACCACCGACTACACCTTGACGCACATCCGGAGGGTTGGCACAGGCAAAGGTCCGGCGGTTCAGACGATTCGTGCGCAGGTTTGCAAGGTTCAATATCCGGCGTTTATGCTTCGCGTTTTGCAGGGCCAGTCGAACTTGACTTTGATCGAAGGCTTGGTCGAGGATATCTTGGGGGAAGAGCGCGTCGAAGGTGTTTTGGCCGTTATCGATGGTTCGCCAGTATCCATTTCGTGTCCTGCTGTCGTCTTGACTACCGGCACCTTCTTGAACGGGCTCTGCCATGAAGGCGAAAGGCAGACCGTTGCGGCCCGCCACGGCGACCAAGCGGTGCAGGGATTGTCTTCTTATTTGGAGCGAATCGGCGTTCGTTTGCGCCGCTTCAAGACCGGAACGACTCCGCGCGTGAAGCTATCCAGCATCGATTTGTCTAAGACCGAGATTCTGCCAAGCGAACCGGAAGCGCGTGCGGTTAGTTACCTGCACGACCGGTATCTCGTTGACCGCGAGCTTTATGCTTGTTATCAGACGCGAACGACGGCCGCGACGCACCAGGTGCTGAGCGACAATTTGCAAAAGAGCGCGATGTATTCGGGACAGATCGAAGGCGTTGGTCCGCGTTATTGTCCGAGCATTGAGGACAAGATCGTTCGGTTTGCGCATAAGGCGTCGCACCCGATCTTCTTGGAGCTTGAGGAATGGGACGGCGAGTCGGTTTATGTCCAAGGATTCTCGACATCGCTTCCTCGCGAAGTGCAGATGGAAGCTTTGCAAACGGTGCCGGGTCTTGCCGAAGTCGAGATGATCAGGCCGGGATATGCCGTGGAATACGATATGGCGGACCCGTTGCAGCTCGGTCCAACGCTGATGTCAAAGCAGATGCCGGGGCTTTTCTTGGCAGGCCAGCTCAACGGCACCAGCGGCTATGAGGAGGCGGCTGGGCAGGGAATCGTTGCCGGAATCAACTCCGCAAGGTTCGCCCGAGACGAGAGGGAAGTCGTGTTTCCTCGCGATGGTAGCTTCATCGGCGTGATGATCGACGACTTGGTGACCAAAGGCGTTGAGGATCCGTATCGCATGCTGACCGCCCGCGCAGAACACCGGCTGCTCCTAAGAAGCGACAATGCCGACCAAAGATTGACCCCGATTGCCCGCGAGATCGGTCTTTGCTCGGATGAACGGTGGCAACGGTTCGAGACAAAGATGAATGCGATTGACTCGGGGTTGGCTTCATTGCGGTCGGCATTTGTCTCGTCGGCTGAGAACGCCCTTCTTGAGTCGAACGGCTGGGCTGGTTTGGATAACCGGACGAGTCTTTTCGATCTCCTAAAGCGGCCTGCGTTCTCGTTGGCTGATGCTGAAAAGCTTGTTCAACTTGCTGGACTGTCGCTAGATTTACCGTACGATGATGATGCGCGCGAGCAGATTGAGCTGACCGGCAAATATGACGGCTACATCGCCATGCAGCGGCGTTTGGCCGACAAGGCAAAGCAGCTCGATGACCTGCACATTCCAAAAACGTTTGAGTATTCCTCGTTGAAGGGGCTAAGTTACGAGACGAAAGAGAAGCTGTCGCGGATTCGGCCGACGACCGTCGGGCAGGCTTCGCGTGTGCCTGGTGTGCGGCCTTCGGATATTGCCCTGCTGATTGGGCATCTGCGTTCGCGTAGGAAGGGGTAGGAGAACCCCCTCCCTAACCCCTCCCCCGCGAGGCGGGAGAGGGAACTTGTTGCTTTGCGATTGTCATCCTGAACACACCGCCGTTTCGACAACGCTCAACCCCAGCGCTCCGCAAGAGGGGGCTGTTGCATTATGTTGTTGGATGGCGGGCATAGGTATCGACGGAAACGTGCCGGCAGAACGGAATCGCCTAGGGAGACGCGGGGACAAAGCATTCCGCGGCTACGGGTCCGTAGAGCACAATGCGACAACCTTCGCTAGGGAGGCTGAGGGATGGAACGGCGAAAGATGGAATTGCCACAATTCGCGCATTATCATCCCCTTGCATGGAACCCAACCTTAGAGCATAATGCAACCATGAAGCGGTTACGGATGTTCGTATTTCTTTACTTTGTAATAGCAGCCATTTGCCTGACTGGTGCCGGATGCAGCCCTGGAGTTTCCAGCAACAGCCCTTACAGCGGCAAATGGACCGGCACATGGTATAACTCGACTTCGAAAGAAGGCGGCGACATCGATATAAACATCTCGATCTATGGGGTGATCACCGGCGATATCGATACAGGCGCATTTCCAACCTACTCGATCTACGGCACGGTTTACGACAACGGCAATATGTCGTTCACTTACACCAACACAAATACTTCCGAGTTCCATTCGGTGTCCGGCAAGTTCAGCATGAAGAACGGCGATGTCGCGGTGAATGCATCGGAGTCGATCAACTCGGGTTTGTCTCAGTCGATCAGCATGACGATCAAGCCGAGGTAGCTGATTGAATGCGATTTTCTCGCTTCGCGTATATTGGCGGAGTAACGCGATTTCACCGGTCAATGGAACTTGTATAATTGGTTTATGTCAGGCACTGACAGTCGCCAGGGACTTGGAAGGATAGCAATTGTCTTTATTGGCATGGCTATCGTTGCCTTAGTGGTCGTAGCGCTGTTTCCCATGGTCAACAGGCACTACAAGATCAACGATGCCGGAACCGGTCTCTCGGAGTATGTAAGGAACGAGTTCAATTCGGAGATCAAGGAGGGATACCTGCTGCGCCGGGATAAGAAGACCTATTGGACGTCGCGCCTTGGTAGACGAAGCTATATTGGTTATCAGCTTTACCAGGGGCCTTCAACCGCCGATGGCTATTTCGAGGTCTATTCCGATAAAGAGCAGCCGAACGCCTGCCAACAGGTCGGCACGAAGCTTGTCGGCCCCAAAATCCGTCTTGACACCTGCTCCAAGGACATCGGCATGTTAAACGGTCTCGTCCGGTATATCGGCAAGAACTTGGGTCCGGTCGGGACCCAATCCAATTCTGCCAAAACAGCAAAAGAGATCAAGTAAACTCGACATCTGTCTACGGATAATGGAAAGGTCGATGAGAACGAACACTGAGGTTTCATGGCGCAAGCTGGTTCTGGATAGCATCAAGGCCATATTTGCAGGGCTTGACGGGCCGGTAACGGCAAGAGGGTTAGCAGACGATGCCTGCTTCTCCACATTTCACTTTCACCGCATGTTTTGTGCGATGACAGGCGAGACTGCCGGCGAGATGGCGCGAAGGTTGAGGATGGAGCGAGCAGCGCACATGTTGAGCTGGACGCAGGAACCGGTAACCGGCATCGCATTCGACGCCGGTTTCGAAACCTTGGAAGCTTTCTCGAGGGCGTTCAAGGCTATTTACGGCAGTTCGCCGTCGCTCTATCGCCGACTGAAGAACCACAACGGCCAGGCGATCTCGCCGAACACCGTCCACTGGAGTCCGCTCGGCGCGCCGCACGCGTTCGTTCCCATCGAATACAAAGGAGACACTATGGAACTTACAGTCAAAAACATCAACGAGATCCGCCTGGCATGCGTCAGACATATCGGACCCTATAACAAGGTCGGCGAAGCATTTGGCAAGTTGTGCGAACTCAACGCCAAGCAACCTTTCGGCAAGCCAGAAGGTCCGTGGATCGCTATCTTTATGGACAACCCTGATACGGTGGCGCCAGAACAGCTTCGGTCGGATGCAGGCGTACAGGTCGCACCGGGTGCCGTTCTGCCAGAAGGCGTAACCGAGGTTGTGATACCGGCTGGCAGGTTCGCCACGGTAGTCCATAAAGGATCCTATTCGGGTCTCGGCGAGGCATGGGGAACCTTCTGCGGCAAGTTGATTCCGGAGGCCGGACTTGATTTCCGCGACAGCCTGTGCTTCGAGCTTTATCTCAACGACTGCAGCTCGGTGCCAGAAAGCGAGCTTCTGACCGAGCTCTACGAGCCGATCGCCTAATCTTCTGGAGTGAGAAGGCGAAAACGAGCTTCGCGATGGGTTGTTCTTTCGATAAGAGCGGCCTCAAAGCGAAGCTCTTCTTTGTTTTGGTTCTCGTCGAACGGCCAGTTTGCTTCAACATGTTTGATCGCTTTATTGAGTTTGGCCGGGCATTCGGCAAGCAGGCTTTCTAGTTTTTGCTTCTGCTCGTCGGTTCCGGCGAGAGCGCACTTGAACTTGCATGGCGAGAAATCGCCATCGAACTCAAGGATGTAGTATTGATCGCTTTCACGATCTTTGCCGAGTTCGGCGAACAACGACTTGGCGACGAGCGGGCTCGAGTTGAAGTCGCCGAACGTCTTCTTAAGCGGCTGGCTCAAGCCGGCCACCATGCGCTGAACGGTTACATCCTGTTCGCTTCGGTTGTAGCCTTCCCGATGGGCGAACTCGATCGCCGAGACGCGCAAAGCTTCAATATCGCTTTGCTGGCCGATTGCCGAGAACGCAAGGAGGTCGTAGATTTCGTAGATTTTGCGCGTTTGGCGCCTGAAAGTGGCGATGAGAATGCCTTCGTCAAGCGAAATCGCAACTACAGGCACGCCTTGGGCGAGTTTATTTTCGACGTATTGAGCTCTGTGGCCGATGCCTTCCTGCCAGTCGTAAGGCGTGAACATAACATGAATATACGCCGATCAAAGGGGGAGGATTCGGGACCCGTCTGAACAGCTGGGTCGTTCAGACGAGTCCGAATGGCGAGGCTAGAAGCGGATGGCCGTCCAGCTAATGGTTAGCGACAGACCGTCGAACAGAACGTCGTTGGACTTGCCAAACCAGTCATACCGCGCTCGAATCCGCACGGAGTCTTTATAAATGATTCCCGCTTCGGCATTGGCGTTCATGACCCAGTCAGTGTCGCTAAGCTTAGTCGAAGGGCTTGTTCGGATGCCATAGTCCACGTAAGCAGCGCCAACACGGGCTGCCACGTAAGGAGTCCAGTCGGAACCCTTAATCTTCGTTCGGTTTGCCAGGCCAACGCTTACCGGAATCATCAGGACGCGGCTTCCATCGCTGTCGTTATAAATGATATTGGCGTCCGGCGAAATCAGCCAGCCATATTTGTCGGGTTTGCGGGATGGAGAGATGCCGAAGGTAATCCAGTTGTCTCCAAAGGCGTCTTTCAATAGCTGGCTCTGGGGATAGAACACCCCTGCGTCAATATCCCAGTTCTTTAGAAAGTCTCCTGCCTGAACGGTTCCTGCAAAAGATGCTCCGACTAAGAGTGCGGCGGCGATTCGGTAATACATGTGTTCTCCTTGCGTTTTGGCAACTCCCCGCTCCGTTTACCCTCGGCTTCGGTACAATCGCCTCGTGTTTGTTCCGTTATACAGCATCGGATTGCTTATTGTCACTGTCTTAAGCATCCGAGTGACTCTCGAAATAAGAAAACCAAAGTGGTATTGGCCTTTGGTTTTTATTGAGAGGCCCTTGCTGTTCGCCGGCCTCGCGCTTATCGTGTTTCGAGTAGATCAAACATATATACGCGCGGCGTGGGTTTTCGTTGCATGGTTTTTGATGGCCGCATTCATCGTGCAGTCCTACTACGATGTCATCACGTTTGATCCAAAGGAGCACAACGTGGCTGACGAAACCGCCACAAAAGGCCAAGAAATCTTCTCGCTTTGCATGGGCACCTTGCTCTCCGTGCTCATCGCGTTTCCCGCCTATGCGATGAACCTGGCCTGGGCATATCGCTATATGTGACTATCTTCCGCCGAGTCCGCTGAGGTTGATGCCTTTAAGGAAATACCGCTGAGCACAGAAGAACAGAACGATGGTCGGCAGGATGTGGATGAGCGAAGCAGCCATCAGCTTCTCGAGGTCGGTTCCAAAAGTGTCCTGGAACATGCGCAAACCGATAGATACCGTGTACTTTTCCGGCGAGTTCAGATAGATGAGCGGACCCATGAAGTCGTCCCAGTGCCCGATGAACGAGAACACGGCGACGGTTGCCACCGCAGGTCCGCTCAATGGCAGCAGGATGCGCCACCAGATCCGGATGTAGCTCGCGCCGTCGATCATCGCCGCCTCGTCGATCTCTTGAGGGATGGTCAGGAAAAACTGGCGCAGCAGGAAGATATTGAACGCCCCGCCGCCGAAAAAGGCAGGAATGATTAAGGGATAGAACGTGTCGATCGCGCCGAGGTCGCGCCAGATCATGAACACCGGGATCATCGTGACTTGGCCTGGAAGCATCATCGTGGCCAGCATCGTGTAGAACAAGAAGTTGCGGCCGCGGAACTTAAAACGCGAGAATCCATAGGCCACGAGCGATCCGGTCAAGACTTGCGCAACGGTGCAAATGACTGTGATGAAGATCGTGTTGAGGACAAAGGTGTTGAACGGCAGCTCCGTCCATGCTTTATAGTAGTTCTCGTAAGCGACGGTCTTGGGCAATAGACGGGTCGGATCGTTGGCGATCTCCTGCGGCGTTTTGAGCGAAGTCGAAATGGTCCACAGCATGGGGATGCTGAACAAGATGGAACCCAGTCCCAAGAGGCCGTAAATCGACAGCTTGCCAATCATAGAAGGCTGGTTGCCCGTCGCCATTCCTATCGAGTTCGATATTGGCCTCGCTGGTTCCTCCAACGAATCGCCAATACTATTGCGACCATAATAAGCTAACCATGAAACGCTTTGCTTTGCTCGCTTCGGCGGCTTTCGTTTGCGGATGTGCCGTCAAGGACCAAGTCGGCGAAGGACCGGACGGTTCGGTAACAACTCCGACCAAGCAGCTTCTGCGTCCAGCAGGAGAAACGCTTACCTTCAACGGAAGGCCTCTTGATCTGGCATTGTCCCTTGATGGCAAGACACTGTATGCCAAAGATAACCGTGGCGTGATCGTTGTCGAGTCGGGCACTTGGAAGGTGAAGCAAGAGCTTAACGTTGAAGGCGGATCGTCAATGCACGGCATCGTGCTAAGCAACGACGGCAAGAAGCTCTTCTACAGCAACGCAGGCATGGGCATCCAAGTCGGGGATATAGCGGCCGACGGCTCCGTCAAATGGACCAAAATTCTGACGATGCCGAAGCCGAAAGTCGGCGGAGACGCTTATCCATGCGGTATGGCCTTAACCCTAGACGGCAAGAAATTGGCTGTTTGCCTTTCGCGGGGCAACGCACTCGGCCTTGTGGACCTGAAGGATGGTTCAGTGAAAGTGACGCCGGTCGGCATGTCGCCATACGATGTGAAGCTATCGCCCGATGGCCGGTATGCCTACGTGACGAACTGGGGCGGACACGCGCCTAGAGAAGGGAAGAAGACCGCTAAGTCATCGGAATCCGAGGTCGAAGTCGATGAACGAACCATCGGCTCAAGCGGAACCGTTTCAGTAGTCGACCTTGGAGCGATGAAGGAGATCAAACAAGTTGACGTCGGTTTGCAGCCATCTGACCTCGTTATTAGCCGGGACGGCAAGAAGCTGTTTGTTGCCAACACGAACTCCGACACGGTTTCCTACATTGATGCTGCTTCCCAAAAGGTCGTCAAGACGTTCAACATCAGACCCGACGTGAAGCTCCCATTCGGCAGCGCTCCGAACGGCATCGCCCTGAGCCCCGACGAGAAAACGCTCTATGTTTGTAACAGTGCGAACAACGCCATCGGAGTTTTTGAGATCGCTTCGGGCAAGCGCATGGGGTTCATTCCGACGGCGTGGTACCCGGGATCGGTAATGTGCTCTGGAAGCAATCTCTATATCGCCAACATCAAAGGCTGGGGATCCCGCGGCAAACCGGACGACAAGGGCGGACACAGCGTCTATTCCTTCACGGGAACGCTGCAGAAAGTAGCCGTGCCCGCGGCGGAAGAATTGAAGACTTACACGGCGCAGGCGATGGAAGACGCCAACGTCCCGGAGACTTTGAAAGCGTTTGAGAGATCTAAGGCCAAAGTCGCCGCTGTAGCTTTGCCGGCAAAGCTGGGCGAGCCGTCAACGATCGAACACGTCTTCTATATCATCAAGGAGAACCGAACCTATGATCAGATGCTCGGCGACTTATCACAGGCCGATGGCGAACCGAAGCTCTGCATGTTCCCGCGCGAAGTGACGCCGAACCACCATGCGTTAGCCGAGGAGTTCGTGCTTCTGGACAACTACTACTGTAACTGCGTGAACTCGGCGGACGGCCATGCTTGGTGCGTCGAGGGCGAGGCATCGGCGTTTCTGGAGAGATCGTTTGGCGGCTGGACTCGCTCCTATCCGTTCGGCGACGACCCGCTGAGCCCATGCAGCTCGGGCTTTATCTGGGACAACGTGCTTGGCCATGGATTGACTTTCCGGAACTACGGCGAGTTCGACTATGCTGAACCAACGGCTTCGGGTCGCACCTTCAAGAAGATCTACGACGACTTTGTAGCCGGCAAAACCGAGACATTTAAGCAGCAAATCGGCGTCAATAGGCTTCGCGCTTTCTCGTCCAGAGACTTTCCAGGCTGGAATATGAATATCCCCGACGTCCTTCGAGCTTCGCGGTTTATCGCAGAGCTGAGGAATGCGAAGACCTGGCCAAGAATGACGATGATCACGCTTCCGCAGGACCACAACTCAGGAGGCGCTGTAGGCATGCCGACACCGAAGGCGCATACGGCAGATAACGACTTGGCCTTAGGCCGTATTGTTGAGGCGATCTCGAACAGCCCGTTTTGGAAGAAGACCGCCATCTTCGTCATCGAGGACGACCCGCAGAACGGCGTGGACCACGTCGACGGCCATCGGTCGCTTTGTCTGGTCATTAGCCCCTATGCGAAGCGAGAGCAGGTGATCTCAGAGTTCTACAACCAGTCGTCCGTGATGCACACGATGGAGCAGATCCTTGGACTGCCGCCGATGAACCAGATGGACGCCGTAGGGCCGCTGATGTTCGATTGCTTTACCTCGAAACCGGACTATGCGCCTTATAAGTGCCTGCCGAACCAGATTCCGTTGGATACGCTCAACCCCTCGCCTTCTGCGCTGAAGGGGCGAGCAAAATACTTGGCTGAGATAAGCGCGAAACAGGACATGACGAAGCCCGACCGTGTGGACGACCACCTGATGGCAGAAGCTGCTTGGATGGCAACGTTCGGACCGTCCGTCCCCTATCCCAAGAAGTGGGCTGGTGCGCACGGACTTGGCTTAGCAAAGAAGGGGTTGAGGCTAGAGGACTAGTCCCAGATACGGTAGTGGCCTGTAATCTTCTTGGCGAAGAGGTAGTCCTCTAGAACCGTTCCGCCTCCAATGTTGTGGACGATGAGGTAGGAGTTGTTGCCTTTTTGAAGCGAGACAATGCCAATGTGAGAACGGCCGCCACGCAGCTGCCAGGTAACGATATCTCCGGGCGCGTAATCCTCGGGATTGTCGGTTATCGGCCGGTCCTTGTCTCGGCGATGGAAATAGCATTGGATGTTCTCGACTCGCCGGTGGTCAATGTTCGAATCGGGCTTTGACAGCCCCCATTTCCTCGGATAGATCGAGAAGTGCGCCGACATGTCGATGTGGATGTTCTTTTGGAGGTCGACGTTCTGATTGCGCAAGGCGCGAATGACGACGTCGGTGCAGACGCCTCGCTCCATCGGCACATCTCCGCCAGGATATTTCAACGTTGAATACTTCGAATCATATTTGGTCGTGACGCCGATCTGTTTCATTGCATAGTAGGCTAGCCGATGGTTCTTGTCCGCTGGCGGAGCAGTCGGCAGAGGCTTGAGCGAAACGGAATGGTGGCAGCCTGCGGCAATAAGCAAGAAACCCAGAGCGAATGATCGAAACCGAACCATATGCAAAGTTGACGGCTTAGAGGTCGATCTCGTTTCAACGAGGTAAAAAAGCGCAGATTCTGGCAATTACCGGGACTCCAGATAGGACCTGACGGGTATCATAATACAAATATAAACCACGGTTCAAAATGTGACTGTGAGTTTACAAACCCTGGCTCAAATGGACTACGCATTGGCCGCCAAAGGCAAGACCGCACACAGCCAAACGGGATCGCGGATTCGATTCTGCGATATTTGCACGGAAGGCTGGGCTCGGATTGTCGCCATCGATGATTCTGCCCAGGATTCGTTGCGGCTGCAAGAGATGGGTTTGACCATCGGAGCGACGTTCAAGGTTGAGAAGATCGCGCCGTTCGGCGATCCCATCGAGATATCGATCCGCGGCTACCGGCTGTGCCTTCGTAAAAGGGAAGCGAAAGGCATCCAAATCGAACTCATCGGCGAGGTCTCATGACCGCTGAAACCCTAGAGATCGGCATGCGCAAGCCGACGATTGCGCTTGTTGGCAATCCCAACGCAGGCAAGACCACCGTTTTTAACGCCATAACCGGCGCGCATCAGAAAGTCGGTAATTATCCGGGCGTAACCGTTGAGCGTATTTCCGGCGAAATAGATATCAGCGGCCAAACCTATGAGCTTATTGATGTCCCAGGGCTTTACAGCATTGTCCCGGCGTCTGAAGATGAACGCGTCGCCGTCGATGTGCTTAAAGGCCAGCGCAACGGTGAGTTCGCTCCCGATTTCCTGATTGCCGTCGTCGACGCAAACAATCTCGAGCGGAACCTATTCTTTTTCTCGCAGCTGCTGGAACTGGGCAGGCCGATGGCCGTCGCCCTGACGATGACCGATGTGCTGTCGGCAGGCGGCAAGGCGATCAGGATCGAAAAGTTGGAGTCCGAACTAGGTGTTCCAATCGTTTCGGTCGTAGGCCATAAGGGAGTCGGCGTTAAAGAACTCCTAGAACTTGTCGTTCAAGCGGGCAAGGTGTCTCCGAAACCTGCAGAGTTGCCCTATCCCCAAGAAGCGATTGACATCATTGAGCCAGCCTTGAAAGAGCTTGCCGCGCAGGGACGGCCAATATCGGCTGCCGGGCTGCTCGATCTAGCTTTTTCAATAGAACTGTCAAGCGAAAACGATGCGGTTCTAACCGATGTAAGGTCAAAACTAAGCGCCATCGGGCTGAATCCAACGACGATCGAAACGGCTTCACGATACATCTGGGCGTCGAGACTGTCGGCCAAGGTTTCTTTCTCAAACGAAGGCGCACCAAAGACCACGAAGACAGAGAGGATCGACCGCATCGTCACCCACCGTATTTATGGAATGGCGATCTTCTTTGCGCTGATGTACGTGATGTTCCAGTCGATATACACCTTCGCCGCGCCGTTGATGGACGGCATCGGTTGGGTGTTCGGCAAACTGGGCGATGCCGTCGGCCGGAGGCTTGAAGGCAACGAGATGTTGCAAAGTTTGGTCGTCGACGGGCTAATCGGTGGCGTCGGCACCGTTGTCACATTCCTGCCGCAGATCCTGATTCTGTTCTTCTTTGTTGCCGCGCTGGAAGGAACCGGTTACATGTCCCGAGCGGCCTTCCTCATGGATCGATGGCTGAGCTGGTGCGGCCTTAACGGCAGGGCGTTCATCCCGCTCTTATCCAGCTTTGCTTGCGCCGTACCAGGCGTGATGGCCGCGCGAGTCATGCCCGATCCGAAAAGCAGGCTGGCGACCATTTTGGTTTCGCCGCTGATGAGTTGCAGCGCCCGTTTGCCGGTCTATTTGCTACTCATCGGAGCGTTTATCGAGCCGATCTATGGTCCGTTCTGGGCCGGCGTAGCGTTATTTGCCATGCACTTGGTCGGCCTTGGCGTAGCGGTTCCGGTCGTCTGGGTTCTGAACCGCAAGGTTATTAAGGGCAAGCCCCTGCCGTTCCTGCTTGAGTTGCCACCTTACCAGGTGCCCAAATGGCGCGATGTCTGGCTGGCGATGTACTTGCGAGGCAAGGTCTTTTTGAAGACGGCTGGCACGGTCATCATCGCCCTGTCGCTGGTCGTCTGGGCACTCCTCTACTTCCCGCGTTCGGAAGCTGCGACGGCACAATATAAGGCTGATTTTGTCGCGCAAAACGCAGCTGCCGATGACGCGACTCTCGACGCCTATGTGAAGGAAAGACAGGTCGCTGACTCCTATCTTGGCCGATTCGGCAAGGCGATAGAACCTGTTTTCCGTCCTGCGGGCTTCGACTGGCGCATATCGACGGCGATTCTAGCGGCGTTTCCTGCGCGAGAAGTATTGGTCTCTTCTCTAGGCATCATCTTTTCCCTTGGTGGCGAAGTTGATGAGACGTCAGGTGATCTGAGGACCTCTCTCAGGAACGCAGAAAACGCAGACGGCACCAAGCTGATGACGCCTTGGACCGCCGCAGGGCTCATGGTCTTCTTCGCACTCTGCTGCCAGTGCATGGCCACGCTCGCGGCTGTGAAGCGCGAAACCAACGGGTGGAAGTGGCCGGTGTTCATGTTCGTCTACATGACCGCGCTAGCCTATTTAGGCGCCGTAGTCGTCAACCAAGTCGGCAAGCTGTTTTAACCCCGCCGCATCGAGAAGGGCAGGTAATCTAGCCCTCATGGAACGCGATGTTAAGAAATCCACGCTCGTCATTGCCGCTCTCTGCGCAATGGCCCTTTCGCAGGCGGCCGAAACCGTCAAAGGCTCCGTCTATGAGGACTCAAATGCGAACGGCATGCGCGATTCTGGCGAGAAGGGCATCGCCGGGGTCAAGGTCTCGAACGGTAAGGAAGTCGTCCTCACCGACGGACAAGGACGTTACAGTCTTCCGCTATCCGATCATACGGCAATTTTTATCTCGAAGCCTTCGGGCTGGAACACTCCGCTCTCTGGGCTGAATCAACCTCAATTCTATTGGCTCTACAGCAAGAACGGTTCGCCGAAGATGACATTCCCCGGACTCGCAGCCAGCGGACCGGTTCCGGCGTCCGTCGATTTCGCGCTCAATAAAGCTCCGGCTAAGTCTAAATATGACGTGCTTTTGTTCGGCGACACCCAGCCCTACTCGATCCAGCAGATCGACTACTTCCGGCATGAGATCGTTGCCGAGATAATGGGCACCAAAGCTCTGTTCGGCGTAACTCTAGGCGACGTCGTGGGAGATCGCCTGAACCTTCATCCGGACATTGCCCGAGCCCATGCGATGATCGGCATTCCCTGGCGCTTCGTTCCTGGAAACCATGACCGCAACTATGATGCCGGCGCAGCCGAGTATGAATACGACTACTTCAGGACCCAGTACGGCCCGACCTACTACTCGTTCGACGAAGGAAAAGCGCACTTCGTGATCCTCGAAGATATCATGGGCGAGGGCAAAGGCGGCTATAAGCAGGGCATCGGCGCAACACAGCTCGATTGGCTGAAGAACGACCTGGCCAAGACTCCGAAGGATCGATTAGTGGTGCTGATGATGCACATCCCGTTGCTCGAGCAGGTTGCGGAGCGCAAGGAGATACTAGAGGCGATTGCTCCGTTTAGGAACACCGTCTCGTTCGGCGCGCACTGGCACTCGCAGGACCACGGTCTTCTTGGAAAGGCAGAAGGCTGGCCGAAGGCAACTCCGCATAACTCGATTGTCGCAGGTACGACCTGCGGCTGCTGGTGGGGTGGAGAACTTGACGAGGTAGGTTTGCCGATGGCGCTCATGTCGGACGGAACGCCTCAAGGCTACCTGGTGCTGAGCGTTGACGGAACCGGCTACAAGATTAAGTATAAGGTCAGCAGGCGGCCTGCCGACTACCAGATGAACATTACGGTTCCTGACGGTATCAAGGCTGACCAGATCGAAGGCCAAGAGGTCGTGGCAAATGTGTTCCTGGCTTCGGCGAAGTCCAAAGTCGAAATGTCGGTGGACGGCGGCCAATGGGGCGAGATGAAACGCGATGAACGGCCAGATCCTAATTGCGAACGCATCGTGAAGCTGGAGAAGGACAAGAAGTTGCCTGCAACGGGTGGAACGATCGCCGGAGCCGACAAGTCGCCGCACATCTGGGTCGGCAAGTTGCCGAAGCTAGGCTCGGGAGTCCACGTCATTCGCGTGCGATCAACCGATGTGTGGGGGCAGATTGTTGGCGGCGTGCGGGTCATCCGAGTCGACTGATCGTTAGCGACGCTTGATCAATAGGCCCGCGGGAAGTCCAGTCAGATTCCTCACTCCGTTCGGAGTGACAAAGGCTAGAAGGTAGCTCAATGCTTTGTCATCCCGAGCATCGCGAGGGATTTGAGCGTAGATGCTGCTTGCTAATAGAACGCGCGGGATGTCATGGATCGGTTTCGACAGACCAATCGAGTTCCTGCAAGAAGCAAAGGGGATCGGTCAATAGGTTCTCGACAATCCGGTTTCCGATGGGCATTCAGTGAAATATAGAATCCTCCCGCTAGGCTGAGCCTTGAAGCGGGAGGATTGCTCTCCTTTCTTGATAGCTGTTGTCTTTACCTTAGCTGATGCATATCAAATGAGCGTAATTACTCGCCGAAAGTGCAATGCTGGTTCGGGTCCGAACCGTTGCAAGCGCTAACCGTCAGATCGGACACCCACTTAGCGTAGAGGCCGCATGCCATGGCGGGAGCTTGCGGATCCGAGTTCAGCTTCGATCCGCCGGTTGGTTCAGGAACCAAGATTTCGTCGGGATCGGCGCAATAGGATGCTCCGAATGCGGCGACGTTGCTGGGCATGATGAACCGGTTGTTCCACACGCCTTTAAAGATTCCGGAGCGAACCTTCATTGCCTTGGCATGGCCGTCCGTGAAGGCGTAGTTGAAAGAGCCTCCATACCTTAGCTGCGAGTTGCGAGTGAAGGTGCCAAAGGAATCGGTCGAAAAGCCGATGCCGATCGTCGCTCGTGGCGTGTCATATGTGTCGCCAAACATGAATGTCGAAGCGGAGTTCACGATGGACGTCATCGGCTTGCCGGAGTTGTAGTTCCCGACTCCCGGATAGGTTTGCGGGCCAAGCATTCCGCCGCCTCGCCAACCCCACGGTCCCCAGTTGTAGCCATAGGCTGAGAGATACTTCGCTCCGAAAATGCCGTTGCGGACCCAGCTTGTGTCCGGATCTTTACGCTCATCCGAATAGATGAGGTCGATTGTCTTGAAGTAGGGGAAGAGCGGGATCCACCACTCGTTGCTGCATCCCTGCCACAGCTTGAGGCTTTGGTTGCATTGCGATGGATCAGGATTGCCCCAGATAGACTGAGTAAAGTCGTCGTTGTCCGTTGCGTACATGACGGCTGACGTGGCAATCTGCTTAACGTTCGACAGAGACTTCGTTTTCTTAGCCGATAACTTGGCTTGAGCGAAGACTGGGAAGAGAATAGCGGCGAGGATCGCGATAATGGCGATCACGACAAGAAGCTCGATAAGGGTAAAAGCTTTGCGCATGGATAACCTCCGCCAATAGAATGCGCCTTGATCGTTAAACCTAAGTTAACAATGGAACTTCTTAACATACCGTTAGCAAGCCGTTAACGGAAGCACCGAGCACCCAACGAGATGGCTATGAAGCAACAGCGAACTCAGGATGTTTATATATTAGTGATATATAATATAAAACCTGTCATAAATGCTTGGGTACTACCCAGTAAAACGGACCTTTTATGATTTACAATTTCGTCATTGGTTAGCGCATCGCGATTGAACCTTATTTGTGCGGGTTGCATAAGAGCAGGTGAAACTTGGCGTCGTGCTTCTTAAGGGAGAGAAAATGAGAACAGCATATATAGGATCGATTATCGCACTGTCTTCGGTGTGCGGCGTAGCAAGTGCCGCTACTCAGGTATTCACGCCTGCGGACTCCGACGTCTTCGACCTTGACCACACCCAGGCTTATGCATGGGGGCTTAAATACACCGTCCCGACGGGCGAGACCATAACCGGCGCCAGGCTGATCATTTCGAACATCTGGAACTGGCAAGTCGAGACCAACTCCTTGAAAATCACGCTGATGAATACTCCGCCGGCATACGGCACTTCATCAACGATCGGCACATCCAGCAACTATTTGGTTACGAAAGATGATGCCGAGAATGTCTCGGACTACTGGGAGAAGTATAAGAACAACGGCAACAAAAAGTGGGACGGCTGGGACCGCATGTTCACATGGTCTGACGCCGATAGTTCTGCTACCAAGAATACGTTGGTGTATGACTTCAACAATCTGTATGTTTACAATGCCAACCAGACTCAGTTGCTCCAGACAATTTCTGGAGGACCAGCTAGCCTTACTGAGTTCAAGAACTTCATTCAAGATGGCATTATAGGCATTGGGTTCGATCCGGACTGCCATTACTATAACGACGGTGTCAAGCTTGAGATCACGACTCGTAAAGAGACGAACACCGTGCCTGGGCCAATGGCCGTGCTGCCATTTGCACTCGGGTTTATTGCGAGCATAAGACGGCGCCGCACAGTTCGATAACCCGTCTCACGAACTTTAAGAGGGCCTTTCACATGTGTGGAGGGCTCTTTTCGTTTGCCTTTCGGGGTAAAAGCGGATATGGATTACGAACGGAGATATGCAGCGCTGCGCAAGCGCATGTCGGAACATGGATGCGACCTGGCCATCTTCAGCGGCTGTCCAAACTACCAATACCTTACCGGCGACTTGCACGATTGGCGTGAAGCTCCAGACCACCGTCCGATGGGACGCAGCTTGATCGTTCCTGCGAACGGCGAAGCTATTCTGTCGATGGCGAAACCGGATGGCTGGCAAGGCGCAGCGGGCTTAGTGTGGGCTAATTTTGGTCCTTCTGGCTCGTTTCGCCAATGGTTAAGTGCTTTGGCGGTCGAGAAAGAGCCGAAGAAAATTGGGATAGGCGCAAACTTGGACTTGCAAACTCAACTCGCCTTGTTTGATGTTGGCGGCGGCATTGAGTTCGTCGATGCGTCGCATTGGCTCGATGAGTCTAGGGCGATCAAAGATCCTGACGAGATCGAGAAGATGAGAGCCGTGGCCAAGTTGACCGATGACGCTATGATGGTGGTTGTCAGGAACCTGGCCGACGGCGTTTCGATGGACGAACTTGCCCTTCTTATTGAGATGGAAGGAAGGCGCAGGGGTGCTTCGAACGTCTCCTTCAGTCCGTTCGCCGGCTACATGAAGCTTGGAGAAGGATCTCCGGACGACATCACCAACGTGCCTTTCGACCAAGGGTTGATGCCAAACACGGCGATTTGTTTCGATGTCGGATTCGTGCTGAACGGGTATTCCTCAGACTGGGGCCGAAGCGTTTACTGGGGCAAGTGTCCAAGCCATATTCGCGACGCCTATCGTGCACTGGTCGATTCCATGCTTGAGACAGTAGCGCAGTTGCACGATGGTTCGATGAGAGCTTGCGACGTCTATCCAGCTATAGAGAAGTCCCTCGACAAACGCGGCTTCGGCGATCCGATGCGGCTACGGCTTGCCCAGCACAAGGTCATGGGCCATTCGATCGGCGTCGAAGTCCATGAGTCTCCTTGGCTGGGGCCGGCTTCAGATTTCGTATTGAGAGAAGGCATGACAATCGCTATCGAGCCGAAGCTGTGGGTTCCAGGCGAGTACTATCTGCGTCTTGAAGAAATCGTGCTCATCGGCAAGACGTCGTCCGAGTTCCTGACGAACTTCGCTCGGAGCCTTTTCGAACTTTAAGCGATGTTAAGGTCCGATCTGCCTGCTTTGGTATTGGCCCCGATGGAAGGCATCGTTGATGCGCCGATGCGCGCATTCCAGGGAGAAGTCGGCAGCTTTGCCTATGCCGTCGCTCCGTTTATTCGCGTGTCAATCGAGCCTGTGCCGCAAAAGGTGTTCTTGCGCGATGTTCCTGAACTGGCCAGCGATGGCCTTACGCCAAGCGGGCTGCCGGTGCAAGTTCAGCTCTTGGGCGGCGATCCAGGGTTGATGGCGCAGTCGGCTCAGAATGCCGTGTCGGTCGGGGCAGATTGCATCGACCTGAACTTCGGATGCCCGGCGAAGACCGTCAATCGCCATGACGGAGGGGCTGCGCTGCTAAAAGAACCCAACCGAATCGCCGAGATCATTCGGGCTGTAAGGGCCTCGATACCCGAATCGGTGCCTGTCTCGGCCAAGATCCGGCTCGGTTGGGAGAACCCGGACGACGTGTTTGACATTGCGACACACTCCGCCGACGCTGGCGCAGCTTGGCTTACGATTCACGCCAGAACGCGAGTGCAAGGCTATCTGCCGCCCGCGCATTGGCATTATATCGGCCAGATACGAAAGCTTGTTTCTGTTCCGATTATCGCAAACGGCGACATCTGGACAGTCGACGACCTGCTGAGGTGCCGGGACGAGACCGGATGCTCGGCCTTCATGCTCGGGCGGGGCGTATTGGCCGATCCGTTGCTGTCCGTTAAGTGCGCTCAGGCTTTAGGGTTAGCGACGGAATCCAAGTGCCTTGAACCCGATTGGCAAACTTGGGTTTCGCATTTCCTGGGATGGAACAAGCACTTCGGGTTTGAAAGCCCAAAGGGAACAGCCGCACATATCAAGGAGTGGCTCAGGATAGCCTGGCGGCGCACCGGGCAGCCCGACTTCGAGAAGTTGCGAACCAGCCAGACCATTGATGAACTCCTAAACAGGCTTCTTTGAGTGCGGTAGTATTTGCTTGTGAAGTCGATGTGGAGCGCACTTGCGCTAGTCCTTGTTTCTTTCGGAGTTTGCCAAGAAAAGAAACCGTTCGAGCATGAACTGGGGTTTGACCAACCTAGATGGTATATGTCCGGGCATGTCGGCCAGTCGTTTAGGATAATGGGCTCGGAAGATATAAGGCACGGTTGGTGCCTTGGAGCGATCTACGCCAAACCGGAACCGAGATTCAGCAACTCTTGGGAATCGGGCGACCTCGCCTATGCCGCCTATATCACCGAGACCCATTCGACAAGGAATATCAGCGGGAGGCATTCCGACGGCGTCGGGCTGATTGCCATGATGCATGTCCATCGTATGCTGACTGAGTCTTGGGGCTACTACTATTCGCTGGGTTGGGGCCTGCAGTACGTAAGCAAGGCTTCGGTCGACCTCGACAGCCAGCTTAATTCGTCTCCGGTGCTCGGGTTCGGAGTGATCAGTTTCTGGGGCAAGAGAGAGATTCGCATCGGCTTCGATTACTTGCACCTTTCGAACGCTGGACTACAGGGAAGCAATCAAGGCCAGAATCAACTATTTTTCAGCGTTGCCACGCGTTTATAATGATCTGCTTGGCGTGATCGCCAAATAGGCCTAGTATTTGAGAAAAATCTCAAATAGTTGAACCTGTGATTTTCGATAGCATTGCGTAATAATGCACGCTACATGACGAAAGTGCAGATTCAAATCCCGCCTTCTCTCGACATCAACGGCTCAATACTCGTTGTGATGGTAGGCGGTTTTCTTGGGGCAGGAAAGACCACTGCCATTTCGGCACTTGCCAAATCCTTAGCAGCCAAAGGTAAACGTGTAGGCCTCATCGCTAACGACCAAGCGCCTGGTTTAGTCGATACAGAGCGCTTTTCCTTATTAGGCTCACCCGTCGCCGAAGTCGCTGGCGGATGTTTCTGCTGCCAGTTCGATATGTTTGCCTCTCGGTTCGGGGAGTTAGCCAAAACCAACCCGGATGTAGTCCTTTGCGAACCTGTGGGCAGCTGCACCGACATGGTGGCCACGGTGATTCGACCACTTCGTTACTACTATGGCAAGCAGATGCATGTCGCGCCGTTCACTGTTCTCGTTGACCCTTGGAGGCTCACGGCTTTTCTGGCCGAGGCAAGTCCGTTCCCGGCAGACGTCGACTATATCTACGGCAAGCAGCTTCTTGAGGCCGATGGCATAGCGATCACGAAGAGCGACCTCTTCGAGGCGTCCAAAATCGATGCGTTGGTTCAAGAAACGCACAAGCGCTACGGGAAGCCCGTTACACGCATTTCACCCGCTGTCGGCACAGGTATTGATAAGTGGTGCGAAGCCATTCTCGGCGGCCGAGAGGCGGGCGACCATGCGCTTTCCGAGATCGACTACGATATTTACGCGAAGGGCGAAGCAGAACTCGGTTGGCTTAACGCGACGTTCCAGATCAGTGGCAAAACCGACAGCCGTTCATTTACCGAGTCTTTATTGGATAATTTGAAGGAGCGGTGCAACGATGAAGGGGCCGAAATTGCCCATGTGAAGGTTGAGCTGGCTGCAGGCGAAAAATCGGTCTTCGGCAACCTTACGAGCAACGCGTTGGATCCGTCCATTGACGGAAACGGCATGATTGTTGATCCTGTCTTGACGTTGAATGCCCGCGTTCAAGTTGATCCGGAGAAGCTTGGCGCGATGGCCGTCAACGGCGTTGGCGATACGGCGGAGTTGCAAGGGCTGAAGGCGAAGGTCTGCCTGCTCCAGTCGTTCAAACCGGGCTATCCGCGTCCGCCGTACCGAATGGCCGGAGACGCGAAGTGATCTCCAGCCTAAGCAAAAGATGCGCCGCGGAGGCTATCGGCACGTTTGCCATCGTGTTCCTGGGCTGCGGAAGTATGGCGACTCTTTCGGGTTCTGCCGCCCATCTGGCGATCAACATCACCTTCGGCTTGACGGTTGCAGCGATGATCTATTCGATGGGGCATATTTCATGCGCGCATTACAATCCTGCCGTGACGCTGGGATTCGCGCTCGTTAAGAGATTCCCGAGCAAGGATGTGGTGCCTTATTGGTTCGCCCAATGTAGCGGGGCTGTGCTGGCCTCTCTGCTTCATCGGCTTATGTTCGGCGACATGGCGGCTAGAGCTCATTTCGGAGCCACGATACCGAAGTTGGGCGTCGCTGAAACGATTAGCGTTGAGGTGGCCATCACCTTCTTCTTGATGTTCACGATCATAGCAACGGCGACAGACAAACGCGTCGCGCCATGGATTCCAGGCTTTGCCATAGGTTCGGCTGTGACTCTCTGCGGGTTGTTTGCAGGCCCGCTGACAGGTTGCAGCATGAACCCGGCTCGAAGCCTTGGACCGGCCATATTTGCAGAAGGAGAAGCCTTATCGAGCTATTGGGTATACCTAGTAGGACCGAGCATCGGCGCATGCCTTGCGGCGCTTACCTACGAGTATTTGAGGAGCGACCAATGCGAGGTCGCAAAGGAAGCGTCCTAAACCTTGCGATGCAAGCAAACCGTGTGTCATAATAGACAGCATTTTCTAGCAAGGCGATATCATGAAGCAAGGTATTCATCCAACTCTTTATCCGGTTTTGTTCGTCGACGGCGAGCACGAATGGACTGGCGTTTCGACCAGCAAGACAAACTCAACCCGCGAAGTCGACGGCGTGCAGCACTATGTGATGAACCTTGAAATCAGCGCGTTCAGCCACCCGTTCTACACCGGCCAGAAGAAACTGGTCGACACCGCCGGCCGCGTCGAGAAGTTCATGCGCCGCTATGGCAATCAGATGGACAACATGAAGAAGAAGTAAGCTCTGCTTGCTCTAGATTTTCTGAGCCTCGAAGCCATTTGGTTTCGGGGCTTTTGCTTTTTCGCTACGCCGGATTTCTCCTGCGGCTGCTGAAGTACGTGATGAACCCCCTTCTCAGTTCGCTGCACTCACTGGTCTTCCCCCTGCTCGCTGGGCTCGCAAGGGGCAGATTCGGTCGCCGGGACGATCATCCGACGACTACACCGGATTACTAAATGGATTCGGCGATTTTCAATAAGTCAAGGGGCTGACCGGATGAACCGGCCAGCCCCTTCTGTCTTCACGCTTGTGTCAATAAACTAGTATGGGTTAGCGTTGGACAGGTACCAGTAAGCCCACGTGCCGCCCGTTCGGCGGATGTAGAGGTTCTTGTACCACTTGATGCCCCGCTTCTTCATCGAGGAAGCGTGGCCGTCAGTAAAGGCCATGTTCGCGCTGTTGGTGTGGCGATAGCGAGCGTGAGCCGCGCACTCCCAAGCACCGTTTGAAGTCGAGCCGCAGTCGGTGTCGAAGCGAGGATCATACATTGGGCCGCCTTGGTAGACGTCGACGCCGTCGCGGAAGAGAGTGCTTTCATTGCCCGGCGTGTTAACAACCGAACCGACCCACATGCCTTGCCAGTCATGGAACCAGGGATAGTTCCAATCGGAGTAGTTCATGCCTTTTTCCATCATGGCAACCTTGTCAGCAGGCGAATCAATTGCCGTCATTGACATCGAAGGCGTAATCTGGTCGTTCGGGAACCAACTGTTGCCAGAACCGTAGTTGTCGGCAAAGATGGCGTGGTGGACGCCATAGCTGTAGCCTTCGACGGCGGTGCTGGTCGAACTCTTCTTGGGAGCTGTCGGGCAAGCGAAGATGCCTTCCTTGCCGGTGCTCATCTTCATGCCGCTGGCTGTATCGGTATTGAAGTCGCCGTTCTTGATATACGGCATCGTGACGGTCGTCCATGTGATATGGGGATTGGTAACCGGATCGCCATTTCCGCCATATTCGGACTGCGCGAACACATCGTCGTAGTCTCCGGCATACATCGTCGCACCAAGCATAAGCTGCTTGACATTAGACAAACAGGAGACCTTCTTGGCGGATTCTTTCGCCTGTGCAAAAACAGGGAAGAGGATGGCAGCGAGGATCGCGATGATCGCGATAACGACTAGAAGCTCAATTAACGTAAACGCACGGTGTTTCATGATTGGTTTGACTCCATTGACAGGGAATAGGCGATGCCGGTTGAGTCCCGGACATCGAGTTCGCAAGAAAAAAGGCGGCAACGATCTCTTGGCATTTCGCCTTCGATCATCGATAAAAGCGTTTTGGCGGCAGTTGCGGCCATATCGTGGATCGGCTGCCGGACCGCGGTCATTCGCGGCGTCGTCGTTTCGCAATACTGGGTTGAGTCGAATCCGACGATGCTCAGCCGTGTTGGAACCGGGATGTTGAATTCGTTGGCGCGCTTCAATATCTCCGCGCCGAGCCTCTCATTCCAAGCGAATATGGCCGTGTATTCGGGGTTGGCCTTCTGCCAGTCTCCTAGTTCGTAGGACTCGCGGTTCCAGGTGACAACATCGCGATCGGTGAAAGTAAGGTCGAGTTCCCGCATCGCCGTACGGAAACCCTTAAGGCGGCTCAGCGCGTCAGGCGTGTTCTCTTCGCCGACTTCTTGCGCAAAAGCAATCTTCTTATGTCCTAAACCTGCGAGGTGTTCGGCCACCAAGGCAGCGCCGCCCTCGTTATCGCAACAAATATAGGGGAGCGTTGGATCAACGAGCGGCGACGGGGAGTTCAGAGCAACGACCGGCGTCGAACAACTGTGAAGCATATTGAGAAGGTTTTGGTCTTCAGGGATCTTGCACCAGATGAGACCGTCAAGCTGTCCGCCCCCGAGCAGGTTCGGCACTTCGTTCGGCACCACCTCGCTCAGAATGGTGAGTCGGTAACGGTGCTTGAACAGCAGACTTGCCACGCCGTCCAAAAGGTGGACGTAATATAGCGGGCCGGCTGCGATCTCTCCGAAGTTCTCAAACACAAGGCCGACTGTGTGCGTTCGGCTCATGCGAAGAGATCTTGCGAGAAGATTCGGGGTGTAATTCAAAACGGAAGCGGCTTGCCTGATGGTTTCAGCAGTCGAGTCGCTGACGCGAACATTGTCGCCCCTGCCGTGCAAAACCTTAGAAACGGCCGCAATCGACACGCCCGCGTGGGCGGCGACCTGTTTCATGGTTATGCCTGAGCTGGGTTTTCGCGCCATTAGATGTCTCCTAGCTGCCAGCCTTGCGTTCGGTCTGCTTGCCGGTTACCTGCTCTCGCATGCGCTGTTTTTGGTCTTCAGGGATCTTAAGATCGTCGATAGCCTTAAGGCGGCGCTGCTTGCCTTCCTCGATCTCCGAAGTAGACGGCTGGCGGCTGACAGCTGTGCTCCCGGTGCAGCCGACGACGGCGATCGTCGCCAAGGCAAATAGAATCAGTTTGAGCTTTCTCATGGGTTCCTATAAACGGGCAATCGATTAATCACGGGCAGATGCCGTTGATGTATGGTTTCATTATATGCCAATTAAAGGATTAATCAAGGGTATTTTTTGAATTTTCCTTTTCGCTGATCCTTTTGAGGAAAAGGACCATTATAATGGGGCAGAGGCAAAATATGATTGGATCCTTTCTTCTCGCCACTGTTCTTTCGACACCTCAGAATCTTCCGCAAATCAAGGTTGAAGGCACTCGTCTCGTCGGCAGCTCGAACAAAACGGTGGTGATGAAAGGCATCAACCTTGGCGGCTGGTTCGTCGAGGAGATCTGGATGCTTCCGATCGTCGACGAGGCGCCTGCAGGATCAAACTTGCCGAAGATTCTGGACCACGAATCGCTTTGGGAAGTCGTTGAAATGCGTTTCGGCAAGGCTGGAGTCACCCGTATCCGCAATGCTTGGCGCGACAACTGGATCGTTGAAGACGATTTCAAACGGATCAAGTCGATCGGCTTCAACCACATCCGCCTGCCGTTCTTGCACACGCTGATCGATGAGCCAAACGGCATGAAGCGGCTGAAGACTGCGGTCGAATGGGCTCGCAATAATGGTCTGTATGTACTACTCGACATGCACGGAGCTCCTGGAAGCCAGAGCATGGACCACCACACCGGCAAAACGGGCCGAAACAAGTTGTGGACCGATCCGGCGAATGTCGACGAGATGGCTCGCAAATGGGTCCGACTGGCCAAGGAGTTCAAGAACGATACGACGGTATTCGCCTATGACCTGATGAACGAGCCGATGGGCGCACCGACAAAAGAAGCAATCTTCGATGTCTACAACAAAGTCATCCCGCAACTTCGCAAAGCCGACCCGAACAAGCCGGTGATGGTCGAGGACGGATACAAGGGGATGGAGCTCTTCAAGAAGCCGAGTGAACTTGGCTGGGGGCCGACAATCGGTTCTGTTCACTTCTACAACTTCGGAGCAAAGAAGAAGGAAGAGCATGCTTCGGCTCTATTGTCCTGGATGCCGATAACCGTCGGCATTCAAAAGAATCTGAACGTGCCTATGTATGCAGGCGAGTTCAACGTCGAACCCAACAGCAGCCCTGAGACGATGAGAGGCATTGTTGATATCTTGCAGAAAGAAGGATGGTCGTGGGCGATCTGGACCTATAAGGCATTTTCGAAGAATGGACCGCTCGGCATGTGGGGCCTTATAAGCTCCGAGTCTGCGCCTGAAGCTGTCAATCCCTATACCGATAGCGAGGCTGAAATCAAGCGCAAGATTAAGGCTTTGCGCACGGAGAATCTGAAGGAGTATCCGGGATACCGCGAAGCGCTGAAGTCGGCGTTTTGACTGATGTGATGGCGGAAAGGTAATGGGGGTAAGGGTTAAGGCGCAAGGGGTAGGGGTTAAGGGAAAAATCTGATAAGTAGCCAGTCTTGAAGTAATGTGAATCTGAAAGCTAACGTTGCTTGCTATTGTTAGTAAGACGCGACTCCAAACAGGTCCTTCGCGTTGCTAAGGATGACAAGTCGAAAGCAATTCCTTACCCCCTACGCCCTAACCCTTACGCCCTAGCAGGCCTACTCCATCGTTAGCCGAATAGCCTTCAGAACGTCCTCAACCGACGGCAGCGCTTCGTATTCATAGATCGGGTTGAAGCCGATGGGCACATCAAGCCGGGCCACAAGCTGCGGCGGAGAAAGGAACAAGTTCCATCTGTCTGGATTCGAAGTCATTTCGGTGATAATTGCTTGGCCGAAGCCGCCGGTTCGGTTGTCCTCATGAACCACAACTAGACGGCCGGTCTTCGACACCGAGCGCGTGATGGTTGCGTAGTCGCAGGGAACGATCGAGCGGAGGTCGATGATCTCGACTTTGCACTCCTCGCCAAGTTCGTCTGCAGCCTGCTCGGCCAACTCTAGGCAGTTACCCCAAGAAACCACCGTTACATCGTCGCCATCTCGAACCACACGCGCCTTTCCAAAAGGCACTGGAACCACATCCTTGACCGGCAGCGGCTTGCGGAAGATGTGCTTAGGCACCAAGACAAACGAAGGATCGTCGCAGTGAATTGCCGACCAAAGCAGGCCCGCTGCATCCTCGGGTGTCGATGGAACAGCGATCTGAATGCCGGTGATATGCGCGAGTCCGCCCTCGTTCGATTGGCTATGCCACAAGCCGCCGCCGGGCAAGTAAGCGCCGTATGGGGCATAAATGACGACAGGGCAGGACCAATCGCTACAGGTGCGCCAACGCAGGGTGGAAAGATTGGTAGTGATCTGGTTCCAAGCGGGCGTCACGAAGTCGATGAACTGCATCTCGAAGACCGGCTTGTAACCGTAAACTGCTAGGCCGACCGATGCGCCAACAATCGTGGCTTCCGCAAGCGGCGAGTTGAAAACCTGCTTTGGGTATGCCGTCGATAGGCCCTTGGTGATGCCGAACACGCCGCCTTTCGGGTCCTGGATGTCCTCGCCCATCAAGATGACGCGGTGGTCGCTCTCAAGGGCTTTCCCAAGAGTAGTGTTGAGGGCATTCACGATGGTCGTGCGCGATGATTTCTGGATCGGGGGCACCAGGATTGGGTCCTCTTCGCCCCAGGTGTGCTGGGCGACGTCGGCTGCGGACGGATCGGTGGCAGCTTCGGCGCGTTTGTAGTCGTCGAAGACCTGTTCGGCGATCTCTTTCTGCATTTCTTCCCAGCGACTGGCGCAAAGGGCTCCTTCGTTGATGAGTTCGTCTGCTAGCAGCCTAATTGGATCGCGCAGCTGCATGGCATCGATATCTTCTTGCGATCGATAGACACGATGGTCGTCGGAACTGGTGTGGCTGCCAAGGCGGTCAACATCGAACCAGAGAAGGGAAGGGCCGAGTCCTTTTCGCGCTCTCTCGACGGCCTCAAGCGATGCTTGGTAAACCGAGTCGATGATGCGGCCGTTCACCTCTGTCACCCATGAGTCGGCAAACACGCCAAGATTCTTGGGTGTAAATCGGTCCGTCGGGGTCGATATGCCGTACTTATTGTCTTCGACACAGAAGACCACGGGCAGCTTTTCCTGAACCGCAAAGCAAAAGGCTTCATAGAACTCGCCTTGACGAGAGGCCGCATCGCCGATGTTGACGATGGCAACGCTGTCCTTGCCGTCCATCTGCATTCCCCATGCTGCGCCGCAGGCAGGGAGCAATGAACAACCCGTCGGAGTGCCAACGCTAAACACGTTGAGCTTGCGAGAGCTGAAATGGCACGGCATCTGGCGGCCGCCTTGGCTTGACTCCTTTTTGGCAAAAAAGTCGAGAGCGAGTTCGTAGTTAGATATGCCTCGGGCAAGGGCAAGCGCGCGGTCGCGGTAATAGGGAAAAAGGTAGTCGTCCTCGCGAAGGGCGAATGCCATTGCCGAAATCGCTTCGTGTCCGGAGCTGCCGATTTGGAACCAGCCTTTGCTTTGGCGCTGCAGAATGCCTTCGCGGCGGTCGCCTTCGCGGCTCGTAGCCATGATTTGAAGGATGCTTAGCTTGTCGAGGTGGCGGTTGGTGTCAGTAAGGGCCATAGCGATTCCCCATTATAGGATGAGGAAGCGAATGGCAAGTAGGAAGGTCCCCCTGTGAAGGGGTAAGGGGTAGGGCGTAGGGCGTAGGACGGTTCAGATTGGTCCGACTGGTTCGACAAGTCTGACGAATTTGACGGGGCAATCTTCGATTTTGGTCCTTACCCCTTAACCCTTACGCCATACCCCTCAGTACCTTACTCATAGATAGCGTAGGCGTTCCAGCTCGGATCGAGGTGAACTCGGAGCTGGCAGATTTGGCCGACGTGATAGGTATCGTGCAACGCCATAAAACCCATGCCGATCTCGGCAAGCTTGGGTCCGTCGAGAGTTGCCACCTTGTCAATGGCTGCTTTGCGAGTCTCAGCGTAAACGCGCCACAAGTTGGCCGTCGACTTATCATCGATGGCGTAGCTGCCCCAGTCAGGCGCAATTCCATCGGCATAGGGAACCGCGTTGTGATAGCACTCGCTGAAATGCTCAAGCATCTCTCGGGGTGTCATTGCGGAATCGCAAATCTTCTTGTCGTAATCGGCCTCTGGCAATCCTTCATAAGCCTTCTCAATCTGCCTGCCCGAGTTATCAATGGCCATCAATGCTAGTTCTTTAGCTTCCATGGCACATTTTAGTCGAAATCGTAGCCGTTGGATACGTTGAGGTTCACCATATTGGTTAGAATGAAATAAGCCATGGAAGGAAACGGTTGGGATAGTTCGGCGCAAGCATGGATCGAATTTGTTAGGACAGGCGACACGAATCGAGATTACGTTCTTGATCCCGTCATGCTTGACTTGGCTGGCAATGTTCAAGGCTACGAGATCCTCGATGTCGGCTGCGGCGAGGGACGCTTTTGCCGAATGCTTGCGGCCCGCGGAGCGCATGTCACCGGCATCGATCCAACCTCCGAACTCATCGAACTAGCTAGGAAAGACCATCCGAACGGCCGCTACATCGAATGCGGAGCTGAATCTCTTCCATTCGACGACGACGCATTCGACCTGGTCGTCAGCTACCTCACGCTTATCGATATAGACGACTATGAGGCGGCAATCCACGAGATGGCGCGGGTGCTTCGCAAAGGCGGACGCCTGGCTATTGCCAATCTAAACAGCTTTGTGACGACTCGGCCAGAGGGATGGATCAAAGACGAGAAGGGTAACCGGCTATATGTTCCCGTCGATAACTACTTCGAGTTTGTGCCCCAACAGGTCGAGTGGCGAGGCATTGAAATCATTAACTGGCATCGACCTTTTGAGGCTTATTTGCAGGCGCTTCTTCGTCAAGGGCTGAGACTGCTCGCGTTTCACGAACCGAAACCGACTTGCGAAGGTCTAAATGCAGTGCCTAGTCTATCGAGCGCGTTGCGGGTGCCTTGGTTCCACGCGATGCTATGGGAGAAGGATCGGTGAAAGGCGAAGAGCTGACGACCGAAATGCTTCGATACGCCTATTCGCGCGGCTGGTTCCCGATGACCATGGAAAAAGGCGACGTGCACTGGTTTCAACCCTATCGCCGCGCGCTGTTTCAGATGAGCGGCATCCATGTTTCGCGGTCTCTCCATCGAGTAATAAAGAGCGGAGAGTTCGAGATTCGCTTCGACACGAGCTTCCATGAAGTCATTTCTGCCTGTTTTCGGCCGGATGACAACTGGCTCAGCGAGCACTTCGTTCGCGTCTACACCGAAGCGTTCGAAGAAGGATGGGCGCACTGCTCCGAGTGCTGGAAGGACGGAGTTTTGGTCGGCGGCACCTACGGTCTCGCGCTTGGCTGCTGCTTCACAGCCGAGTCAATGTTTCACCGCGTAACGAACGCCTCAAAAGTGGCCCTGTGGGCGATGGTGGAGAAGTGCCGCAACCTAAGCTTCGAGATCTTTGACGCTCAGATCATGAACCCGCATCTGAAGTCGCTCGGGGCATACGAAGTTCCGCATGAGGACTACATGCTTCGGCTGGATCGAGCGCTGAGACGCGGGAACGTTTGGGACGGGTTTTAGGGAAGGGCGTAAGGTGTAGGGGGGGGAAGGGGAAAGAGGGACGGAGCGCAGTCTATTGCCATTTTCTCGGCATTGAGGCTAACGGCGGCATATCCCGACTGATGCCGTTTTGTGCGTTTAGGGATGCTCGCAAGTACGCTCGCGCTCGAATCATGTTTACAGCTAAGCCGGCGAGGCCGCCAGCGATACCGGTTCGAGCCCGAATATTCTCCAATGGTCAATACATAATCGTCAATTGTCAATCATCATCCGCCCTTTACCCGGATTTTTGCCGGTCTTCATCAACCCCGATATTTTCACCGGCTAGGTATCGCCGCAACCATCCAACCATAGAACTAGACCCACGAATTGCAGGGCGGCCGAAAAGGAATTCTGGCAAGTGGGCGTTGAGGTGCACGGATGGCACGAAAGCAACTAAAAATCGTAAGGCTCCTTGAACCAGAAATCTGTCTGGATTGTCGTTTTTCCCATATGGCTGAAGTTGAAGCCGCCGACGGCTCAGTTCAGCGGATGATTTATTGCAAGCGGTTGGACTGCGATAATTGGGATTTCACCGACGCTGAGAACGCGAAGAACGTTAATCTCGACGACGACTACGAAGACGCCGCCTAGCCGTTTAAGTAAACTAGGCTCAAGTGCAGTTTTGGCAGCAGCTTGACCTAAACGTTTTCCGAACAATCCACTTGGGCTGGCATTCCAGCTTTTTGGATCTGCTCTTTCTCGTTATAACTTATACGGGCATCGGCCAAGTTCAGCTTGGCGCGAATCTGCTTGTGTTTGCAGTGCCGAAATCGCGGGTGTTCGCGCTACCGATGCTGGTTGTTTGGCTACTATCAGGGCTAGTCAACACCATCATAAAACATAGCATCGAGCGCGGACGCCCGAGCCTGCTGGAGTGGGCTTTGCCACAGGAGCCTCACAAACACAGCAGCTTCCCGAGCGGGCATACCGTCACCTCGTTTGCCATTGCTTTCTTACTCGTCATCTATCTTTGGCCAACCCGATGGCGATGGCCTAGCTTCGGTCTTGTTCTTTGGGCATTGCTGGTAGGGATATCGCGAGTTTATCGCGGAGTTCATTGGCCGACGGACGTCCTAGGCGCGATGGGCCTCGGTTTGGCATCGGCGTGTTTTACGGCCTATCTTTTGCCGTTGAATCGCAAAACGTTGCAGGATGGATCTTTAGGTCAAACAGATCATTCTGTGGCAATTTAGGCTAATCCCAGTATTTTTACTGTGATGTAAGCCGGTAAGAATACGGAAAGCCTTTTTAGTCGAATCTAAACCGCTTCGTAAGGTTCCGAGTTGGAAAATTTTACAAAGTGTGTTAGGTTTGCCCTGATGATCCTGGCAAAAGTGCCTATAAGATCATTGGAGGTCCGGGCGCAAGAGGCGCCGGGGGGTTTCTGATTTATGCCTAGTGTCGTCGGAGGATTAGCAGCGCTGGTAGCGTTGGCTGCCGGAATCCTCGGGCATGTTGATCCCCTCGACAGTCTATTTCGCGCGGCGGTGGCGTTCATGCTAGGGGTGATCGGTACGCAGGCTTGGTATGTGTTTTTTGCAACACGTTCAGACAGTCCCGAAAACTTGGCGTCCTTGCACGAAAAGCAAGGAGAAGGCTAGAATCTACGGTATTGTGGCAGGTTGGGTGAACTAGTGGCTTTAACTCCGGATCAGTTGAACAAGTGTTGGATCGATTTCAAAGTCTATAAGGCTCCAGACGCTAGGGTGGACCTTATCAACCATTACTCGTATTTGGTGAAAATTACGGCGGGACGACTTGTCACCAGTTTGCCTGGCGGCCTCGATCGCGAAGACCTGATCGGCGCGGGCGTAATCGGCCTTATAAAGAGCGTGGATCAATTCGACCCGACTCGCGACGTCAAGTTCGAAACCTATGCGATTTCTTTGATCCGCGGCGCGATCCTTGAAATGCTCCGCGATGAAGATTGGGTTCCGCGATCCGTCCGCGAGAAACTGAAAGCCCTTGATCGCACAACGATGTCCCTTGAGACAAAACTCGGCAGAACCCCGACTGAAAAAGAAATTGCTGAGACAATGGGAATCGCCGAGCAAGACGTCAACGAGCTTCTTGTTCGAATGGGCCGCACCAATGTTTACAGTCTTGACGATATTCTGACGAGCAGCGACAGCGACGACCATATCCATTTCGTCGAGCTGATCGTTGACGAAAATTCAAACCCCGGCGGCGAGATAGAAGGCCGTGAAATCCGCCGAATGCTGACTGCCGGCGTCGACAAACTTCCCGACCGCGAAAGGCTCGTGGTCGCTCTCTACTATTTCGAAGGCCTGACCTTTAAGGAAATCGGCAGAGTGCTAAGCGTTAGCGAATCGCGCGTTTACCAGCTGCACACTCAGGCCATGAACAGGCTGCGCAATCACATGATGCAGGAGGGTGGCATCCACTCTCGGTGATCGAGTGGGAGATATCGATCGAGTAAACCAACTCGCACAGAGCGCCCGTTTGATCAACGCTTTTCAAAGGGTTAATCCGAACGACCAGCGCAACCAGCATAAGAAAGAACAAAAGCAGAAGGAAGATCAGAGCGATAAGCTCGACCTGACTGAGGAGAACGAAGAGAAAACCGATCTCCTAGAGTTGATTGTCGGGTCGGAAGACGACGACGACTCCAACGACGGCCATCTAGATATAGCCGTCTAGCGCTCCCGCATAACCCGTTTCTCTTATAGAATAGGACCCTTTGCGCCTATTGGCACGTTTTCTGCTCCCAAGATGTTGTACTACAAGGTTATAATGCCAATCATAAGGCAGGTATCCTGACAAGTAAAATTACGGGGAGCTTTCAATTTGAAAAAGAGTATCCAACTAGGTATAGCATCAGTCGCCTTGGCAGCAGCGATTGCCGGTTGCGGCAGCAAAAGCGCGAAGTCTGTCGCCACGATAAACGGCGAGCCGGTCACGTATGATGATTTCTACTTCTCGCTCAGCATGAAGCCGACGGTTCGGGTTATGACCAACCAGGGACCGGTCGAGGCCCGCGTTGCCGAGAGGCTCGATTTCCAAGCATTGCAGGAGTCCATTCTGCGCCGAATAACGTTGCAACTTGCCGCCGATGAAGGCGTAAAGCCGACCGACGAGGACGTCCGCAAAGAGATCGACTTCCGTAAGAACTTGAATCCGGGCTACATCACTCAAATGCAGACGAATGGATATGATCTGATCCATACCAAACAGATCGTCCTGCTTGAGTTAGCTCGAGAGCGCTTGCTCACGAAGGGAATCACCGTCACAAAGGATGAGGCCGAGAAGTTCGTGAAGGATAATCCTGCAAAGTTCAAAGAGCCTGCGACAGTCGATCTCCGCTGGATCTTGCTGCCTCGGCAAGAGACGAAGGCTCTTGAAGACCAAAAGAAGGCCCAGATCAAAAAGGACTTGGTTTCTGGCCGCGGCTTTGCTGAAGTAGCGGGCGCAGAAAGCGCCTATCGCGAAAACGCGAACATCTTCCCAATCCATGTCGAGGCTCAGTTGCCCCAAGAGATAAAAGCGTCAGTAACTAAGCTTAACATCGGCCAGCACACCGATTGGCTTAAGACTCAATACGGCTGGGCTATCTTCGAGGTCGCCGGCAGAACCAAGGCGAAAGAGATCAAAATGAATGCCACGAGGATCGAAGGTGTTCGACGTAGCCTTGCTCTGACTCAGGGCCAAAAGACAAACGACCTTGCAGATCGAATCATCAAGAAGCTCAAAGCCAGCAAAGAAGGGATCAAAGTCGAAGACAAGGACCTGAAGAAGCTATGGGACAAATCTTTCGATGACTTCCTGAAGACGCAGAAAGAAGCAGGAACGTCAGGCTCGAATCCTCCAGGGCCGGGAGCCGCTGCCAAGTAGGTTTCTTTCGAGTAACCACAAGAGCATAAAAGGCCGAGTTTCAAAACTCGGCTTTAGTTCAATCCTTGAACGGATCGTAGACGTCCTCACCGGCCATGGCAACGCCAACCGGCTTCAGCGTGTGAAGGACCTTGACGCTGGTAGCGTGGTGCTCCAGAACCTCCGGCAGCCGCTTGTAGCAGTGCGGAGACTCGTCTGTTCCCGCTCCTCTAAGCGTAACGCCTTGGTCTCGAACCCACTTGTCCATCATCTCGCGGCTGATGCATCCGCCTTGTCGCTTACCCTTCTTAGGCTTGCCGGCGGCCTGCGTTCTGGACATCACCCGTCCCGCGCCGTGCATGGCCGAGTAGAGCGACGCCTTCGCGTCCTCAGAATCGACACCTTCGAGGATCACAGAGATGTCTCCCATTGATCCGCCGACGAAGCCCTTCTGGCCTGGAAACGCCGGAGTTGCGCCTTTCCGGACGACCCACATCGGCATACCGTCGTGCTCCTCGTGCCAAGCGTAGTTGTGGTGGTTGTGAACCTCTTCCACATTGTGCGCCTTGAGGATTCGGGCAACCTTTCCGCAGACCCAGTCGCGTCCGGCATAGGCATAGCGCCCTGCAAGTTGCATGCACTTCAGATACTGCTCGCCGAGGTCGGACCGTTCGTGCAAAAGAACCGGATCGACGTGGATGCCTTCCTTTGCGCCGCCAGCTTCGATGAAGTGCGACGCGATCTTGTGCCCGAGTCCGCGCGAACCGAAGTGAACGCCGATCCAAACGCGGTCCTCTTCGTCAACGAACAGGTCCACATAGTGGTTGCCGCTGCCGATGGTGCCAAGCTGGTTCTGCGCCATCTGCCGGTGCGCCTTGCACGGATAGATCTTCCATGCATCGTCCTCGAAGAGCTCGTGGTCGACTTTCTCGTTGTTGTTCAAGCCAACGCCGAACGACAGCTTGTGGAAGATGTCGTCCATGATCTTGTTGATCTTTCTCTTGAGCTCGACAGCGGGCATGTCGAGGCGGACGGCCTTATTGCCGCACGCGATGTCGAAGCCGACGCCCGACGGGCTGACGTGCTCCTGGTAGGCAATGACGCCGCCGATCGGCACGGCATAGCCCTGGTGATGATCGGCCATCAAAGCGGCTTTGACGGCGGTCGGCGCACATCGCTTGATTTGAACGAGCGCTTGCTCTTCGACTGGGTCGCCCCAAACTGGAATCCCTTCAACGTATCTCATGTGTATTCACCTCTGCCTTGAGGCAAGGAGAGGTTGGACGACTGGGATTATGGCACGGTTCTTTCGGTGGGACAAAAGGCCTGGCGGAGAATTGGAATCGTCGGACAAGTCTGACACGTACGACCTGTCTGACTCATACGAAATAAAAGCCGCCTCTCCGGACCTAGCCGCAAACACCGTCATCTGCCTCATCAACCAAGCGTTGTTCCTGTTGAGAAAGCAGTTAAGCTCTCTCGGGCGCCAGTTCATCCAAGAGGGAGGCTTCACCGATAGAATGTACCGATATCGAAACGATGCTAAATCCTGATGCCGTACATCTTCTTTAGAATTTGAGCGGCTATTTGCTTAGGCCTTACACCGAGGACTTTTTTTTACATGTCCAAACGCATGCGTCTATCAATAAAGCGCTAGTAAGGACAAAGAAGATGGCAAACAGACACGCAGGCAGAACGGGAATCGGCAAACTAGTGCCGCCATGCTTTATATGTTCCTTGTTTCTTCGTCCAAACCGGACCATGCGCAACAGGGCTAATATTGAAGCATAGGCAAAACCTGACGCCAATAGGTATAACGCGATACCTGATACATCTAAATAGCAAGCAAGAATAAAGCTAGCCATATACAACGGCAAGAGAAGGCCGCCGACTAACGTAAATAGACAAAATCGTAAGAACTCGTTCGACTTAAGCACTTTCCAATTTCGTTTCGTATTCTTAGCCTTGTCTGGATCTAAGACCAAAATGTATTATAAAGAATAGCAGTGCTTGAGCAATGAAACGATTGACTCGCTAACACTTAAAACATGGCCAGCAATTAAGATATGGCATACTGCTGAAGCCAGCCATCCGGAAATCGCGATATAGAGCGAAGTTAGAGATAGCAATGTATCCCTGATCGGCATAGCAGGCGGCTGATGAGATTCCCTATATTCTGCTCTTTGGCGGCGTATATGCTTATAAGATAGTCGAACCCTTATTGACAACAGAATTGAAGCCAGGCCAGTAAATATATATAGAGCAGTTCCCGAACTATCAAGATAGCAGATACAAAGAAAAGACGCTGCAATAAGCGGGGACAGGGCCGATAGGATCAGTACGGCCAGAACAAGCAAACCGAATTGCTTGCTCGCAATGGTTCTCTTCAATGCCTGGTAATCGCTGCCTTGTTTCATTGTCCCTCCAAGTCTTCTAGGTCCTTAGTAGACGCTCTTTATTCCTAGTGAATGATACATTAGAAGCACGTGGTTCGTTGCGAAGAAAACAATCCTTATTGACGCAAGGACAGCGGAAATCGCCGGGACGATCCATCGTGCATCTGCTGCCGAATTCAATAATGGCGTTCGCTTTCATGCGTGCAGACGATATCTAATGTTTACTATCAGTATAAATTGGTCGAAGTATAGGAACTCGCGAGTACACTCGCTATCCAACCTGAGTATTAGGCTGCAACCTAGAATCCCTCCGCCATCTCATGGGGGAGGGTCTATGAGCGAAGCGAACAGGGGAGAGGGCTCACTCCGGTTGACCAAAAAGTCAAAACCCTCGGCACCATCGCTTTCGCTAGGGGTGCCGAGGGATTCTTTGCTTACGTCCTACATCCTACGTTTTACGTCCAACAACTACAGCGCGTAGTCGCCGTTGTGCGCGTCTTCGATATACGCCGCAAGGATGTCGATCGAAGCCTGAACGTCGTCGGCATTCACGGTTTCATTCACCGTGTGAACATACCGGGTCGGGATCGAAAGTGTGAACGCTGGCATGCCGCCGTGCTGGCGCTGGACCGCGCTGGCATCGGTGCCGCCGAAAGGCAGAATCTCCATCTGATACTTGATCTCGTTTTTCTCGGCTACCGCCTTGAAGTGCTGGACCAGCTTCGGATGGCAGATCAGCGATCCATCCATGATCTTAATGGCCGTGCCTTCGCCCAGTTTGGTGACCATGTCCTGCTCGCTCATGCCGGGAAAGTCGTTCGCGATGGTGATATCAACGGCGACGGCGATGTCGGGCTGGACTCCCCAGCCGTTGGCCGATGCGCCGCGGCAGCCGATCTCTTCTTGCGTTGTGCCAACCGCATAGATGTCGACCGAGTGCTTCTTAACCTTCTTCAGCGCTTCAATCATCACGAAAACGGCAACGCGATCGTCCATGCATTTGCAGGTGAGGAGTTTGCCCATCTCGATCATCGTGCGGTCCATGGTGATCATGTCGCCGACCGAGACTTCCTTCTTGCAGTCTTCGCCGCTCAGGCCAAGGTCGACGAAATAGTTGTCGATCTGCGGAGCGCGCCCGGCCTCGTCGGCAGAAAGCATGTGCTTCGGCTTGGTCGAAAGCATCAAAACGCCCTTTCGCGGACCGTTCGCGGTGTGCACGATGACGCGCTGGCTGGCGAGGTTGCGCGGGTCATGGCCGCCCAGCGGATGAAAGCGAATGAAGCCTTTGTCGTCGATGTATTTGACGATAAAGCCGATCTCATCCATGTGAGCGCCGATCCACAGCTTCTTCGGTTCGCCGGATTTGGGCTTGGCAGTGGCCTTCTTCAGGCACGTGATGTTGCCCATGGCATCGACCGAAAACGCGCCCAGTCCTTTCAGCTCTTCTTTGATAATGGCTCGGATGGCGGCCTCTTGTCCGGGGACGCCGTGAGCTTCCACAAGTTTCTTCAAAAGTTCAACGTTCATGGGGGCGGTTTTACCTCATTCGCCCCCATGATATGTTGCTTAGCTCTTTCGACGTTTTCGGGCAGCGATTCCAATGCCGGCAATACCCAGGAAGACAACCGTCATGGGCTCGGGAACCGGGTGGAAGTAGGTCGCATAGCCAACACCCCATGTGTAAGCGCTGCTCATACCTCGGAACTGGAACCACTCAAGCGATTCGCTCTCGGTCCACGTGGTGTAGCAAGCGTAGTATTTGCCTGCTGCTCCGCGATCCTCGTACCCATAAACTGGCACGAAATGGTCGGTTCCGCCGTTAGCGTCCGTGTCAACCAGGAACATCAACGGGTTGCCAGCGTTCAGTTCGCTTACAAGGGAGTCCCAAGTCAACTCATAGCCATAGCTCCAGTTGCCTGCCGTAGATCCATAGCCGCGATAAGCCGCATAGTCGCTGAAAGCACTCGGAGCATAGTTCAAATATGCCCAGCCGTATTGAAGAGGATCGACCGATGTCATGAACCAGTCGGCGATGCTGGTCTTGGTTGGCGTCGGCAAGTCCGTTCGATCGGGAGTCGGATCATACTTGGCGTTGTGCTCCGGACTTGATATTTGGTCTTGAACGCTGGAAGTCAATTTGACCTGATCCCATCCCGAGGCAGAAAAGAGATTGTCGTATCCTTTCAAGTCCCAATAACCGATGATGGAGCCAGCTGCTGTAGGTCCGCAGCCGTGGTACCAGTTGTAAGCTGGCGCCATTGAGAGGGTGAACGCAGATGCGCAAGAAACAAGCACCCCGCCAGCCAATATGCTGGCGATCAACCGAAATTTCATTGAAGGTATCTCTCCTTAAGTGCGCCTTTGCCAGCTAGTGAACGAATCTATTGCATTCAAAACTCGCCAGAATAGTTTGATTTGCCAAAACCCAGCGTATAGTATGAGTGAACGCCGCAGAATCGCCTAACCCGTCTAGCGCACAACAAGATCATTATACGGGACAAGAGCCGGATCGGATGCGCGATACAGCAATCTTGCGGGGTCGAACAGGAGGCTATAGTGGAAGATTCGCGCGTCGAGCGCTTGGAATCGCGCGTTCGCGAGCTTGAGTCCGAGCTTCGCGAGATCAAGGTTCGCCTGGGCATGCCGGCTGCAAAACCGGTACAGCCGCTCATTCCGCCGCCTGTCATCGTGCCTCCGCCTGGAACGCGCCAACAAAGATATGTCGAAACAAAGTTCCTGCGGGAAGACACTTCGCTGAAGCCCCAACCAGAACCGAAAGAACCGGTCGTCGAAAAGGCTTACGACGAGCCTAAGCAAGAAACTCCCCAGGAGCAAAAGCCGAACGAATCGTTACACAAGCTCTGGCGCGAGCAGATGGAAGCCAGCCGGCAGGCTGAAGCTGAAAAGCCCAAACCCGAGCCAAGGCCAAAAAGGTCGTTCGAGGATTACTTCGGCAAGGTCGTTCTTGCCAGGCTTGGCGGTGCATTGGTAATCCTCGGTTTGCTGTATTTCGTGGCCCTCGGCATCAACAAGGGACTCATCACGCCGATGATGCAGTTCGTTTTCGGCTCGCTAGTGTGCGCAGGCTTTGTCGGTTTCGGTCTGTGGAAAAGGGAAGAGAAGGAGGAGTTCGGCCAAGTCATGGTCGGCATTGGATCGTGCGGCATGTATCTTGTCTCCGCGGGATCCTACAACTTCAACCACCTCTTCAGCGGCAACACCCTCGTTGCTATATTTGTTGGCCTTAGCCTCGCCAACCTTGGTTTCAGCGCGTGGATTCGGTCGAAGTCTTTCCTCGCTATCGGCGTAATCGGCGGCCTTGTTGGAGCGGTTCTGCCGACTCAAGAAGGCCACTATGCGATCAACATCATCCTGCACCTGATCATCGTCGGCCTCGCGGCGTTCATTTGCTCGATGAACAAGTGGACGGCGAACAGCATGTGGCTATGGCTGTTCTCAACTCTAGCTCTTCTTCCGCTAGGCTTAACAGAAAGTCCTGATGTGGCATGGCAGTCGAAGGTGGCGACGATCTACGCAAGCACGTTGTTATGCGCGGTTAGCTGCGGCTTCGGCAAGGCTCTCAGGTTCGACCCGTGGAAGCTGTTTATGCCGTTCATTCTGATCCTTGCCGCATTGGCGAACTTTGCGATCAAGTACGGTTCGGACGGCGTTTGGCACCTAACGATATACGGCTTTGTCCTTCTTGGCCTCTCCCAGCTTCTAAAGCGCGAAAGAGAAGCGACTCTTCAGCTCAAGTTAACCGGCGCGGCCGTTCTGATGATCATGGCTCCTTGGGGAGTAACAGCTCTGCAGGCGGTCTATGTTTATACAGCTTTCGCAATCGCCAGCAGCCTATCGGTTAGGTTTGTTCCCAAACTGTTCGCCTGCATCGCCGCCTGGGTTACGTTCTCACTCAGCATCGTTGCCTACGCTCTTCTCTTCGACGGTGCAAAGCCATATTGGGCATCCGAGGCGGGCACCATCGTCGCCGTTCTGGCGGGGCTTGGATTCGCAAGCTGGGCTCAGGCGCGGAACCTTGCCGACACTCGGCCCATCGTCATCACCAGCCTGCTCGCCGTCTGGCTCATGCTTTCAAGGTTCGCATTCCTTGTGCTCAACGAATCGAACCTTGCCGTTAGCCAAGAGCTGTCGGTGGCCATCGGCTGGATGGGATTCGTGGCAGCCTTGAACGCTGCCGGCCGCATCTATCGCATGCGCGAGCTGTCAATCTTGGCCTGGGTCGTTGCCTTCTGCCTGATGGCTTTCTATGTGAACATCATCGCGATGGACCGCATGCCATTGGGCGTCGATGCGCTGGTTGTTTCGGGAATGCTCGCTTTGTATGCGCTATCGGCGACTCAGACAATCTCGACGAGTGAGGAAAACGATCGATCGTGGATGGTGAACCTGGGCATCCTTATTGCCTTGCCGCTCTATTCGCGCCTGGGCTGGCTCCTGCTACAAGGCGTCGGCCTCGGCGGGTATGTCACAGTTGCGTTGCTCCTTGCCGCCGCGTCTGCCGTCGTCGCGCGTGTTGCTCTTTGGCAGAAATGGCTCAACACGGTTGGCATGGCTTGGATTGCATTGGCCGGTTCACTCGGCAGTTATGGACTGTATCTGACGGCAGACATGAGGTTGTCGCTCGGCGTCGAGTCTGCCGTCGTCTTGGCCTTGGCTGCCACTACAGTCTACGCCTGTTACTCATGGCAGAAACTAGGCGGAGTCCTCGAGGACCGGACTATCTCAATCGGCGCGGTGCTGGTGACATCGCTCTATATTCGATTCGCCTGGGTCTGGCTGGGTGCTGCCGGCATGCAGGAAATCGAGCGAACGCCGCTTGCATTGGCTCTGCTCATGCCATTTGTCGGTTACTTGGCCCAAAGACGGGACCTTTCGATTCTCGGCGGCTTGCTTTGGCTGGCGTTGGCGGGTGCGGGCGCTGGATTCTGCTTGACCGTTTTATCGAACCAACCGTCCACGATCGCCATGGAGACTATCATCGGCACCTTGCTGGCCGCCAATGCCGCCTGGGCAGCATTGACCTGGCGAAAGGTTGAGGAGGTCGAGGAAGATATTGCAACAACGCTCGGAGCTGCGCTCATCTCAGCTTTGTGGACAAGGCTTTGTTGGGTCTGGCTTGGTGCTGCGGGCATGCAAGAAATCGAGAGAGCTCCTCTGGCTCTTGCCGCGCTGTTGCCGATAATTGGATTCGTCGCTCAAAAGTATCGTTTTCGCTATCTCGGCTCGTTCATGTGGGTGCCGTTTGCCGCTTCAGTTGCGTGCTTCGTTGCAGCCGCAAACAGCGCTCAGCCGTCATCGCTTGCCATTGAGTCGCTAATCGGTATGGCGCTGGCATTAAACGGTGTCTGGGCTTGCGTCACATGGATCAAGGTCGAAGAGCCAAACCTCGATTACGTTTACACTTTCGGCGCGCTTCTGATCGTCGGATTCTGGGCAAGACTAGGCTGGATTTGGTTCGATGCTTTGGGCGTCACGGAGTTCCTCAGACTGCCTCTTGCGGGAGGTGTGGCTATCGTTGCCTTGGCGTTAGTATCCGAACGCAAGCGCTTTGTGAACCTGACGGCGCTAACTTGGGCCGTTGTCGTTACGACTTATGTGTGCTACCTGCCGAACGTGCGGACGTTCCGAAGTCTGTCGCTCGGAGTCGAGTCAATCGTGTTGGTAGCCATGCTGGTTGGAACCGTCTTGGCAGTCTATGCAACCAACCGTCTGGCCCAAAACAAGGCATGGTCGTATTCGGCGGGAGTTCTGCTGACTTGGTGGGCGGCATCGCGGCTCGTCATCCTTTGGCTATTGGCTAGCGACATCGGCCTCAGCTTCAATGCTAGCGTCACGCTTTCGTGGGTCGTCTACCTTATCGCTCTCATGGCGATCGGGTTCAGCCGTAAGATTCGAACGATCAGGCTTTGGGGTTTCGGCGTCATCTTCGCCATCTCTCTTAAGCTATTCATTTACGATACAGTGACGCTCAGCGATATGGCGCGCGTTGCTGCCTTCATCTTGGCAGGTCTATCGTTTATAGCCATTGGCTACGGCTTCATCCGGTACAGCGCAATACTCGATCAGGAGTCTGAGCGGTAGACTAGTCTTCATGCCAAATGTTGATGTCCGTCGATGCCGTCCCGAAGACAGGGAAGGTTTCGCCCATGTCCGCTCGATGACCTATCGCGGGGGCAAGCCGATTTCGCCAGAAGACGACCTGCTTGGCGAAGGACGGCTTGGCTACGTGGCGTCTGTCGGCGAAGATATCTGTGGCGCGATGACCGTGCTGGATATGGACTGCACGCGCGACGGCAACGCGGTTCCCAACGGCGGCGTTTGCGCGGTCGGCGTATTGCCCCACAAGCGAAGGCTCGGCGTTGGTTCAGCGCTCCTGTCAAACTCGTTGCGGCTGATGAAGGAAGACGGCTATGCCTGCACTTCGCTCTATGCCTATCGCGAGCCGTTCTACCGCCAGTTCGACTATGAAGTATGCGGCCTTGAAGTGCTAGTCAATTGCCCGGTTACCCGGTTACCCAAGATTAAGGACGCATTGCCGGTGCGCCAGATCAAGCCTGACGATTTGAACCTGATCAGACCATGCTTCGAGCAATTCTGCAAGCGCTATTCGGGGATGAACACACGCAAACGCGATGCCTGGTGGCCGACGACTGCGGGCGACTATCCTTATACTGTCTATATTGCCGGCGACCCCGTCGAAGCGATCATGGTGCTACGAGTTAATGATGATTTCTGGGTGGCTCAAGAGATTAAAGAGCTGTTCTGGACCACGTCTCGCGGGTACGAAACGATGCTCGACCTGATGGCCGGCTTATGTATCAACAAGACCCACGTCAAGTGGCAAGAGCCATCCTGCAGTCCGTTGTATACACGCTATTTGGACGAGGGTATCGTCTTTACTGTCCGCCGTCCGGTTCAATACCGTATCCTCGATGTCGCCCAATGCCTGTCGACTCTAGCGTCGCTCGACGAGGGCCAGTTCGTCATCGGCCTTCAAGACCGGTTCTTAGAAGAGAACAACGGCTGTTGGAAAGTCGAGTTCGGGCCAGATGGAACATCGGTTCAATCGACGAGAATGGTTGCTGATGTTGAGTTCGATGTTCGGTCGCTGACGCAAGCGTGGCTCGGAGAGCCATCCGCTGATGATCTGCTATCCGAAGGGTTGGCAAAGCTGGTCAATCCCGCTAAACTGAAGGTTATCAAGACGCTATTCCGGCCTTGCCGAACCTATTGCGCTGACATCTTTTAAAAGGGACTTCCATGCTAAAAACGAACCTACTTCATCCCGAAATCCTTGAGGCGCTTGCCTCGGGCGGCCACGGCACAAAGGTGCTCATCGCCGACAGCAACTACCCGTTCGCGACCAAGAGCGGCGACAACGCGCGTTTGGTTTACCTAAACCTGTGTCCCGGCAAGCTAAACGCGACCGAGGTGCTTGAGGTGATTTGCGAGCATATACCGGTTGAGGCTGCACATGTTATCATGCCGGAAAGCGGCGTGCTGGCCCCGATCGTCGAGGACTTCCAGGAAATTCTTGGAGACGAGGCCGCCATCGAGTCGGTCGGCCGGTATGAGTTCTACGATATGGCGAAGTCAGACGACTGCGGGTTGGTGATTGCGACTGGCGAGCAACGAACCTACGCTTGCATCATCCTAACCATCGGCGTCGTGCAGTAGCTGGCCATCCCTCGGCATCCCGAGCGTAGCGTTGATGCCGAGGGTACAAGTTCACATTCGAAGAGCCCTCTCCCCAGTTCGCTTCACTCACTGACCCTCCCCCATGAGATGGGGGAGGGATTCTTTACTCCTAGAAACTGGTTAGTCGTTCCCAGCCTGAGTGTTGTCAGGCTGAAGTCGGGTTGTAGGGCGAGCGTACCCACGAGCAAAACCATTTACGAATTACGATTGACTATTGACCATAAGGGACGAAGCATGTATCTAGGTTGGAGGGCGAGCGTACTCGCGAGCTTTTCCATGCTTCGGCTTAGTTCGTGAAACTCGCCTTCGCTAGATCGAGAGTCAGGGTCTGCTTTTCATAGGTGACTGTCAGAACAACCTCAATGGGCTTCGTACGAGGCGGCAGATTATATCTCCATTCGGTACCTTCGAACGACAGCTTTGTAGTCTTGTTGCCGACTGTCACCGTCACCTCGGAGCCCGCCAGCGCATCGCCGCTAATCCTCTGCCCGTCGAGTTTGGTCCAGCAGATGAACGGTTTTGCCTTCTGTCTTGCCCCTACCAGAGCCGTAAGAGCGCGCAAGTCGACTCCTTCAATCGGTGCCTGAGACGGACCGTCACACATCCTTTTTACAGCCGACGCTAGCTCCGCTTCGCCAAGGGCATGTTCGAACGCCGAGTTATCGGGGGAATCGACCGTCCCGTGGCATCGTGCGCACTTGTCCTCGAAGTAACGGATCGGGGCCGTTGTCACTGGCCTTGGACGAGAGGCCGCCAAGAAGAAGCTAGCGGCTCCGAGCAGGGCTAAGGCGAAAGATCCGGCGGGTCGCATCACACGAGAATAGTACCGAACCGTCCGGAGCTTGAACGCAGTCGACAGGCCGCGCGAGTACCTTGGACTGGGCATCGGTTGTCAGAACCAAGCTTTGATAGCCGTAGGGCATCCCGGTCCACTTGTCAAAGAGCAAGCGGCCAACCTGATAGCCGACGGGCTTGGAGCTGTTCCAAGAGCCGTGCGCCGCTATGAAAACATCACCTTTGAACTCGGCAGGGAAGAGGCTGCCCGAGTAGAAGGAAAATCCGTTGATAGCCCAGTGTGCGCCGAACGTCCAAGCTGGCGGTATCGTTTTTGCCGCCAACTCGGTGATGTCGGGCCTCTTGAGGAACTCGTAACGCGGAACTCGATTGCCAACGATGAAAGGATGGCCATAGAAGCCGTCCTGAACAAACTTGTTAAACTCTTCGGGAGGATTGTAGTCGGTCACCGGTTGGTTGCCATCTTTGTCTCCGGCTTCGCGGCCGAACCAGTCGCTTCCATGATCGGCTCCCCACACTTCCTCGGTGCCGGGACGGAGTCTCAGTTTCTCGGTGTTCCGGATGCCTGAAGCAACTAAGCGTTTGTTCGTACCGTCGAGGTTGAACCGATAGACCTTCTGCCTTTCGGTTGTTACTTCGTCGGTGATGTTGCCGCTATCGCCGATGCTTGTGAAGATCGAGTCCTTTGTCACTAGCAATGAACGCCACCAGTGTCCGCCTCGGCGGGGAAGTTGGCCTTCGGGTATGACATTCACGACCTCATCAGCCACGCCGTCGTCGTTGGTGTCGCGGGCTTTCCAGATCGAGCCGGTCTGCGAGAACCATAGCCAACCGTCGGCCCAGCACATGCCATGGACGGTCGATTTGTCCTTTACGAAGACTCCAAGGGGCTTGAGCGCGCCGTTCTCATATCGGAAAGACTGGATCGCCCCTGAGTTTGGCTGACTGAGATAGAGAACGCTTTTGTCGCCGAATTCCATAAAGCGGGCTTCGCGCAGATCCTTGGCAAGCACTTTGACTTCGTAGCCTGGCCGGATGCGAAAGCCAATGTCAGAGGTCTGCTCCAAAAGGACACCCATAACAAAACCGGTTGACAGCAACATGTCCATCAGTATGAAAGGCACACGCGGCCCACTCAGGCCAAAGGGAACAGGCTTCTAAAAAGAAAAGGCCGAAGGATTTCTCCTTCGGCCTTGGTTTCGGCTAAATCAACTGGTTTAGTTGACGGAGCCGCTGCGGAACAGGCCGCTGAAGTCAACAGCAGCGCTGTTGCCATATACGCCGGTTGTCGCGTTCGGATTGTGGGTTCCGGTCCAAGTCGCGGTCGTCAGAGCGATCGTGAAGGTTCCGGTGCCGGTTCCGAAAGTCAGGTCGAAGCTCGATACTCCGAGTCCGCCAGCGCTGATCGTGCCAGCAGCAGACGAGGATATACCGGACTGAGTCCTGAGGCCGCTGACTTCAGAGGTCAGGTTGTGGCCATAGGCATCGTAGTAAGCTACGGTGAACGCCTGGGTGTTGCCAGCAGTTCCGGTGTAGCCGCCTGTCGCGTTGGTATCAGGATTGTAGACGAGCTTTGAAGGCTTGCCGTAGATCTCGATTGTCAGAGGCACTGCCGAGGTAACGCCGCCAGCAGTAGCTGTGACGACGACTTGACCGGCAATGGTTCCAGCAGTGACTACGCCGTTAGAGGCGATGGTCGCGTTGGAAACAGATCGCGGGCTTGTGTCGCCGGTGTTACCAACAACATTTACGCCTGCAACCGTGTTAACGCGGTTCCAAGTAACTGCAGGATAGTCCGCAGGTGCCAGGGTGTCGGTATCGATGTCGGTCATCGAAGTAACCTTCACGATATTGGCAGGCACGGGGAGCAGTGCAGGATTCGGTGTGGCAGAACCCGTATCAAGCATTGTCGGACCTGTGATCTGGACGTCGCCGAGAGGTCGGACAACTCTAAGAGTAGCCGTTCCGGTGTTCGCACCGATTGTCGCGGTAACCGTGCAAAGTCCCTTAGCAGCATTGCCTGCAGGAAGGGCGCCGGTCGATGTCGGGGCCGTGACTACGGTCGCGAGCTGGCCGCTAGCATCTGTTACGCCGGTAGCCGGTGTGAAGACAGCGGTCGTGGAGTCGAACGCGCCGGTTTGCCAATCGTTGGCAGACGACTTATTGGACGTCAGGTTGACTGTGGATCCAACAACATTCGCGCCGACTTCGTTCTTCGCGGTGACTGTCATGGCTTGAGTTGCCTCAGCGCCTGATGCAGCCCAGAGCAGGTCGGTCGGACCAGCCGGGGTAACCGTGATCGCAGCAGCGGTGCCTTGGTTATAATCGCCGTGGAACAGCTTGTTAATGAGCGTCGCGCCGGTGACGGCAACAGTGACTTCAACGTCGGCTGTGGTTTGACCCAAAGCTGTCGTCAATTGGTTGCTGCCATAAGTAACACGGGTAAGGTCACTCGGGGTAACTGTGACGCTAGCGCCGGTGATGACGATACCGTTGGCATCGAGAACGGCGGCCGCGAGATCATAGACCTGGCCGGCCATAAAGCCTGTGCCGAGTCCTGTGCCGTTGCTGACCATCATGTCATCCGGAGACTTCCAAGTTCCGTTGACAGCAGTGCCGCCGACGCCCTTGGTCGTTCGCATTCGAATGCGGATGTCATCTGGAGCGCCCGGAGTGTAGGTCGGGGTGTTCGCAGACTGAATGCCAAGGTTCGTGCCGTTGCTGGCAGTCGTTCCAAGGTTAACACTCAGAGAAGCGAATGTCTTGGCCACCGAATCCAACTCGATTCCCGAAGCCGAAACGGTGACAAGGCCGTTAACCTTGCCCTTTGCCGTGCAGATAATTTCGTTGCTGCTCGCGAGATTGAACGTTTCCGTGTCAAGTGCCCTTGTTAGCGAACCGTCAACTGATAAAGTAAGAGTTCCAGCAGTTGGCTTGGCAACCGGAATCTCGTCGCCGCTTTCCGGGTTAGCCGGAGTCGGGTCAATTACATTTAAGTTGTTAGCGGGCAGAATGAAGGCTGTTGTGGGACCGGTATAAGTGCCGCCGCTGTTCTTGGTGACATAAACGTAACCGACCAGCACACGCGTGACTTTATCAGCGGAACCGCCTCCACCGCAACCTGCCAAGAGCGAGAGAGCAAGTGCTCCAGCACCCAGCATCGTTACTTTGCGCATTAGTATCCTCCTAATTTTCTCGACGTCCTATCCAAAATATCGCCGAGTTGACTACCTAAGAGCCCAACCAAGCATTTATAGCAGGGTCTAGTAGATTAAACCACATATTTCGCCGATCTTGACGAAAAAACGGACCCTGTTACTATGACTAGGTTCTCCTTTATAGACGTACCGTTCCTCATTATTGTTCCTAGCCTTAAAAACTGGAGACATTACCAGGTAGTTTTTGATCAATCCAACAATCGTTGTTAACTATCGAAAACGGCCTGCAGGCAGTTCGTTGCCGGATGGTGCCATCATAGCAGTTAGTGGACCGTACGTTGCTTAGCGAATATTTGGCAGTATTCGGGCTTGCCGCCGACGATTATGGGCTAAGCCGGTTGGACCAATTTGAGCACTCGTTATATACGGCTAACGAAGTGATGAACCTAACGCGCGTACCTCGCGAGGAGTGCTGGCTTAGACACTTTTTGGATAGTGTTTTGTGGCAATCGTTGATTAATAACGGCGCAGCAGTTCTTGACATCGGATGCGGCCCAGGTTTTCCTTGTTGGCCGCTCGCTTGCCTCCGTACGGATTTGAAAGTAGACGGCTTGGACTCGTCTGGCAAGATGCTAGGCTTTATAAGGTCTCAGCCGCTGCCGAACCTAAACACAATTGAAGCAAGGGCAGAAGAATGGGGAGTGCGCAACGCTTACGATGTTGTTACCGGTAGGGCCTTGTCCCCGTTGCCAATCCAACTGGAGATTAGCGCAGCGCCGTGCAAAGTCGGCGGCCGAGTCATTCCGATGCGGTCGGCTAATGACAGAACCGAGATTTTGGCCTTTGATCCTAGCCCATTCGGGTTGAAGCTCGTTGAGGTCGTCGAGAAGGAGTTGCCCGTCATTGGCGCGCTTCGGCTTTTCCCTGTCTATGAAAAGGTTAGGGAGACGCCGGCCAAGTATCCTCGGCGCTGGGCAGAGATCAAGAAAGCCAACCAAAAGACATGAACGAACCGAAACGCATTCCGCTCATTTGCTCGCCGACGCCTTGCCATCGTCTCAACCGGCTATCCGATCGCTGGGGCATCGATTTATGGATCAAGAGAGATGACCTAACCGGTTTCGCGCTAGGTGGCAACAAGGGCCGAAAGCTTGAGTATCTGATGGCGGATGTTGTTGCTTCGGGCGCTGATATCGTCGTCAGTTGCGGCTCTACTCAGTCCAACTTTGTGCGCCAGCTTGGCGCTGCGTGCTCGATTCTTGGCGTTCGATGCGCCGCTTGCGTGATGGACTTGCCTTACGAAGAGGCATTTGGAAAGCCGAATCATATTCGGCTTCATGAAGACGGCGCAAACTTCCTTGCCGACCGGATCCTAGGAATCGAGATGAACAAGGTTCCAGATGGTCCGTGGGGATCTTTGTTCGAGTCAACCGAAGAGCTAGCTAAACGATACGAGATGGAGGGCTTGAAGGTTTATCGGATTCCAATTGGCGGCTCTTCGCCTCTGGGGGCATACGGCTTTGTCGCCGCCGCCAGGGAAATCGACCAACCTTTTGACCTAATCGTGACGGCTAGCAGCAGCGGCAGCACCCATGCCGGATTGGCATATGCATTGACAGGCACGCCTACCAAAGTGATCGGCATCAGTTGCGACCCCGAACTCGACCTTTATGACACGCTGGCTGAGCTGTGCGCCGGGCTCGACGTTCTAACAGGGGAATCTAAGAACCTGACAAAAACCGACTTTGACCTAAGATTTGATTGGGTCGGCGAAGGATACGGCGTGACCAACACTAAAGCCCTGAAAGCCATCGGGTTGCTCGCGCGTGAAGAAGGCGTCTTTTTGGATCCGATCTATAGCGGAAAGGCCTTTGCCGGTCTAGTCGGGTTAGCCGAAACGGGCCAACTAAAGGGAAGCGTGCTATTCTGGCATACCGGCGGAGTGCCGACCTTGTTTGCATTGCCCAGCGAAGCGGTCAATAAGGCAAGTAGTTCGTAACCAGGGCAAACCGCGTAATGCCGAAGATCACGTAAACCGCGAGCAACGCCAGCAAAAAGACGTTCATGGCCTTCGTGGTGATGTCCATCTTCTTCTTGTGAAACCAAGATACGATGGCGACCAGCGCGAGTCCCGTGAATACGCCGTAGAAGATGGGTCCGAAAATGTTGGCTTTGAACGCATAGAGAAGCTGCCCATGCAGAGTCGAAGTGATGCTTGTCGTCAAGCCGCATCCCGGGCAAGGACGGTGGAACAGAACGACGCTTCCGCATGGCGGCAATCCTAGCTGTGTGTGAGTTCCATGGCCCGACTTCGACGGCTCTAGCATGAGAGCTGTGGCGGTAAGGGCAAGCCAGCAGACAAAGACCGCAAGCTGTCCAAGTATCTTCGTGCGGCTCTCGGCTTCTGTAAAGATGATCACAGAAGCGCCTCGGCAGGAATAACGCACTCCGGCTGCAAACGGCCGTTTTGGCTTCTTGCAACTCCGACGATGGAGCCATTGCCGATGAGTCCGACCAGCGAGTCGTCTTCGAAAAGCTTATCGATCGTCAGAAGTCGACCCATTCGTATATCCGCGACTTGGTCCTCATTCAAGCAAATCATCGGCATAGGATCTAACGCCTCGGATAGCGGGATGAGGTGCTCTGGACCAGCTGCATCAAGGCTAACGGCATTCTCCAGATTGAAGCGGCCGACCCGTGTTCGCCTGAGTGACGACAGATAGGCTCCGCATCCAACTGCCTTCCCAATATCGTCGGCTAGTGTTCGCACATAGGTTCCACCAGAGCAGACAACTCGCATTTCTACTTCCGGCGATGCCAGCTTTAGAACCTCTAATGTGTCGATGTGGACGCGACGAGGCCTGCGCTCGACGGTTTTGCCTTGTCGCGCCAGCTCGTAAAGCGGTTTTCCATCCTTCTTGATTGCGCTGTACATAGGCGGGATCTGCTCGATCAGACCCGTAAAGCCAGATAGAGAATTGGCAAGAATCCGGCTCAAGTTAGGAGGAACAGGCAGTTCTTGAAGGACTTGCCCTTCTCGGTCTAGAGTCGATGTTGTCACACCAAACGTGACCGTACCGACATACTCCTTCGGCTCTAGAGGAAGATATTGCAGAAAGCGAGTCGCAGGTCCAACTGCGACCACAAGAGCGCCAGTCGCCAGGGGATCAAGGGTGCCAGCGTGGCCGACTCGCTTCGTATGAAACCGGCGGCGGATCCTATTGACGACATCGTGGGAACTGATGCCTTCGGGCTTGTCGACTAAGAGGATTCCAAACACTGGATCAGCCTTGGAATGAGTTGATTTGCCGCTTCTTCGCCTGTTGCGTCGAAAGAACATCCGGCGGCATTCCGGTGTCCTCCTCCTCCAAACTCGCGCGCCACTTCGGCAACATCGTGAGTGCCGCGCGAACGGATGCTGACTCGAACTCGGCCCGGCCGATGTTCGCGGAGCAACGCCGAGATCCGCACAGAGCGTATCCCGAGCAATTCATTAACAAAACCTTCGGTGTCTTCATCGCCCGAGCCGGTCATCTCGAAATCTTTCGAATCGAGGATGCTCCAGCAGATTCGGTCGTCCGCCGCAAGCTGCATCTTGGCGAGCATGATACCGAGCAGGCGAACGCTTGATAGCGGTTTGCGCTGGAAAACTTCCTCGTTGATTTGCGCGATTTGCCCGCCGCTCTCTAGGAGTTTCGCTGCCAAGTGCAAGGCTTCGGGAGTCGTGTTGGGGAACCGAAAACAACCCGTGTCGGTGATGACACCGGTCAGCAGGCAAGTGGCCATTTCGGGCGACATGTCGACGTTCAAAGCTATAAGCAGCCTTGAAAGAATCACCGCAGTTGCTGGGGCTTGCGTGTCGACGATGCGCAAATCGCCTGGGGCTTCATGGGGCACGTGGTGGTCGATAACAATAAGCCGCCTGCACGAAGCTACGAAAGGTTCAAGGTCGCCCAATCGGTCAAGCGAATCGAGATCAACCACTATACCGAGGTCGTGGCTTTCTCCGTCCGGTCTGCGCTTGATGGTGTCAACCAGCGGCAAAAACTCTAGGTTATAGGCTGGGGGATTGTGGCAGACGATCTCGTGCGGCTTGCCAAGAGAGGTCAAGTACATCGACAACGCCAATGCGCACCCGATTGCATCTCCGTCCGGGTTGCGATGGGTTCCTATTAAGACCGATTGGGCCTGAGCGATCTCGCTCTCAAATTGTCGGATAAGGTCTTCGGTCAATCTCAGCCTCATTGAATGCGGCGTAAGTCCGCGCTCTTCTGGCTATCATACACGATTGAGGCCGATTTGCGAAGATGCACGACTCGCCTCGGCCTCAATGGAATCTGGATGAATGGTAACCTAAGTTAGAATCGTCTGGACATGCTTGAGTTCGTCTTCGACGACCTCAGCATCCTCCTTGTCCATCGTGGCGATCAGTTCGCGTACTTTGGCGAACTCATCGGCCGCGCTGTCCTTATCGCCGAGGATTGCGAAAGCAAACCCAAGCTCCAGATGGACGAAGCCCCATTCCCAAGGATCGCCAGCATTTGCTTCATAGTACGATCGGATGCTATTGGCATATCGCATCGCAATATCGCCTTCGTCGCGAATCGCATGCACGTGGGCTAAAAGCATCTCGCCTCTAGCCACATTAACCGGTTCGCCAACCTTCGACCAATGGTAAACGGAGGCGTAGGCCGTTAACAGCAGCTCGTGCTTTTGCTCGGTCGTCAGGTCGGGTTTGGAGGCAAGTTCCCAGGCTCCGTTGTTGCACTCGATGGCGAACCATTTATTCGCTTTTTGAATGTCCTCTTGCGTTAAGCTCATTTCAGCTCGCTAGCTATGGCTTCGGCAAACTCTTGAGTTCCAGCCGATCCGCCCAGGTCGTAGGTTTTGATTCCTTTCTTAAGCGTAGATTCGAGCGCTCCCTCGATGTCCTTCTGAGCTTGCAGTTCGCCCAAATGATCGAGCATCAGCGTAGTGCTGAGCAAGAGCGCAGTCGGGTTCACTTTGTTCAGTCCGGCATATTTAGGTGCTGAGCCGTGAACCGCTTCAAACAAAGCGCATCCTTCGCCGTAGTTCGCGCCGGGCGCAACGCCAAGCCCGCCCATCATGCCTGCAGCTAAGTCCGAAAGGATGTCGCCGTAGAGGTTTGGCATCACCAGCACGTCGTATTTCTTCCAGTATTGAATAAGCTGCATGCACTGATTATCCACGATGTTGTCAGTCGCTTCGATCTCGGGATACTCCTCGGCTACGCGACGGAAAGTCCGAAGGAACAGGCCGTCCGCAATCTTCATGATGTTGGCCTTGTGAACGCAAGTCACTTTCTTGCGGCCGTGTTTCTTGGCGTATTCGAAGGCGGCCCGGACGATGCGCTCAGAGCCGAACTCCGAGATGATCTTGATCGACTGGGCGACCGTCGGAGTCACCATGTATTCGATCTGCGCATAGAGGTCTTCGGTGTTCTCGCGAAAAATGACCAGATCAAGGTCCTTAAACGGTGTCTGAACTCCAGGCAGAGATCGGATCGGCCTCACGCAGGCATAGAGGTCAAGCTTTTTGCGCAGCGTTACGTTCGGGCTGACGCTGCCTTTGCCGATCGGGGTGGTCATCGGTGCTTTCAGTCCGACGCCGACTTCTCTCAGCTTCTCGATTGTTGCGTCCGGGACGATAGGCTGGCCGGCTTCCACGCACTTGAGGCCAGCTTCGACATCGATCCAATCGATGTTCACCTTGGCCGCGTTGACCACTGTTTCGACTGCTTGAACGAGCTCAGGGCCGATTCCGTCGCCGCGAATTAAACATACTTTGTGTGCCATTCTCTCTTTCTCCCCTTAATACGGCTGGCTGAACTGATCGACGCCGTCGATCCGGTACAGCTTCTGTGCCTTTGTCCATACCCATCCGTCGCTGGTCAGTTTGCTAAGGAGAGCATCGGCGTCTTTATCCGTGATCGCTGTTTCGCTGAAATAGCGGCAGCGCGGCCAGTCGATCAAGTGGATGTCCGGCGCAGGAGGAGGATAGACCTTCGTTCCTCGGTTGGAGATGAGCTTTAAAGTGAGCGGCCCGAATTCCTTGGGCAGGTCGGGCGTTTCTGGCGTCCAGATATATACATCAACCCCGTGTAGTTCCATAAGTCACCTATTATGGAAGAGGGGAGTCTGGCCGAAGAGTTTCTACCGACTTTGGGTCTGGGCCGTTTGGCCGCTTAAATCCTTTGCTGCGTTCTGTTGATCACCATATGCTGCTATCGCTTGTCCTTATTGGCGAAGCAACCAGAAAGACGGTTCGCGTCAATAAGTCGCACGTGGTCTTTCGGACCGCAGCATTTGAACTTCATCGGAAAGGCCGCAAATCCGTTCGCTTGTCATTGCGGCCAGTTAACCAACCAATCAAGGCATCTTCGCAGCCATATCGCGAACCTGCTGCACCTCGGTCATGAACGTCTTTGTCATTTGTCCTGCCTGCTGGTCTATGGCGGCCATCTGCTTGCACTGCATGGCAAATATTGCAGCCAAAACGAGAAGGACCGGGCCAACAACCCGTCGTCCTACGTTCGGACGAACTGGGCCGATACATGCCGCCAACAAGATCATAAGGAAAGCAAGGCACCATTCGGTGCTGTTAATGGTGCTCAGCGCTAGATTCATGCTTGCAGCCGATACTGCGGCAATTAGAAGAACGGCGCCGATGGTGCTTCGAAGCCATTCCGAACCCTTGTCTTGCGACGAAAAGACCGATGCGGCTGCTGCGGCTGACAAGAAGAACGGCATTGAAAACGGCGAGAAGCCTAAGAGCAACGCATACATAGAAAACAGCGCTCCAACCGAGCCGACTGCTATCGTAATCCAGAAGCTGGCTTTAGCGAGCCTCGGCTCCCATGAAAGAATGAAAGCCGCTACGAGAACCCACCAGCTGACTCCCGCGATCCATCCGTACTCCAGACTATCGGGATATAAGTTGAACTTCGACATATAGAGTCCAACGAATAAGGGAACCAACAATGGCAGCGCGTGGGTCGTTCTTGGATGAGACCGAATCCGCTGGCCGACTGCTTGCATCATCGCGGCTGGTACAAGGAAGATAAAGGCTAGCAAAATGCCTAAAGAGAGCTTCATCCTGGCGAACGGCGATGCCGGAAAGGCCGCTGGATCGCCAGCGTCAACTTTGCGGCTGTTCTCATCAGAATAGCGCTGGGTTGCTTTTGCCAAACGGTTGCTTTGCTCAAAGATGCTTCGAAGGCTCGGACTCGAACCCTTTGGATAATGGGCGTCGACATGCTGCTGGAGCTTATCGATGGCAGCAATGTACTGGTCTTGTGTCGGCTTTTCGCCTGGCTCGCGATGGAAGGTGTTGGCTAGCGCAATGGAGGTAATCGCACGCATCACGAGAATGCCAATAAGAGTGTCAACTTTGTTGCTGACCGTACCGGCGATGAGAAGCAAATCGATGCTCGACTGCCGTTTTTGTTCTTCGGTGCCCGATTGTGCGAGGCAAATCGAAAGGGACTTCATACTCGCGTAATAGGGAAGCATCAATCCTGCGTAAACCTGCATGCGCAGGTAATCGCCGTAGTTGTTCGAGCCTTTCATAAGGTCTATTAGCAGGTTGCACTCGTCCCAGCCATATTCGTTATACGACTGCTTGTTCAGGGCCTTGTGGATGACCGCTCTCGCTTCGTCAATCTTTCTCTCGCCTATTTTGGCGCAGGCCAAAATGAGGTCAAAGTACACGTTATCAGGGTCGGCGACGATGCCGCGGCTGGCGCATATCGCAAGCTTTTCAAACGATTTCTGACGCTTTCCGATGTGCTCTTTCGGATATTGGGGCGGCTGGATAATGCCGTTCTTGTCCGGTCGAGGAATCGTGAGCATAGAGAGATACCGGCAAGCGACAGCTTGAATCAGAGGATTATTGGGGTACTTATCGGCAAGTTTGACGAGGTTGGAACGCCGAAGATCTCCATCGGGAACGGCCTTTGTCAGGATCGCTACCGTTAATTCCTCTTTAGGGTTAGTCGGATTGTTTGGCCGAATGAGCTGGAGGAGGTCGTCATAGGACAACTCAGATGAGCTTTGGCTAAGATGAACCGATCCTCTTGACGCATGCCCGTGCAGCTTCATAAGCCACTTAGTCTTCGGCAAAACCGCCAATGTCAGCATCAGGCAGAGCCCGACGACTCCCAGCCATCCGGTCCATGTTAAACGCGCCATGTCTTTTCTCCTTCGATCTGGCTTCTCATCTTCGGCGTATCGATAAAATCTTCAGCATTCAGCCCCGACTTGGCAAACCGCGACCGCATGTCCGCTTCGGCAATCGACATGCTCGGTTCTTTAATCTGAGGGGCGGCCGTTGACGTGAGTAGCACAGCCAGCACGATGCCCGCGGCGCAAGCGCTTGCAGCCTTCACCAGAACCAATAACGGCCTAGTCTGTCGGCGAAAGGCAAGCTCTGGAGCATCAGCGTGGTCGGCTTGCCTATAAAACGATTCTAATGCTTCGATAGGGTCTTTCTGTTCCATATCATTCACCCTCCCAATGCTTCCTGAACGAGGCTTTTGCGGAGTTGAGCCTCGATGACACCGTGCCTTCTGGGATGCCAAGCGTCTCGGCGATCTCCTTGTAGCTGAGCTGCTCGCCAAGCGCTAAAGCGAGGATCGCGCGGTGCTCCGGCGAAATGCGTTCCAGAGTTCGCGAGACATGAATCGCATCGCCGCTCAATGCTGAGGTTGCCATGGCTTCTGTGAGTTCGACTGTCGCTTTATTCCGCGCTAGAGCGTTAAGCGCGTGCCGAACGGTTGCCGTTCTCAGCCATCCCCTGATGGCGTTCAGATCCTGGAGTTCTCGCCTTTTCTGCCAAGCCGCGATCAAGGCCGTCTGTGCAATGTCCTCGGCGAGATCGGCCCTTGCCGCCATCTTAAGTGCCAGCCTGAAAACGTAGTCTCGCTGGCCGTCGAGGGCTCGGGCGAACTCCTCGTCGCCCGATGCCTTTCCGTGTATCCAGCTCAATACCCCTTGGCCTGCCATGTCTCTTGCCTGAATGATAGACACAGCGGCGAGGCGTTTTCGTCGCAGAGATTCTAAACTTTCTGCTGGGTGCGGTTAATAACCATGTCCTGCCAGCGCTTATCCATCGTGGCGAATCGCGCCGACCAGCCCGAAATTCGCACCGCCAGATTCGGGTAGTTGTCGGGGTTTTGCTGGGCATCGCGCAGCAAATCGGAGTCGACGACGTCGATGTGCAGGAAGCAGCCGCGCTGTTTGATGAAGCCAACGAGCAAGCCGACAATAGAGTCGAGTCCCGCCTCGCCCTTAACGGATTCGGGCCAAAGCTTTAGTTCAAGTGTGCCGATGTTCGGCAACATGGTGAAGTCCATCTTGCAGTATGAGTTCAATGCGGCAGTCGGACCTTTCGTATCCGATCCTGGTGAAGGCGAGAAATTGGTTGCTAAGACGTCGCCCTTGAAGTGGCCGTCGGCTGTAGCTCCTCGGTAAGGTGCCCAGTCGATCTCTCGGCCGAACGTGCTGATCCCGGCAGGTCGAAGCACGCCAACTCGCTCCCGGCACTGGGCCGCCATGGCTGTATAGTCATCGAATAGCCTTTGCATCATCGCATCGGCTTCAGGATCATCGTTGCCGTAGGTTGGAACGGTGTTCAGTACCCGTTTGCGCAGATCTTCATGGCCTTGCCAGTTGTCTCTCAATATCGCGACATATTCGTCGATCGAAAGCAATCGATCTTCGTAAACCAGTTTCTTGATCGCTAGAAGACTGTTGGATGCGTTGGCAAGACCGCCGAAGTGCGGGGCTAAGACTCGATATCGCGGTCCGCCATGATAGTAGCCGCGGCCAGTTTCGATGCAGTCGTCAATGAAGAGGCTGACCAGTGGAACCGAAGGTCCTTCAAACCAAAAGCGGTCGGCCTCTTCGTGATGCCGATCTAAGACCAACGACATCTCGCATAGTACAGCCTGATAGACGTCTTCGAATGAGCCGAAGTCGGGCGTTGATTCGCCATGGACTCCGATGGCCTTCTGCATAGCCTCGACAACATCATAGGGACGGTACATGAACGCCGTCTGACCTGGAATCAGAGCTTCCCAGCATCCGTCGTTCGCGAAGTTTCTCGCTACTTCGACCGGATATCCGAACTTCACGAGGGCGTCGATCACGACATCCTCGCCGTATACCGCAACGATGCCGTTCCCTTGGCGCTGAACGCTGGCGATTTTATAAAGCAACTCCCGCGGCGTTAGGTTGTTCACACGAACGCTGATGGGGAAGTCGCTAATCCTCAGTTCCTCGACGACGTCTAGAATCAGTTCAGTGACTTCGTTTGCGACTTCGTTGCCAGCTTCGTCGACGCCGGCCAGAACGACGTTTTGGTAGAACTGGGCGTCGCCAGAGCCGACATGGACGCAACCCGCGCCGATCCATTCGGTGCCCTTGATCCAGAAATGGGCGAGAAGCTCGCGGGCTTCGTCCCTATCGATGATTCCCTGAGCCAGGTCGTTCTTAAGATAGGGGTCAAGCATTTGGTCGATTCTGCCGATGGCGCTCCAGTTTCCGCAGAGTCGATTGAAGGCAAAGAGAAGCCATAGCGATTGGACGGCCTGCTCGAAGGTTTGCGGCGGGTTCTCGGGAACGACATCAAGGTTGGACAGAATGCGGTTTCGGTATTTTAAGTCAGGATTGCTAAGGACGGCCTGGCGGTACCGCTCAACCCAGGTTGCCATCGACTCGGCGCAAATGCGCATGGCAATGAGCAGGTCTTGGCCCTCTTCGTCCATCGGCCTGCTGAGCCGCTCGTTAATCCGGCCGAGGAGACCTCTGAGGCCTTCCTTCATGACCCTGTCGAAAGCCAGAGTGACATGGCTAACGCTTTGGCCGCCATAGATTGGGACCGTGTGATAGCACGCTTCTAGAACGGACGCTGAACCGACGAGCCGCTCGTTGTCTTCTATTCTTAGGGGAGCTTGCTCTGCCAAGAAGCGAATGGCTAAGGCGCACTTCATGTTCTCAGACAGCCCTGCAGTGTTGATAAGGTCGTCGAGTTTGAGGTCAATTGGCTTGAGAGCCTTGCCCCACTCGCCATTAAGGCCCTTCGTCGCTAGTTCGCGGGTTTCGTCGGATAGTCTCTTGAATGCGGTTGTCTGCATGGCATGCCTCTAGAATATGGGCCGAGTCTACCACTGGTAATCCTTGATAAAGCCATGACCAAACGGTTGGTTTTGCGTTAGTCAGATACATTGCATGTTGAGATATATGGAGATCGAATGGTCGGGAGAAATGATTGTTGCACGGTACCTTTTCCTTTGTCCAACGCCATACCTCTAGGGCTGGCAACTCTATTGCTTGAATGACAGACACAGTCGCGCAGCGTTTTCCTCCCAGGTATCCTATGCGAAATGCTCTTTTCTGAGCGCATAGAGGTATCCACCCCATGAGAACAGAGTTGTTATTGGGCGACGAGGCGGTCGCGCAGGGGGCTATTGACGCAGGCATTGCCGGCGCATTCTCTTACCCCGGAACCCCTGCCACCGAAATCCTCGAAGCCATTCAAGCACGGTCCCAAGATATTTGGGCGCAATGGTCCCCCAACGAGAAAGTCGCCTATGAAGAGGCGCTGGGCATGTCGTTCGCAGGCAAACGGTCCATCGTTTCGATGAAGCATGTCGGCCTGAACGTGGCCGCAGACCCGTTCATCAACTCAGCCCTTACCGGCGCGAACGGCGGCCTCGTTGTCGTTGTGGCCGATGACCCAGGCATGCACTCCAGCCAGAACGAGCAGGACTCGCGATTCTACGCCGACTTCGCCAAAGTGCCGTGCTTCGAGCCGTCGAACCAGCAGGAATGCTACGACATGACACGCGATGCTTTCGCTCTCTCGGAAGAGCTGAAGGTGCCGGTGATGCTCCGCTTGGTGACCCGCATGGCGCACAGCCGCTCGAACGTGCGGATGCCCGATGAGACTCTCGTTGAGCTGAAGGATAATCCAAAGCCTTTACCCGACTGGAGCGAATGGACCCTCGTCCCCTCAAACGCAAGAGTCCAATTCAAGAAGCTCCTGGCCAAACAGAAAGCTTTCCAGGACTATTCGGCAGAATCGCCCTACAACAAGTTGAGAATCGCAGGCAAAAGGGGCATCATCGCAACCGGCATCGCCTATAACTACGTCCGCGAAGCGCTGGGAGACAACGAAGACGACTCGCTTCTGAAGATCGGCTGCTATCCGGTTCCGCAAGCGATGGTTCGCGAACTGGTTAGCCATTGCGAGGAGATATTCATCGTCGAAGAGGGCTATCCGCTGGTCGAAAACAAACTTAGTGGCCTGCTGGGCTTGCCGTCTAAAACGGTGAAGGGAAGGGTCAGCGGCCCGCTGCCAATCGACGGCGAACTGACACCCGAGATTGTGGCCAAAGCGCTCGGAGCGGCGATCCCGGTTTCTGAGAAACCCATTGAAGACTTGGTCGGCCGCGCGCCTCAGCTCTGCAAGGGCTGCCCCCACATCGACAGCTTCACCGCCTTGGTCGATGCGGTGTCTAGCTTCGAGCATCCGCTCCTGTTCAGCGACATCGGCTGCTACACGCTAGGTTCCCAGCCGCCGTACCGCGCCGTTCACGCCACGGTCGACATGGGCGCATCGATCAGCATGGCCCATGGAGCGGCCCAATCTGGAGCGCATCCGGTTCTCTGCACCATCGGCGATTCGACGTTCACGCACTCCGGTTTGACTCCTCTGCTCGGTGCGATCAAATCCGACGCCAGCATGACCGTCATCATCCTGGACAACGCGACGACTGCCATGACCGGCGCGCAGGATTCGTTCGCCACCGGCGAAGACCTGGTTGCGCTGCTCAAGGGCATCGGCGTCAAGGACCTGCACGTCTTTGAGCCGCACCGCAAGTACCACGAGGCGAACGTCGAAACAATCAAGAACGCGATTGAACACAAGGGGCTGTCGGTAATCATCGCGCGAAGGGCATGCATCCAGCTGAGGCCGACGAAGCCGGTCACGAGAGAGCCGATCTGCGAGCAAGAGGGGAAGAAGGACTGATGGAACACAATTTGGTTTTGGCGGGAGTCGGGGGCCAAGGAATCCTGACCATTGCGCGCGGCCTCTCGCTGGCGGCGCTGAAGAAGAACTTGGCTGTCAAGCAAGCCGAGGTCCACGGCATGTCGCAGCGCGGCGGCGCGGTCCACTCGCACGTTCGCATCTCGGATAAGGAGTTGTTCAGCGACCTCATCGCCGTCGGAAAGGCTAACATGATCGTCTCGGTGGAGCCTCTCGAAGCGCTTCGCTACGTGCAATATCTGTGCCCTGGCGGCGTTATCGTGGCCTCGACCAACGCCGTCGTCAACATCGACAACTACCCGCCGATTGAGGAAGTCCTCGATCAGATCGCGCGATATCCCCAGCATGTCCTGCTCGACATGGAGAAGCTGGCGCGCGCTGCCGGTTCGCCGCTGGCCGCCAACATCGTCGCCTTGGGCGCAGCCTCGCTGTTCCTCAGCTTCGCTCCGGGCGAACTGGAGCAGGCCGTTTCCGAGATCTTCTCAGCTAAGGGTTCCAAGGTCGTCGATATCAACCGCAAGGCGTTCCGGTTCGGACGAACGGCGGCCCAAGCCTATTTGGACGGTCTTCAAAGGGGAGCCGCTCCGCGCAGCGTTCGGCACTGGATCGACACGCTTTCGCCTGAGCACTTGGCTTCCGACGAGCCGCTTGATGCCCAGCACTTGGAGCTGGAGCAAGAGGATCAGGACAAGCTATCTGGCGCTGAAATCCATGCGTTTGAGCGAGCCTTGACCCGAGCGCACGGCGAAGGCCGCCGACAGCTCTACGAGCACGAGGTCTACAGCCTGCTCGAACTGGTCGGAGCCATCAATGCCCCGCGCTACACCTTCGTTCCCCGTGACGGCCAGATCTCGCGCGAGATTCTTGCCCAGTATCCGGGCGATCGCGTTGTTCTAAAGCTGGTCTCACCAGATGTCGTTCATAAGAGCGATGCGGGGGCGGTTGTCTTTGTGCCGAAGGTTCATGAGACGGTTGTCAAGGAGATCGAAAAGCTGTTTACTGCGCACGAAGCTTCGGCCCATGTCGAAGGCGTCCTGGTGGTCGAGTTCGTCGAGCAGGAGCATCGCGGCTTCGGTTCGGAGCTTTTTGTTGGAATCAGGGCGACGCGAGAGTTCGGTCCGGTCATCGCTGCTGGCCTCGGCGGCGTAGAGACGGAGTATTTGGCTTCAAAAATGAAGCCGGGAGTGGCCGTGGCCAAGGCCGTCGCCACCGACACGACCGCCGAGGAGTTCCTGGAGCTTTTCAAGCAGACGGCTGCCTACGACGTTCTGGCCGGCCAGGTTCGCGGGCACCGGCGTATTGTATCGGACGGCGAGCTTTTGCGCTGCTTCCGCGTGTTCATCTCGATTGCGCGGCACTTCTGCGTCGACCGCGGCCCCGATGCGCCCGACATCGGCGAACTCGAAGTGAATCCGTTCGCGTTCAGGCAGCAGAGGCTGGTTCCGCTGGACGGCCGCGGGCAGATGAAGACGGCTGCGAAGGCATTGGCTTCGCGACCGCTAGATAAGCTGGCGTCTGCTCTTGAACCTGTGTCAATAGCACTAGTCGGCGTCTCGTCGAAGTCGATGAACTTCGGCCGGATCATCCTGGGCAACATCAAGGCGTGCGGCTTCGATCCCTCGCGGGTCTACATCGTGAAAGATGGCGATGACTTCATCGATGGAGTGAAGTGCTATCCCTCGATTTCGGCTCTGCCCGAAACGGTCGACCTGATTGTGATCACGGCTCCGTCTCCAGCCTGTCCTGCTATTGTCGACGAGATCAATACTTCTGGCAAAGCTAAGGCGGGCATCATCATCAGCGGCGGCGTTGGCGAGACCGAAGGCACCGAGGACCTGGAGAAAGCTCTGCGCGAAGCGCTTGCACGCGGGCGAGAGAACAATGGAGCCGTATTTATCGGCCCGAACTGCATGGGAGTCCGTTCGAAACCGGGCGGCTATGACACGTTCTTCATCGAGCCTGCCAAATTGGATCCTCGGGTTTCTGCGCCGGCCCGTCGCGTTGGTCTGATTTCCCAGTCCGGCGCGTTCATCATCACTCGGCTGAGCAACCTGGAGACGCTCGATCCGGCCATTGCGGTCTCCATCGGCAACCAGATGGACGTGACCGTTTCCGACCTTCTTTGGACCATCGGCAAGCGCGACGATATCGATGCGGTTGGCGTCTATATGGAGGGCTTTTCGAACCTGGACGGCATCGAGTTTCTGCGAGCGGTTTCGGCGGTCACCGAAATGGGCAAGACGGTGGTTTTCTATAAAGCAGGTCGAACCGAGACGGGACGAAGCGCGGCAGCTGGCCACACGGCGTCGGTTGCTGGCGACTACGACATCTGCCAGGCGGCCGCGGAGCATGCCGGAGCCATCGTCGTGGACACCTTCAAGGAGTTCGAGCAGATGCTGGAGCTGGCGACTTATCTGCACGGCAAGAAGGTCGCGGGAACCCGGGTGTTCGCCATGGCCAATGCGGGCATGGAGACGGTCGGCATGGCCGATTCGATCCAAGGCGCGGGCTATGAGATCTCGATTCCTTCGCTGTCGCCTTCACTGACTTCGTCGTTGAGGTCGGTGCTTGAGGCGAACAAACTGGCTGGACTGGTGAATCCGCGCAATCCGCTGGACGTGACCCCGATGGCGAATGAAAAGGCCTATGCCGACGCGATCAAGTTGATGGCTGAGTCGGATGAGGTCGATGCGCTGATCGTTTCGTGCATCCCGCTAACGCCTCAAATCAAGGGACTGCCCTCCGAACTCGATTCAGCATCTCTCACCGTTCTAGTTCCATCGCTATTTGCATCCTCATCGAAGCCGCTGGTGTTCGTGGTGGATAGCGGACGGCTCTTCGATTCATTTGCTAACCTGGTCCATTCGGCTGGGGTGCCGGTGTTCCGTTCCGCCGATGTGGCGGTGAAAGCGCTTGGACGGTATTTGGTTTCGCGGCTTTAGGTTGTGCCATGGTCTTTAGCCAGCTGGAAGCCGGCGGCCCAGTTAGTTCGTTACCATCCCTCGGCATCCCGAGCGAAGCGATGATGCCGAGGGTACTCGTCATAAGGTCTGAACCCCCTCCTGCCTAATGCTTCGCATTGAGCTTCCTCCCCCTGGCTTTCGCCATGGGGCGGATGTTCGGGTTTGCGCTCCTCTCCCATCGCATGGGAGAGAACCTGTGAGGGAAGCGAACAGAGGAGAGGACTTGCCGGGATCGCTGGCGGCCACGCCGGCTCAAAGCTGCTGACGAAGTAGGAGGTGCTTCGAATGCTTAAAGCCCGACGCAAGAAGGGACGAGGCCAAAGGGATGAGTCTTTGAATCGCACTTACAGTGATTCGGATTCGTGCGCTTTGCCGTAGATTCTTTGCTATAATCGAAGCAAGGCAATGAACCGGCCCATCGACGACATAACGCTCTACCCAATCGAACCTGATCCGGTTCTGGCCGAGGTCGTGCGTAGAAAAGTTGGAAAGGATTATAGATTAGGGGTGATTCTTTGGCAGATGGGTGTGCTGCTGGCCCTGTTACTCGACTTCGTTATCGATACGCCAAGTTTGCGCACTGTGGTTACGGTAGGTGTGCCAGCGGCCTGGTTCTTGGTATGCCTTCAGAACCTGAGAAGCCTAAGTAACGCGCCAGTAAGCCGTGTTCTCAAAGCTGGAGCAAGGAGCATTCGAGACTGCGTTCGCATTTACTCGTTAAGTGACCACGTAATCCGATATCGATTTTCCGGGATGCGCCAGTGCTCCGTTTCTATGGACAGTCTGGCCATTAAGATGGCCGATGGCAGGATGCTCGATATGCCTGGCCGAGTATTTGCAAACTCGTACGAGATGCAGGCGTTCGCCAAAGCCCTCGCCGAGCAGAAGAACGTGCCGGTTATCGACTTGACGGATAGGGAGGTTGCAGGTGTATCTTGACGAGTATAGACTGAAGCCTATTGACATCGGATTGGACCTGGTTGATCCCATCTACCAGCAAGCACTGGTGAACCGTCGTCGCGCGACGAAGCTATATATCGCTTGGTTCTTGCTTACAGTAGCCTATATCTGCTTAACGGTTTCTGTTGGAGGCGACACCCTTAAGCCAATGAAATGGCTATTCATGGCGGTCATGGTGTCAATGCCAGTGCCAGGATTCCTTGGAACTCGAAAGGTGCTTGAAAGGATAGTTCGGAGATCGGTGACGACAAGGCTATTGAGGTTAGTTGTCACATACACGGTGTCCGGTTATCTGCATGTCGAGTTGGATTATCCGTTTTGGAAGATGAGACGTATCGATGTTGGTCTGAAAGGCATTACGGTGCGATATAAGGGGATAGGAAGACTCGAGCTTCCAGTTGAGATGTTTGCCAGCGAGAAGGATATGAGAGGATATGCCAAGGCACTATCGGTGGCTGCTAGATGCGAGTTGGTTGAAGGCGGAGAACATGCCGTTTGATACCCTTAATTCAACGTTTGTCAATGTCGTGCTTGACAAGAATCATCCTGTCCTGAGAAAAGCAACAAAGATCGTTGCATATGAGATATTGTTTGCCTTCGTCGGCATCTTGCTGTTTGTTGCGCATCTGATTCGGGTGTTGTTAGGAGTTTCATCGAGGACCGATAGTCTTGGCATATTCTACATATTGCTTGCTTACTTTGTAATGCAAGTCCTTGTTGATTTATGTGTATTAAAGCGATTGCGGAGCAGAGGGATTCGTAAGCGATTAAGAATCGAGGCGAGTAAGATTGTTGAAGAATACGCCTTTGGTTTGCTAGGCAAGGAGATAACTCATAGGCAAGATTCGAAGAACATAAAGAGCGTGGTAATGCACTATAACCAGTTGACTTTGACAGGACAAAACAACTGGAACCTCGTCCTTGGCTATGACCTCTTCGGATCTAAGGAAAAGATGCGCTCCTATGCCGATGCCGTCTGCGAGAAGGCCGGAATCGCACTCCAAATCGTTGAAGGTGTCGCATGACTTGCCAAAAGCTAAGAGATGTCCGCTTAATGGAATACGTCCTTTCAGACGACGAAAAAGGAAAGCGCTTAGCTCTATTGAAACGAGTTTATTTGGGTCTTTCTTTATTTTTCCTTCTAATTCTGGCTACAGGTCCACTAGTGTCGTTTATTCGGCACCATCCTTATGACTATTTTGAAGACTTGATCTTTCCGGCTACTATATTGCTAGCGAATCTAGCCTTGTATTTGAACTGCCCCAGGAAGTTTGCCCAGCCGTTAATTGATTCATTGACCATCACAGAAGACGGACTTAAGATTAAACGGGATATATCTGAGCGAACGATAGCCTTCAATAAGATCGCCGACATCTCGACTTGCACGGAAGGTCTTTGGGTTGAGCATGGATGGACGCATACGATACTCGAGCACAAGTATTTCGAAAGCTATACCGATATGCTGAAGTTCAAGGAGATGCTGCTTGAAGTAGCTCGGGAGAGTCGAAGGAAGAAGGGAAGTACCATGGGCTTCTAGCCCATGGTATAGTGGCAGGCTGAAAGCCGGCGGTCCCGGCTAGGTCTTTGCCATCCCTCGGCATCCCGAGCGAAGCGCTGATGCCGAGGGTGTTAACAGAACGGAACCCCCTCCCTAGCCCTCCCCCGCGAGGCGGGAGAAAGAACATCTGGTCCAACCTTTCTCAGTCTTGGCAACCGCTTACCGGGATCGCTGGCGGCCTCGCCGGCCCAAAGTTGCGGACGAATTCGGCGGATTGGGTCAAAACCCCCTCCTCTTCGCGTCTGCGACGCGAAGGTCCTCCCCCTGCTTCGCAAGGGGCGGATTCAAAGTGAGCCGACACCTCAACAACAATGCTAACATCAAACCAATGAGCGAAAAGGACAGCGCATTCAAAAATGTCTTGGCATACAACGGCCTCAAGCGCAAGCTGACCAATGAAGAAGACGTGCGGGCCAAGAAGGTCGTCGGGCAGTTCCGGTTGCTCTCGCTGGCGTCGGTGGTCGTCGTCATCACGCTCATCGCGTCGGCATTCCTCTCGGACAAGAATCACCTCCTCGACGCCTATGTGCTCATCACCCGGTTTAGCGCGCTGCTGATCCCGATCGGCATCGTTTACTTGACCCAAAAGACGATGCGGGCCTATCGCGAACGCCCTTATGCTTTGCTTGAAGTGAATGAGCAGGCAATCTCGTTCTGCTTGAGCATATCGAGAATCTCGTTTCCGTGGAAGTCAGTCAAGCTGGTTCAGAGGAAGGAAAAGAGCGTCGAAGTCCACGCCAAAGGCGATCGGCTGATGCTGATCCCGACCAGTTTGTTCAAGAACCTGAAGGAAGCAGACAAGTTCGTCGAGGCAGCGAATGTGTTTTTGAGCGGATCTGATCAATAGACTGAGAGGTCAAAAGCATTGGAAAAGCACGGGCAGGATGCCCGTGCTAAATACGCGGACAGGATGTCCGCACCACTATTCAGACTACTCCAAGACCAGCGTGATGATCTCGAACGGACGGAACTCGACCTCGATGGAATCGCCAGAGAAGGCAATCGGAACGGGCTTCTCCTCCAGCAGGTTCGTTTTAGAAACCTTGCTAAACGGTAAACCGACCTTCAAACCAGCTTTGCCGCGTGCGCCGTGGGTTTCATACAAGCGAACGACCAGAGACTGAGAGTCTTCCGCCTTCTTGACGGTGTCAATCACCAGATCCGGCGACGAAACCGACATCAAAGAACGAGAAACGGAACCCGGAACGAACAGCCAAGGCGTGTTGAACTCGTGCGCGCGTCGGACAACTTCTGCCGAAACGTGGTCGCCAGCGTGCGGATAGAGCGCATATCGGAAGAAATGCTTGCCCTTGTCCGCGACGGGATCGGGCGAAGTCGGCGAGCGGAGCAATGAGATGTTCATCACGTTGCCCTGGACCGAATAGCCGTACTTCGACTCGGTGAACAGCGCAACGCCAGCAGCCGTCTCGCTCAGGTCCATCCACCGGTGTCCGCTGACTTCAAAACGGCCCATGTCGTAGGGTGTGTTGAAGTGCGTCGGCCGCTTCAGCGATCCGAAGGCGATCTCATAGGTTGCCTCTGGCGAGTGGACCAGAACGGGGAACTCGACCTTCAGCATCTTGTGAGTGTGCTGCCAATCGACGTCGCACTCGAACTCGAGATGACCATCGCCGGCCACGAGGAACGCCCGCATCGTCATCGTGCTCGGACCGAATGCGAACGCGAACTCGAGTCCGACTCGAACCGGACCTTCTTCAATGACTTTGCATGAGGTTGCAGGCGGCAAGGCGGAACGGGTCTCCAAGTGGTACACATCGACGTCCCAAGCATCGCCCGGATCGTCGAAGATGACCAACTGGTTCGCCGGAGCAGAAGAGCACACATAGACGCGTCCGTCAGCTTTTGTCACCAGCGAAGTAACCAATCCAGAAGACGACATAGTAGCCTTGATCAGCGAGTTCTCAAGCACATACTCGTCGCCATTTGCAGCCAACGAAGCGGTGCCGCAAGACGACGATCCGATTGGCGCGGATCCGACCGACGGAGCCTTGATGCAAGCCAGAGACGAACCGTCAAACGCCTTCTGCGAACCAGCCGCGCCGGAAGGAACGGAAGCAACGCCTGCACGATCCCAGCCCAGCGTGTTGACCGCCGAATAGCCCGAACCTGTACCAGCCCATGCCTTCAAAGCGCCATCGGTCAGCGAAGCGCACTCGGCCAGAACTTCTGCATATTCCTTGGCAGAATCGTCATAGACCAGCGTGATCGACGAGCCGGGAAGGATGTCATGGAACTGGTTCTTCAGAACGACCTTCCAAAGCTCCTCGATCCGAGCAGACGGATAGGAAGCGCGGTCGCCCAATGACGAGAGCATCTCAAGGGATCGCAGTGCCAACTCGCTCTTGCGGTTGTCGCGCTTGTTGGCGGCCTGAGTCGTGTAGCAGCCTCGGTGGAACTCAAGATAGAGTTCGCCCTTAATCGTCACAGGTTCATCCAGTGATGCTTCTAGAAGCTTGAAGAACTCCTGCGACGTGCGCTGCTTGATGCGAGGGAAGCCTTGGAAGTCCTCCAGTCGATCGAGAACTTCGATCATATGTCTGTCTGGACCGCCGCCGCCGTCGCCCCAGCCGAAGAGCAGCAAGCCCTGGTTGGTGTGCTCGTCGTCTTGGTGGTTCTTGGCGTGGTGCAGAATGCCGGTGACAACCTCGCGTCCGGTTAGACCGACGTAAGTGTCCATCGGCGGGAAGTGCGTCAAAACCTTCGTGCCGTCGATACCTTCCCACAGGAAGCTTTGGTGTTCGGGTTTGTTGAACTGGCACCACGACAGCTTTTGCGTCATGAAATAGTCGATGTCAGCGCCGCGAATAATTTGCGGAAGCTGGCCGCTGTATCCGAACACGTCCGGATTCCAGAACTCATTGCAGTCCCATCCGAACCGGTTGCGGAAGTAGCGCTTGCCATACAGGAACTGGCGGACGAACGACTCGCCCGATGGCACGTTGCAGTCGGGCTCGACCCAAGTTCCGCCGACCGGAATCCATTGCCCTTTGTCGATGGCGGGCTTGATCTGCTTGTAGATCGATGGGTAATGGTCTTCCATCCACTGGTACTGCTGGGCTTGCGACACGCCGATTTTGTAGGTCGGGTATTCGGCCATGTAGCGCAAAGCGGTAGAAAAGGTTCGGGCGCATTTTCGCTTGGTTTCAGCCAAAGGCCACAGCCAGGCGGTGTCGATGTGCGCGTTGCCGATGGCGCTGGCTTCGTGCACATAGGTTCCGTTCTTGTTTGCGTAGATCTTCTGCAGAAGCTCGCGAGCGCGTCCCCAAGTTGATCGGTCTAGCGGATCAACCTCGTTGCACATGTGGTTCAGCGTAGCCATGATGAACGCCTGGAAGTTGTCCAAATGCTTCTTGTCCAAGCTGTCCAGATAGATGGCGAGGGGAACCAAGTCGTGCGCTAGATCCCATGCTTCTTTGTCGAAGGTGGCAACCTCGGCGCGACGAAGCCAGCCTAGGCTCTCGTCCCACTGCCCAAACATGCCGTTGCAGGCGGCCTCGATCTCAACATAGACCTTGCCCGACTGGACCATCTCTTTCGGAAGCCGGATGTCGATTCGGCCATCGTCGTGCCAGGGCTGGTGGTCGAGGTAGTTCAGTCCCTGGAACGGTTCGCCATTGATCCAAGCCAAGCCTTCCGAGCGCGTGTTGAACAGCACGGCAACGGTCTTGTCCTTCCAATCGGCGGGCAAATCGGCCGACACGCGGAACCAGAAGGTCGCCCAAAGCGGGTCAATCTTCATGCCGACTTCGGCCGGGCGGTAGTTCAGCTTCTGGGCGTCGTCATAAGAAATCCGCTCGACCGGTCCTGCAACCTGAACTGACAGGGGCAGCCGCTCGGGATAGATAAGGGGCAGAAATTGCTCGGCGAACCGTCTGATCCGCGAGATGGTTTGATTGGGATGTTTGAGCATGCTAGACGTCATTATAGACAACCAAGCTAGCTTTTGGGTGTTGGTCAGAGATGATTGCTAGCAATATGTCGGACACCAAGCTTGACCGGAGTTCAAAGGACCAATACCGGCGGTCTCAGAAGGCTGTTATCGCATGTTTTTGCGGCGGCAGAACAACAATCATGAAGGTCATCGCGCATTGCTCCGGCTACAGTATGCTCCTTCCCCCCTACCCCCCCTCTCAGACACGAACATTCCGAGGGAGGGGATGAGCCTGCCTCGTCCGCTGTTTTCGTCCTGTAAACCCACCATCTCCGAATGGTACATAATCAACATGTACCAAAAGCGGGGCGACAATATGCCAACCAGCTTCTACGACATTGCCTCAACCTTGCGTGAGAGGATCACATCCGGTTTCTATTCGGCTTCCAATCCGATACCATCGGAGCGCATGCTGGAACAAGAGTTCAACGCCCATCGGGCTACGATTCGCCGCGCGATGAATCTGCTGACGGATGAGGGATTGCTACAGAGAAGTCCCGGAAGGCGAGCCTATCCGGTGCTTGAGAAACCTAGGACGACGGGCAACATTGGTCTTTTTGTTTCTGATCCATCCGACCTCAACACGCGATCGCTTGTTGCCAACGGCTGCTCCGAGGTGTTGCTCGAACAAAATGAAAAGTCCGGTCTCATCTGGTCGCACTACAAACCGTTCGAACTCGGCGCGGACCCGTCTGAAGGTGCAGAACTGCACCTAGAAGAACTGATGGGCTTAATTCTTTGGCCGCCCGATTTTATCAACACCGAGCTTCTGCGACGTGTGCAGAAGAAGATGCCCGCCGTCATCATTGACACCCGCGTACCTGGCATCGACGTCGACTTCGTAGGCTTCGCCGATGTTGAAGCAGGCTACGAAGCGGCGAAGCACTTGTACCAAGTGGGACATCGTCGGATCGGGTTTGTTGGGAACCTGGTTCCTGAGACTGTGCGCCATAGATGGCACGGGGTATCCATCTTTTGTCGCGAATTCGGTGTTGAGCTGTGCTGGGAATGGGCCGCGTTCGGCATCAATCTCAGCACCGTTCCAGAACTGATGAAGCTCGCCTTGGTATCGATTCCGCGACGCGATTGGCCGACGGCTCTTGTCTGTTCAAACGATAACCTTGCTGCCGACCTGATGGCCAGCCTCGCGCCCATGGGCATTCGGGTGCCTGACGACCTTGCCTTGATCGGCTTCAGCAACTCTCAGCCTGCTTTACTTGGCGCGCTTGGACTGACGACATTGGCCCAACCCTACGAACAAATGGGTAGGGAAGCGATGACTTTGCTGCTTGACAGGCAGAGCAAGTGGCACCAAAGGCTGCCGACCCAGGAGATCCGCTTGCCGATGAAGCTCATTGTGCGCACTTCGTGCGGCGCGTCTGCATCGAACAGAACCGCCGATTCGTCTTCATAGCATTCAACAGGAGAAACGAAATGGACCAATTGCAGGAAGCGCTGAAGCTGCGCTACGAGCCGGTGGCCGTATGTTATACGAATGAGAAGCCTGAAGCTGCCAAAGGCTTCCCAGAATCAAAGTGGGGCTGCGTGGCATCGCTACACATGGCCGCTGCAAAAGGCCACGTGTTTGCGTTTGACCGCAAGACGTTCGGCTGCCCGAGCGGCGGAATCGGCATCGGTTTCAAAATTCCGTTCCGTCCAAAGCTCGCCGAGTTCCTTTCGACTGGATCGCCCGAGCAAATGGGCGAGCACTATTGGAAGAACCCAGACCTAGCTCAGGCATTCATCGATCAGCTTCCGGTCACCAACGTCCCCGAGGAGTTCGTCGTTTTTTCGCCGTTAAGCAGAGCGCCGTGCGAGCCAGCGGTTGTGTCGATCTACGTCAATCCGGACCAGCTTTCAGCGCTTGTGGTTTTGGCAAGTTATGCCCGAAAGACAAACGAGAACATCATCGTGCCGATGGGCGCTGGCTGCCACACGTCGGTGCTTTATGCGCTGAAGGAATGTAACAACGAGAATCCGCGAGCCGTGCTTGGGATGACCGACATTACGGCTAGGCCATACGTCGATCCAGACTTGGTCGCCGTCTCCATGCCATACGGGATGTATCAGGAGCTTCTCAGCAATGTTGAGGGCAGTTTCTTGGGGCACAAAGACTGGCTTCGCATTAAAGAACGCATTCGGTAGAAGCAAGACGCACTCCGAGAGAGGCCGCGTAGGTAAAATCCCTGCCATGAAGGTAGCTGCCCTCCCGTATAACTCCACCCAAGAAGCGTCTGCGCCTCTTGGCCGCCAACTGTCGCTATTCATCAGCGAGACCGTGCGGTCGTCAACAAACGCCGAGATCAACCCGGTTAGTTACATCGCCCAGGTCGACACCGACAGCGGCCCCCGCGGAGCTTTGGTCAACATCACCAACACGCTGGCAGACCCGGAGTGGATCAAGCAGATGTTCAACGAGTCTGAAATCGAATTGGTTTCGGACGGACTGCTGGACAACAAAGAGGACGGCGGCTATCGAGTTGAGGTGCGTTATACGCCTAAAGAGGATCCGTCTGCCGCGGATCTGGTTGTCTATGAGTTCAGCGAAGACGATCTCTTTGCGACTTTACACAAAATGGTTAAGGATTATGCGGCTAAGGTCGGCGTCGAACTTCCCGAAGAGCTGAAGGGCGACACGATGGAGTTCGGAACCGATATGCCAGGCACCTTCATCAAGTTCCTCACCGGCTATGACGCGGTTCACTACATCAATCAGGTTCAAGGCCGAGTTGCCGAGGAATTCTCGCCAGAGCCCGCGCTCGCCATATTGCTTGAAGCGCTCAAAGAGGACCCTGAATTCGTCGGTCCCTACGAGATGGTCGTGCAGCTTTGCCGCATGTGCATCAACGCCCGAATCGGCAGCTTCGAAATCGTCGAGAAGACGCTCAAGGCCGTCGTCGAGACCGTACCGGACGACCATCGAGCATGGTTCGTTCTGGGCGAAGGGTACCAAGCGATCGGCGACCTGAACCGGGCATCCGACCACTTCGAGAAGGCTTCTATCCTGGAGCCCAACGATCCAGGTTTGTTCGCCCGCCTCGGCTACGTCCAGATGATGCTGGGCATGCCGACAAACGCGGAGCGCAATATTCGAAAAGCAATCGAGCTTGAGGGCGACGACAAGCCGTCGATGGACCTTCTGGCGAACGTGCTGATGCAGGGTGGACGCGGCCATGAGATTCCTGGACTGTGGAAGGAGCTAATCGACAAGAACCCGCAGAACGCCCAGGCGCATGCCAAATACGGCATCTCGCTGGTTCAAAACGGCCAGAAAGAAGAAGCCGTCAAGGCATTTGAGAGTGCCCTGGAGACCCTCGAGAACAAGGTCTTCGTCAAACGGTTCTACGCTCCTTTGCTTGTTGAGGACGGCGAACTCGACCGTGCCATGGACTTCTATGAGGATTGCCTCGACGAGACCCCGACCGAGATCCCGGTGCTCATCGAGTACGCCCAGACGCTGCAAAAAGCCGACCGCGAGTTCGAAGTGCCCGAAGTGCTTCGCACGATCCTTTCGGCTAACCCCGATCCTAACACCCGAGCCCAGACTCAAGCCTGGCTGCTTGAGATCGAGCAGAAGAAGCGCACCGACATCGTCGAGCAAGCCCGCGAGAAGATGGACAGCGGAGACTTCGAAGGCGCGATCCGAGACCTGAAGCCGATGAAGAACTGGCTGGCCGACTACTGGAAGCTCTGGGCCTTGATGGCCGCAGCCTACAACAGGCTGAACGAGCCGAAGGAAGCCGAAGAGGCCGCGCGAAGGTTGCTAGAGGTGTTCCCGGCTTGCGAACCCGGCTACGGCGAGCTCTTGGCCGCGTTCAACGCTCAGGGCCGCCATGAGGAAGGCTACAACATGATGCGCTACGCCGCTCAGAACATGCAGGGGTCGTTGCCAATCCACTTGAACCTTGCGCTGGCAGCCAAAAGGTTCGGCAAAGAGGACGAGGCCCGAAATCTGGCCAAGCAAATCCGCGAAGCCGTCGGTCCAAATCCCGACATCGAGCCGATTCTGCAAGAGATCGAGAAGTAGAAAGATGCGTCCTTGGCAGTTTTCCAAACCGAAGAATCCAGGCTTTGGAATCAGCCGGGACTTCTACTACACGCTTCTAGCTTGCCGGGCGCAAATGCCGACCCTTCTGTCCATCGTCTCTCCGGACGGGGCAGGAGGATCAGTGCCCGGCTTCGGCGTTCCGATGGCCAAGAATGCCACGAAGGACGACCTGCGCAATCCAATCGCTCGCGGAGTCTATGCGCTTTCGACAAAGGACCGGCACACGGTCGTCCGCATGATGCTGATGGGCAGGGACGAGATTCCTTTCGACCCTGAGGCTATCGTTCGCAATCCGGTTGTGGCGGCGTTCAATCCCGAGACCATCAACCGCATCCGAGCCACTTGGATGGTGATCCAGCTAACCTTCGAGAGCCACGATGCGATGGTCTATCCGGCGCTTGAGTTCCTCCAGTCGGTTTCCCAGCGGATCGCCTTCCTGACCGACGGCGTGATCGGCGACCCAATCTGCGAGCAATATTATCTTCCGAACGAGTTGCGTATCTCTCCGAAGGCCAACGCCAAGATTGACGCTCGCGAGTTCGTTTGCATCGTGGCGGTTCCCAGGCAAGAAGGGCTTTGGATTCGGACGACGGGAATGCGCAAGTTCTCTTTAGCGGAACTCGAGGTTTACGGAGTTGACACAGCGCTAAGGCCCCAAATGGAAGCGTTGCTCATTGGGCTTTGCCAGAAGTCGCTGATGGGTGAGATCCTGAAAGTGGGCGACAAGTTCGGCAATTCAAAGGTGCCCATGATGGCTGTGCAGGGCGGCTTAGACCGCGGCACTTGGGACGGCATCCTTTGCTACGAGATCATTCCCGACGGCAAGGCCGGCATCAACGAAGCAATACGGGGTTGGGCAGACTCGGCTTGCTGAGCTTTTGAATGTTGCTGTTAGAGGGAGGAGGGCAAGCCGAGCTGCAGGGGACGCACTGTGAAGGAGAGTTTCCCTTGTCCGAGAACGCCACAGGGATCATCAGCGCCGAGGGCACGAGCACTGCGAAGAAGAGTCTTCGAATCCGCTGTTTGACGTCCATGTCTGTTAAGAACAAGATTTTTGTCTGAAGGATTCATGGCTGGGACTAACGGCCATTGACGATTATCCATTGCCTTGGCGTGATCGGGGCGCGAATGTGCCCGCGTGCTGTTGATGGACGTAAGAAGTAAGACGTTTGGAGGCTTCACTCGTGACAAGTCCTTGCCAACCCTAGCGCCTTTGAAGCGCGAGTGTACTCGCGAGCATTGGGGAAATGACGAGTGGCAAGGCGACCAGTTCGAAGCCTTCGTCGTAAGCGCGGGTGGTTTGTACCCGCGTTCCGATATTCGGTTACTCGCTTTTGGAACGTTTGCTGGCTTGAACAAACAGAAATCCTAAATAGTAGAAAGCTCCACATATAATCCATGAACGATTAAACTAGATATACCGGTCCTTCTACAGAGGGGAAATCAATGCTGTCAGCAACAATCGCTTATTTACTTTTAACCACCCAAAGCCAGCCATTGGTCACCGCCAGACTCGAAGCAGAGCCTGCAGAACGCTTATTGCCAAAACTTGGAAAGATCATGGATCTTGATCTTAAAGCCGATGCCTCGACAAAGAACGATGTCATCGTCATCGCTGTGAAGGACGTCAAGCGTAAGGACTTGATGGACCGTATTGCCAAGCTGACCTGCGCGAGTTGGGTGAAAAATGACAATAGCGCTATCCTTCTTAAGCGCACAAAGGTGATGCAAACCGCACAGGAAAGGGTAGAGGCGCGATACCGAGAGATGGCCGTTCAAGGAACGAAGAGCGAGTTAGCCGAAAAGCTCAAGAAGATGGCCGTTGCGAATGCCCAGCAAGCTGACGAAGCCGTTGCTGAAATGGTTGAGAACTTCAAGAATCGTCGCGATCCGAGCTCGAATCCGAACGGAAATCCCTACGAATCAAGAGCTCCTCATGAGATGCTGGCTCGACGGATTGCGCTGGCAATACCTGACTCGATCTATGCTAACATCGCGCCAGATAATAACATCGTCTTCAGCGATAAACCGACAAAAGCCCAGGCGATGCTCCCTGTCAATATGGAGCCGATCTACCAGGCGTATATGGCCGAAAGCAAGCACTTTCGAGCCGTTGCGGGAAGTCCGGCATTTGCTGGCATCAATATGCCGTCCTATATCTTGTTAGGCACTCAAAGCAACGGAGATGCGCCTAAGAAGATACTCGTGCGCATTAATCCCGAAGATATCAACGCCTATTCCGTTAACTGCCGCATTATAGGCGCAACCGGCATCGACGACGTCCATTTTAGTTTGACGGGCAGAGTCCAATACTTTAGCGGCCATCGGAGGCAGACTGCTAAACTGCTTGATGCCGTTCCTTTGGCTTGCAAGGAACTGCTGACGACACTGCGTAAGAATCCCCTAAAAGACAGCCTGCCGAATACCATAACCTTCGCAAGCGACGGTTGCCGAAAACGCTACTACGACCCCGTCAACTGCGAACCCTTGGCTGCCCTTCACGGCGGAGTGTTGATGGCGTCAGCAGATGAGCAGAGACTTAACTTGGTCGCTGTCCTGTCAGACAAGATCCTTTCGTTTGCACCGCGCATTTTCCGTCAACTTCCTGAGACTGTTCAAGAAGCTGAAGAATGGCTATATCTGCCAACTCGCAGAGCTATGTCAGACCTGCAATGCAATATTGTTACCAACTGGCTTGAGGTGAGACCATCTCAATCCTCAGATTTATGGAATAAGAAGATAGCGCGCAATATCTATAAGCAACAGATAAGTGTTTATGAAGCACCTGAACCAGGCATAGAAGCTCTATCCTCTTTAGCATATAATCTGCCAAACTACTATGGATCATGTCTGCCACTATTGTCCGTGCGTCTTAGCTCATATGGCTACCCGAGGGAATTGCTATACTTATACCATTACCCGAAACTTCGGTTTTGGGGATCGTTGCTTCCGCCACAGAAGGCGATGCTGCTTAAAGGGCAACGGCTAAGACTGGGCAGTTTAAGTCCGGTTCAGATAGCAATGCTGAATCCCTTGGTCTATCTATCAATGAACCAGGTGCAACAGATTAGGTTCGAGTTCGAAGACGACAACATACCGGATCCCCAGACATCGGGTTTTGAGGCGACTGAAGTGTTGCCGAACGGCCTAACTCAGAACATGGATCTCGGTGCCTCGATCAGAGATGAGGACCGTGTTAATGTCACCTTTGAAAACGGAACTAGTGTCCTTTTGGATATGAGCGGGCTTGCCACAGAGCTGCTCAATCAAGAGGCAGGGAGTCAAGCCGATAGAGGCGCGATCAGGTATCTGCAGGTCAAAAAGGTTCGTGTATTGACCGCGACCATTTACTTCGGTCCTGGCGCAAAAGGCGATATCGAGTACCCGGAAGAGGTTCTAAGTTCGCTTGCCAAAGTCGATAGCTTGGCCAAGTTGCCCGCTTCTGTCCTCAAACAGATCGACGAGCAAAAGGCCGAGATTCTCAAGCCTCAGAAGGTTGGAAAGCATCCCGTTGAGGTAAGAGGTTAGGCTGTTTTCTTTAGGGAAAGGCAATCCAAACCGAAGCTCGTTCCTTTTGAATCTGGGTTCTTGCCGACTACTTCCAACTTCAACTTGTGGTCGCCTTTAAACAGGAAGCGCGATCCAACCTTTACCGGCCCAGACACGAGAACCTCGGGACCCCAGCAGTCAAAGTCCTTGCCAACCCGTTTGCCGTCAATATAAACCCGAACGATGCCGAAGTCTGGTGCATGAGTAAAGCCGAAAACAAGTTCGAAGCGTTCGCTCTCATCGACAGATATCTTCCACTCGACTGACGAACCGATCTTCGAGCCGACAAACGCCTGGGCATAGCCGCTCCAGAGCGGATTGTTATAGCCGGACATGTCCTGGTTTGTAACTTCGCAATCTTTTATCTTGAGAACGGACAGGCTCTCAGCTTCTTGTGCTCCTTGAATCCCTTTGTTTGTCGGCAGCTGCATGCGTGCTTTCTCGCGCAGGTCCAGCATCCAACGCATGCGCCTGATCTGCATTGGGCTGAGCGGCGCGCCGTTCTTCTTCTGATCGTGGGCGAAAGTGTATGACGGCACGTTGCCGCGAGGAATGGTGAAATCAACCCCGCAAACCGTGATCGTGTTGTGGCCGTCGTCCCAATAAGTGCTCGGGATGGCGGGGAAGGCTGGCGTGTCGTCCAAGCCGTCGCCGTCGAATATCTTGGGATCTTTGCCGTTCTCAATGAAGTACTTCTCGGCGGCTGCGACATTAGCGAACTCAGGCCCGCCGTGTGGATGCGGAAGCGAGAGGTTGTGGCTGATCTCGTGCGCCAGGTTCCAATAGCGATCGCCCCAGCCGTTTGATCCGCAGGAAGCAACAAACAGCAAGTCTCCTCCCGAGAAGGAATCGCCCGCTGGATCCTTGCCTGTTCCGTAGCGATGCAGAAGTAACAATCGGTTGGGGTATTTCGCGGCGACCGATGCGGCATCGGCAACCAGCTTCTTCCAGGTGTACTTTTCGTCGGTCTCCATGCGATTTAGCTTGGTCGAGCGCATCTGGGCAATGTCCTTCTTGGGGTTCCAGACGAACCGAATGCTTGCCGACTCAAACGCCTTGTTCGCCCAATCGACTTGAGACTGCATAACTGCTGGATCAAGCGGAGTTTGACGCGAGCCGTCGTCGTCGCTAAGCTGCACGGACTGAAGATGGACCGTGTGCCACTTCATCTCGCTGGCCGAAGTTGCGTACAAAGAAAGAGCTGCTAAAGCACATAGGTGTACCATCGTTATTGTTTTCGATAGCGCCCCCGTTAAGTCCTTTAACGATTTGTGTTTTCGGGTTTAACCAGCTTTTCAGCCCGAGCTATCCACGCATCGAGATCCTTTGATGTCGCCATATCCAGCTTTTGGTTATCATAGGAAGTGCTGGTCGCTAGTTCTCTCCCATCTGGTCCCTTGGATTCTATACGACTCTTAACTGCTAGAATCCGAGTATAGTCGGCATTCAAATAATAAGAGATCTTCATGCGGCTTTGCTCAACCAAGACTTGAACGGCTGGTTTTCCTTGCCAAGACGTCTCCGGACCGAAGACCGCTTTAGAAAGGTCCCCATAGCTCATTGAAGCATGATGGATCGGGTACTTGATCAAGCTGGCAACGCTTGCGACCAAGTACATATCAACGGCGAGCGCAACTTCGTGGATCTTGTTTTTGCCGCCATTGGGGTGCACGATAAATCCTGTTTGCCCCTTTTTCTCGTACACCCGATAGCCTGTCGGGAACAGCTCCGAAGACACGACCTCAGCTGCCCAACCAGCATCCTTAACGATCAGGACATGCACTCGGTGCGTCCTTCGCTGTTCTTTCAGCGTGTAGACTACATCAGTGCTTTTGCAGGCCTTGTAAACGCTTTCTACTTTCTCTAAGGCTTGCTGGGCAGTCATACCCTTTGCTGCTACGATTGAAAAGATAATAGCTGAGATCAAGGTGCTCCTCCGCCTTACATACGCGTAGATGTGTTGTCTGTTACGGTCAATACGAGCTTAACCTTCGTCTGAGTAACGCCCAAGGCAGATCCCGACTAGCCTATCGCCGAAATACCGATAAAGTGCTTCGTAGTAGTCATCTTCAGTGCCGTCACGATAGACATCGATAGTGCGGCCGTTCTTGCGGCTTACGCGAGTCGGCTTACCAAGCTTCTTCTGAACAGATTCGCGCGTATCTCCGAGACCGATGCCTTTTCCCGTTTTGTAATCCGGCACACTGCATTCCACCATGTCGTGCAACGCATCAGGAATTTGTGTGGCTCCCGGTTCGGAAGATATTGCGATCCACGAACAAGCGCCGTCGCACTCGCCGCCTTTAACGAAGAAGCGGGTCCGCCGAGGGTTCATCATTGAGATGCTGCTCATCTGGTTCAGCGTATAGGGTCCGATCTTGGCGTCGTAGAATCTCGGTGCTCTTTGGCCTGAATATAAGTCTTGCCTTTCGCTCGAAGGCAGGTTGCTGCAGAGCTTCTTGGCCAAGGCTGCAACGGCGGAATCCTTGTCTTGCCTGGCCGATCTAAGCGTTTGGCGAAATGTTTCATCGCACGTATCATCCATGGCCTGCATCGCTGCCATTCGGATCTTTGGATCAGAATCGTGGGCATCTGTCAGAAACTGCAGGTGGGCTTCGGAGCACTGTGCTTTGCCCAGTAGCCGTAGCGAGTTTAGGCGCACTTCCAGGTTGGAGTCCTTGCACGCGTTTAGAATCAATGTTTGTTCATATCCGGCAAACGATCCTTCCTTGCCGAGTTCTTTTAGCGCTGCGAGTTTTTGAGCTGAAGTCGATTTCGCCTCTGCGAGAACTAGGTTCGCATGCGTATTCTTGAAGGCCTGCGATTCCGACATCCAAAGCGCAGTAACAGCTCTTCGGACGACCTCGGGTCTTGTGCTATCAAGCAACTCGAAAAGCCGGTCGTTCGGCGGGTAGCAACCAGTTCGGATTCGTGAAAAGCCGAGAGCCGCGGCTTCGCCGACTTCTGAATCTTTGTCCTCTATCGCCTTCGTCAAAGCCGATCCGATACGGTCGAACCAATCAACATTCAGATCGGGATTAAGTCGGATAATGTCTCTCGCAGCTTTGCGCCGAACGGTTAGATCCTGGCTCTTCAAGCCTTTAAGAATCTCAGCGGTCGGCGGAACCAACAAGCCGAAGCCCAAGGCTAAACTGCACCCAGCCAACAACGGCAGAATAGCTGCCATCTTTAGTCGCACCATATTGTTAACGCACCTCATTTGTATCCCGCCCCTCTTGTAAAGCAGGATAACAAACTGTTTACGTTTTGCTCAATCTCGCGTTTCGGCGGATTAGCTGCGATCTAGGACCGGCCGATCCAGGTCCACTCTCGAAAGCACCAGGTTGTCGATGGCGACGGAGTGTCCGCCCGATAGCATGTTCCGTCCTTCGCAGATCCATTTCACCGTGTGCGAACCGGCCTGCAGGTCGAATCGGCCAAGAATGCGCATCTTCGCCATGGTCTGGTGCGGGGCATAGAAGTCGAATCTCTCGCCGGTTTCCTTCGCTCCAGCCTCGGGGACGATGGTGGAATAGGGCTCGAGAACTGCGCCGATCTTCACGCCATCGACTTCTGCCGAGTAGATCCCGTAGTCCGGTCCGTTCATCGCCATGGCGAGAACCTCGTAACGCCCGGATTCGGCCACTTCGAATGGCATCTCAATAGACGAACCAGAACCTTCTCCTGTGAAAAGAATGGCGCGCTGTCTCGCCATTGACCAGTCGAACAAATTCTTCTCTCCCTTCTCGCAAACGGCCTCGTCAAACTTATCCTCGACCTCAAAGATTGCCGTGTTGCCATAGGGCATCCGCTCATAGCCTGAAGGCAATGCAGGCAAGTCGGTGCGGAACGGCCATTGATACCAGAACGCCACTGAGCTGTAGTCGTCGGCGCGCTCATCGAAGGTTCCGTGGACCGAATGGTCGGCCTTCAAGGTCCAGCCGGCATGCTCAATATCCAGTCGGCAGCTCTTCTCAAACGGCACTGGATCGGGTACATGCCAGCGATAAGCGCTTACGCGGTCGCCTTCACGGAAGCCTCCAAGCACGGTCACGCCGAAATAGGGCCGGTTCTCGGGATGGAGCCCCCAGCCGTCGTTCACGTAGTCTTCAGTGCCGGTGCCCATGATCGAAGACTCCTTTTCGCCATCGATCCAGAAGTATTCGTCCCCCTCTCCGGGCCAAGCGTGCTCGCACATCAGAATGTTCAGTAGCGTTCCGACATACTTGCCGCGTCCTTCGGTATTCACGATCTCATAGAACCGACCCATGATGGCTGGGTTCTCTTGCTTGTACCAGGCGTGGAAGTAGAGCGTATCCTCGGGGAGAGAAGGCACCTGCAACCAGTCGATGTGGAAATAGATTCCGGCGCGGTGGTCGCGGCTCTCGTTCATGATGACGATGCGCATGTGCTTCTTGAACGGCATCGGCCAATAGCAGTTGCGCGCGCGGCCCTCGCTGACGTTGGCAACCATCGATGAGTTCACGTCCTTCTCTTGGCCGTGGCCGACGGCGAAGAAGTCGCCAATCGGGCAATCTACCGATGGTTGATCAGACCCGTCATAGAAGACTTGGATTCGAAGAAGGCGCGGCCAGCAGTATTCGTTGCAGGCGATGGTCGTCCAAATGTGCTGGACGATGCCCGGGCCGTCCTCATCCATGATCGTGATGCAATCGCCAGCCGGCAGGTTCCATGCGTCGTTGTTCGAGGCGATGTCGGGATGGTGGCTGGTCGCACGGCGCATTTTGCCGGCAGATGGCAAAAAAAGCGGAACGTTGTCGAATCCTGGGTGAGACGGTGCCATGCCCCGATTATAGACTTAATAACCGGGGCTTAGTGTCATGTTTGTACAAAATGTACAAACATTGTTGTCAGCAGCTGCTTCCGTGGCTCTTGCAGGCGTCGTCCAGCGTCATTTCAGGAAGGTTTCCGGCCGAAAGTTGCTCAAGAGCTTCCTTAACCGTCGCCGCTTGCACGCGAAGAACCTTGATGTTCATCGAATGGAGCTTGTTGATCGCTCCTGGTCCGATACCTTGAACGGCGACAACATCCGGTTTGAATCCGCTAAGCGCAGATAGCGGATTGCATTGGCCATGTTCATGGACCTTATAGCGGTTCGGCACCGCCTGTTTTTCGTTCGTGTCGGTATCGGCCGCAATAAACCAAGGAGCGCTGCCGAAGTGTCCGCTCAGCCGCGATTCAAGGCCATTGTCCTCCATAGCAGGGAAGCAGACTATCACGCTTGGCTTCCTCGGCATCGGCGTCCGCGTCCTTGGCCTTTCAGGCCTCGATGGCAGCATCCCTTGCCGGGTCCGCCGACCAAAGCAGCTTCGGGCTCAGCAGCGGTGTGCTCTCGGTGGAAGTTGGTGCTTTTGCACTCGGGACAATCCTGAGGGCGGCCGCCGCCGAACGGCAGCTCCCACTTGCAGTTGCATGACGAGCACCTAAATGATCTTGTTAATGACATAGAGTATTGACCTCCTGCGACGAGTAGGCTGAGACCCTCGGAGACTGCTTTTGCCGTCTTCTCCCTTGCCGACTCAAGGATGCGTCCGATTGTCTGGCGAGAGACGTTCATTTCGTCCGCCGCTTCGTGGTGGTGCATCTTTAGCAAGTCGCAAAGACGCAGAGCTTCCAGTTCATCATAGGAAAGTGAGATTGCGCCTTCGCCAGCGCTATCTTCGCACTTCGGCCCGAAGCATCTAACGCTCGGCTCGGTATGGATCAATCGGCAGCATTTGGGTCTAGCCATAGTCGCTCTTATCAATATTATGGGCATATGCTCAAAATAAATCAAGCCCTTCATGCTAAAACCGATCATTTTAGTCCGAATGAGCCTAGCTCGCTAAGCGCGCTCAGGTTCGATTCCTTGGAGTGTGTCGAGATATACTGGGGCATGTCAAAACGAGTTGTATTGTTGGTTGTGACAATGGTGTTCGCGGTCGTCGCTGCGGTAGCATCTAGTCCCGTCGGCACATGGATCGGCGCGTACAAGTTCGACATGTCGAAGGTGAAGCTGCCGACCGATCCGCAGCAAAAGGCAATGGCCAAGTCTGCCATCGAAGCGATCAAGGCAATGAAGTTCACGTTCGTTCTGAAGTCTGACAAGACCTTCCGCATGGAAATGCGGTCTGTTCAGGCTGGCAAGCAACGAGTCCAGGTATCTGAAGGCAAATACACAGTCACAGGTAACAAAGTAGTCAGCACAACCCTCAAGCGAGATGGAAAGGCGGTCCCGGCAAACGATCGAACCGTTAACACGCTTCGGATAAGCACCGACGGCAACACGATGGTGCACACTAAAAGCGATCCTCAACTTCAAGGCCATCTTGAGCTCAAACGCGCCAAGAAATAGGCGTTATGTCTAGGACGCTGGCTCGGTGATGTTGCCAGCTTTTTCAACCGATTCTATTGGAGGCACAGTTCATGCTGCCAAGGCGTAGGACTGTGCCCCGAGCCGACTCTCGAAATCGGTGTAAAATGACTTTAGCTTAAAGCTGATTTCGTTGTTTAGAAAGGAAAGACGCCTGTGACGGCGTTCGAGAGTTGTGCCTCGGAACGGAGAAGCGCGTGAGATGGCAATGAACCAGAACGCACTTATAACATTGGTGAAAGTAGAGAAAGAAGAGCTGTTGGTAACGCCAAAGCAAGTGCACTACGAGTCGTGGAAGCGCTTGTTCGACATCGTTGGCTCTATCGTTCTCCTAATCTTGCTCCTACCGTTTTACATCATTTGCACACTAGCAATAAAGATGACCAGTCCTGGTCCGGTTTTCTATTCAAGCAAGCGCGTAGGGCTAGGCGGCCGAACTTTTAGGTTCGTCAAGTTCCGCTCGATGTATACGGACGCGGAAAAGCGTCTTAGCCTTTTACTCGACAAGAACGAGAAAGACGGTCCGATTTTTAAGATCGAAAACGACCCTAGGATCACTCCGATCGGCCGATTTATCCGCAAATACAGCCTCGATGAGCTTCCTCAAATCGTGCATGTGCTGACTGGCCAAATGAGCCTAGTAGGTCCAAGGCCTCCGTTGCCTCGCGAGGTTGCTCTCTACGACCAATACGCCTTGGAACGATTGTCGATCAAACCCGGTTTGACATGTTATTGGCAGATATGCGGCCGAAGTCGCTTGACGTTCGATGAGTGGATGCAACTTGACCACCGATACATCGAAGAAATGAACATGTGGACCGACATTAAGATTATTGCCAGAACGCCGGTCTGTGTTCTTAAGGGAGACGGAGCGTACTAGCTGACAATATTAAACGTCATGAATATCGGGAAAAGCCGATAATTGCTCTAGTTTTTGGCACGAGATTTGCTGAATTAAGGCCACAATAATAAGAAGCGGGAGTAATCTCGTTATCGGACAAGTTCTAAAGAACATACAGAAGGATAAAAACAGATATGCGAGCTGCATGGTTAAAAGTAGTCATCCTCATCGTCGCGCTCCTAAGCGTTTGCGCGGCGTATGCTCAAACGGATTCTAAGGATTCGAAGAGCGATCAAGGCATCGTCGTCGGACCAGACTATATTCTGGGCCCTGAAGACGTGATCTCAGTCCTCACACGAGACGTGCAGGAAGCATCTGGCGACTTCATGGTTCGCACAGACGGCAAAATCACGTTCCCGCTCGTCGGCGAAATCGAAGTCGCCGGCCTGACAACCAAGCAACTTGAGACGAAGCTTATCGAAGCCCTTAAGAAAGAGTTGCGCGATCCGCAAGTCACGATCAACCTGAAGCAGTTCCGCATGAACCGGGTGTATGTACTCGGTGCCGTCAGCCAGCCGGGCATTCGCGATTTCAAACCGGGCTGGAGACTAACTGAAGTTATTGCCTCCAGCGGCGGCCTTGGAGCCTTGCCCGAGCGACTCCGCGCTTTGATCATCCGCAAGGGCAAAACCATTAAGATTGAGCTTCGCGAGATCTTCATCGACGGTCTAGACGAATCGAATGTTCTCATCGAGCCGGGCGACGTCATTAGCGTGCAGTCTGACGCAACGATCCGCATCAACGTTATCGGTCCGGTTTCCAAGCCCGGCATGTTGCAGATCCTTGAAGGACAGGGAGCCGTAGAAGCTCTTGCAGCCGCTGGCGGCGAAGCCCAAGGAGCTGCGCTTTCGAAAGCAAAGATCCTTCGCGGCGGCACCGAAATTCCGGTCAACCTCTATGAAGCCATCAAGAACGGCAAAGTTGAGTTCAACGTCGGCATGAAGGATAATGACACTCTGATTGTCCCGACCACAGACGCCCGAGTCGCCGTAATTGGCCAAGTCAAGAGCCCAGGCGCTCAGAACATGCCTGACGGTAAGGAATACACGCTGTCCCAAGCCATCTCCATGGCAAGCGGACCTGCTCAAGGCGCTAAGCTTGACGGTATCACCATCCTTCGCAAAAAGGAAGGCGGACAGATTGACAAAATCACCGTCAACTACAAAAAGTTGCAAGTGAAGGGCGCTCAGTCCGGCGACTTCCTTCTTCAGGATCGAGACGTCATCTTCATTCCTCAATCCGGTAAGACAGAGTCTGGTCAGATCAACGCTGTTCTGGGTCTTCTGTTCTATCCGGCGAGACTGTTCGGCCTCTGGTAGTCCGAAGCTTCTTGTAGCTCGCAAGGACCGGGGTTTTGCTCCGGTCCTTTCTGTTTTTGAACCGGCCTTGCATCAGATCGGCGAACTCATTTAAACTGATGATCTCTATGACCCACCAGCGCGTTTATGTAGTCGATTTCGGCGGCCAATACACCCAGCTCATCGTGCGGCGCGTCCGCGAGCTGGGTGTCTACAGTGAGATGATCCCGTGGATGACAGCAACTGAGAAAATCCGTGCCGACAAGCCTGAAGCTGTAATCCTCAGCGGCGGACCTCGATCGGTTCTGGAAGACGGCGCCCCGACAGTCGACTTCTCCGTGCTCGACGGCATTCCTGTGCTCGGAATCTGCTACGGATTGCAGCTCATTGCCCACCGGACAGGCGGACGCGTGGAGAAAGCGACTTCAAAGGAATATGGCAAGCGCCAGCTTGGTTCGTCGGTTTCTGGGTCGTTGGTGGACGGATTCGGCGGAAACCAAGTCTGGATGAGTCACGGCGACCAAGTTCGCGGCGTTCCTACAGGCTATACGGTGACGGCAGAAACCGACAGCTGTCCCATTGCCGCTTTTGAGAACAACGACTTAAAGCGCTACGGCGTGCAGTTCCATCCCGAAGTCACCCACACGCCGAACGGCACAGAGATCCTGCGCCGATTCCTCTTCGACAAAGCCAAGCTGGGAGGCGACTGGACCAGCGAAAGCTTCATCGAAGAGACTGTGGCGCGAATCCAAGCTCAGGTGAGTAACGGGCGCGTTCTGTGCGCGGTCAGCGGCGGCGTGGATTCATCCGTCATGGCAGCCTTGCTGACGAAGGCAATCGGCGACCGGGCGGTTTGCGTGTTTGTCGACCATGGCCTTCTACGAAAGAACGAGGCCGAGCAGGTTAGGGAAGCATTCACATCGCATTTCAAGCCGAAGCTGTTGGTGTTCGATGCCAAGGATCAATTCTTTGCGGCCTTGAAAGGCGTCACCGAGCCCGAAAGCAAACGCAAAATCATTGGCGCGGAGTTCATTCGGGTCTTCGAGGTCCACGCCAACGAGTTCAACGATTGCACCTTTTTGGCTCAAGGAACGCTCTATCCGGACGTCATCGAGAGCGGCTCCCCAACAGCGGCCAAGATAAAATCGCACCACAACGTCGGCGGCCTGCCGGATTGGATGAAGCTAGACTTGATCGAGCCCCTTCGGTGGCTGTTCAAAGATGAAGTACGTGCTGTTGGCCGCAAGCTCGGTCTGCCGGACGATATGGTCGACCGCGAGCCGTTCCCCGGACCCGGACTCGGCGTGCGCATCCTTGGCGAAGTGACCCCCGAGAAAGTCGCCATCGTGCAGGAAGCCGACTGGATATTCCGATCCGAGCTGAAGGCTCGCGGCCTGAACAAGGGCATCTGGCAGTCGTATGCGGCTTTGCTCGACGTTCGCAGCGTTGGCGTTATGGGCGACGAGCGAACCTATGAGCAACCGATCGTCCTTCGAGCAGTCGAAAGCGAAGACGCGATGACGGCTCGCGCCGTGAACATTCCGTTCGACGTGCTTGAGATTATCTCGACCAGGATTGTGAACGAAGTGCGCGGCGTCAACCGCGTGGTCTACGACCTGACGAGCAAGCCGCCCGCGACGATCGAGTGGGAGTAAGAATGCTCCATTAGCGTCTCACCCACGGAGCTAGTATGTTCGCTACTTCTTCCGTACCCACATTTGCGTGCTAACGCCAACTGCGCCGACCGGCGAGTCAACCAGAACTTGCCCGAAGAACGCCTGGTTCTTCGAAGACCTAGGAACAGAAAGGGAATAAGCCGAAGACGGCACCGAGACCGAGCGGACCAGTTTCCATTCCGACTTCCGGAAGTCCAGAGTATCCGACTCAGCAACCCATAACCTCGCCCCTAGAGTAGGTGCACCGAAAGTCAACGACAACGAAGACCCATTGAGCTTCCACTTCAACGCGGGCCACTTTGAACCCGATGCAACCGACGAAGCAAACGCACCAATTGCCTGCAAACCGTCGGGCGAGTAGCACGCGTTATGCCCCTTGTTCGGCACGTAGACGACCCACTTGGGCTGTTTCAGATCGTTCCAATATTGGTTGAGCGCATCGGTGGTCCAGTAAGGATCGTTTGCACCGTTCACGATCAACGTTGGAACCTTAATCGACGAACGATAAGAGTACGGATCGACGATTGCACCGAGTTTCTTGCCCTTCTCCGACTCCAGAAGCTCCTGCAGTCTGCGGTTCGTGTAGTCGGCGATCATCTCGCTATACTTGCCCCACATCTCAATCTGGTGCTTCATTTGCGCAGCAAGGTTCAGATTGTCGATGACCAGCGGAGCGATGCCGATCACGCGCTTGTCTCGGCTAGCTCCGACGAACCACGTGGTCCATCCGCGTTTGCTCGCACCTGTTACGATGAACTTCTTCAAGGGATTCGATGACGATGCCGTCGACTTCTGAACGACATCCATGGCCCTGATTGCGCTCTTGGCCATAGGGAACAGAAGCGGCCACGATGCGTCGCCGGTCTCAATGTATTTCTGAAAGGTATACGCGATCAACCCGTCTTCTTTAAAGCCGTAAAGAGGCTGGTTGGGAATGTCGTAGAGGGTGACAATCGGCAGGCCGGTCTTGTCGGCGATAAGCTTGGCCATTGCCTGGTCCGATTCATTGACGCCGCCGCCTTGAACAACCAAGATCGCCGTGTTTCTTGACGAAACCTTAACAGGCTGAACGATGCTTACGGTATGGCGCCAAGGATTGCCTTGCCACGTTTGGCTGACCATCTCAAGCCGCCCATCCGTTAAGGATTTGTACGAAAAGCTCGCATCAGGCGCGCGAAGGTAGGTTTCGAACTCAGGAGGAACGGTTGAAAGGGCGGAAAAGGCCATCAAAGCAGTCAACATAGTACACCTTTAATGAAACTCTACCCTTGATTGGCAATGGAGTAGGCTATAATGCTTCTTGTAAGGAAAGCGCCTGACGAACGTTCGGGTTGACTTTCGCCGTCTTATCTGAGACAATAGGCATTAGCGGCATGGATCGCAAATGCCGTAAGGAAGGATATTGTGATGAAGAGGACAGGGATCAAGAGGATGTGCCTGTTGGCTGGAGCCGTCGTACTCGGTTCGGTCGCCAACGCCTTTTTCTATGATGCGACGATCACTATAGATCGAGCTATCAACAGCCCAACGCTAACCGTTCGCTATTCCGGCGCAAATGCGACCATGGTCGAGCTTCGGATTAACGGCGTGAGCATGGGCACTCGAAACGTCAGCGGATTGAAAGCAACTGGCGAGACCAACTTCAAAATCGACTTTTCGATGCTGACCGAAGGCGACAACCGCGTCGAAGTTCGGCTGTTCAACAAAGCTGGCAAGCTGGTTGGAACGGAGAAGACGATCATTTCGACCGACAGCGACAGCAAAGGCCCCGTCTTCCTTTCGGTCCCGAAAGTTGGAGCTACCGTTCAGGGTCCTGTTGCCATCAAACTCGGCTTCGGCAAGGACATGAAGAACGTCTATGTCAGCTTCTTCATCGACAACCAGTTCAAGTCGATGCTGAACACGCCTCCATTTGACTACATCTGGGACACCGGCAAGGAATCGAACGGCTGGCATGAGCTTGAGGCATGGGTCCTCGATGGAAGCAGCACGACGTTCAAGACGCCGAAAGTAAAGGTTTTTGTCAACAACCCGAGCGGACAGACTCAGCGCGAGAATCCGATCGTCGACACCACTGTCGAGATATCGACAATCGGCAACAAAACCGGCAAATCGGTTGGTCTTGGCAGCGAAGCAGGGCCCCGATCGAATGGCAAAACCGGAGTATCGACAGTTGCCAAATCGAACGGAAACAACGTTGCTCCGAAGGCTGCGATCACCAGCAAGAATCCGATGAAGGTTAGCATCGGCAACCCGTCGGGAATTAAGAACACGGTCATTCCTTCGTCCATCACGATGGGACCGAAGCACTTGACACCGACTGGAACCCGCGTGGCTTATTCGAGCACGACGGCCAATACTACAGCAATTAGAACTGTGGCATCCGCAACGCGAATGGTCCAGATCACCCGCGGCCAGCGCCTGCCCAACCTGCCGACCTACTCGATTCTGCTCAACTCCAAGTACGTGGAGTTCGATGTGAATCCTCGCGTCGAGAACGGCGTGCCTTTGACCCCGTTCCGACACCTTCTTCAGCAAGCTGGCGGCGAAGTCAATTGGGAGCATGCTTCCAAGATCGTCGACGCCAAGTCCGAAGGTCGAACCATTTGGATCAAGATCGGCGATAAGCTGGCCAAGGTCAACAACCTTCCGGTTGACCTCGAACTAGCTCCGTTCATCGAGAACGGCCGAACCATCGTCCCGCTCAGCTTCATTCAACAGTCGCTGAACGTGAACGTGGAATACGATCCCGAGACCGGCCACGTGCTGATCACGTCGAAGAAATAGACTTACTTCTACTCCTCAACGATAGGGCTGTCAAGGAATCTTGTCAGCCCTTTCTTGGTTTTTGGAGATCGGCAGGATTTAGGGTAAAGGGTACAGGGTATAGATGAGCCTGTATAGCCATAGTTCTTGACTTTCAATCTTCAACAAACCCTAAACCCTGTACCCTAAATCCCATTCTCCCTCAGCACATGGAACGGCTCGATGAATGCGGCGAAGTCCTGATCGAGGTCGGAGCTGTTCATCATGAACCGCAGACGGAACCGGTGCTTGCCGATGTCAGTCGGTTCTAGAGGAGACAGCCTGTCGAGGTCGAATGGATCGTGGAAGCCATAATAACTGGACCGAACCAGAGTGATACGAAGTGTATCGTCGAACCTGTCCGCTGCAAACGCTCCGTCCTGGAGCACATACACTCCGCCTGCCGAAATCCAGCCGTGCAAAGGCTCTTCGCGTTTGTTCGTTCGCTTCTCGATGCCGCCCAGCATGCCCTGAACCGACCAGCTATCGAACGCTTGGCGCGGGCAGATCTCAAGCTTGAGCACGTTCTGCCTTTCCTGCCATTGCACAAGAATCTCGACATCGAAAAACGGCAAGTCGCGATAGAGCGCGAAGGTCATCGATGCCGAGGACTTGTTGTACAGAAGGGTTTGACATAGATATGAAACCAGCGGCCCTTCCATCTTCGTGCAAGTGTCCAATGAAAAGCTGCCGGTCGCCTCGCCATATCCCTCAATACCGTGACTCCAAGTGTCCGATCGGTCGTCAATAACGATCAGCTTCAGCGGAGCGGCGAACACCTCGTTGTAACTAAACAACACTTGGCCAGGCTCGAATGCGCACGACTCTCCTTGTTCAATCCGGTGTCCGACTGAATATCGCAGGCGATCAAAACCAGCTCCGTCCGAAGCCTCAAAGTGGTAGCTCTTGAAGCTGCGTGCCGGAATGGTGTCGACGAACAGCCATCGCACATTCGCGCAAGTCACGCTCGGTTGTATGAGCTGAATCGGCAACTCCTTGCCTACCGAGTCCACAAACCGCGCCTCGGGGCGGAAGTACATGAAGCTCTCGATCTCAAACGGTCCCGTGACGTCGTGATCTAGCGAATTGCTGATCCGAAACTCGCCATCCTTGCAATGCACCGGACTTGTTGATGAAAGAGCTTTGAGTTGTCGGTAGGCTGCATCCTCAGCGGCCGAAACAACCCCGCCCAACTCGTTGACGGCCTTATGGGCGGCGAACGGCGCGCACGAGCCGGGCAAGATGTCATGGAACTGGTTGAAGAGCATTGTTTCCCACTGAGCGTCTAGGCCTTCGCAACCGATCCTTTCCGCATAAGCAAGGGCCCTTTCCGCCTGGCGAACGCCTTCCTTCAACTCGCGATTGACCGAATAGCAGCCGACGGCATGGTAGTGCAGGTCGCCTTCATATTCGGGAATGTCCGTCACCAACGTAGCCTCGTCGTAGAACGATTGAAGCGAACCAAACCGAATGTCAACCTCAGGATGATCGGCCATGACCTCACGGATAGTAGATATCTCATTGATAGTCGGACCGCCTCCGTGGTCGCCCATTCCAAAGAAGTAGCAGCCGAGCCCGCGAGCCATGAAGCGCTCATTTTGAAGGGCTTCAGCAAGCTTGCCAGCGCCAGGGCAGTAGTGGTAGGGAAGCCGATAGCAGAGAATCCGGTCGTTGCCGTTCCGCCACCAGAAAAGATCGTCCGGCAAATCAAACTTCTCGTGCGACCCAGGCCTGCAGAACAAGTAATACTTGAACCCCGTCTCGGCAAGCACCGATGGCAAACAAGCTGGATGGCCGAAGGTGTCCGGGCTAAAAGCAATCAGTGGATCGACGCCAAGATTCGAGGTCAGCCATGCACGAGATATGCGCGCTGAGGCAAGGAGAGACTCGCGCAGTGGGAGGTTTACATCGCCTTCGACCATCCACGCGCCAGCAACCTCCCATCTACCTTCATTAACGAAAGCCGACAAACGCCCGAAAACATCCGGAGCGAGCTCCTTAACCCATTTATAGAAGCTGGTCGAACTGGCTGAGAAGTGCAAGTCGGCGTTCTCATCCAGCCTATCGCACGCCGACCTGAACGTGTTGACGACTTCATCGATCCCTTCGTACTTGTCCCACAGCCACACCGGATCGATGTGCGAGTTGGCGACGACGATTACCTTACTCATTGGGCTTTGTCTTCAGGTTTTCGTAGAGCTGCTTTGCACCAGAAACGAACTCGGACGGCATCATGATGATGGTCGTTGTGTTCTGTTCTGCGCCAACCTCCGTGATCATCTGCATGCGCCGAAGCTCCAGCGCATAAGGGTTCTGGCTGATGATTTCTGATGCCTTTTGTAGCTTAAGAGACGCTTCTTGCTCGGCCTCTGCCTTGATGATTCGGGCGCGTTTCTCGCGAATGGCCTCGGCTTCTTGCGCCATGGCGCGCTGCATTCCAATCGGAATCTCAACGTCCTTCATCTCAACCATTACGATGTCGACGCCCCACGCCAGGGTCGATCCGTCTACGAGGCTCCTGAGCTGAACGTTGATCTTGTCGCGCTCTTTCAGGATCTCATCGAGCATGTGCTGACCAATGACGTTTCGAAGGCTTGTCAAAGCTATCTGATAGACCGCGGCTTCATAGTCCTCGACGTGTACCGTTGCCTTAATAGCGTCAACGACCTTGAACCACAGAACGGCGTTCACTTTGATCGTCACGCTGTCTTTGGTGATCGTTTCCTGCTGTTCCACGCTGACGGTGACGGTTCGGATGTCGATCGTTTGGCCGCGCTCGAAGATCGGCAGCAGGTAATACATGCCGGGGCCGCGCGTGCCGACGACACGTCCAAGCCTAAACACAACGCAACGCTGGTACTCCTGCGCGACACGAATGCCCGAAAGCATGAATAGGCCGATGACTAGAAGAACGATAATAATGGCGCCTAAAGGTTCCATGTTTCCCCTAAGGAACTCTGTTCCAATACTTATACGGAACAGACCCCTGGGTAGGTGCAAGTTCAGTTGATATTGCAGGAACAAGCATCGTTCCGCTCGAACTTAGAGCATCATGTCTCGTCGGATCGCCTGGTGGATGGTTGCAGCCGGCCTTTTACTGGCCGCCGGATGTCGCCACGCAGAACAAGGCCCGATAGAGATCCGGTACATGGCTTGGGGCAACCCCGAAGCACTGGAACTGGAGCAGCACTACGTCGACATTTTTAACAGCGAGAACAAAGACGTCCAAGTCAAGTTGTTCAAGGTTCCAGGCTCAGCTTATTTGAACAAAGCTATAGTCATGCTGGCAAGCCGGACTGCGCCCGATGTCATCCGCATCGACCACTACAACTTCCCGTCGCTGGTTCGCAAGAACTACTTTATGGACATGACGCCCTTTGCTGAAGCCGACAAGGGCATCAAGAACTTCTCGTCGATGTTAAGCAAGGGCCTATTCAAGGACATAAATCCATTTTCCGTGCCCGACGAGGGTTTCAATAAGGATGATTTCTTCAAGCAGCCGTATGAAGAAGGCCTGTACAATGGCAAGCTCTACGGGATGAACGCGCTGTTCGGCGGAATCATCATCTACTACAACAAGTCTGCCGTGAAGGAATGCGGCCTCGAAGATCCCTATGAGCTTTCGCAGAAAGGGAAGTGGACTTGGGAGCAGTTCCGGTTGCATGCCATCGCGATGACCAAGAAGGACTCGTCAGGCAGATACAAACGGTTCGGATGTTCGATTCCCGGCTACCCCATGAACTCGGGCATCATCTGGGGATTCGGAGGTGAAGTGCTCTCTCCAGACGGTACCAAGTGCTTGTTGAACAGCCCAGGCACCGTGGCGGCATACCAGTATCTGGCCGATTTAAGGTGGATTGATCATTGCACGCCGACTCCGGCACAAGCGGCTAATTCGGCGTTTACATTTGAGGGCGGCAAGATCGCTATGGAGTTCAACTGGATGGGACAGTCGCCTCGCTATCGCAAGGTCATCCAGGACTTCGAATGGGACATTTGCCCGATTCCATCCGGCGTGAACGGAAGCGTGACCTGCACAAAGGGCAATCAGCTCGTCATTGCCGCAAATTCTAAGCACCCCGAGGCTGCCTGGCGATACATCCGGTTTCTAACAAGCCATAAGATCGAGATGGACCTTCTCGGCAAGCGCCGCCGCTCTTTTCCAACGCGCAAGTCGGTGGCTTACTCGGCAGAATTCTTGAATGCAACTCAGCCGCCGTTCCACACGCGCGTCTTCGTCAATGCCATTGTCACAGGAAGGCCGCTGCCGATCACGGACCGGTGGAACGAGTGGACTGCCGCCTTTTATCCTGAGCAAGACAACCTCTTCAGTGGCCGGGAGAGAAGCGCCAAGAAGGCCATGGATCGAGCGACAGAGCAGGTGAATGAAGTCCTTGCCGATGAGGAGGGCTTTTGAGAAACTCGCGCCGCCTATTCGATAGGCCTGGATTTTGGGGACTCCTCTTCATCACGCCTTGGCTCTTTGGGTTCTTGGTCTTCACGCTTGGTCCGATGCTGACCTCGGCCTGGTTAAGCCTAAACAAATACGATCTCAACTCGATCCAGTTCGTGGGAGGAGAAAACTACCGGCGTCTGCTGACTCATGATCCGCTCTTTTGGAAGTCGCTCCAGAACACGATCATGTATGCGATCTTTACCGTGCCATTGGGCATTTGCGGATCGCTGGCGATTGCTTTACTTTTGCACCAAAACGTCCGCGGCCAGCGCCTGTTCCGAACGCTGTTCTATCTGCCGTCTCTGGTTCCTGCTGTAGCTTCAGCAATCCTCTGGCAGTGGGTTTTCAACGCCGACAGCGGCATATTGAACCTGTCCCTAAACGTGTTCGGACTGCCCAACATCGAATGGCTGCAAGATGAGAAGTGGACCATGCCCGCGTTCATCATCATGTCGATGTGGGGAATCGGCGGCGGCCGCATGATCATCTTCCTCGCCGGCCTTCAGGGCATCCCAGAGAGCTACTACGAGGCTGCCCGTCTGGACGGCGCAACGGCCTGGCAGATGTTGCGGCGAATCACTCTGCCGATGCTGTCGCCGGTGATGTTCTTCAACGTGATCCTAGGCGTGATCGGTGCGTTCCAGGTCTTCACCTCAGCCTATGTCATGACCGGCGGCGGCCCAAACAATGCCTCGCTGTTCTATTCGCTCTACTTGTTCCGCAACGCCTTCGAATACTTCAAACTCGGCAAAGCATCTGCGATGGCCTGGCTGCTGTTCGCGTTGTTGCTGGTACTCACGTTGATTCAGTTCAAGCTGTCCAAGCGGTGGGTTTACTACGAAGGCGAAGCAAAGTAAGCCGCTTTTCAAGAACAAGTAACTCCCCCAAGCCAGTTCCTAAATTGAATTCCGCCAGAAGGTGCCGCTGGTCATCAGACCAATGTAAAAACTAACTAGGCACGGATCTCACGATCCGTGGCACCCAATCTATGAGCTTTGAAATTGATTAACCCATCAAGTCGAAAGTATCGTTCTCTGTGTTAAAATGTCCTTAAGGCCCGAGCCATCTTCCTTATTCTTCCATCCGAGGTGAAAGAGTGATTGCACGCTTTTTCGCATTTTTCTTACTTGTTGGTTTGTTGGTAGCCGGTTGCGGCGGAGGGGGCTCGACTAAGACAGCCGTCCAGTCCGTCGGCAGAACGATTAACTTGGCAACTTTGCCGACTCTCGATGACGGTTCGCATTACGCTTCTGTCACCTTCCTGTGCTCAAAATCCGGCTCAGCGACGCTGAAAGCGAGTTCAACTGCGCTTGACCCTATCCTAGTCGTCGAGAAACTCAACTCAGACAGCACGTCAGAAACGGTTGCCTCTGACGATGACAGCGGCGGCGGAACCAGTGCTTCGGCAACCTTCGTCGTGGTCGCAGGATCGACCTACACAGCCTATGTAACCAGCGCGAGCGTCGACGCTGGCGGAGCCGTGACCGTGGAATATCCAGCCGACAAACTGGCAGTAACAATCGATTGAGGCAAAAGGATATGATGAACACGATACTTAAACTAGCCGTCTGCCTCGCCGCCTGCTCAATATTCGCTTCTGGATTCGGCCAAAGCAAACCTCTTTCTCAATCTGAGCAAGACCGCCAGGGCGTCATGGGCTCTTCGCTCAAAAACGCGCCAAAGGATAACGCGGGCCAAACGAAAAAGGAACTCGCATCGAAGATATGGGGATGCGACATCTCAAAATGGCAAGGCAATGTTGACTTCACTCAGCTTCAAACAGCCGTGTCATTCACGGTTATCCGAGCCAGCTATGGGCTGACCGGCCTTGACGATAAGCTCGCACAGAACCGCTCACGGGCAGAAGCCGTCGGCATGGAAATCGGTTTCTACCACTTCGCCTATCCAGACCAAGGAAACACGCCAGAGGAGGAAGCTCAGAACTTTTGCGACCGTGTCGGCTCGCTTAAGCCCGGCCAGTTTGTCGTACTGGACTACGAGCGAAACTGGGGCGGCGATGTCGTCGGCTGGTGCAAAGCCTGGATGGACTATGTGACAACCCATCTCGGCGCAAAGCCGCTTATCTATCTCAACCTTTCAACGATCAATGCCTACAACTGGTCGACCATCATCAATGCCGACTACGGCCTATGGCTGGCCAGGTGGGACTACAACAAAGATGCCGCTGCGCCGAACACGGCTTGGCCTTTCGTAGCCATGAGACAATACAGCGATCAGGAATCGTTCCCTGGTATATCGGGCAACGTCGACGGCGATGTGTTCTATGGCACGCTTGACCAGCTTAAGGCATATGGCTACAATCCGTCGGCGTCGTGGGATGGCAAAATAGAGGTTCCGGCAACAGACGGAATGGCTGCTCTCGACCAGGAAGTGACCGGCTGGGCCAAAGACACGGGCGGCAACTTCACGATTGACAAGGCGTCAGTCTATGTTGGGTCAACCTTCGTCAAGGACATCACCTACGGTTTTTCGAGGCCCGACAAAGGTGGCAATTTCGGATTCAACGGCGGCATCGACCTAAGATCTTGGGCAGGCCAAAAGGTTAATATCACGGTTCGCTTGACGTCTGGAGCCAAGATATTCGATATCACCTCGACGGGTGTTAGTGTCACGCCTTCCGCTCCAACAGCGCCAAGCGGACTGACGAGTACCGGCAAGTCGGCCTCAACAGCCTCCCTTTCATGGACTGACAACAGCTCGAACGAAACCGGCTTCAAAATCAAGAGAAACGGAGCAGTTGTCGCCACCGTGGCAGCAAACACGACAACATACACCGACATTGGCCTTGCTACGAACACGACCTACACTTACACCGTATGCTCAACGAACGCAGGCGGAAACTCGGCCGACAGCAACTCGATCGATGTGACAACCGATGCCTCGTCGAGCGACACGATAACGATGAGTTGCCGAACGGTGTCAGCGGGAGGTTCTGCAACCATCGAGGTCACCATCCGGAATCCTGGAGCGGGTTCGGCATCCAACATCGTGATCGATATGGTTCAGCTCGGTTCATTTAAGGCCGCCGACGTGCCTTGGTCCATCGGCACCTTAGCTGGAGGCGCAACATCCGTGAAGAACTTCACCTTTGCTGAAGGTTTCGGCGCGAATAAGACAACGCTGTTGACCGTTAACGCCAGAATCGGCACCAAGAAGGTGCGGCTAAGAGTAAAAGTAACTTCGACTCCAGGTTAATGAGATGCAACCTTTGGCCGCGCCTTAGCGAATACAATAAGGATTGCGGCCAAGGGGAACTGCTCACCCAGACCGCAACAGAAAAAATGAAGAAGTCACAATCTGTTCCAGCCGTTTTGCTCGCCTCGGTGGCGGCAACGATCATTGCAAGCGGATGCCGCGCACCTGTGAAGGAAGTCCGTCGGTGCGTCGATGCGAACGGCGTTGTCCTGGATGATAAGGAATGCGATACCACTACGTCCGGAACGCGCCACTACGGCGGACATGTATATCCTCACTGGGTCTACGGCGGCTCCGGCGGCAACACGATAGGCAGCCGGGCAATGGGATTCCGGTCGACGCCGTCCGATGGCGCGCATGTAGTATCTTCTTCAGGAAGAACGATCTCGCGCGGCGGCTTTGGTTCGTCTTCGTCGGGTCGCGGCTTTAGCTTTGGAGGCTGACCATGCAAAGGCACAGGATCGAACCTCGACCCGACTGGCAGCAGAAGGTCGAAGCGCTCGGACTCATGTTCCACACCTTCGAAGGCAAACCGTACTGGTATGAACAAGCTTATTACTCGCTGACGGCCTTCGAAGTCGATCAACTGGAAAAGGCCACGAACGAGCTTCAAGAGATGTGCCTGGCGGCCGTCGATTTTGTCATCGAGAACGACCGGTTCGGCCAGTTGCGCATTTCTCCCGAAGCCGCAGGCGTCATTAAACAGGCTTGGGAGGCCGACCCGCCTGCCATATACGGCCGGTTTGATTTTGGCTACGACGGCTCGCCCCCAAAGCTGTTCGAATACAACGCCGACACGCCGACGTCCTTGCTCGAAGCCGCCGTTATTCAATGGCATTGGCTCCAAGAACTATTCCCCGAGGAAGACCAGTTCAACTCGATTTGGGAAGCGCTTGTCCAGAAGTGGAAGGATTTGAAGGCAGAGCGGGCGATCCAGGGCCATGTGGTGCATTTTGCCCACATGGACGACATGGAAGACCTGATGACTGTCACGATGCTCCAAGATACGGCGGTTGAGGCCGGCCTGCAAACCAAAGGCATCCACATGAACGAGATCGGTTGGGATGAGCAAAGCAAGTGGTTCGTCGACATGGACGACATGCGCATCCAAACGATCTTCAAGCTCTACCCATGGGAATGGCTGGTCAACGACGAGTTCGGTAAAAACGCGTTGGCAACCTATGCAAGCGCCCAATGGATCGAGCCGATCTGGAAGATGGTCCTCTCGAACAAGGGCATCCTCGCCATCCTCTGGGAGATGTATCCGAACCACCCATACTTGCTTGAGGCATATTTAGACGACCCGCGCGACATGCAGGACTACGTGAAGAAGCCGATACTATCGCGTGAAGGCGCGAACGTTTCAATCTTCAGCGGCGGAACCGTGACCGAGATGCCCGGCGAATACGGCGAAGAAGGCTATGTGTATCAGAAGCTATACCGTCTGCCGAACTATGGCGGAGGTTATCCTGTCATCGGCAGCTGGGTCATTGACTGCGTTTCACACGGAATTGGAATCCGCGAGAGCGACGGTCTGGTAACCGACAACAACTCGCGGTTCGTTCCGCACCTGTTCACAAGCTAACTGCGTCGACTATCGACGTCTTCGCTTCTTGAATGCAACTAGGAGTCCGCCGGCAAAAGGTATGACTGCCATTGGTCCAGGAACGGAAGAGGTTGCTAGGATTTGCCCACGGATTTCGCCGCCCGGAAACACGGAGTCATGGACGTTTACATACGTTAGACCGTCTAAGACCGTTTGAACCTGCGTACTCGTCAAAACGAAACTGAACGAGTTAGATCCGCTCGTCAAGCCCAGCGGATTCAAGGGCAGAGGAACCATTACAGGACCGTTCTGGGCTGCCGTAGCCGGACCGTGAATGTGCGACGCCGTCGCGCCAGCGGTAAGGTTGGCATAGGATATTGTTCCGTTTAGGTTGCCCGTGATGTCGTCTAGTGTTGCGAGGAAGGAGCCGGTCGCCAAAGAAGCATTCGGCGGATTCTCATTGGCTCCGGTTAAGGAGGCGCTTAAGTTCCACACGGTTGCATGCGAGACCGATGCTACAAGAAAACAGAGGATCGCGATTGCTGTACGTTGCTTCATAATTCTCTCACTTTTCAAAGTTAATTTGCGACCATGCCGCACATCGACATTATAGAGAGATGGCTGAAAAGTTCCGAGCCATAGTGCCTGCCAAAGGTGAGTTAAACGAACTAAAGGCCTAGTTCTCGCGTTTGAGCCAACCGGCATAGTCGGTGTATAGTTTCACAGCATCCTCGCCGCCGAGTTTGACGCGCATCGTCGGGCTCGTCAGCATGCCGGGGAACTGGTAGATCAGGATCTTTTCGAAGTTCGGGAAGCGCTCCATATCGCTGATCAGGCCGTCGATCGGGCGCGGATAGAGCTCATTATGCGGCCCGAAGAGGAACGCCTCCATGTCCATCCAGAAGTGGGTGCCGTGTTTGTCGCAAGCCATCTGAAGCCATGCGGCCGCTTCCTCTCCGGTGTTGTCGCCGTCGGGCATCCGGTGGAAGCCGAACGGGCACAGGATGTCGAGGTTCGGAAGAAGCTGGTCGTAAAAGCCCTCGGAGTCTTTGATTTCGTGGCAGTTCGGCGCGAGCATCACCGGCCTCTCCGGCGCTATGGCTTGAACGTGCTTCTGGAACGCCTCGAAGAACGCGACCAGGTCCTTCTTTCTTTCGAGCGTCGTTCCCAGGCTGCCGAAAACCTCCTCCGATACGTACCAGCCGTAGAACGACGGGTGGTGGCCGTATATCTTGTGAAGTTCTTCCGCCACCTTTTTGTGCCACTCGAGCGAACCGGCCGAGAAATCGAACCACGCGTAGAGCCCGATGCCAGGGAAGACCTTGACGCCCACCTTGTCGGCCTCGTCGAAGATCGCTTCAAGCGCGTTTTTGGCGCGGAAGCCCATGCGGCCGGGGAACAGCTCGGAAGGGTAGTAAGCCTTGCCCTGATAGCCCTCTTCCTCAATCTTGTGGTCGCCTACATACATCTCGTTTCTGAACAGCTCTTGGATGACCATGATGTCGATGTGGCAGGCGGCCATTGCGCGCATCATCTCTCGCCAGTCGTCCTCGGTTAGTGTCCGGATGTCGTCGTTCCACAGGCGGCCTTCTTCGTCGCTCCAATGCTCCAGACCCGCCCATGCTCCGCCGATCTGGCCTGTCGAACGAGTTGCCGACGGCCATATCTCAAGCGTTTGCGACACCGATTCCTGCTGATCGCCAGCCTGCCAACCAACGACGACTTCATACAATCCTTCGTATTCGGTTGTGGGGAAGTCCAGGCGGACTCGCTTGCGCTCATTCGGTTCGAGCCTCTCAGAGGCGTTTCCAACGACCAATCGCTTCCTGCGCGAACCAGACTCAGCTCTATCTCAAAGGTCTGAGGCTCGGATGAGTCGTTATATAGGCCGCACAAGGCGGTTTCGACAATCTTGTTAGTGACGGGAGTTGGAGGAATAAGCGCAACTTGGACTTTCATTTGATTTCACTTTAAACTAAAGCGATTGTTATTTTGACCAAATACTGCGTCCGGCTTTTATTCGACACCAGTATTTGGTAAAGTTATCGAGTCTGGGAGGTCCCTAACAACAGCCATGGCCACATCGTATGAAATTACCGTCCTGCGCGAACTCGCCAAGCAAGTCGCCGAAATCGCCGCTCTGCCGGTCCAAGAAGAGAAAAGAACCCTTTGGCGCAAGCTGAACGCTTTGAAGCCCGAGCGGCCCATGGTCATGATCGACCAGGTCTGCTGGAACGAGATGAACATCGGTGATGAGCTGACCATGCGGTGCGAAGACGGCGAATGCCGCGGCTACGAGTGGTATCTGCGAAGCACGCTCTATCAATGGAAGCACTTCCCGGTGGATATGGTGGTAGAGCCGTACATAAAGGTTGGCAAGGCCATAAACAACACTGGTTTCGGCATTCGTGTTCAGGAAGAAACGGCAGAGTTGGATCCCACCAACTCGGTCGTCGGCCACATCTATCAGAACCAGTTCGAGACCGAAGACGATATTATGCGGATTCAGATGCCTAAGGTCAGCCACGACCAGGCCGAGACCGACCGTCGAGTGGCCTTTGCGAAGGAAGTCTTTGACGGCATTTTGGAAGCTAGGCCTTGGGGAGCAGATCCGTATCTGTCATTGTGGGATCCCATCGCCACCTGGGTCGGCGTCGAAGGAGTTTTGTTCGGTCTGATCGACCGGCCCGAGTATATGCATAAGCTCGTCGGCCGAATGACCGACGGCTACCTTACTATGCTTGACCAGCTTGAGGAGCAAGGTTTGCTTTGCGGGCCTCAGCCGCTTATTCACTGCACCGGTGCTTATATTGATGAGCTTCCGGCTCCGGACTATGACTCTGCAAAACCGCGCTTGAAAGACATGTGGATGTTCGGCCTCGCGCAGGTGTTCTCGTCGGTTTCGCCGGATATGTTCAAGGAGTTTGAGGTTGAATACGCCTCGAAGATCTGCGACCGGTTCGGCTTAGTTTACTACGGCTGCTGCGATCCGCTGGACCTTAAAATGAACGAAGTGCGGATGATTCCGAACGTGCGGAAGGTCTCGATGAGCCCTTGGGTGAACCAGGAGCGCGGCGCTGAAGAGATTGGTCACGACTACGTCTTCTCGCGCAAACCGAGTCCGGCAATGGTCGCGGTTGATACATTCAGTCCCGCCGATGTTAAGAAGGATTTGCAGGCCACGAAGGATGCCTGCGACAAGAATGGCTGCCCGCTTGAGATGATCCTCAAGGACATCAGCACCGTTCGCTACGAGCCTCAGCGCTTGTCCGAGTGGGCCCGCGTGGCGATGGAAGTGGCTGAGAGTTAGGGTTTAGGGTTAAGGGTATAGGGGTAAAGGTTAAGTTGGACATTTGCATGTCTCGGGGTTCGCAACCCCGAGGCTATGTCCATCAGAAGTCGAGAATAGAAAGCTTCGGGGTTACGAACCACGAGGCATACCGAATAACACAAAGCAACAGCCTCTATAAACCCCGAGGCATGTAAACTTGTCCGTCCGCTCAACCATTTAGGCTAACGTTGAGCGCCATGGGTTCGCCGTCGAAAATCCTTTCTCGCTTGCGGGGTAGGACCAGAGAGCGAAGCGAACTGAGGAAGGGGCATTACCGGGATCGCTGGCGTCCTCGCCGGCTTTGATGCGGACGTCATGGTCCGTTTGCTGAATCGCACCTTGAAACGGCCCCACCGTCAACCAAGTAAACTATCTGCATGACTCCCGAAGCCTTCACCCTCCTCGATCTCGTCGGCATGAAGCGCCAATCTCCCGCCTGGGATGACAGCGTGCTTCTCATCATCGACGCCCAGAAGTTCTATGTTGAAGGGAAGCTGAGACTGGACGGCATCGACGAAGCTCTGGCCGAAACCGCCAGACTGTTGGAGAAGGCAAGACTACATAAAGCGCCGATTGTGCACATCCTGCACCAAAACCCCGAAGGCGCGCCGTTCGCCGACAAGACCAAGCCAGAAACCGAACCTGCCGACCAAGCCAGGCCGATAGACGGCGAGACCGTCGTGATCAAGACAATGCCCAGCGGATTCGCCAAGACAAACCTCGCCGATGTCCTGGAGAAGACTGGCAGAAAGAAGCTGATTGTCTCCGGCTACATGACTCACATGTGCCTGAGCACAACAGTGCGTGCGGCGGTTGAATACGGCTACTTCTCGTATGTGGTGGCATCGGCAACTGCAACGAGAGACCTGCCCGACGGCCTCGGCGGCACAATCTCAGCCATGGAGATTAAAAGCGCAACGCTGGCAGAATTGAACGACCGTTTCGCGACGATCCTCCCGAACAGCTCCTCTATCTAGCCCAGCAAATTTGCTGAGAAATCGGCAAGCGAGGCATTTTCTGAAAAAAGTGCCGGAATCGCTGGAACATTAACGCGGAATGAACCGTCAGCCATTGCATGGTGTTACAGAAAACAGTCTGCAACACCGAACATAACACTATCTTTATTGAGTTTGCGGTTCAGGCTAGATGAGGATATGATCAGCCTGCCTGGATGTCAACTAGGAGACACTCTATGCAGATTTCGCGAAGAGACTTCCTCCGTTATTGCGGGGTTTCGGCGGCCACTTTGGCCCTCAGCTCCTCCGACTACGCCTTGCTCCAGTCCATTCTCGCCAGTCCAGCCAAGCCGAACGTGCTATGGCTCCATGGCGCAGGCTGCACCGGATGCACCATGTCCTTCCTTAACCGGTTTTCAACCAGTTCGCCGAAAGATCCAGCCGATGTGCTCATCAATTCGGTCAACCTTGTTTATCATCCTTCGGTCATGGCGGCGGCCGGCAACCAAGCCGTTAGCGCTGCTTTGGATGCCTACAACAAGGGCAACTACATTCTGATCGTCGAAGGAGGAGTTCCAACAGCTTTTAACGGCGCTACTTGTTGGGCGTGGACCTATAACGGCCAAGACGTCACGTTCATGCAGGCAGTTAATCTGCTTTCAACGAAGGCAAAGTCGATCGTCACGATCGGCAACTGCGCCTGCTATGGCGGAATGTCGGCCGCTGCTCCGAATCCAACCGGAGTCAAGAGCGTTCAAGCGGTTACTGGCAAGAAGACGCTCAACATTGCAGGCTGTCCGCCCCATCCCGACTGGGTCGTCTGGGCTATCGTTCAGCTCCTCTTGAATAAAAAACCTGCTGTCGACAGCTACGGCCGGCCGACCGGTATCTACACAAAGACGATCCACAAGCAATGTCCTCGCAGGGAAACCGAAGAAGCCGAACGTTTCGGCATGGACGGCAGATGCCTCGAGGAACTCGGCTGCCGTGGACCCGAGACAAAGTCGCCATGCGCAACCATGAAGTGGAACAACGGCGTCAACTGGTGCATAGGGGCCAACGCTCCTTGCTATGGCTGCACCGAACCAAGCTTCCCAAAGAGCCCGCTGTGGGCCGGAGAGAGCGACGACTAGGAGTGAGGTGAACCAATATGAAGACGATAGTTCCGATTGATCCCGTAACTCGCCTTGAGGGCCACCTCAAAATCGAGATCGAAGTCGACCAAGTCGGCGGTAAGCAACAGATCACGGATGCTCGAGCCACCGGAACGCTTTTCCGTGGATTCGAGACCATCTTGCAGGGAAGAAGCCCTGAAGACGCTCCCCATATTACGCAGAGGATTTGCGGCGTATGCCCTGTGCCCCACGCAGCTGCTTCGGTGAACGCGCTTGACGACCTGAGCGGCATTGAGGTGCCGAACAACGCCAAGCTTGTGCGCAACCTCGTGCTGGGAGCAAACTTCATAGACTCCCATATCCTCCACTTCTACCATCTCGCAGCACTCGACTTCATCGAGGGTCCAAATATGCCGCCTTGGCAGCCCAGTTGGAAAGTCGACAAGCGTCTGAGCGGAGCGGTGACAAGTGTTCTTGTCGAACACTACAAACAAGCGCTAGCCATGCGTCGCAAGGCGCATGAACTCGGTGCTATTCTTGGCGGACGGCTGCCGCACACTCCGGCATTCATTCGCGGCGGCACGACGGCCGTTCCCAAGTCAGCCGACCTTACCAAAATGCGTACCTATCTGGGCGAGCTCCTCAAGTTCATCAGGACCGTCTACATTCCCGACGTCAACGCCCTTGCAGCAGCCTACAGCGACTACTTCGACATCGGTGGCGGTCCGGGCAACCTGATTGCCTTCGGGGTCTTTGATGAACTCAATGGAACGCATCTCCTTCGCAACGGACTTACTAAGAGCGGCAGCCCAATTATCGAACCGGTTGATGTCTGGTCGATCAAAGAGAACATCGGCCATTCGTGGTATACGGACGCCAACCAAAACTTAAATCCGGCAGTCGGCGAGACGGTTCCTCAGTATCCTAAAGGCGACGCCTACTCATGGATCAAATCGCCAAGGTACAACGGTGCGCCGTTTGAAGCCGGTCCGCTTGCCCGCATGTGGGTGAACGGCGACTATCGCAACGGCATCTCGGTTATGGATAGACACGCAGCTCGTGCCGAAGAGGCCCTCAAAGTCGCGAACGCCATGCTCGTATGGGTCAACCAGATCCAAGTCGGCCAGCCAGCCTATAAGCAGTCAACGTTGCCTTCTGCGGGCACGGCGATCGGTCTTAGCGAAGCTCCGCGGGGCGCACTCGGACACTGGGTCAAGGTTCAAAGCGGCAAGATCGCCAAGTACCAAATCATCACGCCTACTTGCTGGAACGCATCGCCTATGGATTCCCTAGGCGTTAAAGGTCCGGTCGAGCAGGCCTTGATCGGCACGCCCATCAAGGACGTCGCACAGCCCATTGAAGCGCTACGAGTCGTCCATTCCTTCGATCCTTGCCTGTCATGCGCAGTGCACGTCAGCCGACCGAAAGAAGGCGTTCGGATCTTCGCCATAGGAGGCGGCCTGCACGCCAATGTCTAATCCTCCAAGGATTTTGGTTCTTGGACTCGGCAACGAACTCCTGCGCGATGACGGCGCAGGAGTTCACGTCGCCCGCATATTGGCCGATTGCGCCAGCGAAAACACACGCGTCATCGACATCGGCACGGCCCTGCTCCAAGTGGTTGACGACTTGGAATGGGCGGACTATGTGGTTGGCATCGACGCGCTTAACGCTGGCAATGAGCCTGGAAGCCTCTACTATGTGGAGCGCGATTCTCTTCGCGGACCGGACATATCGCTATCGTTGCACGACCTCGATCTACACGCCGTCGTCAACCTTACGGACCGCGCTACTCCGCCTGTCATCCATGTCCTCGGTATTGAACCTAAACACATTGAGTATGGGCTTGAACTCACGGAGCCGGTTGCCTTAGCGGTGCCAAAGGCTGCTCGGTATTGCAGGGAACAGCTATCTGCGCTTCGATCAAGTTGGCTTTCACATAACGTCGGATGATAGTCGGTGCAACGCATTTCCAATACCTCTCCGTCTTGTACGAGCTTTTGGCGAAACGGAGGGGTGAGAAGTGCGAGTGCGGCGAACACACAAGGGGCGACTTCGACCCAAGCCGTATAGCGTTTTCGCATGCCTCGCGATTACGAACCCCGTGGCATGCCAATCGAGGCCAAATCGACGTGGAATGAGTAGAAGGACGCAAGACGCGAGGAAGGACCCATCGAACTCGCCATACACCTCACCAAAGCCTCGCCAAGTCCCGATAATCAGCACTGCCAGAAGGTAAGATTCAATACCGGCGACGCCCCGCGAGGACGCGGCAGGACGAAGCATAAAGCATGATGAAACAGTCAGCGAGTCTAGCGGCCGAACCGAGTCAGGTCGAAACACCAGAAGAACTCGAACATTATTATCGTCAGATGCTCTTCATCCGACACTTCGAAGAGCGATGCAATGTACTTTACAGAATGGGCAAGGCGGGAGGCTATCTCCATGTCTATATCGGCATGGAAGCGACCGTCGTGGGCTGGCTCAGTTGCATTACCCCTGAGGATTACGTCATTACAGCCTATCGCGACCATGCGCAACCCCTGCTGATGGGTTCTGATCCGGTCGCCGTCATGGCCGAAATCATGGGTCGCCAGGGCGGTCTCAGCCGCGGCAAGGGCGGATCGATGCACCTCTATGATATCCCGCGCAACTTCTACGGCGGATGGGGCATCGTCGGCGGCCACATCCCGCTTGGTGCCGGCTTGGCTTTCGCCAGCAAGTACAAAGGCGAAGACCGCGTGACGCTCAACTTCTTGGGCGACGGCGCGTCGAACGCAGGCGTGTTCTACGAGACGTTGAACATGTCGGGCCTTTGGGATCTGCCGTGCATCTTCCTCATCGAGAACAACGAATTCGCCATGGGCACGCGCTTGGAGTACCACGCGGCCAGCGTCGAACTTCACCGCAAAGGCTATCCGTTCGGCATCCGCCACGAAAGGCTAGACGGAATGGACGTTCTGCAGGTACGCAAGGCTGCCAAAAGAATTATTGACTACGTGCGGACCGAGCAGCGGCCCTACCTAGTCGAGGTCATGAACTATCGGTTTGCCGGCCACGGCGCCGCCGACAACGACCAAAGCCTCTATCGATCGCCGGACGAAGTCGCCTCAGCCAAACGCCGCGACCCTATTACGCTCATCCGCAAGACGCTTGAAGAGCGCGGGATAATGGACGAAAAGAAGATGGACGAGATCCATGAGGAGATCGAGGACCAAATCGAGGACATCTATCAGAAGGCCGACGCCATGCCATTCCCCGATCCGCACGAGGTCTACGACAACGTTTACACCGACATGGAAGTGGAGAAGGGACACTGATGGGCACCGTTGAAATGACTTACCGCGAAGCGATCCGCTCGGCGATGATCGAGGAGATGGAGCGCGACCCCATGGTGTTCATCATGGGCGAAGACATCGGACGCTATCAAGGAACTTTTCGTGTCACCCAGGGCCTCTTCAACCAGTTTAAGCAGGTTCGCGTTCTCGATACGCCGATCACCGAGCCGGGAATCGTCGGTCTAGCCACCGGCGCAGCGATGGCGGGTCTTCGGCCGATCGTCGAGATGATGACCATGTCATTCTCGATTTTGGCGCTGGACCAGGTGATCAACCACGCGGCCAAAGCGCACTATATGACCGGTGGCCAGGTTTCTGTTCCTCTTGTAATAAGAGGCCCCGGCGGAGCGGCCAACCAGCTCAGCGCGCAACACAGCCAGTCGCTTGAAGGCTGGTATGCGCACGTACCCGGGTTGAAGGTTGTCGCGCCGACGACTCCTGCAGACGCCAAGGGCATGCTGATCACAGCAATCCGCGACAACAACCCGGTCATTTTCACCGAGAATCCGGTTCTGTACGGAACGAAAGGCGAGGTGCCCGACGATCCCGACTTTACAGTGCCGTTTGGCAAGGCGAAGGTTGCCCACGAAGGCAAGGACGTCTCGCTAATCGGCTACAGCCGAATGACGAATGTCTGCCTGGAAGCGGCCGAAGAGCTGGAGAAAGACGGCCTGTCGGTCGAAGTAGTCGACATACGATCGTTGCTTCCGCTCGACACCGAGACGATTTACAGTTCGGTACGCAAGACGCACCACGCAGCCGTCGTTTATGAAGACTGGCGCAGCGGCGGCTTCGGCGCAGAGATCGCCGCAAGAATCGGTGAGGACTGCTTCGACGATCTGGACGGCCCGGTTGTTCGCGTCGGCGGCCTCAATGTTCCCACTCCGTATTCGCGCGTGCTGGAGCTTGAGTGCATCCCGAACGTGCAGAACGTGCTTGAAGCCGTTCGGAAGATAAGATAGTTCTCCATTGAAACGGCAATCGGAACCTTCGCTGTCGACGATGGCGAAGGTTTCTGTTGTTTAACGGCTCAATATTCGGTCGACATGCCATTCGATGAATATTTGCCTCGCGATGAAGACCGCCCATCCTGCGACGTTGAGAACGAGACCGACGATCGTCCAGACGCGCTGCATCGTTCGGAAGTGCTGGGCATGGATGTATTGTCCGCTCCGCCAAGCCCACTCGTTGCCTTTGAAGCCGAAGACTACTTTCATCGCCACGACGCCAACCGAGAAGCCGATGATCGAATACCTAAGGTGCAACAGAGGCACGCCTTCATGCGGAACGCCGAAGATGGGCAGGAGGTTGTAGCAAAGGAGGTGGTAGATCGGGGCTGCCAGCGTCCAGTAGGCTCGATGATAGATGCCCCAGAAAAAGGTAAGGAAGAACGCCCCCCAGTTGAAACCCTTGAGTTCCGAAGGCATCTCGTCGTATCTGCGCGGTTTCCAGAAGATATGGTCGTAGATCGGAATCTCTAACCGCGGTTTCTCGATGTCCAGGTCTGACTTTCCTTGGTTTGTGTCGTTTGGCATATTAGGACTGCATTTGTTCCCTTATTCTCCGCCGAAACCCGGGCTACTGGTCAAGCCGAGGTCGTTCATTATCGTGACGAAGTAGTAGACCAGCGAAATAAAGGCTACCGAGCCGATCAAGCCAATGCCGATGCCGCCAGCCCAGGCCCACTTTTTCTGGGCCTTTTTCATCTGATCAACGGTCTCATACCTTCCGCTTTGCCATGCCCATGAGTTGCCTTGCACTCCGAACCACACCATGGGAACAATCCTGGCCGTATAGCAGATCCCGAGGACGTCCGGAGCTAAACCCTTAGCAAACACGAACCAGGCGACAAACACCGAAGCGATGTCGACGAATAGCAAGATCAAGGTAAGCACGGCTCGATGATAGATGCCCCAAATCCAGGTTAAGCAAAGAGCGCCGATGTTGAAACCCGGAATTGACCCCTTCGGTTCTTCGATTTGGACTGGAATCGGCGGCAAATACTCGGGAATCTTCTGTTGAATCCTCGTACCAAGCCCTTCGATGCCAGATACCATCGAGGCGGGCACGACGAACCCGCCTGGACAGCGTACTTGTGTCTCAGCGCTTATCTGGCCGGCCTGAGCCTTTGTATTGAGGTCTAAAAGGGAAAGCGGCCCCAACTCCTCTGAGCCAAAAGCAACGATATAGTACTCATCCACTAACTGCTATTATGGCTGCGAAAATCACGAAAAGGCAGGCGAGCAGCCTGCCTTTTCTATGCGGGAATGCGATTTGTTGTTAACGCATCTGGCTTGCAGCGCCAGCGACGGCAAGAGCTCCTCCGACGACTGCGACTATGCCGCAAACGCAGCAGAATAGAACGACGCCTAAGCCCCACCAGCCCCAAGTGGCTTGGCACTTCTTGCATTCCTCTGGAGTCGCGAACCGGCCGCTCTGCCAAGCCCATTCATACCCTTTGACGCCGTAGAAGATAGCAAGTCCTAGGCCAACAATGTTCAAGAGGATGCCTATCGGGTTGGAGCCCTGAGCGGCCATCGGGTTTGTGCCTGGCGTGATGGTCGCGGTTGATCTCATCGCAAAGCCAATAACAAAGCCGAAGATGTTTAGGCCTAGGCTGATCAGCGTGATGTATGCCTTGTGGTTCAAGCCCCATATCCACGTCAACAGGAAAGCACCCCAGTTGAACTTGCCTTGAAGCTCAGGCGGCACCTGGTCGTAGCTGTACTGCTGCTGGCGAGGATATCCTGAGTACATTTCCTGACCTGCTCCTGGACCATGTGTCGGCGCGCCTTGTCCATAGACGGGAGCTTGCGGCGCTGTTGGCTGCTGGCCGTACACAGGAGCCGTCGGCGCTGCCGGTTCTGCAGGAGTACCAGCGGCCGGAGTGCCAGATGCCGGGAGAATCAAACCTGGAAGCAACGATGCCGGTCCTTGCACTCCGTCTGAAGCCCTCTCAATGACAGTCGTTGGAAGGATTCGGCCTTGCTGAGCCCAGTCGTTCAATGTCTCGATGGTTGCGGGTCCAAATTTCGACCCATCTGGCATAACTACGTAATATTCCATGTCTCTACCCTGATAAGTATGACGTGGCTCGACGTTGACAAGGTGCACCAGAATAGTAAATCGTGTCAAAAACCTTTCGACGGGCAAAAAGCAATGGACAGGCCCATTAGCCGAATGATTTGTGTTCACTCAACAATGATTTGACCGTAAATAAAACTAAGGCGCCAGCTTTGCCATCTGATTCCCCACCTAAGTGCTGAACCGGTGCCCGCTGGAGGTATCTAAAATGCACTCCGAAAGGAATATCGTCATCGACTTCGTAAGGCCTGATCTTCGTCACGCCGAGGGTAAACGCCGCGCTCCGCTCGCTTCCTATTCGCTTGCTTTGCTTATGGGGCAAACGCCCGACGAGATCAATGGCGCTAAGGTGGTCAAACGCGTGCACGATGAACAAGCCAAAGGACCATACAACGTAACTGACGCCCGTCCGAACATCCTGTGCCTTTCCTATTTGACTACCGGAGCTTTGCGCGCCTACGATATCTCCGGTGAAGCCAACGTTACGAGATCCCACGACGGCGATAGGATAAGGGTCTTGCACGGAGGAGTTCACGCGACAAATCTTCCTAACGAAGCGATCAAGCATTGCCACACCATTGTCCGCGGAGAGATGTCCCCGGAGTTTCAGAATCACGTCTTCGAGCAGGCTCTATCGGATAAGGAACCTCAAAAGCGGGTGCTTCGCATGAACGAGTTGCCGCAGACCATCACCCGTCCCGTAGCCGACTGGAGCTGGATGGATCGCAAGGACTACCTTCTTGCACCTTCGGTCCAGACGTCGGTCGGCTGTCCGTTCCGGTGCGATTTCTGTTCGGTAACCGAGGTCTTCGGGTCCAAAATGCGCGTTGTAGACGAAAAGTGCCTCTCGCGAGAACTTGGCCAGCACAAGCGCGGCTCGACGGTTGCCATCGTTGACGACAATTTCCTCCAAGGAACCCAGCCGAAGCACATCGACCGATGCCTCACCGTCATCGAGATGATGCGCGAGCGGGGTTTAAAGTGGGTCGCCGAACTTACAGTCAAAACGCTTCACGACGCTTGGAAGAAGCTGCGGCACTCCGAACCGAAGATCGACATCATCGAACGGTTCGCTAAGAGCGGTTGCTTGGGCCTCTATTTCGGCATTGAATCGGTTACCGAGGAGAAGAAGAGCCTGAGCAAGCAAAGCACTAACAAAGACACGATCGAGTTGATCGACGCCTGCCACCAGCATGGCCTCGGCGTTCTCGGCGCATTCGTGATCGGCGTCAGTCCCGATGAAACCCCCGACGACTTTAAGCGAATGCTTGACTTTGCCATTCTAGAGGCCAAGATAGACTTTGCCCAGTTCAGCATCAACACGCCAATGCCGGGCGCAGCAAACTTCCTATCCGCCTTTCGCGATAAACGCATCATAAACTACGACTGGGAGGTTTATGACGCCGAGCACTGCGTCATGAGCCATCCTCGTATGAGCAAGGAGACGATGGAAGAGGGGCTCCAGCGGCTCTATAAGGAGTTCTATTCCTATAGGAGCGCGTTCAAACGCTACAGCCCAATTTCGCTTCTCTCGATGAACCCTCTGGTGTGGCGGCGGTTCATGCTGGGATTGTCGGCCGGCCCTTATCTGCATCGGACTGCGATCAAGTGGATTGAGAGGATTAGGAAGGGAAGCGACCGAGAGATGGTTGAAAAGCCTGACCAGACGGTCATCGAGCACATTCTGGAAGCGCTGCGGATCGACCCGGCGCATCCTCAGCCGTTGTTCCGGGCCGCCGAATCGGCAATGGCGAACTAGAGGTCTATATTATAAGTTTCAAGAAGAAACGGGTGCCACTGGTCGAAAGACCAGTGTTCCAAGTTCGAAATGTGGCTGGCAGTAGGCGAACTAGAGGTCGATCTTTCTACCGATCCTTATATTAGGAACCGGAAGAAGGGTTTCATCTTTGCGAAGCGGCATGTTGGGGTTGGCCATGAGCGTCTGAATCCTCCGCTCAGCCTCCATCACGTATTCCGTCAGTTGCTTTTCGAGGTCCCGCTTCACCTCGTCCATCTCGTCCAAGAGGCGAAGGATGAGTTCAACGCCCGCCAAGTTGACGCCCATTTCTTGGGTTAGTCTTTGGATTCTGCGTACTCGCTTGATGTCCTCTTCGCTGTAGAGCCGGTTCTTGGCTCCAGCCCGCGACGGCACAACCAAACCAAGCCGCTCATACTGCCGCAACGTTTGCGGATGCACTTGGCATAGCTGGGCCGCCACGCCAATCATATACACCGGTTGGTTTTCGCTCCTCATGCCTTTTGCATCTCCATCGAAGCCAGTTCATTTAAGAGACGCCGCTCTTGGTCGGTTAGCTTCTTCGGAACGGTGATTTTGATGCGAGCCATCAAATTGCCGCGTTGCCCGCCCAATTTGGCGAGTCCTTGGCCGCTCAAACGGAATGTTTGCCCGCTCTGAGTTCCTTCTGGAATCCGCATCTTCATCTTGGATCTCAAAGTTGGCACCGATATCTCGCCGCCGAGCGCAGCCGTTGTGTAGGGAACATCAACCTCGACTTCCAAGTTGTCGCCGTTCAGCTTGTAGACCGGATGAGGAAGCAGCTTGATGACTACATATAGGTCCCCTGCGCGCTGGCCTGTGCCAATAACGCCTTTTCCTGGAATCCGCAGTTTCTTGCCGTCGCTGATTCCTGCTGGGATGGTGACTTCCACTCGCTTGTTTGTTGGAACTCCGCCTTCACCCTTGCAAGAGGGGCATCTTTCGGTGCTTGAGACGCCGGATCCATGGCACTCGTTGCAGATCTGCGTCATGCCAAGCAGGCCGCGGAGCTTGCCGGTGCCTCCGCAAGCTCCGCATCGCCTGCTGGACCGAAGGTGAACGACGCCTCTGCCGTCGCAACTTTTGCAGGCGTCCAGCGACTGATAGCTCAAACTACGTTTGGTGCCGGAATCAATCTCCTCAAGGGTTACTTCGACGGTCTTCTCGATGTCCCTGGCTGCCGTCGCGCTGCGCTGCTGGTGCATTGTTTCTTGGCCGATGTTCTGGAAAAGCTGCTCGAAGATGTTGCCGAAGCCGCTTTCGCCGCCTGGGATGTTGAACCCATAGCCGTCGCCAGCCCCGCCGCTGCCGTAGTTCTGCATGTGCTCCCAGTTCGCGCCGAACTGGTCGTAGGCTTTGCGCTTTTCCGGGTCGCTGAGCACCTCATACGCTTCGCTAACTTCTTTGAATTTCGCTTCAGCCGACTTGTCGTTGGGGTTGACGTCGGGATGGTACTTCCGCGCCAATTTGCGATAGGCCGATTTGATCTCTTTCTCATCGGCAGAACGTGGCACTCCAAGGATGGCGTAGTAGTCTTTGCTCATAGTCGCTTACACTCAATTATATGAGTATATTACGCTCAAGTGGGCCTTTTGGTTTCGGGTTATGACCTTGCTGGTTGTTCAAAAAAGGGTAGTTGGCAATAATATAATCTGAAGTCGAGTAATCGAACTCAGAATAGGACAGTTTGTACCGATAATCCATAACGTGGAATTATCGAGTCTAGCGCTTAAGCTCGCGCGAAGCGAGAATTTGCCTGTTCTATCCCAGGTTGCTAATAATGTATTGAAGCTGGCAGACAGCCCTGACGCATCGCCGCGCGCGATGGAGCAGGTCATTGTCCGCGATCCAGCTATCACCGCGAAGATCCTTAGGGTCGCCAACTCCTCCTTTTACGGCTTAAACGGAGTCGAGACTATCGGCCGAGCGGTTGCTACACTCGGTATGAATACGATCCGCTCCTTGGTCATAGGCATTGCTTACCAGCAGCTGATGGCAGGGAAAGAGCAAACATCTCACTATAACAAAGTCGAGTTCTGGCGCCACTCGCTCGCCGTTGCCATTGCATGCAAGATTATTGCGATGATAAAGATGCCGGCGAAGGCAGAAGAGCTATACGGCATCGGTATGATGCACGACGTTGGCATTTTGGTGATGGATCGGTTCCTTCCTAACGAACTTAATTTGATCATTCAAACAGCACATGCTAAGAAGTGCTCAATAAGTGAGATCGAAGTCGAACTGCTAGGGTTTGACCATTCCGACGTTGGCGCGTTGCTTGCCGAAAAGTGGGGATTCTCTGGAATGATGCTTGCCGGAATCAAGTACCACCACTCCATGATCGAGGATAACGAGCACACCGACACGACGGCTGTTATTGCTTTGGCGGACGGTATTGCCCATCAAGCTGGCTTTACAAACAACTCTCCAGCTATTCAGTACGATCTCGATCCTTTTGCGGTTAAGACTCTCGGTATTCATGAAGAGCAGATCAAGATCATCAGCGAAGTCGTAGCAAAGGAAGTTGAGAAAGCCCAAGAAGCGTTCCATATTGGCTAAAACAACAAAGGTCCAGGCTTCTTCCAAAGTCTGGACCTTTTTGCGTCTCCCTTACTTCTTCTTTATTGTCTCAAGCACCTTATCCTTGGGGATCGGCTTCGTGCAGAAGAACCAGTCGTAGCAAGTCATCTCGTCTTGGCCTTCCATGCGCTCCTTCGCAACGCCACACGAACCCGCTGGCGGCACGATGACTGGATCGCCGGGAGTCCAGTCGGCAGGTGTGGCAACCTGGAAAGCATCGGCTGTCTGCAGCGCCGCAAGGACGCGCAGCAGCTCGTCGAAGTTTCGGCCCATGCTGAGCGGATAGTAGATGATGGTGCGGATGATGCCTTTCGGGTCGATCACGAAGACGGCGCGGACTGCTTTTGTCGAGCTTTCGCCCGGCTGGATCATGCCGTATTGCTTGGCAACGTTCATGGTGATGTCTTCGATCAGCGGGAACTTGACCTCAACGTCCTTCATTCCGCGATACTCGATCTTTTCCTTGATCGTGCGAAGCCAAGCGATGTGGCTATAGAGGCCGTCGACAGATAATCCAACGAGCTGGCAATTCAGGTCGGCGAACTCCGTTTCTCGCGATGCGAAGGTCATGAACTCGGAGGTGCACACTGGCGTGAAGTCTGCCGGATGGCTGAATAGAATCACCCAGCTACCCTTATAGTCGGCAGGGAAGTTGATCTCTCCTTGCGTGGTGATCGCCTTGAATGACGGCGCTTGGTCGCCGATCCGAGGCATAGAAAATGTTACGGTTTCGTTGGTATCCATGGTTCCTCCTGCAAATTGGCTTTAACATAGCCATTATGACAATGTAAAAGTAGGGCGTAACCTCAATATGGATTCGACATATAGTAAGTGTTCGTCTCAACCTGTTGATATGAGGGTCCAAAGTCCCATGCTTAGTTGGCCGTTATGAAGCATTGGGTTGCTCGAAAAAACGCGGGGACGTCGATATGGACTGGCGTCCCCGCTAGCTTTCAGTTACTTGTCGTTGCGAGCTTTCTATTTCGCGGTTTGAAAATCCAAAACTGAAGAGCGGTCATAGCGACTACGATCAAGAACAGAATGTAGGCGACCGCGCACGCATATCCAAGCTGATACTGCCCAAACCCCTGCTGATACATATAGAGAATGACCGTCAAAGACGAGTAGTTGGGTCCGCCGCCGGTCAGGATGTACGTCTGTCCGAACACCTGCGACGAGCCGATGATGCCCATCACCACGCAGAAGATGATAGCGGGCCTTATGGATGGAACTGTGATGGACAGGAAGCGTTTCAAACCGACCGCACCGTCAATCTCAGCGGCTTCAAGCGTATCCTTGGGCACGGCGCGCAACGCCGCAAGAAAAATGAGCATGTTTCCGCCCGCGCCCCACCAAATCGAGAGAATCGATAGGGAAGGCATGACCCAGTTCGGGTTGCTGAGCCACGGAAACTTGACGCCGAGAAGCAGATTAAGAAGGCCGAACTCGGTCGAGTAGAGCCATCTCCACAGCACGGCGACCACGGATACCGAAGTGACAACCGGCAGATAGAAGCAAACTCGGTAGATCGCTTGGCCGCGGTAGTTCTGGTTGAGTCCAACTGCCAACAGCAAAGACACCAGATTTCCCAAAGGCACGGTGAGAACAACAAACAGCGCCGTTCTCGCCAACGCGATGGCAAAGAGGTCGTCCTGAAGCACGTTCTGGTAGTTGCCCATCCCGACAAAAGGCGCGGAATGGTCGAGAACGTGCCACCGGTGCATGCTGATCCAGAACCCATAAAAGATAGGGAACACCGTGAAGGTGGCAAACAGCACCAAGAACGGCATGAGAAAGAGCGAGGCAGTCAATGTTTGGCGGCGTTGCTTCATGGCTGATCCAAGACTCGGTTGATCCGGCGGCTGGCCGTCTTAAGGGCTTGCTCAGGAGACTCTACGCGGTTGACAACGGCCTCAATGGCCGCGTCTCCGAAGACGGACACCTGATTAAATCGAACGCTGAATGGTTCATACCGAACGTAATCGAGCTGCTTTGCGAACTCCCGCTGAATCGGCATATCCTGGAACTCCTTCGAGGCCAAGATCGACTTGCGAACGGGTATTTGCCCCCCTGCCGCCCATTTGATGCTGTGGTCGCTGAGATACCGAATGAACTTCCAAGCCGCTTCGCGCTTGACTGAGTCTTGTTTGACGGGCATGGCAAGACAGTGGCTTCCTGCCCAGACCGCCTTCACCGGACCGAACTGTGGAACCGGAGCAGCCGCATAGTGCAGGTCCTTTTGGCTATCAAGACCCGACTTCATGTAGATCCCTTCCATCGCCATGGCAATTCGTCCGGTCTGAAATCCAAGCCAGGCATCTGATCCCTCGGGGCGCGGACATACCTTTTCGACATCGATCAGGCGAAGAATCAGGTTAAGGGCCTCTACGGTCTTGGGCGAATCCATCGACGACCGTTTGAGATCATCCGTTAAGAGCCCTGAACCGAACTGGTTGAGGAACATTAGCCCATTCGAATGGAGCCAGGTGAAGGCGAATCCCCACTGCTTCTCGCCTTTGTCGTTCGTGTGGGTCAGCTTCTTTGCGGCTGAGATGAACTCATCAAGGGTCTGCGGCGGCTTGGAAATGCCTGCTTTTCGAAACAGATCGACGTTGTAGTAGAGCCCAAGCGGGTGGCAGTCAAGCGGCAAAGCGTAGCGCTTCGAATCCCATAAGCCTGCCTTCCACGCATTCGGCACGAAGTCATTCACATCGAGTTTGGAATGCGCAATCAGTTCGTCTTGCTGGGCCAATGCGCCGTGCGAAGCGAACTCGGGAACGCGGTTAGCGTGCAAGATGAAAACGTCTGGCGCTCCGCCGAATGCAAGTCCAAGAGTAACCTTATCGTAGTAGGTTGCCCAAGGGATGATCTCCATCTTGACTTTGATATCAGGGTGCTCGCGGTTGAAGTCCTTGACGATCTCTTCCATCGTCGCGCCGTCCGGTCCACTGAACCCGTTCCAAAAGGAGAGCTCGGTGACGCCCTTGGATACTTGCTGAGACCCGCATCCGGCGGTTAGAGCAGCCAATATGGGAAGAGCAGCCCCTAAGCGCAAGGACTCTCCTCTGGGATTGTCGGCGTGCACCTCGGACCTTCTGGAGTCCAACTAAGCCGGTCGAGGCAGAACCTGCGGGCAAAGCCCTCGCAGTCCCAAGCGTGATACGCGACGTAGATTTGTCCATCTGGTCCCTCAACAAGCGAGTTGTGGCCAGGGCCGATGACCCGCTTGCCGACGGTCTTCAGAACTCTCGGCGCATCGGGCCGATCGTTGGAATACTCCGACATTGGGCTGGACGCAATTACATAGTCGACGCCATAGGAGTTGTTCATCCAGCAGCCTCCCGAGTAAAGGCAATAGAGCCGGCCGTCGTGTTCTATAACATTCGGACCCTCAAGGGTATGCCAGTCGAAGACTCCGCCGTAGATATGGCGGCCGGCCTTAAAGCGCTGCCAATCGCTAGTCGCCCTCGCCACAACGCGGTAGTCGTCTGCTATCGACACCATATCTTTTAGAGGGGCGACAACCAGCGAGGTTCCTGGACGTTCTCCGTCAAGGAAGTCGCGGGCGTAATAGAGATACCAGTTGCCGTCCGAGTGCCGATAGGGATGGGCGTCGATGGCAAAGGTGCATTTGCTAGAGTCGAGCACCGGCTTCGATTCGATGACATAGGGGCCAAGCGGCGATGCCGATGTCGCTACCCTTATCTCGAAGAAGTTGTCGGTTATCCCTAGCGACAAATAGAGGAAATAGACGCCATGGCTGTATACAATTTCCGGCGCCCAGTAATGAACCGCTTGTCCGTCAATCCGCGGAAGGTTAACGCATCCCGCATCCTCCCAGTTTTCGAAGTCGCTGGAGTAATAGGCAGGGAATACGCCGCCTTCGAGAGGTTTCGTGGTGTGGCTGGTGCCAATGGCAAAGTAGCCTTCGCCGGTCCTAAGTACAAACGGGTCGGCTAGCATCGGCCTATCGCCGATCGTCAGCTCCTTCAACGGTTTGATAGCATTCATAAATCGTGATAACAAGTATCCTTTGTGAAATTATAACCTTAATATACCGAAATGTGCACAATAATCTTGGTTCAATATTGTGTATGCCCAAAATTACCATCGATAATCAGCGAAGATATTGCATAACCATCGATGTTGTGATATGATAGTCGGTAATTAACGATGGAAACTCCTCATTCATCAATTATGGAACTTCGAGGCGAGCAAGCGGTTGAGGTTTATCGCGCTCTCGCCCACGAGTCGAGATACGCGATCCTAGAGCTGCTCGCAAAGGGAGATCGCAACATCCAGGAACTCGGCCAAGCGCTTAGCCTCGGCCAATCGACCGTCACCAAGCACGTCCAGCAGCTTGAGCAAGCAGGACTCATCACCAGCGAGTACAAGCCCGGCGCGCAAGGAATGCAAAAGCGGTGCCACCTCAAAGTGAACCGCCTTATCAGCGCCTTCGAGCCCGTCGCCGAAACAGATGTGCGAATTGAAGAAATATCGATGCCGATCGGCCTTTACACTCTGGCCAACCCATCTGGAATCTGCGGACTAGCCAATCGGCAGCAAATTATCGGTTTCCTCGATAAGCCCCTCAGCTTCTATCATCCCGATCGCGCAACCGCGCAGATCCTGTGGATGGCCGACGGCTTTGTCGAGTACACCTTCCCAAACGATCTGCCGACTTCAATGGACGTCTACCGCATCGAGCTGATGATGGAAGTCTGTTCGGAAGCGCCGGACTACAACGAAGACTGGCCCTCAGACATCACCGTCTGGGTTAACGGCGTCGAGGTCGGCACCTGGACCTGTTCCGGCGACTTCGGCCAAACGAGAGGCATGCTGAATCCCGACTGGTGGAGCCAGCATATGACTCAATTCGGCCTGCTCAAGATATGGTCGGTCGACATGGACGGCACCTTCGTCGACGGATCACAGATTTCGCCTACGACCATCGACAGGCTACACATCATGCCCCAGGATTCCGTCAGCGTGAGGATCGGAATCAAGCCTGAAGCAGAGCATCGCGGCGGGTTCAACCTGTTCGGTTCAGGCTTCGGAAACTACTCGCATGACTTGACCTTGCGGCTCCACTACTCCCGCAAAGACGACGGAGTGAGAGAGAGCGCCAACGCCAGCCACGTCGCTGCCAACCAGAACAACTCGATTTAACAACCGCCCTGAATAGCGTGGATTCACCCAATGGAGGAAAAATGAAAACTAATCTTACTCAGAGAAGAGGCTTTACGCTTATTGAGCTTCTAGTCGTTATCGCAATCATCGCCATATTAGCTGCGATTCTATTCCCTGTATTTGCCCAAGCGAAGAAGTCCGCCAAGAAGGCTTCGGACCTTAGCAACCAAAAACAACTGACGACGGCCGCCATTATGTATGGTGGAGACTATGACGACGTGTTCGTCGCCAATGGCGAAGGCATGGTTCCGGGAAATGCTCAAAACTGGTGGACCATGGAACCCTACACCGGCCAAAGCGACTTCTACGGCAACCCTTATGGAGCTGGCGCCGGCCAGAATCCTCCGAACCAGGCCCCGCTCGGTTTTATGGACCCGTTGGCCGTTCAGAACTGGGGCCGCGAACTTCATCCATATGTCAAGAGCATTGACATGTATGTTAGCCCAGGCGCACAGAACGACACCGACGCAAAATACGCCCCGTTGCAAGGTCAAGGCGGCCGAACCAGCTACATGTTCAACGGATGCACCAGCCGGTGGTCGCAGACGAATATCAGCAAGCCGGCTGATCAAGTCATCTTCCAGAGCCGTGCAACGACCGTTAAAGAAGCCATTGTTTCGCCTCGACGCAACTTCTTCACTGACGGCGCACTCCATTCCAACGACGCCGACATTTCATGGGCCGGCTTCAACTTCAGCAAAGGCGGCAACTACGGTTTCGCCGACGGCCATGCCAAGTTCATGATGCGCAAGCAATTGAAGTTCAAGAACCTTGGTTATTGGGAATGGGTCTACATGGACAGCCGCGGCGCATGGATCAGCCCGGACACCAACCCAACGATGGATTCCGATCCTGAACTTGGGCGCAACTACTGGGGCACTTGGGGCCAATGCGACCCGTCTCGCGTTCCCTAGGAGCGACGATCTGATTGGATCCCTCCCTGATACCTTCCCCCATCCGAGGGGGGAAGGTATCAGGAGGCGAGACTCGGCGTGGCGATCCTCTCCCGCCCTGCGGGGGAGGGCAGGGAGGGGGCGGACTTTCGCACGCCAGGGAATTCTTCTTTCCGCGATACTTGATCAACAACATCTAACCATGAAGACACTCATAGCAATCATTAGCATAGTCGCCGTCGCCGCAACAATGGCTGGCTGCAGCACGGACGAGAACCCAATCAGTCCCGACAAAATGAACGAGATTCGAAAACAAGAAGGAGAACAGCGCGCCAACTTCAAGCCCACCGACGATGCGGTGAACGGCACTAAGAAGTAGTTTTATTTACGATACATGAAGATGGCGAAGCTGGCCCGACGAACAACCCGCCTTCTGGGACAGGTTGCCATGGCGATGATCTCGATCGTCATGGCCTTGCCCATTTTCTGGATGCTGTCGACCTCGTTCAAACCCGAATCCGAAGTTCTCAGCATGAAAGTAGAATGGATTCCATCGCACTTCACGGTGGAGAACTATCAGAAGCTCTTTAGCCGCGTTGAGGAGTTTCCAGTCCTTCGATGGATCGCGAACTCCGCAGTTGTTAGCCTTGGAGTCACCTTCTGCGTGCTGACAGTGTGCAGCATGGCCGCCTATGCGCTTTCTCGGCTGCGGTTTCCGGGCCGAAACGGCATCTTCTCGGCAATCATCGGCTCGATGGCGCTGCCGGGTCAAGCCGTCCTCATTCCGGTCTTTCTCATCGTCCAAGCGCTTGGACTTTTCAACAACTACGGCGGCCTGATTCTTCCTGGCGTCGCCAGCGCGTTCGGGGTTTTCCTGCTTCGCCAGTTCATGCTCGGGATTCCCGCTGAACTGGAAGAGGCCGCACGGATGGACGGAGCTTCGGACTTCCGTATCTTCTGGCGCGTGATCTTGCCCTTGACCAAGCCTGCCTTGGCAACACTCGGGCTATTTACCTTCGTCGGAAGTTGGAACGACTTTGCCTGGCCGCTGATCGTCACCAATCGGCTCGAGATGCGGACACTGCCGGTTGGCCTCTCCATCTTTCAAGGCCGTTTCACCAGCGAGTTCGGCCTGGTCATGGCCGCCGCCGTCATCACGACGTTGCCGATGATCGCCGCCTTCATCATCTTCCAGAAGGGAATCACATCCGGCATTTCCATCACCAGTGACAAATAGACCTGTAATCCGAACTATGCCTATGATCGCATTCGCTATGATATCGATAGCCCTCATGAACACCGGCTGTATCCAAACGCCGCCAAGCGGCAGCTACAATATCTCGATGGTCCACGACATGCCGATGGCCGATCCTTACGTCTTCAAGGAAGGCGGCCTGTGGTATGTCTACGGCACACAGGAATATTGTCTCAAAGGCGCGAAGTTTGAGCCTGGCAAGCTGAAAGAAGTTCCCTATACGCTCGAATATCCAAAGGGCAACCGTCCGGCTGATGTTTGGGGATTCCATCCTTTCAAAGCCGCCGATGGGTCATGGCATGCTGTCGGCACGTTACATTTGGGCTACTTCAAGACCGAGATCGCCTCGTTCGATCCTTCGCCGGACCAAAAGTGGTTGCCGGGCAGCCCCATCACGAAGTGGCAGCTCAACCAGGTGCTGGTTCCTTACGAAGAAGGGAAGATGGCGACCTATGAGACTAAAGTATATAAAGACTCGGACGGCCAGCTCTTTCTGGTCTATTGCCGGTCGCTTGGGCTCGGTAAGGACGTCAGTATCATGGCTCAGAAGATGTCGTCGCCTTCTACGCTAGATAAGTCCTCAGAGCCTTTTGCTTTACTTACCCCCGAGGGATATCAATCCGAGTTCCGCAACGAAGGGGCGCCGCTGCAAATCGTCGAAGGCCCGAACATCGTGAAGATCAATGGCTATTACATCCTGCTGTATACGGTTGGAGACTTCGCCGCGACGAACTACAAGGCCGGTTTTGCCTACTCGCGGACGCTGATTCCACCAGTTGGTAAGACCTATCAGAAGGTGCTCATCGACGATCCCCACCAGGTTTGGGGAGCGCGCACCAAGTTCGAGATCCAATATCTAGTGCAATCCCAGCATCCAACGTGGCCGAACTATGTTGGCGCGCAGGTTGCCGGTCCTGGCTTGCTGAACCTTGTACAAGAAGACGGGAAGTACTACTTGGTTTTCCATGGCTATAAGCCTGGCAAGGAGCGCTACGACGCCGGCCAGAGGATGATGTGGAAGGCCGAGGTCTCGGTGAACGTGTCCGAAAAAGTCGCGCCGAGTGAGTGGTTCAAGCTGGTTCGGTAGAAGTTAGGCTGGTCATTCGCTCCTCCCCCTTCTCGTGATGTTCGTGCATGAGGAGGGGGGCTGGGGGGTGGAGCAAAAGCCTGATAGCGCTGAGCAACCGGCAATTAGTGCTCGAAATCCACACTTGTACTCAGGTTGGAGCGCGCGCGTATTCGCGAGCAGTGACTAGACGTAAGACGTAGGACGTAAGGATCTGTTCACGCTTAAGACAACATCAGCATCGCCGGACACTGGTGGCTGGGTCATTGTGACCTAATCGAGGGCATGTAGACTACGTATAGTTGTCCCGGCACACTTGTTGACAGACCCCTCAGATAGTCAACTACCAAATAGGCTCCATGGTCGGCGAGCCAAATTCACACCTAGGATGGCCAGTGAATGACGTGAATGTAAAGAGTTTGGATGCGCTAAGAACGCCCAGGGACTTGAGGGAAGTGAGGGATTTGGGCGACTTTGAAGACACAAGTAACCCCAGTGAGATGAGTGAGATAGGCGACTTAGTCGCCCAATAACAAAACAAAACCCAGATTCGATGAACCTGGGCCTTAAACCGAATGGAGCGGGAAACGAGACTCGAACTCGCGACCCTCTCGTTGGCAACGAGATGCTCTACCACTGAGCTATTCCCGCAATCGCGAGTCAATAATATACCCCAATCCGACTCCCGATGCAAGGCTTTAAAGGTGCCAATCGGCAGATTAGCGGCCTCAATGGACATACTGAAGGAGTGCGCGACTACTCCTCCATCCTCCCCGACCTCGCCAAGATCGTTGAAAGCGCTTCCGATTTGGCGTTGCAACTGAAAAGAAAAGGTATTCAGGTCGAACTCAAACCGGACGGCAGCCTGGTGACGAATGTAGACAAAGCCGTGGAAGAGCATCTTCGACAAGCTCTCACGAAACTAGTGCCCGGTAGCGTAGTATGGGGCGAAGAATTCGGACATCCGGAGACGATGAAGGACGAGCTATGGCTGATCGACCCGGTCGACGGCACATCGAACTTCGCTTTTGGCTCGCCTATCTGGGGCATCTCGGTGGCGTTGACGACACCTGACCAGATCGAGCTCGGTGCGATCGCTCTACCTGAACTGAAGGAAACCTACTTGGCGGCAATAGACAAAGGCGCAACCATGAACGGCAAAGAAATTGAGCCTATCAAGCCAGGACCAGTCCAGCCTTACGAACTGGTTTCCTACAACGAGACGGTTATCAGAGCGCACCCTGGCACGCAGATGCCTGGGAAGATGCGGTGTAGCGGCGCGGCCGTCGTCGACGCGACTTTCGCCGCCATGCAACGTTACCGAGGGTTCATCGGCATGAACGAAAGCCTCTATGACGATGCCGCAGGCATGCTCATCGCTCAGGAATGCGGCGCTGACGTCCGCTATGCCAAAGGCGATCCGATCCCGATTCGCGAACTGAGACAGGGCGGCAGATTGCCAGCCTGGCTGATTTTTCCGAAAGACTCAGGCTTCTTTTTGCCTTAGCTGTTTGCGCCGATCCAGCCACGGCGGCCCGATTTTCGCTCGACGCGCTGATACTGCACCATATTCCAGCCTGCTCGCGTGATGCCGCGGAACTCGACTTCGTCCGGGTCACAGCCCAGTTCAGTCTTAGCCAAGAACTTCCGGATGGCATCGTTGTGGGGCACCACGATGTTGCTGGCATCCTTTTGGTTATCGACGCGCTGGTAACCCATCCGTTCGATGAGCGTGTTGAATTCGATCTCGCGAACAACTCCAAACTGCGCTGGCGAAGGATTGACCTCTTCCTTCTCCTTCTTGTCCTTCATCGGAGTAGCGACCGCATCGGCTTGAATTGTTGGCTCATCTGCAGCAGCGCCTGGCCGTTGCTTGACTTCGGCAGACACTTGCTTGAGTTGCTTCTTAAGGTCGTCAATCGTCTGAGTCAGGCTTTGCACCTGGTCCTTCGTTTGCCGGTTCTCTGTTCGAAGCTGTTCCAGTTCCAACACGTGGTCAGAAGCGTTCTTCTGAACCAGGTTCTCAACGTTCATCATCTGGCTGCGAGCTTGGGTGACAGAATCTAGCGAATCTTGAATCTTATTCAGCCGCTTATAGATGTCATCCTGCAGAGCGGCGATCTGAGTGGTATCCGGTCCGGCTTGAACCTTTTCCGGCTCTTCTGAAGATGGAGCAGCCATTTGCTGCACGACGATGCCGTCGACGCGCACTCGCGTCTCGGCCAGCTCAGATGAGACATTGCTGACGATCTGGGTTTGCTCCTCGAGAGCTTGACGATGGGATTCCACCAAGTTCTGTAGCAGCTCGATAGATTGCTTAAGTTGCTTGATCGTCTGCTGGTCGGCATCGCTTTGCTTCTTGCCCAGTTCGCTGACGTTCTTAAGCAGCTCTATCAGCTTCGCCTGATCGTCGATATCGGTTTGCAGCTTGACGATTGACCTCTTGCTGGTCTCGCTCTGGGATTGCAGGTTGCTAATTCGGTCAGATTGAGTCAGCAGCGAGTCGCTTTGGGTATGGATTCGCGACTCTGCTTCGGCTATTCGGGCATCTTGGGTCGTTATCGTTCGCGTATGAGAGTCAACATCGTTCTGGAGGTTGGCGTACCGGTTGGCAATGTGTTCAATCGCGCGCCGGACGATCACGGTTTCCGCGGAAAGCTTCTCGATGGCCTTGTGTCGAATCTCATCGACGGTATTCGTTTGAAGCTCAGCGAGCTTGGCGACATCGTTGCGGTTAAACTTGCCCGACGGATCGGCTGCAAGATCGCCGCTGGCGATAAAAATCTGGAGCGTGGCTGTTGAGACGCCGGCAAGCTCGGCTGCCTGGTCAAGGTCGATCAAGATGGATGCTTCGTTCCCCACATCGTTCATTGTATCTGTCCGAAGGGGCAATGGTGCGAATTTCGTGCCAATCAGCGTATTACGGGAGTCTCGATTGCCTCAACGACCGCCTGTTGGGGAACGGGGAACCAGTTCGAGCCGAGGTCGGTCCATTCGGGGTTCTTCAACTCAATGATCCGTGAAAGCTGGTCGCAGTTGCAACTTTCTAGTTCGAGCTTTCTTCGATGGGCCTCTGAAATGTTCTTGCATCGCTCGAAATGAACGAGCCGGTTGACGCGTGCGAGTTCGTGGGTGGTTTGGCTCGCTTCAACCTTGAGCTCATACAAGGTATGCACCAGGCTAAGCGTTACACCGATCTGAGTGGATCTCTCGTTATCCGAGGCGACAAACACGAACGCAACCATCCCTTACATTTTAGGGCTGTATTAGCGAATTCGGTAGATGACTTTTTGCAGAAATAACGAGAATGACCTTGCACTACGATAAATTTAGTGCAAGGCCATTGGGAAAGGCGGCTATCTGAAGATGAAATGCCACAGCGGTGTGAGCCAATCGTCCACCAAGAATTGAAGACGGTCGAGCAGGAAGCTCATTCGGGTCATGATCGTGTTGCCGAAGATGGCTCCAAAACCGATCATCAGCACCCATCTGCCGATCAGCGAGAACTGAGAAACGCCCTTTGCCGTTCTTTGGCGGAACGAGAAGAAGAAATAGGTCATAACCGAAAGCAGGGCAACAACGAAGACCCAGTTGTTGAAGTAGTCCACCGGCGTGTTCCGCTTTACTGGCGGCGGGAGTTCGTAGCATGAGCCGCCTTGTGGACCGGTTGCCATGACAATTCCATCGAGGCTGGTCGTCCAGATAATCGGCTTTTTGGTGTCGATGCTCCAGTACTTTTCACCGGCATGATAGCCCGTCGTCAGGTCTTCCTTAACGAAGTAGCCGTTCAGTTTCGTTTCGTCGGATGGCACCAGGCCGATAAGGTAATCCTGAACCGGTTCTGGCATGCGTCCAATGCTCGCAAAACTCGTCTTCTCGGGAACAGTGAGGACGTTCAACACTTCGCCGGTAGCAGGATCGATGACTCGGAAACGGCTTCCTTTTACGGCAAAAAGATAGCGGCCGCCGTCGTAAACCCTGTCTGCTTCGGCGTCCGCCTTCGCTTTCCAGGCGACTTTGCCTTCGTTATAGGCCACAGGGATGCCCTTCTCAATGTAGATCTTCGCTGTGTATTCCTTGCCGTTGTCGTCGACGACTCCGGAGATCGAACATGCTGGAGGCTGTGCATCGTTATCGACGACGACCGGTCGAACCGCCAGAACTGTGCCAGTTTCCTTGTTGACCGGCACTTCTCCGCCAGCAACAGGAACGATCAGGTTGTCGCCGTCAAGTCTGAGCGCGCCAGTCGCTTGACTCGGCAACTCAGCAGTCCAAACCTGTCTTCCGCCAAGAATCTCGACGCATTCAGCGTTCATCCCATTAGCCACAAAGAGGACTGGATCGGCGAGCAACGGCTTCACGGACGAAGCGGGGATATCGAACCGCTTCTTCGGCATCTGGGCGACGACGCTGGGACCGAGCGGACGGAACGAGTCGACGACTTGCGGCAGGTTCTGGCCGAACTGGCTCTTAAACGTAAGTCCAGCGCCAATGCCGACTGTTAAGCCGATGACGATCCGGCTAAGCCACAGATATTTGCGGCTGAGCTGGAAATACCACAGCAAGCCCAGCACGCCAACGAGCGCCCATAATGAGCTCCATTTGGAACCTGGCGCGTTGAATAACAGGGCTTTGAAACCGTCGGTCATCGGCAGCCACCATTGAGGATACAGCACGTCGCGCCAGTTGACGATAACGCCGTAGCCGATGTTCAAGCCGATGAATATCTGGACGATCGCCCGATAGACGGGGTTGTCCTTAAACAGGTAGCTATAGATGGCCAGGATACAGAACGCACTGAGCCACAGGATCCAGCCGGTCTGCCAATATTCGGCCCAAGTCGTGGGGTTAGGGGTGGCAGTTTGTGCAAAAAGCATTACTGTGCGCTCCTTTTAACCTTGCGGACGGCGATGGTGCCGATGTTTCCGATGATGATGAAGGCAATAATCACCAAGTGCCCAAAGGCTAGAGGCACAAGCAACCTGCCTCCCCTTGGTGTTGGCTCAGAGTCTAGGTACCCTTTGCCGTATTTCTGCCTCAGCAAGTCTTCGTACTCCGCCGCTCCGCGAATCCCGGCGACCATGCCTTTCATCTGCCCTGAAGAAAGGTAGGGGTACCAGCTTGTCGTGACGATCCCAGCGCTCGCGAAGGCGATTGGTGTCGTTCCCGATGGATCAAGCCAAACCATCCAGTCGGAGTTGGGCTGATATTCGATGCCCCACAAGATTTGGAAGTCCTTGCAGCCGTTGATGCCATTGAGAATGGGTAGCTTAGCCGGGTCGTTCGTTGCATAGCCGCGAAGGTCTCGAGGGAATACGGCTTTGAGGTTTCTGCCGATCGATGCCATGGTTAGCGGAGCGCCAACCGCTCGGCCCAGGTTAACCCAGTCAACGCCGTATTTTCGGCCATATTTCTTAGCCTGAGTCTCGTTAACAGCTTCGGCCATTTGCGGGGCAATAGTATCGCCGTCGAGGGAGAAGACCACCAGCTTGATCTTCTTAATCATGCAATGGGCAACGATCGCCTCATACTGCCCCCAGTTCTCGCCTTGCGAACCAGCGGTCCAGGTGCTGCAAATAGCCACGACCTTATTCTCTGGGCAAGAGTCTACGAGGTTGAAGGCCGCTTCGGTTTCTTTCCAGGGCTTTACTGGGATTCGGATGTTGACGAAAAACGGCAGGCCTGCCGCAACGAACAGGGCAAGGTAAATGATCTTACGGTTGATCTTGTCGAGTTTTGCAAGGAGTCTCCACATGGTTAGTCATCCCCCATTCCGGCAACCCGTTCAAGGTTCAACCAGTAGCGTAAGGCGGTAGCGATGGCTCCAAGCATCGCGCCAAATTGAAGCGCACGCACAAATGCCGAACTGGGAATGCGCAATATCCAGCCAGCCACATTGGGTAGTTGCAGGAACTCGAACATGCCGCTCATCCATCCTGTCAAATACATCCCGAAAGGCGTCTGCCCGAGCATCACGATGAGAGCTGTGGCCATCATGAGCGCGGCTTCTGCAGTCCTAATTCGGAATGCCCGATAGGCTGCGCTGGCCAGATAAAACGCCAGGATGCTAAAGATCGACGAGCCCATAGCGTTGATGACCTGGAGCACGATGATATCGCTGAACGCTCGAGAACTCGTTCCGCTAAGTTCATATTTGCCCAGACCGGCGAAGACGCCGATCACAATTGCGCCGAAGAAGAGAATGGCCGTATACCATTCGTTGTCTTTCTTCTTGATTTTTCGGATATTGACCATGCCAAGGCTGATCAAGCCCATACCGAGCGCTAAGGTGCCGACAACCGCATAGAACTGGGCGGCCGTGTCACGCTGGTCTCTCAGCCAAGTATTCGGACCAATCGAAATGGTGTCGCCAACCTGCACTCCGTGCATTTCGGTTTCTTCCGGCTGGCTGCGCCGTTTGTTCCGCATGATGACAGATGCGTCGGTGATCGGCACTGTTCGGCTATTGCCGTTCATTTTCAACACGATCTCGCCTCGGTCGACATCGGTGACTTTCGCGTTGCGCATTTCAATGTTGACGGCTTCACCTTCCGATAGCGTAAGGAGGTTGGCTTCACCTTCCGGACCAACCCGGCCGATAAGCTTTTCATAGGACCAGATAACCTGACTCGTATCCGCGCCGTCCGTCGTATAAGGAACTTCCCCAGGCTTAAGGACAATTGGCGCTCCGGATGCGTCCAGCCTTTTTCCTTTTGGACCGAAGCCGCCTAAAGTGATTGTTCTCGTACGAACTGTGATGGTCTGGCCTTTGCCAATTTCCCGCGACTTCTGGGATTTCGGTTCAAAGACGCCAGCCGTCGACCTGCGAAGCACATAGAACGCGGTTGTTGGATCTGCCTGTACCTCAGCCGGTTGACCATTGGCGGTCTCTAATTGGAATAAAGGAAGTCGCTTGGTCAAGGCGACGCCGGTGATGGTCAGCATCGGCACGCTGGGCGGCACGATGAACTCGAGGATAAAGTAGAGTCCTGCGATGAAGGTGACGAAGGCGATGAGGCGTTTTCTAAAGTTCATTTCAGATTCATCACCTGCTCATAGATGTTGATGGGGTTGCCGTGGCCGAAGATCGTTGCTGCCACCACGCCGACGGTGATGAGTATCAGAAGCACGAGCTTGCCGTAGTCCTGGCCGACCACGCTGCCGAGCATCGTCGGCTGCCTGCTGAGATACGCCGAACAGGCAAATAGCTCTTCGACCATAACCACATAGTCGCAAGAGGGTATGAAGAACGCGACTTGGTAGTAGTCGGCTGTTCCGGCGATCTGCATGCATCCGGCGATCTGACCGCCTTCGCTGAAGATGAGCGACGTGTAGTCGTAAGAGCCGAAAAGGAAGTTGCTGGCGACTTTCTCCTCGACCAAGATCCTCGAGTTTGCCAAGGCCGAGAGGTCGCTTCTGTCGGAAACGAACCGCACTTCAGAGGTGTGGATCATCTCTGGCCGACCCGCTTCGTTGAACGAGCTTTTCATCACATCCTCGCAGATCGGCACCATCACCGGCACGTTGGTGGTCACGATGATGCGCGTTCCGTAAGTTGCGGAAACTTTGCAGACATGCTGAAGGATTCCGAGAGCCGCCAGAGTTTGAATATTCTGGAAATCGGCGAGACCAGGATTAAAAAGTAGAGGAGCTCCCAATTCTGCTGCGCGGCCGACGGCTTCGTCGATCGCGTTCAAACCAGGTATGGGGCGGATGTAAAGGTTCTTGCCTCTTCGCGCAGACGATATCTTCCACAGGATGACACCCGAGAAGAGAAGCATCAGCACGAGGACCTGCCAGTTTGCGTTCTCCATTTGTATATGTGCTCGCAGCCGCTGTTGGACTCGTTACCAGGTCCTAGGCATTGTCGCCTGTGCAGGGTAAAGAAGACCGTCATTTATGGCGTGCTATATTCTACTTTGATTTGTTGCTTTTGTCACGATTCGATATGCATTCTGAAATCGAAACCTTTGGGCGGCGACGATCCTTTCCTTGCAGAATCTTTGTGCGACTCGTTTAAGGGTACCCCTTCTGCGTCTGCCAATTTCACGGCTTGATACTCAAACCATAAATCGGTGAGGGCATTGTCGCCTTCGCGAAGGTCTTCTAGTTGGAAAGGAGTTAGGAAGAAGGATTCGACTTCGTCCAGCCTGCCGGCATAGAGCGCGCCGTGTGCCAAAGCTAGTTTTATGCGCGGGATGTTTCTGATGGAGTCGTCCAGTTTTGAGGCTAACTCGGCCAGTTCCTCGGTCATATGCCGTTGAATCAGGAATGACGACGCTTCAATAGCGATGTTTCGTTCAGCCGGGTGGAGTTTAAGCGCTTCTTGATAATGTTGCCATGCTTGTTCTTCGTTTCCTAGCTCAGAATAGGCGACAGCCAGGTTGCGATGAGCCCAGACAGATGGTTTCTTAATATTCGCTTGGTGCCAGCTATCCATAGCCTCTTGCGCATTATTAGCATTGTAAGACGCGATGCCTATATGCAGCCATGTATGCCAATCTTTGCCCGCTTCCTCATTTGTCTGGTCCAGAAGGAGTTGTTTCCATTCCGGATTGGCTATGTATTCTCCTGGATCGTCCTCTACTTTCTGCGTGGGCAGTTTGCCCTTTTCTAGCAATTCGAGCCAAGGCTGCTCTTTAGCCGTTACGTTGTCTCTGCTGTAAAGACCGTTCGCGATGTCGAGTTTCTGGGCGCTTGCCAGTTCGCGCCTTCGCGTCTCAAGGTATCCCCAACCTGATGCTTGGTGAATGATTGCTTTCGGGCTTTGTAGTTGCCGTTCTGCGAGTTCTAATGCTGTATTATCGAACTCCTCCGAAGGCATGATGCTCCGTGTGACCGCGTCGACTGATCGCCAAGCGCTGTCCCATTCTCCAAACACCTTTTGGGGATCTGCCTCGATAGGTCCAAACGCTTCGAGCCAGCTCCAGCTTGTCTCGGCAGGCATGCGGACATACTCCCCTTGGGTATGTGCGAGTCCGCCCTGGATTTCCAGGTAAGTTGAACCTGGCTGTGATAGAAACTCCTGCCAGCGACGCCCGCCGTCGTTCATGCCCCATACGAACATCTTTCTTCCGTAGAGCTGTTGGGAGGAGATATGGACAAATCCTTTGCCGTCTGCTTCAATCGAAGCTTCCCATGGCCTTCGTTCCTTTGGTATTACGAAGTATAGGTCGATCGCCGAGGGCCATTTGGATGGATATGTCAGGTCGTTGTTCTTTAGTGACTGAGCTTTGCGAGCGCCGCTTTCATCGTAATCGTGTCCGAGCGCGCTGTCGGCTGGCGCTAGAACCCTTGTTTGAGGGGATTCTATAACCGCGATGTTCGACCACCAATACATGGGAATCTCATGTTCGTGCGGGTTAGTGATTCGCGGGGAAGAGAAGAGGAAGTCCGAGCCTTCGGGCAGAAAGAAGTCGATCTGAAATGGGATGTCGCGGCACCGTTCGTATTCAAAAAGGCGGAGAACCGGTTCGCCGTTTGGACCCTCGATTTCCGCGGCGTGTATCGGCGAGCACGTGAACGGACAATGGCCGAACTTAGAGATGTTCCACTCGATGCCGCCGCTGAACCATGCGTTTCGTATGGCCAAGTTCGCCGGCTGGAACACCGGATTGCACATCAGGAGTTCGCGGTTGGACGGTTTGTGGAATAGCGACCACAGCCGTCCGCCTAGGTTCAGCAGGAAAGTCGCGCGGAGACGGTCGTTCTCAAGGATGGCAACCTTATGGCACATCTCGGTCTTCACGCGGTCGTATCGGTCTTGCGTACGGTAGGGAAGATAACGTTCGCAGGAGAAGTCGCCCGAACTAGCCGACGAATACGGCTTGAGCGGCGGCAATGGGTTGCTCGGACCGAGCGTTGCAGACGGCATCGTGTACCACGCTATTCGCAATTCGGACATGCCGTTAATATAGCCTAAAGCCCCCAGCTATTCGCGTATGATTTTCAGCTTTAAGAAATGCGTTGCGCAACTGATGCACGGATCGTAGTTTCGGATCGCTTGCTCGCATCGCAGAGTCAACTCCTCGTCGTCCATGTCCAGGTTCCGGCTGACGAGTTCCTTGAGGTCGCTCTCGATCGTCGGCTGGTTCTGCGATGTCGGCGGCATGATATGCGCCTTTTGAATGATGCCGTCGCCGTCGATCTCGTAGCTATGGAAGCAAATCCCGCGCGGTGCTTCCGAGCAGCCGCAGCCTTTGCCAGCCTTGATTTCATGCTTCACGAAAGGCTCCGAAGGTTCCTCATACTGCTCGATGACACGCATCGCTTCGTGAATCGCAAAAACCGTCTCTACCCCACGCACTAGCAAACTCTTGAACGGATTGTTGACCTTTTCCTTCAAGCCAACCAGTTTGGCAGCCTCTTTGGCAATGTCCGGCAGCTTATCGTAGTTCAGGTTGTATCGAGCCAGCGGCCCGACGTAATAAGCGCCGTGTCCTTTGTGGTGTCCATGCAGGGCGTTCGAGTGCTCGACGTGCTCCTCGATGAAGTTGTCTTCGAACTCGCTGAGAGGAATGTCGACACCTTTATTCGAGACAATCCGCCCCTCGGTGTAAGGATATTCGGATGGATTCGAAAGGGCGACGAACTCATAATCCTGAGTTAAAGCCGGAAACTCAAAGGTTGCCAGAAGCTTGAGCAGGTCCATCGAAGCGTCCAGCGAATACTTCAACGAATCGGTCAGAGCACGAAGCGCTTCTTTGCGGGGAACCTTATAGAAGCCGCCGACGCGGACGTTCACTGGATGAATCTCTCGGCCGCCGACCGTTGACACCATATCGTTACCGGTCTTCTTGATCTTTAGTGCCTTTTCGACGACCTCCCTGTGGTCCTTTGCCATGGCGATGGCATCGGGATAGCCCAAGAAGTCGGGGGCGTGAAGCATGAACATGTGCAGCGTGTGGCTCTCAATCCACTCGCCGCAATAGATCAGCCGCCTGAGTTCGCGAAGCTGGCCTTCAACTTTTACGCCCAGGATGTCCTCCATGGCGTGCACCGAACTCATCTGATAGGCGATCGGGCAGATGCCGCAAATGCGAGCAGTGATATCGGGCGCTTCGGTGTATTTTCGGCCGACGAGGAACGCCTCGAAGAACCGCGGCGGCTCGTAGATGCGAAGCTTCACGTCTTCGACAACGTCGTCTTTGACCTTCACGAGCATGGCGCCTTCGCCCTCAACTCGTGCGAGAATGTCGACTTTAAGCGTTTTCGTGCTCATAGGTTTGGCTAGCTTCGTTAAAAGGTTCGGCGTAAGCATTGAAGCTACGATATAGCCGAACAAGATCGTCGTCGGCGCTGCCGTGCTGCTTCAGCCACTGCGCCAAAGAAAGGGCGTTCGGAGTCTCGGACGGACCGAAACACCCGTAGCATCCGCGGGCAAAGCTTGGACATAGAGCATTGCATCCGGCCCTGGTCACAGGTCCAAGGCAAGGTATGCCTTGCGAGACCATCACGCAGACAGTGCCGTTGCGCTTGCATTCCATGCAGACCGGATAAGTCGGCGTGTTCGGCTTGCGCTTGTTAAGGAACGCGCTGAGCACCTCGACCAACTGGTTCTTGTTGATCGGGCAGCCGCGAAGCTCGAAGTCGACATACACGTGGTTGTGGATCGGCGTCGATTTGGCGAGCGAGTCGATATATTCTGGATGCGCGTAGACCGTGTTGACATAGTCTTTTAGCTCGGCATAGTTGCGAAGGGCTTGAATGCCGCCCGCCGTGGCGCATGCGCCGATGGTGATCAAGAGCTTCGAGTTTCGCCGTATCTCCGTAATGCGCTTGGCGTCGTGCCGGGTTGTGATCGAACCTTCGACAAGCGAGATGTCATAGGGTCCTTTTACCACGGTGCTCGTCGCCTCGGGGAAATAGCAGATTTCGACGGCGTCGGCAACGGCAAGCAGCTCCTCTTCGCAATCGAGAAGGCTTAGTTGGCAGCCGTCGCACGAGGCGAACTTCCAAACGGCCAATTTCGGTTTCTTTCCGCGTTCCATGCCTATAACTCCCTCTCGTTGAAGAGCGGCTCAATCTTTGAATAAGGATAGACCGGGCCGTCCTTGCAGACAAACTCGCCGCGCAACTGGCAATGGCCGCAGTGACCTACGCCACACTTCATGTTGCGTTCCATCGACACGTAGATGTTGTTCGCCGAAACGCCGCGGTTGATGAGCTCTTGAACCGAGAAGCGCATCATGATCTCGGGGCCGCAGACCATTGCGACGGTCTCTCGCGGATCGAACGGCGCGCGCGGGATGAGCCGCGTGACGACGCCGACGACGCCTCGCCAGTCTTCGGTTGCGCGGTCGACGGTGATAAGCACATCCATGTCGAATAGCGATCTCCACTTGGCCAGCTCTTTGACGAAGATAATGTCTTCCGGCGACCTGGTGCCATAGAGCAGGACAACTCGGCCGTAGTCTTCACGGTGAGAAAGGATGTGGTAGAGGCACGGGCGAAGCGGGGCTAAGCCAATGCCGCCTGCCACGAGCACCACGTCGTGCGTCTTAGCTTGCTCCATCGGCCATTCGGTGCCGTATGGTCCGCGTATTCCGACCATCTGGCCGACTTTTAGCTTGTGCATGACGCGGGTGACGACGCCGACTTCGCGCGTGGTATGGACAAGCACCTTGGGATTGCCCGGATCGCTGCTGATCGAAATCGGCACTTCGCCCACACCGAACACATAGACCATGTTGAACTGGCCCGGCTTGAAGTTCAGCGTGAAGAGCGGATCGACCGATTCCAGATGTAGCGAGAACGTGTCCGTTGTCTCGCGATAGAACCGTTCGATGATGAACGGATACGGCTCCATCGGGTCGCGGACAGCCGCCGGTTGCGTTAGTGTTTTAGCGTTTGCCATAGATGTCTAGCATTTGGATAATCGTGGCCGTGAGGCGCCCTTCCATGAGCTGGGTGATGCGGCTCATCAGCCTATAGCCGAACTCAGGATCATTCTCGCACTTGGCCCTTAGGCAGTTACCGTCGAGGGCAAGCGCTCGGACGGTGCCGACGCAGCGCGCGTCGAAGTGCCACTTGTGAGGCGGTATCAGCCACGACCAGCCGACGGCCTCGCCCGGCTCAATCGTTAGAATAGTTACAGGCCCTTTGCCAGGCACAAACACGTCTAATGCGACGTTTCCGTGCCGGACAATGTAGAAGAAGTTGGCCGGTCCACCTTCTCTAAAGATGTGCTCGCCGTTCTGGAAGGCGACGTTCTTAGCGCATCCGACGAACTCGGCTATATGCTCTTTCGTAAAGTCCTTGAAGAAAGGATTCTCAGCAATAATGGGTTCTAGATCCGTCATACGGACCCTCCTTTTTGCGGTTGGTCAGCAACTCGTAAGGCTTGGGCTTCTTCGGTGATGTCGATGCCGACCGGGCACCATGTGATGCAGCGGCCGCATCCGACGCAGCCGGGGTCGCCGAACTGGTCGTTCCAAGAAGCCAGCTTGTGAGTCATCCATTGGCGATACCGCGACATGGCCGAAAGCCGGACGCTGCCGCCGTGGATGTAGGAAAACTCCTGGCTGAAGCACGAATCCCAGCGACGATGCCTTTCCGCCTTGTCGCCGCTAAGGTCGGTCGTGTCGATGACCGTCGTGCAAAAGCAGGTCGGGCAAACCAGCGTGCAGTTGCCGCAACATAGGCAGCGCTGGGCGATTTCATCCCAGTGCGTATGGCCGCTGGCGGCATAGAGCGCGTCCTTCAAGCCCTCATTTTCGAGCTTGCGGCCCATGTGCCCTGCCGCGTCGCGCATCAGCTTATCGACGGCGTCGAGATCGACCTGGGTCGCAGGTTCTGTCGGCACTTTGGCTATGATCGCCTCGCCGAGGTCGCTGCCGACTTCGATAAGGAATCTGTGCTGGCCGCCCATTAGCTCAGTGAAGCACAGGTCAAAACCCTTGGTCGCCCGAGGTCCAGTGTTCATCGAAACACAGAAGCAAGTTCCTCCGGGCTGGACGCAGTTTGCGGCGACAATGAGGATGCCTTCGCGACGGGCTTTGTAGCCTTGGTCGACGAACGGTCCGTTCAAAAGGACGCGATCCATTAGATCGAGCGCTTGGATTTCGCATGCCCGAACGCCGAAGAAGGCGTACTTCGGCACAGTTTCGATTTCCGGAGTCATCGTGAACCGGTTACCTTCCATCTCGGCCCTTAGCAGACGCCTCTCGGGCACATGCAGGAACCGTTTCCACGAATTGGCTCCCATCACGTAGCTGAACAGGGCATCGTCGGAGCGTTTGGCGAGGCGGTAGGTGCCCTTTTCTTGCCGGTCGGTGTATCCAACCGGAAGATCATTGGTGGAGCTGATGCGGTCGTAAAGAATCGCTCCGTCTCGGACCGTCGGCCCGAGAATCTCGTACCCGCGACTAGAGATTTCATCAAACAGCGCTTGCAGGTTTTCGGGCGCTAGGATGAGTTTTCCGTGCGTATTCATGAGAACTGTCTCAACAGCAGTTAGTGCATATTTCGTTGTTCTTCGCCTCATTCCTTCTACGTTTGTTAAAAATGCTTTTGTGTATCGGCGGGCAGCGAATCTATACTTGAACGTGAACTCATTTGTTGATCTATCTTGCTTCGATGTTGACCGAGTTTGGGCGGATGCTAAGAAGCTCTTAGGCACCGTCGGCCTTCATGTCGATCATCCTCGGCTGCTTTCTTCTGCCGAGAAGTCTTTGGTTCTTGACGGTTCTCGAGTGAAGATTCCTGAGACGGTTTGCGACGAGATGCTGGCATCGTTGCGTTCGCGTTCATCTATTTCGTTCGAGGACAAAACAGTTGTCGATATCTTCAACAACGGCGTTCACTTCCGATACCTCGACCCCCAGACCGACGAGGAGAAGCCGTGGACGGTCTCTGCTCTGACCGAGCACTTCAAGTTCATTCTGCAGCTTGGCGTCGAAGGCACTTTTCGGGGCGGATTGCCCGGTTATCCGGTGGATGTCAGCGGCCCTCTTCAGTTCCTAACTAGCTACTATCTGAACTGCCTTTACAATCCTCATCCGGGTAGCCAAGGACTGTGCGCCGACCTACGTCCTGCCGAATACTGCATCGAGATCTCCGAATTGATGGGTGAGAAGCATGGGTTCTGCGTTGAGCCAATCTCGCCGATGAACCTGACCGGCGGCTCGGTCGATGTCGCACTTCAGCTCTATCGGCCCGGAATGTGGGTCGGCGTCGATCCGATGCCCGTGATGGGAGTGACGGCTCCGCTCGATTGGCATGCGGCATGGGCTCAGAGCGTTGCCGAGAATATTGGCGCATGCATCTTGTTCAAGGCCTGCGGAATCGACGATTGCGGTCCTTCGTTCCGGCTGTTCTTGCCCAACTTCGCCAACGGTTTGGCCTATTTCGCTTCGCCTTTGCACCTGGCTGGACTGCTGACGCGCCGAAAGGTCCGCGAGTTCTTCGGGATGACGGTGGACAGCGGAGAGCTGATGCTGGCCTCTTCACATCGACCCGACCAGCAGGCGGCTGCCGAGAAGATGGCCGGATGCCTGGCCGGCGCGCTTCACGGCATCAAGTACTTGGAAGGAGCAGGCGCATTGAACATCGACGTGGTGTTCAGCGCACGGCAACTGATGATCGACCTTGAGATCAGGGACTTCGTGCGCTCGATGGCGGTTTCTGTCGAACCGGGTGCTGTTGATGCCGTTTCGGAGGTTCTTAATGGCATTCAATCGGGTTCATTCTTGGACTCCGATTTGACCTTGTCTCAATATGGCTCTTATTTTTGGAAACCGAAGCTGTTCGAGATCGGCATGCCGTCGGCGGCTTCATTGTGGGAGCGGGCTCAGTCGGCGCATGTCAAGGAACGAGCTGACTCCTACGCTTATGAGCTTCAGGATGAGAGAAGAGAGGAACTGAAACGAATCATGGCTCGGGCGAGAGCGGAGCTGGGATAGTTTCCACTGTCACAACTTCATCAGAATTAAAGCTTAGCATCGTAATCTGGATAGCTGGGAGAGCCGGCACCTTTGCCGGCAGATATTGGAATCAGCCACGAGCCGTCGCCTGTCAAGCTAGGAGTTTGACATGGACGCTATTCATGTTGTCTCTAGGTAGCGATTGCCGTGAAAATATTAATGATAGGCCGGCGTGGCCGCCAGCGATCCCGGTAATGGTACTACCCATGTTTAGTGCTCGGAAAATAACAACCAGGTTTGGTTGAAGGATTTGCCGTTTTCTGTTCTAGACCTGCATTTACATTATTGAAGCTTGAAAGGATTGCCCCAGAGGTTCTCGCAACTGTATCATAGAAATAGACGATGCTTGAACACCAGCCTGAGCTGATGAACATTGAGGTCACCGACGTTGAACTCCGCCAGGTTCTTCACGAGATTGGGGAAATGGAGTTCGGCGGTTCCGATGCTGTTCGAGTCGCAGATATTGTCGAGGCAACTCAATGCGACCCGATGGCTGTTGTGGCGATCCTGACCAGGCTCCGAGGCAAAGACATACTTATTGAGCATAGCAAGAAGCTTGATGATCATGATTCGCGAATCTCGCTGTTAGAACGTTGGAAATCCAAGTTCGAAACAGGCCAGCTGGGAACACGGGAGAATATACGGCCGATAGCCCCGCCGAGACAAACCTCAGCACCGGTTAGCTTCCGCAGCATTGGCGCCGACGGGGAAAGTGAAGTCTTTGACTTTAGCACCGGCAGATGGCATAAACATTCTCAGGAGAATGAGGTGGACGAGAAGGCCAAACGCGAATCGGCTTATATGAGATGGTCAATCGAGTACTTGGCTGTTGCTCTTCTAATAGCCGTATTCGTTCTTGTTTTCATCCAAATGCGAAGTCGATAGAAAAGCCATCGTTCTTGGGGTGCCACTGGTCGCTAGACCAGTGTTGATAGTAACGGTGCACGGATCTCACGATCCGTGGCACTTATCTAAAGAGGTTTCGACCTAGCTATTCAATCCACCGTCATCGCCAGCACCCGTGCACCGTCCACGGCTTGGCAGACGATGAAGCTGCCCGATAGCCCAGAAGCCGACTCATACTTAGGAGCTACATACTCGATAAACGCGTCCGTCTCATCGGTCTTGACCAATGCAACGCAAGCGCCGCCGAAACCAGCGCCGGTCATTCGAGCCCCTACGCAACCAGGCGCAGACCATGCCGTCTCCGCCATGATGTCGAGCTCCTTGCAGCTAACTTCGTAGTCGTCGCGCAGACTGATGTGGCCTTCCTTCATCAGCTTGCCTAGCAAGTCGAGATCGCCGTCGGAGAGCGCTTTCTTGAACGTCAGCGAGCGGATGTCCTCGGTGATGACGTGCTTTGCGCGGCGATAGCTGACGTCTGGCAAGGTCGGTTTCAATGCTTCGAGCTGATCCAACTTGGCATCTCGCAACGCTTTGACTCCTATGAGAGAAGCAACCTCTTCGCACTGGCTTCGACGCTCGTTGTAGGCCGACGAAGTGAGTGCGCGCGGCTTTTTCGTGTCGCACATAACGATGCTGAGTCCCTTGGGGATCGGCGCATATTGAATAGCGAGCGAGCGCGTATCGAGGAACATCGCGTGCCCTTCTTTGCCGCATGCGCTAGCCATCTGGTCCATGATTCCGCAGTTGAGGCCGACGAACTGGTTCTCGCACCGTTGACCGAGTTTGGCGAGTTCAGCATTGGTCAAGCCAAGGTCGCCGAAGTGGTTCCAAACGACGCCGAACGCAAGCTCGAGGGCGGCGCTGCTGCTGACTCCGCTGCCGATGGGCACGGTGCTGCAAACGACCGCGTTGATGTTCATGACGTCCTCGAAGCCTTCCATCTGAAGCACCCAGGCCATGCCGGCGGCATACTTGGTCCAGCTTCTGATCGTGCCTGGCTCAAGCTTCTTGATGTCGAACGATTCGCCTTCGCCGATCTCAAGGCTGATCAGCCTCGATGGACCTTCGCACGGGCTGGCCGCAACATAGAGCTGCAGGTCGATCGCGGCGGGGAAAACGAAGCCGTCGTTATAGTCGGTGTGCTCGCCGATCAGGTTGATTCGGCCCGGAGCCACGGCGACGACGTCGGCCTGTTCGCCGAAATGCTGCTTGAAAGCGTCGAGTACTCGTTCTTGTGACATCGAGATGGGTTTACCCAAAATCGGCAAAATCGTGCTGACAACCGCAAAGTTGCTAGGGTGCCCGTCAATTGTATGTGGAAGGTTATTGGTGGAGCGCGGAATCGATTCACTAGCCGCCCGAATCGATCCGCGCCTTCCGCTTTTTGAGGGTAACATCGGCGCATGTCAGACCCCGCCGTTGCCCGACTTCAAGACTGGCTTCGCCAGCACGAGCAAGAGCTCCTAGAAGACACTCGAGAGATCATCCGCATCCCTTCCGTCGAAGGCGAACCCGCGTCGAACGCTCCTTTTGGAGTCGAATGCCGACGCGCGCTTGATTTAGCGCTAGCAAAGTGTTCCTCGTTCGGTTTCAAAACGACCGATCTCGAAGGGTATTTGGGCTATGCCGAAATCGGCACAGGCGACCGGCTGATTCTTGTTCTGGGCCACTTGGATGTCGTTCCAGTCGGTCCGGGATGGCATTTCGACCCATTCGGCGCAGAGATTTCGGAAGGCTATATCTATGGCCGAGGAACAACGGACGACAAGGGGCCGGCGATGGCAGCGCTCTATGCCGCCCGCGCCATCAAGGAGTGCTTCCCTGAACTGAATGCTCGGATTCGAGTTGCCTTCGGTTGCAATGAGGAGTCTGGGTTCAAGTGCGTTCAGCGCTATGTCAAGACCGAAGAAGAACCGACTTTCGGAATTGCCCCTGACGCCATGTGGCCGCTTTGCCATGCCGAAAAGGGTATCTCGAATATCACGCTGACAGTTCCGATTCCGGGTGGCGACTTTGCTTTGGTCGCGCTTAGTGGCGGCCAGCGGCCAAACATTGTGATCGATAAGTGCGAAGCCGAGGTTCATGTCGCGCCGACGATTCGCACCGTTGTTGAGGCCAAACTGGCTGAAAAATGGGACAAGAACGTGTCGTTTGAGTGGTCTGGCGAGATACTGAAGCTGACAGCCGTTGGAAAGGCCGCGCACGGCGCAACGCCGCACCTTGGCGATTCAGCCGCAACGCGCATGTTCCGCGTCCTTGCGGAGATCTGCCCGACCGGGGCAGCCTGCTGGTTCGAACTCTTGATGGGATCGGCTCAAATCAGCGGCGCGGGAATCGGCATTAGCGGCTATGACGAAGTGAGCCATGAGTTGACCTGCAACCTGGGCGTGGTGACTTGCGACAACGGCAAGATCAAACTGCTTTATAACATCCGATATCCGGTCACCTGGTCGTTCGAAGAGCTTCGGTCAAGACTGGACAAGTGGGTCATTTCAATCGGCCGCGGGTTTGCCGTGGACTCGATGACCGACAGCAAAGCTCTTTACTTCTCGCTGGACCATCCGCTGGTATCGACGATCTGCGATGTGGTTACACAAGAGACAGGCGAAACCACTCCTCCGGGAACGATGGGCGGCGGAACGTATGCTCGGGCATTGGCGAACACCGTCGCAATCGGAACATGCTGGGAAGGCGACGGGAAAGCACACGAGACCGATGAGAGGATCAAGGTGAAGAACCTGTTCCGCGCCAGCCGGATCTACGCGCACATACTCTATCGCTTGGCGACCTTGTAGCATGGGCTTCCAGCCCATGCTCTGTTACCGGCTAGGTTGCTTGCAGCACATTCAAGTAAGGGCTTGGAGTCTTTGCGTGAGATGAAAATCTCGCAAAGACGCAGAGACCAAATGAGGCGGTAAGGAACGGCGAATCACTGTCGCAGAGTCAGATTGTGCCTGGGGAGATGGGTCCTGGCGTCTTCTTGCTCTTGAATTGCTAGCTGTTCTTGTGATAACGATTTGCGCCTTGGCGAGCGGCATGTTACTCGCAGAGACGCTAAGGCGCTAAGAAGAAAAAGTTGTTTCAAAGGTGGCCTCTGGACAAATCCTCACCAACTCTAACGAACCCTAACCAATAGTAACAAGAAGCCTAGCGCCTTGCATCCGCGCCCGACCACGAGTGCTTCCAGCCGCCTTTCGCAGGCGACTTGGCCCAGATGCGTCCGTCTTCGATCCAGGATTCGAGCATATTGCCGTGCTCGTCCTTCAGGTAGCGCGCTTCCATGATCTCGAGGTCGACTAGCTGCTGAAGCGAATCCGGGAGAGTGCCATAAGCGAGTCGATAGGCATAGACCGCGCGGCCAATGCCCAGGCGGAAAAAGTGCGCTTCATTGTGCGTCTTGACTTCGCGAACAGCCAGAGGAGGCAAACACAGAGTTCGCATAAACTCGATACCCAGGTCGCCGAGTCCGTCTTGGTTGGCTTGGAAGGTAATCGTGTGCTGGCCCTTTTCTAATTGATGTTCGCTGATGGAGATTGCAGGCTCCTCGTATTCCATCGTCTCGAAAGACACGTTCTCGGCGACGGTCTTGCCGTCAACCAGAATCTCGAAGAGGCCCTTTTTGCCTGGAGCTTCATCGCTGAAGCATGCGCTCTCCGATCCGCCGAACAGGAACGCGCAGATTCTGCCGGTGATGCGTCCGCCTTCGGGTAGTTCGAACGGGAAGGTTAACGTGTCGCCTGATTTAATGCCGCTCCAGCGAAGAGAAGGCCGGCCGCCGAACATGCCCATTGTGGTGACTTGGAGTTTGCCTCCAGATACCTTGGCATCGCGATACTTGGTCACCAAATGATGCTTAATCCAGGGCACATTTCTTTGGGCAAAAGATGGTAGATGACCGAACTGTTTCGGTTCACCTGATTGATACCAGAAGGCAATGCTAGACAGGTAGTCAGGCCTTTCAAGGAACCAGGCTTCTTCCGATTCTGGCCAGTTACCTTTGTGCTCAATCGTTACCTTCAGCGACTTATCGAAGCGCACGGCATCTAGGATATGCCAACGGTATAAAGTGCCGCCGTCGCCTGCCATCCACCCAACGTCGTGCGGCTGTCCGAACCATTGACTCGTGCGCTTGCGGAATCCCCAGCCGTCGTTGAAGTAGTCCTCCGAACCGGTTCCTTGTAGGCTGGGAATCTGTTCGCTGTCGATGTAGAAGAAGTCGTCGCCTTCGCCGAACCAGCCGTCTTGGCAGTTGGTCACGGTCATCACGGTTCCGACGTATTGGCCCTTTCCTTCGATATCGGCAATCAGATAGTCCTGGCCCATGGCGGCGGGATACTCTTGGCGATACTTCGCATGGAAATACAGCGTATCTTTTGGAAGAGAATCCACCGTGACGTAATCGATCTGCCAGTAAAGTCCGTAGCCGCGCTCTTCGTTATCGTTGGTCACTGTAATGCGCGCACTCTTGGCGAAGGGCATGATCCAGTAGCACGTTAGGGCTCCGCTGGGCGACACTTGGACAGGGAAGCTCTCGACCGTTGCGGGCACATTGCCGCAAGCGAAGAAATCGCCAAGCGGAGCTTCGACTCCCGGTTCCTCTCGGCCGTCCCAATAGATGCGGAGAGTCAGCGCGTTGAGCTCTCCCATGCCGCCCGCATGGCTGGTCAGCCACATGTGGTTGATGTATCCCGGACCTTCTAGAATGGGGATGTCGAGGACGTCTCCCGGCGCAAGCCAAGTGCTATCCATATTGGCGTCGTTCCAGGCAGGCTGTTCGTTGCTAGAGACGCGGCGGCTTCGGCCTTCGGGCATGCGGGCAATCTGGCCAAGGAGTTCGTTGAGCATTCGCGCAGGTTACCCAACCCGGGCATAAATAATACAAATTGTTCTGTTCTGACCAGTTTGGAAGATGGATCATTGGCCAAACCGTTTTCGCAACTGCTCAATCCAGTTCTTTCCGACGATCCACTCTTCGCTAAAACCACAGTTCCCGCACAAGAACCTCGTAACTGGTACGGTCTGCCAGGCCCACATTCCAATAGCGATATAGTTCGAGTGAGAGTTATTTGGTTGGGCAGGAATCAGAATGATGTCCGTTGACGGACATTTGGGGCAGGTGTTCGTGTTCTTCATCGTGATACTTCTGAATTGAGTTCACCTATCAGACGGAGGATCGAGATATTGCGTTTCATCCGTACGTTTCAGATATGCTTGATGACTCCTCGCATATCGACAAGCATCTAGATAGGAATGAACCGAAAGGCGTCTGAGCGGGATAGCTGGGAGCGCCGGCAACTTGCCGGCAGATATTGGGGTCTTCGCAATTAAGGCAATATTAGGCCAGATTGGTGACTTACACAGGATATGCCCCGATGAACGAATTGCACTTCTGCCAGAGCAACGGAAGCGACCGAGATTACGAACTCGTCGCGATGGTTGATGCTGCAGTCTCAGGCAAACCCGCATCGGCAAGGAAGCTGCGCGAGATCGATTCGGGCAAATTGCCAGGCAAGTTCCGCGAGCGCGGCCTTGTTTGGCTGGACGGCGATTGCATCGGCGCTACGTTGCATTTCGATTTGCGAGACAGCAGCCACGTCTGCCTCTATTCGCTGGTTCCTGAGCACCAAGGAAAAGGCTTTGACACATCAGTTTTTGAGCATTTGATTGACCTAGCACGCATCAAAGGAGCGCGCGAAGTGAAAACCTGTGCCAGAACAGACTGCCGCTCCAAACAAGCTACTTTCGCCGAACTCGGATTCGAGAAGAACGGCGAGCATTATGTTACGTCTGAACTCGACCTTAGCGGATTTGATCGGGAGATCGCCAAGTCAAAGGCTGAGATGCTCAACGAGCAGGGAGTTGAGGTCCTCTCGGCAGCCCAGTTGGCAACGAGGGGGATCGACTGGCTCTATCAACAGTATGGGTTCTTGAAGATGCCCGAGCTGCCTCCATTCGAGGAGTTCAAGAAGAAAGCCGAAGCGCCGGAATGGTTCCCAGAAACGCAGTTTGCTGCATTGTGCGGAGCGCATACGATTGGGCTAACCAGCATCGACCTCATACCAGAAGAGTCTGGCACTGGTCAAAACAACTTGACTATCGTGGTCCAAGAGATGCAAAGAAAGGGTATCGCAACCGTCCTAAAATGCGCCTCATTAGCCGCTGCGAAAGAGGCTGGCATCAAAACGGTACGGACCTGCAATGTTGGGGCCAGCAAGATGCTTAGCGTCAATCGCCGGCTCGGTTATCAGGTGATCGAGGAAGAAATCGGCTTTGCCAAGAGCCTGGCGAACTAACCCCAATGCATCTCGCCGTCACCGAGCATCGACTGGATGTAGTTGAGTTGGGCGCAGTGGTACATCGTGTGCATGGCGGCGAACTGGAAGCGCTCGAAGCGGGTGCGCTCGCTCTTTTCGCTTTTTGCGATGACTTCGAACTCATCGGCTTTGAAGGACTCGGCCAAAGCAACGAGTTTGCCGGCCGACTCAGAGAAGAAAGCAACGACATCAGCCTTGGTCTTCCAGGATTCGGGTGCATGTGTCCATTCTTCTTCGGGCCAAACCGGACCAGCTTCGCCAACGATCATCGCGCGCATCTCGTCGTTCACCAAGGCGGTTTCGTAGGCAATATCTGCCGCCGACCGACTGGTGCCGCCGTGGTGCACGAAAACGGCCTCTTCAGGCAATGCTTCGAGATCCTTAATGAAGTGAGAAACAGCAACTTTCAATGAGGACAATACGTTGGCTTTAAGATCCATGAAGGCATATTACCGGAGCTTCTGGATCGTAATAGGCTGGAAGGGACTACCGCAATACCGGTTGCGGCTCTGTTAGGTCGATTGAACCTAAAGTATCCAGCGAATGGTCGCCGACGCGAAATGTCACCTTCTCAATCGATTTGAACTGTCCAAGGGTCTTTAAGATGCCGTTGACGAGCGTTTGTTCGTCTTCTGTGCCATAGGTGGCCTCAAATTCCTTCGTAAAGGTCACTTCAGCCAGGCCGCCCTTAACTGAAACAGATACGGCTCGCGCCGCGGCTGGGACGATTCCGGCTTCTTTCAGAAAGGCGTTAACGGCGAAGACCTCGCGAGACTCGCCTGAAGCGGAAGACTGCGTGGACTCCTTGAAGGTCAGCTCGCCGTCTTTGTACGAAGGTGTGAGTACCTTTACCTCTTCGCCCGTCAAAGGCTTGCTTGCATTATCTTTGCGAAGTGGAGGCGCATCTGAACCTGATGACGGTCCACCCTTGGGCAGGTTGACGACGTAATAGGCTAGTCCGCCAACGATTGCCAGGCCAACCAACCCGAGCAACAGCAGCCCAGGATTACCTTTCTTCTTTTTGCTCTTCGCCATTTCCTAGATACGTCCCCAGACCCTTAACGACCGATTCGGCAACCTTCGCATGGAAATCGGGCTGAATCATTCGCTTCAGGTCTTTAGTATGGTTGATGAAACCGAGTTCGAGTAAGACCGCCGGCATCTTTGAATAGCGCAGGACGGCAAATCCAGTTGAGTAGATTCTGGTGTCGCTCCAAACGCCGATCGACGGCAAGCCGCTGGCTGCACCTAGCTGCTTCTGCATGCATTCGGCCAAGACGCTCGAAATGACGTTGCCGCCGTGATAGAACGTGATGGAGCCGGACCTGCTGTTCGCCAGCTTGTTCGAGTTGATATGGATGCTTATGAAGAAGTCGGCTTTGTTGCGGTTGGCAATATCCGCGCGCTCTTTGAGAGGGATCTTGATATCGGTTTTACGCGTCATCACGACCGTCGCGCCTTGTCTGCTGAGCTTCTCTGCGACCTTGAGGGCCACCGAGAGGTTGATGTCCTTCTCGTTCACCGAGCCGTCGTTCGACCGCGCTCCCGTGTCGGTTCCGCCGTGGCCGGCGTCGACAACGATGATCTTGCCGGCAATCTTCCCGTCGCCTACTTCCGGCTTATATAGCGAGAGAGTGACCTTGTTCTTGGTTGTCGAGAGAACCGCACCCATTGGCCTGGGCAACGAGCAGTTCAGGACGAGGCCTTTCGAGTCTTCTCGGGCGTCTATAGAGCGTATGTCTGCCAAGGCTGGCTGGCTCTCAACACTCTGATACTTCGCGCCGGGGAAAACCACTTGAACCTGAGACGGATCAATGCGAACGATCGTAGGCGGAGATGCAAGCTGGCCCAGAATGGGGAACTCATAGGTTGAAATCGAATCCGATTCCTTGACGGCAACCGGGCCGCCAACTTCTGCCTTCGCTGCGGTCGAAGGCGTTGTCGGAGCAGCTTTTTGCTCAATCGGTTCTGCTTCAACCAGGTTCACACCGAACTCGGACAGTGCGATTTGGCATTCGGTTTTGGCATCAGTAGGCTTGGCAACGGGTAACAAAGCGGTCGAAATCCTGACTCTCACCGATGTCGGGGTTGTCTGTTCGCAGTTGGCCTTATCGGAAGTGAATGTGCCAAGCTCGATGCCTTCAATGTCCAGAACAAGAGCGCTGTCTTGCGCGCTTTTCGAGAGAACCGGAAGAATGGGCAGCGTCGCCTTGATCGCAACGGACCGGTCCTTCAGCTCGATTGAACCTAGAGAACCGACAGCTTGGAGCGTTCGCTGGTCGTCTTTCCAGACGCTCTTAAGGCCCATTGAAGCCAAGACAGCTCTAAGCGGGACAAGACGTTCGGATACTCCCGATAAGAAAGCCTCTTTAACTTGGCTCTGGCCTGTGTTGATTTCAACGCCGCCGTCGATGATGGAGCAGGCCCATCCCGCCAGAGCGAAAAAGCCGGGCTTAACATAGCACTCGTCTCCTATTCTCAATCCCGCTTCGGCTATCGGCTTTGCGCCGCCTATTCGAATCGAAACGGGCTCAGGGCCATAGAATCGAGCGCTCGCAACCGCTGCCGTCCATAGCAACATGATAAGCGCTAAACATTTCATCCGTGTGTCCGTATTGTAGCTCATCTCTTGTCGCAGCGGGCAGCAAAATCGGTCATAATAGGGACCTTGCGCTAAGGGCGATTAGCTCAGTTGGTAGAGCGCCTCGTTTACACCGAGGTGGTCGGCGGTTCGAGCCCGTCATCGCCCACCATTTCACACCTTTCTGTTATTTCTGTGTAAAAACGTCTGAGCATCCTGCTATTTTTGCTGTGATTGGCCGCACAATTAAGCATGATTCTCTCGCTGGCTCTTGCATTTGTCCTTCAGGCTGACGTTTCGGATGTGCCTCTCGTTACTGGAAAGCCGATTTCTCCCATTGGCATCCACCAAAACGTCGGCAGCTATCCGATTTCGATGGCCATGTCAGGCGACGGTAGATACGCCGTTGTGTCCAACTCCGGCTTCCGTCAGTTCCTCACCGTTGTCGATACGAGCACGGGCGAGATTGTCGACCGCGTTCCATTCAACAAGGAAGGCCAAGGTCTTTACTACGGATTGTGCTTCGGGCCGGACGGAACGCTTTTCGCCTCGAACGGCGGCCTCGACACAGTCTCTCGATTCGCGCTCGAATCGGGCAAGCTCAGGAACCTAGGCGACGATCTGGCTGTCAAGAAGCCTGAGAAGACGAAGTCCACAAGGCAACTGGCCGGTCTGACCCTGAACTCGGACGGCTCTAGGCTGCTCGTCGTCGAGAACGAAACTAACGCAGAAACAGACTTCAAAGGCAACCTAGCCGTCGTCGATACGGTTAGTGGACAGACGATTCGGCGTGTCGCTGTCGGAGGCTATCCGATGGCTGTTGCAGCGATCACGAAAGGCGCGAGCAAAGATAAGAAGGCCTATGTGAGCAGCGAACGCGACGGCACGGTTAGCGTTGTAGACTGGCAGGCCGGAAAGGTTAAGAAGACTCTGAAGATCGGCGCTAAGGCTTTCGAATTACTCCTAAGCCAAGACCAAACAGAGCTTTATGCCGCAAGCTGGGGAAGCGACACCCTTTCGATCATTGACACTGAGACAGATAAAGTCACGGCGACCATCTTGCTAAGGCCGGCGGAGTCCAGAGGTTTATCGGGAACAACTCCGCTTGGATTAGCGCTGTCTCCTAACGGAAAGACGATGTATGTAGCCATGGCCGACATGAACGCGGTTGCTGTTGTTGACCTTGAGGATAAAGAAGTCGAAGGCTACATCCCGACAGGTTGGTACCCCACCAGTGTTGTATCAACCAGAAACAACGATGCGTTGCTGGTGGCATGTGCAAAAGGAATCGTTGCTCGCGATCCAAACGACAAGAAGACCGACTTCGGTCCGACTTCGACAACCGGCGATTCGAAGTACTCCCAGAACAGGCTCGAAGGCACCGTCTCGAAGGTGCATCTGCCGACGAAGACGGAGCTTGGCCAACTGACAGCCAAGGTGCTTCAGAACAACTTTGTTGAGCGGCTAAAGGCTAAACCTCAGCAGCTCCTGGATGTGCCTGGAATTCAGCACGTCATCTACATTATTAAAGAGAATCGAACCTACGACCAGGTTCTAGGTGACCTTCCCCAGGGCAACGGCGATCCGTCGCTTTGCCTGTTCCCGCGCGAAGTGACTCCGAACCAACACGCGCTTGCCGAGAGGTTTGTGCTGCTCGACAACTTCTATGTTTGCGCCGAAGTCTCTATGGACGGATGGGCCTGGTCGACGACCGGAATCCTGACCCCATATATCTCGCGCAATGCGCCGTACAACTATAGCGGGCGAGGGAAGTCTTATGACTCCGAGGGCGACAACAGCGGCGTGGCGATTGACTTGAAAGGCATTTCTGATGTTGCCCGTCCGCCATCCGGCTATATTTGGGACCACGCCATGAAGGGCGGCATCTCGGTCCGGAACTTCGGATTGTTCGTTCAATCGGCCGATCCATCGGACAAACGGTTCACCAAAACAGCCAAGGTTGAGCAGGCCGCGGCCAATAAACGAAACCTAGTTGACAAGACATGCCCGGATTTCCGCTGGTACGACAACGCCTACGCCGACAGCGAGGGATGGGTGGTATATGGAACGCCGTTTGAAAAGCAGCTCAAGGCGTTTGGCGCGACTGCCGCACCGAGCCGGTTCAGCGCTTGGAAACGCGAGTTCGACGGCTTCATTAAGAAAGGCCAGATGCCTCGGTTCCAAACGATCCGATTCCCGCAAGACCACACGTCAGGAACGAGAGCAGGCTACAGTAGCCCTCGAGCACAGGTTGCCGACAACGACTATGCCGTCGGCCAACTTGTCGAGGCGGTCAGCAACAGCCCGTTCTGGAAGTCGACGGCCATCTTCATTCTTGAGGACGACGCCCAGGCGGGGCACGACCACGTGGACTGCCACCGGTCGACGGCTTATGTTATCAGCCCGTTCATTAAGAAGGGCACGGTCGACAGCTCGTTCTATAACACCGACAGCATGCTTCGCACAATGACGCTGCTCCTTGGTTTGCCGCCGATGAACCAGTACGACGCAGTAGCCAGCGTGTTCTCGTTCTTCTCGCGAGACATGGTGAATCCCGACCCATATAAGGCGATTCTGCCGTCCAAAGCGATCATCGGCGAGATGAACGGCAAGACTGCTTATCGGTCGCTCGACAGCATCAAGTTGTTCCCGCGGTTCCTCGCCGACTCCGGCAACGAGCAAGAGCAGAACGACATCCTCTGGCGATCTGTTAAGAAGTCGAAAGCTCCGAAGGGATCCGTGAAAGGGCGAATTGAGGAGGATGATGACTGACGGTACGATGATGCCTGCTTTGTTCGTCGGGCACGGAAACCCGATGAACGCCATTGAGGACTCTTCGTTCTCAGAGGGATGGGCGCGGATGGCTTCGTCATTGCCTGAACCGAAGGCCATTCTGTGCGTCAGCGCTCACTGGTATGTTGGCCGCTTGGCCGTCACCTATATGGAAAAGCCGCGGACAATCCACGATTTCGGCGGCTTTCCTCCAGCGCTTTCTGTGGTTCAGTATCCTGCTTCTGGCTCGTTGTCTCTAGCTTCGCGGGTAGCGTCTTTGCTTGACGGATGCGAAAGGGACTTGGAGTGGGGGCTTGACCATGGCGCATGGTCGGTGCTTCGGCGGATGTATCCGTCGGCTTCAGTTCCGGTTGTGCAACTGAGCATCGATAAGCGGAAGCCCGATGAATGGCACTATGCCTTAGGCAAGAAGCTGGCCCCGTTGCGCAAGGAAGGCGTGCTCGTTATGGGTAGCGGGAACATCGTGCACAACCTGCGAGCCTATCAATGGGGTGCGACTTCGGCTGAACCTTTCGATTGGGCTTTGCGATTCGATTCGTTTGTTGCAGGTTGCTTGCGAGAGGACGATATCCAAACGCTCGTTGAATACAAGACTCTGGGTGAGGACGCCGATCTGTCCATTCCGACCTCTGACCACTATTTGCCGCTGCTCTATGTGCTCGGGTTGAAGTCGCGAGATGACATGGTTCGGTACCCGGTGACCGGCTTCGACGGCGGCTCGATGTCGATGCGCTGCGTTCGGGTGGGGTAAGTGCCATGGTCAGGACGCCTATAGGTTGGTTCGGAAGTGGCGCGGACATCCTGTCCGCCGCTTTGGGCCGGCTGGAAGCCGACGGTCCCGGCTAGATATCTCGGGATTGCGAAATCCTGTGAGATTCTTGGTTTAGTCAGGCCGGCGAGGCCGCCAGCGATCCCTGTCACATCCCTCGGGATTCACAATCCCGAGGGTTAGAACTCACGCCTTCGGCAAGATATCGAGCGTCCTCTCAGCAACCGGCATCAACGGCGCGTGCTTGAACCCGGCAGGATCGTTTTGATACCAGTAGTGCACCGCCGCATAGTCGACCCAGCCGCTTTGCTCCCCGAATGTCTCGTTCTGCCAACAGATCCACCAATCGAGTTTTTCATCGAACCGGATCGGCAGGTGGTCGTGGAACCGATAGATCGATAGTCGCGACTTGCTGTCTGGCGCGCCAGGAGAACGTTTGCTTCGGCACTCCTGGGTGTCGATGTATGGCATGCCCGCGCGGAGGCCGACATATTCGCGGTGGAATCCCCAGCTGAACGTGAACGAGTCTTCGCTGCCCAGCCACTCGACCGCGCGCTTTCGTCCATCGATGTCAACCTCGTTGTTACCTTCCATCACGAAGTTGAAGTTCGCATATTTGGGCTCATCGGTGGCGATGCTGAACTGGCGTCCGATCACGTGCCCTTTGCCCTTCAAACTCAGGAAGTTGAGGCGGGTCTCGTGGGTCAGGTCGAAGCCGCGCCGCTCGAAAGTCGCATGGAAATAGCCCATTTCAGGCAGGCACGACTCGAGCCTTTCCCATTCGACGACGTAATAGCTGCACCAGGTTTGGTCGGGCGAGTCGTTGCGGACGGTGATGATCGCGCGCTTGGCGAAAGGCATGGCGAAGTAGCAGTTGTATGCGGAGGGAACTTTCTCAATGAACGGAGTCGAATAGTCGCCTGCGCTGCCGTTGCATCCGTCGCCAAAAAAGTCTGCGATCGGGCACATGACTGCCGGCTCTTCCTCGTCGTCAAACCGGATCTCGATGACGACAGATCTGTTGAGCTTGGTGTATTTCGACTGGTCGCCGAACACGTGCTCGGGCATCTTGGCGATCCTTATCAGCGTGATGACGGCCGGGCCTTCGATGTCGGCGAGCACCATCGTCTTGCCGGGCTCAAGCTGAGGTGTGTCTTTGTAGCGCTTGTCGCCTGACCATAGTGTGGCGTGCGAGCCTTGATAGGTGCCGGTCTTGATTCGCGCGAGATCGAGAGGATTCATGGCGCGCAGATTACACTATTTAGCGTGTTGGTATCCCTTGGTATTCTCAATCCCGAGGGTAAAAAGCTAACTCCGAGACACCGACGAGTCAGCTCGCGAGTACGCTCACCCTCCAACCTGGGTCCAGTTTCGTTCCTGACGTCTTACGTCTTACTCCTTACGTCCAAAAAGCTGTTTGCGCTTAAGCCTGTACCCTATATCCTGTACCCTTTACCCTAAATCGCCTTGAACTTCGGCTCGGGCAGATCCGACTTCAGCTTCTTCGTGTCGCCGGTTGTCAAGAATTCGGCGATGGCCTCGTGAACCACAGACGGCAGAAGCATATCGTTGTGCGCGGCGTTTTCGATCAGGTGGTGCCTATTGTTCGAAAACAGCGGCAACTGAGCCAAGGCTTGCTCGGTCGGCGTGTTGCCGTCGAGAGTGCCGGTGACGCTGAGCACAGGGATGTCGGACGAGATGCGGGCGCGGAACTCGATGCCGACGTCTTTCGGCTGATAGGCCGCGTTGATCTCCGGGAACGGGAAGTTCACTGCGTCAGCCAGCAGGCAACCAGGGGCTTCCATCTTGATTTTCGTAAGTCGCTCCGAAGTAGCTAGTGATGCGCCGTCTGTCAGGTAGAACACTGCAGATCGGGTCCAGCCGGACAGGTACTTCTCAACCGCCGAAGCCAGTTCTTCGGTCTTGCCGTTCAGCAAGCCGAAATAGAGCTTTGGCAGGCTGTGGAACCGGTTGCTGACGCCCATCCAAGTCGATGCGATGGCCTGTAACGCAAACTTGCCGACAACAATAGAGACTTTGTCTTCCGACTTCGGAAGCTTGACTTCAAGCTCGACGGGTTCTTTGTCCAGTTTCTCATGGACCTTCTTCATCGTCTCCATGAGGTCGCCTTGTCCACCATGTTTCGTCCACAGCCGGGCAAGCTTCTCAAGCTGTTTTTGCACGTTGCTGGGCATCTTGAGCGTGTCGTCGGGGCCTTCGAAGCCGCACAGAACGACTTTATCAAGGATGCATCCGTGGCGGCGGATTGAAGTCAAAGCGAGATGGGAGCCGTAGCTGTAGCCGATGAGGCTGATCTTCTTAACTCCAAGTGAATCGCGCAACGTGGCCAAGTCGTCCGAACTGTCCTCGGGATTGTAGGCCTGAGTGTCGACGCCTTTCTCTTTGAGCCGTGAGATAGCCTGCTCGCCCTGAAGTTTGAGTGCTTTCAGCATATTCTCTCGGGTCGCGAGAGTGTCTGCTGGAAACTCGGAAGGGAAGGGAAGGCCGAGGCACGGCTCTGATTTGCCGCAGCCGCGCTGATCGAGCAAAATGACATCCGCAACCTGCTGGATGCGCTGGAAGGCCTTTAGAAATTGGGGGTACTTCGCCCAGAAGATGCCGGAATCTCCAGGGCCGCCTGCGAGGAACACTACGGGGCTGACGGGCTTATCGGTCTTCGCTTTAAGCCGAACAAAAACAAGGTCAATAAGTCTGCTTTCGGTCAGGCCGCGGCTTTCTTCCACGGTCAGCCTTCCCAGTTCACATTCGATTTGCTCTCCGGTGTTGGTCTCGAAAAGGTGGGGTTCGAGGGTCAAGTCTCCGGATTTCGCGTTCGGGTTCTTGGGCATAAAATTCAGTTTGGCCTGTTTTTGGTTTTGTCTGCTTGTCGGGTTCGTTTGAATTCTGCAGATTACAAAAGACGAATGACGGAAGGTAGGGACGAGGGACGAGCATTCCTGGAAGTAAGGGGTAAGGGGTAAGGGGTAAGGGAAGAGGGACAAAGTGTATTTGTAATTCCAAAGCGCTTGATCCTCGGCACCATCGCTAGCGCTAGGGGTGCCGAGGGAAGCAACACCCTCTCCCACACGATGGGCGAGGGAATGCTCTTAGCAAATCCTCGGCAACTGTTCGCCGCTGAGCAAGGCCAAAACCCGTCGCGTGCCGATGCGGGAGCGCAACGAAACCGGCACGGAGTCTTTTTCGCGCACCTCGCCGATGCACCGTGCTTCCGGTCCGAGAATGCGCAAGGCCTCATCGACAGACGCTGGCGACACGAACGCCGCAAAACGCCCTTCGCACGCCACGTACAGCGGATCGAAGCCCAGAAGCTCGCAGGCCGCCGCAACATCCTCGCGAACGGGAATATCGCATTCGTTTACCTCAATGGAAACACCGGCGGACACGGCCAGCTCGTTCAAGACCGAAGCTAACCCTCCGCGAGTGATGTCGCGCATGCACTTAGCATCGACGCCAGAAGACAGCAATGACAGAGCCACAGAAGCCACCGGTGCAGAATCGCTCTCGATTTTCGTCTCGAACTCAAGGCCCGAACGAACCGCCATGATCGCGATGCCGTGCCGTCCCACATCGCCCGACACGATTACCTTATCTCCAGGCTTAATCTGAGACGGCGAAATCAGGCGGTCATGCTCTAGCACGCCGATGCCGGCTGTGTTGATGAACACGCCATCGCCTTTGCCTTTGTCAACAACCTTCGTGTCGCCGGTTGCGATCAGGACTCCAGAAGCGTCGGCAGCTTTGCGCATCGACAGAGCGATCTGCCACAGCGTTTCCATCTCAAGACCTTCTTCGATGATGAACCCTGCGCTGATGTAGAGCGGACGTGCGCCGGACATAGCCAGGTCGTTCACCGTGCCGTGAACCGCCAGTGAACCGATGTCGCCACCGGGAAAAAAGAGCGGTCTAATCACATACGAATCCGTTGTGAAGGCGATTTTGCCCGAAGGAATGGACAAACGGGCTGCATCATGCCCCTGAGCCAAAACAGGATTGTTAAAAGCCTTTAGGAAGAGCTCACTGATGAGGCTTTGCATCAGACTTCCGCCGCCGCCATGCGCCAGCAATACGTGCGGATACCGGTGAATCGGCAGAGGACAAGACATCGAGAAGTCCAAGCTCATGAGACCCATTATAAGCTGCTTACGGTTGACATAAACGGGCTTCCAGATTAGGGTGAGATGCGGTAGGCTAAGAACCTGCAACGGAGGATGGTTATGGACTTTGACGGTAAGAAAGCTCTTGAGTATGTGCACGGGATGACCAGGCAGGTGGGCACGCGGTTTGCGGGTTCGCCTGGTGAAAAGAAGGGGGCCGAGTATCTGCTCGGTTTGTTCAAGAGCTTCGGATATGAGGACGCGCGCCTTGATCCGTTCCCGATCGACTACTACGAAGTATGGGATGAGAAACTGACCGTCGAAGGCCTTGGCGAAGTGCCGTGCAAAGGCATGATCGCATCGGTTGACTGTCCAGACGGCGTCTCCGGCGAGTTGGTTTGGGTTGAGAGCGGCGACGCCTGCGAGATTTCGGGCGATGTTGCCGGTAAGATCGTGTTGGCCTATGGCGGAGTCGGCGGTGCGCGGCTGAAAGCGCTGATCGCCAAGAAAGTCGCCGGTTTGGTCCTGATCGAGACCACTCCGCACGTCCGACCCCGCCGCGGAGGTTTTGGTTATGAAGGAAGCATGCGCTGGGGCAATCTGCCGGGCGTTCGCGTTCCCTATGAAGAAGGCATGAAGCTGATGGCTTGCCGCGGCAAAAAGGCGACTCTCAAGGTTCGCTCGAAGTACGAACTGACCGACGCCTATAACGTAGTTGCTGAACTGAAGGGAACCGAGAATCCAGACGACATCATCGTGGTTTGCGGACACTGCGACAGCATCTATGACAGCGAAGGCACGCTGGACAACGCGGGCGGCACCGCCATCGTATTCGAGCTTGCGCGCATCTTCAAGCAGATCGGCTCGAAGCGTACGCTGCGGTTCATCGCCTTCAGCGGCGAAGAGCAGGGCTTGCGCGGAAGCATCGCCTATGCCAAGAAGCTCCGCAAGGCCGACAAAGAAGCCAAGAAAGAAGACAAGCAGTTCACCTTGAAGGGCGGCCTTACTGAACTTGACAAGCACCGGTTGGTCGTCAACATCGACGTTCAGGGCGCATTGATCGGCAGCAACGCCGCATGGATTTCGGGCCCTCTGGATCTAGGCGCAGCGGTTCGCCTTCTGGCCGCCGAGGAAGGCCCTTTCTTCTCGATCAACGAGGCGTGCTACAGCTCGGACAACGCTCCTCTGGCCGACGCCGGCGTTCCCGCCATTTCGTTCGGCCGCGGCGGCCCGGCGAATTTCTACGGGCACACCGACGAGGACACCTATGAGCTGTGCTCGGATGAAGGTTTGGCGGTGTCGGGCAACTTTATCCTCAAGTATATGCGTCGGTATATCACCGAGCCCCGATCGTTCCCGTTCGAGCGCACCATTCCTGACGAGCACAAGAAGCACGTGTCAAACTACTTCCGAGATCGAATCATGCTGAGGATGGACGAGGGTGTCGAGGACTAACGAAATGAAGAAGATCGCAGTATTAGTAGTCGCATTGGTTTGCGCCTGGCTTGTCTCGGGTTGCGGCGGCGGCGGCATTAAGGTTCTCGTTGTTATCGATCCTCCTGCATGGTCGATGTCGGTTAACGATACGAAGCAGTTCACTGGATATACAACGGGCGTTTTTGATACGACAGTGTCATGGTCGGTGCAGGAAGCAGGCGGAGGAACCATCACCTCCGGCGGCCTGTATCATGCGCCTGCGACGGCAGGCACTTATCATGTCGTAGCGAGGTCGAATGAAGATACTTCGGCCACTCAGAAGGCTACGGTCGTCGTAACCAACTAGGTTTCGAGCAAGCATGCCTCGGGAATCGCAGAGGCTGTTGCATGGTGTTGAAAAGAAAAGCCGTAGCCGCGGGATGCTTCGTCCCCGCGGCTGCCCGCATGGCAGCTTAGGTTCAATTAAGAATGTTTCCCTTTGCCGGCAAGCTGCCGGCGATACCTATGCCCGCGTCCCGGCATCACAATGCAACAGCCTCTCGCATTCCCGAGGCCAAATCGCTTTTGCTAGAATGGGCCGGCTGGAAGCCAGCGGTCCCAGTTAGCGGACTCCAATTCGCATTCCCGAGGCCAAATCGCTTTTGCTAGAATGGGCCGGCTGGAAGCCAGCGGTCCCAGTTAGCGGACTCCAATTCGCATTCCCGAGGCCAATCTGCTTTAGCAAGAATGGGCCGGCTGGAAGCCAGCGATCCCAGTTAACGGACTCCAACTCGCGTCCCTAATACTGAAAAGTCGGGTTCAGAACGGTTGGACTACGCCGCCCGAACTTGGCCGACGAACTCGACTTCTGCCTTAGCCGAGATCTCGTTGTACGCAAGCACGTTCAGGCTTGGGATGTACTTGTCAAGCAAGCGTCTTAGAGGCAGCCTGAGCTGGTTGCCGCACAGCAGCACAGGCTGGTAGCCTTCCGACATTGCCTTGGTCATCTGGGTTTCCAAGCTGTTGAGAAACTCGCGCTGGGTTGCCGGATCAAGGATCAGCGATGTGCCGAACGAGGTCACGTTGAGCGCTTCGATAAGCCGATGTTCTAGCGCAGGCTCTAGCGTAATGCAGAAGACCCGGTTATCCTGGTCGACATATTGCCTGGTGATCGTCCTTGCGATTGCTGCACGTACGAGTTCGCCAAGCTGATCGGGATCCTTGACGCGCGTTCCGAAGTCGGCCATCGTCTCCAGAATCGTGACCATATCGCGGATCGGCACACGCTCTCTCAGCAGGTGCTGCAGAACCTTTTGGATGTCGCCGACTTGGAGGACCGCAGGTACCAGCTCGGTGACAACGGACTCGTTGATGGTCTTGGCGTTATTGAGAAGCGTTTGGACGTCTTGTCTGCTCAGCAACTCAGCCGAGTAGGTCTTAACCACTTCGCAAAGGTGCGTCGAGATAACCGCGCTGGCTTCGATGACAGTGTATCCGCCTCGCTCGGCAGTTGCTTTCAGGCCGTTGTCGATCCAGACGGCTTCAAGGCCGAATACTGGATCTTTTGTTAACGCGCCTTGAACCGGAGCAATAACCGCGCCGCTGTTGACGGCAAGGCATTGGCTGACAAAGGCTTCGCCACGGGCAACTTCTTCTCCGCGAACCTTGATTAGATACTCGTTTGGAGTCAAGTGAATGCTGTCGCGGATACGTACCGTCGGCATGACGAAACCGAGTTCAAGAGCGACTTGCCGCCTGGTTGCCGTGATGCGCTCGGAAAGGTCGCCGCCGGAACGCGGGTCTGCCAGTCGGGTCAAGGCGTAACCGATCTCAATTTCGATCGGATCGACATTGAGCAGACCCAGAACGGCTTCGGGACCTGTTGGTACCGGCGCGGCTTTCGGTTGGCCTTCTGCAGGCGTGCCGTCGGCCTTCTTGAGCGGCCCGCCGCCGATCATCTTGGAAGCGTTCGGAGTCTTTTCTAAAAATCGATATAGGGCAATCAACGAGCCGCCAAGACCGAGGAAGATCATGGTCGGAAAGCCCGGAACGAGTCCGAGGAGGCCTAGCGCTGCGCCGGCAAATCCGATTGCTTTGTGTTGGCCCATGATCTGCGTGGCCACTTCGCCGCCCATGCTCCTCTCTTGGCCCGAACGCGTGACCATTAGGCCGCTCGCCGTCGAAATCAGAAGGGCAGGCATCTGGGCGACCAGGCCTTCGCCGACGGAAAGCAAAGCGTAAGTCTTGAGGATCGTCATGGCGTCGCCTCCGCCGCGCATAAAGCCGACAACGAATCCTCCGATGACGTTGATGATAATGATCAGTATTGAGGCGATGGCATCGCCTTTTACGAACTTGGACGCGCCGTCCATTGCACCGTAAAAGTCGGCTTCTTGCTTGATCTTCTTGCGGCGCTCGCGGGCCTGTTCTTCGTCGATTGCGCCTGCTGCAAGGTCGGCGTCGATTGACATCTGCTTGCCGGGCATGGCGTCCAAGGTGAACCTAGCGACGACTTCAGCCACACGGCCTGCACCGTTCGTGATAACGATAAACTGGACGATGACGAGGATAAGGAACGCCACGAAGCCGACCACGAAGTCGCCGCCCATGATGAAGTTGCCGAAGGTTTCGATGACCTTGCCAGCTTCTCCATGGCCGAGGATGAGTTTAGTGGCGGCAATGCTAAGCGCGAGCCGGAACAGCGTCGATATAAGCAGCAAGGAAGGGAAGACGCTGAACTGGAGCGGGTCGGTGACGTTGACGGCGGATAGCAGGATGATAACCGAAGAAGCTATGGCGACAACAAGGCCGAAATCCAGCGCCCATGTCGGCATCGGAATGATGAGCATGCCAACGATGAGGAGGAGCCCAACACCGAGGAGCAAATCGGTGTGCTTCAGAATCTTGCTGACCGTATTCATAAACCAAGAAGGCGTATTGCAGCCTCATTGGTTATGTCGGCAAATATGCGGGGATCTTGAGGTCGGGTTCAATGTAAATCGCGACCAAATCTGACTAATCCTGACCAACCCGAACAAACCCTCTCAAATCCTTACTAATCCTCACGCCGCGAAGCGGATCGAGATGCTATTATCAACGCAGTAAGGAGTTGACCCATGAAGATTGGTATTTTCACGGCTTTGTTCGGCGACAAGAATCTGACCGAAACGCTGGACATCGTAAAGGCAGAAGGAATTGAAGCAGTCGAGTTCGGCGCTGGCGCGTATCCTGGATCGGCCCACCTTGACGTGGCGAAGATGCTGGAGAGCAAAGCGGAGCGCGACCGCGTTATTAAGGAAGTCGAGTCGCGCGGCCTCATGATCAGCGCGATCAGCGTTCACGGCAACCCGTTGCACCCGGTCAAGAAGATCGCGGATGAGCATCACATGGCGTTTGTGAATGCTGTTAAGCTGGCCTCTCTGATGGGCGTTCCGTGCGTCAACGGCTTCAGCGGCTGCCCCGGCGACGGCCCCAACGCCAAGAATCCGAACTGGGTGACTTGCGCGTGGCCCGACGAGTTCCGCGACATCCTCGAGTGGCAGTGGACCCGCCGCGTGATTCCTTACTGGAAAAAGCAGGCACTATATCTGAAAGAGCACAACGTCAAGTTCTGCATTGAGATGCATCCGGGCTTTGTTTGCTATTCGAACGACACGTTGCTGAAGCTCAGGAATGCCTGCGGCAAGGCTGGCGAATACATCGGAGCGAACTTCGACCCTTCGCACCTGTGGTGGCAGGGGGTCGACCCGCTGGCTGCCGTTCGCGAACTCGGCAACGAAGGCGCTTTGTTCCACGTTCATGCGAAAGACACGCGCATCGATCCGCTGAATTCGGCTCGAAACGGCAACCTCGATACCAAGTCGTATGGCGATATCCTAGAGCGCTCGTGGGTGTTCCGCTCGGTCGGCTACGGCCACGGCATCGAGTGGTGGAAAGACTTCGTTTCGAACCTGCGCATGGTCGGCTACGACTACGTTCTCAGCATCGAGCATGAGGACGGCATGATGCCTCCGATGGAAGGTCTGCGAAAGGCTCTGGACGTTTTGAAGGTTGCGGTGATCAAAGAGCAGCCGGGCGCGATGTTCTGGGCGAAGGACTGAGATTCGGACGTAAGATGTAAGAGGTAGGACGTTAGGGAGGTAAAGCCCCCTCCCTAACCCTCCCCCGCGTGGCGGGAGAGGGAAACCAGCGTTGCAAGTCCGGGATCTGGTCACAATGCCCTAGCCAAAGGTTGCCGGCGACACATATGCTTGCTCTATTGTTAGTCAGTCCGACAGTGTCGTCCGAAGATCAGTTTAGTGACCCGGTCCCTCCCTTACCCCATACCCCTTACGTCTTACGTCCTACGGCAAGCAGTTGTAATTCCCCCGCATCGAATCGCGGCTATGGCACGTCTGTTAGTCAGATATGATCACGTCGCTGTTTCTTGCATTGGCCATGCAGTCGGCTCAGGCCCCCGAAGTCAACGCCCAGCTCTTCGTAACGCCTCAAACGGTTAAGAACACGGACCGGCTGGCGCTTAGCCCGAAGATTGACGGCATCTTTTCGCCAGAGGAATGGGATCCGCTCGCAACCTTCGATGGCGGGGAGTCTTATTTCCAGTGGGAGCCCAAGAAGATCTACATCGCCGCGACAGTGCCAACCGGAAAGGACTTAGTCGCCTCGCTGGACTTGGCTGGAAACGGCTGGCTCATCGGCGACGACAACCTGCAGATCCGCGTTTCTTGGAACGGGACGACTGCCGTTGTATCGATGGCTACGCTTGATTGCACGAACCAGAGCGGTCCGAAGTGGGTCGAGATTCCAGACTTCATGAAGAGCGTGAAAGTAGCGGCGACAGCAGGCGCAACGAGCTGGTCGGTCGAACTTGGCCTGGTCGATCCGGGCAAGAGGCTATTGCCTCGAATCGCCAACGTCGACACGGGCATTCGGTGCGACGCCATCGATTCGGCAGTTAAGGAGATTCCGCCCTATCTGCCGAGAGTCGTCACGCCGATCAAGCTGAAGCTGGAGCGAGGTATCAACCTCCCGACCGGCCTTAAATGGAAGCCGGAGTTCAGAGGCCGATCAGTTGTACCGGGCGCAGGCATCAAAGTGCGCTATACGTTCAACGGCGACGACGCCCTCGGCATGAAACGGATCGAAATGCGAACTGAAGGCCTCGCTGAGGATTCAACCATGCTGAAAGCCCAGCCGTTCCCGAAGTTCGATCCGAAGAACCGGGCGTTTGTCGATTACGATACCGTTATCTCGAACACTGCAGACGGCGGCTATCGGATCTTACGCGCCACCATTCAAAACGCCCAAGGAGAGCCGACGATTTGTCAGGCTAGCTATGAGATAGCCTCTCATGTTGGTTTCGATCTGATGCTTCCGAAAAAGCTGGTCGCATCAGGCAAACCGCAAACCCTCAAGATTTCTGTCTATATTCGCTCGAACGTCGTCGGCCGCATAGACGGCACATTTGTAGCCGTTCCGCCTGCAGGTTGGGAAGTCGGCAAGGGCAATGACAAGGCGTTTATCATCTATGCTTCGCGCGGATCGGTTCGGAAGGTGTTCGACTTGACGGTTCCGGCTGATGCCAAAGGCTCCTATCCGATTCGGTTTGTCGCGGACTTAGGTCACGGTAACACGGTCGAGGAAGTCGAGTATATCGAAGTGAAGTAAGCTAGCACGAGAGGGAACCATATGCTTCAGGGCATCTTTACACCGTTGCCGACGCCGCTCACCGACGATGGAACAAGCATAAGCGAAATTCGCCTGGCACGCCTGTACCAAAAGCTAAAGCAGAATAACTATGCCGGGTGGGTTGTCAACTCGGAACTCGGCGAGTTCAATGCCTTCGGCTATTCAGATAGGAAGACGGTCACGGAACTAGTGCTTCGTATGGCTCCTGGCACGCCGGTCGTCGTAAATGTAACGACTCTGAGCACCTTAGCCAGCCTTGATTTGGCACAACATGCCGAACGGCATGGCGCAATTGCCTCTATTCTTGCACCGCCGTATTGGGGGCCGTTCTTTGACGACGAAATCTATCTGCACTACCGAACGGTTGCGCAATACGCGAACTTGCCCCTCATCGTCGTTGATCCGCGCAAGATGATCTCGGACACGATGAGAGATGTACTCTCGAAGATGCCGAATGTCATCATGGCCGAACCGAATACCTGGAACATTGAGGAATTTGATAAAACGGTTAAGGAGAGGCACGATGACTTCCTCACCGGCGATCTATGCGTTACGCCGCTGGCCCTTTATCGCTCAATCGAAGAAATCGTCAACAAGGAACCCAGCTTGCATCCGATCCTGCAGTTTATGGCTAAGCATGGCACGGCCAAAGTGGCGAAGGCGGCCTTCCAATTGATGGGGCTTGATCTTGGGCCGCTGCGCGCTCCTGCGTTGCCGCTTACTGGCAAGACCCTTGAGGAGTTGCGGGAAATCTTGCAGATTAGCGGGGGCTAGACTTTATTCTCTGCCAAGATGACATGGAACTGTGGCGAATGGTAATCAACGCCTAGCTCTTGCCAATTCGTTATCCGAATATGATCGAAACCAGCTGTCTTTAGGAGCGCTTTATATTCGTCTTCTGTATACGCCTGCGCAGACGACGCATACTCAACAATATCGTTTGCTCCCTCTTCAAGAATGAAATGGCGATCGGTCGCCGTTTTGCTCGATTCGTCCCAAATGGCTTCGTACATCCAGATATGAGGCTTGTCACCAAACAACCCGTGCGACATTGCCCGCCAGAACGATTGGCCGTGCCCTTGTGCTCTAATCGAATCGTATGTCGAAGGCTCCATGACGAACAAGCCGCCGGGCTTCAGCACCTCCTTGGCTTTCTTGGCGATCGTCGCGGCGTCTTCTGGTTGGAATACGTTGAACTCGCCGAACAGGAATAGCACGATGTCTTGATGCTTCGGAAAGTCCGTTGTTCGGATGTCGCCATGCCTGTAATCGATGTTGAGACCAAAGCTATTAGCCTGCTGGCGCGCATAACCGATCGATGCTGGCGAAAAGTCGATGCCGGTGCACTGGTGGCCTTGGTTGGCCAGCCGCTGGCAATAGAGCCCCGGGCCGCAACCGAGGTCGAGGACCTGCGCGTTTTCTCGTCCAAACAAGCGAGCCAAGGCTTCTATTTGGCTGTCAATGATCGAAGTTCGTCGGCTAGCCATGTCATGGTCTTGGGTCAAATGCTCTTGAAGCATCCGAGCGCTGAAGGCAGGATCATCCCATGGTATCTTCTCGCCTTCAGACCATGGAACAGGAGAGAGGTTTCGATCGGCGAACTCGGCAAATGACAGTCTTTTAGGCATGGTTTCTCATCACTTCGTTATAGTCGGGCCAACAGAACATATTGTCCTTTTTCTTATTTCTTCCCGAACGGGAACCTTTTGGCGTTAAGAAAAGGTAAAAACCGCAAATGCGCGCGACATACAGATATCTTACTCTGACGCTCGCGTGCGGCCTGTTCATGGCCGCCGCTGACGCCCAACTTGAGGCTCCAGCTCCCAAACCCATCAAAGGTATGCGCTCTCTTGCGCTGAGCCCAGATGGCACGCAATTGGCATTCGTCTATCACGGAGACGTGTGGGTCGTGCCTTCGCAGGGTGGAAAAGCTGAACCTGTAACCAGTCACATTGAATATGATAGTAACCCCGTTTGGTCTCCCGACGGAAAATGGATTGCATTCAGTTCCAACCGCAATGGCAGCACCCAAACGTTCTTAGTGCCTGCCGACGGCGGAACCCCAGTCCGACTCACTTATTACGCCGGCGGCGTCGGACCAGCCGATTGGACCCCGGACGGAAAGTCGATTCTGACTTCGATGGGCCGCGAGGACACCTTCAACGGCTTATATCTGATCGATGTGAAGACAACCAAGACTTCGCAGCTGATGACCGACAACGTTGGAATTGGCAACCCGACGATGTCGCCCGACGGCAAGAAGATCTCCTTCAGCAGGTTTGGGTTCCCCTGGTATCGACCGCGCTACCAAGGCTCAGCCGCCATGCAGCTCTGGAGTCTTGATCTGGCAACCGGAATGCGAACCGAATTGCGAAACAACGGATTCCAGCACCTGTGGCCTCGCTACGGCGCGGATAGCAAGACGATCTATTGCGTGACAGTCAGCGAGAAGACGCCGAGCAGCAGCCCGATGGGCCATCCGATCCCCAAGAACATCGACAATCCGAAGCGGACGCCTAACGTCTACGCAATCGACCCGAGCGGAAAAGCCAAACAACTGACCGATTTCGTGGTCGGAGGCGTACGGTTCCTCGCCAGCGCAACGAAGACCGATCTGCTGGCGTTCGAGTACGAAGGCGATCCCTATACGCTCGTTCCTGGACAAAAAGCCAAGAAGATCGAAATCGTCATCAACGACGACGACAAGATGACCAACGAAGAGCGGATGATCGTCACGACTGAAGCCGGTGCGCCTGCGCTCAGTCCAGACGGCCAAACGATGCTTTTCAGCGTAAAGAACGATCTTTGGACCGTACCAGTCAAGAAGGGCAAAGGTCCGAACGCCAACGATGCCACACAGCTTACCGATTGGCCCGGAGTTGACGAAGAGCCGGTATGGGCGCCTGACGGCAAGTCGGTTTTCTTTACCAGCGATCGCGAAGGCAACATGCGCCTTTACAAGATCGACTTGGCGACAAAGAAAGTTGATGCCGTAACGAAGGACGAATACGACGTCTTCAACACCTATATCACCCCTGACAAGACGCATATCAGCTATTGGCTGAACGGCAAGGAAGGCGGAATGTATATCGTTCCGGTTGCCGGCGGCGCGCCAAAGAAGATCATCGATCAGCCAGCCAACTATAGTTGGAATGCCGACTATGCCTGGTCTCCTGACGGCAAGTGGGTTGCCTATGCCAAGCGCATAACCGATGGTCCCTGGAACATTTGGGTCACCAATGCGGTTGACGGCAAGAGCTACAAAATCACGGCTCTGAACTCGTTCCACGGAACACCAGCGTGGTCTCCTGACGGCAAGTATCTCTACTTCCGCAGCGATCGAGAAGGCGACGGCCTCTATCTGATTCCGCTGAAACCGGAAGACGCTCGAACGACCGACACCGAAGTCAAGTATGAGAAGCCGGCGGGACCGGTCAACATCGAGATCGACTTCACCGACATCGCCAGCCGTGTTCGCAAGCTGACCGGCCAGCCTGTTGCTGGAACGATTACTCCTGACTACGTGTCGGGCGATATCTACTTCATCAGCAACGATGGAGACATCTGGCGGACTACTTATTCTGGCGACGCTACGGTCAAGGTGTCTGCAAACGGCAACATCGGCGCGTTCGCGTTCACTGCTGACAACAGCGGCTTGGTCTATGGCCAAAACGGCAACCTCATCGTCCAGACGATGCGCGGCGCAATGCCGACTCCGGCTGTTCCTCCCGTTCTGGCTCCGGCTCCGAAGCCTGAGGAGCCTAAGAAGACCGAGATCGACGAAGCGCAACGCAGAGGCCCGCGAACGGCTCCTCCAGCGGCCGTTGCTCCTGCAGGTCCTCCTCCTCCCGGCGTTCAAATCGTTGCTTATCGCTGCGATTGGACTCGCGACGTGATGGCTGAGCATAAGGCTGCTTTCATGCAGTTCTGGCGCAGCTTCAACCGCAGCTTCTACGATCCGAACTTCCACGGACGAGACTGGCTGGCCATTCGCAAGCGATATGAGCCGCTGCTTCCGTCGGTCGGACACCGCAACGAGATTGCCACGATCCTCAACGAGATGGTCGGCGAACTCGAGTCGTCGCACAGCGAAGTCGGCTCTGCCCCTGGCGGCCCTCCGGGACAAGATCAGGCGCATCTCGGCGTGACCTACGACTACTCCTATTCCGGACCGGGAATCAAGATTAAAGAGGTTCCGACCAAGACTCCGGGCAGCTATGCCAAGACGAAGCTCAATCCAGGCGAATTCATCATGGCGATCGACGGCAAGGACGTCAAACTTGACGAATACTTGTTCCGTGACGTCTTGATTAAAGCGGCGGGTCGCGATGTCACCCTTCTTGTAAACAGCAAACCGTCGAAGGAAGGCGCAAGGGAAGTTAAGTTCCGCGCCATCAGCGGCGGCGAGTTCGGAAGCATCCTTTATCAGAACCGCATCGAGCGGAGAAGGAAGTATGTTGAGGAGAAGTCGGGCGGCAAACTGACTTATGTGCATATCTCCGGAATGGGCGGCGGCAACTATGAGCAGTTCAACCGCGAAGTTTGGGAGTTTGCGCAAGGCAAGAAGGGCGTCATTATTGACGTTCGAGACAACGGCGGCGGAAACATCAGCGACAGCCTGATCGATATCCTCGAGCGCGTGCCGCACAGCTACTACCAGGATCGAGACTGGGTTCCCGTTAAGGCACCCGGCCAATCTTGGGATTTGCCGACGGTCGTTCTCCATGCCGAATCGAGCTACTCCAACGCTGAGATGTTCCCGTATGCCATGAAAGCGCGCCGATTGGCGACGTTGATCGGCATGCCGACTCCGGGCTATGTCATTTGGACTGGCGGCCTTCGCTTAGTCGATGGCACCAATGCCCGAATGCCAGGCGCAGGCGTTTTCCGGTTGAACGGAATCTCGCTTGAGAACAACGGCGTCGATCCGGACATCAAGGTTCCGATCTCGCGCGAGCAGTACTTTGCCAACGAAGATCCGCAGATGGATAAAGCCATTGAGGTCTTGCTGAAGCAAGCTAAGTAAGCTTACTTAGCCACAATCGAGCCCTCTTCCGATTATCGGGAGGGGGCTTTCGATATTCGGATCGTTGCGACCCGGATCGCCGAACCCTCGCCCTCTTCGTAATATACACACAGCACGCGGCCGTCTTTGAGCTGGACCATTGATGGATATGCTCCGAGAAAGCCGTCTATGGTTACGTTCTCCGACCAAGTTCGCCCTTCATCAAGGGAATAGTGCAACGACGTCTGTGGCACGCGATGCGCCATCAGCAGAATGCCTTGCTTTGTCATCAGCAGGCACGGACAGTGGCCTTTGAAAGGAAGGTCGACCGGCTCCGACCACGTCCATCCGCCGTCTTTCGATTCCGACGATGTCATGACCTCGCGCGAATAGGCAACGATGGTGCCGTCTTTGCGTTCGTAAACGTCCGTCTCGTCGATGGTTTTGCCTGCGTTGAGGCCGATCGGCCGCGGCGAACTCCAAGTCTTGCCTTTGTCTTTGGATATGCATACGGCGGCGTACTTTCGCTGAGAACCGTCGACAGTGTAGACATTCAAAAGGAGATTGCGATTGCGTAGTCTTCTTATCGGAGTGGATGTTGCGAAAGAGGGCATGACAAGCTCGGGCTCAGTCCAGGTCTTGCCATGGTCGGTCGATCTCGCAACCATCGTCTCGCAAGCGCCTCCCTTGCGGTAGGTGAAGAAGTTCAGAAGGAGTGTGCCGTCAGGGAGGCATGCAGCCGACGGGTCGCGGTCGTCTAAGGGAGTATCAATGATCGTTGACGGAGCCGACCAAGTCTTACCTTCATCCGATGAACGCACCGCGCAGATTCGGCCGCCTCTCGGTAGCTTCTCATTGGGGTGCGAGATGTGCCCGTAGCCTGCATAAAAAACACATAGCAACTCGCCGTTCTTGAGCCGGCAGACGTCGGGAAAGGCTTGATAGCCGCCTGCACCGGCATCGACTACGATTCGTGTCGTCGGCTTTTCGACTTCTACCATCACTTTGTCGGTCAATAACAGTGCCATCGCGAGAACCCCAAGCATAGTTGCGGTTTACCACAACGAGGGGCTGTCAGCTCTCCATATTTATACCGCTGGTCCGCTTCTCGAACCTTTGCTTCTGCCTTTGCCTTAAGAAATCGCGGGTGACTGCCGGTCCGCCTGCTTCAAACGAACCAAGGAGCCGCTTTGTTGCCTCAGCAATCTCGTCAACGCCTTTTGAAAAGGCATCTTCGTTGCTTTTAGTTGGCTTGGTTGAACCGTAGATCTTGCGGACGAACTGGAGTGCGGCCTCGTGTATCTCGGTTTCGGTGGCCATCGGAGTCAGGTTGTGCAACCGTTTGATGCTTCGGCACATTGCCTAACTAAACCAGCTCTATACCTGTGCAGTCTAGGCAGTCCCAACCGGCGAGTCAAGTCCCCAATAGTTCCAGTAGGCCTCAACCATGACCGTGTAGTTTTCATACGGCACGCTGGCAGTGATGGCGTTCGATGCGCTGAAGATGTGTCCGCCGCTACCTCGCCCAGCGTCCAGGCATTCCCTTGTTTTCATTTTCACATGTTCGGTGGCTGAAAAGCTGAGCACGTTGCCGCAATCCATATTGCCGATGAAGGTGATCTTTTCGCCGAATCTTCGTTTAAGTACGCCTAGATCCATACCGGCGAACTGATCGATTTCGAGATACCCGTCGACTCCGGCACCGATCAGGAAGTCCTCGATAACAAGCCACAGGTCGCCGTCGCTGGCATTAACGCTGAATATGCCGAGTTCGCGGGCTCTGTCTGAGAGCACCTTCAGCTCGGGCATGATGAGTTCGCGGTAGGCATTGGGCGAGATGAGTGGCCGCGAACCCGCGAAGTCCCCACCAATGCCGACGATCTCGATGCCAAGGTTGTGATACTTCTCGATGCATTTGAGCGAGAATTGCGTGCACGTTTTGAAGTGCATTCGCGCGACCTCGGGCTCAAGTGCGATTGTCTCCATCAGGTCGGTGTCGGTCCAGATTCCGTGGGTGTAGGCGGGAGCGAGAAGGGGCAGATCGAGGCCGCGCCTTTCCAATTCCTCTTTCAGAAGCTCATAAACGAGGAGGCTTTGATCGCTCGGACCGGTCACAGTGGACATGTCTTCGGGCACACGCAAGCGCACGCGGGCCACGGGATCGTCAGGCATCTCCCCTTGAGCAAGTGGCTCTTCCGATGGCAATGGCGGGCAGGGAATGGCATAAATCAGGTCGTGTTTCAGCTTCTCAGCAAGCTCGACACGATCGATCGCGTATTGCCGAACAGCCTTTTCCCAACCGATCTCGTGGGCATATTTGAGCCACGGTTCTGCTTCTCCTCCGAAGTCCAGAAACGGCCGGCCGAGGATCTCCGATGCCAGCGGAGGAAGGAGCACATACTCGAAGATCGGAGTTCGGTCTGGCTCTTGGTGGTTGAATGCAGATACGACGCGTTCGCGGGATGTCATGAAGGTGTCAGGTTACCTTTAGCTGAATCGCAACCAGCTCGGAACAATGCCGTATATACTGCTGATTAGGTGCATCGATGAAAATCGGGATTCTTATCGCAATCGCTTGCGTCTGTGTATCGTGCGGTTCAAATGCCTCTAGAGCTCTTGAGGATAAGGAGCTAAAAGATCAGCTTCAACATGCGAAGGACGAGGGGCTGCCAGGAACAACAGCCGAGTTGGATCAGTTGATCCCAAAGTTTCCATCGGATCAGAACGCCGCACCGATCTATGAGAAGATAGCTCAGAAAAAAGTGGAAGGAGTTCCGGAATCGCTGGCTGGCGAGTTGACTAAAGCGCCAACCAAGATGCTCCAGGAGAAGGCGAAGGAGGTTCTCAAGGCGCATTCAGCGCTTCTGGCAGAAGCGGACAAAGCTATCAAGCTCCCGCATTGCCGGTTCGACCGAGCGTGGAGCCATTCAAGCATCGAGTTCAGCCCGGAATGGATCGCTGTATCACAGGTTGCGCGTCTCTACAGCATCCAAGGTGCATTGGGCTATTCCGAAGGGAACTATGATGAAACCTGCAAGTCGTTGGCGAAGGCTTGGAAGCTGTCGAAGCATCTGGGAGAAGTGCCTAACTCGTCGGCGCAGATGTTTTCCCGAGTGATACAACGAAGGGCATTTGGGTTGCTGGCAGGTTGGGTCGTCTGCCATCCAGAGCGCGCCGAACTATGTAAGCTCCTAGATAAGTTTGGTCAGGAGCTATCTGTCGTGAATCCAAAAAACGACCAGAAGATGATGCTGGTGTCTCTTCTTTCGCTCATCGACCTGTGTCAGACGGATGAAGGCCGCAAGAAGCTCGGGTTAAGGTCCGACGATGTAGAGACGATCATCAAGGAAGCAGGGCAAGAGCCTGCGACGGGAAGCCCAGACAAGGTCGCCATCATCAAAGCCGCCCGAGGCTATTGGAAAGCGCTAGGCACGGATTCCAAGTATATCGATATGGCAATCGAAGCGTCCGCCGATGAGATCAAGAAGCTACTCGATCCCTATCCTCTCGAACGCTACCTGGCAACGCAAACAATGTTGAACTTTCGTCATGACTATTCAGTCGACATCAATGAATCGATCGCCCGCAAGCTCCAATGCAAAGCGCTGGCTCGGGCAACTGAAGGAGGAAAGGTTCAGGTGCGCATCAAGACCGACGACTTAAAAAGCCCATGGACAGGAGAGCCGCTAACCTACTATGCCGACGCCTCTCTGGTCCAGATTAACATCAAGCGAGGAGCAGGATCTGACTCGCTTCGCCTAACGATCAAACGTCAAGCTGGTGAGCGTTGAAGCGCCGCGTTATCTTCCTTTCAATAGTCATTCTTGTCCTTGTTGGCGGGTTGCCTGTTGGCTATATGATCTTGCAGAACCGTCTTGCTTCTGCTGAGTTCAACCACCAGACTGACTTGGCACGAAAGGAAGGTTTGCCGACGACGCACGCGGAATTCGTCGCTATGTTGCCAAAGCTCGATTCGGTCAATAACGCGGCAGAGCTGTATCGCCAGTTGCCCAACTACCACAAACTGGGCCGGCAGCCCGACGTCGAGATTGAGTCTTGCGTGACAGGTTTGCTGACGCCGGCCAAGCTAGCAAAAGCCAAGTCGCTTGTAAGCGCTGAGTCTAAAAGTTTGACTCTACTTGAACAAGCTTCTAGCCGGCCGCATTGCCAGTTCGACGCAGAACTCCGCAAGGACATAGCAGATGTTGCGCCAGTGGCTGCAAACATAAGGTTTTGGGCCAATGTGGCATTGTCCAGAGGATCGTATGACTCCGCATCGAAGAAACCCAACGAAGCGATCAAGGACGCTAGGTTGACGTTTCGGATCGCCGAGCACTTGGGAGAAGCGCCTTTTTGGCCTGCCGTTCGCTGGCGGCTCGTTCTTGAGGAGGAAGTGTTGAGGCATCTAGCTATGTGGGCGCTGAACCACCCGGAAGAGCCTGCCTATCGAGAAGAGATTAGCCGGTTCATTCGTGACTCCAAACCGATCGATCTGCAAAAGGCATGGCGTTACGGCGCTGTGATGACATTGGACGTTCTTGAGCTTTGTCAGACTCAAAGCGGAAGGGCTTATCTAGGACTGAAGCGTGACGATGTTGAAATGAACGAGAGGCTGTTCCAGCGATTTAAATCGACATTTCGAGCCAAGACCCGGATACTAGAACTGCTTCGAGACCACCAAAAGGCGGCGGCTGGGCAGCCTGCGAACCTGATTCAAGAAGACAGCAGGATTACAAAGGAGATGGGAAGAGCTTTGGAGCCTTTTCGATCGGCTGATAGGGTGATTAATAGCTTGCTCAGTATTCGGCAAACGGATGCGACGTTCATCTACGGTCCGCAGATGCGCAATACAGCGTTCCAAGCGTTCTTGAGAGCGACAAATTCGGGTCGGGTGGCCAAGACGATCCGCACAGACGACTTGTTTTCTCCAGTTTCCCGAAAACCTGTTGCTTACAAGTGGGATGGCCGGACCATGGAGATTCAACTCGATCCGGGCAGCGGAGTTCCTCCATATGAGTTGAGGGTCGAGATGTTCAAATGACCAAACGACGCGTTTGGATTATTGTCGCTACAATCGTGATCATCGTATTTGGTTTGCCAACGGCTTTCTTCGTTTCGAAGAACCATCGGGAGCAAGCGGCTCTGGATGAGCAGCTGAGGCTGGCGAGGCAAGAAGGTCTGCCGACGACTGGCGACGAGTTCATGGCCACTCTTCCAAAAGTGAGGGATTCGGAGAACGCAGCGCCGATTTACATGGAGTTGGAGCAATCCCGTCGAAAACTAATCCGCTGGGACAAGAAGATTGTCAGCAGGCTCCTGGGCAATCCTAGCAAACAGGATGTCGATAAAGCTCGCAAGTATCTTGCATCCTTCGAACCAGAACTGAGCCTGATTGACAAAGCCGTAACATTTCCTCATTGCCAGTTCAAGCGAGGATGGAATAAGAAAGCAGTTGTCCTCACTCCAGAACTCGCCACGACCAAATATGCTGCAAGTCTGGCGCTTGTTCGCGGATCAATCGCCGCCTATGAAGGGAATACGGACTTAGCGATATCAGAAGCAAGAAAGGGCATCGCTGTATCGCGGCATCTAGGAGAGGAACCTTACTGCATCTCGATCCTTGTCGCATTGGCTGTCGAGAACATCGTCTTGAGGCATCTCGTTGCATGGCAAATGGAGCATCCAGAGGAAAAGGCTTACTGGCGAGAAATCAAGAAGATCATCGATGAGTCGAAGCCTCTCAATCTTGAAGCTATGCACCGGTTTGATCTTGTAGAGGTTCTTTCTGTGGTTAATCTTAGCCAGACCGATGAAGGCCTCAGGGAACTTGGTCTACGAGATGATGAGATCGCAAGTATGAGGAAGTTCATGCCGCTTCTCCGTTCGAGAACAGCCGCCAAGACCATGATCGTTGCATCAATGCGCCAGTACTACAAGGAACTCGGAAATCCATCGAAAGACCTTAAAGATAGATCTGCAAAAGCCTGGATGGGAGTCAGTTTTGGCCTGATGTCATTCCCAGCAGCCTTCAACATCTATTCTAATCTCGGGAATACTAGCGAGAACGATGGTAGTTGGCTCTACATGATACGGGAGCGCAATGTCGCCTATCGCGTACTCCTCCGCGCAACCGAGATCGGCCGGATAGCCAAGAAGATCGACACGCACGACTTGAAGAGCCCTTTCACCGGCCAACCAGCGAGTTATACCTATGACGGCACGCAGATCGTGATCAAGATCGAGCGGGCACCTGGAGAAGATCCCTATATCTTGAAGGTTCCGCCCAAGATCGAAACAGCGATAGGAACCACGCAACGATAAACATCAGGACATGTTAGCATCAATCCTCAACTGAACAATTGGTCCGGCCAAACGTCTTCGCCATGAAACATCAAGGAGACGTTAACAAGGATGCTTGTTCTATCGATTCTAGCGACGATGGCGTTTGCCGGCGTTCAGTCCGACAACACACCATCAGCCGGCAACCTCGAATACCAGAGGCAGAGAGGCGGCGGCCAGGGCAGAGGGAGAGGTCCGGGGAGAGACTATCCAGCTCTGAAGTCGGCATGGGAAATCGCTGACATCAATATCGGATGCCCGACAGACTCGAGCGTCAAACTCGCGATCTGCCCGAAGAAGGACATGGCGGCCTATGTCGAGTATGGACTGCCATCTGGCCCAACATCGAAAACTCCGCCGACTAACTTGAAAGGCGGTTCGCCCACGATCGTCAGCATCGCTGGCCTGAAGGCCGATACGGCATATTCTTATCATCTTGCCTATAGGCTTTCTGGAGACACCGAGTATCAGGACGGACCGCAATGCAGCTTCCGCACTCAGCGCAAACCGGGCTCTGAGTTTTCTTTCTATGTGCAGGGCGACTCGCACCCCGAGCGCTTGAGCAAGATGAACGATCCAATGCTTTACGAAAGAACGTTAACATTGTCGGCGCAAACGAAGCCCGATTTCTTTATCTGCCTCGGAGACGACTTCAGCGTCGATACACTTAATGAGCGGACGAAGACGACGGTCGACAAGCGATATGCCATTCAAGCTCCTTACCTAAGCCTTGTCGGCAACTCGGCAGCGCTGTATCTGGTGAACGGTAACCACGAGCAAGCCGCAAAGGCCAACCTCGACGGCACGCCGAACAGCCTCGCGGCGATGGCGCAGAACGCCAGAAATACCTATTACGCCCAGCCTGAGCCGGACGGTTTCTACAGTGGCGACCAGGATAAGGTACCCGGCATCGGCCTCTTGAAAGACTACTATGCTTGGACGTGGGGCGATGCGCTTTTCGTCGTCATCGATCCGTATTGGCACTCCGACATCGCCGTTGATAACTCGGCGGACGGAAAGAAGAAGAACCGCGACCTATGGCTAGTCTCTCTGGGCGACGCACAGTATCAGTGGCTTAAGAAGGCGCTTGAGACGAGCAAAGCCAAGTTTAAGTTCGTCTTCAGCCACCACGTTTTGGGAACCGGTCGCGGCGGAATCGAGTTGGCTTCGCTCTATCAGTGGGGTGGGAAAGACAGGAGCGGACAGAATCGGTTTGCCGAGAAGCGGCCGGGTTGGGCTATGCCCATTCATCAGCTCTTCGTCAAGACCGGCGTCACGGCGTTCTTCCAGGGGCACGACCACATCTTCTGCAAGCAAGAGCTCGACGGCGTGATCTACCAGACGGTTCCTTGTCCTGCCGACTCGACCTATGCGCTGATGAACGACGATGCCTATGAAACCGGGACGAAGCTGCCGGGGTCGGGTTTGGTGCGGGTTACAGTCAGCGGCACGGAGGCGAAGGTCGAATATGTTCGGTCTTGGTTGCCTGCCGACGAAAAAGACGGGCACAAGCATGGTGAGATTACGCATTCCTATACGCTGAAACCAAAACTCGGCACGCAGTAAGTTGCGAAGTTCATATTGTTTTCATCATCGGCGGCTAATTTGAGTGTGAATATGGCGGAACGCCATTCGTGAGAGGTTGATAAAATGAAACATAGCGAATGCAAACCAATTACCATCATTCTGGCAGCGATAGCGGCTTCAGGCTGCTTCGCCCAGCAAGGTCCGCCGGACCGCAACCGTCCGAGGCCGCAAACCGGCGGCCAAGCCTATAACATAGAGCAAGCGATGAGCGACAACGCGCAGCTGCACACCATCGCGTTCAGCGGATTGGCGTTTATAACCGGCGTTTTCGGCGCTTCCACGTTCATCCCGCCGGGAAAGGTGTGCGACTTCTTCGGCTTCCAATACATGCGCGATATTGACGCTCAGGTCGCAGGGCACAATCCCAAGTTCCTTAACCGCGTTGCAGGAAATGTCATGCGAACCTTGAACGACGACCAGAAAAAGCTCTTTCTTGACTTAGCCAAGGAGCAAGCGCTGCAACTGGAGAAACTGGCTAGAATGCGCCTGCCGTTGATCAAGTCGTTCTGCCGAGAGCTGAACAAGGAGCAGCCGCAAGGTTCCTCCGGCCTCAACAAAGAAGCTGTGGCCAAGTACGTCGGTGATATCTTCGCTTATGACGGCGAACTGAGCTATCGGCGCGCCGAGGTCATGGCCAAGGTGGCGAGATCGCTGACCGAGGACCAAAAGGCATTCTTCGCCAGGATGAAGTTCGGCGACTTCGGAACTTGGCCTGAAGCCGACGAAAGGGAAGAGATGCGCAAGATCGGTCCTGGCGGATCGAAGCTGTTTACTGTCGCCTTCATGACCTATTGCAGCGAGTTTTATAGCTGGTATGCAGGCAACCTGACGGCGGACACTTACTTCTGCCCCGAGCGCCACGGCACCTACTTCGGCGGGTTCTATATGAAGGACATGCCGGCGATGGGCAAACGCGACTTCAGCATCAGTCTATCGAGAACCGGTGACAGCGGCCGAGATTTCTTAGAAGCGTTGACTGAAACGCAGAGACAGCACGTGACGAGTATCATATCGGTGCAGAAGAACGATCTGAAAGAGGTTGCGTCCGTTCGAAAGAGCATATCTGCTGAGCTGCGCAAGTTTCTGGCCGGCGAGACTCCTGAAAAGTCTAAGGTGATTGCCCTTTGCCGCCGCTACGGCGAACTGGACGGTGCGATGTCTTGGCTCTATGCCACGGCGTTTGCCAAGGTGAACCGGACGCTTGCGCAAGACCAGCGCGACAAGCTCGTGAAGATCCGCAATCTGGATGGGTATACCAGCGCACCGTATTACATCTACTCGGATGCCATGCGAGACGAACCGACCCTCGGCGACACCGACGCGTTCTTCTTCGCACCGAATGCAAAAGGGGCGAACTGACATGAAACGCCCTAGTCTCAGCCTGGTTGGCGCGATTCTGGTAGCTACCGGAGTAGTGGTTAACGCCCAGCAGGACCGCCCTCCCCGCGAGCAACGGGGAGGCCCTGCCGGCGAGTTCAAATCGGAAACGCCGGACCACCTGATCTCGGTTGTTCAGTTCGCGCCAACTGCTTCGTCGGCTGGGTTGAACCTGCTGAGCAAGAAGGATGTTGAGGTGCAGGTTAAGGCTGAAGGCATGGTTGTTCCATCTCACTTGTCGCTCAAGGCAAACGTGCCGCAATCCGTTAAGGTGTCGGGGCTGGCAAAACAGTGTCCATATATTGTTACTGGCGACGGATTCGAAGTCCAGGGCACTTTGAGGCCGCTGGACCTAAAACAAGAGACCTTTTGTTTCGATATTCAGGCCGACTCGCACCTCGACGAAAACTCAAGCTTGCTAGTCTATACCCAAAGTCTGAAAAGCATGGCGAAGGACAGTCCCGCGTTCGTTGTCGATCTCGGCGACACCTTCATGACCGAGAAGCACAAGGATTTTCGCGAGTCGGCAGGTCAGTATCTCGCCCAGCACTACTATATGGGCTTGGTTGATGCCCCATGGTTCTTGTCGCTTGGCAACCATGATGGAGAGCAAGGCTGGATTGAGCGCAGCCAGCCGGAAATGGCGTCTTGGGCTTCTGCGCAACGAAAGCTTTTCTTGCCGCCTCCGACAACTGCAGGCATCTATTCAGGGAACACGGACAAAGCAAACTACTATGCCATTCAGAAGAGCAACGCGCTGTTCGTGATGCTCGATCCCTTCAGCCAGACAAAGAACAAACCGAACCGTCCAGGAAGCAATTGGAACATGACGCTCGGTGAAACGCAATATCGCTGGCTGGCTCAGACCTTGAAGGAGAGCAAAGCGAAGTTTAGGTTCGTGTTCGTGCACAACCTGGTCGGCGGAGTTAGCAAGAACTCCCGAGGTGGCGCTGAGGCATCGGCGTTTTATGAGTGGGGCGGCCAGAACGAGGATGGAACTGATGGTTTTGTACAGAACCGATCCGGATGGGACATGCCGATCCACAACCTGCTGGTCAAGTATAAAGTAAACGCGGTATTCCACGGCCATGACCACTTCTATGCGAAGCAAGAGCGAGATGGCATCGTCTATCAGCTCGTTCCTCAACCGAGTACTTCGAGAAGCAACGCCTACGCAAGCGCCGCTGAATATAGCTACAAGTCGGGGAAGATTCTGTCTGGCTCAGGATATGTGCGAGTGACAGTCAGCAAGAATAGCGCTATAGTTGAGTATGTGAAGTCTGGGTTAGAGACCGCCGTCGAATACAGCTACTCGATTCTGCCTTCCAAGTAGTTGAACGCTGGCAGTTAGCGGATACACTCATCTTACGTGCTATCCGCTAGCTTTCTAATAGCCGTTTCGTTGTCAGTTGGTGTCCGCGGCGTTACGCCAGAGCAGGCTGCGTTCTCTGCCAAGACGTTTCTGAAGGCAGTCGGAGTGCCCCAGCCGCTGAAACTCGTTTCTGCGAGGCTCAATCGTGCCTATAGCGGAATAGGTGGTTCTCCCATCTATATTGTGGCTCTGACTAAGCCGGGAAGCAGCGTTCAACTTAATGTTTCGGTTGATTCCTCTAGCGGAGACGTAATCTATGCTGCCGATCCTCAGTTCCAGCCCGGAGCATCGCTTGGTGATCCTGCGCTGACCGATAAATGGATGGCCAGACTTGGCTTTCAGGCGAAAAGGATCGACCAAGGCCGATACACTGGAACGGTTGCAGGCTACCGATTCATTAACCTGAACGGCAAGACGACTACTACATGGCTGACCAACAAAGGGAAATTCGCTTTCTATGACGGCTTTGGGAGTCTTCCGCCGTTGCCCTCAGGCAAGCCAAAGATGATCACGGAGAAGCAGGCGATCAGTATAGGCATCGCCGAGCGCAAGAAGACGGTGCCGAAGTGGCCTGAATCGCTAGAAGCGAAAGCTGAACTCGGTCTGTTCTACGACCAGCGCCAGAGCAAGACGATTTGGGTTTGGTATATAGCCGAAGGGAAGACGGTCACCGGGAAGTTTCGCGAGTCATTCATCGAATATGTTGAGGCGGCTACAGGAAAGGTCATCGACAAGGACTACATAACCGCTTCAACTTATGCTTATCATCCTCGAACAAGGAAGCCGTTGCTCGAAGGCGCTGGTCCAACCGCTAACGAATCGCGCCTCCTAAGACTTGCTCGAGCTCGGTTGGCGGACATTGGCCGCCAGGATGTGAAGTTCGATGAAGTAAAGCTTGGCGACGGTATCCGGATGTCGACGCGTTTCGACGTGCTCCTAGAGGTAGGACCAACAGGGCAACTCATCACCTTCAAAGCTCCAACGGGTCCAGGAATGCTCGGTTTTACCAAGGCTAAAGCGAAGGGAACTGCCCTTGTCAAGAAACTGCACCCGGTCTTGCCGGAAGGGAGGTTTCGAGTGGAAAAATCGCGATTGGGGAACTTCGCCGCGACTATCTACGGTCAAACAGCATTAGGCTACGACTATCTAGAAAGCGAAGTCGTCTCAGTCCACTTCAACAAGACAGGCACGATCGCACGATTCCTCTCCTACGCACCAAAACCGAGGCCCATAGGCTTACCCGCAAAGATTCTGACTCCAAAACAGATGGAATCCTATGCCTATAAACGGATCGCTCCTAGTATCCCGAAGAGCACGCCAAAGGTCAGATACTATGCACAGGTCAAGGCTGGCAAGATCGGCTGGTATTACGTGCCGAAGCTCAAAAAGACGAGACTGTGCCGGTACATGTCGATCGGCATGATGCGCGATATCAAGGACTATGCTATCCAAGGCGGAGGAACCATCTGCAAGATGGACGTCGAGACCGGGACGATTTACGGCTATCCGTAAGAGTTAAGCGATGCCGTCGTAGGCGTTTTGCAGGTCTTTGATGTCGATCTTGGCCATCTGCATCATCGCCTGGATTGCTCGGCCGGCCTTTTCCTTTCCAGGCGAATGGATCAGCTCCAGGAGAATCGGCGGAATGACTTGCCAGGTGACGCCGTACTTGTCGATGAGCCAGCCGCACTGCATTTCCTCGCCGCCTTCGCCTAGTTTCGACCAGTAATGATCGATCTCTTCTTGTGTTTGAGCGCTGATAACGAAGGAAATGCCCGGAGTCTTCGTGAAGTAGGGGCCGCCGTTAAGCGCGATGAACTCGTTGCCGTCAAGCTCGAAGGAAATGGTCAGCACCGTTCCTGCGGGCAGCGGTGCCGATTCGCTGTGAAAGGTTGTCTGCTTGATTATCGAGTTTGGGAAGATCGAAGTGTAGAAGGAGACGGCTTCTTCGGCTTGCCGGTCGAACCAAAGGAAGGGGGTGATTTTTGGCATGTCAGTTCTCGCTCCTCATCGCGTTTCTTTCTTTGCAGAGCCGGATAATCTTGATGATCAACTCGTCGGGCAATGGGTTTTTGCCGGTGAATCGAATTGTGCCTTTGGATAGGCTGAACGGTTTAAGTTGGTCTGCCAGCTTCGCGATGGGTTCCGCTCCCGGAAACAATGAAAGGTGCTTCTTGGCGGCCGCATAGCCGACAAGGTAGCCGTTCTGATAGAAGCAGGGGATTCCGTAGGATATCTTCTCTTCGGCTTCGGGAGCTTCGTTTCTGATGAGCTCTCGAAGGTGGTCCAGAAGTTCCCGCTTGTCTGCAGGAACGCCGTTCAGATAATCATCAACCGAAGATTGTGCGGAACTCATTAGCGCGATCCTATACCATAGAACGGCTGGGGTTCAACCTGCAGCTCGATAATGCGCCATCGGACCTGTTAGCTTTCACGATATCGGAGTCCCTTGGCTCTCGACGTCGCCGATGTATCCGCCCCAGCCGCCGTCTTGGCTTTGCGCCGGAACGGTGATCACCAGCAACCTGGCCGTCACGCCTTCTGGAATCTCGTAAGCGTGGCTGCAACCTTGAGGGAGGAAGACCAAGCCGCCTTCCTTAACATCAATGCGTTTGCCGTCTGCAATGAAGGTGATAAGGCCGCTAATGACGTAGAACAACTCGTCCTCGGTCTTATGCACGTGCTCGCCCGGTTCCTCGCCGTGTTTTGTCTCAAGTTCAAGCACGGCAATCCCTCGTTGGTTTGCCATCTCGCCGATCTTAACGAGATGCGATATGCCGAAATCAAAGAGGCGGCCTTCGCCGGACTGCAGGACAACAGGTTCCATCGTTCACTTTCTGCCCAAACGCAGGATGCTGGCCATATGCGGCACAGCATGTACGACGAGAGGCTACCATGCTAGCCGCATGGCGATAGGTCCTAAAGGTAAGCGAATGCCAGACTGATCTTCTGTCCGCCTTTCACAGCGCGGCCGCGAATCCAGTGCGCTGAAAACCCTTCCGGGAATGCATAGGTAGCCAGTCCGTCATCTCCGGATTCGAGCGTTCTGAGTTTGCGCCAATCGCCCCTGCCTTGCACATCGACTTCAATGTCAACAATGGCATTTTCGCCTGGAACTGCCAGCAAAGTAACCGACTTCTTGTCGAATCCGGTCATTAGGTAGGGATCTGATACATGGCCGTCCTTCACAGGCTCTTCTGTCCAGACAGCTCCCCATCCTGCCGGCTTGCCGAACGACCACAGATCGTCGATGCCGCCCCACCAAAGGCCTGACTGCGGCTGGCCAACCGTGTGGTCGGTCTGGTCGCCGCCGAGGACAAGATAGCCGTTGAAGTAGACAAAATCGGGGATGATTCGAAGGTGCCTCGATACGGGCTGCATCCCGAAGTATTGCTCGCCGTAAACAAGGTTCGGCAGATCGTAAAACATGCCGAACGCGTCCATCAAGTGCCGTTCAGTCTGTGCAAAACGGATACGCATCCACTCTGTGTTCCATGTGTGCGTCCACGATTGGCTGCCGAATGGGAACCGGTAGCGCTTCCATTCGCCTTTATAGAGCACGCGCAAGATCGGACTGGAGCGATCCCAACCAACGGCAAATATGGGCGATCCATAATAGTCGTCCGATGCCGATCTCTGGTTCCCGGAGACTTCAATGAATGGATTGCGCTCCAGGATCTTCCATTTGCCTTTGCCGTCCCATTCGGCCAGGCGGCCAGCCGCCCGATTGCCTAGGTGCTCCGGTTCTTCATAGGTGTTGTTCGCCACAATGACGCGGCCTTGTCCGGTGTGCATCGACTTGAAGTGCAGATAAGCGCCTTTTGTCCAGTTCAGTTCCTTGGTCAAGTCAAACAGTTGTTTTGATTCGAGTGTTGACGCATCGACTTCGAAGAAGAGACCTTCCATCGTAAGGTAGTAGAGCTTGTTCGCATCTGTCAGATGGGCTGCTGTTGCTGCCAGACGGTGCTTGACGAGGCTCTTGATCACCCGAACCGTGCCCACCTCGTTGATGGCATAGGGGCCGATGAACGCCTGTTTGGTGGGCCAGTGAATGAAGCGGTTGGCATAGGTGCCTGTGACGCTTTCAGGTCTCCTCGTCCATTTCATCTTTCTGTCGACTTGGTAGAGCCCGAGGCCTGATCCTTTAATATGGGCGACGTAGCTAACAATCCAAAGCCGGTCGGCCCAAGGAATCATCGCTCCGATGCCGGCCTCGCTGTCGCTTCCTGTTCCAGGCGCGCGTGCGACCATCGATGGATCGACATGCTGTCGGATTTGCGCGTAGCACGCATAGGCGCAGGACACGATCAGCATGAACAGCAACAGTTTCATAGACGAAATCCTACCCCTAATGAAAGTTCGGGTTACTATGGTTGCTCTGATTTGAAAAGAGACTTGACTCAGCAAGTCCTTTACTGCCTGTAAGGGGCGCAAAGCGGATCGCCGATGACGATGTCCTCCCATCCGACAAACCGCGAAGCCGCGTAGAAGCTCTCTGCAAGAGTCCATCCGCTCGTGTACCGGTCGAACAGGATCGTGGGAGAGGCGACGGCCTGCAGCAAAGGTTCGTCGCAGTAACCCTTGACGCCGGTGATGCGGCCCTTGATGAGGTCGACGATCAACGATTGGCCGCCTTGGGTCGGCAAGAACGTTCGCGCGCTGGTCGAGACGGCCGTTTCTCCGATGGCCCCAGGAGCAAACCTAAGCAGCAGATAGCCGGGACCGTCGAACTTCGGGTCGTTGCTGCCCCATGACGCGTAGCCTGCCAGATCGCCCAGTCGACCGATGAACATGTCAGTCCGATCCACCTGTACCGGCACCTTTTTGGCATCCAGCTTCTGGCCGGCAACCACCAAATCGGCGTCCCATTCGTTGTACGCCATCTCGTTGATCATTTTGGTGCTTTGCTTGCCTTCGATGGTCGGTGAAAGAGGCACGCGGCTGACGTTGCCGATGCCGTGGCCCTCGGCGACGTCAATGAGGATCTTGCCGGAGGGTTTGCTTTGCTCTGACTGCAATGAGAAGGCGATCAGCCGCTTGGCGTCTTCGACCGTATATCCGTCAAGCCGGGTCACCAAGTAGCCGCCGAACTTGGCGTGGGTAAATCGCTCGTTCGAGTTCCAAAACTTGTTAACCCAACATTTGCCGGTGAAGCCTGAGTCGTTGAGTTCGATCTTCACGGCGTCCTTCATCTTGTCATAGCCGGTCGATGCGATAGTCGAATCGAGAGAAGGCTGTTTGCCGGAAACGCCAGTTGGGGCATCGGTCAGGCGAATGGGGATACCCTTCGTTAAGACGATGAAGTCGATTTTAGGCTTCTTCTTCAGATAGGCGTCAAGCGGCTCTTTGATCGCTTTAACGAATGACTCGTACGGCATCGTCTCGTTCGCTGTGTTCAATGCGGAGTCCTGGCATTGCACCTTGAGAACGTTCTTGACGCCGCGTTTCTGCATGTAGCACTCGGCAATCTCCATTGACGCGGGACTAGTTGTGTTCTCAACGATCAAGACACGGTCGGCGTTTGAAGGCGCAAAAACAGCCAATAAAAAGATGCTTGGTAGGAGCATGGTTAAGATTTCATGCCGCTCGTGGCAATTCCTTGTATGAAAACCTTTTGTGCGAAAAAGAAAACAATGAGCACTGGTGCGATCACCATCAGCGAAGCCGCCATCAGGAGGTTCCAGGGCGTGCCGCCGTGCTGGGTTTGATAAGCTTGCAAACCGAGCGAAAGCGTGAACGAGTGCTGATCGACCAGGTAGATGAGCGGTCCGAGGAAGTCGTTCCATGCGCCCATGAACGAGAATAGCGCCACAACCGCCAGTGCCGGCTTGGCCATCGGCAGGACGATGTCTGTGAAGATCTGGAACTCGCTGGCGCCGTCGATCTTGGCTGCCTCGCTTAGGTCCATGGGGATTGTCTTGAAGAACTGCCGTAAAAGGAAGATCGAGAAAGCGCTGCCGAAAAACGCGGGAACCCATAGCGGTTTAAATGTGCCGACCCATCCGAGCCATTTGAACAATGCAAAAGAGGGAACCATCGTCACGGGGAACGGCACCATCATCGTCGCAATAGTGACGCTGAAGAAGATGTCGCGGCCAGGCCATTTCAAGCGTGCAAACGAATAGCCGACAATCGCATTGGCAAACACGGCTCCGGTGACCGTGAGGATCGTGATGATCAGCGTGTTTCCGGCATAAACCAAAAACGGGATATAGCCCAGATCCTGGCTGCCATACATGATCGTCTTGGGATAATTCTCAAAGAGGAACTTGGTTGGTATCCACTGCGGAGGCGACGTCATCGTCTCGTTGATCGGCTTTAGCGAGGTTGAAACCATCCAAAGAAACGGCAAGAAGAACACGACCGCGATGGCCACGAGAACCGTGTGGATCAGGATCGTCTTGGCTTGGTCAGAGGTCTTAGTTCGAGCCATAGTGCACGTATTTGTCGGATAGTTTCAATGAAAAGAGCGTCATGACGAGGATCATCGCGAACATCACCCATGCCATCGCGCTGGCGTATCCCATTCGCTGGAACTGGAACGCGTTGTCATACAAGTACATCGCGAACATATAGGTGCTTCTCGCCGGAGAGCCGCCGGGGAACATGACTTGGGGCACTGCGAACACCTGGATCGCCCCGATGATGCTCATGATGACGTTGAACAGGATGACCGGCGAAATCATCGGCAAGGTAATGTGCCAAGTCTTTGCCCAAGGCCGCGCTCCGTCGAGATCGGCCGCCTCATAGAGGGCAACCGGGACATCCTGCAGGCCAGCAAGGTAGATCACCATGGCATGGCCGCAGCCCCAGGTCGAAATGGCGACGAGAGTCCACTTTGCCCAGGTCGGGTCGCCAAGCCAGTTTGGCGGGCTGGCCATACCGAGCATTCTCAAGAAGGCATTGAGCAAACCGTAGTCGCCATTGAACACCCACATGAACAGAGTGGCTTGGGCGACCATCGGCACAAGAGTCGGCAGAAATAGCAACGTTCGATAAAACGCGAGACCTTTGATCTTGGTGTTCAGCAGCAGGGCCAAGGCAATGGCGATGATCGTCGCTAGCGGCACAGCACCGGCGGCATAGAGGAGCGTGTTCTTCAACGAGGTGATGAACACCGTGTCGCCTGCGAGCTCCTGGTAATTGCTGAGTCCGATGAACTTCGGCGGCCGCAAGATCGAGTAGTTTGTGAAGCTGGCCATGAACGACGAAATAAGCGGATACATCAGGAAGATACAGAACCCAAAAATCCAGGGCATGGCGAACAGGCAGCCGATTCGCGATTGGGCTTTCTTCATTGTCCGAGCACCTGTTCCTGATAGGTCTTCCAGAGCTTCATGATCCGCTCCTGGGCATCGTCGAGAGCCTGCTTCGGTGTTTTGGTGCCAGCATTGACCTCGGTGAATGCGTTGCCGAGTTCGCCCGATATTTGCGAGAACATTCCAGTTTTAGGAATATTGAACGCGTTGGGCGATCTTGCCAACTGGTCGAACAGGCGGATATCTTTGTTGATGTGGCCTTCGTAGAACCTGTCGCTCACCTTATTTAGTGGCGAGTTCTTGCCGTGCGAAGCGCAAAGCATTTCAATGATGTCCTGCCTCTGCACGAACCGTATGAACTCAAACGCTTCCTTAACATGCTTGCATCCGCGCGGAATGACGAGGACATCTTGCGATAGGTTAGAGTGTCCGGCTAGGTCTGGCCGATCGGCGGGGTAAGGGAAGGGAACGGCAAAGTAAGGAGTGCCAGGTTTCTGATCCTCTACATAGCTAGCCTTCCACACGCCGTTCATCTCGGTTGCGACTTTGCCCGACATAAACGGGTCGTTCGGCGAAGAGAAGTTGCCGAAGCCGCTTTGGAAGTTCTGAATCGCCTGGTTGCCGTAGCGCTTGGCGTAGCTGCCAGTCCATGTGAACGCTCTGATCATCTCGGGGCCATTCAAGCAAGGCTCGCCGTTCTTGATCAGGCTTGCGCCGAAGTAGGGGCCCCATGCCCAGTTCCACCAGCCGGGATTTGTTGGTAGGAACCCGGCTAGTTTGAGTTCGCCGTTCTTGCCCTTCTGGGTGATTTCGTCGGAAAATTGGTCCAGCTCTTCGAAGGTTTTCGGGAATCTCTCGGGGCTGGCGTACTTCGCTGGCACCAAGTCTGGCCTTATATATAGCGCGATGGACGCCGGCGTGCTGGGCAAAGCCAAGAGCTTGCCTTTGTATACGAGCGGATCGTAGTAGTTGTGAATGTAGTAGTCGCGATGCAAACCTGCAGTGTCTGCCATCGGCTTGAGGTCGGTCAGTGCGCCCAGGTCGGAGAACTGGATGACTTGATCCTGCCAAATGCCTGCTACGTCAGGCGGATTGCCGCCTGCCGTAGCCAGCATGGTCTTTTGGTCAACGCCAGAGATGCTTAGGTATTTGACGAAGATCTTGTCTTGCGATTTGTTGAACTCGTCAACGACTTTGCGCATCTGCCTGGCTTCGTTGCCGGTCCATTTCTCCCAATAGGTGATGGTCAATCTTCCGGTGCCTTCCTGTCGGGAGACAGCGCGGCTGCCGAAGTAAAGCGCTGCGACATTTGCCGCTGCGATGCAAGCAAGGATAGAACCCAATTTAGTGTTCACATATCACCAAAGCAATCAATGATGGCCGAAATGGTCCAATATTGTTGCAAGTATATCGGTAAATCGTTGGATTTGGCGACGTCTTTGATCGAAGTTAGGATTGGTGCGGATTCGTTTGGGTTAGCAAGGATTTGTTTTGATTTAGGGCGAGGTGCTTCTTATCGCACGACGTTTAGCGATTGGGAAGCCTGGGCAGAATCCTCGGTAAAAACTGTCATTTCTCAGGCTAGCGAAACGTTTCGACAACCGTGCATAATGCGCATATTGAGGTGGTCAAATGGTAGCTGCTTTTATTGCGTCATTAGTGTTGCTTGCTCCGTCTAAAGTGGAGCTTTCAAAAGCCGCGAACGGCTGGAAGCTTCTTGTCGATGGGAAGCCGTTCGTCGTGAAAGGCGGCGGCGGAGATGCCTCTAAGCAGGTGCTGGTTTCCATTGGCGGAAACACATTCCGCACTTGGGGCGCAGACAACCTCGACAAACAGCTTGAAGAAGCTCAGAAACTTGGGCTGAAGGTCGCAGTCGGCATCTGGCTAGGCCACAGGGAGCATGGGTTTAAGTACGACGACCCTCAACAGGTCAGCAAGCAGTATGAAACTACCAAGGCAGTGATCGAGAAGTACAAGAACCATCCGGCTGTGCTGATGTGGTCGCTGGGCAACGAGATGGAGGGCTTCGAGGCTGGCGACGATCCGAACGTCTGGCTGGCAATCGAGGACTTGGCGCACATGGCCAAGAAGACCGATCCGAACCACCCGACGATGACGGTGGTGGCCGAAATCGGCGGCAAGCGCGTCGAGATGATCCACCAGATGTGCCCGAGCATCGATATCGTCGGCATCAACAGCTACGCAGGTGCCGCTTCGATTTATGAGCGCTACACGAAGGCCGGAGGCAAGAAACCGTATATCTTGACCGAGTTCGGACCTCCGGGAACCTGGGAAACGGGTAAGTCGGCATGGCAGAGGCCGATTGAGCCAACCAGCACCGAGAAAGAAGGCTGGTATGAGCGAGCCGTGAAGCTGAATGCCATCGACCATCCCGAGCTTTGCCTCGGCGGCTATGCGTTCGCTTGGGGAAACAAGCAGGAAGCGACGGCGACGTGGTTCGGCATGTTCTTGCCTGATGGAACCAAGCTAGGCGCGGTCGATGTGATGCAGAAGCTGTGGACCGGCAAGGCTCCGGCTAATCCCTGTCCACGGATTGCGTCCATCGAGGTTGTCGGCGATGCGGCCGTCGATCCTTCGGAGACCGTGACCGTCAACCTGAAAGCCAGCGATCCGAGCGGCGATGCCCTGAAGGCATCTTGGTATCTGACTTCGGACGGCGGCGTTCTGGGCCGAAACGGCGATAAAGAGGACATTCCCGACACGATTTCCGGAGCCATTCTTTCTTCGGATGCCAAAGGCGCGAAAGTGAAGATGCCGGCAGCTCCGGGACCTTATCGGCTGTATGCGGTGGTGCGGAACGCGCATGGCGGAGCAGCTGTGGCGAACGTGCCTCTGAGGGTTCGCGGCGCGGTTGGCGTCGAACTTGGCGGGAAGGTGACGTTGCCGTTCAGCCTTTACAAAGATTCGGGTTCTGCAATGCCCTACGTGCCTGCAGGATGGATGGGCAACGCCGGAGCGATGAAAGTAGACCAGGCGTGCACGGTTCAGCCGCATTCCGGTTCGACCTGCCTGCGCTGGGATTACACGGCAGGCGACAGTTGGGGCGGCATCACCTGGCAAAGCCCTGAAGGCGACTGGGGTGACAAGCCCGGCGGATTCAACCTGACTGGCGCGAAGAAGCTTGTTCTATGGGCTCGCGGACTGACGGGAGGCGAACAGGTTTCGTTTGCTGTCGGCATCATCAAGAGCGAGAAGAAGTACTTCGACACAGCGATTGTCGATGGAGGCAAGAAGACATTGACGACTTCTTGGCAGAAGTTTGAGATTCCTCTGACTGGTAAAGACTTGACCCGGATCAAGACAGGGCTCGTGATGACCATCGGCGGACAAGGGAAAGGTATTACGGTATTCCTGGACGATATCGCATTTGAGTGAGAGGCGTACCACGGGCTGGAAGTCCATGGTTTATGTGAGGGTTAGTTAGGATTCGTTAGGGTTGGTGAGGATTTGTCGTACCATGGGTTTCTAGCCCATGGCTCCCCTGTGGCGCGGAAGTCGCAATTGCCTGCCCCTTAGGCGTTAGCCTAGGGGGAAGGCCTGTGAGCGAAGCGCACCGGGAAGGGGGTTCCGATTTGGCGCAGACATCCTGTCTGCGTTTTGCACCCGCTGAGAGCCAGCGGTCCTAGTTAGCTGGCTACAGTTCCTCATGCTCAGAACTCCATCACATCTGCAGCCTAGACTTGGTCTGATTCTTGCTCAGGAGCAGCCATGCGATTATCATTCACGGTGTTAAAGATCGAAAGCGCGGCTCCAATGAGGATGATGAAGTGGTAGAGCGTCAGGCCCTCGTATTCATGGATATTGGAAGAGCTGTATACAGGCACGACCTGGTATATGAGAAACAGAATAGCCTCAAGCCCAACCATCTTTTGGTTCCTTGAACCATGGCCATACCATTTGAACATCAGCACGCGCCACAGCGAGATGCCGCTGCAGATATAGCTAAAGCACAGGATCGGAAAGCAAATGAGCTGGATCAAGATACTTATTTGTGTGCCTTCGAACAGCGACATCACAACCAAACCGGCAAACGTGAAGATGAACATTGTATGCAATTGATTATGTGATAGAGAGCTATGCTTCTGTTTCCTTTTTATGTGGGCGCGGACATCCTGTCCGTCGCTTGCGCCGGCTGGAAGCCAGCGGTCCCAGCTAGCGGACTCCGATTCGCCTGCATCTCCTTCCGGTAAAGTCCTCAGGTTCAGACACGATTCCATTTTTGCTCTGTGTAGGTGATCGGATTGCCAGTAACCTTGAAATAAACACTTCGGGCTAATCCTAACGAATCCTGACCAACCCTAACGCCTACGGCATCCCCCGACCCATCCCGAGTATCCTTAAGCCATGATCTTGGTCATCGGCGGAGCGGGCTACATCGGCTCGCACATGTGCAAACTCCTTCGGCAATCGGGCGAAAAGCAAGTCGTCCTAGACAACCTAAGCAACGGGCACCAGGCCGCCGTGCAGGACAGCCCCTTCGAGAAGGGCGACCTGAGGAACCCCGAGGACCTGAAGCGCGTCTTCCAGAAGTATCCCATCGACGTCGTGATGCACTTTGCGGCGTATATCTCGGTCGGCGAGAGCGTCAAGGAGCCGGGCAAGTATTACGAAAACAACACCGCCGGCGTGCTGACCTTGCTTGAGGAGATGCGCAAGGCCGGAGTGGGCAAGTTCATCTTCAGCTCAACCGCGGCGATCTTCGGCGAGCCGGAGTATGTGCCGATCGACGAGAAGCACCCGAAGAACCCACAAAGCCCTTATGGCGACAGCAAATATGCGGTCGAGAGGATGCTGGAGAGCTACGACACCGCCTATGGCCTGAAGAGCGTCTGCCTGCGCTACTTCAACGCCAGCGGTAGCGACCCCGATGGCGAACTGGGCGAATACCACACGCCGGAAGAGCACTTGATCCCGCTGGTGATGCACGCCGCGCTGGGCAAACGCCCCGACATCAAGATTTTCGGTAGCGACTACGACACGCCCGACGGAACCTGCATCCGCGACTATATCCACATCGCGGACCTGGCTCAGGCGCATCTGCTGGCGGTGCACCATTTGCGAAAGGACGGCGCATCGAAGCGCTACAACCTCGGCAACGGCGTTGGCTATTCAGTCCGTGAGGTCATCGACACGGTTGAGAAGGTCATCTGCAAGCCGGTTCCCAAGGTCGAGGCTGCTCGTCGCCCTGGCGATCCCGCAAGGCTGATTGCTTCGAGCGCGCTGATCGAGAAGGAGCTTGGCTGGAAGCCCAAGTACACGAACCTCGAGGAGATCGTCCAGCATGCCTGGAACTGGCTGGATAAGCACCCGAACGGGTACTAGGGAAGTGAGGGATTGTTAGGGTTCGTTCGGGTTGGTTAGGCTTTGTATAGACTCGCAGTCCAGGCAATCAAGTGGCGAGGACATCCTGTCCTCGTAAGCAGTGCCGATGATGACATCGGCGGTACATCGACCTCCGCTCGATCCCCTTCTGTGTTCACTTCATTCACACTTCTGCCCCCTGACTTCGGCAAGGGGCAAACAGGGCTGAATCCTAATCCAAATACGGCCGTTTGGCGAAGCAGAATCGTTTTGCATTGGTCTCTATATACAGCTCATCGGCAGGATCGAGCGAGCTAATTTGAACCTCGGGGTAGCTCGAATGGATATACCGATATCCGCCGATCGACATGCCGGTGTGGGTTACTCTGCCGAGAAGGTCGGTGAAGTAGAGAAGGTCGCCAGGCTTCAGGTCCTGTATATGCCAGGATGTGCCGACAAGCTGGCCGGCGACGATCTGCTGGCGGGCATCGCGGCTTAGGCAGTCGCCAAGAGCTTGGTAGGAAAGGCCTGTCATGCCAGAGCAATCAGTGCCGAGACTCGATCGGCCGCCGAAAACATATGGAGTGGTCATCAACGACATGGCGTTCTGAACCGCCATCCGTCCGGGTTCGGCGTTCCTCGGAAGCTCCATGATCGCCTCGGCTTCGACCATGACCTCGTTCAAATCGTCCGTAGCTCGAAATCCCCTGGGCAGCCGCAAAGCCGCTCCATCGCCTTCAAAGCCTAAGATAGGAAGGCATGCGCCCATCGGCAATCGCAGGTCATCGACCATCATTTCCTGCACGATCACGGCCCTTTCTGCATGAGCCCAAGCTCCTAACTCCGTTAGGTTCAAGCGTAGAACAGCGTCTGACGAAACCCATCCGACATAGCCGTCTTGCCCTTGGGCCAGCAAGAACAAGCCGTCGTCGGAGACATCAAGCAGATGCAGTCTTTCGCCGAGGAGCAACTGGCTTTGCACTTCGACGCCTTCGCATGGTTCGCCCCAGGTCATCGCAAGCGGGATCTTGCAGATGCCAAATACCTTGTCTCCGAGCTTCGTGGTGTCGGGTAGCAAGCGGATTTGGTTGTCGATAGGCTCAACGCTGAGAGCCGAAAGAAGAAGCTCGCAGCCAGACCGGATATGGCTGTAGTTTACAGAGCCAGAAAGAACCCAGGACGAATCTGACTTGGAGACCTGAACGTCCATCCAAAACAGCGTTCGGTCGTTTAGGGCTCGAGCTTTATATGTTTCGATAATCCAGTTCACTTCGGCCTCGGAAGTCGGCACGCTTTCCAACGGCCAAACCTGTTTAGCCAAAGTCGAAAGATAGGGAACGCTGACCGGTGCAAAAGATACGGGCGGAGCAGAAGGGAATAGCCTGGCTCGCGTATCTTCCAACTCTGTGCGATGCTCTTGCCACATCCTCAGAATTGCGTTGTAAGCTCCGAGCGCTTCAGCTTTGTGCGTGCCGATCTGTGACACCCACTCATCGAATGATTCATTCGAAAGGAACCCGAACTCAACAACCGCAGAAGGAACTGGCGAACCTGTAACCAAAGGATGCTCGTGTTTCCAGTGGTCAAAGCGTTCCGCATGGGGCACCTGCTTCTCGATCTCCTCGCGCAGGATATCGGCGAAGGCAAGCTCAATTGACGATGGTTCGGGACGGATGAGAAGGAAAACTCCGTGTGCCGATGGCCGATCTGACCAGTTGTGGTGAAAAGACAGGAACAGGTGCGATGCCGTGTCGATAGCCTTCTGTGTTCGTGCGCCGAGTTCCTGATCACGAGAGGACGCTCCTGGAACGACCTTTTCGTCGCCGGTATGCGTCAAGCAAACCTTTGCCCCTGCTTCCTGCAGATACTGCCTTAGCTGGCCGGCAACCAGCAGGTTGAGGTGCTCTTCGCTGACGAGAGACTTCACCCCGCGAGCCGATCCTGCATAGCCAGAAGCGTGCGAATGTCCGCCATGGCCGGGATCGATGGTGATAACCAATCCGGCAAGGGGATTGCCAGAAGGACGGAACAAAGGAGTTTGCTCGATAGAAATAGCTTTGGTTCGGCTCTTTAGCATGGCGTTCTTCTTTTGTACCACGCATAACGATCATACAATCCAAAACTATCGAAATGAAGGCGTATATCGGTAGAACCATGATGTAAAGTGAAGCCATGATGAGCATGCTTGCCGCATCGATGGCGATGGCAACGGCCGCTAGCCAGACTCCAAATGTCATCCTCATAGTCGCCGACGACCACGGCTATGCCGACCGGTCGATCCTTGGAATCCACAGCGAAGTCAGGACGCCGAACCTCGACCGATTGGCGCGAGAGGGCACGAGTTGCGAGGAGTTTTATGTGACCGCGCCTGTATGCAATCCTTCGCGATGTGGACTGCTGACAGGGCAATATCAGGAACGGTGGGGAAGCTACTGGTTCGGCAACACGAAGCTGGCTGACGGTGTACCGACGCTCGCTGAAAAGATGCGCGATCAGGGCTATGCGACCGGCTTCATCGGCAAAGCCCACTACGGCACGACCGACAAACCCGGGGGCAGGGGCTTTCCTCCGAACCACGGCTACGATGAATCGTTCTTTTCGATGTGCGGCGGCCGCGTTCATTATATGCACCACAGCAAGAAGGCGGTCGAGGACTATGGCAAGGCGGCAAGCCAGATGGCTGTAGAGCCGCTTTGGCAGAACCGGGAGAAGTTCGACTTTGAGGGATTTACGACTTGGGAGTTCGGCAAGCGGGCTCGCGACTTCATTGAGTCGAACAAAGCCAAACCGTTCTACCTTCACCTTGCATTCAACGCCGTGCACAACTTCGCTTGGCAGCTTCCTCCTGAAGAGTTGAAAAAGCGTGGATTGCCGAACCGCAACGATTGGATGCCTTCCGAAGGACCGTACCTAGACTGGTACGACAATGCCATCATGCCGAACCTCGAGCGCGGCCGCGAGTATTACTTGGCCCAGCTTGAGCTGATGGATGAGGAGATCGGACGCTTGCTCGACTATCTCGACAAGACCGGTCTGGCCAACAACACGATAATTGTCTATATGTCCGATAACGGCGGGTCGACCTGCAACTTCGCGGATAACACTCCCTTGCGCGGAACCAAATACACGCTTTATGAAGGCGGGATTCGGGTGCCGTTGATCGTTCGATGGCCGAAAGGCGGAGTGCCTGCGGGGGCCACTCGAAACGGCATGGTTAGCTCGATGGACTTGATGCCGACGCTGTTGAAAGCGGTCAAAGCCCCAAAGTCGGCCTATAGCCAGTGCGACGGCAAGGACATGATGCCATTCCTGAAGGGCCGTTCGAAGTCTTCGACGCACAAAGAACTGTATTGGGACTGCGGATTCCAGATCGCCGTTCGAGATGGCGACTGGAAGCTCTACAAGATAGCCAACGAGCAGCAGCTGCGATATGTGACGGACACTGAGCACGCCTCTCCTGCCCATGGAACCGAGCTGTATAACTTGAAAGACGACCCTGGCGAGAAAGTGAACCTGGCTGAAGCTCATCCTGAGATTGTTGCGAAGCTGGAGAAGAAATTCGATGCTTGGAAAGCCGGCCTATCGAAGTAGACTAGCTAGATGCTTTGGGGCATCGACTTAGGCGGGACGAAGATTGAGGGCGCGATTTTGCGCTCGGTGACCGACAGCAATCCGGTTTGCCGGATTCGGCACGACACGGAAAAGGAAAAGGGCTACGGCCACATCATTGAGCGCATCTGCCTGCTGGTGCAAAAGATGGAAGCCGAGACCGGTTTGAAACCCGAGGCGATCGGGTTTGGCACGCCCGGCACCGTCGATCCGCCGACGGGACTGATGAAGAACTGCAACACAACCTGCCTGAACGGCCAGCCGTTGCTTTCGGATCTTCGCGCGGCTCTTGGCGTTCCAATAGAGATCGTGAACGACGCGAACTGTTTTGCCTTGGCGGAGACTCTGATGGGTGCTGCCGTCGGCTGCGATGTGGTTTTCGGCACGATCATGGGCACGGGAGTCGGCGGCGGGTTGATCGTCAACGGCAAAATGATTCGAGGAGCGCAAGGCATTGCCGGAGAATGGGGCCATAACTTCATCGATCCTGACGGTCCGCCGTGCTATTGCGGCAAGCAGGGCTGCGTTGAGAATTGCATCAGCGGCCCGGCAACGGCGGCCTATTATGCCCATCTAACCGGCTCGTCGTTGCCTTTGAAGGAAATCTATAGAAGGCATCTTGACGGTTCTGATTCTGCCGCCACTGCAACCATTGAGCGGCTTTGCGAGAAGTTCGGCGAAGCGATTTCGGTTGTTCTGAACATCGTCGATCCGCAGGCGATTGTGTTGGGTGGCGGCGTCGGGAACATCGATGAGCTGCTGACCTGGGGAGTGGATTCGGTGAAGCGGCATGTTTTCAACAACCGGCTGGATACTCGTTTTCTTAAACCCACATTGGGAGATTCAGCTGGCGTGTTCGGGGCTGCGATGCTTGTGGCGTAGATTGCTTTTACCCCCTCCCTAACCCTCCCCCGCGAGGCGGTGGAGAGAACTCCGAGCATCCTCTCCCATCCCATGGGAGAGGACCTTTGAGCTATAGCGAACAGAGGAGAGGGTTGTCATTCCGAAAGCAGTGAGGAATCTGACAGGACTTTCTGCGAGATTTACCAGCTAAGAATAACTACAGTCAGATCCCTCGCTCTGCTCGGGATGACTACTTCGATTTGAGCCAGAAACGGAAACCCCTTCTGCCCAAGGCTGACGTCTTGAGCTTCTTCCCCCTGCTTCGCAAGGGGCAGATTGGGCAACTAACCGACCTTCCCTCCGCTTCGCGAAGGGCAGATCTCGATGAATGCAAAAACAGAACCCAACGGCATGTCCCGTGCGTATGTATTAACATGGTCCATTCGTTGCTCCTTGCCCTTGTTCTTCAGCTACCGCAACCTGAGCTAAACGTCACCTACGCCAAGATGGGCGACATGTCGCTCCAAATGGACGTCTATCGTCCTGCGCCAAGCAAGAAGCCGACGGCGGCTGTCGTTGTGATTCATGGCGGGGCGTGGATGGGCGGCCAAAGGCAAGATATGGCGGCGCTATCGAAGCTGATCAGCGAGAAGGGAATGCTGGCGGCGTCGGTTTCCTATCGGCTAGCGCCGAAATCGACTTGGCCTGCGATGATCGACGACGTCCAGACCGCTGTGAGATATCTGCGAGCCAACGCCAAGGAGTACAACATCGACCCGAAGCGGATTGGAGCGGCCGGAGCAAGTGCTGGTGGACACCTTTCTCTGATGCTCGGAGTTCGCGATACCCGCGACAAAGCAACGCTTTTCTATCCGAAGTACTCAAGCAAGGTTAGCGCTGTGTTTGATATCTTCGGTCCGACCGACTTCAGCGATTTTCCAAAGGACTACGACGGCATGTTTGCCATTGTTCTGGGCAAGCCGAGGAAGGACGCTGCTGCGGAGATCAAGGACGCTAGCCCGATTGTCTTCGTTAATAAGCATTCTGCGCCGGTGTTTATCTATCAAGGCATGTCCGATCCGCTTGTGAACTTCAACCAGAGCAAGAAGCTGGAAGCGCTTTATAAGAAGCTTGGGTTGAAAGTAGAGGCGGTGTATCTGGACGGCATCGGCCATGAGTTCAAGCAGGAAGACTCGCGGTGCGTCAACGCGATGCTGAAAGGCGTCGAGTTCTTAGCGAAAGAGCTGAAGGCGGGAGGATAGGATTTGCCGATGTTGACGTCGGCGGTACCCAGCCTTAAACCTACTCTTTGTTGGCGCGGATGCGGTCGGCTTCGCGCCGAGTCTCCTTCTTGGCAAGGGCTTCGCGCTTGTCGTAGCTGCGCTTGCCACGCGCCAAGGCGATCTGTACCTTCACTTTGCCGTGTGTGAAATACATCTTCGTCGGAATGATCGTCAGGCCTTTCTCCATCGAGCGCCGGTCGATCAATGTGATCTCCTTGCTGTGCATCAGCAGTTTTCGATCTCGACGGCGTTCCGGCTGGAAGTAAGTGCTGTGCGTATAAGGCTCAACGTCTGAGCTGATTAGCCATAGCTCTCCGTTCTTTATCTGGCAATAGGCGTCAGACAAGTTGGCGCGGCCCTGATAGATGCTTTTCACCTCAGAGCCGATCAGAGCAATGCCTGCCTCGAAGGTCTGGATGAACTCGTAGTCGAATCCAGCCTTTCGATTATTAATCGTGGCAGGTCCTTGATCCTGTTTTTTATCTGCACTTTTCTTTGCCATAGCAGCTTACGCATTGTACCAAACGTCAAACGTGCATAAGTCGTAGGCGGGTAAATTATGTCCATGTCAAAGAAGGCGTTAGTTCTAATGTTGGTTGCGCTGGCGAGTGTCGGTCTAGTCGGCGCCCAGAAAACTCAGAAGTTGCAGATAACCGATGTTAAGGTAGGTAAAGGTCCGAAGGCCGCGGCGGGTGATATCATCATCGTTCGCTATGCCGGCAAGCTGATGAACGGCAAGCAGTTCGACTCGAACATGCTTTCTACCAAGCCCCCATTCGCCGTTCGGCTTGGCCAGCACGAGGTCATCGAGGGTTGGGACAAGGGATTGGTTGGTATGCAAGCCGGCGGCGAGCGGCGCTTGGTGATTCCTTCGGCCATGGGTTACGGCACCGAGGGCTCAGGCGAGATTCCCGCCAACGCCACACTCGACTTCACTGTCAAATGCCTTGATGTCGTCAAGCAAGCAGACGAGAGAGTGTATGACAAAACAGATTTGAAGGTAGGAACAGGCAAGGCTGCCACGGCAACCAGTACCGTCACCGTAATTTACAAAGGCACTCTTAGTGGCGGTTTCAAGTTCGATGAAGTTACCAAGGCTAAACCTTTGACTTTCAGTTTGAAGAACGAAGACTATCTGAAGGCTTTTCGCCTTGGGATGGTTGGCATGAAGGCAGGCGGCAAGCGTCGCATTCGAATTCCGTCGGCGATTGGGTTCGGCGAGCAAGGGATTCCGCCTTCCGTTCCCGGGAAAGCTGTTCTGTACTTTGAGGTCGAGTTGATCAAGGTCAACTAACAAAGGAAACCGTCATGAAGCCATTAGTTAAACTCGGCGTCGTAGGAAGTCTGTGTCTGTCGTTCGTAAGCGCTTTTTCGCAAGTAAGCAGCTCTGGTTCGGGGTATTTGTTCCGTTACAAGTACGTTAAGGGCAAGGCATACAGTTACGCGATGGAATCATTGGCTAAGAACCCGAACATTAAGATGAACGTGGGACTTAAGTTCAAAGTGACGGTTCTTAAAGTAGGCAAAGAAACGTCGAGGCTGAGATATGATATTGGCTCGGTTGTTCAGAACGGCAAACCGATCGGCCGCAGCCAAACGGCAGAAGTTGAGATCGATCGCCGAGGCAATGTGATTGGCGATACGGGAACGGTCCAGCAACTCGGCAACGTGGCCTATCCAAAAGAAGCAATCGCCATTGGCAAGTCTTGGACCCGCAACGTGAACTCAAACGCGATGGGTTTCAAGATGAACTTGAAGGGCGTCTACAAGTTCACTGGATTCAAAACAGTCGCAGGCAAGCGTTATGCGATCCTCGACGTCAAGATGAAGAACACCGGCGATTTCTCGGTTGATGGTGGCGGCACGATGCTTGTCGATGCGTCAGATGGCATGGTCTATGACTACAAGATGACGATGACCGTCGGTATGAAGACGAGTCAGCAGTCGGTCAGCCTTGCCAACGTCGTTACCATTAAGAGACGTTAAGCGATGCCGGATTCGGCCAGATATATGGTTCGATATGGCGGCGTGCCGGGATTGGATATCCTGGTTCGCCGCCATCCTCGTTTGCTGTCCCCGCAATCGGGCAGTCTATGTGCCCTTGAGTTCGGTCTGAACAGCTATAGGCGATCAATTGTTGTCGGCTATCGCGAAAGGTATCCTGTCGGCCTTATTGAGCTGTTCGACAACAACCCGATCGTTTGCGCAGAGACGGTTTGTTTGCCAACTCCAGCGGCCACCCTCGCATTGTTGGCGATTGATCCTTTGTTCAAGGCAGGGCTGGCCACTCGACCTGTGCGCGTGTCCTGCTCCTCTCCATGCGAGCTAGCCGATCTTGATCCGTTCTTGAATCAGCTTGACGATCGCGTCAATTTGCTGCGCGATACCCGGGTTGTCGCTGACGAAGGTTGCGTGGCTGTTGAAGTCGAACTTGCTGTCGATCAGACTGCAGAAGACATCGAGGAGCTTTATGACGACGCATACGGAAGGTCGCTTCTTGTTATGAAGGCAGGGGAAGCGCATCCGCTAGCCGCGAGCTACGCCGTTGTTAAGGTTGGCGATTCTGCGGTCGTTCGGTTAGCTTCGAAAATTGAAGGCAAAGCCGGAGCTGCGCAGGTGATCCAGGCTTTGAACGTGATGGCCGGATTTGAGGATTCGCTGGGGATCGGCTAATCGTCAACCAGCTCGTGCCCAGGAGTCGCGTCGATCCGCTCCCGATCAGCCTCAGAAGTCTTCTCGATGACTTCCGGGCCTTCGCCAGCCATCTTCTCCCATCTGCCGTCGCCTGCTTTCTTAAAAGTAGTAAAACCTCGAGCGGCGGCTTTGTCCGGCGAGGCATCCTTCTTCAGGTTGAAGCTAGCCCGACTGATCACACGCTTGACCTCATGCCCGCAGTAAGGGCAATACTTAAGGGGAGGATCGTTGATCCCCTGCATGACCTCGACCTTGCCTTTGCAGATGAGGCATTCGCGATCGCACGGTTCATACTCATAGATGGGCACGTCTTTATTATAGCTAGATGGCGTCTAGTTCGGGTAAACGGATGACATGAACGCCTTGAATAGCAAGATTTGCGAGTGCCGACGATGTCCGCGGCTGGTCGAATGGCGCGAATCTGTCGCCGCCGAGAAGAGAAAAGCATTCGCGGACGAGCAATATTGGGGCAAGGCGGTGCCCAACTTCGGCGATGAAGGCGCACGCAAACTCATTGTCGGGCTTGCTCCGGCTGCACACGGGGCAAACCGTACCGGCCGAATGTTCACCGGAGACCGAAGCGGAGACTGGCTTTACCGAGCCCTTCACAAGGCTGGCCTGGCCAGCCAGCCGACATCAGAATCTCGCAATGACGGATTGACTCTGACAGGCGCTTACATCACCGCCGTTTGCCATTGCGCGCCGCCCGACAACAAACCATCGAATGTAGAGATTGCCGCCTGTCAGCCGTTCCTGCTTGAGCTATTGAACCAAAAGGAATGGGAGTCGATCCTTTGTCTCGGCTCAATCGCCTGGAAGCACACATGCCATGCGCTCGGTATTAAGCCGATGCCGTCTTTCTCGCACGGCGCAACGTACCTGACCAAAGAAAAAGTTCTGCTGGTCGGATCGTATCATCCAAGCCAGCAGAACACGTTTACAGGAAGGCTTACCGAGCAGATGCTCGATGAAGCCGTAAGCATCTGGTCCAATTACTCGTTGTAAAGTGCCTCGCGGGTTAGTTCTACTTTGTAGAACCTTCCATTATGGGAGAGGTCGAGTTTTAGTTTTTCACCGACCTTTCCCTCAAGCAAGGTCCACAGCTTTTGGAAGCCGATCGAAAGAGGTATTTCTTTTCCATCAACGGCCAAAACGTCATCGCCGAACTTGATGCCAGCCTTAGCTGCAGGGCTGTCAGGCGAAACGGAGCGAACTCGGACTCGCTTGCTTTGATCGTCTACGGCTAGCCTGATTCCAACGTCGCCCGGCTCATCATTCTCGAACTTGCCCGTGAAGTTCTCCAGCCAAACGCGTCGGCGCTGGTAGTCCATCACGATGTTGAAGTTCTTCAGGAACTGGTAGCCGACCGTTCCGTGGTGCTCTGCAGAGGCTGCTGGCAAATCGATGATGTCCCAATAGCTGGTCTTAACCGGAACCCCAAAGATGGTCATGTCCGTCATCTTCTTGGTCCAGCTGTCAACGGCTCCGCTTGCCACTCCGCTTTGCTTGGTGAACTTTGCTTTCTTACCGACTTCCCACAGGCCGCAACTTTCGAGGACATCGCGGTTGCAGGTCGCAAAGAAGGCGTTGCCGGTGTCGAGTCCGAGGTACATTTTCTTGCCTGCGGACGTTGAGACGGTTAAGATAACCGAGTCTTTTCCGGTGGGAAGCATTTTCGAGAGGAAGGTTTTCTTGTTGTCTGGAACCCGCTTGGTTATGTCGAATGACGGCGGATAGAAAATGAACTTCTTGTTTTGGAAATTGATTTCAACGGTTTCGCCAGCAAAAACCTCGAAGCCCATCATGCCATCGATATGGATTCCATAAGAGATGGTTCCGTGCCGTTCGCCGGGCTGCATAACGGCTTCCATGTCCTTGACCTTGATCGACTTTTCGCCAAGCTTTAGAGTCTTGATGGCGACGGTATCTGCCTGAAAGGTGCCGACAAAGTCTTTGAGCGTCATGGAACCGGTTGCTTTGCCGATATTGATGGAGTCGTCGAGAACGACAGAGCCGCTGAAACCGGTGTCAAACATGAGCGAAACCGGCTTGCCGTTGACGACGGCTTTGACGATGATCGCTTCGTCGGTGGCAATGAAGGGAACTTCAATCGGCTTCTCGGCTACGGGCGGAGGAGCGAATACTACTGATGCTATGAGGGTTGCAAAAACCATATAGGGACCACTTTCTCCTATTATCTCTTTGGATACTATTTATTTGGACGAATTATCAAGACTTCAGCTTCGGTCTTCCGACGAACACATAGAGCGGCAAAATGATCCAGTCGAAAGCTGAGCACGTGCAGCAGCAAAACACGACGTATGGTATCAGCCATAGCCAGCTTGCTCGGCGGTCGAGGATATCTAGGATAAGCCAAACAAGCACAGCCAACATGAGCAGAATCGCAACAGCGCTGATTACCGGATTCGACCCGCTCTGGTAGTAAAGCGGATTGTTGGCGATGTTGGTCATCACCTGGTTGGCATCGCTTGAAGCATCGGAGAGCACTTTGCTCATCTGAGCGAGGCTGATCAGGAACATGAGCATCCGAAGGCCGCCAAATCCCCATCCAAGCAGGTCCCATGTTGGGCCCAGCTTCTCGACGAACCTAAGACTGTGCAGCGGCGGCTCGTAGTTCGCGTAGTAATGCGTTGGCGGCTGCATAGAACCTTGAGGCCGCGACCCTGGAACCGGCGGCGCATCGTATGTTGGGGCGGTTGACCTCAGGCCGAGTTCGCCCTCGAGCCGGATGACCAGATCACGAGCGCTGGCATGCGAAGGATCAAGATCAAGCGCAATGCGTCCTTTGGCGAGGGCTTCCTGCTTGTTGCCCATCGAATAATGATGGACCGCCCAATTGTAAAAGAGCTTCGGGTTGTTCGGCGTCAGTTCTGCGGACTTTGCGAACGCATCGTCGGCTTCCAGAGGCCGGTTCAGTTGCGAGAAGGCAACAGCGCAGAGCATGAGAGCTTCGGCGTTGGCTGGATCGAGAGCTGCCGCCTGCTGGGCGAACTCGAGCGCTTCGGCGACGCGTCCGCTGCCGAGCGATTGCTGAGCTTGTTCAATAAACTGCTTGGTTGCGAATTCCGACATCCAACCTTCCTTAGCTGACCTATTCTACCTACTGGGAAAACTAAACAAAGGTTTCGTACAACAACATCCGTCTATTGGAGGGTCGAACCAAATGTAGCTGGCATAACGTATAGGATAGTAGTTTAGTATTTTATGATCATCATGGGGGCTATCAGTGGCAAAACGCGCATTATTGTATTCAGCAATAGCTATTGTGGTTGTCGGTGTCTTCGGGTTCCGAAGCTGTTCGCATCCGAAACACCTGGATATGGCGCGCATGGACCGCGAAGATGTCGTGAAAGCAAGCAAGCTAGCGAAGTCGGTGAACGACCTCGGATTCGATATGCTTCGCTTTTACCATAGAAAGCTGGGTGCCAAGAACATCCTTATTTCTCCTCTGAGCCTCGAATCGTGCGGCGCGATGACCGCAAATATCTATGAAGGAAAAGCGCGCAAGGAACTGCTTGATGCGCTTTTGTGCGCCAATGTCGGCTTGCCGAATGATGCCCTCTCAAGCTGGACCTCAAGTGAGATGCGGAGCAATAAGTCGCCGATATTGGTCAGTAACGCCTTGTTCGTCAGGCCTTCGCACAAACCGAACAAGGGATTAGGGTCTACACTCGCCAAGTCTTATAGCTGCCAGGAAATGGAGCTTTCTGAAAACAATATTAAAGCCAAAGAGGAAATCGAACGCTGGGTGTCCAAGGCAACGAAAGGCAAAGTCGCTCCGAACCTTCCTTCATTTTCAGCCAACCTGCGGTTTATCGTTGCGAACGCCATCTGGTTCAAATGCAACTGGGAATATGAGTTTCAAAAGAGCAAGACTCGCGAAGAGGATTTTACGCTTTCAACCAAAGCAACCGTCAAAGCTCAGATGATGGCTTTTGAGAAAGGAATCAAGACGGCATACGGCTACGACCCTGGGAGCTATGTCGTATTGCCCTATGCCGATGGCGATTTCGTCATGGTTTTAGTGAAGCCGCAAGATCGAAGCAATCTTAAAGACCTTTTAAAGGCTTTGAACGCAAAGGTTTTACAAGAGATGCTTCAAGCTAAGAGCGATCTGGTCGTCTCGCCGACCGTTCCAAGATTCGAAATGGCGAATGCATTGGATTTAGGCGAATATCTTAAGAGCCGAGGTGTGAAATCGGCTTATCGCATGCAGAAAATCCCTTCTTTATCAGCAAGCCAGCCGGCGATGATGTTGAATGTCCTTCAGAGCGCATGGATCAAAGTCGATGAAGAGGGCACTGAGGCTGGAGCTGCCACGGAGGGCTTTCACGGCTGCGCGAAGAGCGGCCCGCTTGACTATAACGAGCCGTTCATTTACATCGTTTGCCACCGACCAACAAACACGGTCGTTTTCCTCGGTATATGCGCTGATCCAACCGCCAAAAGAGCGCTCTAGTAGCGCATTACCCGGCGAACGGTCTCCACAATCTTGTCGGCGCTGGGCAGAACGTAGCTCTCGAGCGGTTTCACCCACGGCACCGGCGTATCGAGGCGCGTGACCCGTGCGGGAGGGGCGTCCAACAGCTCAAAACCCTTCTCGCTGATGCGCGCAAGCACCTCGCCGGCGAATCCGCAGGTCATTGGCGCTTCGTTCACCACGACGACGCGGCTGGTCTTCTCCAATGAGGTTAAGATCGCCTCTTCATCCAGGGGAACCAGCGTGCGCAGATCCAGAACTTCGCATCGAACGCCCTCTTCGAGCATCCGGTCGGCGGCTGCCAGACAGTGGTAGACGTTTTGGCCGTAAGAAATGAGCGTGATGTCGGAGCCTTCGCGCCGGATCGACGCCTTGCCTATCGGCACGAGATCGTCCGGTCCGCCAACAACTTCTTCGATGTCGCGCTTGCGGTAGAGCTCCTTGATTTCGTAGAAGATAACCGGGTTGTTGTCTCGCAGAGCGCTCTTCATCAGGCCCTTGGCGTCTGAAGGCGTCGACGGGCAGATCACTTTGAGTCCGGGAGAGTTGCAGAACCAGGCTTCGTTCATCTGGCTGTGGTAGAGCGCTCCGCCGCCGTAGGCTCCGCCAGGGCCGCGAATGACGATCGGCATCGCCACTTCGCCCGCTGTCCGATAGTGGTAGGTCGCGAGGTTGTTGACGATCTGGTCGAATCCGCAGCTGATGAAATCGATAAACTGCATCTCGGCCATTACGGTCTTGCCGTTCAAAGCCGCGCCGATTGCGCCGCCGACGATAAGGCTCTCGCTGATGGGCGTGTCGAGGACGCGGTCATTGCCAAACGCCTCTTGCAAGCCTTCTGTGACGCCGAACGCGCCGCCAAGAAGACCGATGTCTTCACCCATACAGAGCATGTCTGGGTTGCGTTGCATTTCCTCGTGGAGCGCTTCGTTGAGGGCGGCCAGGTAGTTCTTCTTCACGGCTGTGTTCTCAATGACGCTGGCCATGGCTTACTCCTCCTCCTCATGGTAGACCCACATGGCCGCTTCCTCAGGTTCGGGATACGGCGATTTCATGGCGTATTGCACGCCTTCGCGCAGATACTCGACAACTTCGGGAGGGAAGTCTTCGTCGCGGACTTCGCTGGCGCTCTTGCCCTCTGGGCTATAGCGGTCAAGAACATCGGCGTCTTCGCATCCGTGCTCAATCAAGGCTCGCTTAACGATCGCAATCGGATCGCGGGCTCTGCCTTGGGAAATATCTTCGGGCGACCGGTATTGGTTGGCACGGTCGTCGTCGTGATCGCCGTGGCCGTAGGCTCGGTAGGTTTTACACTCGACGATGCTCGGACCGTTTCCCGCGCGGGCGTAATCGATGCACCACTTCACTTTGTCATACACATCGTGGACGTCTTGGCCGTCAGCAACAAGGCCAGGGATGCCATAGCCCTTAGCGCGGTCCGCGACGTTGGGAGAGGGGCTGCCAAGTTCCACAGGCGTGCCGTAAGCCCACTGGTTGTTCTCGATTACCGAAACAACCGGGAGCTTATGCACCGCGGCAAAGTTCATTCCTTCGTGGAAGTCGCCTCGAGCGGTAGATCCTTCGCCGTTTAGAGTCAAAACGATGGACGAGCCGCCGTTCAGTTTTTCGGCATACGCGATGCCGGATGCCACGGGAATCGTGCTGGCGAGCATCGAAGTCGAGTGGATAATGCGTTTTGCGCGGGATCCAATGTGCGACCAGTTGTCGCGGGCTCGGCCAGGAGAACCCGATTTGCCCCAAATCTGGGCGCATACTTCCTGGATCGACATGCCCATTCGCGCCGGATTGCGCAAACCAGAACGGGCGTCCTTCAAGAAGAATGCGGGCATATCGCGGTGGATCGGCGATATCCAGTCCGTCGGCTCAAGGCCATAGAGCGAACCGACGAGGACCGCCTCTTGGTTGTGAGACGAGTAAAGCGTTCCGCGAAGGTGTCCGCGCTTCTTCTCTTTGATCAGCCGGACATCGAAATACCGTGCCAAATATAACTGGAAAAGCAGCTGACGGCAATCCTCTGACGTCAACAAATCCCTTGGATGAACCCCATCGGCGGGGAAAGGCGCCGTTGCGAGCGATTCTACTACCGAAGACAAAGTTAAAGCTCCCGAATATTTAACTTATTTGAGTCTGTCAGTGTACCTACGGATTCGGGGTTCCTAGGGACTTATGCGGCCAGATGCTACGAGAACGGCAAGCGCATCGACCGTTACCCACTCGTTAATCTTCTTTTTGCTTGTTCCGCCCCAATGAACGAGGTCGTAACCATGCTTGTTCATGTCGACGCCGACATAGTGCTTGGCCGTTGCGGGCCAACCTCCTTCTTCAAGCTCCATCTCTTCTAGAAGGTCGAGGGCGTCGTTGCATCTCTCGTCTCTTAGGTAGCTGCCTTCCGCCATGACTTTCAGTCCGTGAAGGATGTCGTAGTGCCAGTAAAGCGGGTAGTGCAGGCTGGTGAAGTCGGACCGCATGCGCTGGCCGTCGCTGAGCCGCTTGTAAAGGCGTCTCGTGAGAAAGACTTCGGCTGCTCTTACGGCGCTTGCTTTTGCTCCTTCGTTGTTGGTGTGTTTGGCGTACGCGATCATGCCTCTGAGCGGCGTGGCCGTTTCATAGAACGAGGACTTTGCGGCTTCCGGTTTCTTGTCGCAGTTCCATCCGCCGTCGGGCCATTGCCATTTCATGAGAAGATTGGCCAGGTCGTGGCATCTGTCGTCAAACAGACGCAGGGATGTTATTGAGTAGAGCGCGTTGCCTTGCTGGGAGGCGCATCGCCTTGCTCTTCCGTTGAGGACCGGCACTCCTGGCGTATCATATTTGAACTTGGTAAGTTCGGTGGTCGTTCGGTAGTACTCGCTGAGCCATTCTTTGAAGAGTTGCTCTCTGAGTGGAACAAGGATTTGGTCACCTTCGGGATAGCCGATGTCGGCAAGCGTTGCCATCACCCAATGTGCGCCTTGCCACTTGTGATAGGGATTGTCCGCTGGCTCGATTTGGCCTTTACTGTTGCGGTTAGCAAGGAGGATTTGGACACGCGGGCACTCGCGGATCTGGTTCCTTGCTTGTCGGACATTCTTGTCTGCCTCTTCGTTTCGGAGAACGAGTCGGAGGGTTTTATAGCGAATAGCAGGTTCGTCCGATGCCAGCAGCCGGTCGATGAGAGCCTTCATGTCTACATTATATGGACTGAATTAGCTAGGAGGGCAACGATTCACGATCTTGTAATCGTCTGATCAGATATGCGGATCCCAACGGACCGTTACGATTGGGCGGTTTTGTATCTATGCGTGGTTGCGATTGGTTGTAGTCTTCCGCTAGGCGTTCTTAAGTTGTGGTTCAGCCAAACATGGCTCTTACAGATGCTTTTCGGTCCTATATGCATTGCGGCGATTGTGTTTGCAGTTGTCGCTGTATTTAGGCGCGAGAAGCCGTTCAGAGTATTGACTTACCTCGTGGTCACAGCCGTCATATGTGGCTTAATCTTGAGTCCCGCTAACGTTCGCGCGGTTGGCGAGAAGTATTTCGAGAAGAACCGTAGCCGATATGATCTGTCGGTCAAGATAGTGCTCTCGCTTCAAGGCCAAAGTAGGTCGTTACCCTCATCGTTTAAAGACTTAACGTATGATGGCAGAGTCGGGTATTTTCGGGACCCGGATAGCGAGAATGAGTTTCTTGTATATCGAAAGCCATATGATGGATTCGGATATATCTGGAGCAAGTCGGATGCTTGGCCAAATACTGTGCCTCGTTATGATTCTTGTCAAGTGCGCAGGTTAGGAAGCAACTGGTTTTATGTATGGTAAATAAAAAGCATCTTAACGTTTGGAGCCTTTGAGCGTAACCTGTTAAGAACAGCGATTTGTTACGTCTTACGTCTCAAGAAAGCTAGCGAGTACGCTCGCCCTCCAACCTGAATTGTCATTCCGAACGCAGTGAGGAATCTGACTGGACTCTATACTTGTTTTAGCTAGCAGGCAGAGACTACTCTCAGGTCTATTACTTCGTTCAGGATGACAGAGCGGAAAGCAAGCATACGCGGGGACAAAGCATCCCGCGGCTACATCTCTAAGCTGTTCGCCTTACCCCTTAACCCTTACGTCTTACGTCCAGTAAGAAGCTCGCGAGTACGCTTGCCCTCCAACCTGAGTACCATTTCCTCGCAAAATGGTCAATGCCCTATACCCTATACCCTATGCCCTTACATCTGTTCTTTCGGAGCTAGATATTCAATCTTGGCTCCCGCCGGAACCACCTTCGCCCAACCTTTGGCTTTCGCCAAGGACTTTGCTCCTTTAACCGAGCAAAGGCCAACCGGTATCCAGATAGGCTTGCCTGCTAGGGACGGCGGAACGTTAAAGGTAAACGGTGCTCGCTTCTCAATGGCGGCGATGATCGCCGAAGGATAGTTCTTAGCGCTGTAAGCGTCGGTCAACTTCAACGAATCGCCGAAGGCATCGGTCGGCAAGGTCTGAAACGCATAGAGAGCCAAACCAAGGTAGGCATTGTAGGCTTCCTCAGACTTTTGCGCCAAGAGAGACGGTCGCGGGCCGGCAACAGCGGCTTGAGCAACCAATGGATCGACGCGCAACTTCACCCATTTGTCGATCTCATCATAGGTAGCGCCGGCAGCATCCTCTGCGGTCAGCCGTTTCAGCTTCATCTGGTCGCGCATCCAGGTCAAGTACATCCTTTCGCCCAGCGATCCGTTTGCCCAATCTTCAGGAGCTGCAAACCCGCCGACAGCAGGCAGAGTCGCATGGCCGTACTCGTGCGCCACCTCGCGAGCCATTTCAAGCGGCTTCGACAGAGATGGCATGTCGTAAAGGTAGATCGTGTTGACTTTACGCTCGATGCCGTTCTCGATATCCTTGTCGAAAAGTTGCTCGCCGCCAGCTTTGCCGCCCCAGCAAAGGTAGATGTCGACGATTCGATTGTTGTACTGGTACGCGTGGTCTAAGCCAAGTTTCGAGACGTTAAACTCCCACAAGCGCATGGCCATCCGGCAAACCGGCAGGGAAGGGTCGTCCTTTTCCTTCTTAAGTTGGGAGAATACGCGCAGCCGCAACTCGAAGTTGTGATCTTGAGGACCTTTGCGGCCAAGGCCGGCGACAAGCCACTCAAATGGCCATTTGTGTTTCGGCGAATACTTGAAGTCGGGCAATCGTTCGCCTGTTCGGAAGAACATCACCCTCTCTTCTGGGATATCGTAGCCAGGAAGCCCGACCATTTGGCCCGAGCGTTCCTGCTGATCTTGTCCGAGAATGAGAGCTGATGCGAGTAGAGATAAGACCATTTGGTTACCCTTGCGCCTCGATCCAGCGTTCCGCGTCGATAGCAGCCATGCAGCCGGTGCCTGCAGCGCTGACCGCTTGGCGGTAGTAGTGGTCGGCGATGTCGCCGGCAACGAACACGCCTGGAATCTTCGTCGCCGTTGAATCAGGAAGGTGCTTCAGATAGCCGACTTCGTCCATATCTAGAACTCCAGCGAAGATGTCGCTGTTCGGTTTGTGCCCGATCGCCATGAACACGCCGTCTAGGGGAACCTCATGAATCGAGCCGTTGACAGTATCTTGTAGACGAACGCCGGTCACCTTCTTAACCGGTTCGCGGTCGCCAAGGATCTCATCGACCGTGCTATTCCAAAGAACCTCGATCTTCGGATTTGCCAGGATGCGGTCCCGCATGATCTTGCTGGCTCTGAACTCGTTGCGCCGATGGACGACGTAGACCTTCGCGCAATGGTGTGTTAAATAGCCTGCTTCCTCAAGGGCCGTATCTCCGCCGCCGACGACCGCAACGGTTTTTCCTCGGAAGAAGAAACCGTCGCAAGTGGCGCACGCGCTGACTCCTGCGCCGTTGAATTCTTTCTCCGAATCAATTCCAAGCCACTTCGCGCTTGCGCCGGTGCTGATGATCACCGTTTTGGACTGGTACTCCGTATCGCCGACATAGACCTTGTGCGGATGGGTAGAGAAGTCGACTCGGGTTACCTCTTCATAGCGAACTTCGGTTCCAAACCGTTCTGCTTGCTGACGAAAGAGCTCCATCATTTCCGGGCCGGTCACGCCGTTCGGAAAACCGGGATAGTTCTCGACATCGGTCGTGATCATGAGCTGGCCGCCGGGCTGAGGTCCTGCGAAGAGCAGCGGCTTCAGGTTGGCTCGCGCCGCATAGATGGCCGCCGTGTAGCCCGAAGGTCCCGAGCCGATGATGATGACGTTGTGCAAGTTCGGTGTTGAGTTCATAGATACTGCCGATTCCCGTTGTGAAAGGAAGATTACCTTCTCTAGTTTTACGCCGCCACAAGCATCGAAATGGCATCTTCATCCGTCTTTACGAAACAGGTATGGCAGACCAAGACAACGAACAGCAAATGCCCACTGAACCGGTGAATGTTTACGACGTCATTATGTTCATGACCGACCAAATGGCGGCCCTGGCTTGGCAAAAGCTGGGACTTCAGCCGGACATGGTCACGGGCCAGATGGTTAAGGATATAGAGCAAGCCAAGGTGGCGATCGACCTTACTTCGCATCTGGCTTCGTTTATCGAGCCGCGCCTTGATGAGGACAGCAAGCGGCGGATGCACAACCTGGTGCGAGACTTACGTATTAACTATGTAGAGAAGGCCAAGGACGGCGGAGAATGAGAAAGGCTGATGCCATTGGAACAGGCAGAAAACATGCAGATCCCATTGGATGGGTCAACCGAATCCCCAATCGAATCAAAATGCTTGCTAAGGACCTAGAAGAAGCCCGAACCCAGACCGTTGCCGCCCCGACCGTAGATGAGCGGCTGGACGACCTGATCGTTTTCTATAACAAGTACGACCTGTTGGTCGAGACGATCTGCGATGCCGCCCAATACGGCCCGGAGCCCAAGCTGCAGGCCGAATACGAGCGCCTTCGATCCTGGATGGTCGAGTCCTATCCCAGGCTTCGGCTGTATGTGACGGCGTACCTTCAATACGATGTGGCTGACTGCCAGCAATCTATCGCCAGCTCTGGAATCTCATGCGACGCTTTTGAAGCTTTGTTTTTCGCGCCTACCTTAGTTGAGTTTCTACGGTGCGACGACGGTATGATGATCTCGAGGATTATGAGGACCCGTGAAGCGCTGAATCTTTACGGCGAGCATCTCAGACAACTCAAAGGCAAAAGGTGATTCATGCTGAGAGGATTCGATGGGGCCGACTTCAAGCAGTTGGCCGAGCAATGGTGCCGATTCTATCCTGCCAAGTGGGCGGTTGACGCCGATCAGATTCGTTTTAACACCGAGGGAAGCTCCGTTTTCGACTGGGGCGCTTCGCAGATCTACGACGGCGGAAAGGATTTCGGGTTCGCTATCGTTAAGAAGTCTGCGAATCCATCGCTCTTCAAGGGACCTGATCCCGACCAGAGCCATCTGTCCGCCATCGCCTTTACCGATCCCCAGGTCGGCTTGGATCTGCTGGCTTCGGTCAAGCGCATTCTGAAATCTCGCGGGTGCATCAAGCTGGTTTACGGCCAGGATTCCCAGCACTTCTTCCCAGGCGTGCCGGTCGATCTGCCCGTGCTCCGTGATTTCCTGACAGTCGAGGGATTTACCTTTTCTGGCGATTACTTCGACTTGGAGCGGGACATCAGCACCTATGAGCCGAAAGCTGGGACGCTCGAAAAACTGACCGGAGGCGTTTCGGTCGTTCCCATTACTTCCGAGACAGCCGATGCGCTTGATGCTTTCTTGAAACGCGAGTTCCCAGGCCGCTGGAACCACGATGTGATGGCGAAGATCAAGCTAGAGGGGCGATCCGAGTTCGTGTATGGTCTGTTTGTCGACGGTTCTATTGAGGGTTTTGCCTTTACCCAGGACTACACCCACAAGTACCCAGTCTGCGGCGGCGTTTGGAATGTCCCTATGGGCGAGAAATGGGGAGCGCTCGGACCGATCGGCATCTCGGCAGCGATTCGAGGCAAAGGTCTTGGCGATGCATTGCTAGCCGCGGCTCTCGATGGTCTGAAGAAGCGCGGCGCGCACAACATGATCATCGACTGGACGACGCTGGACAGATACTACGGCGGCCACGGCTTCCAGATTAATCGTCGGTATAACGCCGCCGAGTTGGTCCTATAGCATTAGATGGAATCCGGCAATAATGAGCCATCGAGATGAAAGTGCGATGGCTCATTTATAACATCGCATTGACGGTGTTGTGTCTTTACTTTGCAATCAGCAAGCTGGTCTACTTGCGTCGAAAGGGACCGATAAGGATCTATGATCCGCAACGCTGGACCGGCGGACCGTATCGCTGTCAACCTAGACCTCACGGAGTTACTCGTATCGTCTATATGTGCGCGAGCTATGGTGAAGCCGTTTTGGCCTCGGCGCTACATCATCGCTTAACTGAGGCGCGTTTGCCTGTCGAAGCCGTCTATACGATTCGGAACAGGATTGAGCTCGAGCGCTTTCGGGCGATGTCACATGAGCAGGTTTTGCTCTACCCGTTCGATTACTACTTCCCATTCATCCGCTGGTTCCGGCGGGCCCAGCCTGATATCGTGGTGTTCGTCGAGACCTTCTTGCACGGCAATCTGGCTTTAGGTTGTTCGGCGCGAGGGGTCAAGACAGTCGCCATCAATGCCCGAGCGAACACGCGAAGACGCCTTTTCAGGAAGCTTATATCGTTCCATTATCCGTGGGTTGTCGAATCAATGGATTGGATCGGCGCAAGGTCGGATGTCTTTCATGGGCGCATCGTTGAGATGTCTCCTCAGCTTAATCGGGCGGCGAGTCCGGGCAACTTCAAGTCGGGCATGCCTATCAAGGCTTTGCCTCCAGAGCAGTTGGAGTCATTGTGCGCTTGGGCGAAATCTTGCCGTTATCCGGACAAGCTTCTTGTCGCGGGCAGCCTCGACAGCAAAGAAGAAATGGCCTTCGTCCTTCAGGCGTTTGCCGAGGTTCGGTCTGCTTGCGAAGTTGGTTTGGCAGTTGCTCCGCGGCAGATCGCTTTATCCGATACCTTTTGCCAAATGGCCAGGGACTTTGGCTTTTCTTGCTCGAAGCGAACGGACCCTTCGCCTTCAGCCGATGTTCTTGTTTTGGATACGCTTGGCGAGTTGGCGCACCTCTATCGGTTCGGTATAGGCGCGTTTATCGGCGGGACGATAACCGGAGCGGGGCACAACGTCATTGAGCCGTTTCATTGGGGCGTTCCGGTGGCTTACGGTCCGGTTCGCGGGCACTTCGAGGATCTGCAGCATCTATGCGAAGAGAACGGTATCGGTTTCCGGCTGTCATCTCCTGCAGAGTTGGCTAAGCACTGGTTTCGACTTGCTGAGGAGACGTCCTTTCGCGATGCCATGCGAACGCAGATTGAGAAAGTGCTGCTAAAGGAACGCCAGGGATTTGAGACGACGATAAGGGTGATGTTTGACATTGTAAGCACTCTGGCAATATGTCGTGAGGCGGCTGTAGAAGCGGATGCAAACACTAAGGTTGTTGCAGCCGAAGGACGTTAGGGCAGCTTCAAGGCTAGGTTTCCGTTGCCTGCTTAAGAAAAGCGCCAGCAACGATCGGATTCGCCTCTCCTTGCGTTCTGGTCGCCAATAGCCAGCAAGACTTGACAGAGTAGCGTAGCCTCCGGTCGCGATATACTTGGCTAATCTGTCAAGAAGGTGCCGCCATGCCAGAACAAACAATTGTCCAAGACATTCTCCACGTGCTTCAGAGGTTTCAAGACGGTTATTCCGCCAGAGACGTTTCGCAGCTCAAAGAGTTTATGCAATTGTTTGACGATGATACGCAAGTAGAGGTCATTGGCACAAACGGTATCCGTCCTGGAGTGGAGGAATGGTACAGGGGTAAAGAGGCTGCGAGCGATATGATTCGTAGTGACTGGGAGTCATGGGGAGACTTGGTCATTGATGATGAAAAGGCGCAAATTTGCAGCGAAGGCAATGTGGCCTGGTTATCCGCTCCTGCAACCGTCACCAAGACGTTTAGTCGCGATGAGAACCTGACTGACTACCTTGATTTTGTTCGTTCCTATATCGAGGATGAACAATTGCCGCCGGCTGAAAAACTGTTGTATATCTTGCGCGGCGGGACGAACACATTATATGAATTCCAGCGGGGCGAGACGTTCGTGTGGCCGCTGCGGTTTACGGCGGTTCTGGTTAACAAGGCCGGTTCTTGGAAGTTCTGCCTAGTGCAATTCTCGATGCCTACGGTGTTCTTTCCAGACGTGCGAGAAGTGTAGGATGCAAGGTGAGTTTGATAAAGCCAGGACAACAAGTTGCCTTATGCAGTAATTTGCAACCTCAGGCGTCGATATTAGGTAATTAGTATCGTGCAATCTGTTCCCCGATGGAATCGACGAATCCCGCTGGCCATGCCCGGCGAGAAGTGGGTTGTTGTCGGCCTACTTTGCTTTGTTCTCTTTTATGCCTTCGTCGTTCCGCGCTTGCCCGGCGACAAAGGCAACGCGCCTGATGGTCTCTTTGTCGCCATGTGGGTTCTGTGGTTGGCTATCTTTATCGTAACCTTCTTAAGCTGGCGCAAACGGAAGGACGCCTCCTTCTGCTGGGACGACGAAGCATGCTGGCTAGAACAGAATGGGAACCAAACCTGGAAGCTGAACTGGCGCGACTATTCGCACTATCAAGAGAAGGGAACTTTTCTGCGGCATTTGATCCTCGTTGATAAGAACGGCGCAGTGTTTCCCTTTGGCGTGCAAGGTCCGGAAGGGAACAGGAGCATCGAGTACAAAGCCCGGAAGATACTGAGGATCATGGCCAACGAGTCGGCACGACTGCCGAAACCCAAGTACCGCAAGAAGATGCCGAAGTGGCAAATCGTCGCCTACGGCATAGGATGCCTCGTTGCAGGCAGTCTAGGCATCCAGCAACTGGTTTCCTTCCAAGCCAATGTTCATAGCGAGACTCCGCAGCCTGTATCGCCGATTCAAGTGCTGACTATAACTATTTGTGTCTTGTTGTTTGCTTTGTGGTTCGTCCTTTTCCTGGGCGGTTTAGGTTCTCAAGGCGCAAAACCAGCGGATGCTACCGTAGAGCCGATGCCGCGATGGAACCTTGATAACTTCCTGGCTTTCGGCGCTTTACCAGGGACGACTAACGATATAAGGTTCAGCGTAGTATCGGAAAGGTCGGCCAAGCAATATCTTCGATTTGAGAAAGGTTCAATCTGTTTCCTAATCCTCGCGATGTCAGGAATTGGAGCGATAGGTTGCTTTGTTGGTTTCAAGCAGATCCGCGTGCCGATTCCGCAAGAGATGTCGGCAACCGCGTGTTTCGTTACCGCGTTGCCATTTTTCGCTATCTCCATACTCCTTGTCCTAATTGCAGTTAAGGAAAGAAAGGCGATTCGGCGCTTCGACGACGTCTTGGCGTTTGATGGCAATATGCTCTTCGTCCTTCGCGAAGGCAAGCGAATTAGCGAATTGCAGTGGAAAACGGGAAGTATACGATTCGGCGATTGCACGGAGTGCTCGAACTCGATGTGGAAGGTCAAAGGACAATCTATGACTTATCTGTTTGGAATCAAGAGGTGAGGGATAGCGATGGGGGATAGGACGATTAAGCAAGGCGATGCCTCATTCTTCTGGGATGATGAGCATCTGATCCTTAAGCGCAATGGCATCGAGGAGTGGCGGATAGCTTGGACGGCTATTTCTAAGGTCGTCATCTCAGCAGATAAACCGAAGGCGTATGTCTTTGCAAGTGCAGACGGCGACGATTATCGCGCAACGATTGGTTCATTTCGGTGGCCAAAGTTGGAAACGCTGTTGAGGTCGATGGGCATCGAAGTAACCAGCGAAATAGCAGATAGACCGCTTGGAAATAGAAGGTGGACGCTTAAGAACCACTTTGCTGTCGGCGCATTGCCAGATTTCGACGGGAAGGGCAACCTGTTTGCATATAAATACGACCTAGCCTTGGAATCTATAAAGCTATTACTGTCTGTTTATTGCCTTGTTATGGCTGTCTTCTTCGCAACAATCCTATATCTTGTATTTAACATCGTATATATGAGTCTGACGCATGGATACCCAGTGTTCTATTCCGCTTCGGACGGGTCTTTCTTTGTGGTATTTGCCGTTCTAACGTTAGCTGGTTTGCCATTCGTGGTAAGACCGCCGTTGCTGCATTATCGAACCCGTCAGGTTCGCAAGCTATCGCTCCTATTCAGCGGCGAAAAGTTGTACGTTGTCGAAGGTGAAACACGGCAAGAAGCGAGTCTGATAACAAAGAAGATCGGTCTATTCAGTGATTACTGTTTGGTTAAACTTAACGGTAAGAAACTCGTTTTCGACTTGCTGATGACCGAGCAGAGATAGTGTTCTTGGACAATCCAACGTGGCCTGGGCTGCCAGCCCATGCGCTGGTGCCGGTTAGGTCGCATCCCTCGGGATTAGCAATGGCGAGTGTACTGCATCATGAAGACAGGAAAAGCCTCGGAATGGCGCTTACCGAGGCATGCGGGATGGATCTATAGATCGCACCTACAGTGCTCTAGTTTTGAGGAGCGCTCTCACCTTGGCCTCGTGCTTCGCGCTCAACCTAGGCCATCATTGGACCGCGCGTTCAGCGCTCCGGATTTGCGAAGGTCGAAAGAGAGAACGGCAACAGCATTCGTATCCCTCGGGATTCGCAATCCCGAGGGTTATGCTATCAAATGCAGGGGCTAGGCTCCTGAACAATCGCAGGCTGAAGCATGGATTTCTTAGGCAGTCTCAGAGCAGGCCTTTGTGTGTGCAATTGCCCCCTTCTCTTGTCCAAACTTCGGCTCAAACTCCGATTCTTGCCGGCAGAGGTGCCGGCGCTCCCAGCTATGTTTGCTACAATTGCTCCGTCGATCGTCAATCCCCTCGACCTGCCCTAAACCCCGCCCCTAATTCGGCTATAATAAGCCTATCGCCCGAGGGCGGGTCGATTTCGAGCTCAGTGCGCTTGGTTTGCGCGCTTAGCGTTCGATTGCACCGCAAATACCCCTCGATGGCGATACGACAGATCGATCCCTTTGTAGGGGAAGTGAACAAAATGCCAAACGAACTATACGAACAATCGAACCTTTATAAGCTCCGCCACTCGGCCGCACACCTCATGGCCCAGGCGATTACTGAGCTTTGGCCCGGCGTGAAACTCGCCATCGGCCCACCCATTGAAAACGGCTTCTACTACGACGTCGACTTGGCGGCTCCGATTAAGGAGGAAGACGTTCCCAAGATCGAGCAGCGCATGCGCGAACTTGCGAACCTCAAGCAGCCGATCGTCCGAAAGGTCGCCAAAGACCGCAACGAAGCCAAGGAAGTCGTCATGCGCGACTGCACCCTCGGGCAAGGCGACGAAACTGCGCTCTACAAGCTGCAGCTGCTAGAAGCTGTGCCTGACGGCGAGGAAGTCAGCTTCTATGAGCAAGAGGCAACCGACAAGCAGGGCAACAAGCGCTACTTCATCGACCTCTGCAGAGGCCCGCACCTTGAGAACACCAAGGAGATCAAGCACTTCAAGGTGATGCACCTGGCGGGAGCCTATTGGCGCGGCGACGTCAAGAACAAGATGCTGACCCGCGTCTACGGCACTGCCTTCGAGACCAAGGAAGAGCTTGAACTCTACCTTCACAACCTCGAAGAGGCGAAGAAGCGCGATCACCGCATTCTCGGCCGCGAACTGGGCTTGTTTATGTTCAGTCCGCGCGTGGGTCCAGGCCTGCCGCTGTGGCTACCGAAGGGCACCATCATTCGCGACTTGCTCAGCGATTTCCTGAAGGAAGAGCAGTCTAAACGAGGCTACGACGGCGTTGTGACCCCGCATATCGGGTCGATGAAGCTCTACGAGAAGTCGGGCCACATTATCACCTATAAGGACAAGATGTTCCCGTTCATGGAGGACGAGGAGAAGGAGACCTTCATCCTGAAGCCCATGAACTGCCCGTTCCACATTGAGATCTATGCCTCTCAGATGCGGAGCTATCGCGACCTGCCGGTGCGCTTGGCCGAGTTCGGAACCGTCTATCGCTATGAGCAGAGCGGCGAACTGGCGGGCATGCTGCGCGTTCGAGGGTTCACCCAGGACGACTCGCACCTGTTCGTGCGTCCAGATCAGCTTCTTGAGGAGTTCAAAGGCGTCGTTGACCTGATGATGACCGTGCTGAAGAAACTCGGACTCAACGAGTATCGGGCTCGGTTCGGAACTCGGGACGATTCCCAGGGCAAATATGTCGGCCATTTGGACAACTGGAAGCTGGCGGAAGACGCCATTGAGCAGGCCTGCAAGGAAATGGGAATGGAATACGAGCTGTCGCCGGGCGACGCCGCATTCTATGGTCCTAAACTCGACCTAATCGTCAAGGACGCCCTTGGCCGCGAATGGCAGATGGGCACTGTTCAGGTGGACTACAATCTGCCCGAGCGCTTTGAGCTGGAGTACATCGGCGAAGACAGCAAGCCGCACCGCCCGATCATGATTCACCGCGCGCCGTTCGGTTCGCTGGAGCGCATGATCGGCCTGATCACCGAGCAATATGCAGGAGCGTTTCCGTTCTGGTTGTCGCCGGTCCAGGTTGCGATTCTGCCGATTGCCGATCGCCACGTGAAGGCTGCGCAGGAATTGGCTGCGTTCCTCAGCGGGATGCCGCTGAAGGTTCGGCCAGAGGACGCCGAGTTCCCAGGCTTGTCGGCTTCGGCTCTACCTGATGCAGCATGTCCGAAGTGGCGCGTCCACGTCGACGACCGTCGCGAGACCCTCGGCAAAAAGATCCGCGAGAACCAGATGCAGAAAGCGCCGTTTATGCTGATCCTGGGCGACCGGGACATCGAGAACGGCACCGTCGGCGTGCGTTCGCGCGAAGATGGCGACCTTGGCCCGATGACCATTGGGGCGTTCTTGGAGAAGGCTAGGCTGTAAGGCCAACGAGGGTAGTAAGGTCTAGGGTACAGATGGACCTGTCTGACATTGTCGGACAGGTTGCGCTAGCTCCGATGTTTGCCGGCAAGGTGCCGGTGCTCCCAGCTATCTTGTTTGAAGTTCGTCCGATATCTCACAACAAAGAGTCCACGGGCTGGGAGCCCGTGGTACATCAAACTAAATAGCCGGCCGTTAGCTGAGAGCGACGTTCCCGCGCTCGCCGGTGCGAATGCGGATGGCGTCCGATACTGGAACCAAGAAAATCTTGCCGTCTCCGACTTCGCCTGTGGCGGCCACAGCGCGGATCGCTTCTACAATGCCCTCGACATCGGCATCGTCGACGACGATCTCAATCTTCACCTTGTGGTGCAAGTTCAAAGTGTAAGTCGATCCGCGGTAGGTGTGAGTCGCTCCTTTTTGCTGGCCCATGCCTTTGACCTCGGTGACAGTCAGGCCGTGGTGTCCAAGGTCTTCGATTGCGCCTTGGACGGCTTCGATCATGTGCGGCCGAACGATGGCCTCGATCTTAATCATTTGAGTTCTCCTTTTCTGATTCGGCGTGCTTGCGGCTCCGATTTCTCAGCATCGAAACGAACTCCAGCGAAAAGTGGGTCCGCTGTGCCGCGACGATAAATGCATCGTTCGGACAAAAACCGCCGGGGTTGCCCAACATTCGTGAATCGATGATGGTGTGAAAGTGCTCTAAAGGTGATCTCGTTATCATACTCTTGCCGCCGCCTTATCGGTCAATTCAAAGTCAGGATAAGCTTCGACGCCCATCTCAGGAACGTCCAAGCCCTGCATTTCGTCTTCGGCAGAAGGTCTGAGCTTCATGAATTTGCTCTGGACCTTGAAGAAGAGCCATCCGGTTCCGAACGCCCAGACCACGCAGACCGCCATGCCGATGAGCTGAGCCCATAGCTGTCCTGCATCGCCGTAGAGTATGCCCTTGACCGTGCCGTCAACGCCGTTCCAGCTTGCACCGTATGATCCGTCTGCAAAGATACCGACCATCAGCGTGCCAAGCAAGCCGCCGACGCCATGGACCGAAACCGCGCCGACCGGATCGTCGATGCCTTTGCCTTCGATGAAGAAGATAGAATAGACCACGACAATGCCGGCGATCAGTCCGATGACCAGCGAGGCCCAAGCTGAGACGAAGGCGCAAGGGGCGGTGATCGCGACGAGTCCAGCTAGCATGCCGTTCGCGCTCATCGACGGGTCAAACTTGCCGAACTTCTTCTTGACAAGGAGCGTGGCGGCCAAAGCGCCTGAAGCTGAGGCGAGCATCGTGTTGACTGCTACGACGCTAATCCTGAGCGCGCCGCCGCCTGAAGCCGCAAGAGTCGATCCGGCGTTAAAACCGAACCATCCGAAAGCCAGGATGAAGGTGCCGGCCAAAGCCATCGGAATGTTGTGGCCGGGCATCGGAATCGGCTTCTTGTCTTTCGAGTAGCGTCCAAGCCGAGGACCCAGAATGAAAGCGCCGGCAAGAGCCACGCATCCACCAACCGCGTGAACGACGCTCGATCCGGCGAAGTCGACAACGCCATGGCCGAGTCCATAGTTAGCGCCGAGGTTTGCAAGTCCGCCGCCGCCCCAAACCATGTGGCCGTAAATCGGATAGATAATGGTCGAGATAGCAAGGCCGTAGACCATAAACGCTGAGAATCGCCACCTCTCGGCCATTGCGCCGGTCGGAATGGTCGCCGTCGTGTCCATGAAGACCATTTGGAAAAGAAACATGGCGAAAACGCTTACGTCGTAGACTCCCGGTCCAAGCATAAAGCCTTTGGTGCCAAAGATCGAGAAGCCTTGGAACAGCTCGAACTTCGATCCATCGAGAATCGGATTCCCGCCGAGAGTTGCGACGCCTCCCAAACCTCCGAACATGAGCGCAAAGCCGCAGAACCAGAAACCAATGATGCCGAGGGGGTAAATCATGAAATTCGTCATCATGACATGGGCAGCGTGCTTCGCCCGGCAGAATCCTCCTTCAACCATCGCGAAGCCTGCTTGCATGAACATGACGAGGAATCCGCAAACCAAGACCCAGACGAGATTGATTGCGGTGGTCGATTGCCCGACCGCATCAAGGGTTTTGATGAGGTCGCCGTTGGTAGCAGGCTTTGCAGGATTGTCTCCAAGGGCTTTCAGTTCGTCCGCATTGAAGACGGCTCCGCCCGGGCCTTGAGCCATCGACGCTTTGCCGGTCTCTGAGCCTGCTGGATCTGGTTTGGTTTGACCAAGAGCTTGTTGGGTCAGCGCACCCAGGATGCCTAACGTCAAAGCTATGACAAGTGCTGCGCGGCTCCATTTGAAACCGCGCATGATACACGAAATTCGTGCCATGTATGTCTCCCTAGATGATGGTTCTGGGCTCTTGCGAACCAAGACAAGGTCGGTCAACCGTTGGTGTTCGGCCTACTGATCAAGAAGGGGAAAGGGGCTGGCTAAGGATTTTGCCGCGCACCGATCCGTGACGTCAAGTCGCTGCGTCGCGGATACTACAACGCGCACATCTCGACTCCGGGTATGCGCACAGAGTTGTAAGTTGCGTTATTATGGCAGGGATTTCTAGGTTTCGCTAGGTCAGGTTGCTTGGTTTGACAGGTCGGACGTGTCGGATCTGACAGACCCAATACCCTCGAGATTGCGAATCCCGAGGGGTGAGTGCGGATCCACTACTTCACAATCTCAAACCACATGCTCTTGGCTTTGTCGTTGGTCTTGAACGTCAACTGACCGTTTGCGAACTTCGCGGGAACCGAAGCCAGTCGAGAACCGTCCGGCTTCAACGCATAGACCTTGCGCGAACCGTCAACCTTGAGAGCCACTGCGCAAATGACAGGTTGAACCTGAACCGGTCCCTTACCCCATTTGGTGCCTAATGTACGGCGCTTCTCGTCCCAGCCCATGTCTTTGTTCTCGACTCGGCTGGCGATGGTCAGCAAGGACCTTGCTGAGGCTGAGAGCGGCTTTTGGTCCAGCGACACCAGCGTCACCGTAGCGAATCCGTTCGCAAAGGCGGAGAAGTTCATACTCAGTCCTGAAAAACCGATCGACCGCCCGCCGACAAACCCGACGATGCCCTTGGCCGCCGGAGTATCGATGATCCAATCGGTGTGGTTGCCGTTCGGCTTCAAGCTGACGCCTGCCGCAACCTTATTCGGAGTGGAAATCGGCTTGTCAAAGGTCAGCCCAACCCGCGTCGTCATCCAGTTAGGCAATGGTCCGCGCTTGAGCCACAGGTCGGTTGCCATCGTCGCCGGGAAGTCGGGACCGTTCTTGAGATTCAAGACCTCTGCACCCTTGGCAACAGGAACCAAGCCTAGCCTGTAGAAAACCGCAGACGACGGATAGAAGGCCATCTTCGCCGGATTAGTGCCTAGAGCGAAGTAGCCTTGAATGCTGTCGTTCGGCTGGCTCTCCAGCGTCGTGCCGTAGTCGAAACCGAAAATGGCATCCCAATCCTGGACAGCCGCAAACGAAAGAACCTCGGGCATCATCTCGGCTTGATAGTCGTTCGGAGCCGGGTGGTTGTATTCCGACACGGTATAGGGCTTGCCCCAAATCCGCGTCGCTGCCATATAGAGAAGCGTGCCGCCTTGTTTGGCCATGTCGTCGACCATCGGCGTGTTGGGGATGTACCAATTGTTGCTATCCCAAGACTGCCCCGGGAATGCCGGATGCTCCCAGTAGGCGTGGTTATCTGCATATTCGCTAACTTGCTCGCGGTACGGTCCCGACAAGCCGCCCCATGAAATCTGTGTATCGATGATGTTAGCCTTGAGCTGCATCTTCTTAACCAGATGCTGGTGCATGTCTTCGGTATAGCTCTTCTCAACGCTGGCGAGGAACGCCACCCAATCGCGCATTTGTTTGTCGGTACCGCTTAAAGGAATGGCGATGTTGTTCTTAGCCAGAGACTCTCCGGGCTTCAGACCCGCACCTTGAACTCCAGAGAAAACCTGAAGGTCGCGAATCCAGACTGTGCCGGTCGTGGCACCGAGCACGAAGCTGATTCGTCCGTGGTTGGCGACGGTGTTCTTTGTCTTGAAGCTGACGACCTGCTCAGTTTCTTGGTCGGTGATGCCAATGGTTGTCGACATGCCGATGTTGTGCCAGTCGGCTTGGTCGATCATGGCGTTGGTCGCAATCGACCGGTACCGATCCGATTTGACTTTGAACTTGACCGTATAGTAGGTGTCAGGCTTGAAGTCTAGACCGGTGACGTGGGCTTGAACGTGCCAATCCGGTCCAGGATTGCTGTTAATCACGGCTTTGAGGGTAGGCGCACCCGGTCCGTTTTGCTCTTCAACCGTAAACTTGACATCGCCGCTGCTTTGGTTCTCCCAAGACCATTGGGTTTTCTTGGTCGTCATTAACGGACCGGAATCGGGGATTCCTTCTGTCCACGCCATAGTAAGCTGGCCGTCGGATTGATAGGTTTGATGGAGCCACTTGTTCCAGAGAGCAACAACATCGCCTTTGAACGGTTCGGGTAGCGCCTCTAAACCCTTGCCAAGCCCGCCGTCCCATGGATCGCCGACCAGCGAGTTCTCATTGTTGATCTCCACCATCGCCAGGGCAGGATCATCTCGATAGGCGAGCTTCGTGTAAGGATTCACCCGTCCAAGCAGTTCTTCAGCATATCGTTTCTGAAGGGCGATCATCTTCGGGCTCATCTTGTCGATGCGCTTGCAGAAGCCGAACGGAATGTTCTTGACACTCTCGGGGAACCCTTGCTCCGGCTGATACGTCCGCGTCGTCTGCAAGTTCATGTTTATGTAGATACCATTCTTCTTGAGCTGGGCGACGAAGTAGTCGAGTTTATCGAGTTGAGCCGGATCGACTTCGATGTTCGGCTTGTCCTTCTTCCAGACCATGCCGTCCGGATCCCAAGTCTGCTGGATATGGTGGAACCGAACGACGTTGACGCCGAGTTGGGCCAGTCTCTTGGCGACCTTCTCAGCTTCTGAGTAGGTGGGGAATGCCTGTCGAGCCGTGATGTTAACGCCGACGAAGCGGATCGGCTTGCCGGTTGCCGACTCCACGAACTTGCTGCTCTTGACCTTTATGAACCCGTTCTTTCCCGCCGGCTTGCTGTTCAGAAAGCTGACGTCAGGAGCTGACCCAGACGCGATGCCGTCCCAGGGAATCACGAAAGGAAACCACGACGAATCTGGGCCGGCAAGCTGAGGAGACGATATGCAAAACAAAGCGGCAAGGGCAGATAGCATAGGATCACACTCCTATTGGCGATCATACCCGTGAGCCTTACCGATAAGGAACAGGATTTATGCGCCAGTCCTTATCTTTGTCTCTTGCGAACTGGGCGACTCGAGGTCTTCGTTCGCGCAGCCTCGCCGACTCGATTCCTAGGAAGTAGCCTTGAGACGCCGGATTGCGGCCGATGCACTCTAGCCTCAGTGTGTAGTTGCCCGGTTCCGGCCAGAAGTCGAGCAGATGCTCTTCCCAAGGCTTGACGTCTTTATCGTAGAGGTCGATTGGATCGCCAATCTTGATGCCGTTCAGATAGGCTTGATACTTGCCGTAGTCCGGCGCTTTGACCATGTTGAGCAGGAGACGAAGGGGCTCTTTCTTTGCAACCTCGAAAGAGATCTCGTACCAAGCGTTCTTTTCGCTCTCGGGCGTATAGAGAACCTGGGCGAAGTCCAGGAATCCTAGCGCTTGCTCGGAAGCATCGCCGGTGCCGTGACGGCCTGATTTCGTTGCCAAGGCCACAACACGATCTATGCTTGGCAGGATTCGGTCCTTGCCTTCAGGCGCACGGGCTTCAAAGGTCGATTCGCCGGTCTGATACCAAAAAGCGACAGAAGAGAAGTCGTCTTCACGCTCATTCCAGCTGTTCACCTCGCCTTTGGCGTTTTCGTCAGCGGAAATCCATCCGCGGTGTTCCAAAGTAACTTTGATGCCCTTTTGGAACACGATCGGGTCCTCAATGTGCCACCGGTACGCCGACGTCTTGCCGCCGATAATGCCCCATTGGTCGAAATAGGGAACACCGAAGTAAGGTGTAGAGGTGGTTTTCAATCCCCAGGCAGAAAGGAAGTAGTCCTCGGTGCCGGTGCCCCAAATTGAGGCCTTTGCTTCGCCGTCGATGTAGATCTTCTCGTCGCCTTCGCCAAACCACATCGGACTGCGAGAACGAACCGCCAGCACCGTGCCGACATAATGGCCCTTGCCTTTCGTGTCAAGGATCACATAGTCCTTGCCGTTCTGCAGCGGATACTCCTGGCGATATTGCGCATGAAAGTAGGGAGTGTCCTTCTGAAGCTTGTCTTTCTTGATCCAGTCGATGTTGTAGTAGAGCAGGTTGATTGGACGGCTACTTTGGTTGACGATCTCGATTCGCGCCGATTTGCGAAAAGGCATGCGCCAATAGCAGTTGTACGAGTCGGCGTCCTCGACGATAACCGGCAGACTGTTTACCGACGACCGGATGCTGAAGCAGTTGGCGAAGAAGTCGCCGAGCGGGGCTTCGACGGCTGGCTTTTTCTGACCATCCCAATAAATCCGGATCAACATCTCCTGATGGTTTGCCGAACCTTGTTTTGCCCAGCCTTGTGGCTCTGGTCCGAGGAATGTGAACCACATATGGGTGATCTCGCCCGGACCCTTCACGTCCATGACCACATGCGTTTTGCCAGCTGCCACGCCGAAGTTGTCGAAGTTGCTCTTTTCGTCGTTGTTGCCCAGCGGGTCGGCTTTCGGATCATAGCGGCCATTGCTTCCCTCGCGAAAGGTCGAAGTGGCGCGCTGGCTCGTTCCGTCTTTCGGTTTGGCAAGGTTCTCCAAGTTGCTTTGAGCCAATCCGGAGGACGCAAGCACAGACATTGCGACGAAAGCGAATACTCGATTTCGGTTAACCATGATTTGAGCATGTTACTCGAATGGACTTCAAGAATGTACAAAATGTACATCGTCATCTTTTTGCATAGAATGTGCTGCAGAATATGACTTGCGATGCTAAAATGTCGGGCATGAAGCGCCGTTTGTGGTTACTCATCAGTTTATGCTTTGTGTCGTCAGCGTGTTTGGCTAAGACTGGCCAGACCCCGCCTTACAAAGATCCGACACTTGCTCCCGCAAAGCGCGTCGAAGACTTGCTGAAGCGGATGACGCTTGAGGAGAAGCTAAATCAACTTCGTTGCGACATCCGCGAAAACGTTTGGCTTAAAGCTCTGAAGACCACAGGCTTTGGACAAACATACGACATTTTGCGGCCGCTCACCAGCAAAGAAGCCGCCAAGCGCGCCAACGAAGTGATGGCGCTGGGCAAGACCAACCGGCTTGGCATTCCCATTATCATCCATGACGAAGCGCTGCACGGCCTAATCTCCAACGGTGCGACAAGCTTCCCGCAGTCGATCGCCATGGCTTCGACTTGGGACCCCGCTCTGGTGAACCGCGTTTCGACAGCAATTGCCAAAGAGACCCGCGCCCGAGGCGTGAGGCATGTCCTTTCCCCGGTCATCAATGTGATTCGGGACCCGAGATGGGGCCGCACTGAAGAGACCTACGGCGAGGATCCGTTGCTGTCGTCTCGCATGGGTGTGGCGTTCGTTAAGGCATTCGAGTCCAACGGCGTTATCACGACCCCGAAGCACTACATCGTCAACGCGTGGGATGGCGGCCGAGACAGCCACTCCGTTCAGATCTCCGAGCGTTCGATGCGAGAAATCTATTTGCCACCATTCAAGGCAGTTATCCAAGAAGCTGGAGCGCGATCGGTTATGTCCTCGTATAACTCGGTTAACGGTGTTGCAGCTTCCGCCAACTATTGGCTTTTGACGGAGATCTTGCGAAAGGAACTGGGCTTCAAAGGCTTTGTGGTTTCTGACTATGGCGCGGTTGGGGGAGTCCTGTGGGCCCACCGAAATGCTGGAACCGACGCAGAAACGGCTGCCGCCTGCCTTAACGCCGGTCTCGAAATGGAATGGCCCGACGTCAACATATGGGGCAAGGGTCTGGATGAAGCCGTTGCTAAGGGCATGATCACTAAGAAGACTTTGGACGAAGCTGTAAGAAGAGTGCTTCTGCCGAAGTTTCAGCTTGGCCTTTTCGAATACCCCATGGTTGATGTTGATGCTGCCGATAAAATCGTACAGAGCAAAGCCCATCGAGACTTGGCCCTTGAAGCCGCTCGAAAGGCTGTTATTTTGCTTCAAAACACCAGCGGCACATTGCCATTCAAAAAGAGCATTAAGAGTTTGGCAGTGATCGGCCAGGATGCGAAAGACGCCATGCCCCTCGGCGGGTACAGCGGATGGAACCAGCCAACCGTTTCGGTCATGAAGGGTCTGCAAGATAAGCTTGGTCCTGATGTCAAGATAGAATGGACCAGAGGAGCATCCTATGGCGAAGGCGGCGGCTTGCCAGCGATTCCGCCGAGTGTGCTTCGGTCCACCGACGGCAAGTTCGGCTTGCAAGCAGAGTTCTTCGATGGATCTGAACTGAAAGGCAATCCGATATTTGCGCGATTCGACGAAAAGCTCGACTTCAATTGGGTCAACGACTCGCCCGACCTCAAGGTGCCTGCCAACGGATTTTCGGCTCGTTGGACCGGTTCGCTGGTTCCTCCCAAGTCGGGCAAATACACGATAGCCATCACGGCAGACGACGGCGCGCGGGTCTTTGTGGATGGCAAGCGTATCATCGACGATTGGACTGAGCATGCAGCCAAAACGACGACCGCCGAAATCGAATTGACGGCAGGCGTTGCTGTGCCGATTAAGATTGAATACATGGAGAAGGAAGGTCAGGCGTCCATCACCCTTGGATGGAGGTTGCCGAACCAGCAGGCACCAATGATAGAAGATGCAGTTGCGCTTGCCGAACGGTCCGACGCGGTTGTTATCGTTGCTGGAATCCTCGAAGGCGAAGCTAGGGACCGAGCCCATCTAGATATTCCGGGCGACCAGGAGCAGATGATCCAAGCAGTGGCTGCAACCGGCAAGCCTGTCGTGGTCGTTCTTATCGCAGGCGGCCCTGTCACCATGGAGAAGTGGGGCGACCGAGTCGGCGCGATTGTGGATGCTTGGTATCCGGGACAAGAAGGCGGCACGGCAATTGCCGACATTCTGTTCGGCGATGTCAATCCCAGCGGCAAGCTGCCGATGACGTTCCCGTTGAACATCGGCCAAGTGCCGACCTACTACAACATGGAGCCTTCGGGCCGCGGCTACGATTACGTAGACCTGACCGGAAAACCGAAGTTCGCGTTCGGCCACGGGCTCTCTTACACGACCTTCGAGTACTCGAACTTCAAGCTGTCCGCAACGAAGATCAACAGCAAACAATCGGTGACGGTCACCTTCGATGTTGCAAACACCGGGGAAGTTGCCGGCGACGAAGTGCCTCAGCTTTATATTCGAGACATGGTAGCTTCAATCGTTCGACCGTTGAAGGAACTCCGAGACTTCGTGAGGATTAGTCTAAAGCCGGGCGAGAAGAGGTCGATCAGCTTCACGCTTAAGCCCGAGCAGCTTTCTTTCCTCGATGCCAAGATGAAGCCGATTATCGAGCCGGGAACCTTCGAGGTGTATGTCGGTTCGTCATCGGACGACATTAGGCTGAAGAGCGCATTCGAGGTCGTCGGCAAGTAGACAAGAGACCATTTGTCGCCTGCATGGGGATATCCGATGCAGGCGACAAGAATGTGGCCGACCAAGTCGCTTCCTTCTACCACATCGGTCGCAGGGATCGGTAAATGTATGGTTTTAGATTCTCTATAAGGTATGATGATTGGCCGCCAGGCACATTTAGCGCTAGCCATGTATAGAATTGCTTATTTTACTGAATTGTACATGCTTTAATCTCGAAAGATGCCGTCTCTATCGTAACTAGTACGCTATAGTTGCGGCAAATAGAGCAATTCTACATGGTTGTCAAGAGTGGCGTGTTCAGATTGCCAAACCGACAATATTATTATGGATGGTAAAGGTGTTTCATTTATTACGGGTCGAGGGGGCAAAACTAGTCTTTCACGCCGGCTAAGCGTCATATATGGAAGCTGCATGGCAATAGCGCTTGTAGTAGTTCTCGTCGCATTGTATGCGTATTCAACCAATAACCTAAGAAAAACGAACGAGCAAAACGTAAAGAAGCAGCTGGGATTGCTTGCGACTGAGCTAGAAGGCAAGTTGAAGATAGCCGAATCGTCAACCCAGGCTTTGGCCGCGTTCCAACAGCAATACGACTCCAAGATTGCCAAGCAGTTCGACAAGTTCAATTTGAGCCTGCTTCAACAGTATCCCAAAGACCTCTGTTATGGAACGTATTTCGCATATGAGGACTTGGTTTACAATGACAAATATGCTTGTCCGGGTGCAGATCGGAAGTCAGGAACGACGGCGTTAATGGGCTACGACTACCACAAAGACTGTGAGTGGTATGAGAAGCCAAAGAACACCGGGAAGATGAGCTACAGCGAGCCGTACTACGACGACGGCGGCTCGAATATCACAATGGTCAGTGTGACCATGCCGGTCTACAGCAAGTCAGGTAAGTTCGTCGGTGTAGCCGGCACAGACGTGTCGCTTGATTCGATGCAGAAGCTCCTTGGGCAAACTCATCTTTTTAAGTCGACAGCAAAAGAGAAAGGAAAGAGCGATTATTTGTACTTAGTCAGCGCTTCCGGTCGCATAATCAGCCATCCGAACTCAAAACTTCAGCTTCAAAAGGGTTCGGAAGGAAAGCTTGTGAGTGATACGCCTGCAGGTAAGGATATTGCCAAGACCAAAAGTGGCATGGCAGTCGCAAAAGACACCGGAACTCCAAGCACGTTCTTTTGGATTACCCTGTCGTCTTCAAACTGGAAGCTGTGCGTGGCAGTGCCAGATGAGTTGCTTATTGCAGGATCTGCTGAGATTCGTAACCAGTGCATCTTAATCGGAGCCGTTGCGCTCATCGTCTTATTTACCATCGTCGCCTGGACTAGTTCGCGCATATCAGCTCCTCTACGGGATCTGGCAGCAATTGCCGAACGGGTATCCAAGGGAGACATATCTGAAGAGCCCAAGCCGCGAAAAGCTTCCGATGAAATAGGCCAGATATCAAGTGCTTTTGCTTCTGTGATTGGATATCAACGGTCCATTGCAGATGCAGCACTGAAGTTTTCCAAAGGTGAGCTCAACGTAGATGTCGCTTTAGCCGGACCGAACGATACCCTCGGAATCGCCTTTAACGGGATGAAGGACAGGTTGATCTCATTGGTGAATGGCCTAAGCGAGCGTTCGAGGACGGTTTCTGGTGTTGCCCTAAAACTTCTGAACTCCTCTCAGTTAACTGCCGAATCAGCGCAGGTTGTAACTGCTCGTCTTGATTCAGTTGAAACGGCCACTAGTCTGCTTAAGGAACGGTCAGAATCGATTGCCCTCGATAATGAGAAGCTCTCTCGCGAATCGGTCGAGTCAACTGAGAACATGGTCGAACTGAGCCATGCGATCGAAAGCGTGAGGACCAAGATCAAGGACCAGCAGCGCGCCGCGCGAAGGTTTACCGAAGCCGCAGAAGAAGGTAAAGACGCAGTACAGGTCTCCATTGATGGGATTAACGCGATGGACCATAGCATCATCGCAGCTTCGGATGCGGTGAGTCGTCTGACTGCCAAGCAACTGGAGATTGGAACAATCGTCGATACGATATCTGATATTTCTAGCCAGACTAATCTTTTAGCTCTGAACGCGGCTATTGAGGCGGCACGGGCTGGAGAACATGGCAAAGGTTTTGCTGTCGTCGCTGATGAAGTGAAAAAGCTGGCCAACAGATCGTCTGAGGCTGCAAACCAGATTCAAGACTTAATCAAGGAAGTTCGTACCGACATTGACAGCTCAACACAAGCAATGGATACGAGCCAGACCTGTGTCAAGCAGGGCATTGAATCGGTCAATGAGGTTATTTCGGTCCTGAAACAGATTGCAGAAATGAGCTGGACGGTGATTGACCTCGCCAACTCGAGTGCGGAACTGGTTGAGGAAATGGAAGCCCAGAGCACCAATGTGTCAACTCAGCTCGATAAAGTCAAGGAAACGAGTATAGGCACATGCGAGTCGGCCACCATTCTCTCCAATACGACCTGCGAGTTAGAAATAACGATCGAAGAAGTTTCTTCTTCGCATGAGCTGTCGATGGAGCAATCGACCGAGGTTCACCAGCTTGCTGAGGAACTTCAGGAATTGGCTGCTGAGCTTGATATGGTCGAGGTGCTGTTTGGCTCTGAGCAACAAGCCGCCATTAGGAAAGCAGCATAGATCTGTTTTTTTCGACAAGAACAAAGACCTCGGCTCGTTCGCTTAGCCGAGGTCTATAATCGTCAATTTATCCAATCGGTTGTCTTGACTAAGCCCGTTTGAACTTCCTAAGCAGCTCATGCTTCGACAGAGTGATCGTGATCGGACGACCGTGCGGGCACATGTAGGGATTTTCAGTTGTCGCCAAATCTTGAATCAGCTTCTCCATTTCGGCGATGCTCAGCGGATCGCCTGCCTTGACGGCCATCTTGCAGGATGACGTGATCCATATCTGTTCGCGGGTTGGGGTCAGCCGCCTAGCGACGGTGGCGTCAACCAGCTCATCTATAAGGTCTTGGAGCACCTTCAAGGGATTCTTGTTACGCAACGCAGCCGGCACCGAACGGACGATCACCGTGTCGCCGCCGAACATCTCCAGCTCGTATCCGACTCGCTCGATCTCGTCTAGTCTTTCTTTCAACAGCACAACAGCTCTTTTGTCGAGAGTCATTGTCTCAGGAGTCAAGAGGTGTTGCTTCTCGACCGGCGTGTCTCCTTTAATGCCGCAGAGATACTCGTAGATGATGCGTTCGTGCGCCACATGCTGGTCGATAATAACGAGTCCGCGACCCGTGTCGGCGATAATGAAGGTGTTCATGATCTGTCCGAGAACCCGAAGTCCGTCAAGGAGCTCAATAAACGGATACTTGGATGAGCCGACTTGGGGTTCTTCTTGCGGAATAGCAAGTGGCGTCGAATCTAGCGGCATTTGAGCCAAGAATGACGCTTCGAAAGTGGATGCAAGGTTTGAAGGCGCGAATCCGAAAGCGTCCAATGAGCGAATCGAAGACAGCGCTTCGTTCGCGGCGGCAATTCCGGCAGCGCTTGGCATCATGCCGTGCTGGTCGAGAGCCGACCGGATCGCATATCGGATGGCATCGAACACCTGGCCTTCGGATTGGAACTTGACCTCGCTCTTCGTCGGCGAGACATTCACGTCTAAACGCGCTGGATCAACCTCAACGAACAAAGCTACTACTGGATAGCGCTTCTCTGGCGTAAGGTCGCGATAGGCTTGATCCAACGCAGCCGTCAGCATTCTAGCGCGAACAGGGCGTCCGTTAACATAAAGGAACTGGTAGGCGCGGGTCGGTCGGGTCATGTGTGGCGCGCTGACGTAACCCGTAACATGAATGCCAGCGGTTAGGCTGTCGACTTCGGCTAGGCTCTTCGCGACTTCGCGTCCCCAAACGCCTGAGATTGCCTCCAGCCGGTCACCCGAACCTGATGTCTGCAACGCTGTCTGTCCGTTGTGGGTAACGAGAAACGCCACGTGGGGGCTCCCGATGGCGTACCGGTTGATGTGGTCGAGGCAGTTGCCAAGCTCCGTTGAATCAGACTTCAGGAACTTAAGGCGCGCAGGAGTATTGAAGAACAAGTCTTCGACGCGCACCTCGGTGCCTCTTGGTCCAGCCGCCCCGGAGGGTTCGCTCAATTGGCCGCCTTCGACAAAAAGAACGTTCCGCAACCCATCCTGAACGGCAGTCGACAATGTGAAACGAGAAACGGAAGCGATGGACGGCAGCGCTTCTCCCCGGAAACCGAGCGATTGAACCCCGAGCAAGTCCTCCGCAGATTGAATCTTCGAGGTTGCGTGGCGCAGAAGCGCTGTCTGGGCGTCTTCAAGGTGCATTCCCGATCCGTCGTCAGATACAGATATAAGCGCTTTTCCGGAATCCTGCAAGGCGACTTCGATTCGCGAGGCTCCAGCGTCGAGGGCGTTTTCTACCAATTCCTTAACGACAGAGGCCGGCCGTTCGACGACTTCGCCGGCGGCTATTTGGTTGACAGTGTGGGCATCGAGCAGGCGAACCTTGCGAAAAGAGGTATCCATAGGCACGATGCGTCTATTTTACGTGACGAAGTCGGGTTGAATCACGTTATAGAGTAGGTACATGTCTTTTGTAAACGTAGGGGCAGCTTTTCGATCGCTTAGGGAAAGTCCGCAAAGGGCGATTCTCAGCGCGTTGGGCATGACGATCGGCACGATGGCAATCGTCGTTCTTGTAAGTCTTGCGAAAGGAGTTCAGCAGGACATCTCTCGGCAAGTCAACGACATCGGCGTCAACCTGCTGATTGTCATTCCTGCGCGAATGAAAGACGGCGGCATGTTCTCAGCGAACCTGATGGGGATCAGCTACCTGAGCGAAAGTAACGTCGCCGATGTGAAGAAGCTTCCAGGAGTGAAAAAGGCGACTCCGCTGAGCTTCATCGGCGGCTGGGCCAAGTCCGGCAAGAAATCCACTTCTACAACGCTCATTATCGGCGTCGAGCCGACCTGGTTCGAGATGCGCCCCAACAAGCTGAGAGAAGGGAAGTACTTCGGCTGGGACGATGTGAAAACGCCGGTTTGCGTTCTTGGCGGAGTTCCGCATCGCGAGCTGTTCGGCAAAGAGCCCGCGGTCGGCAAAGAAGTGGAGTACAACAACATTAAGTTTAAGGTCGTCGGCGTTACCGAGGACAAAGAGGACGAGGAGAACCTTTTTAGCGAAGGCGGATTCGAAAACGTGATCTATGTGCCTTTTTCCTACATGAAGACTAAGGTTAAGGACCTTCAGATCAACCGTATTATGATTCAAACGAGCCCTGAAGCGGAACCAAAGAGCCTTGTCAACACGGTCGACGCTGAACTCGGTAAGAAACTGAACAAAGAAAGTTACTCGGTACTCACTCAAAAGGACCTGTTGAAGCTAATCTACAAAGTGATGGGCATTCTGACCGCGCTCCTCACTGGTCTAACGTCAATCGGCTTGTTCATCGGCGGCACGGGCATCATGACCGTCATGCTGATGTCGGTGAATGAGCGTCAAAAGGAAATTGGACTTAGGAAAGCGATGGGGGCGAAACGGCGCGACATTTTTGCTCAGTTCTTGGCGGAGTCGTCAATGTTGGCGCTGATGGGCGGCTTTGCAGGGCTCTTGCTCAGCTATATCGCTGCAATCATCCTGCGCGGGACCACTCCGTTGAAGCCAGTCATTACGTTCGATATCGTTCTTATGGGCGTTGGAGTCTGTTTAGTCGTTGGGGCCGTGTTTGGGCTGATTCCCGCAATGCGCGCTGCCAGGCAAGATCCGATTGTGGCTCTGAGGCATGAGTAGGGTACAGGGGGTAGAGTATAGGGCGTAGTCCGACATGTCCGACTTGTCCGATGCGTTCGACGAAGCGTAATACAAATACAAACAAGGCTTGCATCTATTGATGCAAGCCTTGTTCTGCCGTTCAGCAACTAATTCTAGTGCTGTCCTGCGTCTTGGTCTGCGGATCCGCCGCTCTGAGCTTTGTAGGCGGCCTCTTTGGCCTTTTCCTCTTCGAGCTCTTTGCCTTTGCCAAGATCCTTCATCGCCTTCTCGTAGCTGTCTCTGCTGAATTCCTTGCTAACCTTCTGCTGATCAGCTTCGGTCACTTCGGATTTACAACCGATAGTACTTAACAGTCCGAGGCAGCAGATTAGAGCTACCAGATATCTCACTGGCCGAGACCCCACAGAGGATAGTTGATCGAACGGTTGACCGGCGTGAAGCCGAGGTTGCCAACCGTAATCTGAACGCAGTCGTTCTGATAGGTCCAACCAGCGGTGTGGTTGCCGGTTACGCCAAGATACTCAAGCTTCGTCGGAGTCTTGCCGAGGAATGCGCCTGCGCTGAGGAACTTCGCGCTGCCGTCTGCAATACCGAGTGTCATTCCGCCAGAAGCGATTTTCGCGCCGTCCGGCTCCGTGCCAGCCGTGCCGGCGATGCAGTCGGCAACGGTGCCCTTCATTAATTTGTAGCGCCAGAACTCGCGGATCGCAGGCGGGTAAACGTTCATTGCCGGGGCAATGCCTTCTGCGTCAACGGTTCCGCCAGGGACTGCTGCTGCGACGCCTGTCGGGAACTCCATCATAAGAGCCGTCTGCGTCGGAGTGGCTGTGGTGGTTCCGCCAAGCCAGCTATTTCGGAACTGGCGGTTGAAAGTGGCAGCGCGGTTGTAAGTATCCAGCGAGCCGGTGACAGCGGAGTTCAAAGCGAATCCGCCGACGATCTGGCCGTTGGTGGTCCACTGCGCGGTATCTTTCTGGCGAAGCGGATGCTCGAATAGCTGTACGTTCTTGATGTAGGGCAGAACCCACTTTTGCCAAGCGAAGTGGTTCATGCGGTGGCCGTAGCCTGTGCCCGAAGTGCATCGAACCGTGCCGTCGTTAAGTGCCGGATTCAGCGAAGTGTTGATTTCGCATCCATCGTTTCGGGGCCAAGTGTCGTCGTAGTCGGCTGTGTACATAAGCAAACCAAGGCCGATTTGCTTCTGGTTGCTCAAAGCGGCAGTTTTCTTAGCCGATGTTTTTGCTTGAGCGAAGACTGGGAATAGAATCGCTGCCAAAATAGCTATGATGGCAATCACGACAAGTAGTTCAATGAGCGTAAACGCTTTTTTCATAGTTCTCCTCAACGCTGCCATCCTTGGCCGAACGAAGCGAATTCCAAGTCCTCGACAACCCTTTTCTCGCTTCCAGTATGATCTTAGTTTGGCATATCGTCCTGCAATTTAACAGTCCGATAACAATGAATGGACGATAAAAATTAGGAACCCCGTAGAACAACCATTCCTTGTTCGCGGAGTGCTTCAAGCGCGAGCCTAACATTCCAGTTGACCTGCTCCAGAACGTCCCAGGCCTCATCATAGGTCGCATTGCTAAGGTCCCGGACGATTCGAGCGCACCGTTCCTTCAGCTTTTGGTTCTTGGCCTTTACATCGACCATCAGATTCTCGATAACTTTGCCGCTAAGCACCATGGCTGCCGTGCTGATCCGATTCAGAGCCAGTTTCAGCGCTGTGGCTGCTTTGAGCCTTGTCGATCCAGTTATAACCTCTGCTCCGGTGTCCAGTAAAATAGGCAAGTCTGCTTCTCGAAGCAAAGCTCCAGATCGGTCGTTGGCAATGCCGCATGTCCACACGCCCTTTTGTCTGGCGTGCCGCACGGCTGCGACAGCAAACGGCGTTCGGCCGCTAGCCGTCAATCCAATCACGACGTCTTTCGGCGAGATCTCCAATCGGTTCAATGCAGAGATGGCCGAATGCTCGTCATCCTCCGCGTCATCGACGCTTGCGCCGATTGCAGTTGGTCCATACGACACCACCGCCATGAAACGGTCTGGATCGACGCCAAAAGTCGGAGGCATCTCGGCGGCGTCCATTGCCGCTATCCGGCCGCTGGTTCCTGAACCAACGTATATCGTACGGCCGCCCTCTTGATAGCTCAAGGCGACTCTCTCAGCTGCTTGGGCGAGAAGTGCTTCAGCGGCTTGAAGCGTGCGCATGACGGCGTGTTCTTCTTCGTTCATCAAGTGGACGATCTCAAGGGCGGACATTCGGTCCAAACCGAATGATCTGGGGTTTCTTGCTTCTGTACTCATTAGGCTTCTCTGGCTAATAGAGCCGCACCGTATACGGGCGGACGCGAAATCCGTGCCACATCTATCTGGACCGGATCAAAAAGGCGCTTAAGTTCTACAGTTATTTGTTCTGTGAACAAATCGGACAGCTTCCAGAGTCCTCCAGCTAGAGTAATCCGAAGCTCTTTCTTGTCCGAGTGCCAGCGTTTGCAGTGCTTGACGGCGATTTCCGCAAGCCCGCCGGTGTTGCGCCTTAGGCTTTCGATGGCATAGGGTTCGTTGTGTCTGAAGTCTTTGGCAACCGCCGGCGTCAGCTTTACCAACATCGCCGTTGGCGCATGCGACCGGTAGAGTCTCGATATGACTTCGTCGGGATTGAGGCTGCCGAAGCGCTCTAGAATCCTTGTTCTCAAACTTTCGCTGATGTTCTTTTCGCCGACATCCAGGAAATGGACCATGGCGTCGCGACCATATTGCTGCGAAGCGCCGACGTCGCCGATGATGTAGCCTCGGCCGCCGGTTTTAACCAATCTGCCGTTCACTTCCGAGCACACCACAGAGCCAGTGCCAGCGACGATGCAAATGTCGGTTCCTTCCGGGCATGCTTTCAGCGCAGCGAAGAAGTCCGGTTCGGCTCGGCAAATGGCGTTGGGATAAAGGCTTTTAATGAGGCTGACGGCCTCGCCCTTGTCTCGCTCGGCAAGGAGTCCTGCAAAGCATCCGCAAACTCGGTCGGCTTCCGGGCAACCCTCTGCCGCCTGCGCCAAGTGCGCGTGAAGCCGTTTTTCGGGAATGGTGAGAATATTGCCCGGTCCGGCGTGTCCAGCATGGAGCACATCGAGATCGTCATTGATCGCCATCGCTCTGACGGAGCTTCCTCCGCAGTCAAAACCTAAATAAACTGCCATCGGGCCAACGCATTTATACCCGGTTCTACGCCGTTTGGTCTTTATGGACTAACGATTGTTTTTCAAACTTAGCCGTTGCAGGTATGAGGACTGCCGCAATGAGGGCGATTCCGGCGCCGGCAGCAAAGGTCGCGGCCGGGCTGGAGCGATCCCATAAGAAGCCTGCAAGGCAGTTTCCTGCTAGAGCGGCAAAACCGGTGCACATGTAATAGAAGCCCAACGCCGAACCTTTGATGCCTGCGGGAGCATTGCTTGCAACGAGCGCTTTTGAGACACCGTCGGTGAAGCCCATATAGCAGCCATAGACTGCGAAGAGAATCCAGATCAGCCAAGAATTGGCGAAGGCAAATCCAAGATAAACGGCAGCATAGATGATCCAACCTGCAGCGAGCACCTTGTATTTGCCGATGCGGTCGCTAAGAACTCCCATCGGATATGAAAGCACCGTGTAAGTGAAGTTGTAAAGCAAGTAGGCAAGGATCACTTTGGCTGTCGTTATCCATACGCTTGTACTCGAATGGGTCTCGAACACGCTGTTGCTCTTGTAAATCAAGAACATATCGCTGCTGTTGGCAAGGGCAAAGACGGTTGTCAGGACCACGGCTCGCCAGTAGGCTGGAGAAACTTGCGCATACCATTTGCCTGCTGAATCATCTGCTGTCTTTGAAGGCGTCTCGCCGAATTGCTTCGCGGGCTTATTCTTGTCCTTCAATGTCAACGTGATGAGCGCTGAAACGACGCCTGGCACGGCGGCCGCAACGAAGATCGTTCGATAGAGGCCGTCGCCGATCTGCTTGCCTAGGATGAGCAAGACAACAAGGATGATTGCTACACCTGTGAATGCGCCTGCTGTATCCATCCCGCGATGAATGCCGTAGGCGCGGCCAAGCTCCGATTTAGGAACATCGTCGGCAATGAGCGTGTCTCGTGCCGTCGTGCGCAACCCTTTTCCGAACCTGTCTGTGGCACGAGCGAACAATGCAACCGGCCAAACGGGGGCAAGAGCCAGCAAAGGTTTGCCCAATGCCGACAACGAATAGCCGATTTGAACGAAAATGGCACGCTTGCCAACCCTATCGGAGTGAAATCCGCTCCACCCCTTCATGAAGCTTACGATGAACTCGGCGAAGCCTTCGATGAATCCAAGAGCCGCAAGCGGAGCCTTAAGCGTGTTGATGATAAAAAGCGGTATTACCGGATACGCCATCTCAGTCGAGACATCGGCGAAGAAACTGATCCAGCCCAGTTTCATGACGGACGACATCCATGCGGGACGCTCTTTCTTGGCAGCCATCATTTGCCAGTCTACAGCATCGCCACTCAGACGGGCGATGTTTCAATCAGCTAAACTCACTTCGTGAGCAGGTATTCCAACCAGCCCCTCCCGGCCAATCCGAGCATCGCCGTCATCGCGAACGACGCCATCGGCAACTTTGTCGTCGTAACTCCGCTGCTGCAGATGCTTCGGACCGAGTTATCGCCATCCCTCATCGATTTCTACAGCGGGCCGCGAACCCGCGAGTTTCAAGTGAAGTCTGATTTGATCGACAATTGCTACGAGTTTCTTGGCAGGCCGGTTGGTGCATCGCTCAACGACTTCAGGAATCGTTACGACCTGGTCATCAACGTCGAGAAGACGCCGACGGCTATGGTGCTCGCGACGGTCTTGGCCGACGGAAAAGGATACGTCTGCGGACCCGCAGCGAATCTGGACGGCCGAGGTGAAATGGCGTTTCCAGAAGACCTCGTAGGGAAACTGTGGGAAGATACAGAATGGATCTCACCCGACTTGGCCGCCCATTACCCGATTTTGAAGTCGGCCTTTATAGGCGAGATATTTTGCCGTCTCTGTTATTTGGAAGGACATGTGCCCCCGTATCGAGTGCCCGCCGAAGTACCTTCGCAATCCGCTCCCGATGTCCTTATTTCAACGGCTGCCAGCCTTCCGAACAAGCTTTGGACGGTGCCGAACTGGATCTCGCTTCTGAACTGGCTCGACAGAGAAGGTTTGTCTGTTGGCTTGCTTGGCGCTAAGCCGTCCGCCCAAGCGGAGCACTGGAAGGGAAGCAGCGAAGAAGACCAAATCCTAGGTCAGACGAAGCTGATCGACCTGAGAGGCACGCTGACTTTGCCGCAAGTGGCAGGCCTGATGACGAAATGCAAGTTCATTGTCACTGTCGATAACGGAATTATGCACCTGGCAGCGGCTTCTGGCAGACCAACTGTTGGATTGTTCCGTTATGGCATTCATAGGCTATGGCTGCCGCCGACGGGGGCTGTGCATGCGATTACTCCTGGCGAGGAACAACCTGTGGCGGCTATTACGTTACAGATGGTAGAGGAAGCTGTTCGCAATGTCATGTGAACCGATGCAGACGGTACATGGATCAGGAAGTCTCCATCCGGTCGGTTTTAAAGCGCCGGATACGACGGCAAACCTTGGCCGCGTATTGGTCTGGATGAAACCGAACTACATCGGCGATGCCGTTATGGCTACCTGCCTCATCGACGAGTTGGCAAGGTGCTTCGGTAAACGGATGATCCGATGCGGAGGCGTCATCGCTAACTTGTATGCCGACCGATCCGAGCGGTTGGAGTTCATCGAGCCTGCCAACATCAAGAGTCCAAGTGTCATGTTGCTGCACGCAAAGGAACTTAAGCGAATGAACCTGGATGCGGTCGTTCTTGTAGATCGCAGCTTCCGGTCGGCTCTTGCGGCGAAGCTTGCAGGCGTTCCGGTTAGGATCGGGCACAACACCGAAGGAAGAGGTTGGTTGCTGACTCATTCGATCCGATACGACAGAAGGCGATTCGAGGCAGACTGCTACCTAGACCTTCTGGCAAAGCTCGGGCTGGCATGCGATCCTGCCAGACCTTGTCTTTACGTTACGCCAGGAGAGAGGCTTGCCGGGGCAAGACTGGTTCGCCAATGCGCTGTTGGTATTAACCCGGGCGGACGGCACAACTTTAAGCAACTTCCATACGGAACAACTGTGAAAGCCGCGCAAATGCTACAGGGGCAAGGTTTCGGAGTGGTTCTGCTCGGCAGCGAGCAAGACAAGCGCCATGCTGAAGCATTGTTTCGACTTGGCTTGAAGGCTGACGTCGACCTTGTTGGCAAAACAACCATTCGCGAGGCTTTGGGCGCACTCTCCAATCTAAGTGTGGTCTTCGGGAGCGATTCGGGCTTGATGCACCTTGCAGCCGCAGTCGGGACGCCTACGGTTACGGTATTTGGCAAGGAACCAGCCTCAAAATGGGGTTACAACTATGAACCTCACTGTGCCATTCAAGCTCCGAATGGCCTGCTTGACGAAGTGGGTGCCGCCAGAGTATACAGCGAGTGCCTTTACACTTTGACGGCTTAAAGGATGTACCGGCTCATATCGACATCTTTGACGAGTTCGGCAATCCTTTCACGTACGGTTTTGGCATCGATTTCGATTATTTTGGTCTCGATCTCTGGGGCTTCATAGAGCACTTCTTCGAGGAGTTTCTCCATGATCGTCTGCAAGCGTCTTGCGCCGATGTTCTCGGTTCGAGCGTTTACTTCGGCTGCCATATGCGCAATCTCGTCTAAAGCGTCGCTCGTGAAGCTGAGTTCAATGCCTTCCGTAGCCAGTAGCTTTTCATATTGCTTGGAGAGGGCATTCCTAGGCTCTCTCAAAATGCGTTTGAAGTCGTCTTCTGTAAGATTCTCAAGCTCAACGCGGATCGGCAAGCGGCCTTGAAGCTCCGGAATGAGATCGCTCGGTTTGGCGATGTGGAATGCGCCAGCGGCGATGAACAGAATGTGGTCGGTACGCACCGGTCCGAACTTCGTGGCGACGGTCGATCCCTCGATCACAGGCAATAAATCGCGCTGAACTCCTTCGCGAGAAACGTCTGGGCCTGAACCGCCGGTCTTTCCTGCGACTTTGTCAAGCTCGTCCAAGAAGATGATGCCGGTCTGTTCGGTGCGCGTAACAGCCTCGGAATGGATGCTGGCTTTGTCGATGTGTTTGCGAGCTTCTTCGGCGAACAGAATCTCCTTGGCCTCGAAAACCGTTACTTTGCGCGTGGTTTTGCGGCCGTGTCCCATCGGACCTGGAACATCAAGTCCCATTTCTTCCATACCTTGAGCGCTGAAGACTTGAATGAACGGATTCTGCGCTTCCTCGACATCGACTTCGACCATGTGGCTATCCAGTTCGCCTGCAATCAGCTTCTTCATCAGCTTGGAGCGACGCCGCTTGATAGCCTTCTCGTCTTCTTCAACATCCGGCTCTTCGTCGGTTTCTTCAGCATCCGGATATCCGTCGTTCATTTTCTGGCCGAAGATCTCAAAAGCTTGTTTGATGATAGGATTGTCGAACGCTGCCGGCCGTTGTTTCGACTTCTTGCGCGGGGTTAACTCGTCATCAATGAGTTCGAGAAGCCTTGAATAAACTTGCTTTTCGACTAGCGGCCTGATCTGCTCTGTTTTTTCCTTCTCAACTAGCCGAACCGCAACACCGACTAGATCGCGGATCATCGACTCGACGTCGCGGCCTACATAGCCCACTTCAGTGAACTTGGTGGCCTCAACCTTGATGAACGGCGCGCGGGCAAGCTGAGCCAGCCTACGAGCGATCTCTGTCTTGCCAACGCCTGTCGGACCGATCATCAGGATGTTCTTCGGCAGGATGTCGTCGCGTTCCGCAGGCGGAAGCTGCTGGCGGCGGAACCTGTTTCGAAGGGCAACAGCGACAGCGCGTTTGGCTGCATCTTGACCTACGATGTAGTTGTCAAGCAAGGCGACAATTTGTTTCGGCGTGAGATCTTCTATAGGCAGAGACATTCCGTTTCAATTTACCATGCTCTTCTGCCTTCGCGGCTGGCTTGCCCAAACCTGTAGGGAATATGGTTAGAGCGGCCTGTATTAGATGGAACAACCACTATGCACTATTCCCCTGCGGGTTGCCTTATTGCTCTATTCGAAGCAATTACCCGCTATTACGTCTACATATGTCCTTTCGCGATGCAATAATCTATAAGGCCAGTATAATTTTGATAGACTAAAATCCAGGTTCTACCTAGATGGAATCTAGAAAATCGCTGAGCCGTAAAGTGTCGCGCTGATGATTGTTGAACAGGAAAGATCAAACAGATTGCGCAAGGCTTGCGTTGCCAAAACCGAGCCGACGCGCAAAGGAATGGTCGATTTGGCTCTAGTCGCAACTCAGAATGATTCACTTAGCTCAATGATACGAGAGCTTCAAGCCCAAGCCCAACAAGTGCTTTGCGAAGCGTTTGATAGCCCGCCGAAATCGGTATATGAAGCGTCGCTTTATCTGGCCATCGAAGCGGAACTGCGCGACGGCACTCAGCGCATGCATCTTGCTCGCGTTGGCCTATATGCCGAGGAGATCGCGAGGCAAGCCGGCTTATCTCGCGATCGTCAAAAGCTGCTGCTGCTCAGCAGCCCGCTGCACGATATCGGCAAGCTCAGCGTCCCCGAATCGATTTTGCGAAAGCCAAGGTCTCTTGACGCCGAGGAATGGGACGTTATGAAGAAGCATTGCGATAACGGCGTTCAACTTCTCGATGAGGTCCTTGAATCGTCGTCTGCGCTTGTGCCAGCCCCGGTTAGTTTGATCGACTTATCGCGAGAACTGATATTAAGCCATCACGAACGATATGACGGCCGTGGATATCCGCATCACCTGTCCGGCGAAGACATTCCTTTGGAAGCTCGCATCTTGGCCATCGCCGATGTGTTTGACGCGCTGACCACTAATAGGCCGTTCCGCGCCGCGTTGGACGACAACCAAGCTCTTGAGGTAATGATGCTGGAACAAGGCCGCCACTTCGACCAGGTGCTGTTCGATGCGTTCCTCGATTGCTTCAGCCGCATCCGAAGCATCCGCCGCAATATGCATCCGTGCAAATAAGGCTAGATTAGGCTGCCCGTGTGGCAAAATGAGCCATGCGGCACATGCTTCTCATCCTGCTCGTATGCCTTACCGCCATAGCCGTTGGACAATCAGTCGAACTTGCCAAACCCGGATCACAGATCGATTGGGGGCCAGAACACGACGTCAGCGGAGTTGAGATGTCGCCGAGCGGCCTGGTTGTCGCCATATCAGGCGGAGATCCCTATATTCATTGCGCTCCTTTCACGTCGCCGAAGTCCAAACGGTTGTGGATTGATGTGTCGCTGAAGTCGGACACCGGCGGTTCAGCGCAGATATTCTATTGCACCTCTGATCAAGGGCCTTCGGAATCAAGGTCGGTTCGATTTGCTGTGCCGAAATCGAAGACCTTTCAAGCGCGAGTGGTCATCCCCCGCATTGCCGACAAGATGTATCTGCGCTTCGATCCTCCAGGAACTCGAGGCGTTTGCCGCGTCTTTTCGATGAGCGTGTCAGAGGCTGAGGATATCCAGGCGCCGAAGTCGATCAAGGCGAGTTTTCCAAGCAAACTGACAGGCTTTGAGTTATCCAATGGAAACCTTCGAATAGTTCATAGTCAAACGTCGACGGACTTCATCGTGGAATCCCATGGAGTTTCGATGGCCTTTGGCAATCCGTCGAGCGTCATCGGCTGGTCAGACGGCAAGAAGGTGAGGTGGTCCTCATTGGGCAAAGCCGATGTATCGTTCGATGCTCGTGCCATGGCGATGACGGCCAAGGCCGGCCCGGTAACCGTGCAGAGATGGTTTTGGCCACAAGGCAACGGATTCGGATTCCGCGTCAAATACATCGCCAGAGTAAATACCGAACTTTTCTATGCGCCTGCGATGATGCTATTCGCCGGACAAGACTCCTTCGGCAAGAAGAAGCAGCAGGGCCTGTTTTGCGGGCTTGAGTATCTCGAAGGCGATGAGCCAAGCAGCTCGGAGAAAGACATCAAAGGCCCTGAGTCGGTGCGCCGGGTGCCGCTGTCCTCTCGCATCTCCGTTCCATTGATGGCTGTGAACGGCCAAGACCGTTTTGTAGCCCTTGCTTGGGATCCTAGCCCGTTGATGTCTGCTGTTTTCGACTCGCCAGACCGAATCTTCGGCTCGAACGGCCACGCAATGGGCTTGATCCTGCCGGGCTCAACGGGATCCGAGCGAATGGAGAACAGCCTCGCCGCATACCGAGGTTTGAAGCTGAATAAGGGTCAGTCGGTAGAGGTTCGCGGCTGGATATTATCAGGCAAAGGAAAGACTGCGGTCGATGCAATCAAGGCATACCTTGCCGTTGCTCCCAAACCAAAGCCGCTAAAGCCGATGGCATTGAGTGCATATGCCAACTTGGCTGCGCGAGGCTGGCTGGATTCTGGCGTAAAGGTCGACGGCAAGTATCGTCATGCTTATTGGCCCGGAATCAGCTCATTCGGACCGAATGTATCGCCCGACGCCGCCGCTTATATGAAGTGGCTTGAGCCTTTCGCAGGCTCTGCTTTGGCCACCATCTTGGAAGAGCAATCGGTCAAAGCGCTGAGTCTCGTGGAACCTGGCCGATACGGCATCGCTACCGTGTCGCACTTGCCGACCTTTGGCAATACGCTCATTCTGGGCGGGGTCAGGGAATCGGTCGCTAGAAGCGAGTCCATCGCCAGAGAAGGAATCGGCAGGATCAGGGATGACGGAACACAAAAGTATGTTGCCGGACAAACCGACTACGGCAAGACGCACTATGCCGACCACGCCAACGGCCTCACTGGCTGGACCCTTCTCAGCGCACTTGAGAACGCCCTGTTTTGCGGCGATCCGGATCTGATTTCCAAAGCTATTGCTAACCTGCGGAATGCGCGAGTCTATCGAGGAACGGTGCCCCGTGGCGCCCAGACTTGGGAGGTTCCGTTGCATACGCCTGACATCATGGCGTCGGCGCATCTTTGCAAGGCTTATTCACTGGCCTACGAAGCGACTGGCGACAAGAACTTCTTGGCTGATGCGGAATATTGGGCCTATACGGGTTTGCCGTTCGTTTATCTATACAACCCTACATCCGAACCGGTGGGCAAGTATGCGACGACCGCTGTCTTTGGAGCGACAAACTGGATTGCTCCGAACTGGATGGGCTTGCCGGTTCAATGGTGCGGCGCGATGTATGCCGATGCGCTCTATGCCTTTGCTCGACATTCCAAGAACGGTCTCTGGAAGACGATTGCCGACGGCATCTTCGATTCGGGCGTGCAGCAGTCGTTCAACGATGACCGAAAAGACCTGGTCGGCTTGCTTCCCGATTCCTATAACTTGGCCGCGCAGTCGGGTAATCCGGTCGCCATCAATCCAGGAACCCTGGAAGCTCTCGCGCCGAACCGGTACGGATTGCCGCCGTTCTATTCATGGTTCGAAGGAATCAGTGCGCCTGGCCGCTTATCTGTGGTGTCTCATTCAACTTCATCAATTACGGTCAAGATCGAACCTGCGTTCAGAGGTCCATTCTGGGTTGTCGTCAGCGGCTCCCGACCTGTAGTCTCGCTTAAAGCCAGCGGCAACGAGGTCGCTATTGAGCAAGTAGGGAAGTTCGCTGTCGCAGCTCGACTCGATAGCGCTACTGAGCTGAGGGTGGAATATCGCACCGGTTTGAGGTGAATGTCAGACGTCCTGGCATCAGACTTGGAGTTCATTGAGCAACTATCGAATGACGTAGCTGGGAGCGCCGGCGTCTCGCCGGCTGGGTCATTGCGGCCCAACCAGGTATCGCCGCCTTCCAGGCGGCAAAGCCCAACGCGAAAATTGAACCTAGAAGATAACTGCCAGCGGAGCTAATTCATCAACTATAGCCTCTTAGCATTGATCAGACAACACTATGCCCCAACCACGTCTCGGCGGAAAGCGCTGGAGCAGCAGTCCCGGCTCGAGTCTTTCTAGCGTACCCCTTACCCCTTAACCCCTACCCCTTACGCCGTTCTCAAAAAATAACAGTTGGCATCTGAACATTTACCGTGGTAGAATGTGAGTATCTACCGCGGTAAAAGATAAAGAGGGAAATATGGCAATCAAAATCGGAGCTGTTCAACACCAAATCATGAGGGTGCTTTGGGACGAGGGAGAAGCCACCGCAAAACGGATAACCGAGAGACTGTCCGAGCAGAAAGAGATCGCGCTAAGCACGGTCCAGACTCTGCTGCGAAAGCTGGAGACGAAAGGTGCGGTGGAGCACTTCAAACGAGAGCGGGCCTTCTATTTCAAGGCGAAAGTTAGAGAAGAAGAAGTCAGCCGGTCGGCAGTAGAGGACCTGCTTGGCCGCGTCTTCCAAGGATCCGTGTCAGGTCTCGTGGCGCATTTGCTTGAGACCGATGATGTGTCGACGGGCGAACTGAAGCGGCTCCGCCAGATGGTCGACGATAAAATGAAGGAGCAAGGAAATGACCTTTGATCGTTACGCCCTTCTATGGGTTGATCTTGGAGTTCTGTTCGGGCTGGCTTGGCTAGTCTGCCTATTCGTTAAGAATCCGCTTGCGAAACAGGTCGCGTGCCGCGGCGCTCTTGCTGGTTCAATCTTCCTTACCTTAGTCGTCCTCTTCGGGAGCGAAAGACATGCACCGGTCGCCCCCGTAGAGGCGCGAACGATAGTTGTCAAGGCGGCCGCTGTCGTCGAAGCTGCGCCTACGGTTCTTGGCATCAAATCCGAGTCTCTCTCGGTAAAAGCTGAGTCAAGCACAACGTCAAGCTCCCGCTTTGCTTCGACATCGGTTCCTGTTGACGAACCTTACGGCAACCCAGTCGAGATGTTGTTAGTGCCGATCTATATGGCGGGGTTGTGTTTGACTGGTTCTCTGTACCTGCTTTCGCTGCTTAGGCTGCGCGGATTGCACAAGGGATCAAGTTCTGTGATCGATGAGCGAGTTTCTGATATCGCTGAGAGAGTCCGGCGGAGCATCGGCTTGAGAGAGCTAAGGGCCCGAATCTTGGACGGCGATGTTGGTGTATTCGTCGCTGGAGCGTTACGCCCAACGATCTACGCCGGACGGACCTGGCTTGATAAACGGTCCGACAATGACCTTGAGGCATTCTTGTTGCACGAGGCGGCGCATGTCATTCGAGGCGACCTACGGTGGCAAGCCTTTCATCTGTTCGTTCGGATCGTTTTTTGGCCCCAGCCTTTTGTTTGGCTAGTAACAAAGGGCTTGAACAGATCAGCTGAAGAGCTATGCGACCGGCATGTCGTCGCTGGCGGCATTGAGCCTGCTCGATTCGCCGACGGTTTACTACGGGTTGCAGAACGGCTAAAAGCGCCTGTCGCCGGATATGGTTTGTTCGGCTCAAAGTCGGGGCTTTCACGGAGGATTGAGGCGTTGATCAATGGCGCAAATACCCGTATCGTCCAGATGAGCAAGCGTGCTCGTATCAGCAGCATCCTGGCGATAATCGCAACGGTCTCATGCATCGGCTATGTATTCGCCGTGCCAGCGTATGAAGATGAATTGAACGATACTCAGCCGAGTACCCGTGTCGTCACATTCATCGGTCCTAACGGTAAACCGATGAAGGAAGGTCGAGTTACTTATCTGAACTATCGAACGTTCAAAGACATTGAGGAAAAGCATCTCAAATTGGTCAATGGATCGGTAAATGTGCGATGTCAGAACCTTCGCTTTGGCATGGAGTATTTGTGCATCGAGTCGCCGAAGATTGGATTGTCCTATTGCAATTTCACTAGGCAAAGTCCAGAGAAGGTGACAGTAAAGTGCTTAAAACCTACAACGCTAGTGGGAAAACTACTTCTGCCATCCGGTCTACCAGCCGCTGGGGTCAAAGTATGTGTTCAATCTGCTGTTGATCGGGTTAACCATTCGACCGTTCATTTATTGGCGATAGGCCAACTAAGCAAGCGGCTTACTCAAACAACCGATAGCCAAGGATATTTTCGATTCCCTAATATGCCATCCGAGGCAGAAATCTATCTCGTTGTCGACGACAAGCGCTTCGCTCAACTTGACTATCAATTGCGAGCGTTTACGGGATTTGAGGACAACTATCGAGTCTCGCTCAAGCCACACAAGGCAAAGCCAATCAATATGATGGACTCAATGTTGCATGGTCCGAGAATGGGCTATCGCGAGATCACTCATGTGCCGCCAATCAGGTTGCGACCTGCAGCGACAATAGAGGGCCGGGTGACGCGAGACGGCAAGCCTGTCGCTGGAGTGCCGGTTCAACACGAAGTCGTTGACCAAAGCGGAACTATGCCCATTCCCGTAACGGACGAGAACGGATACTACAAGATCGAGCAGGTTCGGAGCGGAACGGTCAACGTTCTTCCGCATATAGACTGGAAAAAGCTTGGTGATGTGGCGGCCGCGTTAAAAGAAGGATTGCATGTGGCTGAAGGCCAGCACCTTAAAGGGATCGACTTTGAGCTGGTGCCAGGGGCAACTATCGAAGGAACGATGTTTGACCGCAACGGAAAGCCATTGCCGTATGGGCATGTTGTAATTCAACCCGGTTCGTCAGCAAGCATGTTGCTGATCAGCAAATACTGCGACAGAAACGGTCGATTCCATGTCCGGGTTGGCCCTGGACGTATCCATATGATGGGCGGAATCGAGTTCAACATCGCCGACGGCGAGACGAAGACGGTCGACCTTCACTATCCTTCTGAAGTGCCCGTCCAATATGCGAAGTAATTGAACTTGATGCACCTCGTCAGCTTCGGTCGGCGAGGTGCTTTTGCTCTTTTAGTTCAAACTATATGTTCCTGCCGGCGAGACGCCGGCGGTCCCAGCTACCCCGTTCGGACGCAACTCCTTCTTTACTTAGCTTAGAAAATCCCCCAATGGGTTTGTAAATACGAGACGCTTCAAAGCCGATACGACCGATGACTCCAGAAATGCAGGCCTGAACCCTCAGCCGCGATATAGATCGAAACGCCAAATTGGAGTTCGCCAACCGGGATCGCTGACGGCCTCGTCGGCCTGGCCTAAATGAACCTGTGGCCGAAGGCCTCGTTTATGTGCTCGAACTCTAACCTTGGTACGATTTCCCCCTAAAATGGTCAATCGTCGAGTCAATTTCAAAACTCAATCACGAATCCGGGTGCCACTGGTCGTAAGACCAGTGTTGAACCTACAATAGCACGGATCTCACGATCCGTGGCACCCGAACTTAGAGTTTTGAAATCGGCTCCGTCAAAAGTCAATCGATTGCATACTCCCGCCGGTCGAAGACCAAATCGCTCGCGATCTTCCAGACCTCGGGGTCGATCTGGTTCTCGGGGCTGATCTTTGAGAAGTGCACGATCGCCGCGGTCAGACCGGCTTCGAGCGCATAGTGCAAGAATGCCGAGTTCACTACTCTTCGGGCGGAGGGTTTGAGACCGAATGAGATATTGCTGACGCCGAGCAAGGTATTGACGAGAGGGTGCTGCAGACGAACCTGCCGGATCGCATCCAAAGTCGAGACCGCTGCAGAGCGGAACTCCTCGTCTCCCGAGCCCAAGGTGAACGTCAAGCAGTCGAGGAACACATCGTGATCAGGCAAGCCGTACTCGCGGGTCAAGGCTAAAAGCCGTTCGGCGATCTCGACTTTCTCGGCAACCGTTTTCGCCATCCCCTTTTCGTCGATTGTCAAAGCGACGACTCCTGCACCATAGCGGCGGCACAACGACAGCACCCGATGAGCCCGAGCGCCGCCGTCTTCAAGGTTGATCGAGTTCACCAGCGGCTTTCCAGCCAGAGTCTGTAGCGCCACTTCGATAACCGGCGATTCGGTCGAGTCGATCATGATCGGGATCGTGACGTCGAGGTTGTACCGAGCGAGCAACAAGCGCATATCTCGGGCTTCGTCTCTTCCGACGTATGCCGCGCAAACGTCGAGAACATGCGAACCTTCGGCTTCTTGTTCGCGAGCCAGGTCGACCAATCCGTCCCAGTTCTCCGCGGACAGCATGTCGCGGAACGCTTTGCTGCCGTTGGCGTTGGTGCGCTCGCCGACGATGAAGAAACTGGAGTCCTGCTTGTAGGGCTGGAACGAGTAGAGGCTTGAGCAGCCGATCAGGCGAAGGGCAGAAGCCTGCTCGTCGGTCTTGACTTCGAACGAGAAACCGGGGAATAGATGGCGCACCTTTTGCCAATGGGCTACTGCAGGACGATCAACGGAAGCTACCTCGGCTGCCACGGCCTTGATATGCTCGGGAGTCGTTCCGCAGCAGCCGCCGACCATGGCCGCGCCGTAATCGCGAACGAAATGAGTATGGTGCTGGGCCAGATCGACTGGCGATAGCTGATAGCATGCTGCGCCGTTTTTCATTACGGGCAGACCGGCGTTGGGCTGGACAGAAATCGGTCTTGTGGAGTTTTGCGAAAGATAGCGTACATGGGCGGCCATCTCTACCGGGCCGGTTGCGCAGTTGATGCCGATTGCCTTTACAGAAGGGAAGCATTCGGCCGTATTTAGCGCGGCGGCCAGATCTGACCCGACGAGCATTGTGCCGGTTTGCTCCATGGTCACTTGGACGATCAAAGGAACTTGCCGCGAAGTTGCAGCCATGGCTTGGTTTGCCGAGACGATGCAAGCTTTCAGGAACAACAGGTCTTGCATCGTTTCAATAAGCAACGCATCTGAACCCGTCTCAAGCAAAGCGGTGAAGGCCGTCGTGTAGCTCTTTTCGACTTCTTCCCATATCGCTTGGCCAAGAGATAGCAATTTGGTTCCAGGACCGATCGCGCCGACGACGAACCGTGGCTTGTCGGGTGTCGACATGGAGTCGGCGGCTTCGCGCGCGATCTTGCCTGCGGCCAAGGCGATCTCATAGAGTTTGTCTTGAATCTCATACTCCGCCAAGACAATTGATGATGCTCCAAACGTGTTCGTCTCAATAAGATCGGAACCAGCTGCCAGATAGCGCTTGTGAATCTCGCCGATCACATCGGGCCGCGTCAGGTTAAGGACTTCGTTGCAACCCTCTAGATACTGATCGGTGCCGGGCAACGTGAAGTCTGCTGGAGTCAATCCGGCCGATTGGATTTGGGTGCCCATGGCCCCGTCGAAGACCAAAACGCGCTCGTTGAGCAATTCGAGGATCACGCCTCAAGTATAGCTTTAAGTTGAACCTGGTAGGTTCACCATCAGTAAGCCTGCCGGACTTATGGCCGCCCTAGTAACAAGGCTGGGAGGTTTCTGGCACAGATCGTGAATGAACATAGTGTCAGTCAAAGGAGTCTGAGAACAGAAGATGACCTACGAGATTATCGCCGGAATCATCGTCCTGGCTGCGATCGCGGGGGCCTGGGGCCTTTTTAAGGATGCTCTCGCGGGCGACAAACGATGACCTTGCCAAAGGGGCTAACATGGATAAGTTAGCCCCTTTTCCCATTTTTGCTTTGTCGTTTCGTCCCTGGGTCGCTAAGCCTTTAAGTCGCTCTAGCCCGTGTAAACAGCAACCACCAAACCGCCTGTCCGCGCCATAATAAACTCCATGAGCGACTCGAATTGGCTTGACGTGATGGAGACGCGCGTTCTGGTGTGCGACGGCGCGATGGGAACCCAATTGATGCTGGCAGGAATGCCTCCAGGAGAATGCGGAACCATTTGGAACGTCAAAGAGCCCGTCAAGGTCGAAGCCATTCACCGCAGCTACAAAGACGCGGGTTGCGACTTCGCCACTTCGAACACCTTTGGAGGATGCAAGCATGTCCTCGCTCAGCACGGAGCCGAAGGCAGCCTCGTCGAGATGAACAAAGCCGGCGTGGCCAGGGCAAGGCAAGGAGCTCCGGGTTGCTGGGTGCTTGCCGATATGGGGCCGTTCGGCGACTTTCTCGAACCGCTAGGTTTGACAACAAGCGACGAAGCTTTAGCGTTATTCCGCGAGCAAGCTCAAGCCTTGAAAGAAGCGTGCCCAGATGCGATCATCATCGAAACCATGACCGACGCCGAAGAGATGCGATTGGCGGTCAGAGCTGCTAAAGAAACGGGCTTGCCGGTTATCGCCACTTTCGCTTTCGACCGAGCCGACGGAATCACCCACCGAACGATGATGGGCCAAGATGTGCCGTCATGCATCCAATCGATCCTAGATGAAGGTGCTGATGTTGTTGGAGCGAACTGCGGCAAGGACATGGACCTTGACGACTACGCAAGACTCGCCGAGGCGGTACTCAGAGCTTCCAAAGGAAAACCGGTCATCATCCAGCCGAATGCGGGTGCGCCGCAAATGGTGAACGGCGAGCTGACTTATCTAGCCACACCGGATCAAATGGCCAAGCTTGCCAAACAGCTCGTTGAAAGTGGCGTCAGCATCATTGGCGGGTGTTGTGGCACAACGCCTGCCCACCTTCAGGCCATTGCCAAAGCTGTGAAAGAATGAGCCGCGTTTCAGAGTTCAAGAAGATGATGAATCGGGAAGGGGCCGACCGCCTCTTCTTGGAGATGTGGACGACCGAGCCTTTCTTGGACAAGCTTCAGATGCATCGGGGAACCCGCGACGTGAAGGAAGCCTACGATACCGACTTCGACAGCGTCTATCCCGAATATAGGCACAGCGAGGCCGAATGGAAGGCTGCCTATGCGTCGATCGGCTACCAAGCGCCGACGAATGCCAAGATCGGCCTATTCGGTTTCACCGATCTGGTGCCGCCGCTGGAGACTCTCGGCGATGCTTACCATCTGCGGGAAATGGCGCATCCGCTTTCGGTTGTGACGCATGTCCGCCAACTCGAAAGCTTGCCGTGGCCGGACGTCGACACTCCGGAACCATACGCCAAGCTGAAAGACCAAGTCGAAGCAATCCACGCCCAAGATCGAGTGGCGATCGGCTCCATGGCCTGCACGATTTTCGAATCAGCCTGGTATCTGCGCGGCATGGACCATCTCTTCATGGACCTTGCCGAGGGCAATCCTATCGGCGGTTGGATTCTGGACTGGTTCACTTATCGGTCTATCGAGGCAGTCAATGCGTACTGCCAGGCTGGCTGCGATGTCCTGGTCTTTGGGGACGACATCGGAACTCAACGCGGAATGCTGATGAGCCTCGACTTGTGGCGGGAGCATTTCAAACCGAGACTTCAGGCGGTTGTCAACGCCGCTCGTATTCACGCAAACCGGCCTGCAGTCTTCTACCATTCCGATGGCAACGTCCTCGATGTTGTCCCCGATCTCATCGAGGTTGGCATCGACATCTTGAATCCCGTTCAGCCTGAATGCATGTCGCTTGACGAAGTAGCTGGAACATTTGGACGGAAAATCGGATTCTGGGGAATGATAGGAACGCAAACGACCTTGCCGTTCGGAACGCAGGATGATGTAAGGAATCAAGTGGAGAATTGTGCAGAATGGGCGCGCAAAGGTGTGCCGATCGTCGTTGCTCCGACCCATGTTATTGAACCGGATGTGCCGATAGAAAACGTGGATGCCTTAGTCGAAGCAGTGAGGGCGTTTTAGCCGTTTCCCAAGTGAACTAAAAAGCAGGTAATCTGAAGTCTGGTTAACTGCAGATTAACTGGCTGTTAACAACTTGCCGGCCCCAGCGCGATTGCCATAGTGTAACCTAGGCTTAATCCCTTCGCACCGGGCCTTTGTGAATAACGGTCAGTGCGTTTGATTTGAGTTTGGCTAAGGAATCCGATATGGCTGTTCGCAATGTTCCGTTTTTTAACTACGCTAAAGCTTTCTCTGACCGCGAGGACGAATATGTTGCTATCTTCAAGGATGTCCTCCGCAGAGGGGCATTCATTCTTCAAAAGGATGTCGCCCAGTTCGAGCAAAATCTAGCGAACTACCTCGGGGTCAAGCACGCCATAGGATTGGCGAACTGCACCGATGCGCTGGTCTATGCTCTTCGGGCAGCCAAGATCGGTCCCGGCGATGAAGTAATCTTTCCTTCGCATACGATGGTTGCCTCGCCGTCGGCTATCGTGGCCGTTGGCGCTGTTCCGGTTCCGGTCGACTGCGGGCCTGACCACCTCATCGATCCAGCTTACGTTGAGAAGGCTATCACAAGCAAGACGAAAGCGATCATGCCGGTCCAGCTCAATGGAAGAACCGCCAATATGGACGCTCTCGGTGCGATTGCCAAGAAGCACGGTTTGACCATCGTAGAAGATTCGGCGCAAGGCCTCGGTAGCAAGTTCAAAGGCAAATACGCAGGAACGTTTGGCATTGCAGGAACCTTCAGCTTCTATCCAGCAAAGATCCTCGGCTGCATGGGTGATGGCGGAGCGCTCGTGACCGATGACGACGAGATTGCGCGGTATGTGCGGCTCTACCGCGACCACGGCCGCAACGATGAAGGCGATGTTGAGCTTTGGGCAGGGAACTCGAGACTCGACAACCTGCAGGCGGCGATTCTCGACCTTCAGTTCAAGGATTATCAGGACATTATCGATAGGCGGCGAGCAATAGCAAGCCTTTATCAGTTAAGACTCGGCAAGATGCCTCAGCTTACGCTTCCGCCTGCACCTGGAAGCGAGGCCGATCACTTTGATACCTTCCAGAACTACGAGATCGAGGCCGATAATCGGGATGCCTTGAAAGCGCACCTTCGAGAACAAGGAGTTGGAACACTGATTCAATGGGGCGGCAAGGCGGTGCACCAGTTCAAGGCCCTCGGCCTAGATACTAGCCTTCCCAACACGGAGCGGCTGTTCGAGAGATGTTTGATGCTTCCGATGAACATCACGCTGACGGACGACGACGTGAACTACGTTTGCGACCAGATCGAAGGTTTCTATCGCTAAATGGAAACGACAGAACTGGCCAAGCGAATCCGAATAGAGGCGCTGCGAATGACCAGCCGAGGCGGCGGCTCGCACATCGGCGCGGTGTTCTCCGTGGCAGATATCATGGCGGTTCTATATGGTTCGGTCTTGCGTGTCAGACCAAATCAGCCGGACTGGGATGGCAGGGACCGGTTCATCCTGAGTAAAGGACATGCCGGAGCATCGGTGTACGTTGCCTTGGCTGAGACCGGCTTCTTTCCAATGGAGAAACTGGACGGCTACTATCTGGACGGCAGCGACCTCAGCGGCCATGTCTCGCACAAAGGAGTACCAGGCGTAGAGCTCTCAACCGGTTCGCTTGGGCACGGGCTTTCGGTTTCGGCAGGACGAGCCTATGCGGGCAAGCAAACTGGCAAGGATTTCCGAGTGTTCTGCCTGCTTAGCGATGGCGAGTGCGACGAAGGATCAAATTGGGAAGCGATCTTGTTCGCCGGCCATCACGGACTGGACAACCTTGTTGCGATCGTCGACTACAACAAGATTCAGAGCCTTGCTTCAGTTTCCGAAACGTTAAGGCTTGAGCCGTTCGCAGATAAATGGAGAGCGTTCGGATGGTCGGTTGTGGAAGCCGAAGGGCACAACCATGAAGCTCTAATAAAAGCCTTTATCGATATACCGAACGAGAACGGAAAACCAACGGTCTTGATTGCTCACACGACCAAGGGCAAAGGCGTGTCGTTCATGGAGAACCAAGTTCTCTGGCACTATCGTGTAGCACGCGGCGAGGAATTCGATGCGGCGATGAAGGAGCTCGAACAGGCATGAGAGACGCCTTTGTCGCGCGGCTTTCGGAGCTGGCCGAAAGCGACCCGCGGATCATGCTGATAACCGGAGATCTCGGCTTTGGCGTCCTAACAGACTACGCCAAACGATTCCCGAAGCAATACTTGAATGCCGGAGTCGCCGAGCAGAATATGACAGGTTTGGCCGTTGGCATGGCTCAAGAAGGAAGGGTCGTATTCACCTATTCTATCGCCAACTTCCCGGTGCTGAGGTGCCTTGAGCAGATTCGAAATGACGCCGCCTATCACGAGGTTAATGTGAACGTTGTGAGTATCGGCGGCGGGTTCAGCTACGGTTCGCTGGGAATGTCGCACCATGCCACCGAGGACTTGGCGATTATGCGCGCCATCCCGAATGTCACGGTTGTGTCGCCCGGTTGCCTTTGGGAAACGCAAGAAGCGACAACGGCCTGCGTCAACACTCCCGGCGTCTGCTATTTGCGTCTTGATAAGTCGCACGCTGGTCGCACAAACCGCAACGAAGAGGAGTTCCAGCTCGGCAAAGCTCGGATTTTGCGCGAGGGAACAGGCGCAACGATTATCACGACAGGCGGCATCCTCGCGGATGTCTTGACAGCTGCTGATCGTCTAGCAGAGCAAGGTATAAGCTGCCAGGTCGTTAACATCCATTGCCTCAAGCCATTCGATCATGATACGGTTCTTCAAGCAGTATCGAACTCAAAGGCTGTCGTGGTCGTCGAAGAACATGTAGTAGAAGGCGGCCTAGCTGGTGCCGTTAGCGAAGCATGCCTTGAGGGTGGCATTTATCCTCGCAAGTTTGCGAGGCTAGGCCTTCGGTCGGGATTCAGCAGCATTGTCGGTTCACAATCATATCTAAGGTTGCGTTATGGAATTGATACAGATTCCATTGTTGCTACGGTATACCGATTGTTGGAAAGGGTAAAGGAGTAATGCAAAATCGCGATTTTTCTCTCGTGTCAGAGACACCGGGTCTAGGTGTAACAAAAGAAAACGCCTCGATGCTCATGACTCGTTATGCATTTGCGAGAAAGTATTGCGAAAGAAAGGACGTGCTAGAGATCTCGTGCGGAGCAGGCATGGGTTTGGGCTTTTTGGCAGCAACAGCCAAATCGATCGTAGGCGCTGACTACGACCCTCAGTTTGTCGCAAGGGCTAAGGAGCACTACGGAGAGCGCATCGAGGTTCATGAAGCAGACGCTCAAGCCTTGCCATTCGCAGACAACTCGTTTGATACCGTTGTGATGATGGAGGCGATTTACTTCTTACCTGAAGCGTCTGCCTTTCTGAGTGAAGCACGCCGCGTCATAAGGCCTGGCGGCAGGCTGGCCATCGTTACGGCGAACTGCGAGTATAAGACTTTTAACCCATGCGATCGTGCGACACGCTACTTTAGTGCGAAAGAACTCGCAAAAATGCTGTCGGAAGAGGACTTTGAAGTCCAAATCTGGAAAGGCTACAAAGATTCGCCGAAGTCATGGAAATCTAGACTGTTAGGCATCGCTAGGAAAATTGTAGTATCTTTGCACCTTATCCCGAACACCATGAAGGGCAAGGAATTGATGAAGAGGCTAGCTTATGGCAAGCTTGTCGTCTTGCCGAATGAAATTAAGGATGGTTTTGCTCCGATAGATGAACTTCAGACCGTCATGGAAGGCGACAACCTTTCGGACTGCAAGGTGATCTATCTAGTTGGCGAGAAAAGGAAATGATTAAAGCTGGTCAACAGCCTGGCAAGAACGTCGACGACGTTCGTGGTCCGATCGGCCGCACGGCTTCGATACGCAAGCTGCTCGGTCCGTGGTTTGTCGACTTCGTGCTTGCGAATGTATGTCTATGGGGCAGCTACTTTATCCGGTTTGGTTCAGTTTCAGACCCGAGCATAGCCAGCCTCGTCGAGCTATCGGTCCCGCTGGGAATCATCACCGTCTTCCTGCTGACCTGGCGAGGTCTCTACGCCGTTAATCCGAGCTACTACGACTTGCGCGACATGCTGAACGTGATCGGTGTGTGCATCGTCGTTGGGTTCTTTACCGCTATAGGAGAAAACAGCCTTGCTTTGCCGCACACGAATAGGGGACTATGGCTCGCTCCTCTCATTTACACCTTTATACTCAGCGGATCGCTGTGCTCGATTCGCCTTATCAACCGTGCTATCAGGTTGGCGCAATACGGAGCTGGCAAGCCGCTGGTTGCAAAGAAAAGAACGTTGATCGTAGGTGGCGGACACGCCGGCGAAATCATCGTGCGAGAGCTGTCTAGGCAGCCTCGATCGGAGTATCGGGTCGTCGCCATTGTGGATGACGATGCGCACAAGCACATGACGCGCATTCACGGCGTGCCGGTTGTTGGAAAGATCGATGATATCCCGTCTATTGTTAAGCGGATGGGCATCGAGCAGATTCTCGTTCTGTTGCCCTCGGCGAGCGGACAGCTCATCCGACGAGTGGTGAATCTTGCAGCCGACACGCCGGCAAAGATCCGCGTCCTGCCGTCGGTCATTACACTTCTTCATCCCGAACGCCAACTAACGAGCCAGCTTAGGGAAATCGACATCACCGACCTACTTCGGCGTGAACCGGTTGCGATCGATATTCAGGAAGTCTCTCAATACATCTCGGGCGAGCATGTTCTGATTACGGGCGGCGGCGGCTCTATTGGAAGCGAGCTTGCGCGACAGATCGTAAAGCTGTCTCCAGCCAGTCTTATCCTCTTGGGCAAGGGGGAGAACAGCATCTACGAGATTGAGCAAGAGCTGATTCACGCCCACGGATTTTTCCCAACCTGCATTATCGCCGACGTCAAAGATGAAGAGGAGATGCGCCGAATCTTCGAGACTTATCGTCCGAGCGTCGTTTTCCACGCGGCGGCCCACAAGCATGTGCCCTTAATGCAGAGCAATGTCTATGAGGCTGTTCTGAATAACGTTTTCGGAACCCAGGTCGTCGCCGATCTCTCTGTTCGGTATGGAGTTAAGAAGTTCATTCTGATTTCGAGCGACAAAGCTGTCCGGCCGTCAAGCGTAATGGGTGCGACGAAGCGCGTCTGCGAGTTCATAGCGACTTCTGCAAGCAATAGTTCAGAAACAGAATTCGCCATCGTTCGATTTGGCAATGTGCTCGGCAGCCGCGGAAGCCTCATTCCGCTCATTAAGTCGCAGATTCGCCGCGGCGGACCGGTCACCGTGACCCATCGCGACATGACCCGGTTCTTTATGACCATTCCGGAAGCGGTTCAGCTCATTGTCGAAGCCGGTTCGATGGGGCAGAACGGCGAAGTGTTCATACTCGACATGGGCGAGCCGGTGCGAATTTATGACCTCGTTGTGGATCTCATCCGCCTTCACGGTCTTGAGCCTGGAGAAGATATTTCCATTGAGATAACGGGAATCAGACCGGGAGAGAAGTTGCACGAAGAGCTCATCTATGACAAAGAGTCCTTGCGCGACACTCAAAATCCAAAGATTAAGGTCGTTGTAGACAGGCAGCGCCTCGATCCGAGTTGGCTTAAGCGGGACATCAAGATGCTGATCGAGATGTGCAACTCGGGCAACAATGAACAGGCAAAGCAGTTCTTGATGGAGGTTGCATGGCAAAAGAACAGCATCGAGACGAGAGCTGTGGTTGCCGATCCAAGCGATGCCACTGTTTATGGTTCCGAATGAACTGAGCCTAATAGTTGGCAAAGACCTTAACCTGGCGAGGCCAAATAGCGTATTCTTTTGCAGGAGGGCGCAATGCCAAAGAACAAACTCATCTACTACGGTATCTTGCTTGTTGCAGCCACCGCGTTGATCTTCCTCGGCTTCTATATAATCGAAACAGCCAAAGGATTCGTGATCGGAATAGCCGCTATCGGCATCATCATGATCATTGTCGGCATGGTTATGGAATCGAAAAAGAAGAGCGAGACCCAAGAAGGCAAACCCGAAAACCCCAACGTTTAACCATGAAAACACCATTAAGAAGCATCTTGTCTTTAGTTGGCTCGTTGCTTGCCGCCGGCGTGCTTGCCGGGCAAACAGCCAAGCTGACCATCTTGCACACGAACGACACGCACGGCCATCTGTTGCCGTTCAGCTACCCTAACCTGGTCCCGAAGGATTCGGTTGAGGCTCAGCTTTCTGCTCGAACCGACATCGGCGGCATTGCCAGAAGAGCCACCTTAATCAAGAAGATCAAGGCCGATCTGGGCAAGCAGCCGGTTTGGGCTGTCGATCTGGGCGACTTTTGCGACGGCACGCCGTTCTCCACGGAGTTCAAAGGCGATGCCGACAACGAGGCCATGAACACTGTCGGCTACGATTTCGGCGTGCTGGGCAACCACGAGTACAACAACACCTACGAGCAACTCAGCAAGCTCATCAAGGACTCGAAAAGGAAGCTTCTGTGCGCCAATGCTACCGTAAAGGCAACGAGCAAGCCGCTTCTTCCAGAGTCGGTCATCGTCAATGCCGGCCCCGTTAAGGTCGGTCTTTTTGGTTTGATAACTGAGGATGCTCGCACCTATCCTGCGGCTAAAGACGATGTATCGATAGCAGACGAAGTAGCCACAGCTTCGAGAATGGTCAGTGAGTTAAAGCCCAAGGTAGACGTTATCATCATGCTCACGCACATTGGCGTAGATGACGACGAAAACATCGCAAAGAAAGTGCCGGGCATTGATGTCATCATTGGCGGCCACTCGCACACTCGCCTGCCAGTCGGCAAATACATCGGCGCGAAAGGCTCCGGCACGATTGTCGCTCAGGCGTACCAGTGGGGCGGCGAACTCGGACAGCTTGATCTGACATTTGAACAAGGCGATGACAAGAAGTGGCGCGTTTCGGACTATCGGGCTATGCTCCTTCCGATCACGGCCCAGCTAGAGCCAGACACCAAGGTTGCGGCCGCCGTCGACAAATACTGGTCGAAGATCAGCGCGAAGTACGGAGAAGTCATTGGTACAGCCCTTGAGGACATCACAGAAGTCGGTGACGACCTCGCGAATTACAACCTCGTGGCTGACGCTGTGCGCGAGACATTCGGCACTGACTTCGAGTTTGAAAACCTTGGCGGCGTTCGCGCCCCAATCTGCAAAGGCAAGATCACCGTCGGCGATGTCGTAACCGTCGATCCGTTCAACAACAGCATCGTCACCTTCGAGCTGACCGGCAAGGAAATTAAGGAGATTCTACAGCGCTCGAAGCCTGCGGTTTCTGGAATCCGGTACAAAGCTCAAGGTCGTCAGCTCTTGGAAGCCACGATCAACGGTCAGCCGATCGATGACGAGAAGACCTATATAGGCGCAGCGAACTCCTATTTCGCAGGTTCGCAAATGAAGTCGTACAAGGACAAGATCACCGATACAGGCAAGGGCCGCCTGCAGACGATCATCGACTACATTAGGAAACTCAAAGAGGTCAAGCCGCTTTACGACGGCCGCCGCGTCGTGAAGTAGGATTTATCTTTCGATGCCTCCAGCCGCCTTTCGGCTGGAGGCTTTGGTGTATCTGCAGCCTCAACCCCATCGCTTCGCCAGGAAGGTTGGTGGACAGTTTGGTCTATGCCTCCGGCCGCCTTTCTGCTGGGGGATAACTACTAGAGAGACTCAATACAATGAAGAGTATAATTGCTAGTGATGAAATTCGAAAAACTTGGGTTCTTTTTCTTGAGCTTGGCAGCTATATTTGAGCTATCACATTCGGCATTCGCGGCATATCTATGTGCACATCTGGATACACCAGATTATTCGACAATGTACAAGCAGTGTGCGAATCATTTAACTTATTGGGCCGTATGGTTAGGATTATTTGGGCTTGTGTGTCTCGTCAAAGCGCACAATGATAGTAAATCGAAAGGCAACTAGAAAGCTAATATCACATGCAGCCGAACCGCCCCCCCATCGCCGTCCTAATCTCGAACCCGCCAAACCTGCCAAAATAGACTCATCGCCACCCAGAATCACGCAAAACACAGTTTCTTTCAACACGCAATCGCTCCCGCTTGGCAGGCCGCCCGAGAGCGATTGCGTTCCGTTTTATTCATCCAATTTCTGAGCGTCTGCACGGTTGTGGCTTATTACAAGGCCGACGGATTCCAGGCGATCATGGACAGGCTAGGTGAAGGGAAGGCCGCACATCCATCTTGGTTTGCCTTTATTAGCTCGATAGTCGCCGGTTCGGTGATTCCCGAGATCGTGAAGACGATGATGGGCGACCGCGAATGGAATAGACGCCGCCTGTCCGATGCTGTCCATACCGCCATCATGTTTGCGGTCAACGGCATTGTGTGTGAACGGTTCTACTGGGTCATGGGTATCTGGTATGGCGACGACACCGGCTTTGGTACTGTCATCAAGAAGATCCTGACCGACTCATTCGGATACTCGCTGTTCATTTCCTTGCCGATATTCGTCGGGCTAACGCTACTGCGAATGAACGGCGGAAATCCGATCCGCACGATTAAGTCGGTTAATCGGGCCATACTTATGGAGCGTTACGCGCCAATGTTGCTGCCTATGTGGATGTACTGGATGCCTCTGCAAGCTTGCATCTACGCACTTCCGCCGAACCTGCAATTCCCGTTCGCCCAGCTATGCGTGGCGGCTTGGAGCCTTGTGCTCGTGTTCGTCGTCAACCGGCATGATCTGCATAGGCCAGAATAGGAAATATTTCATAGGGAGCATGATTTAATTCGGCGGATAAAGCCGACATGACACGGTTGCTTCCATTCCTAGTCGCAATACTGGCAATCCTTTCTTTAACTCAAGACAAGATAAAAGCAGTCATGTTCATGGTTTTCTGCGAAGAGTCGAAGGCGACTGAGTCGAAGAAGATCAAGAAGCAGATCCTTGATTCCTCTGTGTTCGATGAAAGGGCCGAGACGCTTGCCGTGTCAAAGTGAATCAAAGGTGCTACACGGCGTTGGCAAATAGCCAAACAGCGCCAATATAGGTGGCGGTTGCGCTGAGCAAGACAACAGAAAGCAACATTTGGGCGCTTACCTTGGCTCGCGGACCGAGCAACGCCAGAACTCCGATTGAGCAAAGGATAGCAAGGTTATTGTTGAAGAGTGAGAACGTTCCCTCTATCGACCATGCTGAGCTGAGCCAATAGAGCACACCGCCAACTACGCCTAAAGACAGAACCCAAGCAAGCCACAACTGGACCTTCGGAAAACAGATCGCCAATCCAATGCCCACGATCACGCAGTTCAAGATCAATTCGTCAGGCTTATACGCCAAAGAGATAGTGTCCCCATACTGGACCCAGCAAGCCGCGGCCGCACCGACGAAAGGCAATGCCAGTAACCAAAGCCACTTGCGCGCTGGCGGAAGCCAAGCAAAGACAGCGCCGAGAAGCAAACACGACAGTTGGATAGTTGAGTATTCGTTAAGGCGGCTGAAAGCGAACGTTATCGGGGCGAGGGCTGCAAGCGGAAGAGAAATCGCTGCAGAAGGGTGCTGGCGCAAACGTTGACCCAGAAGAAACAAAAGCGCGGTTGGGATCGACAGAGATAATGCCGCCGCCGCTGATAATGCCGACGAACACCGGTTGTACAGGGATGAGCCAGCTTCATCGTTTCTAAGAGCAGGTTTTGAGAGTTCGCTTCGTTGTATTTGTTCTTGGACAGCCTTTGCAAAAGAGAAGCCTGAAGTGTTCACGCGTATAGCACGTGCCTGATCGTCGTACTTCTTCGCGAGCGACAGAGCATCGTCATTCGACATCTTCGACGAACCGCCCTCAGCAACCAGCATCGACTTTAGGTGCCCAAGGACTTTCACTGCGTTCTGCCCTTGGCTTGGTTGCTGTCCAACTAAGTCAATAATCTGTGCGCACGTCAAGCGCTTCTTTAAGAACGAAGTGCTGCTTTCATTGGGCTGCTTCTCAGGTAGCTTGAGAACGATAGCTGCCGAGGTTCGCCAACGCAACTCTTCGTTGAAATACTCATTTTTGCCGCTTAGCTTAAGTATTGTTTCTTGTCCAGCTTCCTGAGCGTTTTGCTGATGGTCATCGTACTGAGTCTTGGCAGATCCTCGCACGATGGCTGCTTCGGCTTGCTTCCGATTGTGTTCTCGGTAGTATAACGCCCATTCGCATAGGTCGAAGTAGGCGTTATCTGGCTCGTCAGTCTGGCCTTTTTTGATCTGCCTTAGTAAGGTTGTGTTGCGGGTCTGGTCTTTAGGATCGATCGGTTGGCAAGCTAGCAATGCGCTGATATAGATCTCGGAAGGATACTTATGGGTTGCGTCGCTTAGCTTTTGCACTTTTTGCGCTGAGTCGGTCTCCACTAACGCAACGGTCATTGCTCCGCCAGGAGTACTGCCCAGTTCGTTTTCATTTGCCCGCACTACCAAAGCAAACAAATCATAGTAGCCGCACTCGCTATCCAGCGGGTGGCTGACCGCGTACCATGCCGCCTTCGCCGCCCATCTCGTAGGCTTGACCGTCAAAGACAGGATAACGGCCGCCAAAGCGATACCGACAGAAATTATGCTTATCCTTTTCATTCAGCCCCTTGTTATTATGGAGTCTAAATATGGCGGAGATCGTTCGCCCAATAACTCGATTTCCCTTATGGATGGGCTAATTCCGGCTAAAATGTATTTGGATGTCGCAATCTGAGCTTTTCGCCGATTCCCCTATTGCTGCCGAGGTTGTCTCGGTTCTCAAAATGTCGACTTTTGAGACCACGCTTGGCAACATGGTTGCTGTCGCGTCGTCCGACCTGCTTTACATGCTTGAGTTTGAGGATGAGAAGCGTCTTCAGAAACAAATGGACGCTCTGGCGAGGGTCGTTGATGCTCCGCTAGAAGTAGGCAGGAGCCCCATCCACAAGCAGATTGAAGAGGAAATGCACGCTTACCTTCGGCACGACATCAAGGCCTTCGAGACTCCAATCTGCGCTCCTGGCACGCCGTTCCAAGAAATGGTCTGGGACTATCTGCGGTCGATCCCCTACGGCAGGACGGTTTCGTATGGCGACATGGCTGTGCGCTTGGGCGTTCCTCAAGGCCAGCGCGCAGTGGGCAAGGCGAACGGCGACAACCGCATCGCTGTGGTCATCCCCTGCCACCGCGTGGTGACCTTTGACGGTAACCTAGGCGGCTATGCTGGCGGCCTCTGGCGCAAGCGCATTCTCTTGGACCTCGAAGCCGGCACCGTGCCGCTTTTCTAGGACTTACTTGAGTGCTTTATATGCTGCCTTTAACGGATCAGCAAAAGGCTTCGGTCGCGAGATGCCGGGCGTTGCCACCCATTTTTGCTCCCAAGCCTTGATGTCGATTGGCTTGCCAGTTCGGCGATGCTCGAAGCGCATCTCATACCGCGGTATGTAGTAGTCGCGGATGAGGCCGCTCCAGATTCGGCAGGCATAGTCATCCAACGAGCCGCCCCAAGTCGTGACGATCCGTTTGGCGTTCGCTTCGAAGTAGTCCTGCAGAGCCTTGTCCTTCGAATGGCTTCGCGCCCACTTCACCCACCTGTCAAGCCGATTCGTAGGATGAGAAGCCAGCAGCCGATCGATGGTCGTCAGTGTGTCCAGGAACTGCTTTTCATCCTTTTCGGTCGAAGGATTTACCCTCTTGATCGCGTCAAGCTCATTCTGAGCTTTGATTCCCAAGGCCATCATGGCAAGCTCGATGGCATCGGCTCGAAAGAGAGGTTTATCACCGAGTTGCTTCGCACATGATAAGTAGAGCAAGGCAGCTTCGCGAACCTTGGGCGATAGATTCACGGTGCAGCCGCGCTCCCATGCCAATTGCCAGGCAAACTGGGGATGGTCGTTAAACGATCCGTAAGAACTCTCGCGGAGCAATTTCCAAGCTTGGACAAGCGGAGCAGGGCATGTGCCATACCGGGCCGCCAAGTATTGCGGAATCCACTTATCTAGGTCAATCTCGCTGTTCGTCCATGCTGCGTCAGAAAGGAGCTCATAGATCGCCTCGTTGTTCTCAATTCCTTCCGGAGCAAATCCGTAACCGACCAGTTTGCCTCGGTTAGGCGATCGCAAAGCTTCTGCATGGCCTGCGGCATAGTAGTCGAGGTGGCCGGTGTAGGCCGTCTTGCCGCCCATGTTTGGGATTGTGCTGAACACCCATTGCTTGCCGAAGAAGCCCTTGAAGAAGTCCCAGTTCATCCCGTTGCGCCACCACCTGGCGTTGTAGTCGGCCGCCATGTCGAGGATCAGCATCTTGTCGTCGGGAACTCCGCTTATCAGCGCCTTAAGGTTCTCAGGAGTCCAGTCGCCGCGCTGAAATCCGAGCATCCAGCCTTGCATCACCCAAGTCGCATCAGGATTAGCGCCATGGATGGCCTCATAAACTCCTTTGCCGAAGTTGGCAAGCATGGCTTCGCACTTGTCTTTCTCTATCGGCAGGCTCATTTCGTTGAACGAGTCGGCGAGATAGTGCTCGTTCTTGCCGAACTCCTTCTCCCATTCCTGAACCATCATTGTGCCGACTTTGTGGAACAGCGGCGTATCAGGGAAAATCATGTCCGCCTCGTATCCAGGAGGGAACCCGCCGCCCCACTCAATGCGGCGAAGTACGATATCGGGATAAAGCCGTTTGATCGAGGCCGGAACGAATCCCCCAAATCCGGGTGCGATCGGGTGCATGCCTAAGTCTCGCAGACGTTTCAGAATGCGATGTTGGAGCTTGATTTGGTCTTCGTGCCAAGCTTGCGGCAACGGCCCTTCGAACTTCATGAGGTTGCCCATTCGTTGCCATGGCAAATGCGCCGGACCGGTGTAAAATGCGTCAACTTCCTTCTGAGTCAATCCGAGCTTCAACCACACGCGCTGGCCGATGGCTTCGGCGGCGACAGGCGCAAGCGGCATGTTGATCCCATGCAGCGCCATCCAGTCGATCTCTTGCTCCCAGCGCTTCCAGTCCCAGTAGGGAAGCGAGTAGCCGTAGGTGACGACATTGAAGTACTGCCGGTACCTATAGGGCGTTTCCACTCGTGTGCGCGAAACCGACGGCCAATGAGCAGGAATCTCAGCTCGCTTGCCGGTCCATGAGCTCATGCCGAGTCCAGATGTCTTCATATAGGCATGGAACCCGTGGCACAAGGCAACGGCAGAGTTGCCGCGCACCGTCAGCTTGCCGTTCTTCGCCTCAAACTCAAAGAACTCCGTGCCGCCGCCATAGCGATCGACAGACAGCTCCACTTCGGAAGCTCGCTTACCGATGTACCGTTCGATAACCTTTCGAGCGCTGGCTGTGGCATCGTTGCCTGCTGCTTGAATGCAAGATGCAAAGCATGGGATTAATACGATGGCGAGTAGGAATAGCTTCATGGTTCTCAAACTGTCTCCTGGAATGTCGGGCCAGTGCTGATTCTACTTCGGAACGGCTGTTGGAGTAGTCCGCTTTTTGGCTAATCCTAAAGTCAAACGAAGGCTGTCTATCGAAAAACTCACCTATAGCTTGTTTAACGATTCTTTGGGGCTAGATGTTGGCGGTATAACCAGCTAGTTAGGAGGTTTATCTTGCTTTATCGTTCTCGAATGCTAATTCCTTTGTCTTTCTCGCTCTGCCTAATCTCATCTGTCTCGGCACAAGTGAATGTTGGCGCTAAAGGCACCACCCAAATGGCAGGCGCTGACGGCAAGTTCCTAAGGCCGTATAGCCTTGGGAAGAAAACCTATCAGCTAAACTTCACGCTTAAGTCCGTTGAATACACCCTCGATCCAGTGAAAATCGGCGGCCGCACGACCGTTGCTGGCCCAGGCGAGAAGCTCATGGTGATCCGGTTCAACATCCACAACTGCGAGAAGAAAGAGCAGTATGTCAGCGGCGACTGCTTCAAACTGACTGCCGTAGACGCCACCGAAACGACGAAAGACAATGCCAACTACATCGGCCTTGAAACAACCAAGCAGCCGCTCGCGATGCCGCTAAAGCCAGCGCAGAAACTCGACTGCTATGCCGTTTTCAAAGTCGTCGCAAATGGCGAGATTCCTAAGCTGATCGTCATGCGCGCAGTCGAACCCGTTGTTCGCTATAACCTGCTTGGCAAGGCAAAGCTGCCCGTCGCCGATGCCGATCCTTCCGATCCGACCAACGCTACTGTAGCAACCGAACTCAAGGGCTCCATTGGCACCCCCTTTATCACGGACACTTGGCAAGTAACCCTGACTAGCGTTGGTCAGCCGATTGCCGAAAAGGGAAGAGTCAAAGCTCGTCGAGGTTACAAGCTAGTCCCGATTGAAGCCACGGTCAAGAACCTTGCTTCTGCCGCCAGGTATGTGAATGTCCTCCCCTTGGAGTTCAAAGGCGAAGGTTCGAAGTCTAAGGCAACTTATAAGATCGGATGCTACGACAAGTTCGGAGAATCGGCCGCCCAAAACGTCGACATTGGAAAGAGCGTCAACGTGACCCTCTATTTTGAACTTGCCGATGGCGATGCTCTAAAGCTGCTGCAGGCAATAACGAACAGCAAACGAACTTACACGTTCGAGTTCTGATCCTTGCAAACAGAAACGGGCTGAGCAATAGTTGCTCAGCCCGGTATTCGTTTTACGACAAGCCTAAGAAGCCTTTCGCATCTTTTCGGCAGTGTTCAAGATCGGATGGTTTCCAGCGGTGAGGATTCCGTCGGGGATAATCACTTGCTTGATGTCCGAGTTGCTTGGCACTTCGTACATGACATCCATGATGACCTGCTCGATGATGGCTCGGAGTGCGCGTGCGCCTGTCTTTCGCTTCATGGCTTCGAAGGCCACTTCGCGCAAAGCGCCTGGTTCGACCATCAATTCGACTCCGTCCAACTCGAAGAACTTCGAATACTGCTTGAGCAATGCGTTCTTCGGTTCGGTAAGAATGCGCATGAGCGCATCCTCGTCGAGCGGCTGAAGCGTGGCGATGACGGGCAAGCGGCCGATGAACTCTGGGATCAGACCGAACTTCAACAGGTCCTCAGGCAGCGCTTTATTTAACACGCTCTTGGCCTTGTCGACTTCGCCGGTCGGATTGGCCCTGAAGCCCATTACGTTTTCTTTCATGCGGCGTCGAATCATGTCTTCGATGCCCTCGAATGCGCCGCCGCAGATGAACAGGATGTTGCTCGTGTCGATCGGTATATATTCCTGCTGAGGGTGCTTGCGTCCGCCCTGAGGAGGAACGTTCGACGTCGTGCCCTCAAGGATCTTAAGCAGTGCCTGTTGAACGCCTTCGCCGCTGACGTCGCGGGTGATCGATGGGTTCTCGCTCTTGCGGGCGATCTTGTCGATCTCATCGACATAGATGATGCCGCGCTCGCAGAGTTCTTTCGGGTTGCGCGGATTCATCGTCTCGGCAGACTGATACAGTTTCAGGAGGATGTTCTCCACGTCTTCGCCCACATATCCCGCCTCGGTGAGAGTCGTGGCGTCGGCGATGGCGAAGGGAACATGAAGCATCCTGGCCAGCGTCTGGGCAAGAAGCGTCTTTCCCGATCCGGTCGGACCGATGATGAGGATGTTGCTCTTTTGAAGCTCGACATCTCCGGCCTTCGGCTTGTCTTGAATGCGTTTGTAGTGGTTATAAACGGCAACGGACAAAGCGCGCTTGGCGTAGTCCTGGCCAATTACATATCCATCCAAGAATGATACGATTTCTTTCGGCTTTGGAACAGAACTGATGTTCGTTTCAACCGTTTTCTTCTCTACGGCCGGAGCCGGCATCGGCGCTCTCTCGCCGTCGCTGTTGAGAATGTCGTTGCAAAGGTCGATGCAATCAGAACAGACTGCGCCGTGCAAACCGACAATTAACTTACGAACCTGGTCCTTGGTTTTGCCACAAAGGCAACATTGATCTCGACGTTCTAACGTCTTCGGCATGTCAACTCCTACTTAGATTATCGCACTCCAGGCTCAAGAACTTTATCCACAAGACCGTAATCGACCGATTCTTTTGCAGAAAGGAAGTAGTCGCGGTCGCAGTCCTTGGTTATCGTCTCTACGTCTTTGCCTGTGTGGTGAGCCAAAATCTCCATCAGCGTGTTCATATGGCGCTTGATTTCGGCGGCCTGCACGTCGATGTCAGCCATCGTGCCGGAGAATCCAGCGCTAACCTGGTGGATCATGACGCGCGCATGCTTCAAGCAGTGGCGCTTGCCTTTGGCGCCGCCAGCCAGAAGAACCGCGCCCATCGAGGCGGCCTGTCCGACGCAGATGGTGGCGATATCCGGTTTTACGATCTGCATCGCGTCATAGATCGCCATGCCTGCCGTAACCGAGCCGCCGGGGCTGTTGATGTAGAAATCGATGTCCTTGTCGGGATCTTCTTTCTCTAGAAATAGGAGCTGTGCAACGATTAGGTTCGCAACGTAGTCGTCGACAGGTGTTCCCAGAAACACAATGCGGTCCTTTAAGAGCCTAGACCAAAGGTCGTAGCTTCTCTCGCCGCGCGAAGTCTGTTCAATTACATATGGAACGCCCATCAAAAATACTCCTCAAGGTTTATACGTTTCTAAATATCGGTCGATTGCCGATGCTTTCTAACCCAGATTATGGCTTAACCCGGTATATCTACTGGGCAAATATCAAAGCCCTGGACAAAATTGCCCAGGGCTTTTACCAGCACAATCCGTGCCAATTACTCGCCTTGCGGCGCTTCTTCGGTGATTGTGGCAAAAGTGTTCAGCTTTTCGAGGACCTTTCGGAACATCGCGCCGAATTGTAGCTCGTTCACGCTCTCGTTCTTCTTGAGCGTGTTCAAGACTTCCTTCGGATCCATGTTGTATTCCTGGGAAAGGATCATGAGCTGTTCGCTGAGGTCGTTGTTGGTCAGCTTCATCTCTTCGAGCTCGAAGATTTTCTGAACCATGACGGCCCTTTCGACCTGAACCCGAGCTTCGTTCTTCTGAGCCTCGATCAGCGCTTCCACAGTCATGTTGTTCGCCTTAGCGAAGTCCTCAAGAGTCTTGCCCTGCTTCTGCTGCTCGATGGCGGTTTCGCGGAGTCTTTGATTGGCAACGTCTAGCCACATCGTGTCGGGGACGTTGACAGTGCTGGCCGCTCTCAGAGAATCGAGAAGTTGCTCATTCACGTAGTTCTGGAAGAAAGCGGCTTTTTGGTGGCCCATGCTCTCTTGCACTCTCGCTTTGAACTCGTCCACGTTCTCAACATCGAACTCCTTAGCGAAGGAATCGTCGAGATCGGGGAGTTTCATCGTGCTCAGCGAGCGCAACGTGATTTGGCAGTCGAAAGTCTTGGTAGCCCAGTCCTTCTCCTGGAAGTTCTCAGGGAAGGTCAGGTTCAGAGCTTTCATCTGCTCGGCTTCCATACCCATCAGAGCCTCGTCGAGTTGGGCAAAAGTCTGGCCCGCGATCGTCATGAACGTGCGGCCGTCGCCCTCTTCGCCGGCGAGCTTGATGTTAACCACGGCCACATCGCCCTGTTGGACTCCGCGGTCGGTGACAGCTTCGCGCTTCGACTTCCGGCGGCGCATTTCTTCGATGTAGCTGGTGACCTCTTCCTCGGTCGTCTCTAGCGGAGGCCGGGTCGCCGTCAGAGTCTTGTAGTCGCCAAGCTCGACGACAGGGGGCATCGGAACTAAGATCGACATCTCGAACTTGTTCTCGGCCTTGTCGTAGGCGTTAATCTCGACATGGGGCTGAGAGTGCGGCTCGAGCTTTTCTTGCTCGATGGCAGCCTTGAAGGCGGCTCTCGCGATGTTGTCGGCAGACTGGTCGATTAGGTCGGCTTCAGGAATCATCTGCTCGACCATCGCCTTAGGGGCAGAACCCGGACGGAAACCGGGCACCTTCACCTTTTTGGCGAACTGCTTCACTGCTTTGTCATAGCCGTCCTTGATCTGCGCTTCGTCGCAGACGACAGTCAGCTTTATAGTACACGGGTTTAATTCTTCGCGGGTAACTTGCATGGCGGTAAAAGCGCAGCTCGAAGTGCGCCTTGGCATTGTACCTGAGTCTTATTCGGCCGCCGTTGGTATAGAATGATAGAGTAAGAGGTGAACCTAGGATGGAAGTGGTTGTAAGGCACGCGACGGTCCAGGATATGGACCAAATGGTACCGATTTGGCTTGAGATGCAGGATTCGCATCTGAAGTACGACGGGCGCTACTATATGACCCTGCCGGAAGAGCGCATAGGAGCAATGTGCCGCAACTACTTCAATTCATTGCTGACGCAGCGCGACTGCATCTTCCTTGTCGCCGAGTTCGAAGGCCGCGTGGTGGGGCTGATGATGTCGCACGTCGTCTCGCGTCCGCCCATCTATTTCTTGAAACGCGCCATTGCGATTGAGATTGCGACGGTGACCGCCGAGTTCCAGGGGAAAGGCGTGTTCAAACAGATGCTGTCGAAGCTGGAAGAACTGGCAAAAGCCCGGGCCATCATTCTCTTGGAACTAACGGTTCACTCGAAGAATCCTGCCCGGCTGGCATACGAAAAGTCGGGATTTGAGGATAAGACGACGAGTATGTCGAAGTGGCTGGCGTAGAGAAGCCGTACCATGGGTGTTAGGGTTTGTTAGGATTGGTTCGGATTCGTTAGGCTTTGTTTCCGGTAAGTACCATGGGCTCCCAGCCCATGGCAAAATGCAACCGCCTTTTTATCCCTCCACATTCCCAAATGTGGAGGGTTTACATGCTCGGCGTCATCTGCATATATTAGCCGCTATTCATAGATGCGACAAGACAGTCTGGAATTGCCTAGCAGGTCAACGAAATATGGACCCTCCACCTTAGGGAGAAGTTCTATCCCTCCAAATTCCCAAATGTGGAGGGATTTCAAGATAGGCGTCTGCACAACATAATCCGCTATTCCTGAATGTTACAAGACCGTCGAGCAATGCCTAGCACATCAACGGAACCTAAACCCTCCACATTTGGGAATGTGGAGGGATATACCTGGTAATCATCTGATTCGTTAAATCATCTGCCGGATACCGAAATCCAGCAACAGAAAAGCATATAATCAACAAAACGAAGACTGCTTTGGTGGATTTCTATGAAGACTCGTTTCCTCGTCGCTCTCGCTTCCCTCATCGTCGGCATCAACATCGCCCAAGCCCAGACGACAAATGTTGTTAAAGTACCGAAAGTAGCCGTCCTGTGGACCTTCGCTGAAAACGAAAAGGGCACCAGCGAAGCAGGGATGAGAACCGCCAACGACCTCATTCGCAAGCTCTTCGAGCAGAAAGCCGGATTTGAGATCGTCTCGGAAGCCCTTTCGCGGGCGGCATGGAGCGAGACCGGACTGCCTGAGAAGCCGAACACGTTCGAGGAACTCGGCCAGCTACCTATTCTTCCAGACGCCAAGAAACTCCTCGAGTTCGGCCAGAAAGCAGGAGTCGACTATGTTTGCGTCGGCAACCTCGGCTGGAGAGTAAGGTCCGTCTGGGTCGGACTCGGACCAAAGACCAAGGCCGACGCCACTGTTAGCGCGATGATCATTGATGTCAACAAGAAGGAAGTCGTGCTAGATGCCAAGGACGTAAGCTCCGACAGCACGAAAGCAGAGAAGTGGTACGAGTCGGCAGGCGCGCTGCTTGTCACTTGGGGCATTACTATCTTCAGTGGCGGCCCGAAGACTCCGCACATCCAGCGCGCGGCTGTCAAAGGAATCGGCTTTGCCACCGATCCGTTCTTCGCCGCCAGCGGCCGTAAGATCTCGCAATAGCCTATGTCACTTTCGCAAAGATTCCTGACCGCCATCCTCCCTAAGTCTTGGGCGGAAGACATGCGCCGCGACTCAATGGCTTGGAAGATCAGATGCCCATGCGGGCACGAGCGCTCGGTCTGGGAGTGCGGCGGCATCCGATGGAAAGCCAAAGGCAATCCACAGCGCTTGATGACATGCCCCGATTGCGACAAGGCAACCTGGCACACCGTTTACCTTAAGTCCTAGAAGTAACAAGCAGTAAATGTTGGCTATTGTTCCGACTGAGAGGGCTTTAGAACTGCCAAGCCCGCACACGCTAAAACGATCAAGACGAGAATGATTATGCCGCTGTGCTTGGCGCTCAAGAAAGCGGCCGGCATTAGCGCCGATGCCAAGCCAACTATCAGTCCGGTCCGTCCAGCCAGTTTGAAACACGCCAAAGAACCTAGGACCGGACATAGAACGAGCGCTGCAATAGGTCCAATGTAGTGTTGAAGGATAACGGCACTGAACATCCCAGCAGCGAATGCGCCAAGTGCGAGGGAGAACTTGCCCGGGATCAGCTTCGGACCTCGCCAGAGCATAGCCGCCGCGAGTCCAATCGTAAAGATGAGGAACGAGATTGGCATCGCTTGGAAAGCCTGCAACAAGCCGTTTGAAGCAGCTGCATCAGAAGGTATGACGATCGCGACTTCTTGAGAGGTGATCACGTCTTTCAAGTTCCATTGTGCCTTGCCGCCGGTTTCTGAGGTTCTTTCGAGGCTTCCGCGGCGATAGGCTACAGGTTCGTCGGTGCGAAGCGAGAGCGAGAACTCCTTGACCCTGCGCCTGGATGAGCCGACCTCGCATGACCAACTTCTTGCGCCTTGCACGGCATAGGACACAGACACCTTTTTGCGTTCGTTTGGTCCAAGCGTTCCATTCCATTCATACCATCCGTGTTCGGTCGGTTGAGAGATTTTGTCGCCGCCAACGGAGACGTCTAGGTTCTTGATAGTTCCTGCATCGGGCAGAGGATAGATGAACCTAGCTTGAACAGGTTCGGGCTTGTCGTTGAGTAGCGTGTAGTTGGCTGTAAATTGAGAGCTAAAGGCTCTTCGAGGAAGGCTTTTCAGGCCAACATCAATCTGAACACTTTCAAAGGGAGCTGGAGTCTCAGCCAACTTAGTCAGTTCGCGGGTGAATACGACGTCTTGCCCGCTTCGTCGGAATGTGTCGGCCAGCTTTAGTACGTTCTCGGCAGTAGGATCGGTCAGATATGGCGAAAGCACGCCAATTCCTTCGGTACCCAGCTTCTCAAGGAAATCAGGAGGTAGCTTTAGAGTGCGTGTGTAGGTTTCTTCTGCCAGTGTTGAGAATGATGGCGCAGGCTGGTAGACCGGAGGAGCATCTGGTACAGGATTCTGAGTTGCCTCGGCGTTCTCCCGCCACTGAAGGTCTGTTTGGACCGCGGGATAGGCTCCGCCGAGCGCGCCTTTGATAGCTATGGCGAGGAGGCAAACGCCAACCCACGCCATGCCTCTGACAGCAACTACCTTCGCTTGGCCGCCGAATTCCCCGTTGCTGTCTTTATTGTTAAATGCGTAGATCGCAATAGACAATGCAACCAGTCCAATCGCGATGGCTATCGGAATCGACAATCTGACGAGTAGATCAAGTGCGCCTTCTAGCGCACGTAAAGCTGGACTTAAGTAAGAATCTAGCACAGCACCCCCCCTAATGACCCGTTAGAGTGTTCTACGAAAAGACTGACGCATAAGCGGCGCTTAGTATCCTAAGATTTGCGCGAAAAAGCCAGTTTCATCAAACGTAAAGCTGTTAATGTCGAGTCTGCTTATCGGAGAGGCAACAAAAAACCCGTCAAGCGACGGGAGTAAATCGTGGTAGGCCGTACAGGGCTCGAACCTGTGACCCGCTGATTAAGAGTCAGCTGCTCTACCAACTGAGCTAACGACCCACGGAGCTAATATATTACCAGACCGTCTCTAGAAATGCAAGCAAAGTTAGCAAATCAACTTGTCGCGCTGTCTTCATTCGAGGAAGTGCAGAAAGTCGCCGGATTGGCGGCGCGGATCTTACCCAAGAGCGGAACGGAACAGCCGCAATGAATGGTAGATTGAGGCACTTTGAAGAAACTCTTGTGTTTATTCAGTTCCATCGTTTCAGTTAGCGGCTCAGGGCATACCGATGAGAACGACACCATCTATCGCCTCAAAGTCGACGACATAGACGGAAACGAGGTTTGCCTGGACATATACGAGGGAAAAGTCCTTTTAGTAGTGAACGTAGCAAGTCGGTGCGGGTTCACGAAGCAATACGAAGGGTTAGAAAAACTGTATCAGCGTTACAAGGATAAAGGTCTCGTTGTTCTTGGCTTTCCGGCCAACAACTTCATGTGGCAAGAACCTGGTTCGAACCAACAGATCAAAACGTTTTGTTCAACCCGATATCATGTCACCTTTCCGATCTTCTCCAAGATATCGGTCCGAGGTAGACACTGCAGCCCGCTATATAAGTGGCTCGTCAGTCGGTCCGACACGAAGAAGCCGGTTGAATGGAACTTCGTGAAGTTTCTTGTGAACCGCAATGGCCAGGTTGTCGCCCGTTTTGGGCCTGCAACAAAGCCGGAGGACGAGCTGGTGGTTCGGGCTATTCTAGATGCTATCAGCCCGGACGTCTAGTTGTTCGCATGGAGCTGTTGTTTTATGATGAATAGCCTGGTCGAAGGGACGGCCGGAGGTTCCACTATTTCAGCCAAAACAAACAACATGAGGGCCGCATACTGGCCGATTCTGGATGTTTCGCATCTTGTTTAAGAAAACAGAACAAGTTGTCTAAAACGACATGAAACGGCTTGCTAATCGGATAGACTGCGCGAATGGAATATCGTATCGCAATTGCTCTACTCGCTGGGCTTGCAGCAACATCTTTACGAGCTGAATCCCTGAAGCTAACCGAACTCGACCTCAGCGTCATAAAGCAAGGTTATGGCCGGCCGATGGTCAATCAGAACATCATCGGAAAGCCAATGGCGATAGCCGGAAAACCCTTTGCGTGGGGGCTAGGCAGCCACGCCCAGATGACTTGGCGAATTGCGATTAACGGAGCAAAGAAGTTCCACGCTTTTGTTGGGGTGGACGACTCCAGTAAAGACGGGAAAGGCACGGTAGTGTTCCAAGTCTTGGTCGATGGAAAAGCCGCCTACGATTCGGGCATTATGGCCACTGGCGAGCCTGCAAAGGAAGTGAGCGTCAGCCTTGAGAAAAAGAAAAACCTCATTCTCAAGGTGACAGCGGCAGGCGACGGCCAAGGATTCGACCACGCAGACTGGGCCGAAGCTGTCTTCGAGTACGAGGGCAGTAAGCCTGTTTCCATCGTTCCACCAGTCGAGAAGCCTTATATCTTGACTCCGAAGCCAGGGCCTCAGCCCAAGATCAATGGTCCCAAAGTGTTCGGCGTAAGACCGGGCCACCCCATTTTGTTCACGGTTCCGGCAACAGGCGATCGGCCCATCAAGTTCGAGGCACAAGGCCTGCCAGCAGGAGCTAAGCTTGATCCCAGCACGGGCTTCCTCAGCGGTTCGGTGGCCGAGAAAGGCGAGTACAAGATCGAGTTCACGGCTACCAATAGCAAAGGAAAGGCAGAAAGGAGCTTTAAGCTGGTCGTCGGCGACGTTTTGGCTTTGACTCCTCCGATGGGCTGGAGCACATGGTATATGGCCTACACCAACATCACAGACACCTTTGTCCGTGCGCAGGCAGATGCCATGGTCTCAACTGGGCTGATCAATCACGGCTACTCCTACATCAATATCGACGACGGTTGGAACGTGATTCCGGGGTCCAATGACCCGAACCGCGGAGGCAAGGCGCGAGACGATCAAGGCAACTTACTTTCGAACAAGCTGTTCCCCGACATGAAGGGCATGTGCGATTACGTTCACACCAAAGGGCTGAAAATCGGCATCTATATTTCGCCGGGTAAAACGACGTGCGCGGGTTACGAGGGAAGCTTGAACCACGAAGAACAGGATGCCAAGCAGTTCGCGAAATGGGGCTTCGACTTCCTCAAATACGACTGGTGTTCCTATCAGAACGAAGTCAAAGGCGACACGCTTGATGAGTACAAGCTGCCATATGCCAAGATGCGCGACGCTTTGCTCAAGACCGACCGCGACTTCGTCTATAACCTATGCCAGTACGGCCTTAAAGAGGTTTGGAAATGGGGTGAAGAGGTCGACGGCAACTTCTGGCGCACGACCGGCGACCTTGGCGCATCGGACAGCTACTGGGACAGCATGTCGGCAATTGGTTTCGGCCAAGCTGGCTACGAGAAGTATGCCAAGCCCGGCCGATGGAACGACCCGGACAACATCCTGATCGGCAAGGTCATGGTTGGCGGCCAGCTTCTTCCGACCACCCTTACACCGAGCGAGCAATACACCTATATGAGCCTTTGGGCGATACTGGCGTCGCCGCTCGTCCTCGCATCAGACCTAACTCAACTCGACGAGTTCACGCTTAGCCTTGTGACGAACGACGAAGTCATTGAAGTGAACCAAGACGTTCTTGGAAAGCAGGGAAGAAGGCTTCGAGTATCAGACGACTTGGAGGTCTGGGTGCGCGATCTTGAGAACGGCGAAATGGCTGTTGGTCTTTTCAATCGATCCGAGGATCCTGCCGAGATGACGGTCAGCTTGAGCGAGCTTGGCATCGATGGCACGGTTCAGGTCCGCGACATTTGGAGGCAGAAGGACCAGGAGAGAACATCGAAATCGATCAAGCGCAAGGTTCCGCGCCACGGCGTTGCCTTTCTGAAGCTGACTAAGGTCACGAAGTAGGCTAATCTCCCATCAAATGGACCACGATCTGGCGTTCGCGAGGTCGTGTGTCCATCTCAATCAGCACAACCTGTTGCCAAGTGCCCAAGGTCATCTTTCCGTTTACCACGGGCACTGTTAAACTCGGACCAAGAAAGGCCGCTTGAACGTGCGAATGGCCGTTGTCGTCGTGCCAAGTGAGTTCATGCCGATAGGTGTCGTTGCTCGGTACTAGCCGTTCTAGGACGCGAGGGATATCTTCTTGAAGCCCAGGCTCGAACTCCATGGTTGTGATGGCCGCTGTCGATCCGACAACGAAGATCGTGGCGAGTCCGTTTGCGATTTTGGCACTGGAAAGGCACTCTTCAATGCTTGGGGTTAAGTCTTGGATGTCGCCTGAACCTTCGGTTCTCAACCTAATTTCGAGAGCAGTTGGCATAGCCATATTGTGGCTGAGCGAATTCCCTTGAGGCTTGCTTTTGTCATTCATCAAAGAAGTAAGCTAGCGGCAGAAAAGGAGGCTACGATGCTCACTTTAAGTCTTTTCATGATAGCTATGCCGGCCGCTTCGGCGGAATCCGTGCTTGAAGTATGGCAAGTCGATCCGCTTGTAAAGGTGTTCCGAGATGCTGCTCCTGCGGCAGACGGTTTGGACCCAATCGACGTCGCTCGTGGTGAACATGCGGTTTGGCAGATCGTTGTGAAGAGCGCTAAGGACCTGGGCAAGGTGTCCGTCGTCGTCGGCGACCTCAAGTCCGGCCGCAACGCTCTGAAAGGTTTGAGAATACGAACCGTAGGCTACGTTCCTGTGAATCAGCCGATGCCAGATCCTCCGAAAGATGCCCTGCAGAAGCCGCCTTGCGAGTTTCCAGACCCGTTGTCGGAAGCTTCTTCGTTTGACCTGAAGGCTAACGAGGCACAACCGGTATGGATCGACGTAAAGGTGCCAGCTAAAGCTAGGGAAGGAGTCTATCAGACTGACCTTAAGGTTATGGCCAGAGTCGATGGACGCGACATCAGCGTCAAGATCCCGTTGAAGGCCAAGGTCTATCCGGTAGATGCCGTCAAATCGCGGCTCTGGCTGACCAACTGGTATTTCCCTTCGACGAAGTTCATGCTATTGCAACCGAAGGAAGGCGATACGCCAGAAGATGCGCAGATGAGGGTGATCGCCAAGAGCATGGCGGAGCATCGGCAGAACGTCGCCCTAATCGCTCCGTATTCGCTGACGAACTATGAGCTCGGAGCAGATGGCAAACTCAAATTCGACTTTGCCGGCTTCGACAAGCGCGTGCAGATCTTCATCGATGCGGGCGTTATAGGGCGTATCGAGGGTGGACATTTGGGCGGACGTGTCGGCGATTGGAACTCGCAATTCACGGTCAATGCTCAAGTCGTTGAGAACGGAAAGCTTGTGTCGAAAGGCGTCGAGCCAACATCGAAAGAAGCCGATTGGTTTTTCTCGCAGTTTCTGCCTGCATTGAAGCAGCACCTCAAAGATAAGGGATGGCTGGGTAAGTACATGCAGCATTTAGCAGATGAGCCTATTGCGTCGAATATCGAGTCGTATCGTGCGATCGGCAAGCTGGTAGAGAAGTACATGCCCGGCGTTAAGCGGATAGACGCGTGCCATACAAAAGAGCTTGTCGGCGCGCTTGACGTCTGGGTTCCGCAGCTGAACTACTTTGGCGATTCGTATAGCCACTATCAAGAAAGGCAGAAAGCAGGTGAGGAAGTATGGATGTACACATGCGTATATCCTCAAGGCGAGTATGCAAATAGGTTCCTGGAGTTGCCACTTATTAAAACGCGGCTCCTACATTGGATTAACTTCAAATACAATGCGACCGGCTACTTGCATTGGGGATTCAACTATTGGAACCAGGTGGACGATCCCTACAAGACGCTGATCTCTCCTGAGTGGTTTTTGCCCGCTGGAGATCCGTGGATTGTCTATCCAGGCACGAACGGCCTTATCGATTCAATAAGGTATGAAACGCTTCGCGATGGCGTTGCGGACTATGAGCTTCTGTGCAAGTTGCGGGATAAGAATCCGGCGCTGGCGCAGATAATCGCCGACAAGCACATCCAATCGTTCACGCAGTACGACACCGATCCTGCGACATTTAGGAAGTCGAGAAGGGAGTTGCTGGAAGCGTTGAAGTAGACCGAACGTGTGAGTGAACCAGAGCGCATTCAGGAAGATGCTCGTTGGCCCAGCCCTTCGTATGCCCGGCAACGCTCAATCTTGAATGCGCAGGCGAATTCGCAAGGTTTTGACTTGAACGGCTGTATGACTAATCCATGTGGGTTCTGTTTGAACGAGATCGGCTCATCACTCCCAAGCAAACTTACTGACTTGACTGAACCGGGATAGATGCGCTCGTTGTTGAAGCTAGTTATCTTCACTTCACCGGTTGGGCGTCCCAGAACGATGGCATATACGGAATCGCCTTTGGCGGTAAACCGGATATCTTCGGCTGTGTAGTTGGGCATATCCCCTTCATTGAATGCGCCGCCCTTTTGCAGCTGGGTTGATCCTTCGCCCGAAACGAACCATGGCGTCGTGCCGTAGATGGCCTCGCCATTGATTTTGAGCCACTTTCCCATGTCCTTCAAAATGGATTTGGCTTCATCGGGGAACGTGCCGTCTGCTTTCGGTCCGACATTCAGAAGCAGGTATCCGTTCTTGCTCACGTTGTCGATTAGGTAGTAAACGAGCTCAGCAGAGCTCTTGTAGGTTGCACCGTTCATATGCCCCCAAGCACATCCATCGTCAACGGTTGAATCTGTAAGCCATTCGTAGTTGGTTAGCTTCGATTCCCGGCCGAGTTCATAGTCCAGGACAGCGATGTTAGGGGGCAGGTGGTCATCTTTATAGGTGATAAGTCGTTCTGCGCCGCCGTTATAGTAGTCTGCCACGAACTCAGCCAAGTAACATTCATCGATTCGATATATCCCGAAGTCGAACCAGATCATATCCGGCGAGTAGCCATTGACGACTTCATCGAGCCTTGTGCGCCATTGCTTTAAGAAGGCTCGAGAAGGAAGGCTTTGGTCGAAGAACCATTCTTTGCCTATCGGACCCTCTAGATTGTGCGATTCTCCGTATAGACCAGCATAACGAGGATCCGAAGTGTCGAACTCCGGACGCCAATGGGGGAAGAACCACCAGTTCTCCGCGTGGTGCATGGCGACCATGTAGCGCAAACCTTGAGCTCTATACGCCTTTTCCAGTTCGCCCACGATATCGCGTTTAGGACCCATTTTGGCCGCGCACCATTCGTTTGACTGCGAGTTCCACATTGAAAAGCCGTCGTGGTGCTCTCCAACCGGACCAGCAAAACGTGCGCCGGAATCAGCTACGATCTCTGCCCACTCATCGGCGTCGAACAACTCGGCTCTGAAATGGGAAATGAAGTCCTTGTAGCCGAACTTCTCGGGGCCGCCATAGACGCTCAGGTGGTGCTCGTGCTGTTCGGTGCCTTCGCGGTACATGTTATACGGGTACCAAGTGCAGTTTGGACCTGTTGCCGGGACGCTATAGATGCCCCAGTGGGTGTAAATGCCGAACTTGGCATCTTGGAACCATTCTGGAGTTGCCTTGGTTCGAAGGGAGTTCCAAGTAGGTTGGAAGCGACTCATGCGTTATCTTGGCATACGCATTCACGCAATGTAGCAGTTATTTGGGTTGATGCCGGACTAATATCCACAGCTTCAGAAAGACAAACCAAGAAAGAATAGCGGCCCTCGTGACAATCCAGAGGTTATCGCGAGGGCCAAGTCAAACGGACTTACTTCGCAGGCTCTTCCTTCTCGGGAGCTTCGGCGATGGCGCACTCGGTGACGAGCAGCAGGCCGGAGATCGAGGCGGCATTCTCAAGAGTCGTGCGTACGACCTTGGTCGGGTCGACGACGCCGGCTTTGATCAGGTCTTCATAGACCAGAGTCGCGGCATTGAAGCCGAAGCCAGGTTTGCCGTTGCGAACCTTCTCTACAACGACCGAACCTTCAGCGCCGGCGTTCTCGGCGATGACGCGGATCGGAGCCTCGAGAGCTTTGCGGACGATCGCGATGCCGATGACTTCGTCGCCGACGCCTTTCAGACCGTCAAGAGCTGGAATGGCTTGCAGAAGGGCGACTCCGCCGCCAGCCACAATGCCTTCCTCAAGGGCGGCTCGCGTTGCGGCGATAGCGTCCTCGATTCGGGCCTTCTTCTCTTTCAGGGCGGTTTCGGTGGCAGCGCCAACCTTGACCACGGCGACGCCGCCGCTCAGCTTGGCGAGGCGCTCCTGGAGCTTCTCTTTGTCGTAGTTGCTGTCGGTAGTCTCGATCTGGCGCTTGATCTGCGCAGTGCGGCCGTCGATCTGAGCCTTCTCGCCCTTGCCGTTCACGATGGTCGTGGTGTCCTTCGTGATGACGATGCGGCCGCAGCGGCCCAGCATCTCAGGCGTGACGTTCTCGAGCTTGACGCCGAGTTCCTCGCTGATGAAGGTGCCGCCGGTGAGGATGGCCATATCTTCGAGCATCGCTTTGCGGCGATCGCCAAATCCGGGAGCCTTGACAGCTGCAACTGTCAGGTTGGCGCGCAGACGGTTAAGAACCAAAGTGGCGAGGCACTCGTTCTCGACGTCTTCGGCCACGATGATGAAAGGGCGGCCAAGGCGCAGGACCTTTTCAAGCAGGGGAACGAGATCCTGGACGTTGCCGATCTTCTTCTCATAGAAGAGGATGTACGGATCTTCGTAAACCGTCTCCATTCGGGTCGCGTCGGTGATGAAGTAGGGGCTCATGTAGCCCTTGTCGAATTGCAGGCCTTCGACGACTTCGTAATGCGTCTCGGTGGACTTGCTCTCTTCGACGGTCACGACGCCGTCTTTGCCGACGGTGTCGATGACGTCAGCGACCAGCTGGCCGATCTCAGGATCGTTGGCGCTGATGCTGGCGACCTCTATCGTCTCTTTCTTGTCCTTGACCGGCTTGCTGACCTTCTGAATGGCCTCAACAACTGCACCGGCGGCCTTCTCGATGCCGTGCTTGATCTGCGTAGCGTTGCTGCCGGCGGCGACGTTGCGGATGCCTTCCTTGAAGATCGCTTGGGCAAGCACGGTGGCGGTGGTGGTTCCGTCGCCGGCAATGTCGTTGGTCTTGCTGCTGACTTCGCGAATGAGCTGTGCGCCCATATTCTCGAAGCGGTCCTCGACCTCGATCTCCTTGGCGATGGTGACGCCGTCGTTGATGACTGTCGGGCTGCCGAATTTTTTCTCGAGCACGACGTTTCGGCCGCGCGGGCCGAGAGTGACTTTGACTGCGTTGGCAAGCTTGTCAACGCCGATTTCTAGCGCTTTTCGCGCCTCATCTCCAAATCTTAGTTCTTTTGCAGGCACAGGTATTGTCTCCTATCTTTTGCGTTCTGTACTTCTCGAATGACAAATGACTAAATACGAATGACGATGGCAAGCTATCGCTTGCTTGATCCTTGCTGTTTCTGTTTGAGCTTTATGACCAAGGAAGCTACGATACGGAACAACTCATCTGCTTCCTGCCGTAAGCGATCAATCTCTTGAGCCATTTCAGGTTTGCAGTCTCTCAGGAGCTCAAGCCAATAAACGGCTTCGTCAGCTTCTACCTCAACAATCTTCAACTTAGCGATCATATCAGCTGTGGACTGGGCCAAAGATGCTGATCGCAGATTCGCCCCAACAGATGTCGAGCAACGGATGAGCTGTTTGGCGAGAATGGATTCAACCGGGAACCGCATCAGCGGCGCACTGAACCGTATTACTTCCAGCCCGAACTGCTTCGTTCTGTTTCTTAGTTCATCAGCTGCCATCGCCTTATCCAGCCTTCGTCACTAGTCATTCGTAATTCGTCATTGGCTGAGCTTGTCTCAGTCTACGATTCCCAGCACGTCGTCGGCTCTCAGAATGATGTAGTCTTTGCCTTCGACGGTGACTTCGGTTCCGGAATACTTGCCGTAGAGTACGGTGTCGCCCTTCTTAACGTCGACAGGAGCGAGCTGGCCGCTATCGAGGCGCTTGCCTGGACCGACGGCGAGGACGGTGCCGCGCAGGGGTTTTTCCTGGGCGGAATCGGGCAGGATGATGCCGCTGGCCGTTTTCTCTTCTTTCGGAGCGGCTTCGACGACGATTCTATCTTGCAAGGGTTTTAGCTTCATTGTTGCTGTATCCTCCGTTGATTACGATTTGAATGCGTAATGAACCCTCTTGAGGAAGGTTCGGTGGTTAGCAGTATACCCACCGAGAGTGCTAAATCAAGCAGGCCCTTAGGTTCAATGGGCAGGCAATTGATGCACGTTTAAAGTTCTAGCTTTGCTCTTGATCACCTAGCCGATCCTAGCGATGTATCATGTCCAATATGCTCAAGGATAACGCGCCGAAAGAGTTCGCAAGCAAGGTCGATTCATGGCTGATCGTTCTTCTGGCAATTGCTGCGCTCTATCCTATCGGAATCGGCGTGTTTGTCCTTATCACCGACCACAAGCACGGAATGGCCGGATTCCTTGCCACGCTCGGATCTTCCGTTATAATCACCCTTATTGTTTGGCTGCTGGCTGTACCGGTTCGCTATACCGTCGCAGATGGGCAGGTAAAGGTTCGAGCAGGGAAGCTTATTCGCGTAAACGTTGCGATCAAAGACATTGTTGAGGTCAGTCCGTCGCGCAACATGATTAGCTCTCCTGCTCTTAGCATGGATCGGCTTGCGATCAAGGTCAACAAGAGCGGCAACGCCAAACTTGCCGTCCTCATCTCGCCCGAAGAGAAATCCGAGTTCATGATTCTGCTTTCGAAGATCGACAGCGGATTGTTCTATGACGGAACGAAGCTGACGAGAAAAAGTTGAAAGGGCGGGCAGGCTCGGTTATTTGGAGGCTGTTGCGTGGTCGTTGCGAAAGGTATGTCTACGTTTTGCCAACAACTTGAGTTTGGGGCATTGTGACCTAAACGCGGGCATGTAGCCGCCGGATGATTGTCCCGGCGCGCTTCTCGCTTCCGGCGCCAAGTTCAAACCGAAAAGATTAGGCGAGCAATGTCTTAGCGGCGGCGAACCTGCGCAACACGAATACCCAGCCTCAACTTGCTTGCAAGGCTTCTCGCCGTAATTTGAACCTGGGTGTTTTATCAAGCAGGCGCGGGGACGAAGCATCCGGCGGCTACGGTTCCTTCACTTCAACCAATGCAACCGTCTCCTATTGACCGAAGCGCGATCTGATAGAACCTATCCCATTCGGATACCGTGCTCGCCAGCGATACCGACCAGTTTCTCTATGTCCGGTTTGCCGTCAGCCACTTCGGCTGAGTAGCGACCGTAGAACTTCTCGAAGTTGCCGCCGGTCACAACGAGGTAGGTCTTGCCTTCGGTCTCGCCGATGTTCTTGAACGTGTGCTGGGTGCCGCGCGGGCTGAAGATGACGTCTCCAGCGTTCGCTATGATTTTGTCGCCGTTTACCGTAAACTCGAAGGTCCCCTCGAGGATGACAAACAACTCATCCTCGTGAGTGTGAGTGTGTAGGGGAGGGCCGCCGCCGGGCTCGGTCGTTGAGTAGCCGAAAGCGAAAACGCCGCCGGTGTCTTCTGCTGAGATCTTGAAGGTCAAAGCGCCGTCGCCGGTCGGATAGATGCGGCCTTGGTCTTTCCTAACGACAACGTTCTGTAGGGTTTTTGTTGGCATGGTTTCTCCTTTGCAGATTCTGATATGAATCGGCAACCCATCCCTGATGCCAGCAAATATACTGGTATCTGATATTCAGAGCATTACAAGAACTGAAGTGGTGCGGGAGGGCAACCCAGCATATCGCGATCAGATCGACATGTGAAGAGCCATGGTCCTGAGGCCCTAGGACTATCGCCGTTCGAGAAGCATCTCAATGATAAACGCCGCCGACCAGCCGAACTTCTCCGCCGCGCCTTGTCCCGGTTTTCCGGACGTTGCGTCGTAGTACTCGTAAGGATAGCCGCCATCGTAGCATCGCTTTAGGATGGTTTGCCTGATCTTCTCCGCGATGTTCTTGAATCCGTACTTTTCCAAACCCCAGATGGCGAATCCGGCGGTGTTCAGCCAGCAAGGTCCGCGCCAATAGTCCGGACCGTATTGCCGGTCGTCGTAAGAAACCGTCGGCATTCCAGGGAAGAACTTCTTGGGATCGGCCGCTATCTTGGCCATTGCTTCGGCATACTTCTTCGATGCAATACCCGCATAAAGAGGCATGAATGAGGCAGGCGTTAGGGCAGTGCCGAATTTGCCAGCCTGATAGTCGTAATCCAAATAGGCACCGGTTTTCGGGTCCCAAAGCTTCTGTTCGATGAGCTTGGCGAGGTCGGTTTTGGCTTTCTTCCACTTGGCTTCATCGTCTTTGAGGCCGAGTTCTTTCGCAAATCCAGACATGGCATCGTAGAGCATGGCCATGTAGCAATTGAGATCGATCGCCCACTGGTTCGACACGCCGATATCCCAGCGCACCGAGTTGTCCCATCCAGATTCCCAATAAGGTTGCGGGCCGCCATAGTGGAAAAGGCCGTCTTTGTCTCCGCCTCGTTCTTTGCGCCAAAACTCTTCAAACTTAACAAGTTTCGGATAGATGTCTTTGAGATACTCCTTATTTGGGGAACGCTTATCGACGATGGCGATAGCCCAAGGGAAAACCGGCGGCTTGCCAGACTCTTTGATGATGCGGCCGTCAGCGTAGATGACATCGGGCAAAGCGCCGTTGGGAAGCTGTTCGGCGAAGAGGATGTCGATTTGTTCTCGGGCGAGTTCGGGGTCCCATCGCGAGACGGCGATGGCATGGAAAGCCGAGTCCCAGTTCCAAACTCCGACATATCTCGTTAACGAAGGCTCGATGCCGCGCTTGTTGTGCCACATCTCGTGCCTAACGATGTTGCCGTTAAGCGTCTCGAAGCTTCGGTTCAAGAGCTCGACTTCCCATGTCTGAAGCTTAGAATGTGCTTGTTTGCTCCAATCAGGCTGTTGATATGACAAGTTAATATTGGATGGTGTGGTATTCATGGCGGCTAAGATTATGCAAGCTAAAGAGATGAAGTTCAAAACGGATCGAGTTTACCCATAAGCGGGTAGGCGCAAAGTCTCTGTAGCGCGCGAATTTGCTTGTTCGGGACGTAGAATGAAGCCGCGGCCATGATGGCGGCATGGAGATCCATTGAACCCAGACCAAACCAAACCACATCGAGTTCCACTGTTCCGCTTCTTTCTTGTAACCGGACTGCAACTCGTCCTCGCTTTTGCAGTGTTTCGATATGTCTTTCCAGCGCGATTCGCACTAGAGACCCAGAACATCTGGACGGTTGTGCTGTGGACGCTCGGGTTCGGAGTGCCTCTGAGCCTCTTTGAATACCTCTATCATCGATATTTGCTTCACGCAGCCGTATTGCCGTTCTTGGGGTCGATGTTCCGAGCGCATACCAAACATCACTCGTTGACCGACGTTCGAGCACCGGTTAAGTCGACCAAGCCGGATCTTCTTGTGCCGGTTGTGAACGAATATCCGATTGTGCAGGCGGAACAAGAAGAATCGATGATGTTCCCGTTCTATTCGGTGACCATCTTCTATGCCGTCTTTCTGGGGCTTCTTGGTTTACCGGTGTTCTTGTTGTTCCCCTTGTCGCCAGTCTTCTTCTCGCTGCTGATCGCCGTAACCCTTTACTACTGCGGCTATGAGCTGTGGCATGCCGTGCTTCACCTGCCGTATGAGCGCTTCTGGCAGCCGATGATCGACGGTCCGCGAACCCGAAAGATGGCTCGGACCGTTTATAGCTTCCACCTCATGCACCATTGGCGGCCGACCTGCAATTTGGCTGTCGTCGGACTTTGGGGTCTGGCCGTTTGGGATCATGCTTTTCTGACGCATCGTCGACCAGGACGATTGCCGCTGGCCGGAGCTGAGGTGACTTACGAGGATGGGAAGCTTCGCAAGCCGCTGTGGCCGATTTCGCTTCTGGACAAATGGAAGGGAAGCCTGTATAGCCGGTCTAGGAGATTTGAGAGGTTCCTGGGTCGGGTGTTCTTGAGGAAGTCTTACGAGAGCTAAGAAGTTCGATATGAGAGGAATCAGCCGCATTTTGACAGGCAAGCCGACGATGGAAGGCGCGGGAGTGCGTTTGAATCGAGTGTTCGGATACAACGAAGTCCCTCAGTTCGATCCGTTCCTTATGATGGACGACTTCGGGTCGACCGATCCGGCTGACTACATGCCGGGCTTTCCGTGGCATCCGCATCGGGGCATCGAGACGGTCACCTATCTGATAGAAGGAATCGTCGAGCACGGCGACAGCATCGGCAACAAGGGAACCATCGGACCGGGCGACGCACAGTGGATGACCGCCGGCGGCGGCATTATCCATCAAGAAATGCCTCAGGAGAGCCCAACCGGGCGTCTGCGAGGGATACAGCTTTGGGTGAACCTTCCTCGCAGCGAAAAGATGTGCAAGCCACGCTATCAGGATATTCCTTCTGGTTCCATTCCCGAGGTTGTTGAGGGCGGCGTTCGCGTTCGGGTCGTGACGGGCGACTACCATGGCACCGTCGGACCCGTTACTGGCGTCGCGACGAACCCAACCTATCTTGATGTGCATTTATCTGCGTCTTCTTCTTTTGAATATAGCGTCGGGCCGGAGGACACGGTCGTGCTCTATTTCTTGGATGGTAGCGCTGAGATCTCCGGCACAACGGTCGAGTCTGGGCAGTGCGCATTGCTAGATAACGGCGATCCTTTGGTACGGGTCGATTCTGTCAGGGGCTGCCGATTCATCTTCATCAGCGGCGCGTCGCTAAACGAGCCAATCGCTTGGGGCGGGCCGATCGTGATGAACACGCGCGAGGAAGTCTCCAAAGCGTTCGAGGAATACCGGAACGGGACGTTTGTGAAGCGGTAAGTGCTACTCGATCCACTAATCGTTTCTGCTTCTACCTCTTATCAGTCTTTGGTTGTTGCATATCCTTCTGAAAACGAGCCTCAAACTCCTTTGATGTTTCAATCTTAGCAGAGGACCGCGGATAAACAATACGGTTTCCACGATCGTATAGATTCACCTGTTCTACATCGCCATTTGAGCGAAGCACATAGATACTTCCTTGACTACCGCTTATAGAGATAAAGGATGACGATTGCGCCTCGGCGACGACCGGATTCGCAAAGCACCGGTCAACGGCCATGCCAGCGACGAAGAAGCCAGCGCAAGCAAGGAAACCAACAAGATATCGTCCAGATAGATACATATTCTATATAATGCCAATCTACCCCAGAGCGTTGCTAGATGGTATATATTTCTTTAATAAGCCTGCCCCTTAGACGAAGTCTAGGGGGAAGGCCTGTGAGTGAAGCGAACAGGGAAGGGGGTTCCTACGTTGCTTGCCCGCTCTCAAACCCCCTCCTGCCCAAGGCTGATGGTCATTAACAATAAACCGCGGCATATCACCATACGCACGGGGTACGAGTGCTGATGGTCATTAAGTAAATAAATAGACATATTGTGTGAGAACATCTACTGTAAACCGGAATGGGTGTCCGGAGCGCCAAAGACGCGTTCCTATTCTAGCCTGGGTTGAGCGCGAAGCGCGGGGCCCAGGTGCGGCGCGTATGAATCATAGAGCGCTTTAGGAGCGAGATAGGTTCAATTCGGGATATATCGCCTATTCCGGGCCTACAGCCCTCTCAGATTTTGGGGATGCTCCGTTCCTAGCACTTCGGCTTCGCCTTCGGACTAGGCTACAATAGATCGCGCCGTTGGCGCTCCGGAAGAACCTATCATATCAAGTAGGTCTTTCCGGCTGATATGTCTACTTACTATTTTAATAACCATCAGCCTTAAGTGTTATTGTCTGGCTTCTAAAGACGTTTGTTCGCAAACCAGCAATAGGGAGTAAGAGCTCGCGGGTACGCTCGCCCTCCAACCTGACTCCTCAACTTTTCCTTTACGTCTCGACTACCTATTCCAAATAAGCCAAGACGTTCTTGACCTCAACGACGGCTTCTTCGAATGTCTTCACAGCAAACGCGACTTGCTCTTCGTTGATGATCAGCGGCGGTTCGAAGCGGAGGACGCGGGGGTTGTTCAACGTATAGGCCACGCACATGCCGCGGATCAGCATTTGGGCCACGCACAGCTCGCCGACTTCGTCCATGTTAAACTCGACGCCGATCATGCAGCCTCGGCCACGAACGTCGGAGATAAGGTCGGAATGCTTATCTTTAACCGCGCTAAGTCCCGAAATAAGCATCGCGCCCATCATCTGCGATTGTTCGATCAGGCCCTCTTCGAGGATCGTATCGATCGCAGCGATGCCCGCAGCGCAAGCCAGAGGATTGCCGCCGAAAGTGCTGGTGTGAGTTAGCGGATTCTCCGAGAAAACGGCGTCCCATACTTTTGCGGTTCCAACCACAGCGCCAATTGGCATCACGCCGCCGCCGAGTGCCTTGGCAAGCGTCATCAGGTCCGGAGTGACGCCTTCTCGCTCGCATGCGAACATGACGCCCGTGCGGCCCATGCCGGTCTGCACTTCGTCAGCGATCATCAGTGCGCCGGTCTTCGTGCACTGCTCGCGAATGGCACGGAGATATCCTTCCGGCGGAATGCGGATGCCGCCCTCGCCTTGAATCGGTTCTACGATCATGCACGCCGCGTCTTCGTCAACGGCTTTGCGCATCGCTTCTATATCGCCAAACGGCACGAACTCAACGCCAGGCAGCAGCGGCATGTATTTGGATTGATACTTTTCGCGGCCGGTCGTCGACAGGGAACCGAGGGTCTTGCCGTGGAACCCATCGACTGTGCTAATAATCTTGGTTCGGCGAGTTGCACCCTTGGCGAACTTCAAAGCCCCTTCAACGGCTTCAGCGCCGCTGTTCCCAAAGAAGCAGAACTCAAGGCCGGTCGGCGTCACTTGGGCGATCTTCTCGGCGAGATTCGCCATGGTCTCGTTGAAAAACGCTTTGCCGCTCATCGGCATTTCGTCAAGCTGCTTTTTGACAGCGTCGATGACGCGCGGATGTCGATGTCCGAGCGCGAATGTGCCGTAGCCGCCGAGGCAGTCGAGGTATTTCTTGCCTTCGTGGTCGATGATGTAGCATCCTTCGCCTTTGACTTCGACAGGGAAGCCGGCGAATGTGAGGAGCTTGGCAAAGTAAGGGTTGACGTGCGAGTTGTACTTAGCGACGACGCTAGAGAATCGTTCCTCCGGATTCATGGCTTCCAGTATAGCCCCTCACGAACCGTAAGCCGACAATAACGGGCTAGAGTGCTTGTTCGGAAACTTCTTCTTTACTAACTTCGACAAGTTATCGAACGCCTTGAGAGCAATCTTCGCTTGCTTGGCTTTCATCGGCACGACCGCGCCTTTGGCGATTGTGCATGGCGTCAGCGCGACTTTCGCCAGCTTAGCGCCGTCGTAACGAAGATGGAACAATGCCGTTGTTCCTGGCAAAGAATTGATGAAATTGCCCGTCGAATAGAAGATCGGCTTGCCTTTGTAGATTTCAGCGCCTTGCAGGACATGCGGATGGTGTCCGACGACCAGATCTGCGCCTGCATCGACGAAGGCCCGCGCCAAAGTAACCTGATACGACGTTGGAACGGTTTGGCGTTCGATGCCACCATGCAAGGCGATAACGACGTACTCTGATCCGCGCTTAGCCGAATCGACGATCTTCTTGATTTTGGCTTGGGCATCCTTGTTGATCGCGTTGCCGAACGGAGGTACGGCTACTCCTGGCGACTTGGCCGTTGCGGGAGTATTCATCCAGCGGTGCTTCTCGCCGATGAACGTCAGAAAGGAAACCATGCCGATCTTCGGGGAACTTCCAACCCGAAAGAAAGCAGGCTCGACAGCCTGAGCCATATTGAGTCCTGCTCCGCAATAGGCGATGCCGTTCTTATCAAACAGGGCCATCTCCTCTTGCAGTCCTTTTAAGCCGTAGTCCATCGAATGGTTATTGCCCAGGCTAACGGCATCGACGCCGGCTTTCACGAGGTGCTTGATATGGCTCGGATCGGCTTTCAGGATGAACTGCTGCTTGGCTTTCACCTGCTCAGGCGTTTTGCGAGTCGTAGCGACCGTTGCCGAAGTTAGCGGGATTTCCTGGTTAACGATAAAAACGTCAGAGGCTGATGTGATCTTCCACACGGATTGAAATGGGTTCTTCTTCGAAGAGATATGATAGAGCATCACATCCCCGGCAAGAGTCATATTCCAGGAATGAGGTGAAACCAAGAGCAAGCATAACACGTTAACCATTAGAGAAATAGACGTTCGATACGCCCCATCTGAAGCACTCTCGGTTGATGAAACGAGTAAGATAGGCTATCTGTCTGTCTCCAGAACGAGGAAAAGAATGAAATCCAGGAAATTGATGATTCCGCTGTTGGCCCTCATGGCCTGTTCCGTATCCGTTGCCCAGGACGCGCCAGCGCAAGGCTACTTAATTCGAAGGGAGCTCAAGGAGAACGCCCAGACGGACTATAAGCTAGAGTTCAATATGATGCAGAAGATCACTGCCGATCAACTCGGCGGGGAGCAGGAGTTCGGCATCATCGGCACGATGAAGTACGCTGAGAAGTCCGGCAAGTTTGATACAGAGAAGCAGCTTCTCGACCTGGACATCATCGTTTCCAACATGAAGTTCGAGTTTTCCGGCATGGCCGTGATGCTTCAGGGAATGGTTGACCAGTTGCCGCGCGAAATGAAGAACAGCATGAAGGTGAACAGCCGCAATGCGATGATTCCAGCGCCGGTCAAGAAGGTCGAAGGCCAAGAAACGCCGAAGCCCCAGCAAGGGAACCTCATTCTGAGCATGGTCGGCAGCTCCTGGACGCAAGCGCTTCTTTTCCCCGAGAAGGAGATTAAGGTTGGGGACGTATGGGACACCGTTCTTCCTAAAAGCCCCAACTACAACAACAAAGAAGTTACCCTCAAGTCGAAGTTCAAAGAGATGCGGTTGATCGGCGAGACGAACTGCGTTGTCATCACAACCGAAGGCATTCTTCCTCTAACGGTCGATCTCAGCTCGATGACGGGCAGCATGGGCGGCGAATCGATGGCTGCCACTCTTTCCGGCCCGTTAAACTTCAAGATGGAAGTTGCCGTCGACCCCGCCACCGGCAAGGTTCTCGATATGGTCGCTTCGACGAAAGGCAAACAGGTTCTTGAGCTGAACCAGATGACTATGGACGTTGACAACAACACGGTGACGAAAATGAAGCCGTGGAAGGCCTCGGAGACCAAAACGAACAACAATTGATCGACACAGGCAAGCTAGTTAAGCTGTTTCAGAAGATCGTGGGGCGGGATGGTGTGCTATCCAGCCCCTCGGTCGTTCATGCCTATGAGTGCGACGCGTACACGGTGGCGCGAGCAAAGCCTTGTTGCGTCGTTTTGCCGATTTCAACGGAACAAGTCCGCGGGATCGTTCGTCTCTGTAATCTTTATGGAGTTCCTTTCGTTGCCCGCGGAGCTGGCACCGGTCTCAGCGGAGGTGCGACGCCCGTCGAAGGCGCAGTCGTCATTTCTTTGAAGAAGATGAACCGGATCAAGAAGATCGATCTGGAGAACCGAATGGTGCTGGCTGAGGCTGGCGTTGTGAACCTTCACATCACCAAGGCCGTGCAGTCATCGGGCTATTGCTTTGCTCCAGATCCTTCGAGCCAGCATGTATCGACGATCGGTGGAAACATTGCGGAGAACGCTGGTGGCCCGCACACGCTGAAGCACGGCGTTACTTCGGACCACGTCTTGGCTTTGAAGCTCGTTACACCAGCAGGCGATATTGTTGAGATTGGCAGCCTCGTCCCAGGCGGGCCGGGTCTCGACTTTTTGAACTTGATCATCGGGTCGGAGGGCACACTGGGCATCGTTACCGAGGCTTGGCTTAGACTGACGCCGATCTCGGAGTACGTCGAAACGGCTTTGGCGTTCTTCACATCAACAGAGGATGCCGTTCGCGCCGTTGCTCGGATAATTGCCTCTGGCGTGGTGCCTCTGGCGCTCGAGTTCCTCGACCATACGTTCATGCGGATCGTCTCAGATGCTTTCGGGCTGGTTTTTCCCGCTGGCGCAAACGCCTTTCTTCTGATGGAGTTCGACGGTCGGCGAGAGGATGTTGTCCATGAGGCCGCCATCGCTTCGGAGGTTTGTGCTGCCTGCAACGCCCTGACGATTGAGAAGGCAGAGACCGAACAAGAGCGGAAGAAACTGTGGTTTGCCCGAAAGAATGCTGTCGGAGCGCTTGGACGTTTGGCGCCAAGCAAAGTCACGCACGACGGCGTTGTTCCTCCTTCGAAGCTTCCGGAGATGCTCGCCTTCATCAATGCGATTTCGGCCAGAGAGAACATGGTCATTGCCAACCTAAGCCATGCAGGCGACGGCAATTTGCATCCTGGCATTCCTTTTGACGACCGTGATATTTCGCAAGTTGAGAGAGTGGAAAGAGTCGCTAAAGAGATTCTGGGCGAATGCGCCAGGCTTGGCGGAAGCATTACGGGAGAGCACGGCGTTGGTCTGGAGAAGCGCGAGTTCATGCGGCTGCTCTATTCCGAGGACGACTTGAAGCTTCAGGATGATCTGCTTGGGGTGTTTGGGCGAAACGGTTTATGCAATCCAACGAAGATGATCCCGGTACTCGCGGAGGGAGCATGACGCTGGAATCATTGGCTGAGACAGTGAGGTCGTCTGAAAGGGTTCGCATCGCTGGTTTTGGATCAAAAACAGCTTTCGGCCTGCCTCTTTCAGGCATTGAATTGTCAACCAACGGGCTCGAAGGCGTGATTTGCTATGAACCGGACGATCGCGTGGTTGAGGTCTGGGCTGGCACGAAGATGGCTGACCTGCAACAAGCCTTAGGAGAAAAGGGACAGTGTCTGCCGATTCTAGATTCGGCCGAGTACGGCGAGCTGCTGGCTGGCGTTCCAGGAACCGTCGGCGGGCTTGTGTCGATGAATCTTCCTCACGGACTTAGTGCGCAGTGCGGCGGACCGAAGGAGTGGGTTCTCGGAGCCAAGGTCATGCGGGCAGGCGGGGAAGTCGTCAAGAGCGGCGGCAAGGTCGTTAAGAACGTAGCTGGATTCGACTTTCACCGGTTCGTCGTTGGAGCTCGCGGATCGATGGGTCTGGTTGTCAGCGTTACCTTTAAGGTTGCGCCAACCAAGTCGGTTCCTTCGCCTTCGTGCAAACCTATCCGAACGTGGTCGTCCGACTTGCCGCTTGTTGTTCAGCGTGTGCTTCCTGCCGATTACGACAAAGCCAAGGACGGTGTTGAAGGTCGGTTGTTCGCTCTTGATCCTGCATCTTGCGCTCTTTGGTTTTCACCAGACACCAAAATACGCCGATATGAAAGCGATTGGCTTATCGGCGCGAACCGTGGATCAGAGAACCTATCCTTTGATCCGGCACAAGCACAGCTTTTCATAGGCGCTAAAGAAGCGGTCGATAAAGAGGCGAAGTTCAACAAAGGAGTGTTTGGGTGCATCTGAACGACCTTTCGGAACTGACCAGCCGGTGCATCCATTGCGGACTCTGCCTGGAAGCCTGCCCGACGTTCGTAATCACGGCAGATGAGTCGCAATCGCCGCGCGGCCGGATCCATCTTGTCAGGTCGGCGCTTGAGGGCCAGATGCAGTGGGGAAGTGAGATCGATCAGCCACTGTCGACTTGCCTTGGATGCCGGGCTTGCGAGACGGCTTGCCCTAGCGGCGTCGGCTATGGTGCGATTCTCGAACAGGCGCGGAAGATCTTGCGCGATAAGGATTCGAAGCCGCTTCACAAAGCCTTCGCAGGTGCACTAACATCGGCTCGCGCTTTATCGACCCAACTAGCCATGGCCAAGGTATGGCCTGGAAAACGAGTGCCGATATTTGTGAGTGCGGCGATATCTGGAAAGGCTGCCGAAGCCGAGATTCCTAAACCTCAAGGGATGCCGGACTGGCCGCCGATACCCGAGTCTGAGTTGCCAGAAATCAAGGGCGAGGTGTATCTGTTAGAAGGCTGCGTAATGGGCGTTCTGTTTCCCCGAGTTCACGAGGCTACGCGCAGGCTTCTGAGAAGAGCAGGCTATATCGTCAAGGAGTCAGATGGCGGATGCTGCGGCGCGATGCATGCCCACCTTGGATATTTGGACGAGGCAGAACGGCGAGTTAACGATTTGGCGAAGAGCTATCCTGAGGATATACCGATTGTCGTCAATGCGGCCGGTTGCGGAAGCACGCTGAAGGAGACGTTGCTCAAAGACCGGTGCAAAGATCTGAGCGAGTTCTTGGTTGACGCCGGTTTTGACGATTATCTACGCGAGCATTCTGAGGGTACCAGAATAGGTACCTACCATGACGCATGCCACTTGGCGCACGGGCAAAAGATCACCGACCCTCCTCGCAGACTCCTGAAAGCCGTGAACGGTGTGAACTGGGTCGACCTGCCGGAGTCAGACATGTGTTGCGGAAGCGCAGGCATGTACAACCTGACCCAGCCAGCTATTGCCAGGCAGCTGCTCGATCGCAAATGGGCAAATGTGGAATCGACCGGCGCCGAGTTTGTTGTCCTGAGCAATCCTGGTTGCCAGGCTTGGATCGATCAAGGATCGCGGGAACACGGCGGGAAGGTTCGCGTGATGCACTTGGCGGAGATGCTGGAAGAAAGCCTGTTGAAAAAAGAGCTGGCTCACTGAGCCAGCTAAGATATGGGTTTATCAACTTAGGCTTTGGTTGGCGGTGTGCGTTTAACCAAGCCTTTTGTTTGTCCTTTATATTTTGGCTGTTTGCTGTCCTATTCGCTAGTCACCTGGCTAGGTGACGAAGCAGGTTCTACGGGGAAGTCGAACCTCATCGGTTTGGCAGGTATTATGCCTTCCGTGACCAGATAATCAATGTTAAGAACGAGACCTGGTACACCCGTTAGTTGACCGGAATCGTCGAACCGGGGCATTTGAATATCCATGAACCAAGTAAGTCTCGATAGCTTCATCCGGTAAATAAGTATCGTACGCCAGTTTGGTCTGTAAGGAATGTCGTGGCTAAGTTCGTAGATGGCCGCCAAGTCCTCTTCTTGAATCACGTCGTAGTACTTGATTGCGCCTCGCTCAATATCGTGAGGAGATCTCGTGAATTCGCATCCGTTGAATCGGACGAACCGAAAAACAACCGGTTGGGGATTGGCGAACTCGTAGGCAATGGCGCATGCCGAACATAGGCAACGGTCCATATTCTCAATAGTGGCAGTTGCCTTGTTGGCATCAAGTAGCTTTGACTGCAACGATATCATTTCATGGTTCTGCTCAAGCTGTCTTTTTGTGTAGTTCTCTGATAACTCCTCGTTTAGTCTCTTTAGTTCGGCTTCGGCACGTTCACGCAGCTCAACTTCTTTTTGGTGAGATTCCTTCAGTAATGCAACAATGATCGCGCTACGTTTTGCCAACCCAGTCTTCTTTCTAAGGCGCTTCCAATAAGTGGCAACAGTATTGACGCTAATATCGAGTTTCTGAGATATAACGGCGTCTGTATCTCCATCTGCTGCCAGATAGAGTAGTTGGTTTAGACGGCCTGCAGTGAGGTCGATGTCGGATTGGCGAGCCATATAGACGTTATACCAAAAACAAAGCAAAGAGTCACCTAAAAAGGTGACTCTTTGCCTATGCATGAGGGAAGAAGGCCTAGTGCTCGTCTTCGCCGACCGAGCCGAGTTGGATCGATAGCTCTTCGCGGGTCTCAACTTTCGCCAATTGTCCGTCGCGAATATGGAAGATTCGGTCTGAGACGTCGAGCATCTTTAGGTCGTGAGTTGCAGAGATGACCGTTACGCCTTGTTCCTTGTTCAGTTTGCGCAAAAGGTCGATGATCTCTTTACCGGTCTTGAGGTCAAGGTTGCCGGTCGGTTCGTCGGCCAGGATGATCGAAGGGCTGTTCGCAAGAGATCGGGCAATAGCAACGCGCTGCTGCTGGCCGCCGGAAAGCTCGTTCGGTCTGTGGTGATAGCGGTTGTTGAGGCCTACAAGGTCGAGAAGCATCATGCCTTTCTCGTCGGCTTCATCGGGCTGCATGCCGGCGAATAGCATTGGCAGCGTTACGTTCTCAAGAGCCGTGCGGACCGAGATTAAGTTGAATGTCTGGAAGATGTAGCCGATGGTGTGGCATCGCAGGAACGCCAGTTCGCGGGCGGTTAGCTGGGCGATGTCAACCGAGTTGACGAAGACGGAGCCTTCGTTCGGTTTGTCAAGGCCGCCGATCATGTTAAACAGGGTTGACTTTCCCGAGCCTGAGGGACCCATGATTGACAGATATTCGCCTTGGAATATCTCGCAAGAAACGCCGTTGAGCGCGCGAACGATCGCCTCGCCCATTCCATACTGCTTAACCAGATTCGTTGTTCGAACGACTACTTCAGGCATTAAACTTCAACCCTCAATGCGGCTGCCGCGGGCATCTTAGCAGCCTGGATAGCAGGCGCGATGGCCGCCAAAACGGTAAGAACGATGCCGATTCCGCTCCCAATCAAAACGACCGTTCCGAATTGGGAAAAGCCGGGGAACTTGCCCCCGATTGCCAGCACTAAGGCCATCAGACCAGCGCCGAAGAGTGAACCTCCAACTGAGCCGATCGCTCCGAGAAGCGCTGCTTCTAGAAAGAAGACTTTGACAATAAAACTGTCCGACGCACCAAGGCACTTGATCGTGCCGATTTCGCGATAGCGTTCGGTAACCGACATCAACATCGAGTTCGTTACGCCGACCAAGCACATCACGAGCGAGGTTAAAACCAGCCACTTGAGTCGCGAACCTTGGGAAGCCGCATCGGGGCCGGTTGCTTCGCCTAAGCTCATCATTTGCATGCTCGCGAAGAACGCAATACCCAAAGCGATGCCAAGACAGGTGATCGCGTGGCGTAAGAACCGAACACGAATGCTTGCCAGCGCTTGGTTCCACGCAACCCAATAGGGCGGGTCCGTATTCTTGAACTCAGTCTGGGTTTGATTCACTTTTGACCTTTAACCATCAGCGTTATGAGCTTGCGCTGGGCGAGCATTTGAAGAAACGCCGCCAAGGCCGCATCGGCTTCGACGCGTTGCATCTTGTATTTTTCGCGAAGCTTCTTCGAAATTCCTTCAAAAGTATTGATTCCGTCGCACAATTTCCATACAAACGCGCCAACGGCCTCGAACTCGAAGCGTTTCATTTCCGGCGCTTTCGACGACTTGGCGAGCATTTTGACGATCCCAGTGCTGGTTTGGCGAAGGGGAGCTTCGATGACAATCAAGTCCTCTTCTTCAGCTACGATGCTGGCAGCCGGGTTGCGAACGGGAATCGAGGCTCGCAATGAGTCTGGCGCTAACTGCGGTTTACGATCGAAAAATCCTTTCAGAAATCCAGCCAGTCCCACGTCGGCCTCCTTTCTGGTTTACGCGTAGTTGCCTTAAGCGTTATGATCTGGTTTTTCGACTCGTCATAGCGAGCGATGGCGGCGACGGGTTTGAGCAGCCCGGACGGACCGAAGGAGACTCGGCAGGCATCGACCTCGTCAGGCTCGCGGTTTATCTGGAGCGCGGCCTGAGCCCATGCTGAAATGCCGTGCTTTTTGATGAGCTGCTCGCCGAAACCCCAGCGGTCGGCTTCGAGTTGCAGGGATCTGGAACGAAAGACAAGCTGGGTGCGACCCGCTTGCATCAGCTTTCGCTCCAATGACAGGGGAACCGGCGAACGGAACCTGAGCCCAAGCAACGACCAGACCTCCCAATCGTCTTTAGCCGAGTCTGCGATGCCGGTTTCGAGGAGCCGGTATGTCGGCAGCAATTGGTCTTTTCGGGCTCCAACAACTTCAAGGAAAAGCAGCCGGTTGCTCGCTTCGCTAACAAAGAGCTTGCCGCGGCCTTGGCCCATGCCCGTATAGCGGTATAAGATTGCGCCGTCCTTTTCATCAATTTCGGCATTGAACTTTTCTTTTGCCTTCTTAGCGTCGCGTTTCAACTTATCGAGGTAGGTGTCAAGGGCGCTTCGCAGTTTGACTTTGCCTTGAACGGTGCGCCATCGAATCTGAATATTGAGCCGGCTGGATGATCCCAGGCGCGCATATCCTTCGCGACGGTTGCCCGTCAGCGTCAAAGGCGCGTAGTCAGCCGGAATAGGGAACCCAAAGCCCTGCCATCCAAAATAGTCGTTGTCTTGGATCGGCACTTTATTCTTTGCTTACGGGCTTGCCAGAAGGCGTCTTGGTTGCCGGTTCTTCGTCAGGCTTTTCCATTTCCTCACGTACAGCCTCATCTAGCGTTCGCTTGCTTTCTTCCATGCCCTTCTTGAGTTCACCAACGCCTTTGCCAAGGCCTCGCATGAACTCGGGTATCTTCTTCGGTCCAAAGAGGATCAAGATGATGACGGCGATTAGAACCAGCTCCGCGCCTTGCGGAAGACCAAAGAGCGCGAAATGTAACGGGATTAGATTAGCCATGGCTTCTAACGATAGTATACGCCACTTGTGGCAACACCAGTCCGCATATAGAATTACAATGCCCCATTTCGATTCCAACGGAGCTTACTTGCCTGTCGATGGTCCCGTCCTCGTCTCAACGTTAAATCTTCTGCCACGACGGTTCAACCTCGATCCGTCCATGGCGCTTTCGCCGTTAACGGTGAGTTTGTACCAGCCGCGCCGCTCGCCCATGATCTTGGGGCTCGTCTCATCGGGCATCGGCTTGTAAACTGAGGTTGCATTCAGGGTCGGCTTTTCGATCTCAAAAAGGAGAACCGTCGATTCAGGGTTCTTGATGTCCTTTAGGCTCATCTTAGAAAGCTCTTGGTTGAACGCTAATCCGGTCTTGGTCTTTCCGCCATTAGAGACAAACTCGATCGGCTTCGTCACATCCGAGATGTTGAACGGGCCGGAATCCATTTGTTTTTGAGCCTCTTTGTAGTACTGTGCAATCGCGTCCTGCCATCGGTCGGCTTGCGGCAATTTGCCCTGGTGGTCGTCAGCGTATAAGAACAGGGCTTCGCGCACGACTTCTATCGTGATGATATCGTTGACAAACGTCAAGTTCTTGCCAGCGAATCCTTTGAACCATAAGCCCACGATGATGCAGCCGATGCAAGGGATTCCTATGACGGCAGCGATGATCGTAATGATAAGTCCAGTTCGCGAGCCTTCTTTTCGCTTTGGCTGCTCAAATCGTGGCGGGGTCATCATGATACTAAGAAGTTTACACGATCAATGCGAATCTCCTCACGGATTTTCCCAGAAGAAGATAAACTCACTGCATGGCGACATTAAGAGATCTGCCGAAAGTCGATGCGCTGGCTTCGCATGAGCTTCTTGCTGGGTTCAATGAAAAGGTTCGGGTCAAGGCCGCCAGAGTTGCGATCGAGCGGCTTCGAGAAGAGCTTCTTGCGGGAAAGGGAGTTGACTTGGCTAGCGTGGCCGAAATGGCGTTGCATACGGCAAAGAACATTGAAAGTCCATCTCTGAAGCGCGCCATCAACATGACAGGCGTTGTCCTACATACAGGACTCGGTCGAGCTAGGCTGCCCAAGCCGGTGGTCGAAAAGATGTCGGAGATCCTCTCTAGCCATTGCCTCGTTGAACTCGACCAGGCAACAGGTAAGCGGGGCAGCAGGCAAGACCACGTCAAAGGCATGCTCAAGGAACTGACCGGTGCAGAAGACGCATTGGTGGTTAACAACTGCGCTTCTTCTGTCCTGCTTGCGCTTATGACCCACTGCTCGGGTAAGGAAGTGATCTTGAGCCGCGGCGAGATGATTGAGATCGGCGGGTCGTTCCGTATGCCGGACATTGTTCGGCAAAGCGGATGCATCTTGAAAGAAGTCGGCTGCACGAACAAGACCCATCAGCGCGATTACGAAGAGGCGATCGGCGACAACACCGGTGCGATACTCCATTGTCACCAAAGCAACTACAAGATGGTCGGCTTCGTGCTCAGACAGAGCCTGCGCGAGGTCGTTGAGGTTGGCCGTAAGCACGGTGTGATGGTTATTGAAGACATCGGCGCGGGATGCCTTCTCGATACGTCCCAGTACGGCTTGCCGAAAGAAGAGACTTTGCAGGAAGCCATCGCCGCTGGACCGGACTTGGTTTTATCAAGCGGAGACAAACTTCTTGGCGGCCCGCAATGCGGCATCATCCTTGGCAAGGCCGATGCCATTGCGAAAGTTAAGAAGCATCCGCTGGCTCGAGCGCTTCGCATCGACAAGCTAACAATGTGCGCGCTTGAGCACACTCTGCGGCTCTACGTCGACGATCGAGTCAACGAAATACCTGTCTGGCGCTATCTGTCGATAAGCTTGGCAACGATCAAGGATAGGGCTGACCAAATGGCCAAGGCGATCGGCAAACGAGCCTGCGTCAAAGAAGGCCTATCTGAGATCGGCGGCGGATCGTTGCCCGGATCGACTGTACCAACTTGGGTTGTAGGCATCTCGACCGGTTCGGCAGAAGATATGTTGGCAAAGCTCCGACAATCTGAACCGGCGATCATCGGCCGAGTCGAAGACGGCTCGGTTTTGCTCGATCCCCGAACGGTGGACGACGACGAAATGCCGGATATTCTCCGTATATTAGGTGCTGTTGAACTTGGATAGCCTCGACGATTTTCGAATAGCGCGTAACGATACAGTCCGGTCGCTGGTCAAGGCGATGGACTTAAGCATTCCCGGCGAAGGCGGCCATGCGGTTCGAGTCGCGGTGATGTCAGTGGCCATCGGCGAGAAACTCGGGATGGGGCCTGAAGAGCTGCAGTATCTGCAATATGCCGCTTGTTTACACGACATCGGCAAACTATCGCTCGACAGGCAGCTGCTCCATAAGTCCGATCCATTCAGCGAGGAAGAGCGCGAACGCGTTCAGAGCCACGCAGTCGCTGCGATGAGGGTCATCGAAACGTTGCCTTGGCTCGCACCGAGCACCGAAATGATCATCAGCCACCACGAGCGATGGGACGGCGAAGGATATCCTGAGGGACTTTCGGAACACGACATACCTCTAGGAGCGCGAATCATCGCCGTTGCGGAGGCTTACGATGTTCTGGTTACCTCAACAAACTGGAGCGCGGCTAGAACCGAACAGGAAGCTACTGACGAGATCAAGAGGTGTTCTGGCTCGCAGTTCGATCCGGACGTTGTTTCGGCATTTCTTGCCATATCGCCATTGATTCAACCCATCGTTCGTTAACGCACTCAGATAGCAAGCCTATAGCCCTCCGACTGTCCCTTATGGCATCATATGGCCATGCGTCCTTGGGAGAATCCAATACTCGTCTGCGACAACCGCTTGCCTTCAAGGGCTTTCTTCACGCCCTATGAAACGCGCCAGAAGGCCATTGCCATGGAGCGCGGACGGTCCGAGCGCTTCTTTTTGTTGAACGGCGCTTGGGAGTTCGTTTATAGCCTTGATGCCACTTCGGAGGTCAATCCTGAAGAAGAGGATCAAGACGGCGATCTCATTTCGGTTCCGAGCTGCTGGCAGATGCTGGGATTTGGGATTCCGCACTATACCAACGTGATCTACCCGTTCCCGCTCGATCCTCCCTATGTGCCGACGAAGAACCCGACCGGGCATTACAGCCGCGTGTTCAACATCCCGAGCGAATGGAAGGGAATGCAAGTCATTTTGCGCTTCGACGGCGTTGACTCTTACTTTGAGGTTTCGGTGAACGGCGAGTATGTCGGCATGAGCAAGGGAAGCCGGCTGCCGGCCGAGTTCGACATTACTGCCTATCTGGACGACGACCAGAACGATATTAGCGTGAAGGTTATCCAGTGGTCAGACGCCAGCTACCTTGAAGACCAAGACATGTGGTGGCTCAGCGGCATCTTCCGCGATGTCAGCCTCGTCGCCCGTCCCAAGACGCACATCGCTGACATTGCCACGAATGTGGTGTTCGACAAGACTTACACGAATGCAACGCTTAGCTATGAGGTCGAAGTCTCCAACCCAGAAGGATCAACGGTAACCGTTGAACTGTTAGATAAGGGAAGAGTCATCGGCAAGGCAGAGACGGCCAAGTCCGAGATTAAACTTGCCAACCCTAAGAAATGGTCTGCGGAGGAGCCGTATCTCTATACCTTCCTTGTAACGCTGACAGGTTCAAACGGATCGATACTCGAAGTTGTCCCGTTAAAAGTAGGCATTCGGCAGGTCGAGTTGCGCGACGGCAACGTTCTGGTTAACGGCGTCGATGTCAAGTTTAAAGGCGTGAACCGCCATGAGCACCATCCCGATTACGGCCGCGCTTTGCCGCTGGATGTGATGCGCCAAGACCTTGAGATCATGAAGCGCCACAACATCAACGCCATCCGGACCTCGCACTACCCAGATGATCCTCGATTCTACGATCTTTGCGACGAGTACGGTCTGTATGTCATTGACGAGTGCGACCTGGAGACGCACGGCTTTGAAGTCGACAAGACGCACACCAACCCGTCCGATGATCCGCTATGGCGGGATGCCTGCGTCGATCGAATGGAGCGCATGGTCAAACGCGACCGCAACCACCCGTGCGTCATTATTTGGTCCTTGGGCAACGAGTCGGGCTTCGGACGCAACCACTTCGATATGTATGAAGTTGCCAAGCAGATCGATCCGGCGCGGCCTGTGCACTATGAAGGCGACTATGAAGCGGTCCTTTCTGATATCTACAGCCAGATGTATGCCAACGTTGCGAGGGTTGAGAGCGTCGGCAAAGGCGAGGTCGAGAACGTCAAGGACAAACCGTACATCCTCTGCGAGTATGCGCACGCAATGGGCAACGGCCCTGGCAACATGAAGGAGTATTGGGACCTCTTCTACAAATACCCGCGGTGCCAAGGCGGCTTTGTGTGGGAATGGATTGACCACGGCATCCGCAAGTTCGCCGATGACGGAAGGGAATACTACGGCTACGGCGGAGACTTCGGCGACCAGCCGAACGACGGCAATTTCGTTTGCGACGGCTTGATCTTCCCAGACCGGTCGCCTTCTCCAGGCCTAATTGAATACAAGAAGGTGCTTGAGCCGGTCATGTCCGAATCGGTTGACCTCCAGAAAGGCGTCATCCGAATTACAAGCAGGCTTGATTTCAAATCTCTGGGTTACCTCAACCTGTGCTGGGCGCTTAAGGTGAACGGCGAGGTCTATGATTCCGGCAGCGAACCGATGCCCGATGTGCCCGGGCGTGGATCAGCCGAGATTACGCTGCCGTACGAGCTTCCGACGAATCTGCCATACGGTTCAGAGGTTTACTTGTTCGTTTCATACAACTTGGTTAACGCCACGAAGTGGGCCGATGCCGGCTATGAAGCGGCATGGGCTCAAATGCCGATACCGATGATGAGCGTGCTTGGCGTTCCATCGGTCAAAGTGCCGGAGATCACGGCGAATGAGATCAGCGAACAGCTCATATCGATAGAGACGGCAGACGTCAGCGTTCTTTTCGACAAAGACAACGGCAGCATCACGCTGATGAGCGGCAGCAAGCTCGATATGGGCCCTTGGTTCATCACGACGCCGCGCATCAACTTCTGGCGAGCTCCGACCGACAACGACGTCCATGCCGCGAAGGCTTGGCGAGAAGTCGGCTTGGATCAGCTTCAGCATAAGTTCATCGGCATGGAGCTGAAGAACGTCGACAAGTCGTCTGCAGAGGTCGAGATTCGGACCCGCGTGGCTGCGCCAGTTTGGTCTCGAGTTTGGGAATGCACCTATACCTATCGCTTTGAAGGCGATGGGCTTTTGAGCTTGACCACGTTAGCGAAGCCGATCGGCGAGTGGCCCGATCCTCTCCCGCGCGTTGGCCTTGAGTTCGCGTTGTTCCAGGATCTTGACACAGTGACTTGGTATGGACTTGGACCGGGCGAGACGTATTGCGACAGCAAGCAAGCAGGCAAAATCGGTGTGTGGACGTCGCGCGCTGCACAGTTGGCGGTCAACTATGTGCGTCCGCAGGAGAACGGCAATCGAACCGATACGCGATGGGTGTCGTTTACGACAGAGCTTGGCGAAGGCGTATTGATCATGGCGAAGCCGACGTTCGACTTCAGCGCGCACTTCAACACCGTTGCCGACTTCGACAAAGCCCAGCACACGATTGATCTGGTGAAGCGCGACCATATCACTGTCCACATTGACCACAAGCATTGCGGCCTTGGCAGCAACTCGTGCGGCCCCGGCCCTCTGGAGCAATATCTGCTGCATCCGCAGGAGTTCCATTTCACGGTGAAGATGAAGCTGTTCAATGCGACGACGATCTCTCCGGGATCGGTTGCGCTGGATCTGCTGAGTCGGCTGTAATTTTGGGAGCTGTGCATGGCTGTGCTATGGCCATGCATGGCATTGCATTGCATTGCCCGTGGTGCATTGGTCTTTGCCTCAAAATGTGTCGTTCTTGCTATGAACAGCTATCGCTAAGCAATGCATAGCCAATGCAGAGCCAGGCAAAGCCTCTCCCATGATAAGATAAAAGGCCCCCGGTGCGACGGGAGCCTTTTCAACAGGAGGTGCTATATGGAAGCAAGTCGGCACATAGGCGCCAGCCTACTTCGTTTTTCCAAAAGCGATGCCGATTCTGTTCGGGCAAGGAGATTATCCAATCGATTTCTCGACCAGGTTCCCGATGCGGCAAACCATCACGACTCTCGCTTCGTCTACGGGGTTAGCTGCCGGGTTCGGGCCAAGAGTTACCCTTGGAGCCTTTGCTGGCTCCGTTCACCCCAAAGTTCGGTTCCCCCGTTCTTCTCGGTGTGAGAAGATTCGACGCGGTCCGAAGACCACACTTATATAGTAGCACTTTATCGCCAAAAGGTTCCCAGGTTTTCTTGCTAGGTAGGCCGCACAAGTGCATTGGTTTGGGTTCAAACCGGCTATTTGCGATTATCTGCAAATATCTTGCGCGATGGGTCTTTTCTACCGTCTGAAGCCGGTAAGATATTTACAAGCAGGCCGCGAGGCCAAATATCTTCTGTCTCCTCGCGGCCCCTTTTTAGGAGACTATCACTAGCATGAGCATTCTTGTAAACAAGGACTCGCGCGTCGTCGTGGCTGGAATGACCGGCCGAGAGGGCGCCTTCCATACCCAGCAGATGATCGAGTACGGCACGCAGATTGTGGCCGGAGTGACGCCTGGCAAGGGAGGGACGGAGTCTTTGAACCGGCCGATTTACAATTCGGTCAAGGAAGCAGTCCAACAGGCCGGCGCTAATGTCGGTCTTATTTTTGTGCCGCCACCCTTCGCCGCCGATTCAATTCTGGAGTGCGAAGCCGCCGGTCTACCGTTCGTCGTTGCGATAACCGAAGGCATTCCTGTCCATGATATGGCCCGAGTCGTCAACCGGTTGAAAGACAATGGAACTACGCGGCTCCTCGGCGGAAACTGCGCTGGCATTATCACGCCCGGCGAATGCAAACTCGGCATTATGCCCGGCCACATCTTCAAACAGGGCAATGTCGGCCTTGTCAGCCGAAGCGGAACCCTAACGTATGAAATCGTCTGGGAGATGACCCGCGCAGGCATCGGCCAAACCACATGCGTCGGCATCGGCGGAGACCCGTTGCCCGGCACCCGGTTCATCGACGTCCTGAAACTGTTTGAAGCCGATCCGGCGACAGAAGCAGTTGTCATGGTCGGCGAGATCGGCGGAACGGACGAAGAAGTCGGCGCGGAATACATCAAGTCGATGACCAAACCGGTCGTGGCATTCATCTCGGGTCGCACCGCTCCTCCAGGCAAACGAATGGGCCACGCTGGCGCGATCATTTCCGGCGGAAAGGGAACCGCGCAGTCGAAGGTCGACGCTCTGCATGCTGCTGGCGTTCCGGTTGCCGACAAGACCAGTGAGATTGCCGATCTGGTCAAGAAAGCGATGTCGAAATAGACGATTGGCGTAATCACAGGTCTAGTGCAATCGAGTCCGCGGGCAGCCGCCTTCGGACTCGGTTTCTTTTTTGGAGCATGTATCGCCGAGACAAACCATCGAGTGCGCTCGTTGCGTCAAATAGAAAGATGCGCTCGATTAGCGTCCTTTTTCTCTTGGTTATTTGTTTGGCTGGCTGTCAGAACCTCGCTTCGACCAAGGATGTTGCGGCGAAAGAGGCATTTCTCAAGATCAAGGCAAAGCTTGAGAAGACAAAGTCAGCAAGCCTCGTCGCGGTTGTTCGCGGCGACGAGTACGTTGACGACACGAAATACAGCATCGACATCAAGGATGGCAAGCACTACCAGGCCGAATACGAGTCGATTAGGATAACAGCCGACGGCGAGTCGGTTTATACCGTCGACAATTCTGAGAAGTACTACGACCGGAGCGCAATATCTGACGAGGCCGGTTTTGGCCTTTGCGAGCTCTGGGGATTGCCGGTATTCGACGACAAGAAGACTGAAGGAAAGCTAGAGACTTACAGCTTTGCCACGCTAGGCGATGAGAGGATCTTGAGGCGGCAGATCGGATCCGAAGGCGACCAGGTAAATGTCTTCTACTCGTTGAAGACCGGTCTGCCGCTTGGTTTCCGTCACGAGCAATCGATCCCATTAGGCGGCAGCTTCGTCGTTGAGGCCAAGTACCGGAAAGTTGAGCTCAATCCTATACTCAGCGACAATCTGTTTGTGTTCGCCAAACCGAAGGGGTACCGGTTTATGAGTGACCGGCTCGAGAACGTGACATTCAAGATCGGCGACACGTTCCCGACTCCAGCAATCTCGTTTATAGGCAGCCGGTACCGATCTGTCGAGGACATGGCGAAGCTGAACAATGCGGTATTGGTCATCTTTTGGTCGCATGGGTGAGGTTCCTGCAGTGCGGAGTTTCCGCACTTGGAGAAGGTGTATCGGCAGTACAAGAACGATGGGCTGGCAGTGCTGGGCATCTGCACGAGCGGGACGAAGTCGGAAACACGCGACTTAGTCGAAGAGATGAACTTGACGTTCACGATGGCGCACGATTTTGACGATGTTTACAGCAAACAGTTCGGCACGGACTCCGAACCGATCTTGGTTTTGCTCGACAAGAACTTGAAGATTGTCGACATCTACAACGGCATATACCCGTCGGAGCTGAAGAAGTCGCTTCACTTAATGTTAAACTAAGAAGAGAAAGTGAAATGTGTATGTATAAATCGGCGATCTTGGCTTTTGTATCCTTGACCATGGCAGTATCGCTAAGCCATTCACTTCCTCGAGTCACGAAAGCAGAGATCGTCTACAATGGCTTTCAGCGTAAGCTTAGACAAGCAAGCAAGTTGGACTTACAAATCGATGTTACTTCGACGCTATACAAGCCGCAATACTATCGGATTGCATACGAATCTAAAAGTAAACATTTGGTAGAAATCAGTGGCACCAGCGGCGGCCAGCCAACTTGCACTTACCTCCGTATCGGTGACAATTTACATATTATTGATCATCGTTTACATACTGTAAGGCGAATCTCTGGTTTACGCGAGCCTGCAGATTTGTTGAATATGATGCGAGGCTATCCGCAAGCTTCGGAGCTAAGTAGCGTCAGCATAAAAGGCAAATATAGCTTCGAAGACTTTTTAAAAAAAGCCTGCGTAGTGCACACCTATACTGTTGATGAACACTATGTGGAGAGTCCCTGCAAAACGACCTACCATGTCGCGCTTGATAAGGCCACCGGACGACCGATAGGATGGACTGCTGAAGTTGTAGTTGGAAGCCGGCAAGTAAATAAGGTAACAGCACTATATTCCTCCACCACGAAAGCCTCAGTTATCGAACTACCCAAAGACTTGTCTTCGTATCGTGACCAAAACACTCCGGCAAGCTTAACCTCATTGAAGGTTGGAGCTACTTTTCCTGACTGCTTGCTTTCAAATGTCAAATCAGGTCTGATATCTCTTTACAATACGGCAAGGAACAACAAAGCGTGCCTATTTGTTATCTGGTATCCAGGAAAACATGAGTACGGATATCAAAACCTAAGCGTAAGGTTTCCTGAAGCAAGTCGTATACGGAACAAGCTTAAAGGCGACGGTTTCGAGATCGTTGCGATATGCCTGTCAATTGATCGCAATACAGTCCTTAAGTGCTTGCCCAAAACAAAAATCGGTTTTCCCATGGCCTATCTGAAGCAACCACTGAGGTCATTCGGTTTAGAATGTGACTCCATCGTAGTACTCGTGGATCAACATCGAGTAATCAAATGGATCGGCAACGATTTTTACTGGGAAGAGATAAAGCCGCGACTCAAAACGATTGGATTATCGTATTAGGTTGCATCGTTTTCCACCCATGCGCAATACGTTTTCTTAACAAATCTAATTTCGGAATCCCCGAAACAGCATCCGGACTCTCCGCGCGGCATGCGCCGGTGGCGGCAGCGATTTCAAGCGCTTCATTTGGAGATAAGCCATTGGCTGCGGACATCAAGAACCCGGCGATGGCGCTGTCTCCGCAACCTGTTGTGCCCGCAACTTCGACCTCGAATATCGGCGCGAAGATCTCCTGATCTGTCCACGCATCAACATTGCAGCCGAGACTTCCTAGGAACTCTAGGCGACTATGAGAGCTTGAAGTGCGAAGGTACACGCCGTTCGTGCCCAACTTGATCATCGCCAGTCCAGCACCCATACCGAACAGCTCGTCAGTGGCTTGGCGCAATAATGCTCGGTCATAAGAGAACGGAGAACCGGAATAAAGCATCGAGATGACCTCTTCGATGCTAGGCACGTACATGTCGACGTAGGGAAGGCACCGCTCAAGGATCTTGCGCCACGGGGCTTTGCCTGCAGGACTCGCTGGATCGGGCAAGCTCATATCGAGCGACGTTGCCAACCTTTGGGTCTTAGCGATCTTCAGCACTGTCTCAAGTTCTGCCCCTTCACCTTCAAACATCCGCTTCATCAAAGTCGGGTAGCCAAAATGGAAGATCGAGCAGCCCTGAATTTCCTCAGGCGAGACATCTTCTGGTCCGAAAGCGTCGTTTGCGCCGGGACAATGGAAGAAGATGCGGTCGATGCCCGGCGGGTTGATGACAACGGTATAGGATGTGGGAACCGAAGCGTTCCTAACTAAACCTTGGGATAAACCGACTCCTTGCGATTCAAACAACGAAGCAATCGAATCGGCGAACAGGTCGTCGCCTGTCTTGCCGACAAGACGAACTGGCGCACCAAGGCGGTGCAGAGCCAAGCCCGTGTTCGAAACAGCGCCTCCGGTCGAAAGAAGAGCCTTGCCGACGTCGATCAGCTTGCCAGGGACCATGAGCTCGCCGATATCCCACGAACGGGCGGCGAAAGAAGGGATGATGTCGAGACAGACGTGACCGGCGACGGCGATTGGCTTCATTGTTGTTCAAACGGGACTTGCGTCGTGTATTTTGGCACGCCAAGCACGAATGAACTCACGATTTGCCGGATTCCGCGGATGCGTGACACCTTTTCCCGAATCAGCGTCTCATACGACCTAATGTCGGGCACGATCATCTTCAGAAGATAGTCGTAGTCTCCGCTGATGTGATAGCTCTCGACGACCTCCGGGATCTCGGCAATGCCTCTACGGAATCGCTCGATCGGCTGTTCTTGATGCAGGGAAAGGCGCACCATCGCGAAGACCATGACCTTTTGTCCGAGCTTGTCGGCGTCCAAGAGAGCGACGTAATTCTTGATCACGCCCGAGCGCTCAAGCTGGCGAACGCGTTGGAGAGCGGAAGGAGGAGAGAGTCCGACGCGCTTGGCCAGTTCCGCGTTGGTGATGCGGCCCTCGCGCTGCAGAATTCCTAAGATTGTGAGGTCGATTTCGTCCAAACTAAACCGCATGGCTAATATCCTTAGCTAAATGAGCTTTGATTAGTGTACCTTGTTAGTTAAATCGAGGAGGGCGTCCAGACTGTCGTTGGATCGCAAAACGAGTTCAATCAAAGGCGAATCGGGCGATAGACCGCAGATTGTTTGAAGAACTCCTTGTGTGCCTTTCTCCTTGGTTGCAGTTTGGATCGTCGCCGCAGACCTATCGTTCGGCGCATCGAATCTTAGAGCCGCCGCTGTTGCCAAAGCCAGCGCTTGCGGTTCGACTTCTTGGGATAGACACATCTCCATCGCGCCGACTAACCGGTCTTCATGCCCAAGCTTTCGCTGGGGATCGCCGCCGACGCGGGCGACTTGGTCGCCGAGGGCTTTGTTGCAGAACCGGCGTTTCAGGTCCTCGGCATGGTCCAGCAATTCGTCAATCGGCGTTCCGTACTTTCGGTGCAAGCCTTGGCAGCTTTCGATCATTGCCGCATCGACAATTGGCCGAACGCGGGCATCCGCCATCGCCTGCCACACAAACTCGTACCCGCGAAGGTAGCCGAGATAGGCTGCCGTCGCGTGCCCGGCGTTATGAACGAAGAGCTTGCGCTCGATATAAGCGGCAAACGGCTTCTTTGGCTGCAGGTGCTTGATTGGCGGAATCGACCCGAGGAATCCTTCGGAGTCGACCGGCAGATCGCAAAACCCCTCGACGCAAACCAGCAAGGGGTCTTCCGCGCGCAACTCGGCAGCCATTATCGGCACCATTCGGCCGATGCTGGCTTCGACAAAGCCGATTCTTACCGAAAAGAGAGTTAGCAAATCGGTTGGAAGATGCTTTGCGATCTCGAACCTCATGAACTCAGATGCGTTGAGTTTGTTTTCGCACAGCAGGATGTCGAGCGGCGGCTTGTTCTGCGACAGTCTTTCCTCGATGCCGGGTGCCATCGCGCAGGCGACATCAGCCAGATAGGCGACGCCGACCGACGTGGCCATGACGTCGGCTTGGATGATGGCATCACGAACTTCATGGGCGTTTGAGCTGAGAATGGCAGAGACGTTTCTTACGCATATATCTCGGTTCATTTCGCCGACGATGCGAACGGTATATTCGCCTTTCTCGTTCAGTGCGCGGACTACCGGCTCGACGACGTCGATGAAGACCGTCTCATAGCCTGATTCGAAATAGAGTTGTCCGAGGAATCCGCGCCCAATGTTGCCAGCTCCGAACTGGACTGCCTTCACGCGTAGGACTCCGCGATTTTGAGCGTGTCAATTCGGGCCATCGTCTCGGCGATGATTCGACTTGTATCGAGATTAGGGTGGTTAGGCGGCCAGCCGGCTGCACCTTTCAGATGCTCGGTAGTGCCTTCGATGGCTTTCAGCTTTTCATATTCCGTCAGTTGCCGCCACTGCCAGTTGTAATCGACGATTTGATCAACGCCGACGATCTCCAACTCGTCCTTTAACCTTAAGATAGACGAGCGCAGGTTCGCCATGCAGGCTTTGAAGTTCTCATCACTCCGTCTCGCTCCCGGAGTGTAAGGGATCGGAGTCTGGCCGGCAAAGAACGGCGCATCCCAGAACTCAAGGTAGCGGTATCGGCTTGGATGGCCGCCGAAAACCTCGGCCCAAGGCGCGGGACTGGCCTTCACTCTGGCAATCGCTTGATCGACTCCTGCTTGAGCGGTCTCAAGCGTCTCCATCGCATCTTCGCCGCCTAAATAGGCTGTCGTAGGAAGAGAAATTACACCGAGGAAATGGTGGGTGGCAAGGTTCGGAACGGCGAACTGCGAATAGAGAACTGCGGGAATGCCAAGGATGCGGCAGGCTTCGGTGATCTGAGGTCCCCACGTGTTTCCTGCTCCGCCCCAGCAGCAAGGCTTCCGTTCGAAAACAAGCTCAAACGAACGCATTCCGCGGCCTTCGCTTTCGAGCGCTGCTTCGACTCCATCGGCCCAACCCTTGTTCTCCAACATTTCCATGGTCGTCGGGTGAAGGGAATGGGTGTCGGTGTGAAGTCCGAGTGCGTGAGGCTTCAACGCTTCGATGACGTCTTTTCGTCCTCGCTCTTCAAGAACCCGGCATTTGAGTCCGCTGACGCAGAAGGTTGCCCTCACCCCGCATGAGTGGACCAACTCGGCGATCTCAAGTGTCGCATCGTCGGAATCGAGATTAAAAGGATCCTCAACATCAAAGAGCAGCGAAATCTGACACGCCATGTATCTAGTTTACTGAAAGTCAAAGGGGCGCGGCAGAAAGGCAGGCTTACCAGAAAGCGAACTGGCCGATCGGCTTTTTATCCGGCATCAATCCAATTGCGCCGAATGCGGACGCCATAAGAAGCGTCAAAAGCGATGCCAACAGATACATCAATACACACGCCGAAGGATAGACGTACCACTTGTGCTGCTTCGTGCTGCCGATTCGACTTGAGCATGAAAGATAGCCAATCCCCATAATCGATCCGTATACAGCCCAAATATAGGCGGCCATCCCGATGGCAAACACTGGATTGATGAGGAAGTTGGACACCATGGACATAAAAACGGCCCCCATCTGCTCAAAGAATACGCCTAGAATTCCCGTCGTCCAGAACACGCCTTTCAATGAGAACACCGAAAACCGCGAAACGATAAGCCATGCGGCGGCCCAGCCAGAATAGAAACCAGTTGCCAGAACCAGGTCGGGAATCAGCTGCGGATGAAGTAGAGCAGGTTCCTTACTGCCAGCTGCGAAATGTCCGCTCCATGCCAGGATTTCGGCCAGATAGCCTGCGGCCAAAGTGCACATCCAGAAGGTAAGCATCGGACGAGATTGTGAAAACCTTGCCCGAATGGCCTGCCGGCAAAACAAGGCCGCCACGAACACGGTTACGATCAGCAGCATGAACTGCGGCGGCTGCTGAAAGAGCCCTATTAACGGGAACGCCCCGGCAAAGATCAAAAGAACTCTGACGGGGCGCTTGTTCAACCGACGTCTCCTAAGAACCGAAAACGGTCAAGCAATCCTTAAGCTGCTTTCGAATCTCAATATGCTGAGGGCAGTGCGCCTCGCACTCGCCGCAATCGATGCAGGCATCGGCCTTAGCGCCTTTGACCCATTGGCCGCCAATCGCGTTATACATGCCTTGAGCGTGTTCCTTGAGGCCGTAGATGCGATGGTAATTCATCGCCCGGAAGATCTGGGCAATGTTGATCTCCTGAGCGCAATACGGCTTACAATAGTCGCAACCGGTGCAATAGAGGTCGGAGAGACGTTTGTTCTCCTCCATCGCCGCATTGATCTTGGTGACTTCTTCATCGCTGAGCGGGGCTTCGTTTGAGGCAACCGCCACGTTCTCTTCAAGCATTTGGATGGTGCTCATCCCTGAGAGCGCGCAATCGATGTTCGGATTGGCGAATACAAACCGAAAAGCGAGTTCAGCGTTGGAGTGAACCTTTAGACCGAGCTGTTCGGCGAGCTCCGGCGGAAGTCCGGCGATTCGGCCGCCGCCGACCGGACCCATCACGATCGTTCCGAGTCCTTTGGCTTTGGCGTTGGCAAGCGCTTCTTCGTTCGACCGATCAAGGAAGTTGTATTGCGCCAGGACCGAGGAGAACAGGCCCATGTCGATGATTTTGGCCATCGCTTCGGGCTTATCGTGGAAGCTGAACGAGATGTTCTTGATCAAGCCTTCTTCTTTGGCTGCCACGGCCTCGCGGACGAACTCGTCGCGACGGTCATGGGTCAAGAACCACTCGCCGATGCCGTGCATGTGATAGAAGTCCACGTAGTCCATGTCGAGCTTCTTCAACTGGATCTCAAGCAGCTCGAGAAAGCCCTTTTCGTGGCCGACGGGATACTTCGATGAGACGAGGACTTTGTCTCGGAAAGGCTTAAGAGCGCGACCGACAGCCGGCTCGCTGAGTTCGTCGCAATACATCCAAGCCGTGTCGAAGTAGTTCACGCCAAGCTCGTATGCCTTCCGGAGCAGGGGAATCGCAAGCTCGTCGTCGACTTCGCGTTTGCCGTCGACCTCGCGCATCGGCAGCCGCATCGCACCGAAACCAAGCCGCGATACATCGACGCCTGATTTATGTCCAAACGGTCGATACTTCACTAGAGGCTGCCTCCGTTCGAAGCGATGATGCCTTTGTACCAGTGGTAGGAGTCTTTCGGAATGCGCTCGTGGGTGTCGTTGTCGTGATAGACGATACCAAACCGCTGGCGATAGCCTTCTGCCCACTCGAAGTTATCGGTGAAGCACCATTGCAGGTAGCCCATTACGTCAACACCTTCTTCATGCGCCTTGCGGAGTTCAAGCAAGTGGCGGTTTAGGTAGTCGATTCGCTGAGGATCGTGGACCTTGCCGTCGAGGGCAACCCAGTCGACGCAGGCCATACCGTTCTCGGTGACAAGAATTGGCTTTTTGTATCTCTCATAGAAATACTTCGGACCCCAGTAAAGGCAGTCCGGCGTGACGGGCCAGTTATAGGCCGTGTGGTCGTGGCCGATCGGATGGTTGACAACCTCTGGATTTCCTTCGGCATTGGCCTTCACATAAACGCCTTGGTAGGTGTTGACGCCGAAGAAATCGAGCGGCTGGCAAATCGTTTTCATGTCATCCGCACCGATCTCTGGCATGTATGGCTCGTGGTGCTTGAGTCCGGATTCGGGATATTGGCCGAGGAAAACCGGATCCATCCACCATGAGTTCTTCCAAAGGTCGGGACCGGTGAGTTCGAACATCGCGCGTCGCGCGGCTTCGACGTTCTTGGGGTCGTCGTCGATCGGCATGGTGACGCTGCCGACCGGAGCAAAGCCGACTCGGCAAGGTTTCTTTGATTGGGCGCGGATCGTTTGAACCGCGACGCCGTGGGCAAGAAGTGCATGGTGGGCGGCGCGAAGGCACTGTTCCAGACTCAATACGACTCCAGGTGCGTGGACTCCGGTCTGATGGCCGAGAGCAATAAAACATTGCGGCTCATTCAAGGTCATCCAGTTCGTTACGCGGTCGGACAGCCTGTCCATGACAACGGCTGTGTAATCGGCAAACCATTGCACCGAGTCTCGGTTGAGCCAGCCGCCTTTGTAGTAAAGCTCGGTTGGGTAATCCCAGTGGAAAAGCGTTGCGAAGGGTTCAATGCCTTTGGCAAGAAGCTCGTCAACGAGCTTATCGTAGAACTCAAGACCTTTCTCATTGATCCTTCCGGTGCCCTCTGGCAAGATGCGCGACCAAGAGAGCGAGAACCGGTAGCCGTTAACGCCGAGGGCTTTCATCAACGCGATGTCATCTTTGTAGCGGCGATAGTGGTCGCAGGCTTTATCGCCCGACTGGCCCTCGAAGACTTTTCCATCAAAGCGGCAGAACAAATCCCAGACCGAATCGCCCCTTCCGTCAACCTTGGTAGCGCCTTCTATCTGGTATGAAGCAGTGGCAACGCCCCAAACGAAGCCATCTTTAAACGTCTTTCCCATGCTCTTAGTTTGGCAGAAAAACGTTTCGACATGTGAGATGGTAAGTGAAGCGCCGTCTACCTTCCAATCTTTAGAACAACTGTGACGACGTCCCACGGCGCCATCGCGATTGGACCTTCGATTGGTTTCTTCTTGTTGCCGATAGCATCGCTTGCGTATGCGCTCAATCCGAGAGGAAGCTTTGTTAGGCTGCAATCGACCGGTTTGTCGCTGCAGTTGTAAAGTCTGACCAAAAACTCTCCCTTTGTCGGAGCATTTCTTAGCCGGGTGACCAAGACTGAACTTGGCGACACTGCCAAAAGTGGCTGAAGCGCATCTTGGCCGGCATCGGCATAGCCGAAATGAAGAGGAATCGACTGCTCCAAGGCGAAGCGCTGCGCATCTTCAGGCTTAAACGGACCATGAGGTCTGATCGCATATCGAAAGGTAACTAGCCCTTCCTGGTCAGCCTTGTAGTTCGTATGCCAGTGGTTGTTTATCGCCCAAGAGAAGAGAGTTTGATTCGGCTCGATATTCTTGCGATAGGCATTCGGATCGGGCTGGGAAGCAGGGAGGGTTGCCGTTATTTTGCCAAACTCGACTAATGGCGCATCAAGTGTTACCCAGGTGACCCCAAAGTCTTTGTTGGAACAATCAACCCAGCGCTCAACCGAGAACCAGTTCTTGCAAGCGCCTTTGAGCTGGTCGATTTCAGGCCTTGCCATTCCATATCCGGTGCCGTACCGCATTTGGCCGCCAGGAACGTTGAACCCGAATCCCAGATGGACGCCTTCTTTTTCGCGAACGGCTTTCTTATCGACCGTGACGATGACTTCGATAGCTCCGGTGCCTTCGATGAGGCGGAACTCTCTCGTCAGCTTCTTGCATCCAGGGGATTCGCCTTCGAAAACCATCGATTGCATGATCGGACCGTTCTCACGTCTGACGAGTTTCATCTTCCCATTGGCTTGGACTTTCGAGACATCCGAGCCTAACAGATATAGGAAGTTGCCCCATGGCTGTTTCGAATCAACCAGTTCGCGGCCGGTCTTCTTGTCGATTGCACTAGTGATGCTGCCAGACCCCATATCGAATACAACCTTGAGCTCGATGTTTTCGAGCGTGTTGTCTTCGACTTTCGCGAACTTAGAGCTTCGATCAATACTGTGCCCTGTTGGAAATCGGCTAGACCCAAGCCCAGGAACGTTTTGAACGTAGGCAAGCCTACGGCCATCGCTCAACTTTTGCTCCAGTGCCGTAGTTTCCTGGATATCCAATTCATCTGGCAGTTCTATAATCCCTGAGCGCGGCCAGGACAGAGCATTGTAAACTTCGATCTGACCTTCTAACCTTGGTAGCGGGTTATCCAACGCCTTCTTCGATAGGACATCTGCCAGGTCGGCGAACGACTTTTTGACTTCCCATTGCTTCTTAGTGAACTCGTTGTCGGGATCACTCACGCTGCAATAGGCTCCCCATGTGTGTTCGTTAAAGAGGAGGATATATCGCCAAACGTCAGCGATCTGGTTCTGCGGCAATGTGATCGATCTTAGGACGGCGACAGCCTCTGCCAGCGTCATACGACTGGCCGCTTGCCGCACCATGGCCGTTTCCTGGGCAGTAGAAGGCGCACCGTCCTCCCAATAGGGCGTGAAATCGCCTCGATAGGTTGGCAACGATTTTGCGTATCGTTTTTCCAGCTCCGCAAACGCTGCATCGGCAGTTGAGATAACCAGACGCGGATAGGCGTACTTTTTGTTCCAGTCGCGAACGAAATCGCTTAGTCTGCGGTCGGGCGGACCGTTATCGCCGCCGGTTGTAAACCGAACTTGGGCGATGTCATAGGGGTACTGCTTGACTTCAAGCTGGCGAAGGTAGTTTCGAAGAAAGACAGCCGTGCCCGCTGGGTCTGCTAGGTTCATGAATGTGCTGTATCCAGTTCCCAGAACCCACGTCAGCACCTTGTCTTTCGGATTCGGCCCTTGCCACCAGAAAGGCTTATCGGCCCATTGAGCCAGCGTATAACCGATGCGGTCAGAAGTGTTTGGGCCGCACGAGAAGAATCGGATACCGTTCTTGGCTAGTGCCGGCACGATTCCCCAGCTATACCCGGGGACATCGCTGATCATCGCCGCTTTGACCGACGAATCAGCCCAGTCGGCTATCTTCAAAGAATCGTGTATGAGCTCGAATAGCTCATCCGCCTGGCAAAGACCTGTGAGTTCGTTGCCATATAGGGCATCAAGGGCTATCGACCCTTCCTTTATGGCATTTAGCAACGCCGTTCTTTTCTCTTTCGGCTGTTCGCGCAGGTAGCTTTCAATCGGCCACATGACTTCGGCGTTCCAGACGAAACGAGAACCAGCAGGATAATCCTTGGTTTCAGCGGCATAGCGAATGGCGTACTCTAGGTACTGCCATTGCCTTCGCTTGACGTTGTCCTGATAGTCGGTATATCCAATATCAACGTGCGAGTGGGGAACAAGGAACACAGTCCATTGCCGCACTGGAAGAATATCGAGCGTCTGAGCCGCAACGGTTTTGTATTTCGACTTGGACAAAGAGAAGCCGTCTATCGGCTCCGACGAAACGGATTCTGCAAGCAGGCGAAACTGGCGCGCCGTCGGCTTTTGCACTTTTTGAATCGGTATCTCGACAGTTGACTCGCCCGGTTCGATCGTTAGCTTCTTGGCCAAGGTGGTATCGGCTTGTACAAGAGCTCTCGTCGGCTGGCCAGAATGAGAGATGCGCAACTTGACGAATTGAGATGGTTTGCCGTCGTTATAGGCCAAAGTGTCCGAAGGAGCTGATTGGAATGTTGCCACAGTTGCAGGCAGCGGTCCGGGCTTGCTAGTCTTAGGACCGAAGAGTTGGATCGAATCATAGATAGCCCAGCTTCCTTTCTCTGTGACGATGGCAATGCTGTTGAGCCCGTTCTTAAGGCTCTTGGCAGGTAGCATGAATAAGCACGTGAACGGTTTGCCCGTCTTGGACCGTCCAAATACCGAGTCATCGCCAAGTCCGTTAGGAAGCTGCTTTGAACCTACGAGAGTTCCGTTCGACCAGATTGACAGCTTCGGCGCAAGGCTGGCATGGGTATCGAAAAAGGCTATTTTGAGTTGAAAATCAGACGGAGGCTTGGCACCAGCTAGCGCATAGACTATCTCAAAACGATGCTTTCTGGATTCCCCCCAAGGATCGCTTGGGCCGGGCTGAACATACGGCCACTTCGTTCGAGCGTCGCTCCGCCCGACGATGTAGAACGCATCGCCGGTGACTTTGGCGTATCCGCCAGGTGCGAAGGCAAGGTCTAGCGGGCTGCTATCCGGTTTGCCGATTTGCCAAACGGGCTTGAGATCGGCAACTGACGACGACAACACCAATGGGGCGACCAACGCGGCGATCATACCAATAGGATGACGGATTCGCAGAGCCTGCTGCTTCTTCAAAAGGTAAATTAGTTGTAATGCCACGATTGCGCTTCTTCATTTATCTGCTGATCGCTGTTTCGACTCTAGGCTGCAGCCACAGATGGGACAACCTCAGCGTCAAACCTGTTGAAGCGGGAAAGAAAGAAGTTGTCCTTAAGGACCTGCGCGGAAAGGTCTTGTTACTCGACTTCTGGGCTACTTGGTGCGGGCCATGCAGGCGGCTAGCGCCAGATGTCGAGAAGCTGAACGAGACGTATGCGAAAGATGGCCTGGTGGTTCTCGCCATAACCGACGAAGCTCCTTATCTGGTCGAGGGTTATAAAACTACGTTTCCGCACAACATTCCGTATTACACGGACGAAGAGCAAAACGCGTTTCGAGCTTTTGATGTGACGGGAGTGCCGACGCTAATCTTGATCGGCAAGAACGGCGACCTTATTGCGAGGTGCGATGGCTATCCCATCCCCGCAGACTTCGTTGAAAAGCTTGAGAACGCTCTGAAGTAGCTACTTCGAGTTGGACGAGCCTCGCGCGCCGGCAGGCGGAACGAACGAGAAATGGCTTGAGTCGATTGTCATACCCATCGAGAAGCCAGCCTCCCATTTAGTTGACTTTTGCCTGTTGCCCGATACGACGTTGTCCCAATAGCCGAGTAGAGCGAACTTGCCGCCGCCAGCACCGTCGGGTGTAACCAAATAGGTGATCGTTTTCTTAGAAGGGACGCCGTCGAAGTACTGAACGCTTGTGGGAATGGTATTTTCAACCACCGCATAGGCCGTAGGTATCCACGGAGTATAGTTAACGGTTGCTCCTGCTTTGGCATCAAGCATGAGACGTGCAATATTGGTGGACCGGCCTTTGACAGCCGACATGAACCCTTGAAGCAGGTTCCGCGTGTAGTTCGCCGGTGCTGAAACCGCCGAATAGGAACCGTACCGAACCGTGGTGTAGCTGTTGTTGGCCGGATCGTAACACCACAAATTGATGCCGTCGGCGACGATTTTTTGGGTGACTGTATTGCCTGTATAATCCACGCATTCCAACTTCTCAAGGATTCTGCCGTTCGGATCGACCTCCTTCTTGTACAGGAAGGTAGTTCTGATGTCCGCCGATTTCCCGTTGGTAGTTTGCGTTCCCGTCAGGTTGATATAAATAGAGTCCTGCTCGCGCAAGTCGTTCAGACCGGCGATGACCCATTCCTTGGCCACAGCAGAATCATCTGCGTTGGACAAGGCAACGGTGCAACCCAGAACGGCAATACAAGCCAAGTGTTTCATATCTGTATTGTTGGACGATTTGTGCGGGTCTTTTTGTTCCATCAGACTCGACGAGTTAACGCTGCTTGTTTTTGAAATCAAGAGATGCCGATGAGGCATTAACAGATCAGGCGTCAGACAGGCAACAAAGGTTATCCCCTTTGAGAAAAGGGTAAAAAAAAGCCAGAAACATGAAAAATACAGTGAAGCAGGTGTATGCTATGAGGCGTTGATGGAGACTCTCCTCTCCCATTTCTAAACCAATTGAATAGGAGTAGCGGGTATGAACGCTTGCCACTTATTGTTTGCTTGTACTTTGTTGGCTGTTGCCAATTCGCCTGTCAGGCCATCTGATAAGATCGAGGCCGATACCATGAATATCATCCGGTGCTCATCGGGTGAAACGATCCACCAAAAACTCGCTGAGGATGGCTATGCCAACGAAGGCGACTTCACAGACGGAACGGTCCTAAGCTGGATTAACGCCGAGGACAAAGGCGCCGTTCTCGAACTCTCTCTGCCTGCCGAAAAGAAAGGCAAGTACGACATCAAGATGCATCTGGGAAAGTATCGTTGCTACGGGATATTCCAAGTGCTCATGAACGGCAAGGCGGCCGGAAAGACGATCGACTTTTATGGCAGCCCAGGCCAAGACATCGTGCTGCCGTTCAACGTTACGCTTTCGGGAGTCAACCTGAACGACGGCGACAACACGCTTGCTTTTAAGCTGACCGGCTCGAATCCTGAGACGATCATGGCCAATAACGGCCTTGCGATCGACTGGGTCGAACTTACCTACAAAGGCACATCGGGCGGAGACGGCGAAGTTGAAGATCCAGGCACTGTGACTCCGCCGACAACGATCAACCCCCCGACACCGGCGGGTGTGATTGAAGCCGACACGCTTAAGGTTCTTAAGAAGACCTCCGGCGATACGGTTAAAGCGAACCACGCGGAAGACGGGTATGCCGACGAAGGCTCTTTTTCTAAGAACAAGACCTTGCTTTGGAACGACGCCAACGGACCGGGAGCTGTGCTTGAGCTAGCATTGCCCGTCAAAGCCGCGGGCCTTTACAAAATAACGCTTCATCTGGGCAAGTACCGAACTTTCGGAATCCACCAGTTCCAGATCAACGGCAAAGCCGCCGGTAAGAAGGTTGACCTTTTCGGCAGCCCTGGACAGGATATCATCCTTCCATTTAACGTGACGCTTGGCTCCTTTGTACTAAAGGCTGGCACGAACCGGCTTGGGCTAAAGGTTGTTGGGACGAATCCGGACACGATCATGGCCAACTATGGGGCCTGTCTGGACTGGATTAAGTTAACTAAGGTCGGAGCCACGAAGAGCAAGTAGTTGCTTTTAGAAGTCAAAGGGGGGATATATGGGACATGCTAAAGTCGCTAAGGCGATCGCATTTCTCGCCGTTTGCTTGGCCGTCGTCTCCGCAGCCGGTTTTCTGCTGGTTGCGGGGCGAGCCGATAAGCCAGGCCCGCCGCTTCCGTCCGGGACGAAGAGAACAGCCGTCAAACCCGTTGAAATGGGTGAGAACTCCTGCTTCTTCACGTTTGTCAGTTCTCAATCGCCTGCAGCAGTCTATTCGTTTATTGAGAAAGCGTTGAAAGATGGCGACTGGAAGGTTGTTACTTCGCGCCACTATGATAACGGCGTCTGGATGTTAATGGCCAACAAAGACGAAGACGATGGGCAAGTCATGGCCATGATCCAAGGAAGGGACAGAGGCAAGACGCCGGGCACGTTGATTAACTTGACCCTTTCGGGACCAGGAGTTAAAGGCACGTTATACGACAACTTGCCGGTTGAAGAGGTTGCGGCAACGAAACCTGATACGACGATCCCTCCTGGCGTTCTTCAGCCTGGATTGAAGCCGCCAGTGAAGGTCGATCCTCTTACAGCAGGGCCGCCGAATGAGTTTCAACAGTCCATTGCTGGCTATGAGAAACCCGCTTCGCAACTCGTTGATGCTCTCCTGGCCTGGTGCACCTCGCCCACAGAGAGCCTGAGGGTTAAGGCCATTGCCGCCGCCGCGCGTTATGTCAAAGCAAGCAAAAGCCTTCAAGACCAGGCATCTGTCTGGGTCGACAAGCTCGGACCAAGCTCTGGCTCAGGACGCATCCTGGCCGATCTCGCCCAACTCGACCCGCAGTTGGGATCGATTGTTCTTTGCCTTGAGAAGATGAAGAAAGTTGACCTTCCTAAGCTTAGGAAGCTTGCCTTGCCTCGCCTCAAGAAGATCAAAGATGAGGAGCTTAAGAAGCTGCTTGCCGCCAACAAGCAGGTCAAGGAGATCGTAAACATTGCCAAGAAGGATCCAAGCGCGGTTGCTGTGACCGACAATCCGTTGACCATCGAGTTGATCAACCAGACCGAAGAGCCGCCTTTTGAGCCGTCAACCAACCTGACCGTTACCCGTTTCTGGACCCCGACAAAGGAGTATTGGGAAGGCGTTTTGCCAATGACTTGGGCGGTCCTCAAAGCTTGGAACGCCGGATGTCCTAAAGGATGCAAGTACGTTGACGACGAGGGAAAGCATTTCTCGTGCAAAGCGTTCGGCATCTATGAAACGGCCAAGAGCACCAAGCCTGAAGATGTCCATTGCCTCAATATCGAGAAATCAAAAGAGAACGAAAAGCTCTACTTAAGCCATCCGATGTCGCTATATGGGCTTGTTTCGCTTGCTGTCGAAGTAGGCGATCCCGACCAAATGAAGAAAGGCGGCAAGGTCGATTTCTACATTAACGGCGAGTTTCTGTTTTCGAGCCCGCTTGATCCGGTCAGGCGTCCGTTCCCAGGCTCTAATAGCCCCTATGGCATCATGTCGGACCTGGAAGGCGTTGGCGGGGTCTCGTTCTCATCAAAGCAAAACCCCCTCAACAAGTGGCTTGAAGGCATAGAGATGGTCTTCGGAGATGAAGCCGCCGACAACTTCAAGAATGCCTCTCGAAGCCCGAGAGCGATGCTTGAGAGCGCGGGAGGAGAGTTCAACGGCTATGTTCTCTTCACGCAGGTAGGTCAAGTTGCTGGCGAAGCGATGGCCCGATACGACGTCATCATGCCGCCGGTCGCCGCCGTAGATCCGATCAGCTACGCCCTGAAGCTCATCAAGATATCGGAGAAGAACCATCCGGCATTGCAGCGCGACCACAAGATTACGGCCATTGCCGAAGTCGGCGGAGTTCGATCTGAGCCAGTGGAGATTAAGGTTCCTGCAGTCTTCAAAGATCTGAGCAAGGATGCAGGAGTCTTTGACGGCTGGCCAGAAGGCGACCCAGACAAGTGGAAATTCGGCTCCGGCTTGGGCGAACTATCCGATCCGGTAGCTCCTCCCAAGATCGACGTCGACCCGAATGCGGCAGTTCATCTCTATGAGGACACCAAGAAGATGGCCATGGTTTACACCTATATCATCTTGTCCTATTGGTTTCAGAAGATAGAGGACGCGTCGATCGATCTTGCGCTAAAGAACTACGCAAAACCTTGGGCGAAAGCGAAGGCCAGCAAATACCTTGAGGGCTCGAAGACACTTGAAGGCATGAAGATGATCTCTAATTCTGTGGAGAGCTACGTCAAGGTTTTGCCGAACGATCAGGCTGTAACGGGCATGGGCAAGTTCACGTTGGCCAAGCTGACCGACACGATGAAAGGCGCTGGCTTTGAGAAGCTTCAAAAAGCAATGGGTCTCAGCTTTAAAGAGACTGCCAGGAAGCTTCGCGACCTTTATGAGAACCACTGCGACCCGACTATCGCTCAGCTAAGGGAATGGGCACATGTTTCTGTGGCCAGCCATCGACTAATGATCAGGCTGATCGCCGAAGCCCAGTTGACACTCAAACGAGACGCCAATGAGGCCATGGAGAAAGTGAAGTTTGATGGCGACCTAATGGAAGCATTGTTCGGACCGTTCGGCGCGGAGGTGAATTACTGTCTGAAAGCTGCTTGCTACGGTGCCGAAGCTGGCATCGCCTTAACCGATCTGAACGCTATTCGTGAGATTTGGCGCAGAGTGGAGTTGGTTAAGCAGATCACGGACAACCCGCGTGCCTGGCTCGGGCACAAGTAACCTGTTAGTTGCTCGCTCCCTTGTTGTCTCCCTACAGGCTCGACAGGAATCAAGCAAGGGAGCTTTTCGATGACAGGATGATAAACCAATCTGATCATAGGGCAATATATAGGCAATAATGCGGTCATTGGAGATAGCGATGAAAAACATTGGCTGGGTCGTTAGTGCGTCCATCTTCGTTCTGGCCGCATCAGTTTCTGCTTGGCCCAAAGCCCAGGAGAACAACGTGAAAGCGTGGGGTGTTGATCCGGCGACGAAGGTATTGCGCGATGCATTGCCTCCTTCAGCCGTTGGCGCAGTATTGATGGAAGGGGCGAAGGGAGAAGTCGTTAGCGGGCAGGCGGCGATTCGATCTGATGCTGACCTTACAGGCGTGCATTGCCGCGTCGACTGTATTGAAGGTAGTCCTCTCAAAAAGATACGGCTTCAATGGGTTCGTTATCTGCCATTCAAAAGGAACTCATTCGGCGTTCCGCAAGATGAACTTATCGCCAAAGCACCCGTGGAGCTGCCGGATCCTTTCTGGGAGCACCCGACCATCGATATTGAGAAAGACAAAACTCAAACAGTCTGGATCGACGCTGCCGTTCCGCGCAATACGCCAGCAGGATCCTATGAAGCAACGCTCGTTTTTAAATGGGCTGCCGGTAATGTGTCGGTTCCTCTTCGCCTAAGAGTATGGGAATTCGAGATGCCTGCCGAGAGACACCAGCAGGTAACGAACTGGTTCGATTTTCCGAGCAGCGCGTTCAAGGTGGCGGAGTTCAGCCCGGGGTACTGGGAGCTACTCGCTAAGTTCGCCAAGATTATGGTTGAGTACCGGCAGACCTGCTTCCGAACGTATTTGTCACTGATTCGGACCACTTACGACAAGAGGCGCGGATATGTCTGCAATTTCGACAACTTCGACCGATGGGTGAAGACTTTCTTCGACGCTGGAATGGACCGGATTGAGTTGTTCCAGGTTGGCGCTGTAACCACAGAGGTGTTGGACCGAAAAGCGACGATCCAGCCGGCAGATCTTGCTGTTGAAGTAAAGGATAAGACGATCAAGTTGACTGCAGAGCAAAAGTTGCGCGGAGTCCTGCGGGCCTTAGAAAAGCACCTTAAAGAAAAAGGCTGGCAGAAACGGGCGATGATGCATGTTAATGACGAGCCGTTCATTCATCTGCTGCCAAGCTACAAGTATGTCGCGAACATCGCCAGGAAAGAAGCGCCGTCGCTCAAGCTGATCGAAGCGATTGAAACGACAGGCTTTGGAAGCGCGCTCGATGTGCTGGTGCCTAAGCTGAATCACATGAACCTCTGGTGGTCGTACTTCCAGCAAGCAAAGAAAGAGGGCAAGGAAGTGTGGTTCTACACCTGCTGCCATCCTCTTGGGCGGTATCCGAACCGGTTCATCGACCAGCCGCTGGTAGAGACGCGGCTGCTGCATTGGATTTCCTACCTCTACGGCCTTGACGGCTACCTCCATTGGGGTGCGAATTGGTATGCGCCTGGTTACGATCCAACCTCGGAAGAAGGCGTTTCTGAGGGACTTACTCTCGGCGACCGGGCAATTTTGTATCCAGGCAAAGACGGCCCTCTTGGTTGCATTCGATGGTCGGCGATGCGAGACGGGCTGCAAGATCTTGAGTATTTGCGGCTTCTTGAGGTGCGGCTTTCTTCGATTAAGAAGAAGTTGGGCGTAAAAGCGGAGTGGCTGGATCCTCGGCAGCGTCCCTTAGAAATCTGTCGGCGAGTCGCATGGTCGTTCTACGATTTCACGAGGAGTGGCCAGGTCTTGCTTGATGCTCGTCGGTCTATTGCTGAAGAGATCGAAGCCGCCTCGATACCGGGATTCTTCTATGTTCAGACAGAGCCGATGGAAGGAACATCGTTGCCCTATGGCCTTCGACTGATAAACGTGCGCGGCCTTGCTGAACCAGGGGCAATCATTCGAATCGATGGAGAGCAGGTTGCTCAAGCCGACAAGGACGGGTGCTTTGCTGCTTACTTCTTCGTTTTGCGACCGGTTACGACCTTTGAAGCGGAGAAAGATGGGAAGAAGCGGACGGTGACGCGGAAGTTCGTATTGGTAGATTAGACTAGCCTGATAAGAGATTTCAGTCGCTAAGCTCGACGAGCTCAACAGCCTCTTTGGCCGAGATGCCAGCGTAGAGAATTGCCATGATGCCCGGATAGTACTTATCCATCATCAACACGTTGGGGTAGATGAGGCGCTTGATTAGGGCATAGCTTAGGCGATCTTCTTCAACATCGATACTGGTCTTGTACCGGATCTCGCCATCTTCAGAGTCAATCTCGAAGTTGCCTATAATCAGTCCGAAGTTGACCCGATGAAGGAACTCCATGAGAGTCGGCCGCTTGGAAATCGGAATGCGAATGGAACAAACGGAGTAGAACACGAACTGAAAGAGTTCTTCGTTCACCTGGGCATAGCATTGCCATTCGCCGTTGTCGCCGGCAAACTCCAGCTTAAGGATGGGGCTGTCACCTACTTGAATGTAGTTCCACTCATCCTCGATAAAGAACTTTTCGACCGTTTCGAAGAGCCTTCCCATGTTCGTCCTTGAGGCTACCTGATAGCTGATCCCAGTATATCTGCTTGCTCAGCTTTTTCGATACTCAATATGTATGGTTGGCATACAGAGGGTCAAGCCACAGGACATTAAGGAGTGGAGTAGACTGACGATATGATCGCGGTTGCCATTGCGTCGTTGCTGTTTGCCGTTCAAAACCCCATTTATAAGGACCCCAAGGCAGATATTGACAAGAGAATCGATGATCTCGTGTCGAGGATGACGCTTGATGAGAAAGCGTCTTTGTGTTCCGGTCAAGACTCGATGGCGTTGCCTGCGATTCCACGGCTCGGTATACCGTCTCTGACGATGGCTGACGGTCCATTGGGCTTAAGGCATGGGACATCGACAGCGTATCCGGCAAACATCCTGATGGGAAGCACTTGGGATCCCGAGTTGGTTCGCCAGTGCGCCAAAGCCATGGCCGACGAGTTCTTGGGAAGGGGAAGGTACTTGATGCTTGGTCCGTGCGTCGGCTTGGTTCGCGTTCCAGGCGGCGGGCGTAACATGGAATCGTATGGCGAGGACCCATTCCTCAATGGAACGATGGCGGCTGAATATATTCTGGCAGCCCAGTCTCAAGGCGCGGCAACCTGCCTTAAGCATTACGCCTTGAACAACCAGGAATACGAGCGAGGAAGCATCGACATAAAGGCTGATGAACGAACGATGCGCGAACTCGACCTGCGTGTCTTTGAGATGGCCGTTCGGCGCGGCGGAACGCTGTCGGTCATGGCCGCCTATAACAAGGTCAACGGAGCACACTGCTCTGAGAACGACTACCTGCAGAACCAGGTGCTGAAAAAGGAATGGGGTTTCAAAGGCGCAGTCGTTTCGGATTGGGGCGCAGTTCATAGCCTCGTCGAATCGTTCAACAACGGATGCGATGTAGAAATGCCGGGTCCGGGCTGGTTTTGGGGCAACGGCAAGCTGGCCAAAGCTGTCAAAGATGGCAAGATTAAGCAAGCCGTGCTGGACGACAAGGTCCGCCGAATCCTGTATATCCTTTTCAAGACCGGCGCATTCGACAAGAAGCCTCTGCCTGCGTTCAAATACCATCCGCAACAAGCTCTCAAGGCGGCTGAGGCAGGAATCGTGCTGCTGAAGAACAAGGGCGGCCTGTTGCCCATAGATAAGGCGAAGTCGATTGCATTGATCGGCGCATTTGCAGACGCCAGTATTTCAGGAGGCGGAGGAAGCTCTAAGGTTGATCCGCCGTATTCGACGACCGTGAAGCAAGGGCTCATCGAAGCTGGTTTTAAGGGCAAGCTGGAGACGGTTTCAGCGCTGGATCGCAATGGTGTAGCGAGCGGTTCGATGGAAGACTCGTTGCAGCCGGCAGATGGGTGGAAAGCCGAGTTCTTTAACGGCACCAACTTCGAAGGAACGCCTTTGACCGTACGAACCGATCCGAAGATTAACTTCGATTGGGGCAATAACGCTCCTGCATCTGGCGTTCCGAACCAGAAGTTCTGCGTTCGCTGGACCGGGACGATCGTGGCTCCTGAATCGACGGAGTACAGCTTCCGCGCTGAGTCGGACGACGGCATTCGCGTGTATGTTAACGGCAGGCGGATCATTGACAAGTGGCACGACCACGGCGTAGAGTCGGCTGGCGCTGTAATGCCGCTCGTCAAAGGCGAGAAGTATGAAGTCAAGGTTGAGTATTACAACAACCTGTCGCTGGCGGTTGCCAAGCTCTTTATTTCGAATCCTAAGGACATGTTCGACAAGGCGATCGCGGCTGCTAAAAAGGCTGACCGGGCCATTGTGGTTGTCGGCAACTGCGAACAGAACGAAGGCGAAGGCTGGGACCGCAATCCAGTCGTTTTCCCGGGAGTTCAGCAGGCATTGCTCGATGAGGTTCTGAAGGCCAATCCGAATACCATCGTCGTACTGGTCGGCGGCTCTCAGCAAACCTTCGGCGATTGGTGGGATCGCGCACCGGCAATTGTGGAGGCGTGGTATCCGGGCCAGGAAGGCGGCCGAGCCGTCGCCAACATTTTAGCTGGCAAAGTGAACCCTTCGGGCAAGCTTCCGATGACGTTCTTCAAGAAGTGGGAAGACCATCCATGCTTCAAGAACTACCCGGGCAACATCTATTCTGAAGGCTTGCTCCTCGGTTACCGCTGGATCGACGCCAAGAAGATTGAGCCGCTTTTTCCGTTCGGGCACGGCCTTTCCTACACTCAGTTCGCTTATTCAAATCTGAAAGTTGAACCTGCTGCCATGGAGACGGTTCGGGTGCATTTCACCTTGAAGAACACGGGCAAGGTTGCTGGTTCAGAGGTCGCACAGGTCTATGTCGCGCCGATCAACCCGCACGTAGAGAAGGCTCCGAAGGCTCTGGAAGGCTTCACGAAAGTGTTCCTGAAGCCGGGCGAATCGAAGAAGGTTGTCGTGACATTGCCATGCAGCGCGTTCTGGCGCTTCGATCCGGCCAAACAGGCTTGGGTGCTGGATAAGGGCGAGTATGGAATCCTGGTCGGCGCATCGTCGCAAGATATTAAGCTGAGCGGGAAAGTGAAGAAGTCGCGGACTCTCACATTTCCGAAGGGGATCACGCAGACCGGAGGATAGGTAAAGACGGGACTAAGTCGTCAAAAAGGTAGATCGACAATGGATATATCTGGGCAAGGATATTCAATTGCAGCTTTTGTTGCGATGTTGTTCGCGTATGTCTATACCTCGCAGACGCCGAGAGCATCTTCGTTGTATCAGATATTTCCGTTGATGCTTGTTGGTCTTTTTCCTTGCTTGTGGTGGCTCATCCCGTCAAGGTTCTACGGCGTTCTGGTCGGGGTTGTATCATTATTAGTAATCGGTATATCGATTACTCGGTATAGAAAGGCTAAAAAGCACTTATCGAACGAATAGGAGCTTCGCAAGCGCGAGCCAACTAATAGAGAAACCTGGGATGGCGCATCCCGAGGTTTCTCAACATTAATTGTCAATTGTCAATTGTCAATCTTTCTCACCCCCGCAATGCCTGGTCCAGGTCCGCAAGAATATCGTCGATCGACTCGATGCCGATGGACAGGCGGATGAAGTCGGGGGTGACGCCGGCAGCCAGCTGCTCCTCGGCAGTCAGCTGCTGGTGAGTTGTGCTCGCCGGGTGGATGACCAGCGACTTCGCATCGCCGATATTGGCCAGCAGAGAGAACAGCTTCAAGCGCTTGATGAACTCGACCGCTGCATCATAGCCCCCCTTCACGCCGAATCCGACCATCGCGCCGTATTGCCCGCGGTAGTGGCTGGCTTTCGCCCATTCGTGCGCCGGATGGCTGGCAAGACCCGGATAGAGTACCCACTCGGCGTTCGGATGCTTCGACAGGAACTCAGCTACGGCTTTGCCGTTCTGCGAGTGCCGTTCCATTCGAAGGTGAAGCGTCTCGAGGCCTTGAAGGAACAAGAACGAGTTGAATGGTGAGACCGCTGCTCCTTGGTCGCGGAGGCCCTGCAAGCGCGCTTTGAAAGCCAGAGTCACATTGCCCATTCCGGCGAAGTCCTTGAAGACGTCCCAGAACACCAAGCCGTGGTAGCTGGGGTCGGGCTGCGTGAAGGCGGGGAAGCGGCCGCTGCTCCAATCGAAGTTGCCGCCGTCGACCAGAACGCCGCCGATGGACGTGCCGTGGCCGCCGATGAACTTGGTGGCGGAGTGGACGACAATATTCGCACCGAGTTCAAGAGGCTTCACCAGATACGGCGTGGCCATCGTGTTGTCGATGATCAGCGGCAGGTTGTGGGCTTTGGCGATCTTAGAAACGGCTTCGAAGGGGAAGGCGTCGAGGCGCGGATTGCCGACCGTCTCGCCATAGATTGCCTTGGTGTTCGGCTGGATCGCCTTTTCAAAGTTCGCAGGATCGGAAGGATCGACAAACGTCGTTTCGATGCCGAACTTTGCAAGCGTGTAGCGCAGGAGCGTATAGGTTCCGCCATAAAGGGTCGAGGACGAAACGATGTGGTCGCCTGCTTGGGCGATCGAGGTCAGAGCAAGGGTTTCCGCCGCTTGTCCGCTGGCAGTGGCGACGGCTGCCGTTCCGCCCTCCAGTTCAGCAACGCGTTGCTCGAACACCGCGGTAGTCGGATTCATCAGGCGCGTATAGATGTTGCCGAGTTCTTCGAGGCCGAATAGACGGGCGGCATGGCCGGGGTCGTCGAAGACATAGCTGGTCGTTTGATAGATCGGCACGGCTCTTGATTTCGACGTGGGATCCACGGATTGGCCGGCATGAAGGGCTAGGGTTTCGAATTGTCGCTTGCTCATGGGCTTATTTTGCCACGACTGACTTATGATATGAGCTTAGGAGGCCTATAGACGGGATCTGAAACTTCATTCATTAGGCAGAAGGAAAGGAACGCAAAACAATATAAGTTGTTAGCGCAAGCGATCCGATGGCAGGGGCTTTTCAGGACTCGATATGACGGGACCGTTGGATACTGAGGCGACACGATTCACGATAAAGGTCGCCATATAGATGATGATCAAGATGATGAGAAGAGCTTTGCCCGCCATCATTGTTCGTGGCGCGCCGATGATGCCGAGATAGGAAGAAGGATCAGGAGCATATGGGGTTGAAGGCGATCTGTCCCGGCCACACATCCGGCACATATCACCAGTGCACATCTCTCCGCAGCCTTCGCAAAGCCATACCCGCGTAATGTCGGTGTCTTCGGTCTTCATTGTCCTATTTCTATAGACGAAATGTTATAAAGCTTGGTTGCGTTGAACCCGTATGTAGGCGTTGATGCGTTCTACTATTTGCTGTTGAAGAGGCGCTGGCGCGTTATGGGCGATCTCAATTGGTTTGCCGTCTAAATCAGTCAACATAACGGCCATCATTGGGGCTGCTCCTCGCTGGTTTCCGCTGAACGCTTGGCTTTGAGAGACTACAGACGGCACGCTTAGATTGATTTGGTGCACAACCCTGGATGGATTTCCCATGAATGTTTGGGTGATCGTCAGCTGGTCGCCGTTGAGTTCGATCTTTTCGTTGCTGGCCGCCACTTTCGCCGCCTGGAACATCTTGTAGCAAACGAACCAGAAGATGGCATAGAAAAACACAAGGGCGAATGCAGGGAAACCGAAAGCCTTGAACATGCCGCCGATCATGAATGTTGCGTGGACCAAGGTGAATGCCGTGACGCCTGTTGCCATGCAGCCGAGTCCGGTAGCCTTAGTTGTGTTTGGACTCTGCGTCTGCATCTCAAGAACTTCGGGAACGCTTAGTTCGGTCGGCGCGCCGATCTCTTGCTTCGCTTCTCGCTCAGCCAGCCGGTTCTGGAGCATTTCGAGGTCGACAATGCCCTCGGGATCTCCAGGCTTAAAGCGAGCCAGTTGAACTCGTAAATCCTCTTCGATCGATTCCAGTTGCTTGGCAGCCTTCTGAAATGTCGAGACAAGTTCCTGATCATCGGGATTGGCGAAGTCAGGACTGATCTGATGAAGCACCGGCGACTCTTGCTTTAGCGAATGCAAAACCTGCAACCGTCGCTGGATGTTGCTCTCGTCGATTACATCGTTCGGGTCAGGTTGCATCACCAGCGGCGCAAACCTTGCTAGCCACGAGTTGAGTTGCCGCCTGTTCTCTGCATCTACATAAGGCATTTCGGTTGCAGTTTACTTTCGATAGCTGGGATTTGTTAGGATTGGTTAGGTTTTGCCGGTAGGACTAAACGGATTAGTTGATTGCTGCCGTGCATCCGTGGCTGGGCTTGTCTTTAGTTGGCCGATGTGAGTTCCCGATCTGTCGTCATAGGTTCATTGATAAAGATCAGAACTGATCATGGCGGCGCGAATAAAGTTCGGTAATACACGCATATGGCAGACAAAACATCAGAGTAAGGCGATGATAAATACTGGAACGTCAGTAAATGCTATCAAATGGCGATGAATATGCTTGATTTGTTTGCCGATAATGATACATAATCACCAACAGAGGCATCAGGCAGAATGATCGACGTAACGGATTACAAAATACTGACGATTCTTCGGGAAGACGGCAGGGCGAGCAACGCAGAAATCGCCCGCCACATCGGCATGGCGCCGTCGGCCATTCTGGAGCGCATCCGCAAGCTGGAGCAGCGCGGAATCATAACCGGCTACGAAGCCAAGATCAATCCCGATGCCCTTGGTCTTTCTCTTTTGTCTTACGTTCGCGTCCGCGCCGATGAAGCGGTCGACTCAATGGAAGTAGGCGAAGCTCTGGCGAGGTTCCCGGAAGTTCAAGAAGTTCATTACACCGCGGGCGAAGACGGCTACCTCATAAAGGTTCGAACGAGAAATGCCGAACACCTTGGCAAGTTCCTTCGCGAGAGGATGGGCACGATTCGAGAGATCACCTCGACGATGTCGACCGTTGTTTTGACAACAGTCAAGGAAACCTCCGTTTTGCCTTTGACTGATCCCGCGAAAGGAGAGAGCCATGGCTAGGCTGCTGGCGTTGCGCAGATGCCCGAAAGCCTTGGTTGCCATGGCCTTCTTTGCGGTTTATGTCTTTTGGGGCAGCACCTACATCGGCATTCATTTCGCGATCCAGACTATTCCGCCTTTCCTGATGTCATCCGTCCGGTTCATACTTGCCGGGCTCATTCTGTTTGTGTTCGCCTTTGTGAAATCAAAGAAATGGCCGTCGCTTAAGGAATGGGGCATTGCTGCGATTCTCGGCTTCTTATTGATTTTTGCCGGAAACGCAGGCTCTACCTGGGCTGTGAAATATATCCCGTCGAGTTGGTCCGCGCTATTAGTGGCGACCGAGCCGATATTCATTGTTCTGCTCGCTTGGTTCCTCAAGTTCGATGGCAAACCAAGTTGGCGTGTTGTCGTCGGGCTCCTCCTTGGAGTTGCAGGCATCGCGTGCCTATTTGGCCTGGATGCCGTCAAAGGCATCAGCCCAATCCAGTTTGTAGCGATGGCTGCCGTTCTGGTCGCCGCGTTCTGCTGGGCGCTCGGATCAGTTGTCAGCATAAAACTTCAATCCAGCCTATCTCCTCATATGGCATCCGCTCTCATGCTCGTCATGGGCGGCGTGATGTTTGGAATCCTCGGGATGCTTTCGGGAGAAGCCTCAACGGTGCGGCTCTCCCAAGTATCCCCTCAAAGCCTATTGGCTGTTTTGTATTTGGCTGTCTTTGGTTCAGTGGTCGCCTTGACTTCCTACGTTTGGTTGCTGCGCAAGTGCAATCCCCACCGAGTGGCGACCTATGCTTTTGTGAACCCCGTTGTTGCGATGGTCCTTGGCTGGGCACTAGCTGGCGAGGCGTTGACGGTTAATTCAGCCGTCGCGGCAACGCTAATCGTCGCAAGCACAGCGGTGCTGGTCCTAGCGAAGAGGCCTGTCGGCGAACTGGAACCGGAAGAAGCGCCGTCCATCGCGACCGAGCCGGTAGCTGTAGCATCCTAGCGGCTACTTGATGTAGTGGATCTTAGGATTGCTCAGGCTGTCGAGCAGCAGTAAGGCAACCAGCGGAGCAGGTCGGCTACGAGCAATCTCTCTGGCTTCATCGAAGGTGGTTTCCTGCGATGCCATGCCGCTCAGCTCAATGTGCTCTGCAAACCGGAACGCCGACATTTCCGAGGTGAAGCAGGCCAGACCATGCAAGCCGCCATGGCAATAACAGCCGTACACTCCTGTCCGCGGATGATGCAACACATACAAGTTGTCGGGAAATGAATCGACAAGGCTTGTCTCGATATCGGTCAGGACGTCTAGTTTGGGTTCGTCGATTTCGATCGGCATGCTGGTTCTATTTTGACCCAATCTGAGCAGATGAAACAGATTGGCTAGGCCGCGCATCAGACTATGTCATGTATCCTGCTTCCCGATCGTAGATTCTAGTGTATGCAAGGTGTGTATAACTAATCTATTAGTCGCGCGTATGCGTCGATTATAGACCTTACGACTATTGCAATACCTGTTCCTGAAAAGTACCACACGAGCGGTTGTCTGCGTAAGACGAAGTAGAAAGTGTGAACGGAAAAGAGATAGGAATGACATGTAAAGTATAACTAAAGGACGCAGGTGAGTGATCCGTGTCCATGTTGACTTCAATACATTGAACACAACATCCGGATCTTTATGCTTGTTGTTGACAACCTATGCATTGGTGTTTTGGTGTTTGTGTCGCTATCCGGATAAATGATAAGAAAAAGGCCCCTATGCCGCATAATTGGTCTTATAATGGCATTGAGGTGTTAACAATGCGTACGAAAGCATTCACACTGATTGAACTACTTGTGGTCATTGCCATTATCGCCATTCTGGCGGCTATTCTATTCCCAGTGTTTGCGCAAGCTAAAGGGGCCGCCAAGACCGCGGCTTGCGTCTCAAACCAGAAACAACTCGGCCTATCGTTGCATATGTATGCAGCCGACTACGACGACATGACTGTACTTCACGAAACACCAGGCAATATTCAGCCTGTCACGGATAACACCGTGCTGCTGCAGCGCTTGTATCCATACGTGAAGAACGCCGACCTCTTTTGGGACCCAACAACCGGAAAACCCGGCGATCTTGGGCCGCAGACGATGACCCCGGCGAATCCTCCTGATCCCGATTGGGGAGATTGGACACGCTGGCACAACCTTAGCGTTAGCGGTCCGGGTTTGCTAGGTTATTGGTCATGGCCGAACAATGTCGCCACGTTCAACTATGGCCGAAACCTTGGCAGCCAGGAGAATATCTCTGAGCGCGCCGCGTTTATTTCATCTACCTATCCAGGATATGAAGCTTGGGGCTGGTACCAGTTCATCAACTACTCGGCAATTAGTCCGAACTATACTGATCCGAACGACTTCTGGGCCAACCAAATCTACGCTGCTCGGGTTCGCCATCGAGATCGATTCGTAACTGCCTATGCAGACGGCCATGCAGGTACGGTTCCTGCCAAAAAGATGGTCGTTCCTCAGGGTGGGGACTTCTGGACTTATTACGCTGGTGAAAGGCTCCGGTATTGGGGCAGCTACTGGGACGCGACATTCTGATGAAGAAAGAACTCTCTTCGACGGCAGCCATTCTCGTTATTGCGGTGTTTGCCGTGATTGCCATCGCTGGAGGGTGGTTATACATAAACAAAACGACCTCTTTCGGCGGCAAGAGCGGCAAGCCCAATCCGGGCACAATGGGATCGCCGAAAGCGCCTCCTCCTCCGCCTCCGGGCGGATTTCCGAGGCCATAGGCCGATTAGTGTAGACACAGCCTGCTGTTGACGTTCTTGCCAATAGCAGGCTGATCTCTATTCACTGCGCTGTTTAAGGGGAGCGACGGAACTACGAATAACAAGCTCTGTAGGAAACAAAGTTGAGCAGACGTTGTCCTTTCCTTCGATGAGCGCTGCGAGACCGATCGTGGCCGCTGCGCCGATATCTTCCACCCGCTGCCTTACCGTGGTCAAACTGGGTTGGCAGTATTGGGAAAGAGGGATGTCGTCGAAGCCCACGATGCTGACATCATCTGGGACATTCAAACCCATTTGACGCGCTGATCTTATTGCGCCAACGCCCATTTCGTCATTCGCGGAAAACACCGCCGTTGGAGGATTGGGTCCGCTCATCATTCGTTGCAAGGCGGCGCCTCCAAAGTCGTGGTGGAAGTCGCCGCATTGAACCCAGTTCGGCTCGATAGACAAGCCGAGGCGCGACATTTCGCTGCGATATGCCGCTTCGCGAATTTGCGCATCCTCAAGCCAAGCGCTTCCGCTGATGTGGCCGATTTTTGTATGGCCCATCTCTGCAAGGTAGGAGACGGCTGTTCGCACTCCCTGTTCGTTATCGCAGTTGTAGCAGATTGCCTGCGGATGGTGAATAGTCGAGGTCGCCACAAACGGCAGCTTCTTATCAGCCAGCAGGTCGATCAGCTTCGAGCCGATCGGAGGCGACAAGCAGATAAAACCATCTGTTCTACCATCAAGAAGAGTATTCGCCATCTCGTCGACCTGCGACTGGTCGTATCTCGTGTAAAGCAGGACGTCGTAACCGAGTTCTTCCGCCTTGTTCACGATGCCGTTCATGCATAGCTGAACATACGGGCTCATCATTGTGTTAATGAACCGGCCTGCGGGAATGACGCCGATGCAGAAGCTTCGTCGGGTAACGAGCGACCTGGCCAGCCGGTTTGGACGGTAGTCAAGCTCCTTCGCCACTTCTAGAACCTTCTGACGAATGGATTCTTGAACCTGCCGAGGGCCGCCGTTGAGAGCATAGCTGACAGTGCTGACAGAAATATTGAGCCGCTTGGCGATGTCTTTTATGGTTGCTGGCATAGGGCCTTCTGCGAAAACGTATTGTTGTTGCGAGTCTTACCTTAAGTTGACTCCTTAGTATGCCAAACTCCAACATTAGTCGCTAGATGAACTCAAGAGGTCAAACATGCTGATAGGAATTGCCACTTTCGCCGCCATCGCTGCATCTACTCAAACTTCGCCGCCAGCAGGGGCTGATTTACTCTATCGACTCGACTTGCTGCCTGCGTTCCGGCAATCTGTTCGAATCGGCGCAGTGACAAGCTACGATCGAACCGAGGGCAACGACGACGGCTTCTCGGGAACATATTCGTTTGTGCGCAAAGAAAACGGGAATCTGGTTCTTGCCGATCTCAAAGGCCCAGGAGCCATCTACCGCATCCATACTCCGACGCCAACCGGAGATCCGCTCGAGTTCTATTTTGACGGCGAGTCAGAACCTAGGATCAAGACGACATTTCTCGATATGTACTTGGCCGGAAAGGCTCCGTTTGTCAAACCATTTAGCATCGTTGGCGGGGGAGGATACACGTCCTATGCGCCAATACCTTACGCCAAATCATGTAAGATCGTTTTGAAAGCTCCGTCATTTCAGTTCTATGATCTAAACTTTGCGACTTATGCCGAAGGGACAGCTATCGAATCGTACAACCCGAAGACAGACGAGGCCACAACCAAAGCCGCCTCACCCGTTAACAAGGTCTTTGAAGGCGGAAGAGACAGCGACCTAAGCACTTACACATTGCCTGCAGGATCTGCTGCCAAGCGTGAACCTTTCGAAAAAGTGCTACAGGCAGGCAAGGCGGTCGTTTTGTGGCAAACAGCGAAAGGCGGCCGTATAGGATCGCTGAGGCTATCGCCGGCTGAAGCCTTCATCGGTAAGGATCGGGACGTGTTGCTCCGCATCACTTGGGACGGCGAGAAGAAGCCTGCCGTTCTTTGTCCTGTCGGAGACTTCTTCGGCTACGCCTGGGGCAAACCGGCTACGGGATCATGCCTTCTAGGCACCTATAAAAACACCAATTACTGCAACATGCCGATGCCTTTTGACAGGTCGGCGAAGATCGAACTGGTGTCTCTAAGGACGTCCGGCGAACCGATCGTTATTGTTGGAGAGGTCGTTGTCGGCAGCGCGAAACGGACCAAGGACGAGGGCAAGTTCTACGCTTACTGGAACCGCGAAAACCCGACGACCAACGGCAAACCTTACACCTTTATCGAAACCCAGGGCAAAGGGCATTTAGTCGGGTTGGCTCTGCAGGCTCAAGGCGAAGCTCCCGGCAACACCGGATTTTTCGAAGGCGACGACAAGACAACAGTCGACGGCGAATTGCTTATTCATGGCACCGGCTCGGAGGACTTTTTCAACGGCGGATGGTACGACGTGCCGGGACGCTGGGATGGACCGGTAGCTCTTCCGCTAAGCGGCTGCATGGCTTATCAGAAGTCGCTTGGCCGGACCGGAGCCTACAGGTTCTTCATTGGTGACGCTTACAGCTTCAACAAGAGTTTGGTTCAGACAATAGAGCACGCGCCAGAACGCAATGAAGGCTTAACGGACTATACGTCGGTTGCTTATCTCTACATGGAAAAGCCGCCTACGGTAGATATGGTTGTCCCGAGCATTGAAATGCGCCGAGTCGTCGATCCATCTCGGATCGAGTTCACGGCACACTGGGCGCTGCCAATCCAGTCATTCAGTCTCAATAGCGCGACTCTCAGCCGTAAAGACGTGCCATCAGGCAAGGGAACGACGAGGTGCCTGTCGCTGAGGAACCAGGACGGCGACTTCTTCGGTCCTCCATTCATCGCCTTCATCTGCGACCTTCCTTCATCAGGTATTTACGACGTCTTTGTGGATGCTGTTAAAGGGCCTGAACTGGGAATGGCGCAGCTAGTCCGAAACGAGATTCCGATCGGACCGGTCATTGATCTATATGCCGCCAATCCGGACCGGGCTAACGGTATCTTGGTTGGCACCGCAAAGTTCGAAGAAGGCCCAAACACAGTGATGTTCAAGATCGTAGATCGCAACTCGCTCTCCAAAGGCAAAGGCTTCGACTTGGCGAACTTGGTGTTTGTGAAAAAAGGGAACTGAGGAGCGAGGGTTTAGGGATAATGGCTCTGTGTTGATTCGGACATGTCTGACATGTCAGGCAAGTCCGGGATGTTTGGGTCAGTTCAGAACCAGACTCATCTTTGCGCCTTTTTGAACTCAAAAGGTCTATAATCAGCTATGGCCAACGTTGATCCCAATGTGCTTCGTCATCGCGCTCCCTTGAGTGAAGTTGATCCCGCAATCGCAGCCCTTATCGGCAAAGAAGAGGCCCGCCAAGAGCACAATATTGAGCTGATCGCCAGCGAGAACATCGCCAGCACGGCAGTTCGCCAGGCGATGCAGAGCGTCTGCACGGACAAGTACGCCGAAGGATATCCGGGCAAGCGCTATTACGGCGGATGCGAAGTCGTCGACGAGATCGAGGCCCTTGCTATCGCACGCGCGAAAGAGCTATTCGGCGCTCAGCACGCTAACGTTCAACCCCATAGTGGCGCTCAAGCCAACATGGCCGTGTATTTTGCCTTCTTGAAGCCCGGCGATACGCTTATGGCGATGAATTTGGCGCACGGAGGCCACTTGACCCATGGCAGCCATGTGAACTTCAGCGGCATGCTGTACAACATCGTGCCTTACGGCGTCGATGAGAAGACCGAGCAGATCGATTACGACGCGTTCCGTAAAACTGCACTTGAGCACAAACCGAAGATCATCGTCAGTGGCGCAACCGCCTATTCCCGCGAGTTCGATTTTGCCCAGATCCGCAAGATCGCCGACGAAGTCGGTGCGCTCCACATGACCGACATGTCGCACTACAGCGGCCTGATTGCGGCAGGGCAATATCCTTCGCCCATCGGCCACGCGCAGATTGTCACCACGACGACCCATAAGAGCATTCGCGGTCCGCGCGGCGGCATGATCCTGTGCGACGAGCAATACGCCAAGGAAATCGACAAGTCGGTGTTCCCAGGCATCCAAGGCGGGCCTTTGATGCACGTCATCGCCGCGAAAGCCGTCTGCTTTCAAGAGGCGATGCAGCCTTCGTTCAAGGAGTACCAAGCCCAGATCAAGAAGAACGCCAAAGCTCTGGCCGCGGCGATGACTGAGGAGGGATTCCGAATCGTCAGCGGCGGCACCGATTCGCATCTCATGCTGGTTGATCTTCGGCCATTTGGCATCACTGGCAAAGTCGCGCAGATCACGCTCGACCAGGTCCACATCACCTGCAACAAGAACTCGATTCCGTTCGACCCAGAGAAGCCTTTCGTGACCAGCGGCATCCGTTTGGGAACGCCAGCCGTAACGACGAGGGGCATGAAGGAAGCGGAGATGAAAACGATCGCTGCTCTCATCGCCCGGGCGCTGCGGAACACCGAGAACGAAGAGGAACTCGCGAAGGTGACGGCTGAAGTCGTCGCTCTTTGCGCGCGCTTCCCGATCCACACCATTTAGGTTCGTTATCCGGCCTCAATCGATTTTCTTTGAGGCCGGTTGTTTCATATGAAGATCAAAGTTGATCGAATACCGTTGCAAAAAGACAAGCTGGAGGCTATCGATCTTGGCCATGTCGACCATATCGATGCGATTGAGTGCGTCTATGAGCCGCAGGTCCAGCTCGATGCAAGGGAAGTCGCCCGCGCTTTCGTTGGATATCGACCCAACTGGTTCGTAGCTTTGATGCGACTCCGCAACATTCTTGTCAGGCCGTTTGGTTTACGCACCGGTTCGTCGACATCTTCGTCGATTTCGAAGGAGGTTGTTGCTGGCGGCAGGCTGTCCTTCTTTACCATCGAATCAGCTTCATCAAACAAAGTCGATCTAGCAGCCGAGGATACGCACCTAGACTCGCACCTGATCATCGACACCAAGTCGAATCGTGTTTTGGTTATAACAGCCGTACACTACCGGAATGCGCTTGGCCGAATCTACATGTCTTGCATCATGCCGTTCCATGTAATGGTGGTGAAGAGGTTTGCAGCGCATGCCGTGGCCAAGTTGTGCGCAGATCCCTAGGAAGATGCCGGCGATGATTGGGTTCGATATGTAGTCGCGGAATCCCTTTTCCCCGCGCTATCGCGCCTGCCAGAATGTCATCCCGAGCAACGCGAGTGATCTGAGTGTAGGCTCTGCCTGGTTGTAAAGCAGGCAACGAGTCCAGTCATATTCCTCTCTTCGATCGGAATGACACCGCCAATGTGAGACGAACTTCGTCAAAACAGCGACTGCATTTACCTGGGATTTCCCAATCTCCATGCCGACGATGACGTCGGCGGTACCTTCTACGCCGGATCGAGCGTCAAGATCGTCACTTCTGGAGAGCAGTTTAGCCGCGAAGGAGGTCCGGTTGTGCCGAGGCCGCGGTTCACATAGAGCGGGGTCGGCGCGTTGGGAAAATATCCTCGGACGTACTTCGTGCCGTTGCGCGTGTGCATCGGGGTCCAGCCCCACGGGAACGTGAACTGTCCGCCGTGGCTGTGGCCGGAACACATCAGCGCACCCATGTCGGGCAGAATGTCCACGCAGTCAGGCTCGTGCCACAGGATGATCGGCGCATCGCTGTCTTTCAACCCGCCTAATGCCTTGATGGGATTGGCCAGCATAGCATTGGTCGAATCGATGCCAGCCCAGGCAACGCCTTGATGCCGCCAAACTTGGTTCCTAAGCAACTTTATGTTGAGATCGTCGAAGACCTGGTCGAGTGCTCCCTCGGGGGCGTTCCAGCGGTCGTGGTTGCCTGGGACAGCTACGACGTTACCGTTCATCAGCAGAAGCGGGCTGAACACTTCGAGGAGCATGTCTTCGCTGGAATCCTGCCAATAGCCCACATAATCGCCGAGCATGCAAACCATGTCAGGCTCTTCTTCAATAGCCTGAGCCACCGCCTTGCATCCCATCTCGACGGTGAACTTGTCGCGCAAGTGGAAGTCGCCCATCAGCGCGATCTTGAAACCTGCCATTCGGCTGGGCCATCGCTTGAGTCTCAGGTTGAGGCGTTCAGTGGTCAGCCGGTTGGCTTCGTACAGCGCGCCGTATACGAGGGTCGCCGCGCTGGCCGCCCCTAGCCCGAATAGCAGGTTCTTCAGATTCATCTAGGCATAGATTATGGCAGTTGGCGCAGGGCTGGATAGGCTAGGCTCAGGCGAATCTGGGAATCCGCCTAAGCTGTACAGTTATGGACCTATGGGGCCTCCTAACTTCTCATGCCAATAGTTTTTCATTTCGGCTTCGTTTGGAATGTGGTCGCGGCCGGTTGTTGGATTGAAGGTTGGTCCAGAAGATAGAACCCAATCCCGCATGCCATACCAGTTTGCATACGTTCGATAAACTCCTGCACGTAGATCGATGTCTTGAACGTCTAGTAAGCTCAGCATCTTTCTTTGCGTTTCAACCGACGGCTTGGAGAGGCTGCGATCGAGAACCAAATAGTAAAGCGCACTATCGGATAGCGCAATCTCGAAGATCTCGTCAGATGGCATGCGGTAGCCGAGGTAAAGGTTTCTAAGGAACTGCTTGTCGAGGGATTCACTACCCACATCAGTTTTCCAGTCCTTCTCCCGCAATTGGCCAAGAACCGTGGCTAGCGTCTTGATGTATTCCATCGTTCCTTTCGGCTTAAGCCAGTCGGCTAGCAAGCCGCCGATTCTCAGTTGTTCGGCTGGAGTGGATAACTTGCTTTTGCTGAGGACGGGACTAATGTTGTTGGCTAACCACGTGTAGATACGGACTCCATCAATGGAATACTGCGTATCTGGCCTCGCAAATGCCCATTTAGATGTGATCGTCCGCAACGACATACTATCGGCACCTGCGACGATGGCTCGCGCCAGGTTAACTAATGCTGTCGAGGCCGCGCCAGATCGCTTTAGGATGCCCTTCAACCCAGTGGGAACCAGAGAACCCGTGTAGATCGTCTCGCCCTGAACCTTTACCTTGCGGGTGTTCTGCGACGACGAGAACATTGGCTCTTGGTTGCTGACCTCCAGAGCTTTGTCTTTACTCATCCAGCCTAGAAGCAGGAATCTGTTCGTCTTGATGCCCGTAGGATTCGGCCTGACTCTAGGCGCAAGGCAATCATAGACTTTTCCTACCTGTGCGCCGACTCCATCTAGGACACGAACCTTGAACTCAAGGAACTCCTCGTTGTTCGGCTCCCTACTCTCTTGAGTTACCTCGTGCTTGGTTAGCTTGCCATCGCTGAGCAACTCGACCAGAACGCATACCGTGTAGTTGTCGTATCTGTTGACCGAGTCAGGATGTAGAAAGCCAAACGGGGCTTTGAGATCTGAGTCTGTGATAGCCCATGCGGATTGAAATCCTCTGTTGATTTGGTATTGCCCAGGTTGTACCTTCGTTGCAGATGAGCGTGAGGTCAGCGTTAAACATACCGTAACGAGTACGAGAAGTTTATTGCTAACCATGGACAGATCTTACCTTCCACGATATGGAGCAATGACAGTCCACTGCTAGCCGAGTGATGCCGTGACATGCCGATGGGGAATGCCGGCAATCGTGGTCAACAGCGCTTCTTCAGCGCATCGAGTATCTGTTCTATGTGCAATACCGTGTGCCAGCAGGCGAGTCTGAGTTGGTCATTCAGTGTCATTTCGTAGCCGGTGGGGAATACGCCATTGCGCTGCCACTCCTCTTCGGTCTCAACAGCCTTGAGAAAGGCGATGTAATCATTCCGCGCTTGTCTGAGCTTGCCAATGATCTCAGAAGGATCGGCATCGTTGTAACCGCCTTGCTCGACTTCGACCTCTGGCGGAGGCATCGGCAACTCGGGATTCTCTTTTTCGAGGACGAGTCTGGCCCGTATGAGAAACAGTCTTTCGCAGTCTAGCAAGTGGCCAATGATCTCGCTGATGGTCCACCGATCAGGCGCGAGTCTTGCCGACCTGAGGGTTTCAAGCGACTCATGCTCAACAATGTAGTTGATAACGTTGAGTTGGTTGAGCAATTGCTCGTATTGCGAGTTGCGGAGAACGGAGAGGGGTTTCATTGCAGTTTGGCTGGCTTCTATATCGCTGTGTCCTTATTTCGCTGGCATTTCGTCGATCCTTCACCGTTACCCCTCTTTCAGCGTCAGCACCGTCACCTCGGGCGGGCAGAAGAACCGGAGGTCGACGCCGATGGTGCCGACTCCGCGAGACACATAGAGCGGGACCTTGGCGTCGGGATAGAATCCTCCGTAATACTTGCGCCCACCAAGCGGGAGGCTCAGCGGCTTGCCGAACGGGAGGCACATTTGCCCGCCGTGACTATGGCCGCTCACTTGCAAGCTGCACTGCACCGGAGTCACGCTTTCGACGTAATCTGGCTCATGAAGCATCGCGATGAGCGACTTGCCGGTTGGATAATCTTGCAGCTTCCCAGGCCGGCACTGGCCATAGAGGGCGTCGTCGATGCCGAAAATGCTTACCCCGTCGACTTCGGCAACTTCATTCTTCAGCAGCTTGATCGACGTTCTGCCAATCGCTTCGCTCAGTTTGCCTACGTCGACACGGTAGTCGTGGTTGCCTAGCACGCCGTAGCAAGGGCATTGCGCTTCATGGAGCACATCGAACGCGCGGCCCACGTTGTTATAGACGTCGTCGAACTGATGGTTCACGAAGTCGCCAAGCACCAAAATCGCATCGGGCTTTTCCTTCATCGCTATAAGCGCCGCTTCACGAGCCCGCTTCGTTGGTTCAATGAAATTAACATGCGGATCGGCGATCAAGGCGACCCGAAATCCGTCGGCGTCCCATTTCGGCAGACTCAGTGTATGTCGTTCGATTTTCAATGAGTACGCCTGGCGTTCGGCAAAGCCAGCCGAAGCCACCGACCCGACAGCGCCGAAGGCCAAGCCCTTCAAGAACGACCGTCTCGTGAGGGAAGGATCCTTGGCTATCGGATTGCCTCCATAATCTGGACGGCTATTTTGGCGTTCCCAAACGGAGGCATGATGTAGAGCCCTGAAGCCGTCTGCCGAATGTTTTGGCTGAGATCAAACACCGCGTCTAGGCCGATTTTGCCGGCGGATTCGTCGTCTGGCGCATCAATCATCTTTTGCCGAAGGTCCATCGGAATATTGATGCCGGGGACTTCGTTATGGAGGAACTCGCAGTGGCGCTGAGTCTTGAGGGGCATCACGCCGATCATAAAAGGCAGGCCGACGCTCTCGCAGGCCCGCGCAGAAGCGTCGACAGCCTCGAGTCCGAACACCGGCTGAGTGAAAACCAGGTGTGCGCCCGCATCGGCTTTTCGCTTTAGGCGGTCCAACTCAAGTTCCTTATCCTGGGCCTCTGGGTTGAAGGCAACTGCGATCGTGAAAGCACACTTCACTCCAACGCTGTTTCCTGCCAAATCGATCCCCTCATTGAACCGACTGAGCACTCGGACTACGCCAATGGCATCGAGGTCGAATACGCTGGTCGCGCTCGGATAGTCGCCGATGTTGGCAGGATCTCCCGTTATGGCAAGGATATTTCGGAGCCCGAGAGCATGCGCGCCGAGAAGGTCGGCTTGAACGGCGAGCATGTTCCTATCTCGGCAAGAGAAGTGCATCATCACTTCGATTCCGACTTGGCTTTGAACCAGAGACGAGACGGACATCGGGTTCATGCGAAGCCTTGCTCGTGCGCCGTCGGATATGTTGACGACATCGGCTCCAGCAATTTTCACTGCTCGTGCGCCGCTCATCATCCTTTCGAGGGCTAAGCCGCGGGGCAGATCAAGCTCGACAGCCGTCAGGAACTTCTTGCCGATCTTCTCAGAAAGCTCGCTGGGCTGGCTATCTGCGAGCGGCTTTCGCTCTTTTACCGATGCCGACTGGCTTGTTTTGGCAATGGCTTTCTTCGGCTTGGTTTGCAGATAATCGTGAAGAGCTTTGATATGCGCAGGAGTCGCGCCGCAGCATCCGCCGACGATCTTTGCGCCTTCTTCAAACAGCCGGAACGCGGCTTTGGCGAAATACTCGGGCGCTGAGTCGTAGACGATTTCGCCTCGAACCAACTGGGGAAGACCGGGAGTGGGGAAGGCCAAAATGGGCAAGTCGGAACCTTCTCTTAGCATTCGAACCAAATCGAGCATCCTTTGCGGACCGACAACGCAGTTCGCGCCGACCGCTTGAACGCCTTGCGCCTGCATCTCTTGCGCGCACTTAATGGGCAAACCTTCTGCAATCTGCTCGCCATCCTCGATGAAGCTCTTGCTGACCAGAATCGGTAGATCGCAGACCTTCTTGATGGCTTGAACGGCCAGCTCAAGCTCGCGCATGTTGATGAAGGACTCGAGAAGGAAAGCGTCGACTCCGCCTTCGGCAAGCGCTTCAGCTTGCTGGCTGACGCACTCGGTTACCATCGAAGGCGGCAAACTTCCTAGAGGTTCAATGGGCTTACCGAGCGGACCGATTGCGCCGAGAACGAGATGGTCCGAACCGGCTGCTTCGCGGGCAATCTGAGCGCCTCGGTAATTGATGTCGCGCGTGTCGATGTCGTGGCCTTCCAGGCGAAAAGCGTTGGCTCCGAAGGTGTTGGTCTCGATGAGGTCGCTGCCTGCGGCAATGTAGGCCTGGTGGACCTGGAGCACAAGGTCGGGACGCTCGATATTGGCAACGTCGTAAGGTACGTGGTGGTAGCCCAGATGCGCTAGCCAGGTGCCGTTAGCTCCGTCCCCTAAAAGGTATTCGCGCTCAAGAAAGTCATGAAATCGCACAGGTAGGGTTATACCCGCGCGAACCTAAAGGACGATGGCGAAGGCCTGTTTGCGAAGGTCGTTGGCGAGGGCTCGGACTTCGGTAAGTGCGAGGATCTCCATGTCGGACGGCTTCTTCGCCGGCTTCCTGAGATCAAGCGGTCCCATGATGTTGCCGACTTCGGAGCTGTCTTGGAGTCCCAGAACGTGGCCGAGTTCGTGCGCCGATGCATGGATCATCTGGTTGCCGTTTAGCTTTCGTCCGTTCGGACCGCTTAGCGCCAGCAAGATATCGGCGCGGTACTTCATTTCATAGCCGCCGTCTGTTGAGATTATCGTGCGTTCCCACTTGATGTTGCCGCCGGAGTTATAGCCTTCGCGCTGGATCTGGTCGACCAGGTTGATGCGGACATCGGCTTGGTCGGGGTCGTCAACGATCTCAAACAGCGTCTCGTCAGACATGCCTTTTTGCCAAATTGCCATGGCCTTTTGGATGTTCTTGATGTAGCCTTTGTTCTGCCTTGACTTGGCATCAAACCCGAGCCAGACGCGGATTGGCGTGCTAAGAAGGATGCAGTCCGCCTGGGCAAGCGCCATTTGCCACCGGCCTTGCTGAATATCCCGCTCGGCCTGAAGCATGTGGGCATTGAGCTCGGGAAGCAACAACTCTGGTCTTGTCAGCTTGTAGGCTGGGCTCAAGGCAAAGTAGCCTAACGCCGCGGCCGCGGCCAAGAATCTGATGGATTTCCCTCTCACATTTGAATTGTCGGCAAGCTGCCAAATTGCATTAGGGTTGGGGTACTTTGAGTCCAATGAGCTTAACAATCAAACGGCTTTCGTCTGACAATGTTAACGATCTGCTTGAGTCGTATCTGCGTAGATATCATCTTCAGTCGAAGTCGTGTCATTCGCTTGCTTCGTCGATAGGTTCCGACAAAGCAAGAAGCAATATTGACTATCTGTGCGCGAACTGTCCAGGCGTTGTCGCTTACGAGAACGGCGATCTTATTGGGTGTTTAACCGGTTATCTCATCGACGGTTTCAAGATGGATGCTCGTGGCGTATATTGTCCGGAGATTGCCAACTTTGCTGAAGGTTCTATGCCCTTGCGCACTTTCAAACTCCTTTATAAGGCGGCTTGCGACATTTGGCAAGAAGAGAAGGTCGCTTGCCAAGCAATCGCCGCCTTTTCGTATGATGCACCGTTTCGTGAGGCATTGACCCTGAACGAGTTCGGAATCCATGTGATGGACTGCATCCGCTGGTCGACTCAGATCGGTGCCGCAAGATTGAACGGCTACACGATTAGAAGGGCAAGCGCTGAAGATATCGATGACTATTTGCGACTTAACGATGCGCTGTTCGACCATATCTGCACTCCTCCGATCTCGCAATACTATCCGCAAAGACGGCCGAAAGAAGTGATGCTAGAACGTTTGATCGACCAAGTTAGGCATGTGTGGCTCGCCAAACATGAGGGTAAAGCGATAGGCTTTCTCCAGTTCGATCTACCGGTAGAGGATGTATGCTATTCGGTTCGGTATAACGATACGGCAGGTATGTCCGGCGCATATGTAGACCCAGAGCACCGATCAACGGGCATTACAGAGCTGCTATTGGAAACGGCTCTTGAGCAGTGCAGGGCTAACGGCGTCGAGCGCGCATCGGTCGACTTCGAGAGCGCGAACGCGCAGGCTCACGGTTTTTGGACGCGCTACTTCGAGCCGGTCGTCTACAGCTACCTTAGGAGGTTAGATGCTCGGTCAATAGGCTAGATCGGCTATCATGAACCTATGCTTCAGCCTTCCGCGCCGCTTGTGCTAGGAATCGACCCCGGACTCGAACGGGTCGGTTACGGTTTGGTGCGCCGGGAAGGATCACGCTTGACTTGCGTCGAACACGGCCTCATCGAGACACCGAGAATCGAGTTCTCCGATCGGCTAAACATGGTTTTTACGCAGGTGACGGAGCTGATCGAGCGAACCAAGCCGGATGCCTTTGCCATCGAGAAGCTGCTGTTCTCGGTGAATCGCAAAACAGCGATGGACGTTGCGAAGTCGCTCGGATGCATTCTGCTGGCCGCTAATCGGTGCAACTTGCCAATTCATGAATACAATCCGGGCGAAGTGAAACTTTCTGTGGTCGGAAACGGCGCCGCCGAGAAGAAGCAGGTCCAATTCATGGTGACGAAGCTCTTGAACTTGGAAAAGACTCCGAAGCCGGACGACGTTGCCGACGCTCTTGCCATCGCCATCTGCCACGCGTTCCGCACGAGGATCGCATGAGAATCCCGTTCGACAGCTTGTGCCTGAATGCCATTGTTCACGAGCTGAAACCGTTCGAGAACGCGAAGGTTCAGAAGATCGTTCAACCTGACCCAAACACGATCGTTCTCGGCATGTTCGGGCCGGGCGAAGGCCATTTGTTGGTCTCCTGCGATCCGGTCTTTGCGCGAACCCACTTCGTGACGAAGCGCTACAAGAACCCGCAACCTTTGCACGGATTCTGCACGCAGCTTCGCAGCCACATCGAAGGCGGATACATCACCGAAGTGAAGCAGATCGTCTTCGACCGCATCCTTCAAATCGATTTCCACACGGCAAACGGTCCGCGAAGGCTCGTGGCCGAGCTGATGGGCAAGCATTCGAACATCATGCTCCTCGGTTCAGACCTCAGAATCATCGCTTCGGCCAAGACGGTCGGAGCTAGCAAATCGCACCGCATTGTCATGCCTGGCCGGATGTATGAGAAGCCGCCGTTCGAACAGAAGCCGCCTCTTTGGAAAGCTAAACCTGGGGACGATCTCAAGCTGTTCGAAGGCGCATCGCCGTTCTTAGCTAGCCTTATCGAAGGCGGAACGCTAACCGCAGCCGAGATCGGCAATCTGGTCAAGCTCGGTGGGTACAAACCGGTGCTCGTGCGGGGTACAGGAGCTTATCCGATCGCTTTACCGGACTCGTCGGCCAAGGAATCCCTGAGCATTGCTCTTGAGCTTCACTTCGACCAAGCTGTTCAGGACCACCGGTTCACTCAACTTAGCCAGTCGCTGTTAGCCCAGTTGAACCGGGTCTTGCTGGCTAGGGAAGCGGCCATACACGATCTGGAACAGGCTGCCGATGCCGCCAAACGAGCCGGCAAGCTGCAGATGCAAGGCGAGCTAATCCTCGCCTATGGTTATAGCCTTGAAGAGGGAGCCGACAAACTCGACGCTTTCGACTACGAGGACAACCCGGTTTCGATTCCGCTCAAGAAGGACATGACCTTCAAGGAGAACGCCAATTGGCTGTTCGAGAAAGCGAAAAAAGCAAAGCATGCAGCTTCGACGGTCAAAGATCAGCTTGTCAGGATCAAGGAAGACCGTGATGCAATCGAAGGTTTGATCGTGCAAATCGACGATGTTAAGACACTTGAAGAGCTTGAGTTGATTCATGAGCAGGCCAAACAAAAGCGATGGCTGCACATTCAAGTAGCACCGGTAAGAACCAAGGAAGAGCGGCCCTATCAAGGTCATAAGATACGCGAACTCCTAGGGCCCGGCGGGTGGCGAGTGCTTTACGGCGAGAACTCGACGGCTAACGACTATTTGACCACCAAGGTAGCCAAGCCTAACGACCTATGGTTTCATGTGCGGAGCGCTACATCGACGCATGTGGTTATTCCGACCGCGAACCATCCAGAAAAGGTCAGCAGGGAAGCTATGGTCTTTGCCGCGAGAACCGCCGCACTTAACTCGATAAGTAAACACTCCAGCCTCGTACCTGTCGATTACACGCTCAAAAAGTATGTGCGCAAGCCTCGCGGTTCTGCGGTCGGGTTTGTGATCTATGACCACGAAAAAACAATTGATGTCGATTGTTCAAAAACGTGAGAAACCATCGAAATACCCAAGCGTCTGAACAATAACCGAATCTATCGGCAGATTCGGCTCAAAACAGGTTCATTTTAGGGCATAATTATATCTAGGAGACAGACAAAGAAGAACCTGTAAATTCAGCGCCGAAATCGGCTGGGAGAAGCGGTTCGCATGGAGAGCGACGTAGACAAGTTTAGGATGGGTGCAAAGCGCCTCGCATTTAAGAAAAGCGCTTTGATAATCGTGGCATTGAATATGCTTGCGGCCTGTTCTGTCGCCCAAGTCTTCACCTTCAACGAGTCGGCATCGAAGTCCGATTCCAAAAAAGCGATGGCGGGCACGCCTACTATCGATGTAATTCGGCTTAGCCAAGGTTCTCCATCGATACCTCTTCGGCGAGGCAACGTGGTTCCAGACTCCGAGGTCCTCTATGCCGGCGGCGCAAAGCTGATCAAAGGCAAGGATTACCAGATCGACTATGAGACTGGTCTGATCTATCTGATGCGGTCCGTTCGGGCAGGCGACACAATGTCGGTCAGCTACCGCTACGACCCGAGCCAAACAAGCCCAACCGGAACCGGAACAAGCCTCACTTCGATGAAGTTCGATTTATTGCCGAGCGCGCTAAAGTTCTCGATGGGCTATGGCATGACTGAGCGCCAAGCCGACGGCAACGTGCTGACATCCAATGTTTACGGTTTCAACAACGCCTTCGGATACGGGCAGAGCAAGCTCAGCGGCCTCTTCTATGTCGGCCAACGAAGCAAAGTCGATATGTCGAACGGGTATGAGCAGCAAGCTGCTCCAGGCGCAACCGATACCGGCACGTCGCAGTTCATTCTGCAAAAGCTGTCCACGAGCGTTAGCGGCGGAACAATCGAAGCGACTTATCAGGACATCAGCCAGAACTTCTCGAACTTCCAGTCGGTGAAGGAAGCCGGATACGATGTCGGCTACATCGACCAGATCACCAAAGAGAAGGGGATGACTCGGATGGGATTGGCGATGACCGATGTCAAGGTCGGCGACGCCAAAGTGTCCCAAGCTTTTAACGAAGTCAACGACGGAACAGGCACCATTTCCTGGCAGCAATACGCTCTCGCTCAGGGCGGCTTCAACATGTCGTGGAAGCAGCAGAAGGTCGACAAGCAGTTCAAACGATTCGGGGACATCAAAGAGCAGAACAAAGCCCAGCTTCAGAAAGAAGCTGGCATCGACCGCGACTGGCTTGCCATGGGCTACAGCGGCAAAGGCTTCGGTCTCAGCTTCGACCAAAGCACCATCGCCGATTCGACAGGGGTCGGCGTGCTTCGCGAGAACATCAAGCTTGAGGCTGGCCGATTGAAGTTCACATCGGCCGAGCAACGGATAAGCGACGATTTTACTAGGTTCACTAGCCTCTCGGAAGGCGAGCAGGGCCAGTGGGCGCGCGAACGCGGTCTGCGGCGCAATACGATTTCCCTCGATTACGGGATGAACGGTGCGAAAGGCGCTCCGTGGCATTACGCCCAGAACACGATTGAGAGCGATAACGGCTCGTTTACTTCGAGCGAGTTTTCGGCAAGCGGCAGGAACTGGCTGTTCAACCAGAACTCGATCGGTTCGGATAACACTTTCGGCAATCTGTCGAGCTTGGCTGCCGGCGAGCAGGATGGCTATGTCAGAGCGATTGCGGCGATGTATCCGTCTGCCACGGTTCAGATAAAGCCGGAAGAGAAGAACTTCCTAGTGCAGGAAGCTGGCCTCGATCGAACTTTCCGCCAGTTCAACTGGCAGCCTGCCAAAGGCACGAGTATTGAAACCAACATGCTCGAAATGAACGGCCTAAAGGACTCGGCGGACGTTAAGAACGTGAAGGTGGCGACCAAGAACTTCACGGGCACTTTCCGAGAGCAGTCGGTCGGCTCGCAGTTTTCTGAGCTCAGCAGAACTCTGACCTTTGAACGCGCCTATCTTGGCGATTTGCTTGGCATCAATCGAACCGATGTCGCCATGAACTTCAACCTCGGCAAGAAAGGGGCATTGACGGTTGGCAACACGTCGGCTACTTTGCCGAACGCCGGTCTTGAGCGAACGACCGTCGCCTATTCTGGTAAGGGCTTGCAGCTAGCCGCAGGGCAGCGCAATGTTGAGAGCGGATTTACGACAACCGGATTTGTCGACCCAGAGCGCGACGTTCTTGCGAACCTGATCGGGTTCAAAGAGACCGATTTTGCTGTTAAGTGGGACGTTTTCAAAGGACTCAAGCTGGACACCTACATGTTCAACGCGACCAGCGACAGCTTGAATCAGACGAGGTCGATCCAAAACACGCTCATCAATTGGGCGATGGATAAGAACACGCTGATCGACTACCTTAGCCAGAACCAAGTCAGCAATTGCCCGACCGACATTCTATACGCGAACAGCGTAGAGCAGCTGACCGTGTCCCGCGACTTTGGAAAGTATGGTGCTGTGCGCTACCAGCAGCAGTCGGTTGACTACAACGGCACGCAAACCAACCTGCCGAGTCTCGATCGCCAGTATGCCTCGTATGAAGGCAAGATCAACCAGAAGACCTCCTTCAAGACGGAGCAGACCTGGACTTCTTACGATAACGGCAACAAGGAAAGCCTGAGTGCGAACACGCTAAGCACCGAGCTTTCGAAGAAAGTCGGCGTTAGCGTTACTGATATCAACATGGATAGGCAGGGCGGCGGCGATGACGAACGGAAGCAGAACATGGGCTTCTGGTGGGACGTCGTGGACGGCCTTCGATTCAGCTACGGCTATAACGGACAAGATAACGGCGCAAACTCTACTGCGCAAGAGCTTTTCAGTCTGGCTGGAACAAACGGCGCCGCTCGGATCGGCGATTTGGGCATCAACTCGGCGACCTATAATGCGACCACGGTCAACAGTGCAACAGCACAGTCGGCAAGCAACGTCCAGCTTTCAATGATCAAGCCGCTGACGCTCGGATTTTTGAAAGATGTGAAGCTGAGCTTTGGCTATGACGCCGCCGCCAACATGACGAATTGGACGAAGGAAAACCGCCAGTTCTTATTCAGCGGAAGGATGGGCGCGAACACCCTTGGCTTTGAATATAAGGGTCAGATGGCCCCAACAGGCAACCGTGCGATCGATAAGACTTTCGCATTTGCGACCGACCAAGGCAGCAAAGCACCGGTGAAAGGAAGTGTGTTCTATAAATTGCGGTCGACTCCTGGAACCAAAGAGCTGATCATTCGCAATTTCACTTTGGCCGCACAACCAGTTAAAGGCATCGAGTTGTCGCATTCGAACATTACGAATCCTGAGACGGCAAACGGCAACGCCTTGCTGGGCTCAGTCGTTCAAGCATCTCGTGCCGAGCGGTGGAAGCTTGACTGGAAGCAGAACAGCAATGTAACTTTCGGCGGCAGCTTTGAGGAGCTGTTTAACGACCAAGCGCGCACTTCAAGCAGGACAGCAGGTGTCAACATGGTGCTGTTCGCCAAGACCTCTTCGCCGATTACTCTCTTCTACGGACTCGAAGAAGCAGAGCAGCGCGGGGCTTACAAGTCGAATCAGCGTTATCACATGAAGTTCGACCAGAAAGCCGGTCCGAACCAGATATTCAGCATGTTTATCGGCAATGTCAGCTATCAGGGATCGCTTGCAGGCGGCACCGGCAGCGACAATTGGACCATGCGCCTCGATTATCAGTTGCGCTTCTAGCCTGCGTTTGCAGGTAAAACTGAGGGCATGGAAATCGTCTCCTTTGAAGGCTGGCAGCGCTGTGCCAAACTCGTCTCTGGCAACACCGAAATCATCGTTACTCTCGACGTCGGACCTCGAGTCATCTATTACGGAGTGAAAGGCGGTCCAAACGAGTTCTACTTGAACAAAGAGACGGCTGGCGCTACCGGTGGCACCGAATATCGCGGCTACGGCGGACACAGGCTGTGGATTGCACCGGAAGACTGGAAACGCACCTATCAACCCGAGAACAGCCCGATCGAGGCATTCGAAGAGGACGGCTGGACGGTGTTCCAATGCGCAACAGACAAGTACGGCATGCGCAAGCAGATTCGCATCAAGCCGGTTCCTTCAAAAGGAGCTTTTGAGCTCGAGCACCGAATCTATAACGACGGCGCTTACAAGGTCGGTTTTGCCATGTGGGTTCTCAGCCAGATGGCGCCGGGCGGCCAGTCGATCTTCCCGCAAGCGCCGTTCGCATCGCACAAAGAGAACTTCCTGCCGGTTCGTCCGCTGGTTATGTGGGGATACACCAAGATGACCGATGCTCGCTGGACTTGGGGCGACTACGTCATCCGCCTCCAGCAGGATCCGGAAAAGGGTCCGCAGAAGGTTGGCATGCTTGTTGAGCAGGGATTTGCGGCCTATGCCAACCACGGCAATCTATTCATCGCGCGTTTCCCGTATTTCGACGGCGCAGACTACGAGGACTTCGGCGTCAACTTCGAGACGTTCACGAACGAGGCGATGCTTGAGATCGAAGCCCTCGGCCCGAAGGTTCAGGTTGAGCCTGGCACCTATACGTCGTTCAAGGAGACTTGGTATTTGCTGGAAGGCGTGACGGTTCCCGAGGGCGACAAAGAGTGCGGCGAGTGGCTGGCGAAGCTTGCTGCGGATCGGCCTTTGTAGTTGCTCAACTATGCCTCCGGCCGCCTCTCGGCTGGAGGCTTTTGTTTAACCCTCAACATTGCCGCTTCGCTAGCGGAGGCTGTAGCAATTTGTTATAGGGAGGCGAGCCCAAGTATCGCCAGCAGCTTGCTGGCAAAGCCCCAGGCTGAGAATTGAACCTGGGACTTCTGTTGAGTCGGCACCTAGGCATGGCTCTCTGCGAGAATGGGTTTTAGGTCGGAGACGAAGCAACTGCCTCGGAGAGGGCTAAGGTTTAGACGATAGAACCCAATCAGCCTAGACTGTTAACCTCGGTTCAAAATACATCATGCCTCACAGGCCGCACGCCTTTACCCTAATCGAGCTCCTCGTCGTCATTGCGATCATCGCCATATTGGCTGCCATTTTGTTTCCTGTCTTTGCTTCTGCTAAGAACTCAGCTAAGAAGTCGGTTTGTGCCTCGAACCAGCGGCAGATCGGCCAAGGATTCCTGATGTATGCGTCCGACAACGACGACACTTATCCTAACAACGGCGATCCCTATCTTTGGGTAGGCAAGCGCTGGAGATGGCCGGTGATGGGTTATATTGGAGCAGGCCAGAAGCAAGGCGACAACTACTCGTCAAAGTCGTCCAGTCCATCGGTATTTCTATGCCCAGCGGACACCTTAGCCGGAACGTCCTACGATGCGACCTCCTACGCCTATTCGGCGGCCTTATATCACTCGCCGGATCAGGTTAACGCCATGCGCCTGCGCAATACGATCATCTCGCTCAACGATCCCGGCCCCGGCGCAACGACAATGAGCCAGTCGACAACGGCAGTCGCCCAGCCATCGGCCAAAGCAATGCTTACCGAGTGGTACAACAGCCACGACTTCGGGGCAGGTGGAAGAATCGGGTTCTGGGGCACGCTTAAGACCGGATTGGTTCCAGGCGACGACCGATGGCAGGGCTCGCGGGTACTCGTCTTTGCCGATGGCCATGTGAAGTTGACCAAAGTTTCGAGGCAGAAACCCAGCGCTGAAGACTGCCCAGACATCAACCTAACGCCAGACGGCGTTCTTGGAAGCGATCTAGGAGACTAGCCAAGTATCTGAGCTTCGATGCGCCTTGCGAGGCTTTCTGCGCCAAGTTGGACCTGCCTGCGACCCGACTTTAAGGAGATGCTGAGCTCGACAAACGGTACCTTGAACGCCCACGTCAGACCATTTCGCATCTTCAGCATCAAGTGTCCCTCATCTGACCAGGCTCCAACGACCTCGCTTAGCGGCGTTATTGTCTTTCTAATCAGGCCTCCAAACACGAAGTCTTGAGCGCGAATGGTCAAGACGCCGGTACCATCCTCAATCCAATCTTCGCCCTCAAGCCGGAAACGATCGGCATTGCTTTTCCAGGCAATTCCATCTTTGCCTTTTGAGTCGAAATGGATATCACCCGACTCATAAGCGTCAAGGATCGATTCGTCAAACGACAGATAGAAGCTGTCTTCTTGCTGCTGGGTGGGCAAGTCCTTTGCAGCGCGACACCAATCGGCATGCGCCATCTCCTTGCCTTCGAGTTTAGCAAGCACGGGGCTTGGCGATGAAACCAAGATCAATCCTGTTGGGCCAGTGTCGAATTCGGTTAGGCACGAAGTGCAAGCAATGCCCGGATTGGGACTTGTTTTTCCGACACCGAGCCAGCGCAGGTCTTCGATCGTCAACAGCCGCCCCATATACCTGTCGGCGAACCCGAACGCGTCGCGATGAGCGCCTTGCAGAGTGACCTTTTCACCGTCAATGTAGTAGTCGGCCTCGCAGGTATCGCAGAACGCGTTGCCTGATCCTGGGCTTAACCCTGCGGCGATTCGAGCCCATTCTTCGGCATAGTAGGACTCCCTCGTTCGCTTCTTCGGCGTGTAGGCTTCCAGCCAGCGGCCATCGTAGATGAGGTCGTATTGGGCGTGGCAGCCGTCACAGACATTTACGATCTCCGAGCGCTTGTTCGCCGTCCGCCATTGGTCAGCTGGCATTGTTGTTCCGATCGTCAAAGTCGTCTTCCGCTTGCCGGTGGAGATCAACTTTACTTCTGTTTCTGTACCCTCAAGCACAGCTTCGCAAGACAGGCAAGTGTGAATATACTCTTTGCCGAGAAGTTTCTTTTTGTGGCTTTCGAGAATCCCTTCGTTGCATACCGGGCAGCAGAGAAGCGGCCAGACATTGCGCTTTTGATGCAACACTCCGGCGCGACATGAAGGGCAAAGCCTATCGCTGAGCTTATGCATCCGGATCGTACCCTTCTGGCAAACCGGACATGCCATCCTTTTTAAGGGCTTCGGCGCTGCAAGGATATGTCCGCAGCTGGGGCATTGCTTGGGTCGGCAAGAGAAGTGCTGCAACTCGTAGGCTCTGCGGTCGAAGTCGGCCATCTTGGACCGTCCTGTTTTGGGATCGGACGGCTTGCCGATCAACAGCCTTAGGTCTTGAATCGACTGCGGACGGTCAGCCATATTCAACTCGAGGCCCTGCATGATCGCCTCTGCGACTGAGCTTTCAAGATCGGGACGCAAGCGAATCACGTGGGGAAGCGGAAGGCCGGCGGCGCGATCGGTGGCGCTGGGAGGACACTCGCCCGACAGCATGTGGTAGGCCGTCGCGCACAATGCATAGATATCGGTTGCCGGTCCGCGCCTTGCCCGCTCCGAGAGTTGCTCCATCGGGGCGTAGCCAGGAGTGTAAAGGATCGTGTGGTGCGTCGTCGAATCGGCGTGCCATTCGCGCGCTGCGCCGAAGTCGATCAGGTGCGCGCGGCCTTTCCTGTCGATCAGGATGTTCGACGGTTTGATATCGCGGTGCAAAATGCCTGCTGCATGGACGGCATCAAGGATCTCGATGATCTGGAACAAGATGTCGAGCGCGCCTTCGCCATCCAATCGGCCCTCTTGTTTGATCATGTGGTCGAGGGTCGAGGCATCCTCCAGGTAATCGGACACGAAGTAGGCCGTTCCATTCTCGTGGAAGAAGGCGCGGACCGGCAACACGCCAGGAACATTGAGTTTAGATATGATTTTGGCTTCGTCTAGGAATCGCTGGCGTAGCTTCTGAGATTCGCCGGTCGACTCGTGAGGAAGGCGCAACAGGCCGGATTCCTCACGAATAAAGCCGGTCGGAGCGAGTTCCTTGACGACGCAGGAATCTCGGCGATCCAGATCTTGGGCAAGGTATACGATGCCGAAACCGCCTCTGCCTAAGGTGCAGTGCACCTCGAACCGTTCCGACAGGATGGTTCCTGGGCTTAGTGCTTCGGCTTCAGCGCTCATGACTGTTTTGTTAGACGTTCAAAAGGCCTCGTTTGCTTCAGCACGAACCTGGTAAAACGAGTCTATGTCATTGGTATTGCTCGCTCTTGCTCTTGTGCCGGTTGGATACGGCTTCGGACCCGGCGCAAAGTACAGCTTCGACGTGGAGTTTGCATTCGACGGGTTCATTCCGGTCCTTGGAGGCATGGAAGGTCAAGCGAGTGCGAAGATGGGCGTCGAAGTCGTTGGCTTAGCTCCGGACAAGACCGCGCCTCAAAAGGTTTCGTATGAACTCAAGACGTTCGCGTTGTTCGTCGGCGAGGATCAATTTCCCTATAGCATCGATAAGATCAAGCCGTTCTTCCCGAAGTCGAACGTCTGGTTCTCGGACTTGGGCAAGGTGCAGAAGACCGATGCGCCAAAGCTCGAAATTCCTGTAAGGCTTCCCGGCATCGACCCCAAGCGTTTCGCCGACGTCAGCTTCTTGCCGGTCGAGTTCGTTGCGGCGAACGTCGAGGAAGGACAGAAGTGGACCTATCAGAAGACCTTTGGCGATTCGAATGTGAACTATGATGTAAGTGTAAAGTCAGTGTCAGACACCGTTATCGAGCTCAACCTTGGACTAAAGCAGACCTACACGGTGCTCGAGGATGAAGCAAAGAACGTGGTTAAGGACCCCAAGGATGCCATTTCAAAAGTCGAAACCATTGTGAGTGGCACGGGAATTGCGATTTACGACCGTCAGAAGCGCCTATTTGCCAGCGTTGCCATCATTGCCGATTCGACGAGTGAAGCCGTCGATCTGAATTCTAAAGAGAAGACTCAGAGGAGATTGAAGACGGCAACAAAGGTGAAGTTGCGCGAGAAACCATTCTAAGACATGATCACCGTCGCTGTTGTCGCCGCTGCTATCTCAAAACTTGTCCTAATACCTTTGTTGCCAGGATGCACCCAGGCTCAGATATGCGGCCTTACTGGCGATGGCAAGACCGTGTTGGGCTATCAGACCGGCCTCCAAAAGAACGTTGCCTTTATATGGGATGCGAAGGCTGGTTCCAAGGAATTAGGCGAGTTATCGTGGAATATGTGGCGCGCCGGCATGCCTTCGACCGAATACGATTCCACGGGCAATCTTGTTGACCGAGTTGGCATTAAGCCTGGAGACGTTCGATGGGCCAGAATCGTGGCGTTTATGAATACGCCTAAGGCTGACTTGAAACCATTCAAGACTCCATGGCTTTTCGGTTCATCTGCCGACGGTAAAGTTTGTGTTGGGAATGGAAACAGCAAAGACGGACCTGAAGGTTTTCTGTGGACAAAAGCTGGCGGAGCGGTTGGAATCGGCGATCTGCCTGGCGGGTTTTTTTATAGCCAAGTTCTGGGCTTAAGTCCCGAAGGGAACTGGGCAGTCGGTTGCAGTAAGAGTTACGACGGATTGACCGCGGCCGTATGGAATAAGGCCAGGGGTCTTGTCGCTTTGCGCTTCAAAGACCAAGATAAGGGGTTTAGCCGGGCTCTTTGTTGCAGCTCCGGAGCAAAACTGATCGGCGGCGAAGCGGAAACGGCACGTGGCACCGAGGCGATTGTGTGGCAACCTGGCCAAGATGGAAGCTTTGTTAGGTCCTTGCAGGGATCTGCTGTGCCTGCAGGTTGGACTTTGTTGTCTGTCGATTGCGTATCTGATGCTGGCGCTGCTATTGCTGGCGAAGCAAGGAACCAAGAAGGAAAGACACGAGTCTGGATCGCGAATATTGTATCGCGACAGTAGACATATCGTCCTGTATGGGCCTATAATGCACCCATGTCAAGGTTCAACGGTCTCGGCCTGCATTTGGGCAATATCTCTCGTGTTTCGGACGCGCTTTCTCGTTCGGTTTGTCCCGAAAACCCCACTGGCGAAAAGGGTAAAGCAGCAATGGCTGTGCCGACCGATCCTCGCCATCCGGCGACGTGGTTAGGCCAAGGATGGAAGGTCCGGCCGAAGGTCGGCATCGGGGTCAACGAGACCGTTGAGATCTGCAACATCGAAGGTCCGGGAGCTATCCAGCATATCTGGATGACGCCGACCAAGAACTGGCGCTTGGCCATTCTTCGTGTCTATTGGGACGACCAAGAGCAGCCGTCGATTGAGTGCCCACTTGGAGATTTCTTCTGTTCTGCCATGAACATCTTCGCTCAGGTGAACTCTCTGCCTGTGTGCGTCAATCCTGGAGCGGCGTTCAACTGCTACTGGGAGATGCCTTTCCGAAGGCGATGCCGAATGACCGTCGAGAACCTGTGGCACGAGCCGATGTCGCTTTACTATCAGATCGATTACACACTCACTGAAGTGCCCGAGGATGCCGCCTATCTGCACGCCCAGTTCCGACGCGACCGCAACGTGGCCTACAAAGAGGATTACACGATTCTGGATGGCGTTAAGGGCGAGGGGCAATATGTTGGAACCTATCTTCTATGGAGTCCGAACGATGGCGGCTGGTGGGGCGAAGGCGAGATCAAGTTCTTCATGGACGGCGATGGCCAGTTCCCGACAATATGCGGCACCGGCACTGAAGACTATTTTTGCGGCTCTTACGACTTCAATCCTGGCAACTGCTGGTTGGAGTCGGAGTCCAAATCGTATTATCAGGAGTTCTCGACAGCCTATTCAGGGTTGCCTCTGGTAGTCCGGCCAGATGGCGGATACAACTCGCAGACCAAGTTCAGCCTTTATCGTTGGCACATCATGGACCCGATTCGGTTCAAAACGGACTTGAAGGTCACCATCCAAGATCTCGGCATCACGCTGGACGGTCGGTTCCGGCCGCGCGAAGACGACATTGCTTCGGTGGCATTCTGGTATCAAATGTTGCCGACCGCACCGTTCCCGCCTTTTCTTGATCGAGACTATCTAGAACCGATCGCTAGGGTCTGACGACTCGGTAACGGACAAACAACTCATCGCCCCATTTGTGCTCGCTGACTAGCTTAAGGCTTATCGGTGAGCCTTTCTGTTTGCTAGGTCCGATAATGGTCTTGACTTGCTCCACCATGCTGATCGTCGGAGCAATCGTTAGGAAAATCTCGTCGACTAGTTCGAGTTCGAAGAACAGACGGTTAATGCTGGGTCCACCCTCAATGAGAAGCGATTTGATGCCATGTCTTTTCCTGAGTTGGTCGGACCAGTCTGACAAATCGGATACGTCAACTAAAGATGCGCGCTTGGCATACTCGGAGCCTTGGGGCAAATCCCCCGAACGGCTTAGGATGAAGCTATTTGGAGACCTCGAATACCATGTTTTCGGTGCTTTTCGCACGGTCTCAGCACCAACGAGCGAAGCATCGAACTGCTCTTCAAGGGTTCGCATCACGAGCAGGTCGTCTCTCGTGCCGACATACGCCTTGTCTTCAAGAGACACAGCGCCGTCTGCGGTCTGAGCCATCACGACGGCAGTATAGGGACGGTCAGTCGGCGGCTCTGGAAAGATCAGGCTGCGCCAGAAGCCTGGCACCGGCTGATCTATCTTCTCAACTGCGTTTCTTAGCACCGAATACGGCTGCTCAGCATAGCGCCCTCCACCGATGAAGAACGTTGGGACATTGAACACGCCTGCGGCATGCGCGGCACCTTCGAACGGGACGATCTTGTCTGCAAACAGGTCGTAATTGATCGCGCGGCGAAGGGCTTTTGAGTCGGAGACGATATTGCGCGATAGATGCTCAATGAAGTCTGGATCATTGATCACAGAACCTCGTAGGAAGAGCTCTTCATAAAGGGCGCGCACCATCTCTTCTCCCTTTTCTTCGGTCTTGGCGTATTCGACAGCCAGATGGGCATTGTGGCTTCTCATATGATGCGGGCGAGCAATCATAAACGGCGCGATACCTTCGGCTGCCAACGCTAAGTCGAGGCGGCCGGGCGTTAGGGGTCTGTTGGGATCGGTCATTCCTGCGGGAGATGGGATCGGCCAATCGAGGCTTGCGGGGTACAGCTCATATCCAAGCCAATCAAACTCCACGTCATATTCGCGTTTCAAACGGTTCGCTTGCGATACCGCGATCCAGCACCAAGGACAGATAAAGTCGTGGGCAACGGGTATCGTGATAGCCATGGTTCGATTGTGGCTGAGTCTGCTGGCAGCTTGCACCTTGGTAGGCTGCACAGGCTACCAGATGGAAGGAAAGTGGATTGGCGCAATGCCTCTCGATAGCGCCGATCAGTGCAAGATGGAATTGGAAACCGGAGGACGTTTCAAATTTGCTTGCGGCGGCGACCATTCCTGGGTCGGCCAGGGGCGGTACTTTGTTAAGGGTTCGAAACTTACTTATGAGTTTGACTGGCTAGCCGATAGTGGCCGATTGGTGAAGAACGTGCCCGATCCTATAGTGATGCAGATTGAAGGGAAAATGAATAAATTGTCCGTTAAAATGCCCGACGGCAGGTCTGTCATCTGGCATAGAAATCTATAGATATTGCGGAAACCTATACATATAAATATCATACTAAAGAATGACAGTATACATCCGATATGGATATTGGAGGGGGCAGTACTAATATGCCCTTTAAGCTTTGGAATTGAAAGAGAGATTCGTGAACTTGCGTGCGCGGATACAGAGCTATCGAAGCGGCCGATTCGCCTACGGTTGAATTGCTGAAATCAATCCCCCTGAGTTTTCAATTGACTTCAATAAACGCGATTGCCGATGTATCGGCGACCGATACCATATAGAGGCTGTTGACGGAACCGAGCTGTTTATGGTCGATGCTGTTCTGAAGGAGTGCCGCGGCGATAGAGGAGTATTCATCAAGACTACGGAACTGCGGACGGGCCGATCGAATGAGAACATGCGGCTCAGGGTTCATATCAAAGCAGCTATCAAATACAAACAAAGGGAATATCCCTCTACAATTGTAGATCTGGCGGCCGACGGCCTAGGCGTCGTCACTAACGCGTCCATACCGCGGGGAGATACTGCTGAGATCGAGATGTGCTTGGAGCACGATGTCCTTAGCTTAGTTGGCAGGTCGCTCTATTGCCATGAAACCAAAGGCGAAAGGCCTGGATTCCGCGTGGGATTGTTTATACCAAAACTTGACCAACTCATTGATCCGATAGACGGCGATATACGTAGAGCGGTAAAAAGAAGCTTCTAACTCGTCATGCTAGACATTCTGGCGAATCACGGCTAAGCGTAAAGCGAACGAGTGCCAATAACTAACATTGGAGTACCTTTTTGCCAATGTTTCCAGACTTCAGGATGCACTTCATGAATACTCGTGTGCGAATGCAATCGTATCGGAGTGCTCGCTTTTCCTCTGGCTGGATCTGCCATATTTCCGGGAATGAGTTTGGTGTGAAGTTCCATGGTACTGAGCATGGCACCGTTGGCGATCGCTATCACCTTGAGGTAAACGACGGCAAGAACTTGGTTTTAGCTGAGGTTTCGCTTCTTCAGTGCGATGGATCGATTGGTACATTTCGCCTCTGTGGCGATCTGCGATATGTAAAACAAACTGAGAATCTTCGCCTGAAGTCCAGCTTTCAGGGATTCCTTACCGTCAATAACGAAGCTCATCCGGTAAGGGTTATAGACCTCTCTGACGAAGGAGTTGGACTGTATACCAACATAGCTTTGTCAAGGTTACAGTACGCAACAATAGAAGCAGTGCTAGACCAGCAGACGATTAAGCTAGTTGGAAGAGCCGTTTACTGCAGAAAACTCGATGGTGAAGATTGGCAGTACCGCATTGGTTTGTTTATCCCAGGTCTGAACCACCTCATTGATCCTGAGGAAGGCGATTTGAGAAAAGCTCGAGCCAATCCTAGTGAAGTTAGCAGATAAACGCAAGAACAAGCGCTTTACCTAAGCCGGCCTTTTCCGGGAGCCAGTTCCAAAACTAGAAGTATAGGTGCCACGGATCGTGAGATCCGGATGATCGTATTCTCATAGCTGGTCTTACGACCAGCACCACCTGCCTAAGAAGCATTAGTTTTGGAATCGGCTCCTGAGTTTGTCGGATGAAGAGCTAAGCTGCGGTCTTTGCTTCCTTTTCGTTATCGGAAACGACTGCTTTTGGCCTTGCTTTTGTCAATAGAGACTTGGCTGAATTGGCACTTTCAGGGAAGGAAGCATGCCCAATCTCAACGTTGACAGGGCTCTTCTGGCCGTTTCTTGATTGAATCCATTGGACTACTTTTTGGACCAAGCGCTGGCGCACAACAGTCACGTTGTGTCCGGTGGCAGGAAGGATGATGCCAAAGCCTGCATCGCCGACGCGGCAAACGATATCGAGCCTGCGAACGTTCTCTCTAAGGAACTCGGCAGCATCGGCCATAAAGTCAAGCACGCTGCTCTCGCCGTAAAATGCCTTAAGCTGGGGCAAGCCCGTGAAGTTGACCAAGACGATTGAGACCGTAGATGAACTGCTCGAAGCTCGGTGGACTTCCTCTTGGATCCTTGCGTTGAAGTAGGACTCAGTGTAAGCTCCAGTCAGGCCATCTAGAATGTCGGACTCGTCATCGTGGTGCCTTAGCATCGCGTCAGATCGCTCTTCCGATGTTAGGATTTTTCGGAGCTTCGCGAGCGACTGCCGCAATATGTGGGATACATAGTTGCAGGAGATGCCGAGCTTGGCGGCAATCTCTGTTTGGTTCATCGCATCGAAGTGGAAAAGTACGAGAACTTGTCGTTCTAGGTCGCGAAGTTGGCGCATTGCCGACTCAAGCACGACGCGATCCTCGACAGTAAGCTGCTCTGGGCAGAAGTCGGCGCTGTCTAGCCGTTCGACATCGCTGTCAGCATCGTCTTCCGATGCTGGCGTTGAATCCAACGAGGCGACTTTGAGCATTTCCTGCGTCTGGATAACATCTGCGACGGAGCTTTCGCTAACTTCGATGTAGTCCGCGATCTCGCGGTTAGTCGGAGCATGTCCGAGCGTCTGCTGCAGAATGCTGACAGCGCGGTTAATCTTGTGACGCAGTTCTTGGAGCCATGCAGGCTGCCGAATGGTCTGAGACCGATCGCGAAGGTAGTGCTTAATCTCGCCCGCTACGAGGTATGTTGCGTAGGTGTTGAAGCGAACCCCTGCCGTGGGATCGTACTTCGACAGCGCATTCAACAAGCCGATGAATCCAACTTGCACTAGGTCTTCGAACGGCTCTAACCCGCTGAACTTGCGCGCAACTCTTTCGACAAGCGTCGCATATTCACTTATAATCAAGTCTTTGAGGTCTGGTTGCGGATTCTCAAGGTACCGCGCCACTAGATCCTCAGGATCTCGTTGCAATCCGTTTGCTTCTGGCATTTATCTATTCCCTGATTCAGATATTCAGCCATCCTGGCTGACCCCGCATCTCGCAACCATCCTGGCTTAAGAGGAAACGGGGCATTATTCAGTTGTGTTTCGTATCGTTACTTGACGCTGTTCACTAGCTTAAAGATAGGCGTCATGACAGATATGGCGATGAAGCCTACGATGACGCCCATGAAGATGATGAGCATGGGTTCGATCATCGAGGTTAAACCTTTGACGGTGGTCTCAACTTCTTGGTCATAGAAGTCGCCGACCTTAACGAGCATCTCGGACAAGCGGCCCGATTCTTCGCCGATGTCGATCATGCACGTGACCATGTTGGGGAACAAACCTGACGCGGCCAGCGGAGCCGACAGCTTTTGGCCTTCTCGAATGGATGTTCTCGTATTGTCAATCGCACCGACAAGCACTTGGTTGCCTAGCGTCTCGCCGACGATTTCAAGGCTGCGAAGCATGGGCACGCCGCTGCTGATGAGCGTTCCAAAAGTGCGGGTGAACCTGGCAATGCTCATCTTGAGCGATAATTCGCCGATGATTGGGAACTTAAGCTTGAAGTAGTCGAGCTGATAGCGTCCCTTTGGGGTCCTGCCGTAGGCTTTGAGGCCGAATATTGCTCCGACGACCATAAGGATGATGACCCACCAGCTCTTTTGCATAAAGTCGCCTATGGCGAACAACGCTGCCGTTACCGGCGGAAGCTCGACATCCATACCCGTAAAGATCTCTTTGAACTTGGGCAGTACGAAGCTGAACAAAGCGAACAGCATGACCTGCGAGAAGATCAAGACCAGCACCGGGTACATCATCGCGCTCTTAATCTTTCCACGGATCTCCTGCTCGTATTCGAGGAATCCAGACAGTCTTTCCAGAATCTGGTCGAGAATGCCGCCGATTTCAGCCGCGCGAATCATGTTCACATACAGCTTATTGAACACCGTTGGATGCTTGGCCATCGACTCAGCCAGAGTAAGGCCGCCTTTAACATCGGCGACGATCATTTCAAGGGCCGCCTTCAATGCCGGATCCTTCGTTTGGCCCAGCAGAATATCTAGGCAGCGGAGGATCGGGATACCTGCGTCGATCATCGTGGCGAACTGCCGCGAAAAGACAACGATGCTCCTCGGTTTGAGTTTCTTCTGGCCGAAAGCGCTTGAAGAAGCGGCCTTTTTGGCTTTCTTGATATCCGTGCAGTGGAGCGACTGGTCTCGCAGTTTAGCAAGCACGAGCTGCTCGTTGTCGGCGTCCATAGTAGACCGGACAATGCGCCCTGTGGGATCAATTGCGGTGTAAGCGTATAAAGGCATGATCGGTTCCCTTGTTCCGGCCGAGTTGTGCATATTGCAGCAACTGACATTAGAATTGTCGGTAAGTGAAAAGGGGAATCCGCACCCGGCGCTCGGGAAAAATGCGGTTTTTGGTAAACCTGCTAGATATGCGTGGAGTCTGCCTTCCGTGGCGGAGTCCATGCTTTTCGGCTTCGGCGAGGCAGTTTTCCTCTCAGGGCTGAGGTTCAACCGATGCCTACAAGAATGTTTTTCCACATCCTCGTAAATTTTGGTGATTTTCGCACTTTTTATTTCTCAAAAAGTGCGATTTGGCACGCTCTTGGCTTTTTGAACCTAAACTGCCGACACTTCCAAGCCTTCTCCGTCGATAACCACATTCACACTGGCTTTCATGTTCTTCGGGTCGCGGACGTGCGCCAGGTAAGTCCGAAGACGCTCGGCGCAGTTTACGCTGTTGTGCGCCATGACGACGCTGCCGGAATGCAGCCAGGGCTTCGCAGCCTCGAGGATGTCCAGATAGATCCCTTTGCCGCGCGCTTCATCGCCGTCGGCGTCCAGGTAGAGGACATCGATCGGATGGCTGTAGTCGCGGGCGATGTCCACTGCGTCGGCTGCGACAATATGGGCGATGCCGGTCGGATCGATCTTGCGCACGTTTCGTTCGGCTCTCTCAGCTTCGAAGGGAACGATTTCGATGCCCACGAGGTCGTCAGCTTCATAGCACTTGCCGGGACCGACGCCTGCGCCTGCATTCGAGATAAACGTGTTGCCGCAGAAGATGCCGGCGGCCAGCATGCACTTTGGCTGGACAATGGCATTTATGGCGTAAATGAGTCTCTGCTGGCGGGGAGTGATCGCCGTCCAAGGTATCTCGAAGTTCTCGGCAACGGCCTTGCGATGAGCGAGAAACTTGGCGAGATCATAGTTGCGATGGGGAATGATGCCGTCCTCGACCAAGGCGCGGAGCACATCGTCAACAAGCTCGATCTCCTTCTCCTCGGGCTCAAGCCGCTCGTGAGGCTTGTCCATTTGCATTCGGTAGAGATGGGCGTCGCTGGAGATATATTGTCGTGCCATGGTTCAGTCAGTCTTGCATGATCGGCCTTTTGGAGTCAACAGCCATGGTTGGTTACTGCTAAAATGAAGTGTGAACCGCAAGGAGATTAAGAGCGACAAGGACATTGAGGAGATCCTCAGCATTGCCGTGTCCAAAAGCGGGGGCAACGATGAGCAGTCATTGCGCGCCAGGATGTTCGAAAGCGCTAAGGAACTGGGCTTGACTCCGGACGAAGTGATCGCCGCCGAGGAGCAGTGGCACCGAAAAACGATTGAGCGCGACCAAAAAGCAAAGTACGTCCAGTCAATCCGGGCATCGTTCATCCGCAACCTGTTCCTCTATGTCGTCATAAACGGCGCATTCGCAGCCTTCGGTTTTATGGCTGGCAATACTATCGGTCCGGCTCTCTATTCCATCATCATCTGGGGCGTCTTCCTGGTCATGTCCTCACTTAAGTTCATCACGAGTTTCTTTCCCGAGTCGGCAATGTTCGAGACATCGTTCGCCAGTTGGCAGAAAGGTCAGGAGTCTAAGACTTTTGATGATGAGCTTGAGGAGAAGATTGAACGCAAGGTCAGGCGCAAATTATCAGAGAAGTTTGATGACGACGACGATTAGGCGGAACTCCGATGATGCCCGGCGGCATACGGCATAAGCGCCCAAGCAGTCGCCTACCCGGTCCTGTTCTTCTTCGCAACGCGCTCGATCAACCAACGATAACATTGGTTCGAATAGTCACAGAGACCCGATTGATCAGAAATTGGCGGCAGACGCAGGGAACGGGCCGTAGATAAGCCAGTATCTGCGAGGTGTCTTAATGAGTGATAAGAGAGTGATTGCCGTCGTCGGCGCAACCGGTTCCCAAGGCGGAGGCCTATGCCGCGCCATTTTGAGCGATCCGGAGAGCGGGTTCGCAGTCAGAGCGCTTACACGCGACACGACTTCACCTGAAGCCAGTCGGCTCGCCCATTTGGGCGCCGAGATAGTGCAAGCCGACATTAGCGATCCCACTAGCCTCAAGTCTGCCTTCGCAGGGGCATACGGGGCGTTCTGCGTGACCTTCTTCTGGAACCATTTCAAGCCCGAGGTGGAGCTTCAACAGGCCCAGTTCATGGCTCATGTCGCCAAAGAAGCTGGGCTCAAGCATGTTGTTTGGTCCACACTCGAAGACACCCGGCAGTGGGTGCCTCTCGACGACGGTCGAATGCCGACTCTGATGGGCCAGTACAAGGTGCCACACTTCGACGCCAAGGGCGAGGCGAATCACTTCTTCAGGGAGCTAGGAGTGCCGACGACCTTCTTGCTCACATCGTTCTATTGGGATAATCTCATATATTTCGGCCTCGGACCAAAGCGCGGCGAGGACGGGAAGCTTGCAATTACGTTGCCGATGGGCGACCGGCCTCTGCCAGGGATTGCCGCCGAAGATATTGGCGCGTGCGCTTATCAGATCTTTAAGAAAGGCAATGCCATGGTCAGCCAAACGGTCGGCATAGCAGGCGATGTCCTTACGGGTTACCAGATGGCCGCTTCGCTAACCAACGCGCTCGGCGAGGTCGTCGTCTACAATCCCATCTCTCACTCCGCCTACCGGTCCCTAGGTTTCGACGGCGCAGAAGACTTGGGCAACATGTTCCAGTTCAAGCATGACTTCAACGAGGACTTCTGCAGGCCCAGGAATGTCGTTGCGACTCGGGCCTTGCATCCTGGATTAATGACGTTCGACAACTGGCTGAGCAAGTATAAAGCGCATATACAGACTAGCTGAGTCGCCTGAGCAAGCAGCGCTGGGCCGATGTTCAACGGCCCATCGGTTTCTTTTGATGTTGTTCTCATCAAATGCCTCTAGGTCGGCTATCATGGGGCATGCACCCTTTGACGCCTTTGATCGAGACCGAGCGGCTGGTCCTGCGCGGCTTTGATCCCAGCGACTCAGATTTCGTCTTCAAGCACTTTTCCGATCCGGACGTCTGCCGCTACCTCTATGACTGCGAGCCTTTCGAGGCGATTGAGGAAGCAGAGCAATTGATCCGCGGCTATACCAACCCAGCCCAAAACAGCCGGTGCCGCTGGGCGATCGTTTGGAAGGAAACTGGACAAATAGCAGGCACGTGCGGATTCCACAAATGGGACCACGACAACAAGACGGTGGAGTTAGGGTACGACCTTGCGAAGGCCTTTTGGGGCAAGGGCATCGTTGTCGAAGCCGTGTCTGCGGTTCTAGATTACGCTTTCGCCAACTGGGATATCAACCGCATCCAGGCGTTCATCGCGATCCATAACTCCCAATCGGCCAGGGTTGCCGAGAAGCTAGGGTTTACCCGCGAGGGCGTCATCCGCGACCAGCTCCTTTTTCAGGGCCAGTATTACGACCACTATTGTTATTCATTGCTGAAGCGAGAGTACAAACATTGATTGGTGGTATAATTCACCTCCGTGCGCTCGTAGCTCAGTGGATAGAGCAACAGGTTGCGGACCTGTAGGTCGGAGGTTCGAGTCCTCTCGAGCGCGCCATTCTTTTCCCAATCACCCTCTGCCACAATAAGGCATGCCGAACCGCCTCGCAGGCTCATCTTCACCTTATCTCCGCCAGCACAAAGACAACCCCGTCGACTGGTTTACGTGGGGGACAGAAGCCTTTGAGTTGGCGAAGAGCCAAGACAAGCCCATCTTCCTGAGCATCGGCTATTCCTCGTGCCATTGGTGCCACGTCATGGCGCATGAGTCCTTCGAGGATTCCGAAGTTGCTCGCGTTCTGAATGATGGTTTTGTGCCGATCAAGGTTGATCGCGAGGAGCTTCCCGATGTCGACGAAGCCTACATGGCCGCCGTCCATCTGACCAACGGTCGCGGAGGATGGCCCATGAGCGTTTTCCTGACGCCAGGTCTCAAGCCTTTCTTTGCCGGCACCTATTTCCCGCGCAAGGGTTTTCTCAGCATCTTGCATCAGGCGACTTCAGCCTGGGCAACAAAGCGCCAAGACGTGGAGCAGGTTTCCGAGGAATACACCAAGGCGATTGCCCAGCTCTTTGCCCGCACCGCACCGGAGTCCTCAAAAGGTCTGACGGTCGAGATGGTAGCTGAGGCCTGCGGCGTTGTGTTTGGGTCTGCAGATTTGGTCAACGGCGGCTTTGGCGCTCAGCCGAAGTTTCCGCCCCATACGGCAATATCCTTGTTCCTCGACACTTACCATTCCTCGTTGCCGATAGATCAGGAGATCCGCAACTCGGCTCTGGCACTGGCTCTGCATGCCCTTCAGAGCATGGGAGAGGGCGGAATCCACGACCATGTCGGCGGCGGATTCCACCGGTATTCGGTCGATGAGAGGTGGTTCCTCCCCCATTACGAGAAGATGCTTATGACAACGCGCTGATGCTCTCAAATTATGCGCGGGGCGGAAGCGCGGCATTGGCGCTCGATCCGCGGTCAGGCATCGACTTCCGTTCGATGGCCAAGCGAGTCGTTGCATGGATGGAGAGGGAGCTGAAGCAGGAAAACGGCCTTTACGGTTCGGCTCTCGACGCGGACACTCACGAAGGGGAAGGATGGTATTACACCTGGACCGAGGCGGAGATCAATGAGGTTCTTGGTTCAAAATCGGCCGCTTTCAAGCCCGTTTTCGGCATTTCGGCTGAAGGGAACTGCCGGGACGAAGCAACGGGCAAGCCGACGGGCCGCAATATCGTCTATGCCAAAACCGACGAGGCGCAGAAGGACTGGAACGCCTGCCTGGATGCAATGCTGAAGAAGCGCTTGGAAAGAACGCCTCCGATGCTGGACTCAAAGTGCATCGTAGGCTGGAACGGTTTGGCCGTGAAGGGATTGGCCGAGGCGCAGCAGGTGCCGATAGCCGAGAGGGTTGCCGGCGCTTTGCTGGATGCCGAAGCCGCTTTAGGATACTTGCCGCATATTGTCGGCTCTGACGCCGCAGCCTATCTGGATGACTACGCTTATTTGGCTGACGCTTTGTTCGCGCTTGCGTCGGCTTCGGGTTCGGATCGCTGGCTGTCTGAGGCTAAGCGGCTAACCTCGGCAATGGTTGAGCGGTTCTGGGATTCCGCTGCAAAGCTATTCAGGTCGACTTCATCCGGGCACAAAGAGCTTTTCGGCCGGGTGGCTCCGGTTTTCGACCAGCCTGCCCCCAGCGGAAACGCCATCGCCATCCGGTGCTTGGTTCATGCCGGTTTGATGGATCGGGCAGGCGAAGCTCTCGCTGGGCTGGTCGGCTGGATAGAATCGTCGCCCAACATGTGCGAAGCGCTGGTTCATGCGGCGGTGCTCTATCTGGAGCGCTCGGGTTCTTCTTTGCAGGTCTATCTGGACGGCTCGTACCTCGTTTGCGAGTTGCGGCTTCCTTTGGAATGGGACATTCTACACGCCGGCATGGAAGGCGCAGAGATCGTGCGCGTCTATCTTGGCGCCGATGAGGTCTCTGTTGAGAGCATCGAGCATGCAGATGGTCTTTGGCGGATTCGGTGCCTGCTGGATCAGGTTCTGGTCGAGGACGTCGACGTCCGGGTGCGGTTTCAGGCATGCACCGCGAGCGAGTGTTTACCTGTCGCGGAATGGGCAGCGCGCCATCGGGCGTAGGCCGGGACCGGGATCGCTGGCGTCCCCGCCGGCTTGAAGGAGTTGCAGCGCGCCGAAGGCGATTCCTCTCATTGCAATCTCGCTTATCAGTGGCAATGAATCAGCCTTTCAGGCCTCATCATCCTAAGTCGCGGAGCACCCAAGCAATCGGTTTCGCCTTCAGGTTGGGCTGGTATGAGCCGCACCTTCGGCGCAAAGATGGGCCGGCGGGGCCGCCAGCGATCCCGGTAAGCGAACTCCTAACTGCTCCGTCACCGGTCAGTAGTAAGTCGTCTATCGAAAAATGCACCGGCGATCCCGATCAGGCTTGCCTACTTCACGATCGAGTTCAGCAAGACCGCCAGGCGCTTGCCGGCGAGGACAAGGCGCTTGCCTGAGACTTCCTTGCACTTGGCCAGGTAAGCCGCGCTGACCGGCTCATTCTCCTTAAGGTTGTAAACCACCGGTTTGGACAGGGCGAGGCCTTCTTGAGCCCACTTGTCCGGATTGATGTTCTTGATTTGTGATGCAGATGCCGGATAGGACTTCAGAAAGTCCGATGCATATTTGTCGATGGCATTCATCGAAGTCGGATTTAGTGGCTTTTCGACCCGGCCCAGCAGTCCGCCGCCAAGGTCCCAAAGAAAGTGCAGATTGCGGGGCTTTGGCTTGATGCCGACCTCGCCGAGTTTGAACTCGTTTCCTCCGCGGTCGCCGCTGGGGAACTCGTCGGTGTCGCGGGCGACGGTGTGCAGCGGCTGGTGGCAATCGGCTACGAAGTGGATGAGATAGCGCAGGGCGTCGGCTTTGTCGGCCTTGGCTGCCTTCGGATCTTTGATGATGTCGGAAAAGTGGCGGATCGCCCAAACGACGTTCTCGGGCTCGGGCTTATTCGTTGTCTTCTTGCCGTCGGTGCGGAAATGCAGGTTCGTGTAATGCCAGGGGCTGCTCTCTCGGGAGCGATGGTTATCAGCCCAGGGGCCAATCCCGACGATCGTCGCGTCATCGCCGGCACCGTTCACCTTTAGAAGCTCCTCGATCTTGCGGCGGACAGCAGGTTTCAAGTCCTTATCGGCGATGCGGGCAACCACGTAGTGGCCGGTGTCGATCCAGGCTTGCGAGGCGGCCGCCAGGGCGACCAGGGAAAGCGATAGAACGCGTTTGAAATGCATGGGGATATTATGGACCAACCGGGAAGGACGTGGGACGTGGGACGTGGGACGAGGGACGAGGTGTTTGAGCGTTGGTCGCAAAGAGTGGACGCCTTAGGCGCAAAGCATTGAGTTTGGGCCGGCGGGGCCGCCAGCGATCCCGGTCAGGCAATCACCCATTGCGCCTAACGGCCTTGTTGCTTGGCTTTGGATATCTCCCAGAGCTCGTCCCACTCTTCTGCGCTAAGCTGGTCCAGCGGCTTAGCGGATGAGGACTCCATGTCCTTAAACCTTTCTGTGAACCGGTTGAGCATCTTGCGAAGCGCTTCCTCGGGTTCGACTTTTGCCCATCGGGCGATATTGACGAGAGTGAACAACATGTCGCCCAGCTCGGACTCAGTGTGCTCGCGGGAACCTGAAGCCAGAGCCTCGCGGAACTCGGCTTCTTCCTCGCGGAGCTTATCGAAAACAGCTTCCATATGCGGCCATTCAAAGCCCGAACGCGCGACGCGCTTGCTGATTTCATAGGCGCGAAGCAGGGAAGCCATGCCCGACGGCACTCCGGCCAAGATGGATTCGGGGGCCCCGCCCTTCTCGGTTTGCTTGATCTTGTCCCAGTTCTTCAGCACTTCATCGGCGTCGTTCACGCTTCGATCTCCGAAGACGTGCGGATGTCGGCGAATCAACTTATCAACAATCGACTGGGCTGAATCGTCGATGTCGAAAGAGCCCTTCAGCGCTTCCATTTGGGCGTGCATGTAGGGCTGCATCATAAGGTCGCCGAGTTCTTCCTCCAGCTTCGCCATAGAGCCGGAGTCAATGGCGTCTAGCACCTCGTAGGCCTCCTCCAGCATATGGCGCTTGAGCGTCTCGTGGGTCTGCTCTTGGTCCCACGGGCATCCGCCTGGTCCGAGCAAGCGGTCGATGACATATTTCAAGTGGTAGAGCGGACCGGCAGGCGGAAAGACGAGAAGCGCGCTGTCGGGAATCGCGTCCTCAGCTACAGAGAAAGTTACACCCAAAGAACCCAAAAGAGCCTCAATCCGAGCATCCGAAGAAGCAAGCCATACAGACGACGATGCCCGAAGCTCGCTGACGAGATCCTCGGGCATCGATTCGAGGTGTTCAAAGGATAAACGGACGCACTTGGCCATCAGGTCTACTTGGTACCTGTTTTAGCTTCCTGCTGGCTGAGATAATTGTCGATGAACTTCTTGTAGGCCTCTGCAAACTCCTTGTTCTTGATATCGATCTTAGCGGTCTTGCGGGCATCAAGCATCATCTTGGCGATGTCGTTCTTGACTCTGCCTTTGTCCAGCATCATGCGCGTACGAATATCGCGGCGAACTTTGTCGTCAAGCGGAACCACCGACTCGGGGATCGCATCCTCTTTCAGAAACTTGACAAACTGGTCCTTTGCAGGAATCCAGACCGTCGCTTTGCCGATGGACGTCGTGTTCAGCGCGTTTCGCACAGGCTCGGCAAGGTCATCGATCGGCACGGTGCCATATTGGCCCTGGGCAACTTTCGTCACATCAACGCTGTATTTCTGGGCGATTTCGCCGAAAGCCTTACCAGCCTTCAGCTCGTTGTCAACGGCCGTCTTCTTGTCCTCCGAGTCGACAACGATCACTCTCAGTTTGACGCGCTTAGGCACAGTGAACTTGCTGGCCTTGTTCGCCTTGTAATAGTCGTCGACTTCCTGGTCGGTGATAGTGATTCCCTTGGTGACCAACTTGAACGTGGTCAGCTCATATTTGAACTGGTTTAGTAGGTCTTCAAGAAGCTTGCCGGAATCGATCCAATCCTGGACATACTTCGGGTTCTCGGCCTTGGCGCGCGCATACTCCGCCTGAATCTCGCCGTCTGTGGGCAGGCAATTGGCGGCCTTGGCCAACTGATAGACCAAGCGCTCGGTGATCAGTTGCTCGATGGTCATGAATCCGGGAGGGAACTCGGCGTACCGGTCGCCGAGGCGCTTGCCTACATTAGGCAAGAACTCCATGCGACGGTAATACTCAGCGCCTTTTATCTCTTCGCCGTTAATCGTCACGACCACGCGGGCCGGATCGATCTGCGCCAGACTCGACGCTGCGACAGATAGAACGATAAGTGCTTGAATGAACTTCTTCAATGAATCCCTCCGGGACGGCATTCGCCTAACTACGTATATGACGTGCAACTGGCCGATGAGTTGCCGCCAAATCAGTTGTGCAGGACCTTGCCTGTCGAGATGGTATACCGCATTCTTGCCTGCGAAAGTGCTTTGCCTGCGAGATCGACGAAAGTCTCTGTCTCAAGGTCTTGCGCTGAAGAAAAGGAAGTCGGTCTTGTCATCAGAGCTTTAGCTTTGTCCATGAGGATCTCGCCGTGCTGAGCGAGTTCGCCTTTTTGTTTGGCCGTTAACTTGAGCTGGTCGATCATTCCCGCCAACGGCCCTGCGACGGTTCCCCAATCATCATGTTGATGCTGCGGCAACGAAGCCAGCCAGCCTAAAGCCGCTGTAAGAACGTTCTTCTTATTGACAACAATCTCAGATGCCAAAGGAATCAGACCGGTTTTTCTAGCTTCATAGGCGTTTTGGGCGCGTTTTCCAGTTGCCAGCATGTGCGCTAAGTCGGCAAGCCTCTTTGCTCCATCGGCTTGGCTCATGATGCGCAATCTAGCGGAACCTCCGGCCATCGGCATCAGACCATAGCGTGCTTGGTCCATGCCTATCTTCGTGCCAGCGTCTGCCACGATCTTGTTGCATGACAAGGCTATTTCTAACCCGATTCCGGCGCATTGTCCATGGATCGCCGCTAAGCAGTTGGCATGTGCGAAAGCCCGAACCATGCGCTGGTACTCCAAGCAATACTCGAGCAGTCCGTCTTTGCCGGTGTCAGCGACAACTGCCAGCAGTTCCTCAATATCGATGCCGGTGCAAAAACCATCATCAGTACCGATAACCGCAAACGGCGTTTCACCTCTTGCGACAACGGCCTCGGTTAGTTGCCGGGCTTGCTCAAGGTTGATCGTCGGCCAGGGAATCCGAATCGTGGCATCTGCTTCAGGCGAAGGCGTTGTCTGCACGGACAGGTTCAACTCGGTTTTGATCCCAACGCCGTAGCGAAGAGCTAGCTGAAGGTGTTCATCGCTAATGCCTTGCTTCTGTCTCAAGAGGGCGGAAAGGACTTCGATAGCTTTGTTTGTCTCTCGGGCATATTCGCCAAACGGACCCGTTGCAGCTAGCGCAGCCGCAAGGCGGTCCTTTTGAGGAAGGTCGCGAACAGCCTCATGCGTAGGATCAGGCTCATCCGAAGTCCCTCGATAGGCAAGAGTCACGAGATCGAGCACGACAGCCTGGCCGGTTTCCGCCGAATAGAATCCATGCGAATGCTTGGGGGTGTCGTACAGGGACCTCATTGATCGGGGAAGCCCGGACAGTCCGTATTCCTGGCATAGGGCAATGCTATAGGTGATCGTGTCGTTAAACACGCTCTGATCGATTGTTCGAAAGGGCTGGACGAGTCCCAAAGTTTCGGCATATCGGTCGGCTTGATCAACCCCAAGCTGCAATCTTTCCGCAATGGAAATCGCCTGCATGCAATAGAGGAGAGATAGCCGATAGGCGACGAGCCCAGTTGCTAACGGCGTCTCGACCAAACGTATGCCTGTCAAGCTGGCTAGTTCGTGGATCAGCGCTTCTGCCCGCTCGGTATCGGTATGAGGCGTCAGCGCGTACTCGCCAAGTTCTGGGCGGAACATCGGCTCCGCAAACTGTAAAACGAAAAACCGGCGAGAAAAAATGCTGCTTCGCTTTTCGGTGTAGATCGAATGTGGCAGGATCGTGTCATCGGTCGTTGCGGCCGCTTCTGGGGCGATGATCGAGTCGATAACGGAATAAAGCGAATCCTTGATATCTGCGGAGGAGCTGTTGCAGTCATGGATCCATGACGCGCGGCGCAGCGAATCGATATTGTCTCTAACCAGGCCTACTTTGACGCGCGAATGGAACTCCGTCACGTAAAGAAGACTCTTAGCCAGGGGCTCAAGGTCGAATGTATCCTTCGCCACGACCCCTAAGAGGTCAACTTGGCAGCCGCAGTTTGCTAGCCATGCGGCGATGTGCGCGGCCCTTGGATTGTTGCCGATTACGCAAACGCGGCTCAGATATCCCATATACTCAAGACGCTCAAGCGGCGATTTCGGATGCAATTGTTAAGTTGGAGTAAGCCATCTGGCTGCAGGACGTCAAATAATGGACAATAATATAGGTCTGAGGCTGGATCCGCCAAAAGTTTGACTCTGGGTCATATCCGAAGCTATACTAGTCTCTACGCCAGAAGGACAGCAATTCGAGGTGAAAGAACATAGCAGGATTTAGAAGAGACGTCCGCCCTGATCCGGGGCCACTTGTCAACGAACGTTGCCTTAGATTTAGAGATGTGCGCGTGATCGACGCGGAAGGCAACCAGCTTGGAATTTTACAGAGCCGCCAAGCGCTGAATACGGCGAAGGAGCAAGGCCTGGACCTTGTCATGGTGTCTCCTACGGCTCAGCCTCCCGTCTGCAAGATCATCGATTTTGGTAAGTACAAGTACTCGATGGAGAAGCAACAGAAAGAAGGGAAGCGCAAACAGCAAGAAGTAAAGGGTATAAAGATAAGTCCGCGTATCGCGGAACACGACATTGCGTTTCTTGAAAAGAACGCCATTCGGTTCCTCGAAGAGGGACATAAGGTTAAAATCACCTGCATGTTCCGGGCGAGGGAAGTCACGCACCCAGAGATCGGCAGAAAGAAGCTGGAACGAATGGCAGCGGATATGGCCGATATCTCAGTTGTTGAGCGTCCGCCCACCATGGACGGCCGATTGATGATTATGGTGCTTAATCCAAAGCCAGCAACAGGAAAACAGAAGAATGCCAAAGCTGAAAACAAACAAGACGGCAGTGAAGCGGTTTAAGGTCACCGGTACCGGTAAGATCACCCGCCGCAAGTCCTGCAACAACCACATGTTCCTTCACAAAGGCGCCGCCCAGAAGCGTCGACTTGAGGAAGAGCCTGTATTGTTCAAGGGCGAAAAGAAGCGCGTTCGTCGCCTTCTAGTTATGTAGTCCGTCTATAAACAAAAAATCATCACTCTACCGCTGCCGCCGAGAGGCTGGGAACCGGTCCGACAAAACGAGGAGAAACAATGGCAAGAATTAAACGTGGCCTTATGCGCCACAAGCGCCACAAGAAGATTATTGAAAGAGCGTCCGGCTATTGGGGACGTAAGAAGAACGTTTTTAAGCGCGCCCACGAACAGGTAATGAAGTCGGGGCAATACGCTTTCCGCGACAGGAGAGCGAAGAAGCGCGATTTCCGCAAGCTTTGGATCGTCCGTATCACGGCTGCCTGCAAGCAGTGCAACGTCAAATATAGCGAATTGATTCATGGCTTAACCGTGAACGGAATGCAAATCAACCGTAAAATGCTTTCCGAACTCGCCATTGCTGATATGGACGCCTTCAAGAAAGTCGTCGAGCAAGCCTGCGCCAAGGCGTAGACAGAACTAGGTAAAGCCCCTCTCTCAAACTGGGAGAGGGGCTTTTTGTTTGCAAATGTCCTCGATTCTTTGAAACCGAAACGCCTCTTTATGCGTTCAATTAGCCGAAGACATGCTAACATGTATTGCAAGTTCAAACTTACTTCTAATCATTGGATAACGCAATGTTTATTACAACCTCGTTGATTGCCGCTCTTGCTTTCGCTCAGTCGGAAGCCCCAGTCACCCTTAGCCGTACCTTTGTCAAAGGCCAAAAGTTGTCTTATGAGTATAAGGCGACGTTACATACCGAAAGCCGCGAGTACGGTTTAGTCACCTGGATACCTGACGACGTGGACTTTGCCTATAAGTTCTCGATGGAGGTTCAGGAACTCAAGAACGACGGTTTTGCCAAGGTTCTATACACTCGGCCGACTATGACAATCATCGAAGGCGAGACAGCGAACAGAGGTCCTAAAACGACAACTCACAAGACTAATTGGAAGCTGCAGATGACGTTGTCGCCGTTCAACGAAATCACCGAACTAAAGGACCTAACCCCGAAAAAGCCTGAGAAGCCAAAGCCAAAGGAGCCAAATGGCGACCAAGAGCAACTGAGAGTCGCGGCAAAAGCGCAAGGCGACTTGTCGAACCTGCTGGTTGACAACCTGACATCAGGCCTCACCGACCTCATGCTGTTGCTCGGAACGCTTGACTCATCGTTAGACTTTGCGCCGAGGTTACCGTTTGAGGAACTGAAAGTTGGCGAAACATGGAAGCGAACGGTGGGTTACTCGCCGCAAAAGCTCGCCGGAAAAGAAGGCAAGATGGCCTCGCAGCGCCTTGACTTCACCTACACCTATAGAGGCCTCGTGAAATCAGGCAATACCGAGGTTCACCGAATCGTCGCCGACTTAGCTCTCGACACGAACCTTGCCGACTTTATGAATCAGTCAATCCCTGAAGAATTGAAGAGCCGTTCGTTGGTTAAGAGCTTGCCGTTCAAAATGACGTCGCAGATCATCTTCGACCTGGATAAGAAGACCTGCCACACCGTGAAAGCTGTGGCAACCAGCGATGCCAGTTCCCAAATATTCCTGGCGATTGTGCAAGATGTCTACGACGAGAACAAGATGCACAGCAAGATAACTCTACGGATGTTGCCCGAACCAGCGCCAGTTCCGGCTAAGTCGGTAAAGACCAAACCGAAACCGAAGAAAAAGTAGAGTCCAAAGCGCCGGCTAATCCGTCCCTAACAAAGGCATGGTAGATTTACCATGCCTTTGGGTTATATGCGATGAAGGTCCTCTCGCGAACTAGGAACGACCTGATCTTGTGGGTTGTTATTGCGTGTGCTGTACTCTCATCGTGCTCGGTTCTCCTATTGCGCGATACTTCATGGCGCAGCCCCCTCGCTTCATGTTTGCTTCTGGTATTGGCCTTGGTCGCAGAGGTCATGCCGGTCGAAGTGTCGCGCAAAAGGGTTGTCGTTGTATTTTCACTACCTTATGTTGCTTGCCTATCATTGCTTGCGGGAGCATCGGCAGCCATCATCGTAAACGTTGGTCTGTGCTTAGTATCGGCTGCAAGGCGAAGACGAAGGACAAGAGTGGCCAGCGGCAAGACTACTGCCGTCTGGAACGCTTCTGTCTCGGCCATTTGTGCCTCCGCAGGCGCAACAGCCGCGGAATTGTGGCAATCAGCCGCATCTGGCGGCCTCGCCAACTCGATTGTGTACGTTTTGGTCTTTTGTTCGGTCTATCTTGCCGCCAACTTCTTGCTGGTGACCGTTCACGATATTCGGTTCGTTAAGGTCCACTTTTCTGATAACCTGTTCGCGACATTGCGCATCGGTATTCTTAGCTTTTTGTTCTACGCCTTGGTTGGCGCGGCACTGGCTGCCAGCGTCCATGAGAGAGCCGGGATTCCCATCCTTTGCAGCCTTATCCCAGTCTTCGCATTGCGAGTCGGATTGGCCGTTCGGGCTGAAAGCGATCGGCTTTACTACGAGACGATCACCACGCTTACCTTGATGTTGCAGCGAGTCCATCCTTACACCCACGGTCATCTCATTCGGGTTGCAGCCTTCGCAGAGGAAGTCGCATTGAGACTCGGATTCAGTTATCATCACGCCCATCTTGTCCGCGAGGCATCGGTTATGCACGACCTTGGCAAGATAGCCGTCGATGAGACGATCCTGGACAAGCCCGGCAGGCTGACTGAGGACGAAATGACGCATGTGAAGCAGCATGCGGAGTTCGGCGCCGCGATCCTCTCGAAGGTAGCGCTGTTTCAACCTCTGGTGAACTGGGTGCGAATGCACCATGAGCGTCCCGACGGAATGGGATATCCAAACCGCCTTGTCGACGTTGAAATCCCGCTCGAAGCCAAGATCATCGCTGTGGCCGATGCGTTCGATGCGATGACTGCATGGGAGCCGAACAGCGAGCGAAGAACATACCGTGAACCTAGAAGCATCAGCGAAGCCATCGTCGAGTTGGATCGATGCTCTGGCACACAGTTCGATCCTACTGTAGTCCAAGTGTTTAAGGAGGTCTTGCAAGGATATGAGTAGCATGTCGGCGATGTCCTGGCTGATCACTTTGGGCTTTTTACTTTCCGGCGCCGGGCTATTGTATTACATTCGTTGGGTGTTGCCGGCACAGTCGGATGCCAAGTTCAGAGAGTCGCTTCGCGCTTTCAGCACGGCAGTCGAACTTCGGTTCCCGCACCATACTGGGATGACCGATCGGGTGGCCAAGCTATCGGTTGCGACCGGTCGCAAGCTCATGCTGTCCCATGCGTCCCTTAGGCGAATAGACACCGCAGCCCAGTTGCGAGACATCGGGCTGTGCTCGATCTCTTATCGCCTTGGCAACGAGAAGCATCCCACTGAATGGTCGGACGCCGAACTGGCGACCTATGACCGTCACCCCGAATCTGGTGCTGCAATGCTCGAACTCGTGCCATCGCTCCGGCACATCGCCAACATTGTGAGATGCCACCACGCGAACTACGACGGATCGAGCGGCTCGTTCTTTCCGAAAGGCGAGGACATACCGATTGAGAGCAGAATCCTCAACGTCGTGTCATCGTTTGTCTGGAACGAGAAGACGATTGGTTCTTTGCTTGCCTACGACGACCTCGAGCGCTTCTCAGGTTCAATCTATGATCCTTCTGTAACTGCCGCCTTCAAATCCGTGCTAAGATCATCAGGTGTCGAAGAAGCTAAGTCTGCAGTCCGTGTTTAGCCGTCCTTGGTTTTGGCCAGCGCTCATCTTTGTCGTCGCGCTGGGAGTTAGGCTGGTCGGCATCGGCTGGGGGCTCAAGAACGATCTTCACAACCAGAGCTATCACCCTGATGAGCTTGTGAACTGGGGCATGTCCCAACAAATCAAGCCGGCAGAAGGGAAGTTCACGCCTGGCGCATACAACTATCCCTCTCTTTACCTGACAATGCTAAGGGTATCGAGCGATGTTGTTTCGGGATATGGCGGAGCGCCGGATCCAAAGGATGACGATGCGGTCTGGACTTATGTCAGCAAGTGCCATCTGGCAGGACGCATTCTGAACTCGATTGCCGGCGCGCTAACGGCGGTCTTTTGTTTCTTCATGCTCAGGCGGTTTACCAATGCCTTCGGGGCGTGCATGGGAGCGGCGCTGGTTGCCTTTGCTCCGGCGCATACGGTGCACTCGCGGTTCCAGACCGTCGATGTCATGTCCGTCATGTTCATTGCGGCGTGTTTGGTGTTTATCTCGCGGCTGTTTGAGAAGGAACTTGATGCCAAGAAGCTGATCAAGGCTGTCCTATTAGCCGGAACAATGGCCGGTCTGGCTGCTGGAACCAAATACACCAGCGGCGTGGTTCTGTTGGCGCTGTGGGGAGCCTTGGCGTTGACCAGGCCCGCAGGATGGGCCAAACTCCTTGGGTACGGAACAACCGTCTGTGCAGCCGTGTTCGTGGTTACAACTCCAGGAATTCTGCTCGATTCCGAGCGGTTTTGGCACGATTTTAGGTTCGAGATGGCCCATACTTCTACCGGCCACGGGCTATCGTTCATCGGGTACCCGAGTGCGTTCTACTTCCAACTCGTCAATCTCATGACCGGCATCGGCATACTCATGGTCTTGCTTGCGCTGGGAGGCATCTATATGGGCGTCCGGCAGAAGCAGATGTGGCTCGTGGCGCTTTTGTGCTTCGCTGTGCCGTATTACCTCCTCATAGGCAGGGCCGAAGTGATGTTCATGCGCTACACCTTCCCGCTGTATCCGGTGATTGCGGCGGCATTTGGGTACATGATGGGGTACGCCCACGATAACAAAGGCAAGTTGATGTTCTTGAGCCTCGTTGGAATCCTCGGCGTCGGCGGCGTCGATCCCAGTTCCGGTCTAAGAACGACTCTTATTATGTCATCTTGGATGGCTGGCGAGGATCCTCGAGACAGCGCTGTTAGAGAGCTGCGCAAGAATATTGAACCGAATGCTTCGGTTGGCATCGCACGAGATCCGTGGTATTGGACGCCACCTTTCTACAAAAACACAGGCCTAGGGCCAGCGAACGCCAGACCAGAAGATCGGTTCCGCTATCTCGCTGAAGCAACGGACCCGAAAGTGGCTTTCTATTTGCCGCCAGATATCAACGAGCGGTTCGATTGGGATAAACGGCTGCTGACGGAGATGAAGCCGCAATATCTCTCATTTACGTCGATTGAAGCCTATGATGTGACTCGGCTTCAGGCTGTGAAGAACCTCGACCCGGTGGTCCAGCTTCAAGTAGACCGAGCCAAGGAGTTTTTCGATATTGTCCGGAAGGACTACGAGCAGGCCATCGTTGCCGGCGGCGGAGGGCCTTTGCTTGACGACATGGCCTACATCCGTCCTCAGGTGGAGATTTGGAAGAGAAAAGCGAAGCCTTAGAGGAGTCGATCGCCTGGTTTCTTGACCACTTGCGCATGGAAAAAGGCGCGAGCAAGCACACGGTGCTGGCTTATGAGAACGACTTGAAGGGTGCATTGGTCTTCCTTACGGCTCAGGGTTTGAGAGACTGGAACGGCTTGAATCCCGAGTTGGTGTCGAAGTATCAATCTACTCTCGGGCCGCCTTTGGCCGTGGCTACGGCTCAGAGACGCATGAGCTCTCTTAGGTCGTTTCTCAAGTTCCTGAAGGTCAACCATGCTGGCTATGAGGGAGAGCTTCCCTCGACAGGCGGCTATCGAAAGCCGAAGCGATTGCCGAAGGCATTGCCTATCCAAGTCCTAGAAAACCTGCTGGCTGTGCCCGATCTATCTAAACCTACCGGTCTGCGTGATCGTGCCATCCTCGAACTCATTTACGGCGCAGGATTGCGAATTAGTGAAGCCGTTGAGCTCACGATGGAATGCTATGACCGGGAGAATAAAGCACTGAGAGTAACAGGCAAGAGAGGCAAGACAAGATGGATACCTCTGCCGAACGTTACGGCAGAATGGTTGGAAAAGTATCTGTCATCGGCGAGGCACATCTTGGTACGAAAACCCACCGGTCTCGTGTTCATCGCCGACCGAGGCAAGCCGCTGATGCGCCAAGCTGTCTATATTAAGCTCGCCAAGTTTGCCAAGCTGGCAGGAATACCCGACCACATCGGTCCGCATACGCTTCGCCACACCTATGCTGTCCATTTGCTCAAAGGCGGCGCGGACCTGCGTTCTGTGCAAGAATTGCTTGGGCACGAGTCAATCGTGACGACTCAGGTTTATACCCAGCTCGACACTGAGGAACTCCGGCGGAAATACGGCATCGCACACCCGAGGAAATGAGAACTATGTCAAACGATCACGTTCAACAAGACACCGAGGAATGGTATCGGCAGTATTACGCCAAGCACGGCCAGGATCGAAACAACCCGCTTAACCCCGAAGTGACCCTGCAGATCATGGCCGCCGATTTGGCTATGCGGAAGGCGTTTCAGGTTGCAGGAGCAAAGCCGCTTGAAGATAAGCTCTTGGATGTCGGCTGTGGCAAGGGGCAAAGCCTGTTCCTGCCGCTGGTTTTGGAGTTTCCTGCATCAAACCTTCATGGGATCGACATTCAGCCGGAGCGCATCGAGATGGCGGCCAAGCGCATTCCCGATGCCCATATTGTATGCGACGACGCGTCGAACATGCCTCAGTTCACTGACGGCCAGTTCGATATCGTCACAAGCTCAACAATGTTTGTCCAACTCACCGATGACGTTCTGGCCGGAAAAATCGCCTCGGAGATGGTTAGAGCGGTCAAGCCGGGAAAGGCTATTTTGATCCTAGATTGGCGATATAACAAACCGGGCGATTCGACATACCTGGCTCTAGATCGCAGGCGGCTAGGCCGGCTTTTCGGTGTGGGCAAAGCAACCCGTATTGAAGCAGTGATACCCGCAGCTTTGGTCCCGCCGATCGGCCGTCGTCTATCGAGGCTTGGCTTTCTTGCGACCTATTTTGCCATTCAGCGGCTTCTTCCATTATTGGTGGGTCAGGTTGTGTATATTCTGAGGAAGCAGTAGGAGACTGAATTGTCCAACATAGTGGTGATTATTCATGGCGGCTAGTACCAGCTTTCTTAGGAACTACGCGCAATCGAGCATGATAAGCGTGGTTGTTGGGGCTTTTGTTTCGTTGGCGTTCGGCTCATTGTATGCAAAGCTCAACGTCTTGCCAGACTTAGGATTGAACCCTGGAAAGCATGTTGTCCTGTGGCAGCTTGCGGCAGCAACGATCTTGCTAGGCTTAATTCTCTCACTAATTGGTGAATTGTTGAAGTGGAGCTGGTATACAGCGCTTGTTTATGTTGCTTGTGGTCCTTGGTGGATTCTAGCATCGCAGGCAGCATTAAGCCATGGCCTGCTATCAGGATCAGCTTGGTTGAGCTTACCGGTCTTGCACGGCCTCGCCACCACCATAATGGTTAAGCTTGTGATTAGGCGAACTTATTGGCGATTCACTTCCCATGCCGATAGATCTCGATAGAAACGTCCCAAGTCGCAACCATTCCTTCCGTGACCATCTCGTTGAGCATTTCCAAGAAGTTGACGATCTTGGGTTCGGTGTCTACAATGTAGACGACAACAGGAAGGTCCTCAGATAGCCTCAGAATAGAAGCAGTGTGGATTCGGCTGTTAGCGCCGAATCCCATAATGCCGCGTCCGACGGTTGCGCCAGCCATTCCCATAGCTCGGGCTTTCTCCACAATCGCCGCATAGAGCGGCTTGCCATGCCAATGGTCGCTTTCGCCGATATAGATGGCCAAAGCCTTGCCAGGTCCGTGCAAATGCATTGCTATCCCCTCGTTAACAGTCTAGATAGCACTAATCCGATCCAAGCGCAAGTTAGACCTAGGAAGCAGCTCCCGAACACATTAACAAAAGCGTAGGCGTAGTTTCTCCCTTGGATAAGGTTTAGCGTTTCTTGGGAGAATGAAGAAAAGGTCGTGTAGCCGCCTAAAACGCCGATAACAAGCAAAATCCGCCATTCCGCAGGGCTCTTCGATTCTGCTAGTAGGCCAGTAATGAACCCGATGAGCAAGGATCCGGTCGCGTTCACGACGAAAGTGCCCCAGGGGAATGCTGTTGTCATTCTCTGGGAGATATATCCTGATAGCCAATAGCGCGCATTGCCGCCGAGTCCTGCCCCGATAAACACGAGAAAGCTTCTATAGAGGGCTTCTTTCAAACCGTCAGCAACTGGCATGCCTAAGCGTACCACTCTTTACAGCGCAGGCTCAAACCACTATAATCTCAAGATATGGATGCCCAGCGCGCTATTAAAGCGTTCCGCCGCCAACCGACTGACCGAATCCCGCATTGCGAGATTTTCTCATGCCCCGATGCCATGCAAAGCATCACCGGAATTGACCCGTGGGACAAGCCTCGCCAAGCCCACCTGTCCCTCATCAATAAGTATGCGCTTGACGTGTGGACTTTGCCAAAGGACGAGCCGATTGAAAGGTTGCCCGAGGGTACGGTTTTCGAAGATGAAAAGGGAAGGCTACAAGCCAGATGGGGACAAGAGAAGACATGGCATTGGGATTGGGGTTCCAGGTTCCCAACTGTCGAGAGCATCCTCGACTTCGATCCCTTAGCCGACCTCGACTACCGATGGATGGATCCGATTGGCCTTGATCTATCCGTGTCAGAGGAAGAACTAGCGGCCCATTTCCAAAAGGAGCTTGACGAGCAGAGAAAGGCCAGCCAAGGAGCGGCCATCGCCTATTCAGGATTCTACAACACGATGTTCATGTGGCCGTTGCTGGTCTTTGGCTGGGAGAACTTCCTTGAACTTGGTGCTCTGTATCCAGACGAATGCGCGAGGCTGATTCGTGATTTCAGTGAGGTTTCGAGGAAGGTTTTCAAGGCTTGGGCTCGCACCAACCTGGAAGTCTTCAGCAGCCACGACGACATTTGTTACCAGAGGGGTACCGTGTTCTCGCCAGATTGGCTTCGAAAGAATATATATCCCTACTATGAGGAGTTCTGGGGATACCTTAGAGACTCGGGCAAGGTCGTGTTCTTTGTTTCTGACGGTAACATCGATGCCGTCGTCGACGACGTGATTGCCTGCGGGGTGGACGGCTGTCTAAGCGAAGTCTTCACCAATTGGAAAGAGTACAAGAGGAAGCATCCAAACAAGGTGCTGATCGGCGGCGGAGATAACCAGATCATTAAGACCGGCGACAAAGCTCTCATCGAGAAGATGGTGGCTGAGATGACGGAGCTTGGCAAGGACATGCCGGGTTATTTCTACTGCGTCGGCAACCACATAACCTACGATATGCCCGTTGACGGCGTTAAGTATTACCTGGATGCCGCAGACAGAATGGGCCGACGATAAACAGGCAAGCCCCTCAAGCGGATAAGCCGAGGGGCTTGCTCTCGAAGTTAGCCGAAGAAACAGCTACTCCATAACGACCATGAACGGGCTGGATGGATAAGGTCCGCTAGAACCTGCCATGTGCGGCCTGCTGGCGTTGCCGTTCATGTTCTTCGACGAGTACCACTTAGCGTGGCTATCGACCATGCCGTAGTTTGCTCCCTGCCGGAACGGATGGAATTTCTCATCGACTGGATTAGGCAAGCCATGGTCTGGGCTCAAACCCGTTGTCCAGGCATCGCCGAAGGCCATACCTTGAACTGGCGATGCTACGTAGTAACCGGGAACGATGAACGCTGAGTTAGCTGGATCGGCTACGTTTGAGAAGTCGGTGCAGGTCGCCCACCAAGGCAAGGAACCGCAAGTGCCTGCGTTCGCTGGGTTGTTTGGAATTGGGAACCCGGCGAACATAACCGTTCCCCACCAATCCCAATAGTTGTAAGGAACCCATCCTGCCCATATGTAGTGACTTACGACGACCGAAGTCGTTGGAACGCCAGTTACTCCATATGAAGAATAGCTCTTTGGACAACTAGGATTGATGAAGATATCCTTGTTCTTGATGTAAGGATAGACCATCTCCATCCAGGAGTTCCAATAGCCGTCTCCACGGTCGTACCACAAACCTGGAACCTGCATATCGTCGTTATCCGAATTGTACATGACGATCGAGGTCATGATTTGCTTGACGCTGCTCAAGCTGGCTGTGGCCTTAGCCGACGCTTTGGCTTGTGCAAAGACGGGAAATAGAATAGCTGCCAGAATGGCGATAATTGCGATGACTACTAATAGCTCTATGAGTGTGAATGCTCTTCGATTCATATAAGTGCTCCCACGTGTGTGTCGTCGAACCAAGCGGTTCGGTTATCTACGAGTTGCTTGACCTTGCGGCGCAGTTTCTTGTGCCGGAGATTGGTTTGTTCCGCCACTACCTGGCGCGGGTTGTGGCTTTATTGGACTGTCTGCTGGAGGTTTGATTGCAGGAGGAATCGTCTCCTCTTCTTGCTTACAACCGGCCAGCGAAATGATCATAGGAACCATGGAAAGCGTCGTCAGTAATGCTGGAACAACGCTATGTGTAAGATTTCTTTTCATGGCACTATCATTATACTAATGCTTTCTGAAAATGGTAGGTATGTCAGCAAAAGCGTAAGAAAAAGAAAATAAAAGTGGAAACTATAGAAATAGTGGCATTCATGATATGGAGTAATAGTTGAATAGTTGCCCATAGTCGATCTGTAAAAGTGCATATAGAAGAATGAAAAACTGTACAAATGTGCTATGTGAAGAGAATGGTGTGAAAATTAGTGAAAAAGATAAACATAACCGTCATGAAAGCGGCGAGTATAACCCAGTGACCCATCTGGCCATCTACACATCGGCAAGAAGCCTCTTGAGGCATCAAGCCTCTCGATAAGTAACCGGTTAGAGTTGCTTAGTCAAGAGATAACATCGCGCATTTGGAGCATGAAAGCTATGAAGTTGTCGATCCTGTAATAGATCAGAAACGAGAACTGGCAATTAGTCGGGGATCGTAATATGAACTTGAGCGATGCTCCCTTCGGTGCTCAATATGGTGTAAAAAAGTCCCTAAACTTCAATATAACTGCAGGACCGGTTGTATAATGTCGCCGAGGAGGACATATGCGTAAAACTGCATTTACACTCATTGAGTTATTGGTCGTAATAGCTATTATCGCTATACTGGCAGCGATTTTGTTCCCAGTATTTGCACAGGCTAAAGAATCAGCGAAGAAAGCGTCCGGCATGACACAAATTAAACAGGTGTCTACCGGAACCATAATCTATACCTCGGATCAAGATGATCTGTTCCCGTTGGCTGTCATCATGAGCAGCACAGGATACTGGCAATACAACCTACTGGCCGAAGTGCCAGTCGATTGGCGCATCAACACCGCTTCGACGAACGCTCGGCACTCAATCTATTGGGCTAATTCTGTTCGTCCATACATCAAGAACGAGCAGATGTACGCCCACTCACACGGTCAGGATCAGACCAGTCCGTCAACGACAACTCTTGGCCGAATACCGACCAAGATGGGCGTTACCTTTAACGGCCTGCTAAGCAACCTCTCAACTACCGAGGTTGGAGCTCCATCAGTCGTCACGATGATGTGGTACGGTCAAGGCAGAACCAACCGAGTTGGTCAGTCCCTGCCGGTTCCGCAACTTCGGTGCACCGGTATTGCGACGTCGCCGTGCCGCTTCAATCCGACCGGCTATCCCGATTCGGGCAACGGCAGCGGAAGCTCCTTTGGATCTGCGTGGTTCACCGTTTCCGGCATGACCACACACTGGGCGTATTCGAGAGGGAACATCTTCGTTCGAACTGACACTTCAGCGAAGTACTTACCGATCGGCACCAGCGCTGGCAGCAATGCCAACTACTTCAACGAGCCGTTCTCATCATACGACGCAAACGGTATGGGGCAGACCTATACTGGTTGCCGACCAAGCGGATCAACTGGACCATACTACTGGTGCATGTTCCGGCCGGATAGAACGGAGTAGCTATGAGGAATGCTCTTTTGCTACTTGCGGTTTGTTCCATAGTTGTTGCGGGCTGCGGCACCAAAGAGTCGTATGACAAACCGGACCCAGCTCCCAAGAGCAACCAGTTCGAGACCCAAGCAACTGGTCCTGACAAGACAAGCGATTCGGCGACGAAAGGTCAGACAGACCAAGCCGCCACAGACAACTAGCTCATCAGGGAACCGTTAATGATGCGCCGACTTTCCCAAGGGAAGTCGGCGCTTTCCCTATAATCAACCGCTTAGCCTTTGAACAGCGATTTCAAGATAAAGAATACGTTGGCTGGTCTTTCTGCAAGTCGTCTCGTGAAGTAGGGATACCACTGGTCGCCGTAAGGAAGGTAAACGCGAACGTTGTAGCCTTCTTTGAGCAGCGACTCTTGCAAATCGCGCCGGATGCCATATAACATTTGAAACTCGAAAGCCTTCGACTTGTCGATTCCTTTCTTTTGAACGTAGTCTTTGACGAACGCGATGATGGACTCGTCGTGAGTGGCAAGACCGTGGTAAATGCCGGAGTCGAGTAGCTTTTGGCTGAGGTCGCGATAGGATTGGTCGACATCGGCTTTCTTCGGGTATGCAACCGAAGTTGGCTCTAGATAAGCGCCTTTCACGAGCCTAAGACGCATTCCCAGACCAACAAGCCGTTCCACATCCTTCGGTGTCCTGTAAAGGTAGGTCTGTAAAACGGTTCCCGTGTTCTTGTGTTCCTCAAAGACCTCCGCTAGAATGTCAACGGTCTGCTCGGTGTATCTGGAACCTTCCATATCTACTCGTACGAAAAGCCCGAGCTGGTCTGCACGAGAGAGGACCTCCTTCAAGGTGGCCACGCAGAAGTCTCGGCCGATGTCTAGACCGCATTGAGTCAGTTTGATGGAGATATTCGTCTTCGATGCGCACGAACTGGATGCAATGCGCTCAAGCATGTCGATATAGGTCGCCTTAGCCTGATTGGCTTCGTCGGCGGTCGAGGTGTTTTCCCCAAGATAGTCAAGCGAAACGCCGAAACCTCGAGACGCCAGGTCTTCGGCTGTTATTAAGGCTTCGTCAAGCGTGTCTCCGGCAATAAACCTTCTAACGAGGCCTTTGAACAGAAACGACTTACGTACAAGGCCTTTCACAGGCGGCCAATTGGAAACTTTGATGACAAGTGCGCTGCTACCCATCCGATTCTAACCTACTCCTGTCCCTTTATACACTGATCTTGAAACTCCATCAAGACCGACTCAACTTCACGAACCGTCGATAGTTTGGTGATGGCGTCCCGAACTCGGGCTGCGCCATGCTCTCCCTTTATATAGAGCGGAATCTGCCCCCGAAGATGCCTCACAGAACGTATCTCGGCGTCTTCAGGACTATTGCCCGCCTCAATCTCAAACTGAACCAGCCGTTTGAGATGCTCAAGAGCAACCGTGATGCGTTCTTCTATTTTCGGCAGCTCCGGGATCGGCTTTCCCTGCATCGCCGCAGAGATCCTGGCAAGTGCCCAGGGGTTGGAAATCGCCGCTCTGCCGACCATCACCCCGTGGCATCCTGTTTCTGACAACATTCTTACGGCGTCTTCCGGTTCTTTAATATCTCCGTTGCCGATCACGGGCATTGAGACGGCATTGCGCATTTGGGAAATGAGGTCCCAATCGGCGCGACCGTCCAAGCCTTGCTTGGCGTATCGGGCATGAATGGTTATCGCTTGAGCTCCAGCTTGTTCGAATCGCTTGCCGAGATCCGGGGCGCAAAAAGACCGTTCATCCCAGCCCGCTCTCACCTTGACAGTCACTGGAACACAAACTGCCTTAACGACGGCTTTCACAATGGCTTCAGCTTGATCAGGCTCTTTTAACAGAGCTGCACCAGAACCTTGGCGGACGACCTTGGGCACCCAGCAGCCCATGTTGATATCGACAATATCTGCGCCCATTTCTTCGGAGAGTTGAGCCGCCTGAACCATGGCTCCGATGTCGGACCCAAATATCTGGATCGCAAGGGGGCGCTCTGCTTCGAGGATGTTCATCTTCTTGAGCGTCTTGGCCGCATTGTATTGTATGGCCATGGCGCTGACGAACTCGGTAACCATCAGTCCTGGATTGCCGATGCGTTTGGCAATGACGCGAAAGGCTTGGTTGGTCACATCTTCCATTGGCGCTAACGCTAATGGCGGACTAACCATAACCGATCCAATTTGGAAACCTGGTTGAACCGTCTCGTGCATCGAATGAATGATCTACCCCAACTGGGCTTAAGTTTGCTGGGATGGGCCTTGAAGAATTTGTGAAAAAGATCGGATAAAAAACAAAAACTGATATATATTGTAATTGTGAGAAGGGACATGCGTTAGCGAACCGACCGCTTTCTCGGTGCGAGCGCAGCCCTAGTCTCGCAGCAATGCGTCATACCGGAGCCAGGAACCTGTTTTCTAGCATCGCTAGAAGGAGCCTCCACTAATCTAGCTGACGCTAGGAGGTGATTGTGTCTAGGATCCGATATGGGTTACCGTGACCCGAAGAAGGCGCATGTAAAGGGGAACGTGCGTTAGGGGGAAGGAGCGATCCTCCCCCTTTTTTTGCCTTTGGCTTGACACAATTCTTGTTGCGCAGGCAAAATCGGTTCTAGGTGGCCTCTATGTCTAAGAAAACGCTCAACATCGCTCTCATCGGATACCAGTTTATGGGCAAAGCCCACAGCAACGCCTATCGCCAAGTCGGCCGGTACTTCGATTTGCCCGTGGAAGTTGGAATGAAAACCCTCTGCGGGAGAACAGAATCCGCTGTTCGCGAGGCAGCCAATAAGCTCGGTTGGGAGCAAATTGAGACAGACTGGCGCAAGGTCATAGCCGATCCCTCGATTGACATCATCGACATTGCAACGCCCGGCAACTCCCATGCCGAGATCGCCGCCGCCGCCGCCCAGGCGGGCAAGATTGTTTTTTGCGAAAAACCGATCGGCAATACGCTGGATGAAGCCAAAGAGATGCTCGAGGCCGTCAAGAAGGCAGGCGTGCCGAATGCGGTGTTTCACAACTACCGAAAGTGCCCAGCGCTGGCTTTGGCGAAGCAACTGATCGACGAAGGGAACCTTGGTTCGATCTATCACGTTCGAGCGGTTTACCTGCAGGACTGGATCGTCGATCCGCAGTTTCCGCTTGTCTGGCGCCTTCAGAAGGAAGTAGCCGGCAGCGGAACGCTTGGGGACCTCGGTGCGCACATTATCGACGCGGCTCGATATTTGGTCGGCGAGTTCAGCGATATCTGCGGCCACCAAACGACGTTCGTCAAGGAAAGACCGCTGGCGGCAGCCGCAGACGGCAAGCTCGGAGCTGGAGCCGCAGGGACAGGCGTTGGCAAAGTCGATGTCGATGACGCAACGCTATTCCTCGCTCGTTTCAAGTGCGGAGCTGTTGGCACGTTCGAATCGACGAGGTTTGCCCTTGGTCGCAAGAATTACAACCGTATTGAAGTAAACGGCTCGAAGGGATCGATAGTGTTCAACCTAGAACGGATGAACGAGCTGGAGTATTACGACAACGCAGACCCCGACGCGACTCATGGTTTCCGTCTGATTCAGGCCACTGAAGGTTGCCATCCCTACATGGGCAGCTACTGGCCTGTGGCGCACATCATCGGCTACGAGCACACGTTCATCAACCTTGTGGCAGACGCTCTGACAGCGATTGCGGAAGGGAAGCCCTGTTCTCCCGATTTTGCTGACGGCTATGAGAACCAGAGGGTGCTTGATGCCGTGGAGCGAAGCGCGAACAGCAAGCAGTGGGTAAGCCTATAAGGCTCGGTCAACCGCTAAGATAGATTTGTGCAGATATCGATGGACTGAAAGGCATATTCACTAGCGTGTGCACCGAAAAGGACTAGAAGCGCCTCTATATCATGTACCTATACCAAGGGTATAGGTGTTCGATTGTTCGTGTATTCTGATTGTTCACACTGCTTCTGAAGCCTAACAAGCGTAAGAGACCAGTATATTTATCAGTTTTATAAAAACAGTAATTAGCAGGGGATCAAGTCGTCTTAAAATGAAGATGATCCATGATCATGGGTTGAAGGTGAGGAATGAAAAAGACACTTATTTTGGTTGCTTTGATGGGGGTTGGCTACGCGTCTGCTGCGCCGATCGTCATTTATGATACGATGACCGGTTCGGGCGGCTGGACTTCAACGGGAAGCACTCCGCGGTACCTGATGGGCGATGGCTTTAACGCGATTGCCAAGACAAACGATATAACTTGGAAAGTGACTAAAGTCGAGTTCATTATGTACGTGGCTGCCGCCATGACCATTTCGAAGCCGACCGTCACTCTTGATCTCTATAACAGTTGGGTGCCGGCAGGCGTCTCAGGATCGGGTTCAACCGTTTTCACTGACTTAGCCGGAGAAAGGACGTTTACTTGGGGAACGATCACCACAACTGGAGTTGCAGCCTATGTTATGTCGATGACGTTGACCACTCCTATCATGTTGAAGAATTCCAACAACATTGGAATTACTTTCAAGATTACGGACGATGGCACAATTAATACTAACCTGGCTTCCGGTTTGCGTGACCTCGCGCCTGCAGTTAGCGGCGGCAATCCTGCGAGCAACGTCTTCTATCGTGATGCCAATAACAACGGCATCATCGATACCGGTGATGCTCGAACCCTCTCAGGTTGGACAAACAACAATCTGGGTGTTCGCATAACAGCGGAAGCCGTTCCTGAGCCAGCGACCATGGGAGCTCTCGCTGTTGGACTGTCAGCGCTTTTCCTGCGCCGACGACGAAAGTAGTCTGAGCCATATGAATCAGGCGGAATCGTGAGGTTCTGCCTGATTTCAGTTGATGAGTAATGGACCGCTTAAGCGATCTTAAGATTGGCGATGCCCTTGTTTTGGCTTTTTTGACGGTTAGAAGGAAGGTACATCAGTTTTAACGTGGTCGTCATATCGCGCCTCTTCTGTTTGGCGATTGCTTCGATATATTTTTCCCAGCGACCTGAGTCGCAACGGCCTGCAAAGAAGATCTCTAGTCCGGCTCGATACTCATTCGTGCCGATTTGTCGCAGATAGACACACTCGGTTGTTAATTGAAAGTCGTAACCTGGCGCAACAAATGATAGCTTATACCGACGGCCGACCTCGATCTTTGCGCCAACTCTGAGTCCAATACCGGTCGGAGAGACATCAAGACATTGAGCTAAGTGCAGTTTCCTGTCTATGCTTAGTTGAACGGCTGCATCAGAAACCAAATAGCGCGCGCCAGATTCACTATGGCTGCAACGAACGACGTTTGGACTGATAAGTACGATTGCACGTCCCTTTTGCCCAACAATTCTGGCTTCGAATATTGCCTCGCTGCAGTCACTCACCGCACGAACACTAATCGATTCGTTAGTTTCGTATTGATGTTCTTCGCAAAGGCTGATAACGAGCATGTTGTCTCGCACTGCAACAAGCCATCCGCCGAAAACAGTGGCGGATTCTTGAGACCGAAGCATGATTCTGGTATTAATAAACCTATCCATCCGCCTATCCCTACTTGACATATTATTGCCTGGTCAGCCAAGAACATAAGGTACCGTCACGTGATTGCGGCATCTTTTATCAACCATTGGGAATCAATCGCTCGGTTAGGGCGTTCCGATGGCGCGCATGAGCTTGGCCCAAGCCTTGCGCCTGAACGCTTCTGATTCGCTGACAGATAGCCTGGCTTGGGCTAGCTGAGCTCGTGCTTCAGAGATTTCGGCAAGGATGGACTTGCCAGATTGATATCGGATGAGTGCCACCCGGTAGGCTTCTTCGCTAGCTTTGAACTCGGCATTGGCAGCGTCAAGGATCGAAGGTGACGCCGACCATTCAGCCCAAGCTTGGGCGACCTCGCTTTGGATTTTGAGCTCAGTTGCTTTTCGATCTGCTTCCGATTGCTTGGCCTTCGCCGCAGCTTCAGCTTTCGCCGCGCGGCGTTCCTTGCCGTCAAACACAGGCAGGCTGATGACGAACGCCAGCTTTTGGCCGTCCATTTGTCCCATGTTCTCGGGCTTCATCCAATCGGCCATCGCCATAAATGCCATGTCCGGAAGGAACGCTCTCTTGGCAAGCTCGAGTTCAAACTTGGCGTTAGTCGAGCTGGCTTTCATGGCGTTGAGTTCGGGGCGGTTTTGTTTCGCCGTCTCCAGAGCTTGCTGCAACGAAGAGGGAGCGACTAAAGCTTCGTTCCATTCGCCTAGGTTCAACTCGTCTTTCTGATCGGCGGCTATAGCCTCGATGAGCATCGCCTTGGACATCTGCAGGTCAGCCTCAGCCATCGCGAGTTCTTTGCGCATCTTCGCTGTCTCGGCTTGAGCGCTAAAGAGGAACGCCTGAGGCACTTTGCCCGCATCGAGCATCGCTTGCGTCGTCTTTTCCATCTCTTTAGCGCTTTCGAGGGACTCAAGGCGAGCTTGAACCGTTGCCTTCTTGAGCAAGGCTTCGGCGAAAGCTTGTCTGGTTTCGAGTGCTAGTGAAAGGGAAGTTGAAGCAACCTCGGAAGACGACATCTTGACCATCGCATCAGAGGCTTTTTTTGTTAACGAGTTTTTGCCGAATGAGAACGGACGCCACATCACCGACCCGCTGAAGCCATAGGAGTCCTTGTCTGGCAAGCCGGTTAGCATGGTGGGCATGGTGAGGGAACTCAGGTTCATTTCGCCTTTGCCCGTTGCGCCGTAACCGTTTATCGACATGATCGGCTCGAACATCGAGTTCATTCGGGTTCCCTGAGCCTTGGCTTGATCGACCTTGGCCAGCGCCATGGCAATCATTGGGTGGCTTCGTTGGGCCTGGCTGATGGCATCCGTGAGGGTTAGGGGCTTGGCCGACGAGTCAGACAGGTCCGAACCGTCAGACAAAGCCGCGATACCAACAAAGAGCATAGCAATACTAAGGAGTCTCATTTTCAACCTCCACAGGGGGAAGGGTCTTCGGATCGACCTTGAACACATGCACCTTGATCCAACGTTGAAGATCGTCGACGATCGTGTGCATGATCGGAATATCGAGCAACGAGAGCACAGTGCCGACTACTAGTCCGCCAATCACGACGGTTCCCAGCGGCTGATAGGCATCGAGGCCGGCCTTGGGGAAGAACGCTACCGGGAACATCGTCACGATGGTGATAATGCTTGTCATCAAGATGGGGCGCAGTCTCTGAGGACATGCCTTGGCAACGGCTTCGTTCCTCGGGACGCCTTCTTTGCGGTAGTGCAGGATCAGGTCGATCAGCAGGATCGCCGTGACGATGTCCATGCCGCTGAGGACAATAACGCCCAGGATCGAGACCGTCGAGAACGCTTGGTGCATGATCCACAGCATAAAGAACACGCCGCTGAGCTCAAGCGGAAGGCTGAACACCATTTGCAGAGGCTGCAGGAATCCGCCGAACTGGGCCACGAGGATCAGATACATGAGGATGAGCGCCAGCACGAGGCCGCTCAGCATGAGCCGGAAGCTATCCATCATCTGCGTCATGTCGCCACGCGCTTCGATTCCGTAGCCTTGCGGCCAGTTGATTTTATCCATCGCGCGCATCTGTAGGTCCATCGTCGCGTCCATGCTCGGTCGGCCGTCCTTTCGGTAGTAGCCGCCGAATGTGATGACTCTTCTTAGTTGATCATGTTCTATAGCTGTCGGCTCTAGAGTTTTCTTGAGCGTCACGAGTTCCAACAATGGAATCTGCTTGCCGCCTTTTCCGGTCACAAACATGCCTTCGAGGTCGCGCACATCGCGCCGATGCTGTTCTTGAAACCGCACCAACGCTGTAGTTGGCCGTTTGTCGTCGATGCGAAAGAACTCCATCGGGAAGCCGCCGCGCAAACCGTAATAGGCTTGGTCGGCGATCTTTGCCGGCGATAGTCCATGCGCCGCCGCCTTGTCGCGGTCGACTTCCAACGTATAGCTTGGTTTCGACATTTCCCACGAAAGGAACGGCTGGGCAATGTCGGGCTTGCCGGATGCCGGATTCACCGAGTCTTTCTCGGCGATCTTCAAGACCTCTTTGCCTATGCGGTCGAGCATGTTCAGATCTTTGCCGAACATGATCAGAGAGATCGGCGCAAGGGCCGTCGCCATGACGTCGCTGCCCATTTCCTTGATCTGGATGCGCCGTAGGTTCGGAATCTCGTTCAGAGCTCGCTTCTGAATTCTATCGACGATCTGCCAGACGTCGGGGCGGCCGGAGTCTTTGTCTGAGAATGAGAGCATCGCCATGGCTCCGCTGACCGAGTTCATCTGGTAGCCCGTGAAGTATGCGCCGCCAGTCGTCATGCCGGGGCCGCCTTCAACGCCGATCTCAAAGCTCCCATGCTTGATCCAGCCTTGCTTGCCGCCTTCCTCGATCATGATCTTTTCGATCTGTCGCGTTGCCTTTTCTGTTTGGGTAAAGCTGAGACCCGGTTTCATTTCCATTTGCATCGATGCTTGGGCTACGTCGGCTAAAGGCATCATCTCCGAACCGATGAAGTAGTAGAGCGTGAAGCCGATCAGAACCGTCACGCCAATGCGAACAAAATTGGCGAACCGGTGTTTCAATAGCCAGCGGATCAGCCGCTCATAGCCGTGCTCCATTCGCTCTAGCCTTCGCTCAAAGGGGGCCAAGAAGAGCTTGCTGAACCAGGTTTGGCGACGGATCTCAGGCAAAGTCATAAACCGTGAACAGAGGACCGAGGTTAGCGTCATCGACACGATGTAGCTGAATATGAGACCGAAGATGATCGGCCAGCAGAGACCCACAAACATGAGCTGGGTGATGCCTCCGCTGAGCATTAGGGGTATAAGCGCAACAATGAGCACGATGGTCGCCGCTAGAACCGAGCGCCGAACCTCAGTGATGCCGTCGATGGTTGCTTGCCTTCGGTCTTTGCCCATCCGTAGGTGCCTCTCAACGGCATGGATATCGATGATGGCGTCGTCGACCAGTCGGCCAATAGCCACGAGAAGGCCGATGAGCGTTGACGAGTTGAGGCTCATGCCCAGTGGAGCCATCGCCAGCAGCGACATCGCCATGCTGGTCGGAATTGCCGTAAGGGCAATCAACGTTCCACGGACTTCGCCAAGGAAGAACAATACAGCTAGGCCGGTCAAGATGATGGCGACGATGAGCTCATCGCGCATATTCTCGAACAAATTGTCAACAAAGCTCGAGTTGTCGTAGGCGACGTTCAAATGAATGCCAGGATAGTCCTTCTCGAGCTGCCCGATCATCTTCTCGACCGCTTTTACCGTCACTGGAGAACTGGCGTCCGGATTCTGGAGGACGTTGACCAGAATCGCCTCATCGACCTTGTCACCGTGCATATGATGGTAGGCAGACCTCTTTTCATAGGTCCCATCGACGACCGTGGCGAGATCGCGAACCCGAATGACCTTGTCGCCCATGGCCATCAAGGGATATGCGCCGACAGTCTCGGCATCTCTGGCAAGCGAATCGACTCGGAAGATCGGTTCGTCTGTTTCGTTCGTGGTCTGGCCAGCCGGTTTGGCGACGTTCTGTTCCTCGACCGCCATCTTGACGTCAAGGATGTTGAGCCCGTAGCTCTTGAGCTTGTCGCGGTCGACGTTTATCTGAAGCTGCCGCCTGTAGCCGCCAAACGACGACACCGTGTAGATGTTCGGGTGAGTGGCCTTCATACGGTTAAGGATGTCGTTGTCGGCAAGCTCGCGAAGGCGGGGAAGCGTCCAGCCTTTATCTATGTCGCCGGTCAAGCTCAATGAGAGCACGGGCAAGTTAAGGGGATCGACCTTGATGATCCAGCTCGGTTTCAGGTTCGGGCCGGTCATCGGAAGGTCGGCCTGGACCATGTTGAGCAGGCTCTGCACTTCAGTCTGGGCGCGTTGCATGTCGGTGCCGTAGGGGAACTCCAGCACAACCATGCTGAGACCGTCTTGGCTGACTGACCTAATGTAGCGAACCTTGGCGATGTTGACCATACGCTGCTCGATGGGACCAGAGAAGTAGGTCTCCATTTCGCGTGCGCTCAAGCCAGGCATTTCGGTCATGATGCCAAGCATCGGCGATTCGACATACGGCATCATCCGGCGCGGCATCAGGTGGGTGATGGCTAGCCAACCCAAGACTAGCATCGCAAGGTAGAAGGCGATGACGGCGTATGGGTTGTCGACCGACCAGCGGACGAAGTTGAAGCCTTTGGGAGGCGTTGGAGATGTCATTTTTTCGCCTCGTCCTTGACCAAATCCATGCCGCACTTCGGACAAGAGCCAGGTTTGTCCGACTCGAACTCGCGACCCATCGGGCAATACCAGTCAAGCTTGGCAACTCTCTTGGTTTGCTTGCTTGCCCTGTCGGACTTGTCGGACCGGTCTGACCTGTCGGACATGGCAGAAGAGGAGCTACTTACTGTAGATCCGTCAGTCGATGGTAACTCGACAGGACCATTCTCTCCCCATTTCGTCTCTTGAACCGGCGTGCCCGGCTGCAGATTCTCGTGTCCAGCCCAGATGACCTTGTCGCCCTCGTTTAATCCTGAAACAATCGCTGTATACGAGCCATTCTTCGCGCCGATAGTTACCAGTCGCTTCTCCGCAGCGAACTTGCCTGATCGCGACCGAGGGACCAAGTCCATCTTGCATTTGGGGCAGATGCCAGGGCCTTTCTCGCTAATCTCGGGGTGCATGGTGCAGGTCCAATCGGTATCTTTGCCGTCGCCTTTTGTCTCGCCGTACAGCCAAACATAGGTCTCACCGTTGGAGTCGGTTCGAATAGCTTCCTTCCGGACCGCCAAAGCTTCCTTTGCAGAAGGTGCATGCAGATGAATGCGCGCATACATTCCCGAAGCAAGCTTGCCGTCTTGGTTGTTAACGATAGCTTCAACCTTGAATGACCGCATCTCCAGATCAACTTCGGGCGAGACGCTCGTCAGTTCGGCTTCGATCGGCTCAAGGCCCTCAACTTCGATTTCCACCGGAGTACCGACTTTGGCCTTTGGGAACATGGTCTGGGGAAGTTCAGCCTGAATACGAACTCGGCTGACAACCATAAGTCGTAGAAGCGGCTGACCCATCATGACGACTGTGCCGGGCGAAGCTATTCTTTCGGCAACAACGCCATCAGCTTGAGCTCGAACCTGACGATAGTTCGCCATCGCCGACATGCCTTTTGCGCCCTGCTTAGCGCTCTCGGATTCGATCTGTGATGTCCGAGCCATTTGTTTGGCCTTATCGACTCCCGCTGTGTTTTGAGCGACCATCGCCTGAGCCTGAGCGATCATTGCTTTGGCTTCTCGGATGCCAGCTTTGGCTCCGTCGATCTTTCGCGCGGCGATATTGACCTCTTGCGCCATGGCCTTCGACGTCGCACGAGCAGACGACACCCGAGCCTTCGCCATATCTCTTTCTTTGCGCGACATCTGAAGCTCATCAAGACTGATTGCTCCGGCTTTGTAGAGCTTCTCCTGCCGGCCGAGTTCCTCGCCAGTGTAGGTCAAGTCGGCGTCGCGCTCTCTTATTTCTGCTTGAGACATAGCAAGTTGTGATTCGGCTTTCTTCTTGTCCAGTGACATCGCTTCAAGGTCGGACTGCATTCGATCGTAGGAAGCCTTTGAACGCGCTAAGTCGGCTTGAGATGAGCGGAGCATTGCCTGGCTCACAGCTATTTCTTTGCGAGAAGCGATACTCATCGACAGCTTCGAGGACGCCATTAACCGGGCTTCATCCGCTTGCGCGGAATATTCGTCTGCCTCGATAGTCGCCAAGAGTTGTCCGGCGCGAACGCGATCTCCGGCATAGACCAGAACCGACTTCACTCGGCCGGGCACACGAGACATCACCTCTTCATCGGACAGAGCTTGTACCGTGGCAGGAAAAGTAGAAACACCCTCAACAGCGCGCAAAGATGCGGCTTCGACGGCAACAGGCTGCACTCCAACGGGTGGACGGCTGGTCGTCATATCCATGGCCTGAGCCTCGACGACGGTCATTGCCCCGGGTGCACGCTGGGTCTTGACGATGTAGATTGCAACTGTTGCTGAGGCCGCTAAGAGCGCAAGCGTCCAGAAATGGCTGCGAATAAATCCTTTGGTTTGGTTTGAACTCACGTATAGTCTCCGATAACAAATAGACAAGGCCGCGAACGCGGCAACGGCTATGCGCTTCGGAGGGGAGGAGCTCGGAGACCATGGCAGACAAGATCGACCGACGGCGGACTGCGGCCGTCAACATGAATCGATGTCTGAACGAGATACTTAACCTGCTGGCGCCAAGTTATGGCTTCGCCTTCAGGTAAATCGACGAAATCTATTGAAGGAACCGGTTGCGCATCAGGTGCTTTGACCGGCTCTGCTGGACTGGCGCCGATGGTGCATTTGCACTCGTGATTCTTGGCTAACTGAGTCGCTGAAGGTGCTTGTTCATGCTGGCAACAAGGCGGAAGTTCCTCTTTGGGTTGCCCAATGTGCTCATCGCACTGCTTAGAGCAAGAGCCGTACGGGTGAAGACGCTGACATTCTACAGACATCTCCATGAACGGGAGAGCAGGCAGACTCATGCATAGGCAGGCAATGAACGCCGTCAGCTTTTGGGCTAAGAATCGCACCGTTAGTCAGTATAAGCCGCAGGAACCAAAAATGGTTCCGCAATAGGCTCAATTATCGAGTGATGCGCCACCGCTTGAACGGGAAGACGATGCACTCTGATCGACCGACAATGTCCTTTCGCTCTATCAGACCCCAATATCTGGCGTCAAGAGAACCGTTACGGTTATCGCCGAACATCAGATAGTGTCCGGGAGGAATCTTAGCCGGAGGTGCCGATGCGAGCTCGCGACTTGTCTTCAAGTCGTAGTCGTCTAAAACATCCTTGAAAACGAGCTCTTCGCGTTGCGTTTCCTCATTGTAGTCGACTCGATCAAGACCGATAGCGTAGTTGCGGCACATGGAGTAGCCGCCAGGAGTATGGTTGTTAACAATCGAATCGTCGGTGATCACGTCGCCGTCGGTGAAGACCGGCACCACTTTGCCCTTAAGATTGGGATAGTCGCCTTTGTAGTCAACTAACTTGAAAGCGCCGAAGAAGTTCTTATCTTTCAGAAAAGGTTCTTCAACCCTCTTCCCGTTACGGAATAGCGCACCATACTTGACCTCGACAACGTCTCCCGGAACACCGACGCAACGCTTGATGAAGTCCTGGTTGACCCGTCCTTGGGAATCAAGCATTCTGCGCTCACTAATCGCGCCTCTTGGAGGCCGGAAAACGATGATATCGCCGACTTTGGGGTCGCTGTAACGGTAGATAGCCTTGTTGGCAACAATAAAGTCATTAACAAGCAAGGTGTTTTCCATCGAACCCGAAGGAATCTGGAACATCTGGACTCCAAACGGGCGAATGACAAGAAAAACGAGAACGGCCGCATAGACGATGGCATCGAGTGACTCGTTGATGAAGTTGAGAACAGGATAGGTGCCCGACCTTAAATGAATGGGCACTTTGCGCAGGTACGGGTAAAGAAGCAACCGGATCACCGTACAAATGACGGCGAGGATGATAATCTTGCTCAGCGGAGTGCGAGCAATTGTATCGATTAGCCGGTTGGGCTCGGATACCTGCGCAAAGAGAGGATTCACTATCTGCGCTCTTGGATTCGGGCGGCTTTTCCGACTTTGCTTCGGAGATAGTAAAGCTTGGCTCGGCGAACCTTACCGTGTCGAAGAACCTCGAACTTGGCTATGTTCGGCGAGTGGAGCGGGAAAGTTCGCTCTACCCCGACGCCGCTGGCGATCTTGCGGATCGTTATGGTCTCGGCAATGCCGCCGTGCTTAAGGGCGATGACGATGCCTTCGAAAAGCTGAACGCGCTCCTTGCCAGCTTCTCGAACCTTCACGTGTGTGCGTACCGTGTCGCCGGGGCGGATAGTGGGAATGTCAGATTTCTTGCACTCGGCAACAACACTTTCTAAAATTGCGGACTTCGACATGACGGAAAACTCCAATGACGCACAACGACAGGCGCTGCGCGGCAACGAACTAATAGGATAGCAGATCAGCGTCGGATTTCGCTAGATCCGCGCGGCTAAAAAGGTCCGGCCGATTTTCTCGTGTGAGTCTCAAAGCCTGTTGCCGCTTCCACTTGGCAATCTTCTTGTGGTCGCCCGACTTCAAGATCTCCGGGACCTTTATTCCTTTAAACTCATCCGGCCTGGTGAACTGCGGGCAACTGAGCAATCCGTCCGCGTGGCTGTCCTGGTTTAAGCTCTGCTCAGAGCCAAGTACTCCCTTGATATTGCGGCAGGTTGCATCGGCCATCACAAGCGCAGGAAGTTCGCCGCCGGTGAGAATGAAGTCGCCGATGGTGAACACGTGGGTCGCATAAAGCTGTCGGATTCGGTCGTCGATGCCCTCATAGTGGCCGCAAACGAACAGCACGGCATCGTAGCTTGTGAGCTCGATGGCGTCGTTCTGTTCAAATCGCTTGCCGATCGGGTCAGTCAGCACAACCGCCGCCGTTTCGTCTTTGCCGACTCTCGACAGGTAGGACTCGATCGCATAGCCGACAGGCTCGGGCTTCATGACCATGCCCGCATCGCCGCCATAGGGGGTGTCGTCCACGGTCTTGTGCCTGTCGTAACTGAAGTCGCGCGGGTCGATTGCTTCGGATTCGATTAGCCCTTGCTGGTGCGCGCGGCCGATGATGCTGTGCTCAAGCGTGCCGAGAACCATCTCGGGGAATAGGGTGATGAATCCGAGTTTGAGCACGGGATAAAGGTACCCGAAGGGAGGGATTTGGACATTAATTGACGAGGAAATTCACCGGGATCGCTGGCGGCCTCGCCGGTTTCAATGAAGCCCACTGCTTCGAAAGGCATCGCTTTCCTACGACAACAGCCTATCACCGACGATCTTCCTTGCTGAAGGATCAGCCGCGAACTACCGGATGCGGTCGCCTTCGGCGAAGGGAATCTCCAATGAGCCGGCGTGGCCGCCAGCGAAACTGAAGTACTGACTCAGGCCGTTACGGGACATCGTAGCTTTGAGCCTACACCTTTGACTTTGCACCTAAACCCCAGCGTCCTCGCCCAGCCACAGGAACAAGCAATCCCTCGGATCCTCGTGGCCTTCGTCTTCGCATGCTTTGCTGACAATTTGCTCCAGCCGTTCCTGCAACTCAGCATCATCGCGGATGATTCGGTCGAAGCTCTCGACATAGAAAGGCGGGTATCGTTCGCCGGTCTTTGCCATGATCTGGCGGCCGGCTTTACGTTTCGCAGGTTCAACGATATCCGCAATCTCATTCGGCTTGCCCGATGGAGCCGACCTAATCCGGAAGACGATCTCGGTGCATTCCACACCAACTGAGACGGCCAAGATGTCCCATTTGCGGCCTTCGGGCTTCAGCAGCAGCTTCATCATGATCTGCCGTTCGTCGTCCAGTAGCTCACGCCGATAGCGGAAGGTCACGTAATAGACGACGTCGTCGGCCCGCCAGTGGGGAAGCCGCCCGCGCCACATGCTGAAGTTCTTGAACGGCATGGCTAAGAGAGAGCGGCGTCTCCTCTTTCGCCGGTCCGAATCCGCACGGCTTCGAGGACATCGCTGACGAATATCTTGCCGTCGCCGATTTCTCCCGATTGAGTCACCGAGACGATCGCGCTTACGGCTTCCTCCAGGTCCTCATCTTTCACGACCACTTCAACCTTCATCTTGGGGATTAGGTTGACGGCATAAGTGCTCCCGCGGTATTTGTCGGTTCGTCCGAATTGCCTTCCATATCCGCGGATTTGTTCGCAGCTGATGCCATAGATGCCCGCGTCCTCAAGCGCTTGCTTCACGTCTTCCAGCTTCGCAACGCGAATAAAGGCCTCAACTCGTTTCATAGAACCTCGAGTTGGATCTGGTCGTTCGTGTAAACGCAGATTTCTGAGGCTATTAATAGCGACTTGCGGGCGATTTCATCCACAGGCAGCTCCGTGTTTTCATACAAAGCTCTTGCGGCCGCCAGAGCGAAAGATCCTCCCGATCCGATGCCAGCAATGCCGTCGTCGGGTTCAATAACGTTGCCATCGCCGCTAACGACAAGAATGCCATCTATATCAGCAACGATCATCAGGGCGTTGAGCTGGCGCAGAATCTTGTCGGTGCGCCACTCCTTAGCGAACTCTATAGCAGCGCGGCGCAGGTTGCCGTTAAACGCTTCCAGCTTCGATTCGAACTTGTCCTGAAGCGCTTGGGCGTCGGCTACCGAACCAGCAAAGCCGCACAGCACTTTGCCGCCAGCCAGCCGCCGGACTTTGCGAGCCTTGTGCTTCATGATCGTAGCTTCGCCGAGCGTCACCTGGCCGTCGCCTGCCAAGGCTGCCTTTCCGTCTCGAAAAACGCCGATTACGGTCGTCGATCTCGTCATGCCTTCAGTGTACTCCCCGCAAGGCTACCAGCTTCCGCCTCCGCCTCCTCCGAAGCCTCCACCGGAGAACCCTCCGCCTGAGAATCCTGATGAGCCCCCTCCCGCTCCGCTTGAGCCAGACGCCGACCTGTAAGGTGTCGTAGCAGATTGCGCGAGGGAGTTATTGATGTAGAACAGGTCATGGGAGAATAGAATCGGGTTATAGACCGTTCCCGGAGGGGCGGCATACCAATCTGGCAACTCCTTGACAATATCGGCAAAAGCCATCGCCCATTGTTCGGTCAAACCAAGAGCAACGGCGTGCGGGAGAAACCGCTCGAACATAAGCTGATCCGGTTGCTTTTCTTCCATCCACTTCAGCTCTTCGCCTCGCGCACGATGCATAAAGTCCTCAAATCCGAGAACTTTCTGCCTTGCGATTGCGCCGATCTTGGTTCGTCTGGGCATTCTCGGACCGACTAGAACCACGATAACCGCGCCGATGATGCAACCGACAACCGAAGGTAGAGCAATGCCGAATGGCGTGATCGCATATACGATTAATCCGATCAACGCGGTAACAAGCAGCCCTCCGATAATCCACGCAAACCGAACCGTTTCTGGAGACTCCCTGTAATAGCCGCGCCTGACTAGGCTTTGGTAGAGTATCGACTTGAGATGAGGGATGTTCGGCGCGACATGCCGCTGGAGGTCGATGCCGCTGATGAGACCGGAGCCGCACTTTGAAAGGTAATTCAACAAGTGCTCTTCGAAGTCGTCAAGGTCGTTGCCACGCGTTTTCACAGTGAGTACAAGATCAGCGCTTGTTTTCTTGAATACCAAACCAACCTCTTTTGGAATGATCTTGAGATAGCCTTTAACCGCCAACGAGATGATGCCGGCGGCAATGTCGCGCTGGTCCACGCGCTCGTCGATCATCGTGCCGGTTTCGGGGCCGCTCAGATTGTCAGGCGGATCGAATTGCACGACCATCGGTCCGCCGTCCGGATCTTTGCCATAGAGCACATACATTACGAGCATGAGCATGAGCACCAATAACGGGATGCCGTACCCCATGTTCGTTCGCAAGAAGAACACGGCTTGTTTGGCGAAAGTGGGTCTTGGTACGGAGTCTAGCGGCAGGCTAAGCACGACAGTCATGCCTTGTCCAGGCATTAGCGGAGACTTGCACCATGCGTGAACGTTATCTTTCGATAGCTTCATCGTGACGGCAGGCTCTCTGACTGACTTCGCTGAACCTTCGTCTGTTAACGTCAGTTCTTGATCGCTTTGTCCTTGGTAGCCGGTGTATATCCGTGCTCGTTTCGCTCCTTTCTCAGAAGTCGGATATTCGATGCTCACGGAGGACATGGCAATTGGCACATCCCATTGGTTGCCGGTGACATTCCAATAGACTTCTGCGTTAGGTTTCCAATCGTGCTGACTCTCGAACCAGTTGACGGCGTTGGCCACCTGATACTTGATGACATAGACTTTCTTCGTGCCGGGATCGAAGGTTATGTCCTTGTCGCCGATCCGGATCTTGATATTCTGGTTTTCCCGTGTTGTCTCGACGGTATATTTGCGACCCTCTTCGTTCTCGACGCGCAAGCCGCCGAAGAAGATCGATCGCGAGGCGAAGTCAGACGACTTATATTCGGTCGGAATCGTTCGGTAGATTCCGTGCTTGAAGTCGCTGAAAGTCACCTTAATGGTTTCAGTTATATCAAGAAGAGCATCTTTCGATACCTTAATCTTCACATCGAACGAATCGATCGAATAGCCCTGAGCCAAGGCGATCCGGAACAGTCCGAACAGTACAACGACGATCGTCAGGAGTTTGCGCATAGCTGCCTCTAGCTTCAAGACGGATGAGCGGCTGTGTAGGTTGCTCAGATATACTTATATATGGCTTACGGATGGGAAGGCGAAAAGATACGTCTTGTCCCTGTTGATGCGGACAAGCACCTCGCGAATGCCGTCGCCTGGCTGAACGATCCCGAGGTAACGAAGTGGGTGCTGATCGGCGACTTGCCGATATCGCGCCTTGCCGAGAAGAACTACCTTGAGGATATGAGCAAGGGTAGCGAGACGGACATCACGTTCGCTATTGAGACTCTAGATGGGGTTCACATCGGGTTTAGCGGAATCCATCAAATCAACCGAAAGCATGGAACCGCGATTACTGGAACCATCGTCGGCGACAAGTCGTTCTGGGGCAAGGGAATCGGAACCGATGTTGTCCGAACTCGAGCACGCTATGTCTTCGAAGTGCTTGGCTTGCGGATGATCCTGACGGCATGCCTTGATGGAAACACCGCCTCTCACAAGATGTCGCTGAAGAACGGCTTCGTCGAATACGGCCGGACGCCGCAGCGCTATTGGAAGCGCGGGCAATATCGCGATGAGATTCTGCTGTACCTTGACATCGAGCGCTGGCGCGAACTTCAGAACGTGCCGTAGAGCCTGTCCCCGAAATCTCCGAGGCCTGGAAGGATATAGCATTTTTCGTTCAGGCCTCGGTCCAGAGCGGCCGTCACGATTTGGACATCCGGGTGGTCTTGCTCGATCCGCGCAACACCTTGAGGAGTGGACACGACGCTGACAAGCGAAATACTATGGCCGCCTTTGGCCTTGATCAAGTCAAGTGCCTGAGATGCTGAGCCGCCTGTGGCTAGCATCGGATCGACGCAAAGGATGCACTTGCCGTCCAACTTCGGCAACTTGCAGTAGTAGCTGCTAGCGACGGCGGTCTTTTCATCGCGCTCCAAACCGATGTAGCCGACTGAAACGTCTGGGAAGAGGCTGGCTACCGCCTCGGACATACCAAGGCCCGCACGCAAGATTGGTACAACAACAATGCCTTGGCCGATCTGTGAACCGGATGTAGTCTCCAGCGGGGTTTCGACCTTGAGCGGCTTGCTTTCGATTGTCCGAGTTGCTTCCAGTGCTAACAAGACCGTGAGTTGCCGAGTTATATGCCGGAATCGGTCAGGCTGAGTCTCTTTGTTCCTGAGTTCTGTCAGCAAATGCCCTGATAGCGGGTGGTCGAGAATGATTAGGCTCATATCGTTGCGTCCGTGTTGCCCCAGGAAGCCCAAACAAGCCACAATGGATTGTTGCCGTTTGCACCGCGATCAGGCACCACTTCATTTTGCACAACTAGAGCTATGTTAGAGCAACAAGCAGCGGGAATCATCATGGCGGCAGGGAAGGGCACGCGCATGAAATCCGACCTTCCGAAGACCCTTCACCAGGTTTGCGGCGTTCCCATGGTTGAACTCGTGGGCCGCGCGTTCAAATCGGCAGGAATAGCGAAACCGGTCATCATCGTGGGACACCACGGCGAGCAGGTAGAAGAAGCCCTAGGCGACTCCTATTCCTTCGCCTGGCAGCGCGAGCAGCTAGGAACGGGACATGCCGCCCTCATGGCAGAACAGGTTTTGTCAGGCTTCGAGGGCCCAGTCTTGGTTGCAGCAGGCGATGCGCCTTTGCTTGATCCGACTTATCTCAAGGGTCTCATCGACACCCAGCGCGAGACCGGCGCAACTTGCGTGATGGCGACTTGCGTGATGGACAACCCGTTTGGATATGGCCGTGTGATCTATGACGAAAAGGGCCAGCCATGCAACATTATCGAAGAAAAGGACGCCGATCCCGAGACGAAAAAGCTGAAGGAAGTCTGCGTCAGTCTTTATTGCTTCGACGGCAAGCACCTTTTCCGCCTTCTGAAGACCTTAAACACGAACAACGCACAGGGTGAGTATTACCTGACCGACATGATCAAAGCCGTATACAACGACGGCGGAACGACGGTCACGGCTCCAACAAAGAATGTCGATATGCTTCAAGGCGTCAACGACCGCTGGCAACTAGCCCAAGCCGCATCCGTTCTAAGGCAGCAAATCTGCAAGAAGCACGCTCTATCAGGTGTAACCATTATTGATCCTTCCAACACCTACATCGGACTGGATGTCGAGATCGGAGTGAACACCGTCATTCAGCCGATGTGCACGATCAGCGGCAAAACCAAAATCGGCGAGGACTGCGAGATTGGTCCGAGCTCAAACATCGTTGATTCCACGATTGGGGACGGTTGCACGGTTCTCATGAGCCAATTGAACCAAGCAACAATGAAAGCCGGATCAAAAATCGGTCCGTTTTCGAACTTGCGTCCGGGAGCCGTTCTTGGCGAGCACACGAAAGTCGGGAACTTCGTAGAAATCAAGAACTCGACAATCGGCCAGAGAGTAAGTTTGTCGCATCTGACCTACATCGGCGATGCCAGCATCGGCAACGACACGAATATTGGTGCAGGTACGATCACGTGCAACTACGATGGCTATTCGAAGAGTCGAACCGAAATAGGCTCAAACGCTTTCGTAGGCTCCAACTCAACGCTTGTTGCGCCGGTTAAGATCGGCAACGACACGCTTATTGCGGCTGGAAGCGTCATCACAAGCGATGTGCACGATTGGGCTCTGGGAATCGGCCGGGGAAAGCAGGAGAATCGAGAGGAGTGGGTAAGGACATGGCGCGCGAAAAAGCAAAAGAAGTAAATGAGAACCAGTTATTCGGCATGAAGCTATTTGCCGGCAATGCCAACATCGACTTGGCAAGGAATATCTCCGACTATCTGCAGATCGATCTTGGGAAAACAACGTGCACGCGGTTCAGCGACGGCGAGATCCGCCTAATGGTGCACGAGAGCGCTCGCGGAAACGATGTGTTCATCATCCAGCCAACCTGCGCGCCGGTGAACGAAAGCCTGATGGAGCTGCTAATCATGCTGGATGCGTTCCGACGGGCTTCTGCGCATCGAATCACCGTTGTGATGCCGTATTACGGCTATGCCAGGCAGGACAAAAAGATCAAGCCCCGCGAACCGGTAACAGCTCGGTTGGTCGCCGACTTGATCAGTGCATCGGGTGCCCATCGACTGGTGACGGTCGACCTGCATGCCGAGCAGATCCAGGGATTCTTCGACATTCCTGTCGATCACCTCTACGGCGGCCCGATCGTTGGCAGGTGGCTGGTGGGACAAGGATTTAAAGACCAGTCGGACGTCGTTGTGGTTAGTCCAGATGTCGCAGGCGTGCCGAGGGCGAGAGCTCTAGCTGAAATGCTTCACGCTCCGCTGGCCATTATTGCCAAGAGACGGCCCGAACCCAATAAAGTGGACATTGTTGAGATCATCGGAGACGTTTCAGGCAAACGCTGCATCATGGTTGACGACATGATCGACACTGCAGGATCGATCATTAGCGGCGCTGAAGCTTTGATGAAACGCGGGGCAGTTGAAGTTTCCGCAGCCTGCACGCACGGCGTTTTCAGCGGAGGAGCGCTTAATCGACTCGAAGACAGCGTTGTTAAGCAAGTGATTTCGCTCGATACGATACCCATTCATGATAAGCATTCGTACTCGAAGCTCGTGGTTCTGCCTTCCGCGCCGCTCATTGGCGAAGCGATTAGAAGGATCTATCTGAACGAATCGGTTAGCGGACTTTTTGATGACTGGAGATAGCGAACCTCAGGCGGCCGAGTCGATGGAATGGACGATCCGGCTCTGGGAGCAGGCGCCGCAAAAAAGGTGGGCGGTCATCGTGTTCGGGTTAGTCGGAGCCGCGATCGGATTTGCGATGTTCCACAACTTCATCGTTGCGATAGTTGCCTTTGTCTGCATAGCTGCATCGTCGTCCGAGTTCATTTTTCCGCTTCACTATAAACTTACGGAAGGCACAGCGAGAGTTCGTTGCGGAATAAACGTGACCGAAATCGAATGGAAGGCGGTAAAGAGGGTTATTGAAGGCTCTGGCGGGGTAAAACTATCCCCATTAGCACGGGACAGCAGGTTAGCGCCATTCCGTGGCGTATATTTGCGATACGCAAACAACCGCGAGGCCGTCTTAGATTATGTCAAACGTTGCGGAGGTGAAGACCATCGACTTTTGGAGCAAGGAACTGACCGATGAAGAGGCAGACCAGCTCATCGAAAAGGCGGCAGGCGAGATTCTGAAGCGAAAGATGATAACGCCAGCCATCCTGTTTCTTGAGATGCATAAACCTCTCGGATACATCGGCAGCCAAGCTGCAATTGCTTTGTCGCCTTTTATCGTTCCGTTCGTCGGGTTTGACTTTGTCAACAACTATTCGAGGCTATTTTCAAAGAGGGAGAATATCGAGAAGCTGATCGTGCGTCTCGAAAACGCCCGGGAGGAGGCCCCCAGCTAGATGCAATACTATGACACAGGCAAGTATCAGGTGTTTTTCGTGCTCCTGTTGCTCGCTTTTCTATTGTTTAATATCCTTCGCGCGAAGGGTGGTAAATCGCTTTTCATCCGCAGAATTCCAGGATTGTCGGCCATTGATGAGGCTGTCGGCCGTTCAACCGAAATGGGGCGTCCGGTGCTCATGGTTCCCGGCTTAAGCGGCTTAGGTCCGGTGGGTATCCAGGCGGTGAACATCTTCGCCTATATAACGCGAACGGCTGTTAAGTTCGCCACGCCTATTAGGTTGTGCCTTGCTGAGGCAGCGCTCTATAGTGTTGCTCAAGAGATCATCCGAGATGTTTATCAGTCAGAGGGCGTGCCTGAGCGATTCGATCCGAACTCGGTTCGATTTGTTTCTGACAGACAATTTGCGTTTGCTGCCGGCGTCGCTGGTCTCATATATCGCGAAAAAGTAGCCGCCGCATTCCTGATGGGAGACTGGTTTGCAGAGTCTTTGATACTTGCTGAGTCGGCGAACGCAGTTGGAGCGATTCAGGTTGCGGCATCCACGGTCACAACTCAGACGCCGTTCTTAATCGCCGCTTGCGACTACGTCTTAATCGGAGACGAGTTTTACGCCGCCAGCGCTTACCTGTCCCGCGAGCCGGTGCTAGTCGGAAGTCTTGTAGGCCAAGACTGGGCCAAGATGGTTGTTGTTGCTATTGTCCTATCGCTAACGATCCACACCTCCTATCAGAGAAGATTCGATCCTCAACTCTATTTCGTTGATAAGCCTGATGGAAAACAGAAGGTCTACACGCCTGTTGATGTTTACCAAGGGAAGGACGGCCTAGTGCTCGATGACAAGGATACGCTAAAGGAAGGCGACAACGAGTATACAATTTCGGTTCAAAAACCAGTTGTGCTTACCAAGCAGTCTGATGGAACCTATAAGGCCGCAATCACATATAAGGGTGAAACGGTCGAAAAAGACGCCGAGTACAGGGTGAGACAGAACAACGAGACCTTCTCAAAGCATCTGTTTAAGCCTAAAGAGCCGGATAGCCTCTATCCAGTGCGAGACAAGACGCCGAAAGACGAAGTTAAGACGACCGGTACAGGAGGACAAAAGTGAACGAAGTATTGCCCACATGGCCTTGGTCGTTTCCCAATGGATCAGCAATGTTGCTCGTGTATGGAGCGATTGGACTGGTCCTTGCTGTCGGTCTCGTTGCAGCATTGTTCTTTACGCCGAAATCGCTTAGAAGACCGATTGTAGCAACCTGTACGTTCTTAGCCGGATTCTACTTTGTCTTGAGGTGGTTATGGCCAACCGCTCAGGACTACAAGCAAGACGAAGTTCCACGAGGAATCGTTGAGAAGGTTAGCTTCAATCTCGAATATTTGATGCCGTTCGTCTCAAGTTTCACACAGGTCCTTGGAGCCCTGTTGCTTGGGCTGGGCATTTCATCTCTGTTACGATTGCATTTCAACCAGCTCTTTAAGAAGCACAAGGACTGGTTCTTCAGCTTAACCTTAATCATCAGCATGCTTTTGATGTTGATCTTTGGTTTCTGGGATTGGTCGTCAAGGCTAGCCCCAGGCGCAGAGGACAAGATTCAAGCCGCTCCAGCAATCTTCCCGCATTTTGCTAAAGATCTGTTGTTCGACGGTCTCATGATCAACCTTGACGCGGTTATGTTCTCAATCATCGCGTTCTTCATCTTCTCAGCGGCTTACCGCGCGTTTCGCATTAGGTCGCTTGAGTCAACCATTCTGCTTAGCGTTGCGCTGATAGTCATGTTAAGCCTAATGGGGGCAGTCGTCTGGAAGTGGGATAACGGCATAAACAACCTTGCTGCAAGGCTGGACGTCAACCAAGGCGGATTTATCGACAACTTCCGCTTGACGACGATCAAAGGTTGGATCCAGGATACTCTTCAGATTCCTAGCATTCGAGCAATGGACTTTGGACTGGCTGTAGGAGGTCTGGCAATGTCGTTAAGGCTTTGGCTTAGCATTGAGAAGGGGGTTAGCCACTAATGTCTGAGGAACTCGAAGTAAAAAAGAGCTTTGGCGATCTTCTGCAGTCGCTGAACCGCTCGGTGTTGTACCTAATACTCTTCGTTGTCGTATCGATTCCGCTTGTTGTGTCGAAGTATGTGGACCAACCATTGCCGGTCAAGCCAGAAGACTACACAAAGGACACGTACACGCTCTTGCGCAATCTAGGTCCCAATGACACGATCATTCTAGATTCTGGCTTCACAAACTCGTCGCGAGGCGAGAACGGCGGACAACTCGAAGGTGTTCTTCGCATGATGATCCGTCAGCGAGTGAAGTTCATCCTCTATTCCTCAGTTGACCCCCAGAGTCCGCAAATTGCGCGCGACTTCATCCGGAGAATCAACAAGGAGTTTCCTGAAGACCAACAATATAAGAAGTGGACTGACTATATCGATCTTGGATTCTTCAGCGATTCGCCTACGATGCTGCAGGCGATGGGTCAGGATTTAAAGCGGGCATGGCAGAACAGAACAACCAGAGACTTGGACGGCAAGTCCAAGGATATCTTCATGTCGCCGCCATTGAAGAACATCAACAGGATTGAAGATATCAAAGCCTACATCACAATTGCCGCTTCCTCAATCATGCCGACTATCGTTCCTCGTGTCGGCAAGAAAGTAAGCGTTATCTCGATGATCACCGGCGTCATGTTCCCTGAGCAGTTGAACTACTATCGATCTGGCCAGCTAAAAGGGCTTGTAAACGGGCTCGGAGGATGCGTTGAGCTTGAAACGCTGATGGAGAATGGTATTGACGCTAGCGGGAACGTCGTCAACAAGGCGGCCGAGCGAGAAGTGCCGATGGTGGCAGACCCATCAGAAAAGGGTGAAAAGCAGAAGAACTACAACCGCGGCATGGCCTACTATCTTGCATTGCATGCCGCTCTCGCTTTGTTAATACTTGCCGTCATTGTCGGTAATATTGGCATGTTCCTGTCCAGAAGGAGTCACAGCTAATGGCACTAACTCTTGAAAATCCAACCTATGAGTTTTTCAAATATACATTAGCGGCTGTCGCTACGATTGGCATGTACAGCGTTCTGTACAAAGAGACCAAGCTCTATCGCTTCTTCGAGCACATGTTCCTTGGACTTGCTGCGGGCTGGTCGATTACGGCGATCTGGACGGAAAACCTTTACCAGAACTGGTGGCTAAAGATGGTCGGCAAGGCTGCAGAAGGCGACTCTCCGGCACAGCCTGGCTTCTGGGCATGGATCATGATTCTGCCTCTCGGTTTCCTGGCCTATACCATCTTCAGCAAGAAGCACAACTGGCTAAGCAGGATCCCGATTGGAATCTTAATCGGTCTTGGCGCTGGCCAAGCCATTATGAACTGGTTTGAACTTTATGGTCCCCAAATTGACAACTCGGTCAAGACGATCATTCCGACTGCGAACCAGTTCTTAGTACCGTCGAAGTTTAAGGCAACTCCTGAGGCGCTCACGGAAATAAGCAGCAACGTCTATGCTTCGCAAGCAATCAACAACGTGATATTCCTGATCACCTTGATTTGCGTGTTTAGCTACTTTATATTCTGCACCGAGTATAAGAGCAAGATTCTCAAGTCAACTTCGCTTGCCGGCCGAATGATTTTGATGGTTGGCTTCGGAGCAATTTTTGGAGCAACGGTTATGACGCGCTTTGCGCTATTAATCGACCGAATGTACTTCGTGTGGGTTGAGTGGGCTCTTGATAAGGTTCCTACTTTCTTCCAGAGCTTTGGCGGCGGAGGATAACCTGGCCGACGCAACGGTACATGCGATAGTCTTGAGACGCCGGGACGCTGGGGAAAGCGACCGGCGTCTCACGCTGTTAACCGAGGAGCTTGGCAAGATCGACGCGATCGCGAAAGGCGCTCGAAAAAGCGGATCGCGGCTCGCAGGTGTATCTGACCCATTATCTTGCAGCGTCCTCTTCTTGAGCGCGACAAAGAAGATTCGGTTCGTTACCCAGGCGCAGCCCCTCAGCTCGTTCAGCCGGATTCGAAGCGACTACGACCGTCTGAGCTATGGCTTAGCTCTTGCAGAACTCTATGGTGCGGTCCTGCCGTACGAGGAGGAGTCGTCCGAACCGTTCCGGTTGCTCGTCGACTCGCTAAGGTATATCGAAGCGCATGAGAAGCCCGTCGTTGCCTTCATCTGGGCGCAACTCACTCTCCTCGACTTATCTGGCTTTATGCCGCAAGTGAACGAGTGTTGCGTTTGCGGATGCGAGGTCAAGGAAGCGTATCCGTGGGCGACACCTCACGGCGGCGGCTATGTTTGCGCGCAGTGCGCCGACCGGTACACAGACCGATTCGAAACCCGTGCGGAAGTGCTCTACGGACTATCCAAGATAGGGAACCTCGAAGAACCTCCGCCAAACCTCAAAATGTGCCATGAAACTCAAGTTGCCTTAATGCCTTTTTGGAGAAACATCGTCGAAACACCACTGCCTGCTTGCGAACAGGCTCTATCGATGTCTATCGAACAAGTAAAATCGAGTTGAGGGCATATGGGCGTCGTCGAAGTCAAGCAGCTATCTCATCAGTTCGGCCAAACACAGGTCTTAAGCGACATCAATCTGGATGTCGCAAAAGGCCAAATCCTGGCGATCATGGGTAGCAGTGGCGGCGGTAAGACGACATTGCTGAGGTGCATTTCCGGCCTTATCAACCCAACAAAGGGCGAAGTCGTTGTTGATGGAGTCAGCGTGGCTCAGAATCCAGAAGAAGCTCGTAAGAGAATGGGGATGGTTTTCCAGTCTGCGGCCCTATTTGACTACCTGAACGTTGAACAGAACGTTCTTTTCGGGATTAGACGGTCAAAAAAGACATCTGCCAAAGAGAAGAAGGACCTAGTCTGCAACATGCTCGAGTTGGTCGGGCTCCAGGGCAACGAAAAGCTAATGCCTTCTGAGTTGAGCGGCGGCATGAAAAAGCGTGTAGGTATTGCCAGAGCTTTAGTGCTAAAGCCAGCGGTCATGCTTTATGATGAGCCGACAACCGGCCTTGATCCAGTAACGACCTACACCATCGATCAGTTGATTGTTAGACTCCAAGAAACCGTTGGGGTAACCAGCATTGTCGTGAGCCACGATGTATCATCGGTCTTTCGCGTGGCCTCGCAAGTCGCATTCTTAGACGGCGGCAAACTGGCATTCAACGGCGATCCTGCAGCTTTCGAACAATCAAAACACCTGGCCATTCGGGAGTTAATCGCAAAATCTGAGGCTCGGGAACTCAACCTAACCGATTAGGGCGTAAACTAGAGTAGAGTTGCCCGTAAACTTGCGGGCAGCGCGTGCCTTAATCAGGAGGATTGGTATGAAGAAGCTACTGATATTAACTATGGTCGCCGTACTCGGTGCATCCGTGGCATTTGCGAAACCGCCCAAAGCAGGCGTTCCACAAAAGGCAGCTATGCCCAATGCAACGGTTGGAAAGGCAGGCCAGCCGCAAAAGCGCGGCCATTTCCGAGAGGAGCTATACGCGAAGCTCAAACTCACGGCTACCCAGAAGAAGAAAATCGAGGCAATTGACGCCAAATACAAGAAGCTGTTTGAAGCTTTGCGAGCCAAAAGAGATCCGAAGGGCTTCGAGGCCATGAAGGGTCTGATGGATAAGCGAAACAAAGAAGTTACCGCGATTCTCGACAAGAACCAAAAGAAAACTTACGAAGCCGAGATGAAGAAGTGGCAGACGATGAGGCGGCGAGGCCCTGGCGGCCCCGGTGGTATGGGACGCCCAGGCGGACCAGGAGCTGGCCCCGGTCCCGCTAAGAAGCCACCTACTACTAAGAAACCGACCAAGTAAGGTTGTTCAGAACTAATAGTTGTTGGGCTGGCCGAATCGGCCAGCCCATTTCGTTTTGAACCTTTGCTCAAAGACGAAACTTGATCGTGGCAGATGCAACTTGAGCCGGAAAGTCGTCATACAGCCTCTTAGACTTATCGTCTGATATGTTTGCTATGCGCAATGTATATTTAACTCGTGCGTCCAAGCGATCGAAATCGCAAATGACCAGGTTTCCGTCGCACCTTACCTTCAAAATACGGGCGCGAGGTTCTATTTTGATCTCATCGGGGCAGCTTGCTATCGATGGGTCAATTCGCTTCTGGAAGGTAATCGTAACGCAGTTGCCAACGGCCTTAACAGACTTTACTTGCGGTCTTTCTGTATACATCCACTTAGAGATGTCATACATGTAATACGTGCTGCCGCAACCGAGGTCCTTGCAGGTCTTCTCAAAGGCGGCAATCCATTCGCGCCCTCGCCGCATCTGTTTCAATGAGCCGGTGTCTGCCTGGATAATCACCTTCTGCTGCGGCAACGCCTTCATGAGAGGCTCGATAAATGGGACATATAGCTTCGGATAATCGCCAGGCAGGATCGGATTGCTCCAGTCCGGCCAGTTTGTCTGAAAACACACGATATCGGGCTTGACCAGCTTTGCCATCGAAACCGCGTCTACGCCTTGCCACTCGCGGATGAGGCTAGCTGGATTCTGGCCAGGAACCGGAGATGTGTTGGCGAGCATCCAAACCGAGAACGGCTTCTTTGGATATTTCGCTTTGGCCGCATCGCGAAGGTCCTTCAGAAAGGAGTTGACCTCGGACACTCGGAAGTAGGTCCAGGCCTTATAACGCGCGACGTCGGACTTATACCAGCGCAGACTCGTCTGATCCCTGAAGTTCGGCGGATCATCGTAACCCGTTTGCTGCTTGAACCGTTCTAGTGCGCTCTTCGAAAAGTCGCCGTAGAGTCCAGTCTCTGGCCCGCCCCAACCCAGCTGAAAGGGTTCCGCAATCTCGACCCCATCGAAGTCGTGCTCGGCTAAGACCCCTAATATCTGCTTGGCTTTCCATGCTCGGTAATCGTTGCTCGACAACGAGAGGAAGGTGTAGCCAATATTCTCATCCGTTCCGATGAACGTCGGTTTCCATGCTTCCCAGCCTATAGGCAACGAACTCGGAGCGTCGCCATAGAAACCATTGCCGAAGGTTTGGTACCTCACGCCGATCTTGCGCTTGTGGAAGGCATTGATCAGGTCGTCTCGGATGACTGCATCGTTCGTGACGATGTACCGCACAACCTTGTACCCGTTGGCTTCGATCTCGCTCGCAACAGATTCAGCCGATCTATTCTGGTAATAGACGAATCCAGGATCGAACTGCACAGATCGACCCTGGATCATACTAGCTTTGACATCGCCGTCTAGCGACGCACACAGCAACGCAATGCTTAGCATATTGCAGAGACAGCCCGAAGCCATTCTCTAGCCATCATCGCGTGGCCAGCGGAAGAAGGATGCACGCCGTCGGCAGCCCAGAACTCGGATGGTGCTTTAGTTGAGGCCGAAGCGAATAAACCGTCATAGGGAACATACAAGGCGTTAAACTCACGAGCAAGATCGCGCGCAACTTGGATCTTCGGATCAAGGTCTTCTCGCCAAGCGATCCGGTCTGCCGGATTGGGAAGCACAAACGGTTCGAGGATTACGATATTGGCAGATAGCTCGTTCTTGGTTCGCTCGAGTATATGCCGATAGTGCTCTTTGTATGCTTCAACCGACGTCGCCTCATTCGAGTCATATCGCCGCCAAGTGTCGTTAATGCCGATCAGAATCGAAACCCAGTCCGGTTTGAGGTCAATGCAGTCGGCTGTCCAACGCGACCGCAGATCGATGGCGCGGTTGCCGCTGATGCCTTTGTTGATGAACTTGACGCCGTATTCGGGATAAATCGATTGGAAGAGGGAAGCAGCCATCATCGCATAGCCAACACCAAGGCTGTTGATATCGCCATGGTCGCGAGCGCAATCGGTGATGCTGTCGCCTTGAAAGAGAACTGTTTGATTTGGTTTAATCAGGGGAACCATAGTTCCCAATGCTACCACTATCAGCGTCGTTTTGGGGTATATTCTTTTCCACGCGTGGCGGCGTAGCCCAGTTGGTTAGAGCGAGCGGTTCATACCCGCTAGGTCGTCCGTTCAAGTCGGACCGCCGCTACCACCCCCCTCTTCTATCTTCTCAGTAAATCACCTTATTCAAGGGATACTCCACCAATCCCTCAGCGCCTGCGCGTTTCAATGCGGGAATCAGATCGCGGACCTTTGTCTGATCGATGATGACTTCGGCAGCTACCCATTCAGGATCTGCCAGCGGCGAAAGAGTTGGATTGTGAAGAGACGGCAAGATCGAAAGGATTTCGTCCTTCTTAGCAGTTGGCAGGTTCATCTTTAGGCCAACCAACTTGGCTGCGTTCATAGCGCCGGTCAACAGGATTTCCAGGGACTCGATCTTCGCGCGCTTCCAGTCGTCTTTCCATGCGGCTTTGTTGGCCACAAGCCTCGTTGTAGAAGTGAGAAGAGTCTCGACAATCCGAAGGTTGTGGGCCCTTAACGAGGAGCCGGTTTCCGTGTTCACAACAATAGCATCGACCAGCAGCGGAACTTTGACTTCGCAAGCGCCCCAACTGAACTCGACATGGGCCTTAACTCCGTGCTCGTTTAAATACCTTTCGACCAAGCGAACATACTCCGTCGCTATTCGCTTGCCCTCAAGGTCTTTTACCGATTGAATGTCGCTAGCTTGGTGCACGGCCAACACAACGCGGATGGGATTGGTCGTCAGCTTGCTATATCTCAGTTCGCACACTTCGTGCAAGTCAACTCCGCAATCGGTGACCCAGTCAAAGCCCGTTAATCCGACATCGATAATTCCGTCCTCGACATATTGGGGGATCTCTTGCGGGCGAAGAAGAATCGGCTCGAGTTCGTCATCATTGACCATCGGCTCATAGGAGCGGCTGGAGCTCTTAAATAGATATCCTGCGCGCTCGAAGAGGGAGAAGGTGGCTTCTTGGAGGCTGCCCTTTGGCAACCCAATACGGAGTTTCATAGGCTCTTAGTGTACCTTTGGCAGGTTCAACGGGGCCGGAAAGCATCAACGTGGTGCCTTATGTCGCGCGGCGTCACAGCGACAAGGTCGAACCGGGTTTGCTTGTCAAGGCATCCAGACTCAATTGCGTAACGTTCTGCCGTCTGCGCCAGGCGATCGGTTTTGATCGCATCTACCGCGGTCTCCGGGGTTGCATCCAATTGCTTGCGAAACTTCACCTCGACGAACACCAGTATCTCGCCGTCAAGAGCCACAATATCGATTTCGCCGTGCTTTGTTTGGTACCGCCTCGTCACGATTGTGTAACCTTTGTTGAGAAGGTAGTCGGCGACTCGGTCTTCGGCATCCTGGCCTATTCGTCGAAGGTTAGGCACAGTTGGTTCCTCGGTCTTGCCGGATCGCATTCAGCTACGGGAGCAAAAGATCGGCGATGAATTGGGCAGGGCCCGAAGCGCTTTAGGGCTTCGAAATGATCAGGAGTGGGATAACCGAAGTTCCTTTCGAAATTGTACTGCGGGTATTCCTCGGCATATTGCACCATCAAGGCATCACGGTGTGTCTTAGCAAGAATCGAGGCGGCGGCAATTGCGGCGATCTTGCCGTCGCCCTTAATGATGCAACGGGCAGGGAACCTAAAGCGCTTAGGAATGCGGTTGCCGTCAACCAATATTTCGCTTGGGTCTTGCTTAAGAAGCTCAACGGCCCTTTCCATTGCTAGCATCGATGCTTGCAGGATGTTGAGACGGTCGATCTCCTCCGGGGAGCAAAGGGCAATTGCCCATATTGCCTGGGACTTTATCCTGCTTGCCAACTCTTCGCGCTTCGTTGCAGGGACTTTCTTTGAGTCGTTTAGTCCTTTCAGATCAAAGTCAGCGGGAAGAATGGCCGCCGCTGCAACGACTGGCCCGGCCAATGGGCCCCTGCCTGCTTCGTCCACGCCTGCAATTCCTGAGAGATGTTCAAGCACCAAGGTGATTCTACTCCCCTCAAGGCGGGTAACATCATCCTTCAAGATGGCAGCCAAGCAAGTTCGCACAAAAACCGATCCCGTCGGCGCATCGGTGGGCATTCTAACCTTCGTCGCTGGCGTTGCGCTTCTTGGCCTTACTTTTTACGCCGCTTATCGCATGTTCACCGTTTCGCCGCAACAGGCGATGGGTATTCAGCCTGGCAAGTCGGTGGATTTGGCCAAGACTGGCGACAGTTTTATTCGCCTTCTTGAGCGCGTAGTGCTTCTGATTGTCATGGGAGCAATAGCGTCTGCCTTATCCAACCGAGGCATAAAGCTCTATGCCGCCAGCCGCATTGCTTCTCATCACCGTGACGAAACAGAATCAAGTAGCGAATCAGCTTAGAAGAAAGCTTCGGCAGCCATTACAGATACGGTTTCGCCTTCTACAGAACCGATGAGTTCGCCCTCCGGGCCGATTCCTAGAGCGAGTGCCATTTTGCCGTCTGGCAGTCGATATTTCTTACCAGGCGTGTCATCGAAACACTCCCAGGCTGGAAGGATTGAACTCCAAGAGTCAGGTTCCGGGAGTTTACACAGCCGATCGCATATGGACTTGATCACTTGCTCAGGTTCGAGCAAAACGTTTCTAGATAGCTTGACGCTCGTTGCTCGGTCGGCGATTTCTTGTGCAAATGATTCTTGAGCCAGATTGATGCCGATGCCAACCACCGGAACTCGCCTGCCCGAACTATCTGTTAGCATTTCCGTAAGCAGCCCGCCGACCTTACGGCCTTCTAGCGTCAAGTCGTTTGGCCATTGAAGCTGGCATTTTATGGCGCCGGCAGCGGCGATCGCTACGGACATGCCAATGAGCCAAGGCTTTGGGTGGTCGGCATAATCTTGAAAAAGTAGCGAAATACAGAGCGACTGACCAGGTTCGCTGAGCCAGGTCCTGCCGAATCGACCGCGGCCGCCTGTTTGCAATTGGGTTACGATCAGACCAGGCGCTTGGCCTTGTTTCAGAAGCTCGCCTGCCAAGGTTTGCGTAGACCCAACTTCGTCAACATCTAGCCTTCCGAAGCTAATAGAGGGATTATTCATTCTAGCTCCAAGTGGAAATGCATCGACGGTGCTGAATGCGTGAGAGCGCCAACTGAGATGATATCGACACCGATTTGCGCGATTGTTCCGACGGTCTCGAGCGATACGCCGCCGCTGGCCTCAAACAAGCATCGCCCCTTGTACTTCGTTACCGCTTCTCGCATCATGAAAGGGTCCATATTATCTAGGAGGACAACGTCAACTCCTGCTTCGACGGCTTGGCCAACCTGGTCGAGGGTGTCGCATTCGACCTCGATTTTGGTCATATGAGATAGATACGTGCGGAGAAGCGCTACGGCTTCCTTAATGTTGCCAGAGGCCTTTATATGGTTGTCTTTGAGCATCGCTGCGTCATAAAGACCCATTCTGTGGTTATGGCCTCCGCCGCACCGAACGGCGTATTTTTGAAGAACGCGTAGACCCGGCACAGTCTTGCGCGTGTCAACGATTTTCGCGTTTGTTCCGCTCGCGCGATCGACATATTTGCGGGTTAGGGTGGCGACTCCGCTAAGAATCATCAGAAAGTTCAATGCGGTTCTTTCAGATGCCATCAGCCTCCGCGCATTGGCTAATCCTTCGATGACTCGGGTTCCTCGGCCTATCCGATCTCCGTCGCGCGCCAGCACATCGCAATGCACGTTATCAGGATCGCCTGCCTGAGGACCGAGCAAGAAGTCGACAATCCCTAGTCCGCACACGAATCCCTCTTCTTGGGACTCAATATACCATCTGACTACTTGATCGGCAGGCAAGCAGGCACCTGTAAGATCGCCTGTGCCAACGTCCTCGATAAGAGCGTCCTCTACAATGGTCCACCAGCCGGTGGGTTCTGGTTCAAGCCATACATTCACGATTGTGTAATGTTTACCTTACATCGGGCAGCCAACTCATCGGCAAGGACATCATAGGCAACTTCGATGCCGTTTCTATCCCAACCGATTGGCACTTTTATCCGTCCTGAGACGATGTAGGCATGCGGCTTGATGGTGACGGTGCTTGATTCTAACTCCACCTCGATGGCATCGCCTCTTCGAGTTATAGCTTGCACGGCTGAATAGTGTATAGACTTAACGCTGCCAGGGCGCAACACCTCAAAAAAGTCTTCGTTGAAGACGTACTCAGTTGCTTGTGCCTGCCGATGCAACAGGTCGGCCAGAGCACCCTTGCCGACATCTAGCATTGCGCCGGCAACTTTGGCAATATCGTTTCGAACTTGGCGTTGGGAATCTCTCGCAAGGACACTCTCGCCTTTTTTCTTTGCCCTCGCGAGCATGTCCTTGGCTCCGGAATCCAACCAACGCACAGCCTCCCCAGGTTTGTAACGGATGAGTTCCATAGTTATTAGCATTATGCTACTTTTGGAGGCTTATAAAAGAAAAAGGGCGTCAACCCTAGTCTGACGCCCTATCGATTAGCTGTTTTCGACTTCTATTTGCGTCGTCGTCGCATTGCTGCGCCGAATCCAAGAAGGAAAGGCAGAACCGCAGCCGGACCGGGAACGGTACCAATCAGGTCCTGAGAGTATCCGCTGTCACCCATCGGGAACTTCGGATTGTGATAGTACTGATAGTCCGTCGGGTTGTTTCTTAGAGCGCCATTCACGTAATTGACGAATTGCGTCTCAATGTTCGACATATTCAAGCCAGCGAAATTCGATACTAGCTTAAATCGTCCGTTGTAGAGCTCAGCGCTCGTTATCGGACCACCAGAGTATTGCGAACCGACGGCATAGAGAGTCGAGTCATAGATGAAGTCCCAAGTAGCAAGCGCAAGAGCGATCGATTGCTCAAACCTTGCATTGCCGGCTGCCATCGACGAAACGCCGTTAATCTGATTGGCAAAGTAACCGGCATAGCCCTTGAGAGCCTTGGTTTCGTAATCGTTTAGGTAACGATTTTGATCGACTTCGACACAAAGGAAGTTCCTTCGCGGGTCGTTTCCAGTGACTGGACCCGAGTAGGAAATATTGTAGCTGTAGACGCCTACAGCATAAGTGTGGACTGTCGCATCAAGTTGAATAGATCCGGTTTGTGTTAGATAACCGTCAAAGTTGTTGATCCAGACAGGTGTGCCAGATGAAGGCGGATTCCAGTCTTGGGAATAGACTGGGGATAAAGCCATTGTTGCCCCGCCACAGGCGACAACGAACCCAGATAGTAGAAGTCTCCTCATACAGCGTCGTTCTCCTTTTAAATGCTAACGCGCACTAATCGCTTAATGCACTCAACATTATACAAGGTTTTTGCGGCTTTGTTGACAAATAGGCCTAGTATTTTTGCTGCTTAAGGCCTAGTTCCTGCCACTGTTGCAGATCGATTTCGCTAGGCGCATCCATCATTGGGTCATAACCGTTTCCCGTTTTTGGAAAGGCGATCACTTCACGGATGTTATCGTCGTCCATGAGGAACATAATCAGCCTGTCAATACCTGGTGCAATCCCTCCATGGGGAGGCGCACCATAGGTAAAAGCTTCTAGTATGTGGCCAAATCTTTCTTGTTGAGTTTGCTCGTTGATGCCAAGTAGATGGAAGATCTTAGATTGAATATCTGATCTGTGAATCCGGATTGAACCCGATGCCCATTCCGTACCGTTGCAAACAATGTCATAGCAGTCCGCGTGCACCTTCGCTGGATCCGTGTCGAGAAGTGGCATATCTTCAATCTTAGGCGACGTAAACGGATGGTGCATTGGAGACCACAAGCCTGTTTCTTCATCCTTCTCAACTAGGGGAAAATCGACAACCCAGCAGAATTTCAATGATCTCTTGCTTCTTAAGCCGCAACGATCTCCAATCTCATTTCGCAGGCGGTACAGAACGTTATTGCCGGACATATAGCTGTCGGCGATCAGGCACAAGAGGTCGCCGTCTTCAGCTGCTGAAGTTTCGATGATCTGCCTGGCTTCCTGTTCGTTGAAGAATCTCGAGACTCCGCCGTGAAGCTTAGCGTCAGATGCAGACTCGACGCCAATGGAAGCCATGCCTTTTGCCCCAAGCGTTTTGCAGAACTCCTCAAGCTGGCCGACTTCTTTTCTTGAAAGTTTCGCTCCGCCTGGATAACGCACCCCGCGGATCGAGCCGCCCGACTTCGCTACCGACTGAAACACAGAGAACTCGCAGCTCTTTGCTAGTTCGGTTAGGTCGAAGAGCTGGAGGCCGAACCTCAAGTCGGGCTTATCGCAACCATACAAGCGCATCGATTCGTCGTACGTGAGTCTTTCAAACAGCCCAACTGGATCTTTTTCGAGGCCGAACTCGCTAATCAGCTCGTTGACAACTTCGAGAGTTAGCCCTTCGGCAAGACTAAGGATATCTTCTTGCGTAACAAAGGACATTTCAAGGTCAAGCTGGGTGAACTCCGGCTGGCGATCGCTTCGCTGGCTTTCGTCTCGGAAACACTTGGCTATCTGGTAGTACCTTTCGATGCCGGCAACCATCAGGAGCTGCTTGTACTGCTGCGGACTTTGGGGAAGTGCGTAGAATTTGCCAGGCTCGAGTCTATAAGGAACCAGATAATCTCGCGCACCTTCTGGTGTCGAACGCGTAATGATCGGCGTTTCGACTTCAAGGAATCCACGCTCATCTAGGTAGGACCGTATTTTCCTGATAGTCGCTGCACGCAAGGCTAGCTTGTTATACATCTTGGGGCGGCGCAGGTCGAGATACCGGTGCTTAATTCGCAGTTCCTCGTTCACATTGGCCATGACCTGCTCATCGCTAAGCGGGAATGGCAGGGGCTTCGATGTGCCAAGAATATCAAATGAATCGACCTGAATTTCGACATCGCCCGTCGCCAAGCTGGGGTTCTTCGTTTCTTCCGCCCGCTCTTGGACGATTCCGCACACACTTAGGCATGTTTCCGACTTAATGTCACTTAGATTGCCGAACTTCTGAGGATCGAAGTAGAGTTGAACCAGGCCGCTGCGGTCTCGCAAATCGACAAAGAACAACCCGCCGAGATCCCTAACGCGGTGCGCCCAGCCGTTTACGGTAATTTGGGCGCCAGCATCGGCGGCTCGAAGAATGCCACATTCATGCGTACGTTGTTTAAAGCTCATCTTGAGCCTTAAAGGATACCAGAGACAGTCGAGTTGCAGCCGTTAACTCTTAGGAAGTGGGCTCAGACCACTTGCGGCTCCAAGCTTCGATGGACTTGAAAGTGGACCTCATATCTTTCCCTTTTTCTGTAAGCGAATATTCCACACACGGAGGCATCTCGCTTATTACGTTTCTGTCTACAATTCCTGCGGCTTCGAGTTCTTTCAAGCGCTCTCTAAGAGTGCACGGATTAGCTCCCACGGCTCTGAGGAGTTCGTTGAATCGTAGCTTCTTCTTTAGAAGCTGGCGGAGAATTTGAGGAGTCCACCTTTGGCTAAGGATTACCAGGATGCCTTCGAACGGATCATCGCTCACCCCAAATTGCGCACGTTCGACTCTGGATTCGCCATTTCTCGTTTTCACTGTTGACATATGCCCTCTGGTGCCAGTTAATATGATCGTGAACGCCAACACCGTTCACCATTATATCAACAGCATGCGTTTCCTTGCACTAATTCCGAGAATCTCGAAAAGAAACTGTCGATATCAAGTCAACGCTTTGTTATCAGCTATTAGACTTATCAAGAAACGGACGTCCGGAGATCTAAGTACGTTACGTCCTTTTCTCCGCCGATCTTGCAGAAACATTCGATCGGCGGAGCCGTTTCTTACCTATGCGTAGGCCAGCTGCACTATCTTTGCAGCGGCATCTTTCATCGTAGTCGCTGGCACAAGTCTAGAACCTTCCAGCATCTTTCGGCCTTCCTCCGCTGCGGTTCCCTCAATTCGGGCGACCACAGGGAAGTTTATATTCAACTCATCGAACGCCTGAAGGATTCCCTTAGCCACTTCGTCGCATCTCGTAATGCCTCCGAAGATGTTGATTAGCAGACCTTTTACGCGCGTGTCCATGAGAATGAGCTCGACACACTGTTTAACGCGGTCAGCTTTAGCGCCGCCTCCAACATCGAGGAAGTTTGCCGCCTTGCCGCCAGCGTCAGAGACTTCATCAAGGGAGCACATTACCAGACCAGCTCCGTTACCGATGATTCCGATATCGCCATTGAGCTTGACGTAGGCGATTCCGCGTTTAGCCGCTTCCGCTTCGATGGGATCTTCAGCGCTGGCGGCGGATACGGAAGCATAGTCTTTATGTCGGAACATTGCGTTCTCGTCAATGCCGACTTTCGCGTCCGCCGCAAGAAGACGTCCATCCGTGGTCCAAGCGCACGGGTTGATCTCAACCATGTCAGCGTCAACAGCCTGATAGGCCTTCACTAGTTTCTTGATCATTGCGACCATTTGAGTTTGCGCGTGGACTGGGATCTTTGCTGCCGATATTGCCTGCCGAATCTCGTAGTCGCAAAGCCCATAAGCGGGATCAATATGAAAACGCACAATGGCTTCGGGTTCGGTCTTCGCAACCTCTTCGATGTCCATGCCGCCTTTTGCCGACAGCATGACAACGTGCTTTTGAACGTCACGATCGAGAAGAACAGCAACGTAATACTCTTCGGCGATGTCGATCTGTTCCGCAACAAGCACCTTTTCGACAACCATGCCTGTTGGATTTTGGATGCTGATCAGCCTTTTGCCGATCAGTTCCTTGGTAAATGTAGCCGCGTCGTCGGCGTTATCGAAGAGCTTGACTCCGCCTGCCTTGCCTCTGCCGCCCATAAGAACCTGGGCTTTTACGACGCACTTGCCGCCGAGGCTTTGCGCGATCTGCCTGGCCTCCTCCGGGTCGCTTGTCACATTTCCCCCCGGAACCGGAACTCCTGCCATCGACAGGACTTCCTTTGACTGATACTCATGCAGTTTCATACATTCATGTTACCCATGCTCAGCTTATTTTGGGAGTGGAATGCGGGCAATGCGCTGATTCGCCAAACGACATTAAGATGCCTTATGTGATATTTGGCTAAAGGCACAAAGAAAGAACGCCGCCTTCAAAAAAGGCGGCGTTCATCTATCAACTCGGTTTTTTAAGTCGACTACTTTCGGTTTCGTCGTTGCTTCCAAGCGGCCAGAAGGCCGATGCCAAAAGGTAGAACGGCGGCGGGGCCGGGCACTGAGGGCTCATAGAAGGTACCCTTGTCAATGTTGTCAGTATCGGCGTAGAAGTCAATCGAGCTACTTCGGAGTCCATCTCCGCCAAACTCAATGATCAACCTCTCATAGATGTCTCCAACCGGGGCATTCGCTCCAACTTGGATGATGTTCTTATATGTGGCTGTAATCGGAAGAGTCGACGAAGTGAAGAAAGTCGCGCCGCTCGAGGAACCAGGCGTGCCGGTGCTCGGATCGGTCATGTCGAAGGCGGTGAAGCCTGTGCTGCCAATGAGCGTCAGTTTCTTTAGGATCGTGTTGCTAACAGTGAGCGTCCAAGGGGCTGTAAACGTATCCCCAGAAAGGTTCAAGCTCCAAGATGCGTTGTTCAGAGAGCCCGAAACCCCTCCAGAACCAACGCCGGTGTCTGCCCAAAGCAACGAGCTCGAGGTATTGTCCCAGAAGTCGAAGACGACGGTCATGCCGTCCATCTCATCGCCGTCCGTTTGGAAACCAGTTAGCGAGCCAACAGTGTAGCCCGTTCCAGCGTCAGTGTTGACCAAGTAGGCCATCGAGGCTGTAGGAAGCGCCGCGAAGGCAGCTGCTAAACTCAGAAGAGCAGTTCGTTTAAGTGACATTTCTCTCATTTCTCCTATAAGGCAAGCACAAGGTGCCATTTAAAGGCAATATTAACCAAGGTGCAACCTGTCATCCAACATTATAAATTATGTAGCACTTCAATGAAGGGACCATTGCACCACTTGATGTAGCAATCGGGTCTTTTTACCAGGTCGTAAAAGACCGATCGCCAGCCTGGTCGGGCTGGCGATTGGGTTCGTTTAGCAGCGCAGCGGATCGCTACGCTTCGGGTTGAAGCAATCCGTAATGGCCGTCTTTGCGTTTGTAAAGCACTTCGACAGCATCCGTGTCGCGGTTCTTAAACACGAAGAACGGGTGGCCGAGCATTTCCATCTGCAATCCGGCTTCCTCCGCGGACATCGGCTTGAGGAGGAACTGCTTGCGCTCCTTGATGACGAACACGTTGTCGTGCTCTTCAAAATCCTCTTCTTCAAAGGCAGGCGGCAGATTCTGACCCTTCTTGCGGATATTTCGGGCCATGCGTCCTTTTAGTTTTTTCAGACGGTTCTCCAGCTTGTCGCTGACTTTGTCGATGGCGGCATGCAAACTCGCGTCGCTTTCCTCGCCTCGAATCGTGTATCCGTCTGCAAAGACAGTTATCTCAACGCGATGGGTTGATTTCTCAACCTTGTGCACCAGTTCGATTTTGCTTGCTTGGTGGAAGTAGCGGTTAAGCTTTCCGAGCTTCTTTGCTGCGTACTCGCGATCGTTCTGGGTTACATTGCCTTCTGCGTTTCTAACAAGGACATCCATTATCGATTACTCCTGTATCACTTCGGCTATCGTGGCGGTTGCAAAGGCTGCGATGCCTTCCTTTCTGCCGATAGCTCCCAACAGCTCGTTCGTCGTGGCTTTGATATTCAGCCTCCTAGGATCGATGCCAAGCGCCGTTGCGAGAATCAATATAATCTCCTCGCTGCGCTTCATGATCTTCGGCGATTCTGAGATCAACGTCGCGTCTACGTTATGTATCTTCCAACGGTTCTCCGCGAGAATCCGTGCGGTATAAGCTAAAAATGTGACTGATGGCTCATTCTTCCAACGGGGATCAGAGCAAGGGAAATGGACGCCAATATCTCCTTGGCCTGCTGCGCCAAGAAGAGCGTCGACGATAGCATGGATGAGGACATCTGCGTCGGAATGGCCGTCAAGCGCCGGATGTCCAGGAAAATGGACGCCGCCAAGCATCAGCGGCCGTTCGGGGTCTTCAGAGAACCGATGGATATCATATCCGATGCCGGTACGGACCTCAGACGGCCCAAGAATAGAGCAGACGCGTTCCATATCTGATGGATGAGTCACCTTAATATTACGCTCATCTCCGCGAACAAGATGGGGATTTATGCCAATCGCCTCTATAATCGACAGTTCGTCAGTCATGTTTTGAGAAGCGGAATCGTGAGCGCGTTCCAGTACGCTCCTCAAGGCCCCCTGGGGAGTTTGCACGGTGAACAGCTTGGTCCTATCCATAGTAGCCATGCCGCCGTTGTCTACTCGCTTTACCGTATCGGTGACCGGTAAGCCCGGAGCGGCTGCCTGATGCTCTTTCACGCCTGCAATCACCCGTGAAATGAGATCGGCGCTGACAAAAGGGCGCGCAGCGTCATGGATCAGGACAATATCGGTGTCTGAGGCCGTGCTATTTACTGCTTTACGCGAGCTTTCCTGCCGCGTCTTCCCACCTATCAATATAAACTCCGCTTCACTGCAACCAGATTGAATTGCATTAATGTTGTCGGCAGAACACACGATTCCTACAGAGTCGATTTCGGGATGGTTCAAAAATGCGTCGAAAGACCAGCGCCAGATTGGCTTGCCTCGCAGAACAAGCTGGGTCTTGTCGCTGCCAAAACGAGAGCCGCTTCCGGCGGCGAGAACAACCGCCATAACCTTCATATTTAACTAGTATGGACGGCGGGTCGTCGGTTTTCGGCGCGTCGATAAGTCAACATTGTGGTTGTTGAAGTCCGCTATCTCCGCGAAGATCATCTTGCCCCGCTCCGTCTGAATAACCTGAGTAACCACAACCTCGATGGTTTCACCGATGGCCTGCTTGCCGTTCTCGATGACCACCATCGTGCCGTCTTCAAGATATCCCACTCCCTGGCCGGGCTGGTTGCCTTCGCGGGCGACGGGAAGAACGAGGGTCTCTTGCGGCAGCACATTCGGCCGCAAGGAAAGCGAAAGATCGTTCAGGTTCAGCACCTTCACATCTTGCAACTCCGCGACCCGATTTAGGTTGAAGTCGTTTGTGATGATATCAGCGCCAAGAAACCTCGCCAAACGCACCAGTCGCGCATCGACTTCTTGAACGCCTTGCACGACCTTGTCATGGATCTGTGTCTCAACAGGAAACTCGGCTTTAAGATGCCTGAGAACTTCGAGTCCACGGCGTCCTCTCTGCCTTCGTAAAGGATCTGCGCTGTCGGCAATATGCTGCAGTTCCTCAAGAACAAAACCTGGAATGTAGAGCTGGCCTTCAATGAATCCTGTCCTTACAACGTCATAGATGCGACCGTCAATGATGACATTTGTATCGAGCAACTTGATTCCTGACTTCTTGCCTCGGAAATTGAACTTGTTCCAAGGAAATATCTCGTCAAGCGATCGGACGGCAAGGGTCGCAAGCCAGCACATCCCGATGACAATGGCGACCATCAGAGGCAACGCGAACTGCCCAAGCTTCATTCCCGGCGATGAAAGCATAAACAGGAAGGGAATCGATACGATGATTCCAAAACCTCCGCCGACGAACACAGAGAGCTTATCGCCCACATGCGAGCTGATCCATTTGCGCTGAAGCTTCTCCAGCAATCCGCCAATAAGGATTCCAACGAGCAAGCCAAGGACTCCGCAAGCCATTTGGCTGACAAGATTGCCTGCTAGAACTTTTGCGCCGGGTTCGTCAAGTCTCTTGGTTAGGTGGCCGATTGCCGTATACAGAAGTTCAAGAATGCGGTAAGAGAAGACGCCGAACAGAATCGTCGATGCTAGCGCAACGATAATCTGAACTCGAAGCAAGCGCTTCATGAAGCGCAAAAAAAGTGAAAGTATAAACGTTACTTTGGTCATTCTTTCCAGTTCCTACCTGGCGATCCTCAGCACTGAGATCTTCGACTTTTCGAGGAAGGTGAACACAAACGCATCATCGACGTTTCCTTCGGCAAGTTTGACATGCGCCGCGGTCACGCCGCGCAACGCCCTCGTCGAGTCCACACCTATCCATTTTCCATCATTCCACGCCTCAATCCAAGCATGATAATAGAAAAAGCCGTCTTGATAGACCAAACCAGATGCCAAACGAGCAGGAATTCCAGCCGCCCGGAACAATGTGCACGTCAAAATAGCGTGATCGCGGCATACGCCTTCTTTGGTTTTCAATATTTCGGTCGCATCTCGAATGACTCCAATCCCCGCGTTCGTGACCATAAGCTCGTGCACGAACCGGTGAATCTTGCTCGCTGCTTCGTCAATAGTTTTCGAATCGCCGACGATCTCCTTGGCCTTTTGGCGGAATAAAGCAGAATCTGACGGCATGTTGAGGCTCGGTTTTGTCCATTCGGGTTTTTGGGCGGCAGCAGTTTCGATGAGAACTCCCTGCTTTGTCATTGCTGGATGTATCGTGATGATCCAGGAGTTTCCATCTTTCTGGACCGTTTGATGGTCGCCGGATGGAATGCTTGATAGGTCTTTTCCTGAAATTCGCAGGGTCAGCTCATCTATTTGCCCAGGATTCAATATAGGCTTGTCTGGCTTGATGGCAGATAGATCGGCTAAGTCCGGCGTTTGCCCTCCTGAACTCGCCGCCATTGCCTTAACTTTCGACATCGGTCTCATTTCGATGCCCATCGGTCCAAAGGCTATGACTAACTGCCCCTTTGAGTCTAGATAGACTTTTGTGTTCGCACGCACCTCAGCGATATCGATGCGAGTCGCCTTTTGCTTCTTTCCCGCCACGGAGATTGCTTCCATGCCTTTGTTAATCACTGTGTTCTTGACCAGACTCGCAGTCAACGGATCCAGAACATACACAACCGACTGGCTGCCCTTTCTTATAATGTCTAGGTTGAATATCGGATCGTCTACGACTTTTCCATCTTTTGGAACGGCAATCGTCTTCTTTGATGTTGCCCCGCCGTTGGTCACCGATACATCGATTTGGTTCGCAGAAAATTTCGCTTCAAGTTTTTGGGTTCGTCCTGAGCTCGTTAGGTTGAAAACCATCTTTAACGGTTTTCCTGAAACCACGTACGATGAAGATGAAATGTCCATCGTCAGGCTTGAGCCCATGAGATTGGCCGAAATGAACGTTCTTGTATCCGTTCGAACGCATGCCTTACCTGCGACTTTATCGGGAACATCGATGCTTGAAGCAAAGCCGATCTTCTTTCCTTCAAGATACAAACCCAGCCAGCTTTCTTTTGCATAGCTGAGAGACGAAGCTGCCAAAGCGACCAAAAAAACAAAAACGCGAAAGTGTTTCATAGATTGCTGAATATCCGTAATGTATACGCGCTTGCCGCTGAAAATGCTCGGGTAAATGCCCATCATATGAAGAAATCGTCTGTTAATATCCGAACGTTAGAACAAACGACTTTTTAATACGGTCTTGACATCTAGGGGACTGCCTCGGTAGGATGCCACACGCTGGTACCGATTCGAGCTATCAGTTTCAACCAATCCATTATGGCCAAAAAGCTTGTTATCGTTGAGTCGCCTGCCAAGGCGAAGACCATTAGCCGGTTTCTGGGCAACGACTATGTAGTCGAAGCCTCGTTCGGGCACATTCGCGACCTGCCTGAGAAAGCTGGCGATATTCCATCCGAGTTCAAGGATAAGAAGTGGGCTCGGCTGGGCGTAGACGTCGATAACAAGTTTCAGCCGATCTATGTGGTTCCGTCCAGCAAATCGAGCGCTGTCAGCAAGCTGAGGCAAGCAGCCAAAGGCGCTGACACGCTCCTGCTCGCAACGGATGAAGACCGCGAGGGCGAAAGCATCAGTTGGCATATCCTTCAGGTTCTAAGGATCCCAAAGGCCACCAAGGTTGAGCGGATCGTTTTTCATGAAATCACTCCGGAAGCGATCAATGCGGCTTTGAAGTCGCCAAGGCAGGTGGACGAGGCTCTAGTTCGCGCACAGGAAACGCGTCGAATTCTTGATCGGTTATACGGCTATTCGCTTTCGCCAGTCTTATGGAAAAAAGTTGCGCCTAAACTCAGTGCCGGACGCGTTCAGAGCATCGCCGTGAAACTTCTGGTTGAGCGCGAGAAGCAAAGAATCGCCTTCGTCTCGGCCAAATACTGGGGCATTGAGGCGGCTCTAAAGGCAGAAAAGGGAAGCTTCAAGGCGAAACTGGTTCGCCTTGATGATAAAAAGGTAGCCATAGATGGCGGCGATTTTGATCCGAACACTGGCAAACTCAAAGATCCCAAAATGGTGCTTCTCGACGCCAAGAACGCTCAAGCTCTGGCGGATAACGGTAAAGATGCGCGGCCGTGGAAGGTAGTCAAGCTCGATAAGACTCCGGCTTCGCAAAACCCGCCTGCGCCTTTTATGACCTCGACCCTGCAGCAGGAAGCCAGCCGAAAACTGAAGTTTAGCGCTCGGCATACGATGCAGATCGCTCAGCAACTCTACGAAGGCGTCGATCTGGATGGCGAACGCGTTGGTCTGATCACCTATATGCGAACCGACAGTTTGACCTTGGCTCAACGGGCTTTGGACCAAGCAAGGGAAGTCATCGTCGGGCTATATGGCAAGGAATACTTGCCGAAGACAGCCAAGCAATACAAGACGAAATCGAAAAATGCTCAGGAAGCCCACGAAGCCATCCGGCCAACCGACTTGACTCGAAGGCTCCAAGACGTCAAGAAATACCTCTCCGCAGACCAAGCGGCCCTTTACGACCTGATTTGGAAGCGGACGATCGCATCGCAGATGGTGAAGGCGGAGCTCGAACGAACAGCGGTTGAAGTGGCCGTAAAATTGGTTGACAAGACGGCAACATTCAGTGCTTCCGGTTCGGTCATTCTGTTCCCAGGCTTCCTCAAGGCCTATGTCGAAGGTTCGGACGATCCCGACGCCGAACTCGCCGACCGCGAAGTAGTCATGCCGGATATGAAGGTTGGCGAAGAAGTCGTCCCGACTTCGGTCAAGGCTAGCGAGAAAATCACGAAGCCGCCTCTTCGCTATTCCGAAGCCAGCTTGGTCAAGAAATTGGAGGAAGAGGGCATCGGCAGACCCAGCACCTATGCGACGATCCTTGGGACCATTCAAGATCGTGGATACTGCTTCCAGAAGGGCATTGAACTCGTTCCAACTTTTGTAGCTTTCGGTGTGACCGAACTGCTGGAGAAGCATTTTGCAGATCTGGCGGACCTTAAGTTCACGGCGAACATGGAGCAGGAACTTGACGAAATCGCCGACGGCAAGCGCGATTGGGTCGATTACCTAAGCGCCTTCTATTTGAGCAAAGGCAAACACAAAGGTCTCGTCGATCAAATCACGGCGCAAGAGCCTGAGATAGCCTATCCGCGCATCCTTATCGGCACCGTGCCCGACTCGACCGAAGAGATCGTCGTGCGAATTGGCCGCTCCGGTTGCTTCATCCAGCGCGGCGACGGCGACGGCAAAGCGACTGCAAACGTGCCGGATCGTATGCCGCCGGACGAAATGACTGTTGAGCGAGCGCTTGAGCTCTTAGCGGGCGGCGGATCTTCGGGACAAGTTGTGGCCTCAAACGGCGACCGAAAGGTCGTAGTCAAGACGGGACGGTTTGGCGATTACATTGAAGTCGAATTGACTCCCGAAGAAAAGGCCGCTAAGGTTGAACCGAAGAGAGTCACCTTGCCGCCCGATCTCAAACCGGATTCGGTGACCGACGAGGACATCAACGATTTACTGCAGCTTCCGCGAGCGCTTGGATCAAACAGCTCTGGCGAGGAAGTAGTCGCTTCAGTTGGACGCTATGGAGCCTATGTGAAAGCCGGATCTGAAGCTCGGTCGCTGGCAACTTGGCGAGATGCAACGACCATCACCCTTGTAGCCGCGCTCGACTTGCTTTCGAAGCCGAAGGCCGCTATGAAGCGAACCGCAGGCAAGGCCGAACCATTGGCTGTTTTGCGAGAGGAATCCGAAGGTGTGCAATCTGTTCGGGTGATGAGCGGCCGATTCGGCCCCTATGTCACGGACGGACAGACAAACGCGACCATACCGAGAGGCACGGACCCAACTGCGTTAACGCTGGAGCAAGCTCTTGAAATGCTGTCAAAACCGAAATCTGCCGCGCCTGGCAGGGAAGCCATCCAGGAGTTCCCGCAGGCTGAAGGAACGGCTGGTCCGATGCGTGTGCTAAGCGGCAAATATGGTCCGTATGTGACCGACGGTAAAGTGAACGCCACCTTACCGAGGGGCACTGATCCGGCGACGATTACTGCCGAGCAGGCAGCAGACTTGGTTCGAGCGAAAGCCGCCGCCGGTCCTGCACCGAAGAAGCGCTTTGGAAGACGGAAATAGCCGAACCCTGGCTACTTCGGCAAAGAAACCCTTATCTTGATGAGATAAGGCAACATCGACGTTTCATTTCCGTTGGCGTCCAGCATCTTAGGGCCGAAACCGTATTCGTAGACCTTGTTCAGTTTACAGGCCATGATGTTCTTGGTGACGGTTCCCCCGCACGAGATCTCAATGGCCATTGTCACGAGCTTGTCCTTGCGGATGTTCGGTGTAAGCGAAACTTGCAAGTCCGAACCGGTATCTGACAAATGAACGATTGATCCATTCGACGTTTTCACTTCAAAGGAACTCTCGGTCTTGGTCATGCTGTTAACCGCTGACGCGCTGACGGCAATATACTGCGGCTTCACGTCCATTAACTGGACGTATGACTTAATCTTTTCAGATTCTGTCCTCGGGCCGTAAATACGGATGAGACTGGCTTGGTCAATTACGAAGACCTTGGTATCTTTCGCACTCAACTTCACGATCTCAGGAAAGATGGCGCTGGGTTGGCGGTTCTTGAGCTCAATATCAACAATATTGAAGTGGAACTGGCCGATACAGGCGGCTGCTGCAAGAGCGACGAACGGCATAGTGACCTCCTCTAAACCCTACATTGATTCGACGGATGAAGCAGTTAAAACGTTCTATTCTGCCGGGTGTATTATGCAAAATACGCCATAGGCAGAAACGCTCCATAGCGGCGAGCCAGCAGGCGGATCGATCTCGATCTTTATCTCATCTTTGCCTATGGTCAGTGTCTCGGGAATGAAGAAGTCTCTTTCTGCCCAGCGGCTATGTCGGTTCTCTTCAGCTGTATACCAAGTTCCTGCGTATTCGCCATCGACGAGAACCCGCGCCCTTTGCCTGCCGTGGAATTGATCGTAGCTTCTCCTGAGAAAGATGCCTTTGTTGGCCGGATCAATCTTGACCGTGAATTCCATGGCGTTCAAATGGCAGATATGTTTCGCCTTGTATTCAACTTGGTAATGGCATCCTTCGAATGTTGATGCGAGCTCAAATGCCTCGCTCTCGTTTTGGCAGGTGAGAGAGTGGTTGGCGCGGCTCTCGGCATCAGCAACGTCTACAGCGTCTGCCTTTTGAAGCCAGTAGGACTCGTTTCTATACCAAAACGCTACGGATGAGTAGTTGTAGTTCTTGACGTTCTCCGTGCCGTGCTCGACGCTGTGGCTGATTCCGTCTACAAAACAGATTCCCGGCCAAATTCGATAGAGCGAGCAGTTGCCGTTGTATTGACCATTCATGTCCAGCATATCGACTGCCGGTTCGCCGTGCATCGGAAGGGTGTAAGGAGTTTCCAGAAACTCGTTGCTCCAGCCGCCCAGGTGGTCGTCTTCGTGACCTGTGCCGTGCATGTTCATTGTACGCTTGCCGTTCGTGTATGAGCGCAGGTCGCCTTCCCACCATTGCTTGTCTGCAGGCGTCGGCGGCTCAACAACCAGCACCGTTCCCACGAGCTTTCCTGCGCCGCCAGTCTTCAGCATAACGAAGTCCTTTCCTAGGGTCGTAGGGTGCTCTTTTCGATAGGTCGCACAGAAGTAGCCCGATTCAACCTTGTCGTACCGTTGCTCGCCAATATCGACCAGCACTTGTCCTTCAATACCTTCGACTTCGATACGATAGGAAGACCAAAACGGCATCGGAAAGCGATTGATGAACGCTTTGCCGTCGCTCTGGAAGGCGATGGCTCTCAATGCCGCAGGACCAAGGCCTGTACCGAAGAACGCTCCGACGGGACAATCGATGGCCGGCTCTTCCTGTCCATCCCACCAGATGCGGATGCGCGAGTTCTGCAAAGATTCCTTGCTGGTAATAGCCGACGGTACAAACGCGACTCTTTCGATGACTCCCGATCCTCTTCCGCTCGTTATCCTTGAACTAGGCAACGAGAAAGGCTCGCCTGCCTGCAAGAACTCGTCGGTCAAAGCTTGATCGCAGTCGCCCTTCGCCCAAGTGTCCAGTTCGGTATCGCAAGGATAGGTGTCGTATTGGGCAATGTAAAAGAACGCGCGGTTCTCAGTCGTAATCTTCAGGCTTGAGCGATAGGGAAGAGGCACCCAGGAAGCGAAGCCGCCGGTCGAGATCGTGTTGTTGGCGACTAACGGGTGCAAGAACGGCGCTGTCGAACCGGAATAGAGGTCGTTCGCGTCGATCTCAATACGAGGCTCTTCTTCGCCGTCGAAGTAAAACCGAATCAAGCCCAAGCTTAAAGGCGCGTTCCCGCCGATCTCGCTGGTAAACCACAGAGTCCGCAAGCATCCCGGCCCCTCGGCATCAAAGATCACGTGCTGGCCGTTCTCGTCGACATACAGAGCCGAATACGTGCCTTCAAACCCGTCGTTGTTCGCTCCGGTTCGGTCGAAGCTACTGAAATATCGGCTCTCGATGCCTGGAGATAGGTTGGGCCACTGGTTGCGAACGGAAAAGTCTTTCATAGATGTCGCCTTAAGGAGCAAGAGGCCTTTTGCAGGCTGCCAAAAGTATACCGACAGGTTAATATCTTCTTAAACCCCCATGGGGTATTCTTTGCCGATGCAACAGGCGGCTAAGCAAGATGCTTTGCGCAGGATGTCCCTCTTGGAAGGGCAACTCTCCGGCATACGGAGGATGATCGAGCAAGACAGGGAATGCGTCGATATCCTAACCCAGTTTTCGGCTTTGACAGGAGCGCTCGATAAGCTCGGCACGATTGTCCTCACCGACCATATTGAGTCGATGGCGACAGACTTCACGAACGGCCTTAACGGCAACGGCGCAAAAAAGATATCGAAGAATGAGATGCTTCACGACATCAAGTTGGCGGTTGGCCGCTACCTCAAATAGACGTCAGCGTTTCCTCAGCCGAAGCGAGTTACCGACCACTGACACCGACGAGAAGGCCATCGCGCCTGCTGCGATCATTGGAGACAGCAGACCTGCGATAGCGAGCGGTATGGCAAGCACGTTGTAGAAGAAAGCCCAGAACAGGTTTTGCCGGATAATGCCAAAGGTTGCCCGCGACAGATCGATTGCTTCTGGAACTCCCATGACGCTGGCTTTCATCAAGACGATGTGGGCCGATTCGATGGCGATATCGGTGCCGTGCCCCATGGCGATTCCAAGATCTGCCTGAGCCAGAGCCGGTGCATCGTTGATGCCGTCGCCGATCATCGCTACCTTCTTTCCCTTCTGCTGAAGCAAGCGGATGTGCTCTCCCTTTTGCTCCGGGCGAACGCCTGCAATGACGCACTCCCTTGGGATGCCGGCCTGGTCGGCAATGGATTCTGCTGCCGCCTGATGGTCGCCGGTCAGCAGCCACACAGCCATGCCGGACTCTTGAAGCCGTTTGACCGCTTCCTTGGATTGAGGCGAGAGTTTGTCGGCAATCTGGAAGTGGGCTGCGGCTTGTCCGTCTACGGCTAGCCAAACTGACGTGAAGGCTTGAGCTTCCCTCGGTGGAACGACTATGCCGTTTGTTTCCATCAGGCGGGCGTTGCCGATGAGGCAGCGCTTGCCGTTAACCGTTGCAGAGATGCCGCCGCCAAAATAACTTGTGAACTCCTCGATGTTGCCATAAGGCTCGGTTAGCCCCGAAAACCGAACAATAGCCTTCGCCAGCGGATGCTCAGATCGCCATTCTGCGGCCGCAGCTATTGTAGCCGCCTCATCTGCACCCATAGAACCGAATGTTTCAACGCCTACAACTTCGGGTTTTCCCTCTGTAATCGTGCCGGTCTTGTCGAACACCACATCGGTGATCCCGTGAGCACGCTCTAAGCTCTCGCCGTCGCGAATCAGAATGCCTTTCTGCGCCCCTCGGCCGGTGCCCACCATGATCGCTGTCGGTGTTGCCAATCCAAGCGCGCAAGGGCAAGCGATGGCCAGAACAGCGACAGCAGGGATGAGGGATTCGGCGATGCCGCGTCCCATTACCAAATAGACGGCCAGCGTTGCCAAGGCGATCAAGATAACGATCGGCACGAAAACGCTAGCTATGCGGTCGGCGAGCCTTTGCACCGGAGCCTTGGATCCTTGCGCTCGCTCCACCATTTTGACAATCTGTGCGAGCACGGTGTCCGCCCCGACCTTCGAGACTTGGTAGACGATGGACCCGCTCAGGTTCAGCGTGCCGCCTGTTGCCGAATCGCCTGGCTTCTTTTCGACAGGCAGGGATTCCCCCGTCAGCATCGATTCGTCAACGCTGGTTTCGCCTTCCATAATCGTGCCGTCGAGGGCAATCCGCTCCCCTGGTCTAGCCCTAAGGCGGTCGCCGGGCCTCACGATACTCACCAGCACTTCCTTTTCGGTCCCGCCGGGCATCACCTGCATCGCTGTCACTGGCGATAGGTTCATCAGCTGCTCGATTGCCGACGACGCGCGACCCTTGGCCGATGACTCCAGATATCGCCCGAATAGGATGAGCGTGACCATCACTGCCGCCGTCTCAAAGTAGATGTAGTGATTCTGGTGGTGCTCCGGAATGAAGAAGAGCCCGTAGACGCTGAATCCCCAAGCCGAAACCGAGCCCATCGCGATGAGCGCATCCATGGTTGGCGCGAAATGCATCAAACTCTTAGTGCCGGTCGAGATGAATCTCCAGCCGTTAAGGAACACGATCGGCGTTGATAAAACGAAAAGGACGACATTGGCCCAGAACGGACGGCTGTGCCAGAACATCGACAAGCAGAACACGGGGAGGGTTAGCCCTGTCGCAACCCAGAGGTTGAGGAGGTCGCTACTGGTTTTGGAAACCACCTTACGAGCATAGGGCGATGCCTGGTAGCCCGCTTTAGATACTGCCGCGAACAATGCCTCCTGAGCAACGCCATCGGAAGTAAGAGAAACCTCAGCCTTCGATGTCGCCAGGTTCACCGATACACTTTCGACCCCAGCGACTTTGCCAAGTGCCTTCTCTACATGCCGAACACACGAGGCGCACGTCATGCCGTCAATCCTTAAGTCGACTTGCGGCATTCTATTCAAGCAAAGATGCCGGATAGCCTTCTTCGGACACGGCTTTGATCAATTGCTGGGCAGTTACGGAGTCCTCGTGCTCGACCACGGCCTCCTTGGCTTCAAGACTGACTTCGGCGCTGAGGACGCCTTCAACATCTTCAAGGGCGTTCTTGGCATGGCGTTGGCAATTGCCGCAACTCATCCCCTCGACTCTTAGCTTTGTGGTCTTTGACATAGTTGCCCTATTCTACGCTCTTAGGTTCCTTAAACAACAGAACACCAATGTGCTGTGGGACTTAAGCAACCTGATCCGCTAGGTCTATTCAGGCTACAATGAACTATGCCCGGTTCAGCCATTGCCGTCAAGTTTGAGGAGTTGAGAGCGAAGAATGAGAAGGCCCTGGTGGTTTTCGTTACCGCGGGCGACCCGCACCTCAGCCAGCTCCCGGCGATTGTCTCGGCGCTCCAGGACGGCGGCGCGGACATCATCGAGCTTGGCGTGCCCTTCAGCGACCCCATCGCCGACGGTCCGGTCATTGCCGCTGCCAGCCAGCGCGCTTTGGATGCAGGCGCAAGTCCCAAAGGCGTTCTGGAAGCTCTGAAGCAGTGCGATCTCAAGGTCCCGATCATCCTCATGGGCTATTACAATCCGGTCCTGAGATACGGCCTGGACTCTATTGCGAAGGCGTCCAGAGAAGCCGGTGCCAACGGAACGATCGTCTGCGACCTTACGCCCGAGGAAGCCGTTCCCTGGATTCAAGCCAGCCGCGCGCACGGCCTAGACAACATCTTTCTCGGCGCTCCCACCAGCACAGACGACCGCATTGAGCAGGTCGCCAAAGCCTCAACCGGCTTCGTGTATGCGGTTTCGCGCACGGGCGTCACGGGCACAGGTTCGACTCTCTCTCACAGTGCAGAGGGCTTGGTGACTCGGATTCGCCAGCACACAGCCACTCCGGTCTGCGTCGGCTTCGGCGTCAGCACACCCGAGCATGTTCTTGAAGTGTGCTCGTTTGCCGATGGAGCCGTGGTCGGCAGTTCGGTGGTCAAGCTGATTGAAACGTCCTGGAACGGCGGCGCAGGCCGAGGCCAATTGATCGCCTTCATCCGCTCATTGAAAGAAGCGACCCTCAGTTGAGCTTGTAAGTCAACGTTTTACCTGGCACGACATCAACCGAGAAAGTGCCTGCAACATCGTAGGCTTCCCAATGGGATTTCGCGTCTCCGCCGCTCTGAGTTATCTTGAGCAGCTGAACGATGTATTTGCCGGCCGGAAGATAACGAAAGCCAGCCTTGCCCTGGACGACCTTGCCCTCCATTCGCAACTCTTGGTTCAGGTCGAGCCCTTTGATCAATGGCTTGCCTTGGGCGTTCGCGGGTGCCAGGCGCACCGACCACTGGCCTTTCGCCGCTGCAGCCAGGGCGAGATTGCCGGTCTTGATCTTTAATAGGTCGATGTCGATTTGCCTTTCTTCGTTGCTTTTCTCGATCGTGATTGCTTTGCCAAGCATCAGCGTCTCGCCAAGCTTGGCATAGACGAAGTATTGTCCGGGCGGGATGGAGACATGTTTGAAGCTGTACTTGCCGTTCTTGAGGTGCAGTTCGCTGTTGCGCGGCTTGTAGGTTGAGCACCAAACGCTCGTCGCCGATGAGTTCGCGCCGACAGTCATTCCGCACGAATTGCGCAGCGTTTCTTTGTTTTGGCTCAATCCGATGTATCCGACCGAAAGCATGGCGCTGCTGGTCTTGCCGATGGTGACGGTGCCGGTTATGTCGGCGCGGCTTGCCTTGCAGGCTATGGCGATCAATACCAATAGTGCGATTCTGCGCATGTCGGTCTCCATGCCTATTATCAGCATCGGCAAGCGGTTTGCTCAGGCCGCCCAGAATCGCCCGCGGCCTTTCGGATTGACCATTTCCCATTGACCAATAACGGGGAACCATGCTTTTCGATGGCTGTGCCTAGCAATGCATCGCTCTGCGTCGCCGTTCGGATTTGAGTAGCTTCAAGTTTAATGCTGGCCATCGCTCTATATGGTCCCTGTCGGCAGCGGCCTTACCGGGATCGCTGGCGGCCCCGCCGGCTTGAATGAAATGCGGCGCGCTCGATAATAGCCTATGGCAAAGCCATAGGAACAAGTCAACACAAATAGCAGAGCCCTGAAAGGGCGATCTATCGTTTCCCGGCTACGCTTGGCGGCATATAGATCGCGCCTACAGCGCTCTTCGTTAGTTTATTGCGCCGATACCTTGGGTTTCACCCAAGGCTATCATCGGCCGCGCCTTAAGCGCTTGATTCGGCATCCTTGGTAGCTATGAAAGGACAAGAAGCATTGACTTATAACGTCCATATGACATGAGCAAGAAATAAACGATTCCTCGACATGATCCACCTATAACCAAAGAGCAAGTCTGGATGACATTAGCAACTCCACGCGAGTGGTTCGAGACAGGTTCATTCCTATATTGCGATGCCCTCAGGTCAAGATCAGTACTCGACGATCTTCCTATTCAAGAATCAACTATTGTTGGACGTCCAGTTGATATGATGGTTGACCATTCCGGTTTGACTAGAAGCAGGCAAGAAGGTGTAGCTGCTATGCTGTTTGCCTTTGCTGTTGAATGTTGGCTTAAGGGTCTGGCTATCCTTAATCAATGCCCTAACGTTTGCCAGACTAAGAAGCCATTAATGAAAGCAATGGACATAGCCCTCCTTGATAGGAATGAAGATGACGGAGAAGATCTGACCGTCGTTATTGGCCGTATCCTTGCATCTGAGGAGGGGCAGAAAATACTTGCAGAAACACGCCAAGAGGAAGCCAATGTCCTGGCTGTTATTAAGGAGTTGATAACGAAGAATCACAGCCATGACCTGGTTTTACTTGCGAAGGTGGCAGGCCTGGATTTAGGTAAGTCCCCGGAAATCGAGGACTTCTTACAGCTCCTCACAAGCATGAATATGCAGGGGCGCTATCCATGCCATTTGAAGCCTGAGAAGGTGATGCCTTGGGCTCGAATCGGTGGAGATCCTGAGAAGTGGAATGTACTGTGTGAAGCAATCCATAGATGTTATGAAGAGCATGAGCACCTATTGGTCTAGACGTCTTCGTTGTAGCTTGCCGGTAAGGGGTTGCCTGTATCCGTCTTAACCTACTTCAACCGTTACGAGTAGGCGCATAGCGGCGGTTTGGCCGGTGGACGGCCGGACGAACTGATAGGCCAAGGCGTAGACTCCGAGTTCCATTGCTGGGTCAAAAACGACCGATCCGCGGAGGTCGCTCAGCAGCGCGCTCCCTTGCGCTCTTGCCATATTCCCATTGTCGGTCGTTTTGGGCTCTTGCGGCACTGGCACATCTCCGGCTCATATGTGCTTGATCTGTAGGTAAAACCAATGTTAAAGCCACATAAAAGCCACAGATAAGCCATAACAGGGCGAGTTCCTTCCCGTTGCGAATGCGCTTGTCATCCTGAGCGCTAGCGAAGGACCTAACCGGACGTTATGCTTGATCGCATAAGCAAACGGCGGCTGCAGTCAGATCCTTCACGTCCGTTCAGGATGACAAACCTGCTATCGAACCTATAGCGCTGCCATAGGCTGGCATATCGGCGCGCCGATGGCGCTGGATTGAGCCGGCGATGGCGCTGACAGTCCCAGTTAGGCTGTTACAATCTGTGCGGAAAACAGGCGGCGATGGATCGACGCCTTCGGCGCAGGGCAATGGATCTGGGCCGGCGGGGCCGCCAGCGATCCCGGTATGGGAACTCCATCATAGGCGCATGAGCTATCGCCTCTCTCCGGGCTTCGCTCGCAAAAAGCTCAATCGGATTGACCCAGATAAACAAATAAGACCGGCTCCAACAGGAACCGGTCTTATTCGTTCAGCCCGATACTAACGGGCGTAGTATTCGACCACCTGCTGCTCTTGGAAGAACTTGGGGAAGTCCTCGCGCTCGGGCAGGGCGACAATCTTGCCGCTGCAGTCGGATATGTTCGCTTCCATATAAACGGGTATCGCAGCGCCTTCGTAGTGGTTGGCGCGAGCAATATTTCGGCTTGCGTCTCGCTCGCGCACTTGGATCACATCGCCGACCTTAAGCTGATAGCTCGGGATGTTGACCAGTTTGCCGTTGACCAGAATATGGCAGTGGGAGACCATCTGCCGGGCCTGGAAAATCGTGCGTGCGTAACCAAGTCGCCACACTGCCGTCTGCAGTCGAAGCTCAAGGAGGCGAAGGAAGTTAAGGCTGGAGTTGCCGTGCATTCGCTGGGCCTTCTCAAACGTTCGGCGGAACTGCTTTTCGAGCATGTGGTAATAGCGTCGAATCACCTGTTTTGCAAGGAGCTGCTCTCCGTATTCGGATTGCCTTCGCTCCTTCAGGTTAGGGCCATGCTGTCCCAGCGGGTACGGGCGCTTAGCGCTCGGGCACTTGGGTTGACCCCAGATGTTAAAGCCGACTAGTCGGCAGATATCTGTCTTTCTTCCTCGATAGGTTGCCATGTTTGATTAAGTCTCATCGGGTCGGCGCACCGCAGCCGCACGGTCATCGACACGCGAACAGTTATTATACCGCAACCTTCTGGCAACGCGGTCCGTTATGGTAAATAAGCGCGGCATTGGGAGCCTTTTTGCTTTGGGCCTAGACCTGGAAGGGAAGCTCAGGGCATGATATTGACATCTCCCGCTGGGGAATTGCCGCAGTAGAGGGATATCTAGGGTCTGCAACGATGAAAAAAGCAGTTGTTATTATCGGCATAGTTCTGCTCGCCATTTGCTTGCTTGGCGGATACGGAGTCAAGATGTATATGGGAATGCTGAATAAGCCCAAGCCTATCAGCAACGACGCAACGGTAACCAAAGGCGACGTTACAGTTAAGGTCATTGAGACCGGCACCATCGACGCTGTGAAGTCCGTCGAAGTGAAGAGTCGAGTTTCGGGACGCTTGGCCAAGCTCCTTGTGGATGTTGGCGATGTGGTGAAGCAAGGCGATTTGATCGCTGTTATTGACCCGAAAGAGTCGCAACTTCAAGTTGATCAGGCAAGGGCGCAACTTATGGGCGCCGAGAGCGCCGTGGCCCGCGCCAGCATCGAAATCGGCCAGCGCCGGATTTCCGCCAAGGCATCGTACGACCAGGCCATTGCGCGGCTGCAGCAGCTCAAGAGCGAGCTAAAAGTCCAGCCGACTCTCACAAAAGCGGCCATCGACCAAGCGCAGAGTTCCTTGACATCTGCTGAGAAGGAACTCGTGAGGATGAAGACATCGGTCCACCCGAATGAGCGGACCGCTGCCGAGACGAGCAAGCGCGAAGCCGACGCCAACTATGCGAACGCAAAAGCCGAGTACGACCGCAACGTCGAGCTTCTGAAAAAAGGCTATGTGTCGAAGAAGTCGGTTGAGAACGCGCAACTGGCAATCGACTTAGCCAAAGCTAGGCTCGAATCCACAAGCGCAAGCCTTTCCCGCCTCGATTCGCAACAGAAGCTGGAGATCGCAAAGGCCGAACAGGACATAAACCGTCTTGAATCATCCTTGCTGACGGCCAAGGCGAACAAGATCCAGGATGTCGTAAAAGAGAAGGAATACGAGTCTGCAGTCGCATCCGTCGAGCAGGCTCGAGCCTCGTTGAGGGATGTCGACGCCCTCATGAAGGGGCGCGACCAATCGATCGCGTCAGCGAGACAGATCGGCAGCATGCTTGGCAACAGCGAACGAGAACTCGGCGAAACGGAAATCAAGGCGCCAATCAGCGGAGTAGTCACACAAAAGCTGGTGCAAGAAGGCGAACTGGTCGCCAGCCTCAGCGGATTCAGCGCAGGTACTCCGATCGTAAGAATCGAGAACCGAGACGCCATGCGCGTGACGCTCGATATCAACGAAGTGGACGTCACGAAGCTGACGCAGGGAATGGACTCGGAAATCTCGGTGGATGCGCTGCCTGAGAAGAAACTGAAGGGAATCATCTCGAAGATATCACCCATCAGCCAGAACATGACTTCGACAACGGCCGCCGCCGCCGCTGCAACAGGCGAGCCGGTGGTGAAATACACCGTTGAGATTCTGCTGACCGATAAAGAGCCAAAGCTCAAGACTGGCATGTCCGCCAAGTGCACCATGCTGGTTGTGAATAAGAAGGATGTGCTTAGGGTGCCAATCGAGTTCGTGGGCAAAGAAGACGATACGCGGTTCGTGATGATCGCCCCGAAAAGCAAAGATCCGAAAGCAAAGGGAACCAAACAGGTCGTCAAAGTTGGTGAATCGAGCGGAGCCTTTATAGAGATCGTAAGCGGAGTCAAAGAAGGCGCGAAACTCGTCAAACCCGATTTCAAGGGACCTGAGAGAAAGGGCATGATGCAGTTCGGTCCGGATCGCCCCGAAGAGGATGAGCAGAAGAAATGAACGCACTCGAGTCATTTCTCATCGCTATCGACATGCTGATGAGGAACAAGCTTCGCGCTTTCCTCACCATGCTAGGCGTCATCATCGGCGTCATGAGCGTGACGATGATCGTCATGATCTCGGAAGGCTTCCAGTCGTACATCAACAAGCAGTTTGCCGAGCTTGGTGCAAACACGATCTTGGTTGTGTATGACCCCTTCAGCAGGATGCGCAAAGGCGAGCATGTCGGCCCGAACGACGGTCTGCAAATCGAGGATGTCGATTGGCTGCTCCAGCAATCAAAAATGGTCGATACCGGATCGGCATTCAAAGGCGCTGGCGAACAGACGATCAAATACGAAGACAAGGACCTTAAGAGCGTCGGCGTTACGGCTGTCGACGACAAATACACGGTTCTTAATCGGATGGATCTGCTTGCCGGTCGCGCCATCAACAAGTCTGATATAGACGCCCGATCGAATGTATGCATCATAAGCGAGGAAGTGCGCGATAGGCTATTTGAGGGTAAAGACCCGCTGGGCAAGATGCTGAATATGCAGGGGTTAACTCTTGAGATCGTGGGCGTGACGGCGAAGCCCAAGGGCTCGTTTGGCATGGACAACCCGAAACAGCTTCAATTGCCAATTTCGACGGCTTTGCGCAAGTGGATGGGCGGCTCCAAGATCGATGTGATCATGCTTCGCGCGGTTCAGGGGGCGGACATCAACGTGGCGATGCAGGACATCTGGGAAGCGCTGATGACCAAGTCGAACAACAAGCCGGTCTATCGCGTCGACTCGAACGAAAGCATTTTGAACATCTTTAAAGGCGTCATAGGCGTCGCCGGATTTGTGCTAGCGGCAGTGGCCGCGCTGTCCCTGCTTGTCGGCGGCATCGGCATCATGAACATCATGCTGGTCTCAGTCACCGAGCGTACCCGGGAGATTGGATTGCGGAAAGCAGTCGGCGCTAAGAAATCGGCGATCTTGATGCAGTTCTTGATTGAGTCCGGAACGCTGAGCCTGGTTGGCGGATTGATCGGCATGTTCATCGCCTGGTCATTGGGAACCCTAGTTACCTTTGCGACAATGTTGCGCAAATGGCCCGATCCAAGCGGACTGGCAACGCCGTTCCCAGTGTTTGCAGCCATTGCGGCAGCCCTTTTCTCGGCTGCCATCGGTATGGTGTTTGGTCTCTATCCGGCCGTTAGCGCAGCGAAGATGGATCCGATTACAGCGCTGAGGCATGAGTAGGAAAGTTAGGATTGGTTCGGATTTGTGAGGTTTTGCTAGGATTCGTAAGAATTGATCCTAAAGTATCCGTGGACCTGTAACCTCAGATAATGAAGATGTCATTCCGAGCGCTAGCGAGGAATCTGATTGGACCCTCTCTTGTAAGTACCTGCTCGACAACCTTACTGTCAGAACTATCGCTCAGTTCATATAGACGGTTACTAACCAATCGCTATTGTCATTGGCATTGCGCTTGTTCAAAGTCGCCGAGGTATAGGAATTAATTGAGAATCGCGAAGTTGGCACGGACGGCTTTTACCTGCGTCAATCTGACTTACTTTCCTGGCACCGTTATATTCGCCAAGCCTTCTCGATAGGTCCAGTCCAGCGTTATCGGCGTCACGGCGACATAGCCGCTGGTTACGGCGTTGAAGTCGGTGCCCGGTTGCTCCTTGTCCATCACTACAATGCCGCCTTGCCAGAAGTACTGTCTGCCCCAAGGATCGGACCGTTCTTCAACCCGGTCTTCATAGACGCGCCTGCCCATCGGCACGATCTTCACGCCTTGAATTTCCGGATAAGCGATGGCTGGAATGTTGACATTGATCAGCGTTCCGACTGGCTGATCCAAGCTAACCAGCCACGACCAGTTCTCAAGAAGCCATTGCTTGCCCGTTTCAATATGCAGCGGGGCATCGTGAACGAACAGCGCCATGCTCAAAGCAATCGCTTTGATGCCGTTGATGGACGCTTCCATCGCGCCGCCGACCGTTCCGGAGTAGGTGATGTCGTAGCCGAGATTGCCGCCGTGGTTGATGCCGCTGAGAACCAGATCGCATCCATCTTTGAACGCCACCGTTAGGCCGATATTCACGCAGTCCACGGGTAAACCGGTCGCTTCATAGGCTTTGCAGTGGGTCCACTTGTGCTCTTTGACGCGAAGAGGATCGTGCATCGTCATCGAGTGGCCGCATGCGCTGCGCTCTCGGTCCGGGGCGACCACAACGACTTCGCCGAACTGGCTGGCGACTTCGCTGAGCGCCATTATTCCTGCAGCATGGATGCCGTCGTCGTTGGTAATCAGTATCCTCATGAAGGATTTCAGTTTGGCACAGAAGCATAGGACGGTGCCTTAGGCAAGTAATGCCCATCGGAATGCCTTTCATCGCAATTTCATGTTTGCCTGTTACCTTATTGTTCAGATACAATCGCCGAGTAGATCAATGAGAGTGCTGATAGTCGAAGATGATGTCGCCATTGCCCGTGTCGTGAAGCGCGGACTTGAGCAAGCTGGTTTCCAAGCGGACGTCGCCCAGGACGGCGTTGCTGGATTCGAAGCCGTCTTCAAGGCTTCCTACAACATCATCGTGCTCGACATCATGTTGCCGCGAATGGACGGCTTTCGAGTCTGCGAAGAACTTAGAAAACGCAAAGTCCGCATACCAATCCTCATGCTAACCGCAAGAGGCGCAGTGGACGACCGCGTGAAGGGACTGGACACCGGTGCCGACGATTATCTGCCGAAACCTTTCGACTTCAACGAACTCCTGGCTCGCATAAGAGCCCTGCTTAGGAGAGACAAGGTGCACAAGTCGCGCATCATTCAGGTTGCCGACCTTGAGATCGATACCGCCAAGCATAAAGTCACGCGGGCTGGCGCCGAGATCGGCTTAAGCCACCGTGAATACGATCTTCTTGAAGCGCTTGCTTCGCGCGAAGGCTACGTCTTGACGAGAGAAATGATTCAAGAGCGCGTTTGGATGGACGACGAATCGTATTCCAACACAGTCGATGTCTATATCGGGATGCTTCGAAAGAAGATCGACGCAGGCCATGAACTTAAGCTGATTCAGACAGTGCGAGGTGTGGGCTATTCGTTAAGAGTAAGCGATGAAGGGGAACAAGCATGATCGATTGGAGGACGATGTTCGAGCTGAAGTCGGTACGCACGCGGCTTATTCTGTGGAACACTCTTTCGTTGGTTCTGCTGCTGGTGATTTTGGGGCTAGCCATACACTTCTTCGTCAGCACGAAGATGTACGCGAATGTCGACCACGAACTTGTTTACCGGACCGGACCCATGGGCAAAGGACCTCCTCCGCCTGGCGATAAGTTTGGGCCGCCGGATAGGAGAGACGACCAAGGCCCAGGTTTCTTCGAAAGCTTTATGCCCAAAGAACGACCGAGGCCGCGCTTCAACACCCGTGCTGGAAATCCAAGCACGACGAGAGCCGTGATTTTCGACCAAACGGGCAAATCGGTCATGGATGACGTCCAAGCCAAGCCGGTAGTCAAGACCGCATTCCAGCGCGCTGCCAAAGGGCTTCCAACTTTAGTTACGGCAAATGTAGATGGTGAAAAGTTCCGCTACTACTACAAACGCATCCCAGATCCTTTCAACGAATTCGCTATCCTCCAAGCTCCCTATCCTCTCAGCGAGGTCGATAAAGCCATCTACGAGTTGGATCGAGGCATGCTTCTGATGCTCCCGTTTGTTCTTATTTGCGCTGTGGTTGTCGGCAACGCCATGACAAAATCGGTGCTAAAACCGGTGAGAAGACTGACACAGTCGGCAGACAAAATCGGCGCAGAGGAGTTGTCCAGACGATTGCCTGCAGTCGGCCATGACGAGTTTTCAGAGCTGGCATCGACATTCAACAGGCTGCTCGCCCGACTCGAAACCGCCTTCGAAGCTCAGCGCCAGCTCGTCGAACGGCAAAGACGGTTCACAGCGGATGCCAGCCATGAGCTCAGAACGCCGCTAACGATCATTAAAGCGAACACGAGCTTAACGCTTCAATCGAAGACCGACTTGAAGACGTTTCGCGAGACGATGGAAGACATCGACAGGGCGGTCGATTCGATGAATCGGCTTGTGGCCAACCTGTTGACTTTGGCCCGCGCCGACGAGCAGCAACTAGGTTTAAACGCAATCGATTTATCGTTAGGCGAAGTGGTCGGAGAAGCAATTCAGATATCGCAGAAACCGGATTGCGCAAAGGTAACTGTCGACCCGTCAGTAAAGAACTATGTTGTGAAGGGCAACCAAGACGAGCTGGTCCGGCTATTCGCCAATCTTATTGACAACGCTCAGAGATACACGCCGTTGGAAGGAACCATTGGGATCGGTGCAACGGAAAAGAACGGTCCTGTCGAGGTCACGGTGTCCGATACAGGTTGCGGCATCGAGCCTGAGCATCTTCCTCATCTGCTCGAAAGGTTCTACCGGGCAGATACATCCCGAACGCGTAGTGAAGGCGGCACCGGTCTCGGCCTTTCAATATGCAAAAGCATCGTCGAAGCTCACTGCGGGCAAATCCGCATCGAAAGCGAAGTGGGAATAGGCACTAAGATAACCGTCTCACTACCGAAAGCCGACGCTGGCGTCTAACGAGTTCGCCAAATGCCTGTCAATTCTCCGCCTGCATCGATGAACTCAACTCGGGCAGCATTAGGAGTCAGAATCTCCACGTGCCCATCGCAGAACAGGAAGTGATTGCCTCGGCCATGTCTTGAGCCGCCTTTCTTAGTAAACGTTCCGTTTGCTGTGTTTGGAAAGGCCAGACGGGTAACGAACTTCGGCATATCAAAAGCCGATGTGTTCCGCTTCTTCCAGTCAGCCTTCAAGTTTCCTTTATCCCAACCGATATAGAAACCGTCTTCTTTGATCTCATTGCCATCAGCGTCGACAAACGGAACCGGGTTGTAGGTTCCGTTTGATCCGAACTTCGATGTTTCCGATATTAGAACAGCTTGAGCGTTGTCAGAGATGTCCCAGGTTGCGTGTCCCGACCAAGCTGCATACATGCCATAGGTCATGTCAATGATTTTCTTGGAGTCGATCGGGTCAAAAGCGTGGGTTACTTCATCCTCGCCAGCGGTTGGGCATCGGAAGTTCTGTGTCTTCTTCATTCCTTCAAATATTGAAGAAGCCCATGTGAACGGCTTGCCATCATGAAGCAGAGGTTCATAGTTTGATCCGATCTCGCACATCGGAGGGAAGTGCTCATCGTTAAGCTCGGCATAGGATAGCATTGCCGATTGGATTGCCTGCATATTCTGCTGGCAGAAGGTTTTTCTTCCGCCTTCTCGCAACATCTGATAGAGCGGCACGCAAACGACAAGGCCAAGTAGGCCGACGATCAGCAATGCCTTCGCGTCTTTCTTGCTGAGGTAGGTCGAACGCGGCCTTTCGTCGACTTCGGACGGATCGTAGGGGTCGTTGTTGCTCATTCGGAGTTGCTCGCTTGGGTTCGGGAGTCGTGAAGATAATACTGCTTAAGGGTCTCTTCCAGCTTGCTGCGGTCAATTTCTAGGTTGTAGTGCGAGGCAGACACGACCGGTACCATACCCATTCGAATGTTGTCGCCCTTGACCGTCTTCGAGAATAACGCCAGAGTAACTAGTTCGTCGGCAGTGAAGGTCCCGCCCAGGACTTCCATCGCCTTCTCGCATACTTGGTTGATTATTAGTGGCTGCGAAAGGACCTTATCCTTGAAGGACATCATCAAGTCCTTTTGGCGCTGCTGGCGCATGAAGTCGCTATCGCTGTGCCTAAATCGAACAAAGCACATCGCATTGTAGCCGTCCAAGACTTGCTTGCCCGGCTTCAGGTGGATGAAAAGCTTGGCGGCTTTGTCCTCCCAGTCCATCTTCTTAGGCACGAACACTTCGACTCCGCCGACAAGGTCGATCATCTCCTGGAATGCTGTATAGTTGACGGTCATCACGCGGTTTATGGAGATTCCTAGAAGGTCTTCGACAACTCGCTTGCTCAGATCCGGTCCGCCAATGGCATGGAAGGCGTTGATTTTTTGCTTGCGATATCCTGAAGTCGAGGCTAATGTATCGCGCGGAATCGACACGCCGGAGATCCTTTTGTTCTTGAAGTCGAGCTTTGCGATCAGGATCATGTCGGATCGCGCTTGGGATCGTAATACCTTCTTGCCACCGTAGCTAAGGTCTTCATCGCACCCCAAGATGAGCAAAGTCATCGAGTCTTGGCTAAAGACGTCCTTTGGCGTTTCATGCCGAATGCTTTGCCTGATGGCAGCAGCCAGAATCGGGCTCGATTTTATGTATCCGGCGATGGTTGATGCCGCCAAGAGAAAGAGGATAAGAAGGGAATAGGCAACATAGCCAAAAACGCGCTTCCATATGCTTGGGGCTCCTCTTCGTCGCATGTCCTAAGAAGTGAAACTCATTATGGCATAGCCAAAGTTCCGAAGCGTGCTCAACTTTTGGTGTCGGGGAAGACAACGGAGAAGGTCGATCCGTGTCCAGGCTCGCTCTTGATGCTTACCTTGGCGTCGTGGGTGGCCGCAAGCTCCAAGATGATCCGCGTGCCAAGACCGGAACCGGAGGCCTTATCCCACTGGCTGCGCGCATTGCCCGATAGGATCGCTCGGATGGTCTCCTTGCTCATTCCTGGGCCTGTGTCGTGGACTTCCAGCTTGTGCTGATGGTCGTGATAGCGGTACTTAACGAGCACTTCGCCAAGTACCGTCTCGTCATCCGGATCGCCAGCGCCCCTCAACTGGTCGTCAGGGATCATTTCCCGGGTTGCCTTGATCGCATTGCCGACCAAGTTTTGCACGATTCTGAAGACGTAAAGGTCGTCATGCAAGAATAGAGGCGCTTTTTCGTCGATGTCGTAGGCGATGGCCACTCGATTGCGCTTGCCTTCCATTTCCAGCAGTTCGGCGCTGGTTCTAATCGTCTCAGCAAGGGAAGCCATCTGCTTGTTCGCCTTAAGGGTTTTGCCTGCCGACAGGTCGCTGATGAGCCGAGAGTAGCGCACGAGCCGTTGCACCGATGCAGTTAGCTCCTCAAGCATCGCCTCGATCGACTCGGCGTGCAGCTTTGCCGAGGCAATTCCGTCGGGTGAGTCGAGGGATTGGCCCAGACCGCGAACGGCTAGGTCGAAATAGGAGATGCTGGCGAATAAGCTCGCTGCCAAGTTACCGATGTCGTGTCCGACGCGACCCATACCTAGCAGAGAAGAAGCCTTGGCTTGCTGCTCAAGCAGGCGCGAGTTCAGATAAGCCATCGTTGAGACGGCTGCCAAGGTGTCCATGACCGAAACATCGTTGGCGGTGAACTCGCCGCTCTTCTTATTGATGATCTGAACGACGCCGATTGGCTCCTCGTCTTCCATCATAAGCGGGACGGTCAGCATAGATCGGATCTTAATGCCCGTCGCTGCTTCGATTTCCGGATGGCTGTTGCTCTTGATAAACTGTTGGTTGCTGATGATTGTGCGCCGATGCCGAAACGCCTGGCCAGCCACTCCAAAATCGTCGGCAATATCCGGAAAGGGCATCTTCTTGGCTGCTTCGCTAGGCAGCACGTAGTGGAACTTGAGGCGGCTGCTGGCTGGATCGTGGAGATAAATCGTGCCGCCTTCGGCTTCGACGGCACTAACGCTGATTACGAGCACGTCGCGGAGCAGAGCATCGAAGTTGTCCGCGCTGGTGAGTCTCCTTGTAGCAAATTGTACGGCTCGGATGAGTTGCTCGTTGGTGCTCATTCAGCTTAGATTGTAGCCGATTTGAGGTCCACGGTTTCGACGACAACCATGGCAATCGCTACGCTTCGCTCATGCGAGATGGACAAGTGGACCTTGATGCCTTGGTTGCGAACGGCTTCGAAGAGAACCACGGTCGGTTTGCCGTCTTCTGCCGAGACAATCGCCACGTCGTGCCATTTCAGATGGACTCCAAGGGCTTTGGCGGCGGCTTCTTTTGCTGCCCAGCGGCCCGCGACCCATTCGGGCGTCTCTTTCTGGCGGCGTTCATCGGGACGAAGAATGCGTTCAAGGAATCGAGGAGAACGCATGGCTAAACGTATTCGTTCGATCTCGACAACGTCGGTGCCGATTCCCAATATCCGCGAGGTCACTTCGTCGTAGCTTCCTTTTCTGTTTGAGCTTCTTCAACCGAAGCGAAAGCGGTCGAAAGCAGTTTCTTACCGACGTTCCACACGGTATCGACGCGCACCTTGTCCTGGTTTTCAGCAAGCCACAGGCAGAACCGCGCATGCTCAACGGCGTCGACAGAATGGTTGCCGGATCCTACGCCGTGGAACCCAAGGATGACCCAAGACCGGCTTTGCTGGGCAGTCAAGATAAGGTCGATCCAATCCTCGTGAGTTTGGCCCTCGGTATGGTAGCACTTGAGTGCTGTAAGGTCGAGGCATTGGGTGTTGTTTGATCCCTCAACCGAGGTTCGCGCAATGCGGAAGAAGCTGCGCACCACCGGCCGGATCATGGCATAGTGCTGCATATCTTGGATCGACATGCTGCCCACCCGCGACGTGGTGTTCGTCCTGCAGGGATATGCAAAGCTGTGCCCGATCTGCGAAGGTAGCACTTCGGCATAAAAGCCTTCGCTGAGCTCAAGATCGTACGCGATCATCTGGGGGGTCCAGTCCAGCAAGTAGCCGTCCGAGTTTGCGCCTTCGGCCAAGCTGTAGTTGCCGATCTCGTTGCCGAGTCTGCCGATCCTCTGCCACGAGTCGGGATTCAGAAGGAACCTCTCGGGAGGAACATAGAAGGTTCCGGCCAAAAGGGAAGCCCGAAGACACGGCGCAACGGTCTCAATATGCGAAAGGTCGCCTCCATCATAAGATAGCGAGAGAACGGCCTTTTTCTCGGTCGGTTCTGAAGACGGCGACTCCGGCTTAGCCATACAGGTTTCATTATAGTGTAAGTCCGGAGAAATGGGGAGTGGTATGTGCGTTCGAGGTCAAGATTGCGCCGATTCCGTGATTCATTTCTCGTCCGACATTGGCAAATGGTTGTTCGGCTTGCCTCGGGGTTCGCAACCCCGAGGCTATAGGCTTGAAGTTCATGACTTCGGATGGCAGAAGCCACGGGGTTGTGAACCCCGAGGCACGCAAATCATCGTTTGGGCAGCTCTGCACCAGTCCGCGACGTTGCCTAGTGCAGGACAGGGTGCGGACTAGAGCAGACTCGGCCTTGGACTCCATAGGGTTCGAAGCGCGGACTACGTACGAGTCCGAGGTCGGTAGTCATGCCGAGTCCAAGGTATGGACTCGGGCGTAACGCTTTCCTCACCCAAAGTGCTGTCTGAGCCATTAGAAAGTCTGCAGCATGAGGCGTTTTCGTTCTTAACAAAGCCATAACAGAACGATAACATTGAGGTATAAAAGATAGGCAACGGGCGCTCTGAAATCCCTTTACCTGTTGCCTGGGAGACTACTGTGCCGATCGCATTTAAGAAAGGTCAGGCTTTTTTTTCGATTCTTGAGACTCAGGCTAAGGCTGCCTTCGACGCCGCTTCGCTATTCCTTGAAATGGTCAACAACTTCGATCGTATGGAGGAATACGTCCAGAAGATCGACGACGTCGAACACGAAGCCGACCAAATGACCCGCTCGCTGATGGACATGATGGATTCCACATTCATCACGCCTCTTGATAAAGAAGACCTTCGCGATCTCTCTCACGCTCTGGACGATATAACGGACTGCATCGAGGCCGCTTCGGCTCGAGCCCATCTCTATAAGCTCAGGACGCTGCGCGAAGACCTTAGGCCTCTCGCAGAGCTGCTCGTCAAAGCCGCCAAGTCAACTTGGGACGCCGTCGGCGAACTGAAGAACGGCTTTAAGAGCGCTGACTCCATGCGCGAAATCCTCATTCACATCCACCTGACCGAGAACGAAAGCGATCGCGCTTTCCGAACAGCGCTAGCCGATTTGTTTGAAGAACCGAACGCCGACCCGCTCATGGTCATCAAGTGGAAAGAGATCTATGACCGCGTTGAAGTGTCGGTTGACAAGTGCGAAGACGTCGCCAAGATTCTGGGCCGAGTGTTAACGAAGTATGCCTAATTTTGACATCATGCTCTGGCTGGTGATCATTGGAGCGCTGGCATTCGACTATATTAACGGGTTCCACGACACAGCCAACGCCATCGCGACGGTTGTCTCGACGCGCGTTTTGAGCCCAAGGAACGCCATCATCATGGCCGCCGGCCTCAACTTGTTGGGAGCTTTGATCGCCACGCACGTGGCCAACACCATTGCCAAGGGTCTGGTTGACGACAAGGTCTATTCCGTTCAGAATTTTGTAGTGCTCAGTGCGATTATAGGTGCGATAGTCTGGAACCTGATCACGTGGAAATTCGGCATCCCAAGTAGCTCGTCCCACGCGCTAATTGGCGGCCTGATGGGCGCGGTCATAGCTGATGCGGGCGTTGCGCCGATTAAGTGGGCGGGCATCATCGAGAAAGTTGTGATACCTCTGTTCGCAAGCCCGCTGTTTGGCTTTGGCATAGGTTTCGTCGTCATGCTTCTCATCGCTTGGCTGTTCGGACACACGCATCCTGGAAAAGTCGGCGGCATCTTTAGGAAGATGCAGATCTTCTCTGCGGCAGCGATGGCCTTCAGCCACGGCATGAACGACGCACAGAAAAGCATGGGGATCATCACGATGGCCTTGTTTTCAATGGGGGTTATTGCGGAGAAAGAAGTTCCTCTTTGGGTCAAGCTGTCTTGCGCGATCGCCATGGCTTTAGGAACCTCGGCAGGCGGATGGCGCATTATTAAGACGATGGGCCACAAGATCATCAGGCTCGAACCGGTACACGGATTTGCCGCGGAAGCTAGTGCTGCGACGGTCATCAGTGCGGCCAGCCTCTTCGGGATGCCCGTCAGCACGACGCACGTCATCGCAGGCAGCATCTTTGGAGTTGGTTCCTCGCGACGGTTCTCAGCAGTTCGCTGGGGCGTCGCTCAAAGCATGGTGGTCGCTTGGTTCATTACGATCCCGGCATCTGCCTTTGTTGGAGCTGTTTGCGTGCTCGGCATGAAAGCTCTTGGAGCTTAGCCGAAACGCCCGGAAATGTAATCTTCGGTCGCCTTTTTCTGCGGATACATAAACAGGTCTTTCGTTGGGCTGTATTCAACCAACTCACCCATCATGAAGAAGGCGGTTATATCGCTTGCGCGTTGCGCTTGTTGCATGTTGTGCGTAACGATGACGATGGTGTAGTGCTGCTTCAGCTCGAATATCAGCTCTTCGATTCGCGATGTGGCGATAGGATCAAGAGCTGAGCACGGTTCATCCATCAAGATAACCTTAGGCTGAACCGAGAGAGTCCTGGCGATGCAGAGCCTTTGCTGCTGGCCCCCAGAGAGCGCTGTAGCGCTGGCTTTCAGTTTGTCTTTGACTTCTTCCCACAGAGCCGCTTGCCGCAAGCAGGTCTCGACGATCTCGTCAAGGTCGGTTCTCCTTCGAGTGCCGTGGATTCGCGGGCCATAGGCGATGTTGTCGTAGATCGACATAGGGAACGGGTTCGGCTTCTGGAAAACCATCCCGATCTCTTTCCTCAACTGAACGGGGTCGACCTTCGGATCGTAGATGTCGATGCCTTGGAAAAGGATCTGTCCCGTCAACCTCGTTCCGTCAATGAGGTCGTTCATACGGTTGATCGTCCGCAAGAACGTGGATTTGCCGCAACCCGATGGGCCGATAAACGCTGTGACCTGGTTCGGATGGACTTCCAAGTTGATGCCCTTGAGCGCATGGAACTTTCCATAGTAGAAGTCGATGTTGTTCGCCGTAATCGTCGGCTGCGTGGTCTGCATCGTGGGGTCCAAAGTTGTTGTGCTCATGGTCGGCGATAGGCTTCGTGGCGTAAGGCGTGGTCGGCCAAAACAAGCGCGGCCATAGCCTCAACAATCGGCACGGCGCGAGGTAAAACGCACGGATCGTGGCGGCCGCGGCCTTTCAAAGTCGTGTTCTCACGATCCTTGTTGATGGTGCGCTGTTCCATTAGGATTGTGGCAGTCGGTTTGAATGCGGCCTTCAGGATGATCGGCTGGCCGTTGCTGATGCCGCCTTGAATCCCTCCGCTCAGGTTCGTTTCGGTAAAGACGTTCTTTTGCTCATCAGCATAGAAAGGATCGTTGTGTTCCGAGCCTTTCAGGTTCGTTCCAGCGAATCCGCTGCCGATCTCGAAACCTTTGCAAGCTGGAATGGATAGCATGGCCTTCGCAAGATCAGCCTCAAGCTTGTCAAAAACCGGTTCGCCCCATCCTGCCGGACAACCTTTCGCAATGCAACCGACGACTCCGCCTACGGAATCTCCTTGCTTGCGGATGGCATCGATATGGCTGATCATCTCTTCGGCGATGGAAGGGTCGGGGCATCGAGCGATATTGGCTTCAACTTGGGTTCGCGTCACGCTAAGCGGGTCGACAGAAGCGACGATTCCATGAACCTTTTCTACCCAGGCTATGATCTCGACGCCATAACGCTCCCTCAAGAACTTGCGAGCGACGGCTCCGGCAGCCACTCGGCCAATTGTCTCGCGGGCAGAAGCGCGGCCGCCGCCTTGCCATGCGCGAATCCCATACTTCTCGTCGTAGGTGAAATCCGCGTGGCTGGGCCGATACTTCTCCGACATTTCGTTGTAGTCGTTCGATCTGGCGTCCTTGTTGTGAACGACGAGCATGATCGGCGTGCCCAAAGTCATGCCGTCGAGAACTCCGCTCATGATCGACACTCGGTCGTCTTCGTCTCGGCGCGTGGTTATCTTACTTTGGCCGGGCCGCCGACGATCAAGTTCAACCTGAATGTCGTTTTCGGACAAAGGCAATAGCGACGGGCATCCGTCGACGACAACGCCGACTCCGCCGCCATGCGACTCTCCCCAAGTCGATACCTTGAAGAGAGTTCCGAAAGTGCTGCCCATACGGTCTTGATTCTACCTTTTGAGGCGTTCCTTAACCTGCCCTTAACGCGGCGCTCCTAGTTCGTCAAGCTTTGCGCCTAGTTCGTCGATTAACTTGCCGTAGGTCGACAGATCGCCCTTCTTAAGAGCTTCCTTGGCTTGCTTATAAAGGTCTCTGGCTTTGCGGACTTCTGCTGCAGGCACCGAGTTTGCTGTTTGCTTATCTATAGGAGTCGCTGGGCCAGGCTTCGTAGTCTCCAGCTTAGAAAGCCTCGATCCAGCGCCAAATAGCTTATCTAGCGCTTCTGCATAGTTCGCGCCGACAACCGGTCCGTTCTTCGTGGCCAAAATCACTTTCTTGAGTTCGGGCGAGACGGGCATTCCAGGCGAGCGGCTTTTCAAGAACAGCGGTTCGACATAGATCAAACTGTTGCCGATTGGGACGACAAGCAAGTTGCCCGTTATAATCTGGCTCTGGTCGTTGTTCAGTTGCCGGTTCAGGTTGGCGATGACTTCATCCTGATTGAACACCGACTCCATTTGAGCCGGACCGGGCATGTTCATCCCTTCGGGATACCGATAGAGAACCAGCTTGCCATAGCTGCCTGGATCGCAATGCGCAGCCAGCCACCCGCTCATGTTCACCTTCCCCCTGGGAGTGAAGGGCAGTATCAGCAAGAACTCGTCCTTCTTCTCGTTCGGCAGCCGCATCTGAACGTAGTACGGCCGCATGTTTTCCCTGTTGTCGGTGATCCCACGTTCGTAGGGAAGCTCCCATGCATTCGAGTTGTTCAGGAACAGCGTTGGGTCTGCGACATGGTATTGCTGTAGTTGGTACGACTGCAGCAAGAACATGTCTTCTGGATAACGAAGGTGGGCGACAATTCCTTTCGGCATTTCCGACACGTCGCGAACCAAACCGGGATAGATCGCCCGATACGCCTTCAGAATCGGCTCATTCGGCTCGATCGCATAGGCCTTCGTCTCGCCCGTGTAGGCGTCGATCGTGATCTTCACCGAGTTTCGGATGTAGTTAATCGGCATTGCCGTGCCAGGCATTCGTGAACTGTAGGGAAGTTGGCCTGAAACCGTGTAGCCGTCCAGAATCCAGATCAGCCTGCCCCCGATTATCGTGATATACGGATCGCGGTCGATCTGCAGGAAAGGATAGGTCAGCGTTGCTCTGTCGATGACGCTCCGGTGCATCAGTAGCCGCGTTTCACGAGTAATGTTGCCGCTGATCAGCGGGTTGATATCTTGATGAATGATCGCGAAGCTGAGCCTCGTGAAAAAGCCGCCGAACGGGATGCCGCGGTCGCCATTCCACTTCGAGGTCATCATCTTTTCTTCGTAGGGGTAGTCAAACTCGACGACATTGCTGCGAACAATGGCGTAAGGATCGTCTATTTCTCCGTTTGCCAGCCGATAGTCGCTGAAGTAAATCCTAGGCTCGTCGATCTTCAGATCAACATGGGCTTTAGGAGGAATATCGTTGACAAAGAAGTTCGGTTTGCCTTCTGCATTGGCAGAGTTGACCGGCGAAGCCGTTGCGCCGTATCCGTGCGTGTATTGCAACCGTTCGGTGACCCAAGACCGCGACTTTGGATCGAGGCCGTCGTGGTGGATGTCGCGGGCAGAAACCATCGTCAGCGTCTGCTTCCCGTCAATCAAATACCGATCGACATCGACATCGTTGAAAATATAGTAACCCTTTAAGGTTTGGATGACGTCGAGGGATTGGCGAAGAACGTCTGGATCCCACAACCTCATATTATCTAATGTCGACTGCGCTTCGGCGATCTCTTGCTTGGTCGGGAGCTCGCGAACGTCAACGTCTTTCGAGACGATGCGGTCGAGACCGTAGCCATAGCGCGTCATCTCGATGGCTTTCTTGGCGTAAGGAAGCTCGACTACGATTCGATCCGGTTCAACCTTAAATCGCTGAATGAGAGCCGGATAGATAAGCACAGCTACGAACGACCAAAGGACATAGGCAACGCCGCCGACTATCGGTGCGCGGAATGCCTTGCCGACGAATGCATTGACAATTGTAGCTAAGCTACCGATGGCCAGGATCCAAGCAGCGATCGTCTGAGCGCCTAGTTGCTGCATATCGGCATAGCCCGCACCGGTGAACTGGCTGTTGTTGGTGTAAACAACTCCATATCGGCGAAGCCACATCTGGAGCGCGAAAACCAAACCTGTAAAGCCGATGAGCAAAGTCACATGGGTCTTGATCTGAGGTCGGCTCAGCTCAATCTTGGCAATCGCCGCCAAAGCTTGCATGCCCACGTAGACTCCGATGGTGATCGCAGAAACGGTTATCGCCAGACCGAGCAAATAGTTGGCAATGGCGAGGAGCCATGGGAGCTTGAAGACGAAGAACCCTAAGTCCATGCCGAATGTCGGGTCCGTATTCCCAAAGGCCTGAGCGTTCTTTGCTAGCAAAAATGTGTTCCACTCGCCGGCAAAGCCAGAAGCCATGCTAAACGCCACGATCAACGAAATCCACTTGGCAATTTTGGGAGCGCTGTCGCGCACCCAAGCCAAAGCGTTCGATACCATTGCTTCGCCAAGCGACGCCGGGATGCGCACATAGACAAGCGACACCTTGACAGCGCGTGACAGATTCCACTGAAGGAGAACGATAGCAAGGATGAAAGCGTAGGCGAACAATTGCCCCTTAGTAGCATAGGCCAAGGTGAAAACCAGAGGCTGCTTTGCATCGTGCACAAACCATAGATACTCGGTGTAGGGCTTGATAATGCCCATCACCAAGGCGACTAGTCCCACGAGGAGCAAACACCCGCAACTGAATCGCGTTGCCTGCTGTTTTGTGGGGCCTTTAAGGTTCTTTAATGAATCGCTGTCGAAGTTGCCGTTTGAGTCTGTTGACATGGTTCCCGTTTGTTATACCTGTATGGTCAACTACGGGGAATGAACGGTAAGACGTTGCGTAGAACGGCATCAACAGTATCTTCGGCGTGAAACCAGCCTGAGCCTCGCGGCACTGGCGCTTCTTCATCGAAGAAATGAGGCATTTCCCAGGCAATTGCTAAATCCTCAGGAATATTGCAGGGAACGGGCAATCCGCAAAGAGTCAGGCAAGCGGCAGTCCACATTCGGGGCACGGTCTTAAGGTTGTAGCCGCCGCCGCCAACCGCTGCAATCGGTATCCCGAGCTCATTGACTGCCTCAACGGCCCCGAGCCATTCCTGCGCTGTCGCCTTGATATGCCCAAGAGGGTCAAGATAGTGAATATCTGTGCCAAGTTGCAAAACGATGGCTTGAGGTCGGAATGTTTCGATCGCTGGGATGATCGTGTTGTTGAACGCCCAGAGCCATACTTCTCCCGTTGTTTTCGCCTCAAGCGGAACGTTCAGCGATGTGAAATGCGCTCCGGTCTCATCAATGCTGCCGGTACCCGGGAACAGCGTTCTGCCGTCTTCATGGATGCTGCAAGTCAGCACATTCGGGTCGTCGAACCAGATCTGCTGCACACCGTCGCCATGGTGAACGTCGATATCGACATAGGCTACGCGGTCGAACCTTTCTCGCAAGATGTGCAGGGCGATCGCCGCATCGTTAAAGATGCAGAATCCGGCGGCTCTGGACCGCATCGAGTGGTGGAGGCCGCCTGCCATGCAGAAAGACCGGTATACGCCGTCTTTGACGTCTTTCGCAGCATTGACAACTCCGCCTACATAGGCCAACGACGCCTCATACATGCCGATAAAGGGCGGGTTGTCGATCGATCCGAATCCGCCCTTGTTCATGAAACCGTCAGGTGTGAAGTATCCAGAGCTGATAAGCTCGACAGAGTCGACATAGGCAGGATCATGAATCCGAAGCACGTCCTCCCGTGATCCCTCGCCGGGATCGACGAAATTGACGAAGTCGAGCCGTTCCACAAGCCTAGCAGTTCGTTTCAACCTCTCTGGCTTCAGCGGGTGCTTGTAACCAAATTCGTACTGAAGCATCCGTGGGTGATAGTAGAAGTTCGGGCGCACTTGCCTCGATAATACTGCGTAAGACCCTTAATCTTCTGCGGATAAGTAACAAATAGAGGTAGATTTGGCCCAACGGTGAAACAATGCTAGTTGGAATTGCTGGTTTAGGGGTCATTGGCGGCTCGATTGGCCTCTCGTTGAAATCCCATGGAAAGGCGCAGGTAATCGGATATGACGTCGATCCTTTGGTGCAAGAAGAAGCGTTAGAACTCGAATGCGTGGATGCAGCCGCTAAGTCGCTTTACGAGTTCGGAGATTGCGATTGGGTCTTTGCTGCAGTTCCTCCGCATGCGGTGCGCCAATGCTTGGACAAGCTCGAGTCCGCCGTCAAACCCGGAGCGATCGTAACCGATTGCGCAAGTGTGAAGGGGTTCATTAATGACTGGGCAGCCAAGAACCCAGACAGAGAGAAGTGGTTCGTTGGCGGGCACCCGATGGCTGGCAATGAAGGCACAGGGCCTTCAAATGCCGATGCTTCGCTGTTTGCCGGTTCAAAATGGATTATTACGCCAACAGCAGGTACGCCTGAAGATGTTCTTGCTCAATTAAACGAGATGATCCGTTGTCTCGGCGCGAATCCGGTAGAAATGACCGCAGAAGACCATGATAGGCATGTTGCTTTGCTCAGCCATGCTCCTCATGCGCTTGCGGCTGCCTTGATTCAGATGTCAGCTAGCCTTGAATCGCCGGATGTGGCCGCAGGATCTTGGCGCGACCTTACGCGAGTAGCTGGCAGCAATCCGGAGCTCTGGCAGCATATCTTTGCTGAGAATAAACACGCGCTGAGCGCGACACTATCTGACCTAATCGACCGGTTAGCGGACCTTAAAGGCTCCATCGACAGCGGAGATACTGAGTCGATTCGCGGCTTCTTCGAGAACGCAAGACAGATTAAGCGCAGGCAAGGAGGCCAAAAGTGAACTTGAATGTTGCCCGCATTGCCGCTATGCGAGGTTCGCTCAGGCCGCCTTCAGATAAATCCTTAACCCATCGTGCTTTTATGTTCAGCGCCATCGCCCAAGGCAAGTCGGTTATTGAGAAGCCTCTCCAGGGCGATGACTGCATGGCTACCTTGGAATGCCTTCGGTTGATGGGACTTGAAGATGAGTGGCTATCGGACGATATGATCCAGCTCGAAGCGCCGGTCGAATGGCGCCAGCCGAATAGCGACCTTTATTGCAGGAACAGCGGAACAACGATGCGACTTTTAAGCGGACTTGTTGCTTCACGCCCGCTTGATGTCGTTTTGAGCGGCGACGCTTCACTGTCACGCAGACCGATGAGGAGGGTAGCTGAGCCGCTTTCGATGATGGGGGCGACCGTCGAAGGCGACACTCCTCCTTTGCACGTGAAAGGGACGCAACTGACAGGCATCGAATATATGTCGCCGGTCGCGTCAGCTCAGATCAAAAGTTGCGTATTGCTGGCGGGACTGAGAGCCGAAGGTGAGACATGGGTTAACGAGCCAAGCCTCAGCCGAGACCACACCGAGCGCATGCTTCGTGCTTTGGGAGTCGATGTTCTGGGAGAAGGCACCCTAGTCGGCGTTCGAGAAGGCGCGAAGCTTAGTTCTTTTGTTTTCGAAGTGCCTGCCGACATATCAAGCGCCGCGTTCTTTTTGGTCGCAGCGGCGATCGTGCCAGGATCCGATCTTGAACTTCTTGATGTGACGGTAAATCCAACGAGAACCGGCATCCTCGAAGTGTTCGACCAAGCTGGTGTTCCGACGACGTTAGGGAATAAACGCCATTCACTCGGCGAGCCACTGGCCGATATTCATGTGCGAACCGCTGACACGCTACAGCCGTTCACAATCGGCGGATCTGACATCCCCAGACTGATCGATGAGATTCCAGTTTTGGCTGTTCTGGCTACGCAGTGCGACGGCGAAAGCGTTATTCGCGATGCCCAAGAACTGAGAGTCAAAGAAAGCGACCGGATTGAACTCGTGGTGAACGGGTTGAGATCGATGGGCGCGGACATTGAGGCGACGTCAGATGGGATGGTGATAAGAGGCCCGTCAAAACTTAAGGGAACGGCGATTGACGCGCACGGCGACCATCGCATCGCCATGTCGTTTGCTGTTGCGGGACTCATCGCCGACGGAGAAACGCTGATTGCTGGCGCCGAATCGATTCAAACTAGTTTTCCGAACTTCGAGCAAGAGCTATGGAGGCTGAGCGTTGTCTAAGATCGTAATCGCCATCGACGGACCGGCTGGATCGGGCAAGAGCACGGTCGCCAAAGAGGTAGCTAAGAAGCTCGGATTGAACTTCCTCGACACGGGCGCCATGTACCGTTGCATAGCCGTTTTAGCCAAGCGTAACGGCCTTGGACCTGACGATGGAGATAAGGCTGCTGAGCTTGGCAATAAGGCAACAATCGCCTTTGAGCCTGGAGAGCCGCAGAAGGTGCTGCTGAATGGCGAAGACGTGACGAAGGCCATCCGTGAGCCCGAAATCGGCAACCTGGCAAGTGCGCTCAGCGTGCATTCGCCTGTCCGCAAGGTCCTTGTTAAGCAACAAAAGGAGATCGTTGCTCGTGGAGGAGTTACTCTCGAAGGCCGCGATGTCACCACCGTCGTCGCTCCGAACGCCGAGGTGCGGGTTTTTATGACTGCAAGCGTTGAGGAGCGCACTCGCCGCCGATACGAGGAACTAAAGGAGAAGGGAACACCAGTCGATTTCGAGGAGCTGAGAAAGCAGATCGAGGAGCGCGATCATCGCGATTCGACCCGCGACGACAGTCCGTTGACCATCGGCGCAGGTGTAGCCGTGATCGATACCGATGGAATGGCGATTGAAGAGGTTGTCGGCAAAGTGCTTAGCTTGGCCAGCGGCAAAAACTAGCCGCTGGTACAATTCATCGGCATGGGATCTTACCAAGGGCCTCGCGACTGGGGCCGTCTGCTCACTGCAATTCTCACGCCATTCAACGCTGACGGCAGCGTGAATTACTCCGAAGTCCGGCGGATCGCCAACTACATCGTCGACGAACAGAAAAACGACGGCGTCGTGGTTAACGGCACAACCGGAGAATCTCCGACCCTAACAGAAGAAGAGAAGCTTAAGCTGCTCGAAACGGTTCTTGACGAAGTCGGTTCGAAAGCTGCTGTGGTCTTCGGTGCCGGAACCTATAACACGGCCGAATCAATCCATTTAACCAAAGAAGGCGAGAAACGCGGCGCGCACGGCATCATGCTGGTCAATCCCTACTACAACAAGCCCAGCCAAGACGGTCTTTATGCGCACTTTTCAACCATCGCAAGAGAAACGAGTCTTCCGGTTCTTCTCTACAACATCCAGGGCCGAACCTCGGTTAACCTAGAGACTCCGACGCTGCTCCGCCTTGCTGAAGTCCCGAACATCGTTGGCGTTAAAGAAGCGAGCGGGAACGTGCCCCAAATGAGCGATGTGTGCCGCCAAGTGCCTGCGGGATTTCGAGTCTATAGCGGCGATGACGGCCTGACTCTCCCGCTGCTTAGCCTAGGCGGATACGGCATCGTTAGCGTTGCCGGCCATGTGGTCGGCAAGTACATCAAGCAGATGATTGAGGCATTCCCGACGAATCCCGCAAAAGCTGCCGAGATTCACCACAAGCTATCGCCGGTCTACAAGGCGCTGTTCATGACGACCAATCCGGTGCCGGTCAAGTATGCGACTAGTCTTCTTGGATTCGATTGCGAGAGCGTGCGGCTGCCGTTGGTTGAGTTAACCGATGCGGAGAAGGCTGCTGTCAAGAAAGCCATGGCTGATTTGGCCTAGGCGCACAGCTTGCGAATCGGGTAGCTTGGCAAAATGGTTAGGAAAGCTCTATTGATCGCCCTTTGCGGCGCGTGCGTTGGCGTCTCCTCGGCTCAATCGATTGCCGGTATTGGCTTTCGTGGCGGCTACTATTTCGGCAACAAGTTCGATGGATTGACACCTGGTTCGCGGCTGAACATTGACGGTTTTGAGCTTGGCGCAGACTTGACCGTATTCAAGCTGTCTGCTGTCGAGATCCGTCTCTCGCCGACGATGGTATTCGGCGGCGCAGCTCAGCACGGCTCAGACACCGACGGTGATATCTTTAGAGTGATCCTAGGCGCGAAGTTCAACGCACCGACGACTCCCTATTACGGCGCAGTTGGAGTTGGATATGCGGCGACGCAGAACCGTGGCGGCCATCAATTCAACACCGATAACGGAGTAGTCACCCAGTTAACGCTCGGTTTCGAACCCAAGTCCAAGCTTCCTGGATTGAAGTTCTACTACGAAGCCAGCTATATCTATGGCGACGAGCAGCTGAGCGGGTTCTCGGTCAGCGTCGGCGTGAAGTTCTAGCCGTTGGAGCCTTTGCTGTGCGGCTCTCGGAGGATGGTAGGAAGGCTTTTCGTAGTTAACATATTGTCCGACACATCATTGCTTACTGACTCGGCCATTCGGAACGAAGGCTAATGGTCGTTAAGATATTAGACCGACATATCTGACGGAGAGACCCTTTTGGTTTGGCAGGCTCTTCCGGAGCGCTAAAAGTGCGAAGTAAAATAGCCTAGCCTGCAGGCGAAGCCGAAGGGCTAGGAACAGAGCATCCCAAAATCTGATAGGGCTGAAGGCCAGAAATAGTCCGATTATCCCTGTTTGAACCTATCTCGCGCCTTCAGCGCTCTGTATTTCATTTGCGCTTCACCTGGACCACGTGCTTCGCGCTCATCCCAGGCTGGTATAAGACCGCGCCTTTGGCGCTCCGGATATCCTCGCAAGGTTCGGCAGGAAAGCCCTTGCTTTATGTCGTGTTATATTGTTAATGGCCATAAGCCTTTGGTTACAGGTATTTGAATCTATCGATGTAGCCGTAGGCTTTAGCCCTCTTCTATCCTGTAATGGGCTTTGGAGCCAGTGCAGTTTTGCGCATTCTTTGCGAGCGTCATCATCATCTACTCGTCATTATTGAAGTTATCGTTCCAAAAAAGCGCCATCTTAGCATCCTGACCATGTCCCATTCGTATCAACATGCTTGGGTTGCTTTACAAGGTTCGCTTATTAGCCAGAATGTCAACTAGGATGCAAAAGGCAATGTGGACTGTTCGTAAGTGTCGTTGATAATATTACGAATCCACATCAAAACCCTCAATATCGAGAGCCCTTCGCGTTATACTGGGTCCAGACAGGAGCCCTTTCGACCATGCTGTTCATGCACGTTGTCCCGTTGCTGGCCATTTTAGGAGGATCGAGCATGCCGGATTCTGATATCAACCTTGCCCTCGCGGCTCGCGCTTCAGCTTCAGAAAGCTACAACGACCTTACGCCGGAAAAGGCGATTGATGGAGTAGCGGGAACCCGCTGGTCGGGCATTCCTGGCCACAACGAAGGGGTTTGGTACCAACTTAAGTGGGATACGCCGGTGACGATTCGGCAGATCGTCTTGAAGCAATACGATACGTTTGTGACTCAGCTTGACATCCAGACCTACAGCGAGTCTTCCAAGAAATGGAAGACCATCAAGCATCTCGGAACGCCTAACGCCAAGTTGCCGCTGATCGTCGTTGCAAGCTTCGAACCATTTCAAGCCGACAGGATAAGAATCGGCAACATCTGCAACGGTCCGAGTTTCAATGAAGTCGAAGTCTACGCTGCCGAAAAGCCTGACAAGACAGTCCTGGGCTCTGACGCGAACGGAAACATCATCGGCATCGTATGCGACCATTGGGGCGGCAGTCCGGTTACTAATGCCAAGGTTTTGTTGAAAGGCACTGCTAAGATCGGCCAATGGCAAGCCCAAACGAAAACAAACGACCATGGCCTGTTCGAAGTTGCCATGCCACTAGGCCTCACTGGCGACATCAACGTCAAAACGAAATCGGAGACTGGAACCCACGATTCTGTCGTTCGTGCCTCGGACATTCAATACGGTCTGACTCCAACATCCTTTAGAGCAAAATCAACAAGCCTGAACGGTCAATGGAAATTCAGGCTCGATCCGCCAGAGGAGTTCTATAAAGAGTCGTTCGACGATTCGAAGTGGTCCGACATCAAGGTGCCTGCGCATTGGTCGATGGAAGGGCAACGGTCGATCACAGGGATTGCAGGATATCGAAAGACATTCAGCCTGCCAGCAGGCAAAGGCAGGCTCAAGCTGAGATTTGACGGCGTCTACAGTGGCGCTGAAGTCTGGTTCAACGGCACTCGCGTTGCCTATCACGAAGGCGGCGCGCTTCCGTTCGAGGTCGACGTGACCGACCAGGCGAAGCAAGGCAGGAATCGCGTTGCCGTCAGGGTGACCGAACACACTCGCACCAGCGACACGCTTGACAAGATGAGCATCTATGCCGACATCCAACTTGGCGGCATCATGCGCAAAGTGACCCTGCAATGGGTTCCTGATGTCCATATCGGTGCGATGGCGTTGGCGACCCCATGGGATGCTGAATTCAAGAATGCAGGGATTCAAGGAACAATCTCGCTACTCAACGAATCAGATGCCGAAGGCAAGCGCATAACCATCCAGCCTAGGCTGGTCGCGCCTAACGGCAACGAAACACGGTTTGAGTCGTTTACGAAGGCGGGCGATCTCAAGGCGTGGAGCCGAACTGAAGTGCCGATTAGCCTTGAAGTGAAGCATCCGTTGCCTTGGAACGCCGAACAACCGAACCTCTACACGCTCGTGCTCGATGTCGTCAGCGAAGGAAAACTCATCCAATCATTGAAGACGCGAGTCGGATTCCGCCAAACCGAGATCAAAGGCACTGAGGTTCTGATCAACGGCAAGCCGGTGAAAGTCCGAGGAACCTGCCACCACGACTCGCACCCGCTGATAGGCCGGGCCATAACGCCTGGATTGGAGCATCTCGACTGCCAGCTGATCAAAGAAGCAAACCTCAACTCGCTTAGAACCTCCCACTATCCGCCGCTTCCGGAGCTTCTAGACTACGCAGACGAACTTGGCATCTACGTCGAAGATGAAGGCTCGTTCTGCTGGACCGGCGAGACCGACGACTTAACCTTGACGCCAAGAGTGATGCAGCTGAACTGCGAGTTGGTCGCTCGCGACCGCAACCATCCGAGCGTCTTCATGTGGTCGATTTGCAACGAGAGCACCGTTGGTTTTGGACTCTGGAGAAGCAGGGAATGGGTTCAGAAATCCGACCCGAGCAGGCCGACCGGGGCGAGCTACCAGCCAGATGGATCGATGGACTTTGCGGTTCGGCACAACCCATTTACGTTCAAAGAGATGTCTGAGCTGGAAAAGACGCTCAAAGTGCCGCTCATCTGGGATGAGTGCTGGTGCATCTGGCAGGACATCTGGGGGGACGCCGAGGAAGTCTGGATTGATCCAGGCATACGCGATTACTACATCGAGCCTTATCGAAACCTCTACAAGCATTTCATTAAGAGTCCGGTTGTGCAAGGAACAGAAATCTGGGCTTGGTCTGACGACATTTTTCTGCTTCCAGGAGCTGGAATGGAATACGGCCGCGGAGACACGCCTAGGTTCTACGAGCACGAGCAGTACTCGATGCCTGGCCGAGGAGTTGCAGGCGACGCTCAATGGGGTGTCGTTGACGGGTGGCGTCGCAAGAAGCCCGAGTTTTGGCACACAAAAAAGCTTCACTCGCCTGTAAAGGTTAAGGAAACCAGACTTCCGCTTGAGAAGACGGTGAAGCTCCAAGTGGAGAACGAGTATGACTTCCTGAACTTAGGTGAGCTTTCAATCGCGTGGCAATGCGGTTCAGCGCGCGGCACGGTGAAGCCGGATGTCGCGCCCCATACTGCAGGATCGATCGAGATCGAACTTCCGAATCAGCCCAAAGATGGCGACATTTTGGGTCTAGCAATTGCCGATAAGCTAGGAATAGTCGACAAATACCAGTTCGTTTTTGGCAAGCCTGCCGCTACTGTTCCTTGGAAGGGGCTTGAGGGCAAGAAGTTGCAATACCTAACGCAGAATGCCTTGAACGGCTCCACGCGCTTCATCGTCGGCGAGCATTTCGAGATCGGCGTCAACCTCGAAAACGGCTGGCTGCGCAGAGGCACGGTCAACGGCGTTCAGGTGTTGCGGTCCTTGCCCGAGCTTCATTTCTTGGTTACAGGCGACCCGAATCGTAACCCTACCGACCCGCGTTATTGGAAAGCCGAGTCATGCGAATTTGAGGAAGCAGAAGACAGGTGCGTCTGTCAGGGTAAAAGGAAGCTTTTCCGCGTTTAAGGCAAGCTACACTTATACGATCTTGCCTGACGGCCAGATCGAAGCCGAATGCGAATACGAGAACTTGAGTGAGGAATTTGAGGTCCGCGAGATCGGTCTTCGTATCGATGTCCCTAAGGCAAATGATCTCATTGCTTGGGATCGAAATGCCGAGTTCTCGGTGTATCCTGAAGACCATATCGGCAGGCCGCGCGGCGAGGCCAAGGCAACCGACAGCCACAGAAACAGCGTTCCCTCCGAAGAACGAGTGGCGGTATGACAACTCTCCGTTGGGAACCAACGACTTCAGAAGCACGAAGCGAAACATCAACTGGGGCTATATTGGCCTAGATAAGGGACCGGGCGTCGGCATCGAGTCGAACGGCAGGCAAGCCCTTAGGGCGATGATCGATGGAGAGCGGAATACCGTCTTCGTGAACGACTTTTATGGCGGAATAGGAAGCCGATGGGAGTGGCTAGCCAACTACGGAAGCGGCCAGAAGATTGCGAAAGGAGAAAAAGGAAAAGTCTTGGCCCGCATTCGGCTCATAGAAAAGTAATCGTTCAATTATTAGAGTCAGTATTAAGACGCCTGGTTTGGGTGCCACGGATCGTGAGATCCGTATTCTTGCAGTTCTACACTGGTCTTACGATCAGTGGCACCTCCGCCCGTATATGACTTTTGAAATTGAATCATTGAATGAACACAGGCGCTTGCTATAGTTCAAGAGCCTGCGTCAAAATGTGTAGTTAATCAAGGTATTTTCTATGCAGCGCACTTTGCTTCTCCAATCTCCCCCAGAGCAAGACGTCATTGAGCGGATCATTCGTCAAGTATTCGACGCGCCGATCCTGTCTATTGATAAATCTGGCACGGGCATGCTCGGATATGTCTTCTCGGTTAAGATTCCTTGCGAGCCTCACGAAGTCATTATTAAGTTCCAGAAGTATGCCGGAAAGGCCAGGCCCGAAACGGAGCAACTCGACTACCTGCGCATCTTCGTGGGAGACATCGTGCCGAAGGTGATTCATGTCCACACGCCGACCGACGACCTGCCCGTCGAAGCAATGGTCATGGAGATGCTGCCTGGCATCCAAGCGTCAAGTCTCAAAGACCCGTCGCAAGAAGTCCAAGAACAGATTGCCGAAGAGATCATCGACATTCTATTAAAGTGGCACGACGTCGGCCATCCGCAAGGCTATGGCCAGCTCAAAGGACCGTTTTTCGAGAAGTGGTCCGACTATCAGTTGTCGCTAGTCGAGAGGCACTATGCCGAGGTCAAATCGTTGCACCCGAACGGCGACCTCGAACCGGTCATTTATGAAGCAGCCGACAGGTCCATTGCCAATATTGAGAAGATTCTTGGCGACATCAAGGGCGAGGCTGTCTTGGTTCATGGCGACATCTGGCTGCCGAATATCCTCATCGATCCAGAGTCCTACCGCGTGACTGGCATAGTCGATCCGCAAAACTGCCGCTGGGATGAAAGGGAAGCCGACGTCGTTCCGATGGACTGGCCCTACGGTGGCGACTATCAATACCTGATGAAGGTTTATGAGAAGAAGCATCCTCTGCGCGAGGGCTGGCCGCTCCGGTTCGCCTTCCAGCGCTTCTGGTTCATGATGGAGGCGATGTATTTGATCGGTCCCGACTCGGCTAAAGGCGATGCCGAGAACCTGAAGAAGTTAATGGACGAAGCTGGGATCTAGTTCAGCCCGAACCAAGGTTTCAGTTCGCGGACGACGAGTTCATGCCCTTTGCGGTTCGGGTGGTTGATCTGCGACATCAGCGATTCAAGCTTGACGCCTTTTTTGCGCTCGTTCAGGAACGCTTTCAAGCTGTCCGCGAGGCCAACTTTGTAATCCTTCGCCAGTTGCCGGATCTGCTCAGCATGCTGGAAGAGCGGGTCACTCGGGTTGTCGGGGTTAACTGACGTGTCCCATGTCGGCGTTAGCAGGACGACCTTGACGTGGGCGTCCAGCGCTTTCTGAATCATCTCCGACCATGCCTTCTTGGCTGCTTCAAGACCGATACCTCGGTCGTTCAAAGCATAGTCGATGGTAACGACATCGGGATGCACGTTCAGTACATCTCGCTCAAACCTCGCCGCGCCAGAAATCGAGTTCTCGCCGCCGGTTGCCGTCACGATGACGTTCACCACGGCTTTGTTGAACTTCTTCTTGATCGCTTGGAGAAGCAGATGCGGGTAGGCGTTGAACGTCTGAACATCAGGCGTCTTGAAGTAGCCAGCGGGTACCGAATGCCCGTGGTAGACGATGTTGACCGTGCGATTGTTTGGCCACTCGGCCTCAAATAATGGAACCAGGTCCTTGGCGTAGGAGGTAGGAGAGGCAATTTGGACCATGGTTAATGCGATGAGCTGGGGTATGGCGAACATGACTTAGCCGCCAGTTTACCGAACAAGCTGGTAATAGCCTACCTTCCTCCAAATCCGCTCAAAGTCACACCTTCGATGAAGTACTTTTGAGTCGCGAAGAACAGCGCCACCACCGGCAAGATCGTCATTGTCGCAAACGCCATCATCATGCCGGGCGCGCCGCCGCGTTCGCTTTGAAAGAGCTGGAGCGCGTAGCTCAGCGGCATGTTTTCGGGCGTGTTGATGTAGATGAGCGGACCCATGAAGTTGTTCCACGCTCCCATGAATGTCCAGATGGCGACGACGGCGAGGGCAGGCTTCACTGCTGGCATCATAATGCGCCAATAGATGGCAAGGACCGATGCGCCGTCGATCTTGGCAGCGTCCTCAAGTTCGCCTGGTATCTGCCTGAAGAACTGTCTGAGCAAGAAGACGTTGAATGCGCCGCCGAAAAACGCTGGCACCCACAAAGGCAGTAGCGTGTCCATCCAGCCGAGAGACCGGAACAAGAGGAACTGGGGCAGCAGAGTCACCGCGCCGGGGAGCATCATGGTGGCCAGCAAGACTTTGAATATCAAGTCCCGGCCTGGGAACCGCAAACGCGCAAATCCGTAGGCGACAAGCGATGAACTGAGCAGCGTTCCGATGACTCCCATCACAACCAGAATCAAAGTGTTTCGCAAGTATAAGAGCCCGCGGTTGGTCTCGGTTGGCATCGATTCAAGGGCTTCCGTGTAGTTCTGAGTCCTCAATCCGATACTTCTGACTGGTTCGATCTCAGTCGGCGCATAGGTGCCTTCCTTTCCATTGAGGACGCTTGGCGTCAAATAGCGGACAACGCGCTTACCGTCGCTCAACTCGCGGGCAACGAAACCGGTAAAGCCTTTGCCTTTAACAACCGGAGCGTCTTTGGCAATGACCTCAAACTGCCCAGGTCGGCCGGCGAACGAGATTCCTTGCATGCTAAGCGGATGGCGGACCTCAAGCAAATAGTCACCATTCGGACTCCGGCCGGCAACCGACGCCTGAACGCGCATGCCGTTGTAGTCGCCTTCGAGCAACGGATCGACTTGGTCGACGAACTTCACGGTTTGCTCGATCCGCGGCACCCAAATAACTCCGTTCGGGCCGGCCATGTCGCGTTCTTCCTTAAAGCTGGTTATGAGTAGCCACACGAACGGAACACCGAACACAAAGCATCCGGCTAAGAGGACCAGAGTCGTCGCCAGACCGGCATGTTTGGATCTTAGCTGTTTGCTAGTTGCACCCATTACAAAGATCGCCCCTGTGGCTGCGGCTAGAATAGCCAAAGCCCATGGCAGAGACAGATTGATCGAACCTCGCAAAACGGCGACCTCATTCGACGAATCGCGTTTTAAGAGATAGACAAATGTCATCGAGCCGAGAAGCCAGAGCCCGGCAACCATGATGTGCTTCTTACCAGAATCGAGTACTGCGCGAACCGCATTTGCCGCCATAAACAGCGCGCACCCAAAAGCTGCCCAGCCGAGGAAGGGCATGGCAATCCAGACCAACGGTATTGAAAGGATTGGCCGGTTTGGACAAAGCAACGATCCGACAACAAGGCTGCCAGCAGCACATATAGCCGCTATACCGGCTTTGGTTTTGCCGCGTAAAAATGAGTCTCAGAAGCCAAACCAGGAAACCATATCCGATCCAGGTCGACAACGTCCCGATAACGTAGAGGATTCCTGTTGTCATGCCTCAGCCTCCTCGTGAACCCATCGCTTGGCAAATCGGAATTGGACGAGCGTGATGATTAAGATGACGGCGAAAATGGTCCAAGCAAGCGCGCTGGCATATCCGATCTTGAAGTAGGTGAAGGCGTTTGTGAACAGGTATTTGGCAGGAACCAGGAGCGAATCGCTAGGTCCGTTGGTGCCCTCAGAGCTCATAATATATACGCGGTCAAACTCTTGGATGGCTCCGATGAAGCCCATAACAATGTTGAAGAACAGGATTGGGCTGAGCATCGGCAAGGTCACGCTCCAGAACGATTTCCACTGACCCGCGCCGTCAATTTCTGCGGCTTCGTATAGGCTTCGGGGAATGCCTTTGAGGCCCGCCAGCCATAGAATCATGCCGCTACCAGCTCCCCAGATGCCCATCAAGATCAAGGCGGGCTTAGCCCATGCTTCGGCGGTCAGCCAGCCTGGAGGTGGCAAAGACATCCATTGACCGATTGTGGCTGTCCATGCCGCGTTAGCTAAGCCTTGCTTCGGGTCCGGCGCAAGGATCCATATCCATAGGACCGAACTTGCTGCCACAGGAACGATCGCGGGCAAATAGTAAATGGTGCGATAGAACCGAATACCTTTTGATTTGGCGTTCAAAAGAAGCGCCACAGCCAACCCCGAAACAACACCTAAGGGCACTCCGATACCAGCTAGATATGCGGCGTTCTCGAAGGCTTTCAGCACGTTAGGCCGGTCAGGTCCGACCATCTCGGCATAGTTGCGCATTCCGACCCACCTGGCTGGCGAGAGAACGTCGTAGTCGGTGAAGCTGAAAAAAAGGGAAGCGAACATCGGCTCAGCAGTCAAGACTAGGAATCCGACAACCCACGGCGCAATACATAGCAGACCCCACTTGGCTTCCGACTTGGCCAAAGGACCGAGCCTAGACTTTCGCCAAAGAACAACAGCGACGACAGCCAGTCCGGCGCAGACCGTGAAAGCTATTCGGCTGATCCAGTCCATGGGCACGACAGGATATGTCTTGCGCGCTTGGAGCATGTCAAGCTGCCGCTGAACAGTTTCTTGGCTTTCCTCAAGCGCTTGCAACGTTGGTGCCTTTCCAAGCAAAGCCTTTTCAGTTGCCCTCACATGCTCATCCCAAAGAAGCTGTCCGACGATTGTAGGGGGCCGAACGCGCGAACTGCTCATCAGAGACATGTGGCAGGCGATGGCATCGGCAAATTGCTTGTCGGCAGGCTTATAGACTCGAAGCAACTCATCGTTAGCTCTCTTTAGGCCTTGTATGCGCGGGATATAAATGCGGCCGCGGGCCTTTTCAGACATAGCCACAGCTCGGTAGCCGATCAGGCGGCCTTCAAGGCTTGTCGCGAACTTGATGAACTCCCACGCCAGTTCAGGTTTGGGACATCCTCGAGGCATGGCGTAGCACCACCCGCCTGTCCATGTGACGAACTGGTCCTTGATGTTCTTGAATCGTCCGCGGCGGTAGAATCGGTCGTCTGGGACTGGTGGCGGAGCTACGCCGAAATCCATATTCGGCGCATATCGGGTTAGGCCGCCGATTGACCAGTCGCCGTCGATCTTCATCGCCAGTTTGCCGGACATGAACGGGTCGTTTTCGCCCCCGCGAAACTCCGACTGAAGCGCCGTCGCCTTGGCATATCCGCCGACGACATCATATCCCTTCTTCATGAACTCTAAGGCTTCGGCGACTTCCTTAGTTGCCAGTGTGCATGTCTTGCCGTCAGCCGACAAGAACGGCGCTTCGTTTTGAAAGGAATAGAGGTAGAGCCAAGCGTTGCCGAAGTTGGGAATGAAGCCGATGACTTTCCCTTCATCCGTCAGAGCTTGGGAGTACTCCAGTAGCTCAGACCATGTTCGAGGAGCTCTGCGCCAGTCTAGTCCATGCGCCTCGAGGAGGGCACGTTTTTCTTTAAAAAGAGCTTTGTTCCAAAAGAGGGCTCGGTCGTCGGCTTCTGTAGGAACCCCGAAGACTCGACCGTCATAAACGCTTTCACTCCAGGCGGCATGGTAGTAGTCGGACGCTCGCGGGCAGTTCGGATCGGCCTTGTCTCTTTCGATGAAGTCGTCGAGCGGCAAGAACGCGCCGCGGCTCGCCCAATCGCTGATGTTGAACCTGCCCTGATAAACGATGTCGGGCGAGCAGCCTCCAACAATGGCGGTCAGCAGCTTTTGGGGATTCATGTGGCCGACTCCAAGGCCTAGCATGCGAACCTTTACGCCGGGATGCCGCCCTTCGAACGCTTGGGCGATGGCGATGGAATCAGGTCCTTGAGGTGCGCCCCAAACGGACAGAATCGTTTGCGTATGCGCGCCGGCTGCGGCCGCAAGAAAAAGAATCAATAGCAGTCGTCTCACAAAGCATCCTCATCCCTATTGGTCAATAGGGTCCAGTATACGCCCAACAAGTCCCGTGCATTTTGGTTTCGATGGCACGAGTCAGTTACACGTGTCAGGTTATTTGGGTTCATGTTCATATCAACCGATATCTAGTTCAGAAAAAGCGAAAAAAAGAATTTGGCAAATCTTTACTCCTATGATATACTACTCGTGTCAGTGACGCGTGTAAGTAAGAAAGAAATGGCACATAAAACAGAGAATTTCAAGAGACCGACAAGGAACGACGTGGCCGCGCTTGCCAACGTTTCGGGGTGCACGGTCTCCTATGTCTTAACGGGAAGACCCGATGTTGTCATTGCCGAAGCGACCCGCGCCCGCGTCATCGCGGCGGCCAAACAGCTCGGATACAAACCTAATAGAGCCGCCCGAGCTTTGGTAACAGGCACGACTCACGTGATCTCGCTTCTTGCGGGCAGGCTGACTCCTTACTATATGGCGCTGACAAACCAGTTGCAGGACCTGGCCAAATCCGACGGCTATCAGGTTCTCATCTGCGATGCCGACATGGGGGGAAGCGATCCTGCGCCGGGTCTCTGGACTGGCGACGGCATCATCGCCATCGATTACCCGGAGCACATTGAGGCTTATCTGCAAACGCATCCTGATCTCAGGACGCCGCTGGTCAGCATAGGAGCATTCCACCTTGAGCAAGCGGACTATGTCGGCGTCGATCTCTATACTGGAGCACGAAAAGCCGTTGAGCACTTGGCTCAGATCGGATGCAAGAGAATCGCGTACGTGCATGCCGAAGCGCCGAGCGATCTCAAAGATCCGAGAACTCCCGGATATGAAGAGGGAATGGGAACTGTGGGGTTAGCGCCAGAACAGATTTTGATGCCAGGGCCAACTCGGCGAGACAGCAGGATAGGTATTCGCGACTATGTGAATGCTCACGGATGCCCGGACGGCCTTTTTTGTCACAACGACGAAACGGCTATAGGCGTCTACCGAGGCCTATGCGATTTGGGCATCCAGGTGCCCAGCCAAGTGAAGATTGTAGGTTGCGACGGCATAGAGGATACGGAATACCTCGAGTGCCCGATCACAACGATTATGCAGCCGATCGACCAAGTTTGCCGCACTGGATGGGAGTTCCTGATGCGGCGCATCTCCGAGCCGTCGATTCCGGCTCAAAAGAAGATATTCCAGTCAGAACTCGTCATCAGAAAATCCACGGCGCCAACAGGTGCCGATCTGAGTGCGGAGCTAGAGGATGCTCCTCAATAAGGAGGCTCATTTCATGAAAAAGAGTGCTGCATTTACTCTTATCGAGCTGCTTGTCGTCATCGCGATCATTGCCATCTTGGCTGCGATCCTTTTCCCAGTATTCGCCCAAGCCAAATCTGCCGCTAAGAAAGCGTCAGATATCAGCAATCTCAAGCAAATCGGTCTTGCGTATACCATGTATATGGGAGACTACGACGACCATATGGTGCAAGCCTATCGCTGGCACGACGTCACAACTGATCCTTGCTACAACCAATACACCTACTGGCAGTCCAAGTTGCTCCCATACGTGAAAAGCGACGGGATTTTCCTGTCACCTGGCTTTGTAAACCAAACGGGGATTCCCAGTTGGTACTGCTCAGACAACGTCGCCAACATCGACCGTACAAAGAACACGCTGAAGGTGTCCTATATCATGAACTCGCACGAGTTCTGGGGTCGAGAGTGGGACCTTCCATCTCCGTTCGCCTCGAACTCAGGCGGCTGGTCGTGGAATGCCGACGGCGGCGCGCACTGGGGCTTGAGATATTGGGACGATGCCAGCGAAAGCACGGTCGCCGAGGTCTCCAACCTGATTATCGTGACGAACGGAATTACACCTGAAGCCTATAGCGACGCTCATTTGGACTATGGCTTCGCGCGCGGATTCATGCCTTACACGGCGGTTGGCAAAGCAACGACGACTAGAACGGCAGACGCGAACGGCTTGTTTAGCGGCAGCATCAACCTTCTGTGGTTTGACTCGCATGTCAGCACGCGCAAGTGGGGCATGACCTATCCATGCGAATGGACGATACAAGACGACTGCGCTGTCGATCCGTTCAAGCATCCTGAGAAGTACTAAGGCGGATATTAAAATTTCATGAAAACTCAGATTCCTGTCTGGTTAGTTGCAGTCGTTGTGGCATTGGTATTGGTTTGCATCGGCTACTTCGCAATGAAGTCCGTGAACTCAGGCACCGTTGGATCGGTCCAGCCGCCTGGACCTCCTCCTCCTATGCCTGGCGGCGCTCCTGCGGGTCAATCTGCAAAGTAGTTCCGCAGACTCTAATTGGCCTCAGTTTCCGGTTGCCAAATAAAAGGCTCGAAGGTAGCCGGAACTGAGGTTCATTGATTGCTATGATGTATGTAATGATCTTTCGTTCCACCTTTCGGGCCTTCTGTGGCTGGGTTATGGTTGCGGTTGTCAACCTCATAGCAATGCCAGCCTACGCGCTTCCGACCATGGTTTCAACTACCCAACCCCCAAAACCTGTATCCAAGATTTCGACTTTAGACGGACTTCCGACGCTGTTCGTTGACGGCTTGCCGTATGCCATTACGGGCGCTCAATGCGATATTTGGCGAAGCACCAGGCAAGACAAGGCCGCCGAGGCGTTCTTTACGGGCTATCGCGAGATGAATGCCACGACGGTCTCGGTCGGCATCCCTTGGTCCAAAACAGAGAGCAAAAAGGGTGTGTATGACTTCCGTTTCATCGATTGGTTTATCGGCCAAGCCCGAAAGAACGGTTTAAAGCTGGTCGTCAACCTGTTCAACGTCAATGTGTGCGGCAAGGTGATGGAAGGCGCGGGATCGTCGGTCTATCCGGGATACACGCCAACCTACATCATTGAGAATCCAACTGAATATCAACGCATGGTTTTCCCTTATCCGTACAAGTACGTTGAGGCTGGCCCTCCGATGTGCCCCAACGATCCCAAAACCCTTGAGCGCGAGCTTGCCTACATCCGCAAGGTCGCCAAGCATTTGCGCGAGACCGATTTCGACCGAACCGTGATCATGGTTCAGCTCAACAACGAATACTACTATCAGCAGTGGGTTGAGAGCGGACCGACTACAGACGATGAGGTTAAGGCGGTCCGTTGCCAGTGCCCGAACTGCTTGAGGAAGTGGAAGACCGGCAAATACCCTACGGGCCAGCATTTCATGTTTGCGAGCTTTGCGGACAACGTGCGAAAGCTGTCCGATTCGTTCTCGAAAGAATATAACCTTCCGCTCTATGTAAACAGCCCTTGGTGGCCGCCTGAGATGGTTCCGGTTTTCCTGGATCGATGCCCGAAATTGGCCTTTGTGGGCATCGACGGCATCCTAACTCCTCGCGAGCCCAACTGGCTGTCGAACTCGCAGCTTAGTCGCAACATTCCGTTCGCTGCGGAGAACCCAACTGAGAACTCCGAAGTCCGGCAGAACCTAGATGTGCTTCCTTACTACACCCTGTTCGGCAGGTCCGGTATCGGCAATTTGCTGTGGGAATGCCACGCTCCGTTCACAATTGTTGATGATCCTGCCGCCAAGAAGCGCTATGGCGATGCTTTGTATCCGATCAAGAATGCGCTCGTTCCGATCATGAAGGCGCGAAACACCAGCCGATTCCTCGGATGGTATGCCTTGAGAGACATTCGGTCCGACCTTACGACTGACATCTTTGGTAACTTCGTTCCTGCCAAAGACGACGGCAAACCAATCAGCCAGGATAAATGGTTCATTCGCGAAGGTTCTGACTACAGAATCGTTGACCAATATCCTTTTAGCGCCGAGATCGACGGCATGAAAGTCGTTGTCGAAGGCTGTCCGTCCGGCATCGTTCTAAATGAAGGAAGAAACAAACTCGTTGCCGCCATGCAAAGCGGATGCTTGAAGATATTTGGAATAAAAGGCGTTAAGGCGGAGGTTGGCAAGTATGTCGCCAACGAGTGGGTTTTTGAAGCGGGTTTTGAGGTCGAACAGATCGATGGCGGCGTTTTGCTAAACATCAAGAAGCCATCGGTTGTTCGGCTATCGTATAGGAGGACCACGTGATCGGTCTATTAGCATGCTGTTCGGTCTTGGCTGCGGCTCAATCCCCTCGCCCTCTTTTGCTATTCGAGATTGATGAAGGATTCAGCACGAGCTTGCTCGGCAAGTGCCGAAACGATCCAGCAGGAATCGATAAGCCGATCGACAACATCAAGGCCGCGCTTCAGCCGTTGGCTTCTAAATACGATGTGGCGGTCCTCGTCTATCCGACATATGCCTATTCGAAGGACGCGGAAGGGAGGGTCGGCGTTCTGCCGGTCCTTCGACGCCTGCTTAATAAATTCAAGCCGAAAGCCGGTCAGCCAAAGATCGGCGTTTTACTGGAGTTAATGTCCAGCGGCATCGCTTCGGCCCAGCAGCATGACTCTGGGCTGAAGCCTCCTTTTCTTGGCACAGGCAGTCCGGACAAGCCGAGGCTAGGTCTCTCGCTCGACATGGCAACGCTGGGAGCCCTCGCGGATGAATACAAAGGCACCTTGGTTGGCATACGCTTCCACGAGGTTTACGGCTCCGACGTAGTTTGGCGCGTGACCCCCGAGAACCAGAAAGCTGGCTTTCCATTTGATACCGAAGCAGTCCGAGCTTGCATCGACGTCTGTGCAAAAAAGGGCTTGCGCTTTCTTTGGAGCGATTCGAATTGGCTGATGAAGTGTCCGCCGAACACAGGCGAGCCGCACTACATCTACAGTTCGACGAACAAGCCGTATTTCCAAACCGAGCCGTTTGCCTCGCTGCAAACGGAAGCGGAACAAAAGCTAGGTTCAAACGTGTGCTTTAGCTGGGCAAACAACAACTATCACTTCACTCCGAACTTGGCATTCTTGAACTCCAAAATCGTCAAGAGCAAACCAGGCGTCAACCGTCCGGTACCTGATTGGATTCTCTTCGACCAGCCTTTCAATGACTTTCCGTTGAAAAACCTCGGCAAAGCGCAGTGGGGCATGTCGGTGCAAAGCTGGTTCTGGCATGAGCTGACATATACGCTTACTGGACACTACTACTCGTTGGGTGAACTGGCTTGTCCTGAGGAAGTGCTGAGTGCCTACGTTCACCAAGGTCTTCGCGATGGAGCTTCGATCCTCCAGTTTGAACCGTCTTGGTACTTCTTCAACGAGGCGATTCCAGGACGTCTTGGAGCGAAAGCAAGCTGCGAGCGGACAGACGACATGTCGGAAAAGCTCGCGTTCAAACGACTGAAGAAGGAGTTACTCGGCACGAACCCAAGCCAAGTTCCAGACCGACTTGACGCCATGTTCGACCGCGATCAGCAGCGGTTCCACGAGAACGACGTTGCGAACCCGCCGAGGATGTATGCCCAGACCACGCTTGCGATGACGAATCCGAAAGGAGTGTCCGCTTGCTATGGCAGATACTCGTTCAAGGCTGGTTGGCTTAGAAATGATGCCGACCGGATCTTGCCAGCCATTTCTGAGAACCCGACTAGCATGATTGACCGTTGCGAAATCGATGGCGATGGCGTTGATGAGATACTGGCTTGGAACAAGAACAAAGTAAGGTTCTACAACGCCAACAGCGGCGAACTGGATGTCGATCTTGACTTGAGCGCCATTGAAGGCGAAGTTGTCGACGTGGTCGCGACGAATCTTGACCGCAAAATGGTCGGTGGCGGCGACTCTGATGAGCTCATCGTTGCATATAGGCAGAACTCGACAATCAAACTGCAGGTTTACCAAATGGCCGCCCGAGAGGACCGGAGCGGCTATGTTTGGAAAGCCTTGCCAACGGCGGAAAGCACTAAGATCCTGAGCCTCGAAATCCCTTCCGAAGCTCTTAAGAAAGGATCTTTCCTGAAGATGGTCGCTTTGCGGCAGGACGCCAAAATCTATGCTGACGGAAGCCGAAGTCTTGACCGATTGGCCGTGCTGGCCAAGCAAAGAGTGTATTTTGGTTCGGTTCTTAAACCGATGCCAAAGAGCATTCCAGCGAATCGGACCGGCCTGTATGTTCGCGCTGCGGATATTCATCTTGCCGGGAAGGATTCCTTGCTCATGTTCTGGCGCAGCGTCGCGGGACAATGGTCGGTCCGAAAACTCAACTTGGCTGACGGAACCACGAGTAAAGTCGGCCTCGACCTTAACTTGAAGAGCTCCATAACGGGGGTCTTCGCACTACGAAAACGAATCCTGCTCAACGGAGGTTCACACAACTAATGGCCATTGATACGGTCGAAAGAGTCCACCTGATATTCAAAACGCACCTTGATCTCGGTTTTACCGACTATGCGAGGAATGTGACTCGCCTCTACCATGAGGATTTCTTTCCAAGGGCTATTGAGCTTGCGAGGGAATCGAGGCGCAGAAGCCAGACTGACCATTTTGTCTGGACGACCGGAACGTGGCTTATCTATGACTACCTTGAGCAAGCGGCTCCTGATGAGCGCAAGAAGATGGATGAAGCCATCGAAAACGGCTACATTGTGTGGCACGCGCTTCCGTTTACAACTCATTCGGAATTGCTTGACCCGTCGTTGTACCGGTTCGGCCTTAGCCTTTCACGTCGCCTCGACTTAAGGTATGGCAAGAACACCACCGGAGCCAAAATGACCGACGTGCCTGGCCACACCAGGTCGATCGTACCTTACCTAGAAGAAGCAGGCGTCAAGTTCTTACACCTCGGTATTAATCCCTCCAGTATGCCGCCGGCAGTTCCTCCATTATTCCGGTGGCAAGCGGCTGGGGGCAGCGAGGTCATCGTCATGATTCAGGAGGATTACGGCAAAGTGGCTGTCTTGCCCGATGGGAAAACAGCGGTCGCCGTCGACCACACCGGCGACAACCATGGTCCTCCTCTCATGATGCAGGTTGATGAAGCCTATTGGAAGCTTAGAAGGCAGTTCAATAGTGCTGACGTCCAAGTCTCGGACCTTAACCAGGTTGCAGACGCCTTAAATGGCATGCGCGAGTTGCTTCCAGTGGTCACTAGCGAGATCGGCGACACTTGGATCCATGGAACGGGCACTGATCCAACCAAAATGCGCCGCCACAGAGAGCTTTGCCGCCTGCGAAACGAGTGGCTATCATCTGGAGCATTGATTGCCAATTCTGAACTGGAGTCTGCGTTCAGCCGTCCGTTGTTGGCCGTTACCGAGCACACCTGGGGCATGGACGAAAAGGCCGCGCTAGGCGACTACAAAGCGTATGCCCCAGAGGACTTTGTCGAGCTTCGCAAGGAAGACCGAGCAGTCCGGTTTGAGGATTCTTGGAACGAGCAGAGAGCGTATATCGACTCAGCTCTTGAAGCGCTTAAGGGAACTCCTCTGCATAAGGCGGCTCTAGCAAGGCTTGCATCGACAGAGCCTGCGGAAGCTGGCCTATCTGAGTATGCAACGATCTCAGGAAACTCCATTGAACTAGGCTCTTTCAAACTAGAAATCGGCGACGACGGATCGATTATTAGCCTGTATGACAAACAGTCCAGGCGAGATTGGGCAGGCGAGGAGAACCCATTTGCACAATTCTCCTACCAGACATTCTCGTATGCCGACAACCTGCGATTCCTTGATCAATATTCGACGATCTTGCCGTTCTGGGCAGTAACGGCGTTCACGAAGGTAGGAATGGAAGACGCCGATCAACAGAGCGCTTTCTGGTATCCGCGCCTGCAAGGAGTCTATCAGCACGCGAGTGAGAACAAGGTTCTCGTCAAGATGCAAATGCCTGAAGATCGACCGTATGGATGTCCTGAGCGCGCGGAGTATGTCCTAGAGGCTCAAGATAGAAGTTTGCTGATTGATTTCTGCTGGTTCGACAAGAATGCCACTCGATTGCTTGAGGCTATGTGGCTGACCTTCCGACCGCGCGTGGATACGCCGAAGAACTGGGTGATGGAAAAAATCGGCCAGCCCGTATCGCCGCTTGATGTTGTTCGAAACGGTAACCGCAAGCTGCACTCTATCGGCCAAATGATAGCTTGCGTAGACGGCAAGACCGGAATCGCCATAGAAACATTGGATGGCGGCCTTGTTGCGCCGGGAGGCCCTTCGTTGCTAGACTTCAACAATATTCAACCTCGGCTGGGTAAAGGGATGAGCTTTAACTTGCATAACAACGTGTGGTGCACCAACTTCCCAATGTGGCTGGAAGACGATGGGCGGTTTCGTTACCGGATCAGTTTTGACTCCCAAGCCATCGCAGATCTGGCGGAGTCGATGATTAAAGGGGAGAGCCATGGATAACGATTGCTGGCTAGAAATGGACCTTTATTGGTTTCAGGGCGGATCGCCTGAGGCGCAGGTGTCGAAGCTCTTCGACCGGTTAGAACCGCTGTGGTCTCGGAACCCTGGCGCGCGAAAAGGATTGTCAATCTGCGTTGGGTGGCTTTTCGACATGGTGCTCTATTGGAACGGGGATTCCAGCCAGGTCATCCCGTGCTGCCAGCCGCCGACGTATGAAGCTTGGACTTACCAGCGGCTTGGGGAGCTTATTCAGAAGATTAGGATCGAGGCCGAAACGCGCCGACTCAGTGACTTCCACGTAGCGCTCCTGCTGATGGGAATCGAGACTCAATCATTCCCCGAGAGCGCATGCGAAGGATGGGGTGGGCGCACGGAGCTTCAAGACGACAAAGTCATCTACGACATTGAGGGCTATTGGTTCCCAGAGCATCGCGAAGTCTACGACTTGCGGTTCGATAAATTTTTCTTCGGCGCGCTGGTTAACCTGCCTGAAGACGAGAAGGTCTGCAAAGAGAAGAACCCGACCTTCGGCGATTACTTCGCGGACAAACTCGTTTCAGTCATGGAGGCCACAGGCTTCGATGCAGTTGTGCTGCGCGACCACATCTTCACGCAGGCCTACATCCGCGGCTGCAGAAAAGGCCGGTATATGGCCAAGGAGTCGCGCGATGATTGGAACAACTCGATTTTTTCTACTCTGGCGAGAATCAAAGCCCAGCGCCCCGATTTTGTCCTGATCGGATATAGTTCTGGAACTTCGTCTGTCGAAGAATGGCGTTCGCACGGATTCGATCTGGAAGCAGTCGCCGAGTCCGGGTGCTTGGACCTTTGGATTACCCAGACTTGGGCATCGGCATGGGGCGATTACTGGCCGGCGCACTCCATGGGTTACACCTTCCAGCTTGCCAACGCGCTCGTACACCAAGCAATGCTGGCTAGAACTCCTTGCAAGCATTTGTTCCTCGTCGAGACTTTCGATGCCTGGGAGCCTTGGGACAGCATCCACCAGTATCCGAGCAAAGTGATGTGGGAGATCTGGGCCTATAGCCATGCTGCTGTGCTCATGCCAGATGGGGCGATATCGCGATCTCATGGTTGCTACATCTCTTGGATGAACCGGCGGCACGATCTTTTGCCCGAGAAGACCGTGGATCTGCTGACTGGCGCACTCAACGAGGCCTCTGCTGACTTAAGGAGAGATCCCGTTCCGGGAGGGCCGTGCATCGTCTATCCTCGCGCATCATTTGAGGCATCACTAAACGAACCTGCGGAACAAAGCCGAGGAGAAGAAGTCGACGATTGGGCGGCGATGCTCATGAAGTACGGGCTGCCTATTATGTCGATAACGCGCAGCGAATGGCTCAGCAAAATTAAGGCAGACGGTTTCCTCTATCCTCTGCCGACGTTTTTGAGCGAAGCCGATGTATCGATCTTGGCTCAGAAACCATCGGTGATCATGGGAGACTCCGCGCGGATATCGTCGAGACTTAGGGAGTCGTTAGGCATCCAAATCGAGGCGAAAACAGCGCACTCCCCAGTGCCGAACGCTGCAAACATAGCGTCTCGATTCGCCGTTAAAGCGAAAACCAACGGATTGGCAATCAACCAGCGCCGTCGCTCGCTTGCTTCCTCGGAAACACAAGATACTGCGATTGAGTGTATAGGCGGCCCGGTCTTGGCGAAAGCGCAATCCGGCAACTGCTGGATTTGGGAAACTCCGGAGTGGGGAACACCGTTCGAACTTCACATGAGCGCAGAATCGATCCAGAGCCCGCGGCTCTACTCGCTGACAGCGGAGTTGTTCGGCGAGAAAGGCTGGGGCCAGAATCAGCTTGTCTGGACGAACGACATGTGGATTCGTCCTGCTTGCTTCCTGTTTTGGCGTTATCCGTCAGGCGAGGAGCGCATCCTGTTGGCAAACCTGGAGACCGGAGTTACTGGAAACTCTCAGTTCTGCATCTCAGGTACGATCAACGCTCACATGAAGCCAGTTAAGACGTTGCTCGGCGAACCGGGCAAATTGTATCCCGGCGAGAATTCCTCTGTCATTCGGCTTAGTCCGCACAAAGCTTGCATCTGCGAGGTCAGCCCGTACATTCCAAACGGCAAGTCCGCTGATACTGAAGGCACTGTCTGCAGAGAAGCGATTCAGCGGTGCGTTGGATGACTTCTAGAGAGCGAACTTTAGCCGCTATCGCCGGTTTGCCGCATGATCGAGTTCCGGTGATTCAGCATAACTTCCCATTTTGTGTCCGCCAAGCGGGCATTGTCATGGAGGAGTATCGTCAAGAACCGAAGCTGGCCGCGAAGGTCCTTGCTGATGCTGCATATACCTACGGCTACGACTGCATCATCATCGACTTCGATACTTGCACGCTCGCCGAAGCGCTTGGCGCAGAACTTGAGTTCCCGCGCGATGGAATGGCGACCGTTAAGACACCTCCGCTTGAGAGTGTTGCCCAGATGGCGGACCTGAAAGTTCCTAGTCCGTTCAAGGAAGGGAGGATGCCGCTTTGGCTCGAGACTACTCGCGAGCTAAGGCGAATCGTCGGCGACGACAAAGCAATCATGGGACGCGCCGACCAAGGACCGTTCGGTTTGCTATTTCAACTTCGCGGCCATGAGAACTTCATGATGGATGTGATCGACGCCGAAGAGGATGTGCTTCATATGGCTCTGGCAAGGTGCACTGAGATTGGCGTTCAGTTCGCGAAGGCCCAACTCGATGCAGGCTCGGACATTACGTCGATTGGCGACAGCGCGTCGGGCGAATCGCTCATTTCGCCAAGGCACTATGCACATTTTGCACAACCCTATCAAAAATCCTACAAGCAAGCTCTCGGAAACGGACTGCTAAGCCTGCATATATGCGGCAAGACCAACAGCATCATCGAAGGAATGGTCCAGACGGGCAGCGATGTTCTAGAACTGGACCATGAGAACGACTTGGCAACAAGCCTAACGGCCGTCGATTCACGGGCGGCTGTCTTCGGGAACATCGATCCGTCGAGTGTGCTAAGCCAAGGTTCTGAAGAAGACGTTCTGAGAGCCTCGCGAGAAGTCCTGAGTTCTGCGGTGCCTCAGTATCTTAGGTTCGGGCTTTGTCCAGGATGCGTGGCGAATGCCGATGTCCCGCCAGTGAACATCGGCGCTATGTCCAAAGCAGCCGAGCAATGGGGCTGCTATAGGTAGATTGTAGCGCACTAGCCGCCGGTTGAATGCGTTCCTAGTCGAACGCTTTGGCGACGTCCCGAGCTTCGCTCAGAGCCAGTATATAACGTTCTACCGGCATATAGTCAGTAAGCGAATTGCCTGTGCCGAATGTCCAATAACCGTCGGCGAAGCATTTCTCAACTTTGTTTCTGGTGTAAGCGCGTAGATCCTCATCGCTAGCACGGCAAATCATGTCAACATCTAGTCCGCCCAGAGGAGTAATCCTATTGCCGTACTGCGCCTTAAAGTTCTCGACTGGCAAGATAGTCTCTTCATAAGAGTGCTTTGCATCTACTCCACAGGCAATGATGTCTTCATAAACCGCTCCAAGGTTGCCGCAAGAGTGGAGAACAAACGGCTTTCCAGCGGCGTGCGCCGTGTTCGCCATTTGCTTGTAGACAGGGAAGACCCAACGGCGCAAATCATCTGGGCTAAGGAATGTCGATGTCTTAAAGCCAAGGTCGTCGCCTTGTCGGAGCGCGCAAACCCAGTCCATTTGGGCGATCTGCTTATCGGCGCTGAGACTCAACGATGTTAGCTTCTCGAAAACCCTATTGACGAGTTCAGAATTATCGAATATCGCCATCGATAAACCCATCACGCCCATCAGTTGCGAGGTCCATTCGTAAGGTCCCATCGCCACGCCGCCGACAACTTTGGCACCCTCAGGGAGTAATCGTCCGACTATCTCAAACGGTTCGAAGTTGATCGGCGACTCGATTGAAGGCCATGGATAGCGCTCGAAATCCTCATCATTACGGATCATCGCATGGGCTTCGCTGCCGTGCGAAAGCCCGTGTTCTTCTTCTGCGGCCATCGGGCAGTTCAGCCCAACTTCAAGGGGAACCACGTCGAATCCCATACCGATCCAGAAGTCCACATAGGCTTGCCAGTAAGCAGTCTTGTCCTCAATAGCGTTGATATCGAATCCGAGGCGGCGCGAAATGAAATCTGTCGTCGCCAAATGCTCGTAACAGGGAAGATGCGAGGGCTTGCCTTGTCGCGTAACAGCCTTGATGAACTCTCGGTAGTCTGGTTGGTGTTTCATTGCTTAGAATCGCCTCAAATAATTCCGATTATCGTTGCTACTATCGATCTACAATCGTTAGGATTTTACTTCTGAAGCGACCATAAATTCTAGACCGTTAGCTAGGCTTTGGATGAAAAGCAACAAAAGCACGTAGTGTATAATACTACTGACGTGAGTCGTCTAGGAGAAGCGAAAAAGAAGGTGGCGCGGCTGAAGGGATTCGAACCCCCGACTTTCTCCTCCGGAGGGAGACGCTCTATCCACTGAGCTACAGCCGCGGACGCCATAGAATACCCGAGGCAGCCATCAAACGAGGCAAAACGCATCTAATCCCGTGCCAAAATGAAGCCAGCCATGGATTACATCGAGCAAGCCATCAACGCCTTAAGCCGACTTCGGAAAGAACAATGCGACAACATCGAAGCAGCAGCGCAGGAACTGGCCAAGGCTGTAAAAGAAGGCAAGACGATCTACTCGTTCGGTGCAAGCCACAGCTTCATTCTGACCGAGGAAATGGTCTATCGGACAGGCGGACTCATGCTGGTCAATCCGATTTATCCGCACGGAATGAACCTGTTCATCAGGCCGATAACCCTTACCTCGCAACTTGAGCGGGTTGAAGGATTGGGCCAGCAGTTTCTCGACTCCGTTAAGCCTCAACAAGGCGACGTTCTGCTGATTGCTTCGACGTCCGGGCGCAATTGCGTCGCGATCGACATGGCCAAGGTTGCTCAAGAGAAGGGAGTGAAGGTTATCGGAATCACCTCGCTTGCCTATACCGACGGCGTATCGAGCAGGCACAGCACCGGTAAGAAGGTCAAAGACTTCTGCGATATCGTCATCGACAACTGCGCGCCATATGGGGACGCATCGGTAGCTATTCAAGGATTCGAGCAAAAGGCCGGCCCTCTCAGTACTGTTACCGGCTGCGCCATCGTCAACCAAATCGCCGTTTCGGTCGTTCGCATCCTTGTTGAACAAGGCATCGAACCTCCTGTCTTTATGAGCGCTAACCTGGATGGCGGCGACGCTTATAACAAGAAGCACTTAGAAGCAAACAAAGACAGAATCAAGTATCTCTAGACTCGCCGCAAGGTAACCTGCGGATATGGTTTTGAACCGGTTTTTGGCGATTCTTCTGGCAGTAGGTTGCGCAGCAGCTAGCCAAGCTATCACTGTTCGCATCTCGAAGCAAGCTGGATCGACGGAGCGTTTCGCAGCCCGTGAAGTGGCTCGCTATTTCTTCTGTCGAACCGGCCAACTGCCTACGATAAGTGAAAGCCCAGGAGTAGGAATCGTCGTTGCTCGAAAAGACCGGTTGGCTGTTAAGCTAGACCCCGCAACAGCAAAGACCGTCAAAGCGTTGAAGCCTCAACAGTACCTGCTCAAGACCATCGGCAAGGATCAAATCGTCATTGTTGGCGGAGATGACTCAGGCGTTCTCTATGGCGCTTATCGGCTCGCAGAGAAGCTGGGCGTTCGGTTCTATTTGCATGGCGACACGATTCCTGACGGGTTCCTTGCGCCGGCCTTGCCGAAGCTAAACGAAGTAGGTAACCCGCTTTTCGACATCCGAGGCATCAATCCGTTCCACGATTTCCCAGAAGGACCGGACTGGTGGAGCGAGGACGATTACTTAGCCTACATCGGCCAACTGGCGAAGATGCGGATGAACTTCATAGGCTTGCATTGCTATCCAGAAGGCGGCGTTGGCCCGGAACCTCTAGTCTGGTTGGGAACACAGAACAAGCCGAGGCAAGGCTATAAATCATATTGGGCAAACACATCTCGAAACACGACTTGGGGCTACTCGGCGATGAAGACCAGCGAACTCACCGGCGGCGCATCGCAACTGTTCACGGACGACTGGTATGGCCCGGATACGATCAAACCCGCGAATGATCCGATGGAGGTTTTCGACCGAGCCGGCGCTTTGCTGAACAAAGCCTTTTCCTATGCCAGGAAGCTAGGGGTGAAGACTTGCATCGGCACGGAAACGCCGCTGACAATTCCCGCCGCCGTCAAGGAAGCCAATCCGGGAGCAACGGCCTCAGATATCTACAAAGGCGCATTCGAGCATATCAAGAACACCTTCCCGCTCGATTACTATTGGCTTTGGACCCCCGAAGACTGGACCTGGTCGGGCAACAAGCCTGAGCAGTACAAATCAACGGTCGACGATATGTTGTCAGCGTACGAGGCCATCAAGACTATAAACGCCCCGTTCAGGTTAGCTACGTGCGGATGGGTGCTCGGTCCGGTCAACAACAGAGCCCAACTCGATGCCGATCTGCCAAAGGATATTCCGCTGAGCGCCATCAATCAGGAAGTCGGCAATGCTCCGGTTGATCCAGCCTTTGGAAAGCTAAGCAACAGACAGCGCTGGGCGATTCCGTGGATGGAGAACGATCCTGAGCTGACTTCACCTCAGATTTGGGTAGGTCGGATGCGATATGACGCAGCAGATGCTTTGAGATACGGCTGTAACGGATTGATCGGCATCCATTGGCGCACCAAAGCAATGGCCATGAATGTGTCGGCTCTCGCGGCCGCAGGATGGAGTCAGAACTGGAACACGATAAAGCCGGAGGAACAGGGCAAAGACGGTGCTCTCGGAGGCAGCATCGTCTCCTATCCCGATCCGATCGAAGGCACCGATGACGATACGATCTACCAATCCGTTCGTTTTAACATGGACGCATACCAATATCATGTCCCGAACGGGAACTATAAGGTTCGCTTAATGTTCAACGATCCAGCCTATGGCGAGGTCGAAAGGCGCGTGTTCGATGTACGCATTCAAGGAGAGAAAGTCATTTCTCGTCTTGATATTTTTGAACGAGCGGGCAAGAATACAGCTTTGGACTATTCGTTCGATGCGACAGTCTCTGATGGCGTGCTTAGAATCGACTTTGGAAAGGTCATCGAATATCCTTGCATTGCCGGCATCGAAATCAAAGGCATGGGCAAGGACATCAAAGTGAACTGCGGCGGACCGAAAGAAGGCGATTGGCTTGAAGATACAGCGGGAAGCGCGCCTAAGTCAATCAACCGCACAGCCGACGTTCTTGACTACTTCACTGACTTCTGCAAGGCGAACTTCGGACTTGAGGCGGCAAAGGATATTGCCAAAGTGCTTTCAGGAATCGACGGCGTTAAGCTTGTAAAGCCGGCAATGTGGTCAAACGGTCCGGGCACAGTTAAGGTTGAGGCCCTAACTGAAGCGCAGTTTAAGGAGCGTTACGCGTTTGTCGAAGCCCTTAGGCAGCTCAAAGCCAGAATCGTCGGAAAGGGCAACCTCGAGCGTTTTCAATACTGGCTCCGATCTTTTGAACTGATGCGCGAAATGGCACGGGTTGGAATGTTGCGGGCAAAGCTCGATGCGAATCTGGCCAATATGACCGAAGGCGTCATCGCAGCTATTAAGATACGAACCGACCTCACTAAAGCTTGGCAAGCCATGATTGAGAAAGCCATCGAGACTGTCGATACTCCTGGGGAACTCGGCACGTTGTTCAATCTGGAATCTCAATCGCGATTTACCGCTCAAATGCTTACGAGGAGCGATGAAGCGCTTAGCCATGCAGCCGGCGGGCCGCTTCCTGACGAAATCAACCTTAGCGCCGATTATCGAGGGCCATCAAGACTAATCGTTCCCACAGTGCGAACGTCGGTTCTTGCAGGCGAACAAACGAAGCTGAGAGCTATTGTGCTCCATAAATCCGGTACCGAAGCGAGCGTGCCTGAGCTTCACTGGCGGAAGCTAGGAGCTGGCAAATATGAAATCGTGCCGTTCCAGCATGTTGGGCGTTCAGTCTATGAAGTCGCGTTGCCTGCGGTTCCAAAGGGAGCGATCGGCATTGAATACTACATAACAGCCAGTGCTGGCGAACAGAAGCTGGTTTATCCAGCAACTGCCCCGGTGCAGAATCAGACTGTGGTCATCGGACCCTAAGAACCCACGATGTACTCGGTAGCTTCTTTCAAGGTTGGAAACACAGCTTCGGGAGGATAGGCCATGCCCGATGTGTCTGGCGATGTGACAACTCCGGAAAGCACGAGCAGCGGGCGAATGCCGCCTCGCGTTGCGCACTCCATGTCGGACGGCTTGTCTCCAACCAGACATGCCCCAGATAAGTCGAGGCCGAATTCGTCACGGGCGGAGAAGATCATGCCAGGCGCCGGCTTTCGCCACGGGTGGTTGTCGGCGTCCAGCGCGGTGCAGTAGTAGAACTTCCTAATCGATGCGCCGAACGGGCGAATAGCCGACTGAATGACCTCGTTGAGCTGGTCCAATACCTCTGGCGGAGTCATGCCGAAGGCAACGCCTTGCTGGTTGGAGACGACATAAATATCGAAGCCTGCGTTGTAGAGCTTTACGAGCGATTCAACAGTGTAGGGAAACAGCTCAAGCTGGTCAACTGCGGAAACGTAAGGGGTTCGGTCCACGTTGATTACGCCATCGCGATCAAGGAAAACTGGTCGTCTCATGAATCTTCTAAGGTACTCCATCGAGGCCCTTTCGGTCCAGCCAACTCCAAGCCGCGCCGGCAAGGACGCCAAAGCCGCCGATCTTCAAGGCAAGTGGCAGGCCTGTTTCAGAAACAGAAGCGCCAGCAAGCGAATAGGTGATATGTCCGAATCCTGGGATGCTGGTCAAGGTAGCTTGGATGCCGACGGTCGTCGCTTGCAAGCGATCGGGTATCTGCTTTGCGATATAGCCGAAAGCAAGCAGGCCAATTGGACTGAGACCAGACAGAGCCCAGATGTGCATTGCGAGAACTCGGCCGCGCAGATGCTCAGGCGAGAGGAGCTGAAATAGCGTGTTGCTTGTGTTGAATTGGCAGATCGTGCCCATACCCACGACGGCGAGCATTGGAAAGGCGATATAAGGCGAACTCGTATATCCTAGAACGATCAAGGCGATGCCGACGACCGTCATCGAGATCTTAATGAGGATGGCTCGGTTGGGGCCGTCTTTTAGCATCGCAAGCGTCACAAGCGCGACGATAGCTCCAACGCCGACCGTGGTCATTGCCAATCCGAGACCTTGCTTATCCAGTCCCAACATCTTCTTCGCTATGGCAGGCATAAGAGAAAGATAGAATAAACCGAAGATAGCTACAATGCCCTCGAGGAAGAAGAGGGTGCGCAATCGGCGTTCGCGGAAGGTGTATCGCATCCCTTCGAAAAGCAAGTCGGCGATTGGCTGAGGTTCTTGAGGAGCCGCCGCAAGGTTCGCTCGAATACTGACGATGGCAAAGATGAGCGCGAAATAGGTGATTGCGTTTGTCGCAAAGCAAGCCTGCGGCCCGAAGGCAGCCAGCAGCGCTCCGCCAATGGTTGGACCGATAACTCGTGCAAGATTGAATGTCATTCCAGCGAGCGGAATGGCAGAGCTTAGGTCGTCGCGGGGCACCACTCGGCTGACCATCGACTGACGAGTCGGCATCTCAATTGTTGAGACGAGACCAAGTAGCGAGGCCACCATCACAAAATGCCAATACTGGATAAAGCCGTAGTGCGATGCGATCAGGTAGAAGAGTGCGCCGGCTGAAAAGCATATCTGGGCTAGGATCAGCACGAGTTTCTTGTGAAAAGCATCGGCCAAAGTGCCGGCAATAGGCCCGAAAATGCTGACCGGAATCGCCGAACAAAAAGTGATGAAGGCAAGCTTTGCTTCGTCGTGGGTTAACTCGAAAACTAGCCAGCCAGAACCGATGTTCTGCACCCACATGCCGCTAAAGGAGATGAATGCGCCAATCCAAAACAGGCGGAAGTCTCGATGCCTGAAGGCGCGCATGATCGAAGTATGGCACTGCGTATCAGCAATTGCCAAACGGACTCTTTCAACGCGTATTAGCCTATCAAATCCGACGAACTGTTAAGTCCTAAGATGATCTTTACCGTAAGTCAGAAGTGCGGTAGGTCATGCTGAATAAAGCTTGCTTCGTTGCTTTGATTGCATCGCCTGTTAGGTCCGAGATCGACCCCTTTGCGAACTTTACGTCATCATCGGAGACTTTCCACAGTATCTTGCTTCGTCCGCGGATGACTCCTGATGAACTGCTTGTCAAGTCGAACAAATCGGGCATCGAGTCCATGAAGTCGTTGATGTTCTGAGCTGCCTTGTCGGCACGGATTTGGGCATCTGGACCGGCAAATGTGTAGATCAACTTGCCGTTGAACCAAGCCTCAATCGCCCCCTCTTTGCCGTTCTTTAAGATCGTGCGATAGCTCGTAGTGACGAGACTCCTTTTGATGGGTACTCCGTCGTCGGTGAGTCTTTGAATAACTTCCTCAGCTCTCTCGCGCGTTGGAGGGTGGGTTCGATAGATACCCCAGTCGATGCTAGGTTTCATGAACTCGTTATAGGCGAGGCGCTCCATGAACGTGAGCATGCCGACCGGGTTGTACTTGCTCTTTAGCATGTATTGGTATCCGCCATAGTCGGCGGCTTCTTCGGCCTTCTGGCTCCATCCGCTTCCTAGAGCTGTTCCCACCAGTCCGGCGAGGTTGGCGATGTCACCTCCTGCTGCACCTCCAGAGAAGATGGCGATCAGAATGACCGGGATACGAATAACGTCGAGTTTGCTCTGCTCTCTTTGAAGAGTATAGAGGTGGCGAAAAGCAGCATGGGCAATTTCGTGCGCAATGACGCCCGCAAGCTCGTCGTCGCTCTCGGCGTACTTCATCAAACCTTCGAAAAAGTAGAGGTATCCGCCCGGTAGGGAAAAGGCGTTAACGTCGTCGCCTTCCAGCACCTTGAAGTGGTAGACGAACGTGTTGAGCTTTTTATCGCCCCACAAAACCTTCACGGCGTGGTCGTTTGCGATTTTGGCGAACTCCTGCCCGATCCTGTTCAGGCGTTCCTGATACTCGGCGTTTTTACTCGTCTTGTAGAGCTTGTCAACTTGTTCAGAATACTTCTTGCCTATCTCGGCGTCATTTTTGAGCGATACAGGGTCGCCAGCCTGAGGAGGAGCCGTCTTCTGAGCCAACGATCCGGCTGCTATTAACAGCGTAACAAGGGGAAGAAATCGATTTCGCATGTGTCTATTCGTTTGACGTCTCAGGTTTAGTTTCGCTCCGCAGGAGTTCGGGCCGGTCCCGGTCTTTATTGACGACGCAGATGATTCCAAGCGGCTCATCGCCCGTAGCTGCAAATTGGTGGGGCATTTGAGGAAGCACGCGCACGGCGTCAAAGGTGCCGATTTCCGACCATTCATCTCCAAGTCGGACACGTCCTTTTCCCCTGACGACAACCACCATATGCTCGTGGTTGTGGCGCTCGAAACTTGTGTAGCCGCCGACGGCAACCTCGAAATAGCGGACTTCGAACTGAGAGTCAGACTCCTTGTTGAAGACTTGGCGCGTGACCGATTGCCATGAGCCCGGATTGTCTTTATATTGGTGGACAGCAATATCCGACCAGTTCCAGCCATCAAACCTAAAAATCACGGGAATACCACCATGGCCTTAAGGATATCTCCTTTCTGCATGGCTCTGTATGCTCCCGGAAGCTCGTCAATGAAGATGAAGTGGCTAACGACCTCTTCAGCCTTGATTCGGCCTTCCTCAAGCCACGCAAAAGCAGTCTGCGTGTCGTCTGGACCGCACGAATAGCTGTTGATGAACTCGTAATCTTGGAAGTAGAGCTTGTCGTATTCGATCGAAACGGGTTGGTTTGGCGGCTGAGGGGCAAAAAGTAAAATCCGAGCAGCGGGAGCTGCGATGTCAATCGCGAACCTTAAGGCTTTCTCTGATCCTGGACAAACGAAAATGACATTGAACTTCGCTTCTGTTGAAGGCGTTCTAACTTCGTATCCTAAGTTCCTTACCCATTCGAGCCGTTCTTCTTTGAGTTCGAAACCGATAGCGTTGCCTCGCAGGGCGAGCATGTGCATAACCCCCATAGTGCCAAGGCCGATGACGGCGACACGGTCATGTTGGGTTAGCCTTGCTCTCCGGATCGATTTCGCAACGCAACCCAAAGGCTCAATTAGCGCTGCATCGATGGGGCGAAGATCGTTCGTCAGATAGGTGTCGGTAAGGTTCTCTTTGGCGATGGCAACTACCTCGCTAAGGCCGCCAGGCAATAGCTTCGTCTTTCTCCAAGTTTCGCAAAAGACGAATCTCTTAGATTTGCAGTTTTCGCATTCCATACATGGCGCGTGGTGGTGAGGGGAGACTCGCGATCCGACAGGGAAGCGGCTATCTTCACTTTCGATCACAATGCCAGAGACCTCATGGCCCAGGACGTGAGGCGCTTTGGACTCCATGTACCAGTCCATCAGTTCGCCGGAACACAGTCCTGACGCCTCGCTACGAATAACAAGGCCGCCGGATGGCAACGCAGGCGCTTCTCCGTCGACGATGCAAACCTCGCCGCCTTTTTCGTATCTCGCGAATTTCATGGGTTGAAAACGTACTTGATTCCGACGCCGTTCTTCAAGTCTTCGAAGACCATTGCGCCGTCCGTTAACACGCGGCCGCCGGTGATCAGCGAAGATAAGTCCATCGATTTGTCGAGAAGCCACTTTCGGGCTGTTTTGACGGCTTCAGTTCCAAAGTGGAAAGGGCTCAAGAGTGTGATCTGATCGTAGTGCAAACGTTTCGTGTCAAAGCAGACTTCGGTTCCCGATGGACAGCCGCCGAACAGCATGAGCGTGCCGCCGCGCCGAACAAAGTCGATGCTCTTCTGCCAAATCGCAACGATGCCGATGCACTCAATAACGGCGTCGAAACCGTCGCCGGTTTCCGCATCAAGGTCATCCCAAGTGAAAGTTCTTGCCCCGAGCTGTGAGCCTATTCCGAGCCGCTCCTTGCTTCGGCCGCCAAGCGTCAGGTTCTCGAAGCCCATATGCCTCAGAGCCGCGACGAACATTAGGCCGATTGCGCCAGGTCCAAGCACCAAAATGCGAGAAGCCTTGTCCAATGCTGAAGACCGGAGCAACTCCTTGATCCCTTGAGCGACGCAAGACAGCGGCTCCAAAAGGCTGGCACATTCAAACGACAGCGAATCGGGCTTTTCGTACACATTTAGATCGGCGATGCGGCTTGGGACGAGCAAGTAGTCGGCGAAGCTGCCCAGCACCTTACTAGACATGATCGATTCGCACAGGTTCTCCTGATCGTGTTTGCACCAGAAGCACTGCTGGCAAGGAGCAGAATGCACGCCCATCACTGGCGTTCCGGGTTTCCAATGCGATTCTGGGCCGGCCGCTTCCACGACGCCGGAATACTCGTGGCCAAAAACGCCTGGCATGGGTATCTGGGGATGGCCGCGCAAGAAAGCTTTAAGGTCAGTGCCGCAAGTCGTTGCAGCCTTCACGCGAACCAAAATGTCTCCGCCTTGGGGCTCTGGAATCGGCGCAGTTTCATAAGAAAGAGAGCCGGGCCGGTTCAAAATCAAGGCGTGCATCGTTGGTTCAGGCATCAAATGTTAACGGCTCCTCTCCGCAGGTTGTACCCGAGGTAGACTGATAATCGCCTCTATGCCTACAGTCGATACAACCGTTTGGATTAACAAACCTCTCGAAGAGGTTTACAGCGTCGCCAAAGATTACCGCGCCTACCCGAGCTTTATGAGCGATGTGAAGTCTCTCGAAATAGTCGAAGAGAACTGGCCACGAATCGTTACGGATTGGGTGGGACTTGTGCCGCAGTTCATGTTGAAAGTTAGGTGGCGCCAAGAGGACCACTGGCACGACGATGAGCATTATTCTGTTTTCAAGCAAATTAAGGGCGACTACGACAAGCTTGAAGGGAAGTGGACCTTTACCGAGGAGAACGGCGGAACCCGCTTCACAAGCCACATCGAGTATGAGTACAATGTGCCGACGCTCGGTCCGCTGGTCAAGAAGATCATCCACGCGATTGTCGTGAAGAACCTAGACAACATGCTCAACGCGATTAAAAAGAAGGCTGAGGGGTAGTCAGTAGTCTCGAAGGGACGTAAGACGTAAGACGTAGGACGTATGACGTTTGGCTCGCCTAAGAGCCACTTGTATCTGCGACTAACATAACGAGCGTTGGTGAAGGATAACATAACAAAGAATCCTTTCGACGCAACTTGCTGGCAAACCCGATGTTCTTCAAGTGCGCTTAGCTCATCATGATGGGGAGGTGGTTCCGAACTTACCTTTGCGACCCTACGTCTTACGCCTGACGTCTTACGTTTTTCCCCTACTTCTCTTTCGGCTTGTGGCTCGATTTCACGTTGATCTTGATCGGCGTGCCTTCCATCGGATATTGCCGCCGTATGCAGTTCTCCAGATAACGTTTGTATGAGAAGTGCATGATCTCAGGGTCGTTCACGAACAGCACGAAGGTCGGCGGCCGCGTCATGACCTGGGTCGCGTAGTAAACCTTCAGCGCTTTGCCCTTGGTCGTATATGGCCGTGCGAAGCATGCATCAGCAATAAGCCTGTTCAGCGTGCCGGTTGGAATTCGGAAGTTAAAGCTTTCTAAGGAAGAAAGCGTTGTGTCCAGAACGGGTTCGAGACCGGCGTTTTCTTTCGCGCTCGTGAAGCAGATCTGCGCGTATTTCAGCTCTGGGAACTCGTCGCGCAGGATCTTGATGAAGTCCTTCTTCAGTGAGGACGGCGACTTGGGATGGCCGTTTGGCGGCTCCTTCAGATCCCATTTATTGATGGCGAACACGCAAGCACGGCCGGTTTCGTGGGCAATCTTGGCGATGCGCTTGTCGCCGTCGGTCAATCCTTCCGAGCCGTTTACAACAACCAGAGCGCAATCGGCGCGCTCAATTGCTTTTGTGGCGCGGTCGGCCATGTAATACTCAACCGTGCCTTGAATCTTGCCTTTGCGCCGCAATCCAGCCGTGTCGATCAGCCGAAATCTATCTTTTTTGTATTCAATCAGCGTGTCGATCGCGTCGCGCGTTGTGCCAGGGATGTCCGATACTATCGCCCTCTGCTCGCCTGTGAAAGCATTCAGAAGGGAGGACTTACCCACGTTCGGTCGGCCCACAATCGCCAATCGAATCTCCTCAACATCTTCTTCTTCACCGGTAGCTTCTGGAAGCATGCCCACAACGATGTCGAGGATGTCGGCAACCCCGCGGCCGTGAAGACTTGATACCGGATAAACCTCGCCCAGGCCTAGTTCATAAAACTCTGTCGCCGTTTGGTCTAGTTTCGTGTTATCGCTCTTGTTCGCGATGACCAGCACAGGCTTCTTGATGCCTCGAAGGCGGTTTGCCAAGTCCTGGTCAGCCGGGCTGAATCCGCACGACGCATCGGTCATAAAGAGCACAACATCGGCTTCCGTCAACGCGATTTCGGCTTGCACACGGATCTGCTCGACCAGCGGATCGTCATCCATGAAGAGGATGCCGCCTGTATCGACGACAACGAACTTCCTGCCGATCCACTCGGCCTCAGCATAGAGCCGGTCTCGGGTGATGCCGGGCGTGTCTTCGACCACTGCCACGCGACGCTTTATCAACCGGTTAAAGAGAGTGCTCTTTCCGACATTCGGGCGTCCGACAATAACGACAACAGGCAAAGATCCGCGCATAGGCTGACCTAGGGTACCCCAGAGGGGTCTTCTTGGACCTATGGCACTACTCGGCGATCAATTCTAAAGGGTAGTTGGCGTCCTTTTGTCCTCGGGCATACTCCACTACAAAGTGTCCGATATCGATAAACCCGTAGAAGAATTTGCCTTCAATTTGAGTTCGAATTAAGAAAAGGCCGTTTCGACCGACCACGTCGGGGTAACCGAAAGGATTAGGACGAAGCGAGCAACCAGTAGCCGTCGTGTATTCGTACGGAACCGGCCGATTGGCTAGAGGATAGTGGCCGTTAGCATCAGTTTTGCCTTCGAAAACCGGCGGACCGTCTATGTTGCCCGTGTCCATGTCTTTCTGATAGATCCTGATTTCGGCGTTCGCTAAAGGTTTGCCTCCAATCGAAACAACCAGAGTGTTCTTTTCCGGAATGCAGAACATATATTCACCGTAATAGCCTCGCCGAAGCCCTTTAGTGAAGTTCAGTCCCGCGACATCGACATCGGCATATGCAGGATACGTGTGCTTGTTTATGTGGCCTCCGCCCATCATGCCGCCGTTCGGCTGACCAAATCCTTTACCGTTAACCTTGTTCCGATCGGCCCCAAGATCGTATTGGTAATTGTCGATGATGCCAAGCTGGTGTGTTAGTTCGTGGTTCAACGCCCAGTCGAAGCTGTTGGCTAAGTCGATCCACTCGTCTAGGGCGTTGATTGGATAGTGCCAAGTGCCGTCGATGTAGTCCAGCCCAAACTCCTTATCCTGTTTTCCGCCGTCGTTAAGGATTTTGTCGACGATGATCAGCTTTTCGAGACGGACGTTAATTTCAGCGCCTTTAGGGGCGAAATCATACCTGCTCTTTCTTGCCAGCATGTTCAGCTTATCGACAGTCGCGCCTCGCATCCAATCTTCGAACGAGAAGCTGCCATACCAGTTGTTGGTACGGTTTAGTGGGCTGATGATGGCCTTTTCGCAAATCGCAGCGAGTGTGTAGGCGTTTGTCTTGAACCAAAGAAGATTGTTCTTCTCCGAAATCTCGTCCATATTGCCGTCGCTATCGACGCTTGCTATGAAGTCAATCGGGCCTTGTTTCCATTTCCACGGAACCTCAACGATGTAGTCTTGCCGCAAAACAAGCGCTGGAATCCGTGACTTCTTCACAACTTTTCCGTCTATCTTGCAGATGAAGTCGGTCGGTTTCGATTCCGCAAAGCCCATGTTCTTGACGTGCACCCGATAGGTCACCTTCTCGCCAGCATCGGGCCAATGCTTCTCGTTTACTTCCTTACCGAGCAAAACCGGGTACTTTTTGTCGTAGTTGGGAAAATAGCGCCGATAGAGCGGCCTCTGTTCCGCGTAAGTAACCGAGAGATCGGGCTTATTAACAGATGACAGCCACCACTTAATGGGTTTAGCGCCCGTAAACTCGAATCCGCTGTACCAGATCGTGTAGCCGAAATCGTCCGTGTCCTGGTGGATCTGGACGCACGACACATGCTTCCAGTCAAATCTTGTTTCAATAGTCGGTTTCCAGCCTAGCGAAGGCGAGTTCTCTAAACACCGGTTGCCAACGGGCACTTCGACTAAGGACCAGTCGGTCAGCGCATCGTAGAGCCTTCGCTTGGTGCCGTCGAAGCGAGCCGATCTTCCGCTCATATCAAGGAAGATGATCCATGGATCGCCGCCCCAGCCGTGTTTGTTAACCGATTTTAAGTAGAATTTCAAGGATTTGACGACGGACAGATCGAGGTCCCAGTCCTTCGTATTTGGGAAGTAGACCCAGTTGTCGAAGCCGGCATTGGTTATGAGCCTGATCGTCGGCTTGCCGTTTCGTATGACTTCCTTGTCAACGGCAATCTCGTTGTGCGCCGAGTTTGTATCGCCGTGCCCCCATCTGTTAACAAACTGAGGCGAAGAAAACGGCTCAATATGCCACGAGCCATGGCAGATACCCCTAACGCTGTCCGGACTCGTGAGCCCAAGGCACGCAATCGCAATGACGAAAACCGACATGGTCAACCTCCTAACATTGGAACGATGCTCTGTCAAAAGGAAATGCTAATCAATTACTTGACCCATTATATGCACATTACAGATATCGATCAATGCGTGCGTAAGGGAAAAGGTTGGCTGTCCAATACTTCGCAGATGAAGGCGGCTGGCAACCGGATATACTCTTAGGAATGGGGACTGAGCCTATCGAGGATGAAGACGCTCTCATTGACGACTACCTTGAGCGCCGTCAGAAAGCTGTTGTCAGCCAGACCCCCGAAGTGCGCAAAAGGATCGATAAGAGGGAAGTTGCGAAAAAACGCGAAACATACTGGGCGCTTTCGTTGCTCGTTCTTCTATTGGCAAGCGTCTATATCTTCTGGGTGTTGCCCTATCAGCTAGGTTCGCATCCCGTGCGCGTCTTTTTCGAGAATAAGAAATGAAAGTAGGACTCATCGGTTTTCCATCGTCAGGCAAGAGCACGCTTTATCGCGCGGCAGCCGGCCCATCGGCCAAAGGAACGGTCATCTCGGTGCCGGTTCCCGATCCGCGTTTCGACCGGATCGTGGCTCAGGTTAAGCCCAAGAAGATCACTCCGGCGACAGTTGTTTTGCATGATGACCTAGAGGACGCCCAGACAGCTTCGGGCAAAATGTTCTCGCAGCGGTTCCTCGACAGCGCGCGCAAGATGGAGTTGCTTCTGCTGGTCATCCGCGCCTTCGAGTCCGATATGGTTTCTTACCATGCGTCGATAGATCCGATTCGCGATTTGTCGCTTCTTGAAGATGAACTCGTTCTGACCGACCTTCAGATTGTTGAGAACCGTCTTGAGCGCCTGTTGAAATCGCCCTCCGCAAAGGGGCCGGGCTCGCAAGACTACATCGATAAGGTCGTCTTCGAGAAGATCAAGGGAACGCTTGAAGAAGGGAAGCCGCTTCGCGACCTCGAGCTTGACGAGGACATGGAAACGGTTATTCGCAACTACCAGTTCCTTAGCGCAAAGCCCGTGGTTGTGGCCTTCAACGTCGGCGAAGCTTCGATTGCAGAGCCTCCTGCGAAGATTGCCGAAACGATCAAACGCTACCAGGCCGCCGGAACCGCCGCGTTCGCCGTTTCTGCCGAGGTTGAAGAGGAAATCTCTCAGCTCGATCCTGCCGACCAAGCGGAGTTCCTGGAATCGCTTGGCTTAACCGAACCGGCTTCAGCGAAGGTCATCCGTGCCGTCTACGATGCGATGGGCTTGGTCACCTTCTTCACCGCCGGTGAGAACGAAACGAAAGCATGGCCTCTGCGCCGAGGTTCTTCGGCCTTGAAAGCCGCAGGAACGATTCACACCGACATCGCCAAGGGCTTCATTCGCGCCGAAGTCGTCAGCTATGCTGATTACGATGTTGCGGGTTCGCTCGATAAGGCGTATCATGACGGCAAGATGAATCTTGTCGGCAAGGACCACATAATCGACGACGGCGACTTGATCCACATCCGGAACAAGAGCTGAGTTTCGGGTATCGGGATTAGGGTCAAGGGTATAACCAGATTCCAGGTGGGACTGGTTGGACATGAGTAAATGGCGAATGGGGAATTGCTCGTGAGTACGCTCGCGCTCCAACCAGAAAACGATTTGCCACTGGCATGGTCAATATCCTTCGCCCTAAACCCAATACCCTTTACCCTTCAAACCCTGACCACCTCTTGCGCACTCGCCTCAATCTGTGCCATAATAGCGGAACATCTCCAGAGACAGTGGGTGGTTGAATCCCTAAGTGACCCTTAAGGTCGGCCCGCCGAGGAAGCAAATAACGGTTTTGACTGCGCATAAGAATGCGCTTGTTTGGGACTCTTGCTGAACTCGGCGAGAGTCCCAAACTGTTTTTAGAGTTGATAAGGTGCCTAATATGCCAACAACACAAAAAGCGAGCACCATCGAGCAAGCGAAAGAGTGGTATTCCAAAGCTACGGGCGTAGTCTTCACAGACTATCGCGGCCTCAAAGTTAAGGAGTTTCAGGCTCTGCGCAAGTCTCTTCGAGACAAAGGCGCAGAAATCCACGTTATCAAGAACACTCTGTTCCGCGTAGCCGCCGGCGACGACGTCAACAATCTGCCCTACGAGCTGCACAACGGCCCGACGGCAGTGACGTTCATCTACGGCAGCGAGGGGGACGCAGCCAAAGCGCTCGTTGATTTCGCAAAAACCCACGAAAAGAATTTCAAAGTTAAGGGCGGCATGTTCGGTGGCAAAGCCTTCACCGATAAGGATGTGGTCAGCCTATCCAAGCTGCCTCCGAAGGATGTCCTCATTGCTCAGGTCATCGGCACAATCGCTGCGCCGCTGAGCAACCTGGTAGGCGTCATCGAGGCAATTTATGCCGACCCGATCCGCACTATCGGCGCGGTGGCCGACAAGGTCGCCGAAGGCTCGCCGCTACCGGCAGCTCCCGCAACAGAACCCGCCGAGGCCCCTGCGGCCGAAGCCCCGACCGCAGAATAGTTGAGAAATTACAATGGCAAGCAAAATTGAAACCATCGTTGAAGAAATCAGCGGCTTGACCGCTATCGAGCTTTCCGAGCTCAAGACGGCCCTCGAAGAGAAGTTCGGCGTTACCGCCGCCGCTCCCATGATGGGCATGCCCATGATGATGGCAGGCGCTGCTGAAGCCGCCGCTCCCGTCGAAGAGAAGACCGAGTTCGACGTCATCCTCGCAGCCGCTGGCGACCAGAAGCTGCAGGTTATCCGCGTGGTCCGCGAGATCACCGGCCTTGGCCTCAAGGAAGCCAAGGACCTCGTCGACGGCGCTCCGCAGCCTGTCAAGCAGGGCGCATCCAAGGACGACGCTGAGAAGATTAAGAAGCAGATCGAAGAGGTCGGCGGAAAAGTCGAGATTAAGTAAGTCTTCCTTTCAAGGATATGTTGAGAAGGCGTCTCTTTTGGGAGCGCCTTCTTTCTATTTCAGCCTTTCGTCTACGAGCGGCCGGATTGCTTTGGCAAGCAAAGCGTATCCCTGCTCATTCGGATGTAAACCGTCAAGAAAAAGGTTCGTGTTGATTGTGCCATCAGGCAGACGCGGAGAATTTCCGCAATCGAAGACGTCAATATAGTTCCTGTCGTGGAGCCGTATCTGCATCAAATGGTTGACTTCGTCAAGGTTCGTCTTCAGCTTGTATTGGTCCGCTCTGGGAAGGATTCCGAGCAACAGAATCTTCGATTGGGGCAGTTGCTTGTGAATCTCCCGGCATATCGCATCAATGCCGGAAATAATTTCCTCTGCCGAGTTCAAATCTAGGTTGTTTGTGCCTGCAAGGATCACGACAACTTTAGGCTCGATTCCTTTGAGCTCGCCGTTACAAAGCCGCCACAGGATGTTCTCAGTCCGATCCCAACCGAAGCCGAGGTTTGTTACCGTTCGGTTGCCAAACGCCGCCGACCATTGTCGCGGCGATCTCGCTATCGGCGCAGCCGGCTCACCAGCCCAATAGTGAGTGATCGAATCGCCGATCATAACGATTTCTGGTTTGATCGTCCTGTTGCGTTCGAGGACTTGCTGATGCCGTGTTCGCCAGTCGTAGATGGCATAGTCGCGGTTTTGAGTGACCTGCGATGTTGTTTCGCTGACAGGAACAGGCGGTTCAGGCAAAATGCGCGATATATCCTGAGCCATTGTGATCGTTCCAGACGAGTCTCCCTTTCCTCCGCCGGACCAGGGACTCACCTTAACTTTGGCTCTGATCGTAATGCCTTTATTGTTCTGGGGCACGCTAACAGCATACGTGTTGAGCGTGTTCTGATAACCTGTTCGACCGCCATGCATGTCCGTTGATACTGCTTTACCATCGACAAGCAACTCAACCTTCTCAATATCTAGCGCATCTGCGCCGCTCTCATATTGAAAAACGACTTTCCATTTTCCCGCCGGAACCTTTTTGTTGATAGCAAATGTCCATTCGGCTCCGTCAGCAAGTCCAGGAGACGGCTTCCATGTTCCTAGTGTTATTAAGTCCGGTTCCTGCCAATAGGCGATCCCGCGTTTCTCAAGCCCTGCACAATAAGTTTTGGCCCGTTTCTCGAAATCGGCAAATGCTGGACGGTCCTTTGGGCTCCAACCGGTTTCGGCGATGGCAAGCAGGCGCGGGAACGCTTGAGTCTGAACAAGCCTCTCGGTGTGGGTAAAGCAGGTCCATAGGTTTCCCTGTAATCCGAGAATCCAATCGGCCTCTTCAGATGTCAGAACCGCAGGTACAGGCTCATATTCATAGATCTCCTTGAGAGTCTCGGTGCCGGGCCAATGCGCGGGTTCAAGGCCGCTGTTCGACTGTCCATGGTCAAGATAGAGTGGCTTCTGAGGAGTCATGACTGCCTTGTGGCCGGCTTTTGCCGCCTTGATACCTCCTTCTGTGCCGCGCCAACTCATAACTGATGCATTCGGAGAGAGCCCGCCTTCTAGGATCTCGTCCCAGCCGATTAATCCTAAAGACTTCGTTCCAAGAAACTTCTCGACTCGCCGGAGCATGTAACTTTCTACTTGGCTCCAGGTCTTACATCCTTCCTTCTTATAGAGCGCTTGGCAGTCAGGGCAGCTCTGCCACCACTTCGAATCGACTTCGTCTCCGCCGATGTGTATGTATCGTGAAGGGAACAAATCGAGCACTTCGGTCAATACGTCTTCTATGAATCTATAGGTGCTGTCTTTGCCTGCGCACATCGACCCCGCTCCAGGCACCGGAGGAAAGCTCTGAGCGCGGCAGGGAAAGTCGTAAAACCACGCCACTTTGCCTTCGAGCTTTGGATCGCAACCGATAAGGTCCGGATAAGCCGCAACGGCAGCCAACGAGTGGCCAGGAATTTCTATCTCTGGCACTATAGTGATTTCCCTCTCTAAGGCATAGAAGACAAGATCCTTAACTTGCGATTGCGTATAAAAACCGCCGTAGCGGCCAATTGGCGGCTGCTCGCGCCAGGCTCCAAGTGAGGTGAGTTTGGGATACTTCTTAATCTCCAGGCGCCATCCATGGTCGTCTGTAAGATGCCAATGTAGCACGTTTAGCTTCAACCGGGCCATTTCGTCAAGGATCTTCTTGATCTCATCAACAGTTTGGAAATGCCTTGAGGAATCGAGCATGAGACCGCGCCATGTAAACCTTGGACGATCGACGATGCGCAAATGAGGGATTCTGATTTTGCCTTTATTTGAGCGGTCAATAAGTTGAATAATCGTCGTAACAGCACGAAAAGCACCCGTCGAGTCTGCGGCTTTAATGTCGATGGAGTCTCCGACGATTAGCTCGTAGCCCTCAGGAGGTTGATTGGCATCCACCGTCATATTGATGTCGCTGCGCTTTTCTGAGAATCCTATGTCGATGCCCTCGTTGCGAAGGTACTCAATAGAGATGCCATAGATCATCGAGCCTGCTGGATCAAATACAAGGGTTTTGGGCCTCAAACTCAGGAAACCCGGTCGGCGTTCGCAAGTTGCTGGCCTTGGTACAACCGAGACAAGAGGTGCGGATTCGTCTAAGTTCGGCATAGATGGAGTTTCCTGAAACACAGGTGTATTCGATAGCAAACAGAATGTAAGAGCTAAGCTGAGCATATCTGCGGTCACCGGTCGTCGAGTCGATTTGATTGTATCGGATCATGGCTATCGAAGAGGTAGATTATGAAGATGTTGTCGACAATTGCACTTGCTCTTAGTGTCAACTCAGCTGTTCAATTTGAACCCAATTGGCAGTCCCTATCGAGCCGGCCGACGCCCAAGTGGTTTCGCGACGCCAAATTCGGCATTTGGGCGCACTGGGGGCCTCAAGCCGTACCGATGTTCGGCGATTGGTATGCCCGCAATATGTATATCGAGGGCAATGGCCAATATAAGCACCACTTGGAGATGTACGGCCATCCATCGGAACACGGTTTTCGCGAAATCATCGAGCAATGGAAAGCAGAGAAGTGGGATCCGGATTCCTTGATGAAGCTCTATAAAGAGTCTGGGGCGAAGTATTTCGTCAGCATGGGCGTCCATCACGACAACTTCGACCTGTGGAACTCTAAGTACCACGGCTGGAATGCCACAAAGATCGGTCCGAAACGGGACGTTGTCGGCGAATGGCAAAAGGCGGCCAAGAAGTACGGCTTGAAGTTCGGCGTATCAGAGCACTTAGGCGCGAGTTTCACTTGGTGGCAAACAAACAAAGGCGCTGACAAGGAAGGCCCTAATGCAGGCAAACCGTATGACGGCATCGATACCAAATACGCTGAACTCTATCACCCCAAGGCAGAAAAGGGAGACACCGAGTGGTATTCCAACAATCCGAAGTGGCACAAGGAATGGTATGCCCGGATCAACGACTTGGTGACGAACTATAAGCCGGATCTCCTCTATTCTGATGGCGGCGTGCCGTTTGGCCAATATGGAAGACAAATCATCGCCGACCTCTATAACTCCAACAAACAAGCGGTCTACAACGCCAAGGATATCGGTTCCGGCGACTATGTCGAAGGCGCTTACATCCTTGATCGGGAGCGTGGCGGATCGGCAACAACGCTGAAGACCCCTTGGCAGACAGACACTTCTATCGGCGACTGGTTTTATAACGTCAACTGGGGTTACCGTAAGCCCGATTGGGTCATCCATACGCTGGTCGATATTGTCAGCAAGAACGGCAATCTGCTCCTCAATGTAGTTCAAAGACCCGACGGCAGCCTCGATCCGGAGGTGTATGCTTTGCTCAAGGATGTAGGCGATTGGTTGAAGACGAACGGCGAAGCGATCTATGGAACGCGTCCATGGCTGACCTTCGGCGAAGGGCCGACGAAGGTTGCAGGAGGCCACTTCAGAGAAGATTTCCCATTTTCGGCGAAGGACATCCGATACACCATGAAAGGGAAGTCGACGATTTATGCAACGACGCTCGGCGTTCCCAGCAGCAAGACGGTTAATATGAAGTGCCTTGCCCTTCTGCCTGAGGTCAAGGCAAAGGTGAAGGCGGTTTCGTTGCTCGGAAGCGACCAGCCGCTAACGTTCAAGCACGACGACAAGGGTCTTGCCGTCAATTTGCCTGCGAAGATCACCGCCAAGTTAGGAGTTGCTTTTAAGATCGTTTGCACCAATGCCAGCGCTTTCAGGCCCGACCTTGTCGAGACTCAGGAAGAGCCGCCGATTTTAATTGCTCGTTATGGCGGAACGGTTCTCACAGCCAGCCAAGCGTCGACAACAGGGTCAATACAGGTAGAAACCCGCAATGGCCAGCAAAATCTGGGTTTCTGGGACAGTCCGTCCGACTTGGTTTCCTGGAAGATTCATCTTGATGCTGAGTTGAAGCTCGAGTTGAGTTGCGAAGCAGCCTGCCCGTCTGAACAACCGGAATTGGTGCTTGAGGTCGCGGCAAAGGGGAAAGCTCCGATATGCCAACTCGTCTTCAAAGCACCAAGAACCGGCAGCTGGGAAGACTTCGCGAACGTCCCCATCGGCACGGTCAGCGTTCCTGAAGGCGAGTACAAGGTTAGCCTCAAGCCTGCCAACGCAGGAGCTTGGAAGCCGATTAACGTAAGAGGCATCTCGATGACGGTGCGTTGATCAAGGCATCGGTCTGTTGAAATGAAAAACGCAAGGGGCCATAGCCGGTCCCTTGCGTTTCTGCTTATCCCAGTTGGATGGCTCTATGGAGGGCCGCCCTCGTCAGGCTTTGGCACACGCAGCCCGCTTGTGTTTGGATTGTCCTTCGGTGCAGGCGCATTGCCTTGATTGGGTTGGTTTGCTCCAGGACCAGGACCGTTCGTTATTCCGGTCTTCATGATCCTTTCGATCGTCTCTTTGTCCTTTTCTGTCGCCTTCTTTTCGCTTCCGCCGCATCCCAGCGTCAAGCTAATAGCCAATAGGCAACAGGGAAATGCAGAAGTCCAGATCGTTTTCTTCAAATCAACCTCCAATGTTAATCAAGCGGGAAGTGGACCATGCAACGGGCCGCAGGATCATTTGGACATGGCTCCGTCTTATACGCCTGCATGATCGGATAGGATTTTGCGCTTCCGTCTGTGAAGACTATGTTGGTATTCCCCTGGCGCAACTTAGCCGCATTCTCTGCCGAGATACCCAGGCTTCCGGGATTTCGCCATCCTTTGCAGTGCTTCGGACCGCCCCAACGCGGCGTAAGTCCGCCAATGGGATTGTCGCCGGGACTATACCAATACGAACCACAAAGTCCAAGACCTTTTTGACCTTTAGCTCCCCAGTTGATATAGATGCCGAACGGGTCTGTGGCGTCAAAAATCATGCCTGTTCCGGATGGATCCTTGACTGCCGTCATCGATAGGCTTGGAACGATGGCAGCTGTTGAGTCAATCGTCGCCTGGTAGTTGCCCCAAGCGCCGCCGCCAGGAATATGAGTCAAGCCGAAAATGCCTTCGTGACGGACTCCTCCCATGTTGAGTGCTTGGGCGATAGGCAGTGCAGGATCCGGAGCAAAGAAGTACCCGCTAGTGGCGGTATAGTCTATGACTCCAGGATTGTTTTGGTAGATATCGGCTCGAGGCATAACGCCATAGGCCCAAATATAGTCCCAGCCGTTGTTCAGGTTCAATGAGGATGGATTGGGGGCATCGATGGCGGCGATTAGGAGCTGATAGCTCTTGAGGTAGGGGTATGTCAAGAAGTGCCACGTTAGTCCAGGGTCGTTTGTATAAGCAGGCGGCAATATGTCATCACTGTCTCCTGCATACATGATGATGCCGAGTCCCAGTTGTTTCTGTTGCGAAAGAGATCGTGCCTTTTTGGCCGTCTCTTTGGCTTGGGCGAACACAGGGAACAGAATCGCAGCGAGAATCGCAATGATTGCGATGACGACAAGCAGTTCAATAAGCGTAAACGCTCGCGAGGTTGATTTCATCGTGTCCTCCACATTAAATCAAGGCAAGTATAGAGGAAGTGTTTTTGGATGTCAAGGCGAAAGGTAAAGGTATGGGCCAATAGGTGCCGCATAAAGAGTCAGTTCCTGGTAGCCAGGCAATATGGTGCATGACGGTTGAGAACAAGCCTGGCTGCAATATTAATGCGCTTGCGAGGGAGGCGCCTATCTATTGAGTCTATTTGAGAATGCTAAGAAGTTGGCATCATAACTGGCCTTGACGAAAAATGCAAATCAAGTTATGATGGCTCAAGCGAGCGGTATAGGTTCATTTCTCGCTGTGGAGAAGCTGGAATTGCTCAAGCCAGACGTGGAGCAAAGGGTACGACAGCCGAACCATAAAAGATCCGAGAGGTTATGAATATGCAAAAGAAAACCAATGCATTCACGTTGATTGAACTGCTAGTTGTGATTGCCATAATCGCCATTCTGGCGGCAATCTTATTCCCTGTATTCGCCCAGGCGCGCGAATCTGCCTATAAAGCTCAGAACTTGAGCGCAGTAAAGCAAACCGGTACTGCCGTTAATATGTATATGGCGGATAACGACGATGTGATGCCTTTAACAAATCCGTTCAACGGACGATTCGCTAACGGCATGTTCGGCTGGGGGTTATTCCCGAATCCTAATCCAACGAGCGCAAACGAAAATGCTCATGAGAACGGTTGGCTGGCAAAGCTAATGCCTTATGTTAAGAACAAGGAAATTTTTGCTAATCAGAACCCGAAACATGAGTTCCCTGTGTGGAATGCAACTGCCGGACATCCTGCAGTAGGTCTTCGCACTAATCTAACGATTAACGGATATCTCAATGCTTTTAGCGGAACAGAGATCGCTTCGCCATCGTCAGTGCCCCTAACATGGCAAGGGCTTGGAATCGTCAACTACACGAACGGTACGTTTGCCGTCAATCCTTTGGCTGTGCCTATTACAGGAACTCCAGCCGCTTCATTTACAGATCCGATTGTCAAGTTCCAGCGTTCTGGCGCAAGTTGCACGAAAGGTTGGATGGGAAACTGGGGGCAATGGCATCGTTCGTTCTTTGTTCACGGAGAAGGTTTTGTTGCATCTCGTGTGGACAGTAGCGCGAAATATTACCGAGCCGTTGGCGGCGCTCAGAACTCGCCGTTCCGCAAGCTAACTTCCGATCCTGGCAGGTGGCCTGGAACTCTGGAGCGGTCAGCTGAGGTCGGCGAATCTACCGAGTCCTTTTTCAACCTAGATCCGGTTGATGGTCCTGCTGGATGCACTTATAGTGCCTTCTTCTCACCAATGAGGCAAAACTAGTAACATGCGAAGACTAATGTCGATTCTCTTGATACTATCAGTCTTGTTGGTTGCGGGTTGCAGCAAAACTAGTAAGTTACCGGAACCGCCAAAAGGCCAAGAGGTACCGTCTGCGGAGTAGTGCCGCACCTAAGTGGAGATATTCATGAATAAAAGGGCATTTACGCTCATTGAGCTTTTAGTCGTTATTGCGATCATCGCTATACTTGCGGCGATCCTTTTCCCTGTGTTTGCGCGTGCTAAGGAGTCGGCCAAGATAACTTCGTGCCTATCTAACACCAAGCAGATCGGCCTCGGTTTGCTTATGTATGCAACGGACAACGACAACCAAATTATGCACCGCACGTCCAATAACTGCGGAGAGTCTGCGAATACCTATGGCTGGGGGGACTGGACAACCAACGTTGCCGACTATCGCTCCTGGTGGGATTGGACGCAACCTTATTTTAAGAACCAGCAGATCGGCAAGTGCCCAAGCTATTCTGGCCAATGGCCGATGCCGCTAGAACCTTACTATGATCAAGTCGTCCCAGGTCGATATGCTCCTGCTAGCTACATGATAATGGAAGCTGTATCTGGTCCTGCTTGGTGGGGCGTTTCGGGCAAGATATCGTTAATATCAAGCCCGTCAAGCCAGATTATGTTCGCGGAGAGTGTCAACCGACAGGTTGAGGTTAACTACGATTGTTTCTACTTCCTCAGTAGATTCGGACAAAACCATGCTGTTCAATCTAACGTGTTCAGTGCGCGCGTAAATGTAGGAGCGATCGATGGTCACTCCATCTCTATTCCTTTCAACACAACGTCGGATTTCGGCGATATGGGAAAAGGTATCGGCATACCGAGAGGTGGCTGGCGAGGCATGTACTGCATGAATCCAGAATGGGTAAGCAAGCAGTAAGGGCATAATACACCTATGGATGACAGACAAAACAAACTATTGATCGCCGCTATTGCGGTAATCGTCTTAGCAGGTGTGATATGGTTTATCTTCGGTAAAGGCGGACCGAAATCAGGGGTTTCAGATCTGCCTGAAAACAAAGCTAACGGACCACGTCAGCCGATGGGAGCTGGAGGCGGTCCAGGAGTTCCTGGACCTTCATCAGGGGCTCCTCCCACAGCCGAATAGAAGAGCACTTAGCATACTGCACTCAAGACTCGATTCTTGGGTGCAGTATGTTTTTTACTGCAAATAGATCGTTTGCGTCAACCACCTAAGCGAACACAAGACTCGTGTCCATTGCAGTTGCTAAGGTGGTCGATAACGTCCTTTAGCTAGCACGGGACGGAAACACGGAATTCCAGTGTGACCTTACGCTACGGCACCATGGCGAGCGATTCTTTGCTCTCGACCATGCTCTTGCCGTTCTTGATGTAATACTCAAACTCCTCGCGGAAGACCTTGATCGCGCCTGCCACCGGCCAAGCCGCCGCATCTCCAAGGCCGCAGAACGATCGGCCGTCGATCTGGGAGCAAACATCGAGCAGAAGGTCCACATCGCCTTCTTGGCCTTTGCCCTTCACAATACGGTCCATAATCTGGAACAGCCATCGCGTGCCTTCTCGGCAAGGCGTGCATTTGCCGCAGCTTTCGTTGGCATAGAACATCGCCGTGCGCCAGATGAAGTTCACGATGCACGTGTGCTCGTTCAGAAACATCGATGCGCCAGAGCCGACCATCGAGCCGACTTCGCCCATCTCTTCGTAGCCGATAATGGCCTTGTCAACGGATTCGGCGGTGATGATGGGAACAGAGCTGCCGCCAGGAACGCAAGCCTTCAACTTGCCGCCTATGACGCCGCCTGCCATCTCAAGTAGCTCGCGCAAAGGTGTGCCGAACTCGACTTCGTAGTTGCCAGGCTTGTTCACATGGCCGCTGACCGAGAAGATCTTGGTGCCGCGCGAGTTCTTGGTGCTTGCGCCGATCGAGGCGTACCATTCGCCGCCGTTGCGCATGATGAACGGAGCACAGCTATAGGTCTCGACGTTGTTAATCAGCGTCGGACTGTCGAAAAGCAGACTGATCGTTGGCAAAGGCGCATGAGGGAACTTAAGGCGGGGCATTCCGCGCTCGCCCATGATGGAGCTGACCAAGGCCGACTCCTCGCCGCATTCATAAGATCCTGCCCCCATGTGGATGTGGATGTCGAAATCGAAACCGGAGCCCAAGATGTTCTTGCCAAGCAAGCCGGCTGCATAGGCTTGGTCCAATGCTTTTCGCAAGGCTTTGGCGGCATCGACGAACTCGCCGCGGATATAGACATAGCCGACATCGCCCTGGGTCGCGAATCCGGCGATCGTCATGCCTTCAACAAGCAAGAAAGGAGTTGTTTCCAGAATCTGCTTGTCCTTAAAGGTTCCAGGCTCGCCTTCGTCGGCGTTGCACACGACGTAGTGCTTCTTCGTTTTTTCTTTGGGCAGGCCGTTCCACTTGATCCAAGCAGGGAAGCCGGCGCCGCCGCGTCCTCTTAGCCCCGAAGCCTTGACTTGCGCAACCACGTCGTCCCGGGTTCCAGCCAGGGCTTTCTTTAGACCTTCATATCCGCCGGTCTTTTGATAGCCTTCAAGGGTCAGATATTCGGGTTTGCCCGAGTGTTCGAAAAGAAGCTTATACTCGCCCATGTCTCTCCTTCGATTCTACTGGATTTGAGCCTATTTTTGTCGGGAAAAGGGAAGGAAGGGCTTGCTTGTCCATTGGTTTGAGCGCAAAAAAGACGACTGCGAAAATGACTGGCAGCCGCTGCTGAAGGCGGCTGCACTGAAACATCCAGAACCAACGTTACTTGATGGCGTCTTTGAACCCGATAGGCTTTAAGGTCGGCACTTCGTAGGCATGCGCTTCTCGATAGTCGCCTGCCAGAGACTCGAAAACGGCTTTGGTCGATAAGTCAACAACGAAAACTACGAGTTGATCGTTGCGTACTCCAGATACCATCACATAACGGCCTAGTACATATTCGAACGACTTAAGTTTGAGGTTGGAAATTCGCGCGATTTCTTTCCTTGTGCCCGTGAACCATTCTGTTGCCACTACAGCATCTTTGCCGTCGGCTTCGACGACAAGCGTCTCGCTTTTATTCAGCAGAATCGGCCCTTCGTTGAGGTCAATCGGACCGTCTGATTTCTCCCATCTGGCATTTGGTGCCGGTGTATCGAGCGAGAACCAGCCTTTGTCTGTTTGTGCAAGGATCCGTGAGCCTGTCCAAACGAAACGGCTTGGCGCGCCTTCTGCGAGGATTGGCGCAAACTTCGGGCTCTTCGAACCGACCTGGCCATAGACAATATTCCACTCGTTGGCAATCCGTTCGCGCTTTTGCGCTGCCCAGTTCTTACCATCGCTCCCGAACGCTCCATAGGCGAATCCTCCGTCAACTGCAATCGGCTTTGTCTGACCTGACTTAAGAAGAAGCAGCTCGAAGCTGGAACGGGACGTTCGTCGCAAAGTCAATATATCCTTGTTCGCCAGGATCTGATATGACGATACGCTCTCGAGCACTTGACGAGGATTCGTGCCAAGCGGTGAACATGACATCAGGTCGCCGTTCAGGTTAGGCTCGTTGTCATGCTTCGCAATATAGAGAAGGGAGTTTTTCCACAGATCGACGGGGCCGCCGAACACAACCGCCGTTTTGCTCGAAGTATATAGGAACTTCGTATTCTGGGCTTTTAGAACGATGACCGAGCCTTCTTCGATCGCCTTGGTGTAGACACGGTCGGGCTTTCGTAAACCAAGCGATCCGTCAAACCAAGTCGTCGGCTTTTCAGATATCACCGAGATCTCTTTCACGCCTATTTTGAGCCTCGAAGCCAAGTCTTGGGAAGCCTTGGTCGTTGCTTCGCTAGCGCTAACTTGTGAAAAGGCGGCGAGAGCGGCCGCGACAATTGTAACTGTGATTCGTAACATCATTGGCACATCCTTCAGTTGAATGCCAGAACGGCTCTTGTTCCGCTCTGGTAAGGAACCAGATATTTCTTTTGACGATTCAAAAGATTGACCGTAACACTCTTTGCGCCAAAGAACCGTATATTCGCCGGGAGCTGCGCAGGATTAGCGGATAGATGGCGGCTTTTTATCTCTGCCAGAAGGCCTTTCGGTAAAGGCTGCTATGACGAGGCAAACGATGCCAATAAAACTCGGAACTCCGTGAATGAGCGAATAGACGAACCCCGCCGAACCTTCGTAGGAAAAGATGACCTGATAAGACATCAACACTTTAGATATCACAGGTGAAAGGCCGAGGAATAGGCAACCAATCTTGGTTAATCTTGCTGCTTTCGGACATTGCTGCTGCACCATCAAAGCAAATGTAAAACCGATTGCACACAAGATTATTGGTGGAAACATCATCGGAAGGCTATGAGCCAGACCTTGCATAATCATCGACAAGCGCGAAGGAGAGCCAATGTTGTTCATGCTTATTGGGAATCCTGATTCAAATTGTCCGGGCTGGCGTTGTATGTGTAGTGGCTAACTTGAGAACGACCCGCTAAGGCCGCCGCGATCCAAAGTCCATAGGCGACCCAACTGGGAATAGCTTGAAAATAAAATATGTATTGACTTAGGGGGCGGATTGGTGTGTTTCTCGTGGCGAGTTGCATTGTTGCCCAACTAAGGAATATCTGGGATAAGTCGAACAAAAAGCCCAAGTAGATCAACTGCGCGGCTTTTCGGCACTTGCTATACTGGATCGTTGCATAGAATATGGCAAATCCATTGATTGCTAGAACCGGTAAATATGATACGAGGTTCATCGACAGGAAACTGCTGAAGTTGCTAAACCAAAAGTCCATATTAGTTCCTGACGACATTATGCCTTGGAGAAGGGATTCCAATCTAAATTAAAAAAGACTTCTATGGCTGTGCCAGATGACAAAACCTAATTGCCGTTGGGTGTTTAATCCGAAGCTACGACGGCTTGCTGGCGCGGCTAGACCTGTCAGCTAATGCCGCTAGGAACCAGCAAACTGCCGCCCCAACATGCAAAGCGTTCATAACCAGATTCCACATTAGGATTTTTGCCTGCTGATGGTTGTAAAACCAAAATTCGTGGCTGGGAGTGACAAAGCCCCATTGGACGATTTCCGCGGAAAAAGGAGCGATGAGTCCTAAGATACAGCCCAAGACGGCAAGCTTTCGCGCTTTGTTGCTCTCTCGAAGGCACATGAGCGAGAACGTCAAGCCGCATGCGCATAGGATCAAGTAGGGAATGGTGTGTCCCAATCCGTTAGCAAACTCTTCAAAAATGCTCGATGGAGTTCTCAACTCATTTACCTCTCTCTGAACTCGATCGACCTGCGAAGATTGCGCATAGCCACAGGATGCAGGCAATATTCCCTAAGAATGAATGCGCCATGCTTGCTAGCACCGGTGAGTTAGACAAAGCACTCGTTAAAGTCGCTCCATAGCCGTATACAAGCAAGCTGAAGATCACTTGGCCTATGCTGAACAAGCAACCGATTAGAAGAAGGTTCGACGTCGCTCGGTTCTTTGAACGTAAGAGCAATGCAGTCATAGCCCCCGCCGCAATCAACAAGATGTTCGGGACAAAATATGGCCAGAGATAGCCGACTAGCTCAACGAACTTGCTGTAGGTCATATAGTTGAAAGCCCCGATGCCATTATATTCCAGCAACGGGGCTGCGGTCTATCAACAATGAACTAACGATAAGCGGGAGTTTCTGTATTGCCAGATTTCGACGACTTTTCGGCAGCCTCGATGATTGCGATCGTCCGACGAGATTCCTCGGGCTTGACGGCTAGTTCGCCGCCGTTCGCCAAATGCTCATAGACGTTCTTGTAGTACATCGCCCAGTCGCCCGGCTCGTTGTTGCGTTTGATCGTCGCCATGAAGCCGTTGTGCTCCACATTCACGGTGATGGAGTCGCCCCAATCGCCGACGATGCTGCCCTTGGTGCCGAGGATGCGCCACTTGGGTTTAGGCGCGCTGTTCAGCGACGAAACTTGCAGGTCGGCCATGCAGCCGTTCGCAAATCGGATGATGGCTTGCGTGTGGTCTTCGTTGGTCACGTCAGCCCAGAACCCGGTCTTGAAGAAGCCGGTCACGCCGGTTACTTCCGAAGGCACCAGGTTCAGAATCCAGTCGAGGAAATGTGCGCCCCAGTCGTATAGCGCGCCGCCGCTGATGTTCTTGAACGATCTCCACCATGTGCCAGGATGGCCATAACCGCCGATGCTGGCCTCGATGTGGAACACCTCGCCGATCATGCCTTCGTCAATCGTTTTCTTAATTGTCAAGAAGTCAGAGTCCCATCTTCGGTTATGGAAAACGCTGAGCATCTTGCCGTTCTTCTTGGCAGCCGCGATCATCGCGTCGGCTTCAGCAACCGTGATGCACATCGGCTTTTCAACCACGACATGCTTGCCGGCGTTCGAGCAGTCGACGCAGACGTTGCCATGCAGGTTGTGCGGAAGAATGTTAATGCAAAGATCGACGTCCTTGTTCTTCAGGAGCTCTTTGTAGTCGGTATATGTGGCAATTCCTGGAAGCTCTTTAGCAGCGGCTTCCATTCTAACCGGATCAAGATCGCAAGCTGCAATCGTGTCGATGCCCGCCGCTTTCATCCACTCCGCGTGTGATTTGCCCATGTTGAACGCGCCGCCATAACCGATGACGGCTGCATTAATCGTCTTTTTCTTTTCGTTCATGGCGCGCAGTTTATCCTATCGTTGAACCTGAGGCAACGGTTGAAACAAAAACCTTCCGAATTGGTTTGAGTGCCATACTGAAAGCTGTGCTAGAGGAAGCGGCAACACCACGCAACTGGACGATTCGAGACGCTGTCAGGCCGGGCATTCAGGCGGTTTCCAGCCATTGGAAACCTTTTCTGCTCATTCAAGGGGTCGCGCTTCTTTGTGTCATTGCGTACTACAAAAGCCAGTCATTCGCCAGAGGCGCTGAGATGTTGCAAGACTGGAAAGTCGCAGGAGGCTTGGTGTTCGCTTTTATGGCAGGAGCTATTGCCGGCGGCATCGTGCCAGAAATCGCGCGCATGGCCACGGGAACGGTCGAAGGCCAAGGCTGGAGTCGATGGCAAAAAGTCGCCTGGACATCGCTCGTGTTTGGGCTTGTTGGAATCTTCGTCGACCTGTTCTATAAAGGCCAAGCAGCGCTATTCGGCAACGGCATCGATGCGGCAACTCTCATCTGCAAGACTGCATTCGATATGTTCGTCTTTGCTCCGCTGTTTTGCATTCCGTTCGAAGTGGCGTCTCTGCAATGGCCCCAGAAAGGCTGGAAACTGTCGGAGTTCTTCAGAGGTTTTGGCGTTACGACATATCGGGACAGCGTGCTGCCGGTTATGCTTCCGTGCTGGGCGTTTTGGATTCCGGTTCTGGTCTGCGTCTATGCGATGCCATTGAACCTGCAGTTCGTCTTCGCGATTTTTGCAGAAGCGGCTTGGAGCATCATTGTGGTTTATGTAGCCACTAGGTCGGAAGACGCGGAAACTGCGCCTAAATGCGCTTAATCTTTGCGGGTAATTTTGCAGGTTTTTCTTGTGATTAAGCTCGATTCAGGCTGTTTCTGACACTTCACATCCTAGCAACAATACTAGGTTTACGCGAAAACCTTATCCATGTATCAGGTTATTCGTTGTACAATAAGGGGTGATCGCACCTGTACATTTTGTACAGAGCTATTGATGGAGGTAACCAATGAAGGGAAAGGTTCTAGTTTCTCTGGGTGTAGGTGCTCTATGCACTTCCAGTTTTGCCGGCCTAACCAGCTTGTATGATTTTAATGGTTCTTTGAACCCCACTTACAACAGTGGACACGCCGCAGCGCTTGAGTTCTATAAAGGCGGAACGAATCCTGTCGCCAACGGCACGCCGACCTATGTGTCTGATACCGTCGGATCGGCAACAAAGCAAGTCGCCGCGTTCGGCAAGACCGAAGGCTTCAAGGCATTCCACGGAATCGGTAAGAACGGCGGCGGCGATTATGGCAACCTGTTCTCGATCTTGATGGATGTTAAGCTAACTGCTACAACCGGAACATATGCGTCGATCTTGCAAACGAATGAGACCAACAGCAACGACGGCGATCTGTTTTGGCGAGATGGAAACGGTCTTGGCACTATCGGCGACTATGGGAATAGCACTCCTCCGTTCGCTCTGAACGAGTGGCATCGCATCGTCTCAACTTGGGATTTGACTAGCAGCACCCTCAACCTCTACGTTGACGGAAACCTGGCCAATACCGTAGCACTAAGCGCGGGCGTCGACGGCAGATGGGCTCTCTACACATGGGATGACCCAGACGCTTATGACTACTGCTGGATCTTCATGGACGAGGATGGCGACAACGGTTCTGGCTATATCAGTTCCTTAGCTTTCTATGACGAAGTCCTGTCGGCTAATGATGTGGCGAAGCTCGGCGGAGTAGGACAGCCTGTTCCCGAGCCTGCAACAATGATTGCCCTCGGAATTGGCGCCCTCGGTCTCGTGTCTCGACGACGACGCAAATAAGTCCAAACCCTGCAACGGATATTCACGGCGGATCTGCAATAGATCCGCCGTTTGCACATTAAAGTTCGTCTGAAGCGTTATTCTCGATTTGGATCGACTTCTTCTGAGGCCCATCGATCTTCAGGGCCCCGCGAATCAGGTTTCCAGCGACAACGGCTCGTCCGATTCCAACACCTATGGCAACCTGCGGCTTCGCTTCCTGGAAATCGCATCCTTGCACAACCAATGAGCCTTTCGAAGCTTGAATGGCATGCTTACCCTTGTTGTTGCGGTCCCATTGAACGAAAGTGCAACCGTCAAAACCAACCGTGCCGCCGTCTAGCTTGGCGATTTGCTCGCACGGCCCCCAGAAAGCGCAATTCGAGAAGCGGACCGCCCCAGTGTTGGTTTCCTTGACCTCGACCATTGTCGGATCCGGACCGTGGAAACTCACAAACTCGCCGTTGGTGATCAGCAACCCCATCGGCGCGCAATCCTCGACGACCATTGCGGTGTAACAATCGTCGGCCCCTATGCCAAGGAAGTTGCCGTTGCAGACGCCGTTCTTCGATTTGATGAACCGATACCCGACCTTATAGCCGAAGACAAACGTGTTCAAGACATACTGCCAGTCGGTCCGCCCGAAGACGAATGCTTCGCCGTTCTCCATTTGCCATTGGAACAGCTTAGGCTGCATCGAGAACCAGGGGTTGAAGTGGACATTCTCGATTCGGCCAATGTCGTAGATCGCATCGACCATCACTCCGAGTCTCAGCGGCTGCCCGCTGATATTGCGTATGAGATGCCTCTCGTTCTGGGTGGCGTCGATGCCTTTATAAGGATTCAGAAGTTCGACATCGAGGATCGCCGGGTTCTTGCCGCGCATGGCCACGGCATACGGGTAGGGAACTGGTACGTCGTCGGTTTTCTGTTCGGGGTAATAGATGCAAACTCCGCACAACGTCGAGTTGGTGTTCAAGGTAATGAACGGCGCGCCGTCTTCTTGGCCTTTGAAGCCGACGGCGAGAAGAGTCGTGCCGTCGTCAGTCGGCTTGGGTAAACCTGCATCTCGAATGCCGTTATGGGCAGGCACGCTGTTCCAAACTCCCTTGAGGCAAACGCCTGGAGGAACATTAAGCGAGCCTTTGATCAAATATTTGCCGCCAGGAACGAAAACCGTGGAGCAATTGATCGTAACAGCAGCATCCAAGGCTCGCTGGAATGCCTTCGTGTCGTCGGTTACTCCGTCGCCTTTAGCTCCAAACGACTTGACGTTCTCGAAAAGCACCGTCTCTAGATGAGCGTTTTGGGCTGAAACAGAAGGGATCGCCGCTGCGCCAAGCGCAAGTCCGGCACCTTTGATCAGCTTTCGTCGTGACAGGTTCTCAGGCTTCATGCCTGCATTTTAGCCCGGTATTGCTCCTTTGTCTGCGTATAGAGCATCAGTTCTTCGTTATAAAACTCGCTGGTTAGCCCGATCCGCTCCATTCCAAGCCTCTCCATCACATTGGTCGACTTCTCGTTCCAAGGAAAGGCCACTGAATAAAGGATATTGAGGCTGAGCTCATTGAACGCCCTTGCTTGCGCCCAAAGAGCGGCTTCTGTTGCGTATCCATGTCCCCAATGTGCTCGCGCAAGATGCCAGCCGATTTCAATCTTTTGGGTTTCTGGTAACGGCTTTAGAAGTAGAGTGCCGATCACTTGCTTGGTCTCTGAGATCTCGATCGCCCAGACGCCCATGATCGGTCCGTAGCCTTTATGCCTGTCGATAAGCCTTTCAAGGCCTTCTTTAGCTGCATCAAGCGAAGCAGAAGGCTCCATAGATATGCCTTTGCACACATCCGGGTCGCTATATATTGCATATTCTGCTTCAAGGTCCTCTAAGGTCCATGCCCTTAAGGTAAGTCGCTCGGTAGTGCCGTCAATTCCTCTATCATTCATCTTGTTAAGCATAATACTCGTTGTTTCGGCTGGAATGGATGGAGCACAATAAGGCTATGAAGTTGAGACCACTTGTAATAATATTCTGCATGTCGATGGCTGCTTTTGGACTCTCTAACGTCACCTTGAAGGCAGAAAACGGCATAAAGGCAGGCTGGATGGCCGACGGGTGGGGAAGCTATCGGTTCTTTCTGAAGAACGAAGGTTCTGAATCCGCCAAGATCGTTAGGTGGACGGCGCATTGGGAAGTCAAAGGCGCAAAGTGGAAAGACGACGCTTGGGGCGGCGATCTGAACGAGACAATCGAACCGGGCAAGACTTTTCAAAAGGACGAGTGCGGCTATCTGCCACTCGACTTGATCAAAGCCGCCGCTCCGCAATCTCCAAGGATGGTCGGTTCCTTTACCGTTACCTTTGGCGGCCAGACAAAGGAGATTGCATATTCAATCGATGTGCCTGAAGCCAAGCTCCCCGAGCCGCTGAAGCTCGTGAAAGGGAAGACGGCGGGCATGGAGCTCATGGCTTCTCGCTTCAAAGACTTCAAACATATCGACCGTACGCTAAGTTGGGTAGACCAGAGCTACGGGCAAATGATCGACTTAACCGGTGAAAAGCCGTTTGGGGGCAAGCTGATGGTGTTCAAGGAGTCACCAGAACATCCTTGGTGGGCATACGCCGGACAGGAGATGATCCTAAACACCAAGTTCGTCGGCGAAACGCTGAAGGACTTCGACGACGGCTACATCTCATTCGGCTGGATTCACGAGGTCGGCCATAACTTCGACGTTCTTGGCGATTGGTACATGTGGGGCGGACCGTCTTGCGAATTCCAGGCTAACTTCAAATTGGCTTATGCCTATGAGACGATCCCTGATCAGACCTTCCGCATTAAGTGGCAGTATGCGCCAGGCTATCCATGTCCTGAAAAGAAGTCGGTTCTGAAGGGCAATGAGCTTGTTGAGAAGTTCTTCTTGCTATTCGGTGACGGATATCTGGCCGATTCAAAGCGCACCTACGATACGATGACATCTGACGAGATCCATGCGTTCTTCCAAAGGATTCAGAGGATCTACGGCTGGGAGCCATTCCGCCAGTGGTATAGAACCTATCGCAAGCTCGAAGACAAAGGTTTCAAGAAGCCTGAGAAGGACGAGGAGAAGATCAGCTTGGTCTGCGCGATTTTGAGTAAGCAGACTAAGGCCGATCTCGTTCCGGTGTTTCAGCGCTGGCGCTTCCGGGTTACGGCGGAGAGTGTGAAGGCTGTCTCGGAGAAGTACAACCTGGACCAAATGTAGAAGTAACACTGTCATCCTGAACGAAGTGAAGGATCTGACTGAACTCGTTGCTTGTTAACAGCAGCAAGCGCTAAGTGCAGTCAGATGCTTCGCTTTGCTCACCATGACAACTACGCTTGCTCCTTATCTCCCGTCTCCTCCGTCGTAGCCGCCGCCTCCGTCGTCTTCGGTTTCGGTTCAACGTGGACCTTGATCGTTGGCTTAAGGAAGAACAGCGGATCATCTGGGGCGTTGAGGCATTTGACGCCTTCAGGCAAAGTCAGATGCTTGACCATAATCGATTCGCCTATATGCAAGCCGGTCACATCGACCTCGAACTCGTGAGGCACGTGGTCAACTTCGGATTTCACTCGGATGTGGAGGTTCGGCTGAACGAGAACCGCTTCGCCGAGCTGAACCGCACGGCAGGTTCCCTTGGCGACAATGGGCACTGAAATCCTAATCGTGTCGTGGTCGTGGACCTCTTGCAGCGTCACATGAATGACGGTACGAGTCAACGGCTCGACGTCGACGTGCTTCACTAACATCGTGTGGTGCTCGCCGTTCTTAGTCTCGCATTCAACGATTCCAAGTCCGGCTGCGTCGTGCAGGGCGTGGCTAACCTCTTTGATGGGCGCTTTGATGAGCTCGGTTTCCCCTTGAGGATGGATGATGGCCATCGGGAGGAAGCCTTCGTGGCGAAGGTGCTTCGCTTCGTGAGAGGTATGGCCCTCTCGCGGCTCGATGTGAACGACTGACATAGGATTTGACCTCCGATTTCGTCATGTCGGTGCGAGTCTCGCATCGGCACATCTGTAGCTTGGTTTTGTTATACGCCAAGAATTGCAGTTTTGGTTGGTTGCTTTACGATTTGCTATCCGTAGCTGTGCAATGGCTATGCATTGCCTTGCAGTTGCATGGATGTTTGGCAGAACCGAATCTTGAATTCGACGTTCCCTGCAATAGCAAAGCTATCGCAGAGCCATCGCACAGCAATCGGAAAGCGATCCCCACCAATAGTCCTAGACAAAGCGCTATCAATGTGATATCATATTGGTTGCAAGGAGTTCATTATGGACCAAGAAAAAGTAACGAAGGTGTCAAAAGGCTGGGGGTATTTGGCTTTAACCATCCTTCTCGGACTGGTATCGGTTGGCATGATCCCGATGTGCGCGATCTTTGAGAAAGCGCCGTTCATCGGTTGGATCGTCGGAGGAATGATCTTCCTCATGCTTCTCACAACGTTCTTCGCGAGCGGATTCTTCATCGTTGAGCCGAACGGGAGCAAGGTGCTCTTGCTGTTCGGAAGCTATGTCGGCACGGTGAAAGACAGCGGATTCCACTGGGCGAATCCGTTCATGATCAAGCGCAAGATTTCGCTGAGGGCAAGAACGCTGAACGGCGAGAGGCTGAAGGTCAACGACAACGCGGGCAACCCGGTCGAGATCGCAGCCATCGTGGTTTGGCAGGTCGACGACACGTTCCGCGCCTCATTCGATGTGGACGACTATGTGCAATATGTGAACCTGCAGAGCGAGACGGCGGTTCGGCACCTGGCGTCATCGTTCCCTTATGACGGGGAGGACGACCAGACTTCTCTGCGGCGCAACACCGACGAGGTTTCCGTGCATCTGCAAACAGAACTAGGCGAGCGGCTCAGGAGGGCTGGAGTCTCCGTCCTAGAAGCGCGGCTATCGCACCTCGCCTATGCGCCCGAGATTGCCGGCGTCATGTTGAGACGTCAACAGGCAACCGCCGTCGTCGCCGCCCGAACCCGAATCGTGGACGGCGCGGTCGGCATGGTCGAGATGGCCCTTCAGAGGCTTGAGGAGCACCAGACGGTCAAGCTCGACGAAGAACGCAAGGCCGCCATGGTATCGAATCTGATGGTCGTGCTTTGCGGTGAACAGGCTGCCCAGCCGGTGGTCAACGCGGGCACGCTGTATACGTAAGGAGAAGGCAATGGCAGAGCGCAAGTCCTTCCTCGTCCGCCTTTCGCCCGCGCTGTATGACGAAATCCAGCGCATGGCCGAGCAGGACTTGCGCAGCGTTAACGGCCAGATCGAGTTCCTCCTCCGCCAGGCCGTGGCTAAGCGGAAGGGAGCCGCTGGGAATGACGAATTACCAATGATGAATGACGAGGAGTAGGCCATCCGGAATGCGCCCCTTGTGAAGCAAGGGGCGGCCAGAACCAATTCCAGAATTGCTAGATTCTGTCATCCTGAGCAAGGCGAGGGATCTGACTGCAGTCGTCGCCTGCTAGTCAAATTCGCGGCAGCTCCACTCAGATTCCTCACTGCGTTCGGAATGACATGGACCCGCTCATCTAGTGAGTCAAACCCTAAACCTTTCAATTACGCAATTGGTTTTGAGAGGTGAATAGCGAAGGCTGAAGCCTTCGGCTTCAGCGAACAGAAATGCAGACGAATCGGAGTTCGGTAACTGGGATCGCTGGCTTCCAGCCGGCTCAATCCGCGGACAGGATGTCCGCGCCACTGGGGAGCCATGGGCTGGAAGCCCATGGTACAAGGGAACCCCCTTCCCGGTTCTCTGCTTTCACCGGCCTTCAGGCACTCCGGAACGAATCCTCACCAATCCGAACTAATCCTAACAAACCCTAACGCCCACCATGGGTTGGAAGCCCATGGTACCAACAAAAAAAAGCCCTCCTCCGGCGGACCGGAAGAGGGCTCGAAGGGAAGGGATCAGTCTTCCTTGTCGGCCTTGGCCTTCAGGTATTCCTGAACCAAGATCTGCTGCTCGTTCGCAGGCATCTCGTCGTAGTGGGCAACCTTCTGGCTGAAGCGGCCTCGGCCCTTCGTGATCGAGCGAAGGTCGAGAGCGTAGCGCATCATCGTGGCCATCGGGACCTGGGCGTGAACGCAGGTCTTGCCGGGAGCGCTCGGGTCCATACCGAGCAGGCGGCCGCGGCGGGTGTTCAGGTCGCCGACGACGTCGCCAACGCACTCGTCTGGAACGTCGACGTCCACGTTGAGAATCGGCTCTAGGATGACCGGGTTGCACTTCTCGGCTGCGGCCTTAAAGGCAAGGGAACCGGCGATCTTGAACGCCATTTCCGAAGAGTCGACCTCGTGGTAGCTGCCATCGTAAACGGTGGCTTTGCAGTCGACGACGGTGTAGCCGGCCAAGAAGCCTTGCTCCATCGTGTCGCGGATGCCTTTTTCGATGGCGGGGATAAAGTTCTTCGGAACGGAGCCGCCGACGACTTCGTTTCCGAACTCGAATCCGGATCCGCGGGGTGTCGGCTCAAGCCGAATCCAGCAGTCGCCGAACTGGCCTTTGCCGCCGGTCTGCCTCTTGTGGCGGCCTTGGGCTTTCGCTGTTCCGCGAACGGTCTCAAGATAGGGAACTTTGGCTTCTTCAATCGTCACGCTGACGCCGAATCGGACCTTCAGCTTGTCGATCGTGTTGTCAAGGTGGATGTCGCCCATGCCTTCCAGGATTTCCTGGTGCAAAGCCGCTTCTCGAAGGTAGTGCAGAGTCGGATCTTCCTCAAGCAGCTTGTGCAGCGCTGGGCCGAGTTTGTCTTCGTCCGGCTTGCTGACGGGCTTGATGGCGATGCGGTAGATTGGCTCGGGGAAGGTGACTACCGGAAGAACGATCTTGCCCTTAAGGACGGTCAGTGTGTCGCCTGTCTTGGTGTCTTGAAGCTTAGCGATCGCGCCGATGTCGCCAGGGCCGACGGCTGTCGCCGGTTCCTGGTGCTTACCCCTCATGTAGTAGAGGTTGTGCACGCGCTCTTCGTGATCTTGCGTCGAGTTCAGCACGTGGTCGTCGGCCTTCAGAGTGCCCGAGAACACGCGGACATAGTTGATCTTGCCAACATACGGGTCGGCCGTCGATTTGAACACAAAGCCTGCGAGCGGCGCATTCGGATCGGAAGGATATTCCGTGCCGTCGAACGATTTCGGACAATCGATTGGCGAAGGCATCATACCAACGATGCGGTCCAAGAGCGACGAAACGGCAAGGCCGCTGTGCGCCGAGCTGATGAGCACTGGGACAATATTGCCGGCCTTGATGCCTGCAAGAAGACCCTTTTCGACTTCTTCAGGAGTCAGAGCTTCGCCTTCCAGGTACTTCATGGCTAGCTCGTCATCGGCTTCCGCTGCTGCATCGACCATCTTGTCGCGCAGGGCGTTCATTTCGCTCATCATGTCGGCGGGGATGTCGCCAGCTTTCTGCTCGCGGTCTTTGCCCGTGTACGCCTTCATGTCGATGAGGTCGGCAACGCCGCTAAAGTTGGCTTGGCTGCCGATCGGAGCCTGAAGGCACACGACCTTCTGGCCAAATCGCTTGTGGAGGGTATCGACGAAACCTTTGTAGTCGGCGTTATCTCGCTCGAGCTTGTTGACGAAGATGCAACGGGCAAGTCCGTGGTGGTCGGCGATCTCCCAGGCTAAGTCAAATCCGACGTCGAGATCGGCTTTCGCTTCAGCGACAATAATCATCGACTCGACGACGCGGGCCGCGCCGTGAAGATCTCCGATGAAGTCGGGGAATCCCGGCACATCGATCAGGTTGATCTTGCAGCCCTTCCATTCGAGCGGGCAGACCGAAGCGCTTAAACTGATCTTGCGCTTGACTTCGAGCGGGTCGAAGTCGGACGTTGAGTTTCCGGCGTCGACGGTTCCAACACGATCGATGGCGCCAGCCGTATACAGCATGTGCTCAGCGAACATGGTTTTACCGGAACCGCCGTGGCCTACAATGGCGACGTTACGGATCTTGTCTGGAGTCTGTTGCTTCAAAATTCGGTCCCTCCGGAGGGTGTTCTTGTCAAAACGTTAACTTTGCCCGGCTTGCTTCTCGCGCAGAAGCCAAGGAGCACGTCTTAATTTGATAACAATTGCATAACTTTGGCCCCAAGGTCAAGGTGTAGACGTGTGTGCGCCTTAAAGCTCATGATGGGGCTAATGGGATTGAACGGGCAGGCATTTTTACCTGTTAGGCGCAATGTTTCAGGCCTAAAATCGTAGCTAAGGCCCTTTCCTGTTGTAAAATATGAAGTTAAGGCAGATTCTTTTCTGCAGGTGAATCACATGATGAAAGCGAGCATTTCTTACCGTGCACTCCTACTGACATCGCTGGCAGGCGCGGCGGTTTCGAGCCAAGCCTTTACAGTGGCAACGTTCTCCGACCCGTCTACAGGAACTCCTTCTCTGTTCAACGTGACGAATACTGCGATTTCTGGCGGCTGGCTCGGAAGCGGACTGACATTGCAGCTCGTCCCGAACAGCACGGCATATAACAATGTCACGTTCACGATGGGGCCGGTTGTACGGGTTGGCGCTTTCGGTCTTGGCGCAGGTTCGATTGTTTTCAACGATAGTTCTTCAAATCCGCTTCTGACGATCAACTTCACGAGCGGCTCGATCATGACTCCGTTCTTTTTTGGGGCCAGCACCGCAAACCTTGACAATGTGACTTTCTCAAGCCCTCAGTTCAGCACGGCCGGCTATACGAACGAGCAGTTCGCGTTCAGCTTTGCAAACCAGAAAGGCAGGAACGGCGACTACAGTTACACCGCTTCGTTTACATCCTCAGCAGAAGCAGTGCCTGAGCCCGCGAGCATGGCTGTTCTCGGCCTCGGCGCCGTCGCCTTGATTCGTCGCCGCTTCCGAAAAGCGTAGCACTTTCATCCAAATTACTCAAACCACCCTTTGGTATATCCAAAGGGTGGTTTGGCTTTTATGGTCTATGGCATAATGGCGTTAGATCGGTGCTTGCTATGGCTGTACTTTCGCCGCTTGTAGACCAAATCGTTTCAGAGATCCAGAAGAGGATCAAAACTGGCGACTATCCTGAGGGCCATAAGCTTCCGCCGGAGCGGGACATAGCCGAGGAGTTTTGCGTTAGCAGGATGGTTGTGCGCAACGCGATCACGCATCTCAGCGAGCGAGGCCTAATTCTTTGCTCTCCAAGGTGCCGGCCTGTAGTTCAAAAGTCAGCGGGGATACGCCATGCGTATGATACGACCAGGCATAGCATCGCATTATCTCTTTGGCATTCGCCGAGCAATCCTGAAGGCCATGCCCTTCTGCACGGGATCCACAACGAAATCGACCATGACCGTTACCGGATCATGCTAAGCAGCGTTGTCGGCAACTACTGGGAAGAGGCCGTTGAAGCGGAAGCGCAGTTCCTCTCGAGGGCTTCCCAGGACAAAGACCTCGCTGGAATCATCCTTTGGTACATCGGTGGCGAACAAAACACCTGGGCGCTTGAAGAGGCAAAGTCAGCGGGCATTCCGATCGTTTTCGTTGACCGAGAGCCTCCGAAACGGTTTGAAGCTGATTTCGTTGGCATCGACAATATGTGCTCCGCTAGGCAAGTCGTTCAGCATCTTACCGACCAAGGGCACCGGCGAATCGTGCATATTAGCAATAAAGACAATGCCTCAACGGTCAAAGATCGATTTAACGGGTATCTCAAAGCTCTAGGAATGGTCGGCATAAAACCGGAGCGCGACTGGATCCTTAGAGAAGACAATACAGAACTCGATATTGAACCGTGGTATGACTGGGCTGTGCGGCGGGTCATGGATATGCCCGACCATCCAACCGCGGTATTTGCAATTAACGACCGAACGGCGTTCTTGTTTATAGAAGCATGCCAGCGCAACGGAATTCGAGTGCCGGACGATCTGGCAGTTGCTGGTTTCGACGGCGTAGAGAGATTCGGCCGGGCTGCTCCATTCTTAACAACTGCCAACCAGCCGTTCGAGCGAATTGGCTCGCTTGCAGTTGAAGTGCTACTAAAACGAATTGAAAACGGACCGGAAGGTCCTTGGCGATATTACTGCCTTGATGCCCCACTTGTTGCCTGGGGTTCCACGGACTCTTCACTCAGATTCAACGTGTGAAGCTGATATCGAAGTCGGCATAGTCCTTGGCAGAAATGTATTCAGTGCAAACGACGCGATCAACCCATCCGGGACCAAACTGCAATTTGAGCTTAAACTGGTCTAGAACCGCTTGATCCTCGTGCTGAGCAATGGCCTCAACCGCGCCGCCACGAGAGTTCCAAACTTCGCCGGTCAGCTCAAGATCGCGGGCGATGCGCCTAACGAACGAACGAAAACCGACTCCCTGAACCCTTCCTGTGATGACAACCGACATTGTGGCCATAGACATATTTTACGGCGCAGGATATGATTCATGCGTGGAAGGCATTGAGATAAAGCTAGTTGAGCACGGATCGGCGCTGTATGAAAAGGAAATCCATCTCCGGTGCAAGGTTCTGCGAGAGCCGCTTGGATTGGTATTTACGCACGAGCAGCTTAGTGCTGAGGTTACCGACTTACATCTTGTTGCCGTTAAGGAAGACAATGTCATCGGCTGCCTTGTCCTCACGCCGGTATCAGGCGACGCCGTGCAAATGAGGCAAGTGGCCGTAGAACCCTCGATGCGAGGTTCGGGTATAGGCCGACAACTCGTCGAAGCCAGCGAAACATTAGCCCAAGAACGCGGATATAGCGAAATGATGCTTCATGCAAGAGACACAGCGGTTAGCTTCTATCTCAAGCTAGGCTACGGGATTCGAGGAGAGCCATTTGTCGAGGTCACCATTCCACACCGCGAGATGTTCAAAGTCATTCGCCCGTAAAGGCTGGTTTGCGTTTTTCGGTGAATGAGCGAATGCCTTCCTCGTAGTCCTGGCTGTCGTACACTTGACGCCGGATGCCTTGCAAGCGCTCAAAGGTTTCGGGGCTAAGCGGAGAGGCGTTCTGAAGGATGCGCAGCTGCTCTTTCATCGCCGAGATGCTGAGCGGCGAGTTCTCGCTGATTCGCTCTGCCATCTTATAGGTGAATTGCTCAAGTTGGTGGGCAGGGACCAGGTGGTTCAAGACACCGAGTTCGAACGCGCGCTCGGCAGAGATCGGATCAGCGGTAAACAACATCTCTTTCAAAACCCGCGGACCAAGGTTATTGAGGAAGTTGAGCAAACCCGTCGTGTTGTAAGGCACGCCGATCTTCGCAGGCGTGGCCGCGAATGTCGCCGTGTGCGTTCCAATGAGAATGTCGCAAGCCACGCAAACCTCACAAGCGCCGCCCCAAACGCTTCCTTCTATCATCGCAATAACCGGAGCAGGAAATTGTCGAATCATTCGAATCAGTGTTTCAAGCGGATCGCTGTAGGCCAACGGATCACGTCCCGACGTGGGCAGTTCGCCGATGTCGTGACCTGCGGAAAAGACCTTCGAACCTGTTGGAACTCTCAAGACGACCGACCGAGCTTTTCCCTCTCGCAACTTCTCGAACGCGGCAAGAGCTTCATCAATGAGCGCTTTGCTCAGGGCGTTTCGTTTTTCAGTGTGGGCAAGCAGAACGGTACCCACATGGCCGACCAAAGATACTTCAACCAACGGCATGGTTAAAGGATACCGTTTCGGCAAGCCTCAAGCCGGTTCAGCATAGGCTCCATGCCTAGTGTGAAGATGCGACTTCAGGAATTTAAGAATTGCCCTTGCATATGACCAATAGCTGTGTTATGATGAAGATGTCTAGACAACTAGACAAAAGATGTATGGATAAGTTGGGCGGCAAGATTGATACAACCGGTAGGGTTCCCAGACATTTACAGGTCAAAACGCGCATTCTCAGCCTGATTAATCAGGGTAGATACCAGCCTGGCGACCGTATTCCCGGCGAGCCTGAGATAGCTGATCTGCTTGGAGTCAGCCGCATGACGGTGAATAAGGCCGTTCTGTCACTTGTTGCCGAAGGGTGGCTGAGGCGCGAGCAAGGAAGCGGAACCTATGTTAGCGAGAAATCAGAGGAACGGACAATCCGCCGGGTTGCCGCAATAATTGCCTATGAAACGGAGGGAGCTTTAGTTGACCACTACTACGGCACGCTTTACTGGAGCCTCTACAAAGCATTCGAAGAAAAGCAGATAGGGCTTGATCCAATTTGGTATTCGTCCCACGATGATATGGCGAAGTTCAAGGCTAGCGATGCAGATGCGGTTATCGCCATCAGCCCGAGCGAAGCGCTGCTCGACGACTTGATCGAGATAAGAAGATCTGGAGTGCCAGTCGTCATCCTTGGAGCATCTTGGAGGTACACAGGCTTCGACTCCATTGACAGCGACAATAGGCTTGGAGCTGCCCTTGCAGTTAACCACTTGGTTGACCTTGGGCACAAAAGAATCGGTTTTCTTGGCGCTGTTCCGACTGACTCAAATACTATAGACCGAATCAACGGCTTTCAGTCGGCAATAAAGGCCCGTCGATTAAAGGTCGATAGATCGCTGATGTTCATGTGCGATCTATCTTTCGAGTTGGACTCAGCAAATGAAGAAAGGCTTGTTCAGCTCTTAAAATCGGAAGAACGGCCAACAGCTTTCTTTGTTGCTGGAGCAAAGCTGGCAATGATCGTACTCGGCATTGCGCACGGCATTGGCCTGCAGGTTCCTAGGGACCTGTCTGTAATCGCATACGACGATCCAGAATGGCTGCGCCTTTCGGTTCCTCCACTAACGACCATCCGGCAGCCTCTTGAAGCTATGGCGAAGGCTGCTGCCGATGCTGTCATCGAATCGCTAAGGACTGGCGATCCGCGATCAAGCATGAGGCTGTTCGACCCCAGCTTCGTTAATCGGGAGTCTACAGCACGGGTAACGAAGAGATTGAAATCACTATGAAGAACGTAAAAGCATTCACCCTTATTGAACTTCTGGTCGTCATCGCAATCATCGCCATTTTGGCGGCGATTCTATTCCCGGTATTCGCACAGGCGAAGCAATCTGCCAAAAAGGCCGCCGACCTCTCGGGCATGAAGCAACTCGGCACAGCCTCAATGATGTATTCGGCGGATTACGACGATATGGCCTTGACTTTCCCATATGCCGCCGCTTGGTCGTCGCCGGCATATACAAACGGCGAGAAAGGGCTTCACTGGGCAGACCGCCTTCAACCCTACGTAAAAAATAAGGGCATTTTCGGCAATCCGACTAACACTGAATCGCTGTACCAGCCATCAGGCTACTGGAAGCCAGGCGCAACTAGCGCGACCGACACGGACACATCGCATTTTTACCGTGTAACCGTGACCTATAACCATCTCATCAGCCACGGCGATTACAGCCCAGACAGTCCCGGCGCAGCAAGCATGACAGCTATTCCTGATGTTGCCGATACCGTCCTTCTCGGACCGAGCCAGAATTGGTTTTCATGGAGTTCCTGCCAGAACAACGGTTCGGGCGGCCGCGACCTAACATGGAACGTAAGCACGGACGGTTGGGGGTATGAGCTTTGGGGCGGCCCTCAAGGCGGATTCAACTCAGGGGCCAACTTCACCTACGCCGACGGACATGGCAAGTATGCCAAAGTCGTCCTTGGGCCGGACGTCCAGGACGGAGCGCAGGGCACACTCTACATTGCTTACTTTCCGAAAGCGAAGACTCGCCCCAACGTGTCAAATAACGCAACGTGTCCGGCCAGCAAGCCCGACCAGGCGTTCTAGGATTAGTGATACTCATGAAGCACATTCGTTTGCTTGCTGCATTTTGTTTCCTATCATGCGTGATTGTCGCCGGATGCTTGGCTCTTGCCGGTTGCGGAGATAAAGGAGCTGGTAAAGAAGGCCAGCCGATCCAGCCTGGCGACTACACAAAGGAACCAGGTCAAGCGCCGGCAAGCTCAAACAAATAACGTAAAGGCTCTTGCATGCCCGTTTCGGCTCGAGCGGGCATGCTTTTTAGGTTTGGTTGAGGCGATCGAACGGTGTTACTCGGCCTTCGCGTTGATCGGCAAGCCTGAAGGGATACGTCATCAACTAGTATGAAGAAGGTGTATGGAACGAAGCTCGCGCGATCTAGCGCTTGATGCGCTGAGAGGATTGGCAATCTTTGGGATGTTTCTAAGCGGAAATATCCCCCACGAGTATTTTCCGGCGTGGATGTATCACTGCCAAGTTCCGCCGCCGAAGTTCGAGTTTGATCCTGCCGTTGCGGGTATCACTTGGGTTGACCTGGTATTTCCATTCTTTATTTTCTCGATGGGCGCAGCCTTGCCGTTAGCCATGGCGAAGAAACTTAAGGAAAGAAAGCCGCTATGGCGCCTATCTGTTGATGTTGCTGTTCGGGCTTTGTTGTTGGCTGGATTTGCCATGTTTGTCGAGCATGCTCGCCCATGGGCGATGTCTGATTCTCCTACAACGGGAGTATGGCTCCTTGGCTTGGTTTCGGTCGTTCTTTGCGCAGGAGTTTATTTCCGATATCCGGCATCGTGGCCTGCTTGGATTCCTTGGCTGGTCAGGGCATTATCGATTGCATCCATTATCGCGATCTGGGGTTCGTGGGCTTATCCAAGCGGAGAAGCTGGCTTCAGGCTAGCAAGAAACGACATTATCATCCTGATTTTGGCCAACGTATGGCTCATGGGCGGGCTAGCATGGCTACTCACACGTGGCTCACGCCTTACGAGAATTGGAGTCATGTTTGGAATTGTTGGGTTGCTCCTAAGCTCTCAGATTGAGGGCTCGTGGGCTCAGTCCCTTTGGAGCTTTAGCTTGTTCGGCATGTTCGTTCCAGCTTGGTCTGTCTATTTGCTTTGCTTCTTACCTGGCACGATCATCGGCGAGATCCTGTTGGAGAAGACGGCTAACTCCGAGGGAGAGGCATGGTCGCGCGCAAAGTGGATATTGATAGGCTGGGTTTGCTTCGCAGCTGTTGTTGTCGCAACAGGTTTCCTGTTCGCTCGTGAAGGTCTTCCGTGGGCTTGCTTGCCGCTGCCAGTTCTTGCCGTCTTGCTGTCAAGAAAACCATCCAGCAAACAGGAGCAGGGCACGGCGAAAATATTGGCATGGTCGCTGGGATTACTCGCCGTCGGACTTGCCTTTGAACCTTACCAAGGCGGCATCAAGAAGGACGAGGTTACGTTGAGCTATGTTTTGGTCGCTCCTGGACTTGCTGGCTTCATGTTAATCTCATGGCAGGCCCTGCAAAAGATTCGTCCAGCCAATATGCTCCTTAAGTTCACATCTGGAACCGGTCAAAATCCTTTGTTAGCCTACATTGGAACGGGAAACCTAGTGGCGCCGATCTGGGCGTTAATATTTGCGCCATGGGCGGGATCTTGGTTCAATGATCCGTGGCTTGGCCTGCTTCTCGCAACTTTTCAAACAATAATGCTTGGAGCTCTTATCAACTTAGCCAATCGCTGGCGGATAGTTCTGCGCGCTTGAGTTACTTTGATGAATCATTCGCTGAAGGATGCCCAGACGAACGTGTGGTCCGAAGGCTTCTCGAGAAGTCGTGGCGCTTTGTCTATTTGGCAATCGATCAGCTTATCTGCGGCAGGCTGGGTGCCGTAGATGTGATCAATGCGCCAGCCCAGGTTCTTTTCAACAGCCCCTCGAATCACGAACTCCCAAAACGTGTAGTAGCCGGGACCTTCAGTTTTGAGCCTAAAAAGGTCGCTTAATCCAAAGCCTCTGACAAGATCAAGAACCTCGAACTCTGCTGGATGATGTCCGACCTTGCCAACGTGTTTTTCGGAATCGAATACGTCGTCTGGCGTTGGAGCAATGTTGATGTCTCCGAGAACGACAACCTTGTCTGAAGGCCGGTATCGGGAAACGAGCAGGTTGCGGAACTCCTTAAGCCACTGCAGCTTATAGGCGAACTTATCTGAGCCGACGGCGTTTCCATTGGGAACATAAACGTTGACGATGTTCCAATCGCCGAGTCTGCATGAAATGATCCTGCAGTCGTTGGGCATTAGCGGGTTGCCGAATCCGGTTATCACATCCGATAACGGTTGTCGGCTGATTAGTGCCACGCCGTTATAGCTCTTCTGGCCGTGAAATGTTGCGTGCCAACCCGCGTCTTCAAAATCGGCAAGGGGAAACTTGTCGTCTTCGCACTTCGTCTCTTGAATCGCCAGAACGTCCGGTTCGTTCTCTGCCAGCCAGTCGAGAACGATTGGCAAGCGCATGCGAATTGAGTTAGCGTTGAAGGTGGCGATCTTCATCTTGGAGATTATTATGATTCGCTCAATAATTCCCCGATGAGTCTGCAACGGACCAGGCTCGGGATGCGTGATGATATTAGAGGTCGATAACGTTATGTTGAGTCTCTATATTGTTTGCTCAGTGATTGGTTTAACGCTCATTGTCTTGTCCGCATTTGCCGGGCACCACGACTTCTCGTTTGGCGCTCATGATGTCCAATTCGACCACGGAGGCCCAGATATTCATGTCGAGCATGATGTTCATGTCGACCATAGCGGCGGTTCTGCAGACAACGCCGGCGAGAGCGGAGCATGGCTTCCGTTTTTCAGCCTTAGGTTCTGGACATATCTTTGCGCCGGGTTCGGATTCACGGGGTTGCTGCTGACATTTTTCACAAAGACCGAACCAGGTCTGGCCATATGGCTCTCTGTTGGCACAGGTTTGGTGTGCGGTCTGATGGTGGCCTATATCTATCGTATCTGCCAGGTGGCCAGCACCGACAGCACGACGCACGAAAAGGATATTCTTGGCGCACAGGCGAAAGTATTAGTGGCGATCAAGGAAAACCAGCCCGGTCGCGTGCGCTGCTGCGTCAAAGGCGACTGGGTTGACTTCGTAGCTGTATCGAACGACGGCAGCGAACTGCACGTCGGCGATGAAGCTGTGATAGTTGCGATGGAGAACGGGAAGGCTTTGGTTATTCCCAAGTCGGCGATTTTCGACTAGTTCCGAAGGAGGAAACAATGGAACTCTTTTGTCAAATGGAAGGTGCCCCGCAAGAACTCGGCGGCGTCTTCGTTATTGCTGTCGTAGCAGTGATCGCGCTGATTATGATCATGCTATTCGTCAGCACCTGTCTCTATATCTGTCCGCCAAACGAGGTTCTCATCTTCTCAGGCGGCAAGAAGCGAATGGCTGACGGTTCGACGCGCGGCTTTCGAGCAGTATTTGGCGGACGCGGCTGGCGAATCCCGTTCCTCGAGCAAGTTGACCGCATGCCTCTAACCCTGATGGAAGTGCCGGTTAACATACGCGGCGCGTTCTCGAAAGGCGGCATTCCGCTAAATGTCGATGCGATCGCCAATGTCAAGATTACGAGCGATCCTAGTATGGTCGGGAACGCCATTGAGCGATTCCTTGGCCGCGACCCGAACGAAATCCGACGCGTTTCTAAGGAAACTTTAGAAGCCCATCTTCGTGGCGTTCTGGCACGGCTGACACCTGAAGAAGTCAATGAAGACCGATTGAAGTTCGCTGATGAGTTATCTCGCGAATCGGAAGCGGACCTGAGCAAGCTTGGCATTCACTTAGACACCCTCAAGATCACGCACGTGAACGACGATGTCAGATACTTGGATTCGACCGGACGCGAAATGATCGCCAACGTCATCAAGGAAGCGGAGATCGCCGAAAGCAACTCGAAGCGAGAAGCTGAGCTAGCTGAAGCCGCCAACGAAGCAAGGGGAACCGTAACCAAGTCCAACACCGATGCTAACATCGCGAAGATGAGGAACGACCTGCGCAAGATACAAGCAGATCTTGAAGCTGAGGTCAAGTCCGAGGAAGAAAGGACCTTGGCTGCTGCGCGACAAGCCAATGCGACAGCCGAACAAGAGCTTCAGCAGATACGCGCCGAACTCGAAGCGATCCGTCTTCAGGTTGAAACGGTACTTCCGGCGGAGGCCAATCAGGTGGCCCAGCAATACCGCGCCAAAGGAGAAGCCGCCATCGTCCGCGAGAAAGGCGTTGCGTCCTCTGAGGCCTTGAAAGCGATGAACGAGGCTTGGGCCGAAGCCGGACCCGACGCCATGGCGATTCTTCTGATTGACGACCTTGAGAAGCTGCTTGGTAAGGCGATTGTGGGAGTATCGAAGGTCAAAATCGATAATATCAATGTGATTGACAGCGGATCGGGAAGCACCCTTCCTGCCTATGTCGCGTCCTATCCGGCGATGCTCGGCAGCATTCTTGGAGCTCTGACGACGGTGACAGGAATCGACATTGCCAAGATTGTGTCCGGTTCGACGGCTACGGAGGTGAAGTGATGGATGCTGGCGCTATTTTCGTGATTGTCGTTGTCATCATCGTTCTTGGCCTGCTCATGCTCGCTGGCCTGAAGAACCTCATCTACATCTGCGCGCCGAACGAAGTGCTCATCTTCTCAGGCACGCGCCGCTATCAAGACGGCAAATCATATGGGTTCATCCCCGTCAAGGGCGGACGAAGGCTAAGAAGACCGTTCATCGAGCGCGTTGACCGTATGGACTTGACCAACATGGTCATCGACTTGACGGCGACGAACGCCTATTCAAAAGGCGGCATTCCGCTAACGGTTCAAGGAGTCGCCAACGTCAAGGTTGCCGGCCATGAGCCTTTATTGAACCATGCGATCGAGCGCTTTCTCGGCAAGACTCGCCAAGAGATCATCAACATCGCCAAGTCGACCCTTGAAGGCAGCCTTCGAGGCATCCTTGCCACGATGACGCCCGAGCAGATCAACGACGACATGATTATGTTCGCCGAGAAGCTGGTCCAAGAGGTCGAGCAAGACATGATCAATCTCGGCTTGGTTGTCGACACCTGCAAGATCCAGACGGTATCTGATGATGTCAAGTATTTGACCAGTGTTGGACGCAAGAAGAGCGCTGAAGTCATTGCGAAGGCGAGGATCGCCGAGACCGTGGCTAAAGCCGATTCAATGGTCGTTTCTGCAGAGAACACCCAGCGCGAAGTTGAGGCGCAAATCAACGCGCAGATCAATATGTCGAAAGCCGACGCACAGCGCCGACTCATCGACGCTCAGACCCGACGCGCGGCAGTTGTTGCCGAAGAGCAATCTTTGGTTACGGCGCAAGTCGCAAAGGCAAATGCCGATGTCGAAGTCCAGAAGGCGCGCATCGAGCAGGTTCGAAGACGGTTGGATGCTGACGTCATCCAGCCTGCGAAGGCTGCCTGCGAGGCTGCTGAAAATGCTGCCAAAGCTGCTACGGCCCAAATCGTTGAAGACGGCAAAGCCCGAGCTGAAGCCCTCCGAACCCTTTCGCGCCAGTGGAAAGAAAGCGGCGACAACGCTAGGCAGCTCATGCTCGTGCAGAAACTCGATCGGATTGTCGAAGGTGTCAGCAGCATGATCGGCGATGCCCATATCGACAAGGTGACGATTATAGACTCAGGATCTGCCGGGTCCGATGGCGGATCGATGGCGTCCAAGGCACTAGTTGCTTCGGAGCAAATCAAGCAGGTCTTTGGAGTCGATCTGGTTGAGAAGCTCCAGGAATGGGGCAAGGTCAAGAAGGAAGTCGTCCCGACGGCCGCTCCGAAACCAGCTCCGATTCCAGAGCCTAAGGTTGAGCCAGTGCGCCAGCCAGAACCAGTAGTCGAGCGGAAGAAGACGATTATCACGCCTCCTCAGCAGAAACCACCAAAGGTAGAAGGAAGCTAAACAGAAAGGTTAACGCCGCCAGGATGTCGATCTTGGCGGCGTTTTCTTGTTTTAGGCGGCCTGTCGAATACTAAACCCTATACCCCAGGTCTCGTCCCAGGCTTTGTGATTGGTATCGATTTGAGCCACTCGGGTACGGCATCGGCAGGGAAGCTCTGTGCGGCCACCTTATGTGCTGAGAAGGATGGGCAGCCAAAGTCTATCGGCGCTTCCGCGCGATCTATCAACAGGGCAACGCCAGCGGGAACGCCGCCTGCTTGCTTAACGACTTCGATAACCTCAAAAACCGACCGGCCGGTGGTTAGCACGTCATCAACGATCAATACGTTGGCTCCTGAGGGAATCTGCGCTCCTCGCCGAAGCTTCTTTTGGCCGTTCTCGCTTTCCACATAGATCGAATGCAAGCCCATTTGCCGGGCAACCTCAAAAGCAATGATGATGCCGCCTGTTGTCGGTCCGGCCACAAGATCGATTCCGCTCGATGCGTATTGCTCAGCGATCTCCGAACACAATGCCGTCAGAACTCTTGGTTGTTCCAAAACACGGAACTTTTCGAAGTAGACATCGCTATGGCGTCCGCTCGTAAGCAAGAAATGGCCACGAAGGATCGCCCCCGACTCTTCGAGCAGGGACTGCAAATCAACTTTGGACATGGTTACTCTCCCAGAACAGAAAAGGGAACGAGCTCTTTGACGATCTTGTTATTTTCGTCGAGCAGCACAACTTTGGGAACAACCGGCTCATCGCTCATCACAAATCCTGCCACGATGATGCGGTCGCCAGCCTTGAAGAAATGAGCAGCCCCGCCATTCAAGCCGATGACGCCATCCGGACCGGAGAAAGCGTAAGTTGAGATGCGCGACGTGTGGTCGACCGCCCAAATTTGGACGAGCTGGCCTTCCAATATGCCAACAGCCTTCATGAGGTCAGCGCCGATTTCTATGCTTCCAACGTAGTCAGGATTGGCATAACTCACTCGCGCATGATGGAGTTTCGATTTTAGCAGGTTATACAGTTGCATCGTTTCCGGTTGGCGCAGAGCTTTCAGGTAGGGAAGCAGCCTGTTTACGCACACGCCGCATATACGCTGAGATCAATCCGCCGGCTAAGAGGATACCCGTACCAAGCCAGACTAGAATGGTCATCGGCTTGTAGTACATATCGATCTGATAGAGCGGCTTTGAGAATAAAAGCTTGAGATCAACAGACTGGGTGGCGGCATCGAGCTTGGACATCGTCACGAGGAATCCTGGCGCTGCCGTCACCATATTGGGTTCGACACCATGTTCCGTCAGCTTCATGACAGGGTTAGCTTCAACTGAGCCTGCTTCGGTCTGAAAACGCATCAAAGCGCCAAACTCTGTGCCTGGCTGGCCGGGCTCGCCCTTTCTGGTTGGTTTAATGTAAGTCGCAGTCAAAGGGCCGAGCGGCTTGGTTTCGCCAGGCTTGAACGTGACTGTCTCGGATGCTTCGATCACCTGCGGATGGAGCGTGAAGTAAATATCATGGCTCAACATGCGTTCAATGTGAGGCCAAACCATCGGATTCGGATTGCCGTCCGAGCCGATCGTCATGTAATGGCCGGGAGTAGCCAAGAAGCCTTCGTTGATGCTGATTTCGACGCCTTTTGTCTTCGCGTCGATCATGGAAAGAACGACGAAGCGATTCTTGGCAATTTGCTCTGCGTGGAAGATGGCTCCCGAGGGTTGCAGTTCTATCGATGGAAGGAGCTTTCTCTTTCCGTTCAGTAGAATCTCGGCTCCGAACTTGGTTCCAGCCTGCCCCGGCATACCTTCTTGCGTCGGCTGAACATATTTCAGGGAGAAGCCTTGGACTGATGCTGATTCGCCGATAGAAAGCCGCTTCTTGGCAAGAGAAGGTCCGACTACATGGAACAGGATCTCGTTGTGGCGGTCGAACAGCCTTGACCAATAAAGCTCCTCATGGACCGGGATGTCGGCATACGAGATGTTGTATCCAAGCGCATGTCCGCCAATATCCTCGCTCATGTTGGTCGATTCTTTCTTTTCGAATCCTCGCGATAGGATTAAGCCGGCCATAAGAACGGCTACCCCTAGGTGCGAAACCATCGCACCGAGAGTCATTCGGAACTCGCGCATCGATTCGAACAGCCGCCAAATGCTGGCTACGGCTACAAACAAACAAAGCCAAGTCAGAAACATGACCCACGGAAAAACGTTGACCGACAGTCCGAATAGGCCTGTGACTATGTTCTTAGCGTCTGCTTGAACTCCAATCGATGGATTGGAAAAAACGATGAGCAAGAGCCCAAGGAGGCCGAACGATAAGATCAGGCTGTTCAGGGAACGGTTCAACAACGTCTTCCATGGAGCCTTGGCCCATGAAGCGAATGGCGCAACTGCCATAAACAAAAGCAGAGGAACGAAGAACCAAGTGAGGACTGTGTGATACAGATGCTCGTCAACGTTCTTTGGGTTCTGGTTGGCGAGTAACTGGATCATCGGCACACTCATGCCGATCGCTGCTGAGCCGCCAAGCAAAAGCACAAATACCATTCCGTTACGAATGAGGCTTTCGCGGCTAGCCGCGCCTTGTCCCTCTCCGGAGTCTGATCTTGCATGTTGAACAGCCCGGTAAGTCCACAAGCCGAGGAAGGCGATCAGGCCTGCGATGAGAAATCCCAGAAGGAAAAGGTAGGCGGTCTTATCCATTTTGGCGAAGCTGTGAACACTTGTGTCGGACAGCAAGCCGGAACGGGTGAGGAACGTACCGTATACGAAAGACATGAACGATAGGCCGCCGAAAAGAGCGTTCGATATGTGCCACTTCTTTCGGGTTGATTGCACCAGCAGACCGTGGGCAAATATCACGGTTAGGCACCAAGGGACGAAGCTTGTGTTCTCAACCGGATCCCACGCCCAAAAGCCTCCCCATCCGAGCGTCTCATAAGCCCAAAAGCCGCCCATGCAGAGGCCAAGCCCAAGTATTCCGATGTTCGCTAAAACGAGCGGTCTGATCTTTGGGACCCATGAGTTCAAGTCGCCGGTCGCAAGCGCAGCGAATGCTGCCATCGCGAAGACAGTCAGTGCTCCGAATCCGAGGAAGATCGTTGGAGGATGGATGATGATCCAGTAGTTCTGGAGAGCAGGAACTAAGCCGACGCCGGCAGAAGGAACAAACGGTTTTCCTTGGACAAGATTCAGGTTGAACGGCGTTTCATACGCAAGGATTCCGCAGAGGGCTGCGAGGAAGACGGAAAACGAAGCGACATACCATGCCCGGTAGTGGTCGGCTTTGCGCAAGAAACTTAATCCGAATAGAGCCGAACAAACAGCCCAGAGCAAGAAGCTGCCCTGTTGGCCAGCCCAAATTCCTGCGATCCGATAACCTAGACCGTAGCTTGGATCGGAGTGTCCCGAGACGTACTCGTACTCCAATCTTGAACTGGCGAACATAATGCCAAGATCAATAAACGTTCCCAAAATCGCAAGGCACCCCAGAACGAATGCGATGGTTCCGAGGCGGCTACTGTTGTCCTTTTTGCGACCGAGTATCGATAGAATGGCAGCAATGGCGAAAATGACGAGTCCGAATACAACTAGGCCGCGCCCAACAGAACCGAGGAGCAAGGACCATTGTGGAGGGGTTGGCAGGGATGGATGTGTGCTGCCCATGCTTTAACTTGATTCCTGCGCTTCGTACTTGGATGGGCACTTAACCCGGAGTTCCTTGGCCACAAGCTTGCCATTCTTGCATTCGCCTATGACGACGACCCTGTTCGCGTTGCCCATGTTAGCTGGGGTGGCTCCTGAATATACAACCTTTATCCGATCTTTCTTCGCATCGATCAAGTCAAAAGTGATCGTATTTGCAGCCGCATTGTTCACAAGTGTTTCTCTAACAATATCGCCCACGACGTTAATTTTCTTGTCTGACGTGGTCTTCGCTTCCGCAATCGTCATATACGGGCTTGCGTTTAGAATAAAGGCGGCGACGATGCCGCCGGTAGCAAGAAAAGCAACAAAAGTAGATATGATCGCGCCTGTTTTGAGTCTCATTCGTTGACGGAACTCCTATGGGATGATTATACGTTGTGGATAATAGTCGACCGGAACCAAAATGACTATTCGCGAATCGGCTAAAATAAACAATCACGACCGATTAAGGACCAATATCTTGAGCAATTCAAAACGTTCTCTCGCTCTTTGTTTGGCTGCTACTGTTGCCACGACTATCGCGATGGCCCAAGCGCCTGGTGGAAAAGGCCAGCCGCCGATGCCACGAATGCCAGGAATTCAGAACCCCGGACAAAAGCTTCGCACTACCCAGCCGTCAAAGCTTTTACCAAACAAGCCTTCCTTAAACGGAAAAATGTCCACGCTGAACTTCCAAACGAACCTTGGCAGCTTTAGAAGCGCCAACGGAGCAGGAAAGATCCAGTTCTCATTCTCAGGCACGGTTCTCATTCACAACTGGGACTTGGAAGCCAAGCCGAAAGACATCGAGAAGGTCCCCAAGTCGTACAAAGTCACGCTTCAAGGCAACATCAAGAAAGAATACGAGAAGCATGGAAGAGCCGTCTATTTTGGCAAAGGAACCATCACGATCGAAGGCGTGTGGAGAGCCATTCAATGGTTCGGTAAAAATATGAAGGGACAGTGGACCGGAGCGGGTTCAATCTCGGTAGTTGGTGAATTTGACAAGCAGGGCAATACCGGAATGTATTGGTATGATCCTGCCAAGAAGAACTACTGGCCGACATCGCTGATCGAGCTGTCGCTTCCAGAGCGCGTATTCGAGCCGCAGGTTGAGCCTACGGAAAGAAAGAAGGGCTAACAAGCCGTTGCTGACTAACACCTTTTGCCATATTCCTGGGATCGGATACACAACCGAGCGGTCGCTGTGGGCCGAGGGTTGCCTGGATTGGGAGACCTATCTTGGCAATCCTGAGGCCTTTCATGTAGGTTCTCCCGGCACAGAAGCTGTTGTTCGAGCCGTCAAGAACTCAAGAACCAAGTTCCATAAGGGCGAGTACCAATATTTCCAAAGAAAACTCGGCATGTCCGAGGCTTGGCGCGCTTGGCCCGAGTTTCGCTCCTCATGCGTCTATCTCGACATTGAGACGAACGGCGGCCAATCTGGAGATTCCATCACAACGATCGGCCTCTATGACGGAAATGAGTTCCAATGCCTCGTCAAGGGTCAGGACCTAGCAAACTTTAGAGACATCATTTCCAAGTATTCGATGATGGTCACCTTCTTTGGCGCTTCATTTGACATTCCGATGCTGCAGAAGCTATTCCGAGATGTCACCTTCGACCAGATCCACCTCGACTTGTGTCCGACTTTGCGACGGCTTGGGCTTCGGGGAGGATTGAAGAAGATCGAGAAGCAACTCGGAATCAGCCGCGTCGAAGAGGCCGAAGGGTTGAGCGGCTTGGATGCCATTCGCCTATGGCATGCCTATTCGCGACGAGGCGACGAGAAGGCTCTCGAGACGCTCATCGCCTACAACCGGGAAGATGTGATCAACCTCGAAACGCTGGCCGAGTATGCCTACAACCAGTTGCGCGAGGCTACGCTAGGCGCGCCGCTACCGATTTAAAGGCTAGCACCGCATTGGCGGCGTCGTCTTCGTCGACGTCTGCGTGGAACACCGTTCTTAGCCGGTTCGGGCCAACAGCCATTAGCCAGACATTTTGCTCATTGAGCCTGTCAACCCATTCCTTCGCCGGTTTGACGGTACCGATGTAGCACATATTCGTCTGCACCGATTCCATTTCAACCCTCAAGCCCGGCAATGTTGACACAGAATCCGCAAGAGCTTTAGCACGGGCGTGGTCGTCTGCAAGCCTGTCTACATACTTCGTTAAACTGAGGATTCCGCAGGCGGCCAAGATACCGGCCTGGCGCATTCCTCCGCCGAGTCTCTTGCGCCAGATACGCGCCTTTTCGATCGTGTCCGCTGGACCGCAAAGCACCGAACCGACCGGCGACCTAAGGCCTTTGCTGAGGCAAATGCTAACCGTGTCCGTATATTGGGTGATTTCTGAAACCGGGGCTCGTAAAGCGACTGCTGCGTTGAAGACCCGCGCTCCGTCTAGATGGACTCTAAGGCCTTTAGACTTCGCTAATTCGAAATACTGGCGCATGGTTTCGACTGGAATGATCGTTCCGCCTGCTCGGTTGTGCGTGTTTTCAAGGCAAAGAAGCACCGTGCCCGGCGTGTGGATGGTTCTTTCCGTAATGTGCGACTCAATAACCTCAGGCTCCATGACTCCGAGCTTGGAAGGCAGCGTCCAGGTCACGACATTCGAGATAACTCCAGGCGCGCCGACCTCATAGTACAAGATGTGCGCCTTTTCCTCGATTAGAATCGCGTCTCCGGGCTGGGTTTGAGAGGCCAGGGCAATTTGATTGCTCATCGTGCCGCTCGGAACGTACACCGCCGCTGCTTTGCCTGTCATGCTGGCAGCAAGTTCTTCAAGTCGGGTTACCGTGGGATCATCGCCTAGGACATCATCGCCGAGCGGTGCGGCCATCATCGCTTCGTACATCTCGGGTGTTGGGCGGGTGACAGTGTCGCTTCTGAGGTCGATGATGTTTGGCTTATTCATGGTGCAGTTTCCGCTTTAAATAGTCTGTATAAAGACTCTCGATTCGAGTCCAGGCAGGATAGGAATACGAGTGGCCTTCGTTTGGAAAAGTGTGGTATTCCACGTCAACCTCGTTACGAGCCAAGGCGTCGCGCAACATTTCGCTTTGCTCAATCGGTACGATGTCATCCGCCTCGCCGTGGATAATCAAAAAAGGTGGAGATTGCCGACTGACAAAGGTGATCGGGCTTGCCTCCTCGTATTGCTCGCGAGCTTGGTCAGGAGTTGTACCCATGAACTCGAAGACAAACGCGGCCCCGATCGAATATTGCGGACCTTCCGCATGGACAAGGTCAGAAATTCCGCAGATGTCGACGACTGCTTGAAGACCGCATGTCAATCCGGCCATCGCAGCCAAGTGGCCGCCTGAGCTGTTGCCCAGCGAGGCAATGTGCAAAGGATCCAAGCCGAACTCCTCGGCGTGGCCTCTCAAATGAGCAACGCAAGCCTGAACATCCTTGATTGCTGCAGGGAAACGATGAACCGGAGCAAACCGATATTGCGGGCAGACGGCGACGAATCCGAGGTCTGCGAGCGGAGCCGCAACGTCGTGCATATACGACTTGTCGCCAGAAACCCAGCCGCCGCCGTGAATGCACAAAACGGCAGGCCTTGACGAGTGCCGAATCGACGGCTCGAACACATCAGCCAGCAAGGGCACGCCGTCAGCAACGGCATATTGTATCGTTGAGAACGAACTCACTGAACCCAGATTACCAGCAAATGGTTGTTGTTGCTGGGTGCGATGGGTTGAAATCCGAAGCGCTAGACCGCTAAGCTATTGGCGAGGTGCATATGGAACGAAAGGCAATCATCGCAGGCGCAGGCGGAATGGGAAACGCGTGGGCAAGAACGCTGACACAGAATCCTAACACAACGGTTGTCGGCTGGGTTGACATCCTGCCTGAAAGGGCCGCCAAGTCGATTGAGGAGCTGGCATTGTCGGATGTCGCGGTTGGCGATAACCTGAGCAAGATGATAGAAGAGGTAAAAGCCGACTTCGTCCTCGATGCAACGATTCCAGAGGCGCATTGCGATGTGACAGTGACGGCATTGGGCAAAGGTCTGCATGTGCTTGGCGAAAAGCCGATGGCAAGCTCAATGGAGGAAGCCAAACGAATGGTCAAGGCAGCCGAGGATTCCGGCAAGCTCTATATGGTCAGCCAAAGCAGACGATATGATCCGTTGATCGTCGCCTACAAGAAGCTAGTTGGCAGGCTTGGGCCAATCGGAATCTTAAACGCCGACTTCTATATCGGCGCTCATTTCGGAGGCTTCCGTGATGAAATGCCGAGTCCGCTTGTTCTTGACATGGCGATCCATACTTACGACGCCGCCCGATATGTCACCGATGCCGATCCCGTGGCTGTTTATTGCGATGAGTTCAATCCATCGTGGAGTTGGTACACAGGCGACGCATGCGCGAATGCCATTTTTGAGATGAGCAACGGGCTTCGATTCTGCTACAGAGGTTCCTGGTGCGCCGAAGGAAGGCACACATCATGGGAATCAGAATGGAGAGCTGTCGGACCGCAGGGAACAGCGACTTGGGACGGCATGAACGGACTTCATGCGGACCTCATAAAGAAGCGAAACGGGTTCCATTCTGAAATGGAGTCAGTTTCACAAGCTCCAGATGATAACACCCCTAAAGGAATTGCCGGAGCGCTGGTCGACTTCCTTTACGCCCTCGATCATGGTACCAAGCCGATGGGCGAGTGTCGAGATAACATCAAGAGCCTGGCGATGGTTTTCGGGGCTATGGAATCGAGCCGCAAGGGTTGCAAGGTGGAGATAAAGGTGTAGGCGAATGGGGTAAGGGGTAAGAAGTCGCAACTTTTTTGGCAATGCCCGATCTGAGAAGTCGGACCGGTCAGACCAGTCTTAGAATTCAGTTCGAATCCCTTACCCCTTACGCCTATTACCCCCTTCCTACGGTGTATGCGCGTTGCCTTTCAAGCCCTGCGCAGCCAGCAGTCGGTTGACAGCGTTCACATACGCCCTTATGGAAGCCTCGACGATGTCGGTGCTCGCGCCGTGTGCGGATGCAGTGCTACCCATCAGCTCCAGCAGAACATGGGCTCGGCCAAGCGCCGCCTTCTCGGCAGTTGCCGCGGACATGCCGTATTCTTTTAGAACGACGGGAAGCTCGGTTATTTCGTCGATGGCCCTGAAAGCCGCATGCACTGGACCGTCTCCGGTTGAGACTTTCTCTATGTCTGTGCCGTCTTTTTGAAGCTTAACGATTGCCATCGGCGTCATGCCCATTCCGGTTTCTGCTCGGAATGAGACCAAATGATAAGTCTCGCCGGTAGAGCCGCGCTCATCAGCCATCAGAGCATAAAGATCGTCGTCATAGACCTCTTTCTTGGCGTCTGCCAAAGCTAAGAAACGAGGATGAACGTGTTCAAGCTCTTCGGCAGATGGCGTAAAACCAAGGGCTTCGAGGCGGTGTTTGAGGGCATGACGTCCTGATCGAGCCGTGAGCACGATTTGCGTATCATCAGCGCCGACTTCCTCAGGCTGCATGATCTCATAGTTCTCGCGGTTCTTAAGAACGCCGTCTTGATGGATGCCCGACGAATGGGCAAAGGCGTTTAGGCCGACAACGGCCTTGTTACGAGCAACATCCAGCCCGGTAAGCCTGCTAACCATCTTGCTAGTGCGGGCAAGTTCCTTGGTGTTGATAGCTGTCTCAGCCTCAAAATAGTCGGCTCGGACCTTGATCGCCATGACTGTTTCTTCAAGAGAGGCGTTTCCTGCGCGTTCGCCAAGGGCGTTGATCGTGCATTCGACTTGTTGGGCTCCAGCTTTGACGGCGGCCAACGAGTTGCTGGTAGCCATGCCAAGATCGTTATGGCAGTGGACGCTCAAGATGGCTTTGTCGATGTTAGGGACGTTTGCGCGAATCGCAGCGATCAGATCGCCCCATTGGCCTGGAACCGCCCAACCTACCGTGTCAGGGATATTGACGACCGTCGCGCCTGCAGCGATAACGGCTTCGACGACTTTAAACAAATACTCTCTGTCGCTGCGAGAGGCGTCTTCGGTTGAATATTGAACTTCGGGGCACAGCGACTTAGCGTACTTGACAGCTTCAACTCCGATCTCAAGAACTTCTTCGCGCGATCTGCGGAACTTGTGCTCCAAGTGAATGTCAGAGCTGCCGAGCACAACATGGATACGCGGCTTCTCAGCTAACTTAACGGCTTCCCATACGGCGTCAATATCGTTCTTGACGGCGCGGGCCAACGCGGTAATGGTGCGGCCTTTGATGGCTTTGGCTATTTCTTGGACTGCTCGAAAATCGCCCGGCGAAGAGCAAGGGAAGCCAGCTTCGATGACATCGACATTAAGCCTGGCAAGCTGGTGGGCTATCTCGAGCTTTTCATTGCCCGTCAGGCTGGCGCCTGGAGATTGCTCGCCGTCGCGAAGCGTTGTGTCCAATATGTGAATCTTGCGTGTCATCAGGCTTCTCCTCTTAGTTTTCCTGCGAGTCGGGTTCGCCTTTGAACGCTGACAGGTTGTTTAGGATCAATATTATGTATCATTTTGGGAACGGCTAACAGGCTCGCTGTGGTCTGGCTTCGGTAAACTGTTGGCAAGAGCGTTCGCGCAATTCCTAGAGGTGATGCATTTGACTCAAGTCGACGTTAACTTAACCGCTACTCAACAGACCGTTGGCGAGCCATGGATTTGGAAGCTCAGCCGTGAGTTTAGCGTAAAGGTCATCATCAAGAAAGCTACTGTTGATGAGGACTGTGGCTGGATGCAGATAACCCTTGAAGGCGAAATCGAGGAGATCCAAAGGGCGACTGCTTGGCTGATGACCACGGGCCTGCACGTTGAAGCCCAGCAGCGCGCCGTCGGCGCATGAGCGGCCGCCCGCCTCTGCCAGAGGATTTCGATTCTTTTTGGGCGAACCTGACGAGCGAAGCTTTACGAGCCCAGCTCTACTTTAAACGCGACTTGCGTCCTCAGCCGACGGTTACCGGTCACCTTGTCGAGACCTTCGAGTTCAACGGCATAGCAGGACAGCGGCTGTTTGGCTGGTTCGCCTATCCCGAGAACGCGCGGCGCGCGCCGGCTTTTCTGTGGATTCCGCCATATGGCCGCGAATCGGTGCTCCCCAACGAGTATGGGACGCGAGAAGGTTTTGCGAGTCTTAGCTTCAACCTGCACGGCTATGGACCGTTCTACCAGGAAAAATACTCGCCGTCGCGTGGCTACTTTGCTCAGGGAGTCGATGACCCCGAAACGTGGGTATATCGGGATATTGTCCAGAACTGCATGATCGCTTGTCGGGTGTTACAAGCACAGACAGAAGTGGACGAGGACAGGATCGCCGCTTGCGGGATGAGCCAAGGCGGAGGCATCTCGATCTGGCTGGGGGCGTTTTGCCCCATAGTAAAAGCCGTCTGCGCCGACATGCCATTTCTAGGCGCGACATGGCGTTCGCTCGTTAGCGGAGTGTATCGGTATCCGCTGAAGGAACTGTCTGATTACGCAGAATCGGTGCCGGTTGGTCTTCAGCGCGTCCTAAATACCGTAGGCTACTTTGATGCCGCACAAGTTGCGACTAAATGCACGGTTCCATGCCAAGTGTCGCTTGGTCACAAGGATCCTGCCGTCCGGCCGGAATACGCGAGAATCATCTTCGAGTCGCTGCCAGGAAGAAAGAACTTGATTGAGTATCCAGGAGGCCACGATTGGGACGAGGGCATGATCGCATCCAATCTTGAGTGGCTTCGACTAAATATGTAGGCGGCCAAGCCATGGTGACTAATTAATTAGCCGGAGCAGATGGTGCTCTTATCAAGTCCATTGGCGAAACTGGCCTAGCAATTGTAGCAACTAGGCCGTACTTTGGATTCCTGATATCGCTTGTGCCACTTATTGAGGCAATATTGTATAGAACGCTTATCCGGATAAATAATAGTCTAAGAATGTCATGGAATAATGATACGTAACGAGCTTGCAATAGGGCAATGTTTAGATCTTCGTTTGATTCTCTCATACAAGGCTATATTGTTTAGTAGGACCAATGTTAGAGTATAAAAAGGTCTCTGAAAAATCCATGAAAAAAGACCTTTGGTTTGTGTATTTGCTAATAGCTAAACGTATAATGGTGTCGAGGAAACCATATGCGTAAACAAGCATTTACTCTTATCGAACTTCTAGTTGTAATAGCAATCATAGCAATACTTGCGGCTATTCTTTTCCCTGTATTTGCACAAGCGAAGGAATCGGCGAAGAAAACGGCCGGCCTTGCGCAGATTAAGCAAATCGGAACGGGTATTACCATATACACTTCCGACAATGACGACCAAATGCCTTTGAATATCTTAATGCTCTCGGGAGGAAACTGGGCGTATAACACAACCGTCGATATTCCTGAGAACTGGCGAACTTCATCTGCTTCCTTCCTTGCTAGGCATTCGGCTTACTGGGTCAACTCGGTAAGGCCGTACCTTAAGAATACGGACCTTTATAAGCATCCGGGCGGAACCGATTCTACCGACGTCGTCACCCCTACTCTTGGCATCACCCCGCTCAAGGATGGCGTAACGATCAACGGTCTGCTTAACAGCATGTCGATGACGGCAGTTAACAATCCTTCGGCTGTTCCGATGCTGTGGTTTGGCTTCGGCAAGACGAATAGGCACGGATGGTCGCTTCCTGTTCCGCAGATCAAATGCACAGGACCGGCTACGACCCCTTGTGTCTTCAATCCGAGCGGCATGCCCGACTCGGTCAATCTGGGCGATAATGCATTCGCATCTTCGTTCTTTGTGGCTGGCGGGCAGAATACGCACTGGGCTTTCGGTCAGGGCAACACCTTTGTTAAGACGGATACGTCTGCAAAGTACCTAAAGATCGGCACCCAAGAAGCGAGCACGAATACAAACTATTTCGGCGATCCGTTCTCAACCTATACGGCAGGCGGATTCGGCAACCGCTATACGGGTTGTCGGCCGAATGGCAGTCCGAGCACAGTTCCGTATTACTGGTGCTTCTTCAGGCCGGACAGAGAGTAGAAATGAAAAAGATCCTACTCCTCGCACCAATTGCACTAATGGTCCTTGCCGGATGCTCTCCGAAAGAGAGCTACGACAAACCCGATCCTGCGCCTGAGAACAGCAAATTCGACTCGGCATCCGATGGAGCAAGCAAATCTGCTGAAGCTTCGAATAAAGGCCAGTCGGAACAGTCTAACACTGACCAGTAGCTAAACCTCAAATAGCACCCCATGGCCGCGCCACTTTGGTTGCGGCCTTTTCTTTTGCAGGAATTTCGGAGTGAACTGGCGAATTGATGAGTGAGTCGGGAACGGTGCACCTGCCGTTTTGCCTGTCGAGACCACTGCTCCAGCCTTCGGGCAATAATAATCGCTCAGCGCAAGCTGGCTTGAGTTTTTCGTGTTCATCAAGAACGAGGGAATCTAATGGGTCTGTTCATCGACGGTCTTATCATCCTGATTTACTTCCTGGGCATCATCGCGATCGGCCTCTATGTCGGCCGGCGCGAAAAAAGCCTCTCCGACTTTGCCCTCGGCGGCCGCAAGGTGCCTTGGTGGGCTGTTATGGCCTCAATCATTGCCGCAGAGACAAGCGCCGCAACCTTCCTTGGTGCACCTGGAGAGGGGTTTGACAAGAAGAGTCTCGCCTATGTCCAGCTCGTGATCGGCCTTATCATCGGCCGCTATCTGGTAGGCTACATTTTCCTCAAGCCGTACTATAAATATAAGGTCTACACGGTGTATGACTACATCGGCGTTCGGTTCGGCGGAGCATCTAAGAACTACGTTTCCGGCTTGTTCCTGCTGATGCGCACGCTGGCGTCCGGCACGCGCTTGTTCGTTCCCTCGCTGGTGATGGTGCTCGCTTGGCGCATGATCGCCCAGGGTCAAGATGTGAAGTTCACTCAGAATGCAGTCAGTTCCGTCTGGCCCTATTTCGTCGCCATCGTCGCCCTAACGATTATCACCTCGATCTATACCGCGCTGGGCGGCATCAAGGCCGTTATCTGGACCGACGTGATCCAGGCCTGCCTAATGTTCGGCGGCGCGCTCATCGCCATTGGCACGCTACTCAACCATATCGGCGGCTTTTCTGCGCTTCTCGACGCTGTTCCGGCAATGAGGTCTATAGAGGGCTATTTCGTCACCGGTTTTGAACCCGATAAGGTTCAGGCCTACAAGGATGCCCACCATGTCGTCACGATGAACTGGTGGGAATACGTCAAGCTCATCTTCGTCAGCGACTACACATTGTTCAGCGCGCTCATTGGCGCTACCCTCGGCAATATGGCCGCCTTCGGCACCGACCAAGACATGGTTCAGCGCATGCTCACGGCTGAAACCCACCAGAAAGCTCGAAAGAGTCTGATCACAGCCGCATTCATGGATATCCCGATTGCCGCCGCATTCACGTTCATTGGCATTCTGCTTTATGTCTTCTATCAGCAGGATCCGACCTACAAGCCCGCCGCCAACGCCGATGTCTTCGGCTCCTATATTCTAAATGTCATGCCGGTCGGCATCCGCGGCATGGTGCTGGCAGGTGTATTCGCCACGGCCATGGGTTCGCTTTCGGCAGCGCTAAACGCCCTCGCAACCAGCGCCACCAACGACTGGTATATCAAGTATGTCAAAGGGAAGCCGGAAGGACATTACGTGGCTGCGGCACGGGTCTTCACGGTGGTGTTCGCGATTCTCATGATCGTCATCGCGACGCTGTTCGCCTGGGTTAAGGTCACCGACCCGAATGTGCGCATCATCCCGGTAGTTCTCGGCATTGCCGGCTTCATCCTCGGCCCGATGCTCGGCGTCTTCCTCATAGGAATGCTTACCAAAGGCAGGGGTTCCGATAGGGGCAACATCATTGCGGTCACGTGCGGCTTGATTGCGACGGTCGTCTTGGGCGATCTGCATATCACGATCATGAACGCCATCGCGCCGAAGCTTTACGACAAGGTGTCATGGATCGCGTACCAATACGAGCGGCTGGAGTGGATACCAAAGATCTCATTCACTTGGTTCGCTATGATCGGCGCTGTGGTCGTGTTCACGGTCGGCGTTTTCTTCAAGACTCCTCAGCGGGTTCTGGATGAAGCCGAGAGGCACGCGGAACGAGCGGACGCAGGCGAGCACAAGCCGGTGGATCTGCGCTAACGCTTACTCTTCTCAAACTTCGAACATGCGGATAGAATGGGATCAGAATGATGATCCCGTTCCTTCTTGCAACTGCCATTCTTGCCCAGACTCCTGCTCAAACCGGCTGGGAAGCCAATTTCAACTCGGACGGCACTCCCAAGCCGCTGAGAGACCCTGCGGACCAGACGCTTTGGCCCAACAAGACAAGCAAGTCGAACGGCGATCTCTGGATTGTGACGAATCACGATAAGATCCGCCAGATGCGGCCGCGCCTCTTGCTGATCAACTTCAGCAACCAAGGCGACCCCGCCAAGCCGATGGTCCTCTTCGACGACTTGCGCGCGGCTCTCAGGGAGTCCAGCCGATATCACGGCTACAAGGATCCCAAGGCCCCTGCGTTCCTCGACTACCAGGTCTGGCGCTACGTTGACATGCGAGACCCGAAGGAGCCGAAGAACAACAGCTTCAAAGCTCCGCGAAAAGCAAACGTCAAGTCTGGCTTGAACTGCGATTACGGCGGATTCTTCAGCCAGAAGTTTGCCGAATACATTGGCGTTCGCGATCCCAAGGACAAGACGCGCTTCCTCCGCCTCGATGAACTCCTCGACAAGGGCTACGTCCACGAGGTTTGGTTCACTTGTGCGCCAACGCCAGACTTCGGATGCCTTGAGTCGATTGAGATGAAGAACTGCTATGACGAGAACTTCAAGCGCATCGAGGGCAAAGTCGTGCAGGCGGGTAACGGCGGGGACGACAACATGAAGTGGACCGGCCGCCCCGTGCGTATCAACTGCCTCAACGAAACGCGAGGCATCGGCTGCGGCATGGAGAACCTCGCGCACTCCTTCGAGGGCATGGCCCATTCGCGGTGCATTCCTTACTTCACCAAATACTTCTATGAGTTCGCGATGTTCGACCTCGACAAGAAGTACGGCTTACCGTTCAACTCTTACTACGCGCTGTGGGGCGAAGGGAAGGGCATTAGCTACCCCGATCCTTCGACCGCGGTCGTGAAAGACGGCGACAAGTCATGGACGCTGAAGAACTACGTCGCGGCGGGCGGCAACGTGCATTTCATGCCCAACGGCCAGCACCACTACGACCTGGAGAGCAAAGATCCCGTCATGTCGACGATCGAGGATTGGCGCATCGGCAGCGGCCCCGATGGCAAGGACCTGGCCGAGCCCTGGACGCCTGCCGTGCTTGAACAGTACAAGAAGCTCGCCCCCGACTGCATGGGCCGCTGGCTGGTCTATTGGCGCCAGAACGTGCCCGGCTACAAGAACCTTTCGAAGGACGATAATGGCAAGCCGATGAAGAACTGGTGGCCGTTCTTGTTCTATTGATTGGCAGGGCCTGACCCAGGATCGCTGGCGCGGTCCCGGATTTACCATTGACGATTGACCTTTGTACTAAGACATAGCGACATTACGACCCAGCGACTTTTGACTAACAGGGATCGCTGGCGTCCTCGTCGGCTTGAATGAGATGCGGCGCGCCGAAGACGGTCCTTTTGGTTGCCAACACGGCCCTGCCTAGCTAGGCAACGCCATCCTATAGCTTTCTGCCCAAACCAAGGGTTGAGGCGAGGAACAAGGATGATGGACGACTTCGGCGAAGAGTCGTCATGATAAGCAGGCGCGGCCGCCAGCGGTCCCGGTAAGCAGGCTCCGCTTTGGGGCCGTTCGTGATAGAATGCGGCAGCCGCGCAACAACGCTTCCGATGGGCAATGCCAAGGTGCACAGAACAAAGGCGGCCTCCTCGAAAGGAAGCCGCCCAAAACCATATACCCTAGACCCTAAACCCTCAGAGGCCGTAGCGCTCGACAACGCCGGGCATCAGATACTCTTCAAACGCCTCAGCCAAGCCATAGCGCGGAGACCAGCCCCAATCCTTCTGGGCGGCGGAGTCGTCGATGTCCTCGGGCCAACTGTCCAAGATGCCTTGGCGCTTGACGTCCGGCACGAACGAGATCTGGGCGGCGGGGAAGCCCTTCTTCACGATCTCCAGGACCTCGAGTGCGGTCGGGCTGAACGCCGTGATGTTGTACATCTGCTGGGTCAGGGCCTCTTTGGGAGCGGTCTCCAGCTTCACAAGGCCGTCAATGGCGTCGGGCATCGCCATGAAAGGGATGCGCGTGTCTTCGCGGACGAAGCACGGATAAACCTTGTTCTGTGCGGCGGCGTGCAGCATCTCGGGGGCGAAGTCGCTGGTCCCGCCGGTCGGCACGGTCGCGGCGCTGATGAGGCCTGGGAAGCGGATGCCCCGGAAGTCAACCTTGCCCTTCACCGCGTCGGCATCAAGCTGGCGGTAGAACTTGGAGTAGTACCAGCCAAGCTGCTCGCAATAGAGTTTATTGACGCCGTACATGGTGCGGGGAGTCAAATGCTCGCGCTCCTTCACCTTGCCCGCGGCCTTTTTATCGGGAAGGCTGGGCAGGCCGTAGACGGCGATGGAGCTGGGATAGATGAAACGGATGTCTCGGCCTTGAGCGCGCGCCTGTCCGACGACCATCTCGAGAAGGTTGAGCGTGCCGTCGACGTTGACCCGGTGAGCCAGGGTCGGCTCGCGTTCGGACTTCGTGGAAAGCAGGGCCGCCAGGTGGAACACGGCGTCAAAATCGTGCTCGGCCGAGAGGTTGCGAATCAGACCGTCGTCCAGAACGTCGCCCGTGTGCGTCTTATAGCACTTCTTTTTCAGGCCGTTCTCGATGTTGTGAAGGTCGAGGGCAATCACTCTGACATCGCCCATTTCAGCATATCTGTCGACCAAACCGTGGCCGATTTCCCCGTTAGCGCCCGTAATTAAAACCGTCTTCATTGTCGTTGTTCTCACCAAGAGATGAAGCCAGTTTACCGCTGAAACGAACCTGATTGCGGGTTGAGCGCTAGACGGCGGCCCCGAAAAGGCAAGGCTGAACGGGCGCGTCGAGAAGGACCTGGCGGAACGAGGGCAACGACTGCAACGCATCCATGGACAAAACGGAAGCGCCGAGGCTGGATAGCGCTGAACAGGCCAAATCTGAAGGGGCAGACATCAGGAAGACGCGGCAGAGGCGCGAGCGAAGCGCATGATACGCGCCGTGCCAGGTGCCCCCCTCGCGAAAGCGCGGCTGAACGGCGGCAGCGGCGTCGGATAAGGCGTAGATGAGCGCATTGCGGCGCATTGCCGACAGGCTGGAGAACGACTCACCTGGGGGATCGAGGGATACGGAGCAAACCGAAGAAGATGCATCCGAAGGAATAAGCCCCCGCGGAAGCACGCGCACAGCACCTTGGCCGCCAGAACGAAGAAAGGAAGCCATGCCAAGAGAATCGCAGCCTGCAGCCCCGCCGCTGACGAGCGAATAGCCCGCCGCAGAAGCGCACGAACCCCAAGAAGCGGCGAACGAAGATGCCAAAGGAAAAGGCGACCGGCTGCCGGCAAGCCCAAGAAAAGGCCCTGAAGGGAACGTCCCGGAGACCCACAACGCGGGCGGCGCTAGAGAACCAAGCTTGCGGAGCCACGCGGAGGGATAAGATGGCGAAAACACCGAGATGAACGCGCGGAGCGAGGCCTGACCGCGAGCCCACGCCATGAGGCCGGCATCCGAAAGAAGAAGAGCCTCCTTGTATAGGCCGAAGCGCTCGAGAGCCTCTGCGGAAACGCAGTGCGCCCTAAAGACATGCTCAACCTGGGGCCAGCGCTTGGGATTCGGCGCATAGGGCCGCGGCCCTCCAGCCAAATAGAGCGCTGCAAACGCGCATGAACCCTCCTCGACGAGGGAATCGAATGCTTTGCCATCGTGAACATACATGCCTTAAGTAGTATAGTACAATAGGCATCACCATAGCTAGCCGTTAGGCCTATGTTTTTCCGAATTCGCTAAGCCGAAAGGCCGGCTCCTGCGCGCGGAATCGACGTTAGTAACCTGGCATTGTTTTGCTTAGGGAGTTTGCCGAGATGGATGCGCGCTTGAGGACGCTGATTGGCGTCCTTGCATGCGTATACCTGGCCATCGGCGCCATGACTCGAACGGCAAAGCTGACGCCAGAAGGAGTGCACTGCCCAACTGCGCCGGTTCAAGCTGTGGCGGAAACGCCGGAGATAAAAAGCTGCTGCGGCAAGGAAACGACGGGAACAACGGTCCGGAAGCCAAGGCCGTGCGACGCGGCGTTTGTGCAATGCCAATGCGCCGAGAAGAAGACCTCTAGCGCACGCGACGGCACGAAAGAGCACAATCTTCAAGCCGAAGCCCAGGCTACATCGACCGAGCCGGCCGCGCTCGTGTGCCGGACAATGGCGTTACACCCAGCCGCTTCCGAGCCGATACCGGCAGAAACCCAGTCGGGCGAATCGCGCACCGAGCCGCCGACAACGCCTCCTCCAAAGGTCTGACAGCCAGACTCGATATCTCGATTCTGCGGCGCCCGGCCATGCCGAAACCCGCCTGTCAAAGACTCTAGGAGAGACTAAACTTGAAGATTCACCAAAAGGCAACGCTCATCGCAGCCGTTGCAGCCATTGCCGTTACGAGCGCCAGCGCTCAGACAAACGACCGAAAGGTCAAAGACCAATCCGGCCAGATCGTCGGACAAACTACGCCTGCCGCCAAGACGAAGCAGGCTGCTAACCTTCAGAAAGGTAAAGCTCCTGCCTTTTCAACCAAAGACTATCTCGGTAAACCAGTGACCCTTAAGAGCCTGCTCAAGAAGCCGGTTCTCCTTGTCTTTATCGAGAAGGAATGCCCCTGCTGCAAGAGCGGGAAGCCTTATATGGACCGCGCTCAGATGACCTACCACGACGAGGCAACGGTGGTCGGAGTTGTGAGCGGGAGCGTTGCCGATGCGGCCGAATGGAAGAAGAAGGCGAAGCCCCAGTTCAAGGTTCTATCGGACCCTGACGGCCACATAGCGGCGAGCTATAAAGCCGAGACAGGCTTAGCCTGCCGACTGATCGACCAAAAAGGCCGCATTGTGCTGAGCTATCCAGGCTATTCCGTGCCGATGCTCTCGAAGGTGTCGGCGACGATCGCCAAGCTTGCCGGAATCAAGGACCGCAAGATGGTGACGCGTCCCGCACCGATGGAAATGACCTCGGGATGCCCGCTGAGCAAGTCCTGACTTTCGAGATGAAAAGGGACAGGGGCCATGGCCGAATGAAACAGTTGGCCCTCTGTACAAAGTCAACATGCCGAGGCTAGGACGACTGGAGCCTCGGCCAAACAGCTTTCTAGTGATGCCTAGAATAACATGCCATATGAACAATGTGAGTGAAACCTTCGTGCTAGGCGGTAAAATGAACGGCCCGGAGGAAAAATGCTCAAGCACGTTGATGTTACGAAAAGACGAATTTCACAGTTTATTGAAAGGGAGTTGGCATCTGCGATTTATGGCGCGAAAGAGCCGTTAAGCGTAGAAATCTGCCGCGTCCCCCACAAAGATCAAAAAGCCGCCCAAAAAGGCCCGTGGGAAAAGGCAGAGACTGGCCTCAAATACGGCCCAGCCTATGCGACTTTTTGGTTCAAAGTCACCGGAAAAGTGCCTGCCGGTTTCGCCGGCCAAGAAGTGATCGCCATGCCTGAAGTCGGCGCGGAGCGAACCGTCTGGAAAGACAACTCGCCGATTCAAGGCATCGACGGTCCGCATACCTACATTACGCTTGAGAAAGAAGCCAAAGGCGGGGAAAAGGTCGAGATCTACGTTGAAGCCTACACCCGCAACCCGGATCTGGAAAGCCGAGGCAAATGGCCGCGCCATCAGGAAGTCGAGAAAGTCGGCGAGTCGTATCTCACCACGATCAACCGAGATGCCTTGGCTCTGTACTATGACGCATCGTTTGCACAAGACCTGATGAAGGCTATCGACCAAGCAGACCCGGCGTTCGACACAATCCTCCGCGCTCTGAACGATGTTTGCAACGTCTATGCGACGGCCCAGCCGAACGCTATTGAGAAATCGCGCAAGATTCTCAAGGATGCGCTCGGCACGCTCAATAACGAGCTGAAGCACACGATCACCCCGGTCGGACATGCCCACCTTGATTCGGCATGGCTGTGGCCGCTGTCGATCACGCACCAGAAAATGGCGCACACGACGGCAACCCAGCTTGGCTACATCGAGAAGTATCCCGAGTATGTGTTCGTCCACTCCCAGGCCGTCCAATACGAATGGCTTGAGAAGGAATACCCAGTGCTGTTCGAGCGTGTGAAGGCCGCCATCAAGAAAGGGCAGTGGGAACCGGTCGGCTCCATGTGGGTTGAGGCGGACTGCAACCTGACGGGCGGCGAATCGATGGTTCGCCAGTTCCTGTATGGCCGCCGCTACTTCCGCGAAAAGCTGGGCTATGAGACCGACGACATGTGGCTTCCGGACGTTTTCGGCTATTCCGCAGCGTTGCCGCAGATATTGGACAAGTTCGGCATCAAGTATTTCGTCACTCAGAAGATCAGTTGGAACCAGTTCAACAAGTTCCCGCACAACACATTCATGTGGCAGGGCATCGACGGCACCAAGATTTGGTCGCACTTCCCGCCAGCGGACACCTACTGCGCAGACTGCACGCCTTCCGAAATTATCCGCGGCGTCAAGAACCACCGCGACAAGGGCCGAAGCGATGCATCGCTTTATGTCTTCGGACACGGCGACGGTGGCGGCGGGCCCGAGGAGAAACACATTGAATATCTGCGACGGGCGCGCACCGCTCCCTGCCTGCCGGAAGTTGCCAGCGGCCGCAAGGCACTCGACTTCTACCGCGAGCAGAAGGCCAAGAGCAAAGACCTGCTGACCTGGACCGGCGAACTCTACTTCGAGCTTCACCGAGGCACCTATACCAGCCAAGCCGCAACGAAGAAGGGCAACCGCGTCAGCGAGTTCCTGCTTCGAGACGCCGAGTGGCTGAGTTGCTTCGCCGAGGGATTCCCGAAGACGTACCCGCAACAGAAGCTGGAAGACGCGTGGAAGATCGTTTTGTTGAACCAATTCCACGACATCATTCCCGGCTCTTCGGTCACAGAAGTGTACGACGATGCGGCGGCCGACTACGCCAAAGTAGCTGAAGTTGCCAACGAAGCGATCGAAAGCGCGATGACGAGTATCGCCGGGAAGCTTGACACTTCCGAGATGAGCAAGCCGGTGGCTCTCTTCCAGAACAGTACGGTTTGCTCGCAAGTCAGCATTCCGTGGACGGAAGGCGCTGCCCCGCAATCAGTAAAAGTCGGCGAAGAGGTACTTCCTTGCCAACTCGTAGATGACAACGGCACGCCGTCGATTGTCTTCCAAACGCCGGAAGCTGCTCTAGGTTCTGTAGTGGTTGCCGATCTTACCGATCAGCCTGCCAAAGCAACGAGTCGCCTCAAAGCCAGCAACCGCAAGATCGAGAACGGGGAAGTCGTCATTCGCTTCGACGCGAACGGCAACATCACGTCTATCGAGAGCCTTGAGGACGGCGACGAGTTCGTCGAGCCCGGAAAGCTGGCCAATATGTTCCAGATTCTGGACGACTGGCCATTAGCCTGGGAAGCATGGGATGTTGACGCCTATGCACTCGAGACAGCCAGAGATCTGGTCAAGAGCGAAAGCTTTGAGATCATCGAACGCGGGCCCGTGAGAGTGGCCGCCAAGATCGTCAAGAAGTTCGGCAAGAGCACGATCACCCAAACGATCAGCCTCGGTCCGACGCCGGGCATTCGATTCGACACCGAAGTGGATTGGCATGAGGAGTCGAAGTTCCTGAAGGTTGCGTTCCCTGTTAACATCAGCAGCCCGAGAGCAACCTATGAGATTCAGTTCGGCAACGCCGAGCGGCCGACCCACTACAACACTAGCTGGGATATGGCCCGATTCGAGGTGTGCGCCCAGAAGTGGGTGGACATCAGCGAGGGCGACCGCGGCGTGGCTCTTCTGAACGACTGCAAGTATGGCCATGACATCCACGACAACGTGATGAGGCTGTCCCTGCTGAGATCGCCGAAGATGCCGGACCCCGATTGCGACATGGGCGTTCACAGGTTCAGCTATGTGCTGTTCCCGCACTACGGCCCGTACAACTATGCTGGCGTCGTCGATGCAGCCTATGCGCTTAACTCGCCCGCGCGGTATGCGTTCGTCGAGAAGAGCCAAGGCGAAGACGGCCAGTTGCCTGCGTTCATTTCTTGCGACGACCGCAACATTGTGGTTGAGACGGTGAAGAAGGCTGAGGACGGCGATTCGATTGTTGTTCGACTCTATGAGTGCCACAACAGCCGAGGCAAGGCTGAACTGTCGTGCATCCGCACGCCGAAGGCGGCTTATCTCTGCAATCTTGAAGAGAACGCGGTTTCTGAACTGGAGATCGCCGACGGTTTGGTTTATTTCGACTACAAGCCGTTTGAGATTGTAACGATCAAGCTAGAGCTGTAAGGAGCTAAAAAGAGAACGGGCCGATTGAATCCAATCGGCCCGAATAAATTTTCCGTCTTAGTGGCAGCTTACTCGCCTTTCTCGTCCTCTTTTTCTAGCTCTAACAATGCTTCGAACTGCGCCTTCTTGTAGACCAAATGGAAACCGTTGACGCAGCAGCCGACAAATACCCAGATCATAAAGATGGTATCAAGGGGCGGCTGAATCAGCAGGCTAATGCCATATCCCGCGGCTAGAATAAGCACCGAGGCAATGATGATCGACTTAACGATCTCATTCATATTTGTGTATTTCAGCCGAAATCCGCAGTCGGTGCACTTAACCTTGAAAGGATTGGTCTCCAGGCAGAATTCCTTCAAGGTGAAATAGTTCTTGCAATTCGGGCATTCCATGGCGTAAGCATACATCAACAAAGGTTGAATGATGACAGTCTGGCAACAAAAAGCGTTCCCCGAACAACTATCCATCCGCTATAACAATCTGGGTTGCAAACGGCATTTCAGATGGGAACCTCCTATCCGGTAATTGTGCCGGGCTTTTAGGCAGAATCTCCAGCCTTAGAGTCTTCATAATTTAGCTGTTTCCTGAGTCAACGCTGACTGTAATGGAGATTCATAGGAGGACTCATGAACCGTATAATCGTTACAGCGCTCTGTGCTATTGGACTCAGCGCAGCTTCAAGCGCTCATTTGATATTTGGAGCCAGCTACTATTCCAGCAGCAATGTCGGAGTATCTGGCGGCTTCGCCTTAGACACCAACACTGGTTCTGCTAAGCAACTTTGGACTGGCGTATCTAACAAGAAGGTCGTTGGACTCGCAGCAGACGAAGCCAATCGCATTATGTACGGCAACGATTCCGCTCGTCTTTATAAGTGGGCTTATAACTCGATCGGCACGCAGCCAACGCAGATCAACGGCCTCTATCGCCTAGGCAGCGATTCGAAGATTTATGCGACAGGCGTGTATGGACTTGCTTTCGCAAACGGCAACCTTTACGGCTGGACGAACTATAATGCTGGTTCCGGCGGAATTACCAAAGACGGAATCTACCGTATTGATCCGACAATAACGACCAGCGCAACCCAAAACATGTTTCTGCTCTGGGAGCAAACGAGCACAGATTACAAGTTCCAAGGATTGGAGTTCAACGCTGCAGACGGGCTGTTTTACGCCTCGAACGCCACGACTAATGCAGCCTTTCGCGGCATCTATACGATTGACGCCTTTGGAACCGGTGGGATCACGAAGATCGCCGATATCGATCCTTGGCTTGTTGAGCCGGACGGCTTGGCCATCGGCGACGGTCATATTTGGATGTCGCAGAAACTAAGCGGAGATACCGAACTCAAGATCGCGGGATACAACCTTACGACGCACGAGTACGACAAGTTCTTTACAATGGGAGGCTTCCCGACCACGGGCTACTACACTGGAATGGCTTGGTCAGAGACAGCCGTTCCCGAGCCTGCGACGATTGGCGCGCTCGCTTTAGGAGCCCTCGGCCTCATTCGACGCAAACGTAGCAAGTAGGGACTATTTTACTGGTGTTACGAAGGCCGCCTGGTGCAAAAACAGGCGGCTTTCGTTATTCCAGGCGATCGAGCGCGCAGCTCTTGAACACGATGTAACTGACCAAGAACAGCAGGCCGAGTCCAATACCTGCAAGAACGAAGTAGTTATACGGCTCGGACAGCTGATCAAAGAAGGCGATAGATGGGACTGAGAGGATGATAGCCGCCAAGCATGTTAGGGCTGTGATGATCCGAATGCCTGCTATCTTCAACTTCGCGCCGCATCGCGGGCATAGTATCTTTGCAGGATTTGTCAGCCTGCAAAACTGGGTAAAAGTGAAGGAATACTGGCACACCGGGCATTCCATGGCGATATCATACACGAATCGGCCTGAGAGTTCAGCTCTCCCGGCGATCGGTTGTTGTTAAAAACTCCAGTTCCAAAGTGCGCCAGAAGTGGTACTCAAAGCCGGTGACCATTAGCGCAAAAGAACCTGCCAAGAGAGTGATAGCCAGCTTTTCGTTCTTAACAAACAGCATGAGTCCGAGGGTGGACAATCCCCAGAGCCCCATCAGAATGTATACAGCCATGAGTTTGGAAGTGAAATCCTTGCATCTGATAGGCGCTGCGCACTTCTTGCACTTCATCTTCCATGGGTTGACGATGAGCCATACATCGCCAAAAGTATATTCATAACAGCAACTCGGGCAAGTCACAGCGCAAGATTACCCAAAGAGTATTTCGATGCCACAAGATCAGGAGCCAAGTCTGCCGAGAAGGCGCTCCCGAAGGTAACATTAAAGAGACAATCTAAGCTAAGGAGTAGCCTCAGTGAACGTTCCAGCAGAACTTAAATACAACAAATCCCACGAGTGGGTCCGCGTCGAAGGCGACGTAGCTGTTATCGGCATTACCGACTTTGCGCAAGCCGAGCTTGGCGACATCGTTTATGTCGACCTTCCCGAAGCGGGTAAAGCCTTAAAAGTAGGCGAAACCTTCGGCACAGTCGAGAGCGTAAAGACGGTATCCGATGTCTATGCTCCTGTTTCTGGCGAAGTCGTCGAAGCCAACGGTGCCCTTACGAGCGCTTCCGAACTCGTCAACAGCGACGCGTTCGGCGGAGGCTGGATGATCAAGATTAAGATGGCTGATCCTGCAGAACTCGGCAGCCTCCTTGATGCTGACGGCTATAAGGCTTCAGTAGAGGCATAACATGCCTTACATACCGCACACCGACGAAGACCGTCGGGAGATGCTCGAAACAATCGGCGTTACGTCGATTGACGACTTGTTCGTGGACATCCCCGACAATCTCAAACTAAAGACGCAACCGAACATTCCGTCCGCACTCGACGAGTACCGTCTTTACGGGCATTTGTTCGACTTGGCCCACAAGAATTTAAGCGCGGCAAACACCGTGTGCTTCCTTGGCGCTGGCATATACGACCGATACATTCCGGCGACAGTTGGCGCAGTCATCTCGCGCGGCGAGTTCTTGACAGCCTATACGCCGTATCAGCCGGAACTCTCGCAAGGCTATCTGCAGGCGATTTACGAGTTCCAGTCGATGACCGCTGCGCTCTACGGCATGGACGTGGCGAACGCATCGATGTATGACGGAGCCACGGCGATGGCCGAGGCAGCCCTGATGGCTTCGACGATAAATAATCGAAAGAAGATCGTCGTCACGCAAAGTGTGCATCCGAACTATCGAGCGGTGCTTCAAACCTACTGCTGGTCGGTTGGTTTGACGGTTGACGAGATCGTGGCGCCAGACGGCATCACTAACGACTTTTCGAAGGTTGACGGCGAAGCGGCATGCATCATCGTGCAGAACCCCAACTTCTTCGGGGCCATCGAAGACTTGGATAAAGCAAGGGAAGCCGCGAGGGCAGCAGGCGCAATCTTTATTGTCGTTGCCGACCCCACGGCTTGCGCATTGCTGAAGCCTCCCGGCGAGTACGATGCCGACATCGTCGTTGGAGAAGGACAGCCTCTTGGCATTCCAATGGGCTTAGGCGGACCGCTGCTTGGCTTGTTCACCTGTAAGAGCGAGTATGTGCGCCGCATTCCCGGCCGAATCGTCGGCAAGACAAGCGACCACGACGGCAGGACCGGCTATGTTATGACTCTGCGAACCCGCGAGCAGGACATCCGCCGCGAAAAAGCCACCTCGAACATTTGCACCAATGAAGCCCTGATGGGCCTTGCCGCGCTGGTCTATATGACGGCGATGGGTAAGAATGGCATGATGCGCGTTGCCGAGACGACTGTCCGCAACACGCAATATGCGATGCAGAAACTGACTGAAGCTGGCGGAAAGATCAAGTTCGGAGGCAAGGTTTTCGGCGAGTTCGTGCTGGAAACGCCGATGGATGCGACTGTAGTTCAGCTTAAACTGCTGCAAAAAGGAATCCTTGCCGGCTTGCCGCTTGGACCGTTCTATCCTGCGCTTCAGAACTGCCTGCTGGTGGCTATCACTGAGACGCGCACAAAGGAGCAGATTGACGACTTTGCCGCGAAGCTGAAGGAGGTGCTGTCATGAGCCGAACTAAAACGGTGCCAACACCCAAACTGATCTTTGAAAAGAGCCGTCCCGGGCGAGTGGGATGCAACCTTCCCGTCGCTGACACTCCAGAAATAGACTTGGCTTCTACACTCGGCGATCTACGGCAGGATCTGCCGTTGCCTGAAGTCGCTGAACTCGATTTGCTCAGGCACTTCACGCACCTTTCGCACATCAACTACGGCATTGAGACCGGATTCTATCCCTTGGGTAGCTGCACGATGAAGTACAACCCCAAGATCAACGAGAAGACGGCTGCCTTGACCGGCTTCACCCATCTGCACCCGATGCAGCCTGTGTCGTCGATGCCCGGTGCTATCGAGTTGATGCTTGGTCTCCAGGACATCCTGAAGGAGATCACGGGCTTCGATGAGATCACGCTTCAGCCAGTGGCCGGCGCGCATGGCGAGATGACATGCCTCATGCTTATCAAGGCCTATTTTGAGAGCCGAGGCGAAGGCCAGTCTCGTAAGACCGTGCTTGTTCCGGACAGTGCCCATGGCACGAACCCGGCTTCAGCGGCGAGATGCGGATTTGACGTTAAGTCGATCCCAACCAATGCCGACGGTCTGACTGATCTCGAGGCCCTAGAGAAGTCGCTCGATTCGTCGATCGCCGCGATCATGCTTACCAACCCGTCGACTTTGGCCTTGTTCGAAAAGAACATATCAAAGGTCTGCGAGATGGCGCACAAGGTCGGAGCGCAGGTCTTCTGCGACGGCGCAAACATGAACGCTATGGTCGGCGTGACTCGTCCTGGCGACCACGGTTTCGACTGCATGCACTTGAACCTGCATAAGACGTTCAGCACTCCTCATGGCGGCGGCGGACCCGGTTGCGGAGCCATCGGCTTGAAGTCGCATCTTGAGCCGTTCCTGCCGTATCCGGTGATCACGCGTAAAGACGGATTGCCCTTCAAGGACTACAATCGGCCTCAGTCAATCGGCAAGGTTGCCACATTCTTCGGCCAGTTCTTGATGTCGGTTCGAGCCTATTCCTATCTGCTGGCGTTCGGCAAAGAGCATATGTCTGACATCGCGCGGCATTCGGTTCTGAATGCGAACTACGTTCAGGCGCGATTGAAGGAAGTTCTTCCTCCGGCGCACGACCGGTTCTGCATGCATGAGTGCGTTCTGCAGGCGACACCGTACAAGAAGTTCGGCGTTCGGGCGTTGGACATCAGCAAGCGGCTAATCGACTACGGATTCCATCCGCCTACCAACTACTTCCCGCTGATCGTTCCCGAGGCCATGATGATTGAGCCGACGGAAACGGAATGCAAGGAGACGTTGGATGCGTTCTGCGATGCCGTCATTGCCATCTGCAAAGAGGCCGAGGAGAATCCCGACCTGTTGCACGACGCGCCGTCGACGCAGATCGTGGGTCGTCTGGATGAGACGGCAGCCGTTAAGCAACTAGACGTCAACTACTATAAGAAGAGCTGAAAACCCTCTCCCTAACCCTCCCCATGCGATGGGGGAGGGGACGGTTTGTCCTTGAAGAAGGCACTGCGATCGAGCGAGATAGCTGGGAGCGCCGGCAGAAACCTCCGCTTGCCTCCTGCTACGATGTTAAAACACGATATGGTCAACGTTACCGAAGAATGGAACCTGGACGGCCAGGCCAACATGGACCGCGACACTGCTCTTCTTCTCCAAGCTGAGAAGGGCGAAGGTGGCTGCCGCGTGTACTCATGGAATGGACCTTGGATCAGCCTTGGGAATATGCAACGGGCTGACAGAGACCTTTTAGAAACGAATCCCGTTCCATGGGTGATGCGGCCGACAGGAGGCAAGGCAGTTCTGCACGGACACGACGTCACGGTTGGTTTGGCGATGCCACTTGCGCTTATTGCGAAAGATGGCGAAACTGTCGAGCAACTGTCGAGATCGGTTAAGACAGTCTATCGATGGGTTGCTGGTCCCATAGTGGAAGCTCTGAACGCCTGCGGAGTGAGAGCGAAACTGGCGGAGGAGACGGCCTTCGTGAAGCAGGCGGGCAAAACGGCAGACTGCTTCGCGCATATTGCGCCGAACGACATCGTTGACGAAAGGCTTGGAATCAAGGTTTGCGGATGCGCGCTGCGGCTGACATCGTCGGCAGTGCTCGTTCAAGCGAGCATTCCCAACGGCCAGCCGCTAGTCGATCCTAGGCTCATCTTTGCACAGCCTAGTGTGTTAGCGGCCCCTGCGTGGTCCGCCATAGAATTTGCGAAAAGCCTTCAGAAAGCCATCAATGACAGGCTTTGCTAGTCCAGCTAGTGCCAGGCCGGCTACGGTGTTATTGAACTCATTCATCAAATATCTCCTTGTGTATTCTTTCTTTCTGGACCAGTCAGCTAATCACGTTTAGATCCGGTTGACGGTCGAGAGGGAAGGGCGGATTAGCCAATGGCTTAACCGCGAGCGACAATAATAGCGGCCCGTTATCATCTGATGCGATACGGTTCGACGACAATGCGCCGCACGACCTGCAACGGTGGATGATCGCCCACTCTCCGCCTTTGCGGACCCAGACAGCGATCGGCTCCATAACACCTCCGCAGTCTGCTTCGCGGTCTCCTGGTTCGATGTCCAGATGAACGCTGTGCAGGCAGTTCGGGCAATGGTTTCGATGCTCGGTGCCGCAATCGGCGCAAACGACGAGTACGCCGCAGCTGCGGCATACGAAATGACTCTTTTGGTGCGGCGTTGCTTTGCTGTCGCGAAATACGGCGCGACGCTCTTGATGCTTCAACGGTGAACCTGCCTTAAAGGTGTAACAGCGATTGCTCAGTTGGCATGGCCAATCGATTCAATCTTTACGGTATAAGGCCGACAGGCCTAAGCGGCTAGTCTGTCGGCGAGGTAGGCAGGCTTTAATACAGTCATCAAGTAGTCTCCTCGCTAGAGTGATAATAATATACCCGAGTCAGGATTATACGAATAGGCCTTTGTTTGAGTCGTCCAAAAGGACATAGCCGGCGAAGAAGCCGGCCGCCGTGCCGAAGGGGAAGACCGGTATAGCGAGAGCGGCAAGCACTAGCAGAAATCCCCAGCACTTCTGCTTTCGCATCAACGATGCTCCGACAATATACAATACGCCAATGGCAAGGCCGATCAAAGCGATGATGATCGCTATTAACGCCGTGGAGTGTCCAAAATTCGAGAAGTTGTGGGTCGGCGGATTTCCATGGGTGCTTGTGTCAAGTCCAGCGATTCCATATCCAAGCATCGCATACACAGTCGCATAAACCGCGATGAGCAACGATACGGTGATGCCGTGAACAATGAAAAGGATTGAAGCTGTTCTTAATAGTCCTGTCGCATATGTTGCGGACGGTCTGCTCGGAGGAATCCACATATGAAAACAGTTACGGCGCGTTTCAGCAACGGTTGCACCAAAGAACCGTTTTCACCGCGATTGATTGAGCGATGAACTATCCTAAACCGGTTGGCTGACTAAACAACGACTTGATGCTCTCCCTGTTGAGAACAACCAAGCAAAAGACTCCCAGAGCCGTTCCCACAGGAGCATTGAGGCAGGCGACAATAGCCATGGCGAAGATCCCGGCCCAATTTGTTCGCTTCTGAATCCAGTTAGCCGAAACGAAAAACATAATTCCCATTGCTGCCGCGATGAGCATACCAATGCCGCCAATGGCAGAAAACAAAGGACCCATAAGAGCAGCATCGTTCCCGCTGTGGCTCGACTTAAACGCCGACGGATTGGTAAAAGCAGTCATACCTATAAAAACGTAAATTGAGAAGCAACACGTGCCGAGCAGGCAAAGCCCGCCGTAGATGCGAAAGAACAAGGCAAGCAATTTAAGATGCTCCTCGTCCTGCTTGTTGCGCCAGTTTTGGTATTCCGGTCCCATTGAACTGATTATACGGCAAGTAGAACCAGTGCTGTCTAGTTGCCATGTATGCGGCGAGCAACCCCCCAATGGCCGGATCAAAGTTAGGTCAGAGTTCTACGCGGACAACTACTTTCTGTTGTTTACGGAACACCTGAAGCACATGGACTCCTCCCTGCATGGCTCTTGTAAAGCCGGACACCGATCCGATTTGAACGCCATCAATCTCAAGAATCACATCCAACGTTTGTAAGTCGAGTGCCTCTGCTTTGCTTCCTTTGGGCACTTCGACAACCAGGACGCCTATCTCAGCCCCCATTCCCGTTGCGCTCATTTCTCCGAGTCCCTTCAGATTCTTTATCTTTGCGCCAAGGAATTCGACAATATTGTCAGGCATCTCTCCTTCTGTTTGAACATTAGATAACGCCGAACTGGGCATCTCAGGCACACGGGCTAACGCGCGCAGCCTCTTCGACTTGACTCCGAATCTGCTCATTGGGAAGTTCCTGAATCCAAGCGTTATTGCAGGAGACTGCTTCTTGACTCGATAGTCGCCTTGTGACGGATTTTCAAAAAGCGCATCGCCTGCCATTGTGCGTTCGTCTCGACCTGAAAGCTGGCTTAGAGCTTCGGAGAGCACTGGGCTCTTCCCAGGCGTGTGGAGCAGGTTCAAACCAACCGACTTGCCCCATGGCTTGGGCACTTGGATCGGCTTATACGGCTCGAACACGATATTTCGTTCGAACACATCGCCGCTGCCAACATACCAAACATGGGGATGAAATGAATTGCCGACCATGATGTTGTTAACCACCGTGCGGCCGAAGCCCTCTCTGTTCTTGATGCCCCCATTGAGGCATAAGTTGTTCTCAATGATGTAATTTGACGAGCCGTCGTCCAGGTCAATATCCCAACCGTGGTCGCATCGCCACCGATTGTTCCTGATGACGGTAGGTTCAATCGCGTCCAGAAAGGGAAGACCATCCGGCATCTTGTTGGGATCGACATCCGTTAACTCCCAATAACGGTCTCTTCCCCATGAGTTAAACGAACCGTGATCGCCCGTTTCCTTAACGGTATCGAAGACATCGCAGCCTTCAATGATGTGGCCGCCCCAGCAGCCGTCGCCAATGTTGATGCCTGCTCTTGGTACATCGTAGATCGAGCAACCTCTGACAGCTATCCGTCGAGACATCGATATCTGAACAGGCGCAGATTGAAGTTCAACGCGCCCAGTCCGGGTGATTAGGCAGTCTTCAATCGAGCAACTCATCGGGTAGTCGTCCGTTTTAGGTCCTGACGTTTTGTCGATAGATGCAAACGACTGGCGCTGGCCATACTCAAACAACGGATTTCGAACGGCTTTCGGATCGCCGACAAAGGCCACTCCGTTGCCGCCGACCTCGCGTATCAAGCAATCCTTGATCTTAACCTGCTTGTTCTTGCCGTCGACGACTATGGCATTGCCGCCCAAGTTCTCGAAGTCGCAACTTTCGATCTGGCAATTTTCTACGGCCTTCAGATAGAAAGCTCCTCCACGGTATATCGTCCAATCGCTGCGCAAGAGCGGCTCGCGGTTATCCATGAAAGTCCGTTTGGCATGCTCGAAGCGAATCCCGGAAAATCGAATGTTCTTGGCCGGTTCTTTAGAAGTGCCGCGAACATCAATAAGGGAGCGAGCAACAACGGCTTCAATTTTGGCCTCACCCAGGTTAACGCCCTTCTGAGGAAATACATAGAGTTGACGGCTTTCTTCGTCGAAGAACCATTCTCCTTCAGCATCAAGCTCCTCGAAGACGCCTTCGATGAACCGATACTCGGGATGCATGCCCATCTGACGGTTGTTCTGCCAGCCGCCTGAAAATTGGAGATTCCCAGCGGAGTCCTTGCCTGTGACTTGGTAGTGGTATCCGCCCCACATGGCGGCGTGCATGGCATGGATGAATGCCCCCGATGGGTTCGACCATGTTCTTACCCGTTCGGGCGAGAGCGCGTCCTTTGCATAGCCGTGCATGATCCTCACCGACTCGTCGTAGTTCGGATAACGGGCAAGGTGCATCTGGCAGCCGTTGACATAGAGCTGGTCAAAAACGTGGGCTTGCGGAACTCTGGCTACAAAGATACAGCTTTTGTAAGGTATCCACTTGAGCGTAAGATCCATGCTTCCCTTGATGGTTGCCGCGCGAGGCTTTTGCGATCTGAACTCGATTCCTGAATCCAATGGCGTTAGGATGAGGGGAGATATCAGCCTGTATTCGCCCGGTTTAAGCACGACGACCGGCTTGATACCCGACCTAAGAAGGTCTCGAGCCTTGGCCTGAGCATCAAGCAGAACTTGGGCGCTTGAGGCGGCATCGGGACTAACATAAATCGTTTGCTTTGGAACTGACGTCATAAGGAGAAGCCAAGGAAGGATCATTGACCCTATTATGGCTTTGCCAGTCTTTAAAAAAGAGAAAGGCCGCCTGTTATGTCAGACGGCCATTCTTTAGTCAATCGGCGCAGCCCTTAGTTCGGGCTTGGCGTGATCGTAAATCCCTGAGCTGTCAGTTCCTGGCCGATATGGCGCAGTTTCTTCATTGCTCGGAGTTCGATCTGGCGGACGCGTTCGCGAGTAACGCTTAGCTCAGAACCGACCTCTTCAAGGGTTCTCGATCTTCCGTCGTCAAGACCGAAGCGCAGTCTAACGACGTCTCTTTCGCGAGAGGTTAATCGGCCGAGAATGCCGTCGATCTCTTCGCGCCGTATCAAAGTCCACGTTACATCGCCGGGAGTCGGCATGTTGGTTGAGTGAACGAAGTCTCCGATCGAGCTGTTGTCCTTTTCGCCGACGGGTGTCTCTAGCGAAAGGGGCTCAACGGCGACGCGCATCATTTCGCGGACGCGGTCTACTGAGAGACCGACTTCTCGCGATATTTCATCTTCTGTCGCTTCGCGTTGGAGCTCTTGCTGCAATCTGCTGGCCGTTTTCACAACCTTGTTGATCAGTTCTGCAACGTATACGGGGATACGGATGGTGCGTCCCTGGTTGATGATGGCGCGAGCGATCGCTCGGCGAATCCACCAAGTCGCATAGGTGCTGAAGCGGAAGCCTTTCCTCCAATCGAATTTCTCGACGGCGCGGATAAGTCCCAAGTTTCCTTCCTGGATGAGGTCGGCGAGTGGAATACCTCGCGCGTTATATTTCTTGGCAATACTTACCACGAGCCTTAAGTTGGACTCGATGAGGACCTTTTTAGCATGAATGTCGCCAGCCTGCACCTTCCGGGCGAGGTCGACTTCTTGCTCAGGTGTGAGTAGCTGGGCGCGGCGCGTTTGCCGCATCCACATCTCAAGCTCTTCTGAATCGTCGTGTTCGTGAGTGGTGCCTTCTTCAAGCTCCTCGTCTACAGCGTCCAGTTCAAGAAGATCGTCTTCTGCCGGCTCTGCCAGTTCCTCAACGAGGCCGGCCGCGGGCGAATCCATGAAGGAGTGCCGGGCAGGGGTGCGCACTGTGATGGCGCGTCCGCGTCTTGGTTGCATGGCGAGACCGTTTTCTGATGGCATACTAATCGAAACCTCCAACATCCTTGATCGGATTGGACAAACATTGTGTTTTTGCGAATTTCCGGCTTGCCCCTTGACAAATCACCGGTCCGGCGCAAACAATAACTACGATAAGAGTCAGCCAAAATTGCTAACCTAGCAATAACAAGGTAACACAAGTTTGACCTTTTGACAAGATGATGCTTGCCAAATGTGACGTTTTTTATCGTCACGACCTCCTGTTGGTCGCGCACAAAGCGTGCCAACCTTATTTAAGACGTTTGAAACCCTCCTTTATGTTGCATTCTGCGCATACAATCGCATTTTTCTGAGCCTTTTAACTGTTTCTAAAACCAAAGATGCCAAATCGGCAGTTGCGTCTACGGTGTTATGTCTTCCGAAACTTATTCTTACCGTACCCTTAGTGGCTTCTTCGGGCACGTTAAGTGCTTCGAGTGTGCGGCTAGGCTTCCTCTTTTCGCTGCTGCACGCTGCGCCGCTGCTAATGGCATAGCCTCGGGCGTCTGCTTCAAGGACTAACGTCTCACCTTCTATGCCGTCAAAGCTGATGTTTAGGATGTGCGGCGCATTTTGAATTGACTCATTAATGCGCATGTGAGGGCATTCTAAGAGCATGCCTATGGCAGTGTCCCCTTAGCAAGCAGTAATGCTCATAGTCACTTTCTTGGCGAGACATGAGGAGTTCGGCAGCCTTGCCAAAGCCGACGATGCCCGGGACGTTCAGAGTTCCTGAACGCAGCCCGTTCTGTTGTCCGCCTCCTTCGATGAACGGAAAAGCCTTTCTCGGATCACGAATATATAAGGCTCCGACTCCTTTTGGTCCATACATCTTGTGGGCGCTGAAAGACACATAATCTGCCTCTCCGATTGCGAACGGTACTTTGCCGATCGCTTGCGTGGCATCGACCAATACTGGGTTGCTGTAAGACGGTCGCTCCAAAATAGCGCCCGTCTCGTTGTTAACGGCCATGCAACACAGAAGTCCGTCGCAGTTTCCAGCGAAGCTGAAAGCCGTCATTCGGGGGCCATCAAATAGCCCTTCTTTGTTCCCGGTTCTAGAACGCTTGGATGCTCAAAAGGCGTCATCTGGCCGGTCTCATAAAGCGAAATCACCCAGTTGTTTGCTTCTGTGGCCCCGGATGTAAAGACGATCTGCGATGGATCGTCAGCTCCGATGAGTTCGGCTATAATCTCTCTCGCTTCGGTTACGGCTGCTCTGGCTTTGATGCCAAACGCATGGATCGAGTTGGGATTGCCGGGTACATCCGCCCAAAACGGAGCCATTGCTTCGACGACTTCAGGATCAACCGGTGTTGTTTGCCGCGTTATCGAAGTACTTCTCTAAGGAGAGCATTATGTTTTATATACGAATCAACGGGTCGATTTTGAGCCACAATGAGGCATGATCGGCATAAATTTGAGCGGAAAGACAGCTCTTGTGACTGGGGGAAGCGGCCAACTCGGAAGAGTTATGGTGAGAACCTTGCTTCGGGCAGGAGCAGATGTTGCAGTTCACTACTTCAAAGACCGCCTTAAAGCAGAGAACCTCGTCGATGAAGCGCTTGAGCTTGGAAAGAAGGCAGTCGCCGTTCAGGCCGACGTTACCGATGAAAAGTCGATATTCGCCATGCGTGATAACGTGTCGTCTCAGCTTGCCGCACCAGACATCATCGTTAATAACGCTGTCGTTCAGTACGAGTGGAAGGACCTTCTAACGCAGCCGTTAGAGGACTATGAAAGCCAATGGCGCAAGCTGCGTGATGCATAACGTGCTGATGGCAAAAGCGTTCGTGCCTGCCATGGTCGAAAAGAAGCAGGGAAGAGTCATCCGGCATCAACACCGAATGTGCAATGCAATGCTTCGAGGGGCAGTCGGCATATGTCTCGGGGGAAACGTGGCATGGATGGCGTTTTTGCGAGTTCTAGCCAAAGAGATCGGAAGACACGGCATCACTGTGAACGAGGTTGCTCCTGGCTGGACCTTAAGTGAAGAATCAAAGACGACGGAAGGAACGGAGTACATTAAGTCAGTGCCGTTGAAGCGAAGAGGAACCGACCAAGAAATCGCGAAACGCAGTGGTGTTTCTTGCATCGGATCTCGCTTCGTTTATCACTGGAGCGTATATTCCGGTCTGCGGCGGCAACGAGATGCCATGCATATAGGGTTTAGGGTTTAGGGTTTAGGGTACAGGGTGCTGGGCACAGGCAGTCTGGCTTTGTTGTCTATGTCTAAGATCCGGACTCGTCCAACGTATCAGGCGATTCCGAACGAGATTTCAAAGAGATTCAACGTACCCTACACCCTAAACCCTAGATCCTATTGCCCTACGATCTTAACGAACTCGTCGACATCCTTTCCGATCGTGTCGAGGCTGCCTTTCCAGAACGCTTTTGTTCGAATATCGATGCCGAACTTTTGGGCCAACTCGGCAGCGTCGGCAAGCCCTGTGGACGACAGAAGCTCGTCATATCCAGTTTTGAATCCTTCAGGATCCTTCTCATAGATCGCGTAAAGGCCGAGACCGAACAATAAACCGAACATGTAGGGGAAGTTGTAGAACGACCGGCCAGCACTGTAATAGTGAGGCTTCATCGCCCACATGTAGGGGTGCAGAACGCTCTCGTCCAAACCATCTCCGTATGTCTGCTTCTGGGCGTCTTCCATGATCGCGCACATCTCTTTCGCAGAAAGCTCGCGGTTCGCCCGTTGTTCGAAGACCGCCTTTTCGAAGAGGTATCTCGACGTGATGTCAACGACAACTTGGCAAGAGCCCTGTAGCGATGCTTCAAGAATCGCCAGCTTATCTTTGGCATCGAGCTGTTGGAGCGCTGCGTTGCGAACGATGGTCTCACAGAAGATGCTAGCCGTCTCAGCAAGAGTCATCGGCGTTGAACTTTGAAGATCGGTGCGATCTGCCAAACAGAGGTTATGGTAGGCGTGGCCGAGTTCGTGGGCCAGTGTGCTTACCGAGCCATAAGCCGGCTTGAAGTTCATCATGACGCGCGACTCGTCATTCCGAATAGAGGTGCAGAACGCTCCGTCTCTCTTGCCCAGCCTTGGCTCAGCATCGACCCAATCCTCATTGAATGCGCGCCGAGCGAAGTCGCCCATTTTGGCGGAATAGCTTGAGAACTGCTCAGCCACGAAGCTAGAGCCTTCCTCATAGCTCCACTCTTTCTCATCGGCAGTAAGAGGTGAAAAGATGTCGTACCAGGCTAGCTTCTCAATACCGAGAGCTTTGGCCTTGGCTTGCAGGTAGCGGCGGAAAGATGGAAATGCTTCGCGGGCAGCTTCCATCATCGCGTCCAATGTCTGACGGTCGATGTTTGCCGCGAACAGCGTTTCATCAATAGGCGATTCCCAGCCGCGCCGCTTACCGAGCGTGTTTACTTGGCCCTTGATGCTGTTCATGGCGGCCGCTAGCGGAATCTCAGCCGACTTCCAGCCAGCGAGTTCTGCTTCGTAAGCCTTGCGCCGCGTTTCGCGGTTGGCTTCGTAAGCCATGGTCCGCACAACGCTCATCGGGATTCTTTTGCCGTCGATTTCGCATTCTAAAATGGAAGTGACGTTGCCGTGTAGCCGAGACCATGCTGCTCCGCCGGTAACTCCTAGGTCGGGCCGCCAGCGCTTCTTCTTCGGGCGCCATCTGCTTCGTCGACTGAAATTTCGTCTTCCGCAAGAAGAAGGCATGCTCTTTCGCGACCTGTGAAGCCTCGATGATCTCCTCAACAGGCAGGCATCCGATCCAGGCGGTGAAGCGAGATCCAAGCTTGTTCAGCGTCACCATCTTCATCGAAAGCTCGCTCTGCTTGGCTTGTGCCAGTTCGTCGCGAGAGTCGGTTGCGATGTGGCAACTGATATAAACGGCAACGGTTTGGAACTGCTCAAAGAACTCGTTGTAAGCTCCAATAATTCGGTCGACTTTGGCCGCAAGTTCAGGCGTAAACGGTTGTGCGTCTTGCTTGTTGATCCCTTCTTTATCGAAGAGCGCAGACAGGCTGTCGATGCCTTTCAAGGCTGCCGAGAAGGCATCGTTGAACTCTGTCGAACTAAGCGACGGATAGATTATGGACATGTTCCAGCGTGGAGGTGTTTGTGCCACCGGTTGATCTCCTTTTCTAAAGCGTTTCGGTAACTTTCTGGATGTGCTGCGGATCGTCAGGATTTAGGCCGCGGGCTCGGGCTGCGGTCAAGGCAAGCCACTGGCCGAAAAGAATGTCCCAAATCGGCGAAAGCGGGCCATCAATCGAGTGAGGTGCTCGAACGACGATGCAGCCTTGCTTCTGAAGGTTCTCGCAGTCCTCGCCATAGACGATGGCTGCCGATCCATATCCGGCAAGCGCCTTAGGACCATGCTCGAAGTCGGCAACAGAATAGGCTTTGCAGGCGAGAAGGGCGCACTCCATCAGCTTCAAAGCTGATTCCTGTGCGGTGCAGAACTCATAGCCGCGCGCTAACGAGAACAGATTGGAGCACCTTAGAACCGGGACCAAGCGATTTCTCGGCCGCCTGTTGACAGGTGTAGCACCATTCGTCGGTCGGCAGATGTCCGGCAGGATCGGGCAGGTTAGCCCCTAAAGCGCGAACCAACTCGTGCATTGCAAGAAGGGAAGCCGTATATGTCCTTCGTGGCGGCAAACAGACTTCTCAAGGCCCGTGTTTAGAATTAGGGATGTATCCGACACTTGCGTCAAGCGCGATCCTGGGTGTGTTGGTAATCGCCCAAAGTAGCATGGCCGTCGGCCTTCATCGATGCCAAGACTTCTGAAACATCCGGAGCCGCTCCGCTTTGCGATATGTCAACTGCAAGACAGTTAGAGTATTTTACTTTCGAGCCGAAACGGGTCAGAACCGAAGGAGCTGCAAGACTGACCGGCACTTGAAGGTGAATCTCGAAAAGATAACGTGCAAACAAAGCGGCATTGTCCGACGAGCCGCGCGCCGCCAGCAATACCATGTCGAACTTCTTGCCGCCAAATGCCGTTTTGAGTTCCTCGAAATAGCGCGTTTGGTTTTGAGCCAAAATGGCCGGCTGTTCGCGAATCTCAGATTCCATCAATTGTCCTAACATATGCCTTCATGCTACCTTAGCGTTCATAATCGAGGCATGGCGTCCATTCAGCAGATCAACTCGCTCCTAGCTATGGTTGCCAAAGAGGCCTGATTGCGATGCTGCTCTCAAGACTCTCACTCAAAAGGTTCTTGAGCTGACTCAATGCCGCAATGCAATGATCGCATGTGATGAACGAAGAGCACGGATGCTTGGAGCTGAAACACGGCGCGGGGCTCGATTGGCGTGGCGGACCAGAGGCCAGCGGACTGAGATCGGACGAGAAGCAAACTGATGGCATTATCGCCGAAGTCGGCGCGATCCGGCCACAGCTTATCGCACGGGCAACGTTCAAAACGAACCTAAGTATCGCATCCTTTTTGAGTCCACCGTTAGTGAGATAGCTGTTCCGATTCGCAATCCCGAAGGCAGGGTCAAAGGAGTCTTGAACCTTGAAAGCGACCAGAGCAATGCTTTCACCAAAGATGACCAGGAGGAGCTATGCGAAACATTTGCGCTCTTGGCAGCCTTAGCCATCGACCGCAACGAAGTGTTGGCCAGGGAACAAGCTCTCATTGAGATCGGCAGCGCTCTCGACACTGCTTTAACTGAGGGATGAATTGATCGAGCGCGCGTCATCGATGTCGCGGGCAACCTATTGCGTTTCCAAGCATTCTCAGCTTTTCTTTATGACTCTCGCAAGCAGGCGTTCGTCTTGACAGGCTCTGTCGGAGAGCTTAGGAATCGGGTCGGCGAGATCAGCTATCAAATGGGCGAAGGTCTGACTGGCCATGTGTGCGAGAGCCGCCAGCCAATCTTGTTGGCAAATCCGCACAGCGATCCGAGATGGCGGGGAAAGGCATCTTGAGTTTCCAAGCGATCAAATCGCCAGTTTTTTGGCGGTTCCTGTTGTTTCGCGCGGGCAAGTCTATAGGGCGTCTTGCGGGCTCTCAGGCGAACCACCGACAATCCGTTGCTCGATAATACGTTCACTGAAACCGACATGCGAGTGCTATTGGCCATCGCTGAGCAGGTGGCGACCGGTTTGGAGAACATCCGCAACCTGGAAACGCTGATTCGGTCTGAGCGGATGGTCGCTTGGGGTGAGCTCAGCGCGAAGAGCTCCCACATGATAGGCAATCGCGTCTTCGCTTTGAAGGGCGACGTTAACGAACTCAACCACCTGATAAAAGACGATCCCCTAAGCAAAGGGGCCTTGACTGAGATTCAAGTCAGCCTATCGGCGAATGTTCTTCGCATTGAGGAGATCCTTCAAGACTTCAGGGACTTCGTAACTGCAACCCAATTGAACTTAGCTCCCGGAGATGTAAACCAGCTCATTCTGGAGACGGTCCAAGAGGTCTTGCCGAAAGGCGCGACAAACATCAACTTGAAACTAGATTCGAATCTGCCAGACGCTCTGATCGATGAGAAGAAGCTTCGCCGAGCGATCTCGGAACTGTTGGAGAACGCCTTGGGATACACCACTGAAGGTTCGCTGAGCATCGAAACCTGTGTTGAATCTAGCGAGAAGGGTCCAAGAAGGCATAAACCGATGCTGAGGATTGCCGTTCAAGATACCGGCCCGGGCGTTCCACCAGACATAAAAGCGCAGATATTCCAGCCCTTCTATAGTTCCAGAGTAAAGGGTATGGGCCTAGGATTATCGATCGTGAAGGGCATCGTCGACTCCCATGGGGGTACTGTCTTTGAGGAAGGCAAGCCAGGCAACGGCGCAAGATTTGTGATCCTCTTGCCACTGCCTAATCGTCCAAGAAAAGAGAAATGAGTATTTTTGCGATTGCAGCCGCTTCGCTCTGCCTTGCGCAGACGCCTCAAACGCCGCAAGTGAAGACGTTTGCGAACTATGAGTTTGGTCTCTCGTTTGAGTATCCGGCGACTTGGCAGATGACCTCTAAGAAGGGCGACACCAAGTTCGTCATCCCGCTTGAGAACGGTATTACGGCGACAGTCGACATTCACGCAGTAACCTTCAACGCCGACACCGAGATATGGCGGTATGTGCAAAAGGACATCGTTCTTCAGATGAAGCGCCAAGTGTTGGAGCAACTGGAAGAAGAAATCCTAGGCGTGCCGCTGCTCACTACGCGAAGCCGGTATACCGAGAAAGGGACGCCGACAGTCAGCCTTTCCGGGCTGGTCTATTCCGCGACCCCAAGAAAGATGCTTTTCCGAGTTACAGCTCCTGAAAGTGTTTTCGGAGACGCCGAGTCGAAGTGGCGCAGCGTGCTCCAGTCGATTCGAACGATAGCGGGCCAGAAGCTCAAACCCGAAGACCCGAACCGTAAAATCGACCCGAAAGAGTTCAAGAACGTTCAGACTAAGCCGGTGAAAGTCACTCGGATTGAGGGAACTAAGAAGAAAGATGGCGAAGTGCAAAAGGGCGAAGTCACGGTTCCCATCACGGTTTCCAACCGAAATGTTGTTTTGCGGCTACCTGAAGGCTGGCAAGGCGAAGTGGTAGGAGACAACTTGATCGCGATCAAAAATCGAGACCTGAGCGAGACTCTTAATGTGGCGATATACTGCACCCTCGACTCTGACACGCCTGCAAAGAGCCTCTTCCGGGCTTCGTCAAAGTCGCTTGACTTGTTCGCCGATGTTATCAAGCGCGAGGAGCCTGCACCTGCCAAGAACAAAGGCGGCGCGACCGTTCAGGTCGTGTGGAGATGGGGTAAGTCCTCGTCCGGCGACCTGACGACATGTGAATCGACGGGACTGCTTGGCGAGTTCTATTGGATGTTCGAATACAAGTCGACTTCCTCCGGCTCTGCCGAGAAGAAGCTCATTGACGCCTTGATTAAAGTGATGACGGTGGAGCAAGGTTCGTGATCGTTGCGTTTAGCACTTCATCACCTTTAACCAGCGTTGCACTCATTGATCCGAACGGCCAGGTTCTTGCCTCTCGGTCCCGCCTTGCGCCTCAAGCCGCTTCGTCGGCCTGCATCGCGTTGCTGGACGAATGTTTGGCAGTATCGGCCAAAACCCTCGAAGAGGCTACATTGTTCGTTGCCGACATCGGCCCGGGCAGCTTTACCGGAACTCGCGTTGGAGTTGTCATGGCCAAAACGCTGGCTCTCGACCGAGGATGCTTGTGTGCTGGTGCGACAAGTTTCGATCTCATCGACCCATTTGACGATGCTTTTGTGCCGAGCAAAAAGGGCGAATGGCTGCTAAGGGAACCAGGATTGGAGCCCGTTCGTGTCACGATCACTCCGCCTAGCTTCGTAAAGGGATACTTGCGAGAAAGCGTTCCTCCGGACTACCCACAGGCAGCTGGTTTTGCGACCATCCTAGATCGGTTAGTGCCGACCCAGCCGGAAGCATTGATGCCATATTACTTCAACGAGCCAAGCATTTCGAAACCCAATAAGCCGTACCGACAGGTCGGAGGATCCGGTTGACCAAGCTTCAAATCCTCAAGGATGTGTCGCTAAGACCGTATGTCACCTTGAGATCTGGCGGCCGTGCAGAAAGGCTCTGCGTTGCGCGCACTTCCGGCGAACTCTCGGACGCCTTTCGGTATGGCATAAACCAGGGATTTCCCATTACGATACTGGGATCGGGAAGCAACGTCTTACCTAGCGATGAAGGCGTAGAAGGGCTTGTTATTGTCAACGGCTCGTACGCGATCTCAATATCTGAAGACGGGGCTATCGAAGCTGAAACCGGATGCCAGTTGCAAGACCTGTTTCTAAAATCTGCGCAATCTGGACTTTCAGGTTTGGAGTTCGCCGTCGGCATTCCGGGCACACTCGGCGGCGCATTGGCAAGCAATGCGGGAGCCTATCGCAGTTCGATTTCAGAGCATATTGTCGAGCTGTCAGTTTGCGATGGTAGCGAGCCGATGAGGGTTGACCCTAAATGGATGGGCTTCACCTATCGCCACTCGAAACTTCGAGATCCCGAATCTGAGCCGTTTGTTGTATTGACCGTTAAGTTCCAATTTCCTAAAAGCGATGCGAGCCGAATATACAGGTCAGCCAAAGACTTCCAGAGCCAGCGCATCTCGAAGCAGCCGCCTCCAGCCAGCGCAGGAAGCTTTTTCAAGAATGTTAACAGCCATTCGTTAGCCGAATCATTGCCGAGTTTGCCGACGAAGATGAAAGAAGCAGGGGTTGTTCCTGCAGGCTTTCTCATCGAAGCATGCGGACTGAAAGGATATCGGCACTTTGGAGCGCAGATTAGCTCAAAACATGCGAACTTCATCCTAAACACAGGCGGCGCGTCGGCAACCGAAATTCGCCAACTGGCGACGATAGCCAAGGTGCGTGTTCGCGAGACGTTTGGCGTCGATATAGAGGAGGAAGTGCTCTACATCGGCCGCTGGAAACAAGAGGAACCTGATGATGCACGGGATTGACGTTCAACTGTTTCGCTCAATCAACTCGTGGCCGGAAGGGCTTTCCTCAGTCTTTTGGTTTTTCAGCGAAGGCTCAAAGGACACTCGAGTACGTATTGCGATGCTGCTGTTCGCCTTGCTCATGGTGTTATCATCTCAGGCCAGGCGAAGGGCGATCATCCAAGTGCTCGTTGCATTTCCTTTGGCAAACGGGATCACCGACTTGCTGAAGGGCGGCTTGAAGTGGACCCGGCCGTGCGTTGATCTCTCCGGTATAGCTGTGCGAGTGGAGCCTCTCACCAGCTTTGGAACCGCCTCGGCCCACAGCGCGAATATGGCGGCCGTTGCTTTTGTGATGACGTACTACTTCAAGTGGTGGGGCGTTCCGTGGATCCTAACTGCTCTGTTTACCGGCCTGTCACGTATCTATGTCGGCGTTCACTATCCGTCACAGGTGTTGTTCGGGTGGACCTGCGGAGTGGTTGCGGGGTTGGTGGTGGTCAAGGGTTGGGAGTGGATCGTGGCTAAAAGAGGCAGTCGTTCGGAACAAGCGGACCTGTCTGACTCGTCGGAAGCTTAACTATCTAAAATCTGCCCAAACATGATCCGGTGGCCGTCGATCGTGCGAACTCCGAACTCGCGCAGCCCCCATGGCTTGTCCGTTGGCACCGACATCGTCTCAGCGCCTTTCGATTTGACTTCCTCGTATAGCGCATCGATCCCACGAACGTTGATATAGGCGAAATAGGAATGGTCGCCGAGGTCGCCTGGGGCAATCGCATCGACGCATTCGCCCATCATCACACGAAAGCTCTCGCGAGACATAAAGCTCCATCCTGGCGCTTCAAAGTCGAGTTGAAATCCGAGAACGTCGCGATAATAGTTGGTTGAGCGCTTCAGATCGTGAACTGCCAAAACGTATCGGCAGGCGTAAAGCTCAGGCTTCATTGCGCCAGTTTGGCATAGGTGCAACAGCGGCCTAGTGACCAATGGCTATGAGCTAGAGCAATAGATAAGGGAAGGGAGTTGGTGCCCAGGAATGGACTCGAACCATCACATCCTTGCGGATACTGGCACCTGAAGCCAGCGCGTCTACCAATTTCACCACCTGGGCGCGGAAGCGAGTGAATAGTATACCAAAGAGCGGGCTTTGAAGCAAGTGGAAGGTGATTAAATCGGATAAGGTTGACGCGCCGGCGAAGCTAGTCAGCCGGCGCACCTAGGTTAGGCATCACTTTGGTCATCGCACTTGCTATCGTCCGCCTTTTCGTCTTCGGGACGCAACTCACGCGTCAGCGAGCGAAGGTAGCGGACGATCGTGTAGATTCGGCGGCCCTGCTTGTCGCAGGACCGGTCCATCAATCCGTCAAGCGCATCGAATACTTCTTCAGGCACGTTTTCAACAGCAGCCAGACTTACCGAAGTCTGAGCAGCGATGGTCTCAACGTCCTTCTCGCGCAGCATGCACTCCCAACGGGAAACGAGCATGGCTGCTTGATCCTTAAATAACATGGAGAATCTCCTATCGTCTCACATGGCTCCGGTATCGAAAACCGGAGCGCCAAATAGCTATACCGGACAACCTAAAAGCAGTAGGGTTGCCAGAAACGGCTGCCAGTTGTTGCTCTGGCTGCCGGGAAAGCTAAATAGGCGATAGGATCTTGAAGAGCATAGGCGTTAATATACCTGAACGAACACGCAATCCAGGTCCAAAACCCAGTAGAATCATCACTACTCATGCCCGATCTCAACGACGAACTCAGCCCAATCCGCAGCATCGAAGCAGAGATGTGCGCCCTCGGCACTATGCTGCTATCCGAGCGCGCGGCTGAGGAAGTCGTAACAATCCTCGGCCCTGACGACTTCTACCAGCCGTCGCATAAGACGATATTCCAAGCTATTCGCCAGCTTATTAGCAATGCCAAACCGGTCGACTTGGTGACTCTCCGCGATGAACTAACCGCCAGAAACCAGCTTCAGCAGGTTGGCGGCACCGATTACCTGATCCAGATCATGGAGTCGGTTCCGAGCGCTGTCAACGCGTCATCCTATGCCAAGATCGTGCTCGATAAAGCCACGATGCGCCGCCTCGAAGATGCCGGCCGCCAGATTGTGGGCGTTGTGAGAGACAGCGAGATAACCGACGCCGACGACAAAGTAGACAAGGCCGAGCAGCTTGTTATGGAAGTCGGCCGCAGGCGGCTTGGAAAGGACTTCCAGCACATCCAGAGCCTCGCCAAGGAGTTCTTCCTCGACGTCGACCACATCATTGAGACCGGCGAACCGATGATCGGAACGTCGACAGGCTACTACGATCTGGATGGTATCACGACAGGTTTCTATCCGGGTGATTTTGTGATCGTCGCCGCTCGTCCTTCGATGGGCAAGACCGCGCTCGTCATGAACTTTGCGCTCAACGTGGCGAGGCGGAACCTCGGCAATGTAGCCGTGTTCTCATTGGAAATGAGCGGCCAACAGCTTGTTCGCAGACTTGTGTCGATGATCAGCAGCGTCAGCTCTGGCGCTCTGAAAAAGACAAGCTTGTCCGAGAGCGACTATCAGAAACTGGCAGACGCATGCGAACTGCTCTACAGCCTGCCGATCTACATCGATGACTCGTCAGACGTCTCGGGCATGGAAATGCGCGGAAAATGCCGCAGGCTGAAACAGGACGGCGGATTGGCGATGGTCATGGTCGACTATCTTCAACTTATGCGGTCTAGCAAGAGAACGGAGAACCGCGTTCAGGAGATCTCCGAAATAGCTAGATCGCTGAAGGCTCTGGCGAAAGAATTGCAGGTGCCGGTCATCGCACTTAGCCAGCTCAACCGAAGCGTCGAGTCGCGCGACAATAAACGCCCAATGCTTAGCGACATTCGCGAGTCAGGATCTATTGAAGCAGAAGCCGACCTTGTGATGTTCATCTATCGCGACCAATACTATAAGGAAAAGGAGCAGGTGGTTGACGCGGATCACGACCCGGAGAGGGTTGAAGAGGCGGAGATCATCATAGCCAAACACAGAAACGGTCCGACTGGAATGATCAAGCTGGGATTCCAGCCGCAATACGCTCGGTTCTTGAATTTGAAGGTTTAAGCATGGAGGAAGCAAGTTGAAGATACTCATCATCGGTTCAGGCGGAAGGGAACACGCGTTAGCATGGAAGCTGTCGCAAGAAGCGGAAGTCCATGTTGCTCCGGGAAATCCGGGAATGGTCGCCTGCGCCGAGTGCCATCCGATTCCAGTAACCGACCAATACGGCCTGGTTGCCCTTGCTCGAAAACTCAATGTCGATCTTGTCGTTGTCGGACCGGAAAATCCGCTAATCGACGGGCTAGCTGACACCATGCGAACGATTGGCATGAATGTGTTCGGACCAGGCCGAGACGGCGCTCAGCTTGAAGGCTCTAAAGCGTTTGCCAAGACGCTGATGAAAGACGCCTACGTTCCGACAGCCGCTTACAAGATCTGCACCGATCCTCAAAGCGCTATCCAGTTCGTGCGCGACTTGGCATCCGAAGGAAAGAATGTTGCCGTCAAAGCTAGCGGCGCGGCGTTTGGCAAGGGCGTCGTTGTCTGCGCATCGGCTGAGGATGCCGAAGAAGCTGTCGAGATGATGCTGATCAAGAAAGAGTTCCTTGAAGCTGGCGAGACGATCATCGTTGAGGAAAGGCTCTATGGCAAAGAGTTCAGCATGCTGTCGCTGTGCACAGACGGCGGATTTCTGACATTGCCGCTCGCGCAAGACTACAAGAGGGCGGGCAACCGCGACACTGGACTCAACACTGGCGGAATGGGCAGCTATAGCCCAGTGAATTGGGTTTCGCCAGAACTCGCAAAGATGACAGAAGAGCGGGTTGTTGCTCCGATTCTAGGCGCAATGCAAGAGCGGTCGATTTCTTTCCGAGGGGTCTTGTTCTCGGGGCTACTCGTGCAGGATGGAACGCCATACTGCCTTGAATACAACGTTCGTTTCGGCGATCCTGAGACGCAAAGCATCATGGCCAGACTGGGTGAAGGTTTAGCGGCAGCTCTCCTGGCATGCGCAAAGGGCGAGCCGGTTCCGGATATTGAAGTGCTGGAACGGGCTGCGGTTACTGTGGTTCTTGCCAGCCCCGGGTATCCAAGCAAGTATCCAAAGGGTATTCCGATCAACTTGCCTGCCGATCTCAGCCCGAACGCCGTTGCATTCCACGCCGGCACAGGTGTAATCGACGGACAACTGGTAACCGATGGCGGCCGAGTCTTGGCTGTGACTGGATGGGGGCCGACCGGAGAAGATGCCAGGCTTCATGCGTATGAGGCGGTTAGCAAGATTACGTTCGAAGGCATGCATTATCGAACGGATATTGGCGACGCCTAGTGCGCAGATAAAGCCGCTTAGGGTAACGTCTGCCTGTTTAGGGGGGTTATATGTCAGTCATTTATCGCGCTATTGAGAAGCACGAGCAAGCCGAGGCCATGCGCCTATGGACGACCGTATTTAGCGTCGAGGATTGGTTTTTCCAGAGCACGCTCGATGCCGAGAAGTCCCGGCAGCTGCACCAGACGCTCGTTGCCGTCGAAGGCAATAAGATCGTCTCGGCGGTTCATTACTTCATCCGCCATACGCGAGGCGCTGACGGTTCGATTCACAAGATGGGAGGAATCGGCAATGTAGCCACCTATGAAGAGGCCCGCAAGAAGGGCCACTCAGGCAAGTTGCTGGAACTGGCGATTGATAGCATGAGGAACGATGGATGCCTCTGGTCGATGCTTTTCACCGGTGTAAATCCGCATTACGAGCGATACGGTTGGAAGACGCTGAAGACAAGATATCGCCAAGGGTTGCTCAACGATAAGCAGCCGACACTTGACGAATGGCGCGTCATGCCGATCAATCCGCTATCTGACAAGAACAGCCTCGAGAGGATCGAGACGGTATATAACGCCTACAACGAGAAGCGGCCGTTGACAAATATCCGCGACGAGCACTATTGGGAAACGGCGGTCTTGCCAAGAATGACGGGCGAAGGATCGGTAACATACACGGCTTGCTTGGGCGACTGCAGGAAAGCTTCCGCCTATGCCGTTGCCCAGACAAATGATGATGCGCTCGTGGTCAAGGAAGTCGGTGTTCTTCCCGGATGCGAGGAATCGCTTCTGGCCGTAATGGATGTGGTTCGCGAACTTGCTGTGCACAGGGAAGTCAGTAAGGTGCGCGCTTATATGCCCTACGAGAAAGCTTCAGACGAGGCTCTAAACCGGCTCGTCAAGAACCCGGAAACGGGATACCACGGCCACGCCATGGCTTTGCCTCTCGTTCCCGAAATGACTTTCGAGCAAATACAGGAATTGTTCCTGTCGGAGCATTCTATTATTTGGCCTTTGGATGACTTTTGATGTAGGATGACTTAGGAAACCGAGTGCTCGCCGGCCAAACGAACCCAATGCGATTTATAAGGCCGTTTCTGATATTACTGTTGCTAACGATTGCTAGTGCAACATTGCTCGTGGCCATTTTCGCGCGCGCCAAGAGCGATGCAAAAGCGCACGTATTCACGCACGAGCAAATGCTTGCGGAGCTGGTTAAGAACGGAATTGAGGAGTACTTTAGATTCGAAGTCAACCAGGCTCAGTTTCTAGCATCAAACAAAGATGTCAGCGAGATAAACCAGGATGGCCGTTTCCTGTTGAGGCAGTTCTTCGAATCGCAAACCAGAAACCTTAGAAACATAACGAGGGTGGACGCCACTGGCCACATTGCTTACAGTTACCCGAACACGCGCGTTATTGGATCCTTCGTTGGCGATCAAGAACATGTCAAAACGGTGTTCCGAACCGAGCTTCCGACGCTATCTTCAGTGTTTCGAACGGTCCAAGGATACGATGCCATTGCCCTGCACGTTCCTGTTTATAAGAAGGGCAAGTTCGATGGCTCATTGGCTCTGGTCATGCCATTTGAGGAGATCGGCGGCCGGTACATCAGCTCCATATCCATTGGCCGAAACGGAACGGCTGCGCTTTTCGACGAGGCTGGAGCGATCTTATATAGCAAGAATGGCCAAAGAATAGGGAAGAAAGTCACTAGCGAAGAGCTGGCTTATCTCAAGTCAGCAGGTTTGAGCGACAAGAAGGGCATTGCGCGAGTCAGACCAAACCGCGGCACCATAATCGGCATCGGAGAAGACACCCAGATCATTGCCTATATTGCTGCCGTCAAGATTCAGAACATCTCCTGGTTCATCAAAATCGCCCTGCCAGAAAGCGAAGCCGTATCGTATGTTAGCGGTTTCAACTATAAATGGACTGCCCTGATTATCTCGGCAATCTCCCTGTTCACTATCTGGGGCATTGTTCTTACACGTGCGATTTTGGCCGCCAAGAGAGAAGAGGAGCGCCGCCTCGCCAATGAGCGCCTAACAGGAGCGGAGAAGGAAACACAGCTAGCCCGAGCGTTGCTGGTGAACTCGGTGGATCAGTCGCCTGCAGGCATCGTGATCGTTGAGTCGGGGACCGGCAATGTCCTGCTCATCAACGACTCCGCAAGAAACAGCGGCTACATTGTACAAGCCCAAGGCGGGCTAGCGATGGACATTCTAAACGCCAGCACCTGGCGCATTGGGAAACCAGACGGCAGCAAGTATGATGCGGATGAAATCCCGATTTGCCGCTCGCTTGCGCATGGCGAGACGGTGATCAATGAAGAGGTCGTTCTCAAGACCGATGGGCAAGACGACGAGTGGTACTCGATCAACTCAGCGCCAGTGCTTGGCGGCCAAGGAGATATCGTTGCGGCGATCACTGTCATTCAGAATATCTCTGAGCACAAGCAGAATGAAGAGCGCCTTCTAGATATGAACGCCTATCTTGAGAAAAAAGTGGCTGAGCGCACGGCTCAGATGAAGGAGTCGATCGCCGAACTTGAAGCCTTCTCCTACTCGGTCTCCCACGACTTGCGAGCGCCTCTCCGCCATCTGGCCGGCTATAGCCACATCCTTCTCAGTGACTACAATTCGAAACTCGATACCGATGCGAGAGGATATCTCGAAGGAATAATCCGCAGTTCGGAGAACATGAGCGTCCTCATCGATAGCCTTCTTCATCTCTCCAGAATCTCACGAGCGGATGTGAACCGATCAAAAGTTGATCTAACGGAAGTTGCGCAATCTATAGTCAAAGATCTGGCGGATTCTGCCGCTTACATCGAGCATAAGGTGGATGTGGACATACAGGAGGGAATAGTCGTTGAAGGCGACCAGAACCTTCTGACCATTGTCATGCGGAATCTGCTCGAAAACGCATGGAAGTTCTCTTCGAAAGCTGATCTCCCGCGAGTTGAGGTCGGATGCATTCACGACGGTTCGGGAATTACGGTTCATGTCAAAGACAACGGCGCAGGCTTCAATATGGAGTACGCAAATAAGCTGTTCTCGGCTTTTCAGAGACTCCACTCCGCCTCGGAGTTTCCAGGAACCGGTATTGGACTGACGACCGTTCAACGCATCATCAACAAGCACGGAGGACATGTTCGGGCAGAAGGCAAAGAAGGAGAAGGAGCTACATTCTCCTTCTTCTTGCCTGCCTAGAGGCTACTTCTCCAGCGCTAGCTTCAGAACTTGATCGGCGCGCTTGACGAAGTGGACCTTTAGTTTTTGCCTGATCTCCTCGGGCACATCTTCGAGAAAGTCCTTCTCATTATCGTCCGGCATGATCAGAGTCTCAACACCTGCTCGGTGCGCCGCTAGCGCCTTTTCCTTGATGCCGCCGACCGGCAACACTTGGCCGCTAAGGGTGACTTCACCTGTCATAGCGAGCCTTGGTTTCACGCGTTTGCCGGTGAACAAGGAGACAAGAGCCGTTAGCATGGTAACGCCTGCGCTTGGACCGTCCTTGGGCACGGCGCCGGCAGGCACATGGACGTGCACTTCGGACTTTTCAAAGACTTCAGAACCAATGCCTAGCTCATCGGCGTGGCTGCGGATATAGCTGAGCGCTGCTGTCACGCTTTCTTTCATGACATCGCCTAGCTGGCCCGTTACGATCAAAGCCTTTGATCCAGGCATCTTGGCCGACTCGATGAAGAGGACATCGCCGCCGGTCGGCGTCCAAGCAAGGCCTATGGCCGTTCCAGGAGTTAGGTCTCGCTCAAGAACTTCTTCGTGAAGGAATCTGGGAGCGCCGAGTGCCGTCTGGAGATACTTGTTGGTAACGTTGACCTTGGCTTTTCGCCCTTCTGCAAATTGGCGCGTGACCTTGCGGATAACTCCGGCGGCTTCTCGCTCAAGATTACGAACGCCTGCTTCTCGTGTATAGCTTCTGATTAGGGTTCGCAGAGCCTTGGGGTCGAACGCTATTTGCGATGGCCTCAGTCCATGCTCTTCGATTTGCTTCGGCACCAAATGGCGTTTGGCAATCTCAAACTTCTCCTCTTCGGTGTAGCCGCCGAGCTCGATGACTTCCATTCGGTCTCGCAAAGGCGCAGGGATAGTATCGAGCCGATTCGCTGTCGTGATGAAGAACACGCTGCTAAGGTCGAACGTCGAGTCGATATAGTGGTCTCGGAATGTGGAGTTTTGCTCGGGATCGAGAACCTCTAGCAACGCTGACGAAGGATCGCCACGGAAGTCGTTACCCAGCTTATCGATCTCATCGAGCATGAAGACCGGGTTTTGCGTCTCAGCTCTTCTCAAACCTTGGATGATCTGGCCAGGCAAAGCGCCGATGTAAGTGCGGCGGTGCCCTCTGATTTCGGCTTCATCGCGCATTCCGCCAAGGGAAACGCGGATGAACTTGCGGCCCATGGCATGCGCGATGGACTTGCCAAGCGAGGTCTTGCCAACTCCTGGAGGTCCTGCGAAGCATAGTATCGGCTGCCTGATCCGGCCATCTTTCTTGACCTTGCGAACAGCCAAGAACTCTAGAATCCTTTCCTTGACCTTATCGAGGCCGTAGTGGTCGGCATCGAGCACATCCTTCACCGCCACGAGGTCGAGATTGTCTTCCGTGGACTTATTCCAGGGCAGAGCAACGACCCAGTCGATGTAGGTTCGGGCAACGGTGTACTCTGGTGCGCCCGGAGACATGCGCCGCAGACGGTCATACTCTCGGTTGACCTCTCGAAGCGCTTCTTCTGGCAGCCCGATGGCGTCGATCTTCTGGCGGAGTTCCTCAAGTTCTTCGCCGCGCTCGTCCGATTCGCCGAGTTCGCGCTGGATTGCCTTTAGCTGTTCCCGTAGATAGTATTCGCGCTGCGATTTGCTGAGCTCGGTGTTGACTTCACTCTGAACCTTCGAAGAAAGCTCAAGGACGCGAACTTCCTTGCTGAGCATCTCAAGCAGCTTCTTCAACCGGTCGTGGATGTCCGGCGTCTCCAAGATGGCCTGCTTGTCTTGAACGGCCAGAAGCATATGAGCCGCCACAAGGTCGGCCATCACGTTGGTTTCTTGAACCGATTGGGTTAATGATCTTAACTCGTCTGGGAGTTGCGGGCTCAAGCGGATCGCTTGCTCGAACAAAGCCGCAACCGATCGGCGCATCGCCTCAATTTCCTCAGCTAGATGCTCAGGAATATCCGGCTCGTCAATGACCTCAATTTTGGCGCGGAGGTAAGGGGTTTCGTGGATCTGCTCGACAATTCGGAACCGAGTTACGCCTTGCACGATCAGCCTGACGGCGTCGGGCATCTTGACGAGAGTGCGGATAATGACAGCGCAACCGTACTGATAGACGTCTTCAAACCCAGGAGTCTCGATGTGCGGCTCCTTCTGGGCAACGACGCCGATAACACGGTTGTTGCCGACGATGCTCTCGTCGATGAGTTGGACGCTGGCCTCTCGGGCAACGCTAAGAGGCGCGATCAGCATCGGGTAGATCACCGAATCGCGCAAAGGCAGAATGTTCAGTTCGGACGGGATGTCCGGCTTCACCTCTTCGCTAGTCGGTTCATCGATTCGAGGTTCGCTGACCTCAATCTCAGTCGGTTCCTCAATGGGGAGTTTCATATCTGGCATGGACACAACCTATTCTTCGCAAGGCGTTTCAACGGCTTTGGCTACAAATACAATCAAGAACCCGTTTGCGTATCTAGCCCGAATCCCGGAGGGGTCAATGGGAACCTCGGGCAGCTTCACTTCTCTTTGGAACTCGCCGTAGTAGATCTCAAGCTGAAAACAACCTTTGCGGCACAGTTCAGGGAAGTCTTCTTCCTGTCTGGTGCCGCTAATATCGATGGCGTGCTCTTCGGGATTGTACAGCAGTTGGATGTCATCACCGCGAACACCTGCGATCTCGGCTTTGAGAATCAAGTCGGATTCGGTTTCAACAATATCAACTTTAGGCTCCCAGAAGTTCTTGCGTATGAGGGTCACGCCAGAGCGGAACATCTCCTCGGACATGCGTTGGAGCTCAGTTCCGACTTGCCAGAGCCAATCGTCAGGATTTCGTCGCGCCATCCCCTTCATTCTACCGTGTAGGTTCAACTTCGGCTAGAGCGATTGGCAAGCTGCGGACTTTTTCAGTTTTTCAGTCCTCTGTTATTGACATACATCCATATAGGATGTATAGTAGTATCGGGAGGTATGAAATGGCTATCAAACCAGAACTGGACGCCTTGATTCTGGCTACTTTGCAGGAAGGGCCAAAGCATGGTTACGACATCGCCAAAGCGATCCGCGACAAGAGCCAAGAGCTGATCAAAGTCGGTGAGGGAAGGCTTTATCCGGCATTGCATGCTCTAGAGGAGCAAGGCATGGTCTGCGCCGAATGGGTGCCGCAAGAGGGGAAGCCGTCGCGTAAGGTTTATTCGCTGACAGAGAACGGCAGGAAGGAACTTGCTGACAAGAAGGCCTTGTGGGAGAAGTACGCATCGCGCATCAGCGCGATTTTGAACCCGGGCCACCCGCTGAAGGAGGGAAACCGTGGGTAAGTACATCGATTGGTATCTAGTAGAACTTGAGAGGATGCTCAAAGGCTCCGTTCGCCCAGAGGAACTGGCATCGACGTTGACTGAAGTCGAAACTCATCTCAAGGATCTGACAGCAGGTTTAACTCACCAGTGCCAACATGGCGAAAACCCAGAAAAGATCGCTATCGATCGGTTTGGTCTTCCCGAGAAGATAGCGATGTCTCTTATTATAACCAAGGGTCAGGTAGCTTATTGGAGATTCGGCTACATCGTAGCTATATCAGTGGCAATAGCATTCTTTTTAAATATCATTGCTATACATAGTAGCCTTGCGGCGGTCATTACAGGTTTCTTAATTTCATTAGCGGCAGTGGTTTTCTTTGTCGTCATTGGCACTGTCAAGACTCGGAAGGTATTAGTTGGAGCAATAGTTCTAGGCGTTGCGAGCATGTACTTGGTGTTCACTGCCGGGAACACCTTAAGTTATGGCAGCTCTCCAAGCGCTCAAAAAGCGGCGCAACTTTCGAATAGCATCAAACAACATCCGATTCTAGAAGCAAAACTGAATGATGATCTTGCTTGGGTCGAAAAAGGCATTAAAGACCACAAGAGCGTTCTATCGGATAAATCATTGAACCAACAAGTTGGAAAGCTTCCAATCGGTAAGTACCCTAGAATTGCTTCTTTTTATGATCCTGAGACCTCGCGGCTGGTTGTCAATACAGAGAACTCACAAATACCTTTTCAAAGGCTTAACCATGTTTACGTGGATTCTAGCGTCGCAAAAAAGTGGTGGCTTACTGAGGCCCCGCAGATCCGCATGGGTATTCTACAAGCCATTGATAACTTGAACATCGACTACAAGCGGACAATGATTGAATATCAACGTCCATTTGGTCTCGCACTTCTATTTCACTTGTCGGACTTCATACTCGAGTTCCTGAGCTACACATTAGGCCTTATCACCTTAAGTGCTATATCGCTCAAACTCTACACTTCGGATCGGCGAATGAAGTTGATTCGTAAGTCAATCGCCTAAACAACTTCCAGAAAAGCCTTCAGCCTCGTGACCGTTCGACCCGTGTCGAATGGTCCGAGGTCGGAGTCAATGTCGATGACTGGTATATCGAGTGCTTCCTTTATGCGTTGCACCTCGGCATGCCAGATGTCGCACCAGAGATAGCGGTGGACAATGACACCTTGCGCGCCTGACTCTTTGACTGCGCCAACGAGCCAAGAGAAGAACGCATCGTTTGGCCTGACGAAGACGTCCGCAATGTTCGATGTGTATCCTTGCACCAGTGCCTCAACGGGATCTTTCTCAACCATTGAAGGGTCAAAGGAAGGTTGACAGCGTGTGCTTCTCTCCGTGCCGTCGAGTACGACTTCGCCGCCGCTTTCACGAATCATGTCGTAAACTATCGAGTGTTCGGAAAGAAGAGGACCTCCAACCAAAGCGATGCGTTTGGCAGAAGGTTCGCCGTTAAGTGAGATAGCTGGGAGCGCCGGCACCTTGCCGGCAAAGACCTCGGATTCAATGCTTGCATGTAAAGAAGCGCGCAACATATCCAAAGATAAGCAGCCGCCAAGAGACGCCAGGAACGCACTCATCCGCTCCAGCTCAAACCGAAACATCGATGCTGCCCCATCAGACCGGACATGCGGAAATCCAAACAGATGAACGGGAACTGAAGTTAGCAGAGAAGCGACTTCAGACATTCTCCTCATCTGATCGCATCTTGTAGAGAACACGAAACCAGCAAAGGATGTAGAAGAAGCAACGAAGGAACCGAAGGACCGAGCAACAGGGCATAAGCCAGGAAGATGCGCCACGGGCGCGTCATCCGGATACGCGCCCGGAACGATTCTTTTGGGCACCAACTGGTGCGCCAAAATCCACTCAACCGGCAGATAGGGACTGCAGTAGCCTACAGTTCGATTCATTCCGGTGTGGGGTCGAGGTAGTGAACGACAAGGTTAAGATAGCCATAGGTTACCGTTTGTCAGCGACGAACATGCCTTGAACAACCTTCTTTTGATGCGCCAAGCCTTGGATGAACACCATTTCCTGAGCCAACGCACCCATGAACGATGTGTCCCATCCAATGATCTTCAGCGCGTCGAACGACAGCTGCATATCCAGCATTTGAAGATAGAGATCGATGCACGGAGCATAGAGTCCAGTATCTTCGGCGATTCGAACCGTGCAGCCGTTCGATGTAAGCAGGGAAGCATAGTCGTCGATGTTGGCCAGGTTGGGGAACTTCATGAAGGCAAGGAAGCGATTGCTCTCCTCTGCAGTCATTGGGTTTGGGCCTTCCACCCAGTCTGTGAAGGCAACGGTTCCTCCAGCATGGACCAATCGAACGGCCTCGGCGATCAATGCCGGTTTGTCCTCGACATAGCACCAAGCGTCTTCGCCCCAAACGAAGTCGTAGCCGCCATCAAGTCCGGTCTTGCTGGCATCGCCAAGGACGAAGTCAATCTTATCCGAAAACCCTTCTGAAGCGACTAAGGCTCGCCCTCGCTCCACGATCTCTGGCGTCGCATCGACGCCGGTCATTTGGCTAACGCCGCAGAACCGAACAAGGAATCGCATTCCCGCTCCGATGCAGCTGCACAGATCGACCCCTCTGCTCCCAGCTTTAATGTCGGCTTTCGCACAGAGAGACATAGAAGATTTGAAGCCGCCGATGTGGATCTGTTCGCCCATGATGAGCTGCCAGAGCCGACCTTCAGCGCCACTGTATACAGTTTTGACGTTTTCTAGACCAATACCGTCTAGTGTTTTCATTGGTTGGCCACCTTTAGTGAATTTGGCTAATCGCCGAGTTCAGTTTAGATGATAGGTGAGCCCTATCGCACGAAAAAAGAAGGGCTGCAAGAGCCCTTCTTCTCGGAGTTCAGGGAATTAGGTGCTAGGCGGCTAAGTGAAGATGGTTGTTTCCATCGTTCTCCGTCTTGAACTTGTTTACAATAGCTCGTAAGTCGGAAGCCATCTTGTTCAGTTCGCTTGCAGAGGCACTGACTTCCTCGGCAGTAGCACTAGTTTCTTCTGCACTTGCAGCCGTTTCTTCGCTGATGGCGGCCACGCTCGAAATGGTGTCCGTCACTGCCATCGCTTCGCCCGTCATCACATCGGTCAAGTCGAGACTAGCCGAGGCGGCGGTCTTAATTTGATCAATCGCCTTGGCCGTGTTCGCACTGTTATCCTTGACGCCTTGAGCATCTTTGGCTACTTTCTCGACCGAGTTGGCGATCAGGCTTAGCGATTTACCAGCTTCTTCAATAACCTTGTTTCCAGCCTCGACGAGAGGAACGGTGCTGTTGATCGAAGACACAGTCGTTGAGACGTTTTCACGGATATTCTCAATCAGTCCAGAGATCTCTTTCGTGGCAGCGCTTGACTGCTCTGCCAACTTCCGCACCTCTTCAGCAACGACTGCAAAGCCTCGTCCATGCTCTCCAGCTCTTGCCGCCTCGATCGCTGCGTTGAGGGCCAACAGGTTCGTTTGCTCGGCGATCTGCTCTATCGACTGGACAATCGCACCGATTTGCTCGCTTGCTTTATCGAGTTGCGAGACTTGCAACGACGAACTAGCAACCTGGTTGTTGATCTTGGTGTTCGAAGCGATGATTTCTTCAACGTTCTTCTGTCCGGCTTTAGCTGTTTCGGAGACGGCAGAAGCCTGATTGGCCATCTTTTCGGCAACGTCAGTGGTTTTCTTCAATGCCTCGTCAGCCGAGATAACAAGATCGACGGTTGCTTCATAGGATTGCTTAACTTGGACGACTTCGCGATGCAAGTTGTCCATCGATGAAGCTGCATTAGTCGCCGACTGGGCGAGTCTCTCGCTGCCGACGGCGATTTCAGAAGATGCTCTTCCAGTTTGCTCGGTCGCAATGCTGAGCTGCTCGCTGGTTTCGGTAACCAGGTTGGCATTGTTTTTGAGTTGCTCAACGATATTCTTAAGAGAGTCTTGTGCTACCGTGAAACTTGACATTGATGCTCGAATGGATTCAAGCAATTCGTTGAATGTCTGAGCCATTTGGTTCAAATCGTCTTTTCCAGTAACCGGAATCGGCGTAGTGCCCGGAGTTGGTACGACTGTTAAATCGTAGTTCGCCAGTGCCTCCAGCGCTCGCTTTAAGCTGGCTGCGCAATTGTTGCTTAGGCTCGAAAACCTGTTGTTGAGCGCTCCGACCATGCTAGATATCCTGGACGAAATGAACCACGCGAAAAACACTGCAATGAAGACCGCTGCTATGGTCGTATAGGCAATAGCTTTCTTGGCTGACGCATAGGTGGCTTTGGCCTGCTTCGTTTGCTCATTGGCATGCTTTGTCTTATAGTCCAAGATCGCATTGATTCCAGGCTCCAACTTGCCTCGGAAGTTATCGCGCGACTCTTTGTCAAGCATCTTTTCGGCTTTAGCTTTATCACCGGACTTAGCAAAAGTCATCGCCTCGCCATCGATTTTCACTTGTTCGTCAAAGGCGGACTTGAGTTGTTGCAGGAGCTCTTTATCTTTGCTGGTTCTAGCCGTCGGTTCGTAGGCCGAAAGCAGATCCTGACCTTCTTTCAGTGCTTTGTCATATGCCTCGACAGCCTTTGCAACGACATCGCCGTTGTCAGACAAGACAACCCTCATGACACGCGTGCGCATATTGTTGATGCACGCACCTATCTTGCCGGATGCCACTGCGCCTGGCAACGAGTCTAACGAAATGCTCTCCTGTATCTTGTCCATTTTGGCTGAGCTTGTCAATGCGACGTAGCCAAGCAATACTGTCAACAGAACGGATATGCCGAAGCCAATAGTAAGTTTCATTGGCGTTCTGAGATTTAAAAACCAGTTCATAGTTCCCCTCACCCCGTAGAGTTATCCCAAACTCTATGGCTAAGGAAGGGTAAAAGCTTAATGCACTGAAATGCTATTTTCGTCAGAAATGGCATGCAGACGAGTCTCCACCTTTCCTTATCAATAATATTCGGGACGGAAGGCTAGGTCGGGGCAAGCTTTATTGCGGCTTATCGGGCAAAAACCGGCAACGTAATGTTAATCTATCGCAAGTGCAGCTTAGTCTTAAATTCTGAACCTTGAATAAACCTTAATAGGCGCAACCTGCTCTGTATGACATTATATCTTGTAGTGCGGACTTGCCGATCTGATCAAGCTTCGCCAGCCACTCGCTCTTGTAAGGTTTAAGTGTTTCCACGACGCTTTCCAACACGGCTAGGTCGCGATACCATTTGCGGTCGGCAGGCACGATACGCCATGGCGCCCAGTCGGTAGAGCACTTTTCGAGAGTATCCATATAGGCATTCTGATATTGACCCCAGAGTTCGCGTTCTTTCCAGTCGCCAACAGCCAGCTTCCATGCTTTTGTTTTATCCTGCTCGCGTTCGAGCAGCCGCTGTTCCTGCTCGCTTTTGCTTATATGAAGAAAGAACTTGAGCACGACGGTGCCATTATCGACGAGGTGTCTCTCAAAATGGTTGATTTGGTCGTATCTCTTCTCCCAGATGCGTTTTGGCACAAGGTCGTGGACTCGAACGATCAGGACATCTTCATAATGCGATCGGTTGAATATCGCAATCTGTCCTTTGGCTGGCGTTTGCGCGTGAACTCGCCAAAGAAAGTCATGGCTCAACTCTTCTTGCGAGGGCTGCTTGAATGAGGCTACTCTGCATCCCTGGATGTTAACATACTTGGCAAAACACCTTATCGTCCCGTCTTTGCCGCTCGTGTCCATTCCTTGCAGCACAACAAGGCAGCTCGTTTCGCCTGCGAAGTAGAGCAGATCTTGCAGCTCGCGAAGATCCTCTCCAAGCGCTGCGGCCCGAGCGAGGCCTTCTTCCTTCGTCAGACCTCCGTCTCGTTTCGAATCGATCTCAGATAGGTCGATCTTCGAGCCAGGTTCTACACAATACGCATAGGCCATCAGCTTGCTCCTAGGAACTTGGTGAGGGCTTCCGACAATGCTCTTGCCGTGAAGCTAACAAGGGGAATACTCGTGTCATACGGCATTCGCTTTGGTCCGATTACCGCAATCACTCCGGCTTCGTTCTCGCCGACATAGAAGCTCTGGCGAATAATAGAGAGTGGCACCAGCGCGTCAGGACGATTCTCTAGTCCGATAGTGATTGGTTTACCCTGTTCGGAAGGTCCATGAAGCGCTTCGTAGAGTGTATTGGCATCCCCGATCGAGTCGAGCACATCTGCAAGGAGGCGAACATCCTTCTGGAACTCAGGTTGGGCAACCATAAACTCCTCGCCCTCGGTAACGACAGTTCCGCGCGTTTTTTCCTTCGATGTCGAGCGGATGGCGACCCATATGGTTGCTACCAGTTTATTTTGCCCATCCGAAGGGCCATGCGGAGGATTCTTCAGTTTAATAGCCGTGCGGAGGGTCTTGCCTGCCACAAGCTGGGCAAGCATCTCGTTTGTTCGGCCAATATCGTCCAAGGTTAGGCCGATCGGGCACTCAATGAGGCGGTTCTCGACCGTTCCATTGCTGAGCACTAACACTAGAAGCGCTTGCTGAGGTCCGATTGCGCTAACGAGAGCATTGCGGATGACAATGCCGTGATCCTTTACTATGGTTGCAGCTGCCAACATCTTGGTGAGTCTGCTGAGAAGGGAAGTCGTGTCCCGAAGCAAGTCCTGGAGCACCTCGCCTTCGTCCGTTTTCTGGCGCACCTGAAGCCTTGTCGCTTGGTCAGGCTCTTTTTCCACAACCAACCTGTCGACATAGTAGCGATAGCCACGGTCAGACGGAATCCGTCCCGCGCTGGTATGCGGCTGCTCAAGGTAGCCGAGTTCGGACATTTCGGCTAGCTCATTGCGCACAGTGGCGGACCGAATACCTAAGTCGTGCTTCTGTACGATCAGCTCGCTACCGACCGGCTCTGCGCCGAGTACGTATTCAAAGACTAATGCGCGCAGTATGGTTTGCTTTCTGTTGTCGAGTTCGGGCATGGCTCTGACTAGATTATGATCAATCTGCGGCCTGTGCCTTCTAGACCTAGTGGATTGCAGGTTCGCAATGCATGCTGTTAACGTTGCTTTAAGAATGAGCGTTCATAATCATTCCTAACATCGTGAGAAAAGTGATTCAACATTGGGCATCGTGGACCTTACTGGCGCTAGCAGCCGTCCAACTCGTCCTCGTCGCAGCTCTATCCGTAAATCCAAATTTACTGTTCGTCTCATTGACCGTATCGGTCCTGCTGGCTCTCGTGTCTATTTACGAATTGATCGACCGCCGAAACCGAACGACGGAAGTCTTATCGCTTAGGGAGGAGGAAACGAGCCTGCTAGCCCATCTAGAAGAGCAAAAAGGTGCAATCGATGCCCTCGCTGACGGTTTGGAAGTTGCCATTTTCATAGTAAACGGTAAGAGAGCCATCCAGTTCGCGAACCTTAAAGCAATGGACCTCTTCAAGGCTGACGCGCCGCTTGGAAAGTCCATCTCAGCTGTCACTCTATCTTACGATCTGGAAGAAACCATTGCAAAAGTCGCGCAAAACGGCCAAGCCGCTGAACTTGAGTTGACGTTCAACTATCCGGCAGAGATGATCGGGCAGGTCAAGATCTGGCCCAAAGCAGACGACGAGCAGATTTTCATCTCCATTATCGACAACTCCGACCTGGTTCACCTGCGCCGCGTTCGGCAAGACTTCGTGGCCAATGTGTCGCACGAGCTTAGAACGCCTCTTTCAATCATTCGAGCTTTGGCCGAAACGCTGCTGGATGAAAAGCGCCCGACAGTTGCATTGAGAGAGCGTTATCTAGGGAAAGTGATTACCGAGGTCGACCGTTTAGCAATGATCGCGAACGATCTGCTCGTGCTGAGCTCCAGTGAGTCTGGGCCGGTTAGGAAGCAAGAATGCAATCTCGTCGAGGTCATTAAAGGTGTTATAACTCAGATGCGCATCATGGCCAATGACAAAGGCATTGCCTTGACTTACCATGGACCGGACGCGTTGACGATTGAAGCCAATCCGTTTCAAATGAGCCAGGTGATATTGAATCTCGTTGACAACGCTCTCAAATACACGAACGATGGAGCCATTGAGATCACCCTTTCTGCCAGTGAGAGCTCTGCTCGTGTAGAGGTCAAGGATACTGGCATCGGCATCGCAGAAGAGCACTTGGACCGAATATTCGAAAGGTTTTATCGGGTGGACAAGGCGCGATCACGAGCATCAGGCGGAACCGGTCTTGGTCTAAGCATTGTTAGACACATCGTTGAGGCGCACGGCGGCAAGGTTGACGTGAAAAGCGATCTGGGCACTGGTTCGTGCTTTAGTGCGACGTTGCCTCTCAAAGATTAGCGAACGATAGCCGAACGGATCATGACGACCTGCTCAAGCAATTCCTTGGCACGGCTAAGAGGCCATTGCGTAGCTGCGTCGCTTAATGCGGCGTCTGGATTTGGGTGGACCTCAAGGAATAGCGCGTCGATTCCGACTGCGGCCGCCGCTCGAGCCATGGCCGGTATGGATTCACGAACTCCGCCAGAAGCCGTGCCTGCTCCACCGGGACGTTGGGCTGAATGGGTCGCATCAAAGCATACGGGCACGCCGAATGAGCGCATGATCTCTAACCCCGGCATGTCCACGATCAGCGTGTTGTAACCGAAAGTGGTGCCTCGTTCGGTTAGCATCGTGCCCTTCGAACCGAATTGCTTGAGTTTCTCGACGATGTTCTTCGTATCGTGAGGCGCGAGGAACTGGCCTTTCTTGACGTTTACCGGCTTTTGGGTTCTTGCAGCTGCTTCCAATAAATCGGATTGGCGGCAAAGAAAGGCGGGCACTTGTAATATATCAACGACGCTTCCGACTTCTGCACATTGATCCGGCACGTGGACGTCGGTAGTCGTCGGCAGTTCAAACTTCTGTCCAGTATTCTGAATGTATTCGAGCCCTTTTTCGAGCCCTACTCCGCGAACAGAGCCTGCCGACGTTCGGTTAGCCTTATCGAACGAAGCCTTAAAAACGTATTCAATGCCGATCTCTGCGCAAACCTGCTTTAACGAACCGGCAACTTCGTCGCAGATTAGCTGAGATTCGGCCATACATGGGCCCGCTATGAGAACTAGCTTTGGTCCGCCGACTTCAATATTGCGTACTTTGAACGTCTCGATCACTTTTTCACCGCGGCGACGTTCAGCTTGGCAGACGCTGTTGCATCGTCAGGCGGGTAACACTCAGCATCGACACACAGCTGGTAACTCACGTTGATCTTGATTACCGTTTGCCCGGTCTTCTTCGGCGCTATGAAGACGATTGGAATCTCGATGGTGTCTTCATAGATGCGAATGGGATCGGTTTCGCCGGTCACTCTGACGTCCTTACCTGCAGGATAAACGACTTCTTTCAGAATGCAATCCTTCGTGAGGATTGTGACCTTCACTGGGATCATATAGTCCTTTGAAGGCGGATTCTGATAGGCGTGAAAGCCCGCAGGAATAGACAGCTTAACGGTTCCTTTGACAGCGGACCCGGCAGGTGCCGTTTTGACTGACAGAACCAATTGAGCCTTCGCTTGAGCAGGCGGCTGGGCGTGCACCAGCACCGAAGCGAAGGCGAGAACAGCCATCAAAAGTACCCGTATAGACATGCTTGCTTCTCCTTAGAAGCGCTTAGCCGATGAGTCCCATCCAGCGCTTCAGCTTATAGACGGTTGTGTCGCGGTTTAGCATCGCTATTGCTTTCGTCAGCGGGATAAGTTTGGGACAAGCCTTAACGCAGTTTTGAGCGTTTCCGCAACCCGTGATGCCTTCTTCCGATGTCAGATACTCAAGTCGCTCGTTCTCAATGCTCTTTCCAACCGGATGCAGGTTGAACAGCAATGCTTGCGCAAGCGCAGCCGGACCGACAAACGGCGACTTGGAATTAACCTGCGGGCACGCTTCGCTGCAGCAGCCGCACGTCATACAACGAGATAGCGTGTATCGAAGCTGCCGGACGTTATCGTCTTGAGGTTGCGCCATTCCGCGGTCGAACGAGCCGTCAATAGGCACCCAACCTTTGACTTTCTTAAGGTTGTCGAACATCTTTGATCGGTCGACAATAAGGTCTCGTACGATAGGGAACTTCGTCATTGCTTGAAGCGTGACTTCAAGCACGTCTCCCTTTGGCACGCCAATCTCGTCGATCAACGCGGTGCATGCCTGTCGGACGCCGCCGTTAATGACCATCGTGCACGAGCCGCAGACCTCTTCGAGGCATGCCGCTTCCCACGATGGGGGCTGAACCGTCTTGCCGTCGCTCGTTTTCGGATTGCGCTGAATCTCGATAAGAGCTGAAATAACGTTGAGTTTCTCCCGATAAGGGATTTCGAATGTCTCCCAATGCTTTGGAGCTTCCTTGCCCGCTTGGCGCAGGATCTTGATTCGGATTGACTTCGCCATGTGAATACCAGACCATATCATATCCGATATCGTTTCTTCGGTGCTGTCGGTTGGTCGCATGGGCCGTTTGATTTTGGTTCTGTTGTCGGCTTGATCACTGCTACGATGGGTAGACTAAGTATTGGTTATGCGTACAAAAACGGTCCGTCAGACAACGAATAGAGTTTCCATTCTTGGGATATCTGTTGATAGGCTGGACTTTGACGGTGTACTCGATCTTCTCGACCGTTTTGTTCAAGAGCGGGTTCCGCGGATGGTTGTCACTGCTGATGCGAGCGGCATCGTAACGGCCCAATCGGATTCGGAGTTCCGCCATATTCTGGAGCTCGCTGACCTTGTAACTCCGGACAGCGAAGGCGTTCTTTGGGCATCTAGGCGCAATGGAACAGCCATTAAGGAACGGGTTTCTGGTGTCGAACTTGTCGAGCACCTGTGCGCATTGAGTGCGCAAAAGGGCTATCGAGTCTATTTCCTCGGCGCTGCTCCGGGAGTGGCCGAAATGGCGGCGGAACGAATGCGGCTGCGCCACCCAGGATGCCACATCGTGGGCACCAGGCACGGTTATTTTCCGGCTGACAGCGACGAAATCGTCGCGCATGAAGTAGCCGAAGCCAAACCCGACATTCTATTTGTCGCCATGGGAATTCCACGACAGGAAAAGTTTATCTACCGGACGATGAGAATCATCCAAGCACCTGTAGCAATAGGAGTGGGCGGCTCGCTGGATGTCTTCAGCGGCAAGGCAAAACGTGCGCCTTTGTTCGTGCAGAAGATGAAGATGGAATGGCTCTGGCGGCTGCTCCTCAATCCAAGGAAGATCGCGAAAGCGAAGGCTCTCCCTGTTTTCGTGATGAAAGTGCTGGGGTCAAAGCATTGAGAGTTTACACAAAGACCGGCGATGCAGGCGAGACAGGACTTGTCGGCGGCGGGCGAGTGTCGAAAGACAGCCTCAAGATACAGGCAGTCGGCGAACTAGACGAGTTGAACGCCTGCGCAGGACTGTGCCGGGTTGTTTCGATCGGCACGCCGCTTGAAGAGCCCCTCGTCGGAATTCAGAAATTGCTTTTTGATATTGGAGCAGAGCTGGCAACGCCTTCGGGCAGCCCAATAGCCTTGCAAACACTAAACGAAGAGTCCATCCAGTTCCTTGAGAAGTCTATGGACGTGTTTGACGAGGAACTTGAGCCATTGCGCCATTTCATTTTGCCGGGCGGATCTGAAGGCGCTGCAAGATACCATCATGCTCGTTCCGTATGTCGACGGACTGAGCGCACCGTATGGGCTCTGAGCCGGGAAGAACCGATCCGCCACGAACTTCTAGTCTTCCTGAACCGACTTTCTGACTGGTTCTTCGTCGGAGCCCGAACGTTTAATAGCCTTGAAGGTGTCGAAGACATTAAGTGGACACGATAGGAGAAAGCACATGTCGGTACTCGGTTTCGTTACCTTAGCGTTGATATCCCAGTCTGCCCAAGCGCCTGAAGCGCAAAAGCCCCAAGCTGCTGCCGTTGTCGGGCAGATGCTCCAGAAATATTACGCTTCGAAGGAGACGGCTGGCACCATCCTGATGACTCAGGAATATGATAAGCACACATATTCCGTAACCACAAACGTTCAGTTCGAACGAAAGTACAAGCTCTATATCAAACAGGTATCGAGCAGGACTCCGCAAGAAGTGTGGTTAGCCAGTTCAACCGGCCAAAGGTTCTGCTACGACGCGCCTCCTGAGATTGATGGTCTCATCAAGACCGGCTGGGTTGACGGCGGGAGGCTCTTGGAAAGCCAGGTATTCGAAGGCCGTGTGCTGGAAATCGGCGACGTCTACCACGCAGTCTCAAAGAGCATCGGCGATCGGTCTGTCCCACTCGACATAGCAATCTCTCACAAAGACGACCTAGCCTACATCAGGAACCAATGGAAAACGATGGTGATGACGGGAACAGCCAAGTATAAAAACGAAGATGTTTACGTCATTTCGGGCGACTGGAGACCTCATGCAGCAGCTGAAGTTCGTGGCAAATACACCATGTATATCAACATGAAAAGCGAGCTTAAGCAGTATTCAACCACTGAGTTGTTTGGCTACTCAAATGTGCAGCCTAAGCCAATCACCACCACCTGGGACGTTGATCTAAAGTTGGACGCCAAGACCGATCAATCGCTCTATAAAATATACAAATGACGTCGTCGCCAAGGGCGACTGATTTTTGCCAAGCAACAGAAAAGCCGGCCGCGCCGCTAAGGCGTTGCCGGCTTTTCTATTGTTGTGGTTATTGCCTACGCAGCTCTATGGCTCGAAGACGAACCAGCGTTGTGGACTTTGAACTGGGCCACTAGGCCGTTCAAGTCTTGGCCGATTCGGTTGGCATGCGATGACAGTTTCTGCAGTTCCTCGATTTCCGTGGTCTGCTGCCCCAGTTCTCTGCCAATGGCCATGAAGCTGGCGTTGATCTGCTGGGCTGTTGCGCTGAGTTCTTCTGCACCTGCAGCATTTTCCTCGCTGATCGCGGCTACGCTCGAAACGGCTTCCAGGACCTTGTCGGCTTCGGAACCCATTTGCTTAACGAGATTGGCGTTTTGCTCAGCAAGGCTCTTTGTTGCAGCAGCCGACTTAATCAAGAGATCAATGGTGCTCTTTGCCTTATCTCCGTTGGCATTGCCGTTTGAGACAACTTCGGCGCTGAGTTCCATCTCGCGTATAGCATGGTCGACTCCAGACCGGACACTCTGTATCAAGTCTTCGATTTCCTTTGTCGCTTGGCCGCTGCGCTCAGCAAGCTTCCTTACTTCGTCAGCAACGACCGCGAATCCGCGGCCATGCTCGCCTGCACGGGCCGCTTCAATCGCCGCGTTGAGGGCCAGCAAGTTGGTCTGATCGGCAATGTCGGTAATCGTGTTGACGATTGCGCCGATTTGGTCTTGCTTGTCACCTAAGTCCTTGATAGCGCCCGTCAGCGATAGAATCTGAGCGTCTATCCGCTCCATTGCGGAAATCACCTCGCCGACTCGCTCAGAGCCTTCAATGGCGGTTTCCGAAGCGCTCAACGCGTTCTTGAGTTGCTGCTCGCTGGACGTCATTACGCCGTTGATCGCCTTCTCAAGTTTATCCATGGAGGCCGAAGCGTCTAGAGAGTTCTTGGCTAGCGATTCGGTGCCTTGGGCGATCTGCGAAGCCGTATGAGACGTCTCGCTCGATGCGTGGCCGATTTCCTCTACAGATAAGTTCACTTGTTTGGCCGAGTTCAATGCAGACTCGGCTGAATGGCTGATGTTCTGACCCATCGTGACAACATTAGAAGCTCGAGAACTGAGTTCGTAGATCGTTGATGCCAAGTTGTTCTGAGCTGTACTCAGGTCCTTAACTACATCCTGAGTCTCATCTAGCATCTCGTTATAAGTCGACATTAATTGCCCGATCTCATCGGACGCATAGACTTGCACCGGGATAATCGACGGCGTTTCGTTAGTGGTAAAGTCGCCGCGTCCCATGGCTTCAGCCATTCGGCGAACGGCCCCCAGGCACTCGGATCTGAAAGCCTGGAAGCTCTTTACTAGGGCATGCACCCCTTTGGTGATGCTTCTCGTGAGTGAGAACGCAGTATATGCTCCGATGACTAGCGAGATTGCCAAAATGATGAAAATCGTGCGAACGGTGCTATTGGTCTTCGCTAATAGCCCTTTCGTCCAAGCAGCCTCACGCTTTTCTGTGTCTTCGACGAGTTTATCAAGCGCGGGTTCAATATTGTCGTTGGCAATGCCTTTTAGCGTCTTTTCAGCGAACTCGAGAGCTTCGGCGTCTTTGTTAGCTTTCAGGTTATCTACCAATGTGCCAACAGCTTTGTCGTAGTCTGCTTGGTGTCCTTTGAAGACATCGAAGTCGGCTCGCTCAATACCGTTTTTTAAAAGCCCTCCCAAAACCTCAACCTCAGCCGCCATGTCTTTTTGGGAGTCTTCGAACTTTGCGATCGTCTTCTTTCGTTCTGCCGGATCTTTTTGGGCAATTGCACGGTACTGGCGCATGCGGAACTCGGTGAGTAGGAACTTAAACTTCAACACCGAAGCTGTAGCCGTCACGCCGCGCTCATCCATGGCCTTTGCGCCAACTGATGTCGCCTTCGTGCCATAGACACCGAATACACTCAATAGGATTTGTAAAGCAAGCACGATGCCGAAGCCGACAGCCAGCTTGGCACCCAGTCCAAGTTTGTTCATCGTTACACCTTCACCCACACCTCCGAAACAGAGGCCTTACTGTTAAATATCGGCAACTGATGCGTGTGCTGTAAACAAAGAAAACATGCACATATGCAGCAAGAACCTATCGTTGCTCCGAAGATAAAGCCAACATCGCGAAGCGACAAGCCTAAATGTATAATGAACCGAAACAGGAGATGTTTGTGCCGAACCAGCCGCTGCCTCAAATCCGCATGAAGAGACCCAATCTTGACAGTCTTCCGGAGATGCCCGCGTTAGCTGACGGCTACACCCTTGGAAGAGCGTCAGGTTCCGATGCAGGCATCATTGCCGACTTGATGAACAACGCCTTCGAGGATCATAACTGGACCGAACAGCGCGTGCTAAACGAGCTCATAAAGCATCCAGCATGCAAACCGACGTTCGTCGTTAAGTTCGAGGGCCGCGCGGCCGCTACCGGAACGCTCCTATTCGAACCAGGCAACCATCCTGGCGCTGGAGTTCTCCATTGGGTGGCATCTGATTCCAAGCATCGAGGCAAGCAACTGGGATTGATAGTCAGCCTAGCGGTTCTCTATGCGGCAAAGGACGCAGGCTGCGAGTACTCGCTTCTTTTAACCGACGATGCACGTATCCCAGCCATAAAAACCTACCTGAAGCTTGGTTACGAGCCGGACTGCTGGCATGAATCGCATCAAGCCAGGTGGGAAGCCATTTTCAAAATCATTGGCGAAAAGTAAAGCCTGATCGAACGATTCGACTGGGAGGCTGCGTCTATAAGCCGGAACTTCCATCAGAGCGTTAAAAGGAAAAAAAGTTCCACGCAACATAACCCTCCCCTCCACAGTGCCCCTCTCGAAAGAGGGGCTTTTTCTTTACTTCGGTTTGTACGCTTCCACTAAGCAATCCATATGGGCGTCCAGCGAAATGGCGGAGACGCTTCCAAATCCAGCCTCCTCAAGAGCAGCTTTGGTTTCTGAGAGGGAATAGGTTCCGCCAATGTCGGTTCCACAGAGCATGTTAATGGCAAAGATCGCCCCTGATCGAGGCGAAGTGTGGTCATCGCTCATGACATGGTCGCGAATCACTAGCCTGCCGCCGGGGCTGAGAGCCTCGAAAGCTTTCTTGTACAGCTCGATATTTTGCTCTTGACTGTTCTGGTGAACGATGGCCGAGAGATAGGCTATGTCGTGTCCAGTTGGTAAGGAGTCGACATAGAAGTCGCCAGTAACAATGTTCACTCGATTAAGCAGACCTTCATCCTTCAAGCGTTCCCTTGCGAGGTCGGTTACGAGCGGCTGGTCGAAGAGAGTTGCCGTCAAATTCGGATTTGCGCGAAGAAAGGCGATCGTGTAGGTTCCAGATGCGCCGCCGATGTCGATCAGCTTTGTGTGCCTATCCGCTCCAATCTGAGCAACAATCGCGTCCGCGTTCTGTCTCGCTCGAACGTGCATGCCGCCGATGAACGCTCGGGTCTGGTCTTCTTTAGAGAGGCCTTCGATTTCATGGCCTCCGAGAACCTTTGAAGTTAGTTTTGTCGCATTGGCCCACACGTGGGACAGGTGGCGAACCATTGGAAGAATGGACTTGGGCGAACCGGACGCCAACATTTCGGCAACAGGAGGAGGGCAGAAGTATTCGCCGTTTTGCTTCTCAAGAAGTTCCATAGATGCTAAGGCGTCAAGAAGCTGAGCCAGCGCTCGAGGAACCGCTTTCATTCTCTCAGCCGCGGAATCAAGCGAAAGCGGGGTCTTCGATAGGATCGTAAAGACGTCAAGCTCAGCCGCCGATAGCACAACACGAGTCTCAAGTATCACTTGCGTGTTGAGGAAATCCTCAGGGTTCCATTGGGCCATAGCTTGATCTCCTATTTGCCTGGTCGAATATGCAAATGGCAGCAGCCGTCGGCACCGGGTTTGTAGGTATCTGCCGTGAATGCGAAGCCGTTGCCTTCAAACGTGCCGTAATCCACAACGGCGGCGATGTCGCACAGAAGGGCAACTTTTTCTTCAGGCAAGCCCGCTTCCAGCCATGCCTCTTTCAAGGGACATCTTTTGAAGGTGAGGTCGATGCCACCTTCGTCGCAACGCTCAATTTCTGGGCGGAACAAGGCTCCGTCTGCCGGGCTTCCACCTACGAAAGCATCGCAGAGCCCTTTCATATCCGCTGGGGCGAACTTCTGGAAGCCGCTGCCGACTTCTACACCTCGCTTGAAGATCGCCTTCTTCATGATCTCCTTGGCCTTGTCTGGACCGAGCTCGGCAACGAGTTCGTCGTAAATATGGAGATATACATAGGCGCGGTTCATAAAGGATGCGCGCACTTCTTCTTCATGCTTGCTGGTGCTCATGCAGCCAGTTTACTAGGGTAAGCAGAATGACGTGAGACAAATCGTATGTCCTACGCCCTATGTCCTACGTCCGGCGCAGTTAGGCTGCTTCACGGCTGTCTAAGGTCACTCGGCCTTTGCCTGCTTTCTTAGACTCATAGAGCGCTTTGTCAGCTCGAGTAAGCACTGACTGCAGCGAGTCGTCCGCAAATACCTCGGCAACCCCTGCACTGAAGCCCAAGACGACTTCCGCCTCTTGCCCCTCGCCGAATGCCAGCTTTGTCTTGCGCTGAGACACATAGCGAATCAGCGTTGAAAGACGGCCCTTAAGGTCTTTGCTTCTACCGAGCCAAGCAATAGCAAACTCGTCTCCGCCGAATCGTGCAACAAACGCCTGGTCGCCAAGGAAGCGCTTGAGCAATCCTGCCGCTTCATTGAGAGCAGCGTCGCCTGCAGCATGTCCGCATGTGTCGTTGATTGCCTTGAATGAGTCAAGATCGAGCATCGCCAAGGCCACGTCGGCATCTTCGTATTTGGCTTTCTGGATCATAGCCGATGCATAGTAGTCAAACGCCGCACGGTTCGCAAGCTGGGTCAAATAGTCGGTATGGCTGGCGGATTCCGCGATGGTCAGCTTCTTTTCAAGCACAGCAAGTTCGTGTTCTTGCGACTCAGTTAGGGTGCGCTGGAGGGCAGACTGCCTCTGAACCATTTCTTTAGCAATGTCGATCTGCATACGAACGACTTGTCGCATTGCGACGATGTCGTCTTGGTTCTTGGCGTCCTCGAGTCCTGACGTGAGTCTTCGAAGGAGCGAGGAGGTCTCATCGCCGTCTTCGATAGCAGTCGAGACAGTGCCTATAAGGTTGCGCGCCGATTCGGAAATGTCGTGGATAAGCTCATCAACGGTTTGTCGCTGCCATGCTCCGAACTCGCGATAGGATGACTCAAACTTCGTCCGATATTCATCGAAAGTGGAGGAGTTCGACGTCGTTGACTTTAAGTTATCCGCGCACGCAAGCAGGGACCGCATAAAGGCAATGCTATTGGATGAGCCGGGACTGACAACAAGGTCGCCTGAGCGTTCGAGCAGCGCAGCGCATAGTGGCAAGATTGCCTCAGCGGCTTCGGCCTTCTGCTCAATGCTCATCTTGTCCCATGCGACATACCGCAGGTCGGTCTTGCGTTTCCAAAGCATATGGCAATTATCGGGAAGCAACACAACTTTCTTGGTGTTTTCCTTGTTGGGATCAGCCGAATATATGAAAAGAAGGTAAAACCGAATTATGGGCCGACACGCATTCACTTTTTTACTTGGATTTGTCGCTGGCGCCACGTCCGTGGTGACCTATCAGACGTTGCAGAAACGCAAGGAGGAAGTCGAGCCCGAGAGTCTGCTCCGAAAGCTGGGCGGCAAACTGCAGACGCTAGAATCGCGCATTGCGGGAATGGCCGATAGCCCAATGATGGGCGAGATCGACGGCGGCTAGTTGATTCAATTCTTCTTGAACTCGTCGGGCCTGTCTAACGGGCCGACGCCCTAACATGTAGACATTTATTCACATTCCACTCTAGAACTGCGTATGCCGTGTTATAATATAGTGTACGGAGTTCTACATGATAGTGTGTTTGCGCCTTGATGGGTTCTATGCGAAGCGGTTTGAAAGCGATGGGCGGCCGCTAGTCGTCCTGCGCGATAAGTCTGTCCTAGACTGCGACAGCGCAGCTTCTGCTCGGGGAGTCCTAGCAGGTATGTCTCAGCGCGAGGCCAAGTCGATTCTCTTCGACGGCCGGTTCGAGCAATGGGATGAAGACGACTACCGCGACGATCAGACGAAGTGGCTCGACGCTTGTTGCGAGTTCAGCGACGCAATTGAGCCGGCAGACCAGCACCGCGCCTTCGTTGACCTTTCGCTGCACCCGGATCCGGAAGACATCCTGCAGCAAATGCAGTCCATGGTCGCGTCGGTGTCGGGTTGCAGCGTCGTTGCAGGCTGCGCGCGCGTTAAATGGCTGGCTGAAGTTGCCCTGGAAGAGGGCGATTACGGCCGCGCATATTCAGACCCAGCCGGATTTCTTTCTGATCTGCACACGATGCGCCTCGCACCGATTCCAATCGAGCATCGCGAACGCCTTGCCATGCTGGGCTACCATGCCGCTGGAGCTGTTGCTGAGCTGCCGATGAAAGTGCTTCAGGCGCAGTTCGGCGACGATGCCGTCACGATCTATCGCTGCCTGCGCGGAGGATGCTCCGAGCCAGTGTCCGCAGTGTATCCTCAGCGATGCTTATCGACTCGCTTTCGGTTCGATGATCCGACAGACAGCCTCGAAGCGATCGACAATGCTCTGGTTCGCTTGGCGTCTATTCTCGGCAAGCGGCTGATGGCGGACGACCTCCAGGGATGCGATCTGCATGTGATAGCCGTTCGCGAAGAGGGCGAGCAGCGCATCGAGAGGCGCTACGCCAAGCCTATTCAGAGCAAAGCGTCTGTTCTGTTCTGTTTACGGCGGCTGGTGGAAGAGATGGCGGCAGACTTAGCTCCTCTCGAAACCGACGAATACCACTTATCGCCCGAAGCCATGAACCGGTGGACCGGAATCCGCGTCCGTATGCCCAACCTCGCGCAGGCTAAGCGCAAGCAGACGAACCTGTACACATGGAAGGCGACCGACCAGAAGCAGGCGGCCGACTTCGCAATGAGCCAGCTCCACAAGACGTTCGGGTTGGACTCCATCGTTTTAGCTGCGCAGGTCGCCGAGTCTCGGCGCAAACGCGTTTTGAAGGTGTGGAAAGATGCCATCGGATGGGCGTAGGGAAGTGCTGGCCCGATGGCGAGAGTCGGGCGAATGGTGGAGCGGCGCGCCGTACCTAGAGTTCGAGCGCTTCATCGACGCAGACGGCATTCGCCGAGAGACTGAGCGCGACGTGCTCTTGTCGGATACGCCTGACGAGTCAGACCAGTCTGACGAAAAAGATCACGCCGGACGCTTCGTGCCGCGCAAGTTCCGCGACGAAAAGGTAGCTCGGGCGTGCGGACTCCTGCCTGGCTCTCAGGTCAAGCAGTTTCAGGTCAAACATTCTGAAATCAAGAGAACCTATGCCGCCCTCCACACGATCAGCGGCTACGCCTGCGGGCGCGGGGCGATGCACGCCGAAGAGATACCGATCATCGCCGCCCAGAAAGGGCTTCGCGCGGCCGCATTGACTGACCCGTTTTCGTTTGCAGGAGTCGTTGAGTTCGCCCGATCAGCTAAGTCGGCAGGCGTCAAGCCGCTCATCGGCGCAACCGTCGAGATCGAAGAGGGCGGCGAGATCGTGCTCATCGCCCGGAGCCGCCGCGGCTATTCCGACCTATCCCAGCTCATCAGCGCATGCCATCTGGATGAGCCACGCCTATTCCCGTTGTGCACGTGGCGGAGGCTTGAGCGGTGGTCGAGCGACCTTATCTGCCTCACCGGCGGCCATCGCGGCCCGATCAACCGCTTGCTCGCCGGCCGACACACGTGCGAGGCAGACAACCTGCTGACAAAGCTCAAAGCAATCTATGGCGCAAGCAACGTATATGCCGAGATCGAGCGGAGCTTTATGCCGTGGGAAATCTCGGTGAATAGCCAGCTGCTCGATTTGGCCGAATCGCACGGTATTGAAGCTGTCGCTGGCGGCCTGGTGACGCACGAGACGCCGGAACGCTTCCCGGCGCAGGACATCCTGGTCTGCATCGAGACGCTGTGCTCCGTCGACGAGATCGTCGGCCGGAAGCCGCAGAGGCATCCTGAACAAGCACAAATCAAGCCGGTTCCGGATCGGGCGATGAACCACGAGCGCTATCTGCGATCAGCCGACGAGTACTATGATCTGTTTGCAGACAGACCGGATCTCGTCGAGAACACGCTCAAGGTTGCTGAGCGTTGCGATGACGATGTCCTTCCGCCAAGAACGGTTCTGCCGATCCTCTATGAGAACAGCGAGCAGACTCTCCGCGACATTGTCTATGCAGGTGCGCACCTGCGCTATCCCAGCATCGACAAACGCTTAGCCCGGCGAATTCAGTACGAGCTCAGCCGAATCGTTCAGCTCAACTTCACTACGCACTTTCTGGTCGCCTATGAAATGTGCCATTGGGCCGACGAGCAGGGAATCCTGTTTAGCGGGCGAGGTTCTGCAGTCGATAGCGTCATATCGTATTGCCTCGGATTCTCACGAATAGATGCATTGAAGCATAACCTGCACTTCGACCGGTTTCTGCCCGCTGACGGGAGCAAACGGCCAGACATCGACATCGACTTCGAAGCGCATCGCCGAGACGACGTGAGGACGCACCTGGCGCAAATGTACGGCAAGGACAAAGTGGCGACCGTCGCGGCATTCGGCGCCTACAACACGCGCGGCATCGTTCGCGGCGTTGGCAAGGCGTTTGGCATCGACGACCAGACGCTAGGCTTCCTATGCAAGCGGCTTCACGGCGGCGTCACTCCCGACCGTATCGAACGAGCCATGCAGCAGCGGCCCGAGCTGCGCGAGAGCGGAATTCCGATAGAACGCTTCCACTGGGTGTTCAAGCTGGCCGAACAGCTCATGGACATTCCGATGAACATACGGTCGCATTCGTCCGGCGTCATCATCTCCAGCGAACCTATTGCATGTACCGTGCCGGTGATCCACTCAGCGGTTGACGGCGTGAATATCATCCAGTGGGACAAGCGCAGCACAAAACACTTCTTCGACAAGTTCGACATCCTATGTCTGCGCGGGCATGACGTTTTGGCCGGCACCCAGAAGTTCGCGCGCCAGTCTGATCCCGACTTTAAGGCGAACAACGTGCCGATCGACGATCCGGATTCATTCCGCGCCATGCGCTCTGGCGAGCTCATCGGCATTCCGCAGTCGGCGTCTCCGGCAATGCGCCAGGCGCACGTGCGCCTGAGAACCGAGAACCTGCACGACGCCAGCCTTGTTCAAGCGGGCATCCGACCAGGCGTCGGCGGCGCCGTAAAGCTCAACGAACTCATCATGAGACGTCGCGGAGTCACTCCCTATTCGTTCGAGCATCCGGAACTTGAGAAGATCCTCGGCATCACCTATGGCATCATCGTGTTTCAGGAGCAGGTCGACCAGTTGCTCGAAACGTTCTGCGGCTACACTTCGGGCGAAGCGGAAGACCTGCGCGAGGCGATCCACAAGAAGCGCCGGGACGGCTATGCCGAGGCTTTACGTGAGGAGATTATGGACCGCATCCTCATGAAGGGCTTCGGATTGGTCGTCGCGGAGAAGGTCTACGAATACATCTCGGGATTCCAAGGATACGGATTTGCCCAGGGACATGCGCTTGCGTTCGCTGAGATCTCCATCCGATCGATCTATTGCCAGCAAAACTATCCGGCTGAATACTTCGCGGCTCTGCTGAACGCCCAGCCTGCAGGCTACTACGGGCCGTGCACCATCGCCAATGAGGCTCGCGTTCGTGGCGTGTCGGTTCTTCCTCCTGACATCAACTTCAGTGAAATCGACTTCTCGGTCGAAGACGTGAAAGCCGACACCGACCCCAAGCTGGTCGTTCCCCGAGCCGGAATCAGGACCGGATTGCGCCAAATTGGCTCCATCTCGAAACCGACTCGGGAACGCATCGTCGAGGCGCGCAGGGAAGCGTTCTATGACTCGATAATCGACTTCAGCGAGCGCGTTCATCCTGCACGCGACGAACTGGAGACGCTGATCCTGTGCGGCGCAATGGACCGGCTGAACGACAACCGTCGGCAGCTCCTGTGGGTGGTTCCTCAAGCGGCTGCGCTTGGTTCGGCCAGTGCGATCGACCATGAACCGACTCTTGGACTGAAAGTGCCTGAGCCGGAGTTGCCTGAGGTTGAGGACTTTTCGTTAGCCGAAAAAGCCGTCTATGAGCGCAGCATCCTCGGCATGGATGTGACCAGGCACTTGATGGCATTCGAGAGGAATCGCGTGGAGAAGAAGTCGAGTCAGACGGCCGCCAGCGTTGTCAAACTCCCCGATGGTACGCGCGCCATTGTCGTCGGCAATCCGCTCAGACTCCGCTTCCCGCCGACGAGAACCGGCAAGCGAGTGGTTTTCTTCGATCTCGAGGACGAAACCGGCCTGCTCAATGTGACCTGCTTCGATGACACCTATCAGCGCTACGGCCACGCTATCGTGTGCTCGCAATATGTGACCGTGGTAGGGAAGGTGCAGAATCGCGACGGGCACATGGCGTTCTTAGGCGAACAGGTCTATCCCTATCAGCCGGTCCTCGACTCCGACCTTCCTGGGACCCTCGGAATACCGATCACGACAGCGGACTTCCTAGCAAGATAACCCGGGCAATAGTCCTGTACATCATATTTTATAGTGCATCATTCTCTTATCTTTTCGAAGGAGAGTGCAACTATGCAGAAAAGACTCCAAGCGGCGGCTATAGCATCGATCATTATGGTCGGCGCAGCTCATGCATCCGACATCTACATCGTCGACAACAACAGTCGATTCGATTCCATTACAACTGGAGGCGTCCTGACAAACATCGGTACGACCCTAGACCCTTCCGGTGCGCCGGTCGTCCTCGGCGACATTGGTGTGAACACTGCCGGAGAAGTCTATGGCTTCGGTTGGTCGGATACCAACCTGTATAAAGTCAGCACAACCAATGGAGCGCTAACCACTATTGGCAACACCGGCTTGACCTTCGCTGGAGGCACCTTTAGAGCCGACGGAACGCTCTTTGGCGGGGCGACAGACGGCAACTTCTACTCCATCAACACAACTACCGGAGCGGCATCGCTGATAGGTGCTTTGGGCACATTTACCGATGGTGACTTCACCTTCGACGACTTGGGCACGCTCTATATGACCGGCGGCGGAGGAAACCTTTACACCGTCAACACATCGACAGGAGTGGCTTCGCTCGTCGGCGCTTCCCAAGGCGGCCTTTTCGGTCTCACGTTCTATAACGGAACGCTTTACGGATGGGGTTTCGACAGCAAAGTCTATAGCGTGGACCGCTCGACGGGCGTTGCCACCTATCTTGCCGACTACTCCAATGACGGACGATTCCTTGGAACCTATGGAGCGGATGTTGCACCGGGAGTTCCCGGTCCTGCGGCAGCTATTCCCATGGTGCTCGGACTTGCTGCTTCGGCCCTTCGCCGACGCAAGCGTTCGTAACTCGGTTAGTCATTCAAAAAGAACAGGCACGCGAGCAGAGATCTGCCGCGTGCCCGTTTTTTTTTCTAGCCGAGAGTCCGGTTAAGCTGCCTTTTGATTTGTCTCAATATGCAACTCAATAGTATCCGCTGTGAACTGACTTAGCTGATTCATTAAATCGGCAGAGTAGTCTCGAACTTCATTTGCTTTGTCGGCCATATAGGCGGCTGTTTGCTTTTGCGATTCTGCCAACAAACCGATATCCTTAGCCACGCTCACATTTTGCTCAGATACAGACCTCAGGTCGTCTATGTTCGACGAAACATCTGCAACCTTAATGCGTATCTCTTCAACCGACATCTGCGTCTCGCGCACATTCGTGTTCATCGTGCTCGTGTGGCTGCTCACTTGGTCTACGAGTGCTTTAATGACGTCGGCGTCTTCCGCCGTGCATGCAATGTTGGATTCCACGCGTGAAATGCTCTCAGCAATCTCTTTGAACGCTAGACCGACCTGGTTAACAGATCCAGTGCCGTTCATCACCTGCTCGGACCCGTACTGCACGGCTTCTAGCGTTTCGCCGGTTAGCATCTGGATATCGGTGATAATCTGCTGGATTTCGCGGGTTTGCGAGGCGGAGTTCTCTGCGAGTTTACGGACCTCCTCGGCGACTACTGCAAAGCCCTTGCCATGTTCGCCAGCCCTCGCGGCTTCGATCGCGGCGTTCAAAGACAAAAGATTGGTCTGGTCTGCAATATCTTGAATCGTTTTGATGATCTGCCCGATTCGCTCGGAAGCCGAAGACAACTTCTTTGAGGAGCCACTGATTCTCTCTGTCGCGTTGCTGATGTTCGCCATGCCGTTAATCGAGCTTTGAATCACTTCATCGCTCGTTCGCGCAAGTTCTGAAGCTTGGCTAGCATGCTGCAGGGCAACCTTGGACCGGCTATCTACTTGCTCTGCGGCCTGCTCGATGCAGCCAACCGTTTCAACCATTTGGTCGAGGATATTGACTTGGTCGCTAGAACGGGCGGATAGCTCAGCTGATGCTCTCATGAGATATGTTGCGGCTGAAGCGCTCTGTTCGATAGCAACACTCTCGCTGCTTGCAGCTTGGGCGGCTTGAGCTAACGACTCCGAAATCGCCTCGCTCTCTGACTCAATCATCATAGCTAGCTTCGTTGCACTTTGGCCTGTTTGACTCCCAATCGTCTGGGCGTTCTTTATCAGATTGCTCAATTCGTTAAGACCAGCATTCAGGTCTTGTGCCATGGTTGCGAACTCATCTTTCCCCTCAATGCTAAGACGTGCACCAAGGTTGCCTTCTCCAAGATGCCGAAGGGCTGTCGTCGTTTCGCTAAGACGCCGTCTCACCATGCGAGAGATGGCTGCAGACAGGACGAACGCCAAGATAACGCCGACAACCACCACCACCAATGTGATGCGTTCGTTGTGCTGGAACTTGCCAACGCGGGTCTGCAAAACCCCGTCGAGGCTGTCAACGCTCTTGTCCCAGAGGGCATAGGAAGAATCAAGGGCTTTTGCCGCCATCGTTGCCGCTTCGTTCGAACTGCTTGGCAACTCCTTAGCTTTAACATAAGAAGCTTGGATATAGTTGGTAAACGCTTTGCAATCGTCCAAAGCTGTAGACGCCGCTTCGTCAACGGCTTTCTTAATAGCGCCTGATGCATTGTTCGCATATGCCGTGTCTAGGTCCGACTTCAACCCGTCGATATCGGAGTTCAAAAGGCCAAGCCGAACAACCAGGTCAGTCCGTTCTTCTTCGGTTAAGTTCTTGCGCTTTTCATACGATTGGCATGTTAGGAGCAACGACGATGCCTTATCGAAGATGCCGGGCAGCTTCAATAGCACCGCGTCCATCAGATAAAAACTGTCAAGGTCCGGGTCCAGTATCAGATTCGAATCGTTCCCGACCGTCGTGATGGCCGCTTTGGTCGCGTCGACTACCGGAGCACATTTGTCCTGTCGGACAGCCTTTTCAAGGGTTTCCAAGTCCTTTGATATATTCAGCTTCGGAGAGGACTTGCCGTCAACAGATATGAGATCGGCTAAGGCGGCGTTAATACTATCTTTTTGGATAAGGTTTCCGTCGGAATTGGAATTGGAATAGGTTTCCTGCAAGAGTTTGCGCAAGGGACGAAGATAAGCGTCTCCAACTATTTCCTTTTGCCCAAAGCGGATGCTGGTTCCTTTCTCTTGAATCAACAGCCAAACGAGAAGAGCAATTGGCAAGCAGAAAACGAAACCGACAAGAAAAAGCTTAGCCTTAACAGATAAGCCAGATAACGCTTTATCCATGATATTCCCCCGAAACATATCGATCAAACACGTACACGCAATTGTCGGTATAGATTTGCCAAGTTATGAGAGTCAGAACGAATTATCCTTGTTAGCATCAACGTATATGGCTTTTGATCTGACATTGGTTGCGCGAGAACCAGGCAGTAACAAATTGAAAATCGAAGGTATATTGAACCTAACGAAGGCCGAAATGGAAAGGTACAACTACGATTTCATTCGCGACAGAGTCGTCAAGATGATGCCAGACGACCAGTGGAAGTCGCTTCCGTTTGATAAAGACTTCTTGAAGCAGGCGATCTGCCTTGGAACGCCGGTCAACAGACTCGCATCGTCTGCGCCCATGCTGATCAACCCGCCAGTGTTCTCGTCGGATTGGGGCAAGGAAATCGTTGCTGTCCTTGAGAAGCGCGGCGAATCCGATCCAGACCGACTCGACCAAGCGGTCATCTTGCGCTCATACGACTTGATCGATATCGATCCTCTCTCAAATAAGCCGCATTTCGAGCCGAAGAATTACTATGTGATGGTCGTGCACATGCGCAATGCCAAGATGGTTACTTTGGCTGGAATTACCCTTATTGGCGCTGATCGTCCGGCACAATTTGTGGCTAAGGTCGACTTCTGATTGCGCGAGGCATGCGGGCTTCGGGTATATTTACCCCGCTTCATCAAGCCGACGTAGCTCAGTGGTAGAGCAGCTGTTTCGTAAACAGCAGGTCACCAGTTCGAATCTGGTCGTCGGCTCCAGTTTTTTCAATCAAATGGCAACGGCCCGTTAGATAAGGATACGTGATCAGAAAAGAAAGTGTTGCAATCACAATCCGGAAGTTGGATTGCCTGAGTCAATCCGTATTGCTTAAGCTTAACGTATAAGTTACGTCGCGGTACCTTGTCTACATTCTTCACGGTTGCACGGATCGTTTTTCCTTTTGCCAAACTACCATCACCAAAGCCGAGACGTTTGATGTTGTCATCATTGAAACCGAAACCTAGAAAATAAACGCATTCTGCATCTAACACATACTGTCTTGCACGTTTAAACGAATCATTTCCTTCAGCCTCGACTTCAGAGATGACTTGGATGCATTCTGAGATTTTCATAATCTCATTTGGCGATGCCACTTGAGAGTAGTGCGTTAGCTTAATGTCTCCCATGATTCCATGTACATGCTCTATTGGAAGCTGCGCTAATCGCGAAAGTGCATCACTTTTCGTAAGCCTGAATCCTTTGCTCAATGTTTCATATATATAAGCTTCTAGTGAACGATCATAGTTGAAAGTCACAATTCTGAGAAGTTGATCGAAACCTGTCTCATGATCGTATATTTCATTAAAAAGGATTCTATACCATCCAGGAGCATGCTGGTTCGTAATCTTTCCACGCTCTTCATGCTTCTTGAGTTCTCTAGCAATAAGGAACTTCCCAGCCTGCATGAACTCACTGTGCAGGGTTAAGAAAGCGTCTATTGAACCTCCAGGATACATTGCTAGGCAATCCTTGAGCGCTTTTATTTGATCTTCAAGGTAACCATAGATCAAACGTGGATCTGAGCAGTTCGGATCGTCAATCTCTGACGGCGAGTTAAGGATATCATCAATCAAGCCTTGACCAAGTGGATATCCTAGATGGTGACTTGATCCAGCCCCAAGTACTAGCACAGTAGGACGCATTATCATGAACCGAGCATACTCTATTAGCGTGTTTATGCTGGTTCTGAAATGAGGTTTCATCTGCAGCTGAGCTATTTATATGGTTGAATCGTAAGTTTTGAACTGCCAAGCTATCCTAACCTTTGATGGGTCACCAGTTCGAATCTGGTCGTCGGCTCCAGATTATTTTCGGTACATCTCGCAGTAATCGATCAGCATCCTGCGTGTTGAAAAGGTATAGAAGCTCGTAGCGATAGAACGCTTCATGATCTTTATCCACTCCAAAGGCAATCCATCCTTTCCTCGCTTCCAGTAGAGGGGAAGAACCTCCTCGAACAACACTCGATACAGCTCATCGGAGTCGTATTTGTCTTGAAGCTTGCGTGACTTCTGAGGTTCACGCGATCCGACCGCGAAGCCGTTCCTCATCTTTCCACCCTCAAATGCTTCGTCCCACCAGCCGTCAAGAATCGAGGCGTTCGGAACGCCGTTCGCCGCAGCCTTCATGCCGCTGGTTCCGCTGGCCTCAAGCGGACGCAACGGGTTGTTGATCCACAGATCGACACCTTGAGTTAGCATCCGTCCAACTTGCATGTCGTACTCCTCCAGAAGGACGACCTTGCCTCTAAGCTTCGGGGATTGGGTCTGCATATATAGCTCAGCTAGTGTTCTCTGGCCGTCTTCATCCAACGGATGGGCCTTGCCGGCAAACACGATTTGGACAGGTCGGTCGGCATCACCAAGTAAAGCCATCAACTTCTTCGCCTGAGAGAGGATCAGGTTCGGCCGCTTATAGCCGGTGAACCGTCGCGCAAAACCGATGATCAAGGCATCTGGATTGATGACCTTAGAAAGCGCTTCAAGTTCTTCAGGGCTCTCGCCATATCGGGCGTGCTGTTGAACCAGTCTTTCTCCGACGAACTTCGCCATTCGGTCCTTCTGCGCTTGATGAGCGTTCCAAAGCTCGCTATCCTTTACTTGGTCAATGCCTTCCCAAACAGGTCTGTTGTTCTTTCGTTCAGTCAGGTTAGGCAATTCGAAGTGGGCAAAAGGTGCGCCAGCAGACCGGTACAAAGCTTGAATCTCGGGCCCAACCCATGTCGGCATATGGACTCCGTTTGTGACAGCACCAATCGGCAAGCCGACGACATGCTCCCACGTTCCGTTTGCTGTCTGTCCGTGAAGGATGCTGACGCCGTTAGCCGCTATGGAAAGGCGTAATCCGAAGGCTGTCATGTCAAAGACCTTCTTATCTGCGACGCTGTCCAGACCAAGTTTCATTATCTGGCGAAGATCGAGCCCGCTACCTTCAACCGTCGGTCCAAGAATCACGCGGACGATCTTGGCGTCGAATCTCTCGTTGCCCGCCGGAACCGGAGTATGGATCGTCAGAACAGATCTCGACTTGACGTTATTTACGGCGTCATGCCATGAAAGCCCAGACTCGACAGCTTCTTTCAAACGCTCAACCAATAGCAGCGCGGAATGGCCTTCGTTCATATGGAAGATGCTAGGCTTGATGCCGAGAGCATTGAGAACGCGAACGCCGCCGATCCCGAGCACCGCCTCCTGATAGAAACGCATTCTACGCCCGATCATGTAGAGCTGGCTCGTTATCGGTCTGTCAAACCGCGAGTTCTCGGCTAGATCGGTGTCCAAGAGCAGCAACGGAACGCGGCCGATCTGGACTTTCCAAACAGCAATGTGAACCTTTCGATCAGGGAAGTCAACTAAGACGGTCAGCGGCAAACTAGTCGCAGGATCGAGCACTCTCTCCAAGCAGTGATTGTGAGGATCGAACTCGGGATAAGTGTGGACTTGCTTACCAAAACGGTCAAGCAGCTGCTTAAAGAACCCCAGCTTATAGAAGCATCCGATGCCGACGAAGGGAAGTCCCATGTCGGAAGCTTCTTTGCAGTGGTCTCCAGCCAAGATTCCGAGGCCGCCGCAATACTGCGCGAAGCTCTCGTGCAAGCCATACTCAGCGCAGAAGTAGGCAACTGGATGATCTGTCGGAACTCCGTGAGTGTCCTTGGGCGAAGCCGCCAAGTAGGAATCCAAGCCCTTTGCCGCCGAAGCAACTCGCTTGACATAGTCGGCGTCCTTTGCCAACTCCGCGAGTCTGGCAGATTCCCGGATAATCTGCACCGGACTCGCGCCGTTATCAAACGGCTCCGGATCGATCTCGCGCAAAACTGACTTCGCATCGTCGTGCCATGCCCAATAGAGGTTTGCTGACAGCTTGGCAAGGCCTTCGAGCTCTTTCGGTAGAGAAAGGCACGGGTTCGATAAAGTGCGAATAGAACCGGACATACGAGCGCTCCTAGGTTAAGAATACGTATTCATTGTACCAACGAAACGGCCGAATCATCGCAACTATATACAGGCAGGTATAGTTGCGTCAAACGAGGAGGCCATTGATGCTCTGGGCGGCGGCTCTGATTTTAACGAGTAGTGCGATGATATGGGACGACTTTGCGCTTGGCGCCGACCTCTCCTTTGCCGGAAGCGACGAAGCAAAAGGCATTCAGTTCAAGGAGAACGGAAAACCTGTGCCTGTCTACAAGCTGTTTCGCAAGCACGGGTTCAATTGGGTGCGGCTTCGACTGTTCGTCGATCCCGAGACGCTCCCGAATAACCTCGAATACACGATCAAGCAAGCCAAATCCGCCAAGAAAGAAGGGATGAAGTTCCTTCTCGACTTCCACTACTCCGACGACTGGGCCGATCCAGGCCACCAGCCGACTCCAAGGGCATGGCTCGATCTGAAATTTCCAGAAATAAAGGTAAGAGTCTTCGAATACACCCGCGAGACGATTCAGCGCCTAAGCAACGAGAAGGTGTTGCCCGACATGGTCCAGATTGGCAACGAAGTTATTGGCGGAATGATCTGGCCGAGTGGAAGAGTCCCGCAGAACTGGGATAACTTTGCTGAGCTCGTGCGCGAAGGCGTCAAGGGCGTCGAAGCCGGATCGCCGAAGGGCAAAGTTCCCAAGATTATGATCCACATTGACCGCGGGGGAGACAAAGGCGCGACCAAGTGGTTCTTCGACAAGTTCAATACCTACGGCATCAAATATGACGCTATCGGCCAGTCGTTCTATCCCTGGTGGCACGGATCAATGAAGGACCTCAAGGAGACTCTCGAGTTCACGGCCAGAACCTATGGAAAAGACGTCTATCTGGTCGAAGCCGCCTACCATTGGATGCCAAGTTCCTATATTGGCAAGGACGCACCCTACCCCGAAACGCCTGAAGGCCAGAAGCAGTTTTGGATCGACGCTAGGAAAATTGTAGAAAGCCTTCCGAACAAGCGCGGCAAAGGCATCTTTTGGTGGGAACCTGCAGTCACTGGACACCTGGGAAGCCGCAGCTTCTTCGACGGCGATGTTAACGCCTTGCCGGTATTGTCGGCGTTCAGCAAGAAGCCTTAAGGACGAGACAAAATCCAAAGCATCCGCGCAACCCCGGCGTTGCTGAGGAGGGTCTTCACCATCACACGGTCTTTTACCGGCTTCTTCATTTCATCTGGCGCGTATGACCGTTCTGATTCCTCCGGCGTAAACGATGGTCCTTCTTGACTCATCTGCTTCAGGAACTTCCTATGAAGATCCTCGCTGATCGTCCACATCCTCATGTTGCGCCAATAATAGCCGTCGCGATCTCTCAAGTTCTCGATGGCATATGTCGCGTGACGCTGCGCTTCTTCAGCGTACTTCTTTTCCTTAGTGATGAGACTCAAATGCAAGAGTCCGTCAGCCAGATACTGAACGAAATAGGTTGCGTCATACCAATAACGCTTGCTCATATCGGTAACCGCTCCGTCATACATTGGAGAGAGTTTGCGGTTTATGGCCGCATCGCCCATCTTCTTTGCCCAATCCAGATAAACCTTGTCGCCGGCAGCACAGTAATACTCAGCGGCGGCACGGATCGGCACGCCGGTGTTGTAGGTCCAGATCGTGCCCATCCGTTTGCCGGTAGACCCATAAAAGCCGTCGTAGATGAGACCTTCTGGAGAGCTGAGATCTTTACGGATCCAGTCGAGAGCGCGTTTGCACCAAGCTCGATTTGTTTTTGTCTTGGTTGCTTTGTCGATTAACAGACCTGCAAGAGCGCTGGCTGCCGTCGCAGACACGGTTCGATCCTTTCTGTCTGTTAGGCCTGATTTTGTTCCCCAATGCACTCCACCCTTTTCCGCATCCCAGCCTGCCTTAACAAAGTTATCAAAGACCTCTTTGGCTCGGTTCAAATAGCGCTTATCTGAAGTGATTTCATACGCTTCCATACATGCCACGGACGCCCAAGCATTGTCATCGTAGAACTTGTCATCGTTGCCAGGGAAGTAGACCCACGCACAATAAGCTTTCGCGCCCTTATCGTAGTATTGCTCCAGGGCATCATACACTTTGCCCATCTGAGCCTTCCACCCTTTAGGATTGATGCGAGCAGCCTCAATTGTCATCTGCCAACCGAGCAAGGACGGCCAAAAAGTGTATCCCTGCATTCCGACCATCTCGGAGGTTTGTTCAGGTGCTTTCCAAATGACCGACTTGTTGTCAAAATATCGTTCGACGGTCGCCTTGGTCAGTCTTTCTGCCTCTTGATCGAAAGATTTCGGAGAGGGAACAGAAAACACGCATAACGTAATAGCTGCAGCCTGGATAACCACGGACTCATTATAGACTCAGCATGGGGAACAGGCCAGCATACTTGCGGTGTTGAATATGCCATAACTTCTAGGAAATCGTTAAGGAGATAGATATGATCGCATCAATCGTCGCAGCAGTCGTGCTTGGCCCGCAAGCCTACAACCCAACAGGACCCAAACTCGTATTTAACATGGACGGAGGCAAGAGCTTCACTATCGCAACCGATGCTAAAGGCTCTCCCAAAACAATAAAGAGAGTTATCGAACTCGTTAAAGCGAAGTTCTACAACGGCATTCGGTTCCACCGAGTAGAGCACTGGGTCGTTCAGTGGGGCGATCCTATCAGCAAGAAGTCAATCGATCCTTCTTCGGGAGTCGGAAGCGGCGGCTCGGGCAAGGGAGATATTCCGTTTGAGAAGAATAGCGCTGAGTTCCTGCGCGGCGTCGTTGGCGTCGCGTCAACAGGCAAGGGCGTCGGCGGAGACTGCCAGCTTTTCATCGTCAAAAAGGATTCGCAATTCCTTAACGGCGACTACGCTGTTGTCGGCAAGGTCACAAAGGGAATGGACCTGATCGACAAGCTCGAAGTGGGAGCTACAATCAAGTCGGTGAAGATCATCGAGAAGAAGTAACCAAGGCGTAAAAGAACAGTTTAGATGTCCGGTTGGATCTAATCCAACCGGACTTACTGTTTTGGCATCAATAGTGGAAATGCTTCGTGTTCACCTTGCCGCGGAACACCCAATAAATGGCCGCGGTGTAAGCGATGACGAACGGCATGCCCAGAAGCGCAATCGAGAACATCGTTGTCAGCGAAGCCTCGGTCGAGGATGAGTTGCGAATCGTCATGCTAATCCCATCGGCAACGTTATTGGTCACCAGGTTGGGGAACAAGCCAATGCCGAAAAGCGCCATCAGACAAGCGATATTGATGCAGGACAGAATGAACGCGTGCATCTCCTTGCCGGTTCGCGTGGTGTAGAAGATTCCGATAATTGAGAGCAGGTTCACTACAGGCACGACCATCAGAGCCGGAGCTGCTTTCATGTTGCTCAGCATGTTCGGCACGAAAATGATCGTGGCGAAGGTCGCGATAACATAGCAAACGCCGAACAAAGCCGTCGTTGCCGATATCCACTTCTTAGCCTTCTCCTGCAATTCGCCTTCTGTCTTGAGCACCGCGTAGATTGCGCCGTGCATGGCAAAGAGCGCCACAGTAGTTATTCCAACAACCAGAGCATACGGATTAAGCAAGTTGAAGAAGCCGCCGGTGTATTCGAACTCCTTGTCGAGCGGAATGCCGACAACCATATTTCCGAGAGCAACTCCGGCAAGCAGCGCAATGACAAGAGAGGCAACAGAGAAACTGATGTCCCAGTTGTTGCGCCACTTAGGTGATTCGTGCTTGCTGCGAAACTCGATGGCGACTGCGCGGAAGATCAACGCTGTCAACAGCAAATAGAACGGCAAATAGAAACCTGAGAAGACCGTGGCGTAGACCTCTGGAAATGCCGCAAACAGCGCGCCGCCTCCAGTAATCAACCAAACCTCGTTGCCGTCCCAAACTGGGCCGATCGAGTTCAAAAGCGTTCGCCTTTCGGTGTCGCCTTTAGCAAACATGTGCAACATGCCGATTCCTAAATCAAAGCCGTCAAGAACGGCATAGCCTACAAGAAGGACGCCGACGAGTAAGAACCAGGCGACCTGTAAGTCTAACGGATAGCTCATCTCATTTCCTCCTTATATCCTCTTGGACGGCATGTCTTCGTCTGTCGGCCCCAGCTTGATCTTCTGATCGAGCAGGTAGATGAACAGAATGAAGAGCATCACGTACATCGCCGTGAACAGAACCAGCGAGGCCAGCACTTGGCCGGAATTGACTGCTTTGGACAATCCCTGCGAAGTCAGCAAGCCAGGAGTAACAATCTCGCCGGCCTTATTGAAGACCGGGTAAACAATGTACGGCTGCCTGCCGAGTTCTGCAGAGAACCAGCCGGCCTGATTGCAGATGTGGGGAAGAACCACCGACAAGACCAACGCCTTCAACAACAGCGGGTAGTTTTGAAGCTTGCCTTTCCGATACAGCCACGTGCTAACCAAGGTTATGGCGATCATGAGCATGCCAACGGCGATCATCAGGTGGTACGACTGGAAGACAACCGACGCAGGCGGCTGAACATTCCTCTCGAACTTGTCAAGTCCGGTCACCGGCTTTTGGAAGTCGCCGCTGAGCAAGAAACTCGCCATTCCGGGAATAGCTAGACCCTTTGTGTCCTTCGTGTCCTGGTTCGTCATTCCAAACAGATACAAAGGCATCGGTTTGGTTGAATCGTAGTGGCCTTCAAAGGCCGCCAGTTTCGCAGGTTGCGTCTCGGCAACTTGAACGATTGAGAAGTGCCCAAGAACAGGCTGCAAAATCGTTGCGAGAAGCGCGACAGGCAAGGCAACCTTGAGAGAAGCCTTGGCAAAGTCCTCGTGCTTCTTCTTCAGCAAATAGAAAGCGGAAACGCTGATCACGAAGAATGCGCCGGTGGCCCAAGCGCCGACAACCGTATGCGTTAGCCTCTGAATCGTCGACGGATTGAAAACCAGTCCCCAGAAGTCGGTGATCTCTGCCCGCGTTTTGCCATTGCTTGTCACCAAATGGAAACCTGCTGGAGTTTGCATAAACGAGTTGGCAACAATGATCCAAACTGCGCTGAAGGTAGAACCCAGAGCGACAAGGCATGTCGAAATAAAGTGCATCTTCGGGCTGACTCGATTCCAGCCGAAGACCAGGATCGCTAAAAAGCCAGACTCAAGGAAGAAAGCGAACACGCCTTCGGCAGCCAAGGCCGAGCCGAATATATCGCCAACATATCTGGAGTACGACGCCCAGTTCGTTCCGAACTCAAACTCCAGCACGATGCCGGTCGCGACGCCGACAGCAAACACGAGAGCAAAAACCTTAACCCAGAAACGAGTCATCTGGTGATAAACCGGATTCTTCGTTTTTAGATACATTCCCTCCATGAACACCAGAATCAATCCGAGTCCGATGCTGATGGGAGGGTAAATAAAGTGAAATGCGGCCGTAAACCCAAACTGAATACGCGCCAATAGTTCAACATCCATACCAGCCCTTCTCCTCCTTGCTATTGCATTGAGTTGTTACAATGCCAAAGACTTCTCAGCGGGCCTTTTGGATTCCTTCACCCAGGTTAAATTTAGGCCTTTTGGTCAGGTCCCGCTTATTGTCATAATGGAAATCGGCATGAAGATCGTAGTTATAGGCGCTGGCAGTGCGAGCTTTGGACGCGGAATGCTCGCAGATATCCTTCTTGAACCAGGACTTAACGCGGAGTCTACAGAAGTCTGGCTCGTCGATCTTGACTCTAGAGGCCTGGAACGCATGGTTCAAGCTGCCAATAGACTCAAGAAAGAACTTGGCTCGCTAGTTCGCTTCTTCGGCACTACGGAGCGAAGGGAAGCGCTGCCAAACGCGGATTTTGTTCTTATCGCCGTTTCTGTGAGAAGGATGGAGCTGTGGGAGCAGGACTACCGCGTGCCGGCTGCCTTTGGGGTCAAGCACGTTTTGGGTGAGAACGGCGGACCAGGTGCGGTCTTCCACACGATGCGAAGCCTTAAGCTCATCATTCCGATTTGCGAAGATATTGAGAAACTGTGTCCGAGTGCTTGGGTGCTCAACTTCACCAATCCAGAAGCCCGCGTCTTGCACGCCATGCTTCACCTCACAAACGTAAAGGGAATTGGCCTGTGCCATGGCGTCTTCTGGCTCGAGGAGTTTGCGGCACGTCTGCTTAGCACGCCTTTGGAGCAACTTGAGCTGACATCTGCCGGAATGAACCACGCTTTTTGCGCGATCAGCCTGATCGACAAACTTACCGGAAGAGATCGCCTTCCCGATCTGCTGAGCATCGTTCAAACCAGCGATGACCCGGATATTCCGCACCTCTTCAAGGAATTCGCTCAGATTTATGGCATGATCGGTTTTCCGTCTGACGACCACGTTGGCGAATACTTCTCATTCGGCTCCGAGTTCCACGGCGACAAGTGGGTCTACGGCCTAGAGAGCCGCGTTTCCCGCAACGAAGACTGGCGCAGCGAAACGGAAAGGTATCTTGCAGGCGAAGTTGGCAAAGAAGGAGTTCTTTTCAGCAGCGGAGAACTGGCCATCCCGATCATCGCTGCCCTGCAATCCAACTCGACGAAGCGCATGTCCGCGGTCGATATTATGAACGACCAAGGCTACGTAGAGAACCTGCCTAGAGATATCATCGTCGAGGTCCCGGCCAACGTCTCGATAGACGGCGTCGAGCCAATAAAAGTTGGACCGATCAACGAGCTGTTCGCTGTCGGTCTGCGAACTCAATATGCCATCCATGGTTTGCTGACCGAAGCGTATAGGACAGGCAAAAAGGAGCTGTTGCTGCAAGCCCTAGTGCTTGATCCTTGCATGCACAGCATCCGAGCGGCGCGCAAAATCCTTGACGACATGCTGGAGCTTCAGAAGGACTACTTGCCAGAGTTCGACTGATCTCTCATAATGGGGCCATGTCAAAAAGGGTTCTCGTCACTGGCGGGTCGAGAGGCATCGGCCGTGCCATCTCTTTGAAGCTTGCTGAGACGGGCTGGTCCGTGGCCATTCACTACAACAGCCGCGCGGAAGAAGCCGGAGAGGCCGCGAGGCTATTGGGGTCGGCTTGCAGCGGGCTTTATGCCTGCAATCTCGAAGACCCCTCAGGTTGCACTGGGTTGATCCAAGACGTTCTTGGCGATGGGCCGCTAGATGCGCTGGTCAACAACGCAGGCATCTACATTCACCAGGACTTGGTAGAGTGTGGTGAGGAGTCCTTTAACAGCACTTACTCGAAGATCATGGCCGTGAACTTCGAGTCGCCTCTTAGGCTGACTCGCGTGGCCTGTAAACACTTCGCTAGCCAAGGAAACGGAAAGGTTCTAAACGTAGCGAGCCGCGTAGGCTTTAAGGGTGAACCGGGCGCAGCTCTTTATGCCGCATCCAAGGCCGCTTTGATCAACCTCACAAGGTCGCTGTCTGTTGAGCTAGCCGAGAAGAACATTCAACTTTTCACCATCGCTCCAGGCTGGGTAAACACAGCGATGGTGAGGCCAGATGTCGAAGCGAAGCTGCCAGAGATTCTAGCGGGCCTGCCTCTTGGGAGAATGGCCTCGCCTGAAGACTGCGCCGCTACAGCCGCTTTTCTGCTGTCTGATGAAGCCGCCTATTTGAGCGGCATCGCGATCGATATCAACGGTGCCAGTTACTTCCATTAAAACAAAGCAGGACAATTTGTACCGGTTGTCCAATACTGTCGCAGAGGTGCTCGATGGCAGCAATTTCTGCAGCGGTGGTGTTGGCGGCGATGGCAAACGGCAACCAGTTTGGACAAATGGCGGATGATCGAATTGCTTGGATGTCGTCTGCTTTCGACCAGGAGATTCCTGTTAGCTTTGAGCTAGGCGGCAAGCGCTTTGACAGCCGGTTCAACGGATGGATAACGACGCGTCAAGCAAAGAATGACGGCTTCACTGTAACTGCAACTGATCCTTCGTCGGGTGTTCAGTTAACCGTGACTGTTCGTTCCTATTCCGATTTCCCGGTTGTCGAATGGAAAGCTAGCCTTAAGAACACAGGCAAAGAGGATTCACCTCTCATTCAAAGGTTCATGCCGTTGAGCGGCCGGTTTGCCACTGCTGGAACACCTTTACTTCACCATTTCCTTGGCTCAGTCTGCGACAAGAACGACTACGAGCCGTATGAATCTTCCCTTAGGAAAGGGGAAAGGAAGGCCATCGCTTCGACATCAGGGCGAGCGACCCAGGACGCCATGCCGTATTTCAACATTGAAACTGGCAAGGCTAAGGGAGTAATTGCAGCCATCGGCTGGCCTGGGCAGTGGACCTCATCCTTTGAGAACCTTGGCAATGGCGTGCAGATAACAGGCGGTCAAGCTGACACCAGTTTCATCCTCCATTCTGGCGAGGAAATCAAAGGTCCGATGTCGGTTCTTCTGTTCTATCGAGGTGATTGGATCGACGGACAGAACGTTTGGCGCCGATGGATGATGAAGCACAACCAGCCCAAACTGAAGCCTCAGATATCGATATGCACGGGTAACAGCTACCCCGGCATCATCACCAACGCCGCCGAAGAACTGCACTTCCTGAAACGGTATAAGGAGATCGGCGTCAATGCCGACTACTGGTGGCAAGACGCGGGCTGGTACAAGTGCGGCGACCCGCCAAACTGGGGCGTTACCGGCACTTGGGAAATCGATAAGTCGCGCTGGCCGAACGGCATTCGAGGTGTCAGCGACTGGGTGCATGAAAACGGGATGAAGACCATTGTCTGGTTCGAGCCGGAGCGGGTCCATCCGGGCACTTGGCTAGCAGACAACAAACCGGAATGGGTTCTCGGCGGCAAGAACGGCGGCCTTCTCAACCTAGGCTTAAAGGATTGTCAGGAGTGGATCACGGACCGCATCGATTCGCTCATCAAGTCAGAAAGGATCGATTTCTATCGGCAGGACTACAACATCGCTCCGCTTGAACACTGGAAGATGGGCGATGCTCCTGATCGACAGGGAATAACAGAAGCCAAATATGTTGATGGCTACTTCGGACTCTGGGACGAGCTGAAGCGCCGCAATAGGAACATGCCTATCGACTCTTGCGCCAGCGGCGGAAGGCGAAACGATGTGGCAACCCTTCGTCGGGCCGTGCCGCTTCTTCGTTCTGACTACATCTTCGAACCAATCGGCGAGCAATGCCATACCTACGGAATCTCGTTCTGGATACCGTTCAACGGCACCGGGTTTCTAACCGAGGACATCTATCTGATCAGAAGCCAGCAGTCGCCAGAGTTCACGGTCGGCGTCGATGTGCGGCCAACGGACCAGAAGTATGAAGTCCTAAAGAAGGCAATCAAGGAATGGCGTGAGATAAACGACTACTACGCGGGCGACTACTACCCGCTAAGCCAATACAGCATCCAAAACGATATCTGGATGGCATGGCAGTTCAATCTTCCCGAGAAGGGCAAAGGGTTCTTCCAAGCTTTCCGACGTGGCGATTGCGAACAACCATCATGCATAGTCAAGCTCCGAGGGCTTAAAGCTGATGCCAAATACACGGTGGAAGAGATCGATACGCGTAAGAGAACGATCTACACAGGCACGCAACTGATGGCGGGCTATACCGTAGAGTCAGCAACCAGACCGGCAGCGCTGGTCTTCAAGTATTGGAAATCAAAGCCTTAGAGCAGAGGGTGCTGGGGAAGCTGATTCGTGCTAAAATCGCGTCCATGGTTCGCGAAACCCGAGTCGTCGATTTCTTTCTAAATCTTTGCCACATTAACTCGCCGTCTCTTGGCGAGAAAGACTGCGTTGAGTTCGCCAAAAAGCAGCTTGCCGAGTGGGGATTAGAAGTCCACGAAGACAGCGCTGGCGTAGCGATTGGCGGCAACGGAAACAACCTCGTGGTTCGCATTCCAGCGACGGCAGAAGGCAAGCCAACGGTTTTCCTTTCGGCGCATTTCGACACCGTCGAGCCGACCGAAGGCCTTGAGATCCAGGAGATCGACGGCGTTTTCTCCAGCGCATCGGATACAATTTTGGGAGCCGACGATAAAGCAGGTATGGCGTCCGCGGTTGAGGCCGTTCTAGCTTTGATCGAGAGCGGTGTACCGCATGGCGAAGTTCTGTTGTTCCTTAGCGTCGCCGAGGAGATCGGGCTTAAAGGTGCGAGCGAGGTCGACCTGAAGCGCTGGCAGCCGTCGTTTGGATATGTGCTCGATACAGGCCCTCCCGTCGGTTCGTTTGTAACTCGGACTGCAACTCACGATAAGCTTGAAATAACCATCATCGGCAAGCCGGCACACGCAGGCAAAGACCCGGAGAACGGAATCAATGCGATTCAGGTTGCGGCCGCAGCCATTAACGGCATGAAACTCGGCCGGATCGCCGAGGAGACGACTGCCAACATAGGAATTATCGAAGGCGGCACGGCGGTTAACGTCGTTTGCCCTAAAGTTAAGGTGAAGGCTGAGGCAAGAAGCACGAGCGTTGAAGCGCTTGATGAGCAAGTCGGACATATGATTCAACGATTTGAGGAAGCGGCTCGCGAATGGGGCGCTCAAGTTGAGATCAACCACGCCCGGCACTACCATGCCTATGACATCAGTCCAGAAGATGAGGTCGTCCAGCAAGCAGTAGCCTCAAGCCAGAAGCTGGGTATGGATCCGATTCTGAGAACAACCCTCGGCGGAAGCGATGCGAATGTCTACAACGCGAAAGGCGTTTCAACCATCGTGGTTGCAACCGGAATGGAGAAGATTCATACGCATGATGAGCGGGTCTCCCGCCAGTCCCTTGTCGATGTTGCAAACCTTTGCTTAGAGATCCTAAAGTCCGCAAACGCTTGATTTGCAGAGAACGGCGCATCGCCAAGGCAGGTTCGTTCGTCATTAGGGTGTAGTGGCGGCCAATGGATTCGGCCGCCGATATGGAGGACTTTGAATGAACCGAACGATAACCGCTGTTGGGCTGTCGACCGTAATGTTGGCCGGAGTAGTTGCAAGCGCAGGAGCGCAGGAAACGAAGCCGATTAACCTTTCGCTTAGGGCGGGTCTGCTGTTCCCAAGCAATGCCGATGCACGCGACGAAGGGAACACCTGGCTGGCATTTGGAGCCGAGATCAAGCTTAAGGACCTGCATTTTGGCGAATACCAACCAGGATATTCTGCAGCGCTGACGCTATCGATCGACCACTACGGCAAAGGCGATTTCTACAACACGCCGGTCATGCTGAACTACGTCGGCCGAAAGGACCAATTCTATTACACAGGCGGCCTTGGATTCGGTTGGACAGAAGTTCCTGCGTTGCTCGATACTAAAACGAACAGCGTGCTGTCCTATAGTCTGGGCATCGGCTACGACTTTCAGCATGGCAATCTGCCCGTATTTGTCGAAGCCCGTTACTGGGGTTCAACCGAGACAAAGCTGAATGGTCTCGGCGTTTACCTCGGCGTTCGCCTGTAAGGTTAGTTGCGCCGTATGAGAGAAGCAGCCCTTTGCTAGCGATGGCAAAGGGCTGTTTCTATGTATCCTAGCTGGCAAACCTATTGATAATTGGCACAAACGGCCCATAATCACTGAACAGACAACGATTCCCAACGTCCATGCTATACAGAAATGGACATCTGTTATGGGGCAGCGCCTTTGGCGATAAACAGCAGCAACAACCTAACCGACGATCTAGCAATCATCGAAAAGTGCAGGCGCAACGACGCTGAGGCGTTCGGCTTAGTTGTCGACAGGTATCAAAACCGCGTTTTCGGATTTGTACGAAGGATGATTCGCGACCAAGACGACGCCTCGGATGTCACTCAGGAAGTATTTATCAAGGCATACCAGAACATAAAAAGGTTTGACGGCCGCAGCTCGATGAGAACATGGCTATTCAAGATCGCGCACAACCTATGCATCGACTATTCGCGCCGAGCCGGAAGAACGCCGAGGTTCGAAGCCTTAGACGCGAATCCGATAGACGATGCGATAGATGTAGAGTTGCCAGACACGAGATGGCAGCCTGAAACCATGGCCGTCGACAACGAGCTGATCGAAGTCATTGAGCAGGGAATCGCCGATATAAGCGAAAAGCTTCGGCCGGTGCTCCTTTTGCATGACCGAGAAGACATGGCCTATGAGGAAATATCAAGCATGCTCGATATCCCGATGGGCACCGTCAAGAGTAGACTATTCTTGGCGCGGGCGTTCCTGCACGAGCGCATCAAGGCCTACCTAAACGAGGAGGCCCCAAGCTATGAGTAACGATAAAGGAAAGCCGAATATCGGACATATCGACCAGAAGCTGGATTCAACTGAGTCTCGCAAGATCGCCAGCGCCGTTGGCGGGCTCAAAGAAGACGAGCTCAGCCTTGCTTGGCGCAGCCAGTTGAACGCGAAGCTGTCGGAAGTTTCTAATTCGCGACGAAAGAAGACCAACCGACTTAGGCTCTGGAGCTACTCAACAGGCTTGGGTTTGTCGACCGTCGTCGCTGTCGCGCTGTTCATAACGATGATTCCAAGCAATATGCCGACTGCTCAGCCTTCATCAGCCGACTCTCTCGAAGGCCAAATGCTGACGGCGCACAACTCCGCCGTTCGCTCGGCCGACATCGCAGGCGAAGGTTTTTCTTCGCTCGACGAAACTGAGACGATCTCCCTGAATGAGGCCAACGAGTGGAAGCAGGAGGACCTGGAGGCTTTATGAGATCCCGGATCGGAGCATTGATAGCTGTTGCCGTCTTAGCGCCGTTAAGCCTTGCGCAGGACGGTGAAAAGCGAATGCCTCCAGTTGTGCTTAAAGCTCTGGCTACGGCAAGAAACCTGCGCTATTCCGGCACGAGAACTGTTTCATTTCGAGAGGGCACAGAAAGGCGCAGCCATGTGGAGCTCATTCTGAAAGATGGTCCGAGGTCGCGAATCTGGTTTCCAACCGACTCACCGAACTACGGCCAGGTGATCATTGAGAACGGACCCAAGCGAGTTCAATACATGCCTGGGTCAGACAAGATCATCGAGTCTCCTTCTAGAGGCGATGACGCACTGAAGCGCTTAGCATCCACCATCAAGAATGTAGCCAGGTTCCGCATTGAAGTCGCAAAAGGTGATAGGATAGCCGGATTCCAAACTCAAAGAGCCGATATAACTGATCGAAAAGGGAACCGTCTGCAGAGTTTGTGGATCGAACCGAGATCTGGCATGGTGTTAAAGCGAGAACTCTATGACCGCGTCGGTGCAGTAGAAGGTTCTTTCGAGTTCTCGACGATTAACTTTAACCCGAAGATAGCTCCAAGAGACTTTGAGATCAACCGCAACGCTAAGCTTGTGCGCCTCGCACAACAGCTTAAAGACCTTTGCTTAGAGCACGGCTTCGAGCCGATGGTGCTGAGCAAAGCTTCAGCCTACGCTCTGCATTCTGTTAGAGTAATCAACCCTAAAGGCCGACTTCTGATGCTTATGCAGGCCTATTCTGGCCCGAAAGGCGTAGTAACGCTATTTCAAGTTAGAGGAGAAGTAAATCCAAATCGTCTGGGAAAACTTGCGCGTGCGAACACAAACGCCTACTCCTGGAAAAGAGCAGGCAAGTCTCTCGTTCTAGTTGGCGAAATAGATCGATCTGAACTCGAGAAGCTCTCGGGACTCGTCGGCAAGCTATAGCGTATTGGATATACTGAAACTGTGCCAGCCAAAACTGCACCCGCCAACAGGAGAAGCAGGCGTAAATCTTCGCCGGTAAAAAGGTTTTTCAAGCGCGCCGGATGCGTGCTCTTCATTATTCTCGGCATCGCCTTCGGCGTTCTGGGATACCGATTCGCAAAGATCTATCAAGACTCCGAGTCGCTGATTTCCGAAGTTGAAAAGAACCTGGCTTTGATGGACAAGCGCCCGAGCGTCATCTATAGCGCGGACGGCAAGATCATCTATCGCGTGAGTTGCGAATATCGCGACGCACTCAAGTCGATCAATGAAGTGCCGGATCTCGTCAAGAACGCGACGCTGGCGGCGGAAGATAAGCGATTTTATCACCACAGCGGAGTGGATGTAATTGCTCTGGCGCGCATTGCCTTTACAAATGCCAAGGAAGGAAGAATGGCGCAGGGCGGAAGCACGCTGACCATGCAGCTAGCCAAGGTCGTGGCAACGAAGAGCGAAAAGACAATAGATCGCAAGATGCGCGATATAGCATTGGCATATCGCATGGAAAAGCAGCTAACAAAAGACCAGATCCTGCTTTTCTATTTGAACAAAGTGTTTTACGGCAACGGTGCTTACGGTATCAAAGCCGCCGCCAACGTTTACTTCGGCAAGCGGCTTGATCAGCTGACCGTTAGCGAAGCCGCATTGCTTTCGCGCTGCGTGAGAAGGCCGACCCGCGAGAATCCGTACAGCAACCTTGACGCGGCAACTAGGAACCGCGATATCGTTCTCAAGATCATGCTCGACGAGAAGATGATCGATCAGCAGCAATACGACCATGCGCGTCGAGAAAAGGTTGCTTTGCGTAAGAAGACCGGCGGCAGCGGAGCAGTTACCTTCGCAGCGCCTTATTTTGTCCAGTATGTTCTGGCCAATCTCCGCAAGGAATGCCCGGATATCGATCTTTCTCAAGGAGGCTACGAGATCTACACGACGGTCGATTCCAGAATCCAGGAATACGCAGAGGAAGAAGTTCGCAATATTGTACGCGCTAATCGTCGCAAGAAGGTAACGACTTCGGCGTTCGTGATGATCGATGCCGACGGCAAAGTGATCGCCATGGTCGGCGGCGTCAGTTTCAAGCGGAACCAATACAACATCGTCGCGCAGGGCCACCGTCAACCCGGCTCGGCTTTCAAGCCTTTCGTCTATTCAACAGGACTTGAGACCGGCGACTTGAAAGAGCACCAGAGTCTTCCTAATCAACCTGTCAAGTTTCCGAACGGCAACGGCACAAATTACGAACCGAATAACAGCAACCACAAATATTCCGGGCCTGTTCCTATAAAGACTGCAATCCAATGGTCCATAAATATCCCTGCAGTAAACGCCATTAAAGAGGTCGGCCCATCTCGCGTAGTCGACTATGCGCACGATAAGTTTGGCTTCACTTCGAAGCTTGAACCATATCTATCGCTCGCCCTCGGTGCAAGCGCTGTCTCCCCGCTTGAAATGGCGCAAGGCTACAGCGTTTTCATGCTCATGGGCGACCGCGCGACGCCCTACGGAATAACGAAAATAGTTGGACCCGATGGAATGGTCATCAAGGCCTACAAACCGAACATCGTGAGAGGCTGCATCAGCGCTTCAACTGCGTCGTTCATAGACGAGTGCTTACGGGCTGTTGTGACAGGCGGCACGGCGGCGAGTTCTCGAAGCATGTTGCCGGAGGGATCTCGAGGCAAGACAGGAACCACCTCAGATAACAGAGATGCGTGGTTCTGCGGATACACAGACAACCTTGTCGCCATCGGTTGGGTCGGCAACGAGCGATATAACAGCTCCGAAAAACGATGGGTGTATGATGAAATGTCATCATCAGCTTTCGGCGGAACTGTCACTGTCAAAATGGTCGCCAAGATCATGAAGAAAGCTCACGACCTCATCGGGCGCAACTTTAAGCGAGATGAGGGATCAAAGGCTGCTGAACCTGTGAACTCCTTGGAGCCGCCAGAGGACGATCCCGCTACGAACGGCGACGTCCAACCTCCAACTCCTGATGATATCGGCGGAGGAGTCACCGAACCCGCAAATGTGACGCCGGATGGAACGGAAACAACGCCTGATCCGGTTCTTGAGCCGACAACTCATCGCGAGCCGGCCATGCCAACAATTACCCCCTCAGAAACCAAGAAACCGAATCCACCAGAGCGAAAAGAGGAGTATGAAGAGGTTGAGGTCTGCGCCGAGACCGGACTCCGAGCAACCATTTATTGTCCGGAAACCATCGTCAAGAAGTTCGCCAAGGGCAAAGGACCGAAACGGCGATGCAAGCTTCATCGTCCTGACAACTAAGCATGTCCATCATTCACAAGCCACACGAACCAAACCTTGATTTAAGGCATATCGTGTCGCTCATCGTCATCGGCCTTTGCCTATGCGCTATCTTCCTGCGTCTATGGGTGCTCCAGGTTGTTCGGCATGAGGAGTTCGTAGAGAAGGCGCAAAGCTACCGTACTTCAAGCTTCTCACGATTAGCCCCGAGAGGACTCATCTACGATCGGACAGGGAAGGTTCTTCTTGCTGGAGTCAAACCCCGCATCATCGTAACGGCGAAACCTAAGATCGTGCTCGCCGAAAAGAACAAGTGGGTGCTCAAGAAGCTCGCCCAGATGCTCGGAACCGAGGAGAAGAAGCTAAAAAAAGAATGCGAGGAAGGCTTCTGGAAGCCACTTCTGCCCACCCCGATCTTTCTTGGAGCAACACCCAGCCAGGCTACCCGCATCGCCGAAGCTGGAGATGCCTTGCCGGGAATTGGAGTCGAAACGCAAGCGACCAGGTATTACCCAGAGAGCAAAGCCTATTCGCACTTGTTGAGCTATGTGTGGACTCCTGACTCGGATGATGTAGTGCGACTGAAAGAAATGAAACTCGAAGTGCCGGACTATGTCGGTAAGGACGGCTTGGAATATGTTTACGAAGACCGGCTAATGGGCAAGCCGGGAATCGAACGCGTCGAAGTGAATGCCCAGAGAAAGCCGATCCGTGTTCTTGAACGCGAAAATCCGGTGCCAGGGGATAGGCTGATTCTCAGCATCGACAACCGCCTCCAAATGCTTGCTCAAAAGCTAATGGCAGGTAGGGAAGGCGCGGTTGTTATGACCGATCCTGCTACGGGCGAGGTTCTGTGCTTATATAGTTCGCCTGTTTATGACGCCAAGAAGTTTGACGGCGGCATCAGCTCAAAAAACTATAAAGAGCTGAGCGAAGACAAACACACGCCGCTCAACAATCGAGCGATCAAAGGTCTATACTCGCCAGGCTCCACGTTCAAGCTGATCACAGCGATGGCTGCCGAAAAAGCAGGCATGTCTTCGCTTTATCGCCATGTCAATTGCCCCGGTTTTCTCAAAATTGGAAACCGCACAGTAAGATGCCAGAACCACGCTCACGGAACGATGAGCTTTCGAACAGCGCTTCAGAAGTCCTGCAATACGTATTTCGGCAGCCTGGCCGATAACATCGGAAGGGAAGCCATTAGCGATACCGCTCTTGAAGCCGGGCTTGGCGCGAAGACAGGCATCGACATGAGAACCGAGTATAAAGGGCTCGTTCCTTCTGACGAATGGCTCGACAGCAGGCGCAAGCCTATGAAGTGGTACCGCGGCGACACGGTAAACATCGGCATCGGCCAGGGCTATTTGCAAGTCACCCCGCTTCAAATGTGCCAAGTCGCCAGCTTGGTGGCCAATGAAGGCGTCAGCTATAAGCCCCACGTGGTGAAGGCCATCATCGAGTCCGGCCCCGATGGAAAGAGGGTAGATATTCAACGCGCCATCGCCCATGAGATCCGGCTGTCCACAACGTTTTGGAACGAGATGAAGGCGGCGCTGATCGCGGTCATTGAAGGTGGAACGGGCGGCCGTGCGAAGATTCCCGGAGTGACCTGGGCGGCCAAGACCGGTTCAACCGAACACCGCTCGGGCAAGAAAACCCACGCCTGGTTTATCGGTTTTGCTCCTGCCTACCAGCCAAAAGTGGCCATCTCAGTGATCGTTGAAGGCGCGGGCCACGGCGGCGAGATATCTGCTCCGATCGCCAAGCAACTCGTTCAAACCTACTTGGAAATACTGCGCAAGGAGTCTGCGGCTTCGTCGAACTGACCAAGCGCCTCCTTTGCTTCAGACAATCCTTTACGGTCGCCGAGCGCTCGGTAAGCATTCGTGAGCTTCTGTGTTGCTAGCCGTCCTGCATCAATTGCTTTCTGCGCCGACCGGACTGTCTCTCCGGCAAAAGCGCCGCCGGCATCGGCACTCGCATTCTGAACAACTCGCGGCAAAGTGTTTCGAACGTACTCGATGAAGCCCTCAACCGCAGGCTTAAGCAGGTTTACAACCTTGTGCTTGTCAGATTCCAGGGATGCCAGATAGATTCTTGCCTCAAAAGACTGGACCGGCACGACTTCAGAGATAGCCCTAATCGTGAAACTCGGCGATTGCTCGACAGCAACCATCCTCTCTGCCGTTTCCTTTGCGCTGGCTAAGTCGTTCGATACCACATAGAGTTCGAGGAGTTGGCTCAATGTCTGCAAGCTGTTCGGATCGCGTTTTAATGCAAGACCAAAGGCATCTTTGGCACCGATCCGATTGCCAGAGGAAACCTGCTCTCGGGCTAGCGCACGATAGAACTTCGGCGATGGATTCAGAGAAACGGCTTGCTTCAGCAGATCGAGCCTCTCCGCTGGATCTTGTACAATACGCGACTTCAAATAAGACGCTTCGCCGTCAATTCCAGTGTTAATGGACCAATCGAATTGGTCTTGAGCCTTGGAAACGTCACCTTCTTCTATTGCCGCAAGCCCTTTAGAAAGGTGCACCTTGGAAGAACCAGCGAAGATTAACGCGCAAACAAGCGCGACGGCTCCTATTGGAAAACTGATGCGTATAGGCGTTGGCAAGAATTCTGGCGACACGCCGTCAGCGGCCGCGCTTAGTCCGATTCCTAGTAGCGCGAAGAACGTCAATCCGATGCCGAAATGGTATAGATCGCTGTCGAATAGGTTATGAACGACCGATGTCACCACAGCCGCGACGATAGCGATGCGAATGGCGCTTAGTTCAAAAGGCGTCTTGCGGATGCCCCTGAACATATAGAATAGCCACGCCAACCCGGCGCAGAGCAAGATTGCAGGAGTCGCCGGACTGGCTTCAGCTCCAAGTTGGAGGAACGATTGGTGGGCGAACTGAGTCGGCACAACGAGACCCGGTCGAGATCCTTCGTATCGAAAAGTTCCAAGGCCGTATCCGCCTGGGTTCTGCTGCATGAGCTCTAGGGTGCTCTTCCACAGCATGATTCGGAAGGAACTGGATTGCTCTCGGGCATGGTCGGCCTGAGTTGATACCCTCGCCAGAGCTGTCGGAGCTGATGAACCGTCCGTAGACTTCTTTGCCGAAATAGCAAATGCGGCCATCAAAACAACTACTGCAACAAGAACAGCGCTTACTTTGGCTACGCGCAGCGCTCGAGAAACAGCTGAGCCGCCAACGAGCACCGATGCAACAATGAAGAACACGAGTCCGACAGGCAGTGCATAGATGATAGCTCCACGCGACTGGGTAAGGACGATCGCCACGCCGATCAAGGCGGTTGCCAGACCGAACATAAAGGAGTTGAGCCGCTTATTGAGAACGGTCAATCCGAGCCCGAGCATCAATCCGATGAGTAACATTCCGGCAAGGGCATTTGAGTTCACCCAGCTCGCAAATATCCGCCATGTTGGATCGATCCGCCTCATCTGGCCATACTCGATGATGCCCATAAGAGACACAATCGCGCATCCGGCGACAACAGCCCCGATCAACAGCTGAGAGCCTTTGCCGCGCCCGGATACTGCAGCGGCAACAAAAAACGCGACCAAATAAATCAGCCATTCGGCAATTGAAGCGAAGCTGACGAGTTTGAAAGATGACCCGGAGATCGATGCAACAAGACATCCGCCGAGAAGGATCATCATAGCCGCCATGGGAATCTTGGGGATGGCGATGACCTTCTGGCTAAACGCCATCCATACGGCAGCGGCAACGACAAATATCCCAAGATAAGCGTGGCTCAGCCAAGGAGTCTCAGGAGCTCCTTTCATCACCAGACTCAGCACGCTCGCGCCGGGTTCTAGCTTCATCGCGTCAACGTAAATCTGTCCGCCGATGATAGGAGCAAGAAAGAGCGCTGCCGCCAACGGAATCCATGTTTTCGAAGCCACCTTCACCTGCTCAGCCTCCGAACTACCTCATCCTTCCAGTTTTTCAAGACAAAGACAGATGCTCGAGCCGAAAGAGCTAGCGCCGCTAGTAAATATGCGAATGGCTGCAACAGAACAAACATCTTGGGAAGCATATTTATCCGATAGAACCTCAGCATCGACCGGTGGAACCGGATGATCATCTTGTTCGGAACCTGGTCTGTGCTTCGGCCGATGGCGTGTGTAACCTCAGCCGTTGGTAAATAGGTCACCTTGAAGCCATGCTTCCAGGCACGGAAACACCAATCAACGTCTTCGCAGAACATTCCAAAACCTTCATCGAACATGCCAACCTTGTCAATGACGTCCTTGCTAACGAAGAAGGCGGCGCCGCTGACCCAGTCGACATCTCGCGGCTCAGAGTGCTTCCAGTCGGTCATCAAGTATTCGCGCGTGAACTTGTTGTTCGGAAACAGCTTGCCGAGCGGGGTGTTGCGGAATAGAGCCGCCGGAGGATTGGGAAAACGCCTGCAACTGTATTGGAGAGAGCCGTCTGGATTAAGCAGCTTCGGTCCGATGATCCCGCACTCTCGGTTGTCTTGATAGAACCTGAGCAAGGTTTGCAGCGCTCCGTCATGGACGACTGTGTCCGAGTTCAAGACGAATGCATGCGGGGCTTTTCTCTCCCTCAGGGCGTAGTTGTGGCCGCGAGTGAACCCGAGATTCTTATCCATTCGGAAGAGCCGAACCCACGGAAACTCACTCTCTACCATGTCGGGAGAGCCGTCGTGAGACGCGTTGTCAACTACGATAACTTCAAATCGCGACTGTTCCTTTAAAGATTCTAAGCTCGAAAGGCATGCCCGCAGGTCCGCTTGTGTGTTCCAGCTGCAGATGGTTACGCTAATGTCCAAATCCACGATGATATCCCCGAGCGCGTACGAGCGAAACGGCAAAACCGAAGGCGGCCAACGTTGCTAACGCAGGCCAATTGACGAACGTGCCATGATGCTTCCGCATATAACGCACCAGACTGCGGTACGTCTCCCAAATCATACTGCTTCGCACTTGCTTAGTGCTTTCTCCGCCAACGTGCCAGATGCGAACCTTTGGGTTGTAGAGGCACTTCCAGCCGGCTTGGTTCAAGCGATACAGCAAATCGACCTCATTGAAGAAGATAGGAAACCCCTCATCGAACGGCCTTTTCGGATCGCCAACGGCTTCAAGCGCAGATCTTCGAAACAGCAAGAAAGTGCCCATCGGCTGCGGCGCGTCCTGCAACTCCTCATAGTCGAAGCTATCTAGCCGATAGGAGTTGATAAGCCGTCGAAATGGTCCAATCTCTCCTAGCAAACCAATATAAGAAGGGAAGCCGCGCACCGACTGCTGAACCGATCCATCGGGCAGAATCTGCTTTGCGCCGAGTGCGCCGTAATTTGGCGATGAAGCAAGAGTATCGACAGCAATATCGAGAGAATCGTCCACAAACTCGGTATCGGGATTGAGCGTCAGTAGCCATTCGCCGGAAGCTTGTGAGAACGCCAAGTTATTGCCTGCAGCATATCCGAGATTGGTCTGCGATCGGATAAGTGTGACTTCAGGGAACTCAGAAGCGATCATATCGGCACTGCCGTCCACGGAAGCATTGTCAACAACAATCACTTCATGGGAATGCATGAGGGAATTCTTGCGTATGCTAGATAAGCAACGGCGAATGACGTCTTTAGTATTCCAGTTAACAACAATGATGCTCAGCACAGGTTGTTTTTGATGCTACCAGAGTCATCGCTCATGCTTCCGCCTTTTGTTAGAATCGTAGCAAGGTTTGCTTTCGTCTTGACATTAGGAGGATAGGAAGGGTAACGTAGCAAGGTCTTGGAGTGTTTCTCCTTGACCAAAACCAGAAGACCGAAGGAGGGAAAGTCTTGCTAAAACTAGGGATAGCGCTGTGCTTGACAGCTTGTTTCAGCGCATTTGCATACTGTCAGAACAAGACTTACACCGTTCAAAAGGGCGACAATGACTGGGCGATCTCGAAAAAACACCATTTGAGCGTTCACGAGTTGCATCTTCTCAATCCAAACACGAACTGGCGCAATTTGAAGCTCGGCTCGAAGCTTCTTATCGGCAAACAGACAGATAATGATGCTTCTGCTCCAAAGAAAACCATCACCAAAGCCTCGGCTAAGAAGGTTGCTCCGAAGAGCGAAGAAGAAATCCTTGTAGAGTCGCTCTCCCAGGATATTTTTGTCGAGACTCCTAAGACCCAAGAGCCTAAGAAAGCATCGGGCGCATATTGCGTACGATCAGGCGACAACGATTGGGTGATTGCCAGCCGAGTCGGCATCTCTTCATCTAAGCTGAGGGCCCTAAACCCGAATGTCAATTGGGAGAGACTGGCTATAGGAACCTATGTGCGCATACCGAGCGGAACTACTGTTCAAGCGTCGACTTCTACCACGAAGAATGTCGCTAGCAACTCGATCCGTTCACGCTATGCAAAGGTTGCCAGAGACTCGGTAATTATTCGGCGCGGTCCCGGCTCGGACACGTCTAAGGTGACGACAGTCGAGTCTGGCATGCTCGTAAGTGTTTTGGATCGTTCGAACGGTTGGTATAAGTGTAAGTTTCCAAGAGGCACCGTTGGCTGGGTGCGCGGCGATATGCTGAAAGCGGCGTCAAAGCCCGCTGTCAAGCGCCCGACGCGTCATGACGGCTATGTTGCTTCTCGATCGAATGGTCGCAGAAGCCACCGATCTACCGAGATTGTGATGGCCAATCCTGATGAGAAGAACAAGCTTCTCGCCCAAGCGTTTAGGCTGAAAGGCGTGCCATACCGCTATGGTATGAGTTCTACTCGAGGCTCGGATTGCTCCGGATTCACCAGCTTGGTCTATCGAAGTCAGGGTGTAAGCCTTCCAAGAACCAGTCGCGATCAGTCTCGAATAGGCGCTAAAGTAGGCAAAGAATCCCTGCAAAAGGGTGATCTGGTCTTCTTTAAAACCAACCGTGGAACGCGCATTAACCATGTCGGCATCTATGTCGGCAACGGAAAGTTCATCCACGCCAGCAGCGGCGGCGGAAAGGTTCAAGTCAACTCGCTAAACGAGGGCTACTACAACCGAAGATATGCCGGCGGCCGACGAGTCGTCAAAAAGAAGTGATTCTGTAGCATACGAATTACTTCTTAAACGCCTTTCTCCTACAATGTGGGAGAAAGGCGTTTTAGTCTGTGACCAGTAAGGATCTCAACCTCTTCTATTACAAGTTTCTGAATCTATCGATGTAGCCGAGGGTTTCAGCCCTCGCTCCTCTTGAGGACGGCAATATGTTAGGCTAAATCCTCAATGTCAATCAGCCTGCTCCTCAGAACAGCGGCATCGAAAGGTCAGTGTTGCTTAACCCTTAGAGCCAGCGATACAAACCCATCGCCACCGACATTCCGCCGCCGAACGCGACAAGCGCGAGTACATCGTCTTTAACAAACCGGCCTTCACGCACATAGTAGTCGAGACTCGATAAAATTGATGCGGAAGACGTGTTCCCCTGTTCCTTAATACGCGATAGAACGCGCTCTTCCGGGATGCCTGCCTCTTTACCTATGTTGATCATCATCTTTAGGTTCGAGTTATGCGGGAACAAGTAAACATTGCCTGAGACTTCACAGTCTGCCAAGAACTGTTTCAGCACTGAGGGTACATTGCGCGACCCGTAGCGGTGAATGTCCTTTTCGTGGCTTTCCATCGATGCGATCCGTACGGCGCCTGCATTGCTCGGATGAGCGCCGATGCCGACAGATCTTGTCCAATCGGCATACTGGCCGTCCGACAGGATCCGGTCTGCGAATAGACCGTATCTTGGGTCGCCTTCTGGATCGAATCGGACAACGAAAGCGCCGCCCATATTCCCCCACAGAGTATAGTTGAGGGAAGTCGGAGCATTCGAACGCGTGCCGATTGATTCGCCAATCGCAACAAGGCCATAGCGATAGCCCATATCTCTCATGCGCGAGCCGATGATATTGAGGCTGGCAATGCCCGACGAGCAGGCTAGTGAAATGTCGAACGCTTCGGCGTGTTTCGAGCCGAGAAGCGCACCTTGCAGTCTGCAGGCGCAAGCTGGATAGACGAAGTCGGGCGTTGAACCGCCGGATATGACGATGGCCAGTTGGTCCTCGCTAAAATCGGGATCGTTCTCCTTGGCCATTTGAACGGCTCGTAAAGAAGCCTCTAGAGCGAGTTCGTAGGAGTCCTTATCGTCGAATGAACGGCGGGCAATGCCGGTTAGATTCTCGGTGTCGGCACCGGTCTTTCCACCCGTGTCAACTCCATTGTCCCGAAGGTTCTGCAACACTTGATCGTTATCGATCGTAAATTTTGGATCCGGCAAAGAAGCTCCAGTGCCAATGATCTGGACGGATCCCCGTCGGTGCGGAACGTTTTGCAACACGTATCCTCCTTGGGTAGTGAATAGCTTGAGAGCTGTTTCATTATCGCATTTTTGAACCTAGCCTAGCTCGGTGTGATGCAAGACCAGGTTCATTCAGACAGCTTGCGAAATCTAGAGCGAATCGGCCATAATACTGCTTCGTCTGGCCCGGTCGTCTAGTGGTTAGGATGCCGCCCTTTCAAGGCGGAGGTCGCGGGTTCAAGTCCCGTCCGGGCTACCACTCTTCTCTTACGAAAAACGGCTTTCCGCCAAGTCCAGATTCTGGATCGTAGAACTCCCACTCAACGTCGGGTACAGCTTTCTTTAGCGCATCAGCCAGTGCTTTAGCGCCTGGGTTCTCTGTAGCGTAATGGCCGGAAGAGATGATCGCGAATCCCGAATCGGAAGCTTCAAGGGCAACGTGCTGAGGACATTCGCCGGTTATCAATACATCAGCCCCCGTGTCCCTCGCTGATTTCCACAAGTCGGCTCCTGAGCCGCCGCAGACTGCAACACGTTCGACAACCCTTTCCGGATCGCCCCATGCCATCGACTTGGTTTGAAGCACGCGATTGGCATGGCCGACAACCATTCTTAGGCTGATAGGTGCTGTGAGCAAACCGACCCTAGCTATCGGCCACGGTTTTCTGTCAGCAAGGGGAATCACGTCGAATGCCGGTTCCTCATATGGATGCGCCTCAATCAGGACGCGCACTACATGAGTGACTTTCTCATTGGGCACAACCATCTCAATGCGCGTCTCTTCAACCGACTCCCTTCGCCCCGGTTGGCCAATATACGGTTTCGTTCCGATTCCAGGCTCGTAGGTGCCTATCCCGTTGCCAACGAAGGCACATCTGCTGTAGTTGCCGATTTGACCCGCACCGGCTGAGCTCAAAGCATCAATCAACCTGTCAGCATCGCCAACCGGAGCAAAAACGACCAACTTTGTTTCATTCGACGGTCCGGAATCGCCAAACGGCTTCACATTGGCCAAACCGAGTAGACGAGCCAACTCGTCGTTCACTCCGCCTTGCGCGCAATCCCAGTTTGTATGAGCGGCCAAAAAGGCAATTCCATGGCGGGCCAGTTCAAGAACGGCTTTGCCCTCTAGAGTTGTTGTTGTAACCGTTGACAATGGACGGAATAGGAGAGGATGATGGCAGACCAGTAGCTGCGCTTGCGCCTCACCGCACCGAGATATGGCCCCGACTGACCGGTCCAAACTCACAACCGCTCGTTCAACGTAGTCTCCAGGATCGCCGATTTGCAGGCCGACAGGATCGCCTGCATAAGCAGAACGGAAAGGGGCTATTCGGTTCAAAGCATCGACTACATCCGAGACACGGGTCATTTAGGTTCCTTTAACTCTAGCAAAACCATCGTTTCACCATCGATAACCACATTCTGACCTACTTTCTTCGATTCCAGAGACTTGCTTCTCGGCCCATAAGCAAGCATCTTGTTAGGCAACTTATAGACTCCAAGGTCCAGATCAACCGCTTCTTTTCCGGGGTTGATGGCCAGTAGCCGAATCTGCCCTCGCTTGGTTTTGACTGCATGCAATGCCAGTGTATCGGTCGAACCGTCGACTTTAACAAAAGTATCCCCTGCGCGCGCAAACCGAGAGAACATCGCCACACCCCAATAAGTAGGGAAGGGAGTGTTCGCCGGCGGCTGGCTGACTCCTCGGCTTGTGTGGCCGCTCGAGAGCATCCCCTGGTCGTCGTATTCGCCGTTGTTTCCAACCCACAGTCCGTTGTGGACGTTCCACCAGTTGACATGGCTCGCTCCGAACTTGAGCCATCGGGCAAAGTGGTCGGCGGCAAATAGCGAACCGGGATGGCGCATGTTCTGACCAGAGGCATCACCCTCGGTCATCCAAATCTGGACATCCTTCGCTCGATCTCCGCAATACTTGTCGACCAATGAGCGAGTCTTTGTCAAGAATCCTTCGACTTTCGCTAGGTCGCGGACGTTCTGCTCAGCCGATTTGCCGCTAGGGTACCAGTGCAGAACGACAAAATCGATTTCCTTGCCGCACTCAGCTAATACATTGGTGTTCCAATCAGGATTGCCGCCGTCGGGCCACTCGCCAGGAACAGTAAGGACGGCTCCGATCTTAACCGACTTATCGACAGCTTTCATCTTCAGACAAAACTGCTTGACTTCCTTGCCATACGTATTCGGTCCGAGCCGAGGGTCTTTGAGGCGCTCCATGTGGTCCTTGGGATACGGCGCATGAAGGTCGAACTCCCATCCTTTGCCGCTATAGAAGCCGTTGCCGTAAACCTCATTCCCGATCTCCCAGTACTTCACTCCGTACTTCTTCTTCTTGTTTGCGTACTTGACCCATTCTGCAGCGTATTCTGGGTTCGCGCCTCCTGTTCTCTCAGGATTCGATCCATAGTTAACGGTTATGAGCGGGGTTGCTTTTGAGGCCTTGCACATGGCCATGAAGCTGTCGAAGTCCGTCCCAGGCTGAATGTTGGCCGTCTCGCCTTTCGTCGAAGAAGAGGTTTTCCATTGGTACAAGTCTGCATAAGATCCGCCAGGATAGCGGATCACTTGCGCGCCAACATCGCGAATCAGCTTCGGGACCGAGTCGTCCATCATATGAGCGTCCCAAACAGCAACAGCGACGCCGATCGAATCCTTGCCGACTTGAGACAAGGTGACCGACGGATCGATGCGAACCTGCACCATCGAAGGAGCTAAGACCAATGTCGAGATAAAAGCTGCAAGCATAGAGCCATTATACGGAAGCGCTTTCGTGAATAACGCTGAATAAGTGCTCAAAGAATCGCTTAGAATCGACTTCGCTTGCTACCAGGTCGTGCCCAACGCCTTCTTCGAACGTGCTGACGCCTTCGGCGTCCATATTCACCTTGCCGCGCAGGTATCGGCATAGATCAGGCTCGAAGATGCACGCCGCCGCCAGCGGATCGTGAAACGTCACTTGATCCGTCTCTTTGAAAAAGGTCTGGGACATCTTTCCCACGAGTTCAAGAGTCGGAGTCGTAAGACATGCCATGTACTCCTCACGCTTCATCTTGCATTTGGTGGTCACATCGAGCCCGTACCAGTGATGATCTGGGCGGAGTTTTCCGCATATACTTCTGGCCGCCTCGCCATCGGAGATGCAGTTCCACTCCTTGTTTCCATATGACCAAAACGCTCCTGCCATGGAATAGAAGCCCTTTAGCTTGCCAGGCAGCAACGGATCAGCCTCTAGTAGCTGGGCTATATTGGTTAAAGGCCCGATGCTCAGCAGAACGATCTCGCCTGGTCGGCTGTTGACGGCATCAAGGATGAATGGCACTGCCTCTTCAGACGGCCGGTCCAGACGGTGAGGAATATGCGAAATGGCTTCGTAGTGTTTGCAACCTGGCTGGCTCGGTTGCTCAAGAACCGATAGGCTCTTTCCACAGATAATCGGCACTTCCGAACGCCCTGCTACGTTGCACAATACTTCTGCTATCGCCGCACGCTGCTGGACATCTCCAGAGACCGTCGTTATGCCGACCAACTCGCAAAGCGGCTGGGCGAGCAGATAAGCAATGGCAATGGCGTCGTCGATGTCGTTGCCGGGGTCGGTGTCTAGAATAATAGGGATGCGCTGCATTCAAGCAGTTTATCTGATAAGGGGCTCGAAAAAAGACAAGGCAGAATGACCTTAATGGTTCATCCTGCCTGTTCGAGCCCTTGCGCTACTGGCTTAACTCCGGACGGATATGATTGCTGTCGAATACGGCCTTCTTGAAGGCAATAGTCCGCGAGCTTCCTCAGTGCGCGCTCAGAAGTTGCATTCAATTTCTGAGGAGATGTGAGACACAGCTCCAACAGTTGGAATGCTTCTTCTTCGGTGAGCTCTAGTCCTCCTGGAATCGGTCCAGTTGTCATAGATCCCTCCTTGAGAAGCGACGTTGTATTATAGACGACGAAAGCATCTGGTTTGTTCCGGGGCTATTGTTATTTTCGGTTCGTAGTGCAAATATCTCAGGGAAAAAGGCAAAACCTAGTATCCCCGGTATACTGACTGCCGTGCCAAAGGGAGAGTTCCTGCAATATGGCGGACAAGCCATTATCGAAGGCGTGATGATGCGGTCGCCTCGCTTTTTTTCTGTTGCCGTGCGCGCGCCGAACGGGCAGATCGTGCTTCAAACCGAAGCGCTGGCGAAAACGTGGATCGGCAGACAGAAGTGGTTGAAGCTGGCGTTTCTTCGCGGCACTCTTGCGCTCCTCGATGCGCTTGCACTGGGCATTAAAGCGCTGAGATTTTCCGGCAACATCCAACTTGCAGAGGAATATCAGCCAGTCAAAGCCGAAGACGGAACAGATCAGCCGGTTGAGGCCTTGAAGAAGGTTACGAAACACACCTCCGAATCCGTTAACAACGTCGCGATCGGCGCATCGATGTTTCTCGGCATCGGATTAGGCCTTTGCCTTTTTGTGCTCTTTCCGAACTTTATCGCCGACAACATCGGCGTCAAAGACCAGACGACGCGCAATCTGCTGTCCGGTTTGTTTAAAGCTGTCGTCTTCGTTGCCTATATTTGGCTGATCGGCCTGATGCCGGACATTCGAACGCTATTTGGGTATCACGGAGCCGAGCACAAAGCGATCAACACTCTCGAAATCGACCGCGAGCTGACGATGGAGAACTGCAAGCTGAACACGCGGATTCACCCAAGATGCGGCACCAGCTTCGCGATTATTGTTTTAATTATCAGCATCATCGCGTTTACCTTTATCCCACGCGAGTTCGGCTACGCCAAGCCGATCAACCTGATGATGAGGTTCGGCCTCGAGATCTTGCTCCTGCCGTTCGTCGCCGGCATTAGCTACGAGGTCATCAGGCTGGCAGGCAAACTCAGAAACAGCTCTCTTATGACGGCGATGGTCTATCCCGGACTCTTAACGCAATACCTGACAACCCGCGAGCCAAACGAAAAGCAGATCGAGGTAGCGCTTACCGCACTTAAGGCCTGCATCGACGCCGAGGAAAACGGCCTCGAGCCAGAATCAGAGGGAAGCGAGGAACCAAGTCGTCCAGATGAAGAGATAGGCGCAAGCTCCGGCTAGGCACATATTTCGAACAAAGACGCGATTGGTTTTCGCATAGCGAGACATTACGATCCAAGCCAGGATCAGGGTCCCTCCTTTCACAAACGCGAAAAGCCATTCACTTCGTTCAATTAGCACGCGCATAATCGGGTTCAATTCCACGATTAATCCCTGATAATGGAGCCAGGCAGTAAGGATGAGATCGGTAAAGCCGATAATTAACAGAATGCCCAGGCTTCGGGAGGGGAGCGCGACTTTCACATCTATTGTTTTAGCTCATTCCGTGCCAACTGGGTATGCCATTCGCAAAATGCCGACCAAAAGCCCGCTTAATTGCTTGGGAGCCCGGGTCTGGGGTGCCGCCGACGTCTTCATCGGCATTTACTGCCACCTTTTTAACCCAGCGGCTGTGACTCGAACGCGGACCTGTTGCCGCGGGATGCCTTGTCCCCGCGCTCTCCTGCTTCTACCCCTCTTCCGGGAAGAACGGATCGGGAACATGGTCGCGGCCGGCCTCGATATCTCTCGCCATGCACTTCGTATACTCGATCAGGATCGGGTCGGTCTCATCGCCGATATGCTTCTTCAGCCGTTCGACGACCTCGCCGAGCATTGAAGGATTCCATTCGACGACATGGAACAGGCCGTGAATCGCTGCTCGGCGTCCATACTTGCTCGATGACGACAGGCACTCCATCAGCACCGGTCCGCCATGCTCGTGCGGAAGGTGTCCGCCGATGACCACGCCCGCTTTATAAATCGCACGTCCATGGTCGTCTGTGGCGTTGTAAATCAGATCCTTCATGGCCTCAATCGCCGCCAGCTGCTCTTCATCGGTGCGGCAGATGCTCGGCAAGTCTTCAAACATATCGAGCACGGCCCATTGCGCCGAGCGGCGGTAGGGATGCCGGGTATCTTTCAGCACCTCAATAAGAGCTGGGCCGAAAACGCGCAGGCTGCCGTGCTTCTCAATCTCGACTCGCGCCTCATGGGTAACGTCTCTCTCGTCGCAGTAGAGGAGCTTTAAAAGGTCCGTGGGAGCCAAGTCGCGAACATAGCCGACATAGCGTTTCTCAGCTCCCAGACATTTGGCAATAGCATATTGGCGCTTTAGCAAGGGCTTTGCGCCTTCCGACAGGTTCTTTAGCATCTCCTCCAAAGTCGCACCGCGAGCCTCGTGCCACAGCTTCTCGCATCTGCCGAAGTAGCCGTATTCGGTGTGTGCCACGCGAGTCGGGAACAGCTCGTCCATGCATGTGTAGTTGGCATGCTCGGTCCAGTCGCTGGCCAGCACGTGGTACCTATAGCTGATGGCATCGGGCGGCCAATGGAACGGCACGCGATGGGCAGGTTTAACGGCATCGGTCGATCCGTACCGGTCCACTTCTTGCTCGATATAGCGAAGTAAGTCTAGGCGGAGCTGCTCGGCTGACAATGCGGGAGGCTTGGACATGGACATTTCTATCAGTTTAACCTCTATCGGCTCACGCTGATGCGCCTATCCAGGAATCTCTTGATCGTTGCATCCATATCTTTGAGGTGAAGCAGCGATGCCGCGTCCAGCTTGCCCGAACCCTTCAGCGCTTTGCCGATCTTCGCCTCTAGCGCCGAAACGAGATTCGCGGCGATTGCTTTGGCATCGTTTGACGCCGTATCTGCCGATGCGCCCGCAAGGTTGATGTAAAGCGACAAAGCGTACTTCTGGACATCCCTTCGAACCGGTTCTATCGAAACCCCGCTGGCGATTTCGCCGAACACTGAGCCCATCACCCTAGACAAATATCCATGGAGCGTAAACGACTTGCCGCTAGCCGATAGCTTCGGCTCATTCTCGGCGATCCTGCTCAGACGATCCGCTTGAAGCATCTGGGTTACAAGAGCAGCCAGCTTTAGGGATACGAACTTGCGCATCGGCGCTGTCCAGACCGTTCCATTCTCTGAGTCCAGATCAACGCTCAACTCATTCAATACTTTCGCCGGCAACTTCAGAGAACCGGGCGCAAAGCAGTTGGCCAAAATCATATTCAAAGCGGCATCCTGAAGACCAGGCTCAACCGGCTGGAGAGTTGGCTTCTCTTTAGCATCTCCCTTGTGGTTACGGTTCGCGTTCAGGCCCCCGATGTAGGGAAGCGCCATGGCACATGTGCCGAGAATCTGGTTCATCGATCCCACGAGCACCGATGTGCGTTTCTGATAGCTCTCTCCTGGCTTAGGCAGCTTGTCGGCCGCGTATTTGATGTTCAATCGCAGAGCGTAAAGCATCTTCGAGCTGAACGTGAGTGAGTCCTTGCCCAAGTCGAACCTGAGAACGGCTGGATCCCAAATGTCGGCATTCTCGTCGGTCATGTAGGTTAAGCCGGGCTGGCCGCACTGCGCAGCGATTCGGCTAAGCGCGTATCGTTCGTCGGTCGGAGTCGCTCCCTTAACATCGGTATAACCCCATTTGATCGCCCAACGGTCGTAAGCTCCGAGGTGCGGGGCGAAGAATGTCCTTTGGCCCTTGAGGGCGGCGACGACATTTGCCTGGTTGTAGTCCATGATGCTGGCCGAACAGCCGTTTTTCTCGACGCACAGCGGATCGCCGAGTTCTGCAGTGGTCAGTAGCGTAGAGGCAATGAAGTTGTGGCGCAGGCCGAGGCAGTGGCCGACCTCATGGGCCACCGTCTCAAGGAGCAGCTGCTTGGTGAACTCGTCGCGGCTAATCTTTGTGCCGACGGCATTCAGCGTCGTCCACAGAGTTCGCGCTGACTCGGCTAAACCTGACCCCAGAGTGCATTCCAGCCGCGACCATCCGTGCTTCTTCAGTACGTTCGTGGCGGCCTGGTCTTGCGAGGCTGACAAACTCCTGTACTCGATCATGGACTTATGCTGCTCGAAGGCCGCAGTCACATAGTTGGCATCGATGCTGACGGCTGCATTGAGAACCTCGCCGGTCAGCGGATCGGTTCGGAACTGAGCGATGGCGTACGCCTTGTCCACTTCAGGGCTGATGATCCACCGAATAACGTTGTAGCGCCCGTCGGCGTGATCGTAATCCGGATCGTTGGGCTGATCAATAACCTGCACGGCGTCCTTGAAGCCAATCTCCTCGAAGGCCTTGTTCCACCAAAGGATGCCTTCTTTCAAGACCGGCCGGTACTTCTCAGGAACCGAGTTGTCGATCACCCAGACGATCGGCTTTACGGGTTCGCTGAGCTTAGCTGTAGGGTCTTTCTTCTTCAGGTTGAACCGGTTGACGTAGCGCTCCTTGCGGTCCATTTGCGAGAACTTAGCGACATTGAAGAAGTCCGTGGTGAAGTAGCCGATTCGGTCGTCCATCAGCCGGGGCATATAGCCGGTGTCCTTCTGCCACCACAGGTTATAGGAGACCGTCAATGGCAGGCTGCGGGCGTCTTCGAGCATCGACACCTGGCTAAGACCGAGCAAGGCTAGAAGCGGATTCGCCTCAAGCGCTTTTGGAGAGACAAAGTGGAGCATCATTTGGACAACCGAGTTCTCGGGAAAGCTCTTGACCTTGCCGACGAGGCACTTAGCCGAATCGAGCGCATAGGTTCCGCCGCCGTCGTTGACCAGGTCCGATATTTGGAACACACCGCCATAGAAAAGGGAAGTCAGATTGATCAGGTAGAGGCCCTTATCAGGCTGAGTCGCCTCGATCTTATAGGAGCCTAGGATGGCTCTGGGAAAGCTTCGCGATGAAGTAAGGGCCAGCGGATCGTTCGGAGTCCAGCGGTATTTGAGGTTCGGCCGGATGAGCCAGACTGCGCCGTCCTGCTTCTGAAAGGAGAAGAGGTCGACATCTTGCGCGCCGATCGGGTCGCCCGCCTGCATGCCCATATAGTTGCCGCCGGTGGCGAACGTCGCCTGAACGAAGAACAGCTTGTCGAAGTCCGTTTCCTTCAATTCGACAAGGATTTCCTTCTTGCGCTGATAGAGCGTGAAAGCTCCAGCCGTCTTGGGCAGGTCTTTGATCGCCGCGTCATAGGCTTTGATCTGGTCTTCCTTGCTCTGCGGCTTGGCTGCTTGCGCGGGAGCTGCCGGCGGCTCTTCTTCTTCTTGTGCAAATCCTGCCGTTGGTAAAGCCAAGACGGATAACAACGCAATGAGAGTGATTCCTTTCATCGTTAATCTTATTTCGAAACGTTCTTGAGTAAGCTGCTGATGTCCAGCATGAATCCGCTGTTGCCCGATGCGACTTCGGGGAGTTTGCCGTCCCACTTCTCAATCCACTCGCGTGCCACAACCAGCGAACCGCCTTGCACCTTCAAGGCTTCTGCGTTCAGTTTTGCGGCTTGCGATTTGCCTTGGGCTCTCGCCACTTCAGTCTGCTTCTCAAGCTCGGCCTGCTGAAGCACGTACTTCTGCTTCTCAGCTTCTTGCTGCGCGACCTGCTTCTGCTCGATGGCGCGGTTGAACTCTGGCGAGAAGTCGAAGTTAGTGATCGACAAGCCGGATGGATCGACGAGCAGGTTATAGGCTTTAAGCCGACGGGTGATCTCCGCTTCAACTTCGGCTTTGACCTTCGAGCGCAATCGAATGAGGTCCTCGGCTGTGTATTGAGTCGTGACGACCTTCAGAGACTCCTGGACGGCAGGATCGATGATGCGTGACTTATACTCGGTTCCAACGTTGCGGAAGACTTCGTGCGCCTTATCGGGGTCAACTCGGTAGTTCAGCGCTAATCTGGTCGTCACGATTTGAAGGTCTCTTGAGGCTGCCGTCGCCTGGCTCTCTTCCTTTTGAGTTCGGACCTCCAGCATCTCAACGGTGTTGACCGACGGCACGACCAGGTGGAAACCTTCGCCGAGAACTCCTTGCACCGCCCCGAAACGCAATAGAACCCCTCGATAGCCTGACTGGACAATCACGACCGAAGCCATGAAGACTCCGATGACGATCATTAGGATGCCTACGATGCGGCCAGTCCAGGCAAGCGGCCTGAGATTTACCTTGTCGGATGTCTGCTTATGCAATCCGCTGATGATGAATGAGGCAATAAGGAGCAAGATTCCGAAGACAGCGATACCCATGTGAGATCCTCCCGTGTAATGACGGATACCGCTGCCCTTAGGATGCAGCCTCAGTTCATATTCGGCTCATAAATGAACTCATCGAAGACGGGCAAGTAGTCGCGCCATGCCGCCTGCCCCTGTGCCTTCAGGTAGAGCGGCAAAGAGAGATACGGCACAAAGTGCGGCCTTTTCGGCTTGCGCATCAGCTTCATGTGCGCCTGCTGAGGGGTTTTGTCGCCCTTCTTCAGGTTGCACTTGCGGCAGCACGCCACCAGATTGTCCCAGGTTTGCGGCCCGCCTGCCCATCTTGGAATGACGTGGTCGAGTGTGAGATCGCGTCCTCGCGCGCCACAGTATTGGCAGGTGTAGTTGTCGCGGGCAAGGATCGAATGCCTCGACAGCCGGAGCTGAGGCATCGGCCTGCGCACCTGGTAGCGCATCTTCAGCACCGAGGGCACTCTTAGCGGCCCTCTACCTGTCAAGACGGGCGCATCGTGATGGTGCAACACCTCAGCCTTGCCCAGCAAGAGCAAGCTGATCGCGCGCCTGACATTGCAGACGTTGAGGGGCTCGTAGTTGCTGTTCAGAACAAGGACGTCAGGCTGGCACACGCTTCTTTCTCCTTCGCGATATAAAATCGAAAGAAATGCCCGGCCATAAAGCAAGAAGGGTCCGCATGCTCGCGCAGGCGGACCCGTTAGCCTCTTGTATAGCGAGGCGTATAGCGGTTCCGCGCCACGTTGGCGGCCGATTCATGTAGCTTGATAGACAAAAACGATGGCCCAGCATCTTTCTATATGTTTTGACGTTCAAGATGGACAAAAAGCTTCAGGCATTTGGCGGGACAGACCGGCAAGTCCACCATGTCCTTCATGTCCTTAAGTCCCTGGGATCAATAGCGTCTTTGCAATAGGGTCGACTAGTCTCCAGCTCGTTCAAGAGATAGTCTGTCAACCAGCTAGAGCACTTCCAAGACCCCGAGCAGCATCTGCGCCCTCGTTTGTCCTGTAGCTTTCTTCACGAACCTATACGCGAACGCGTAGGCTCCTCGATCAAGCGTAAGGTCGACGAAACACGGCTCTTCAGGGTCTTCGCTAGCATTCGGAACGAACGCGACGAAGCTCAGAGACTTGTAGAAGCTCTTCGGCATCCGCCGGATGTTCGCCAGCTTCTGCGCCATCAGCTCGGTGACCACACCATCGGAATTCGGCCCAGAAGCCCAAAACCTCACCACCCCAGACCCAATACCCTGTACCCTATTCACTACTATCCCCTCCCCGATAAACTCAGAAACAGGCGGCAGCAAGGGCACGAAAGCCGACGGATCGGCCTGCAGCACACGCGTGGCCAGCCCGATGAAGGCGTTGTAGGCGATCGGTGAATATGCGGCGCCGTCGAGGGGTCTATGGATGGTGATCGATGCGGCATATTCGCGCCATGCCTGAACCTGCTCCAGCGTCAGGCTCTCCCATACGGCCTTGGCGGCGAGCATGCGGCTGCGCGCGCCCGCGGTCGCCGGGTTGGGGAACTGGCGGTATCTCGGCTTGGGGCGCACGGCCAGCCCCTGCCGCGTCAGATAGATGACGTCTTGCCCGATCGACCCGCTCGCGTTCGAGAGCAGCGCGCTGAGTGTTGCCTTCGCCATACCCAAATTGTCGGCGCGCTGTCCCCTCGTCTGCATGGGGCATCAGACTCTGATTGCGGTCTGACAACGCCCTTTCAAGGCTCTACCCGCCGTGGTTAGAGCCTTGTCAGAGCCTGGTTAGAGTCTTGTAAGAGTCTGAAAGGGAAAAGCAGGCCGTGCATGGCAGTGCTTTGCGATGCATGGCTATGCATGGCTATTGCAGAGCAACCGCAAAGCGCTCCCACTCGTCATTCGTCATTTGTCATTCGTCATTCGACTTCGGGTTGGAGCGCGAGCGTACCCGCGAGCCCTGGGCAATGATTAGGCATGCAATGCGAATACGTTCCCCACTCACCCTTTGGCTGTCATATGAATATCCTCGTTTTTTAGCATGCTAGGACAAAGACACGTGAACGCAGATAGGAATATCCCTACGCCTAACAAACATTGCCCGTTTGGCTGTAATATGACTGGCGAGAACAGATGGATTAGGCGTTAATCAAGTTTGTAGTTCAATATTTGTGAACGACATGCTAATATATATATGTATTATTGTCTTGGATTCGTATCATGGTAACCTTAACATACTTTCTATTTGACGAGGGTGTGACTGCATCGAATGATGTGCTTGAAGATTTGACCCTAGACTACGATGAACATTTCATCTCGACGCCTCTAACTGCTGACAAAAAGAAGCATCCTCGTGACTTGGTATTCATCTATGGCAACAACTTGACGGATGAACCTGACTGGGTACAAATGCTCAGGCAGACCGGGATGGTCATTGAGAAATACTCAGGTATTCAACATTCAATGTTGATGCTTCTTAAAGCAGAAGTGCACCAACTCAATGATGGATCTTACACTTGTGATAAGAACGTAGCCGCGGCTATCGATAACAATGTCGATGTTAAAGTAGTGACAAGATATATGGCAGTTAGTGCTGGCAGAAGTTGGAATCTACTTCGCGATGCAAAATTAGTTGAGGATTTTGGTAAAGAAGTTGTTCTTAACTGGTCAGGTACTGAAGACCTTATTGAGCTTGACACAGATATACCGGGTGAAAGAGGAAAGAAGACGAGCCAGAAATTGAACGAACCTGGTTCAGTAGGAGACTTTGCAGTTTTTGAAGACATCTTCAACGTTATGAAGGTAGGTGCAAAAATATCTGAAGGTGCGAGAACTCAAAGACTTGTCGGCGGCAAATCTCTCCGTCATACTGTTTCTGTTTCTATTGCATCAGTAATTCAGGCATGTGACCTACTCTTGCTGAAATACTTGGACGACAAAGACAGACCAACTGAGTTTTCTGATCTGTCAAGAGTGGAACCGATTACGTCCATGAATGGCAAAGCTACTATCAATACCCTCATGTTTGACGCCCTATGCTCTGGTGCTGATATGGACTTAAGCGCTCTAGAGCCAGAGGAAAGGGAAGAACCACGCAACTGGTTTCTAAGGTACAAGAAGACTGCAACAGATACTTTATACGAGTACATACCAATCACTGATTGGAGAACGCCTGGGATACTTGCTTTACTGAGAAACCAACTAACCACTCACGACAAGTTTATTACTGCGCAGTTTGTCGCGAAGAGACCAAATAAGAAAGAAGGTAAACATGATGAGTGGGTTAATTGTGGTTCGGAAATGCTATGCGATCGACTAACATACGTAAGTCAACCATCTGCGGGGAAGTTATGGATTGTTAGCAACGGTTCCTACTTCAGCGTGCCCGCCGCACTGCATGAGAGACTTAACAGTAGAATTTCTAACGTCGGGGCGTGTGGAATATCGATGCCGCAAATGGATAGAAGCATCGATAGAATCCAAACTGATAAAGGAGACTGGTTGGTATCAGAGAATGCATACAACGCTCGAGTATGTAATGATGTTCATAAGGAATATAACCTCTTCGACTTAGCAGAATGTAGGCGGAATCTGAACCGTAGCAAGTTAGAAATATGTGATATATTTCACGAAGGATATTTCGTCCACGTTAAAAGGTACACCGGCTCAGCTCAAGTTGCTGCAGTTTGTAAACAAATATGCGACGCTGCTATATGTTTAGATGCCTATGAAGAATGTTGGAATTATGTAAGCACAACACTGAAAACTCCCTATACTCCTTCACCGTCCTCAAATCCGACGAAATTTACATTCGTCATGGCTTTGATAACAAATGAAAATATACCATCGCTAGATAAACTTACGTTGAAGTCCAAGCTATCAATAGCTCAAGCGATGAGGGAAACATATAGCCGAAGATTTAGGTTCGAGTATATGATTATTAACTATACTTGAATTGTTGTTTGGCCTTTAACTGAATCACGTTACAACGCTGGTATTTTTTCAGAATTACTATAGTTGATCGCGTAGTTGCTGGATACTTAGATGTCAATGTAAGCACCTATATTTAGGTTTAAGCCTAGAGTCCATCCAACCATTCAATGTTACAAAGATCCGAGCATGCTAGATTATCTATGGCTCGAAAATGCCGATCATCCACAGAACAGAACCTTATCGCAACGAATGATTCTGCATCACCTTAGCAAGATGCGGGCGATTGAGATCCGTCTAAGCACGGGTCCTAACCGTTGTTATAAGGTTGGCATTCTGATAAAAATGGGGTATCATGACCGTGTGAGTAAGCAAGATAATGGTTGGAATATTGACAAATACAGGGCGCAGACCTCTCAGCTTGTACTCGATTCTGCGAGCGCTTTGCTGGAAGACGGCCCACTCAAGAGCACGCTTTTTGTAGCGGCGGAGACTGAGTTGACGAGGATGAAACTCGTTTCATCAGGCTTTCCTAAGGTTTTCAGAAGCTTGTATTTGCGCATGAACTTCGACGTGGAGCTAGCCAGTGCTATTCACTCCTTTGGCTTTTACCCTCGATATAACGCTTCTGACGGACATCAAGCACCATGGTTTCAGAACAGGGATTCGCTACAGCGATTTGCCGTAGCACTCGGTTATAAGGAAGATGGAGCTATAAGGACGGCAGGTCGAGGGCCTCAGTTTGAGCACCTGCTCGGTAAAGACTCAATTATGCAGCCGAAGCTCTTTGGTCCACGCCCAGAAATTGAACCAGCGATTGCCATGCTTGTCCTTGATACAACAAGTACCGTCGAAGATCCCCGAATGTGGGTCGCAGGCATCGTTTGCATCAACAAAACAGATTCGAAACTCCTGGAATATAGCTTCTGCGAGAAGCTTCACCGAGAAAGTCAACCACCGCTAGCAATACCGAGCAAAGATTTGTCAAGATTGTAAACTCAAGGAGAAAAGCGAATAATGTATCATCCTTCGCGCCTGAGGCTCGCTAGGGAATGGAAAGGGCTCAGTCTTGCGTCGATTAAAGAGGTCATTGGTAAGAGCGATGAAGCGATTCGTCGAATGGAAGAAGGGACAATCGATGCGACGCCTTATCTAGAACAGTTCTCGATAGCCTATGATGTGCCAGTAAGGTTCTTTGACGGACCTGAGATTTCGCAGATTAGCAAAGATGCCGTTTCCTTTAGGACGCTGAAGAGTATTGGAGCGGCGACACGCAACAACATCATCGGCTTGGCAACTATTGCTTCGCAATACATATATCCTGTGTTGAAGGAAAGATATCCTTTACCAGATGTTCAGTATCCTGAGCTGGAACTGCAAGAAAGAACACAGAGCAATCCGATAGAAGCAGCGGAATACCTTCGGTCATACTGGCGACTAGGTTTGCAACCTGTTAGCTCCGTGCTTGAATATTGTGAGCGAAACGGCATCTTGGTCTTTTGGTATGAGGACGAATCATTAAAGTCGGATGCTTTGTCTTTTTGGCATGACGATCGGCCATTCATCCTGATCAACTCGAAGCCAATATCTAGGCAGAGGCAAAACTTTAGCTTAAGCCATGAGTTAGGGCACCTGTTGTTGCATCGATTTGATAAGCCTGCAGACAATGCGAAGACTGAACAAGAGGCTAATGAATTTGCAGGAAGCTTTATGTTGCCAGAGCAGGAGTATGTTTACGATGCGCCAAAGTATGCCGTGCTATCAGAGTTTCTACCGGTAAAGGCAAAGTGGTTCGCTTCTATACAAGCGCTCATCATGCGGAACTATCAACTCGGCATCTTTAGCGAGTGGCAAAGAGAGAGCGCTTTTAAAGAAATTGCAATCAGGAAGTGGCGTATCAATGAACCAGGCGATCTACCTGCACAGACTTCCTTGCTTCATTACCAAATGCTAGATACCTTGCGATGCGATGGCGTACCCGGTGTTGATATCGCGGATTCAATAGGAATCAACTTTGAGACATTATGTAAGTTCATGCCGGACTCTCTCATTGTCGGTCAGATACATACAGGATAAGTATCCGGGAGTGCGTTCGTTGGTTCATATCTAGTATGACAATGTGTCATCCGCCAATCAAAACTACAGAAAAACGAAAAAGCCGTCCGAATTCATGTAAAGCCATGGAATAGCTCCATTAGAGGCCCGAAGCCAATAAGAAACAACCAATACAGTTTGACAGTCGGCGATGGGCAGGAGGGAAAACCTATGGCGAATATCGCTTACTCGGCTATCGTCAATGAAATACGAGGCAAGATGGGCACCGACGTCTTCTCCAGAGCGAGAAGTGGACCCACTGCCCGAGTTAAATCATCCGTCAGCAACCCCAAAACCGGACCGCAGCGCGACGTGCGCAGCTATCTGGGCAAAGCGGCGAAAACCTATAAAGCAATGGACGCGCAAACGGCCGCATCCTGGGTCTCCTACGGCGAAACCCAGATCCGGCACAACCCGCTAACCGGAGAAACCTATACGCTAAGCGGCGTATGCGCCTTTATAGAATTAGCAGCGAAATACCTTCAGATCAATCCGGCGGGATCGATCCCGACAACGCCCCCGGCAAACGTGTTCACCGGCGACGCTTTGACGTTCACGGTGAATCCGGACGACCCCGGCTACAACGTTACCGCAAGCGGACCCAACTCAACCGGCACCGCCACTGAGATTCTCTATCAGAAGCTGAACAGCGGCAACTGCGAACCCAACCCCGAAGGCTACACGCACTACGACTTCGTAACCTTCGCCGCGGGCATGCTGACCACCAATGTGGCCCTGCCCACGGGCGTCTATGCTCTGGCCTATCGGTATGTGAACAAGACCACCGGCCAGGCCACCGACGTGCGCGAACTGGAAATCGTCAACATGACGACGACCCTGAGACTCGCCCCGAACAAGACCAAGAAAGCGGCGTAGGCTTATCGATCGATAAAACGGAAAAGAGGCTCCCTGGAAACCAGAGAGCCTCTTTGTTTTGTGAGAGTTGAGAGAAACCTTACGCGTCGGCGTAGAGGTAGAACTCGTAGGGATGCGGACGCAGATCGACGGCGTCGCACTCGTGCTCAAGCTTCCACTCGATGTAGCTGTTGATGAGGTCCTTCGTGAACACGTCGCCCTTCAGCAGGTACTCGTGGTCCTCGAGGAGAGCATGCAACGTGGCACGCAGGGAACCCGGAGTCTGGGCGATGCCGGCTCGCTCGATGGCGGGTAGCTCGTACAGGTCTTTATCCAACGGCTTCGGCGGCTCGATCTTGTTCTGAATGCCGTCGATGGCAGCCATGAGGATCGCCGGGAAAGCCAGGTAAGGGTTGGCGGTGGGGTCTGGAGCGCGGAACTCAACGCGCTTGGCCTTTGGCGACTTGCTGTACATGGGGATGCGGACGCATGCCGACCGGTTGCGAAGCGAGTACATCAGGTTGATGGGCGCCTCGTAGCCAGGAACCAAGCGGCGGTAGCTGTTCGTCGAAGGGGCGCAGAACGCCAAGAGCGACGGAGCGTGGGACAAGATGCCGCCGACCATGTAGCGGGCGATATCGGAGAGTCCAGCGTATCCTGACTCATCGTACATGCAGGTCTGTCCGTTCTTCCAAATGGAGATGTGGACGTGCATGCCGGAGCCGTTGTCGCCGAAAACGGGCTTGGGCATGAACGATGCGACCAGGCCGTTCTCGTGGGCAACGTTCTTTACAAAGAACTTGTACATTTGAACCATGTCGGCCATCTTCTTGACCGGGCCGAACTCGATGTCGATCTCGCTTTGGCCTGCGCTGGCAACTTCGTGGTGGTGAACCTCGATGGGAATGCCAGCGTCGATCATCTTCAGCATCATCTCGGTGCGGACGTCCTGAAGCTTGTCAACCGGCGGGCAAGGGAAGTAGCCGCCCTTCGGACGCATCGGATAGCCGGAGATCTCGTCTTTTCCGGAGTTCCAGAAGGCCTCTTCGCTGTCGATGCGGTAAAACGCGCCGGCGGCGGAGTTGTCATAGGCTATGGAATCGAACAGGAAGAACTCGGCTTCCGGACCGATGTAGGCGGTGTCGCCGATGCCGGTCGACTTCAAATACTGCTCAGCCTTTTCGGCGACGTAGCGGGGATCCTTGTTATAGCGTTGCCTGGTGATCGGGTCCTCAATGTCGCAGAGCACGACGGCTGTCGGAACCTCGGTGAATGGATCCATGAACATGGTGCTGGGATCTGGGACGAGGAGCATGTCCGATTCGTTGATGGTTTGGAAGCCGCGCAGGCTGGAACCGTCGAATCCGAGACCGTCTTCGAAGACGTCCTCGTCAAATCTCTCGGCGGGCATGCTGAAGTGGTGCCACATGCCAAATAAGTCGGTAAAGCGAATATCAACGATTCTCGCTTCATTCTCCTGCACAAATGATACGGCCTCTTTAGGGGTCATGATTTCTCCTGATGCTCTCTTTGGTTATAAGGACAGGTCGTGGCAGCGTTTTTAGGGCTGCATTACAAAAGATATGGCGCCGAACGGACAATAACTCCTTTCGGCGCCTTAGCTTCTTTTTCCGATCGCGGCAACGCGGTTCGAATAACAATATTATGACTCTTAACGCATTCGCAAAGCAAGTCGGCTCCATGCCTATTCGCCGTGAGACGATCTAGGCGCCGTGTGATGAACGCCATTATGGAAGAGGAGAAGAAGCGGCAGAGTGAAGAGGAACATAATGCCCACAAAAACGAAGGCGTTGGAGAAGCTCATAACTTGAGCTTGGCCCGTGATGGTGCGGTCAATGACGGCGGCGGCCTGCGATTTGGCGATTTCGAGCGGCGCACCCTTGGCCATGAACGCTTGCGTGAGGGTGTTGAAGCGCTCTGTGGCGGCTGGGGTATATGCCGTGACATGCTCGACCATGACGCTTCGGTAAATATAGGCCTCGTGGGTGATCCTTGTTGACAGATAGGCAATGCCGACGCTTCCGCCAAGCTGCCTAAGCAGATTGAAAAGGGCTGTACCGTCGCCGAGAGCGCGGCCTTTTAGGTGCGAGAGCGAAGCAATGGACATAGGAACCTGCATCAAACCTAGCATAAAGCCCCGAATGACCAGCGGCCAAAACAACTGGTCTGGGCCGGTGTCGGTCGTCAGTTTTTGGAGCAAGAACATTGACCAGGCGAACCCGACTATGGCGACGAAGAGGATCGTCCGGGCGGGCAAATGCTTCATCAGGCGGCCGGTCAAGCCCATCGCAAAAGCAGACGCAATAGCGCCGGGGAAGATGATCCAACCTGTTTGCTCCGCCGAATAGTGCCGTATCTGCTGCAAGAACACAGGCAGGATGAATATTCCGCCGAATAGTCCGAAGCCGACTACCGTACCGAATGTTGTTCCTGCCGCGAGAGCTCTGTCCTTTAGAATGCGCAGGTTGACGGCGGGTTCTTTTATGCGAAGTTCCCATATGAGAAAGGCTGTGATGCCGACCGACATCAGGATCGCCATCCATACGATCAGGCTTGATTGGAACCAGTCCTCGCCATTGCCTTTTTCAAGCATGATCTGCATGCATCCGAGTCCTACCGCAAGCATGCCCATGCCGGCGAAGTCAACCTTTCTTATGCGCGACTCCGCTCCTTGAGAAGGATGGATATTCACCATCGTCAGAATAGTCGCCGCTATTCCCACGGGGATATTGATATAGAAAACCCAAGGCCAACTGTAGTTGTCGGTGATCCAGCCTCCAAGAGTTGGGCCGACGGTGGGACCGACCATGATGCCGATGCCGAACATCGCCTGAGCCATCGGCTGCTGTTTGCGCGGAAAAACGGTGAAGATCGTGGCTTGGGCCGTTGAGATGAGCGCTGCCCCGCCAGCTCCCTGAAGGATTCTGAAGAAAATGAGCTGGCCGATGCTCTGTGAGAGCCCGCAAAGCAAGGAAGTCAAGGTGAATATGACAATCGAGACGGCAAGGTAGTTGCGGTGGCCGAATCGCGCCGAGAACCATGCGGTGAGTGGGATAAGGATGACGTTCGACGTGATGTAACCGGTTGAGACCCAGCTGATCTGTTCGAGTGTTGCGCCCAGCGTTCCCATCATTTGCGGGATGGCCACGTTAACAATGCTGGTGTCGATGACTTGCATCAGTGTGCCCAGCATGACCGCGCCCAGGATGATCCATCGCTGGGTAGGCGAGTAGCTCAGGGCATCTCTATCAAGGCTGGCAGGCGCGTCAGCCATGGTCTAGTCGCTCAGCTCGACGGAAACGACTGCCGACAAGCCTGCTTTAAGCAAGTCCATTCCTTCTTGGCTCTCATCGAACTTGATCTTGACCGGCACACGCTGGACGACTTTCACGAAGTTGCCTGTCGCGTTGTCGGGCGGCAACAAGGCAAAGGTTGCGCCAGTGGCCGCCGACATGCTGTCTACTTTGCCCTTGAACTTATAGCCTGGGTAGCTGTCAACCTCGATTTCGACCTTCATTCCCGGCTTGATGCTCTTAATTTGGGTCTCTTTGAAGTTGGCATAGATTGTTAAGCTGTTATCCTCAACAAGCGCCATGAGCGGCGTGCCAACCGCAACAAGAGCGCCGAGTTGGACCGACTTCTTGCTGATCCTGCCATCGATAGGCGCTACGATTCGCGTGTGCTCCAGATCGAGCTTTGCGTTCGCGAGGGTTGCTTTCGCTAGTTCGACTTTGGCTAGGGCCTGTTCTTTTGCAGCTTGCTTGGCGCTTATCTGATCCGGCGCAGTCTTAGCTTGGTCTAGAAGCCCTTTTGCCTGTTTGAGCTTGCCTTTGGCCTGGTTGATTGCTTGCACGGCGGCCATCTTTTGCGATACAGCGGCGGCAGTCTGAGCAGAAAGCGCTTTGGAATACGAGTTGGACGCCTTAAGCCTTGATCTGGCCTGCCTGAGGGTCGCATTTGCTATGTTAAGCTGCTGCTTTGTTGACTGAAGGTCAGCTTCTCGCTGGGCGATCGCTGATTGCGCCGCTTCGGCTTGGTAGTTAGCCGACCTAAGCTGTTCATATGCCGTGGCGAAGGCTAATTCGGCGTTTTCCTTCTGCTGTTTGCTGACGGCACCTGACTCTGCAAGAGATCCAATGCGCTTGGCATCTCGCTCTGTCTGGTCGGCCTTTGCCTTTGCAGCCGACGCGCTTGCTTTAGCCGATAAGTAAGCCGCCTTGGCGGAGGAGACCTGCGCAGCGGCCGAATCGAGAGCTTTCTGCGCTTTGATATAGCCGTCGTTTGCTACTTCGATGTCGAGTTTCTGCGTTTCGATGTCGGCCTTTTGCTTTTCTTCAGCGGACATGGCTGCCGAGATCGCCGCTTTCGAACGCAAGACGTCAGCATTTGCTGAACCGATTGCACCAGATGATTGATCCACTCCGCCTTCCGACTGGACGACTTGCGCAGATGCAGTTGCTTCGGTGATGGACACGTTGATACCTGCAGCCTTTGCATCGGCGGTTGCCGCGAGTAAGTTGGCTTCGGCTTGCTGGACAGCTGCTTTGTATTTGGCGTCGTCAATTTGGACTAGCAAATCGCCTTTCTTGACTGCTTGGTTTTCGGAGACTAGGATTTCCTTAACCTGTCCGGCAACTTGCGGTGCTATCTGCGTGATGTTGGCAGTAAGATACGCGTTGTCGGTGGTTGCGTGCCTCTTCATGTATTGGTACTTTGGGATGCCGTAAATGAGTCCGACAACTACAACGATGCCCAGGATAGCCATAGGCACAGGTTTGATGCCCTTTTTGAAGTTTCCATTGCTATGTCCGTTACTTGGTGTGTCCATAGAGTCCTTTATATCCTGCAATCATCAACTGAGTAATTCGCTTGGTTGTTTCTTCGATGGTCTGCCTGCCGCCGAGGTCGCAGATCCGGATGCGGTAGGGAAGCTGTCCATTTGTAGCTTGAATCATCGACTTAGCCGCGTTGATCGCTTCTTCGTTGCGCGCTCCTCCGATTTCGGCTAAAATATCGGCCAGAAGATTGGCTTCGAAGTTATGAAAAGTCTCTTTTCGAGCCTTCATCTCATTCCTAAGACTTGCCAGCATCTCTTCGAGCGCATAGCTGAAGTTCTCGAAGGTATCAGCACGATAAAGTACGCGGCGAAGCAGAAAGGCAAGCGCTCGATGCTCCGGCGTGCCTTCTCCTTCAGCGATTTCCTTCAGCTCTTCGGCAAGTCCGTCGTGCATACGCACGAGCCAGCTAATGGCGATTTCTTCTTTGCTCTTAAAGCACAGATAAATCGAGCCTTTGCCAATCCCGACTTCCTTGGCGATATCGTCAATTGTCGTCTTGCTGTATCCAAGCCGCTCCATCAGCCGCCCCATCGCATCGAGGATGGCTTGCCGGTTATCCGATTTGTGAGTTGTTTCAGTTTCGCTCATGACGAATGACCATATTAGAATATTGGTCAATGATACCTAGAGAGCGATTCGTTCACGCAATGAGCAGCCTTTGGACTCAGCCTTTGCATCAAGAATCTCGACTCCAACTCCATCCGTGAAGTGGTAACACTGCGCCCAACTATACGTGTAATACTTGAAGTGCCCATCGTTAAAAGGAAGTGAGTGATGCTGGCAATACTGCCGTTACTGGCAATCGCACCCGTTTATGCAAATCCAGATTGGACCTTGATGTGGTCAAACAAGACCAATGCGGGAATCATTGCATTGCCGCGTAAAGCCGTTGGGCTAACTGTGCTTACCTATGAAGGTGTCTTGCACATAGATTCGGGAAGAATAGAAAAGCTAACGCAACCTCAGTTGTATGCTGATCCTGACTATTGCATCGATTTGTACTACGCCAAGAAGCCCTTCGAGTTCGGCCGTAAACCTTTGATATATCTGTCACATGGCGATCACTCGACTCTTGCCTTTGACCCCAAGGCCGGCTTAGGACAGAAATGGCTTTATCAAGTCTCCGACGAAGGAAAACTGATCGGTTCTATTATTCGCACACCGGGTGACAGATTGGGAACTGCGAACCTGCTCTTTGTCGACTGGCCTAACAAGATCCTGTATTCTAACGACTACCAGGGGTACAGGGCGAAAAGCAATATGCGCCTCTATTTGCTTTCTCCCCTTCGCCGTTCCAAAGTACGGTTCTGCCACTACTCCGATTTCAAGTTTCCGAAACAAGGCGTCCTAGCATACGGCGATGAGACAAACTATCGCACACACGATCAGGCCTATGATTCGTGGAACACAGTTACTTTGAGTGACCCTTATACGGGAAAGAAGCTCTGGGCCAAGAAGAACTACACCACAGCCTATTGGCTAACGGATAAATACATACTGGCAATGAAGACGGACGTGAAGAAAGGGAAGCGCGGGTGGTGGTCTGTGCTTGACTCCAAAACCGGCCGCACAACGGACATCTCTGTTCCGATTCAGTTTGACTACACTTCGCCTAATTTGTGGATCCGAGATCGATACGTGATATTTAGGCTCGATGATATCCTGCATTGCTATCGGTTCAATCGACGGTAGGTAATACGCGTCCGCTACAGGTTTGGTAAACGGTCTTTGGTCGCAAGGATGGTTACTTGCTCAATGGTTAGCCAGATGTCTTCGCCATCGACTTCAATATGCATGGCTATTTTCAATGCGTCCGAAGCATTTGTTAACTTATGCCGTAATGTCGCGATGTTCTCCGTTGGGGTTACGATTCGTTCGGTCCATTCGGCAAACTGCATCGGTCTGCCGTTCTCAAGATAAGGCGACACGGTGATTGACTTGACGATCAGCCAGGTATCTGCCAGCATGGAGGTCCATTCCGAAGGGGAATAGTTCCGCACATGCGAGGGATCGCGAAGCTTCTCAAGCTCATTCACCTGCCTGGCCAACTCTTTGTCTTCGGGACAGGTTGAGTCGACAATAAGGATCCTGCCGCCTGGCTTTACGACGCGCGACATCTCAGATACGGCCTTACGAATGTCGGCGAAATGATGCGGTGCGAGCCGGACGACGACTATATCAAACGTTTCATCGTCGAATGGTAGCGACTCGGCCTTTCCCAGCTTGGTTACCAGATTTGTGATGCCTTGTTCGTTTGCCCGCTGGGCGGTCATCTCAAGCATCTGCTGGGTAAGGTCGAATGCGACCACCTTGGCGACATGCGGCGCAAACGCAAGCGCAACGTTGCCTGCCCCTGTGGCGATGTCGAGTATTGAGTCTGTTGCTTGAGGTTGCAACAGATCAACAAGTTTCAACAAAGCGCCTAGGTCAGCATGTCCGACACTTGTAGCATAGTTGGCGGCTACAGGGCCGAACTGGCGGCTTACTCGATCATGCACTGAATCGTTACTCACAGCAGAGCCTACCAGTAGAGCATCATTCCCGGCCTTATCGGTGGTTCAAAGGTATGTCGGTGAACTCAACAAACTCTGTGCTTCGCTTCTGTATTTCGATGCGGCCGACCGTGTTCCAGAGATCGATAGGGAAGTCGGTTTGGTTCGGTACCAGACCTCGCTTGAGTCCGTACGGAAACTGCAACAACGAGCCATGGACATCATAGAGCTGGATTCTGTACTCCGACTTGGAAACACTCGGCTCTGGCAGAACCTCAAGGCGGACGTAGTCCGGACTCCTTTCCGGTCCAGAATAGTCTGAATATCGGTGGACAGACAAGTGCAATAAGCCGAATTGGAGCTTGACATCCTTCGATTCGCCGTTTTTTCCTTCTAGCGGGACCGCTTTCACATCGGCCGCCTGGACCCACTCGACGTCAGATATCTCAAGTATGTACCGGTCAAGTTTGGGCTCGCCGCAGGCAACTTGAGACTCAAATGCAGCGCTTCCGCCTTCCTCAAGACTCAGGTTCAAAGAGCATTTACAAATGCCGGACCGAGACGGCTTTGAGCGATCGAACTCAGGGCCTGGGATAAAGCCGCTGATGTCGATCAGGCGGCCAGATGGCGAAGTGATTTTGAAGACCAGATATCTTGTCTCCTCCGGTTCATAGTTGCCGACACTCATCATGTCAGGCGCAGCGGAATGGAGGCCCTCTTCGTCAGCCCTGCCAGCCGCAAGCGGCGTGCCGTCGGGTTTCCAAGTTTCCTTTCTGCTTGGATCTGATGAATCGCCGGTCTTCTTCACAACGCAAATTAGGTCAACTCTCAATCCTGAAGGGAGCAATGCGCTGTTCGATCCTGCATTGATGATCTTTGTGTGCCCGAGGACTCTGGATGTCAGGAAGAACATGAGCAGAATAGCTATTGGGGCGACGACCCAAATGAGCGCGTTCTTAAGCTTTTTCGAATCGCTGATTAGCGCGAGACCTTTGACCGATCCTTGGTGTTTACCTTTCATTGCACTTTATATTAAGTGTCGCGAAGGCCAGATGCCGTTTACTAATTGTCCAGGATATGAGTCAAAAAGGGTCGATTTGAAGGTCATCTCAGACTGAAATAACCTGGTATTATAAGAAACCTCAGGTGGGCCTGTAGCTCAGAGGTTAGAGCGTGCGGCTCATAACCGCTTGGTCGGGGGTTCGAATCCCCCCGGGCCCACCACCTGATTCTCACTCAAAAGGCAAATCGACCGGCGGCGCAGGACGCTCCGTTTTCGACTTCTTGAACTGGCTCGCCATTGCCTTTGCGTCATACATTGCGGCCAGGTTCATGCAGATGGCTACAGCAATCGGTAAAAGCACGCTCATGTTGACGGGCACATTCGGCTTGTTCGAGGCCATTTCGATCAAGCCGCTTATGCCGTTCGGGATTAGAATGGCAAGGATCCACGCAACAAGCCAAACCGCAAGAAAAGCAATGCCCTTATAGGCGCTGCCGAGCACCATCTGACCCGCTCCAGGAATGAAAAAGGAAATCAGCGCGGCCACGTTAGCGTTAGCGATCTGCTCTTCGGCGTTGCCCTTGCTCATCCCATAGAGGACTTCGAGCGGCAGGTTCGCCTTCAGCACAGCCTCAGCGTACTTCCTTTCGACGGCAACATTGGTAGGATCAAGATGCGTGGCACGGCCATAGATAGTCTGCGCTTCTTTCCATCGGTTCTTAGCCGCATATCCGTCGCCTAGCTCAATCAAGACGGCAATGGAATCGGGCGCAAGCTGCTCCGCCTGCTTTAAGAGATCCAGCGCTTTCGAATGCTCCTGCCTCGACTTAGCCACATGCGCCTGTCGAATCAGCCTCTCCGCCTCCTCGATATCTTCGGGAGCGGCCTCCTTACGCGGCGCTTCTTCGAGGGATTTAGCTTCCGCAGCTTCCTCGGCGGCCTTAGATTCCTCTTGTTCCCTCAGTTGCTCGCGAAGTCGCGAAGCTTCCTCTTCAAGCTGTTTCAGCCTTTCGGCCGCATCTACTGGCTCCTGCGGATCTAGTTCGTCAGGTTCGGGTCGGGTTGAGTCGTTTTCCACAGCGTCTCCAAATCGTAGAACTGCCTTTCTTCTTCGCGCATCACATGGAAAATCACATCGCCAAAATCTTGCAGAATCCATCCGCTCCTTTCGCCTTCGGTGCGAGTGGGTTTCACTTTGTGCTCCTGCAACATCTCTGCCACGCGGTCAACAATTGATGAGACGTGTCGATCGCTTGTTCCTGTACATACGACGAAGAAATCGGCTACAGACGTTTTCTCTTTTACATCCAAAATCTCGATTCGTTCGGCTTTCATATCGTCGGCGAACTTCTCGATTAGGGTCACTTTCTCGGCTGAGGTCATCTAGCTCCTATACAGTTTTTGCTGGTCAATATACTGCTTGACTTCGCGGTTGATCCAGTTTGAAACCGGTTGCTTGCGCGCAAGCTTTTCTCTTAAGTCGGTGGACGATATCTCCTGCAGAGGCATGTCGATAAAGTCGATGGCGTCGCGGAACTCCGTAGGCAGCCAACCGAGCATTTCTTCCTTGGTGTGAATGCCGCGCGGCACCACTCCTATTCTGCATAGACGGATGATCTTGTCCGGTTGTTTCCATTTTGGGAACGTCTGAAGCGAGTCAGCGCCTAAAAGCAGCCAATATTCGCCTGGCCTTGCCATCTGAAGTTCGATAAGGGTCTCGACCATATAGCTTGGACCGCCGCGCGTCAGTTCCAAATCGCATAGTGCCAAGTTCGCCTGGCCTTTCATCATCAGGCGCGTCATCTCCAGACGGTCGACGCCGCCGGCACTCACTCGCCCGGATTTCAGCGGATTGCGGTTGGCCGGCATGAACATCACTTCGTCTAGTTCAAGCTGGGCAAGCGCCGCCTCGGCGATGGTTAGGTGCCCGTTATGCGGAGGATCAAAAGTTCCTCCAAGTATTCCCGTTTTCATAGCGTATTAAGTCTCATCGGTGAATCCAAACTCGAACTCGCCGATCCTGACAGTGTCGCCCTCCGTTGCTCCGGCTTCTCTCAGCTTGTTGATTACCCCTAGCCTTTCCAAACGGCGATGAAGGTATCGCAGGTCGTCTTCGCGGTCCAGGTTCGTCATGGCTACCATGCGCTCGATGCGTTTGCCGATCACGACAAACTCGCCCTCGATCTCCTCGACGGTCCAAACCGATTCGTCCGACTTGTGCATTGCCGGCACGACAATCGGGATCGCCTCATCGGGCTCCGTCGCCTTGAGTATCTCGACAACTTTATACAGCAAAGGCTCGATTCCTTGGCTCGTCGCTGCAGAAATCGGGAATATGGGGTGGCCGTACTGTTCGAACTTGGCCTGCAGAACCTCAACATCCGAAGGCGGCAACAAATCGATTTTATTCAGTGCGATGACTCGCGGCCGCGCCCAAACCTCTTCGGAATATAGCTTCAGCTCGGTCTCGATGGTCTCATAGTTTGCAATCGGATCGGATTCGTCGATAGGGAAGACATCGACCAGATGAACCAGAACCCGAGTCCGCTCGACGTGCTTCAAGAACTGGTAGCCGAGTCCCTTGCCTTCGGACGCACCCAGGATGAGACCGGGCATGTCGGCAACGACGAACGTCTCGTCTCCGACTCTCACGACGCCGAGGTTCGGGATGATCGTTGTGAACGGATAGTCGGCAATCTTCGGCTTGGCCGCGCTGATTTGGCTGATGAGCGTGCTCTTTCCGGCGTTCGGCAGGCCAATAAAGCCTACGTCGGCGAGAAGCTTCAGTTCCAGCTTGGCAATGATCCTCTCGCCCGGCTCACCCTTCTGCGCAAAATTTGGCACCTGGCGAACAGAACTCACGTAGTGAAGGTTCCCGAAGCCGCCGCGGCCGCCCTTGCATAGAATAACCTTCAACCCGTGCGCATTCAAGTCGGCAATGACGTCGCCAGTGACCGTGTCCGTTACTACTGTGCCAACCGGAACGCGGATCAATACATCCTTGGCATCTTTGCCGCGCTTGTTTGCGATTGCATGGTCGCCGTGCGCCGCGTGGAACTTCGGCTGGAGCTTGAAGTCATAAAGCGTGCGCTTGCTTCGCTCTGCTAGGAGGATAATATCCCCTCCTCGGCCTCCGTCAGCTCCATTGGGGCCTCCGCGCGGGACGTGCTTCTCGCGGTGGAACGAGACTGACCCCGAACCGCCTTTGCCCGAGGCGAAATCAACTACGGCTTCATCCAAAAACATAGGCTATGCCTCCTCCGGAAGCATGCCTTCGATGAGTTCCACAACCATCTTGCCGTGCTTAATATCCACTTTCTTTACAAACTGCTTTACTGCCGGAATCATTATCTCGCCAACCACGATGATGTCGTGCGCTGGAGAAGCGATCACGTCCTTCACGACTCCCAGTTCCTTGCCATCCGAACACACGACCGTCAAGCCGACTAAGTCCGCTGTCAAGTATTCGTCCTTAGCCAAAGTCGGAACAAAGGCAGACGAACCAGACAGATACTTGAATTGAAACGTTTCCGCCGTTTCGATGTTGTCGATTCCGCTCAGCTTCAATACGAGCCGCCCCTTATGTTCGAACACTTCCTCGACGGTGATTTCCTCACCCTCAAGCTGAAGGGAAGTGCCCTTTTCGAAACGCTCCCAGAAGTCCGTCAGAGGCTGAACCTTGACCTGCCCTTTGACGCCAAAAGCACCCACGATCTGCCCGATTCGTCGGTAAGGCGCTTCTCGGGCGGATATGGGTGCGTTTGTTTTCTTATTCAAGGAGTCTCGCGTGGGCAGATTACTCCGTGACGATCTTAATGTAGGCCTTCTCGCGATACTTGGCGGCGACGGCGCTAACCACACACCTGATCGCGGAGACGACTCGCCCGCTCTTGCCGATCACCTTGCCAATATCGTCAGCGGCAACGCGAACATAAAACGTGCGGGTGTTGCCTTGGGTCTCTTCCTCGATCACAATGCTCTCGGGGGACTCAACGACTTCTTTAATCAGGTGTTCGACAAACGGGCGGTAATTCATTCGGGTTTCTCGTCTGCGGTTTCTGCAACTACAGGCTCTTCAGCCTTAACTTCGGGTTCGGGAGCAGGCTCAGGCTCCGGTGCGGGAGCAGGAGCGGCGGCAGGCTCGATGACAGACTGAACCGAAATCGCGGCGGTTCGCTTGTCAAGGAACTTGAACTGCTTCTTGGCAGCCGGGCGCTGGGCGAAAAGTTTCTCCAACACGCCGACTTTGTTGAGGATGTAGGCGGCGGTCTCTGTGGGCTGGGCGCCTTTCAGCAACCATTCCAAGGCCTTTTCCTCGTTAATATCAATTTTTGTCGGCTTAGAAATCGGGTCGTATGTTCCCAATGTCTCAACGAAACTGCTGTTCCGTCCAGCCGTGCTGTGCGCTACGACGACACGGTAGAAAGGTCGTCCCTTGGAGCCAGTTCGTCGCAATCTAATCTTTACCACTTCGTGATTGTTCTCCTAATGTTTCCTATTTCTTGCGCTTTTTGCCGAACTTCTTGAAACGGTCCTGAAGCTTCGACATCTGCTTCATTCCGCGCCTCATTTCGTAAAGCTGTTTGATCAGGTTGTTGACCTCTTCAACTGTCGTGCCCGATCCGGCAGCCATGCGCTTGCGTCGTGAACCGTTTATTATATCCGGATTTGAACGTTCTTTTGGCGTCATGCTCAGAATGATCGCCTCAATTCGGTTTAAATGTCCGTCATTTACGCTGTTTAAGGCCTCTTCGGGTATCTGAGAACCGATTCCGGGCAACATTTTGACAACATTTTTCAACGGACCCATTTTCCGTACCATGCGCATCTGGTCCAGCATGTCGTGGAAATCGAGGTTTCCGCCGCGCATTTTGCCTTCCAGCATCTCCGCGGCTTCTTGGTCGAAGATCTCCTCGGCTTTCTCGATTATGCCCAGAATGTCGCCCATGCCCAAAATTCGCTGGGCCATCCGGTCGGGATAGAATATGTCGAGCGCTTCGACCTGTTCGCCGATGCCGATGAACCGCACGGGAACGCCTGTGGCCGCTTTGACGCTGAGAACCGCGCCGCCACGAGTGTCGCCGTCCAGTTTAGTGAAGATCGCGCCGGTCAGCGTGACCTGCTCGTGGAACGACTGGGCAACGTTGACAGCCTCTTGGCCGGTGGTCGAGTCGAGGACCAAGAACGTTTCGCTGGGGTTGACTGCTTTATTAATAGCGTGGAGCTCTTTCATCAGAGCTTCGTCCACCTGCAAACGGCCGGCCGTGTCGACGATCAGAACATCGTTCATCAGGTGGCGGCAGCGCGCCAGGGCCTCTTCAGCGATTTTGACCGGGGAAGTCCCGTCGGTCTTCGCGTAGACCGGAACGCCGATCTGCTCGCCTAGGACTTGCAATTGCGTGATGGCGGCGGCTCTTTGGATGTCGCAGGCGGCCATCATCGGCTTTTTGTCTTGCTTGATCAACCATTGGCAGAGCTTTGCGGCGGTTGTCGTCTTACCTGAGCCCTGCAAACCGCACAAAAGAATAACGGTCGGCGGGGAAGGGCTCCAGTTGAATCTCGGCACATCTCCGCCCAGGAGGGCTGTCAGCTCGTCCTTTACGATCTTAACAATAGTCTGGTCGGCGCTAAGAGAGCCAAAAACGTCCTCTCCGACGGCCTTTTCCTTGATCGTGGCGATAAACGACTTGGCAACCTGGAAGTTGACGTCGGCCTCGAGAAGCGCAACGCGCACCTCGCGGAGCATGTCGTTGACGTCGCTTTCCGAAAGACGGCCCTTTTTGCGCAGGCCGCTCAGGATTCCAGACAGTTTCTTAGTAAGGTTGTCAAGCATTCTGGATCATTGTACCGGACAGGCGATGCACCACGGACGACTCGACAACGAAGCCGGACCGCGTCTCAACCCCTAACAATCGACCGAACCCTACCCCTTAGCCCTTAACCCGCCTCGCATTCGCGAGGGAACACCCTTTCCACAGGTTCGTAAACTTGCTGATAATGTATATTATGATAATATCAAATCAAAGAGCGCTTCTCTACCTATAAGGATGGCTCGAGATGTGGCGACCGTTTAAATATCCCGTCTTGGACGAGTTTGCAGAACATTGCACCCGATCGGAGCTAGCTAACTGGGATCGCTGGCGGCCACGCCTGCCCAAAAGGCAACATTTGTAACGCCGACGTCTTCGTCGGCATCACATCCTATGCCAATCACGTTGCTTTCGGCGGCCCAGGTATCGCTGGCGACCCGCCGGCAGATCCCAACAGTTGGCTCTATTGACTGCGGCATTAATATCACCAAACTCCGTCCGGTAAAACGGGGAGCGCGACAGCATGGCGATGCTTCATCTCCCAGCCGCCAGTTTTGCCCCTTTCCTAATGAAAATCGTCCTCAATTTGTCTTTATTCTGTATCAGGCGGTCCTTCTCGATGGTCAGCTCTCGGGATATCGGCAGATTTACGACGTCTCCCAAGCCCCTCTTTCCTCCATGGCTAGTCGTCCTTCCGTCCAAGATCACCTTGCCTCCCGCCAGTCGATACGTTCCTTTTGTGTCGACGGTATAGTCGTCCAACGTTGGAATCACCGTGCGCACCGTGAACGTGCCGTCGGGCTTCAAAGTCATTACCGTTTTGGGATGCTTCGGATTATCCTGCAGGAAGACGGCATCGCCGATCTTGGCTACAACCCACGTCCCTTCCACAGGATTGGGCTTCCCGCACCCCCCCCAAAATGACCCACATGGCCAAACCAGCGATTACTGCTTCCCTCTTTGTCATCCCCGTGGCTCCTTGGTATTTACTATACTGCTTCTGAGAAGCCGACTTGGATTGATCTGTCCGAAATTCATGCCAATATATATGTATATTTCAGGAATTAGTTTGCGCATACGCAGAGCTATCTGCCCCATGCCAAACTTAGGCGAGACCCTCCACGCTTGAAAACGTGGTGGGATAAATAGACGCTGATTTCCGCGGATGTCCCTGTTCACCGTTCATAGACAACATTGGATCCGATGCACTCGCCATGAAGCTCCTTTCCAGAAATCGCAAGTGTCCGATTGTCTGGATCGTCTGTGACTGACTTCGCATAGCCGTCGTCAGTGGTTCCTTTTTGCCTGCCAGATAAAGTGAGTTTGCCGGGGGCTTCTACCCATTTGCCCTTTGAGTTAATGACAATATCGCCCATCATACGGTGCTCGACGTGCTCGGTGTAAGTGCCGTCCGAGTTGATCTTGAGTTCCGCTTTGAACATCGGAGGCTCGTTGATTGATGCTAGGTTTTCGCCGTTTAAGATAGTGACATGCCATGTTCCGACTACCGACTCACGCTGTTTGGAGCATCCCGCGGCCACGAATACTAGCAGCGCCACGAAGAGAGCCGTAATTTCCCTTTTAATCATGCATCACCGTTTATCACAAATCTATTATAAGCCTATTTTGTCTGCGAAATGGGTATTGACAGGAGGAAATATAATGACCGGAACCAATGGCAGGAAATGGAGTCAGTTAATTGGGACCGCCGCCTTCCAGGAGGCTCCTAATGCCGACGAAGACGTCGGCGGTACACCGGCGGCACAATTCACAGCCAGACGACCGGACTTCCCTTCGATTGCCTGATCTGCACGTCAATATGTCCGATATGCTCCATCATGTGGCGCAGGTTATAAAGGCACAAATCAAGATAAGTTAGCCCGGTCCATTTGAAGTTATCGCCCTTTGAGGATGCATACCAGGAGTCTTCACGATCGGAAAGGAACGCTGTCCACTTCCCTTCCGTTTCCTTCATGAACGCCTGAACTTCGGGCTTCGATGGAAAGGAACCCGGCTCTATCTCGAAGATCGTCCCCGGATTGATGCCGCAGTGCGTTGGTTCCAGCGGAACGAACATCGTCTCGCGCGCATCAATGTTAACACTAAATGCCCTATTCAAGAATCCATTGTTCCTAGTAAAATCTAAATAGGCACCAGGAACACACTGATGATCGGACACATTGAGCTATTCGTCCCAGACCCGCTTGAAGCAAGCGCCCTCTATCAGAAAGTTTACGGCTTTGAACTGACCGAGACCCAACCCGGACCATTCGTGTGGCTGAAGTCGGACTCGGTCGAGTTGCTTCTGCGTCCAGGCAAGCCGGTCGGAACGACTGCTTACGATAAATCGGGCATCGTCCTGGTCATCTATGCGAAAGACATCTCGGCGCAGACGGCATCCATGAACCACAACGGGTTCCGCCTGCTCGGCGACGATTCGCCGGGCTGCCCCGTCTACAGCGACCCCTATGGCCATCGCTGGCAGATTGTTTCGGCATAGGAAAGCAGTAGACCAAGACCTAGCCGGGACCGCCGCCTTCCAGGCGGCAGGCTGCTGCCGACAAAGACGTAGGCGATACGGTTCACATCCAGTCTGTCGCGTCTCCGCCGGTCTGGCGGATCTGCACATCGATATGCCCGATGTGCTCCATCATGTGGCGCAGGTTATAGAGGCACAAATCAAGATAGGTTAGCCCGGTCCATTTGAAGTTATTGCCCTGTGAGGATGCAAACCAGGAGTCTTCACGATCGGAAAGAAAGGTGTTCCACTTCCCTTCTGTCTCCATCATAAATGCCTTAACGTCGGATTTGGATGGAAACGAACCCGGCGGAATCTCGAAAATCGTCCCTGGATTGATGCCGCAATGGGTTGGCTCCAACGGAACAGACATCGTCTCGCGCCCATAGAAATCGGCAGCGCCAACAATGTGAAATGCCAATCGCCCGATCTCAAGCCCTTCGGTTCCCTTCTGCCACGCTTCGTCCTGGCACTTGTCCATGGCATCGGCCAGCATCGCCCAGGCTCTTCTATACTGCTCGATCAAAGAATCAGCAATTGCTCCCATGGGAATGAGGTTACCTAGGTGGCGTTAGGGTTAGCGAGGAAGTGTAAGGAAACAATTGAATAAGTAAACTACTGGCACATTTACGGCCAATCTCGATACACCAATGCCACCAGGGCAATACCTGTGCGACAATGAACTAAATGGTTTCCTTTATGATGCGAGTTGTCCTGCTTGCCTTTATGGCAGCAAACCTGACTGCAAAGTGTCACGGATTAACCTACGATGTCACGGAAATCAAACCAGACGGAGTCTTCAACATCTACGCCTCCGAGATGAACAACCATGGCGAGTTTATCGGCGTGGCAACGACGCCGAGTCTTCAAACCGAGTACGTTGTCTATAGAAACGGAAAAGTCGAATACGTTAAGCATCCGGGAGGAACGATCGACGAACTTGCCGCTATCAATGACCGTGGCGAAGTCGTCGGCACCTATACTACAGATGATCAAAGGTGGCACGCATTCATATACCGCGAAGGCAAATTCGATGATTTATGCGATTTGGAGTTAGTCTCCTTTGTCGCGGATATCAACGACTCAGGTCAAGCGGTAGGATATGCGTCTGTATATAACACCGCCCCAAAGGCTGCATTGTTCGAAAATGGTCAGGTTGTATATATTGGAGATCTAGGCGGCGAATCATCAGGGCAGTCAATTAATAACCTTGGTTCTATTATAGGAAGTTCACGTGCCAGTACCTTCGGCAAGCATCATGCCTTTCTATATCGCAACGGCGTGATGCAAGATATCGGAACGGCTCTTAGCGGCCACAGTTTCGCGATGTCCATAAACGATATGGGCGTGGCCTTATGTTATGTAATTGACCCTCTTGGCCAGCTTATCTATTACACGTTTGCGGAAGGCCAGATTACTATGCTCTCGCCGGATTTCTATGCTAATTCGATGAACAACCATGGAGTGGCTGTCGGAACGATCCAGAGCTTGTCCATTTCACCTCACGGATGCATATATGATAACGGACTATACACTGATCTCAACAGCTGTTTGGAATCTGATGTTCACGGCATGACGATACACAATGCGATGAGTATTAATGATCTCGGTCAGATTATGTGCGAGGCCTATTCAGATTCGGGCGATAGTGAACTCTGGCTCCTCACTCCGCGCACCGTACCCGAGCCGGCATCTGTGCTTGTCATGGCCGTTCCCTCACTGTTGCTCGTGGTCCGCAGACAAAAGAAAAGGAGTACAGTCAACTAGGCCTAAACGACCTTTCGCATCACGCAGTGGTTCTTGCCTTTCGTGCCGATAAGCTCAAACCCTTCAGCTTCGAACTGTGTTCTCGTTCCGTTGTAGAGGAACGATGCGGAGACTTTCTTGCCCAGAACGTCCTGCGGGTAAGCCTCAATGACTCCCCCGCCAAGCTCCTGAATCAGCGAAAGCGCTCCGCGAAGGGCTACGCCGCTAACTCCTCTCCGACGCGAAGACTTGTCGACGAACAGGCAGGTAATACGCCAGTCGGGAAGATCGCCCATGGCTTCAGCTTGCTTCTTATGGTAGATGTTCGGAAGCTCTTCGGGTGCCCCGAACTGGCACCACCCGACGCACTCTTCGCCATCGTAGACCAAGGCGGCGTGCGCTTTTCCTTTGTCTACGAGCCGCCGCTTCCTGCATTGGTTCGTTTCTCCATCAGCGACTTTGCCATGGAACCAGGTGCACCAGCATCCGCCCCACACGCCGTTGTTGCTTTCGACAAGCTTCTCGAAGTCTCCCCAGGTCTCTGGCGAAAGCGCGCGAACGGATAGAGTGCTCATTTGTAGAAGTGATACCTGAACTGGCAAAGCCGACCGGGCACGAAGTAATAAAGAAGAAGGCCGCCTTCAACGGGTTATGCTGAGGCGGCCTTAATCCTAATGACGATTAGTAGGTGACGTCGACGAGTTCTTCCTTGCCGGTTTCGCTGCTCTTGTAAAGCGCATCGAAGACCGCGTTAAGAATGAGGCCGTTCTCGCCGGGAACAGGCGATTCCTTACCTTCGATGATCGCGTTCATGAACGCTTCCACTTCGCGCTGGCCGCCGTTGTAGTCCGGGATGTTCTTCGGCGTCATGTCGAAGATCTGCTTGTCGCTCTCGGTGAAGATCTTGACCTTTTCGGAGCCCCAAGGAGTAATCGTCGCGCCAGACTTTGTGCCAAGCAGCGTCGTGGTGAACGGGTCGCCGTCGATGTTGGCCATGAAGGAACTCTCCAGGGTCACAACAGCGCCGTTATCGAACTTGATCAGGCCGACTGCAAAATCTTCAACCGTGAACTTGCTGCGATCGTACTCGCCCCACGGGTTGGTGATGTTGGGGTCCTTGCCCAGCATGTCCCAGGTCTTGCCCGAGGCGCAAACCGGCTTCGGATAGCCCATGAGGAAGAGGGTGAGGTCAAGGATGTGCACGCCGATGTCGATCAGCGGGCCGCCGCCCTGAAGCTCTTTATTGATGAAAACGCCCCAGTGGGGAACGCCGCGGCGCCTGAGAGCCCAAGCTCGGGCGTAGTAGATGTCGCCCATCTTGCCGTCGTCAATGTACTTCTTCAGGAACACGCCGGGGCCGTTGAAGCGGTTGGGCAGAGCGACCATCAGGAGCTTTTTGTTGTCCTTGGCGGCCTTGCACATCTTGCGAGCTTCGTCGGCGTTCATGGCCAGCGGCTTCTCGCAAAGAACGTGCTTGCCAGCGTTCAAAGCGTCGATGGTCGGCTGCATGTGGGCCGCGTTCGGGGTGGTGATCGATACCGCATCGATCTCTTTATCCGCCAGCAGCTTTTTGTAGTCGGTCGTGACGGTCTTGATGCCGTATTTCTCAGCTTGCGCCTTGGCAACCTCTTCGTTGATGTCGCAAATCGCGACCATCTCGCACATCTCGGCGAAGTGTGCGTATGCGGGCATGTGGAGGCCCTGGGCGATGCCGCCTGCGCCTATCATTCCAATTTTCAGCTTCTTGCTCATTGTTAGCTTCTCCTGTTGAGGGGTAATAAACGATGGCAAGCTTACCGGCTATCGGCTGCGAATTGCCGTAGAAAAACTACTCGCCCTCGACTTCTTCGACGGCATCGCGGATGTAGGTCGTATCGCCTTTCTTTTTCTCATTGCGCACCGCTATCCAGCCGCCTATGCCACAGATCAAAATGATGCCGATCCAGAAGACGATGGACGGCATTTCAGGGAACATATAAGGGAACGGCAAGCGGCCGCTATGCGACTTTTCGTACCAAAGCTCGAAGGTGTGAATGGTTAGGAATACGAGCTTGAAGCCTGCCCAACCTACCAGGAGATAGGCCACGTGGTCGAAAAGCGGATATCGCTCAAGCAACTTGATGAAGGCATTGGCGGCGAAGCGAAGCAAAATAATGCCGATGAATGCGCCGGCGTAAACCACCCAGACCTTCTCTTTATGGGGCTCAATGGCTACCGCGACTACAACGCTGTCGATCGCAAAAGCAAGATCGGCAAGGTCGGCATAAATGACGGTCATCCAAAAGCCGGCTTGCTTGGTTTTGGTGTGCTGTTCGCCTTTGCTCGCGTGTAGAAAATGCTTGAGCGGCAGATAGATGAGATAAAGAGCGCCAAGGCCTTGAAGCCACCAGAAACTAATGATCTGAACTGCGACGATGATGGCTGCAAAACGGAGCACAAACGCTCCAGCAAGGCCGTAGAAGAGAGCCTTTTTCTGTTGTTCCTTCGGGAGATGGCGGACGATAATCGCGAGGATGAGCGCGTTGTCTGCCGAAAGAATGGCTTCAAGCAATACAAGAAGGCCTATTGTGTAGAAGTCATTCGAAGTGAACGTTTGATTAAGCATGGATCAAAAGGCGCGTTCTTGAACTTGCGCGGTACAAACGGCCTTCATTTTGCCACAATACCGGTTAACGATTCCCATTGGCTAACACGGAGTTAGAACAAGAATGCCAACCTACGTCTACGAATGCAAAGAATGTGAGAAGGTTATCGAAGTTGAGCAACGCATTACCGAAGCGCCTCTGACTGATTGCGACTGCGGGTCCAAAGGCTCGCTGAAACGTCTGATCCAGCCGATCGCCGTTATGTTCAAGGGCTCCGGTTTCCACATCAACGACTATAAGTCCGGCAAGGCTACGCCTGCGCCGACTTGCAATGCCGATGCGGGCGAAGCTTGCGCGACGTGCCCGAATAAACCGGAATAAACTGAAGGGGTAGGGGTTAAGGGTTAAGGTTCCCGAATACTTACCCCTTACCCCTTAAGAACCGATCAATCCCCTCCGCCGCCTTTCTTCCCGATGCGATGGCGTGGACGACAAGCGATTGCCCGCGCTGCATGTCTCCCGCCGCAAATACTCCGCTAACGCTCGTCATCATGGTGTCGTCGGTCTTGACAATTCCCCGCGAGTCCAAGTCAACGCCAAGCTGATCGATCAAGCCTTCTTTGACCGGTCCGGTAAAGCCCATTGCCAGCAAGATCAACTCAGCATCGAAGGCTTGTTCAGAACCTTCGATAGGCTCAAACTTCGGCGGGGTCCCGACAGATGTCGCCTTGAGGGCTTTCACGCAACCTTGCTTGTCGCCTTCAAATGCCAGTGTCGAGATGCTCCACAAGCGATCTCCGCCTTCTTCATGAGAAGTTTCCGTTCTCAGTTGCAAAGGCCAAAGCGGCCAAGGCGTCTTCTCGGAACGTTCTGCAGGCGGCTGGGGCATCAACTCGAACTGCTTGATTGACTTTGCGCCTTGGCGGATGCTGGTGCCGAGGCAGTCGGCACCGGTGTCGCCGCCGCCGATGATCATAACGTTCTTGCCTTTGGCGCTTATCTCGTCCCACGCTGGGATGTCTTCTCCGGCGATCTTTCGGTTCTGCTGGGCCAGGAAGTCCATAGCGAAATGGATGCCTTTGAGGCCGCGTCCGGGAACATTGAGATCCCTCGGCTTCTCGGCTCCGCCTGAGAGAAGGATGGCTTCGAAACGCCCTCGCAGCTCCTCTAATGATACTGTCTGTCCGATAAAGGCATTGGTTATGAACTCTACGCCTTCAGCGGTCATCTGCGCAATCCTACGATCAATATGCACCTTCTCCAACTTAAAATCGGGAATGCCAAGGCGCAGAAGCCCGCCGATGGTTTCGTTCTTTTCGAAGACCGTGACATCGTGGCCTGCTCTGGCCAGTTGCTGGGCGGCCGCCAGTCCAGCCGGACCTGAGCCAACCACTGCGACCTTCTTGCCGGTCTTCTTGGTTGCAGGCTCTGGGATAATCCATCCTTCGCGCCATCCGCGGTCAACGATCATCTTCTCGATTTGCTTGATGGTCACCGGCGGCTCATTGATGCCAAGCACGCATGCGGTTTCGCATGGAGCTGGACAAATACGGCCTGTGAACTCCGGGAAATTGTTGGTCGAGTGAAGAATCCGAAGAGCTTCGCGCCAATGACCCTTGTAAACAAGGTCGTTCCAGTCGGGGATGACATTGTTTACCGGGCAACCCGTGTGGCAGAACGGCACGCCGCAATCCATGCACCTTGCCCCCTGCTCCTGCGCTTTGGTTTGGGGCAATTCAAGGTAGAGTTCCTTGAAGTCGCGGGTCCTTTCGCCAATCTCTCGCTTCAGCGCCACTTCCCTGTTGAACTCTTTGAATCCGGTGACTTTACCCACGGACAGCCTCCTTTTTGGCTTCGACCACTCGACGGTACTCCTTCGGATAAACCTTTTTGAACTGCTTCGAGACGGCATCCCACTCCGCAAGCAAGCGCTTACCTTTCGGGCTGCCTGTCCATTCGATATGCTTCTCAATGAGCTTCTGCAGGATCGTTAAGTCGTCGTTGGCGAGTTCCACAACGTCAACAGTGCCGAGATTGCATCGCTCTGATTTAAGTTTGTTTGACTCATCCAGAACGAAGGCGAGGCCGCCGTTCATACCTGCGGCAAAGTTCCTTCCCGTCGAACCGAGGACAACAACGGTTCCGTTTGTCATGTACTCGCATCCGTGGTCGCCGACACCTTCAACGACCGTGACCGCACCCGAGTTTCGCACTCCAAAGCGCTCGCCGGCAGTTCCGTTGAAGAACGCTTCTCCGCTCGTTGCCCCATAGAGCGCAGCGTTGCCGATGATAACGTTTTCCTCTGGTTTGAACTGGGCTGTTCTCGGAGGACATACGGCTATCCGTCCACCTGAAAGTCCTTTACCAACCGCGTCATTCGCGTCGCCTTCTAGAGTTAGCGTGACGCCGGATGCGAGAAATGCGCCGAAGCTTTGCCCTGCCGATCCGATGAACTCGATGCGGATGGTGTCGTCGGAAAGTCCCTTCGAGCCGAACTGCTTTGAGATCGCTCCGCTGAGCATCGCTCCAACAGAACGGTGCACGTTCCTAATCGGCAGCTTCAGCTCGGTTCGCTTGCTGTCTTCCAGAGAGCCCTTGGCAAACTCGATGAGTTGGTTGTCGAGGGCTGCGTTCAATCCATGGTCCTGCGATATGACGCATCGGCGGGCGATTCGCTGCGGCATCGTCGGGCTGTGCAGAATCGGAGTCAAATCGAGACCGGATGCCTTCCAGTGATTGATGGCTTGGCGTGGCTCAAGCCGGTCGACTCGTCCAACAAGCTCATCGAACCTTCGGAAGCCAAGTTTTGCCATCCACTCACGCACTTCTTCGGCTACATAAAAGAGGAACCGGATGAGATGCTCGGGCTGGCCGCTGAACTTGGCTCTGAGTTCTTTGTCCTGTGTTGCAATTCCAACAGGGCAGGTGTTCAGGTGGCACTTCCGCATCATGACGCAGCCTAGCGTGATGAGCGGCGCGGTTGAAAACCCGAACTCCTCGGCTCCCAGCAGCGCGCCTATAACCACATCTCGGCCGGTCATCAGCTTGCCGTCAACCTGAACTCTCACCCGGCCTCGCAAGTCGTTTAGGACGAGGACTTGCTGAGTTTCGGCAAGGCCAACCTCCCAGGGAGTACCCGCGTGCCGGATGGACGACAAGGGCGATGCGCCAGTGCCTCCGCTGTCGCCGCTGATCAAGATCATATCGGCGTGAGCCTTTGCGACTCCGGCGGCAACCGTCCCGACGCCGACTTCCGACACCAGCTTCACCGAGATCCGGGCTTCCGGATTGACGTTTTTCAGGTCGTAAATGAGCTGGGATAAGTCCTCGATGGAGTAGATGTCGTGATGGGGTGGCGGCGAGATGAGAGTGACGCCTGGTATTGAATGGCGGACCTTGGCTATTTGCTCGTCGACCTTCGGACCAGGCAATTGGCCGCCTTCGCCGGGTTTCGCGCCTTGGGCCATCTTGATTTGCAGTTCGTCCGCGTTAACCAGGTAGTGCGAGGTCACACCGAACCGGCCCGAAGCTACCTGCTTGATAGCGCTCCGACGGTCGTCGTTGAATCGCTCCTCGTCTTCCCCGCCTTCTCCCGTGTTCGATTTGCCGCCGATGGCATTCATGGCCTTGGCAATCGTCTCGTGCGTTTCCTTACTGATCGAGCCGAACGACATCGCGCCGGTGCTAAAGCGCTTGACAATCTCGGACGCCGATTCAACTTCATCCAAGGGAACTGAAGTCTCGGCCAGTTTGAGTTCAAGCAAACCTCTCAATGTGGCTTGGTCGCGACTGAGCTGATTGACGGTGGCCGAATACTGCCTGTAGAGCTCCTCGCTATCGCCGCGCACGGCGTGCTGCAATTTTGAAATGGTTTCCGGATTGAACAGGTGCTTCTCGCCGCCGACGCGATATTGGTACTTCCCGCTACGGTCCAGTTCGGTGTCGTATTCATGGACAGGCATCAAGGAATAGGAGTGTTTCTTTTCGGCTTCAATACATATCTCGGCCAGTCCGATACCTTCGATTCTCGTTGGAGTGCCCGCAAAATACCGATCAACGAACGCTTTCTGTAAACCGATTGCCTCGAATACATGAGCGCCCTTGTAGCTTGCCAGCGTCGATATACCCATCTTCGAGAACGTCTTAAGCAGACCTTTGTTGACTGCCTTTATCAGATTCTTCACCGCATACTCGGCAGTTAAGCCTTGGGGCAGCTCGCTGTCCTGCTCTAGATGCTCAAGCGTCTCGATAACCAGGTACGGGTTGATAGCACTTGCTCCATAGCCGACAAGCAAGGCGAAATCCATGACCTCGCGCGGCTCGCCGGATTCAACAATGAGCGCAACCTGGGTTCTCGTTTCTTCTCGTAGAAGGTAGTTGTGAACCGCCGACAGCGCGAGAAGGCTTGGGATTGGGGCATACTCCTCGTCCACCCCGCGATCGGAAAGGATCAGCACGGTGTAGCCTGACTTGATGGCAAGAGAAGCGCGCCGGCAAAGGCTCTCTACTGCCCTCTCCAGGCCTTTTTCGCCTCCTTCGACCAGGTAGAGCGATGGGATGGTCGTCGCCAGAAACGAGCCTTGGCTGACTCGACGGAGCTTTTCCAGATCGCGGTTCGTCAAGATTGGATGCGGCATTTTGAGCGTATGACAGTGCTCCGGCGACTCGCTGAGGATGTTCCGCTCGGTGCCGATGTAGCTCATCAACGACATGACCATGTCTTCGCGGATCGGGTCGATCGGCGGATTGGTCACCTGGGCGAAAAGCTGCTTGAAATAGTCAAACAGCCGCTGGGGTTTGTCTGATAGGCAGGCAGGCGGAGTGTCGTTTCCCATCGACCCGATCGGCTCTTCCCCATTTGAGGCCATCGGAATCAGAATCGTCTTCAGGTCTTCGTCTGTGTATCCGAATGCTCTTTGCCTGCTTCTTAGGGTGATATGGTCTGCCGGAAGCGTTCGAGGCGGCTCGGGCAGGTCCTCGAGCCGAATTTGTTGAGCTTCAATCCATTCTTGATACGGCTGCTGGGAGGCAAGGAACGCTTTGAGGTCGCTATCAGAAACGATCTTGCCAGCCACAGTGTCAACAAGTAGCATCTTCCCCGGTTGGAGCCTACCTTTAAGCTTAACTTCGCTAGGTTTTGTCGGGAGAACGCCGGTCTCCGAAGCCATGACGATTAAGCCGTCATTCGTTACTTCGTATCGAGCAGGACGAAGTCCGTTGCGGTCCAGAGTCGCGCCAATTACTCGCCCATCGGTGAAGGCAATGGCTGCTGGTCCGTCCCAAGGCTCCATCAGCGAGGAATGGAACTCGTAGAACGCTTTTTTGGCCGGGTCCATGTTCTCGTTTGTCGACCAAGCTTCGGGCACAAGCATCGCCATGGCGTGCGGGAGGCTTCGGCCGGCGAGCGTGAGCAGCTCAAGCACATTGTCGAAGGCCGCCGAATCGCTTCCGCCCGGTTCGACGATCGGCAGAAGCTTCTTGATTTCGTCTCCAAAGAGCGGCGACTCAAGCACCGACTGGCGGGCGTTCATCCAGTTGACGTTCCCACGCAAAGTGTTGATTTCCCCGTTGTGGGCGATGTAGCGATAGGGATGCGCCAGGTTCCAACTTGGGAAAGTATTCGTAGAAAATCGCTGGTGAACCAAGCACAAGGCGCTTACAACCTCGGGGTCGGTCAGTTCTTCGTAAAACTTCTCGATTTGCGGGAGCGAGCAGGAGCCCTTTATAGACGATAGTCCGGCATGAGAGCGACGGGAGATAGAAATACTCTTTGTCAGGAATATCCGATGCGCTGACTTCCTTCTGAGCGCGTTTCCTAACTACATAAAGTTTCCGTTCCAACTCGTCTTCGTCTAGACCGGTCGGACAAGCGACGAAGAACTGCTCGATATAGGGCTGGGAAACTCGCGCAACTCGGCCGATTGCGTCGCCGTTAACAGGCGTATCGCGCCATCCGAGCACCGTCAGGCCTTCTTCCTGAGATATGCGCTCCAAAATCGCTTCGCATGTCATGCGCGGGGCAGGCTCAACGGGAAGAAAGACCATGCCGACGCCGTAGCTTCCCGGATCTGGCAGATAGATTCCTTCAGCAGCGCACTCGCGTGAAAAGAAGGCATGCGGGATCTGGATGAGTATGCCAGCGCCGTCACCGGTCTCTGGGTCGCAACCGCATGCGCCTCTATGGGTCAGGTTCTCTAGGATCTCGATGCCTTTTGAAACGATCGAGTGCGATTTCTGCCCAGCAATGTTCGCAATGAAGCCGATCCCGCAAGCATCGTGCTCAAATGCAGGATCGTATAGCCCTTGTTGGTGAGGGGTCATCGGGCCAACCTCAAATGAGGGGGCCTAAAATAAAAACGGCAGGCGTTCATAGTCTGGCTCCTGAATATCCGCGTCCGCGCAGGTTTATTCAGCAGGCAGCTTCACCTACCGAGATCATACTTTACTCGATTTTCGAGCTCTGCGGTAGGGTGAACTCGATGATTCAGGTCTCTTCTTTACGGATGCAAGCTCGCGAGTACGGTCGCCCTCCAACCAGCATTCAACTTTGGCTGGAGGGCGATAAGTTCGGCTCATTAGCCCTCTAAGACCATCTTCAGTAGCGCTTTCTGCGCATGCAGACGGTTCTCAGCTTGGTCAACGACTCGGCTCTGCGTCGAATCGATGACTTCGTCGGTGACTTCGAGTCCGCGCCGAGCCGGCAGGCAGTGAAGGAAGATCGCGTCCTTGTCGGCCATCCCCATGACTCGCTTGTTGACCTGGTACTGCTGGAACACCTTCATGCGGTGCTCTTTCTCGCGCTCGTCGCCCATGCTGACCCAAACGTCGGTGTAGACGACCTTCGCACCAGCTAGTCCGTCTTCGAGGTCGGCCGTTTCGCGGTGGCCTTGCATGTCTTCCAACCGGAAGTTGTCAGGGCCGCAGATGGTGAACGGATATCCGAGTTTTAGGCTGATCTTCGCAAGGCTGCGCGCGACGTTGTTGCCGTCGCCGACATAAGTGATCGGCACTTTCTCATCGCCAAAGACTTCCCTGACTGTCTGCAAGTCTGCCAAAGCTTGGCAAGGATGCTCCAATTCTGTTAGCGCGTTGACTACCGGCACTTCGGCAACCTTCGCAAACTCTTCAATGTCCTTCTGCCAATAGAGCCTTGCCACGATGGCGGCGCTCCACCGGCTGATGTTCGAGGCAATGTCTTTAAGCGATTCGCGACTGTTAAGCCCAATATCCTGGTTAGTGAGGTATACGGCATGGCCTCCGAGTTCGTAGACGGCAGTCTCGAAAGTCATGCGGGTCCGCAAAGATTGCTTCTCGAAAACCATGGCGACGACGCGGCCTTCGATCGGCTGAATAACCGACGGCGCGATCTTTCTTCGCTCCTTGAGGAAGGCTGCTAGTCCGAGGATCTCCTCGATTTGGGAAGTTGAGAGATCGTCGATGCAAAGAACATCGTGCAGTTTCGTCGGCCTTACGGTAGCCGCAACGACTGCAGGAATCGGTATCGAAACGCCGAGGACATCCGCAAGAATGCCAATCGCCTTATCAACTTGCGCTTCTGTGATGACCAGCGGCGGAACGAACCTTAGCGTGCTATCATCCGGAGCATTTAGGATAAGACCTTTGTCGAAACACCTGGCAACCACTTCCTTGGCTATCGGTTTTGAAAGTGCCGCGCCAACCATGAGGCCCGCGCCGCGTACTTCCTTGATTGGCTCGCCGAGAGCTTTGAGCAATTCGACCAAGTGCTTTCCTACCTTGTTGACGTTCCCTAGCACGTCTTGATGCTCGATGGTGTCGAGGACTGCAAGTCCGGCAGCGCACATCAGCGGATTTCCGCCGAATGTTGTGCCATGGTCGCCAGGGACAAGCATCGTCGCAGCTTTGCCCTTGGCAACGCATGCGCCGATTGGCATGCCTCCGCCGAGACCTTTGGCCAACGTCATGATGTCCGGCTGAATGCCGTGCTGTTCAAAGTTGAACCAAGTACCGGTTCGGGCGATGCCGGTCTGGATCTCGTCAAGGATCAGGAAGGCATCGTTATCGTGCGCCAATTTCTCGGCGGCTTTGAGGAACTCAGTGGTCAGAGGAAGCACGCCGCTTTCGCCGAGGATCGGTTCGAGTATGATGGCTGCCGTCTTGCCGTTTACGGCCGCCCGCAATGCTTCAATATCGTTAATCGGCACATAAACGAATCCAGGCACCAAAGGAGCAAATGACTTTTGATACTTTGGCTGGCCTGTGGCGGTCAAAGCTCCTAGCGTGCGACCGTGGAAGCTGTGCTCAAGTGTAATGATCGTATAGTCGCCATCTGGACACTTCTTGTTGCCGTGCTTCTTGGCGATCTTGATGGCGGCTTCGTTGGCTGTTGCGCCGCAGACGGTGAAGAAGACTTTATCCATGCCGCTGAGATCGCAGAGCTTTTTGGCAAGCTGTGCGGTCGGCGCATTAAGCAACAGGTTCGAGCACTGCATCAGTTGCTGCGCTTGGCGGGTGATCGCGCTGACAACAGACGGGTGGCAGTGTCCAAGCGAATCGACGGCTATTCCCGCCAGCATGTCGATGTACTCGTTTCCGCGATTGTCCCATAGGGTGCTTCCCGATCCCTGCACAAACAACGCGGGCATTCTGTTGTATGTGTTCATCACATACTGGTCGTCAAGAGATTTGATGGTTTCGTATTTCAGCATCGTTCCGTTTCTTCAATAAGTGCGCAATTAGCCATGGGCTATAAAGTGATGAGAAGCTTTGCGGGGAGCTGCTTGGGGCAAACCGTGGGAGGGTGAGCCTAAGCCCCCCTAAATACGGATGCGAGTGGTCCGGTCGGCTGTCCTTACCACTTGAAACCGGCTATTGAGAATGCTCGGTTTGTTCATGAAGTGCCTATTGTACCAGATCGATCGGCATTTGCCAACAAGAAAGGCGACCGAGATCTCTCAGGGCCGCCTTTGAGCGCATTAAGTAACGATTTAAGCTGCTTTATGATGAGACTTGATCTCAATGGTGTTGCCAGTTGCAGCCACTTTGAACTTCCTGACTGCCTCATTAAGCTCTTCCGACATCGCGCTTAGCTGTTGGGCCGAACCGCTGACCTGCTCTACGTTGGCAGATGCTTGTTCAGTTGACGCCATCACCGTTTCTGCGCTTGCCGTCAGTTCTTCAGTCGAAGCCGACATCTCTTGTGCCGATGCCGCATTTTCCTCAGAAATGCTTGCAACCGTAGTGATGCTCATTGTCACTTTCTCGGCACCTTTGACCATCTGGTCCACAGCGCCTCGGTTCGCAGCGGCCGCCTCGGAGACGGCCTGGGTCGTCTTCATGATCTTCCTTAGAGCGTCGCCAGCATCCTTACTTTGTTCGGCTCCGCCGCTAACCTGGTCGGTTGACGCCTGCATGGCTTGTACTGCTTCCTCCACGCCAGTTCTCACGCTAGCGATTAGGGTTCCGATTTCCTGTGTTGCCAGAGCCGACCTTTCCGCTAGCTTTCGGACTTCGTCGGCGACGACGGCAAAGCCTTTTCCTTGTTCGCCAGCTCTTGCAGCCTCAATGGCGGCATTCAACGCCAGCAAGTTTGTCTGCTGGGCAATATCCTCGATGGTTTGTACGATCTCGCCGATCTGCTGTCCTTTCTCGCCCAAATCCTTGACGGCTTCCGAGGATTTCTTGACTTGGCTTTCAATCTTGCGCATCGTCTCGACAGTTTGCTCCACAGCGGCAATGCCGGATTTGACATTATCTGCAGCCTCGTTGGCTGCCTGCGCTTGTTTCACAGACCCTTGGTTGACAAGCGAGATAGCTTGATCCAGCTGTTCCATTGCGGAAGCTGCTTCTGTTGCTGTTCCTGCAAGCTGCTCGCTGCCTTGGGCAATCTGTTGGCTGCTCCGTGCAATTTCGTCAACTGCTGCAGCAACTTGCTGGGCTGTGCCTGCAATTCCGCTTGTCACATGGCCTGTATCTGCCGCCGCAGACGCAAGCTGGCTGCTTGTGCCAGCTACTGATTCTGCGTTTGTTTGGACTTTCTGAACGATGGCTGAGATGCCCATTCGAGATTCGTTATAAGAATCGATCATTCTGTAGACCTTCTCGAGCATGCTGTCAAAAACGCCGCACAACTTGCCAAGTTCGTCATTGCGATCAAGCGCAATCGGCTTCGTAACTGCTTTAATCTCGTAGGTCAGGTCTCCTTCTTCCATCGCAGAGAGTCCGGTAACCATGTTGGTAAGTCCGTTTTCGTTCAACAAGACGAGATGTGCTGATAGTTCATCTACCGGTTTCTTGATATTTCTAGTCAAAGTGATGCCGAGAATGGTCGCCAATGCTGCGGCGGCAAAGGACAAAACAATAGCTTTGCTTGTTGTGGTCTTGCCAAGCGCTTCGCCATCATCGACCAGTTTGGTCGCATGGTCCAGATTCCACTTCTTTACAGTCTCGATCGCAGGAATGAGTTTGTCTCTTCCAATCGGCAGCAGAACGTCCTGCAGATAAGTGTTCGCGTCTTCATATTTGCCGGCAAGGACAATTTCGCCCCACTTCTTGTCAGCCGTCAGATACTCAGTCCAAGCGGACTTCACAGCTTCGAGGTTTTTGCGATCCTCATCGGCTGTAACGGTTGTTTCATATTCGGCGAAGCTGTCATCAACGTCTTTTCCCTTGCCAACAAGATCGCTTATTACCTTATCGATCTTGTCCTTCCCTTTGCGCGTATACACTTGATAGTGATAGATGCGATAAGTGAAGAGCTTGTTGTTTGCTTCAGATATGTATTTGAAGCCGTTAATACCATCTTTCTCAACAGTTGTAAGGCTTTGGGTCAGGCTATTTAGTCCCGACACGCTAAATAAGGCCAGAACAGATAGAATCGCCAAAACCACGCCAAAACTCAATGCTAGCTTTGCCGCAAGCGGCATATTCGATATCGATTTCATTCAATCTCCCCCACTAGCGCGACAACAGCGAGCACCAGTGATTTAACCAGGTGTTAAGCAATACCTAATTTTTTATCGGCGATCATGCACAAATACTTCAGGAGAGATACCTGCTTGCAAGAACGGCAGGGGCCCGATTGGGGATTCCCTGCCGTGTCCTGGTTTTATTTGATGGGGTGAGGTAACAAACCTATCGAAGCCTAAGCGGCGCGCCTTGCTGATGCATGATCAGTACTGTTAGCAGCATCGAGTCGTTCATCAACGAGGAACTGCTGGACAACGGAGTTGAGTTCTTCAGCCATTGCATTGAGCTGCTGCGCCGAAGCGCTTACTTGCTGAACGCTGGCTGATGCTTGTTCGGTCGATGCCATCACCGTCTGTGCGCTTGCTGTCACTTCTTCAGTCGTTGCCGACATTTCCTCTGCAGACGCGGCATTTTCTTCTGAGACAGAAGCCGAAGTGGCGATGCTCATCGTAACCTTTTCTGCGCCTTTCACCATCTCAGCCACGGCTTTTTGGTTGGCATGAACGGCAGCCGAGACTGATTCGGTTGTCGCCTTGATCTTCTGAAGAGCACTGCCTGTTTCTTTGCTTTGGCTTGCGCCTTCGGCTACCTTTGCCGTCGACGATGCCATTGCTTTGACTGCTTGTTCTACTCCAGTCCGGACACTTCCGATCAGCATTCCGATTTCCTGAGTCGCCAGCGCGGACCTTTCAGCTAGTTTTCGCACTTCGTCGGCGACGACGGCAAATCCCTTGCCTTGCTCCCCGGCTCGCGCAGCCTCGATCGCAGCATTTAGAGCAAGCAGGTTTGTTTGCTGTGCGATGTCCTCGATCGTCTGGACAATCTCGCCAATCTGCTGTCCCTTTTCGCCAAGGTCCTTTACCGCGTTTGATGACTGTAGAACCTGCAACTCTATGCTAGCCATCGTTTCAGCAGTCCGTTCTACTGCCGATATTCCAGCTTCAACATTCTGCGCGGCTTCTTCAACCGCCAAAGTTTGCCTTTCAGACTCAGATTTGACCGACGCAATTGCACTATCTAGCTTTTCCATTGCGGCTGCCGCTTGAGTAGCTGTGCCTGCCAGTTGCTCGCTGCCTTGCGCAATCTGCTGGCTGCTTCTGGCCACTTCCCCATTGGCAGATGCCACTTGCTGAGCTGTTGACGCAATGCTTGCAGTTGCGCTTCCTGTGTCGGCCGAGGCCGATGCAAGCAACGAGCTAGTCGTTGTAACCGATTGCGCGTTTTGCTGGACCGTGTGTATGACTTCTGCCAGGCTCATTCTTGTCGCATCGTAGGACTCCACAATGTACTTGACCTTACCGAGCATGGAGTTGAAAACCTTGCACATCTTTCCTAACTCGTCATGGCTTGTATTATCGATAGGTTGAGTGCCGGCGCAGAGCTTGAGTGTCAGGTTGCCATTCTTTAGCTCCGCAAGGCCGTTAGAAAGCTGCTGGAGGCAGTTGTCGTTCAGACTGTTCATCCGGTCTGATAAGGCATTAATCGGTTTAGTGATTGCCTTTGTTAAGAACGTGCCGAACACGGTTGAAATGACAAGCGACAATGAGGTTATGATTACAAGAAGTCGCTGGGCTTTATGGGCGTCGTCGGTCGCATTATTCACCATCTTGTTGGCAAAGTCAGAGTTCCACTTGACCACCGATGCTATCGCAGGTTCAAGCTGCTCTTTGGCAAAAGGTACAAGATCACCTTCGATGTATATCATCGCCTCGGCGATTTTGCCTCTTTCCGCTAGGTCCAAATACTTAGCATCCTTTTCCTGATATCCTGACCACGCTGACTCAAGTACGCCGAAATTCGTTTTATCTTGCTCTTCCCTGATGCCGCTTTTATAGTCCTCAAGCAATTGGTCGACTGTTGCCTTCGCTTCCTTAATGGAGTTTAATACAGGCTTCATGTCCTTCTTACTAGTGTCAAGGAATACACGGTAGTGACGCATTCTGAATCGGACCATTTCCGTTTCTACCGACTTCATCGAGCTGACGCCTTTGAATGCATCTGAAGACATCTTGGTTGCCTTATTGAGTCCGTTGTAGCTGATGGCACTGAGAATAACCATCAATGTGAGTACCGTACCAAAACCAAGCGCTAGCTTAGTTGCCGTACGTATGTTTAAGAACCACCTCATGAATCATCTCCCTCCAGAGACAGTTGCGTTGCACGTTCTTTTCCTCACCTTCCCACTTTCGTTCTAGTGTATTTTATGATGCAACGTGTGCTCTTACCAATCATGTTCGGCTATAGAGGAGACGTCAGGTAGCCATTTGTTGCGAATTATGCCGCACTTTTCTATATAGACGATGCACGAGTATTGTATTTATAGCTTCTCAGTAAGAGCTATCGAAGCAACGATCATTAGGTAGTATCGATCATTCTTGTCAGATGAGATGATGCTGCGTTCAAGAAACGTTCTAGGCAGGCAACAAGCTCTCAGTTGTACTCATTGCCTGCCACTAGATCATATAAACGTATCTACTCGTGCTCTTGGAAAAGTCTTCTTGCGACCTTCGCTATGTTTTCTGCAGTGAAGCCGAACTCTTTCATCAAGGTGCCGGCAGGAGCTGAGGCGCCAAAATGGTCGATGCCGACACTTGCGCCAGCATATTTCGCCCAGCCCAAGGTTGATCCTGCCTCTACTGAGACTGTCGGCACATTACGCGGTAGAACATGGCTCTGATAACCTTTACTCTGGCTTTCGAAGAGGAATGTGCTCGGCATGTTGACGACCCGAGTAGCTATTCCCTCTTGCTCAAGCAGCTTCTTAGCTACAAGCGCTGGTTCAACTTCGCTTCCTGTTGCGATGATCACTAGCCTTGGGGCGCCGCTGTCGGCGTCGGAGAGAATGTAAGCTCCCTTGCCTGCAGGATGCTTCTCTATGTCATCGGAAGTGAGGGATGCCAGCGCTTGGCGCGAAAGGGCCAACACGCTAGGCGTGCCCTTGCTGTCTAAAGCGATCTTCCAGCATGCTGCCGTTTCGTTGCCATCTGCGGGGCGCATCACGTTCAGGTTTGGAATGGCGCGCATCGAAACGAGGTGCTCTATTGGCTGGTGAGTGGGGCCGTCTTCGCCAAGACCGATTGAATCGTGCGTGAAAACAAAAACGGTCGGCTGATGCATCAGAGCAGCGAGACGGACCGCTGGCCGGCAATAGTCGCTAAAGACCATGAATGTGCCGCCAAACGATCGGCATCCGCCATGAATGTTTATGCCGTTCATGATCGCGCCCATGGCATGTTCGCGAATTCCGTAAGCGATGTTGCGGCCGGTCGGTTCATCCTTGCTTTGAAGGCCCAGCCCATGCATGTCGGTCATGTTGCTTTCGGCAAGGTCTGCCGTTCCGCCTAATAGTGTCGGAAGCTTGGCCGCAATCGCATTCAACACCTTGCCGCTCGCACTTCGCGAGGCGATCTTCTCTGGGAATGTCGGGCATCCGGACCACAAGCCTGCAGGCATCTCGCCCGATATGGCGAGAGTTAGTTCAGCCGCTTCCTCGGGGTACGCTTTTTGGTACTCGGCAAACAGGTCATTCCACGCTTTGTTGTTGTCTGCGCCTGCTTTAACTGCGGACCGGAAGACTTTCTCTGCTTCGCTGTTAACATAAAAAGACTCATTCTCAGGAAGGCCCAAGTTCTTCTTTGTGAGTTTCAGTTCCTCTTCGCCAAGCGGTGCACCGTGGACCTTAGACGTTCCCGCCTTGTTCGGACTTCCGTATCCAATGGTTGTCCGGCAGAAAATGAGGCTGGGTTTGGCTGTTTCGGCCTTTGCAACCTCGATGGCCGCGTCGATGGCGTCTACATCGTTGCCGTCGACTCTCTGGGTATGCCAGCCTTGTGCAACCAGCCGTGCCTCGACATCTTCTGTAAATGCTCTGTCGGTCCCTCCGTCAATCGTGATCTTGTTGTCATCGTAAAGGAAGATGAGCTTGCCAAGGCCTAGATGGCCGGCCAATGAGCACGCTTCGTTCGACACGCCTTCCATCAGGTCGCCGTCTGAGCAAATCCCATAAGTATAGTGGTCGACAACAGACAGGTCCTTCTTGTTGTACTTCGCGGCCAGGAATCGTTCAGCCAGCGCTATTCCGACCGCAGTCGAAATGCCTTGACCAAGCGGTCCGGTTGCCATCTCGACGCCAGGTGTAATCGTATTTTCTGGGTGGCCCGGAGTTTTGCTGCTCCACTGCCTAAAGTTCCTCAAATCTTCGATGGTCAAGTCGTAGCCTGTCAAGTGAAGCAAGGAATAGAGGAGCATCGAACCATGGCCTGCAGAAAGGATGAATCTGTCCCTGTTGAACCATTTCGGATCGCTCGGATCGTGCTTCAGGTGCTTTGTCCAGATGGTATAGGCCATCGCTGCAGCGCCGAGGGGCAATCCAGGGTGTCCGCTGTTCGCAGCTTGAACGCCGTCAATGGAGAGGCCGCGAATAGTGTTGATGCACAACGTTTCGAGGGTTTTGGGGACTTTGCTCACACGATGATGCTACCTCAGGTCGATTGCATCTTGCGAACTCAAGCGCTGCATGCAAACGTCTAACCACTATGGCCGGACCCTCAAAAGCCTTCAATCCATTATTGGGTAGTCTCTCCTTTGTGCGCATTTGGTTTTTTGTTGGAGTCTTCCTAGCGGCTTCCTTCTCATCGGCGATAGACGGAGTATACAAGCCCGCTTCAGGCCAGCCGGCCGCCTGGTCAATTAACGATGGCGGGACGCTTGTATGGAATGGTGCTCCATGGGTTCCAAAAGGACTTAGAGTGCCCGCACAAGCGGACGCTGTTGCCAATGCCGCAAAGAAAGGCTTCAAAGACCTGATGTTTGAGATTGACGGCGCATCGATTCCAGACGAAGCCGTCCGTGAAGCCGATCGCCTAGGTATCCGCTACATGCTGCGGTTTAACGCCCTTGCACCGACAAGCGTTGGCATTGGTATTGAACCTCAGGGATATCGCGTTGACGGAATCGATAAAGAGACCCATGTCGAATTTGCCATTCCTGGCGCTCGTTCGGCACTCGTTGTCCTTGCATCCAAACGCGATTCCGCTATCGTTGAAAGTAAAGTTGTCAAGATCGACGACGGCATTTTCCGTTATGATCCCAGTCCATCGAACGGCCTCGATCACGTTCTTCTCGTATATCCCACCTTGCCGTCAGCTGCCGATGTGGACTACTGGGACGAGTTCGACTCTCAACGCGACCGATTACTGACCTCATTAAGAAAGTCATCTTTCGGACCGGGTTTCAGGGGTATCGTCAACCCCATCGGCCAGTTGATGGGCCAAAAGCAAGGGGCATCGCAGTTTGTGCCGATCAGCAAATTCTTCCGATTAGAACTCAAGAATTACCTTGTCAATGAGTACAAGAACCTGGATATGGCTTATCGAGTCTGGGCGGTTTCTCCTTCAGACCTCGAATCCTTCGACCAGTTGGCCAGACTTGTCCCCCTGTGGTCAGGATCGCGCGGCGTACCTCAGCTCTGGGATCCTGAGACAAACAAGTTCTATTCATGCGACAGCAAGAAGTCGTTGATCTGGAGAGATATTAACCTTATCAAAACCCAGACGTCTTTGAGAAGGTACCGAAACCTTATCGCGGCTATCAAGAAAGTAGTCGATGTGCCGATTGTTCAGGACTGGACCGGATGGAACGGCTTCTATAGCGAATCTGATGTTAAGCTGGCTGGAATCTCCGCCAACATCTCAGGCTCAACGTTCAGCGGCGTCGTAGATAACGCTTCGCGGCCAGCGAGCCTCGTATGCCGGTCGACGACGCGGCCCTGGCTTATCTGCTCCGATCTCAGTTTTGACAAGCCTGTTGGTTTCGGCCAAACAGTTGACGAGTTGCTTTCGATGGGATATAAAGGCTGGTTCGCCAAACCGACGACTGACGCAGGCATCAAAGAGGTTGCCGATTATCTGGCTTCTTCGCCAGACGATGCGATCGTGAGTAACACGAAGGTTGCTGCGGTTTATTACCCAGAAAATGCCATGAATCCAGCCGCCCCTCAGAGGTTGCCGAATGGGAAGTGGTGGTTCCCGACACCTTTGGATGGCAACCGCATCGACTTAGGAACTCTCTTCTCCGCATATCGCTATCAAGACAAGAGCGGACCTAAGTTCGTCATTTGGTCGAGAATCGGGGCTATTCGTTGCAAGCTTACGATGATGAATCCCAAGATGGCCGTTTTTGAGACGATCGATGGCTCTGATCCTAAATCGAAGGTAATGAAGGACGGCGTCGAACTAACGATCGGCGACTTTCCGATGACTGTCGAAGGCGTCGATGAGATTCCCGTGCCTGAGCCTGCTTATTCAGAGACTGTCCTTCACTTTGACGAACTCCTTAAACTATCTGAGCAACAAATGAAGGATTCAACAGAAGAGCGGTTCTTCTTTAAGGATAACCTGAACGGGTTCAAGCGAAACCCCGGCGGATCATTCGCGATGCTTCGTAAACAGCTTGGGCAAATGAACCAGAAAATGGCAAAGTTCACCTGGATTGAGGCAGAGAGAGCAAAGGAAACGACCTTCTCTGACTCAATAAAGGTCTCTGGCTGCAGCGGGGGAGAAAGCCTTTACTTGCAAGCTCCGATCGTAGCCAGTCGCGACCTTTGGCAAGCGACCTATAGCGTCAAGGCTGAACCTGGGATTGACCTTGATGTCTGGATCGCCGCCAAGATCCCTGACAACCAGCGGGACTTAGTTCAGGTTCGAGTCGGCGATCAAGTGTTGACGATAGAGGAGCCGCCTGCTGGATTCTACTCGTCAGGCTATGCTTGGTATCGCCTTGGCACAACAAGGTTCGCGGATAGGACCTCACAGCTTTCTATCGAGGTTAAGCCTTTTGAAGGAATCGAACTGTCAGTTGATGCGATTCTTCTTTATCCGGGCAAGTTTACGCCCCGCGGGAGCATGATGCCAGATGCCATTCAGTTCTCGCCGCTGAAGCTAGACAAGCTCAAGGGTTAGTTGCCTTCAAGAAACGGATTCTTTCGGTCCTTGAAGGCTTCCAGCCACAGTTTCTCTTGCTCTTCGTAGAGTTCTTGGTCTAGTTCAATAAGGCCGTAAAAGCACGCCTTCTCGTCCATTCGCACGGCCCAGCCTGCATCGCCGTAGCTGTAGTGCCACCATTCGTCTCGACAGTTGGAAAAGCCGACTTCGAGCATGGTTTCAACAATCATCATGCGATGCTTATGGGCTTCAGGCGCGAGTCCAAGGGTGTAAGTTGCACTTGCTTTGAAGTGAGTATACGGCGAAGACACATCAACGGGCTCGAAGCTGTCGGTGAGCAAGTTGACATCAATCGCAGCTCCTGTCGAGTGGCCTGGAGGCGCAGGATGATCGACTGGAGCTACGAAGCGGCATGTTGTTCGTTTGAGGCTGCCTGGAGATCGATCGGGGTATGCCTCTTGGGCCGATTTATAAACAAAATCGAAGATACGCTTCTGGCGTAAGATCGGCCGCCACGCCTCGATTATTCCGAACCGGTATCCAGCGGGCAGCTTGTCTGAGGCCTCGCGAAGCATCAAGGCTACTTTCTCTCGGCACCAAGGAATAACCTGCGGCCGCAAGATGTGAATCTTTGGAGCGACTTCCCGAATATCGACAAGCGGCTCGTTGTTCTCGACCTCGCGAATGCGGTCAAGGGCAAGGACTGGCTCAGGCCGTCCTTTAGAATGGTCTATAGGTGCGCGAAAACTCATATTGTTAAAAACGTGTAACCCCTATTGTGCGAACTGGGGATCACCTTCTAGAATACTCAAATGAGCACAAGAGACACGGACCTAGAGCGGGAGGCTCTCGCAAAGCAATTTGGGATACCAACGAGCCCTTTCTACTTCCCTGTTGAATCGTTCCTGGAGGTCGGCTATGCTCCGCCTGGAGGATATGTCAAGGACTTCGGCGTTATCTGGCATGGGGGACGGCTTCATCTGTTCCATATCGACGGAAGGCCGGAAGAGCGCTGCGTGGAATCCGGCAACGAGATTTCCTTTGGGCACGCCAGTACAATTGATCTTCAGCATTGGGTAAGGCATCGAATGCCGCTTGCTGTCGGCGATTCCCCTTGGGACAACGCACACGTTTGGGCTCCGTTCGTCATCAAGCATGACAAGCTTTTCTACATGTTCTATATGGCCGCCGGCCGCGGAGTATCTGGCAACATCGCCATTGCTACCTCATTTGACCTGGAAACATGGATCAAGCATCCTATCGGCACGGTGAAAGGCGCTATCGGTCGAGATCCATTCGTGCATATCGTTGACGACGACGCTTATTGCTATTACACGTCCGATGAGGGCATTTGCGCCATGAAGTCGAAGGATTTGGCCTGTTGGGAGCACCTGCCGGTTGTCATGCACAATCCTGAACGTCCGGGTGCTGAATCGTGCTCGGTTCATCGCGTGGGCAGTAAATGGGTTCTATGGTTGAACGATTACTACCATTGCGACGATATCGACGGAGACTTCAGAGCTGTATACATCTTTTCCGATGATCCGCTGAGCTTCAACTGCGAGGAAGCCGTTTCATTTAGTTTCGAGTACAAGCATAAAGCGCCGTATGGACCTGGAGATTGGATTGAGAAACGCCCTATTCCGGTGAGTATTGAGGTTGTTGCCAAAGGACCGATCTGTTGGCTTGTCTGCTACTTCCGATGGCATAACGGCAAGTTCCGGTTGTTCTTCGGTCGCTTGGACTGGTCTACCTCGCCTGCAACCATCACTGAGATAACCGAAGTAGGATTGCTCGAAAAGACGACGGGAGACGTCGTACTGCCTAAATAAATGAAAAGAATAAGATGGTGCCGCCAGCCGGATTTGAACCGGCGACCCAAGGATTTTCAGTCCTTTGCTCTACCAACTGAGCTACAGCGGCAACCGAGGGTCTTATATAGAAGATGGCGCGGATGACGGGATTTGAACCCGCGGCCTCCGGCGTGACAGGCCGGCGCTCTAAACCGCTGAGCTACACCCGCGCGTGAGACAATAGTATGTCACCTTCAGCATCTAAGATGCAAGGGGTTTGGCTCAATTAACTTGTCTTTTGAGCTGGAGGCGTGTAGTTGAGCAATAGCCAATACATGCCTAATTGTAAGATCATTTCCGAATATTCGCCAGAATCAACCGGCTTTTTGATAAAGCTGTTAGCCCCAAGTCTTGCACTTTCTTTGACCTGTTCATCGTCATCAGTCGACGTCAACACGACGACAGGAAGAAGCATCGTTTCTTCGCTATCGCGTATTTCCTTCAAGACTTCAAGTCCGCTGAGTTTTGGTAATTTAAGGTCCAAAATGATGACTGCAGGGGTTTGGCTGGTATCTCTGCCGGAGTACTTGTTTCTGCCGAACAAGAAATCAAGCGCTTCTTCGCCGTCACATGCGACGACAACTTCGTTCATGATGTTGTTCTTTTTGAGTGCACGAAGAGTCAAGCGTTCGTCGTCCACATTGTCTTCGACCAGGAGTACGGTTTTATCGTAGTTCATCGGCATTTTAAGGTTAACGGTTGCAATTTACCGTAAAATCACTTTTCATGATACGTCATAACGAGCGAGACAGCCTCCCTTTTTGTCCAGGTAGCCTGATTTTGGTGTAACATCGGCAATTTTCTATTTACTAGGGTTCTAGAAAGGCCCTTGCGATATCGCCTTGATTCTCGCCGTCTAGCAGGAAAGAATCGTGTCCGAAAGGCAGGTCGATGTCGACCCATCTGCTTTGTGTTCTGGCCCGGGTTGCCAAGCTGTTAAGCTGCTCGCTTTGCCAGGACGGATAGATCCAATCGCTCCTAAAGCTAGTGAACAGGTACTTGCAGTTTGTTTGCCAACTATCAAGCCGGTCGAAGTAATCGATGGCACGGGTCAGATAGAGCAGCGAGTTGGCATCGAAGCGTTTAGGAAACTTATCTCCTTGATGAGAGAGGTAGCTTTCCACTTCGAACTCGATTCCGAGTTTGCCTTCAGCTATGTCTTTGCCTTGGTACCGTCTGGCAAACTTCATGTCGAAGCTCGCTTCGCTCAAGTAAGTTAGGTGGCCGACCATCCGAGCGACGCTCAAACCGTCAGCGGGCGGATCCGCAGGATCATAGTCGCCGCCGTTCCACTTCGGATCTCTCATGACTGCTTGACGAGAGACTTCATTGAAACCGATTTGCATGGCGCTGTGCGCCGCGCAAGACGCCGTAATGAACGCCTTTTTAACGCGTTCCGGAAATCTGAGCGTCCATTCGAGCGCTTGCATTCCGCCCATGCTTCCGCCCGCGACGGCATGAAGGCAGCCGATGCCAAGCGCGGAGACCAGTTTGGATTGCGCCTCAACCATGTCGCCAACGGTGACGATCGGGAACCGAGCCCCATAACGGCTACCGTCAGGGGCAAAAGAAGCTGGGCCGGTTGTTCCTTGGCAGCCGCCGAGACAGTTTGAACCAATAACGAAGTATTTCGTTGTATCGATCGGCTTGCCTTCTCCAACCATCCGGTCCCACCATCCGATGGCGTGCGAGTCGCCTGACAGGGCATGGCAAATGAGAATTGCGTTATCTTTCCGGTCGTTAAGCGCCCCCCAGGTCTCGTAAGCGATGGTTACAGCATCAAGGGTGCCGCCGAACTCGCATTGAAGGGGGCCAATATCGCAATACTTACGATCTGCATCAGACGGTGCAGTTCGCTCGTTTTCTTGGAACAAGGCTTGATCGATCCGCAACCGTTCTATTCCCTCTTGAACTGCGGACGGTTAGGCTGGCCGCGAACGCCAGATGCTGGAGGAGCTTTCGGTTGAGTCGGATTGGACGAACTGTGGCCTGAACCTGGAGGCTGATCATTCTTCCCCTCTTGGGTCAGTTGCACAAGCCGTTCGAACTCGTAAGGATCTTTTGCTTTGCTCCGCGCTTCTTCGAAAGTCGCCAATCCGCGCTCGACTAGCCCTGCTAGGCTCTGGTCAAGGGTCTGCATCTTGGCTCGAGCGCCGGTTTGAATCATCGATGCGATTTGGTATGTCTTGTTCTCGCGAATCAGATTTCGAATAGCGCCTGTCGCTACCAGCGTTTCAAAAGCCGCGATTCGTCCTCGACCGTCAGACCTTTTAACGAGCGTCTGCGACACTACACCGACTAGGTTAACAGAAAGTTGCATCCTGATCTGCTGCTGCTGGTGCATTGGGAACACGTCGACAATACGGTCTACGGTTTGGACCGTATCGACCGTGTGCAACGTGCCTATAACAAGCTGGCCTGTTTCTGCAGCGGTAATCGCCAGGTGGATCGTTTCGAGATCGCGCATTTCGCCAACAAGGATGACGTCAGGGTCTTGGCGCAGGACGTACTTTAGCGCGTTATAGAAGCTGATCGTATCGGCTCCAAGTTCGCGCTGGTTCACTAGGCTCATCTTGTCGTCGTGAACAAATTCAATCGGGTCTTCAACCGTGACAATGTGCGCGGCCTTCGTGTTATTGACCCTGTCGATCATCGCAGCCTGCGTTGTCGACTTTCCTGAGCCTGCTGGTCCAGTAACGAGGACCAAGCCGCGCGGCCTTTGAATAAACTCATAGGTGGCAGCCGGCAGGTTCAGCTCCTCCATCGATTGGATCTCGTAGGGAATGACTCGAAATGCGCCTTGAACCACGCCTCTTTGCTGATAGGCGTTGCCGCGGAAACGAGAGACGCCCTTGATCTCGTATGCAAAGTCAAGCTCAAGCTCTTCTTCGAAATGAGCGATTTGGTCGCGCCTAAGAATATCGAAAAAGGCGTTCTGGAACTCGTCAGCATCAAACGAAGGAATATCTGTAAGCTCAATTAAGTCGCCGTCAACACGCACATACGCCTTGCCTGTATCTGCTTTGAAGTGAAGGTCGGAACCCCTCATGTCGACACAGCGCCTAAGGAAGGTATCAATGCTTTGCATCGGCCACCTCCACGAGTCCAGCGTTGATGGCGCGCTTTTGGAAGTCGCCAGGATTCGAGGTCTTCGCTAGAGCATGCTCGTAGTCGATCTTTTTCTCCCTTAGCAGTCTTAGGAGAGCTCCATCTAGCGTCTGCATGCCCAGATCGGCGCCTGTCTGAATGTCTTTGTATAGCTGGTGGGTCTTGCCGTCTCGAATCAGGGTTCGAATGGCCGGAGTGGCAACCATGATCTCAAAGGCCGCAATGCGCTCTTCGCTGTCGCTTCTTGGAATCAAACACTGCGAGATAACCGCCTGAACGGTAACCGCCATCTGTGTGCGGATCTGAGCTTGCTGCTCTGGGGGGAACACGTCAACGATACGGTCGATCGTTTGAGCGGCATCAACCGTGTGAAGCGTCGATAGAACCAAGTGGCCCGTTTCTGCGGCAGTGATCGCGAGCTGGATCGTTTCTAGGTCGCGCATTTCTCCAACAAGAATGATGTCTGGATTCTGGCGCATGACATGTTTGAGCGCGCCAGCAAACGAGATCGTGTCGGTAGACAGCTCTCTTTGGTTGATGATGCTGGTCCGGTCCGAGTGAACATACTCAATCGGGTCCTCAATCGTCAGGATGTGAGCCCGTTTGTTCATGTTGATATGGTTAATCATCGCGGCAAGGGTCGTAGACTTGCCAGATCCGGTCGGACCGGTAACCAAGATTAGGCCGCGCGGAAGCAACGACAGGCGTTTTGTCACTTCCGGCAAGAACAGTTCATCAATTGTTCGAATCTTATAGGGGATGACTCTGAAGACGGCTCCGATCTTTCCCCTTTGCCAGAACATATTGACGCGGAACCGAGCCAGGTTCGGAACATAGTACGACAAGTCGACTTCCTTGAATGAGTAGAGCCGGTGTCTGCGCTCGTCATTCAAGATGCTCAAAAGAAGCTCAGAGGTCTCCGCTTCGGTCAGCGGCGAACCGACTCTTTCTAGTTCGCCGCGAACGCGCATGATCGACGGCTGGCCCGCCTTGATGTGAAGGTCGCTAGCTTCTCTGGCTACAAGGTCGTGCAACAGAGCGTCTATAGAACTTGGCATATGTGCTTCTCTAGTTTAGCGTCTCAACAACTGGCGGAGCTCCGAAGCGATGCCAGCATAGTTAAGCGCAGTCTCTTCTGTTATTATGCCCGCCTTTACGTATCGAACTAGGCTTTGGTTCATCGTTTGCATGCCCCAGAACGCGCCTTCGTTCATTGCGTGATACAAGTCGCTGAAGTGGCCGTCTTCGATAAGCTTACTGACCGTCGGCGTGCAGATTAGGATTTCATTGGCAGCAACGCGTCCCTGTCCGTCTGCGCGAGGTACAAGCTTCTGGGCAACGATGGCGCGCAACGAGTTCGCCAAGCGCAAGCAAAGGTGGTTCTTCTCATGCGGCGGGAACATGTTGACGATACGGTCCATCGTCTCATAGGCACTGGAGGTGTGAACCGTGGAGAAAACCAAGTGGCCCGTTTCACCGGCCTGCATGGCAACGTTCATCGTTTTGACGTCGCGCATTTCTCCAATGAGAATGACGTCTGGCGCTTCACGAACAACGGCTCTCAAGGCCGGCTCAAAGTCCGCGGTGTCGATGCCGACTTCGCGCTGGGTTACATAAGCCTTCTTGTCGGGGTGAATAAACTCAAGCGGGTCTTCAACAGTAACGATATGGCAAGGTCTCGTCTCGTTGATAACGTCCAGCATCGCAGCCAGCGAGGTCGTCTTGCCGCAACCCGTAGGACCTGTGACAAGCACGACGCCTTGCCGGTGCTTAGTCAGCTCGTTCAAGACCGGAGGGAGCCCCAATTCCTCAATTGTCAGAATCGTAAGCGGGATAATTCGGCAAACAATGCCGAAGCTTCCCTTCTGCATGTGGATGTTGGCGCGAACGCGGCACTTTTTGCCAACAGAGAACGCCATGTCAAGCTCTTTGTGGTCTTCGAAATAGGCAGTCTGCTTCGGCGTCATGAGCTCTTTGATCATCCGTTCAGTATCTACGGCGGTTAGGATGGGGAAATCGCCAGTTACCGGCTGCACAATACTGTGGATCCTGAACATAGGCTTCTGGTCAGCCTTGACGAAGACGTCAGATGCCCTTTCGTGGAAACCGATTTCGATGAGTTCTTTGATTGTAATAGTAGAAGCGTCTCGCATGTAGTTCAGAATCTCCGTTAACGTTTGGGTTTTGAGCGTGGTTGCGTACCAGATCGCAGCACCGAGAAGTATACCAAAGCGCCTAGAGCAACTGCCGCTGCGACGAACAGGCCGATGATAAGCCCTTTCTTGCTTCCGCCTGGCGCTTTAACAAGCTTCTCAGGCTCCTCGTGCTTGTCTGGAAACGTTATCTTGTTTGGATCTTGCTCCAACAGCTCGAAACGGTATTCGATTCCTGCTGGCATTTTGTCCGTAAAGATAGCTTCAGCCCTAACACTCGACGTGTTGAGTTTAGAAATCGTTCGATTCTTAACTGGGGCTTCCCCGTCGAGCATCAGGGAGATGCCTTTGATGTTGTAGGGATCTGGCGCGCCTGCAAAGGCCCTCAAAATTGGTTCAATCCGAATGGTCTGGTTCTCTCTATCTATAATGCCGCTCACTGCAAACTTCGCTTTTAGCACGTCAAGCTTGCTGTCCTTCGGATCCATCTGGTACAGGTAGATCTGCAGGCCGCGAACGTTGGATCCTAAGTACTGGCCAAGCTTCAATATCTGCTCATTTAGAAGCTTCGATGGATAGTTCCGCTTGACAAGCGAGACTTCGACAATGTCGGCCCCAGTGCTGTGCTTGGATACTGATATAATAACGTCTGCTTTCGTCGTGATGAACACGCTTGGCTGAGAAGGCGCTTGTTGCGCAAAAGCCGCAACTCCGAATAGCAGAACGATGCAAGCCGCGATGAATCGATGCACAAGGAGAATCTACCCGACTCTTTGCCCAAACAATGATGGAAACGAACATTTAGCTGTGGAACGTGCGTCCACAGACCGATCAAAACTCTAGCAACCTTTTCGCGAATTCGAACGTTAACATTAAAAGACCATTTTCGGTCGGATTCCAGCTATAATGCGCAGATCAGTCGCAACGATCAGAGAAACCAAATGAGCGAAACCGATATCTTTTCACCGTCATCCTCGATCCTCTGGCTTACGCCGGAAGGATATCGGGCCCTTCAGCAAGAGCTTGAGCACCTAACCTTGGTTAAACGTCCAGAAATTGCCGACCGCATCCGCGAGTCGTTGCAGCATGGCGAGTTCAGCGAGGACAACAGCGAACTCGACGAGGTCAAGTTTGAACAGGCGATGGTTGAGACAAGAATTTCAGAGTTGAAGTCGATCTTCGGCAACGCTCAGGTCTTGAACGTCGAAAAAGTCTCAACGGAAAGGGTTGGAACCGGCTGTTTCGTCAAAGTCAAAGACATGTCCTTTGACGACGAGTTCGAAGTTCGCATTGTGTCGAGCATCGAAGCCGACCCCGATAAGGATTTAATCAGCAACGAGTCGCCGATGGGCACTGCTCTCTATGGACATGCGGCTGGTGAAATCGCAGAATTTGTGGCACCTGAAGGCGCGAAGAAGTACCAAATCATCGAAATCCGCAAGTAAGTTGCGCTCTGAAATTGGGAATGCCGCCTAGACAGTATGCCTGTTCGAGGTATATTATCTGCACTCCCACTAAGAACAGCGATAGAGTTAGTGTATGAATATGTCGAAAATGCCAGAAACTCCGGCGACAATTGCGTTGCCCAAGTCCAAACGCGGAACCAAAGGATTTTTTGCTGAAGTTAAGCGCGAAATCAAGAAGGTCAACTGGCCGACCAAGGAAGAGACAACCCGTTTAACCGGCGTCGTGCTAACCGTATGCGGCCTGGTCATCCTGATTCTAATGGGTCTCAACTACTTTTTCGATTTCTCGGTCAGCGTTCTTGAGAACACCGAGTTCAAAGGGTTCTAAACAGATATGCCTAAGTCATGGTATGCCGTTCATACGATTGCCGGCCACGAGAACAAAGTCAAAGATGTATTGACCCGCCGCGCACAGGTCGAGGGTTATTGGGACAGCGACATTTACCAAGTCCTCATCCCGACGGAGCAAGAACTAACCACACGCTCCGGCAAACGCGTTATCGTTGACAAAAAAGTCTTTCCCGGCTACATCCTCGTTCAGATGACTCTGACCGACGACACCTATAAGCTCGTTAAATCGACAAGCGGCGTCACGGGGTTTGTCCAAAGCGGCAATAAACCTGTCCCACTTGAGGAATACGAAGTCAAGAGGATCATGCAGAACCTCGAGACCAGCCAGACGGCTCCGAAAGTCGCCTGGAGCAAAGGCGATGCGATCCGCGTTGTCGAAGGTCCTTTCAGCGATTTCTCTGGAAAAATCGAGGAAGTCAATACGGAAAAGGAAAAGCTCAAAGTCCTCATAAGTATCTTTGGGCGCGATACGCCCGTCGAACTCGAGTTCTCGCAGGTCGAGAAACTCTAGTCTGACTGCCCTTTGCCGGGACTGTCTAAGCCATAATTCCATATATGCAGCCAGTTCCGGCTATTCCCATTCGCAAGCGCTGGGTTGTCGCGCCAAACGACCTCCAAGCCGCACAATCCCTTTCTAAAGAACTGGCCATACCATTGGTCACGGCTCAGATCCTTGCCCAGCGCGGCCTCGACTCCCCTGAGACAGCAGAAGCGTTCTTGAAGCCAGAACTGTCAGATCTTCATGATCCGAGCCTATTACCGGACTATGATAAGGCTGTTAGGGCGATCCTTAACGCCAAAGAGAAAGGCGATACGATCTTCATCCATGGCGACTACGACGTTGACGGCGTCACAAGCGCGTCATTGTTAACTAGGTTCTTGAAGAGCATCGGCTGCAAAGTGATTACCCACGTGCCTCACCGGATGAAGGAAGGCTACGGCATTCATGAGAGCGCAGTCGAGTCTGCCAGAGCAGTCGGCGCGAAGCTGTTCCTAACCTGCGACTGCGGCATCAGCGCTCATGGCCAGGTTAACCAAGCCAACGAAGCAGGGATGGTTGTTGTTGTCACTGACCACCACACCGTCGGCAGCGAGATTCCGAATGCGGCTGCAGTTGTCAATCCGCACCGGCCAGATTCCGCGTATCCTTTCGACGAACTGAGCGGAGCTGGCGTCGTCTTCAAGCTATGCGAAGGCCTCACTCGCGAACTGGGACACAACCCTACGCACTATTATCGCGCTTTTCTTGATCTTGCGGCCCTCGGCACCATCGCCGACGTCATGCCTCTCATCGATGAAAATCGCATCATCGCCAAGTTCGGCTTGGAGCAATTAGCCAAGACCAAGAAAGTTGGGTTGATCGAGCTGATGAGAGTTGCCGGCATCGAGCCTGGTGGTTCAAAGCCGATAAAGGCCTATCATGTCGGGTTCGGCATCGGTCCAAGGCTTAACGCTGCCGGACGCCTTGACGACGCGGCAATTTCCCTAGACCTTTTGCTGGAAAGCGATCCTGAGAAGGCACGAGAGATGGCGCAGGAGATCGACGGCATTAACAACGAACGCAAGGCAGAGCAAGAGCGAATCTACCAAGAGGCCGTTCAAAAAGTGCTCGCAGAAGGCAAGGCCGAGAAGAATGTCATTGTTATTGCCAACGAGAACTGGCATACCGGGGTGATCGGCATCGTGGCCGGCAAACTGGTCGAGTTCTTCAGAAGACCTTGCTTCGTCGCATCAATCGATCCGAAGTCTGGCACGATCAAGGGGTCAGCGAGGTCGATTCCTGGATTCAATCTTGCAGACGCATTACGCAACCATGAGGGACTTGTATCTGGTGGAGGACACGCCATGGCAGCGGGATTTAGCGCTGATATTGGCGCAATCAACGAACTCAATAACGCCTTGCATGACTACGCCGGCGGCTTCTTGACAGAAGACGATTTTATGCCGCAAATCAAGATCGACGCAGAAGTCGACCCGAGTTTCGTCACTATGGCGATGGCCGAGTCGCTTTCGATGCTTGAACCGTTTGGAGTAGGCAATCCGGAGCCTGTCTTCTTGGCAAGAAACATGCAGTTTGCCCAGGTCTTGCCAACGAGAAACCCGTCAATTGTCCGTCTCGTGATCCGCCACAGCAGTGGAACATGCAACGGCGTGATGTTCTCAGGCGGCGAAGCGATGGCGAGTTGGGACAGGAACCAAGCCGTTGACGTCGTGTTTCGAGCAATGGTTGACGAGTACAACGGATCGAGATCGGTGAAATGGGAGGTTCGCGACTTTGCGCCTGCAGAACCTACTTCCCTATCGCAACGTTAAGGTTCAACAGGTCTTTGTTCCGGATCACCTTGACCACGATCTTCTGGCCGACTGTTTGATTGATCATCACCTTCGCAAAGTCAAGCTGGTTTCGAATCGGCGCACCTGCAAGCTCGAAGATGATGTCTCCTACTTTGATGCCAGCTTTCTCGGCAGGCGAGTTGGGAATCACATTGTCGATGAGCGCACCGCCGCGAACAGAGTCTCGACAGTATATGCCGATTGTCGGGTGCTCGACTTCGTTATTTGGCGAGGTGAACCCGTGGACAACGCGAGACAACATGCTCTGTCCTGCAACGTAGGCGATCGTTAATGATGTTGGCCCGAACTGCTGAGCAAAATTGGTGATCTTGCTTGGTCCGGCCATACCTCCACCTATTGTGCCGGCGCGTCCACCACCAGATTTGAATGCGCTTCCGCCTGTATTGCTATCCTGCACGAGGTTGGCGCGCTGCTGCGAACTGGTGTTGTATTGCTCTTGCTGCTTGAGCGCCGCTCCTATGATGCCGATGAGGTCGCCGTCCATATTGAAAACTGCTGCGCCGCCAATTTGGTCGACAGGAGCTTCTAGCCTTATCTCGCTCAGCGGAACGAGGCGGCGATTGTCGCTGATGATGCCGAAAAGATTCGAGTTCGTGAATTCCGCCCTTGCCATTCCGGTTGCCATAAAGGCCACGATTTTCTCACCGGGTTTACAGGTCCGAGAAACCAATTTTACTGGCGCGCCATAGCTCGTTCTCCATTCGTTGGCCTTCAAAAGAACCATCTGCGAAGGATCGTCTTGTTGAATCAGTTTGAGGGTGAAGGATCTGCCGTTCGGCATCGATCCGACCATCGTGTTCGATTTGATCGATAGGCGATGCGCAAGGAATAGGCCCCGGCTGTCGATCAGAACCGCCATCCCTTGAGGTTTTGCGTTCTTAGTAAGAACGGCAATCGATGCCTGCACTTGCTCCTGTATAGCCTTTTCTGAAGGGCTAAGGTGTTTTTCCTGAGACAGAGCTGGCGCAAATGCAAGGATTAGGAAGCTAGCCGCCGATGTGAACATTCTCAACTGAATCTACCTCCGTGGCGACTTGCGCTCCGGTGTCATTGTCGGTGTCGGCATTGATGAGGATGATCGGCTCGGATGCCGGCTCTGGAGCTTTTAATTCATGTTTGTTATCAGTGCCACCAAAAGCAGCTAAAGACGTTCCTGTGTGGCTGTTTCTCATAGCGTCGCTTCGAGACGCTATGGTTGATAAGGTTTCTGCTGCTCGATTGGCAATGGTTGTGTTAATGTCTGCCCATTCCCGATGGCTTGGTTCTGCAGCTCTTTTGTTCAATGGCTTGGCGGCAGCTGCAACGGGAATCTCTTTGATTTCTGTGCGCTCATGCGGCTCGAACATCGAGGCTACGCTATTGTTCAAAGGCCGGTTAACGAGCGGGTTATTATCTTCGATAATGGACGGTTTGGAGATATTCGTAACCAATCGAGGTTCTGCCGGCATAAAGCGGTTGTTGTTAAGCACAAATAGAAAGGCGCATGCGGCCACCCCGACGGATGCCCATGACCAGAATGTTGCCGGATTCCTCGTCTCGCGGATGTTCTGGTTTAGAATCGCATCGCGAATGCGGTCGACGGACATCTGGCATTCCGGCGTAGACTGCGCCGACTGTTTTAGGCTCTCTCGAATGGACGAGACGAACTCGTATTCCTTTTGACCTTCTTTATCTAGAGGGTTGGCTTCAAGAACCTTCTTCTGGGTCTCGTTCTTAAACTCGTTGAATGCGAGGTTGATAATCGATTCCTGGCGTTTGCGTTTCATTGAAGTTCTTCTCCAATCAAGGGGGCTACTCGGTCGCGTAACGCTCGACGAGCGCGCAAAACGCGGAGTTTGGCTCCGCCGACCGTGCAGCCAAGAATAGCCGCTATTTCTTGGTATTCGCGTTCTTCGATATCGCGAAGGATAATGACCGTGCGATGGTGGGCAGGCAACGCCGCCAAACCTTTTTCGACGGCTATTTGCCTGCGGTCTTTCTCAAGATTCGTGATCGGATCGACACCTGAGCTGTTCGTCATCCAAACCAGCGCTCCGGTGGCTTCTTGCAACTCAAGATTGTTGCGGCGTTTGGACATTCGGGCTCTGTCGGTTGCTAGATTCGAAACAATTCGAAGGAGCCATGTCGTAAACCGGGCTTCGTCACGGTACCGGTGAAGGTTGTTATAGGCTCGCAAGAAGGCATCCTGCACAAGGTCTTCGGCGTCGTCGACCCGACGAGTCATTTGGTAAGCAAAGCGAAATACCATGGTGCGGTGCCTTTCGAACAGACGTTCGAATGCACTGAAGTCGCCACTTCTGGCGCGCTCTACGAGAGCATTGTCATCGTCGAGGCTCATCGTATATTCGGCACGTGTTGCGACGGTGGCCGCGGATTGTGGCGGGCTCACATTTTCCTCCGGTTCATCAATGTCTATGCGTTTAACGTCGGACACCGTCAATCGTTACCCTTGTTTCTGCTAGATTTTAGACTATTGGGGCTTTCCGTCGCGCACCTCTACCAAAACGGTCACGGGACCGTCTATTATGCTGGACACTTCCATGTCTGCCCCATACACACCGGTTTCTACGTTGCAACCTAACCTTCCTAGTTCCTCGACAAACAAATCGAATAATTCTTTGCCTTTGTCGTAGTTCGCCGACTCAAAAAAGCTAGGCCTTCTATTCCTAGAAGTGTCGCCGTACACTGTGAAGTTTGACACGGCCAGTACCCCGATTGGTTCATCAGAAGCAAGCTCTTTAAGAGATCGATTCATTTTGCCTTCTGGATCGCTGAAAATCCGCATGCCCCAGATTCGGTCGGCGATAACTTTGGCATCCACCTCTGTATCGGACACATGTACCGCCACGAGCGCCAGAAAGCCTTTGCCGCATTTGCCAACTACTTCCCCATCAACAACTACTTGACCGCTTTTTATTCTCTGAACAACAGCCTTCATCTATGCTCTTCCCGCCGTTCTTCCTGCCAATCGCAAAGCGCTAATGACATCGGCGAGCTGGCTTATCTTAACCAACAATTGGGCAAGGTGGCTCGTGTCTGTTACATCGATAGTCATTTCTATCTCTGCAGTCTGGTTAGTGAGCGTTCTAACGCGTGCCGATGACACGTTCGTCTTTGCTTCGCCGAAGATAGTGCTGATATCCATCAATAGTCCCGGACGGTTAACCGCAACGATCTTCAAAGGGACGGAATATAGGCTTCCGTCAGCGGGCCAATCGAGCGACATGAGCCTTTCAGGCTCGGTCGTCTGATAATGTGCCGCGTTGGCGCAAGACTTGCGGTGGATCATGATGCCTCGGCCTCGGGTGACGTAGCCCATGACATCATCGCCTGGAATCGGATCGCAACATTTGCCCCGTTTGAGCATCATGTTATCGAGGCCGCTTGCAGTAAGGGTGAGTTTTCCTTCTTTGGTGCGCGATGTCTGTATCTGCTCAGGCTCCGCTGGCGGCGCGGTCACGCCTCGGAGCTTCATTACTACTGTCTGGAGGGAAACGAGGCCTGCGCCGATTTTAGCCAGCATATCGACGGCATTCTCGCACCCCTCGATCGTCTTGGCCAACGAGGTCAGCCTATCTTCACCAAGGAAATCGCGCGGCTCAAGCTTCAGCGCTTTGAACTCCTTTTCCAGCAAGTCTCTTCCCCTGGAAGCGTCTTCAATTCGCGAGAGCCTGCGGAAATGCTGCCGCAGCTTGCTCCTGGCATGGGCCGACTTTACATACTCAAGCCAGTCAATACTCGGCTGAGCGTTGGACCGCGTGATCAGTTCAATCACATCCCCGTTGTGAAGCTTGGTGTTCAGCGGGACTATCACGCCGTTCACGCGCGCTCCGACCATTCTAAGGCCCAGCTCCGTGTGCACGCGGAATGCGAAATCCACAGGGGTTGAGTCCTTGGGGAGGTCGAGGACGTCGCCTTTAGGCGTGAACACAAACACCTGTTCGCTGAAAAGGTCCGTAGAAACGGACCTTAGAAACTCGCTGCCGGTCTTGGATTCGGTTGACCAGTCCACCAGGTTTTGGCGAAGGGTTGAGATCCTGGACGTCTCGTCAATCGATACGCGGCCTTCTTTGTAGGTCCAGTGCGCTGCAACGCCGTGTTCGGCGACTTGGTGCATGTTCCTCGTGCGAATCTGAACTTCGAACGGTTCGCCGTTAGGACCAACGATCTTCGTGTGCAACGATTGATAACCGTTCGGCTTTGGCTTGGCGATGTAGTCGTAGAATAGCCCTGGAACGGGCATCCACAAGTCGTGAACGACGCCTAAGGCTATATAGCAGTCCGAAACGTCCTCTACGATCACGCGAATAGCAAGCAGATCATAGATGTCTTCAAACCGCACGCCTTGCTTGACCATCTTGTTGAAGATGCTATAGATATGCTTCGGCCGTCCGTGGACCTCAACGACTCTCAATCCCTTCTGCTCAAGCCGCTCCTTTACCAGAAGGATGGCGTCTCTTAACTCTTCTTCCCTCTCCTTGCGGCTTTTAGCGATCAGTTCGCTGATGCTATAAAACTCAGCCGGATGCAGGATCTTGAAGGAAAGGTCCTCTAGCTGCCATTTGAACTGCCAGATACCGAGCCTGGCCGCAAGAGGCGCATAGACATCCAGTGTCTGGTTGGCGATTCGGGTCTGACGCTCGGGTGAAAGCGCGTCCAACGTTTGCATGTTGTGCAAGCGGTCGGCCAGCTTGATGACCATCACGCGCAAGTCTTTCGACATTGCCAAGAGCATCTTTCGTAGGCTCTCGCCAGCTCTCCACGTTTCGGCGGCGGCCTTTTGCCTAGGCGATCCCGTTTCGGCCGGATGGAAACTTAACTTCGTAACACCTTCGACCAACAGCCGAACATCGTCGCCGAATATTTCTCCGATCACTTCGGGCCGCACGTTCGGGCAGTCTTCCAGCACATCGTGCAATAGCGCGGCTACAATCGAATCGTCATCGAGCCTGAGGTTGACGATATGCCCGGCGACTTTAAGCGGGTGGATAATGTATGGATCGCCTGATGCGCGCTTTTGCCCCTGGTGCGATGTCTCAGCAATATAGTAGGCGTGCCTAATCTTGCTGATGTTCGCGTCCGGCCGCTGGGCAAGCACATCTTGCAGCATCTCGTGCAAACCTTCCGGTTCGGTCCAGCCGGATGGAATTTCGTATAGTTCAGATACAGTTGAGTCCATTAAGGTTTAGCAATGGCGGGACGGCAAGCAAGAAGGCTCCGGCGGCTTCGCTGCGCGGTTGTCATATTATAGGCTAGACTGGCGCTGAATTAAGATTTGTCGGACTTTTTCGGCCTGTTCTGGCGTGTCTACTGCCATTTCGCTGCCTTTTCCGTCAGCCATGTGAATGCGAACCCCGTTTTCGAGGAACCTTAGCTGCTCTAGGCTCTCGGCAGTTTCCAGCGGACCCATTTTCCAGCTAGCGAACTCCATTAGCACATCCCTTCGAAAGGCATAGATGCCGATGTGCTTTTTCAGAGGAGCGATTCTTGGGTTCCTGGCAAAGGGGATTGGGTGCCTTGAGAAGTAGAGAGCGAACCTGTTCTTGTCCAAAACGACCTTAACTACCGCCGGATTCTCCACTTCGTCTTCTGGACAATCACAGCACACACTTCCCATTGGAATGCTCGGATCATCGAGAAGCGGCTTGGCACAAGCAACTATTGATTCGGTTCCGATCAGAGGCTCATCGCCTTGAACGTTCACGTAGACGTCGGCGACGAGTTTCTGGGCTACTTCTGCAATTCGATCGGTCCCTGTCGGGTGGTCGTTTCGGGTTAGAATTGCTTTCGCCCCAAAACCGGTTGCGGCATCGATGATATCCTGGTCGGGAGCTGCAATGACAACTTCATCCGAGATAGCCGATCTCACGCACGCTTCATAAACCCACTGAACCATGGGCTTTCCCATCAAGTCGCAGAGAGGCTTGCCTGGGAACCGCGTGCTCGACATCCTTGCGGGGATCACAATCACGGAACGCATGCCTAATGGTATCCGATTGCCGGGTTGCAAAACTAAAGGCTTCCGCCAATGACGGAAGCCTTCGTTATCCCACCGAGGAAGCCGGGTTCATAGCAAACCCGAGATGTTCCGGCCGCTAAAACCTGGAACCTCCTCGGTACCAATTATCATTGTTCATTCTGCTGGCACCACCTCCTTGTTCGCGAGATAACCTAATATACGGGTAAAGAAGCCGTTTTGTGCAGGCCTATTGGGACTTTGCGCTAAAATCCGCCAAAATCCTTTCAGCGGTTTCGCTTTCCTTCTTGGCTTCGCTGATCGATAGACCCAACTTATCCATGATCGACTTCAGTCCGCAAGCCACCGTGACAACGAGCTTTCCTTTGTGATTCTTTGTTGAGCAAATAACCAGCCTGTTCTCATCGTCTTCCCAGAAAGAATAATGCACGTTGGTGCTGTCGCTAACCGCTTGCGGTGTGCCGAATGTGCTCGTATAATCGCCTTTTATCTCCGCAATTCGTTCGGGAGTCGTTTCTGATTCGGAATAAAGCATGCCTACGACTCGCTCGCTCGACATGAGCAGTCCAAGGCCGCGGTCGTCCGATTCCCAGCCTGTTGCCCGGATGTCCTTGGGCCAATCAGGAGGAGGCTCGCTCATGGCGCGGGCCTTGTCAGGTTTTTCGAAAGCCTCAAGCGCTTGTTCAGCCGAATCGCCCACGCGAACCAGCCGACGGTTCTTGATGAGGCCTAGAGTCGAGGACTGCAGGTTGCTCGGCAAATCAATCGACTTGTCCTGCTTCGGTGTCTCTGCAGGCTGCTTCGACGCCGCTTTTTGCTCGCTATTGCACCCTACGAGTATGGCAGCGACAACTAAAAGAATCGGCAAATACCGCATACTGCTAATATACTTCAGCGCCTACTCAACCAAAACGACTTTGTAATGATGGACCCCGCCTGGAGCTTCAACGGCGATCTCTGCTCCCATGCCTTTTCCAAGGAGGCCTTCGCCAAGCGGCGAGCTGATTGAGATCAGATCTTGGGTCGGATCGGCTTCAAGCGAACCGACCAGCTCAATCGTGAACTCCTCATCGAACTCCTTATCCAGAAGCGTCACTTTCGAACCGAGCTGCGCGCCATTTGATGCGTCCTCGGCCTTTTCGACGACTTTCGCCATGAGCAACGACTTCTCGAGGTCGGAGATGCGCGATTCCAGGCGGGTTTGGTTCAGCTTCGCCTCGTGATAGGCGGCATTCTCTTTGAGATCGCCGTGCGACTTTGCTTCGCGAATCGCCTCGGCAATGCGCTGGCGCACTGGACCCTTTAATTCTTCGAGCTCTTTCTTGAGCTTTTCATATCCCGCGCTGGTAAGGTAGATTTCGTTGGCCATTGAGCTTTTATTCTAGCATGAGCGGATCATCGACTGAGTCTGAAGTTAGCGTCGTCATCGTTAATCTGAACACCCGAGACCTTTTGCGGCGGTGTTTGGCGAGTATTGATGCCTGTTGCGAAGCCATTGTTGTCGATAACGCTTCAACAGACGGCTCAGTTGAGATGGTCTCATCGGAGTTTCCGAATGTCAGGCTCATCAAGAACAGTTTCAACGCCGGGTTCGGGGCCGCCAACAACCAAGGAATCGCGGCGGCTTGTCGTAGGCTTATACTGCTCCTGAACTCCGATGCCTATGCACTCGAAGGCGCGATTGGGAAGCTCACGTCTGTTTTTGCAGATCCATCGGTAGTTGCGGCAGGCGGCAAACTTCTCTTCCCTTCTGGAGCGCTGCAAGACTCTTGCGCCAACGAGCTCAGCCTGTGGGCGGTCTTCTGTGAGCAAACCTATCTCGAAAAGCTGCTTCCTGCGTCCAAGCTTTTCTGCCCGTATTGGACTACGAAGCGCCTAGCCGGCCAGCCAGGTCCTATTCCTGTTGGACAGGTTATGGGAGCATGCCTCATGTTTAGGCCAGTTGAGACGTTTGATGAGAGGTTTTTCCTCTATTGCGAAGACACCGACCTGTGCAAGCGGCTCTCGAGGCACGGCAAGATCGTTTATATGCCGGAAGCCGAGTTTGTGCATGACCTTGGCTCAAGCACGAAGAACCGTTGGCAGGCGATCGCTCGCTACAACGCCGGCAAGGAGTTGTATTTCCGCCTTCATCATGGCAAGCTTGCTTTTCTCGTTTGCTGGAAACTCGATCGCTTGGGCGCGTTCCTAAGGCTTGCGGCATGGTCGTTGGCGATGATCGGCACGCTGGGATTTGTAAGGAGTATCCGATCACAGGCTGTGTGCTTCTGGAAAGTGCTTACGAGCCCAGTTGGTGGGCCAAAGCGGCCTTCTCGTAAGCCTCAGTAACTTCTCCGGCCTTCCCTTCCATCACGATGTTGCCATTCTTGATCCAGATGCATCGGTCGCTAACCTTGCGAACCGCATTTAAGTTATGCGAAACGAAGAAGATGGTGCCGCCGTTCTTTCTAAACTCGTCGATCTTGTTGAAGCACTTCTCTTCGAACTCCAGGTCGCCCACCGAAAGGACTTCGTCGACCAGCAGGATCTCGGCATCGACATGTACAGCAACCGCAAATCCAAGCCTGGCAAGCATGCCGCTGGAGTAGGTTCTCACCGGAGCATCGATGTGCTGGCGCACTTCGGCGAAGTCAATGATCGCATCGAGCCGCTTGGCGATTTCTTTCCGCGTGAGACCGAGAATGATGCCGTTGAAAAACACATTCTCACGCCCGGAAAGATCGGGATGAAAACCGGCTCCTAGTTCGAGAAGCGGCGCTATTCGGCCGCCAATCTTGATCGTTCCACCGTTCGGTTTATAAACTCTCGCAAGAAGCGCGAGAAGCGTGCTCTTGCCGGCACCGTTTTTGCCAATAACGGACACGCACTCGCCTTTGGCGATGTCAAACGATACGCCTTTAAGGACCTCCAGATGCTCGATTTGGTGTTTTTTAAACCACATCAGCCGCGTCTTCAGTGAGTTCGCGCCGGAGTGATTCACCAAGAACTGCTTTCGCAGATCGCGAACAGAGATCATAGCATCGCTCATGGCCGCTCCACGAACTTCCACTTCACTCGGTTGAATAGCCAGTATCCAAAAACGAGAACAGTGAAAGAAGTAAGCGCCGTTATACCGAGCATCGTCCAATCCAACGGCATTGACGGCACTTTATCAACCCCTTGAATATCGACCGGCTGCGGTGCAAGCAGAACCTTGCGATAGGCTGTGCAAAGCGTCGCAACAGGATTCAGGTGATAGAGAAAGTAGATGGTTGGCCTTGGCTCGAGCGCCTTCGAATACATGACTGCTTCGCTGAAGTACATGATCGGGCAAAGGAAGAACATCAAGTAAAGCGCCACGCCGGTGATGTATTTAACGTCTTCGTAGAATGTGTTCAAAGCACTTACAATGAGTCCAAGACCCAGCGCAAGCATAAGGTTGATGAGAATTAGAAACGGCAGAAGCAGCGCAGTCCATTGGAAAGGTGAAATGTGCGGATTGAGGATATAGACGACTGTCAGATAGCCGAAGAACACCACTAGTGCGAGGGCGAGATGTATAAAATTGCCAATGATCGACGCCAGTGGCAAGATTTCCCTTGGGAAGTATATTTTCCGAACAAGAGGCAGAGCCCCAAGCACCGACTGCGCCGAATCCATGATCGACGTCTGGAAAAACATGAACGGTAGATATGCCGCCAGAACATAGGCGCTGTAGTTCTCCATCGTGTTTCCAAGAAGGTTCTTGAATACCAGCGTCATCACAAGGACGGTGACTAGCGGATTGAGCAACGACCAGAAAAAGCCTAGCAGGCTGTTTTTATAGCGAATCTTTAGCTCGCGCTCGACCATGCTGATAAGAAGCTCGCGATATTTCCACAGCTCCTTCAGGTCGGCTAACATAAGGCTTATTTTACCGGAGTTGCCGCCTTAGCCGGTCTAAGCTCAACTAATTCGATTTTGATGACAAGATCGCTATTCGGAGCCACAACAGGCGGAACGCCGTCAGGTCCGTAAGCCGCGCCTGGTTTCGAGTTCAAAATCCGGCAACCGCCGACTTTCATTCCTAACAGCCCCAGCGACCAAAACGGAGCTGTCTGGATCCCGCCAACGACGAACGAATAAGGCAAACCTCGTTTTCGTGTGTTCGCCAGTTCCTTTCCGCTTTTATCTGATACTTCAAACTGCACCGTTGCGATTTGACCTGTTTGCACCGTTGCGCCTTGTCCGATTACAATCTCTTGTATAACGAGATTCGGAGTCTGAGCGAGCGCTCCCACGAGCGTTGCGACGACGGACAAGGTTGGTAACATCAGAGTTAGGACGTACCAACGGAGCGATTAGGAGCAAAATGAACCATAAAGTCATCGTTGTCGGCAGCGCAAATATGGATTTGGTCTTTCAGACGAAGAGGTTTCCTGAACCTGGAGAGACTCTTCATGGGGTGTCCTTCGAGACTTTTCCAGGCGGAAAAGGTGCGAACCAAGCGGTTGCAGTCGGCAAGCTTGGCGGCGATTGTCTTTTTGTCGGAAAGGTTGGAACAGATGCGTTCGGCGACGAGTTGGCTGGGAGCTTGGCGGCATCGGGGGTAGATGCTTCTAGACTGCTCCGAACAGATGATGTCCGAACTGGAGTGGCTTCCATAGAGGTCGACGAAACCGGGCAGAATCGAATCATCGTCATCGCCGGCGCTAACGGCGAGCTTGATGCAAAGGAAGCAATTGATGCGGCAAGCGAGTTTATTGACGCTAAGATCGCCTTATTTCAGCACGAAACTCCGGCAGAAACGGTCGATGCCTGCATTGAGGCTGCTTCTCGATCTTGTGAAGTCATCTTGAATCCAGCACCTGCAAGACCCGTGTCCGATGCGGTCTATAAACGACTCGCCTATATCACTCCTAACGAGACAGAAACAAAAGTCTTGACCGGAATTGAGGTTAAGGACGAGCGGACCTGTGGCGAGGCTGCCGGTTGGTTTCATTCGAAAGGTGTTCGAGGCGTGGTTATTACATTGGGTTCGAAAGGTTGCTTCGTATCGAAGAACGACTTGCGCCAGGTCGTTCCGTCTGTGCAGGTGAAAGCAGTTGACACCACGGCTGCAGGCGACGCATTCAACGGCGCGTTGGCGATGTTCCTTGCAGAAGGGCGCGATTTGCTGAACGCGGTCCAACTCGCAAACTGCGTTGGCGCGTTGTCGGTAACCAAGCAAGGCGCGCAAGCCTCGATGCCAATGCTAGACGAGCTGAAGCAGATGGCCGGATCGCTTTATTGATCGAGCTCTCGCCAGACGCTTTGGCTCCAGAAAAGAAGGCCTTTCAGCTTCGAAGTGAAGTCGGAGTCGGCTACGTGGACCATCCGCGTGATCCTCGGCGACTTGGAGATGCGGACGACGTCGCCCGATAGCAGGTGAAGCCTGAGCTTGCCGTCTGCCGATAGAACGTTGTCGCCTTTCTTGATCAGGCTGATCTCGACAACGCGGTTCGGCTTGAGCACGAGGGGCCGAGAGCTGAGCGTGTGCGGAGATATTGCCGTTAGGTTGAACGCTTGTAGCTCAGGATCAACGATGGGGCCGCCAGCGCTAAGGTTGTATCCTGTTGAACCGGTCGGCGCGACTATCATAATGCCGTCCGCCGGATAGCTAGCAACCTTGAGTCCGTCGATCGATACCCGATACACCATCATCGGGGTCGGCGGCGTCCGCTGGATAACGACCTCATTAAGAGCATGTATGGTCGTCACCACTTGCTTATTGCGAACCAATTCTGCCTGAAGCATCAAGCGCTCTTCAAAGACAACCTTCCCTGCAAGGAAAAGCTCAAGAACGTCGATGACCTTTTCGCCTTGGCATTGGGTAACGAAGCCGAAGGTTCCGAACGACACACCTAGAATCGGCGTGCCGTATTCGGAACAGACATCAGAAGCCCGGATCAGCGTGCCGTCCCCGCCGAAGGAGATCATCAGGTCGGCCATACCGATTTGCTGGCGATTGACGCAGCCGACGTCGAGAAGCTTGCACACGTCGTGCTCTGCCGAGACTGCCACGCCTCGTTCTTTCAGCCACTGAACTACTTTGATCGCGCAATCAACCGCATCGTGCCTTTGCACGTTGATGATGATATGGACATTCAAGGCGTTATACGGCAGACTTCAACCTCTCTAAGTTTTTCTTGATTTCCGCATTCTGAGGGTCGATCTTAAGCGCTTTCTCAAGCAGAGCGATCGCCTCTTTCCTTCGGTTCAGCCTCTCAAGCGTGACGGCAAGGTTGTTGTATGCGGGCAGGTAGCGCGAGTCTCCGGCGATGCTCTGCTTGAAAGCGGCCTCGGCGAGCTGAAGGCTGTTTTGCTTCAGATGGTAGAGACCCATGCCGTTGAGCGCTTCTGAGTTATTCGGATCGCTTTGCAGAACAATCATGAATTGCTGCCGTGCGCCCGCGGAGTCATCCGTCTGCCAGAGGGCGTTTGCAAGGTCCAGCCGCACGCCGACATTTGAAGGCTCAGCCTTCAGCATATCTTTCCAAACCTTTTTTGCCGTCTCAAGATCTCCGCATTGGACAGCCGCCGCTGCCAGGTTCTTCTTGGCATCTTTGCTGGAAGGATTCAGACCGGACAGTTTGTCGAACAGCGTTTTGGCTTCTTCATACTGACCCTTCTTGTAGAGAAGGATGCCGAGGTTGTTCAACGCGTCCAAGTCGTTGCCGTCCAAGTCGAGAGCTTTTCGATAGGCTTCCTCTGCACCAGCAACGTTCTTGGCAAAGGCTCGAAGAACACCTAGGTTGAAATAGAAGCTGGCAGTTTCTTTAGTTTTTCCCATGAGAGCTTCGTATTGCTCAAGGGCTTTCTTCTTGTCTCCTGATCTCCAGAGAGCATCGCCATAGACAAGCCTTGCGTCGAAGTCTTCCTTGTTTAGCAATACAAGTTTTTCCAAGTAGGGCAACGCTTTTTCGGGCGACTTCGTCTTGAGCAGTGAATAAGCTGCGTTCTTGACGAACGACGCGTTGGTCGGAGCCATGGTTGCCGCCTTAGCGAAGGCAGATGCAGCTCCGTCAATGTCGTTGATCTTCTCGCTGGCCACGCCGATGTTGTTGTATACAAAAGGCGCTTTCGGGTTGATCTCGGCGGCCTTTTTATACGCTACTATCGCGTTCTTCCAGTCCTTGCTTCGGAGACGAATGTTGCCGATGTTGTACCACGGCTCATACATCTTTGGGTTGAGGGTTGCGATCTTCGTATATTGGGCAACCGCTTTGGCGTCTGCATTGGTGATCATATAAGCGTTGCCGAGGTTGTTCATCACCTCAAGATCGTTGGGGCGGTCCTTGGCCGCGGCTTCGAGCATCGGCACCGCATCTTTTGCGCGATCTACCCGTAAATACAAGAAACCCAACCATGCGAGGACGTCGCTGCTCTTTGGGTTGATCTTAAAAAGATCCTCAAACGCCTTTAGCGACTCTTCGGTCTTCCCTTCTTTGTACTTGGCAGCCGCGTCAACGACTTTGATCTGAAAGTCTCGATCGACCTTATCCTGACAAATTGCCATGGCTGCGATAACTAGGCAAGCTCCGCCCAATACGAACTTTCTAAAAGACATGATCATCAACCTTTGCTTTACTGACGCCTAATGGTGGACCTCAGCTTCAATTGAATTATAATACTTCTCTCGCATGGAGTCTTCACTCGCGTGAATTACCTGCTTACCGTCTATGGTAATCGACAATCCTCTCTCTGATGCATCAAACGTGCCGAAAACCTCTAAATGCAAGCCTAGCGATTCGGCAGAAGACTCAATGAGTGCTTGATGCTGTTGGTACGCCTTTTCCGTTACTCCAACGAGAACGCGGCCGGGCAACTCGCCGAACAAGAGGGTGTCATTCCTTGACGAGTAAGCGAACAGGTCGCTGTTTGAGTCGATTTTCAGGTCGACCGCGCAAGAACCAAGCGCTACTTCGGCTGCGCAAAAGGCCAATCCTCCTTCGCTTAGGTCATGAGCGCTAACGAGCCATGAGTTCTCGGCCGCTTCGACAAGCCAATCGCAAAGTTCGCTTTCCCTGGAAATGTCGGGGCGAGCAGGCACGCCATTCTCTATGCCGCATACCTCGGCAAGGTATTCGCTTGCTCCAAGACCTTCTTGCGGGGCATCCTCGATGTTGTAAGCGATCATCGCGATAAGGCCCTTACCTACTCGGGGCGAAGAGGTCAGCGCTTTCGATGCGTCTTCCAGGATTCCTAGCATTCCGATTCCTGGAGTCGGCAGCACTTCGCCCAGGTCGCTCTCATTGTAGAAGCTGACGTTGCCGCTGATGACCGGCGTATCCATGATGTCGGCGGCCTCGGCAATTCCTCGAACGGCTTCCTTGAACTGCCAGAAGACATGCGGACGCATCGGCGTGCCAAAGTTCAAGCAGTCAGTGATGGCGACAGGTTTCGCGCCTGTGCAAGCCACGTTTCTCGCCGACTCGGCGACGGCGAGGAGTCCGCCAGTATAAGGCGAGAAATAGGTCTGGCGGCCGTTGCCGTCAATCTTGAGGGCAAGACCCTTCTTCGTGCCCCTGGGTGCCAGAACAGCCGCATCGGCCTTGCCGCACACAATTGAAGTCTGAGTTTGGACCTGCTGGTCATATTGCTGGTAAACCCATTGCTTGCTGGCCAGATTGGGGCAAGCGAGGAGCTTCAGAAGCGCGTCATTCGGGTCGGCTTGCTTAACGTTATCGATCTTATACGCCAATGCCTCGCGGTAATAGGCTGGCTCTTCATACTCAGGGTAGTAAGTCGGGCAGTGGTCGGTCAGGAACTTCGGATCGAATGACGCCTCAACTTTGCCATGGCGGGAGATAGTCAGCAAGCCGTCGCTAGTAACCGTGCCGATGACAACGGCGTGGACGCCCCACTTTCTGAAGACGTCGATGATTTCCTGCTCTCGGCCTTTGTGGGCGACTGCCAGCATGCGCTCTTGGCTCTCACTGAGAAGAAGCTCATAAGCACTCATATCTGATTCGCGCATCGGCACTTTATCGAGGTCAATAACCATTCCGACCGCGCCTTTGCTCGACATTTCAACGGTGCTGCATGTGAGTCCGGCAGCGCCCATATCCTGAATAGCAACGATGGCTCCTGTCTGCAAGGCTTCCAAGGTGGCCTCGATGACTTGCTTCTCGGCAAACGGGTCGCCGATCTGAACGTTCGGCCGTTTGGCTTCGTTGTCCTCGCCGAGAGTGTCGCTGGCGAAAGTTGCGCCATGGATGCCGTCTTTGCCTGTTGCTGAACCGAGATAGAGAACGGGGTTGCCTACTCCGGCGGCGGCGGCTGTCGTAACTTCGTCCAGTCGAACCAAACCGACGCTCATCGCATTGACGAGTGGGTTGCCGTTATATCGCGGGTGGAACGCGACCTCGCCGGCAACAGTCGGAACGCCGACGCAGTTGCCATAGCCTGCTATGCCAGCGACGACATGCTCGAAAAGGTAGCGGTTGCGCATGACTGTCGCGTCGTCGGTCCCGCCTTCACCCAGACGAATGGGTCCAAATCGCAAGGAATTGAGCGAGGCGATTGGACGAGCGCCCATCGTAAAGATGTCGCGAATAATTCCACCGACTCCCGTTGCCGCGCCTTGATAGGGTTCTACTGCCGATGGGTGGTTGTGAGACTCAACCTTCATCGTGACGCCTAGGCCGTCGCCGAGTTCGATAATTCCTGCGTTCTCCAAGCCCTCGCCCTCGATAGCCTCTTTATACTTTTTAAATAGAGACAGCACAGGTCTTGAGCATTTATAGCCGCAGTGTTCGCTCCACATAACGGCGAACATGCCCAGTTCTGACAGAGTTGGCTCGCGCTCCAGCAGAGACAGAATCAGATCGTATTCCTCTGCGTTGAGGCCCATTGACGAGTAAACTTCTGGAGTAATGGCAGACATCGTTAGGATTATAGCCTTCAAACGGACCTTGCGACTTGCGGTCTTGATGCTGGCGGCCGTTAGCCTCGGTTGCTCGCATCCATCTTTTGAGGGAAGATGGATTGGAAGCCGAAACCTGGCGAAGCCGGACGGAACGAAGGACTTTATGACCGAGATGGCCGGAAAAGTCGAGCTTGAGTTCAAGCCTGGCAACAAGTTCAACCTCTACGAGGGCGGCTACCCGAAATCCGGCTCAGTGCGCTATGAAAATGGCGTTGGCTATCTTCGAATCGAACGCTTGATGGACAGGCCGGTGGCCGAACACGGAGACGCCGCTGTGCAAATGAATGACGAGATCGTCGTCAAGAAAGAAAACGAAGACACTTTATCGATTCAAGATCCCAGGGGATTTGACAAAGAACCAATCATGCTTGCGCGGGACCCGCAACCTTCCGGCAGTGCCGCACGTAAGTAGATAAAACAGCGAATAGGAGTATCGAACTATGGCCGCAGTCTGGATATTGTTAGTCTTGGTAGTCGTTGTGATCTTTGCATGCATCGGCATGTACAACAAGCTGGTTTCGCTTCGCCAACAAGTGAAGAACGCATGGGCTCAGATTGATGTTCAGCTCAAACGCAGATACGATCTGATTCCGAACCTTGTAGAGACCGTCAAGGGTTATATGAAACATGAGCAAGACACCCTTGAGAAGGTCATCAGAGCACGGAACTCAGCCATCTCCGCAACATCGGTTAAAGAAAAGTCGGCGGCTGAAGGCCAGCTCACGGCGGCTCTCGGCGGAATCTTCGCTCTTTCTGAGGCCTACCCGGAGCTGAAGTCGAACGAGAACATGCTCTCGCTTCAAGAAGAGTTGAAGAGCACGGAAAACAAAATCGGCTTCGCCCGCCAATACTACAACGACACGGTCACGTCCTATAACACGCGCTTGGAAACGTTCCCGTCAAGCATCTTCGCCAATATGGGCGGATTTAAGGCGCAGGAACTGTTCGAACTCGACGAGCCGGCAGCCCGCGATGCTGTTAAAGTTCAGTTCTAAGCAGCCTTCTGAACGTCGTCGCTTTGGGTCCCCATGACGAGCTTCAAATCGTAGCTTGGCATGGGGATTCCGCTTGTTTCCTCCTCAAAGGGAGTCGCGTTTCGCACCATGCTGGTGTAGAAGCCAAAGCCTAAGGCCATCAAAGCTACGATTGTAAGGATAACCATATCGATCTTTATTCATTTTCGGCAGTATTCGGGCAGGAATAACTGTTCAAAATGCCGTACTATTACAAAGCGCGATGACTAAAGACCAATCATCAGTTCGTTCAAAACCGGAAAAAAAGAAACGAAAGTCGCAACAAAGCGGCACCGGATATATCCTCCTCTTTCTTGTCGTCTCGGCTGTGGCCATGGCATTCTATAACGCTTGGAGCACTCGAACCGACATTCGAATTGCCACCGGACCTGTTGGCAAAGAGCAGGATGCGTTCTTCGTGAACGCGGCTGACCGGCCTGACATCGCAACCCTTTATAAGTCGATGACTCCGGCTCAGAAGCTGATTGTTGCGAAGAACATAGGCAACTACGACAGTCCAAAACTGGCCAAACTGATTGGTATTCTTCTTGCCGACTTCGACCAAGAAGCCCGAAGGGAGCTTACAAAATCGCTTTCTGCAGTCGCCCACAAACAGCCTGGAGCCGTGGCGAAAGAGCTTAAAAATGCTGGAAGCTTCCAGAACCTCGGCGTTTCCACAGCCCTGAAGTCGATAGGCGACAAGGCTATTCCTTTTGTTGTCAAACAGCTCAGCGACGGCGACTGCCGACCTCAAGCCATCGCCTTCTTAATCGAAAACCCCGCCTCGATAAAGCCGCTCATCGCAAGCCTTGACGACAAGAGCGCGGACGTCGTCAAGGCGGCGGTTGAGGCTCTTGGAAAGCTCAGGGCAACTGAAGCAACAGAGAAGCTGATGGACATGTATGAGGCGTCGAAGAAAGAAGACAAGCTCCTCTACCTCACGGCTTTGGCTAGCATCGGCGATTCTCGAACCGAGAACATGCTCACGGCAGCGCTCGACGACCCTGAGCTTGACGGCTCCATGAAGCAGCAGGCGGCTTTGGGTCTCGGACGCATCGCTTCTCCGACCTCGATCGTACGTCTTTGGCGCATCGTGCCGAATCCGGATGTCGACCTCGTAGACTCGACGATTTCAGCTCTCCAGCTTGCCGGCGACGCTTCGCTTCGGACGCCGAACACACCTGACGATATTCGAATTCGAGTCGCCGCAGGTATCGAGACGCCGTTGGCCGACAGTGTGATCGCCTCAGGGCTACAGAGCCAGAACAAGGTTGTTGAGGAAGTGGCTCTGCAAAACTCTCTGGAGAGGCCAGGATTGGTCAACGCTCTTTCTGCTTATCTCCAAGCGATGCACAGCGAGTCTGAAGGCGAGCTGATTGATCTAGCGGTGACTGCATTAATGAGCACACCTTCCGGCACTCAAGCCGCTCGCGCGCTAAAGAATAACCCGCTTCTAGCAGGATTCATCGAAAGAAGCGAACAGACCAAGTCCTAGCGGCTCTTGGTCCTTGCTTCGCGCACGCGGCTGATCATCGCTTCATCGACCGCACGCTCGAATGAGCGGAATCCTGAGAGCACAAACCCGTGCTTATCGGCCAGTTCGGACATTTCGTTGACTTGCGCAACCGAGACGGTTTTGCCCAGCGTGTAGCTCTCTGGTCTGTCTTCCAAAGCCAAGATCATCGTTTCGCTCATGCAGGCATAGGCGGTCTTTGGCGGGAATCCGAAAGATATTCCGAAGTCGACGTTGCCGGGGACAGCAACCACGCCGCCTTCGATAACCAGTACATCAGATCGAGTTTGCGCCACGCGAATCGAAACATCGCGCGGTCTCGCGACGTCGCACACCACGCAACCGGGTTTCAAATGACTCGGTTCGATGACCGACGACTCCGCAGACGTGACGGTGACGATGCAATCTGCTTCGCAAATCGCGTCCATGCTCGTTGAAGCGCTTGCCCGCGGCAGTTCGTCAGCAAGAGCTTGTGTCTTTTCATGGTCTCTGCCAATGAGGAACGTTGACGAGAACTGCGGGGCCAAAACCTCTGCGCACGTTCTGCCAATCGAACCCGTAGCGCCTACCACTGCCAAGTTCGCTGCTTGCGGGTCAATTCCGATCCGCCTGCAGGCTTCCATCGCTCCTTGAATGGCGGTTGCAACGGTATAGCTGTTCCCTGTCGTCACGGCTATATTGGACCGGTTGGCCACGGTGATGCCGCCGTCGCCGACAACACTGGTGAATGCGCCAAGGCCGATTAGCTTTGCTCCAAGATCGTGTGCAATCTCCGTGCACTTAACAATTCGGTCATAGACGACCTCAAGCGGAAGCTTCGAGGTCATTTGCGCTGGCGTTAATGGACAGCCGATGAACCAGCCTTCGGTGGTTGCGCCTGTTTTGGATCTGACGCCTTTAACCTCAGAAACCATCATCGGCGATTTTCTTGCTAGAAAGGCTTCGATTATGGTGTCGGGCACATATTTGGCGATCGGGTACCGTCTCGCGGCGTCTTTGGGTGTTAAAGGATGAATGATAAATGCGAATGGAGTCAAATGATCTTCCCTGGTGCGGTTTCTATGACTTTACCCCTTTACAGGCTGAACACGTTTGGCTTCCAGTTCAGCTCGAGCAACGCTTTCAGATAGTCTTCCGCTTGAAGTTCTTCCGGTTTCCTTCCCAAAAGAGCCACGATAACCCCTTCGATGACGTTTGTGGCGAAGGTTTCCCCTCCCATTTCGGGGGTTGTAGTTATCAGCCGTTTCGCTTTGCTCTGCTTCAGCCATTCGATGTCGTCTTTTCGGATCGACTGGGTGATGATCGTCTTCCCTTCCAGGTTGTTCGGCGCATATTTCCGAATATAGTGCTTATCCCCCGCGATGACTGTTGCCTCGTCGAAGGCAAATGTGCAGCGGGGCGACCTTACATCCTGCTTCTCGCCCGTGGGATAAAACCATTGGAACGGGCACCTGGTGATGATCGGGAGCAGAACTGCCGCAAGAAAGCGCACCATGCCATAGGAGCGGATTCGCCACGGAACGTTTATCGCAAACATTAGGTCGCCGCAGACAACGTTCGGACAGAGCTCATAAAGCGATTGAGCCATGCCGAATCGATCGACGGCTGAGACCAAAAGGACCTTCTCTTTCGCGAAGTCGATCTCTCCGGATTTCTGGAGTTCAAGCACCGTTTGCCGCTCAAGAGTGTTCTTGAGGCCGCTGCCATCTACCACTGGCGTAGTTTTCGCTCCAGCAATGATCTTGCGGATCTGCTTGAACTCGTAGCGACGCTTGCCAGCTACGATATATAGATCCGCGCCTCCAATCCCTAAAGCATCAACTTTGCCGTCAAGTTCTTTGAAAAGAGACTCGAACTTTCCAATGTCTCCATCCGTGCCGATGCGCTCAATCTTAAACTCTTCGCCGAGGATTAAGACTTCGTACGATTTATTGCCGCGACTCGATCCTAGGCTAACAGAAACGACATGCTTCATCTAGTAAACGGCGAGAACCTCGATCTCGATATCGACGCCTTTCGGAAGTCCGGCCACGGCAACTGTCGATCTCGCGGGAGGATTCTTATGGAAAACCTTGCCATACACTTCGTTCACAGCGGCAAAGTGGTCCATCGAGCTGAGGTAGATCGTCGTCTTGACAACTTGCTCAATCATGATGCCGGCATTTGTCAAGATCGACGTGATGTTCTTCAAAACCTGTTCGGTCTGCGCTGCAACATCACCTGTGACAACATCGCCTGAAGCAGTAATAGGAATCTGACCGCTGCAGAAGAACAGCCGCCCTTCGCATCGGATTGCCTGGCTGTAGGGGCCGATGGCGGCCGGCGCATTGCTGGTAAAAAAGGTCTCTCGCATCATACAAGGATCTTACCTAGTATGCTTGCATGCCGATCAAACAGCCTAACGCCCTCTCGAAGTAAACCGAGAGGGCGTTGTTAAACTTCAGCTTAAGCTATCGCTTCATGTTGAGCAGCTCTTGAAGCATTTCGTCAACCGTCGTGACAACCTTAGTATTAGCTTGGAAGCCGCGCTGGGTGACGATGAGGTCGGTGAACTCGCTGCCGATGTCGACATTTGACTGTTCAAGGTAGCCGCTATTGACCGCGCCGCGACCTCCGCTCTTTGGTGTACCAACGACCGGAACGCCGGAGTTGTCCGTGGCGCGCCACAAGTTGTTGCCAGTTCGCTCGAGACCGTTGGCGTTCGGGAAGATCGCCGTCGAGATCTGTCCAAGCGGACGGGTCAAGCCGTTAGTATAGATGCCGGTGATGACGCCATCAGGGCCCATTGAGAATCCTTGCAAGGATCCTGGAGGGAAACCGTTCTGGTCGCTGGCTTGGAACTGAGACTCTGCAGCCAATTGGCTAAGCGCGGTGAAGTCCATATCGACGTCGAACGCCGGCGCACCACCTGCGGGAGGCGTAACGGTAATGGTCTGAGATGTGGCATCTGGAATCAGCTGTCCGTTCGAGTCGAAATAGAGCATTCCGCCGGTGCTTGTTGTAACCGTTGATTCGCTTGCATTGCCGAGATCGCCTTCGCCTGCGGCAGCCCATTGCCAACCTGCTACTGCTCCGGTGGGAGCCGTGGCGGGCAACTGGATGCGGACAAGACCTACGGTGAGGTCGTGTTGCGCGCCGAGTTGATCGTAAACACGAATGTTCGCGGTTAAGTATGACGAGTCCGTTGTCGGAGGAGTGCCCGAGACGAAAGCGGGAGCGGCTGCCGGTAAAGCTCCAGTAACTCGCGAGTCGAGGTTGCCTGCCCAGGTTGCGTCGGTCGTCACCTGAACGGCGGTTCTTGCGCCAATCGGGATATTGATCGTGCTGTCCGGACCGATCGGCTGGTTGGTGTCGATGTCGCCTGTCGCTGTGTTAGCCATCCAGCCAAGAACGCGCTGGCCTGTGGCACTATGCACGAGGTCGCCCGTAGCGTCAAGGTCGCATGCGCCATCACGAGTATAGGAGACGCTGTCGCCATTTGAGACCATGAGGAATCCGTTACCTTGGATCGCCAAGTCAGTCGGCCGGTTAGTTGCGTTCAAAGAACCTTGCTCGTTATTAACGTCGGTGCCGCCGACCAACACGCCTAAGCCGTATTGGATCGGATTTGTGCCTCCTGACCCGGTTGTGGGACGCGATGCACCACGAATCGTCTGGGCAATCATGTCTTGAAAAGTTACGCGAGAGCCCTTATAAGCCGTTGTGTTGACGTTGGCAAGGTTGTTGCCGATAACGTTCATTCGCGTTTGTTGCGCTTTGATGCTGGCGACGCCAGCCAATAATGCCTGTAGCATTCATGCCTCCCTGGTTTTTTGGAGGCGAGGAGCGATCCTATCTGGAGAGCGCTCTGCATTCGGGGATTGCCCGATCCTGCACTTTCTCGCCTTGTTTCCTATTCTCTATTGTCGGTCGTTTATACGATAACTGCACTGTCAATGTTGGTAAAAACGTTGTCTTTTAGGTTCTGTTTGTCAACCGCAGTGATGATCGTCCGGTTCTTAACGCTGACGACCAGCGCGATATCGTCGATCATAACGAGCGACTCCTTTGCGCCTTTCTCTGCTGCCTTGTTCACGCCGCCCAAGACACGTTCCCACTCTTCTTTGCCGAGTTCGATGTTCCGGCTCTCCAGCCTCGTTTTAGCATGGCCGCTAATCTTGAGCTGGTCTTGCAGAATCGTACCGAAATCCGTCCCAGAGGTTTGCCTTGCCGATGTTGTCGGCGCAGCCTGCCCAGTCAGGAGATCGGCTATTCGCGTGTTTTGTATGCGATTATCCATGTTGGTCCTTACGACTTGATTGCTGAGATTGTACTCAGTTCAACCTCGTATGACTTGCCGTCGGTGCCATCGAGTTGAACCATGTTAACGCCATTGTCCATGAACAGTGCCGTAACCGTTCCCGAAACAGCCGTGTAGTACGGGTTGCTGGCAGTTCCTGAGTTGATAGCTCCGAAAACGTTCTTGCCAATAAGGTTCGTGTAGTTGCTCAAACTTGTGGACTGCTTAACAGCCGTTACGTCAGCAACCTTGACCTCGACTATGCCGCCGTCTTCTTCCTGGATGCCCAGGTAGTTGACGCCGTTCTTGACCATCGTCTTTACCACCGTTCCTGTGACAGAAAGTTCAGAGCCTGTGCCAGATTCCGTCATCGGTCTTGTTGCCGTGACCGTCTTGCCAAGCAAGCTGGAAGCCTGCTGCTTTTCTGTCGCGTCGGCCATGCTTTGAACTCCCTGTACGGTGCCCATCTGCGCCAACTGAGCGTAGAACTCGCTGTCGCTCATCGGCTCAAGCGGGTTCTGGTTCTGCAACTGGACGACAAGAAGCTTCATGAAGGCCGCCATATCGAGGTCCGATTTGGCCTTCGAGGTTGTTAACCCGTAGTAAGCTGAGCTGTCTGTTGCGTTTACTGCTGTAGTGCTCATCGTTTTTCCTTATGTCCAAAGATCGAGGCCGCTGCTTGCTGTTCGAGCGAAGCCGCTCCTCTGTGTTGCCGCGTCGGCATTGCTATATGCATAGGTCCACATATTTGACTGCTCGCGCAGCGATTGCTGGTCTTGCCGGGTCTGCTGCTGGGACTGGCTACTGTTTTGGTTGGTTGACTCGCCTTGCGTTTGAGTCGATGCCGTTTCAGCAACCGTGACCGATTTCAAGCTGAAGCCTTTCGCTTCGATAGCTTGTGCCAGTTGGCTTCTCGAAGTGTCGAGAGCCGTTCGGACTCGGTCGTCGCTTGCCACGATGTGGGCTTCGACCTGATCGCCAATTGACTTAACAGCCATCGTGATCGTACCAAGGTCTTCCGGATTGAGCCGAATGACAATCCCGCCAGGACGGTGGGTTGCTGCAATCGTCTCGATTCGGTCAACGATCTGGCGAACCACTTCGGAGGTCTTCTTCGAGTCGATCGGCTGGAGATTGTTTACAGAAGCCTGCTTATCAGTTGCTAGATTGAACTCGTGGCGAGTCTGCTGGACTCCTGCTGTCTGCAAAGGTTCAGCTTTGCTGCCGGCCGTATTGGATTGAGCATTCTGGTCTTGCCCGCTTTGAGCCTGTTCGTCTGAGGCAAATGCCTGTTGGCTATCTGAGGCAACTGGTTTGTGCAAAGGCTCAGACTTGCCAGTAGCGCTTGGCTTCTCTACCGGTTTTGCTTCAGTATCGGCTTTCGTTGCAGGTTTCGCAGTTTCGGCAGTTTGAGTCTGCGGAGCAACCTTGGCTTCAGCTTCGACTGCTTCCGATGGTGTCTGCTGGATTGCTTCAGTGGTCGGCATTGCCACAGGTTCTGAAGTAACAGCGGCTTGAGTGTTAACGATCTCCGGTGAAGTTGCGCTGGCAACTTTGGCAACTGCAGCCTTGTCCGTTACCGTGGTTGCGGTTTCGGCTGGCAGCTCAGTCTCTGTTGCAGATTGCCCAACTTCAGACGCTTGGAAATCCGCCTGCGCCGAAGGCGGAGCGGCTTGGCTCGCTGTCCCAGCTTGCTGATGGATCGGCGTTAGGTTCGTCGTCGCTACTTGCTCAACCTTCGGATTCTGAACCGGCGCGACTGACGTCTTTGCTTTCGGTTCCGTTGGTTCGGCTGGAAGATGCTGCACGCTGACTTGAACGTCCTCAGGCTTATCCTCGATCGCCGAGAGAAGGTCGCTGACCGGGACCGAATGGACCGGCTGGCTCTTAATAGTCGTGGTAAACGGCTCTTCAGCAGGCAACTCGTTGAGCGCCGCTTCTGCCGCCTTCAATGGGGTGGTGGTTGATAGAACCTGTGCAGCCTGCAAAGGAGCAACCGGTTCGATCGAAGCCTTGACGTTAGCTGGGTTAAGCTGAACGGTAGTAACAGTCTGGTTCTTTATTGGAACTTCAACAGTTGCCGCGGGTTCTGGCAACAGTCCAATCCAGGCAAGCGCAGTCTGAGCTGCGATTTGGGAAGTCGATGAGGCTGCGGCTGTCGGCGGCGTATCGCCGTCAGTCGGCTTTGTTCCTTCGGGAACGTCTACAGGCTCGCTGGACGATTCGCTGTCGGGATTGGCCTCATCGTTGCTGTGGAAGTCCGGTTTCTGAGATTGAGCATTCGGCTCTTGATTCTCTGCCTCCTCCACCGCCGGTTTTTGAACCGGAGGGGGCGGCTGTCCTGGCGGAGATTCTGCCTCTTTGCCGGAAAGAATGCTTGAAAACTCGTCGGTGCGCTCAGCTTCCGGAGCATTGTGTTCCGGAGCCAACGCCTGGACGAGCGATATCTGCAAAGTTTCCATAGTTTGGCCTGACTCTCCTTGAGTCGCTATGTATATCGGAAGATTGACCCGGATTTTCTAGTGCTAACGCGTCGAATGCCTCTTCTTTTCTCCTCCGACTGCGACAAATCTGCCATACTTAGCACGTCTTTACAAACGAAATGCAGGCTTATGGCTTGATGATCCATGGCGACTAGACCGTTACGGCATGGCGGAAGCGTAAGTTAATGCAAATCGAATCGTTCGGACACGCTCGACCCGCAGAGGTTGATGTCGGCGTTATTCGTCTAGAATGCGCATTAAGAACCGAGATCTAGGTTGTTAATGCGCTGACCGCCTGAGATGCCGCCGCCTTCCGCCGGGTCGAACGATTGGAAGGATTAAGCATGCCCCGGAAAAAAGTAAATCAAGATCAGCAAATCGAGCAGCCAGCTCCGACAACAGAACCCACCCAAGAAGCAACGGCGAGCGATAAACCCCGCAGGCCAAGAAGCCGGCCTGGACAGCGTAGGCAAACGCCAAAGCCGCAGCCTCAAGCAGAAACTCAGCCTGAATCCGTGCCCGAATTGGCGGCCGATCCAGAACCGATTGTGGAAGTCTTTGCGGAGCCAGTGCCAACCGTAGCCGATCCAGACCCCGAACCGTCTCCGAAGGGAGTGCTCGGGTTCCTTAAGTCAAAAATTCGCAGAACGAGAAAGAAAGCGCAGCCGGAAGCTCCAGAGGTTGAATCTACTGAGCCTGCGGCGGCATCGACCCCTGAGGATCAGGCTAAGCCAAAACGAACATCTAGACGATCAAAAGGCGCAGAACCTGTTGCCGAAGTACCTGCCGAGCCTGAAAAGCCCGTTTTTGAAGATTTCGTAGTCGAAGACGATTTGCTTCTGCTTTCTTGGCGTCCCAAACAACTGGTAGCGCCCGTTCAGACTGTTGCAGAATCAACAGGGAACGACACAACTGCGCCAAGAAAGTCGAAGAGAAAGCGAAGAAAGGATGTCCAAGGCGCTGAGATCACCGCAGCCGCTGCGATAGCGCCTGATCCTAAGCAAGAAATAGCTCCCAAGAACCAACCTAAGAGGAAGCCGAGTCAAGAGCGAAAACCAAGAAAGCCTGAACCAGAAGAGCCAAAGATCGAGTTGCCCAAGAAGCCTGCGCCTCTGACTCCGATTCGCCAACCCCTCTCTATACCCGCAGATGCTCCGCAAGTCGTTCTCAAGGACGGGGTGCCTGTCTTAACTCGCAACGGACGCATCTATCCCCCGATCTCGTTTTTCAGCAGCTCGCCAGACGAGAAGCGAAGCCGCACCACGCTTGAGCAGATCAAGATGGCGGCAGACGCCGGCATTCACATGTTCTCACACTTGGTTGAGTTGGATGTCGATCCCTCAGCCGTCGACCATAGTATCAACATGGCGGCCTTCCTCCTAGCGAGGACGGTGGAGATCGATCCCGAAGCCCAAGTGGTATTCCGCGTCGTTTTCATGGCTCCGCACAACTGGCACACGAAGTATCCAGACGCGAAGTGGACGATGCCCTCTGGCAAACTCGGCGAACCTAGCGTCTGCGACGACACCTATTGGTCAGTGGCGCGGGAATGCCTCTCCCAATTTGTCATATCCTTGCGAGAACTTCCCCTTAAGGACAACATCCTGGGAATCCACCTTGAGCGAGGCGAGTGGTTCTTTGCCGAAGGATCCGGCTACGACGATTCGAGTGCGGCGCGATCTGCCTTCCGTCGATGGGCTGAAGTCCGCTATATCGGCGACGAGGTTGCGCTGCGCGCTGCCTGGTTCGACGGCACTGCTCAATTTTCGACGCTGAGCATTCCCGAGTATAAGGAAGCGGCAAAGAACCGCGACAAGTTCGTGAGATCGAGCCGCAAAGAGCGCCGCTGGGTCGATTACCATCTTTTCCTCAGCGACTGGACTGTCTTACGCATTACCGACCTTGCCTATGCCGTCAAGGAATCCAGCCAAGGCATGTTCCTAACTGGTGTCAGCTACGGCTACACGTTTGAATGGTCGCACCCGGCCAGCGGCCACCTATCGCTCGGTAAGCTGCTGAGAACGCCCGAGATCGATTTCATCGCCGGTCCACCGAGCTATCGCAGCCGCGAGGCGGGCGGTTCCGCTCCCTTCCCTTGCCCAGTCGACAGTTTCGCATTGAACGGCAAGCTTTACATCAGCGAAGAGGACTATAAAACATCAATTGGCGAGGGATTCGATCCTGACGACTTTAACCCAGTAATCAAGACGCCTCAGGCCCTAGAAAGCGTCCACTGGCGTGGCGCTGGCGCTGCCCTCACCCATTGCGCGGGCGTCAGTTGGATGGACCTGTGGGGCAACGGATGGCTTAAAACCGCCAATATATGGTCGAGAGCGAACAAGGTCAAGGACTTGTTGACCCTTAGATTGGCTTCGCCTCAGACCGAGCCGGAAATCGCCATTTTCATCGATGAGAGAGCCCTTGCCTATCTTGTCGACGAGAGCGCTTTCCAGCTATTGGTTCAGAACCTTCGCGAAGCCGTTTGCCGGTCGGGCCTCAGCGCAGGCTTCTACCTTCTGAGCGACCTTGCCCACCGCGAGCAGTTCCCCGAGAGCAAGCTATATATCTTCCTCAATGCTTGGGATATTCGTTCAGAGCTTCGAGCCGCTATCAAGTCGAAGTTGCAACGCAATAATAAGGTTCTTTTCTGGCTCTATGCCGCCGGCCAATTCGATTCCGGTCGAGATTCGCTTGAGCGTGCTCGCGAGGTTACGGGCATTGCCTTGAAGCCGCAGCCGTACCACAGCAAGACCGGCACGACAATGCTTAGCCGAAGGCATGTGCTGTGCGAGGCTTTCGCCGACCAGAACGTTATCGGCGGCACCCAGCTAGAACCGAGTTATTTCGGCATTCCTGAAGAAGCGACCGTTCTGGGCGAATATTCGCAGTCTGGATTGCCCAGCTTCCTTATCAAGGAGTTTAAACACTCCGATAAGCCTGAGAACAATTGGACTTCCGTTTTCCTTGGAGAGCCGATTGTCACGCCGGCGTTCATAAGAGCGCTCGGCCAGCTCGCTGGATGCCACATCTGGAATTACCAGGAGGATGTCGTTCATGTCAGGCCGCCGTTCTTGCTGATTCACTGCAAGGGCGCTGGGCCGAGAACGGTTACTCTGCCGAATAAATGGGCAGCCTACAATGTGATCTCTGATGAATGGGCGACCAGCGACGCCACGAACATCCGGTATACGGCCGTCGACGGCAGCAGCCATTTGTTCCTTGTCGGACCGCAGTCGGAACTCGAGCACATTATGAAACTCGATCGTAGCGAGTTGCTCAAGATGGCAGAAATCGTTAAGGCCGCTGAACCCGAAGTCCGGTTCGACGCAGACGCTTTTGACGTTCCGATCGTCAAACTAGATGAGTGGATGGAAGGCAACATCGTCGAGGAGATCGCCGAAGAGTGGCTGTTCAAACCCTCGTTGCTAGAAGAGCCGCCTCTGGAAGAGGAATCACCTAAAGCCAAGTCTCGCAAACGCCGAAGAAGCCGAACCAGCGGAAGCGAAGCGGCAAGCGACAGGCCCAAAGAACAAAAGGGTGAAGACGGTTTTGATGATTTCGGCATGAACGTCGTGTTCAGGAAACGGGATTAGGCCATGAAATTCGGCTATGTAGCGCTGATAGGCAAGCCCAACGTGGGTAAGAGCACCTTGATGAACCATATCGTTGGCCAAAAGGTGTCGATCGTTAGCAATAAGCCCCAAACAACACGAAGGCGCGTGATCGGCATTGCTCAAGGCGAGGACTACCAAATCGCCTTCGTCGATACGCCCGGCATCCACGAGCCGCATACTCGATTGGGGCGCGCCATGGTTGAGTCGGCGCGAGGCGCAGTCAACGGCGTTAATCTCATCCTGTTCGTAGCGGACGGTTCGCATAAGCCGAACGATGAAGATCGAGAGATCGCCAAGTATTTGAAATCTGCCGCACGAGAAGTTCCGGTGATTCTTTGCCTGAATAAAATGGATCGCTTGGCGGCAGAGAACGTTGTTGATTACGTCGAAACCTATTCCAAGCTGGTCGGCGCGGAGCAGTACATGCTGACGACGGCTACGAAAGGCCACAATACCGACAAGCTGGTGGAGATGATCTTGGACAAGCTGCCGGAAGGCGAGCCCGTCTATGGGCTTGAAGACTTCACGGACCAGTCGTCACGGTTCATGACCGCCGAGCTCGTGCGGGAAAAGATCCTCGTGGCCACCCGTCAAGAGGTTCCTCACGCGACGGCCGTTCTCATCGAGGACTGGCAGGACGAGGAGAATGGCACGCTTCGGATACTGGCGACTGTGATCGTTGAGAAAGATAGCCAGAGGGCAATCCTCATTGGCAAGCAGGGTCAGTTTGCCAAGAAAGTCGGCAGCCAAGCCCGCTTAGAGATCGAGGAGTTGCTCGGTCGAAAGGTCTTTCTGGAGCTTTATGTCAAAGTTCGCTCGGATTGGCGCATGAACCCGCGCATGCTCCATGAGATGGAGTATTCCGAGTAAAGTAATCAGATGGATTCAAACGAGTTTGCGTTCCGGCTCGATCCGTCGGTTGCGCTTAAGCCTCTATCGGTTGCTCCCTATAAAGCCAAAGCGTTTTACTCGAAGCTTGAGTTCGTGATCGAAATAGTCGGCCCTCGCACGATGTCCTCATCTTTAGCAATGGCAGCCTTGAGACCCGACTGGCAGAACGCTCTTGCGAATCCAAAAGTTGTTGGAATGGCACCTGCAGACAGCGATTGGCAGGTGATAACGAGCCAGAGTGTCGCTCAGGTCTTCGACTCGTTGGCCTTTTGCTGGCCGTTCATGAAACCGAACGGCAACCTATCCAATGCGAGCGCTCAGCATCTTCTTTCTGTCAGCGAATCGTTCTCGAACCAGGTCCAGCGGAGGGCGATTCCCCATCTGCCAGCAGACGATGTCGATGCGCGCGTGTCAGATTTGCAGGCCATCTCCAACGAACTCGACTTCGGCGTTGGCATCACCTTATCTTCCCCGCTCGGCACAATACCAGAGATAAGCATCTGGGAAGTAGCCGCCAATCTGGGACTTGATCTAGATTCATGCGGCGACTTTGTTTGGCGTCAAGACGGCTTTGAAACTCCTCTATTGACTCTCAGTTCGCTGGGCCAGACCGATGTATTCAGCCTCCAGGGAGCCAAGTCGAACCAGCTTCATCCTGCTATCAGCATCGGCTTCCGTATTGCCGTCAATCCGACGCCGGAAGAAACAGCCGAGAGGATGGCCGACATCGCCCGAACATTTGCATCGCGGCTTAGTCTTGATATATGCGACGAAGACGGGAAAATCCTGACTCAGGATGGACTGTCAGGAATTATTGATTCAGTGAAGCAAGCCTCAGAAACGATCAAGCGAGCCGGAATTGCTCCCGGCTCGCCTGAATCGCTTTTGATTTTCGTCTAGACGTCGTCGACGTTATGCTTGGACCGGTCGACCGCAGAAGCTCGACGTCGCTTGACCGTACCGTAGGCAGATGTCTTTTTCTCTTCCTCAGGCTTCTTCGTCTCGGCCTCGGTCGGGGCGACGGTCGTCGCTATCGTCTTGATTTGCGCCATCTCGCGGGCGGAAATAGCCATAAGCGACGAGTTCGGACCGTACCACTTGACGATTGCCTTATCAACCAGATAAAGAATCGGCGAAGCGTTAAAGATCGACGAGTAAGTTCCAGAGAGGATGCCGACGAGCATCGCAGCGTTGAAGAACTTAAGGTCTGGAGTAGCAGAGCCCACAGCGATCAAGATGATCAGCGTGACAATAACCGTTCCAGATGTGTTCAGCGATCTTGCGAACGACTGAGATATCGATCGGTTCACCAGGTTCGAGAAGTCCTCGCCAGGGTGAGGGCGTCTCAAGTTCTCACGAATTCGGTCGAAGATAACGATCGTATCGTGAGTTGAGAAGCCGATCATCGTCAGCATTGCCGTAATGAACAGAGCGCTGATTTCCCATCCAAGCAAATAGCCTGCCACGGCGGCCAAGCCGATGACAACAAGGATGTCGTGAAGCAGTGCAACAATGGCGGCAAAACTAAACCTCAAACCGGTTACGAACCCGCCGACTGCAACGCCAAACCGAATAGCCAGATAGACGACAATTAGAATAGAGCTGATGATCACGCCGTTAACCGCGCCCCACACCATCTCTTTCTGAACGACTTCGCCTACTTCATAGTAGCTGGCAATATCGTCTTTACTGGCGAAGCCAGCAACCTTGGCAGCCTTATCTGTATCGAGCTTCCCATCCGTCTTCACCTTGTCGAGTTCGGACTTAGGAATGGTGACAAGTGCTCTGCCTTCCGAAGCGATGAGTTTAACGTTGGCACCCTTAATTTCATTGCCCAGAAGCGCGGAGTTGATCTGACCCGAAGTCACCGCGCTGTTCGCCAACTTGTATTCAACTTCGATGCCGCCTTGGAACTCGACGTTGGTCTTGATGCCGCCCATGAAGTAGAAAATGATTCCTGGAATGATCGGGATCGCTGAGATCAAGAAGTAGCGTCCGTACTTGTTAACAATCTGCAGAGGCTTGTGGCCTTGCTCGATGGCCTCTCCAAACCACTGCCTTTTCAGGCCGTAGTACTTAGGATCGTTAAGGTAGCCCGAACCAATAATGAAGCTCAGGAATGAGCGGGTGACGGTAATAGCGGTGAACAGCGAAATCAATACGCCGACTATAAGCGTTATGGCAAATCCTTTGACCGCTCCTGATCCATAGTAGGCCAGGACCAACGAAGTCATGATCGTACAGGCGTTGGAGTCGATGATAGCCGAAAGCGCTCGTTTGAAGCCAAGTTCAATGGCTGCCTTCAGCGGCTTGCCAGTTCTCATTTCTTCCTTGATTCGCTCGAACACCAGGATGTTTGCGTCAACGGCCATACCGACCGAAAGGATGAAGCCGGCGATAGCTGCCAACGAGAACGTTACAAACAGCCTCATGACTGACAGTGAGAACAGCACATAAAGAAGCAACGCTAGAACCGCGATAACGCCTGGGAACACGTAGTAGATCAGCATGAAGGCGACAATCACAGCGAATGATGCGATGCCGGCCGTCATAATCTTGTTAAGAGCGCCTTTTCCAATCGTCGGGTCGACCGTTTGGGTGGAAACCTCTTTCAGCTCAACAGGAAGCGCGCCTGAGTTCAACAAGTCGCAAAGCGTACGAACGTAGGAAGGCTCGAATTTGCCGTCGATAAATGCGCTGTCGGTAAGAATCGTTCCCTCTTTCAGAGGAGCAATGCTAACAACTTTGCCGTCAAGCACAAACGCAAGGTTCTCACCCTCGTCCCGGTATTTCCGGCACCAAGCTTCCAGTTTGTTCGCACCCGATTTTGAGAACCTCATGCCGGGAGACGTGCCGTGCGGGCCATTTGTCGGATAGGCTTCTGCCAACTCGTCGCCCTTAAGGATCGGTTCCCAGCCTTGAATGATCTCGGCGTATTTAGGATTGTCCGGACCAATCGGTTTACCGTCTTTCTCGAACTTATCGTAGAACTCGACGACGATCTTTTTGGAATCGCCATCGCTGCTGACGGCTTCATACCGCCGGACAGTTGTCTTGGCCGTGACCAAGTTCTTCGCCCAATAGCACTCTAGCGATGCAGTTGTTCCGATAAGCTCCTTCGCCTTGGCCACATCGACTTCGCCGGGAATCTCGATCACGACCCGATCAAGACCTTTTGCCTGAATGGTGACTTCGCTGGTGCCCAGGAAACGAGTGTTCAAGATCTTGATGACCTTGCCTTGCATCGCCTTCTTGCCCATTTGCCTCTCGGCGTCCGTTTTCGGCTCGCCAAGCTCGTAGTCGAGTCTTAGGCCGCCTACAACGTCCAAACCGAGCTTAAACGGTCCGCTTGTCTTCTGATGTGGCAGAGGAATGAGGAAGAGCAAGCTCGATACGATTGTAAGCGCTAGCACTATTAGCAGGAAAATGTAACTTCGAGAACGCAATTCGAAAGCCTCCGGGCTTAGTAATCGTTCGATTATACCGGTTCCGAATGCCTGTCGGTTGCCGCACCTGGCGCTAAGATCGGCATTACCGTCAAAAAGCTATCTGGCTGGCTTACTTTCAATGAGTTTGACTGGCAGGCGGCCGCCGCCGATTTGCGCGCATAGGCGTCGTACGTACTTATCTTCAAACTTGCCTTGGATGTAAGCCGAGTCGGTTAGGATGGTTCCTTCCTTCAATGGGGCAATGTTTATAACTCGACCATCAACCGCGAAAGCGAGGTTCTCGTGTTCGCGACTATATTTCCTACACCAGGACTCTAGCTCAACAGCACCTTGCGATGAGAAGCGCATACTCGGGCAGATGCCGCCGTTGTAGGCCATTGGCTCAGCGCTTTGAACATCGTCGGAGTCCAAAATCTGAACCCAGCCTTCGAGCATCTTCGCGTATTCGGGACTGCCAAAACGGAACTGCTTCTTGTCGAGCTCAAATAGATCGCCAAAGGTAATTTCTTTCTCGTCTGCCGACGAGGAGCTGGAATACCTGCGTTTATTATTGATATCGGTAACCAGGTTCTTTGCCCAAAACAACTGAACACGTCCTTCTGAAGTAAGCAGATCACGGACTTCTTTTGCTTCGATGGCCTGTGGCAGTTTGATCGCTATTGAAGTGTTCCCTTTTGGCATTGCAACACCAGGAGTCTTGTCGAACATCAGACGCAACCGATTTTGAGCAACGGTAACAGCTTTGGATTGCAACGCTTTTAAGGCTTCTGGGTTATTCTTTGCTGATGGGGGAACCTGCATGTCAAACGCAATAGTCGATCTTTGATCTATTACCGTTTTCGTCATGCGTGCGGCCAGACTGAACCACCAGCCGACAAATGCTAGCAAGAGCAGAATGAAAAGAGCGATCGGCCATACCTTTGTCCCCACATCTACCTCCAAGCCGTCTCAGCATGCGGCCATTGTAAGGACGGTCTAGCTAGCCTCGCTGTTCCTAGAATCTGAAAGACCCGACTCTTTCCTTGTTGGCCGTGGCAATCCAAACCTCAAAGCCGCCCGCACATGCATGGAGTTGCGCCGGATCAAAAGAAACCCAAAACCACTTCGATCCATAGTCGCCTAGTCCGTATCCTGGATCGAGTTCAATCTCTTGTCCGGGTTTTAGGAAGGATATGGCAAGAGGCAAGTCCTGATACCATTGGTATCTATCTAGCCGAAACCTGTCCCTGGACTGCCAATGCGCGAGTTCGAAAGACTCGACAGGGGCAACTGGGTCAGGAAGTGGCAATGTGATACTGAGAGTTTGGGGATATGACGGCGTTTTGGTCGTCCTCAAAAACCGATCAAGCATCTTATTGCGAGGGAATGAGTAACCTGGACCAGAAGTCAGCCGAAAAGACGGATTGTCGATATCTACCGTTGTCGGCTTCCCTTCCGACTCCATATCGAGTCCTACCAACCGAGGCATCGCAGAAAGCCTGATGACGAAACAGAGCCTTCCCCTTACTTGGCCGCGAATGGCATCCCATCTCCGCTGCGTCTCGCTCTTCGGCCACTTCGATTGAGCTTCAAGATATCCTAGCCAGCGGGACGCCATCCCTGGCGAAACCCATATGATGGATTCGACATCGTCCTTAACGCGCCCGTCGAACCAGACGCCAATGACAGACCGGCTGTCTTTCAGCGTCCTTTCAATGCCTTTGCCTTGGGCATACAACCGCTTCCCTTCGGCAACTTGTTCCGGCAATGGAACCGGGCCGAAAGTCAGCCATTGATGCAATGCAGCAAAGACAACGACAGATTCGAACATGCTGTAGAACTATTGTCGGCACAAAAGAAGGATAGAATGAGCCGTGGCATACGATATTCTTATCAAGAATGGAACGGTCGTCTCTAGCAAGGGCAGCCAAAGAGCAGACATCGGCATCGAGGGATGCAAGATAACCAAAGTCGGAGACTTATCTGACTGCGATGCTCCAACGGTCATCGACGCGGCTGGCAAGCATGTCCTTCCCGGCATTGTCGACACCCAGGTCCACTTCAGAGAACCCGGAAACGAGCATAAGGAAGACCTGGAAAGCGGGTCTCGTGCTGCCGTCATGGGCGGAGTCACATCGTTCTTCGATATGCCGAACACGCAACCATCGACCACAACAAAGGAAGCTTTAGAGCAAAAGCTGTCGCTAGCCGCTGGAAGGTGTTGGACCAACTATGCGTTTTATGTCGGCGCATCGCCAGACAACGTTGCAGAACTGCCAGAGCTTGAAAAGTTGCCCGGCTGCGCAGGAGTCAAGATCTTCATGGGCAGCTCGACCGGCACGCTGCTGATCGACGATGAACGGGTATTGGAGCAAGTGCTGACCAACGGAAAGAGGCCCTGCGCGATCCATTCTGAAGACGAGACACGATTAAAACAACGCAAGCCTGCATTTGAGACAATCAATGATCCGCGCAACCATCCCGTGTGGCGCGATGTCGAAACTGCAGTTATTTCAACGAAGAAACTGATCGAGCTTGCGCGCAAAACCGGCCGAAGGGTCCACCTGCTCCATGTGTCCACCGCCGACGAAGTAGAGCTCTTCGACAGCGCACGCCGCGACGGGGTTCCGATTACATCAGAGGTTACGCCGCAGCATCTCTACTTTTTTGCTCCCGACTGCTATGAGGATCTCGGTTCATTGGCACAAATGAACCCGCCAATACGCGACTCTTGGCACCAAATGGCGCTTCAGAAAGCAGTTAGCGAAGGCCTGTTCGATATAATCGGCAGCGACCATGCCCCCCATACCAGAGCTGAGAAGGAACTGCCATATCCCAAGTCTCCGAGCGGCATGCCGGGCGTGCAGACGATGTTGCCTGTGATGCTCGACTTCGTGACTGCAGGCCTCATCCAGCTTGAAGACGCTGTACGAATGCTCTGCGAAAAGCCAGCGGATGTGTTCGGTATCAAGGGTAAAGGCTATATCCAAGAAGGATACGATGCGGATATTGCCCTTGTCGACCTCAACTTAACTAAAATCGTCTCCAAAAGGATGATTCAATCTAAATGCGGCTGGAGCCCCTTCGAGGGCGAAGCGCTAACCGGTTGGCCGACGGATGTTATTGTGAACGGAAACATGTGCGTGAAAGACAGCGAACTCGTCGGCAAACCTAATGGGAGAATGCTGGAATTCGATTTCTAACAACACTTTGCGAGGCAACCGTACAAACCGGTATTCTTTATCCGATGCCAAAACTAGTTCTCATCCGCCACGGGCAATCCTTATGGAACCTGGAAAATCGATTTACGGGCTGGGTTGACGTTCCTCTCACCGCACAAGGCGAGCAGGAAGCAACTAAAGCTGGAGAGACTCTGAAGGGCATGCAGTTCGACGTCGCTTACACTAGCGCTCTCTTTCGCGCTCAGCGGACTCTTGACCTCGTACTGGCTGCCATGGGCGCAAAAGTGCCAATTATCCGCGACCAAGCGCTGAACGAGCGCCATTACGGAGATCTGCAAGGCCTTAACAAAGCTGAAACCGCAAAGCGCTACGGCGACGACCAGGTCAAGATCTGGCGCCGAAGCTATGCGACGCCTCCTCCTAACGGCGAAGCCTTGAAGAACACGGCTGAGCGCACCCTTCCCTTCTTCGAGCGATGTATTCTCGGCGATATCAAGCAGGGCAAGAACGTCTTGGTGGTTGCGCACGGAAACTCAAACCGCTCTATTGTAATGCAGCTTGATGAGCTTAGCGAAGCCGAAGTCCTCGAGCTCAACCTCGATACAGGAGTCCCGCTCGTCTACGAACTGGACAACGATGGAAAGGTCATCAGCAAGGCCGTTCTAAAGTAAGAGATGCTTCTAGCGCCCCTGGTTTTCATTGAGCCAGGGGCGTCTTTGTTTGGCTGCTTAGGCCGCGTCAGCCGAATCCTTCGAGATACGGTTGAAGTGCGTCACTATGTTTCGACCGTGCGACTTCGAATGGTAAAGAGCTTCATCTGCTTGCTTGACAAGGTTTCCAGCTGAAAGCAACGAGCCGGACCAAGTAGAAACTCCTAGACTAGCCGTGACCTGCCGTTTGGGCCAAGGATACTCTTCGATTTTCCGTCGAATCCGCTCTGCTACGGCGATGCTTCCTGCCTCATCAACACGATCGAGGATAAGCACGAACTCCTCGCCACCATAACGGGCCGCGTTGATGCCTTCGCGGGTTTCGTATTGCAATAACTCGGCAACGACCTTAAGCACCGTATCGCCTTCCGGATGTCCGAATGTGTCGTTGTATTGTTTGAAGTGGTCGACGTCGAGCATGATAACCGACGGAGAACTCTTGCCTGCATTGGCCTTCTTGAGCTCCTTTTCGAGCTGCTCTTGGAAGTGGCGATGGTTCCATAAACCAGTTAAGCCGTCCGATATCGCAAGCAACTCTAGCCTCATATTCGCCTGAATCAGCTTTTCGTGCTCGTTGCGCAAGGCTTCGGTATATTCCTTGATCAGCCGTTCGTTTTTGTTTCGTTCGGTGACATCAATGTTGACGCAAATGGCGGCCGTACGGTCGCCTGTCGGTCCGACAAGAGGAATGATGCTCGCCTCCATTTCGGATACCGACCCATTTGCATGAGTAAAAGTCCAAAGCTCAGCCGACACCGGCTGTTCGCCGAACACGCGGTCGACCATTTGCGGGTTCCAAAGCGGATGATTCTCGCTCGCAAGAAGGTCCCACGCTGACTTTAGAAACGCCTCATATGGCGGGATGCCGAACAACATTTCTGATGCTCGATTCCATTCGAAGATAACGCCGCTCCGATCAAAAGTAAAACACGAAATCGGCATTCCTGCGAACAGTTCCTCGAATCTTTTAGATGCCAACTCGATATTTCGATTCGAAAAGGACAAACGTTCGGCAAGGGCTTCAAGCTCTTCTTTTTGGCGGATGAGCTGCTCGTCCGTGCCGATGATGCGGTTAGCAACTTCCAGACACGCGATCAGGTCGTCCTTGTCAAGCGGCTTTGTCAAAAAGTAGTCAACGCCGGCGGCATAGGCTTCGGCGCGATTCTCTCGCTGGCTTTTTGCCGTTAAAATAACGATATAGGCATATTCCGTAGCGCGCTGACGTATATTGCGGCACAGCTCGATGCCGTCCATCTCAGGCATCATCCAGTCCGTTATTACAAGCTTATATCGGTTTGCATTGTATAAATCGAGGGCCGTGCAGCCGTTGTCAGCATGATCAACGGCGTAGCCTTTTGATTCAAGAATGCGTCGAAGCAGAAGTGCCGAAATTCGGTCGTCTTCTGCAATCAAAACGTCCTTAATAACGCCTTCGCCAGTCCCCCTTACATGACTGTTCATATTGCCTGATTGCACCCTAAGTTACTTATTCCATGTAAACCCACGCTTTTCGAGCATGAGCGTCTTGATTCTTGCTTGGCATTTCGAACACCGATGGCCATTTTCCTTTCCCCCTAAATGCATCGCGCAAAGTTACACAATCGTCTGCGATCCCAACCAGCATTATCGGCAATACCAAGGTACAAACTGCATATCCTGTGTTGCGACACACCTTACCGAAGTCTAAGAGTTCAAACAAGGCAAGAGCCCAAATAAGCATCATCGCAGCCTTAAAACACCGAAACTATCGCCTTTTCTTTTCAGGGCAAATAGTTTCCTTAGTTGGTACTTGGATGCAGCGGCTTGCCATGTCGTGGCTTATATTCAGACTCACAAAAGATCCACTCTTGTTTGGCGTCGCCAGTTTCATTGGACAGATTCCGATGCTTGTATTCGCTCCTTTGGCTGGAGTCCTTCTCGACAGATGGGATCGGCGTCGGGTTCTCATCGCCACTCAGATTTGCGCGATGATCCAAGCTGCCATTCTCGCGACCCTTGTCTACTGCGGTTGGGAGAGCATCTACGCGGTGATCTTCTTATCATTCTGTCTTGGTATCGTCAACACACTCGACATGCCGGCGAGGCAATCGTTCGTTGTCGAGATGGTTGACGACCGCGCCGATTTGCCTAATGCCATCGCCTTGAACTCATTCATGGTGAATATCGGAAAAATAGCCGGACCGTTCATGGCTGGAGCCTTTATCGCCATTTTCGGTGAAGCGCTATGTTTTGCCATCAACTCAATCAGCTACATCGGGGTTATCATCGCATTCATTTGCATGCGGACGAACGGCAAGCCTGTTGAGAAGGCAAGAGGTAAGGTTCTGCATGAGATGCGAGAAGGCATTCGGTATGTCTTTGGGGTTCCCCACATAAGATCGATCATTCTATTGCTCGCCGTTATGAGCGTGATCGCCATGCCGTATACCGACATGATGCCGTTCGTGGCAACAAATATCTTGAAGGGCGGCGCGCACACGCTGGGCATCATGCGGGCGGCAACCGGGGTCGGAGCGGTCATCGGCGGCGTATGGATGGCGTCTCGCAATACAGCGAACCGTCTTGGAAAGATCATTCCAATCGCATCTGCTTCGTTTGGAGTTGGGTTGATTCTGTTTTCGTCGGCAAGCCATCTTGGTTTCTCGCTCATGACCTTGCTGATCACCGGACTCGGTCTCATGATTCACATGTCGTCGAGCAACACAATCATCCAAAGCACTGTAGATGACGATAAGCGAGGACGGACCATGAGTATCTACATGATGGCCATGCAAGGGACGATGCCCCTCGGCAGCTTATTCAGCGGCTTTCTCGCGAAGAAGTGCGGCGTCCAGGAAATGTATGCCATTTGCGGCGTGCTTTGCATCGTAGCCGCTGTGCTTTTCTGGACAAGTTTGCCCAAATGGCGGTCTGACGAGCGGGCCAGGCACCTAGTAGCCTAAGGTCTGCTTGGATCGAACCAGTCGGCCGCAGGCTTCTGCCCATCTGTTTGCCGCCATAACTGGCTAAACGAGACCGACTTCCCGTGGCCATCGGCGAAGGCGTAGTTGGCTTTCCCATGAGCTTGTCTTATCTTAAGCATTCTGGGCTCTCTAAGTGCCGAATCCCACTGCAAAGGCTTAAATTTCGCATGCTCTTCGCGTGATGGATTGCCGAAGTATTGGGCCATGAAATGATCGCCCTTAACTGCGACCGTCATTCCTCGAAGGATTTCCTCGAGCGGAGCCGCCAACACCGTTTGGCTTACGTTCTCGGTCTGTCCTAACCGATAGCCATAGAACGGCGGGTGCTGGAAATCGAAGTAAGCATTGATTCCATACGATGTGAGACGCGGCGTCGTAGGATCGTTCCAAGCTGCCGACGAGTCGAACGGCGATCTCCTCAGCAAGACGGTCTTCGTGTATGGCTGAATAGCGTCCACCCATGTTGTTTGGCCTTTGTTCAGGAGGTCCTCGCGGCAAGGCGGAATCTGGTCGTCGTTGTCGTCGCAATACATGATCAACGCAAGGGATATCTGTTTCATGTTCGACAAGTCGGCCGTTTTCTTTGCTGCAACTTTAGCTTGCGAGAAGACAGGAAACAGAATCGCCGCCAGAATGGCAATGATTGCTATAACAACGAGCAGCTCAATTAGCGTAAATCCTCGCAGGCGTTCCATTAGCGCTCAGTTTATTGAACTGCTTTCACATCTCGCCGTTTAGATTCATTTCAACCTGCGGACTAAAGGCCCAATTAGGTAAAGTCCAGATGAGGACGGTGCGGTCGATAGCGAGCGTTGTTGTTCCCGTATCTGCCCGTTCGACGACGAGGATAGAAATGCCCGAACAAAGCCTGACAGCAGATGTTTCCCTGGCCGTAAAGAAGTGGCAAAAGAAGCGCGGAGCGCTTATCATGGTGCTCCATGAGATACAGGACCGTCACGGATATGTGCCTCGAGCCGTAGCGCTTGAACTTGCTCAGCAGATGCGTGTTCCGCTCGCTCGAATATATGAGGTTTTGACTTTCTACAACTACTTTGTCCTCGAGCCTCCCGCCAAGTTCGTGATTGCCGGTTGCATGGGCACTGCCTGCTACCTCAAAGGCACCCCACAGGTTCTTGAAGAGTTCTCCAAGCAACTCGGCATTGAAGTTGGCGAAACTACCCAAGACGGGATGTTCTGCTTGCACACTGTTCGATGCGTCGGATGCTGCGGGCTTGCGCCGGTCGTAATGGTGAACGGAAAAGCCCACAGCAAGGTCACTCCCCGCGATGTCAGCAACATCATCGCCAAGTGCAAAGAAGGCTAGTCGGAGTTAGTTATGGCGCGCATAGAAAAAGAAGATTTAGAAGCGATCAGCCAGCAGAAAAAAGGCGAAGACAAGAACTGGATTAAAGTGGGCATGAGCACATGCGGGTTGGCAGCAGGTTCGCAAGTCGTTTACGACTCTCTGCTAGCTGGCGTTCAAGAACGTGGACTGGATATCGAGGTTAGAAAAACCGGCTGCATTGGTCTTTGCTCGACTGAGCCCCTGGTAGAGATCAATGTTGAAGGCGCACCTCGCACCATGTACGGCAACATCAACGCTGACAGCTCCGAGGTATTGCTCGACTCCCACGTGATGCTCAAGCGCGTGGTCAAACGCCTTTCGATTCCTGAAGCCGACCAGATGTTCACATGCATCGAGACTCCTAAGCCTGTTCTCGGCACGGAAGACGTCAACCAATACAAGATCGTAACGCGCAACTGCGGATCGGTCGATCCCGACAACCTTGAAGACTATATTGGCACGGGTGGATTTGTTGGGCTTCGCAAATGCTTGGGCGAAATGACTCCCGACCAAGTCATAGACGAAATTAAGAAGGCAGGGCTTCGCGGTCGAGGCGGCGCAGGATATCCGACCGGACTGAAATGGGAACTGACGAGAAAGGCAACCGGAGAGCCGAAATACGTCATCTGCAACGGCGACGAAGGCGACCCTGGTGCGTATATGGACCGCAGCGTCCTTGAAGGCGATCCATTCTCCGTGATCGAAGGCATGACCATTGCTGGCTACGCGATTGGCGCAGAACTCGGATACTTCTATATCCGAGCCGAGTATCCCCTTGCAGTCACTCGAATTGAATCGGCCATCCGTCAAGCCAAACTCGCCGGCCTTCTAGGCAAGAACATCCTTGGATCCGATTTCTCATTCAACCTTGAAGTTCGACTCGGCGCCGGCGCGTTCGTTTGCGGAGAAGAGACAGCGCTCATTGCCTCCATCGAAGGCATGCGAGGCACTCCGAAGCCGCGCCCGCCATATCCTTCAGTAAGCGGCTTGTGGGAAAGCCCAACCTGCATCAACAATGTCGAGACGATGAGCAACGTCGCGCCGATTATCGCAAAAGGAGCGAAGTGGTTCCAAAGCATCGGCATGGGCAAATCCACCGGCACCAAGGTCTTTGCGTTAACCGGCAAGATACAGAAGCCTGGCTTAGTTGAAATACCCATGGGCACGACCCTGCGCAATATCGTATTTGGAATCGGCGGTGGTCCGTTGCCTGGCAAGACGATCAAAGCCGTTCAAACAGGCGGACCGTCAGGCGGTCTCATTCCAGCCGAATACTTTGACACGCCGGTCACCTACGAGCACTTGCAAGAAGTCGGCTCGATGATGGGCAGCGGCGGCATGATCGCTTTAGACGAGGACGACAGCATCGTCGACATCGTGCGGTTCTATTTAGGGTTCTGCGTTGAGGAGTCGTGCGGCAAATGTGCGCCATGCCGAATCGGCGGCACGCAGCTCTTGCAGATACTCGACCGTATATCAAAAGGCAAAGGCCAGCCATCCGACTTGGAATACCTTGACCGAATTAGCCGGACGATGAAGAGCGCATCGCTTTGCGGACTCGGCCAGTCAGCGCCCAACCCGGTCTTATCGTCCCTCAGATATTTCCGCAACGAATACGAAGATGCCCTTGACCGCGCGCGAGCAGCCGTGTAAGGAAATGAGGATCAACTGAACATGAGCAAAACGACTACCGCACTCATCAAAGCGACGATCAACGGCAACAGCGTTGAAGTTCCCGAAGGTACGACAATCCTCGAAGCAGCCGCGAAAGTTCATCTAAAGATTCCGACGCTTTGCAAGCACCCCGACCTTCCGCCGACCGCCGCATGCGGCATTTGCCTTGTTAAGGTTGCCGGCATGAACAAGATGCCTCGCGCATGCTGCACGCCGATCGAAAATGGAATGGTCATCACCACCCACGATCCGGAAGTCGTCGAGCTTCGCCGAAACGTGGTCAAGATGATCCTGTCAAAGCATCCGAACGAGTGCTTGACTTGCGGCCGCAACGGTCACTGCGAACTGCAAACGTTGGCCTCAGACTTCGGCATTCGCCAGCAGAGACTGCCTAGCCTGGTGAAGGACCTGCCGATTGATAACTCAACAGGCACCATCGTATTAGAGCCTCGCAAATGTATCCTTTGCGGGCGCTGCCTTCGCGTTTGCCAGGACCTACAGAACGTTTGGGCCTTGTCTTTCCTAGAGAGAGGGCTTGACACTCGAATTGCCCCGGCTGGCGACATCACTCTAGCCGAATCGCCTTGCATCGGTTGCGGACAATGCTCAGCCCACTGCCCTACCGGAGCGATCTTCGAGTTCGATGAGATCGAGAAGGTTTGGGGTCTCTTGCGGGACAAGAACTACCACTGCGTAGTTCAGATCGCGCCTGCCGTTCGCGTGGCTATCGGCGAAGCTTTCGGATATCCTCCCGGAACGAACCTCACCAACAAGCTCTATTCGGCGCTACGGTACATGGGCTTCGACACCGTCTTCGACACGAACTTCGGTGCCGACGTAACAATCATGGAAGAAGGCACCGAGTTCGTTCAGAGGTTCATCCATCACAAGGGCGAACTGCCATTAATCACCAGTTGCTGCCCTGCATGGGTCGATTTTATGGAGAAGTATCACGCCGACATGATCGACCACTTCTCTACCTGCAAGTCGCCGCACGCCATCGTGGGAACTTTAGCAAAGACCTATTTCGCCAAGAAGACAAAGCTTGATCCCCGCAAGATGCGCGTCGTATCGATCATGCCGTGCACGGCCAAGAAGCACGAAATCATGCGCAGCCAGGACATGTTCGCATCTGGATTCCAAGATGTCGATGCTTCACTGACTACCCGAGAGTTGGCGCGAATGATCAAGCAGGCCGGAATCGATTTTGCTAGTCTGCCGGACGGCGAGGCCGATTCGATTCTAGGTGAATACACCGGCGCAGGCACCATATTCGGTGCGACTGGCGGCGTTGCCGAGGCTGCCATTCGCGGAGCTCACTTTATGATCACTGGCGAGCACCTTCAGGATATGGAGTTCGAGCCGATCCGCGGCCTCGAAGGCGTCAAGGAAACTTCGGTCATGATCGGTAAAAATGAAGTCCGGATCGCCGTCGCGCACGGAATGGGCAACATTGAGACCGTGCTTGAGCGCGTGCGAGCGGCCCGAGAAGCAGGCGATGAGCCGCCTTACCATATGATCGAAGTGATGGCCTGCCCAGGCGGATGCATCGGCGGCGGCGGCCAGCCCTACGGCATCACCGACGAGCTACGAAAACAGCGCGCGATGGGTCTCTACGGCGACGACCGCGGATGCAAGAAGCGCAGATCGTATGAAAACGAGTCGGTCCAGAAGCTCTACAAGGACTTCCTGGGCAAACCGATGTCGGAGATGAGCCACAAGTTGCTACATACGCACTACAAAGGCAAGCCGACGTATCAGAGATAAGGTTTTAGGGTTGGAGGGCGAGCGTACTCGCGAGCTTGACCATTCCGAAGAGCATTACTTGTAGCCATCGAAGTAGTCGGGGGCGGCTTGTGCCCGCGCTCGTTAACCTTCGTTATGTCATCTTGAACGAAGAGGTTGCCTGCTACTGACGCACGAGCCGAGTCCAGTCAGATTCCTCGCTTTCGTTCGGAATGACACTCAACCTATCTCAACTCGGCAACGGCGCCGGACTGCATGATCGCGTCCAGCTCTTCAAGCGCTCGGCCTGTTCCTATCGCCACGCAATGCAAAGCGTTGTCGGCAACCCTCACCGGAATGTCGGTCTTTACCTGCAGAAGCTTATCGAGGCCGCGCAATAGCGCACCGCCGCCGGTTAGCGTGATTCCGCGCTCGATCACATCGCTGGCAAGCTCAGGAGGCGTCTCCTCTAGAACCTGGCAAAGCTTCTCTTCAACTTGGCGGATCGTCTCATAAATGGCATCGCGAATCTCTTCGCTTGTCACTTCGATAGTCTTCGGCAGACCGGCCACAAGGTCGCGGCCGCGAACTTCCATCGTAAGCTCTTGCTCCAATGGAAAAGCCGAACCGATCTTGATCTTGATCTCTTCAGCCGTCGGCTCGCCAATCATCAGGTTGAACGAGTTCTTGATGTGGCGGATAATTGCCTCGTCCAGCTTGTTCCCTGCCACGCGGATGCTGTGCGAGAGAACAATGCCGCCAAGGCTGATGACGGCGATGTCTGTTGTTCCGCCGCCGATATCCACAACCATGTTGCCGCCGGGCATCGAAATCGGCAGACCAGCGCCGATCGCTGCAGCCATCGGCTCTTCAATCGTCATGGCTTCGCCTGCGCCAGCTTGTTTTGCAGCTTGAATGACAGCGCGTCGCTCGACGTTCGTGACGCCGCTCGGGACGCAGACAAGAACCTTGGGTTTGAATAGTCGTTTTTTGCCGCAGACCTTGTCCAGCAGGTACTGCATCATCTTCAAGGTTGTTGTGTAGTCCGCGATGACGCCGTCCTTCAAAGGGCGGATTGCCGTGATGTTGCCCGGAGTTCGCCCGAGCATTTCGCGGGCCTCGTTGCCAACCGCAAGAACTTTGTTGTTCTGAGTGTTGATGGCTACGACGGTCGGTTCGGAAAGCACGATTCCCTTTCCGCGACGGAACACCAAGATGTTCGCAGTGCCAAGATCAATGCCGATTTCTGGTACAAATTTCAAAGTATTAGTGGTTAACCTGAGGTGCCCCTTCTTCCTGCACTTCAACCCGCTCAATGTTGGCTCCAAGCGATTTCAAAGTGTCTTCGAAGTGAACGTAGCCTCGATCGATGTAGTGGATGTTTCGAATATGGGAAGTGCCGTTGGCCCTCATGGCCGCAAGACAAAGCGCAGCGCCTGCGCGAAGATCGCTTGATTCGACGATTGCGCCGTTTAGATCGTCAACGCCGTTGATGATCGTTGATCGGCCCTCAACCTTTATACGCGCGCCCATTCGGTTTAATTCGCTGACGTGCCCGATTCGGCTTTCATAAATCGTCTCTTCGACAACGCTGGTTCCAGTTGCCACTGTAAGCACAGCAGCCATGACCTGCTGCATGTCGGTTGGGAAGCCGGGATATGGCATCGTTTTGATGTTGATGCCCTTCAGTCTTTCGGGAGCATACACACGAATCCAGTCGTGACCTTCTTCAATCTTCGCGCCGCACTCCCTTAGCTTATTTACGAGAGCAGTTTGGTTCTCGGGCAAGATTCCGGTTACGGTGACGTCGCCGTGCGTGATCGCGGCCGCCAAAAGATAGGTGCCCGCTTGGAGTCGGTCTGATGGCACACGGTACTCGCAAGGAGTCAGTTCCTTGACGCCGGTGATCGTGATGGTGCTGCTTCCCGCGCCTTCGATGCTTGCGCCCATCCGGTTTAGGAAACTCGCAAGAGCGGTCACTTCCGGTTCGACGGCGGCGTTCTCGATGAGGGTGACACCTTCGGCGAGAACAGCGGTTGACATCAGGTGCTGGGTTGCTCCGGCGCTTGGGAAGTCGAGATAAATCTCTGCGCCTTTGAGCTTGCTGGCCTTGGCAATGTACTTGCCACCGAGGAGTTCAACTTCCGCACCGAGCAAGGCCAAGCCTTTCAGGTGGAAATCGACCGGACGAGCGCCGATCTTGCATCCGCCGGGAGCAGGCATGGTGATGTAGCCGATCCTGGCGAGCAGCGGACCAAGCAAGTAAAACGATGTGCGAATCGACCGGACCGTCTCTTCGTCGGCTTCTGCTTCGTGCAGATTGGTGCAGTCGATGTAGAGCGAGCCTTCGTGCCAATCGGCAGTGGCGCCGAATTTGCGAAGCAGCTTGGCCTTGATCAGCGTGTCTGAGACCTCAGGAACGTTGTGCAACGCAACAACGCCCTTGGCGAGCAACACCGAGGACATAATGGCCAGAGCAGCGTTTTTACTTCCGGGAACTTCGACTTCTCCGTGAAGCGGCATCCCGCCGACAATCTTAAACTCCGTCATGCATTCCCTCCATCCGTGGTTGGGATCTTCCATAGCATTTTAACCCAAAATTTCAAAAGGATTCCTATTTTACCAGGTTCAATAGGCTCGAAACTGGTGTCTTTTTGGATCATTGGACTAAGTGCTATCGGTTTCTTGCTGTTTGACGCGCAAAGAGGAGTCCGGTTCCGCTGTTCTCAGCGGTTTCGGCATCAATTTGGTGTCTTAATCCACAGGTTCGCTCGTATAGGATGGAGTTGCGCTAGGTGGAGATAGCTGGGAGCGCCGGCAACCTGCCGGCAAGCCTTGGACGATTGCTTGATACTGGCTTTTACCGCCTTTCGACCACCGTCTTGGCATCTTTTCATTTCCCCATCTTGCATCTCTTGGCAAGATGGGGTATAAATACTGCTCGGTTGCTCCGGTCGTCTAGCGGTTCAGGACATCGCCCTCTCACGGCGGAGATCGAGGGTTCGAATCCCTTCCGGAGTACCAACTAAGAAAGCCAATCTGCTTGTTGCAGGTTGGCTTTCTTAGCGTTCGGCCGAGTAACGCTGAACGCCTACTATTATCCGGCGGAGCTTCTGGCCGTCAGCAACTCGACAACGCCATGCCTTTTGAGGTTCCTTGCTCGGTCCAAGGGAGTAAGGTTTTTTCTATCCCGCACCTCGCTGCTTGCACCTGCGTCGAGCAGTGCTTGGACGATCTGGATGTTGCCGAACCGGGCCGCCTCATGAAGCGCGGTTGACTTACTCACCCCGCCGCAATGGTTTAGTTTTGCTCCAGCTCGGGCTAATGCCGCGACAACCGCTGCGCCCTCGGTGTCCGAATGAGCGCTGGCTGCGCGATACAGCGGAGTATGGCTGCCGGTGTCGAGGATGTCTGGATTGAGGCCGAGGTCAAGAAGGCTTTGAACCGCTCTAAGGCATGCCGACTTTGCGGCAAAGTGAAGATGCGACTTTCCATTGAAGCGGCTTTCGAGCAATACGCTGCTGTTTTGTATGGAATCAAGAACGAAGTCGATAAGCGGATCTCGGCCAGTTTCCATCATCCGGGCGAGGATGCCGACAAAGACCGATGTTCGATCCGTAAACTGATGAGAACGAGCGATCGCTTCGTCGTCCCGGCCATGAACGATGTCGCTGATTAGGGAGTCGAGTTCGACCTGGTTTTTCCAGCGAAGACTCAACTCTTGCTGTTCGACCGCGCCTGCTTCGCCTTGCCCGACGACGTAAACCGAAGCGGCTCGAAAGAACTGCTCCATGGCTTCCCTAACGCTCAAGTCCTTCACGGTGGCGTGCAGCGCTTCTTGCATGAGGCTAAGCCATATCATTCTTTGCTGATCGCTGATCCGAAATCGTTTGTGAGATTCGCTCAGGCTTAGCCACCAACGATAGGATGTTTGGCTCTGATCGCCGTCGAGGAACTGGATAAGAAACGCAGCGAACTCCTCGGTTGCGCAGCGAAGGCTCTTGCCGGGAAACAACGGCTTGAGCCCCTCGTTGATCGCTACACGCGCGTAGAAGTCTCGGGCCAGTTGCCTGCATCCGTTCTCGCCTCCCATCCGCTCGATGAAGCTGTCGTTCTCCATTCGTTGCTCACGCTTTTATGCCATTAAGCGAGGCTGGGTTGCCTTTTGTGCGCTTTAGTGCTCTAGATATGCCTCGCCTGTCAGGCTTTGAGGGGATTATACGAGCATTGAGAGCGAATGGCGAAGCCACCTTCTGGGACCTCTTCCGGAGTACCAACTTAATAGGACGCATCGAGATTTCGGTGCGTCCTATTCTGGTTTTTGAAGCTAGAATCCCTTAAATCCCTGAATTCCCTGGGGGGGCTTGTCTGGCCCGTTGGGACCGAGCGGCATGTCCGGTATGACGGCTCCACGTTCAAACCGTGTCGCGCCATGTGTCTGATGGCCTCTACGCCCCGTTTGAGCATGCCACTGTCTGCTTTCGTTGATAGAACAAGATCTTTAGATATGAATAGCCCAGCGGGCATGTGTCAATCTTGCTTGGTCTATCTTGCAAGGCCAGAGTAAGTACGAGATCGAAGACGCATGGTCGAGAGATCAAAGATCGATACTCACGCGACAATTTCCAGGCAAGAGATCTTGTCTCCTTCAATCCTAAAGGTGTAAACCAGGTCGACGGGACTGCCCGGAAACGTACCCGAGACCTTGCTGGCGACAACGAATGCGCCGTCCTTCTCTTAACAGGCAAAGGGCTCACTTGTGAAGGAGTACTGCTTGGACGCATGATCGGCCCAGGCCTGGATGGCGTCCTTGCCGACATGCGATTGTCCTTCATCCTTAACCTCGGCATGCTCGGTAAAGCAATCGGCGATAGCTGCTCCGTCGCGGTTGTCTGCGCCAAAGTAGGCGGCGATTGGTGTTGGCAGTGTTAGTTCCATAAGATTCTCCATAGGGGTTGATCGCGTTTCATTTTGGATGTAAACTCCCCTAAAAGCAAGAACCAACAGAAAAGTAAGGTACGCACCAAAAAGTATGTCGAGAGAATGGACACCTGTAACGGCAGCGGCCGGCGTTGAGCAAGGCCTCAAGATTCTGGAGGGCAAATGGAAGCTTGTTATCCTTTTTCACCTCTTCGGCGGCAAACTCTTGCGCTTCTCCGAACTTGAGAAAGCGATACCCGCGATCACCCAAAAGATGCTTATTCAGCAGCTTCGGCAGATGGAAAAAGACGGCGTGGTTCGCCGCATCGTGCATCATCAAGTTCCGCCCAAAGTCGAATATGGCTTAACCGATTGGGGACAAGCGCTCTGCCCGGCACTGGACGCGCTCCTTAAGTGGACGGTGAAACGAGACGAGTTTGGCCTTTGAACCTAAGTCCCCCGATGTCCCTTAAGTCTCAAGAGTGTTAGCGTTTCAAGTTCGTTGAACCTGAGATGCTTGTGCATTTGATAGCCTCAGGTTTAAACCATGAAGCGTCACGTCACGGAAGATCACGATGCACTTTTGGACATGTCCCATATAGAATCTCCTCACCCTTCTACTCTAAATACATCAGTGCATCTTAGCGGCCAAATGTCAACGTCTCGCCGCCCTTGTTTATTACCACAATCATTGTTTGGGATCGAACCGACTAAGTAGGAGTGACGAGGGTCTGCGGTGAAGTCGCCTTTATCTCTTACAGCGAAGAAATCGTGCCGAGGTATGATCAATAAGTAACGGAAGCTTGGCCGACCGTTAGTAATCACAGAATCGACTAGATCATGACGCTAACACAATCGTCTTAGCCTGTGTCTGCAGGACGATCATCGCCTTTTCGATTTAGTATCTTATTAACTATTTGAAGAACATACTGGATGTCCTCTGCTTGAGGAGGCTCCACTCGCATTGCATGCACAAATCCATTGCGGAACTCAGCAAAATGCTCAAGATTCCTGTAATCGCCTTGGTTTAAAAGCCCCATAGATACTGCTTCCTTAATAAGTCGCTTTGGCGAACGATTTAATACAGGCGTAGCAATATACTTTCTCAGCCCTTCGACTAAGACGCCTTCAAGACATATCCAAGCCAATAAGGCGGCTATCCGTCGTTCACCTCGCCTGAGACTCTTGTGGCTCTCAATAGCCATTGACCTGATTTCGTCGCCATCGAGCAATTCATATTCCGAGCCATATTTGGCAACCTCTCTCGAATTTGTTAACACAAGTTCAAATCGCCATCCAGGTTGATTTTGGAGAGCGCTAACGAACTGCTGATAAGGAGATTCTATTCCACCAGACCCCGATTTAACTTCAACCACGATGTTCTCATCTCCTCTCGATGCTATCATATCTGGTTGAAGTTCCTGCAGAAACGAAGGACGTTTAGAACGTGTGGGTTGAATATGAACATCAAAACCGAGTTTACGATATTCAGCTGCAAGTTCTTTGATCTTCGTTAACTCGCGACTAGACCTTGTTGCCATCAGATCAACACCTCAATGTCCGGCGCATTTTCAATCCTAACAAAAACGAAGTCACTACCACTACTAAATCCGCTTGCCAATGCCATGTTCAGCCCTCTTACTCGATAGCTACCATTGAGGCTGCGCTTGCTTCCAGACGTGTCAGATATCTGTGCATCGTCTACGTAAACGATACCATTAAGAGCATCCTGTATTGGTTTGAGCATATTATCAACATCCAAAGGTGCGCCATCGTAGTAATAGACAACCGTCAACCTTACGTCCGTATTGACAGGCCCAATGGCTGCTGGTATTACAGCTTTTGCAGCAGCCGCTACTTTCGCTTTCCAAGCTTGCCTACTAGGTCCACTGGCTTGGCTAGATATTGGTATTCCCAGGACAACGAATTCTAATGGGAGCAACTGTTCAACTCCTTATAATAGGCAACCACCTAAGTATACATGATATCTATCTATGACCTACTACTGATAACGAGCATTGCCTAGAGTTTGGTGATATTTCTATCACCTCATTCAAACAACCATAGTTGTTTCCGTACGCGACCCAAGTATTATATTATAATAATTATACTAAAATTATACATACTAATATTATAAATTATTATTATTGACTTCAGCAATAGTCAGTATTACAGATCACGAAGACAACCTAATTCCCCGAGACTGAATCGACCCTCTCAAATACCCTCACCAACTGCTCATGAACCTCGGCAGGCAAAGGCGGCGAGAGGATTGATTTGGCGTTCTCGACCAGGTGATCGACGTTACCAGTACCGACCAGAATAACATCGAGGCCGGGTTCGTAGCGGCAGAAACGATAGGCCGCGTCTTGGATTGAGGTTGCGGCGCCGCCATCAAGCAAGAAGTCCAAAGGGTTGCGAGTATAAAGAGCACCTGAAGAGACCTGACCGTTCGCAACGAGTTCGGCTATCAAAGCCTCCAGAGCGGCCGGCTGGCTGAGAGCCCTTCGGACTGCGAACATGCACAGGGTTCCGATGCCTTTATCCTGAGTCACGGACAAAACACGAGCGCGCGCGGACTGGTTCAGCAGATTGAAGCCGACCATCACCACATCCCACACTCCGTCGGCGACGGCTCCCGAAAGCATCGAGTGGCCGGGATCTGGGATGAAGGCTTCGGTGATGCCGGCGGCGCGGATCTTGCCCTCGGCTTTGAGGTCGTGCAGAACCGGACTCAAGACATTAAGGGCGTGCGGATACTCGTCAAGGGTCACCCCGTGAAGATGATAGACGTCGACATAGTCCGTGCCCAAGCGGCGCAAAGATCCTTCCAGCCGCTCTCGCAACTCACTCGGAGAAAGATCCGATCCGCCGATCTTCGTGCTGATAACCAGCTTCTCCCTCGGCACTCCGCTTATTGCTTCGCCGACGGCTTCCTCGGTGCCGTAGCTTTCGGCGGTATCGATGAAGTTGACGCCGAGGTCGATGGCCGCGCGCACGATATTGGCCGCCGACTCGTTCGTGCCGCCATTGGTTAGACCGAGCCGACTGTGTCCGCCGCAGCCCATCCCCATGCGCGAGACCGTCAGGCCTGTCTTCCCTAGCGTTGTGTATTCCATCTTCGTTTAGTTTGGCCTATAGGCGTGGGTCAGGCTTGGACCCTCCACCCGATCACTGCGTTCGGCGGGCGGAGGCATGTCTAGAAGCTGGTGCGGATTAGCTGACGTAAACCTGCTGGTCGTCCCAGCATGTCTGAAGGTAGTCGATCTGGCCCATGTGAACGATGGCATGGAAGCTCGGCAGTTCAATCACCTGCTTCATCGGCATCGACCACCCTTGGCCGGAGTCGAGCGACAACTCAAGGTCTTCGAGCGTCAAGGCGTCGAGAGCGGCCAAAACCTGCTTCGTGCCTTCGCGGAAGATCGTTTCGATGTCTTCCCTGTTTGTCACGGCAATCTCCTCGGTGTTCCGTTGCGCCAGCCATTTTTCAAGGTTCTCTGGCATCGGGAGACGCTTGTCGCGGATCATATGTGCGAACCTCGCGGCGTAGAGTGCGGCATGCGCGGCGATTCTTAGGGCCGACTTAGATGACGGCGTCGGAGTCCAGGTTAGCTTGTCGTCGGGGACATGCGAAAAGTTCCTCAGGAACATTTCCATGCTGCTTACGGTTCTCTGCTTTGCCGATTCGATGCATTCCATGAGGGGCATTGTACGCGGCGACTCTAGTCATCAAGGGCCTTTCAGACACCTATGGTCATTAAGCATTTATCACTACACATGGTTGGGCTTCCGAACCGGTCTTGAGGAGCGAGGGCTGAAGCCCTCGGCTACATCAACAGATTCAAACACCTGTAGCCGAAGGCTTTAGCCTTCGTTTCAAAGGACTGAACGGCGATGCGCCGATACGTCGTTCTGTATTGATTATGAGCATATGAGGCTTCGTGCGCTCCGAATATCGATATGCAATAAGCAACCTTTCATAACGGTAAACTCGCCTCAAGTTCAATGCTATCAGGAGCTCGCCACCTAATGAGGTTATTTACAAAGGCTATGATTTTGGTTCTAAGTTCTACCGTCTCGCAGATTGCCGTCGCGCAAAACGACAAGATGGCCCCGATCCCCATTCCCAAACAGCCGAACGCCATCGTTTTGGGAACGGGCAAGCTCCCGGAAGCAATTGCGGAGGAATCGTGGCACTCGCAGTATGGCAGCGTTTTCGCCCGGAACGTGAGCATCGCGACTCTCACGCCGTTCCTGCCGGCAAAGGGCAAGGCAACCGGCGCGGCTGTCATCGTGGCTCCCGGCGGAGGATTCCAAACGCTCTCGATGGAAAATGAGGGATGGAACGTCGCCAAAGCGCTCGTGAAAAAAGGCGTGGCGGCATTCGTGTTGAAGTATCGGCTCAACCCGACTGCCGCAAGCTTCGCAGATTTCGAGGATCGGAAGTTCCCTGGAACGGCAAAACGGCCGGCTGCGCCGCGCGATCCGTCGGAAGCCTTTGCGCCGCAAGTTGCCGACGCGGTAGCGGCATTCGCATTGGTGCGCTCGAGGGCAAAAGAATGGAACGTCGATCCTGACAAGGTCGGAATGGTCGGCTTTTCTGCTGGAGCTATGCTGACGTTACAGACGGCACTTTACGGCAAAGGCGCAAATCCAGCGTTCATCGGCGACATCTACGGTCCGCTCGGTGCAGTCAAGGTGCCTGACAATGCCCCGCCATTGTTCATCGCACTGGCCGCCGACGACCCTTTCTTCGGTGGAGCTGGATTCGGCTTGATCGAAAGCTGGAAGGCTGCCAAGCGTCCGGTGGAGTTTCATCTTTTTGAGCAAGGCGGACACGGCTTCGGCATGTATCCCAAGGAGACGACGAGCACCGGCTGGTTCGAGGCGTTCGCTTCTTGGCTTCGCATGCACGGCTACATCAAGAAGTAGATTCCGTTTCAGGCGGGCATTTTGTCTCGCTTGGCGGCTTATACTGGCGGTCCAAATCCTCAATAATGCAGATGCCTGCCTTAGGTAGGTTTCCTGGGGACGTAAGCTTTGCCAGTAATTGCCCGTTAAAGGAGTTTCCCGCCATGCAACCCAAAACCACGATCTGCCTTTGGTACGACAAAGACGCCCTTGAGGCTGCCGAGTTCTACGCCGCCACTTTCCCAGACAGCGAGGTGACCAGCGTCTTCAAAGCGCCGAGCGACTTCCCCGGCGGACATGCAGGCGACGTGCTGACGGTCAACTTCACGGTGCTTGGCATTCGCTGCTTCGGGCTGAACGGCGGACCGACTTTCAAGCATTCTGAGGCGTTCTCGTTCCAGGTTGCCACCGACGACCAAGATGAGACCGACCGCTATTGGAACGCGATCGTTGGCAACGGCGGCCAGGAGAGCGAGTGCGGGTGGTGCAAGGACAAATGGGGCCTCTCTTGGCAGATCACGCCGCGAGTTCTTTCCGATGCGTTGGCCGCAGGCGGAGACGAAGCCAAACGCGCTTTCGAAGCGATGATGACGATGCAAAAGATCGACGTCGCCGCCATCGAAGCTGCGCGGAAAGGCTAAGCGTTAGCTTGTCCAAGCGCGATCGCCGTAGCAGGTTTGAATGTAGTCCATCTGCGCCGAGTGGTCGTTCGTGTGCCACGGGATCATCATCAGCATGAACCCGAGCGGAGCCTCGCCCATGCCGAACGGCAGAGGAACGGGGTCGTTTAGACGGTCTTCGGTTAGGCTGTCGAGCCACGACAAATACGTTTGGCTGTTTCGGTCTAGCAAGTCGAGAGCTGCTTCGCGAGTTGTGACAGTCTTCTCCATAGCCAGGAACTCCGCGTCGGCGGCTTCTCTTGTTGGCGTCTCATACCGGGTGCCTTTCATCGCCGTGCAGATGTGATGAATTGAGTTGGCGATATGGGCGACTTGGGCTAACGGAGTGCGGGCTGACGGCGCAGGCGACCATAGCAGACGGTCGTCCGGCGTATGTTCGAGGATTCGACGCACGCGGTCGATGGACATTTCGAAGGTCATCTTGGCTTCTGCGATGGTCATGTCGGTTCTTCTCTGGTTGCCACGCTATTGTTCGTCAATCAGACTGGCTGCGGCAACGATGAAGTGTACGGCTAAACGAGTCTGGCGAATCGATCATTTCTGTCAAATGGGCCGACTCGGAGGACTCTGGCCCAACGATTTGGTCAAAAGACCCGACGAAATGGCAGCCTGCGAAAGCCGTGATATCCTAAGCGAATGCCCGGTCTCTACCTCGTTGCCATCCATCGCCTCGACAACTACGATCCTTCAGTTGAAGACGAATCGATGGGACGGAACATCGATGCCGTTAACGACGAGATGGTTGAAGCCGGCATTCGCGTCTTCGTCGGCGGGCTTCAATCGCCCAGCTTAGCCAAGTCGATCCGACTGGTTGACGGCAAACTTGAGACGACTGACGGCCAATACCTTAAGGCCGGTGAACACGTCGGCGGGTTCTGGGTTCTTAAGCTTGACAGCATGGAGGAAGCGCTCGAGTGGGCACGCAAGGCGGCCATCGCCTGTCGCGCTTCGGTCGAAGTTCGGCAGTTCCATTAGTCTGTCCAACCTAAAGGCTGAGAACCAGCTTCTTACTTCGCTGGGTTAGGCCAGCTACTTTACAGGCTTAGCTTCTGAGTACAAACTCCTTTCAACTTCAAGTACGGGACGAAACCTTATCGGTTTACGTAATGGCAAGCACGAATTGGGATCGTTTTCGCCTAAACTGCTGTACAATCCCAAGACTGGTCCGCGCGCGACAGAAGGATGGCCTCCATGTTCAAACAATCAGCAATGGCAGTTCTATTGGCAGCTTGTGCAGGCGCTAACGCCGCTTTGATCTACAGCAACTTTGCGCCTGCGAACGGATACAACACGGTTGTAGGGCACATCATCCTTCAGGATCCTGAAACCTACTTTCCACAAGGAGACCAGTTCACATCGCTGACGACCGGCCAAGCTCAGACGCTCGATATCGCCATGGGACATGTTTCGGGAAACACTATGGTCTCGATGGGCTTGTTTTTCGACGTTGGCGGAACCATGTTCGGCCAAGTTGGGAGTCTGGTTAACATCACCACCCAAGCTGGGTCGTTCTCATCGCAAAGCGGATATCTAAGTGTCAACGTCGCGTCTGGCGGCTGGAACGTAACATCAGGAACGACCTATTGGCTTGTTGCCTTTCCGAGTCCCAACTCGAACCACGGCTGGAACTGGAACTCCATCGGTGCGACCGGAAATCACTATGCCGGGGAAGACTACAATCCGTCAAACACCCAAGGGGCTTTTCGTCTCTCGACCGTGCCTGAACCTCACACAGTCTTTGGAATCATCCTCGGTGTCGCGGCGATAGCACGTTGGAAGAAGAGAAAGTAACTCGAGAGACCGTTCAATCTTGATTCTGGCGAACACTTCGGCGGCTTTTGGGTTCTCAAATGCCCTCGAGTGGGGTTCCAAGAGGTGGAAAGCATGTCGCGCTCTCGTCGAGTTCCGCCTGTTCAACTAGCAAATACCGCAATTGCGGAAAAAGGCGCGTAGCCGCGTATCCTGTAGCATATCTCCATCCGTGATGAAGAACGCGAACAAGGAACAAGTGGATGCTGTGCAGCGCATGCTGGACCTCATTGAGAAGCACATCGAAAAGTCTCTCGATTTGCGCCAGCTTGCCGATGCGGCCGGTTATTCCTCTTTCCATGCCGCTCGCATGTTCAAAGATTTGGTTGGCATTCCTCCGTCGGAATACCTGCGGGCGAGAAGGTTGTCGCATGCAGCTCTTCGACTGAGGGACAGGCAATCCCAAGTCAACGAGGCGGCTGCCGATGTGTGCTTCGAGACCCACGCCGGGTTCACCAGAGCCTTCGCGAGGCAGTTCGGCGAGACTCCCGAGCAATATCGAAGCGGCGGCGGACCGATACCGCTATTCTTTGGCACCAACGTGAGGTTGCTCTTCGATCACGGACAAAACAAGGAGACGATAATGACCGAAACCAACACTGTCTTTGTTAAGCACGAGCATCGAGACGCTCGAAAGCTGATTCTGCAAAGAGCGCGATCTGCGGGAGACTATTGGGTCTATTGCGAGGAGTGCGGCTGCGACGTCTGGGGGCTGCTTTTGAGCCTGCACGGCGGCATCGGCGAACCGATGGGCATTTGGCTTCCCGAGCATATGCGCAAACCCGGCACCTCGGAATATGTGATGGGCCTGGAAGTTTCGTCGGACTATGACGGGCCGATTCCGGATGGGATGGAGATTGTGCCGATACCTGCACAGGACTATCTGGTCTTCCAGGGCCAGCCGTACAACGACGACGACATGGCGGAAGAGATCGGCAAGGTCTGGCGGGCGATTGACGCCTATAAGCCTGAATCGATCGGCTGGACGTGGAACATCGGCGGATTGCGATATCAGCTAGCGCCGATGGGCGAGAGAGGTTATATTGAAGGCCGTCCTGTTAAGTCGGTTAAGTAAGAGCGCTCGTTTTAGTACTATCTGTTAGGGTGCCACGGATCGTGATCTCTGTGTTCTCGCAGTTTCAACACTGGTCTTGCGACCAGTGGCACCTCTATTTGCAATGGGCTCAAGCAAATGAGATGCCGCCGGGGTCGTCTTCTCCGTCGGCTTCCTCTCGCTAAGCCAGAAGCTATACTAAATCATGTGGCCGATCCTTCTTGACCTACCCGACCAGATACTGACTCCACGGCTGATCATCAGGCATCCGCTGCAAGGCGATGGCGCAATGGTCAATGAGGCGATCAAGGAGTCGCTTGAATACCTTCGCCCTTGGGTGCCCTTTGCCAAGACCATGCCGACCGTTGAAGAATCGGAAGAAGTCGCGAGGCGCGGGTTGGCTCGGTGGATATTGCGCGAGGACATGCTGCTTTGGATTATTGATCGCGAAACAGGGCTATTTCTGGGCGGGACTGGTCTGCACCGAATTAACTGGGATGTGCCGTCGTTTGAGATTGGCTATTGGATTCGCAAGAACTACGAAGGCAGAGGGTTCGTGACGGAAAACGTGATCGCTCTCACCCACTTTGCATTCGAAGCGCTCAGCGCCAAGCGGGTTGAGATCAAGATTGATCCTGCGAATGCCAAAAGTCTAGCCATTCCCCGAAGGCTGGGATACACCGAAGAAGGGATATTGCGGCGCAACTCGGTGAACTGCGACAACGAGCCCAGAGACACCGTTGTTTTTTCGCGGACTACTCTTTATGGATTGCCTGATTTGGATGTCCGTTGGTAGTTAGCGGAGCTTCTCTTCGATGCCCCATTTCTGCAACAGGAACCAGCCAGCCCTCCGAACATCGTCATCGCTGCCATAAGGAATCTCGTCGTTATCCTTTAGTCCGGCAAAGTCGCCGACGATCTTGCGGATCATCTCTTTGTTCTTCTCTGAAGGAAATGGTTCGAGGCATTGGATCGCTGAAGCTCGAATCGTGTTCCGATCCCACGGATCTACTTTCTTAATCCGGTTAAGGATGAGTTCAGGCTTGTACAGCACGGAATTTAGGGTCTTCTCTGTCTCAGGGCAGACTGGCAGCCGGATGCCGCAAAACGCGTTTGCATACCCGACTAGTTCGCCGAATCGGTTCGGAACTCTCAAGAACACGGATTGTCCCGTCTCGGGATGCGTTTTCGCGAAATCTCGCAGTCTTAATAGAATCGCTTTCTTGCCCTTAGTCACCTTCAGGTCCGTCGTGAACATGCGGCCGTTGTTATAGGAAGTGAGAATCTGATCGACAATCTTCTCTTCGGGTCCTTTCTTGATAGAAGGTACAGTCAGGAACCGGAACTGATAGTAGTAACCGTCCATGGGCTGGCCGTCTTCTTCTATGGCAACTTCCGGAGTAGGATCTCCGTCAATCGAACCAAGGCTACAGACCAACAGGATCTCGCTTAGGTTTTTCTGCATATAATCGAGCATCAAGGTGTGCTGGCATGACAACACGAGCTCCACCTTGTCTGCTTCCTTGCCGCGAATGGTTTCATCGACCTTGAAGGTTACGCGGTAGGGTTTGCCGTAGGTTTGGTTTCTTTCAAGCGGCTTCGCATACTCGATCCGCTCTATTTTCTCGATCTTTCCGACGCGGATTGTCCTGCCGCATGTTGCATATGTTTCAACCGCTGTATACATTCGTCCCACTTGGGCAGATGACAAGATCGGTAAAAGCAGAGATATGGTTAGAACGGCTCGCATGCGCATGGTTATTGGACGGTCAGCTTAAACACTTCGTTTCTAGATTCATCAACGGCTTTGAAGCGGCGATTTTGGCCGAGCGCGCGTATACAATCTTGACATGCTTCTATCTCTTTGCGCAGCCGCTCTTGTCTTCTCTAGAGGCACCGTCGCCCTTACGGTCGTTGACGCCCATGGCAAACCGATCGCCAATCGCGAAGTCTGGCTCGACGATACTAACTCGACCAAACCGATCAAACCGTTTGGAGTGCAATACGGCATTCCTAACCGGAAACCGGCTTTGAAAAGCAAATCGAATGCCGCAGGAGTCGTCAAGATCGCCGGTGTTAAAACGGGCAAGCCGATGATGGTCGTGACACGCTTGAGTCCGCGGTTCGATGACTTTGTGAAGAAGCAGACGCCGGAATATGAGCACTGGTCGATGGAGATCATGCGCTTTGAAGGCGCAGTTTATGCTGGCAAACCGGCGAAGATCGTAGTTGCAGACGACTATGCCATCGAAGGGACAGTGACCGACGCTCAGACTGGCGCGCCGGTTGCAGATGTGCCGATCGCACTGAGCGATACCGGTATCGGACATATGAGCGGGTACCCCGGAACGACGATTGATGAGACGAAGACCGACGCGAACGGCCATTACGCGTTTCGTAAGCTTCCAAACTGCATTTTCGAGGTAGACGCTTCGCCGAATGGTTCGTCTTTTGGAGTTGAGTCCAAGACCGGCAACGAGCCATGGCAGTTCCGCTTGCTTGTTAACTCAAAAGGCGAATGGGCGGGCTCGGCTTCTGCAGGCGTCTTCCTCAAGAGTCCTTTGACACGGTTTGATTTCCGCGTTTCGAAGACGGCTCAGATTGACGTGACGGTGAAACGCGGCACGCAAAAAACGTTGAGAGGCTGGAGTCTTTTTCCTTATATGAAGGATGCGAGTGGAGCAACTGGCCGCGTTCTCGACTATCCAGACCCCAACAAGCCGCCCCATGGTCCGATTGACGAAGACACTGCCGAGTTCCAACTTCTGCCCGGCACTTACAAGATGGTCCTTCAACCGGAATGGGAAATCCGTAAGAAGTTTCCTAAAGATGAGTATGTAGCCGGGTTGGTTGAACTAAAGCCCGGCGAGCACCGGAAGGTTGTTTATGTCCTATCGGATGTCGTCGGTCCATCAAAGAAGAAGTGACCGAAGTCCTTGTATTCGGTTAAGGTTTAAGGGACCGATCCATAATCGGCATTATGGCGCTTGCGATCCCGAACCTTCCTTCATCGAACCTTTCCATTGCCAAGGCTTTTTACGTTGGCAGACTCGGCTTCCAGGTGTTTTTTGAGGAGACTGATAATGGAATCACAGGAATCGTTGGCCTTGAACGCGACGGAATGAGGATCAACATTGATGCGCCGATGTCCGGCCACGGCCGCCAGGTTTGCGTTAGCCTTGAAGTCGAAGATATTGATCGGTTGTATACCGAATGGTCGGCCGCTCTTGGTTTGACCGAACAACCTGCGATCCAACCATGGGGCGCACGCACCTTCGGGTTCCAGGACCCTGACGACAACACGATATTCGTTCTTGAACCAGCGGGAAGATAGGAACTAGCTATACTGCAGGGATGAACCCGATCCTAATCGACCTGCCGGAGCAGATACTCACGCCGCGTGTACTTCTGCGCCATCCTCGGCAAGGCGACGGGAAGCAACTATACGAAGCAATCATAGGCTCGCTCGACCACCTTCGGCCTTGGATGTCTTGGGCTTCGTCTGAGCATTCAGCCGCAAATTCTGAAGATCTCGTTCGACGCGCCCACGCCAAGTGGATTTTGCGCGAGGGATTGATGATGCTGATCTTCGATCGCGCGAGCGGCGAACTCTTGGGCGGAACAGGCCTGCATCGCATCAACTGGGAAGTGCCTTCGTTTGAGATCGGATATTGGATCAAGAAGAGCCGCGAAGGCCAAGGTTTGATTTCGGAAACAGTAATCGCCCTCACTCGTTTCTGTTTTGAGGGTTTGAAAGCCAAGCGCGTTGAGATCAGGATCGAACCGGCGAATGCGAGGAGTCTGGCAGTGCCTCGCAGGCTCGGGTTCAATGAAGAAGGTGTACTTCGGAACTCCGATCGAGATACCTCGGGAGATCTGCGCGACACGGTTGTCTTCTCGCGGTTGAGTGCGGACGGTTTGCTTGAAATGGAAGTGAGTTGGCAGCTTTCCTAAGTTCCTCGATCTTAGAATTCCGATGAGTTCCAGAGGCGTCGGGTATCTTTCGGCCATGTTAACGCTTACAACCTGTGCATTGTCATCGGTGCTCCTTCTCGGCACAGACCAGGCCTTACGGTTTGATCCGTCAAAGTTCGCACAGACTCAAGCGACTCTTGGAGAAACCGTATTGAAGTTCCGAGCCGCGGAGGGCATCGTCTATGTCGCCCAGCCAGTCGACGCCAAGTACCAAACATTGTATATATATGTCCCTGAGGCCTATTTCAACGGCCAAACGGTGAACGGCTACACGTCGAAGACGGCCCCGATCTTCTTACCCAACTCAATCGGCGGCTATATGCCAGGTGCTGCGCAGAGACCCGATTCGGGTCGAGGAGGCACATTGCTCAAAGCACTGGCTCGAGGCTATGTTGTGGTTGCGCCTGGCGCTCGCGGACGAACCTTGACGGACGCCAACGGCAAGTTCACTGGAAAAGCACCGGCGGCTATTGTCGACCTCAAGGCGACGGTACGGTACGTTAGGTTCAACAGAGGCTTCATTCCTGGCAACACGGACCGCATCGTTTCGAACGGCACGAGCGCAGGCGGCGCGATGTCGGCCCTGCTCGGTGCTACCGGCAACAGTAAGGACTATGCGCCATTCTTGAAAGCCTTGGGAGCGGCCGATGCAGCCGACGATATCTGGGCGGTCTCGGCCTATTGCCCGATCACAAACCTCGACAACGCCGATATTGCCTATGAATGGCTATTGAACGGCGTCAACGAGTCGAAAAGGTTTGGACCTGGCGGACCCGGCGGCTTTCCCCCTGGCGGCGGTCCCGGAGGGCCTCCTCCAGGAATGATCAGGCAAGGAGGCGGAAATCCTTTCGGCCAGCCGAACTCAAGCTCCGGCAAGATGAACGATGTCCAGATAGCCAACTCAGCCGAGCTAAAAGCCGCCTTCCCATCCTATGTCAACAATCTGAAGCTCAAATCGCCTGACGGCAAACTCCTGACGTTGGATAAGGATGGCAACGGATCGTTTAAGGACTATGTCAAGTCTCTCTTGCTGCAGTCGGCTCAGAAAGCCTTCGCCAAGGGCGCCGACCTTTCGAAGACCTCTTGGGCGACGCTTGACGGAGGCAAACCGGTTGACATTGACTGGGATGGCTTCGTCAAGGACGTCGGCCGCATGAAGCAGACATCTGCTTTCGACAGCCCCGCCCTCACAACCGGCGAGAATAACCTTTTTGGAAACGAGACCATCGACAACCGGCACTTCACGGCCTTCGGTATGGCGAAGAACACCGTAGCGGGCGCATCTCTGGCTGAGCCTCAGCAAGTGAAGATGTTGAACCCGATGAATTACATCGGCACTAAAGGCGCTAAGGTAGCTCGGTATTGGCGCATTCGCCACGGAGCTATTGATCGCGATACATCTGTGGCCATCCCAGCCATCTTAGCGCTTAAGTTGCAGAAACACCAATTAGACGTCGACCTGGCCTTTCCCTGGAACACGCCGCACTCCGGCGACTACGACTTAGACGAGTTATTCGATTGGATCGACGCGCACGCCAAATAGCACAGACTATGCCATTGCTCTGCCCAAGCTTTGCTTAGGCTTCCGGTAGCAATCAATGACCCCGAAAGTGGCCGCATAGCACTGCTATCAACGAAGAAACCCGCACCAGCCATAAAGCTGATGCGGGTTATTTGTATGAAGATCGAAGTAGGTTTCTTACGCTTGCCGTCTGCGTCGGATCAGTGCCAGACCGCCGAGGCCGAGAGCGATGATGCTGGCAGGCTCGGGAACGGCTTCCGACTTGAGCTGGTCAATCTTGAAGTCGAGGCCGGCCGGTCCGTTGATGGTGAACATGACGGAGGTGACGTTGTTCCAGTCGAAGCCGGCATCAACGTTCGTGGCGCCGACAACGATCTGCTGCAACGAGTTGCTGGCGTTAACGTTGGCTTGGCCGATGGCGGCGGCACTGCCGGATTGCCACATGACCGTGACGAACGAGTTTTGGTCTATCGAAGTAAAATCGAGTTCGAAGGTGTTCAGGTTGGCCAAAGCCGAGCTTGGAGCGGAGTAGATCATGCTCCAAATGCCATTAACATCTACGTCAGAAGAACCAATCCATGAGCCGCCCGAAACTCGGGTGTAAGCGCGTTCGAACTGGTCCGGGTCGTTATAGCCGAGAACCGTCAGTAACTGCTGGCGGTTGTACGCTCCCACCAAGAGGGAGTTCGAGCCAGAACCCAGTCCGTTCAGAATCACGGCGCTTTGGCTGGTCGAAAAGTCGTCGAAAACCACAAAAGCGTTGGCTGCGGCGACCATTGCCAACAATGAAAGCGAAACTACGATCTTCATATTGAGTTTATTATGTATCAAGGCAAGTTCATTTAGGTTCAGAATATTCGCGAACCTCGTATTTATACTTGCGGTATTTTGACCATCATGCCTAGTTGCTTCTTTGGGAGCAAGAAATCGAAACAATATTCCTTTTCCCCGGAGTGGATCTTGAATCATGCTTATATTTTTCTTTTCCCTGTCCCTCCACATTCGCTACGTGGAGGGATAGGAACTCCAGCGATCCCAGCTAGGTTCTTTACGATTCACCAGGTATCCATTTTATAGGGGTTTTAACCTAATAATCGCCTCGGTTACCCTTCCTTTTCGTTCCGCCTTATCCTCCGAAGCTTCGATCCAATCGCTAATATCCCGTTTCTCGTCCGAACTCAGTTTGCTCCAATTCGCTTTCGCTGAAGGCGATTCGCCGAGCGCTTTATAGAGGTCCATCGGCACGACGGCGTAGCAGCACGGCCGCTTCTTGCCTGAGAGCAGCTTCTCGCAACAGATTCGAATCCGCTTTGCGCGGGTTGCTTCTGTCTTTGCCGAGTTGATCCAGCCGATAAAGTCTCGCCGGCCAATATCGGTGATGCCGTTCCAAAGCTCAATTGTCCGGGGATCGGCGGCAAGCGCCTCCATCAAGTCAGAAGGAGGAGAAACCATATGCGAATAAGTACCTGTAGGCCAGCTTGGGATCCAACCAAAGGACCTAATCAATTCGCCGATAGGCTCAATATCCCATGGTGCCAATAGGCGGGCACACTGGCACAAGCTAATAATGGAGCCGTTATGAGCGTTAGCCTTTCCGATATCAGAAATGACACGATTACCAAACTTAAGACGTTGCGGCGGCTTTTTGAAGCTGACGTTGCGGCCCTATCGACCGAGCAGCTCGCAGCGACCCACGGCGGAGCATCGCGCAGCGGATTTGATCTGGTCTACGAGATTGCCGGATTCCAGACCGAGGTCGCCGCTATTCTACTGGGGCAGAACGCAAAGCTCGAGCCGCCTCAGGGATGGGTTCGCGCACCTAAGGAGTTCTGCACCAAGGAAGCCGCCTCTGCCCAGCTAGCCAAGTCGTTCGACGCGGTGATCGGCGCTGTTGAGAACTACCAAGGCGATTACTTCAACGACAAGTTCCCTTCGCCTCTCGGCGAGATGTCGGTGAACGATTGGGCCGGCTTTGTGGGTTCTCATTCGATGTACCATTCGGGACAGCTCAACTACATCCAGACCATCAACGGCGACGACCAGTTCCATTGGCAGATGGGCTAACTGACGAATGACCAAGACCAAGCCGACGACTGTTGACGAATATATCGACTCGACCCCTTTCGAAGCGCGAGGTCATTTGTTGGAGCTTATCGACGTTTTGAAAGAAGCAGCTCCGAACGCAACGATCGCACTCAAATGGGGTCAGCCGGTGTTCGAGGAGAAGAGGATTCTCTTCTCCCTTTCCGCTTACAGGAACCACATCAACTTCATGCCGACGGGGCAGTCTCTTAAGCCGTTCCTTTCTGAACTAGCCGATTTTAAGCTTGGAGAGCACACCATTCAGCTTCCCTACAACGAACCGATCCCTGCCGACTTGATTCGTCGCATCGCCGAGCACCGGGTTTGGGATGTTCGCGAGAACGACGCGAAGTGGATGTATCGGTAGCCCTTAAGGTGCTATCTGCCGTTAGCTGCCGAAGCTTCCCTTATAAGCTCAATAAAGGCAGCATCATCGAGATCCGAGTCTTTGAAAAGATCCAAAGCGCGCCTAGTGCCTGCATCGAGGCTGGAGTTGAACAGGCGGCTAGGGTCGGCTAACGCTGCTCCTTTCGCAAAAGTCAGCTTCACCTTGTCTCTATAGACTTCGCCGGTACAGATGATGCCAGCACGCGACCAGACCGGAACTCCGTTCGTATTCGTCGGTTTGACCCATTTCACTTCTTCGATAATCTCAGAATCGGCATCAAGGATAAGCTTTCGAACTCTGTCGAGGGTTTTTCCACGCCAATCGCTGAGACCATCGATGATCAGATCGATCCTTTGAGAAGTTGTTTGGCCATTCATTTTGCTCCTTTCTCCTTGAGGAGCTTGGCTACGGCTGTTGCTTTGTGAACCTCGGTCTCTTGCCAAGGAGTTCTACCATACGCGCTGACTCGGTTGACGTCTGCTCCGGCGGCGATCAGGATCTCGGCGACCGCTTTTTGGTTGCCGTGGGCGGCGGCATGTAGCGGCGTGTCGCCATAGTGATCGTTCTGGTTCGTCGCGTGAACGTCTGCGCCTCTTTTGAGCAGCAGTTCCACAACAGGGGCAAGTCCTTTCCAGGATGCGCAATGGAGCGGAGTCGATCCGTCGGTGTCTCGGGCGTCGATGAGGCCGGGTTCGGCATCAAGCAGCTCGTTCAGCTTGGCAATATCGGCTGTTTTGGCCGCTTTGATAATCGCTTTCTCGTTAGGCGTTGGCATATCGTTCTTCCTTTACGACATGAGCTCGACAAGCTGCTGGAACGCTTTGCCCCAGCCTGACTCGAATCCCATGTCACGGTGCTTGTCGCAAGATTCCTTGTCGGCGTGCAATAGAGTTGAGGTGTAAATCGTTCCGGTTGGCGTCGGTTCCATATCGATATAGGCGGTGAAGTAGAATTCCCCTTCTTTGATGTCCGTCTTCGGCCGGTAGCCGGGCAATAGCGAGGTGCACCAAACCAACCTTCTGTTCTCAACGGCTTCAAGGATGCAGGCTTCTCCTGCAAAGCTCTCGCCGTTCGGGCCGACCATTCTTGTGTAGAATCTTCCGCCCGGTCTTGGGTCGATTTCGCAGTCGTCCACTCCCCACGGCTTCGGGCAGAACCATTGTTTGAGCAGCTCGGGGTCGGTCCATGCATGCCATATCTTATCCGGCGTCAGGTGCGTTTCGACGCGCAGGACCAGGTCGAGTTCGGGATTGATGTCGATCGGCTGCAGATTCAAGGCGGTCACCTCTTTAGTTCTGCAAGTATTGCCTCACTTGATGCGCTTGCTGGGCATGACGGACTAGCCTTTTCAAGCACGATGAGGATATCAACCCGTAAAGTCCTATCTGTCAAAGCTAAGAACGCAAAGCGGATGCGATTATCCTGCGGCTACGGTCTTGGTTGGTTGACCGTCCAAATTCACGCGATTCACTAGATTCCCGTCATTCACGCGCATTCGTGGACGTGATGGCTGTATTTTAGTACTCTTTTTGCCAACCGACTCCTCATGCCCCATTTTAAGAGCTTCGAAAAGGCGGCTTGCCAACCATCATCGTCCCATACTCACACGTTTGTCTCATCAATCCGACTTCTTCTCTCCGAAATGCAACGGTGTCCATCGTTCCAACAGTCCCAAGAACGGCATGAGAACCGACTACACTCAGCAGATGACTGATATAGAAGCACTGATTAAATCCTGGGACCTGGCCCTGTGGGAATACGCGCTCGTTTTCGAAGGACTCTCTGACGACGACCTTTGGAAGAGGCCTGCTCCCGGTCTTCTCAGCATCGGCGAACTTACTGTGCATGTCGGCTTTTCCGAAGCCGTCTCTGTTCGCGGCGCTGCGCCTTCATCAGCCGAGGAGTATTCCAACTATCCCTATAAATCGCTTTTCATGCATGCGGCCGCCCGTTACTATCCGGTCAACCTTCCGGAACCTATAACGCTTCCCTATTCCGTCGCCGAACTCGAAGCCGAACTTAAGAGCGTGCACGAAGATGCCGTTGATTATGTGCGGACTCTTGAAATCGACTTAACCAAGACGATGCCAGGAAGAGACGATTGGGACTGGTTCGAGCAACTGCGCTACCGTTCGTTCCACCTGGCCTACCATGCGGGTCAAGCGTATTCGGTTCGGCATCTGCTGGGCCACGAAACGACGGACAACTGATGCCACTAAGATATTTGACTTGGTGAATAATTAGTTCAAAAGCGCACAAACTTGGCGGTTTTTACAACGGTCGGTGAATAAAGGAGTCCGATGCATCGTGGCATGAACCAACTCACGGCCTGTATTAACTGCTGACACTTCTCCATTCCGAGTTTGTCAGGATCAAATCCGAACATCAAGCAAGTGCCGGTATCTTCCAAATCAATCGCAATGACACGCGGCTCTACCCGTGCACGTTTAAGATACTCGCGCACGGCCCTTCGAACCAGTGGCGGAAACAAATCATCATTCGGGGCTCCAACTTGTGCTTGCACTTCTTTCACGAGGGTCATATGATCGATGCCTTGGTGCTGTGGTTTCTTGGCACCGAATAGCATCGGAGGATTGATCGTTCCGTAAAGCTGATAGCTCAGAATGTCGCCGTGGCTGAGAACATAGTCAGGCTTCTCTTTAGGACCGATGCAGACGCCCAAGAACCACTTGTTTAAGTCCTCTAAGTTGCCTGATATAGAGCCGAAATCGAGGCTCTCTCCATCTGGAAATCTCAACCCTAGGTATCCAAGCCCATCAGGTCCGTGAAAGCTAGATGGGTGGCTATATACCAATGCCGCATGCAAAGCTTCTCGCCCAAATTCATCTTGCCAACTATCATCGCGCAGCGTTTCCGGCACGGATACAAGCTCGCGCAATCTTTCACAAGAAAGAAGCAACGGATAAATCCTCATAAGTCTGGAAATCCTCTTTCAAATACTCCCGAAGGCACGCCCGCATATGGAATGCATGAAGGCATGTACCAGCTAAGTCCGAAGTAGAGCTCTTTTTGGCGCTCTGTATCGTTTCGGTCGCAAGGCAGTTCAAAAAAAAGGACAGGAACACCAGATTCGTTCAACAAGGAAACCACTCCGGAGCGCTTAATGCCCTTTGTTTTGAAAAAGTACCGAACCGATTCGCGAACGAGAGCGGGCAACATTTGTTCGTTTGGGGTGTTGCCTCGCAACTCCCTTGATGGCAATGTGCTGGTTAGTAGGTCTGGTTGAACGTAACCGTAAAACTTGGGCGGACTCACCTCGCCATACAGAAACAGACTCAATATTGAACCATGGCTTAGCCAAAGATATGGATTGCTTGGATCACCAACAAAGATTCCGGCTTTGCGCTTTAAAATGGTTGAGGCCATCACCTCAATCGTCGTCGCAGCAGAGCATCTTGACTCCGGAATGTCCATGCATAGATACGTCTTGCCATCGTCTGTGTTAGTGAAACCTTCTTTACGAACAACAAGAGCTGCCATGTATGCTACTGTGCCCGTTTGGTTGAGCCATTCGTCGTTCCGTTCTTGATGGTCCGGACCTAATAAGCGTACTAGCTGGTCAGTCAATTCCCACGAACGCTCGTTGATCCTATTCATCGCGATCCTGATTATACATTTCATCATCCGGAATAAGTCAGTAATCTTAGGTTCACAACGGTAACCTAGCGTTATGGGCAAGTGGACTCCCAAAATAATCCTAGAAGGCACGCGGCTGACCAATAAGACCGAGACGGCGTTTGAATTGAACGAGCACCCGCGTTTTGTCGGACCGAGGAAGTACCGGTACCACTCACCTGTGGTCTCGGGCGAGTGGTGCGGATTCACGAACCAGCCCTGGGGACGAGGATTGATCAACTACCTGCCCGAAGAAGAGCAGCTTGCCAAGGAGACCTTCGAGCAATGGCTCGGGCTGTTCGAGAAGCTGCGCTACTATTCCTGGATCGTCGACCGGTTCCATCTCTCGACTCAGGCCTATCAGCTCAGCACTTACGGCCGCGTGATGGACTTCACCGAACTAGAAGAGAGGCTGGCAACCCTCAATTTCAGAATGGTTTTGCTCACTCGCCAGCCGGATTCCTTTGAAGCCGCCAGAGCAGAGCGCTTGAAAGTCAGCGGCAATCCCAAACAATACAATGATTTGAGTCTATTCATTAAGGAACAGGATCATCTGAGGGCATTGGCGAAGAAGAGCAAGCTAATCTGGACCGAGATCGACATCACGAACCTGACGCCCAAGGAAGCAGCCGACGAGATCACGGACTGGGCCATCGAAACCGGCGGCCACGAGATGGACGAAGAAGTCCATCCGCTTCTCTAGCGCTTGCCGAACACGGCCTTCACCGCGTCCAGATACCCGAATCCATTGACGGTATCCGGCTCCAGATAGCTCCCCTCGGTCCATTCGTTCCAGCAGTTGATGTTCAGGATCTTGAGGCCGCCTTTTAGAGCCAGAAGCCGGTCGCGAGCCATCGCAAGAGCCTCCTTGAACCGCTCTGGCGTGTTGCCCGAGATCGTGTTGGTGAACGGATAGCCGAAGTTGCCGAACTCGTCTCGCTGGTCGGCGCGTGGGCTCGAATCCCAGCCCATCGAGATGTTCGGCATATAAGGAACGCCGAACGACTTCACGGCAGAAGACCAGTAGTCAAAGTAAGCATCTCGAACCTGGTTGTAGTCGGTCTGAAGCGTTGGCAAGCCCACATGGTGAACCCAAACATAGGACGTAACGGAATCGAAACCGAGATCTTTGACCAATTGGGCGGAATCCAGAGGCGTTCCTTCCCCGGGCAAGATGGGCTGGCCCCATACCACGGCGTTCAGATGCAAACCGGGCAATCCGGCTTTGACAGCCTTCTCCCTAAACCTATCTAGAGCTGAACGTGTCGCAGCCACCGAACCAAAACTATCCAGCAGCTTCGTCAGCTCATAGAACGAGAAATACGGCTTGCCGTCGATTTTCCAGTAGGACGGATGCTTGAAGTAATCCTTGATCAAATGGTCGCAGATCTTGTCGAAGGCATCTGGCGTCACGCGGCCCTGGAACAGCCATTTGGGTTCCGTTCCCCGCCAGTATGGGTGGATGTCCTGCCAGTCGTGGTTCGCCCACATGAACGCAAACTTGATGCGCTTGTTGTTCTTGGCCTTCAGGAATCCGCGGTCGATCGGCCGGTCCAGATAGGGTCCGTCGTTGTAGTAGTACCAGTCAAAAATGAACGCGTCGATGCCATGGTCGGCCGCAGCAGCGATCTTCTTGGCCATCACATTCGGGTCGGACTCGTCCTGGTAACCCCATAGTGGAACCTTTGGTTGCTGGTGGCCTGGAAATCGCGGTTTGGCCGCCTTCACTAGTTCCCATTCCGACCAGTCCTTCCCTTTCAGTTTGACATTCCGCGGATCGCCGGGATGGTAGTTCCCGAAATAATAACTGGCGACGGTGATCTTATCCTGAAGAGGAGCGGTTGTTGGATTCATGGCGAGCATCAAAGCAATGGGCAGCATGGTTCTGTTTGTCCAAGGTTACCTGGAGCAACTCAGGATCAGTGAACGCGGCGATGGGCACTGTGGCACGGATGAGGTTCGCGGCTTATGTACCCTTACACTACATTTGTTGAAGCACCAAAGGAGAATCGACATGGCTTCAGATCACGCTTCTTTAGTCAATCCGGCAGACGAAACCATCGTTCTTGGCCCAATAACCATTCGTTTCCTAAACACCGGCGCTAACTCGAACGGCTCGATGGCGATGTTCGAGCTTTCGGTGCCTGCAGGCAAAGGCTTGCCCGCGCCAACGCACTACCATGACGCCTACGAAGAAACGGTTTACGGCTTGGAAGGCATTCTAACTTGGACGGTTGACGGCGAGCCAATAACAATCTCGAATGGCGAGTCGATGTGCATCCGGCGAGGCGCGGTTCACCGTTTTGACAACCTCGACTCGGTCGATGCCAAGGTGCTTTGCGTTGTCACCCCGGCGATTGTCGGTCCGGAATACTTTAGAGAGACCGCTGTTATACTCAAGGCAGCCGCTGGCGGTCCGCCGGATAAGCAAAAGATGGGCGAGATCATGGTCCGGCACGGGCTCATCCCGGTTCCGCCAATCAAGGCATAACCTTGGGCTCTTGTCCTCATGTTGCCAAACGACCCGACCACGAATTCTATAACGGTAACCTCTCGCGATGGATGCACGGAACAACTGCGACCTGATTCGAGGACTCTACGCCGCCTTCGGCAAAGGCGACGTGCCAACAGTTCTCGCGGCATTCGATCCCAATATTCGGTGGGTCGAAGCAGAGAACTCTCCGCTAGCTGACCAGAATCCCTACATCGGTCCGCAAACCGTACTTGAAGGCGTCTTTATGCGCCTTGGATCGGAGGTTGACGGCTTCACAGTTACTCCGAGCCTGTTCACCGATGGCGGCGACACGGTCCTTGTCGAGGGAAGGTATGCCGGCAAGGTGAAGTCAACCGGAATCGTATTGGACGCCCAGTTCGCCCATGTGTGGCGGCTCCATGAAGGTAAAGTCGTCAGCTTCCAACAATACACCGACAGTTGGCAGTGGACGAAAGCATACGGCATATAAATGTCGGGACTTTCGCTTCTCGTATAATGCGCACATGGATATTAAAGACGCCCTGAAAGGACAGTATCACGCCGCGTACCGGATGTTGGCCGACTGCGTTGAGAAGTGCCCGGACGATGAATGGACGAGCGGCAAGTTTCCCCGTGAGTTCTGGAAGGTCGCATACCACGCAGCGCTTTTCGGGCATCTCTATCTAATGCAGACCGAGCATGACTTCAAGCCTTGGAGCAAGCACCGTGACAAAGCCGAAGAACTGTGGGAAGAAGATGCCGCCGAAGTGGAACCCTACACCCGCGATGAAATGCTCGAATACATAGCCGAAGTGCGCGAACTCATCAATCCGACGGTCGATGCTCTTGATCTGGAAACGAGCGAAAGCGGATTCCACTGGTATCCGAATATCACCAAACTCGAGCATGAGCTACTGAGCATTCGGCACGTACAAGGCCATATCGGACAGCTCTCCGAGCGCTTGATGCTTCGCGGGATTGACACCGAGTGGTATTCAAGGAGAGCCTAGGCTCTTCGAATAACCCTCACCGCGACTTCCAGGTAGTCGCGAAAACCGATCGATTCATAAAGCAGCCTTGCCGTTTCGTTTGCGCTGAGAACGTGCAAGAACGGGATTTCGCCTCTCGCAAGTTCATTACGCACTAGTTTGTTAATGAGCTTGCGAGCCATTCCTCGGCCTTGATAGTCGGGATGAGTGCACACTCCGCTTACTTCCCGGTACGGCAACGCGGACATTCGCTCGCCGGACATAGCTATCAGTTGGCCGCCATCGAAGTAGCCGTAATAGTCGCCAAGCTCCATCGTCCTGAGTCCGAAGGGACCGGGATTTGTCAGGATTGCAAGGTCAAGTGCCGCCTGCGCATGCTCAGCTTGCAACTTGACCATTTGATCGTCGTCAGCTTTAGGAGGGGCGACGCCGTCCCACACCATCTTGAACATCGTGGTCTCGGCCTCGATGGACCATCCTTCAGGACATTTGCCCGACCAGCAAGCGCAATAGAACGATTCGCCAGGTTGGCAGTAGCGACTTAGGAGCTCAAGGTCGGGATATTCTGGGACCTCGAATCCAACCAATGCCGAAAATCCATCGGCGAACCGCCGAACGCTGCCCGATCCAAGGGCGTGCTGGCTTTGATCGCCGATTAGCGATGTCCAAATGATGTTGTCGAGTACATGATGCATTTTCTGCTTGATTTAGCGATGCTGATCGATCAGAACCGGATTGCCATCCGGATCGATCGCCATGAAACTGGCCGGTCCGGTCGTCGATTCATCTGCTTCAGTTGCGAGGACTACTCCTTGCGACTTAACAGCACGTTGGATTTCGCGAACATCGGTAAACGAATCCAGATTCTGCGCATTTCGGTCCCAGCCTGGGTTGAACGTCAGTATGTTTCGCTCAAACATTCCTTGGAACAAGCCGATGGCGTGCTCGCCGTTCTTCATGATGACCCATTTATTGGCCGGGTCTCCAAAGAAGACTAGGAAACCGAACTTCTCATAGAACGCAATCGATGCGAGTATGTCCTTGACTGCCAAACTAACCGAAAAGTTGCCTAATTCCATCTTAGCCTCTCTTTTTCACAGCAAACAATGGCTCGCAGTATACGGAATTACCCGTACAATGGGGCGCCGAAAGTTCCTCTGACTTAGGTCTTTGGGTTCGATCTGGCATGCCTCGTCTTAACAATGTCGCTCCAAGTCCATAGAACGAAGCATTATTAACGTGGTCAACATGTCAAATCTACTATTGAATGCCATTCTCGACTCCTGGGATCGCCAGGCTCGCATCGTCAACGCAGTTGCGGGACACATCAACGAAGAAACGAAGTTGCTTAAACCCGCCTCGGACAGCTGGCCAATCTATCAGCACCTCGCCCATATGCACTCAACCCGGAAGTACTTTCTTGGTCAATTCGCTGAAGGGGCCTCAAAGGCTTTGCCATATCTCTTTCCTAACGGCTGGGAGCAATCGATCGACGACCTTGATGTAATTCGCGAAGCCTTAGAGTTAAGCGCTATCGCGTTAAGAAATGCAGTATCCGACTCGTTGGCCAAAGGCATCGACAAAGTCGGCTGGTATGACAACGCACTGCTCTACCTTCAGCACATGGTTTGGCACGAAGGATGGCATGTCGGCTTGATTATGCAGGCATTGCGCCTCGGCGGCTGCGAGCCGCCCGAGGAGTGGGAGGAAGCGAAAATCTGTGGCGAGTGGCGAACTGAAGTTTGGGAAGAACGGTAAAGCCGACCGGCTAGGACCAACATTGAATTGATATAGCCGACTATTCGATGCGAATGCCGCGGCTAGCGATATACCTTCGCACCTCATCTCGGTTCCCGTTGAGCGCTAAGTCGCGGATCCAATTGCCATCCTTATCGAAAAGGTTAACGATCTCAAACGTATCATCGCCGCACGACTCTGTCCCGAACTGGCAATGGCCAATCGAATCCCAAGGGTAGAACCGAAACTTTGTTTGGAAGCCGGTTGCGTTCAGGTTGACGCCTTTATCCGACAGGATCGCAATGTACTTTGTGAGTTGGCCTGCGATGCGAGGAAGCACATAGGCTGAAAAAACTGCAACCGCCAAACAGACGGGTATCACAATCGGCCAGCCAGGCGGATTGTGCCCTGGTTGCGGACTGAGCCCTGCCATAAAGCGCACGACTATCAGCGCGAAAAAGACAAAACAAGCGAACAAAAGCGGCTTCGCGGGTTGTGCGTGCTCAAGCTTGCGGAACTTCGAGCGTCTATAAGCTGCCGGTTCTGTCCACATTAACTTGTCTGGCAGGTTACGATCTTCCATTTTCGAAGCCCTATTATCGCATCCTTGCGAGCCATCATGGATGCGCAAAAGACCAAAGACGGTTCGATTAGCCAGGCCGTCAGGTTGGAATCAATAGATATCTGCCTTACGATCGCCCATACGGAGAAGCGACCAATGCCATGTGCCGGCATTGAGGGTATTGCGCTTTACAACGGGAAGGCAATATTTCTACCATTCCATTTCCGTTCCGTCCCAGCAATGGAGCCTCAACCCTTTAACGCCGTCGTCAAGGAAATGCGCAAGAGCCAGCCTTGCCGCTTCTTCAGGTTCTAAGTCGGCGCCCATATTCTTGTGTCCATGCATATAGGTTCGCATCCATCCGGGATGATAGAGACGGAAGCTGTAACCTCTCGGCGCGAGATCGTTGTATAGGATCTTCACGGCCATGTTCAAGGCGGCTTTCGACATGCAATAGCCATACCAGTCGGGCCTGCCACAGGCTTCGATGCTGCCAGCTTCTGACGACACGAAGCACAGCCGCTTCATTTCGCTTTTCTCCATGAAAGGCAAGAAGGCCTCGATCGTTCGCAGTGGACCGAGTGCATTGACGTTGTACTCGCTCGACATCTCGTCATAGTTCAATCCTTGCCGGATGTTCTGGAGGTCCGATTCGGCGATGATGCCCGCGTTGGCGATCAGAAGGTCAATATGGTCGACCTTGGCAGCGGCCTGCTTCGCGGCTCCTCTCACAGACTCATCCGAACTCACGTCCATCGGAATGATGGCTACCTTCTCCCCGTATCGTTTAGCCAGTTCGTCCAAGTCCGGCCATTCGAGATATTGCCCGGCGACTACAATCCAACCGTCAGCCAGCAGCTGCTGAGCCAACGACAGCCCGAGTCCCCGGTCGGCACCCGTGATTAACGCAGTTCGGTTCATGGCCTAGTTTAGCCAGTAAACTGGTTCCTCCGAATGGCCGCCTTGCTTGTCATCATCTATATTGCCTTCATCAGCCTCGGCTTGCCCGATTCGATCCTCGGCAGCGCGTGGCCGGCGATGCGCGGCGACATGCACGCTCATATCGCCCTGGCAGGCTACGTCGCTATGGCGGCGCAAACAGGAACGATCGTCTCAAGCCTGATGAGCACGCGCCTGCTATCTCGTTTCGGCACCGGGAAGGTCACGTCGATTAGCGTCGCATTAACAGCCTTTGCCTTGTTCGGCATCTCGTCAGCCCCAAGCGTTCCTTACTTGTTCGCATGCGCTTTGCCGCTAGGGCTTGGCGCAGGAGCTATCGATTCGGTTCTGAACAACTTCGTAGCCAAGCATTACGAAGCGAAGCACATGAACTGGCTCCACTGTTTTTGGGGCATCGGTGCAACCATCGGACCAGCCATTATGTCGGCTTCGTTGCTGACTAGCAGCGGATGGCGCTCTGGCTATATGGCCATCGCACTGATCCAGTCGATGCTCGTTATCGTTCTATTTTGCACGCTGCCGCTTTGGCGGAGAGCTCCATCAAGGTTCGGTTCAGAAACAGACAATCAACCGTTTGTTCGCAACCGCGATGCCCTTCAGATACCTGGGGTTCGTTTGGCACTGATTGCCTTCGTGTTCTTCTGCGCTACCGAGGCGACAACTGGGCTATGGACCAGCAGTTATCTGGTTACGGTCAAAGGTGTCTCGAAGACCGAGGCGGCCGGCGCAGCCTCTTTGTTCTATGGCGCGATCACTCTGGGTCGGTTCATATCCGGCTTTGTTGCAGGACATATTTCAAGTCCTAAGCTCATCCGGATCGGCCAACTAGTGTGCGTGTTTGGTGCTTCGATGCTCATCTTGCCTCTGCCGACTTACCTGTCGGTTGTAGCGATCGGCATCATCGGATTCGGAACGGCGCCGATCTTCCCCAGCATGATCCACGAAACGCCGGTTCGGTTCGGCGCAGCTTCTTCCCAGGCGGTTATTGGGCTCCAAATGGCCTTTGCCTATATTGGCGCGACGTGTTTCCCTCCGCTGTTCGGGTCTCTTTCCACGGTCCTATCGATGTCCGTCTGGCCTTGGTTCGTTTTGGTTTGCATCCTCGGCATGCTTGTACCGTCGGAGGTGTTTCAAGCTCGTTTCATAGCTAAATCACTAGGCAATTGAGCCTTATATGAAGTAGCCAACATATAATGAAAGTATGGTCCTAACGACGTTTTGCGCTTGCTTATTACTTGTTTCGCCTGGAGCGATTCATATTGATCTAGGCCAATATGTCGGCAAAGATCTGACAAAGCTCTCGAGCAAAGAAACAACTATCCTAACAAGCAAGTTAAAGGCAATAAATAAGCACAGCGGAGACTGGTTAATGGCAGCTGATCCTTTCTGGGTGAAACCTTATCGCATGGGAAAGATCGAATGGCTCTATCTTGGAATAAATCCATGCCACATGACACCAGGGGTCACCTGGTTTGAGGCCTATACATTCGATGCCAATTGGAACCTAATCAAGGCTTTTACCGTGCTAAATGGTTACCGTCAATTCTTCGAATCGCAGAAACTGATCGAAGATCCCTGGATCGACCAACCGTTAGTAAAGATACACAACCAATCCGCGGGGCCTTTCATTAAAGCTAAGAACGGGTCATATAAGCCACTATTTCATCCTGAGTCGGGCATAACAACGATTTACGCATTCGAAGAGACTAACGCAACACTCTTGAGTATTCAAGACGGTGCTGGCAATCTGATCGCAAATAGCTATACATTGGAAAAGCCTGCTATCGGACCGGACATCTCGCGAAGAACAAGAAAAGACTGGCTTCAGGATCTTAAGGCTGCTGATCCTGTTCGAAACCTCGCATTTCTTGTTTGGATTTCAGGACAACACTTGAGCAGCAGCTTTGTTAGAGAAAAGAACTTTTCAAGAGAACCTGTTGGAGAGTCTCTGACTTACGAGCAACTAGTTTCCGATCCTACCGTCATTAACGCTGTGAAAACACTGGCGAAGTCTCCTAATCCTTGGCTCAAGCGGCAAGCTGAGTTCGCTCTCAAGCAATTTTCTGTTCGTCCTATTGATAAAGACTAACACACGATTGTTGGTTCAAATTGGTGCCAGTCCCGATGACATACGCGCCTAGCCGCCAACCTTCAAAACCACATGCTTGATGCGCTCTCTCCGCCAGGTGTAGACAATATGAACCGCTCCGTCTTTCGCCTGGATGACCGCCGGGTACGAATACTCGCCCAGTTCGGTCTCTAGATCCAGCACACGCGACCACGAAATGCCGTCATGCGACAACGCCACAGCCAACGGCGTGCGAGATGATGATGACGGGTTGTAAACCAATAGATGCCATCCGTTGCGCAAGGTTACGGCGTCCGTTCCCGAGTTTGGATTGAGAACGTCCAGCAAAGCCATAGGCGACCATATTGCGGCATCGGCAGAGCCGGCCATATTAAACATGCGTCCTTGCTGGGTGCGGCCAAGGGCAATCAGCGATCCGTCGGCAGCGCGTAGCACAGACGGCTGGATGGCCCCGATGGCAATCCCGTCGTTCAAAGGCAGAGATCGCGTCCAAGATGCCCCTAAATCCCTCGTGAGTTCGAAGTGTACGCGCCAGCCGTTGTCTTCGGTGCTTGATGGGCAGACAACGGTTCCGTCCTTAAGCTCAATCGGCTTGTTCTTGATGGGACCGTAGATTCCTGCCGGCAGAAGCTCAGAAGGAGACCAAGTAGCCCCTTCATCCGAAGAACGCTTCAGATAGCCCCGCCATTCGCCTGGACCCGGACCAGCCTTATAAAACAGCAGCAAAGGCCCTCTGGACGGTTGAAAAAGCACCGGGTTATAACATTGGATCGGCCGTCCATTTTCGCCTATGGCAGCAGCCAGAAGCCGCGGAGGCGTCCACTTTCCTCGCACAAGATCCGACCCATAGATGCAGACATCCGGGTGGCTTTCGCGCGTGCCGCCGAACCAAGCGGCCATGATCTTTCCCTTCTTGGTCTGCACTATCGTCGCCGCATGGCAAGAGGGGAACGGCGCTGACTCGTAGATGAACTCGGACTTCGCAACGTGCAATAGGGGCATCAGAAACATAGTAGGGGAGATTTTACTGCGAGTTCAGATCCTTGGTTTCTCGATTTCGACAGGCGGCTCTTTTGGCGGCGTCGTGTCAAGCTTCACGTAAACGACCGATCCGTCGCCTCGCCCAAAGATATAGAACTTTCCATCTGGCGTGAACCTAATGTAGTTGCCAGCGATAAACTCGCGCTCCATCGGCCCCACCTCGTCGCCGTATTTAGCGATTGTCTTCGCCGTCTCGATATCCCAGGTTCGCAAGGGAAACTCTTCGGCGGCATCGTTTGAACGAGAGACTAGCGTCTTTCCATTCGGAGACACCGACAAGGCGATGATCCGCGCTTCGTGCCCCCTAAACTCCTTCCCTTTCTTGCCGGTTAACAAGTCTAAACACTCAATCTTTCCATCATTGCTACCGACGAACAGCATATCTTTGCTAATCGCAATCGTTGTAACAGTCGAGAAGTCGCAGTCGATTTTGTTTGCGAGTTTGCCCGTCTCAATCTCCCAGACATAGATCCTCTTTGCGCTTGCACCCACGACATATTTGCCTGCGCGCAGGACTTGATTCAAAGGCACCCTTGGCTCATAGGTCTTCAAGAGCTTTCCGCTGACTGTTTCCATAAGCCTAAGCCCTAGAATGCTCCGCGGCGTTGTTACCAAGATCTTCTTGCCTTCATCATAGCCGCACATCACGGGCCGGTCACTCCAGCCGGTCTCGGGATCGATTAGGTGCTTGCCCTTGAACTCTCCACCATTGATAGGCTTAACAAACACGTATGGGCCAGGCGACGCTCCAGCAACATAGTCCTTGGTGATCACTAGATCGCTCATTGGCGCTGGGGTCATCTGGCCGTTGTAGAAAACGCGGGGGCAATCTAAGAACTTAATGTACTCTGCTGTTTCTCTGTTGTAAAACTTGACCCTACCCTCTGTCAGCGAATAAGCGAAGATCTTGCCGTCTTCGGATATGGCCGTATCGCATATAGCGCTTCCATTATCGAGATAGCCTCTAGTTCGTTTCCCTTCGACGCCCCATAGTTCAAGCACAGGCGGACGGGCAACGCTGATGCCGCCTCTGTATTCCGAATTGCCTGCAAAGATAAAAAGACCGAGCCTGCACAAAGCTAGGCATCTGCTCGAATAGCCGCTTGTTGTCCTTTCCATATCAGAGTATGTCGAGTCTGCAATTATCCCGCTGAGCGTTAGCGACTCCGAGTTATAGATATAATATTCGTTCCTTTTTGACTTGGTTGACATGGCCGAAACAAGGAAATTCCCGCCATCTGATGAAGCCAGAATCCGATCCACAGAGAAAGCATTCGGCATCTTTGCACTTAATCGATAATATTCTGTTCTATACTCATTTAGAGCTAGCCTCATGTATTGCTTGTCAAGCGTTACTAGACGATTTAGATCTAAGGCGTTTACCAGTTCGTCGACAGTGTCTATCTGCTGAGATATACCATAGCGGTCCGTAAGCCCTAATGTTACGGGGTACCAAGATATCGCTTGACTGAAAAGGTTTACAGTTGTGCCATCTTCAGCGACTCCAGTTGACAGCGTAGTTTTGTGTACGAAAAGCATTCGACGGTCAGGGGTTATCGGGACATCGTTTGGCAGTATTCGATCGATTATCGCGTAGATTTCTCCGGTTGACGGATCGACTAATGAAACAAAATGGTCATTCAAGCAAGCCAGTGTTCCAGCAAATGTGAGTTTGGCCGCTTTGACTTGATCCTTGAACCTAATTCTTCTTAGAAGCTGACCAGACTTTGAGTTATAGACACACGCGGCAAATGAAGATCCCGCTAAAACCTGCGTTCCATCTCGATTGACATCGACATATTTGATATTTTCCAGATCATAGACCACGATCGTGCGCTTCAATACATGACGCTCCAAATCCCATACTTTGAGCGTCATATCGACATTGCCAGCCGATACGAGTGTTTTGTTGTCATACGAAACTGAAAGTAAGTGCCTCGGCGGATCGGCGATTCGGTGTCCGACGAGCATCCATTGGATGTCAAGCATATCTCGATCACCCGGACCAGTTGAACGGTGTTTTGCATCGTCAACAAGCGATTGCGCAGGCAGATATCCCAGACATATACAAGCTATTGCAGCGGAAAACATGCACATACCCCTTTATCTAAAAAGACGCGATTAATGCCCTATTCGTTTGCACCATCTGGATTTGATGCCCACATCTTTAAAGGACAGCCCGCCCATCCGACGGTATAATACAGTGCTTAGCATGAGATGGGTTTCCCGGTTCCTTTACCTTGTCTACTTGGCGATTGCCCTGTGCGTCGGCGTCGCTGCATCCGAGCTCAACAAGATCGTTGATAGCTTCGGCGACGGCAAGGGTAGCATCACCAAGTTTATTCCAGCGATCACCAACCCGCGCGGCGAGTTTCCGAAGAAAGACCGTTTCACGGTCCTCCTGATCGGCCAGGACTATAACCACACCAAAGACGGGACGATCTATACCAAAGGCTCTCGCGCCGACACGATCATGATGATGTCGGTCGACCTCAACGAGAAGTCAATGCGCGCCTGCTCGGTTCCTCGGGATACCTACGTGACAGCTCCTGACGGCAAATCCGGCAAGATCAATGCGGTGTTTGGCCGCGGCGGCGTTGACCTGCTGGTTCAGACCCTCGAACAGATGTTCGGCGTCGATATCGACTATCACGTCATCATCAAGCCATCCGCGGTTCGCAATATTGTCGATGCGGTCGGAGGGGTCGAGGTCGAAACCATCGACGAGATGAAGTACAACGACAACTGGGGCGGTCTTCATGTCGATTTGCCTAAAGGCAAGCAGTTTATTGACGGCCAACAGGCAGAAGGTTTTGTCAGGTTCCGCGAAGTCAACAGGTATAAGGCCGGGCGCCATGGCGCGATGATTCCAATTCATGGCGTTAAGAGTTCGAAAGAAGAGGGCGATCTCCGGCGCACATCTCGTCAGCAGCAACTCATTCAAGCCATGGTCCACTCAGCCACTGCTAGCCGAAACTTGATGAGACTCGACGAAGTGATCAGCACGGGATTCAAGCAGATCGACACCGACCTCAGCAAATATCAGCTCTTAGCTCTTGCCTCGTTGTTCCGTTCAGGCTCAAAGGAGCAAATGGCGTCTGGGACAGTGCCTGGGAAAGACGACACCAGTCGAGGAGCGTACTATTTCGAGCTCGATCCGATTGGATCGCAGGCAATGGTCGATTGGCTCATCAAACGCGACGACGACGCTATGAAGAGAGTAGTCCGCGTTGAGGTTTACAATTGCACCAAGGCAAAAGGCCTCGCCCGAAAAGTCGCCGACCAGCTCGTTGCTCTAGGATACAATGCCGTCGCCGTTGGAAACAGGCCTGAAGTGAAGCAAACGCGCATCAACTTCTTCAAAGCCTCCTATCTGGAAGTAGCCGACCGCATCAAGGCAGACCTTGGCACAGGCATCACCGTGAAGGGCACGAAAGCGTATATTGACGTCGGCGCAGATATCAAGATCCAAGTCGGCGAGGACCTCGCTCCTGCCGATGCTGCTTCGGCTACTCCGGTAGCTTCTGGCACATAAAAAAATCCCCGCCATAGACTAGCGGGGCTGTGTCGCCTACAAAGCGGCTACCATTTCGTGAATACGGTATAGGTGATGATCTTCGATTCGTCCGGCTTCAGGTCAACGGTGTAGCTCATCGAGATGCTGTCAAGCTTCTTGCTCTTCATGTTCTCTTTCTCAACAGCCCAGTCGCCGTAGTGCCGCTCCAGCACGATGACCGTTTCCGGCACGTCCTTGCGGTTCGTTACTTTAACCTGGAATGTCTCGCGGAACGACCGCGGGCTGACTCGTTCGAAGTTCAGACGCTTCCGCTCGCCCACCACGTCGAACGACCTGCCAATGACGAGGCTGACGCGCTCATTCTTAGGCGTATGGTCGATTTGGTCTTCGCCAAGCATCTGAACAGACCCGCTCTTGTCGCGCTGATAGACCTTCACGGTTCCCTTCGGCATCGGCATGCCCAAGCTGTTTTCCTTGCTGTTAATGAACTCGACGCGCACCTGGGGTTTCAGGTTGCCGGTGCCGACTTCCCCTTCGCCCGGATAATACATGCCGTAGTCGCGCATCGAATCGATGATGAGTTTCTTCTCGATCTTCACGCCCTTGCCCTCAAGCAGGGAGAGCTGTTTGATCTCCTTATCCTTAAGGGTCGCTGGCCGCTGAAGGGTGTAGAGGTGGTACTCGAAGAGCGATTCCTCTGCGAAACCGCTCTTATCTTCCCTCTCCATCTTGGCCGCCGCTTTAAGAACCATCGTTCCTGCCCGGCGGTTCTGCACGCGATTGACATCCCCCGCCAGGAGCTTCAGCTTCGCGTCCTTGAACGTCGTGCCCGAGTTGTTGGTCATCGTGACCCAGCCTTTCATGTCGCCGTGTCCAAGTCCGTCCAACGTCAGCACGTAGTCGGCGTTCCAGTTCATTCCTTTCGTGATGTAGCTCAACTCGACATTGTTCATGCCGGGCTTGTTCGCCACGACGTCCCAGATCAATGTCGGCTTGCTGATCATTCCTTCAGGAATGGACGCCACTTCGATCTCGCCTGTGGGATTCAGCAGGATGCGTCCATCTGCAGTCTTGATCACCATTCCGTTGTAGGTCTGCTGGCTGTTGCCGTATTGGTCGCCTGTGATCGCCGTCGGAGAGCTCATCAAGATGCCCTCAACGACCTCTTTCTTGCCGTCCGGCAAAACCTTGTGGAACTTGATCTTCGAGCCGACCGCCTTGTTCAGGATAGACATCGTGTTGATCAGGTCGTACTGGTAGTTCTGCTCCAAGACCTCGAAAGATCCCGGATCGGTCAGGCTCTTGATGCCGACGCTATTCGTCTCGATCTGCGATGCGACATCGCCAACGCTTAACGTCTGCCTGCCTTCTTTCAACGAAAACTGCCGAATCTCTTTGACGAAGGCAAAGCCCTGGTTATAGACCGTCACTTCCGAGCCGGCTGTTGATGCTATTAAAGCCGCGATTGTTGTAGCAACTATCATCTTGATCCTCCTACCACTTCGTCTCCACGGTAAAGGTGATGGTCTTCACCTCGTCGGGTTTCAAGTCCACGACGAAGTCGGCCGTAATCGAGTCGAGTTTCGTGAAGTCCATGCTCTTCTTGGTGATGGTCCAGTCGCCGTAGTGGCGCTCATACACGTGCACGGTCTCGGGCGTCTCTTTTCGATTCTTGACGACAACCTCGAAGATCTCGCGACAGTGGTTGCTGCTGACCCACTCAAAATGAAGCCGCTTTCTCTCGGCAACCACGTCGAATGAACGCCCGATTGCCAGGCTCAGCTTCTCGTTTCTCGGCGTGTGATCAATCTGGTCTTCGCCTAGCATCTGCACCGATCCGCTCTTATCGCGCTGATAAACCTTCACGATTCCCTTCGGCATCGGCATACCCAGGTTGTTCTCTTTGCTGTTAACGAACTCAACACGGACCTGCGGTTTCAGGTCCCCGGTTCCGACTTCGCCTTCGCCCGGATAGTAGGTGCCTCGGTCGCGCATCGAGTCCACGATGAGCATCTTCGTATACTTGATTCCCGAACCCTCAAGAAGCGAGAGCTGCTTGATTTCCTTGTCTTTGAGGGTCGCCGGCCTGTCGAGCGTATATAGGTGGTATTCGAACAGCTGCTCTTGCTGGAAACCACCTCGGCCGCCGCCGAAACCGCCTGCTCCCATCGGCGCAGCCATGGCATCCATTGGGTAGAAGTTCACGCGCCTCACGTCGCCTGCTAGCAGATTCAGCTTGGCATCCTTATAGGTCGTGCCCGAGTTGTTGGTCATCGTGACCCAGCCCTTCAGGTCGCCTATGCCTGCAGGGTCGATGGTGAACACGTAGTTCGCTTCCCACTGCATCCCTTTGGTCAGGTAGCTCAACTCGACATTGTTCGGACCGGCTTTCTTGGCAACCAGGTCCCACAGTAGCGTCGGTCTGCTGATCATCCCCTCAGGAATGGAGGAAACTTCGATCTCGCCGGAGGGGTTTAGCAGAATCCGTCCGTCCAAGGTCTTGATCACCATGCCGTTATAGGTCTGATATCCGCCGCCGTATTGGTTGCTGACCATGGCCGTCGGCGCGTTCATCAAGATGCCCTCGATGGTCTCCTTAATGCCGTTCGGCAATACTCTCAGGAACTTGATCTTCTGACCCACGGCCTTGTTGAGAATCGCGTTCGGGTTGATGAGGTCGTACTGGTAGTTCTGTTCGAGCACCTCAAATGAGTCGGGGTCGGTGATGCTCTTGATGCCGACGCTGTTAGTCTCGATCAAACTGGCCACATCCTCGACGGCGACGGTCTGCCTGCCTTCCTTCAGGTCGAATGAACGGAGTTCTTTCACAAGGGCAAATCCTTGGTTGTAGACGGTGATTTCGCTGCCCGCCGTCGGCGCTTGAGCGATCGCCATGGCGCAAAGACATCCAACTATCATGCGTATCCTCCTGTAAACCTATTGTGAGACGTTTATCTCTCAATGTCGCTACGTCCTAGAAGGTTTGTGTCATCGCAGGACTGATGCGGCGCAAAAAAGGGCCCTCAACCCTTGAGAGCCCTCAAGACATTCTCTCCCTTCAATAGGTTATAAGCCTATTTCTTGGTTCTTCTTCGCAACGCAGATGCGGCCAAGCCCAATGCCATGGGAACCGCCGCGGCAGGTCCGGGAACGGAAGGCTCACCAGACTCGCTTACGGTGATGCCGATTGCTTTCCCATCCGAGGCGGTTCCAGGCGTGCCTGACGCAGTCACCGCAAACTCGCTCAGACCTGCAATCTGGCCCCAGCCCAAACTGTTCGAAAAGTAATCGCCTGCGGCCACGCTGGGATCAACGGTATAGGTGAAGAGTTCGCCAATATAGTCATCGCCGACTCCAGAGTTGCTGAAGAAGTCCGAGAAGCTGGCGGAATAGGCAAAGTTGCTAATATAGGGACCGGCTAGGGTCAGCCCTGGGTACTCCATAACCAGCGTTGTAAGCTTGTATCCAGGATCGATCACAACCGAGCCGGTGAACGTCAGAACCGTGTTTTGACCCTGAATCGCATTCTGATAAGGATTGTCGATGGTTAGGGCTACGCCTGTAGCGTTAGCCGTTCTTGAGCAAGCGACGAGAATGCCGCCCATAGCAAGCATAAGTAAGCTCTTTTTCATTTTAATGCACCTGATCCCAATGTCTATTGGAAATCTATTGCATTCTATACGAATACACTGTAAGGCAAAGATATGTTGGGTCCAATAGCCGGGCATCGGTATGCTTTGCGGTTTGTAATGCCCAATTTTTGGCAAAGGCCGTCGAGATTAGCTGAGCTTCTCCGAGCGGGTAGCTGAGAGCGCCGGCACCTTGCCGGCAGGCATTGTAGATTTCGCCGCGATTTTGCTCTTAGGGATACCCGTGCGGACGCCTTCGGCGCGCCGCATATCATTTAAGCCGGCAAGGATGCCAGCGATCCCAGTTAGGCTGCTACAGACAGGGTGGAAAAGAAGCAGCGGGCAGGATACTACGAGACTATCTCGTCGTTCGTCATTCGTAATTCGCCCGTCAATGTTCAATGGTAAATGGTCAATGCGTCAGTGCGCCAGTGCGCCAGCGATCCCGGCTAGGTCAATGGTAAATGGTAAATAGTCAATCCGAATCCCCGCCGACAGCCATAATAAGCAAAGGAAGGGCAGGACCCTGAGTCACCCCAGAGCCCTGCCAATCGAACCTACTTCGAAAGGACCTTATCCAGCCAGTTCTGAACGCACTTGGCCCACATTTTGCCGTGGACGGAGAGGCCTTTCGGGCTGAAGTGGATGCCTTTGCCGTCGTAGTCGCGCATGTCGCCGGTGAGGGTATCGGTGTCCGGGCCTTCGAGGGCGATGCCGCGATCCCACAGCAGCTTGTGCGCAAGACGGGTGTTCGGCCATGAGGGGTTGTTCTCGTTGTGATAGGACACCTGGGCCACGATCCACGGGTACTGCCAGCCAGCGAGCTTCGTCGAGGCGTTGATGGCGCGCGTCATCTTCATGACATACTCTTCGGGGTCCATTTGTACGTCGCTCTCGCCCTGATGCCAAAGAACCGCCCGGAATCCGCCGACGCCGAGTTGGTTGATGCGGTTCATCATCCAGTTGTGAAGCTCGTCGCCGGGTTGCCACTGGTTGACGCTGGTTCCGCCGTGGCCGGTGACCGCCAGGCCGATCGGCACTTTATACTTGGCGTACATCGCATCGCCGAAAGCTGGCCAGGGGCTTCCGCCTTGGCTGTTGTCGTGAGGCCCGGGCTGAGGATCGTCGGCGATGCGCCAGTCGGTGCCGCTGAACGAAGAGACCATGCCGCTGGTCTGCTTCGTCTTCTCTTGCCCACAGTTGGTGCTGTTGGACTGGCCCGCCGTAACGAATACTTCGCCCACGCCGAACTTCTCGATGGTTTGCGAGCCGACAACCTTCCCTTTCAGGGTCGACCGCAAGGTCAGCTTGTACCATCCGCCCGCGGGCATGCTTACTTTCTGGTTAAATGCGCCGGTGACTTTGTCGTCTGCGATGGGCTGCCATCCCTTGGGGAGCTTGCCTGCTAAGGGCGATCCCTGGACCATGAACTCGACTTTGTCGTGCTTGGCCTGGGCGCGTCCGCTGAGCGTGACCGTGCCGAGAGTTAGCGTCTGGCGCTGGAACACCTGCAAATTGCGCGGAGACATCACGGTCATGTCTTTCGGGGAATAATCCGACTCCGGATTCAACTTGGAAGCGTGCTTCGCCTCTTCGAGAGTAGCCTTGCTGGGTGTCACGGTAACGTCCATCGACTTGCCGCCCTCAATAATGCACTCGACCACTTGCGTGCCGGCCTCCCATGGTCCCCAAATGCGCGTGATGCCCTTGAAAGCGATCTTCGATCCGCCAAGAACCCATGTGCCTGTCTTCCAATCGGCAACCAGCGGAGCCTTCTGCCACTGTCCGTCTGATCCCGCAGCTGCATTGGCCTTCGAACCGAGAATGAAGAAGAACGACATCGCCTTATCGGTCGTGTTCTCCACGTGGACCTCGATGCTCGCGTCGGCAAACTTGTAGCTGGCCTTCGACTTTGCGCCGTCCGTCTTGACAGTGTCTGAGCCAGCCAGAACCGGCGCACCCAGATCGAGGACGCCGTCTTGATAGAAGTAGGTGCCGCGCGAGATGCCGACATTCGCATTCAAGAACTCGGCGCCGCCCGACTTTATCGACGAGATGCTGCCGTTGCCGGAAACAAAAACCGAATAGACCGGCGTGTTGACGGCGAATCCGTTGCCCTGGGGTTTAACATCGGCCGCCTGCGATGCGCCGGCTAGCGCAAAGACACAAGCCACAATGAATAAGCACTTCATACGAAGGATGCTACCCTCATCATGGGCATAGAAAGCGATGCATTTAGCGTTACAGAACGCATTCGCCTAATGCACAATGAACGTGAGGATCTGGGTGCTTTCGTCGAAGGTCTCGGACGTCTTGACCAACTCCACATTGAACATGCGCCATCGACGCTCTTTCATGACTCCAAGAACGAAATACTGCCAGTCGCTGGTTGGGGAGCTAGCAGTCGTCACGCGCAAGAAATCCTGCGCCTCGATTGAGATACTCACGCCGACCCGAATATGGAGTTCGCCATCGCGGGAATAATCAATACGGTCGCATAAGAAAACGGCGGCAGGCTCAACTTGGGGCCAAATATCAGATATCGCGATGGGTCTGGCTCTCCATAATGAGATTTCGACTGGAACCTCACCCAGCAGATGACCGAGTTCTTCTTTCATTTACCCCACAACCATCTATACGCCTGACAGAGTCCTAACTAGCACCGTAAACCTAAAAAGGCAGCTTCCCTTTTTGCAGACTCGCCGTAGGTTTAAAAAAAAGAAGCGATGCTATCGACCATGCCAACAGCACCGCTAATCCGTCCTTTCTTTAAGTTCCTATGATACCATGAATAAATATATATGGCATGGGACTTGACTTTTCGCTGAACAAGGATGGTGACGGATACTTCCATGGCGATCCTACCGAGGATGGCCATAGAACTGAGACAGTCCTGATACAGGCAACAAGTAGCCAATAAGCGGCGTCACAGATGCACTTGCTATACTTTACATATCGCTATAGCGCACGGAGCAACGCCCATGCCTCATCTTCGCCAAGGATTCACGCTCATCGAACTGCTTGTCGTCATCGCTATCATAGCGATCCTGGCCGCAATACTCTTCCCTGTCTTTGCGCAGGCGAAAGAGTCGGCGAAGTCGGCGGCGTGCCTATCGAACGGTCGGCAAATCGGCACCGGCTTCATGCTGTATCTGAGCGACAACGACGACTGCTTCCCGTTGCCCAGCTTCCCGGTTGCGGTGAGCACCTGGACGGCGACGATCCAGCCCTATATGAAGAGCCAGCAGATCCTGCGCTGTCCGACCGATGCCAGCACGAACTGGAGTTCCGGCCGCGTTTCATCTTATTTCATGAATGCATGGCTGACGTCCAATGCGCCGACTGTGTATCGGCAGTATTCCTCGATCAATGCGCCTGCATCGCTGATCTACCTAACCGAAAGCGCGACAAACCGCCTGCAGGACCACTTCCCTGCCTATTGCTGGAACGACAACGACCCGCTGAAGCCTGGATTCTGCAGCTTCATGGCACCGCATTTCGATTCAAACAACGAGCCTTTGGCACTGGCTGTTCGCAGACATCATGGCGGCATGAACTCAACGTATGCCGACGGCCACGCGAAGTATGGCAAGTGGACGCAGATTTGGTTCGAAAAGACCGACCAAAGCGTCTATGACGGCAACTTCGATCCGCGGCAGCAATAGAATGTGCCGCCGACGTCTTCGTCGGCAGGCTGCCAAACATTTACCGAAACGCTGAAGCCTCCCCAAACATCCTATCTACATGAAAAAGGCAGGAGCAATCCGTGCGATTGTCGGGGCGATCGCGATGCTTGCCATCCCCGCATTGACCTATGCTCAAGGAGAGACGGCCGCGCCAGGCCAACTTACGGCTATCGGCAAGGATGGCAAAGCCGGCGCGCTCTGCCCTCTAAGGAAGACGCGCGTTAACGCGAATATTGAAGGTTTCGGTGCGCGCGTGACGGTTGTACAGGTCTTCGAGAACCCATCCAGCACGCCGATCGAAGCGATCTATACCTTCCCTTTGCCGAACGACGGCGCGGTGGACCGCATGCGGATGAAGATCGGGAACCGCATCATAGAAGGCGAAATCAAGCGCCGCGATGAAGCCAAGGCGATCTACGAGGCTGCTAAAAAGGCAGGCCAAGTCGCATCATTACTCGACCAAGAGCGGCCGAACATCTTCACCCAAAGTGTTGCCAACATCATGCCGGGGGCACAAGTTGAGATCGAGATCAGCTATGTCCAGCTACTGAAGTATGAAGAGGGGCAATTTGAGTTCAACTTCCCGATGGTCGTCGGCCCTCGCTATTTAGGCCACACGGAAGATCCAGGCAAGATTACGCCTCCGATCACACCGAAAGGCACCCGAACCGGAGCAGGAATCGAATTGAGCGTGAACCTAAACGCAGGCGCACCTATCGTCGAGATGAAGTCGGTCCTCCACGATGTAGACATCAAGGGCCAGATCGGGCAGACCTCGGCTCAGATTACGCTCAAGAAGAAGGACGAAATCCCGAACAGGGACTTCATTCTGCGATACCGCACAGCCACGGATAGCGTGCAAAGCGCGTTTATCACCCACTATGACAAGCAGAAAGGCGGCTTCTTCCAGCTCATTCTTATTCCGCCGAAGGCCGTCCAGCCGAAGCAGATCGCCCCGAAGGAAGTCATTTTTCTGATCGATCAGAGCGGCAGCCAGCAAGGCTTCCCCATCGAGAAGTCGAAGGAATTGATGCTGAAGCTGATCGACACGCTCCATGCGGATGACACCTTTAACGTTGCGGGCTTTTCAATTTCGACGAGTTGGCTGTGGAAGCAATCCATGCCAACGACAGTTGATAATATTTCCGAAGCCAAAGCCTACATCAATAAAATGAGCGGAACCGGCGGAACCGAAATGCTGTCGGCGCTCAAAAACGTGCATGCGGCGTTTGACAAGGATTCTGGACGCTTGCCGATCTTGCTCTTCAGCACGGACGGCTTCGTTGGCAACGACCAAGAGATCTTGAAGACCGTGCGCAAAGAGCACCAGGACATCCGCATGTTCACATTAGGCATCGGCAACGGAGTAAACCGGTTCTTGATTGACGGTTTAGGGACGGTCGGCCGCGGCGATTGCGAGTATGTGACGCTGCGCGAGAAGGCTGACGAGGCCGTAAACCGGCTTGTGCGCAGACTAGAGAGCCCGGTCCTAACCGATATCGAGGTTCGGACCGAAGGCGGCGGGATTGCCAGCGTCCTTCCTGGACGCGTGCCTGACTTGTTCAGTGAAAAGCCGATAATGGTTAGCGGACGATACTCATCGCCTGGCGTAGCCGTTATTAATGTGTCGGGCAAGCTCGGCGGAGAGCCGTGGGCCAAGGAGATACGCGTGAACCTCGGAACCGGTTCCAATGCAGCAGTTATTCCAACGCTTTGGGCTAGACGGCAAGTTGACGAACTAACGGCTCAGGATACATCGGCATTGGGCGAAGGCAAATCGCCGGCCGAACAGATCACATCAGTTGCGCTCGAGTTCGGCATCATGAGCCAATACACGTCGTTCGTAGCCGTCGAGAAGAAGGTTGTTAACGTAGACGGACAGATGAAGACCATTAGCGTGCCCGTCGAGATGACCGACGGCGTGAGTTACGAAGGCATCTTTGGCGGCGGCAGTTTGTTTCTTGGAAACAGACCTGGATCATTTTCGAAGAGCGCTGGTGCTCCGATGGGCGGCGGCGGCTTCGGCGGAGGCGGAATGGCCAGGAGTAATTCTGGTGGCTTCGGCAATGTCAATAGGAATATCCTGACAACAACGAAAGTGCTCGAAGTCAACGGCATCAAGATCACGGATCCTGCGAAGATCGCCAACTATCAAAAGAAGGTCAGCACCAAGCTCTATCGCGAAAGGGGCCGGGTTGAGGTCCAGGTAGCCTTGACTTCACTTAATCCTGAAACCCTTAAGAAGCTCGAGGCGGTCGGTGTGTTCATGGCCGGCACAGACGCCAAGACCAAGACGGCCTTCGTTCGATGCGACGCCAAGAAGCTGGTCGACATCGCTCAGCTGGATGTCGTGAAGGCTGTGAATCCGCTGTAAGTCGGTTTCCCACAATACCCTCGGCATCACCGCTCCGCTCGGGATGCCGAGGAATATTCTAAGGCTCGATCGGCTTGAACCATTCGTCTCTGTGTTCAAATTCTGGAACATCGAGCATGAAATCTTGGGCGATGCAAGTCAGGCCAGTCAATTCAAGAATAGCATGCGGTTTTCCCCATTGCCATTTCTCGGTCAACTTCCCTTTCGGATAGTATTCAACTTCAAGCCGGTCTAGTTCGTCAAGTGCGGCATTGAAGGCCGCAAACGGTAGATAAGAAAGCTTGAACGGTGGATCGTAGGCGCAACAATGCCCTATTAATCGCTCAATATCGCTTCTCTTGCCGCTTACTTCCTCATTTGCGGCAAGACAGTCGATCAACGCCGAAACATCTAGCGGAGAGTTGATAAAGACCGAGCCTGCATTCTGGTATGGCCAGAGGCTCGGGTCGTCCTCAATAAACCAGATGTCTTCAGCGCCTACACATCCGTCCATTTCCAGTTTAACGGGATTAACGGCATAAATAGGCATGTCTCTTTCGCCTTCTGAATAATCCGTAAATCCCCATGGCTCCTTGTTCTCAACGGCCTTGCGAAACAAGGGATGCTCCATCCACGGATAGAAACGCGTGACGATTTTGACTTCCAGCTTGTCGTCTTCGTAGTGCGCGTCGAGCAGTTTGATCTCGCCGTCAACATGGCCGAACTGGTGATCGAGTTCGCGAAAGCTGATCAGAGCCATATATCTTCATTTTGACTGACATTGAGCCTGGCTGATAGTTAAACCTTCAGGCAATTTGGTTTACAATGGCCGCGGGAAGATCTACATATTGATAGCTGCCGCAAAAAGGCACATCGCCGTTATGCGCCTTCCAATATGGCTTTGAGGACATGTAGGACATCGCGGACTTAAGGGACTTGGGCCGCTATGAACAAGGTTGGACCAGTCATTCTGAGCGCAAGCGAAGAATCACTGTGTTATGCGCGAGTCTGAAGCAAGAGTTGAATGCCGAGATCCTTCGCATTGCTCAGGATGACTCTCTTGTAAATATTGGGCCAGTCATTCTGAGCGTAGCATAGAATCCCGGTGTCTACAGGGCTATTCAGCCAGTGTTGAATGCCGAGATCCTTCGCATTGCTCAGGATGACTCTCTTGTAAATGTTGGGCTAGTCATTCTGAGCGTAGCGAAGAATCCCGGTGTCTACAGGACTATTGCAGCCAGTGTTGACTACCGAGATCCTTCGCTTCGCTCAGGTTGGCAAGGAGAAGGCCGTGGCTGTGTCTTGCTGAACAAAGCGAAGCACCTGAGAATAAGCGCTTATAGATTGAGGTAGCAAGCCACAATTCTGGTCAGGTCCTTCGCTAGCTCTCAGGTTGGCGCGGGAAAAGCCTCGGGATTGCGAATCCCGAGGCATGCCGAGTGCTCATAAATCCTAACCAACCCGAACCAATCTTAACAAACCCTGACCAAACGACAAGAAGGGCTGGCGAGGAGACAAACCCTCACCAACCCTAACGAATCCTAACCAATCCTAACGGACTGGGATTACTTGTCCTGCAGTGCGACGATGCCCGGAAGAGCCTTGCCTTCGAGGAACTCGAGGCTGGCGCCGCCGCCGGTGCTGACATGGCTGACCTGGTCGGCCAAGCCGAACTTCTCGATCGCCGCTGCGCTGTCGCCACCGCCGATGATCGTGACGCCCTTGCAGGCAGCCAGCTTCTCGGCAACGACGCGAGTACCCGTAGCGAACGGGGTCATCTCGAAGACGCCCATCGGACCGTTCCAAACCACGGTGCCGGCGTTCTCGACGATGTCGCCGAACAGCTTCTGGGTCTCGGGACCGATGTCAGCGCCCATCTTGTCGGCAGGAATCTCGCTGGCCTTAACGACCGAAGTCTTGGCGTCCTCAGCCAGTTCTTCGCAGATGACCGTGTCGACCGGAAGGACAACCTTATCCATGTGGTTGGCAACGACCGTCTTGGCGAACTCGATATTGGTCTCGTCAAGAAGCGACTTGCCAATCTCGTAGCCTTGGGCCTTGAGGAATGTGTAGGCCATGCCGCCGCCGATAATGAGCTTGTCAACCTTCGGAAGCAGGCTCTCGATAACAGCGATCTTGTCCTTGACCTTCGCGCCGCCCAGGACAGCTACGAACGGCTTCTTGGGATTGTCGAGCGCGTTGCCAAGGTAATTGATTTCCTTCTCGATGAGGAAACCGGCGACTCCCGGCAAGATGTGCGCGACGCCTTCGGTTGAGGCATGGGCGCGGTGGGAAGTGCCGAACGCGTCGTTGATGTAGACGTCTCCGAGCTTAGCCAGCTTCGCAGCGAACTCGGCGTCGTTGGCCTCCTCTTCTTTATAGAATCGGACGTTTTCGAGCAGGACGACCTGGCCGGGCTTCACGGCGGCGCAGGCGGCTTCGACTTCCGGACCAATGCAGTCGGGAAGGAGCTTGACTTCTTGGCCGAGCAACTCAGTGAGACGGGCAGCTACAGGCGCGAGGGTATATTTCGGATTCTTCTCGCCCTTCGGCCGGCCGAGGTGGCTTGAAAGGATCGCTGATCCACCCTGCTCGATGATGTACTTGATCGTCGGCAGAGCTTCGCGGATGCGCCGGTCGTCGGTGATGGTCTGGCCATCTAGAGGCACGTTGAAATCGCAGCGGACGAAAGCTTTCTTGCCCTTGAGATCGATGTCTTTTACGGTTTTCTTGTTCAAACTCATGTTTCACCTACTCCGGCTCCCTCAACCGAAGCCAGATTCATTTTACCGGCATATACCCTTGCGATTCTTGCATTGAGAAGCAAGTCAATTGCCGACTTTGAGAACTTTGAATGCCCTTCTTAGAGAAGACCGGTTTCCGCCTATCTTGGCCAATTTAGCTTCATCGCCGGCAACGTTCAGCTCGAAGAGGCCATACTCGCCCTTTTCGAACTTGAAGGAGACGCCGTCGTCTTCGTAGATCAAGGCTTTCGCGGCTTTCGAACCGTAGCATCTCAAGAAGTAAGGAGCGTCCGCGGCCAGCTTGGATATGTTCATCGCGCCTTCGAAAGTCGGAATAGCCGCGCCGTCGCGGACATAGAGCGGAATCTCGTTCAATGCAGGTCTAACGGTAATTGTCTCGTTCTCGCCGGCCGGTTTGCCGGTCGAGTAGTCGTACCACTTCCCTTTCGGTAATCGGACCTTGCGGCTCGTTTCTCCTGTAAACATCGGCGCAACAAGCAGGTCGTCACCGAGCATGTACTGGTCCGTTTCTGTTCCACCGTCGACCAGGCACATTGGGCGGACAGGCGGGATTCCGTCCAGCCAGTACTGGGCGAACGCAGTGTAGAGGTAGGGCACCAACGACTCGCGCAGCAGCATCGCCTCCCTTACAGTGTCAATTACGGTCGGAAAGCTCCACGGCTTCGTGCCATCTGCCCATGCATTTAACTGAGCAATAGGCGACAAACAAGCCGACTGCATGCGCCGGGCCCACTCCTCGGGGCTGCCTGCGTTGCGAATCTCGGCGCACCACAGGACTCCCGCCAAAGAGCAGTTGGTTAGAGCCGTCACGTATTGCCGATGGTTATAAGTGTCGCTCTAAATGGCGAACGGCAGCCGACTTGCGCCACCGTTCGAGCCGCGAACAAGGCCAAAGGTGCGCTCGTTCTTCCTTCGATACATGTCGAGGAGCAGTTCCTGCCACAAGACGCCGTAGATCTGGCGCATTTGCAGGCCGTCTGGTCCGGATTTGAACTGAGCGTGGTCGGGCCAGAGCCAGTTGTCGAACCCATCGATCTCGTCGATCTTATAACCGCTGACGCCGATCTTCAGATGGTTATCAGCGTGGAAGTCTTGGGCAATCTTGCGCGCCTTTTTGTCCAGAATGTCAGGTGCAGCGCCAAGCCAGACAGTGTGCGAGCCGAAACGGCCATCGAGGAGCGTATAATAGCCGGTTCCCGTTGCGACATAAGGATTCTCCCATAGGTTCACTTTGATGCCTCGATCGGCCATTTTGCCTACGAATGAGGCTGGATTCGGGAACCGATCTTTGCTCCATTCCATCGAACCGGGATAGGATCGAGTCTGCCATCCGGGCTCAAGGCCGATGACGTCTAAGGGAAAGCCGCGTTTATCGAACTCGACGGCTTCTTCTTCTACGTCAACGGCTTTAGCCAGCGACGGCAGCCGATGCCAAAAGCCAAGCGCCCACATCGGCGGCATCGCTCCGCCGCCGCATAGCAAGTTGTAGCGTCGTAACGCATCCATTGCTGTCGGACCGGTTAGGACAATGACCTCGAGACCGGGTGCTTCAACGCTTGCTTCGACCCAATCGCTGGGAGGCTGGGCGTCCCATTTCGGGTCGGTATTTCGGTCTCGAAAGGCTGGCCTATTGGGGTCATCAAGGCGATTGCCAACTCCTACATAGAAGTTGGTCGGCCTGCTGGTGTTCAGGAAAACCGCATAGCCCGCGCTGCTGATATAGAGCGGCGTTGGGGCGTGCAGTCGATCAGATCCTTCGCTATAATGATCGACTCGCAGATGGTAAACGCCTCCGCGCCGGTTCGAACCTTGCATCTGCATCCCAAGGCCAAAGACTTTTTCTTCGTGGCCAAGAGGAACATAGACCGATGAAAAGTCCTTTGACTTGATCAGGCGAACTTCTGAAAGATCGAAAGGTAGTTTGGCTGTCGACAAACTCTTAAGTCTGTCTGCTCGCGGAGTCGCTCGAGCAGCATCAGTCAGCGTCGGCTTATCTGCTTTACCGATCTGCGCCTTCCATACACCCGGTTGAATCTGTTGCCATTCTGATCTAATGTCTTTGGAACTCATTGCAATCGCCAACCCCAGAACAAGACTCATGGCTATCTCCTCTTGCAGACTTTTTCGCCATATTTGAACGCTTCTTCATATAGCGCTTCGAGCGACGGCACCGGGCAGTCGCCGTTGATGCCGTTGCCCGCGGTCAGCATCAGCTTGCCGTCTGGCCTGTCGTAAGTGTCGAGAAGGAACCGCACTTCCTTTCTTACTTCTTCTGGTGTACCCCAAGGAATGGTCTGTTGCACATCGAAGCCCGACCAGATGCAGATGCGATCCTGATACTTCTCGGCGATCGCCTTCTCGTCCATTGTGTACTTCTGGATCGGGTGGATGACATCGAGGCCGATCTCGATGAAGTCCTCCATGAATAGCTCGATGTTGCCGCAGGTGTGCAGCCAGAAGTGCATGCCGTTGGCGTGGGCTGTGTCGATGACCTCTTTGTAGTACGGCTTGTAGAACTCGCGGAAGGTCCCCAGCGAAAAGAACGGACCGCGCTGGGTGCCAAGGTCGTCGCTGGTGAACATCCCGTCTAGCTTCAACTCCTTGCCTGCCCGCTCGATAACCCGCTTGTAGAAATCGGTCAGCGCGCGAAAGAGCCGGTGCGTCTCTTCGGGGTAGAACGCCGGATCGGTCAGCGCGTTCGTCATGCCCCTTAGCGACCATTGCCGTTCGAACATCCAGAACCACCAGCAACCGAGGCGGTAGCGTTGGTCGTCGACGGGCTTCCACGGAAACATGCCCGGATAGTCGCCGCTCGGGAAGGTGTCTATTATGCAGTCGAGTTGCGCCCAGTCCTCGATGATGACCTTCTCGTCGAGGGCTTTATCGCTTTCTGAGCTCGTGTCGTCGAAGTTGACCCACCGATACTCAGGATCGTCTTCCCTGCCTATAAAGGTATCCGGCATGACGAATCCGCAAAGCTGCACGTCCATCGGGTAGTCGGCGAGGAGCTTGTCGACAAGCGGCTTGCGGTCGCCGAACTCACTGGCGTGGGTCCACATATGAAGCAGGACCGGCACTCGCGAGGCCTTGCCTTTGCCTTCGATGACACGGACGACTTCGTCCCTTGTTAGCGGTTCATAGAGCATCTTGCGGGCAAGGTTACCATGCAATTAGCTTCGTTCTGACTTCAAATTGCTCAAAACTCAGGCAAGATCTATTTCCGTTCTTTGGGCTCCAATCCCAGCATGTTTCGGGCTAAAAAGGCGGAAAGGTAGACTCTTGCCGTGCTATATCTAATCGTTGCCAGTGTTGCTTTGACCTCTGCGGAAGTCCGCGACCCATGGCGATGGCCGTTTTCACAGGACTCCATCTGGAATATGCCGATTGGCAGCAAGGCTGTTTATGAAGACGCTGGACTCAAGCGATCCGGTTTTGTCGGCGTTGACGAGGAATGGTTTGTAATATTGAAGCCATCGGACCCGATCCGGGAGATTCGAAGCCCATCGGATTGGGGCAAACGATGGCCAGGCGAAAAGGTTCTAGGTACGATGCCTGTTCCTGACGATCTTATCATCCCAGATGCCAAACCACCTCATACGCCGAACGCGTGTGCGACATTCCTTATGCCTGATGGACGGACTGTAAAGCAGCTTGAACCGACTTGCCGTACGACAAAATCAGCACAAATCGTTGGCTGGATCCATGGCGAAGACCAGGACCTATTTGGTTTAGGTTTCAAGGGCACACACTGGGGCTCAGGATTATCTGCCATCGGAGGATCAATACGGCTCGGCGATTTGACCTCGGGAAAGCCGATACGGCATGCTCTCAAACTTAACGTCTGGGGCAAAAAGTACCTCTACTACGGCGATCCGATCAAGGGCTTCAGGTGGCCTGCCGACCGTTGCGACGCTGGCGCACCGAGCAGCTACGGGGGCAAGAACCCGAAGGTCGTCATGGGAACTCTATTGGCAATTCCACCTTCGGTAACTCCTCAGAAACTTGGTATCTCCACTACAGTAGGACAAATTCTATTCTCTGCGCTTCAAGACTATGGAGCTTACATCTCGGACGATTCGGGCTGGGACGCCTACGATCTCTGCGCTGAGGTGGGTGTTATCGAGGAAGTGCGTACAAAGTTCGGCCTCGAGCTCTCGAGCAATAACGGAGCCTTGTATGAGGATGTTCAACGCCTCATTCAATCCTTGACGATTGTAGACAACAACAAACCGGGGAACATCGGCGGCGGCGGGAAACGCAGGCAGCCGCTCGCTCCGGCAATCAAGCCGCCAAGATGAGATCCTGGCAGATGCTGATCGCTTTGGTTAGTTCCTAGCGAGGTTAACCTTTGGTATTCCCATTCCGTGGTTCAACAGCCTCTCAAAGTTGATGAGGCATTATCTTCCATAATCGAGGCATGGGCGACTTACATAAGAGCGAAAGCACGGCTAGCGTCGTTGACTACTATTCGGCATACGATGAAGATGGACGGCTGATGCCAGCTTTTGGTCAAGTTGAGTTCGTTCGCACGCAGTCTCTGTTATCTCGTTTGCTGCCGGCTGATCCTGCCAAGATTCTGGATGTCGGCGGCGCATCTGGGCGGTATTCGTGCTGGCTGGCATCGCTCGGGTATGAGATGCATCTTGTCGACCCCGTGCCAAAGCATATTGAACAAGCACTTTCGGCTTCGGCAAGACAGTCTTCGCATCAGATTGCCTCGTGCTCGCTTGGTGACGCTCGAGACCTTCAGTTCGATGATTCATCGTTCGATGCCGTATTGGTGATGGGTCCGCTGTACCACCTTCTGGAGCGATCCGATCGAGTAAAAGCGCTCCAAGAAGCTTATCGTGTTCTTAAGCCTGGCGGAGTCGTTTGCGCCACGGCCATCTCCCGGTACGCATCGACGGTTGAGGGCCTTGGGCTAGGCTCGTTCACGAATCCGGAGTTCCTGAAGATCATGCACCAGGACCTAACCGACGGCCAGCACCGCAACCCGACCGGCAAACCGGAGTACTTCATGGACACGTTCTTCCACCACTCCGACGAGTTAATATCGGAAACTTTGGAAGCCGGGTTTAACGGAGCTAAGCTCTATGCTATTGAGAGCATCGGCTACTTGGTGCAGGAGCTGGATACGCTTTGGGAGGATGAAGCTCGAAAGCGAGAGATTCTGGACATTTTAAAGATGTTGGAGGAAGAGCCGACGTTGATGGGCGCTAGTCCGCACATCCTTATCGCGGGCACCAAAGCAACCATTTGACCAGCCTTCTTGAATAGAATCAGATGCTCAGAAGTGAGATAGCTGGGAGCGCCTGCACCTATGCCGACAGAAATCAAACTTTGTGCCAGCTGTCTTCGAAGCAGCCCTTATAACAAAAGCCTCGACCCGAAAGACGGGTCGAGGCATATGTGGAGCAACGATAGAAATTTAGCTGACCGTCGCGGCCAAGGCTACATGGTGCTCGTAGTGCTCGCTGGCGCATTGGGTCAGAGTCGTGAAGTGCGCACCTTTCGATCGGAAGTAGCGGATCGTCTCGCGAAGGTCCTTAACGGAGTCCACGTAGTCGCGCATGCCGAGACAAATGACTTCGCGGCCCATGTTAGCGTCATACAGCGGCTTCAGCTTGTCAAAGCCCGCGTCGAGATAGCCGTAGTTGCCTTCGTAGGTTGCAACCGGTACGTGCAGGAGATTGTTCTTGCCTTCTTTCTTCAAGTCGTCGGCGGACGAATGGTAAGGATCGTGCGGGGCGCCGTTCCAATCGACAAACATCTTGTAGTTGGCATCGGGAACAACAGAGCTGTCAACGATAATCCCGATATCCTCAAGGTACTTCACGTCGGACGGCTGCAAAGCGAAGCAACCGGCGCGGAAGCTGGTGCACTTGATGAGGTGCGATTTGAGCGTATCCTTGGCGATTCGGATAATGTTGCCACGCTCTTTCTCGTTCTCTACGTGCCCTCTCTCATTTTCAAAGTTAACCTTCATTCCTATCTCATGCCAGTTAGGAATCTTGTGGACGAACTCGCGGTAGTAAAACGTCGTGTTGGCGCTGGGATCTTTCATCGATACGTGGACGAGCCAAGTCGCAGGCACGAATTCTTCTTCGAGCACGCGAATATACTCGCCCGTATAGCATCGGTCGTGGTGTGCACCTTCGCAATCAATGGTTAAAACAACATTTGGCATGGTGATCAAGGTTCTCCTTGGTTAACTTTGACGCCTGAGGCGTCTATTGTGAGGTTGTAGCGCTTGCCCTTCACTGTGAAGTTCGTGAATTTTACACTCTTCCATTTAGCAGGAAGGCGTGGATGGATCGAAATCCATTTTCCGTTGTTCAGTGGGGTTGACCAAGCGGCCATCTTGTCCTTCTCATAGTCTATCCTAAAACCGAGAAATCCGTACAAAACAGTTTGCAAACAGCCTGCCGCACCAGTGGTGAAATAGGTCGTTTTCTTCTTCGGCTTTTCAGAAAAGAGCATAAGAGGGTGGTTCGTATACAGCTGCCAGCTTTTCTTCCATTCGTCGTATGCCTTATCCGATTCGCCTAAGCGCGCCCAGATGAGAGCATGGACCGAATGGCTCATCGCCGGCCCGTTCTTGGTTACCTTATCGGCATATCGATCCATCATCTTTCGGGCTTCTTCATCATTTATCATCTGAAGCGGATAGATTCCGAGGACTGCGGCGGCTTGTTTGTAGCCCCTTATTGGGTCGTTGTCGTAGGTGAGATAGGTTTCCTTATCGCGCGGCAGATAGAACTCTAGCTTGCTCTTGGTTCGTTTTTGAGTCCAGTTTGCCAGCAGGTTCGTATACAGATCGTTGTCGCCGGTGTGGAATTCGTCGGGACTGACGACGTCCTTGAGGTCGAATTTGCCGTCTGGTCTATCGCTGGCACTTACCAGGTAGTACTCAGCGACTTTCTTGATTATCTTGTCGGCGTCTTGCTGTTTGACTAGTCCAAGAGCCGCGGCGTTGTCGAGCATCCAGGCGACGTCGCCGTTAATGTGGATCTCCTTTTGCATCGCTTGCGGAGCAACTTCCTTGCCTGAAACGCTGGATTCCCATGGGAAGCAGTCACAATACTTCCCTATTATGAGTCCAGGTCGGTTCTTGCCGAACTTGGCGATCCGATAGTCGGCAATTGCTTTTGCCCGTTCCGGATCTATCAGGGCTAAAGCTGGAAAGACCCAGGTGTCGGCGTCCCAGAAGACGTGGCCGTTGTAGGTCGCATCGCTAAGGCCGAACGGACTGATTGACATTTTACCCTTCGGGTGAATGGCGGAACGCAGGTAGTACATGAACGATCGGATCGCTTGCTGATCCTCAACCGGTCCGTCGATCTGGATGTCCGTCTTAAGCAGCTGGTTCAAAGATCCTAACAGGCGAGCCGTCGAGTGATCAACCTGTTGGTCATTGGTTTTCCGCCAGCTTATATTGGCAACAACGTGCCCAGAGCTATCTTGCGTAAGTTCTGAGTTGTCGACCTTTATCTCAAATGGCTGACCTTTCGCGTGAGATTGCAATACCTTCATCTCATAGTCCGTCGTCGGTCGAGTAGATTCCAGTTTGTACTTAATCGGCGACTTGACGTTTGTAAAAGACCAGTTTTGGTCAAGTTCAGCTAAGTCAAGGCCTAATTCGGTACTGCACTTTATTTTGATGCCACGTTGCTCCCATTGAGTGTTGAGGACACCTGTTCGCATATCGAGAGTCTGAAGGTAGTTGGTTCCTGCCTCAGGCCTTAATATCTCGCCATCGACTTGCCAACGAGCACTCTGCAACGGCGGAAGCGGCAAGATCTTTTCCTCGCCGTTCTGTTCGTAGGTTCCGATCTCGAATAGATTACCGACGAACGTGCCATCGCGGCCGATTCTCACGCCTAACAGGCCGTTCCACAGTAGCGCGGGTTCTTCGGCGTTCGGGTCGTTGCAGGAGAGTATCCAGGGGTCGGGCTTTGGCGGGGCAATGGCCGCCGTTGTTGTTGTCGGCTTTTTTGAGCATCCGGCAATGGCAAGGAGCGCGAGTCCGCAAAGAATCGAAATGCGTCCGAACGGGGTAGCTGGGAGCGCCGGCACCTTGCCGGCAGGCCTTGTAGATTTTAACAAGCTTTCAAACATAACTCTCAATAGCCATGGGCTGGAAGCCCATGGTACGCTTCAAGATCCATGGACGAGCCGTCCATGGCACTATTCTCTTTCTACGGCAGCAGCTTTTCCGTTGTCATGCGCCCCCAAGCCATTTCTTGTTGAAAAGCTTCGGCATAGCGTGCGCCACAAGCAACACCTCGATATCGGCAAATAACCGCCATCGAATCGGTCATGTCCACATCGTCATGCTGCGAGATCCAGTCGTACTGGCACTTGTGGCATTTAAGAGCTTCGCACTTCTGCTCCCAAACCGAAGATACATCAACAAAGTCAGTCGGCTCAAGCTTGACGCCGGGCATGCCGTCCATATAGAACAATGCCGGCACCGACTCGATATAGGGGGACGACGTGAACACATGCGGCAGCGCGGCCAAGTTGCAGGCAATATAGGTCAGAGTCGATGCCACGCGATGGTCCATGTGGTAGTCCGTAACGCAATGCGTGAAGACAACGTCTGGGCGAACTTTGCGTATGACCTCAACCAATGCCAAGCGAGTCTCGACGGTGTCCATCAAGAAGCCGTCATTCTGGTCCAGCCAATAAAGTTCTGCTCCAAGAACGCGGCAACCCTCTTGAGCCTCTTTATACCGAGTGGCGGCAAGTTCATCGGGCATCAGCTTGTAGTGGCCCTGATTGCCATTCGTCAGCACACACACAGCCGTTTCGTGCCCCATCTGCTTATAACGCAGCAAGGTGCCGGCGCAGTAATACTCGGCGTCGTCCGGATGCGCGCCGACAGTCAGAACCTTCATAACGTCATTCTGTCAGGTCGGCGGGCCTTAGCGCATCTCCTTCCATTAGAAGTGCGTTCGCGAATCCCACGCAGAAGTCTCCCAGCTTGCAGCATTGCCGTTTGTGGGCATCCAGCCTGGCATCAACAAGAACAACCCTCGCGATAGACCATATACATAGGGTTCGTATTTGTCGCGGAGTTCTGCCAAAGCCGCACCGGTTCCCTCTTTGAGGCAAACTGGAGCTCCGGCCGCTTTTAGCTTCTCTGCCATTACTCGCCAATCATCCATTACGAGGCGGCAACCGGGCGTTTCGTGCGGGCCGATGTTGAGGATGTAGTTCAAGTCGACTGCCAAGTGCCGAAGCATCGCATAGGTTAGCTTCGCTTGACGCTGCAACGACTCCATCTCGGAAGAATCGTCCCTATAGCCGACCATCACATAGGCTGAGGCATCGATCACGCAAGTGAGCGAAGCAAGCCACGACAGTTGTTCGTGCTGCGACCGATAGCTGGCAAGAATCGGATACGAAAGGTAGCTTTCGAGAAGCGACGCTCCCCAGTGTTCGAACTCGCCAAGGATCTGCTCCAAACCTTTTAGGTCGCCGCCGTAGAACAGCAGCAAAGAAGAAGCAACAGGAGGCGAACCTGCGCGAGCATCGAGCAACAATGAAACGCGCTCGCGGGCTGAGAATGACTGATAGAGCACCGGCATATAGCTGATGACCAGAGCCAGAACGCCGAAACCCATTCCGGCTTCGACCATCGAAACGCCCCTTCCTAGCGAATCGAGAGCCACCACATCGCCATAGCCAAGTGTGAAGAAGGTCGCCGCGCTCATGTAAAGGCATGTAAGGAAGCCGCCTTCTGAGTTCGATAGCGTCGTACCTAGGCCGAAGTGCACCAAAGCAAAGCCCAAGATAATGCCGAATGCCCAGCAAGCCATAAGAAGGACTAATGCAAGGGGTCCGACGGCACTTAGGAACGATTCTCTGACTGCTGGCAACGGACGCAGACAACGGGCCACCACCCTTGAAACGCGGCTTTGGAGGTAATAGAACAGGCCGGTGAACCTGATCTTGCGAGAAACCGTACGCGGCAACACAATCGACTCGAACGCTTCCCAAGCCATTCCCGCGACAAGAACCCAGCCGGCGATCAAACAAACAAAATCCACAACTGCCGATTGTGGCCTATGCGCTCCATCCAACTTGGGACTGCCGTGGCCTAACGATGAAGGCGGTACACATTGTACATTTTGGATGTTGTAGAATGGTTGTGACACCGGAGTTGGCCGTTCATGAGAAACCGAACACTTATTGCCTTGACATTCATCCTATGCACTGCGTTGAGCTATGCCGACACGCTCAGCAAGACTTCGGTGGGCCGGTTCGGCGCGGGTAAGAAGATCACCGAGAACACGGCTACTCAAGACTTGGTTGCCTGGAACGTTCGCAACACCGGCAAGGCAATCGACCTTAGGTTCTATAGCCCCAAGGGCGACTTGGCAAGCTTGGGCTATTGCGGCTTTGAGAACAGTACGGCTGGCATCGAAAACAAGATACACGACATTGGATGGACCCAGCTTTGGTCGACTTACATTTCTGGCGAACAGAAGATAGATGTTCTCGAGAGCATTCTCACTCCAGTTCTTTGGTTCCGAACATCTGGCACCTCGATCAGCCTTTTCCAGCCAGATGAGGCCGCCGCCATCATGCCGACGATCTTGCTTTACCACAGGTCGGAGGCGCAATGGGCCTTGGCTTCCATTGAAAGCAAAGGGCATGTAATGCTGGTTGCCATCCTCTTCCACAGCCGCCCTTCTTCAGTTGACAAATCAAACAACGGAATCAAGTTGAACTGGTCAAAACCGAACCAAATGGTCGGACTCGTGCCGATATACGGATGCAACCCACGTCCTAACTCGAACTACGACATTGCCAAGAGCCGGGTAAGAGAGATCGCAAAAAGGTTTCTCAGCGTGCCGATAGGCCTTGATGAGTCCTATAAAGTGGTTGGCAAGAAGCAGATCAAGGTTGCGAACACGGTGAAATGGCTAGATGCAAAGGACGACTGGGGATGGTCCAAGCCTTTCTGCCCGGTTCCTGCAGCCGTCTCTCTCGCCCGCTCCTGCGGCTATCCAGTCCGTTTCGACAAACCTGTTAAAGATTCTGGGATTAACGGCTTCTTATCACCGTTCGAAGTCGTTGATGGTTCTTCCCTCGAATACACTCTGCCAATTCCAGACCTTTACTCGACTCTAGCTCCGCCTTTCGCCGATCAGAGCCTTGTAGAGATGCTTCCTGCTCCGACACAAAAGACGATATCTGAATACTCCGACTACATATTGAAGTCCTACACCAAGCGAGAGCGTAACGAGATTTTCAACAAGTCAGCTCTCGGCGAAGCCCGGATGCTGTCATCTGAATATCCGAACTATCGCATGATGTCGAAAGATGCCCAAGCCGCCTTCGGATCTTGGGCGGATTGGGCTGCGAAGGATCGGCTCTATAACCGCAATGAGAACTACGGTTACGGTAAGGACGTAGCGAACGGCCGCAAGTTCCTGCTCGACAACTACCGTTTCGGCGCACACGACTATATGGACGCCGGCTGGTTCGGCTATTCGCTGGTTGCCATGTGGTCGCGCGCTCATTTTGCCAACAAGTGGCCCGAGGTTAAGGACAATTGGCAGCTAATCAAGGACCTGTTTTACGGCTGGAACTGGACCTACATCGATTACCATGCCTGCAATGCTCCGCTGTACATCGACGCTGAGAAAGGCGGCAATCCAAAGGGATACACGGACAGCATGAGCATGTTCGGGGCATCTTACGCTTGGGCGAGGATGGCCGACAAGATAGGCGACAAACCGATGCTCAACGACAGCCTTTATATCTTGGCCAAGGAGCGAGTCGGACGCTTTGCGCGCATGATGATGCACGAGTGGGCGTCGAAGTGCGGCTATGAAACCGATGTCTACTATCTGACTTCGGACATGGGCAACGGACCGAATATTGCTCTGACCTCGAACTTCATACCTGCAAAGGCTGTGAACACCCAGCAGGATGTAGTTGATTACGGCCCGGCAAACGGTGGCTTGTGGTACATCTCTGGCTCCTACCTCGAACCGGTGACCTCTGAGACGATCGATCTGATGAACGAGGGTTCGGCCAAGGCAAAGGTTAAGACGACGGTTGACCTGATGGACAGCCGCTATCGGAGATGGTGGGCGAGCCCAGCGGCCGGCGAAGTGGCGAACTACCAAATGATGCTTCGCGGAGGGCTTTTCCATGCCGATCCAGGCTGGCTTCGATACGTATTCGACTATCAGAATCCGTTTGGCAAAGGCGTGTGGATGGCGGAAAGCTGGCACGCCAACGCCTTCGCAGGCATCGTCATGAGCTCGATGCGCGGGCTGGAGAACCAGAAGAACTGGAGCGTGGTTTCGACCAGCAAGGAACTGGTTGAAAAGAACCTGTGGTCGTTTGCCGCAAACACGAAAGGCTTCACGCTCTATTCGCATGCTTCGAAGCCTATTCGAGCCAAGGTGTTGTTCGGCGACGCGATGAAGGACTACCGTCGGCCGTCTTATGTCAATGCCAAGACCGATAAGCCCGTGAAGCTAGACAATTTGACGCTAATGCCTGGGCTGAATGTGTTTGTGGATTCCGCCATTCCCGATGTAATCGCGCCTAAATCAGTGCAAGGATATGCAGGCCAGACGATGCTTGTTCGCACGTTGCTCCATAACCCAACCTCCAAGAAGCGAGTCTTCAGCGTAGGAAGCAACATTGTCCCCGGCTCTGTTAAGGTCCCAATGGAACCGGGAGAAGTCCGCGACGTCGATATCGTCGCCAAAGCCGCACCGTCAGCGAGCACCTCAAGCTCTGTTAACGTCATCATCAACGGCCGCAAGTATCCGGTAGTTATTCATACGTTGCCTGCGTATGTTGCCCAAATCGAGCTGTCGGCCGTTAAGGTTGCCACGCTTCCTAACCTTGGTAAAGCTACTGTGACTATTGCCAACCAGATCGATTCCCCCAAGCAACTCAAGGTGATTTGGGGCGTTGATGGCCTAGCTATAGAAACCAAGACAGTCGACCTTAAAGGCAAATCCAATGAGCGGCTTGAGCTGAACCTGGAGTCGAAAGATGTGGCTCCGGGCAAGCACATTCTCTACGTCGAGGTGGAAGGCATCGCCAAGCAATCGGCCCGTCAGGTCGTCACAACCGACTCTAAGGACCCGATTCTGCTTTTCGATTTCACCCACGACACCGAAGACTGGACGATGCCGGATTGGCCCGAGGCGAACAAGTCTCCAAATGGAGTGCGTTATGCCTCCACGGCTCCTGATCAGACGCTCAATATTCCCCTCAGCTTCAACAAGCAAACCAAGACGGAAGGATTCGTCAACTATGGGCCTGCGTCGAACTGGCAACGGTTCCGGTCGGTTAGCGCGGATATCTTCGTGCCTGCTGACGCGCCGAAAGGCATTCTTGGCAGCTTCTTCCTGATGGGCGACGGCTGGAAATGGAACATTCCGCTTGATATGACTCCGCTAGAACCGGGCAAGTGGAACCGTATAGAAGCGCCGTTGAACGACGAGCACCTTGAGGAGTACTGGAAGGTTCCCTATTCGCAGTTCTTTGCAGGCCTTAGGCACGTGATCGGCTTCGGGATTCGGATCACCAAACCGGACGGCGTGGCAAAGTATCATGGCGTTTTCAAGCTCGACAACGTGGCAGTCGTGCCTCGTTGACGATATCGGCCCGGCGAGACGCCGAATGTCTGGACAAACATCCTTGTGAAGTAATAGCGGTCGCAGAATCCGCATTGCTGGGCGGCTTGCTCAATTTCGACGCCTTGCCGGAGCAACTGGCCTGCCATGGCCAAGCGCCGCAAAAGGATGTAATGGTGAGGGCTGGTGCCGACTTCTTTTCGGAACAGACGGCCAAAGGAGTTCTGTGTCATGCAGATGCCGTCGGCAAACTGTTTATTAGATAGAGGCTGTCCGAGGTTCGCTTCAATTTGAAGCAGAACACGCTGAATTCTCGGCTCAACTGGATTGTTTAGCCAGTCTTGGTTGGGAATAGCGTTAAGCCCGTGGCAGATTAGAAGAAGGCTCGACAGAATTGAGTTGGCGTCGAAGTTGTTTGATTCTGCGGCAACATATAGCTTCGAAGCGGCCAGAACTGTCTCCGTTCCAATGAACGCCGTATAGACACGCCTACTCGCATTGCTCCAAGGCGGCGCTAGTTCGAAGCACAGGAACAAGTGGCGTATTGGAGCATCGTTCTGCAGGTTAACCCGCGCGAACGGCGGGACAAGCAGCAGTCGATCGGGGCCGAGCAGGTGTCTGCCCCCGCAATCGATCCACGCTCCACTTTCCTGGTTCCAGTAGAGCCGCCAACAGGGGTAGATGGACTCGAAATGGTTCCAATCGTCCAGCGACAGCGCGCCAAAATCGAGCATTCCCACGATCGGCAAATCGGGCAAATTCTTCGGCATGAATGAAATCCACACAAACAGGTTTGTTCTATCTATTGTATCGCACGTTCGCTATGGCCTATATTCTAGGTGCTATGCTTGTTTCTGTTATTGCCTTGTCGTGCATCTCGAGCCTTTCTGCCCCTCAGAACGCAGAAACTCAGGTTCCTTCAGCCTATCCTGCGAGGATGAAATGGTGGACCGAATCGAGGTTTGGAATGTTCATCCACTGGGGACCGGTTAGCCTAAAGGGAACTGAGATCGGATGGTCCCGCGGCGGCGAAAGACGAGGCGTGGGAGGCACCGGCGAAGTTCCGCTCGATGTCTATGACAACCTCTACAAGTCATTCAACCCGACGAAGTTTGATGCAAAACAGTGGGTCAAGATAGCCAAAGATGCCGGAATGAAGTATCTGGTACTCACATCTCGGCATCACGATGGGTTTAGCATGTTCGACACCAAACTGAGCGACTACCGCATCACTTCCCCGCTGAGCCCGTTTGGCCGAGATGTAGTGAAGGAGCTGGCGGACGCTTGCCATAAAGCTGGTTTACGCTTCGGCCTTTACTTCAGCCAGCCCGACTGGCACCATGCAGACTACATGACGGAGAACCACTCCAAGTACATCGACTATATGCACGGCCAGGTGCGCGAACTGCTCACGAACTACGGCAAGGTCGAGGTGATCTGGTTCGACGGCTTAGGAGGAGATGCTAAGAGGTGGGAGGCAGAGAAACTGTTCAAGACCATCAAGAGCCTTCAGCCGAATATCCTGATCAACAATCGTTGCGGTTTGCCGGCAGACTTCGACACTCCTGAGCAGACGATTGGCGGATTCCAGAAGACTCGGCCGTGGGAAACGTGTATGACGATCTGCAACCAATGGGCTTGGAAGCCGAACGACGATATGAAGTCCTTGTCGCAGTGCATTCGGACACTTGTCTCCTGCGCAGGCGGCGACGGCAATCTGCTGTTCAATGTCGGCCCTATGCCGACCGGCGAGATCGAACCCAGACAGGTCCAGCGCTTGAAAGAGATGGGCCAGTGGCTCAAGCGTTTTGGATTCACTGTCTATGGCACGCGAGGCGGTCCCTATAAGCCAGGAAAATGGGGAGCGGCCACTTCGAAAGGCAACAAGGTTTGGATTCACAGCTACCATGCTGGCTCATTGGCGTTGCCTGCATTGCCAGCGAAACTTGTCCAACACCGTTTCCTGAATGCGCCATCATCTTCGTTTGCTTCAAATAGCTCGGGTTATTCTGTCAACTTCGCCGCACCAAAGTCAGATGAGATCGCCTTGATCCTTGAGCTTGAGTTTGATTCGAACGTCGACATACTGGGTCCGATCCCTTTGACGACCAGCGCGATGCACGCCAAATCGGCTAAAGCCTCGAACACGTTCGGCGGAGAGAGCGAGTATGAGCCGTTTGCGGCGTTTGACGGAGATCCGGACACCCGTTGGGCTACCGATTCTGGCACTAACTCGGCTTGGATCGAATGGGAAACGTCTTCGCAAGTAACTGCATCCTATATTCGGATGGCCGAGGAGTACGGCTCAAGGATTCAGGAGTGGGAGCTTTCCGCTTGGATAGACGGCGCATGGAAGCCTATTGCGAAAGGCGGACAAGTCGACAAGGAGAAGCGCTATTCGTTCCCAATGACCGTTGCCTCCAGGTGGCGTTTGACGATTGGTTCCGCCACCGAGGGACCGACGATCAGCGAGATCGAGGTGAGGTAGCGCATTTCGTGATATAGGTGAACAAATGGAACGAAGGCTAAAGCATTCGGCTACCGCAAGTTCGGTTGCGTACAGTAGCCGAGGACTTTAGCCCTCGCTATAGAAACCTACGGACTATTTTCGGTCACCTTCTTACGAGACGACTCCGCCAAACTTGCGGATGCGTTTTTGATAGGTCTGCACGGCTTCAAGAAGATGCCTCAAACCGAACTCCGGCCAAGTGGCTTCGGTAACGAACAGCTCGCAGTAAGCCGCCTGCCAGATGAGGAAATTGCTCCAGCGCATCTCGCCTGCAGTACGGATCATCAGGTCGGGCTCAGGATGCGAAGGGTTGTAGAGTCGCGCCGAAATGGCTTCTTCGGTTATCTCGTCGCCGGTCAATCCTTCAGAAACAACCCGCTTCACCGCATCGACGATCTCGGCGCGGCCGCCGTAGTTGATCGCCAAAGTAAAGGTGATGCCAGTGTTGCCTGCCGTCGTCGCCATGCCGTCCTCAAGAGCTTGGCGCAGACCGGACGGCAGACCGTCCATACGGCCCGTAACGTTCACGCGCACGTTGTTGCGGTGCATCACGGCCAGCTCGTCGCGCGCAGCCCTCTCGATCAGCTTCATCAAGCCCGACACTTCGTCTTCAGGGCGGCGCCAGTTTTCTGCGGAAAAGGCGTAGACCGTCAGATACTTGATGCCCAGTTCGGAACAATCGAGCAATACGCCGCGCAAAGTCTTATAGCCTTCGCGATGGCCAAGCAGTCTGGGCAACCCTCGGCGCTGAGCCCAACGGCCGTTTCCGTCCATGATAACTGCGACATGGCAAGGCAGCTTCTCCAGGTCGATTCCTAGAGAAGCCGCTTTCTTTTGGGTTTCGTTCAAACCGCTTAGATCTGGTTTGGAAGAACGTGCCGTAGGCCTAGACCTCCATCAATTCGGCGTCTTTCTTCTTCTGAAGCTCGTGGACTTCGGCGATAAACTTGTCCGTGAACTTCTGAATCTTCGCCTCGTTCGATTTTAGTTCGTCCTCGCCGATCTCTTTCTTCTTTTCAGTGGCCTTCAAGTGCTCTATGGCATCGCGCCGCACGTTGCGGATCGCCACGCAAGCCTGTTCCGAACGGTTATTGACCTGCTTCACCATTTCTTTTCTTCGCTCTTCGTTCATCTGGGGGAAGTTCAAGCGAAGGCCCTGGCCGTCATTGATTGGGTTAATGCCAAGGTCGCTCTTCATGATCGCGCGCTCGATGGCGGGAATCGAAGACTTGTCGTAAGGGGTAATCAGTAACTGGCGCGGCTCGGGTACCGAAATTGTAGCCAACTGGTTCACCGGAGTTTCTACGCCGTAATACTCAACGTGCACCCTTTCAAGAACGGCGGCATTCGCCCGGCCCGTTCGATATGTGCTGAAATCGTGAATCATCGCTTCAATAGCGTGCTTCATCCGATGCTCTGCGTCCTGCAAGATTTGTTCGACTGACATCAGTCACCTCCAACAAGGGTTCCTACTTTTTCGCCCGTCAACGCTTTCACGAGATTTCCAGGCTCGTTAAAGTCTAACACGATAATGGGCAATTTGTGCTCGCGGCACATTGTAAAAGCTGTCTGATCCATCACGGCTAGCTCTTTCGTGATGGCTTCGGTATACGAAATCGTATCGTATTTGACGGCGTCGCGGTGCTTGCGCGGGTCCTTATTGTAAACGCCGTCTACTTTGGTCGCCTTGATCAGCGCGTTTGCCTCGATCTCGAGGGCGCGAAGCGTGGCGGCCGTGTCGGTAGTGAAATAGGGGTTGCCCGTGCCGGCGGCGAAGATGACGACTCTTCCCTTCTCCATATGCCGAATCGCGCGTCGGCGGATGAAGTTCTCGGCCACTTGCGCGATGGAAATCGCACTTTGAGTGCGGCTTGGGACGCCAGCTTTCTCAATTGCCGACTGCAAGGCAAGCGCATTCATGATCGTTCCAAGCATGCCCATCTGGTCTGCAACGGTCCTCTCAATGCCGCCCTTCTCACTAAAAACGCTACCTCGGATGAAATTGCCCCCGCCCACCACCAGCGCCACTTCGACGCCGATTTTGTGGACCTGGGCAATCTCATTACCGATGTATGCGAGCACTTCCGAGTTCAGTCCAAATCCAGCTTCGCCAGCGAGAGCCTCGCCGCTCAGTTTTATCAAGACGCGTTTATACGGAATGTGCTCGCCCATGACCTTACTCTCCCTCGCCGACTGCGAGAAGCGTATAGCCCTTTACGCCGATGGTGCCGTTTCCGGCCTTAGCCTGCTCGGCAACATAATCGCCAGCGGACTTGCTCAACTCGGCATAGAACGGCTGCTCAAGCAGAACGACCGCCTTGTAGTATTCCTTGTTGATTCGGCCTTGAGCGATGTTCTTCGCGATCTCGGCGCTCTTGCCTTCGTTGATGGCGCGCTGAGTTTCAACCTCAAGCTCGTGGGCAACCACGTCGGCAGGAACCTGGTCTTTCGAAACGAAGGACGGCGGGAACGCGATGGCTTGGATCGCCAGCTTGTGGCCGGCTTCCAGGATCGTCGTTGCGTCGCCTTCGAGCTCGATGATCGAACCCTTGGTGTTGTCGTGGTGGACATACTTCGCGAAGACGCCAGCGGTCGTCAGGCGGATCGCCCTGGTGACCTTGATGTTCTCGCGGATCTTGGCGATAGCGCCTTCGACCATGGAGCCGATGGTTTCGCTGCCGACCTTGACCGACAGAGGATCGCTGCCCGGATCGCTAACCACCAGGGCTTGGGCGATCTGGTTGGCAACCTCGATGAAGTCGGGATTCTTGGCAACAAAGTCGGTCTCGCACTCGATCACAACTGCGCCTGCTGCCTTGTTATCGCCTGCAAGAGCGATGGCAACGACGCCAGCCTTGGTAACTCGGTCCGCTCGCTTGGCGGCCGCGGCCTTGCCCTTCTCGCGAAGGATGTCCTTAGCCTTGGCGAAATCGCCGTCAGCCTCGGTCAGAGCGGCTTTACACTCCATCATCGGGGCGTCGGTTTCGTCTCTTAGTTTCTTAACATCTGCTGCGCTGAAGGCCATTAGTTCTTCACCTCGTCTATATCGTCGAATTCTCCAGTCTCGGCCTCAACCTCGGCTTCAACCGGGGCTTCCGGCTCAACGACTGTCTTGATCGGTTCGACCGGTTCATCGCCGCCGAACGCGCGCAGAAGCTCTTCTTCCACGGCGCCGAACTGGATGCTCTGGCCTTCCTCAAGCAGATCGCCTTCTTCGCTCAGCGCGCCTTCGGTTAGGGCTTCGCTGATCGGCCGGGCTTCGAGGATTGTCTCACTGATCTTGCTGGTGACCAGGCGGATGGCGCGTATGGCGTCATCGTTGCCGGGGATCACGTAGTCGGCGAGGTCGGGGTTGCAGTTCGTGTCGACGATGGCGACGATCGGGATGTTCAGGAGCTTTGCCTCGTGAACAGCGATCGATTCCTTGTTGAGGTCGACGATGAACATGCAGGACGGAAGCTTGTCCATGTTGCGGATGCCTTCCAGGAAGCGGTTGAGCTGGTCGCGCTCTTCGCGCCGCTTCAGCATTTCCTTCTTGGGCAGCCGGTCGAAGTAACCGTCGGCTTCCATTCGGTCGAGCTCTTTAAGGCGGTTGACGCGGGTCTGGATAGTTTTCCAGTTGGTCAGAAGTCCGCCGAGCCATCGCTCGCTGATCCAGTATTGGCCGGATCTCTGGGCGGCTTCCTTGATAGCGGCCTGAGCCTGCTTCTTGGTGCCTACGAAGAGGACCGTTCCGCCATCTTCAGCAATCGATTTGACGAAGTTGAGGGCGTTTTCGAACTCTTTGATGGTTCGGTGAAGGTCGAGAATATAGATTCCGTTTCGAGCCCCGTAGATGTATTCCTTCATCTTGGGGTTCCAGCGCCGGGTCTGGTGACCGAAGTGGACACCTGATTCCAGCAGCTCTTTCATACTGAGCTGTGCCATTTTTCCTCCAGGGTTTTATCCTCCGGATTGGCGTTTAATTTTGCCGTCGACCCCTTGGGGACCCTGTCGGCACGCGCAATCCGTGTGGTTTAGCGCAGAAAGTATACCTGATTGGCTCAGTTCATTTAGGTTCTTCGGTTTTCTCTGCTGGCATTGGTTCAACACGCGTCACAACCAGCTTCGCGGCAACCATCGGCTGCGTCTTCTTATCCGTCGGCAGATTCTTGAAGGTCACGGTGCGCTTGACCAGCGTGGCGTCGGCGACGTTGAGCCAAAGAATCTGCTCGGTGCTGGCGGGGTCCTTGCCGAACAGCTCTTTCGTCGTGCCGTTGACGATCAGGCAGTCGAACGAGCCGACCTTCTCGCGTCCGACAACCTTGAATTCGACGGCCAGATCGACCGTGCCGAGTTTCGCGTCGCCCTTGATCTGCTTCTTCCAGACGTCGTCCTTTTTAACCGAACCCTCGGGTAAATAGATGCCCAGAAGGTTCGCGCCGCGATAGAGCGACGGCGTCGCCTTGCTACGGATGGCAACGATTTCTCCGCCAGCCGTATAGGTCATCACGTCCGGCTCGACGGTGAATTCGGTGTCCGTGTCTTTGGTCGAACGGTGCGTGTTCGAGTATTTCGTTTCGACGATGTAGTTGCCGTTCTCTTGCACCAGAAGGACTTTCTCGTTCAGAGTGCTAAAAAGCGTGATCTTTTGTCCTTGAAGCTCCACGTCCAGAACGGTCTGGTAGACGGCTTCCTCGCCCTTCTTGGGAACCCGTTTCAGTTCGACGCTGTCTTGGGCCTGGCCGAAAGCCGCCAGAGCCACGAGAAAGAAAAGAAACGCTCTTCGCATATGGCAAATATACCGTGAAGCCTTGCAATTCGATGAGGATTGGTTTATACTAGCCATCAGTCTACATAGGTGCAACATGTTTCTATCGCCCGAATCGTTCAAAAAAGCCCGAACTTTCCTGTTAACTGACGCTCGTGAGCTTGAAAGAGTTCGTTTTCTCTATGAGTTTGAATCCGGCTCGCCGTCTTTGGTCCTCGATGCCCTTGCTAAGTTCCAGAATGCCGACGGCGGATTCGGCAATGCTCTCGAGCCCGACCTGAGATGTCCTGAATCGAGTGCGTTGGCTACATCCGTAGCTCTAAGAACACTATTGAGCCTTCCAAAGCCGCTGGCAATGCCCTTGATCGAAAAAACCGTCAAGTGGCTTGAAGCAAACTGGTCGGAGGAGCACCAATGCTGGCCGATCATCACTGAAGAGGCCAATAGTAGCCCTCGTGCGCCATGGTGGAACTGGGACAGCGCTACAGCGAGCAAAAGCGTCTTCAATCCGGCAGCAGACATCGCCGCGGCATTAAGAGAGCATGAAATCGATAGCGGCCTAATCCATAAATCGACATCTAAGCAGATAGATACCCTAAGGGCAGCGGCCGATATTGAAGACCACGACCTCATCTGTTTGGTCAGACAAGTAGAGTGCAAAGCGATCAATGACCAATCTTTAATAGCATTAATTCGTCAGGCCATTCGTGATAAGATCACCAAAACTCCGGATGATCTAGCCAATTACGGCTTGCGTCCACGGTTCATCATTAGCAGCCCTAGTTCTGTTTTTTGCGAAGATAGCCGCACAGAAGTTGACATGGAAATGGGCATTCTAATCACTTCACAGGCAGAAAATGGCTCCTGGGCACCGAACTGGAGTTGGTTCGGGCAGTTCAATGAAACTTGGCTTGAGGCTGAAAAAGAGTGGCGGGGAGCGATCACTCTCGATATTCTGCTTTGGTTCAGAGCTTTCGACCGCATTGTTTGCTAGGTTCTTGCAAGTTCCGAGTCGCAAGCCGAGCGCTTACCTATTGGGCCATAATCTACCCTGGCATACGACATAACCATGCCAGGCCGCCAATGAAGGTTAAAGCCATCACTTTCGACTGCGCCGGAACGATCGTGCGCGTGAACTACAACCCAGTCCTGCTTGCGTTGGACTGCGCGCGGGATTGCGGACTTCAGCTCGATGAAGCTGGCGCAGGATCGCGCTACCAGAGGCTGTTGCAGACTCGCTGGACTCACTATCTTGGCTTAAACAAGCTCGGAAACGAAGCCGATTGCGACGGATTCTGGCAAGAGATTACCGATGATTGGCTAGACCAAATCGGCATCGATAGATCGCATACTCTGTCGATATTGGAATCGGCGCGAACCCGGTTATATGGCCCGGAATCGCCCGTCTTTCAGCTATTTGAGGACACTCTTCCCTGCCTCGATTCTGCTGTCGCACAAGGCCTGAGGATTGCCGTTCTATCGAATTGGGACTATTCCCTTATTCGTGTTCTTAGGTCGCTGGGCATTGACAGCCGATTCGAGCTCATTGTCGCATCTCTTCTGAAGGGAGTAGAGAAACCGGATCCGAAGCTGTTCCACATCGCCTCATCGGGCCTAGGTTTGGAACCAGAAGAAATTGTCCACGTCGGCGACTGCCCAAACGACGATATTCTTGGAGCGCAGCTATCCGGTTTCCGAAGCGTTCACATCGACCGCGACGAAGCGAACCCAAGGCCGGGCCAAATCAACTCTCTGTCATGCCTAATCGACACAATCAGGAGTCTCGAATGCTCCTGAGCGACTTCGATTACGAATTGCCGGAAGAACTCATAGCGCAAGAACCCTTAGAAGATCGAAGCGCATCGCGGCTCTTGCATGTCGGCCGCACATCAGGGATTATTCAAGATCGCAAGTTCTCAGATGTCGTTGATATTCTGCAGCCCGGAGACCTTGTTATCGCTAACGATACTCGTGTCAGTGCACTCAGACTATTCGGCCTAAAACCTTCTGGCGGCCAGGTTGAAGCGCTTCTGCTTAGCCAAACGGGACCGAATGAGTTCGTCGCGATGCTGAAACCAGGCCGGCGGCTGAAGGTCGGAGCACGAGTCCTTTTTGAGGAAGGACTTGCGGCACAGGTCGTAGACGACATCGATGGCGTGCAGAAAAAGATCGTATTTGAACCAGCTTCGAACCTTTCAGAATGCCTCAGCATAATCGGCGTAGTGCCTTTGCCCCCATATATACATAAACCTTTGCAAGAAACCGAACGATATCAGACAGTTTATGCGTCTAGAAATGGGAGTGCGGCAGCGCCGACAGCGGGGTTGCATTTCACTCCAGCTATCATTGATGCCCTGAAGGCAAATGACATTTCGTTCGCTAAGGTGACCCTCGACGTGAGTATCGACACGTTCAGACCGGTGCAGACCGACAACACGGATTTACACCAGATGCACGGGGAATACTGTATGATATCCGAGGAAACTGCAAGCGCAGTTGAAACGTGTAAAGGTAGAATCATTGCAGTCGGCACGACTACAATTCGCACACTTGAAAGCTTTGCTAAGGATTGGCGGCGCGTAGAGCCAGGAAGAAAGTTGACGAAGCTATTCATCCGGCCTGGGTTCGGCTTCAGGATTGCCGACGGCATGTTCACTAACTTTCATATGCCGCGCACGACGATGCTGATGATGATCTCAGCATTTGCGACGCCGCAAATCATTAAGGAAAGCTATCATCACGCTATTGCAAACCGATATCGCATGTTAAGTTTTGGCGATTCTATGCTGATACTATAAAAAAGTGGAACTTATACGATAGATAAAGCGTATATCTGTTTGGGTAGACACGATAATTAAACGAGGAAACAATTGAAATCCAAGAACTTTGACCCGTTGGCGTATATAGAAAGTGCATTTTTAGATAATGACTCCAGCAAGGACGGCGATGGCAAGGCCCGCCGAGATCTAACCGGAGGCGCTTCTCGCAGATTCAGACGAACTGAAATGAGCGCTCCAAGGCCGCGTAGAGCAGCCAAACAGACGCAAACGAACGTCATTGATCCCCATCTGCAGAAAACATGGCAGAACCTGCCGAAGAACATCGAGTTCCTTTGCAGCTTCTATGACGATTCCGTTACATCCAACTACTACCGAGGAGATTTTAAGGAGACTCGCGAAGAGCTCATTAACCGTCTCTTAAACCCCGAGCTGTCGCTTGAGGAGACCAGCAGGCTTCTCGGCGTTTGCCCGGCAACTGTCCGGCGCTACACCAACCGCGGATGGCTCGCCCATCACCGAACTCAAGGCGGCCAGCGAAGATTCTGGCTCAGCGACGTCGTGAAGTTCGTTGAAGAGCACGGCCGATTCCCGGAGGAATAACCTATGCCCGACGAGAAGTTGCGCATCGCAATCTTCTCGGACAGCGCTTTGCCGATTCTCAATGGCGTGAGCGTCAGCCTTGACGCTCTCGTCAGAGAATTGCGCAATGCAGGCCATTCGGTTTTCGTTTATACTGCCGGCCATCCTTTTTTCAAGGACCCCGATCCGAACACCTATCGCTTCTTCGCTATTCAAACGCCTTGGAGCAAGGGTTATCCGCTAGCGATTCCGCCGTTCTACCCGGTGCTCCACCAATTTCGAAAGAACCGGTTCGACATCATTCACACCCACACGCCGTTTACTCTCGGCACGGTCGGCCTAAGATGGTCTCAGTCTCACGATATTCCAGTGGTGTCCACCTACCACACCTTGTATGACCGCTACGCGCACTATATTCCTTACTTCCCTCGGCGCTATGTCCGATTCAAAATCGCAAAACATACCAACTTCTACTACAACCACGTCGACCACATCATCACACCGAGCGAAGCATCGCATAAGTGGCTGAGACGACATTCGGTCGAAACGCCGATTACGGTGATTCCAACCGGCATCGCTCCTCCAAACGACTATAAAAAGGATGAGATGCGCACCCACTTAGGTATTGAGCCTGAACACAAGGTGCTGCTGTATGTAGGCAGGATCGCGAAGGAAAAGAACATGGACTGCTTGTTTCAGGCGGTTGCTATCGCTTTTGCGCGCAATCCTGATCTACGGTTCTGGCTCGTTGGAGACGGTCCCTATCGGCGCGAGTGTATGAATATGGCTCGCGACTTAGGAATAGGCGACCGCGTGCGCATGGTCGGCTTCGTGCCAAGGGATAAAGTCGACCGATACTATGCGGGTGCTGACCTTTTTGTGTTCAGTTCGATCACCGAGACCCAAGGGCTCGTTGTGCAAGAGGCTATGAACTACGGCTTGCCTGCTGTTTTGGTCGCTGGAGGCGGCGCTGAGGCAAGCGTCATTCACGGGCATAACGGCCTTGTTGTGAAGAACGACGCCACCGAATTCGGAAATGCGATCCTTTCCTTAATGACTGACGAAAGCCGATACAGTAAACTCGCGACAGCGGCGCGCGAATCGATGCGCGAAGCAGGAACTAAGCCGATGTGCGACCGCGTTGTCGAGGTATACCGTCAAGTCATCGCACGTTATCAGGGATCGCATGCAGAAGAACCTCTTATCCAAGCTTAACGAAAACCGAGCTTTCCTTCTCTATCTTGCAGCAATCTGGGTTTTCAATGTCGTTACCCCGCTTGTTGTGTTGCCCGTTCGGTTGTTGCTAGCCACAAGCGTCCTTGTATCCGTGCTTGCCATTTCGTTGCCCATCTTAGCCTTGTTCGAAGGAGCCAAACAGACTTGGACTTTCAATAAAGGAGTCATCTTCCTCGCTACCGGAGTAGTTATTCAATTCGGATGCCTAGTTCTGGCTCAGGTCGTCTTCAAAAATAGCATCAGTCTGATTCTATCTACACTTGCCTTTTCCCAAATCGGGCTTGTTTTGTGGTGTTTGGGCTTAGGATCGATGGTCTCATTGCTGGTTCTCGATAAGAACCTCATTTTCCCAATCACCGTCTTCTTAGCGCTAATCGACATCTTTCTGGTTCTGACACCAATTGGACCTACCAAGCAGATCATGGAGGCCGCGCCACAGGTTCTGCACAATGTCGGACTTTCGGTTCCCAAGCCCGCGGCGGTTGTGACGACCGGCCATGTCGGATCCCTTGCGAACGTCGGTCCTGCCGATCTCATCTTTATAGGTATGTTCTTTGCTGCTTTGCACCGATTCGGTGTGAACGCCAAGAGGACGCTAGGAGTACTAACGCCGACGTTGGCCGCCTATCTCCTCGTCGTTATCTTTCTGGGCGGATTGAAGCTCGGACGTTTTGAGCTGAACGCATTGCCTGCTCTGGTACCGATTGGGTTGGTGGTGTTACTCGCGAACATTCGCGAGTTCAAACTAACTCGGGACGAGAAGCTGTCGACGATCCTCGTGTTGGGAATCGCAGGTGCGCTTGTCGGCTGGGGCATGACCAGGCAACCCAAGCAGGTAAAGCCAGAAGAGCAGCAAGGTCCGCCAGTTCAGACCTTGCCTGAATCAGATCGGTAACGCGCACAGGCTTCGACGAACGCCTCGAACAGACGCTTAGTCTCAGTGTCCAAGATCGTTCGTTCAGGATGCCATTGAGTCGCTACAACCCAGTTTCGGCCTGGAGCTTCAACGCCTTCTATCGTGCCGTCAGCATGCCTCGCGTTCACGATCAGACCGTCGCCCACTCGGTCAATGGACTGGTGATGGTAGCTTCGACCTTGAACCTCGCGTTCCTTTACGATGCAATGGAGTTTTGTTCCTTCAGTAATTGCGTACTTGGCAAGGGTTCCGCCTGTGTGCTCTTCGTGTCCCACAATATCCGGCACATGCTGGTGCAACGAGCCGCCGAACTGCACATTCAGGAACTGACATCCATAGCAGATGCCCAAGATCGGCATCTCAGTGGGAATAGCATGGTACAGCGCGACTTCGGCGGCATACCGTTTCGGACAAATCAGCTCAGACTTCTCGTGCTTCTCTTGTCCGTAGTTGGCCGGGTCGATGTCGTCTCCGCCCGGAATCAGCCAGCCGTCAACGATCTCGAACGCTGCGGCAGGATCCGTGATCGGCGTAATGCCAAATGGAATGCCGCCCGCATTGACGACGCACTCTGCGTAGTTCCAGCAGAGGCTGAAGGTTCCATGGTTGCGCTCGTTTTCCGGTTCGTGCTTGGCAGAAAGGCTGATCCCAATAATCGGCTTCTTCATTCGCTAATCAAACTCCCAATGTTCTCAACATTATGCTTGACGTCGCGCAGGAATTCAGCGGCTCCAGCGCCGTTGGTCAGCCGGTGGTCGAATGCCAGGTTGAGGTTGACTTGAGCCTGGATAGCGGGCATACCGTCTTTAGGCACAAATCCGAAGTGAGTCTCGCCAAGGAACAAGGTGGCCATCGCAGGTGGAACCACGACAGGAGAACCGTCTCGGATGCCGAAGTTTTGCAGGTTCGTTAAACTGATGGTGACTGTCTCGTCCGCCTGATCCGTTCCCTTTCTCGCCAAGTCAATACGTTCTCTTGCCACGTGGGCGAAGTCTTTCCACTTCAGCTTATCCGCGCCTTTGATGACGGCGATTACGAGGTCATCGCCAGGCAGCGCCACGGCTATTCCCAAGGAAAGGGCATCGAAGGTGCGGATGGTCGATTCGCCAAGCAGCTGCGATCGGAACAACGGATGCTTCTCGCATGCCTTGGCAACAGCGAAAGCGAACATCGTGAAGGCTGACGGCTGGAAGTTTGATCCGGTGGACTTCTGCTTTGCCCGCTCTGCCAGAATCGATTCCCAACTAGCGACCACGCTCATGGCTCCATGCACAACCAGATGGTGTCCCCTTTGAAGCCGAGAGATGAGGATCCTCTGCTTGCCGCTGACCGGCAACTCTTCATAGCCCTTGGATGTCGTTGCTCTCAGGAACGCGTCGATGTCGGACGGCATCATCTTGCTGCCAACAGATTCGACGAGTGCTAGCTGCTCTTCGCTAAGGCCCTTTTCTCTGGCATAGGCTCGGGTTCGTGGCGGAATCTGGGCGTTTCGCATCGCCGGAGCGGCCGGGGATGAATCCGGAACGGCCTTCACAGGTTCGGCGATCGGTTTCTCCTCCTCTACTTCGCCTTCTACATCCAACAGGGCAATCTCAGCCCCTATCGGCATTACCGAATCGGGTTCGCTTAGCCAAGACATGAGCTTGCCAGCATAGGGGGATTCAACGTCGAGAACCGCTTTGTCGGTCTCCATCTGATAAATCGGCTCGTCCCTTTCGATCGAGTCGCCTGGATTCTTGAGAAAAGCAATGATTCGAGCTTCTTGGAGCCCCTCGCCAAGCTGAGGGATCTTTATCGCTACCGTAGCCATATTCCCTACGATAGTGCATTGGAACCTAAAGAAGCAAGACAGAGAGGCTGAATAAGCAGAAGTGCCCCGTCGACTACGCGCGGTAGCCAACGGGGCACACATACTTCATCGGCCGGGATGGCTTTCAGCTTTAGGGCGTTGAGCCAAAGCTGGTATTTTTCCTGGGTGCGCCGAGAAGGACTAGTAAACGGTCTTTAAGGCCGATCTCTGGGATTCCTCTGTGCGCTCATCGAGGGCCGGCGGGCCTACCAGCGATCCCGGTCAGGCAGAGGTCGCTGGGTCGATATGTCGCATTGTCTTAGGATGCAAGGCGATAGTCGACGGTCAACAGTCCGTCCCTGCCCCATACCCCTTAACCTCTTCGCACACATCCTCGTCCCTCATTCCTCGGCCCATTCAGAAGAAAGGACGCCTTCGGCGCAGAGCAGCTATGATGAGCCGGCGTGGCCGCCAGCGATCCCGGTCAGGCAATAATCGCCAAGCCGTTATGTCGCTATGTCTTTGTGCGCACGTCAATGGTCAATGGTAGATGGTCAATGCCAAAAGACGCCAGCGATCCCGGTTAGCGGGCTCCGATTGTGCAACCATAGGAGCATGACAGCCGCGCTGACAGCCTTAATATTAGCCGCGCCGTCCATTCCCTATCGAGCCGCAATTACCCTGGACAGCGGCCACAGGATCGCCGTCGATTCATCGAAGAACCTGACCGTGGCCGTATCTAAGGACGGCAAGCCGATATGGCTGGGTGCGCCGAAGAGGTGGCATCCGTGGAAGATCGCATGCGCCGATATCGATCGGGACGGGACCGGCGATCTCCTCATCGGCGTATTCAAACCGTCTAAAAAGAAGCCGTTTCCGCATCATTCGATTTTTGTATACAACTTGCGAAAAGGGACCGTAACGAAGAAGTGGCTGGGTTCGTCACTTGGATTGGAGTTCGACGATTTTACAATCGCTCCGGCGTCAGGGAACGAGCTGCCGAAGCTTATCCTAAACGAAATCCAACTGGACGGCAAGAGGTCTATTGGAAAGTATGAATGGATGGGATTCGGGTTCAAGAAGCTCGCCGAATCGCCGAAGTTCGGTGAACTAAGACTCAAAGGCGTGCGCAATGGCCTTATCGAGTTCATCGGCGATGGTAAAACGAGGACATTCTGAGGTGCATATGAAACTCATTCCTTTAGGCGCTGCCCTGTTGTGCAGCCTTGCTTCCGTGGCTGCTGCCCAAACCGGCACGATGAAGCCTTATACGGTGAAAGGCGAATTCGAAAACATCGCCAACAAGAAAGTCATTGCTGGTGCGCTCGGCCTCAAACAAGAACACCAGGACCTGCTCAAAAGGAACCTGTTCGTCTGCTATCCGAGCGACGACCAGCAACTTTACTATGTGTATGGGAACAACGACTATCAGAACATTCCAAGCATTGTGACCTCGGATGCGGTGCTTCAGCTCTACCATGTGTTCTTCGATTCGACTCTGAGGTGGGTTGAGGAGAACAAGCTTGAGCCGACCCTCAGCAAAATGACTGCCGCGCTGCTTAAGGATGCGATGGCGCAATACCAGGCGGCGAAGAGCAAGGATGTGAAAGAAGCGGCACTGCGGAACGTTGCCTTTTTCGGCGTGCCAGCGAGCTTCCTTGGAGTCAAGACCGCGTTGCAGCCCAATGCAGAACAAATGGTCAAGACGGAACTCGGACTTGCCGAAAAGCATGAGGGGTTTGCGGCTGGAGCGATCTTCCCTTACAAGGTGGACTATTCCCAGTTCGTGGTTCGCGGGCACTACACCAAATCGGCCAAGCTCAAACGCTTCTTCAAGGCCATGATGTGGTACGGGCTGACGCCATTTGCCGTTAAGTATGGCGATGGCGGAAAGACGATCATCAGCGAAAGGACGATGATACAGTCCTTGCTTGTTGCCCATTCGCTGTATGGCAAGAACCAGTCGTCCGCATGGATGTCCGTCTATGAGCCGACGACGCTTTACGCGGGCGGATCGAACAACATCATGCCATCGACGATTCGCGAGCTGTCTAAGCGGGTATACGGCACGGTGTCTTCGGTAGACGCGTTTGGCGATCCATTAAAGCTCAAGTCGTTCATTTCCAGCGTTGAGAAGCTTCCTTTGGCTAAGATTCGATCAAAGCTCAGAGGCGACAAGCTGCCCCATCCTGACCATCAGTTCCGGTTCATGGGCCAACGCGCAATACCAGACAGCTATGTGCTGCAGGAACTTGCCGTAGATCCGCGATGCCCGAGCGGCCTTGACGCGATGGCCGTCCTGGGCAGCAAACGGGCGTTGGATATCCTCGATGCCAACCCAAGGGCCTTCTTATCGAACATTCCGGCCTACATTGAGATGCGCAAGAAGCTGATCAAGGAGTTCTCTGCCCTGCCCCTCGCGACCTGGAAATCGAACCTCTATTACAACTGGCTCTATGCACTGAAGCCTCTCCTCGAGCCGACGCCTAAGGGATATCCGTCGTTTATGTATGGCGATGCCTGGATGGACAAGAACCTGAACACAGCGTTGGGGTCGTGGGCAGAGCTTCGGCACGACACGATCCTCTACGGCCAGCAGTCGGTTGCCGAGATGGGCGGAGATGAAGAGCCTCCGTTTGTCCCGCAGTTTGTGGAACCCAATGTCGAGCTTTATTCGAGGCTCATCGACCTGACCAAGATGTCTCGCGATGGACTCATTAACCGGAACCTGCTTTCAAAGCCGTTCAAGGCGTCGTTCGACCAATTCATCGGCCTGCTTGACTTCCTAAAGAGCGTGTCGAAAAAGGAACTCGCGGGACAAAAACTCACCAAGGCTGAGCACATGCGGATTCGGCACATCGAGGGCGACCTAGCCGACCTTACCGAGACAACAATGAAGTCGGCGAACGGCTTTAGGTCGCTAACGCAAGACGACCTCGATATGGCGCTGATAGCCGATGTTCACACCGCTCGTACCAATGCTCTGGAAGTGGGCGTTGGGCGGGCCATGCACCTCGTCGCCGTGGTGCCGATTGAGGGCAAGCTGTATGCGGCCAGGGGATCAGCTATGAGCTTTTATGAGTTCTTGCATCCTATCTCAGACAGGCTTACCGACGAGAAATGGAAGAAGATTCTGAGCGACGGGAAGGCACCCGACCAGCCTTTCTGGATCAAGAGCTTCTTTGTCCCAGTCTTGCCCAAAGAGTCTGAAGAGTGATTGCTCTTGCAGTTAGCCTCGCCGTTTTGTCTGGCGAGGCTATTTCGTTGTGCGCTGTCGGCGATGTAATGCTGGGGCGCGGAGTTGGCAGACATATTGAACGCCATGGAGCGACTTCCGTTCTTCGCTATGCGATGCCTTCATTAAAGGCAGACATTGTCTTCGGCAACCTGGAATGCTGCCTAACCTCCAAGCCGTTGATATCGAAAGGTCGGTTCAAGCTTCGGGCGAATCCTGCCCACGCGGCGGCTTTGACCGGCTTTACTCATCTATCCTTGGTGAACAACCACACGTTGGACTGCGGCCAGCCTGGACTCGATGACACTCGCAATCGCCTGAAAGAACTGCACATTGATTGGATAGACACTTCAACGCCTCTTGTCCTGAGCGGCCGAGACCTAACGATCTTGGCCTTTGACGAACTTGAGACACCGGCGGCTGAGATTGTCCGGCAAGTTCAATCGGCCAAAACCAATATTGTCGTTGTTTCGATACATTGGGGAATCGAGTATGACCACAAACCAACTGAACGGCAGCGGCTGCTGGCCCGGCGGCTAGCAAATGCCGGCGCGGACTTGCTCATCGGGCATGGACCGCATGTCTTACAGCCGGTCGAATGGCTAGACAAGACCCTTGTAGCCTACTCGCTGGGCAACTTCGTGTTCGATGACAGCAGGACCGCCCCTCGTTTGACAGCTATTTTGAAATGCCAGCTAACAGAGAAAGGGCCGAAGTGCGTCCAGTTGATCCCTATGAAGATCAACCGGTGCGCCCCTCAGCCCGCCAGTTCAAGCGAGGCAAAGGCTATCTGGAAGTATCTGGCACTAGATAAATCCGGTCAACCCAAACGCCGCCAATTGCCGCATTAGCGGTCGGCGCGACCCAGATGTAGCAATCCTTTGCCATCGTGACTGAACCGAGCAAATAGGACTTGTAGCTTCCAGACGTCTGGTTCGCATCGACCGTTAGTTGGGCAAGCGCTTTGCTGTTCTCACCATCCCAAACACCTGCCGTGAAAGAGGCGCCAGAGGCATCTCTTTTTTGGTTGGTTCGGACGACAGCGTATACCTTCCATTTATTGCCGAGGGCTTCTTTTGGCAACTTGTTCCAAGCGACCTGGAAAGCCCACTCATTGTGATTGGAAGGCATGAACGCAGCGATCTTGTCAGATGCTAGAGAATCGGGCCTTAGCTCCGCCCACATGCCCTCGCCGGCAAGTTTAGCCAGGTCGTCTTGCACGTCTATGCACACGGCCTTATCTGCGCCTGGGATATCAGCAGGAGGATCGGTCTTCACGGGCCTTTTTGGTAATTCAAAGACTTCTGGATCGGGTTCGTCGTTATTGAACCTCGCCACGAACGCCTCTGGGGTTAGCTGGCCTTCGCTTAACAGCGCGATTCTGTCCCATCCCTTCGGCCCTTGTTCGAGGCACTGCTTTAGGAACTCGTCGGCGACTGCCTTCCGAGAGGTTGGCAGCGGCCACTGCGCTTTCGCTTTTAGGCATTCGCGGCGCAACTTCTGCCAGCAGCTTAGCCAGACATAGCGAACAGGTAATCGTCCAATGCGGACCCGGAACTCCAGGTCTGGGTTCCCTTTGACAGCCTCGGCGGCCTTGTTCCACAGCGCCTCAGCCTTGGCTAATATCTCGAACCTTAGGAAGGATGCGGTTGGCGGCGTATAGCAGCCCGTGTAGACATCCTTGGCCTCCTTAGTCAGCAATTCCAGATATTGCTTGATAGGCTTCGCCGCCTTGCCATAGTAGGCGGACAAGAACTCGTCGATCTGCTTCTTGTCGTCCAGGTCCGGATTCCAAAGCATCTGAGCCTCAACCCAAGCGCGCATCTCGGCCATTTCTGAGCCGAATGACTGGTATGCGCCTTGCTCGAACAAGCCCTTCACGCCGTGATCCCTGAAGAACCGGATGTTCGCGCCGTCGTGGAACCAGTTCGGATGCGGTTGGACATAGTGCGCGAAGTTCGTCACATAGTTCCAGATATAGATGCGGTTCGTCAGCTTGCTCCAGTCGATGATGTCCTGGGCAAACGATGCATTGGTCTTCCCAGTTAGCGGCTCGGCGAAGTTGCACTCGATGGAGCAAAGGCGGACGATCACATTCGGAAGGGGCTTAATCGTCTTCGGGGCATGCCTCGTGTATTGATAGGCAAGCGTGTCGACCGCTACATCCGGGAACTCGGGTGCGATCTTAGCGGCCACATAGTTGACGAAGTCGAGCAATGACCCCGCATGCGAGCCTTCCCTAATGTCGATGGCTTTGCAGTTCTCGCACTCGCATGGACCTTGGCTGTCGTTCTGGGAGACCGAAATGATGTTGACCTTTGGGTTTGCTCTAAGCTTCTCTCGGACTTGCTCGACTACGAAATCTCGCAACTCCTGGTTCGTCAGGCAAAGCTGCACCCAATCAGCAGTTCGTTTGCCGTTGATGAGGCTGTACCACTCGGGGTGGTCTTTGAAGTACTTGTCCGGAGGAACCAAATAGTAGAACGTGTGGACGAAACCTTCGTAAGTGACCTTTCCGCCACGCTTGTCATCCAGCTTCGAATGCATGCTGTTCGAGTAGTTGCGAGCCGCCCAGTCGGCGTCGAAGGCGGCATACCAGAACGGGTCGCGTGCTTCATAGGCCGGCTTTTCGCGAATGTTGAGTTCCTTGACGGTTAGGTTTTTGTTGGCAGGCACCTTCTCGGCCCATGGCGCATACCACCGCACTCCGCATTGCTCAGAGAGGAACCGGTAAACGGCATAGAGAGTGCCTCTCGGGCGTCCGCCGGCGATCAAAAGCCGATTGCCCTTCGTTCGGATAATGACCTCTTCCCAGCCGAGTTTGTCCCAATCAATATCAGGAGCAATAGCCTTGGCTTCTGTTCCTGGCCCGACGACAATAGCCGGCTTGCCATCAGGGACCGAAGCCTGTTTGCGAATGACCGGTCCCTCGCCCGTGATCTTCTTGAGATATTTACTGAGTTCCATAGCCGCATGGGCTTCAGCTTCTGTGCAGTCGGGCGAAATGTAGATATCGCAGGCAGATCTCCCCTTCGAGCTGATCGGGAATCCTGAAGCCGATGCAGCCGCACAACACACGGCCAGCAAACAGATTACGAACAAGTGATAAGCGTTCACCATGGTCCTCCTCGGATGGCGTTTCGCGCAGTATATACCGAGGAGGACTGCTCAAAGTTCAAACAGGAGTCGTTTCGGGAACCTTTTTAAGCTTTTCGATGATGTTCGCCAGGTGGGCTTTGTTCTCTCGAAGCATCTGCTTTAACTTCATGTTGTCCGTATCGGCGATCTCCATCCGAAGATCGGATAGGTCGTTCTCCAACAGACTGATGAGAAACTCCCGCTCATCGTCGGTCAAGTTGAGGTTTGTCATGGATAACCTCCATATTACGGCCGATGCCGAGTTAATCCTAGTATACGACGGGTTGCAGGTCTGCAAGGGACCGGAATATGTGCCATCCTAGCAAGATGTCCGATCGCGTATGGCAAAACTTCTTCGATGAGCATGCTCCGCACTACCTGCAGAACTGCTTTGCCCAGAACACCGAGTTCGAGTGCGACTTCATTGTGCAGGAGTTGGGCCTAAAGGCAGGCATGAAGGTTCTGGACATCGGCTGCGGCGCAGGAAGGCACAGCGTAGGTCTAGCCAAACGCGGCTTCCTTGTAACGGGCATCGACCTTTCCGAAGGGATGCTGAACCAGGCTCGCAAAGGAGCATCCGAGGCCGGCGTTCAAGTCATCATTGAACAGACTAATGCCGTCCATAAACGGTATGAGGGCGAGTTCGATGCGGTGATCTGCCTTTGCGAAGGCGCACTCGGGCTGATCGAAGCTTATGAAGACGCCTATGAGCATGACCTCGGCGTGTTTGCTTGCGCTTCTTCAGCGCTGACATCGGGCAAGCCGTTTCTCTGCACGGCTCTGAACGGCTATCGCACCATCCGCATGGCCTCGCAAGGCGATATCGATTCCGGCAAGCTCGATCCAGCCACTTTTCGCATTAAACAGGACGACATGATGGACCTGCCGGAAGGTCAGAAGCACTTAGTCTATGAAGAGCGGCTGTTTATCCCTCCAGAGATGGCTTCCCTTCTAAGGCAGGCCGGATTCGAAGTCAGGCACATCTGGGGCGGAACTGCAGGCGCATGGAACAAGCAGCCTCTCCGGCTCGACGAGATGGAGATGATGTTTGTCGGCTATCGGAATTAAGGGCCATAATAGAACCCGTGCGCAGATGGGCCGTTGCACTCATTGTTCTCCTTCTTAGCTGTCTTGCGGTGTTCCTCAGCCGGTCGTCCAGCCCCAGAATGCTGGCAGATTCGGACACGCGCGGTTTGCTGGCGGGGATTGCCAAGCGCGATGCTCCCCTATCTTGGTTTGCCAGCGATTGGCCGATCGAGAACCACTTCTACAGGCCCGTATCGACCCTGACCCTTGAACTTAACCACCGGGTTGAGAGCATCAACAACGATTCGGGATTCGGACTCATCAATGCTCTCCTGTGCATCCTGAGCATTGGCGCGTTATTCTGGCTGGTTCGTGAGTTAACAGATAATCCCCTTTTCACAGCAATGGCAACCGCCTTTTTCGCCCTTTGGAATATTGACTGGGCGGGCTTGTCTGCCATTTCTGCGGTCCTTCAATATTCCATCTGGCTTATACCGTTTGTCCTGTTGCTGCCCAATCGCGACTACCGCAAGGTCTTGGCAGCGCTCCTGGTCTGTGCATTCGCCATACGCGAGATCACTGGTATATCGTCGTTATCGGGTCTGACGCTCGGGTGGATTCCAGGCCGAACGGCTACGACAATGACGGTCTTTGCGCTATGCGCTCTGGCGCCGTACGCCCGGTTCGAGCGCTTTGCGGCGGTTAAAGTCAAGCCTTTGGCATCGACGGACCTGCCCTCGACCAAGAGCTCGAAACACGTCCAAACCGCATCGAAGCTCCACTTCCTTTTGCCGATACTTTCCTGCATCTTTCTTGCCCTTGCCTTGGGAAGCTATGAGCAAGCCGTTATGGTGCCTGGTTTGCTCGTTGGCGTTGGAATATGGTTCTTGCTTTCTGGCCGCAAGGTTAGGTGGGCTTGGCATGCTGCGTTCTGGGCGCTCCTTGTCGGATACCTCGCGTTGCGCCATTCCGTCTTGCCACAAGGAGTCTCGCAGTACCAGAACCAGCAGTTCCGGTCTGGTCCGGGAGTGTGGATGGAGATCGGCAATTGGGTGTTGCCTTGCTATGAAAACGTGCGAACTTTTGTTGTTTGCTTGAGTCCAGACGTGATGACAGAACTCGTTAACAACATTGCCTTTCTCATATGGACGATTCTGGCTGGACTCGCCGCGCTTCTCTGGGGCGTCTCATCGAACGTTGCGGCCTATGTTGCCATGGCAAAGCGCTTGCCGATGGCCTTTGGTGGATGGGCGATGTCGTTCCTAGCCTTTCTGCCGATGGCATGGCTCCACAGGTTCGACCATTACTACTACTTCCCCATGGCGCTACGGTCCGTCTTCGTCGTCGGACTCTTGGCTATCGCCTATCAGATGATCGTTACCGCCTGCTCGCCCCGATCGCTTCAAGCGCCGCCACGACTCGATCCCGCACCTGGTTCGCTTCCTCGTCCGTGAAGTTGCCCCCCATTTTCCTGAGCTGCAACGCGATGGCGAGGCTGTGCGATCTTTCGGGAATGCCTTTGCCTTCGTAGACATCGAACAGCCATTGCTTCTCGATGACTTCACTGGCAGCTTGCTCGATAGTTTGCTCGATCTTGCTGTATGGAGTCTGTTTCGATATTAGGATCGCGATATCGCGGCGCACGGCCGGGTTGCGGCTGACGGCACGATACTTCAACTTACCCGTATCGACGGACATGAGCGCATCAATATCGATCTCGGCCATGACCGTTTCGGCAGGCAGGCTTAAGCTCTCGGCGATATCGGGATGGATCTGGCCGACGACGCCAAGCGGCTTGCCTTTCTGGCTTTCCGAAGTGTCAGAGGTGTCAGAACCAGGCAGACCTGCAACCACTTTGGCTTGTCGCGTCGGGTGGAAACGCGGGTCGTCCGAGTCGCCGTCCAGCGCCGACTCCACGCCGATGCTTTCGAGCACCGTCATGAGCGAGCCCTTAAGGCTGAAGAAATCGGCTACAGGCACATCGGACTTCGCCCAATGGCCGGGAACCAGTGCTCCCATGCTCATCATGGCAAACTGCCTGCGCTCCTTGGGGCCGTTGTCGCCGTAGAATACGCGCCCGATCTCGAACAGGTGCAAGTCTTTCGCGCCATTCCTGCGAGCGGCATCGGCTAGGCACGGCAGCAGCGAAGGGCGCAACGTTGCCATGTCCGGCGCATTCGGGTTCCTCGGCCCAATCTTCTCGCACAGAGGATCGAGAGGATGGACATCGCGCAGCGAGTGGCTGATGATCTGGTCGAATCCGCATCTAAGGGCTGCCTCGCGGATCAGGTCGACCCGATGGTAGTCGCCCAGCACGCCGCCTTGAGGAACGGACCCCTGCGTCAGCGTTTCCGGGATCAAGTCGTAGCCGTGTACCCGGCCAATATCCTCAATCAGGTCGTCTTCGCGTTCGACATCCGGCCGCCAGCTCGGAGGAATCACCGTGAACGGTTCGCCGTTTCCGCCGATCAGCATGCCTAAGCGAGCAAGATAGTTGCGCGCATAGTCCGCGAGAATCGGCATTCCCAGGAGCTTCACGGCGCGGCTCATTCTCAGTTGCACTGAAGACAAGGCCTTCTTTCCGGGATACTCATCGACGACGCCCAGCACCAAACTCGCGCCTTCGTCGACCTCGGCCAAAAGCATCGCGAAGCGGTTGAGCCCCGCCACGACTCCGTCAGGATCGACGCTTCTTTCGAACCGATAGGAGGCGTCCGTGTTCAGACCGAGCTGCTTGCGCGTTCGACGAATCGAGGTATTGAGGAAGTGCGCCGACTCAAGCAACACGTTCTGCGTTGTGCCGGTTACTTCGGTCTCGAGGCCGCCCATGACGCCTGCCGCGGCAACCGGTTTCTCGGCGTCGCAAATCATCATCTGATCTTCGCGAAGCTCATGCTCATTGCCGTCCAGAGTCGTCAGCTTCTCGCCCTTTCGCGCTTTGCGAACGACGATGCACTTCTCGGCCAGCTTGTCCATGTCGAATGCATGAAGCGGCTGCCCCAGTTCAAGCATTACGTAGTTCGTCAGGTCCACCAGCAGAGATATCGAGCGCTGACCGGTTGCTTCCAGCCGATCGGCGATCCATTGCGGCGTCTGGTGCGTGCCGATTCCTCGGAACAGCCTGCAGGCGTATCGTCCGCAGTCCGCGGTTTGGATGGCTACGCTTGTCAGGCATCCCGCTTCTCCTTCGTCGCTTTCATCCGGCATCTTGAAGCGGTTTGCGGCCAGTTCATAAAGGTCGGTCGGCGTTGAAAGAACGTCCTTTGCCAGGACTTCCCTTGCCATTCCGAGAACCGACAAGCCGTCGCCGCGGTTTGACGGCACTTTGATATCGAGAACCCACTCATCGCCGACCTTCTCCAATCCTTCCAGTTCGAAGCCGGCCATGGTCAGTAGGTCGCCGATTTCGGCCGCGCTCAGCGCTGTCGAAACATAGTCAAGCAACATGCTTATAGGGAACTTCATGCTCGGAACTGCTCCAGGAATCTTAGGTCGTTTTCAAGGAAGTGGCGAAGGTCGTCGACGTTGTAGGCCATCATCGGGATGCGCTCGATGCCGAGGCCGAACGCGAATCCGGAGTACCTGTCAGTGTCGATGCCGTAGTTCTCCAGGATGTTCGGGTGAACCAGTCCGGCTCCGCCGAGTTCAATCCAGCCCGACAGTTTGCACACAGGGCAGCCTGTTCCGCCGCAGAACGGGCAGCTTATGGCGAAATCGACGCCTGGCTCGACGAACGGGAAGAAGTCAGGCCGGAATCGCACTTTGACGTCTGCGCCGAACATCGACCTGGCGAACTGCCCCAGCACGCCGCGAAGATGGGCCATGCTGACGCCCTCATCCACCATAAAGCAGTCAACCTGGTGGAAGGTGTGGCCGTGGGTACGGTCAACCGTTTCGTTCCTAAAGGTCTTGCCGACGGTGAAGATGCGCAGGGGAGGCTTGCGGGTCTCGAAGATGTGGCCCTGCATCGCCGTGCACTGCGTCCTCAGCAGGTACTGGTCGTCCACATAGAACGTATCCTGCTCGTCCATCGCAGGATGGTCGGGCGGGTAGTTCAGGGCGTCGAAGTTATATTTGAACAGCTCGCATTCGGGCGACTCGTAGTATTCGAACCCGATTCCGCCGAGGACTTCCTTGATCTTGTTCGTCGTGAGTTGGAGCACGTGCTCTTTTCCGACTCTCCAAGGACGCGCCGGCAACGTCACATCGATAGCTTCTTTTTCGTATTGGCTCTTTCTTTCGCCCTTTTTAAGACCGTCCTGCTTGGCGTCGATCGCCTCCTGCATTCTGGCCTTCGCTTGGTTGACCTTCTGGCCGAACGTGGGCTTCTCTTCTGGGGGAAGCTGGCCGATTTGGCGCAACAAGCCGGTAAACAGACCCTGCTTGCCGAGATACTTGATCTCCAGGTCGCGCAGCTCTGCCGTGGACGAAGCGCTCTCGATCTCGCCGAGAGCCTGTTTTTCGAGTTCTTCGACGCTTTGCATCCGAATTGTAGTTATGGCTGATTTTGGACTCGGATTGCTTAGGCGAGAGGGGTCCCAGATAGCCCAATTAACCGGATCTTATCTAACGAAGCTATTGAGCTTTAGAGTTATCGACTCAGTCGGCGCAGGGAAATGACTTGACGTTCTTCATCACCTTGACCATGGGCGCCCAACCAAGCAATCCGCTCTTAGTCTTGACTAAGATGCTGTAGCCATCTCCATAGTCCTTTCTGGGAGTCTTACTTGGCAATTCTTTGCCAGCTACCAAAGTAACAGGCTTTCCAGATGCAACTTCAGCTATAGGCGTCACACATTTCGGACTGGTGTATAGCGTTAGCTTCGCCGACGTGGTTGTTTTGGAACCCATTTCGAGCAAATCGGCGGCTTCGATCAAACGCAGCTTGACGGTTTTCGCATCAACGCCATAGACCTCGTTCTTATAAGCAAATCCAACCCAATATTGCACAGCGATCCTTCCTGAACCGAGCAATTTAGCCCAACCTGGGATATCGCCCATATCGATCAATCTTTTGCCATCCCATCGAAATAATCTGCTCGCGAAGTCATCGCTTGGACCATAGGTGTAGGCTTCGATCTCTTTGTATTTGTCTTTCTTGTCGATATCGATGATGCGGATGCCGTCGACGGTCTCCGACAGCATGCACGGAACGGTGGTTCCGTTGACGGTCAATGTATATTGTGCAAACCGCACATGCTTCTTCGGTGAGATCGATATGATGTCGATCTTTCCGTCGCCGTTTAGGTCAACTTTGGCAGAAAACACATCTTTGTCTTTGGCAGAGCAAAGAGCACTAAGAAGCAAGACCATGCCCGCTAATGCAAATAGATTGTTGCGCATGCACTTCTCCTGGCAATTCCATCAGCCTCTCTTGACTGTCAACATGATGGTATTGCTATCTATATGACGCTTCAAAATATCTACGGATTCATGATTTAATATATGGAAAGTGCATTTGATTTTGGGGAAGCCGACAGCCGATTACAGGTCTTGCACTGGCGGTATTGCTGATCCAGCTCTTCGGACTCCGCTCTCTACGGCAACTTCAGCCAGCAGCTTCCAATCATGCTTCGGTTTCGACACTTCTCCTATTGGTCCGCTTCTTGAGGAAGATGGTGAGGATGCACGCGACTTACGTTGCTCATTCGCGATTAACCGTGGATATGGGCTTCGGTTGATTGCATCTTCCAAAACTCGCACCGCGGAGCCAGAGTGCCGGGATCGCTGGCGGCCCCGGCAAGCGTTTTCCAAGCTATATATCAAGCCACAACAGACCGGAGAACTACGATTGCCGAAGGCTCTGTAATATAACGCTAAGAGGTATCAGTGTTCCCCTATATCTGACCTGAGATAGACTGCATCTCTATTCCCTTTCCAGGACTTGATCTCGACTCGGTCATAGTCGCCCAACCACATCGGATCGCCATCACCATAAACTGGGCCGCCACCAAAGGGCTTGTCATTCCGATACTTGATCCCGCATCGAACCCTCTCGCCAAGGAAGTCATCAAGGAAATCGATAACTTCGTCTACGGGATTGTCACTCACGAAATCACAGAAATAGCTTCCGCACCAATAGAATGTGCAGTACTCGCGGAACTCAATGATCAACGGTGTTTTGACTGAGGGGTGGGCAGATGGAATAGACAATCTCGGGTGCAAAGTCGTGATGGGATCCTCGGACCGCTTGCCTGGCTCCAAGAACGCATCCCATTCCGGATGAGCTTCAAGCAGTTTTGTTAGGATCTGCTTACTCGTATCAAAAAAGACTTCGACCACGGTTGCAGGTTACCATGACCACAGCAATCGGCTATCTCCAAATCGACTTCAGTGGAATGATCACCAACGATTTGACCTTCACCGATCCGCCCTCGACGCTCATCGACAGCCCTTCGGCTCTAGGAAAGCAAGTCCTCGTCGACGACAATTCACCATGGTTCAGATAGCACTCGATCGAGGCTCGGTCTAGCAGGATGTCGACGTGGTTCACTTTATCTTGCACTGGTGATGGCTGATGGCCATTCTCAAGAGTCCTTGTCGTCAGCTTCACTTCATTGCCTCGCAGGTTTAGGGTTAGCGTTGTCCCTAAAGGGATATCGACTTCCATGCGGATTCGATAGAGGTCGCCTGCCGTGGTAAGTGTTAGCGACTTCCCTGCTTCAAGGGTTTGGGCCGGGATCCGAACAGCCTTTCCTTCAAGTTTCTTCAGCTCCTTTATTGGTTCTCGGAAGATGCGCAAACCTTGCTTTGTTGACTTTAAGGAAAGCTCGCACGGAAAAGAGATCTGCTGGTTGAAAGGCATGCCCGGGAACTTGTCAGAACGCATCCAGGCCACTTGAATGCGCCGTCCGTCGCCGGTATCGGTGTTGTGCCAAGACTGCGTAGCGTAGAAGCTGGGACCGACATCGCACGGATGGCGCTCTCCGTCTTCCACAAACTTAACGCCGTCGAACGACCCCACTGAATAGTTGCCGTTTCCCTGAATCAGCACCCACTTGGTGCGCCTGGGATCTCCGTCAGCCGGCATCTCGAAGAAGTCGGGACACTCGAAGCTGTTCGGTATGGTATTGCCGGTCGGCTCCCATTTGAGAAGGTTCTGGGAAGTCAGGATGTGGTAAGCGCCATCGCCGTACATCACCATCACCCAGCGCTTTGTCGGCTTGTGCCAGAAGACTTTAGGGTCTCGTTCCGGTTTATCGAAGATCGGATTTCCCTTGTACCGTTCCCAGGTGCGCCCTTTATCGAGGCTGAATGAAATGCACTGGCTATGGTTATCGAAGCGCGACCAGAAGGCGACCATCGGCGGGTGCTTCTTGTCCTTTCCGAGTCCGGAAGTGTTCTCGTAGTCGATGACGCAGGTGCCCGACTGCACGCCGCTTCCTTCGCTTTCTTCCCAAAAGGCTGGCTGAAGCTCCTCCCAGTGGATCAAGTCTTTGCTGACTGCGTGGAGCCAGCACTTGGCCCACCGCTGAGCAAAGAGATGCCATTCACCTTCGTAGTAAATCAGGCCGTTCAAGTCGTTGATCCAGCCTTCTTGACGCTGTCCCGGCTCGATGATGCGCTTAGTCCAATGACGGGCAGTGAAATGGAATTGGGGTCGAAGCGATTCGCTATAGAGGGTGTCGTCGTTCATGGCAGATTGGCTGAAGAGAAACGGTAGAGCAAAGGCGATGAGGCTCATTGGGCTTTGCAGCGCAGATTACCGCAAGCGATTTATGATGTTGTGACAAATGGCAAACGGGTATTTGAACCATGTCCTCCTGCAAATGAGACGATCTGCAAAGCTCGGCACCTAGCTCTACTATTCTATTGCTGTATACTACATCAAGGATTTAGCACCATGCTCTTTACCTTTCTCTCCCCTATCCCTTCTCTTCTACTTGATATCGTCTTTCTATGCTTGGCATATAAGATTAGACGCACTCACCCTCGCGTGTTCGTACTCGTCTGGGCAGGAACCATTCTTCGACTCGTCTTAATCTCTATAAATTTCTGGCACGCCTATAACAACTATCGTTTGATGGCCACTATCGACCACTACTCTCCTACGTTCTTTACAGAAGCTCTCCCGTATATTTTTGTATGCGGAAGCGCTTTATCTTACGCTTTGCAAGGGTTCGCGATCTTCGCCGATAGGAGCACAACGACTATAAGGAGTCAGGCCAATAGCATTGAGACATCAAATTAGGAAGGCCTAGCCTCCCAACTCCACAATGCGTTTCCGGTAGTGCATATAGTTCGCCAGGCTGACCTCGGCCGGCACGCCGTGGTCGCAGGTGGGGATGTATCCGCCTCTCTCGCGCATCGTCGGGATGATCCGTTCCAGCATCGCGTCGATTTCCTTCGGTCCTTGCGCCATAACGCGTTTATCGATTCCGCCCGTGATGACCAGATCTGGGTACTCCCGCGAAGTGCGCACCACATCGCAATTAGAAGCGACCTCAAACGGACTCATGACGTTCATGCCGATCTCACGGTAGACAGGTATTACTGGATCGGCGAATCCGTCGGTGTCGATCTGGATGAATAGCTTCCGATCCTTGTCAATCTGGCGCGATCGCAGGTTCTTGATGAGCTGATCATAATACGGCAAGATAAACTCGCGCATCATGTCGGGCGAGATTAGAGGCCCATGGTTGAAACAGATGTCTTCGGCAAAGAAGATCTCGTCGATCGTCACATGCTTCTGGTGCTCTTCGATGATGCGGTCAGATAGGGCAAACCAAGTTTTCATGCAATCGTGGATTAAGTCGGGCTGATCATAGACCATGTAGAGCAGCTCTTCTGGTCCGATTAAGGATCGAAGGTACATGTATGAGCCGATGAGCCCTTGGACGACCATCAGACCCTCGCCTGCGGCCTTCTTGGCGGCGGGCATGCGGCTCTCGATCGCTTGGAATCTATCCGGAGTCGAGGGGTTCATCCGCCATTTGACGTCTTCTTCCCAGGTCTTCCAATCCTTAACGGGATGATCGAGGTACTCGGGCATGAATCCGTTGCGGCGGCCTTTGAAGCAGAGCACTGCTCGGCCGGCGTAGTCTTGCACGACTTCATACTCGCCTCGGTCCTCAAGCACCTTCTCATCGAAACAAGGATAGAACTCCGCTTCGCACCAACCTAACTGGCCTAAGTTGAATCGCCCCTCGTCGTCGTAGTCGAATAGCTCCTTGAAATTGGCATCCTCTGGCAGACCGTCGACTTCCTGCCACCGTTCGATGGAGTAGTAGCCGAACTCCTTTTTGTATAAAGGTGCGTCGGGAGTGATGGCATAGGTATCGCGCATCTTCCGCGCAGCTTCGGTCATTTGGTCTCTTGGAACGAGGCCGTGGATGCCGTCTTGAAAGTTGGTTTCTGTGTTCATGATATAGGATTCCTACAGGATGGGCGCTTTGAATTTGAACTGGATTTTCCAAGGTATGGTTTCACTCTTGACCGCGCGATACTCCAGCCGAATGATTCGATAGGCCCTGCTCGATTTGACGAGAACGGCCATGGCAGGACGGCCATTAACCTTGATCGCGCCAAGCTCTTTGAATCGACCGTAAGCGAAGTACATGCGGTAGCACTGACCTTTGACAACTCGCGACATGCCAGAAAGAGCGTTAGCTTTGTCGTTCCATTGAGGTTCGCCAACAAGGTCGAAGATGCCTTGGAGGATATGGCGGTTGGTACCGATAAGAACGGGATTGCCGTTGTATTGGACCACAGAAAGAACGCGCGCTTCGCCGGGCCTCAGCTTCACGTAGTGCTCTTGTCCGAATGGTATCAGATAGGCCTGATCATTCCAGAAGTCGTAGATAAAGGAAGAGCGGCCGGATAGACCCAAACCGCCGTCTATCGGCTTAGACACTAGGTCGACTTTAACTTCTCGCTCCTTAGTCGGCATGGACGTGTTGAACAACGTTACTACATGCCAGTCTTTCCTGACCTCGTAGTCGTAAATCTCCGGCCAGGGCTTGCCCGAGAAAGCGTCTAGCGGCCTTGCGCTTCTGGTTGACTCTGGATAGGGGAACGTCTTTTCCAGATCGCTCAGCACTTCGGGCGACATGTCGCGGAACGAATTGGCAAGCAGAAGCCTGCTGCCTGCGATGCACGACATAGTCAGCATCATGCGCCGTCCGTCGGTGTCTGTTCCGGTGAAGCCCGGGACTTTCCAAGAACTGGTTAACTCTTTCGAGTCCATGTCATAGGCTGTGACCACTCGGTTCTTATACCAGCGCAGGCCGCTTCGGGAAACCATGGCCGGATCGATCTGGTCGGTGTCGCCGCTTGTCCGCTGGGAGTCGGAAATGCCTAAGCCGATGTCATATCCGGGACTCCAAAGGCACCTTTCGTGAATCCACGAGTTTGGGCCGAGGCCATCCTTTGCGAGCTTCAGAACCTGTCGATAAAAAGCTGTTGCTGTCATCTTCGGATCGGCGAATCCCCCACCCGTTGCTTCGCGAGACCACAGGTCGTCGCAATAGTCGAACATCATTCCGTTGATGTTGCCTTTCATGCTCGCGTAGACACCGGCCATATAGCGAAGGGTCTCAAGCTTTGTGTAGTCCAGATTGTCGCGGTTCTTCAGCAAGAGCGAATCATGGGTCTCTCGGAAATCGAGCGACGGCCTAGGCCCCGACGGTTGGAAATAGGTGAACGCCAATACTCCGAGTTCGCGCATCGCTCTTCCCCACTTCTCACTCGTTTCATAAGGTGAGGTGTAGAATCCCTCTCGTTGCCAATGCGCGTCGTCCCACCAGCCTTGAGGATTGTTGTCCGTGTAGTTGTCTGGCACCAAGCGGACTGCTGCCCGCGAGTAATCCAAGAATCCTGACTTCTTTATCTCGCGTGCCTCCTCAACGATTCCAGCGGTTGTCGCAAGTTTATATTTACTTTTGTCCGGGTGGTTTTGAGCCCCTGAAGTCTTCCAAACGCCTGCATACCACGTGCATACGGTTGGAAAGTCGTAGGGGTTAGGCCTGCACTTCTGTTCCCGACGAACCGCGAGTCCATACTTTTCAAGCGCAAGGAAGGGATCAGGCGTGCCGAGATCAACATAGAAGCTATCAGCCGATTTCCAGGTTTCACCCGGCTCAATCAGTCTTCCTACCGGATCGAGACCCGACAAATTGAGGAACATCCCTTTGCACTTTCGTGAATTGGGCGTAGATTTGGCTTCGTTGTCAAGGATCCAAATCTCGCCAACCACGGCATTGGGCACATCCGCATCGTTTGTTATCCGAAGGCGACAAGATCCGGATCGATAGGCATCTATTGGCATCGTCAAGATGGACGCCTTTGCTTTTTCTTGCTTCTTTGTCCATTGGGGAAGCTGTTCGCTTTCGAGTACTCTCTGCTGGAACTTGCCGTCAGGCGACTCAATCCACACCGATTGCCTTCTGCCGTTGCTGTCGTAGTCCCACCAGGAACAGCCCAGAGAATAGGATTTCTCCGGATCTAGCCCGGTTAGGTTATAGACGATCTCCTCCTCATGAAAGACGACGGTGCTTGCCCAGCGTTCAGCGGCTTGCGCGCCAAAGTCGTATGTTGAGCCCTTCACAAGTTGGATGGTTGGAGCATGGCTTCGTCCGCCGCAATCCTCATACGCGACTACCTTTTTGCCTTTCGACAGTTCGTCTATACGTGCTCGTGAGCTCTGCGATCCTATGCTGGCTTCTTTGCAGAACTCGGCATATGTTAGCCCTCCGAGAACAACTGATTTCCGTGTTCTTCCTTCGATGAACGTAGCAAGGAGGTTGTTTTTGGACGTTCTCTCAATTCCAGGAAGCACTTGGGTTTGAATCGCTCCAGAATCTCCGTTGAGCGTCATGGCCTTGCTGATCGCTTTGGTAGTTAGTTGTCCGTCTCGAACAGGTTGAAACTCGAACAGCCGAACAGGCTGGGTTGATTTGTTGACGACGGATTGCTTCATGATAGCCGCGGACTGGCCTTTGCGTAGTTCGATCTCAAGAACATAGACAACGCCTGCGCCGTTCTTGCATCTCATCGTTAGCGTTTTGGTGCTGCCAACGGTCTTCGTCTCTCCAGATCGCAATAAGCCGACATCTGTCGAGACAGCCTCATTCCACGATGCGGCATTTTCGTTTATTGCCAGCTTCGACTTCACGTCCTTGACTTCGAACGTTCCTTTCTCCAGGTTGCAGACCACTTTCGTTATTCCGTTGTCGGCAACGAGCGTTCCGGTTGAGTTCATCCCTATCCCGAATACAGCCAAGGCGCAGCCGGCAGACACTAACATGGAATGATTCTACGCGCATTCTTCGAAACCATCCGATACGAAGACCGGAAGATAAGATACACTTTTCGGCAATAGTGCTATGGAACACGAGTTTGCTTCAGCCAACGGGCCTTCTGACGTCCCCGGAATCTCCCTCTACACAGTATGGAAAGTCAACGCCGACGAGTCGTATGATGTGACCAGGCACGATTCAATAGCCGATTCTGAACGCATCAGACGATATGGAGGTACGGGAAACATCGCCATTTACACGGCAAGCGGATCGGGCCGCCTCTATTGGTCGGACGGACTCGTTGCTGAAACTTCAGAAGAAACACTCGTCTTAACGAGCTTTCGAGACATCCGAAGGTATCACACGCGCGGAAGCAAGTGGTCGTTTTGGTGGTTTGAGTTCGGCTTAAGCGGAACGATCACCGCTCCAACCAACCAGATTCTTAAGCTTGGCAACGACAATGATTCACAAATACTGGTCAAGCAAATATACAGCGACTTGAGGTCGGGGCGCGCCGATCAAAGACGGGTGGCTACGTCGACCTTCTCAATGCTGCTTCAAAGGTGGATTGCTGATTGGCATGGAGAATACACTATTGCGCAAAAGACGCGCACTGTTTATGCCGCCATCGACAGAATCCATCAAGATATCTATCGGCCTTGGCGCGTCTCTGAGCTAGCACGGGACTCGGGCATGTCTTTGCGATCATTCGGCGATGCGTTTGCTAAAACGACAGGAATGACTCCAAAGCAATTCTTGACCCGGCTTAGGCTCGAAATGGCCGCCGAGCTGCTCCGTCTCGGCGTGATGAACGTGAGTGAAGCGGCCAATCGGTTCGGGTTTTCAAGCCCCTATCACTTCAGCAATGCTTATAACCGCCACATTGGGCACAGACCAAGCCAAACTAAGGCATAATTCGCCCATGCTTGAGATACCTCAACTTGATTGGAGAACCGGCCGACTCATGGGTCCATGTTGCGTGGAATTGACTCGGACAATCACTGACGTGAAGTCGATCTTCGCAGATCAAGAAGCTACGGCGCAGTTAGACCAGACGACACCGGTTTACAAGACCTTCGGCTTAGCGGATACCGGCAGACCCGAGCTGCTCTACGCGACGACGGTCATTTATCCTGGCCAGGTGGGGACCGAGTATTTCATGACGCGGGGTCATTTCCATACGAACACAGATCGGGGCGAGTTCAACATCACGATTAGCGGCGAAGGCGCTATGATCTTGATGGACTCAGAGCGAAAGACGACATTCGAAAAGATGTCAAAAGGTTCTATCCATAACGTCGACGGCAAGCTCGCGCATCGAGTGGCGAATACCGGCAACGAGCCTTTGATCTTTCTTTGCGTATGGATGAGCGACTGCGGCCACGACTATGAGACGATCATGAAGAGCGGGTTTAGCCAGCGCTTGCTTTGTGAAAATGGTTCGCCGGGCCTATTCCCCGTTCCGTAGACGCTGCTGAAAAGCCTCTTCATCATCCTTCTTCAGGATGTTGATGTTCAGCAGATCCTTAAGTTCTTGAATCTGCGTTTGCTGCTGTTTGATCACGGACTCTAAGTCCGCAATGCGAGACTTGGAATCTGAATCTAACTGTGGCGGCGGACTTGCCGCTCTTTTGCCTCGTTCGCTCAATATGGCCACAATCGGAACGACGACAAATAAGCCTATAAAAGCGATAAAACCCATCTCAAGAGCGGTAAGCATGTTTTTCTCTCTCAACCATTATGACGCGGGAAGGATGCACGGGGAAGCTGTTATGGACCTAGTCGGACCTAGAGAGGCTTTCGTGAATCTCGTTGAATGTAGAGGATTGTCTGATAGAGCAGGTTGTTGGCATACATCCTGCATCCGGTTCAATCGAAGTTAGATTTAAACGAGGGCCGAATAGCAACGAAACGGTCCAAATAAGATAAGATATAGACTTATCGTAGACCTCATATAAGTGAAAGGTTAGTCATTGGCTCAAAACGACACAGTAGCAACAATACCGAATCAGCCTAGCCGAGAAAAGTTGCCCACCTTCATGGTCTGGGGAGTGATTCTCGTCTTCAGCTTGCTTTTTATACCAACGTTCCAATACTTCTGGATCGAGTGGAACCGGTCGCATTCGCCATTTGGGTACGGCTACTTGGTTCCTCCAACCGTACTCTATCTGCTTTGGTGCAAGCGCAAGCGAATCCGTGAGCAGGAAGTGGAGCCAGGACATTGGGTATCTCTCCTTGGTTTGCTAGTTGGAGGCTTGCTGCTCTATATCGGCATTCGTACATCAATAAACATCATCCTAAACGCGGCTTTCTTTGTGATGCTGATGTCGATTCCGCTGTATTTGTGGGGGCTGAAGGTTTATCGAACGATTTGGGGGCCGATCGCATTTATTGCAACGATGATCCCTTGGCCGGACCAGTTGACATCGATATTTCTAGTTCCCGCACAGGTGTTTAGCGCAAAATCGGCAAGCTGGGTTCTGAGCCATCTTGGCCAAGCCAACCAGCTCGAGGGAACAAAGGTCGTTCTTGACAACTATACTTTTGAAGTCGCCAAGGCATGTTCGGGGCTAACGATTGTCTTCCCTGTTATTGCCATTGCCATCCTCAATATGATGATGGTCGATGCGAAACTCAGAACGAAACTGGCAGTTATTGTGCTTTCAGTTCCGATTAGCATGTTTGCCAACCTGCTTCGAATCGTGCTCGTTGGCGCAATCGGGAATAACGGCGGCACCGAGCTTGCCGATAAGCTTCACGACCCAAGCGGGATTGTAGGCGTAGTTTTGGCTGTTGTGCTCTTAACAGTTCTGCAGTGGCGCTTAAAGGCTATGACCTTCTTTGACGACTACATGCCTTCCTTTGCTCAACATCATGACGAAGAGCCTGCATCGGAGCCAGAGAGCGAAGCCAACGAAGAGGAGGAGAAGCTGTGAAGTCTAGCATTGTATCCCGAGCTGTTGTTCTGATGTGCCTTCTCGTCCCGGCGTTGGCTTTCCAATACTACGAGAGCTTCAAGCAGAGCAATTCTAAAGTCGTTATTGATCCTAGCTCGTTGCCGCAATATATTGGCGACTGGTCCGGTGAGAGCGTCGAGTTGACAGAGGACGAGAAAGAGATCCTGCACACTCCTTCTGCATCGCAACGCGTTTACACAAACAGCAAAACGGGCGAAACTGTTCAGATCCTTTTGGTCCAAATCAATAACACCCAGAATGCGCATGATCCCAGATTCTGTATGACTGGTGCCGGGTACGGGATATCCGATCAGCACGAAGAAGATGTTGACTGGGCTAACACATCGAAAGCCGCCAATCGAGTCACATCTGTCTTCTTCGAAAAAGAAACCCGCCAAGTCTCCATGTTCTACTGGCTTCAAACTCCGGACGACGTCATCGCCGACATGTCATCAGGATTTAAGCTTGAAGGGGTTAAACGTGCGCTTAAGGGACAGTCGACTAGGGGCATTGCGGTACGTCTGATCTGTCTTCCGAACCAGATGACTGGCGAAGTTACCCCTGCAGAAACCGGTATAAGCCTGTGGCGCAAGATTGACGACAAGCTCGATATCTTGAAACTGTCAAAGGAGATGTGAGTGGCCGATTCCTGTCATCGCAAGGATTTTCTAGCGCCAGTTCGTGCCGATGTCTTCATCTTTGGAGTTCCGTCATGGAACCCATCCTATTCTGAGTTCAAGCAGTGGTTCGACAGCGTTGTTCAGTCTAATGACCGGCACAATCTGGTTCTTTGCCTGGCAAATGCGCATACGTTCAATCTGATGCAGAGCCAGCCTGCTTACAAGACTTGTATCAAGTCGATGGACGTTGTTCTTAATGACGGGATCGGCTATAAATTGGCGAGCAAGATGCGGGGAGTTCCGGTTGAATATAACTTCAACGGCACGGATCTTATTCCTCGTCTCTTCGAGGAGCTCAATATTCCGTTGCGCGTGTTCTTCTATGGTGCCACTGAAGAGTCGAACGAACTCGCGGCCAAAGAGTTCTGCAGACGCTATTCCAAAGTCGTCTGCGTTGGCAGCCTCGGCGGCTTCGTAAGCGATGACGATGCGGCTAAACTCATCTCCGAGTCGAACTGCGACCTGCTCTTAGTGGCAAAAGGCAATCCAAAGCAAGAACGATTCATCATCGACTACCGAGATCGGCTCAACTGCAAACTAGCAATTGGCGTAGGCGGGCTTTTTGATTTTGTCTCCGGCCTAAAACCAAGAGCTCCGAGTTTCTTCCGCGCAACCGGCATGGAATGGGCTTACCGCTTAATGATCGAGCCTCGCCGCATGTTCCGCCGCTACGTAATCGGCAATCCTGTGTTCATCACGCGAGCTTTACTAAGCAGGGCTAGCGATCTTCGCAACATGTCTGCAAATAAGCCTTCGTAGCCGCTAGGAGCAGCTACGAAGGCTTTAGTTCACAAATTTGTGCTGTTGACCTATTTCAACGTGATTCCTCTCGGCCCGTCGAATTGGTTCGCTCCTGAACCGACGGTGCCGAAGGCAGTCCAGCCTGCGCCTGAAATATCGGACATCCTTACTATCCGGCTGTTGTACTGGTCCGACACATATATCCTGCCGCCAGAATCCATAGAGACGCCATTCGGATAGTCAAACTGAAGGTCGCCGCTGCCCGCATCCGGGCCGCCCAATGAAGCCCATCCTGCACCAGTAATGTCAGACACCTCGACAACTCGGTTGTTCATGGCATCAGCGATCAAAATGATTCCAGATGACAATACGAACACACTGACAGGCGAATCGAACTCGTTTATGCCGGAGCCTCGAGAGCCTCCAAGTACCTTCCAGTTCGTCGTGGTCATCCCATCCGTCTCAATGATTCGGCAATTGCCCGTATCGGCAACGTATAGCTTGCCGTTCTTAACATAGACACCTTCTGGAACATAGAACTGGCCTTCATCTGAGCCGAATCCGCCCATTTCCATCCATCCAGAGCCGCTCATATCATTGATGCGAACGACGCGGTTATTAAAACGATCAGCGATGTAGATTCGATTGCTAGAGTCAATCGCCACGCTCGAAGGACCTGAAAACTGGCCGGTACCCTCGCCAGAAGTGCCATAGGATACGATGTTGGAACCATCGGCGTTCGCTCGGTAAACCGCATCGTTTATGTCGTCAGCCCAATACATCCGACCGGACGAGTCGAATGCAACTGACGAAACACTGGCACTCGTTGTAGAAAATGATGTCCAGCCCGTACCAGCAATGTCCGTGAACTTAGCGATCCTCGTGTTGTTGCTGTCAGCAACATAGATGTTCGTGATAATCGGCGCTGCGGTTACTGTTACCGAAGCGGTTACCGATTTGCCTGCGCCGACCTCACGCAGTCTGACCGTTGCGGTTCCGGCACTGAGCGGTGTAAAGAGCCCTGTCGTTGCATTGATCGATCCATAGCTCGTTCCGAATGTAACGTCCCACACCAATGCGCCAGAGGGCAGCAAAATGGTGTTTCCTAGCGAATCCTCGGCATGGCCGGAGATTGTTAACGTGTTGGGAGCTTCGGTGGCCAGCGGCTGTCCGTCTATCTCCAGATGGTGGATGACAGATTGGAGGTCGGCAGTGATATTCTTTGCCGTTTGCTGTCCGTTCTGGATCGCAACGGAAACCGTTGCCGAGGCTACTGTTGCTCCTCCGCCGTCCGCATTGGCCTTTGCCAAGACGGCTAGCGAATAGCTGCCAGCCGGGAATGACTGGCCGAAGGAACCATTGCCCGTTGAAGCACTGTCTCCCGATCTGTTGATGGTTATCGTGTGCACGTTGCCTGGAGCGATAGTCAGCGTGCAAACAAGGCTATTCGCATACGGAGGTACATATCGCGAACGGCCTGGCCAACTCACGCTAACCGCGAGCGTTCCACCCGAACTCGCGTCAATGACAGAGATGTCTGCTTCAACCGACATCGACAAACCTGCCTCAGTTGCCCGTATACGCGTTGTTCCTGCCGAAACCGGTGTAAACAATCCGGTCGTAGGATCAATGCTGCCCGATCCGGAAACGACGCTCCATGTTAGGGCTCCAGCAGGGAGCAAAATGGTCGTATTTGAGCCGCTAACAGCGCGCGCGCTTACGGATAGCGTGTTGCCAAGCGTGACCGCGAGCGGAGTGTTGTTGACCACCAGGTGGTTAATCGTCGTTTGAATGTCTGCAGTCACATCGACTTCGCTCGTTTGACCTGCCGTTACCGATATGCCAACCTGGGCTTGTGCAACGACCGAACCTCCGCCATTCGATTCAGGATATGCCGACACAACCATTGTGAAGTTGCCGACCGGAATTTCCTGTGCGAAGAGCGCGGTTCCCATATACTCCGAGTCGCCAGTACGATTCAGTGTTAAGGAATAGGTTTTGCTCGGACTTGCCGTAATCCGGCAAACAACACTATTGGCATAAGGCGGCACATAACGAGACCTGCCCGGCCAATTAATGGATACGCTAACCTTTCCCGTGGTGATGCTTGATGAACTGCTTCCTCCGCCTCCGCACCCAATGATGCAGATTACGGTGAAGACGGTTGCTAGTAGCCAAAGAATGTATTTCATAGCTGCACGTTGCCGCAATGCGGTTAAGCCCCTCGTAATACGAGTTACCTGGTATAAATACTTGGCTGTCTGGGCCTAAACTATAGTATATGGCACGAAAAGTGTCTTGAGACTGTTGAACTACAGATGCACGATCAACGTGCCATCATTAAGTTGCCCATTGGGTTCTAGTTTGAAAATGGAGAAGATGCGTTGAGCGAGATGCCGATGGTTTCGGTTATTATCCCCTGCTACAATGGGGCTCGCTTCTTGCGCCAAGCTATCGAATCAGCTCTCTCACAAACTTATCCTAATGTTGAGGTTGTCGTTGTTAACGACGGCTCGACCGACGACTCTGTTGAAATTGCCCGCTCATATGGCGAGCGCGTCATTGTGGTCGAACAGCCCAATTCGGGACTGAGCGCAGCTCGAAACGCCGGAATTGCATGCTCCTCCGGCAAGTTCATTACTTTGCTCGATGCCGATGATGTGCTGCTTCCCGACTGCATCTCGAACCGAGTAGCGTTGCTAGAAGATCCAAGGGTTGGCTTGGTTGCAGGCTACTTCAAGGAGATCAATGATTCCGGGAATGTTCAGCCTCGAATACCCGAGCTAAGGAAGATAGGACCCTTGCCTGCCTTTCGGCAAGCTGTCCGTCGCAATTGGGGTCCTCCTGTCGGCTGGACTTTTAGGCGCCGGTGTGTCGAACTGTGCGGAGGATTTGATCCTCTGTTGCGTTCATGCGAGGACTGGGACTTTGTTATACGAGTCGCCTCTCGGTTCGATATTGCCTACGACCCAACGGTCCAAGTTTACTACCGAATATCTGCAGGCCAGATGTCTTCCAACTACGGAGTGATGCTCGATGCTTCGGCGCGAGTGCACCGAAAGTGCGCGGCTTATGCTCGCTCCCGTTGGGAATACTTCGTTGACCGGCAGTATGGCCGATTTGAACTAGGGCGCCGCATCCTCTTCTCGTTGCTGTTTAGCAAAGGGGCGGGAAAGGCACGAGCGATACCCCTTGTTTGCCAATATCCATCCCTGATGTGGGTTGGAGTTCTTTCGGCGTTCTCGTTCGTTATGGGGAAAAGGGCGTCCAATTCATGAAAACGGCAGTCGTCATTCCCGCTTATAAGGCCGAGGACTTTATCGAAAGATCCGTAAAGGCGGCTTTTGAGCAGACGATGCCTCCTGATGAGGTCATTGTTAGCTTGGACGGGCCAGATCCGAAGGTCGCTCAAATTGCTAGATCTTGTGGAGCAACGGTTATCGAGGTGCCGAAATCGAATGCGAACGTTGCACGCAATGCGGCGATCAGAGCTTCGTCGGCAGACCTGATCCTAATGTGCGATGCCGATGATTGGTTCATGCCCGGCAAGATCGAGGCGCACGTCCACGCGCATTCTGCAGGCTCCTGGTCCCTCGTGTTTGATCCGGGTACTTGGGTGTCTCCGTCAGGAGAAACCAAGGGTTTAAGTTCTCGCCTTTTGAACCGGTCGGTAAAGTATTCGGACTTCACTTGCCGATCATTCTGGTACGGGGGATCGACCTATTCGTTTATGCGATCTACCTCAATGGAGATCGACTTGTTTCGAGAAGAACTAACAAGCCAGCAGGACTTAGACTTCTGGGTGCGCTTAGCCTATTCGAAAGGCCCAGCGCGCGTACTCGGCACAAGCTACACTAACTACTTCATGAATCCGAAGTCTCTAAGCCGCAACCCGCAACGAGTTGTGGAGAATATGAGAACACTTCTAGGAGGTTTGCCTTATCTATCTTACTGGCACCGACGCCGCTTCTGGTGCCACGTGATGTTCACAGCTGCGGAGCATACTGCTTTTCCTAGATCCTTGTCTTTGCTATTAAGATGCATTGACCGACTATGGGACTTCCGCATGACCATATCGTTTTATAGATCTTTTAATGGTTTATCTAAATAACAAAAAGTTGCTTAACAGCTATAGCCTCCGAAGAGTATTGCCACAGTACGGCCTAAATGAAGTTCTCAACGTTTTCGGAGTATTTTGTGTACTACTCTATGCGTTAACCTGGATATCACCATCATTGTTTACTCCTCATCTTCGCATTACTAGTTTGCTATTCGGCTTCATCTGTTCTCTACTGCTCTTCTTGAAATATCGTTCCAACTATCGTAGCGCATCGATCCTTTTAGCTCTGATAGCGCTCGTTCAGATATGGAGTATCTTTACTAACATATATGCCAGTTTCCTGACTGGACGACCAATTAACTCGGATAGATCAGCTCTCTATCTTATTGAGTACATCATTCCCTTCTTCCTCGCATACAACTTGCAGGTAACTAATCCACGCATTTCCGGTTTGATGCTAAGTATCATTTTCTTTGTTTTCAGCCTGTCATGCATCGTTGGTTATCTACAGTTTCTGCGAATTCCCTTTTTCTTCAAGTTAGCTGACTACTACACCTATAAAGCAATTGACAACTGGGGTGGTGTCTCCGGTATCAGGGCAGTAGGCCTTTCATGGCATCCCAATGAGTTTTGCCTCCACGCAATGGTTTGTTTTGGGATATCGCTCTATCGGATCGTACAAGGTCGCAATAGAACCCGATATCTGGCAATGCTACTATTCTTTGGAGGTGCGGTTCTCATATCCGGGTCTCGTTCAGGAATTCTATCCTTCATTCTATTACTGGCTGTTTTGCTACCCTATTTATATAGACTTCAGCCTAAGATATTCTTGGCAAGTCTGTATGTATCCCTTTTCCTACTTCTAAGCGTCTTCTTACTTGCGCCTCGTAAGTTTGGTTACCTAACTCAAAGTCCGTCTGTGTCTAATGATGCTAGTTACAAAACAAGAACCGATGTTCGCTGGCAACAAGCATATGATATATATCGCGACTTTCCTATCACGGGAATTGGTCCTGATCAGTCACTCACATTTGGTCTTGGTGGCACGGACAAGTTTGTACCAAAAGGGGAGACTATGGAAAGCATGTATATGCTCTATTTAGCTTGCCATGGTATTATAGGCCTGATTCTAGTAGTTGCCTTATTTGCTCTCCTACTATTTGATCTTTTAAGAAATATCTACTTTCGACCAAGAGACAGTTTGTGTCACCGAGTCTCTTTTGTTTGCCTTTCAGTGACGATGTATACTGTCACTACCGCATACGCAATGAATACCGTCGATCATGTAACCGTACTCCCCTTGCTATTTACGACTTGTGCATTTGTATACGCAAGCAAGCATATTTCCTCACCTACTAACCATGTTAATGACATTAAGGAACTTCAACCTTCGAGGATCTAACTCACTATTTTGGTCGCTAATGGCACTCTATATTGCTGTTATCGCTCCTGGGATAAGTTATTTACCTTTGTGGGTAGATGAGTTATTTACCTGGTATACAAGTTCCAACGGTAACATAAATTCTGTTTTAAAATCAGCATTTTATCAAGATTTTCATCCACCTCTATATCCGATCTTTATGCATTATTGGATTGAGATATTTGGCGACTCCGTCTTTACTTTACGCTTACCATCTCTAGTCTTCATGGTTGTCGCCTTCGGTCTTTTGCTACACCATGTAAAGGTGAACTACAACACCTATACCCTTTGCACCACCGCTTTAATATTCACCTTAACTCCTAAGATATTGTACTTTTCCCATGAAGCGCGTAATTATAGCCTTTCGATTCTTCTAACGACTATCCTTATGTTGCAAGTAAAGCAAATACTCAATACTCGAACAAATCTAGGAGGCCTTTGGCTAATAGTTGGTCATGCGTTTGTAGCCTCCGTATGCTTGTACACTCATTATATATTTGTTTTCGTCTTATTCACGTTATTTGTAAGCGTTATTATGTTTAGTAAAAAGGAAATGCGAGCTCAGATACTCATATTCTATATGAAAGTCGGTGTTCTTTGTTTGTGTTTGATTTCTCCATTAGTCATCCAAATGTTAAAAATGTCCTCTCAAACTAGCTATTGGGTGCCTAAACCTAGCTTATCTGGCATTCTTCAGTTCGGTTCTTTGTTTATAGGTAGCAGTGCTATAGTTCTGCTTTCATGGCTAATGATCTTAGGTGTTTCTTGTCATAATCAAAAGAAGAAAATCGATAATGAACCGGAGTCAACGCTCCGCTTAGCTAACGCACAGTTTGCGAAAATCTGCGCTTCAGCGCTTCTCTTAACTTTTCTATTGATTACGATTAAGTCCTTTTTTGGCGCATCACTGTTTCTTAACCGCTTCATGGCACCTATGTTTCCCGTCTTCTTCATGATCGTGCCTTTACTTATATACTCGATTCCCGTCTCCAAAGCCTCCGGGAGAATTGCACTAACCTTTCTACTTTTAGCCTATGGGTTGCAATTCTATGACTACAGGACTCGCATCTATCCTACTTCGAAGGAACGTACAGATAAAGCCGTTAAATACGCAGTCCAACAGCTAGACAAGTATGGAGTCGATGGGATAAGTTTATGCCTTTCTCATCCTGGACTAAGATACTACTTACCTATGAAATACAGGCACCGAGTAATCAAGGATGATCTAAGAGAAGACCTTAATGGTGCTGTTCTTTTTTCCAAAGCGGAACTGCTAAAAGGACCGGCCAAGATTGTCTATGTTTACACCAATATCTCTGGTTTCGAGAATCGCAAACATTTTGTCTATGAAGGTGTTGAAGCTAACAGCAACCCAATCACCGACCTTACGGGAACCATCGTATTTGAACGATACACCTCTAGATGACGTTACAGCAAGAAAGTTCCGATTATTTCTAGTGTGCAACCGCGACAATAGCCATACAACGGATTGTCGCTGGCGAGTGATGTGCAGCAAGACAAGATGGCTCTGAACTGAGCAAGACGAATGTGCGCATGGCGGGTCAAGTGACCGAATAGCTCAGAGCTAGGTATATTGCCGTATTATCAGCGATATTGGACAATGGCATGCCTTGCTAGCCGATCAATGATCTATTATATACCACTGACAACACAGCTATAGACTTCCGACGATCAAAACAACTCCTATGGTCCACATCTCGGCGATTTTGAATCTGGTCCATACTGCCCTTCTGGCATCATATCATAGAGCCTTCAGTGAATACGAACTATCAGAAATTAGAACCGGCTGCACATTTACTGCTATCGGTATCGATGCTGGTGGCAACGCAGGAACTGAAATGACCATGCCGAATATAGACCAAGAGCCAACGTTAGTCTCGGATGTTTTGCTATTGTCGCGGCGATGATTCCTGTTAATCTTGCCTTTTTGTGCGGCCTGCTGACAAGGGAATGTTAGGAGCAGAAGCTCATCCATGAGGAGCCAATATAATGCGCAACAAACTTGTTTCACCAAGATTACTACTATTGTGGTCGACGACCTTCCTGCCCATCGCCGCATCTGCTGTTGACGACAGCGTGTGGATCAACCAAGGCATTGCGGAAGCAATCAAACAAGGCAAGTCCGAATATGTCATCCCTTCTGGCTCATACGAAATTGAGAATCCAATCCGTATACCGTCAGGAACTAGCAACTTCCGGCTGAGTGGCAACGGCATAGACCAGACAATCATAACAACACCAAACAAAAGGCTGGGGGCAGCCATTTATATTGGCCTTGAGACGGTCTTGCATAACAATTGGGGCATCAACAATCGAGACAACTACTCCGTTTCCAATGTCCCAGATGGTTCTACAGCACTTAGGCTCGCTGACGGTCAAAAGCCAGTAGAGCCTGGATATTACGTTTTGTGGGACAACTCGGCTATCGTAAAAGATAACGGTGTTGACCAAAGTATGAACCATGCCGAGATTGTCTATGTATCAGGCTATAACAATAGCACCAAAATGGCTTCATTGACCGTTCCAGTCGGCCGTGAATACAACGTCAGACCTTCTCTTGCCGACTTTAGGTCGTATATTTGTTCAAACATCGAAATATCCGATCTTGGATTTGATGGCAGTGTTAACGATGGCACATACTCGAACAGCTTCGTATCATCCGGTGTCTGCGACGGTTTGACCTTGGCCAGACTAAAGGTGCGCAACTATGTCACAGGTGCAATCTCGGTGAACCTCACAAGGAACACCTTAATTGAAAGCACTGATGTCGGCGGAGCAACTAACTTTGGGCCTGGCGGAGGATATGGTGTTGCAGTCTATCGCTCAAGGTTCGTTACTATAAGAAACTGTAAAGATTGGCTCGCAAGACACAGTTTTATTCTACATAGCGGAACGATGGACACCCTCCTTGAAGGATGCTCTACTGAAGTAGGAGGATACGATACCCATGGATATGATGAACGACGCATCGAGTTTAGGAACTGCACTGGAAACGGCATCAACCTTGGAAATGATGGTTACATGGGTGGTGGTCGGGACTTTCTCGTGAATGGCTGTGACCTTCAAGGAGGAGTTGATTGCCATCCGAACATAAGAGGCGTATTTGTTCGCAACAGCACCTTGACAGGAACCGGTTTCTCTTATCGACCAGTCGGCAGCACGAAAGGAAGCCCATCTGGAGGATTCGCTGACCAGCTATTCTTTGACAACTGTACATTCCGGAGCGATTCTAGTTCTGGATTAATTGGCAACTCAACCTTTGTAGGACAAGTTACCTTCAGAAATTGCGTATTTGACTTCATCAGAACTGACTGGGGAGTAGCGCTAAAATGTACGGAGTGGCAAAAGGGTTCGCTCAGTTTTGTAAATTGCGAGTTTATTAGCCACACTGGCGGTTATCTTGTCGAGCTTGACAAGACATCTAAGCAGTTCAGATTGCAGTTTATTAAGTGCAGATTTGCAAGCACTGGTCCAGCGATATATGCAGTTCGAATACTGAAAGACTTCCGCGGAACTATTGTTTCTAACAGTAATGTATTTAGAAGCTACAGAACAAGCGGGTTGCAGTTTTCTTATGACGACTCAGGGCGTTATTCCTTTGTTAATAGAACCGCGAGAACCGAGACAATTAAGTGATCTGAATCTTGTTACGATCATGCGAGAATAGTCTCGTAGGCTTCAAGCAGCTGTTTGGATACCGATTTCTCGCCAAACAGCTGCTCGACTCTTACTCTAGCTTGGTTACCAAGAATCTCTCGTTTAACTTTATCCTTTGCCATTTCTCCCATTTGGGCGATTAGATCGTCAACGTCCTCTATCCGGAAGTATACGCCCGTGTCTGCCATAACCTCCCTCATTACAGGATGATCGGTCGCAATACACGGCAAGCCTGACGCCATTCCTTCCGCAAGCGTTCTTCCAAAGGTCTCGTGCACAGATGTAAAGAAGTAAACGTCTGACTCAGCTCTAAGTCTATTTAGCTCTGATACATCAGATACATGCCCAGTGAAGTTAAAACTACCTTTCGGCGCTTGGGCAACTGATCGCCGAACCACGTCAAAAAGGGGACCTTCTCCAACAAAATTAAACCTTGCTTCAGGTATCTTCTTAACAGTAGCCAGGCTAGCTTCAATAGCTACATTAACCCCCTTTGATGCGGCAAATCGCCCAACCCACAGGAAGTTAATCCGGTCATCCTTACGACCAGTATGCAATACCTGAGGAACATCGATAGCGTTGTATACTACATGAATTTTTTTATTTGACAATCCGTTAGTAACATACAAATCCTTAATCCAATTACTTACAGATATGACGCTGTCTGCAGATCGTGCGGCTCCAAGGTTGAAGGCACGATGTATAGATGCTTCGACCTTGCCAAAGCGCTCTTGTCCAGCTAGTGCAGAGAGGTGTACCGAATGAACCTTTTTCACACTTTGTTTTCGGCAAGAAGGAAAAGCAAAAGGAGCAATTTGGCATTCCTGCACATCAACGGCGTCAACGACACTGAGAAGGCCAGATTCTCGAAGGGCTATAGATAGAGCCCGAGACCTTAGGAGGTCGTTCACAAGACGGAACCTGCCCGGAACAAGGCGCTTATAATTAACAGAGTAGTACTTGCAGTTCGGATGAAAAGGCACCTCTTTCGAGTCTGAGAAAGACGCTATGACCGAAACATGGTGTCCTGCTTCGCAAAGGATCTTAATCCAAGTACGCAGGCACAAAGGTATACCTCCTCCAAGAAAGTGTCTTGGAACTCCGAATAAAACGTAAGCTATGTGCATTCTCTTATGATCAGATTACCAGACCATATGTTCTGAATGATATAATCGTGTTCAGGTGGCGAATATGAGGGTTATTCATTTTATAGATACTCTAGAAGGTGGAGGAGCAGAACTAGTGCTAATCAATGTTCTTTCCGGACTAAGAGATGCAGGCTGGGAATCTGCAGTAGTATCTTTGCATAACCGATCTAAACTCCTACCCGAAGTTCAAAGCTTAGTTAGTAATGCTCTTATTGCTTCAGACGGACTCTATAGCTTTCTGCAACCTTGGTCAAGAAAGCAACGACAAGAGCATCATCGTCTTTTCTCATTCGTTAGAGATTTTGAGCCGAACATTATACATGCCAATCTAGGCGCATCCTATCTGGCAGCCTATAAAATCAATAAGCGCTTTGATATCCCCTATGTTTTGACTGTTCATGGTGTAGGACGGTGGTGGCCGGAGCCAAAACCTGTTCTATCCGGAATTTCGCAATCGCTCTCAAGCTATCTGACTCGCGTTTATATGAAACGCTCCTTCTTCAATGCAAAAACGATATTAGCAGTTAGTAAAGGTGTTGAGAACTCAATAAGAAGAAGATTGCCGAACTTAACGAACGTCACGCTACTGGAAAACTGCATCGACCCCAAGTTCCTTGAGCCTTGTTTATCACCACTTCCTAAGTTCTTCGATGTAATCATGTGCGGCAGGCTTGTCGAGGACAAGAATCCCTTGTTTGCGTTACGAGCCTTGCGTTTAGTTCGAGATTCCTACTGTAACTTGAAAGCCGTTTGGGTAGGAGATGGACCTATGAGGAATGAGTTCCTGCAGGAGGTTCAAAGGTTGGAGATGAGCAATAACATTCACCTTGCCGGGTGGGTCTCTCAGAGCGAGGTTATGCACTTGCTTGATCAATCCTCCTGCTTATTCCTGCCCAGTAAATCAGAAGCATTCGCCTTATCGGCAATTGAAGCGTTGTGCCGAGGTTTATGTGTCGTGATGAGCGATATCCCGTCCCTCGCCGCAACCTACCACGATGTAGCTGGAGTGCGTTTTTTTGACTCTCTAGATGAACGAGAAGCAGCACTCGAAATATTAATGACCTTGCGAACCGGTGGCCTCAAACCGGACATTAATGGACTACTTGATCGCTTCGGAAGACAACGCTACATCGATAAGCTGGCTCTTGTGTATAGCGGTAGCTTGCACACTTAGCCTTCTAACAATATGCTTTTATATGTCTCGTGATCCTATCTAGGGTACCTCAAGATACGTATCGCTTGATCTAGCACGGAAGGTGAACACTTTCAATGAAAACTCGCTTCCGGGGAACAGATCACAGGATATCTTCCTTGCTGGCCACTTCTATCTGCTGTACTTCAGTTTCCAAGCGTCGATTACACAGATCGAGCCGTTGCTCTTGCTGCTTAGCACATCGAGATGGTGGATACCTTTTCTTCCGTTTAACGCGAGATGAGAGTAAGATAATATTCGTTCTTCGTATCTGTCTTCCGACAGTTCCACAATCTCTGCATATCCCACAGAACTTCCATAGGTCCTCGAACAGTCTTGAAAGACACGATAGTACTTACCGTCTTCGTAGAATATCCTGCCAGCAGGCCTTGCAACATTAAGTTGATCCTTAATAATTGGATTCTGTGGATGCGCCTTATACGGTCCGATAATCGTATCGGATGTAAAAAGTTCCAACGTCGCCATATTTGGCGCTCCAAATAGAAAGTATCTATTGCCCTCCTTCAAAATCACAGGATCCGCGAGATAATGGTCTAGCAACATAGTCTCATATTGCCAAACCAAAGGAAACTCTATGCACTTAAATAGAGGACAATGCGAACCAAGGTTTTCTGGGGTCATATATATCTCACTATCGTGCTCAAATACATTAGGAAAGGAAAAATGCCCTTCGCCTAAGTCGACTTTTCCAAGATAAGTCCATTGTTCACCATTTTCGCTAACAGCACATCCGATGAAGGCATTTCCCAGCGGTCTTGGCATTGCTTCGAAAAATAGGTATAGCTTATCATCCTTCTCGAATAAAAAAGGATCTGCAACAAAAAGAATGTCCTCGCCTTGAACGATGGTCTTATCTATGGTTGAATGTGTCTTCTTAAGGTCATCATCGAGGAGTTTCCACTTACTTCCGATATATATACATATACTATATTCCTGATAAGGCTCCCCTAACAATAGTCGCCTAACCTTTCTTAAAAAAACCATTAGGCGGAAGATACCCTAGATCTTCTCGTAATTGTCAAGGAATTTGCTAGGTTTTGTTCTCTGCACTTGTTGAGTGGAATCAGAATTGGCATTCTTTCTTGACAGATAGCCATTTTGACGCCTAAACTCCTTTTTGCTGCTCATTTAAGTGTTGAAAGGAGCTAAAGGACAGTGTTCTTCCTATTGCTCGTCGCGTAGGAATACAAGGATCCACGCATGTATAGTCATAAGCCATGGACTCGACAAAAACCCTTCCGAATGTCTCGAAATGAGTCGTGAAGATGAATATATTGGAATTCGATCGTATCTCCTAGATCTTTTCCTTGATCAAAGATTACTCCAAGGAAACAAAGATGAAGCATGCCAGACCGATCAATACTAACTCATCGACTCATCTAAACTCAAGTTTCGCGAGAGGTCCAGGAAGATGTACATGAGGAACAGATTCCGTCTTTCGTAAAATTGTCCAACAACTTAGCATCAGGATCGGGATAGTAATTAAACAAACAACCGGATATACCTGCATAAGTGATAGATGCGAGATGTAAAATCCTAAACCCGCAAATAATAACCCGACTATTATGATTACTAACAATTTAACAACCGTTTTCTTAACACTATAGTCAGCATTCGAAGTCTGGCGTGACAGAGCTATTAGCGGAATTAATAACAACATTACGGAGCCAGTTTGGACTCCTGCCAAACCGATTACGCCAAAAAAGTTCGCGAGAGGAATAGATAGACAACCTACAGCCAGTACACGAATGATCGTGATCCTAACGAGGACATGTTGCCTTCCTACAGCATACACCGCGTTATTGAAAACACCATGTGTGAGTTCTAGCGAGGACATTATTCCAAGCATTATCATCACTAGAGCGCCACTATGTACATTAAAGTGCTTACTCACACCCCAAACCTTTAGTATTGTAACTCCATATGCCGACGGAATCAAAATCATACAAACGGCGACGCCTAGAACAATAGTGGCGCATCGTACAATGTATGCACCAAAAATTTGAGGTTCTTCGTGGCTCTGCCGAACTAATTCTGGTCGAAGCGTATCCTGAATCGGATCAGTTAAGCCTTGTAAAGTGGTTGGGATCTGTGATGGAACGTTATATGTCGTAAGATCACCTATCGGCAGAGCAAATGGTAACAATGACTTATCAAGAGTCGTCGATAGTGTTAGGCATATTCGATGAAGATAGCTTCGCTTTGCATATTTCAACAGGTCTTTGGCTATCGTTGGATCCCACACTGGCGTCAGACGAAAAGTCGGTACGGCTCGTTTTATGATGATAACGTTTATCAGAGTTCCAACAGCCGTTGCGATTGCGATCGATGCGCTAAGAACAACCGGAGTCCGAAAGAAGTAAACAGCGCAAATGGCTGGAACAGTTGTCATAAAGGATACAATCGCTTCCCTGATTGCTACCTGAGTAAACATCCCCCGTGCATAAAGAACGGGATGAAGTGTATCATTCATCACCATGAATACATAGCCGACTCCTGCGAATAGGAATATTAGTTGGGCATGGGGGGCAATTGGAGTGGTTTTAGGGAGTGGATAGAACAGAAATAAACCTATATAGAAAAGAAAACTGACACATGCGACAATACAGTTGCACAGGAAAAAAACCTGTTGAACACGCCATCCTTTGTATTCATCTCCAATCGTAAAGTACTCAGTCATCCTCTTAAATGCACCATCTACCATCTGAATATTGAAAAAGCAGACAAATGCTCCTACAAACAGTGTTAGTAGATGAAGCGCATAGCCATCTTGGCCCAGCCACTTAAGATACAGAGGAATCGCGAGCATCTTGAGGACGATCGTGACTCCTCGAGCTATGGCAAGACTTACTGCACCTTTAGATCTCAACCCATCACCTTAACGTCCATTCGATTTCTTGTTGGTTCCGACTTGAACTTTAGACTTAAGTCAAGATATATCACTTAAACTGATCCCTCTTTACCCAAAGTCATAGTTATATTTGAAAAGGCTGCGATGACATTTCTTGCAGATTCAATCCAATCGAAGGATTCTGTTGGTATGGTTGCTCGGACTTGAAAATCGTCAGCGAAATAACTGTATAGAACTTGAGATAAATCAAGATCCCTGGAACCGAAAACGCGGAACGCTGATTCGCATTGAAGGACCTCCGGAATCCCGCATACATTGCTACCGACGACAGGAACCCCGTACTGATAGGCTTCTGGTATCACATGAGGAGAGGCGTCAAATCGCGAGGCTACCACAAGCACCGATGCTTGCCTCATAATCGCATGTACTGCTGAAACAGGCAAACTATGAGGTATGAGCGTTACTCCCCTTTGGGGTTGGATGGCCATGCCGTGCGGGTCGCCGATTATGATCGTCTCAACATCCTTGTCTTCCTGATGAAGCAGAGCCCCGGCCTCTGCAACAAGGTCCATCCCTTTGATATGCCAGTGGTTGCCAACGCTAAGCACGATCTTTTTGCCTTTTACAGGACGGTCAAGTGGCGGACCAATGCAGTATAACGGACCCCATCCAATTCTGGTCACCTTGCCAGCGTCGATCGAATGGACTTTGATTACCTTTTGCCTAGCCCATTCCGATAGTGTAAATATATGTCGGGCACCTTCAAAAACCCTACGTTGCAGGTCCAAATAGCGCTTTGCCCACTTGCCTGGTTGCCAAATGTCAGGATAGATCGGATCGTCGGGATCGTAGGGTCCGTCTGTCACGATGTAATAAGGCAGGTCGGCATACTTGCCGCTGACCGGCAGATTGGTCGCGCCCCAATAAAGAATGGCTTCTGGCCGTTCATTCAAAGAGTCCAAGAGAACGACACAAGACCGCTCAAGGCTTGCAGTCACCGGCGGCGAGAACTCCAATAGCTGTCTAGTCCTCTCCTTCGATGGGCTAGCGGACATAAGAGCACCGAGCACCTTGGCTGATTGATCCACATTCGCAAGACCGATGAACCGAAACCGCTCATCCAGCTCGGAAAGAGCCTGAAAGAGCGGCTTGCAACGGTTATTCTTACCTATACAGGCGATCATTACCGAATCACATACAGGCTCTTTCGGCTAAATGCTTCTTCCTCAGGCGAAGCATGGGTCATGACCAGCCGGACATCCTTTGCTCCCGCTCGTTTTAGAAGATCGATAGCCAAAGCAATATTCTGATACTTAGAGGACCGAGCCGAGGCGACTAGGCACACTGAATCGACGTAAGGAGCGAATCGCAGTGCGTCGGATACAACGTCGCAAGGTGGAGCGTCAATCACGATCAATCCAGCTTGCTCTTGCAACGTGTCTAGGAAGGCTGAAACCGAACCTACTGGAACATCGGTAAGGCCTTCCCCGCCTTGCGAACCCGCCGGCACAACACTGAGTTGGTCATGTTGCGAAGGATAGACAACACCAGCCTTATCCGAAGCCAAAAGCATCTTATTGATGACTTCCCTCACGCCGGACTTGTCGACTAAGTCGAACAGCCTCGTGATGGTCGCGTGGCGCAAGTCGCAGTCCATCAGGATCGTGCTCTTTCCTGTTCGCGATGCAGCGATAGCGAACTGGGAGGCCGAAGTTGAACATCCCACCGCTCCGCCAATGCTGGTGAAAAGCACTCGCTTGGGCGGATTTTCCATGCTATACAGCATCGAGAACGCCATAAACTTAAAGCTCTCGAATGGTTTGAACTGCGGCGCCGCCAAAGATTTGTAAACCGCGCGGTGCTGTTTTGGCGGAAGCAGAGGCATCGTTGCCGAGACCGGAAGTCCAAGCAGCTGCGAAAGCTCCACCGAAGTCTGGGCCGTCGATCTGAGCGACTCTCGGGCAACGGAGAAGAGGAATCCGACGATGGTGCCGCCAATGGTGCAGAGAACCAATAGCTTCATGAGGTCAGGCGCAACAGGCTTTGGCTGGGGGATCGCTTCATACAGCTTCTTTGCTCTTCGCATTCCAGCCGTGCTCTTGTAGCGAAGTTCTTCCAAGGCTTGCCTCAAGTTCTTATACTTTGCTTCAAGAACCTCCTTTTCGCGAAACAGGGTCGCCATCTCTGTTTCATCAGCGGGAAGCTCGAAGACTTGCTTATTGACCTTGTTGAGTGCCTCGGTCAATGTTTGAACCCGTTTTTCAAGCGTCACTTTGCCGACCTGGTTCGTTACCAAAGAATCTTCAAACTGTTTCTGGACGGAGTCGCGAACGTAAGTCCGGCTCGTTTGTCTCCAACGGTCTTTCTCAGCTTCGACAATTCGGTTCTTGGTGCTGGAGATTTGATCGTCAATGTCCTTAATACGCTTGGAATCCGGCGTATATATTCGAAGCAAGGATGTTCGTTGCGTCTCGTATTGCGCGAGTTCGTTCTCTAGCGCTTGGACGATGGGAGATTGAGCAACGGCATAGCCCTCGGTAACCAGTCTAGGCAAGCCTTTGAGGCTCTTCTTGGTCGCAGCAACTTGAGCTTCCGCCACCCTCAAGTCGGCTTTTACCCCGTCAAGCTGGGTCATCAAGGTTGATTGATAGCTCACCAACTGACTGGCTCGCGATCCTAAGTCGACCATACCGGTTCGCTGCTTGAAATCCCTGAGCTTCTTTTCAGCGTCACCGAGCGAGTTTCGAGCAGAGATGATCTGCTCGTCGAGCATGTTTTGAGCGTCTGAAACCGATTCGGTAGCAGAATCTTGCCTAAGCTCGTTATAGATAACGACAATCTCGTTGGCAAGGTCTGCAGCTAAGCCCGGATCGTTGGCCTTAACAATGATATCAACGGATCGCGATTCACGAGATCCCATAACGTCATACATCAAAAAAAGCTTGTCCATTACTTCAGGAGACTGCAGCCCGCTGTCGCCTCTGGCTTCGGATATTCGCTTCATTGCCTGACGGAATATTCCCCGACTTCGAAGAATCGATATCTCGGTTCCGACGTTTTCGCTGAACCCTGATTGAAGTATCGAAGCGACTTCGGGAGTCGTCGCTAGACTAGTAGTATCGGTAGTCGCAATTAGGATCTGAGTGGATCCTTCATACACTTTCGGGCTTATCAGATAGATGCTCAACCCCAATATCGCGCCTAAAACGGCGCAGATGACGATCCTTTTGATATGTTGTTTAACCATTGATGACGTGACGCTCTTTTTCTTTTTCGATCCAATTGGGTCGGCCCACAAGCTGTCTAGAGACTGCAGGTATTTCGACCCATCCACTTAAGAATCGGCTAATTAGCATTGGTCCTGCATGCTTCGTGCCATTGTGGCAGGTAAACCGCTTGCATTTGTACCAACTCAGCCTAACGAATCATGTAAACAGACTTTCGTTACAGAAGATTCCGGAATGTCTCACGAACTAGACCCAGCGGCGCATTCGCAAACGGTAGGAGGCATATCCTTTGCTTAAGATCTCTTCTTTATCTCGCTCCCAGATCTTGTCTGCATTGCTCATAATGTCCCTTAATCCGTTGCCTAATCCCCAACCGGCAGCAAAAAGGAAGATAACATAAAGCAAGAACTTGATCCAGTCGCTTATGTTCCAAGGAAGAATGGCCTTGCAAATAGCCCAGATGATTAGGAGCAAGACAGATGGGAAAACAGCGATGATAGCTAACCCTATCAAGGTAAACCACGGCAGCACGGCCATCGCGCCAATCCATTCTGCAACGTAGAACCGGCGCCGAGGATTGCGGATAATCAAGTCCAGCAGCCAGGAAGGACTTATCGTATACCAGAAGCCAAGTTGGTTCGATTCGTTTTCAACCATCTGATACCTTTGCAACTAAGATCATACCAGCCCCTCTGAGCAGCGGTGCGATCCTTTAACCTATCGCAGTTACAGGATGAGTAACATAGATTCGGTGATTCCCGACGACAGCAAATAGCATGCCAACTCAGCTAAGCTGTATGGAAATCGGTATCCCCTTCAAGCGATTGATAGTCGCAAGATAGGTTCGCAACATACATTCTCCCGGAGCCTAGTCCATGAAAACCAAACTCGTATTGCTGCCGGCAGCCGTTGCTGTCTTTGCTTTTTGCCAGGCAGACAAAGCGTCTGACCTCGCCTCGATAACTAAAGGAGTCACTGAGCTTTCAGCTCCAGGCTGCCTTCCCGGTCCCATATCGGTAAGCGGGAAGAACTCGTTCGTTCTTATAACCGGTAAAGCCGGCGCAATGCACATTCCAGTATTCGGTGCGACAGCTTTCGGCCGCGGAAAGGCAATCGCTGGAGGCCATGAGGGATTCTTTGGCGAACAAGCTCTGGCATCGGCAGACAATGCTAAGTTTCTGATCAACAGCCTATGCTGGCTAACCGGCAAGAAGCCCAATCAGCTCCGAATTGGGCTCGTTGACATGCCCGGAATGAAGAAGACGATCCTCAAAGAAGGAGGAACTGCTGAGGAGATCAAGCAAGCAGACATCCCAAGCAAGATGGGCAAATACAACGCTCTTTGTCTGAATCAGGGATCCCTAGACCGAATGCCCGAAAAGCAGAAGGCAATTGTTAAGTACATGGAAGAAGGCGGCGGAGTCCTGATAGCTGGTCCGGCATGGGGATGGCTTTATAGCGCAGGCGATAAGTCTCTGGCCGCCGATCATACAGGCAATGCCATCTTGCGGCGCGTGGGACTTGGTTTTGCCGATGGGGGTCTTGACGGACCTTTTACTCCCGCTCGGTCGGACAATCCGCTCCTAACCGTCGATGCGGCGCTTGTTGGACTGAAAGAAGGCAACCTTACCAAAGACGACAGCGGGCTTGCTTTAAGGACAATCGAAACGATCATTTCGATCCTGCCCGACGATGACAAGCTGTTTCTGCCCAGGATCGAGTTGCTATCTAAACAGGAATCGGCGGTTAGCGGTCCGGATCTAAAGAAACCGATTGACAGCAGCATGCCGTTTGCTAGGCTCTCGGCAATGTTATTCAGCCAAAGATCGAAATCGATGCCGGCTTCGAAGATCAAGGCGCACCCGTCTGCCGCGGCATTTCCGGGCTCAGTTCCAAAGAACTCCCCGAGAGTGGCCAAGTCAGTCGAGATTAATACGCTCGTTCCCAACTGGCACGGCACGGGATTGTACGCTGCTCCTGGCGAGCAGATAACCGTCGAGATTCCACAACTCGCTGCCCAGTCAGGCCTAGCTGTTCGCATCGGCTGCCACACGGACACTCTATGGCATCTAGAGAAGTGGGAAAGGTTCCCGGAGATTTCCAGGTATTTTGCGTTGAAGTCGACGAAAACAACCATCACCAGCCCATTCGGCGGAACGATCTTCATTGACGTGCCGGAGGGCTGCAAACTCGGTCCTATAGCAGTAAGAATTGAGAACGCCATTGAAGCGCCTCGATTCGTAAGAGGCAAAACCAACCTGGACGAATGGCGAAGAACCATACGGAACAATCCTGGCCCATGGGCAGAAATGGAAGGCAACCTCGTCGTTCTCTCGGTGCCATCGACTTCCGTTCGCGATCTTGAGGATCCTGAAGCTCTGATGGCCTATTGGGACAAGGTCATGGAAGCCTGCTATAAGATCTATGCAGCTCCAAAACGCCCGCGACCCGAGCGCTTTTGCGTTGACCGCCAAATCAGCGCAGGATACATGCACAGCGGCTACCCTATCATGACCTTTGAGGACGTTGCCAAGACCTTCTGCGATCTACCGAAACTCAGCCAAAAAGGCAGCCATCTCTGGGGTTTCTACCACGAGATGGGCCATAACTTCCAAGAAGGAGCTTGGACCTTTGAAGGCACCGGCGAAGTCACCAACAATCTCTTCTCTGTCTATGGGCAGGAATCCGTTGTCGGTCTTTCAAAGTCAGAGCATGGTCTAGCCCACCCGGCGATTAAAGAGCCCGACTCGACAAACAGGTTGCGAAAGTACCTTGCCAACGGCGCTAAGTTCAGCGACTGGCAAGACGATCCGTTTCTTGCTTTATCCATGTATTTGCAGCTTAGACAAGCCTTCGGCTGGGAGCCGATGACCCAAGTTTTCTCTTCATATCGGTCCGGCCCTCAGCCGAGAAACGAACAAGAACGGCGCGATGAATGGATGGTTCGAATGTCGAAGGCAACCGGCAAGAACCTGGGACCGTTCTTCGACGCTTGGGGAGTGCCTGTAACCGAAAAAGCCAAGGACTCAATTAGGGAATTGGCAAGCTGGATGCCCGCAGATTGGCCGTCGAAATAGACGGATCTGGCTCAACTTGCGCTCTTCGTTTGCCCAGCAGGTAAAGAGCGCAAGTTCGCGGAACCTATAATAGACGCCCAGCTTCGCAAGCATAGTAAATCGTGTTTAACCCCCGTATATATGCTGAATCCTTGTTAATTTCGAGTTAGTTGCCGTATAATGCACAAAGATTGTTTCCAGTTCATTTGAATTGGCAATCTGAAGGAGAGACTGTGTTTAGAAAACTCTTTGTTTGTTCTTTAGTTATCGTATCTGCGGCCGCTTCGCAGGCGTTGACGACGCTGACTGTCACGATTCAGCCAATTCTCGTGGCCAATAATGACGGCTCGGACCTATCCCCCGACCTGAGCTATCAAGATTACGCTCGCAAGATCTGGGACCAGGCCGATATCGATTTAGTTTTCCTTAGCGCTGTGACTCTCAACAAGTCATCCTACAACGCTTGGAATTACAACAACTCTTGGAGCATGGTAAACGCCCCAGGCAACGGCCAGAACTCGAACCCGCTTGTGATCAACGCTTGGTTTGTCGACCACATTTACAATGAAAGCGTGTATGGCTTCGGTTACTTGAATGCGCCTTTCATGGTCATGGACACCGACAACATCGCTGGCTATTCCGCCCTCGGTCGCGTTGACACGTTTGCCCACGAGTTGGGCCACGTCCTCAACCTTGATCACTACGATGCCACCAATCCTGGCGATCCGGCAAAGGCAAAGCACCTGTTGGCATCTGGCGGCATCCGCTTGATTCCTCAGCAGCTTAGCGACGTAGCTCCTGACGGACTCGGTTACGATCTGCTTGGTCAAGACGAGATCGCTATCGCCCGTCGCAGCAAGTTTGCGATTGCTGGCGAACCGAGCGTTCCCGGTCCCGCCGCGGCTCTTCCCTTCGCAATCGGGCTGATCGCAGCATGCAAAAAGCGACGCCGGTCTGCCTAACTATCGCGTTTCTAGCATTTGCTAGCGGGCATGGCCAAACCGGACATACTAAAAAGATGGACGTTAGGGTCATGCCCGATGAGGTGCGCACTTTTTGTTCTCCGAACAAGAAGTGCGTGCTTACTATAAAGACACTTGACCACTGGAAAACCCCGCGGCCTCAGGCTAGTTTGAGTGTCGACGGTTCACAAGTCTGGATATTCGTAATCCAAAACTGGCATGGACCCAAGACGGCCAGCGTGACCAATACAGGGAATGTCGTTTTATTTGACGAATGGCCGAATATCAAGTCGGACCTCGCTGTCACCCTTATCTCGGACAAGGGCAAGGCCAAACGGGTTTGGACGTTCGACCAAGTCCGCTCCATAGCCAACGCCAGCGCCAATGATATAACTCAAAACGCCAAGATCGGCAACTGGCTCGGCGGAATGCCAGCAGTTAGAAGCGAAACAGTCCAATTCGCTATGGCCAAAGTCCGCTTGATTCTTGATATTGCTAAGCAGTCGATTGTTGTTTCGAAATAAGGTTTTATTGCCTTCTTTCGGTAACAACCCGCTCTTCCTATTCGTTATATCTACTAAGATGAGAATTCTGTTGCCCTTTGCCTTGACTGCTCTCGCCATCGTCCTGACATCTCAGAATAGCCAATCGAACTCGCAAGCCAGGCCTCAGCAGATCACGCTGGACCAGGCTGCCGTCGAGGTCTCGGCTTTGCTAAAAGACATCAAGCAAACTCCTGCGCCGATTGCGCCGGCAATGGCTCGAAGGATCGAAGACATTGTCAACCGAGTCGACTGGAACAAGATGCAATTGAACAAAGGCGCTAAGCTCTTGGCTGAACCAACGGTAAACCCAGAGACGAAGCTGCCGAACATCATCTGGGAAGCCTATGCCCTCGTCTACGCCGCACAAGATGCCAAGATGAAACGTCCGCAGATGATGGATACCATGCTTTGCAATCTTTGGCCGGTTGAGTCCGCCGCCAAGCTCGCTTCTTTGAAGAAAGCCATCGATGCAAACCGAGTTAAGTCCGGCGCTAATGCAGGTTCTATCAAATCGCCGGTAGCCTGGATGAATATCACGGTAACGACTAACGAGGAGCTGAAGAGCTCGAATTGGCCGTGGATTCGCGACTCGCTTTCTGGCAAACTGACCTTAGCGCCGATTTACATCGAAGAAATGTCCAAACCGACGCCTCCTCCTAGCTCAAAGGTCTATTTCGAATGGTGGAATGGCCGAGAGACTGACGGCGAGTAACATTCGGTAATTAAGCTTGCCACCATCAGCCAGAAGACTGGGGCGGTGCAAATAAACGAAGGCATGTAGCCATTAACAAGTTTGCACCAACAGCATCCTTCTTTCATGGAAGCTCAGTCATTCCGAGCGAAGCGAGGAATCTGATTGAACTATTGGCCTTGTCGCTACAATCGGGAGGCGTTTGCACTCATATCCGTCGCGATGCTCGGGATGACTCTCCGCGAAGCATTTCGATGAACCTGCCCTATTCGGGTATACTCTATGCTTCGTGCGCGTGTGTCTGGAAGATGCTTCCCTCTCCTCCGTGCTCCGCGGCCGCATAAACAGGAAAACGATATGGCAAAGCAAATTACCTCAGTAATCAAGCTCAACATCCCCGCCGGCAAAGGCACTCCGGCTCCTCCTGTCGGTCCGGCTCTCGGCCAGGCTGGCATCAACATGATGGAGTTCCTCAAGAAGTACAACGAAATGACCGCCCCGCAGATGGGCTTTGTGCTTCCCGTCGAGATCACCGTCTACAGCGACCGGTCCTACACGTTCGTCGTCAAGCAGCCCCTGACCACCGACCTCATCAAGAGAGCGGCCGGCATCGATAAGGGCGCAGCCAACCCCAAGACCGACAAGGCTGGCGTTCTGACTTCGGATAAGCTCCGTGAAGTCGCTAAGCTTAAGATGGCCGACCTTAACACCCAAGATGAAGAGATGGCCATGCGCATCGTCGCTGGCGCTGCCCGCTCGATGGGGGTCCGCATCGAAGGCTGATATATCGAAATACAAAACGGCAGCCCTCTAGCACTATTGCTAGGGGGCTGTTTTCATTGTCAAACGCGAAAGGCAGAATTGGTCCCAAATACCCTTGTCTTTACCCAAACATAACCGAAACTCAGTAACGAAGAGTGTCCAAAACAGTCTACAATAGTAGAGGAACGCAAACATGAATGCAGTTCAGAAGATTTGGGTTACATTAGGGGCGATCGTTACGCTTGCAGCCGGTTGTTGGGCCGCCGATACGGACGGCACACAGCTCGGCCAATCGATTGCGGACCAGCTTAAGGAAACAGCCCAGGTCGATGGCGCATTCATCACGTCAGGACTGCTTCGAGAAGATTACAAAGGCGATTCCCTGTCGGCCGCCCTTCTCTATCCTACTGAGGAAGTCGTCGTCGTTGCCCTTCGCGGCGCGCAGATCCGTCAAGCCCTAGAGCGAGCGGTTTCTCTATACCCCCATCCGTTCAGCGCATGGCTCCATGTCTCCGGATTCGAGGCGACGTTCTTGGCGTCGGCAGACTCAGGCAAACGCATTCTAAGCGTAACGGCTGGTGGCGACAAGCTTGATGACAGCCGAACCTATAACGTGGCGATGCCAGCCCAGCTCGGACGCGGCGGATTCGGCTACTTCAAGGTCTGGGACAAGAGCCGGATCGTCAAGACGCTCGACAAGACTTCGGTCGAATCTGTCGTCAAGGACAAGAAAGCCGCAACGACCAAAAACCGCATCGTTGCGCAACCATAGCGGCTCTGACTCGTCTAAACTGAGTCTATGAACCTTGTCGCGCTCTTATTGCCGTTCGTTTTGGTTCCTTCTGGCCAGTTCAAGCAAGACTTAGCCTGGAAACACTTGCTTAAGCAGTGCGAGTTTGGCGCGCGCGTACCAGGCACCAAAGCCCACACGGACTGCCGCGACTTCATCTTTGAGGAGATGAAGAAGAGTTGCGACAACGTTCGCCTGCAACCTTTCACGCACACTTGGTCGCAAACAAAGAAGGAACTGAAGCTCAACAACATCATCGGTGAGCAAAACTGGAAGGATGCAAAGGTTCGCGTGGTATTGCTGGCTCATTGGGACTCCAGGCCATACTGCGACCAGGATACTGATCCGGCAAACTACGAGAAACCGGTGATGGGCGCAAACGACGGAGCCAGCGGCGTCGCCGTGCTATTAGAGCTGATGCGAGTGCTTAAAGGCAGACTCAAGGATGTTGGGGTTCTTTACCTTATGACCGACGGCGAAGACCTTGGTCCCGAGCTTGAGGAGATGCTCCTCGGGGCAGCCTACTTTGCCAAATACCAGCCGACGCCGAAACCGGACTACGGCATATTGCTGGACATGATCGGCGACAAGAACCTTCGCGTGCCCGTCGAGGAATATAGTTATTCGGTGGCCAAGGACTTGGTGACGAAGTTCTATGCACACGCCAAGACGGTTGGATTGCAGGACACGTTCCCATTTGTGCGAGGCGGCTGGATCGTCGACGACCACAAGCCGCTGAACGATGCCGGCCTGCCGACGATGGACCTGATCGACTTCACGTACCCGCAGTGGCACACGGCCAGGGATTTGCCTGAGTATTGCTCTGCAGATTCATTGGGGAAAGTCGGCCTGATGCTGGAGAACTGGCTGCTCAAGTCGCCAGCGTATGTCTATCCGAAAAAGAGAGAGTTATCAACTCGACCTTAACATCGTTTAGAACTTGATATTCGTTCTAGCCGAGGATATACTCCCTAGCAACTCCGCAGGTTGGAAACGGTTCATATGTGCTTTCGCGTTAGTTTCTCCCTTTTCCTTGCATCACTTTGCGCTTTCTGCTTGGCATCCGAGTACCGCAAACGCTTTCCTTTGCCTGCGAGCGGAATCCCTGACGGACTCGGAGTTAACATCCACTTCACCGATCCAAAGCCAGGCGAAATGGAACTCCTAACAAGAGCAGGATATAAATGGGTTCGTATGGATTTCCTGTGGCAAAACATCGAACGTAAGAAGGGGATATATGACTTTTCTGCGTACGATCGGCTTACTGCGACGCTGAAAAAGCACGGACTTCGCGCCATCTTCATCCTCGACTACGGTAACAAGATCTACCAAAAGCCGTCAGGCTCATTCGAGCACGACGCTCCTAGCACACCTGCTGCTGTCAAAGCCTTCTGCCGGTTCGTCGAGAAAGGCGTCAACCGATACAAAGGGCAAGGAATCGTTTGGGAGATGTATAACGAGCCAAACGGCTGGTTCTGGTTTCCAGCTTCAAACGTACGCGACTATAGTCGGCTTGGCGTCGAAGTCGGCAAAACGATCCGAAAGACTGCGCCTGAAGAGTGGTATGTTGGTCCCGCTTTGTACCGCTTCGACTACGCATTTCTGGAAGGCTGTGCTAGCGCAGGCTTGCTCAAATATTGGGATGCCGTTACGATACATCCGTATGAAATTGGCCTCCCGGAAGCGGCTGTCCCCAACTGGACTCGATTGCGTCAGTACCTAAAAGAGAAGCAACCTAAAAAGATGATCCCCATCATCTGCGGCGAGTTTGGCTTGTGCGATATTGACGCGGGCGTGGGCATTGAAAGGCAGGGGGATTATGCTGTCCGCACGTACTTGGCTAATGTTGCATCGGGAGTTGGCTTAACTATCTGGTATGACTGGAATGACGACGGCCCAAGTCCAACCGAGCGCGAGCACCACTTCGGCACGATGACTCAAGACCTAAGACCAAAGCCTGCATATTCGCGCGTCAAGACCATGGTTGAGGCACTAAACGGTTCCAGGTTTGTTATGAGGCTTTCTCACGGATCTCCAGATGACTGGATTTTGGTCTTCAAGAGCAGAGCCGGCAAAGGAATAGCCGTTGGGTGGAATGCTGCCTTTACTCCATCGTCAGACCTCGGCCTAATCAGCACTCCTAGAATTCTAGATTCCACTGAACTTGACCCAGCACTCGTCGATCGTGCCGCGAACTATGTGCAACTCCCTTCGACCGTTGATGCAGTTGGCGCAGAAGCGATCGCAAAAGTCCTTTGGCCTTTGGCCAGCAACCTACAGCAAGGCGAGGTGCTTAGGCTCAGCGATGAGAAGACGTCTTCGTTCGTTGAAGTCGTCAAGGGGCAAGCGAGCTCATTGTCCTTTCTCATTCGAGATCTGCCATTTGTAGCTGACCGCACTCGAGCAATCAGCAGAATTAGAGCTACATTGGTACTTTCGAACGGAAAACAGTTCAGTCAAGCATGCTATTTGCGCAATCCTTCACCTATCAACGTTGGAATATCAATACAGAACGAGGATCTTGTTGTCGGTTTCGAAACGACAGGCCAACACGAGGAGTTCACTTGCACGGCGCATGCTGGGATCACGCAACTTAAGGGCGCGAACCGCAGGCTATCGCTGAGAAAAAGCCAGAGCGCTACCCAAACCTTCGAAATTGGCAGAGACCAGATCAACGAGCCTATAAAGATCCAACTATGGGACAAGGAAGGCAAATTGGCTGGCGAGACCGATCCATTGACTATCGTTCCTGTCAACCTAAAGGACCTTGCCTGGTCCTATGTCCCTGACGGGGATGCATCTGTTGCGGCATCGGTCGCAGGGCGGGTCTTAGATGGCTCCACCATGTCAATCGACTACCGATTCAGCAAAGGCTGGCGGTTTCTTAGGATTGTCCCAAACACTCAAATTGCTTCGGATCCTAATCGGATTCTTACCGGCATTTCAATATGGATCAACGGAGACGCATCGGGCAACTTGGCCAGAATGAGGTTCATCGACGCCACCAACCAAACTCATCAAGTCGACGGCCCAGTTATAAACTGGAAAGGACCCCGGCTTGTAACGTTTCTATTCAATGCTCCAAGCGGCGCTTGGGGCGGAGCTTCGGACTACATCGTTCACAATCCAATCCGGATAGACTCGATCCTATTGATTGATGGACTCGGGAAGGAAACGCAAGGCACGCTGAGCATCAGCAACCTGTCGCTCATATACACATCGAAACGTTAGGTGCGACTCAACGCCCCTTATTGCCTTGAGTCGCCTATCGTTAGCTCCGCGCCTTTCTTGATGCCCAATTTGTCGAACGTTCCTTCCTTGACCTCGAGCACATATTGCGCAGGGCCGTCGCTCTGCAGACTCGACTCGTCGAACGGCACGCCGCGTTGCACGTTGAGGAGCCTCCTGTCAGCCCCGAAATAGGCTATGTCCAGGGCGACTTCGGTGTTTTCCATCCAGAACGATCGCTGCTTGGATTCTGGGAACACGAAGAGCATGCCCTTCCCTTCTGGAAGGTCGTCCGGCTTGGCATACATCAGACCCTCTCGGCGCTTGTCCTCGTCGTCCATCACCCAAACAGTCCACTCGTGCTTCCCTATCTTAATAGGAGTTGTCTTTAGCGATCCCAAAGGGTAAGTGCGCTTGCTGGCGGCTGTTTCAACAGGCGCAGGCGATGCTTCCTTCTTGCATCCTCCCATCAATCCGGAGACCACCAGACTACATAGAAGCAGTAGTGTAAACTTCATGGCACTTCTCGAACTCCTCTATCTTGGATGAGTACTCCAAGGTCGTCCCGATCAGATCCAGTCCCTTGATCAGCGAATCCTTCGTCGCCGGAGCGATTTCAAACCGCAGAACAAAACCCCCGGCGGCAACCGTTTGGTTCGGCAAATCGATCTTCACTTCCGCGCCGTTTCCAAGGCCGACAACAACCGAATGTGCTTCTGCTTCAAGTTCAATCAGCAGCAGCCCGCAGTTGGCCGAATTCTGCCGGAAGATATCGCTGTAGCCAGCTGTTTTCTCTGTCTTGAGGGCGATGACAGCGCGAAAGCCGCCTTGCTGGATTCCCCAAACGGCGTGCTCGCGAGATGAGCCGCATCCGAAGTTCGTTCCGACGACCAAGACATCCGCTCCCAAAGCAGACGGCTCGTCAAGAGGAAAACCAGGGCCTCGCACATCGCAGAACAGGTTTTCGCCGTAGCCCGACCTAGTCACCATCGTAAGGAACCGGGCCGGCATAATGCGGTCGGTGTCGATGTTGTCCTCGGCGTAAACGGCAATTTTGCCTGAATGCACGGTGAAACCAGCCATGCCTATCATTTTGGCACGGAGAATGCGTCCCTAGCTTCTCGCGTCGGTCACCTAGACCGGCGTCCACAGATAAAGGAGAATACTGTTTGCAATGATTTCAGGCCCTGGCTCCACCGGGGCCTTTCTTTTTTACCGCACCATTGGCCAGCATCGCCTTACAGATTCGGACATAATCATCTGATGCTATTCCCGACGAAGGACGAGTTCCATCGGCTGACAGAAACGAGTCGCTATGTGCCCGTGTATAGAGACGTTTTGGCCGACGTTGAAACGCCGCTCAGCGCTTATTGGAAACTCGCCCACGACGAGACTTACAGCTATCTTCTTGAAAGTGTCACCGGCGGAGAGCAGCTTGCCCGCTACAGCATCCTTGGAGTTCGACCAAGACTCGTCATTCGCTCAAAGGGCACCAAAGTCCGCCAGATTCGAGCCAAAGGCGAAAGCCGATCGGAGTTGCCGGAGGGGCAGGATCCGCTTGATTTGGTCAAGAAAGAGCTTGAGGAAAGGCGCATTGCCCTCATGCCTGGCCTTCCCAAGTTCGTAGGCGGCGCTATCGGCATGCTCAGCTATGACATCGTCCGATTCTTCGAGCGCCTGCCTGATGAGACCAAAGACGACCTGAACATGGACGACATGGCGATGATGCTGACCGATAGCGTTGTTATCTTCGACCATGCCAAAAACGTGATCCGTATCCTCGTGCTGGCTGAAGGCACACCAGACGGCTATGAGACCGCCTGCGCCGAGATTGAGCGCATTCTATCCACGCTGCGCCGCCCGCTGCCTGCGCTGCCAAACTCAAAGCGCCAGGTCCACCCAGTCGAATGTAACATCGGCCAGAAGCAATATGAGGAGAACGTCGCCAAGACCGTTGAGTACATCGGCGCTGGAGACGGCGTCCAGATGGTCGTGTCCCAGCGTTTCCAAACCAAAGTTGAAGCCCATCCGCTTACGGTTTATCGAGCCTTGCGCTCCATCAACCCTTCTCCGTATATGTTCCTGCTCCGCATGGGAGACTACGACGTCATCGGCGCTTCTCCAGAATCGCTGGTGAGTCTAAACGAAGGAACAGCCAAGGTAAGGCCGATTGCCGGCACGAGATGGCGAGGAGAAACGCCCGAACTCGACCTAGCTCTGGAGCGCGAGCTGCTAGCCGATGAGAAAGAGCGCGCTGAACATGTGATGCTCGTCGACCTTGGGCGCAACGACATTGGACGCGTATGCGAGTACGGCTCGGTCAAGGTCGAAGACTTGATGATCATCGAGCGCTATAGCCACGTCATGCACATTGTCAGCTCCGTTACTGGCCAGTTGCGGAAAGAATACGACGCCTATGGCCTCATTCGCGCAACGTTCCCTGCCGGCACCGTCAGCGGCGCTCCGAAGGTACGAGCGATGGAGATTATCGACGAGTTAGAAACAACAAGAAGAGGTCTCTATGCTGGCGCCGTCGGCTACGTCAGCGCGACGGGCGACATGGACATGTGCATCGCGATCCGCACGATCCTGCTGAAGGATGGCCAAGCTTATGTCCAAGCAGGCGCGGGTATCGTTTTTGACTCGAATCCTGAGAAGGAATACGTCGAATGCCAAAACAAGGCGCAGGCATGCCTCAAGGCCATTGAAGCCGCGCAGCTGGGGCTTGACGGCGCGCTCTAAGCTATAGAACCAGAGATACCAGCAGTAGCTTCAGCAATGAATGATATATTCGTAGAGTAAGGTTCTATCCTGGATGTAAAGCTATTTGAGAGGGCTGTCAAGAAAAGATACAACGTTGAGGAGATCGTTTCTTGTTTCATTTTGCACCTTATCTAACCAGTGCAGATTCGAAATGAAACAAAATACGAACGTCAGATCCCACGCCGGAGAGGAATTAACTCTCTGTTAGCCCACGGAGATTTTTAAGGACCTCTATAGCAAAAGGTGAAACTGCACACTATATAATCATTACAATGGACAGTCACACCGTGATCACTACAGTCTATCGACCTTTCTTATATGGATGGCGCGATTTGGTTGAACATCAACATAACGTTCGAATTGCTGGAGAGAAGGTCTTTCGAAATGCATTAGGAGATCAGATTGAATGTAGCCAAAAGAAACTACCTTCAACTGAAGGACCAGCATCCCCTCAAGACCGTGACATTGTGTCAGCCAAAGTCCAGCAATATATGAGAAGGAGGCAGATAGCTTTTAGACCCTTTGGTGAGAGCATATCATTGGTCTTAGCCCACGCGCTCTTTGAACGGCTGGCATTCGATTTACTTGCTGAGGCCGTTGGGATTACCGACCTGACGACCTTGATCGAGGCTTTCCCCGACACAAGAGTTCCTGTTATGAGGGCAACTAAAGAACTCGAGTCAGTTGTTCGCGAATGCGTCAGTCAAACACATGAGGAGAAGAGTTTGAAGCTAGATAAGGCAGTAGGAAAACTCGTATCGTTATGTAGTACAGCAAGCAAGTCAGAATGCACGGTTCTATGTCGGCTTTACAAACATGATCTTTCAAGAATCGAGGATATTGACAAGAAGCGACAAGCGATTATACATCGAATAGAACTTGATCAGGATGCTGACTTCGAGAGCGAGAGAAGCTTCATCAAACAAGAAGCCAGGTTCCTCGTTCACCTGTTTGCGAATTGTATCCTTACTATGAATATCGAGCACTTATCACCAGATTGTGTTGGATATGTTCAATCCGAACTACGAACCATTGACCAACCGAGCAAGCGGGGTGAAATCAACAGTGGCGTTCTTGGCGAAGAATGGCAGACAAATGAGCTAGCCAGAGCTGCTTGGCGCAGTTGTCTTATCGACTAGCTGCTTTTCTATGCCAAACCACTAGTGTTCACCAGCGTTAGGATGATTAGCGCATCAGCAGCAAGCTGATGGCCATCACGCCCATTCCGGCAAGCAAGCCAAACAAGCTGTCGTGGCCCTTGCCGTAGGCCCGGCTCGTAGGAAGCAGTTCATCAAGGCTGATATACACCATGATGCCAGCCACGCCGCCGAACAGCGTCCCCATCACTTGCGGAGGGAGGCCTTCCGAGTTGCCAACGAATAGCCGAAGCGCCATAAACGCAATCAGCGCTCCTACTGGTTCCGCAAGGCCGCTTAGCAAAGACAGCATAAACGCCTTGCGCCTATTGCCGGTCGCGTAGTAGATCGGCACCGATACTGAGATACCCTCAGGAATATTGTGAAGCGCTATAGCGATGGCAATGGCAATGCCGACTTTAGGGTCCTCGAGCACTGCCAGAAACGTTGCCAAGCCTTCCGGGAAGTTGTGGATGGCAATGGCAAGCGCGGTAAACATGCCCATTCTAATGAGTTTTTTGTTTACTGGCGGAGCAGCATCCGAATGAAGTTGCGCTGTCGTCTCCTCAGAAGGCGTTTCGTGAGGGTTATCGCCCGATGGAATCAAATTGTCGATAATGGCGATCAACGCGATTCCGCCGAAAAACGATCCGACGTTCACCCAGTGCCCGAGAGGATCTCCATAAGCAGCCACAAGCCTGTCAGCGCCCTTATAGAAGATCTCTACGAAGGACACATAGAGCATGACGCCTGCAGAAAAGCCCGTCGAAATGGACAGGAACCGGTAGTTCGTTCTGCTCGCTAGGAATGCGATCGCGCTGCCGATGCCGGTTGCCAGACCAGCAAAGACCGTTAATCCGAGCGCGAGCCAAACATTGGACATGAGAATTTAGCCGAGAATACCCAACCTGCTAAGCCATCCCAAGCTGCTGTAGGAGAAGTTGAAGGTTCTCGTGGTCGTAGCGGTCCATCTGCGCAGCCCTGGGTTCCTCAAGCTTGGCGTCCTCATCTTGGCCCTCGGCCTTAAGGAACACAGCCAAAAGCCCGTGGTAGAGGTGTTTCGACGGGTCCAAATCCGATGCCAGCCTGATGGCTTTAATCGCCTGGGCTCGCTTGCCAACTGCCCAGAACGAGACAGCCGACTTCATGAAGAGATGATCGTCGCCTGGAGACAGTTCGATGGCAGCCTGAAGCGAATCCAGCGCTTCGCTCCAACGCCCCATCGACATCAGAAGGTCGCCGATCCAATAATGATAGTGCGACTGGTCCGGAGCGGCGGCAACTGCGCCCATCGCAGCCACGAGCGCGCGATTCTTCTCTCCCATCTCTCGGAGCAACTGAGCCAGTTGGCTGTGCAAGTAGGCGTTTTCGGGATCTAACTCGATAGCTGTTTGAAGTTCCTCGGCGGCTTCGCGGTACCGGCTGTAGCGTTTAAGAATCGAGGCCAAACCGACATACGGTTCCGGCTCATCGTTGCGCAACTTCAGCGCTTTCATATATTGGCGCATCGCCATCGGACCTTGATCCGAATACTCAAGAGCGCTGGCTAGATTTATTCGCGATTGTATGTCATTAGGATCGCGCTGCTCGATCGCTCTTTTGAAGTGCTTGATGGCTTCCTCGTAGTCGCCTTCTGCCAAGCTCTCCATGCCCATCTCGTCGCTTTCTTCGGCAGAGCGGCCCGTAAGCTTTTCCTTTTCTTCGACATTGTCGACGACAGGCATCGGCTCGACATGCAAGCCGAACAGCTCGGCAATCTCAGTATATCGGGAATCCATAGGTTTATTTTGAACGATCCGCTCGGTTAACGACCGGCCATTGAGGCAAGCGAATCAGTCGTGCGAACCGTGATCGTCGCCGGATAGCTGCTTCCTGAAAGCGGAACGGTAAGAATAGAGCAGTTCTTCTCGGCCCCTGGCTCAAGGACCCCTTCCCAGAGCTTATACTCGCCTTTGGACTGAAGAAGCGGAGAACGCATGATGCGTCCGTTAACAACAAAAAGCCCGCCACTGTAGCCGGCACTGGCTTCGAACACAATCTCGACCTTTGCAGATGTTTGCAAAGGGTTCTTCATACTGGCTTTAATGCTATAGACCACTCCGAAGTTGCCGTCCAGCTTCATCAATTGGTCTTCGCGTTCAATCGGCTTCTGTCCGATCCGCACGAATCCGTGTTTGCTTCCGACCTCGTAACTAACAGTCTCGTTCTTGAACGGATTCGGAAAGACGTGTTCGGCAGCCTGGGGCATATTGGATTCGACATCCGATATCGCCTTGGGCCGCGCGACCTGCCATGGAGCGGTCGTCCGGCGGAACGGTTCCCAAACATAGATAGCGCTTTCTGGGCTTTTTGCATCGACTCTCACGAAGATGCTGTCAGGTCCGCCAGCAAGGAGCCTCAGATAGCAGAGCCCGCTGGTTGTCTCTTGCGGAGCGAGCCTTCGAACGGTAATCGGGACCGACGAATGCGCGGGGATCGTCACGATTTCGCCCGACGAGAAAAGCCAGTTGCGGAGGAACTGGTCGGCAGCCCTTGCCCCGACGAGAACAGGGTTCTTGTCCGGATCAGCCGAACCGGGGATGACCATAATCGAAGCCGGCATTGAGGTCGGATTCACGGCCTGCGCCTCAACGAACAATGGACCCGACGAATCGTTGATATGATGGAATAGGAACCTGGCAGCCTTATCGCGCTGAAGTGGACTGGCAAACAGCAGACCCGGTTTCTTGATGTTCTCTGGGAAGTTGCAATACCACAGCTCTGCTTCCCTCTTAGCGTTTATGCCTTCGTTCCGAACGGTGACCGTCACGATGCCCTTCGACGGAATGCTATTGGTAGCAGATGCCTTGACGCCAACCCGATAGGTTCTCGATTGGTTCGTTTGAAGCGCCGTGGCTTTGGGCGTGTCAAAGATGAGCCAAGCGGCCGGCACCGTTCGAAGGCGCGAGTTCAAGGCAGTTCGAATGGCGCCGCGCACGACTTCCTTGCTGGCAGGCACGCCAGTGACGTGGGCTATGACCGTCTGCGGGAAGTTGACGGCATAGGGCAAGACTTTGACAACGACCGTATCCAAGGCGCTCTTCCCTGCTATGCTGACCTCTGTCGTGCCCAGCTTCGAGCCCTTGAAGACGATAGCCCCGATCTTCCGGCTCAAGGAAACGGAATCTCCTTGCCGAGAGAAGTTGGCATATTGGGCTTCCCTTCCAACCAGAGCAACCGCTTCGGTTCCGCCTAGCGGCAAAACCACGGTTTTCAAGCTCAGCTTAAGAGGCGGCAGATTCAGCGCGGATTTGACCTTGGCTGCCCACCTGTAAGCCAGATTCGCCGGCGTTGATCCGTTTGCCTTTGCTTCTGCTTTCTTGATCGTGAAGGACGCTGACCCAACATGCACAATATATGCCCGTTTGATCCGTGAAACAGAAACATTCGCGCTGTCAGAAACGCCCTGCAGCCGATTGGCAAAAGCTTTGGCCTTTGCGACAGGCGATCCGCCGATCGTCGAGCGTATCGTCAGAACGGGCGTTTCGTTAATATACAACGTTCCGCCAACGCTTCTTGCACTTAGCGCGTAGACACCGGAGATCGTAATGGGTAATAGTAAGACAGCACAGAATAATCGTCGAAACATGAGGGCACGTTCAGGTTACCCCTTTTATTATCGGCGAATCAGGATTCAGCCTAGACGGCGAAGGTGTCGGATCGGGAGCAAAGCATGATAACTATTGTTGCGAAGAACTTTATTGGCGGAGTGTGGCACGAAGGCGAGCTTAACCTGCTGACTCGCAATCCTGCCAAGCTTTCGGTGGTTGCGGGCCAGGCTCATTCCGCTGCCGCAGAGGACGTCGCTTATGCGGTTAAGGTTGCCCAGAAGTCGCTTGACAAGTCGCATTCGGCCGGTCCAGGCAAACGAGCCGAATTGGTGGATTTCTTGGTTCAACCGATGCGCCGTTACGCCACCGAGATCGCCAAGTACTTGACTCATGAGTGCGGGTTTACTCTTAAGGAGTCGCAAGAAGAGGTCCTCGAGGCTATTCGCTATTGCCAACATGCAGCGGGCCAAGGGGCTCAGATCGCCGCCCAGCAAATGAGCTGGTATCCGGCGAGCCGCGAAACCCGGTTCGTGCGAAGGCCAGTTGGTGTTGTGGCGTGTATGCCCTGCTGGAGCGAGCCTTTTGCGGGCGCTCTGAAGATGGCTCTGCCGGCGATCATGGCTGGCAATACGGTCATCATCAAAGCCCCCGAGCACGCAATCGCCATCAGCCAATGGCTCGCTCGGCTTATTCTTGAATCCGGCCTCGGTGAAGGCTATGTAAGCGTCGTGCACGGGCCGGATGATGTTGTCGGCGAGCTATTGGCGTCCGATCCCGGAGTTCACACATTGGTCGGCGATTTCGACTCGGACAGGCTAGCCAAGTATAAAGCTATCATCGCCGGACAGGCATCCGTACAAGTCTTTTCTTCTGGCGTCGGTCTCAATGGACTTGCAGCCTTCGCCGACGCCAACGTCGATCAGGCGGCAACGCTCGCTCTTAGCGGAGCCCTCGCAAAAACCGGCCAGCAAAGCTCGTCAACTAAAGTAGCTTGGGTTGCCGAACCGATTTATGATGCTTTCGTCAAGAAGATAGAGGACTTAGCCAAGCTCGTTCGATCTGGTGACGGATTGAACGAAGATACGACGATGGGTCCGATGTCGAATAAGGTCTCCTATGAGAGCTTCTTAAGCGGCATTAGTACAACGGACTGTCGAGTTGTCAGCGAAGGCTGCCCGCTAGACGAGGCGAAGGAGGAGAATCTCCTCGTGAGACCCCATATCGTAAGCGGCGATAGCAAAACCAAAACCTACCTTGGCAACGGCCCTTGCCTGCAGATATTGCCGCTCGAAAGCATTGATCAGCTTGCGCGACCGATGAATTGCCTATCTATAGTAACCAAGTCGACAGAGACGGTCCGAAAGGTTCGGGAGCGCGCTGCGTGCAACAGGCTTCTGGTGAACTGCGCCACAACGAGCCGGATTGCGCCGAATTGGCACGCTGACATCGCTAACGTGACAAGAATCATGGAGTTGGGAATCGAAGCCTAAGCTCTAGCCATGGTGTCATAGACTGCGCGTCCGATCTTGCCGACAGCTTCCTCTGTCTCATAGATTGGGTCTTGCAGATCCGTTGCCAAAACGCTAATCGCAAACCTCGGCGTCTCTTCTTGGAATAGAATGCCAATATCGTTCACGACCGTCCCGAATCCATAGGTTCCAGTCTTGTGCGGGAACTTCGTGAACGCTGGGAAGAACCTCGGCAAGCGCGTGTTGAGGCATTGACGGCCCATGATGTCGAGCATCGCTTGGCAGGAATCCTCCGATGCGCATTCCTTTCTGGCGATCTTTGCCAGCACGTTCGATAAGTCCATAGGTGATGCGATGTCGTGCTTTTCGAAAGCCTCTTTGATGGCGGCTCGGACCGAGGTCGCGTCGTGAATCTTAACCTTGAGTTCGGGATCGGAGTTGACCAACGATTCGTGCTCTCCGAAGCGGCATTGCCCGAACCGCGAATCGACCAGCGCATAGATCGCGTCGATCTGCCCTTGGATGGTTCGGTGTACGTCGATGTTTGATAGGCCGAGAGCCCGCATCTCTTCGTTGACTCGGGCGATCCCAATACGGCGTAAAACGCGGTCGGTAGCCCCGTTATCTGACACGCAAATCATCATCAGCAGCAAATCGCGAATACTCAGCCTTACATTGTCATCGAATGCGCTGAGCAAGCCGCTTCCCATTGTTCGGTCTCGGCTGCGAAACACGAGGCGTTCGTTTAGATCAAGCTTCATCGCATCGTGCAAACGCATGCAGGCAACGAGAATCGGCACCTTGGAAACGCTCGCCATCGGATAGAACTCGTTCTCTGCAATGCCGATCGATTCCCCAGAGCAGATATCGACAACAGATATGCCGATTCTGCCGCGAATCGGTTCGACAAGTTGCTGGATGTCGCGCTTGAGGCCCTTCATTTCCCTTCCCTGCCAACTTTACCATCGAACGCCGTTCGAAACGAGGTAAAAAGAAGGCATCATGGCAAACACGTCCAACATGTCTGTTAACGCTCCCTCCCATCGGCTTAGAAACCGCTTGCCAAAGGTCGGCATCCGCCCCGTGATTGATGGCCGTTATGGCGGCGTTCGCGAGTCTCTTGAACCTCAAGTCATGGCGATGGCCAACGCAACCGCCAAGCTGATTACGGAAAACCTAAAGCATGCCTGCGGTTTGCCTGTTGAGTGCGTGATCGCCGACAGTTGCATCGGAGGCGCGGCAGAAGCCACGGATTGCGCCACTAAGTTCGAAGCAGAAGGCGTCGGCGTCTCGATTACCGTTACCCCATGCTGGTGCTACGGCTCCGAGACGATGGACATGAATCCGACGATCCCGAAAGCCGTTTGGGGTTTCAACGGCACCGAGCGGCCAGGCGCAGTCTATCTAGCGGCTGTCCTTGCGGCACATGCTCAGAAAGGTCTGCCTGCGTTCGGAATCTATGGCAGAGACGTGCAAGACGGCGGAGACAAAGAAATACCCTTGGACGTCAAAACGAAGCTCTTGCAATTCGCCCGCGCCGGTATAGCCGCGGCGACGATGCGAGGCAACAGCTACCTGGCCATGGGTGGCGTTTCAATGGGCATTGCAGGCTCCTACGCGGAGCACGCCATGTTCGAGCAATATCTCGGCATGCGAGTCGAGTCGATCGATATGGTCGAGTTTGTTCGTCGCATTGACCTCGGCATCTTTGATCCGGTTGAGTACGAAAAAGCGTTGGCTTGGGTCAAGGAGAACTGCCCCGAAGGCGCTGACAACAACGCCCCCGAGAAACAGCGAACCCGCGCGCAGAAAGACGGCGACTGGGAGTTCTCTGTTAAGGCAACCCTTATAGCTCGCGATCTGATGGTCGGCAATCCTCGGCTGGCTGAGCAAGGCTGGCCCGAAGAGGCGCGTGGCCGCAACGCCATCGCTGGGGGCTTCCAAGGCCAGCGCCAGTGGACCGACTACTTGCCGAACGGCGACTTCTGGGAAGCCATCTTGAATACTTCGTTTGACTGGAACGGCATCCGCCAACCTTACATCCTTGCCACCGAGAACGACACTCTGAACGGTGTTTCGATGCTGTTCGGCCACCTGCTTTCTGGCAAGGCACAGCTCTTCTCCGACGTTCGAACCTATTGGAGTCCGAACGCAGTCGAGCGCGTCACAGGAGTTAAGTTGTCTGGGAAGGCCTCTGGCGGCTTCATCCACTTGATCAATTCAGGTCCGTCGGCGCTTGATTGGACCGGCGAACAGACAATCGACGGCCAGCCTGCAGTCAAGCCGTGGTGGGAAGTCACACCGGACGATGCCGCAAAGTGCCTTGACGCCACCAAGTGGTGCACGAGCAACCTTGGATACTTCCGCGGCGGCGGCTATTCGACCGACTTCCTAACGCAAGGCGAGATGCCGGTCACGATGTTCCGATTGAACATGGTTCGAGGTCTCGGTCCGGTACTCCAGATCGCCGAAGGCTACGTTGTGAACCTTCCAGAAGAAGTCCACAACAAGCTTGATGCGCGCACCGACCCGACATGGCCGACGACCTGGTTCGTGCCCAACACGACCGGCGATGGCGCTTTCAAGGATGTCTATTCGGTCATGAACAACTGGGGTGCCAACCACGGCGCGATCTGCCATGGCCACGTCGGCGCTGACCTCATCACGCTGGCTTCTATCCTGCGCATTCCGGTGGACATGCACAACGTACCCGAAGATAAGGTCTTCCGCCCGGCCGTCTGGTCCCGATTCGGAGCACTGGATCCTCAGGGAGCCGACTACCGCGCTTGCGAAACATACGGCCCGCTCTATAAATAAAGAAGCTTGCGTTTCCATCTTCCCCTTGCCTGCAGGGGGAAGAAGCGTGAGTGAAACGAACGCAGAAGGGGGTGAAAATCAACTCCTGCAAACAGAGAAGGGGATTGCTAAGCAATCCCCTTCTCGAAATCTTTATGGCGCGGACGAAGGGACTCGAACCCCCAACCCTCAGTTCCGAAGACTGATGCTCTATCCATTGAGCTACGTCCGCGCTTGCGGGAAATATTGTACCTAATCTTCCCTCTACAAACAAGGAAGAGCGCCGGAGCATAATGCTTCCGACGCCCTCGCCCGCCTGTTTCGTTACTTGTTAACTTTCAGAACGACGGTCTTTGAAATCCCGCCGTAGCTAGCCGTCAAGGTCACCTTCTTGTTTGAAGTGACCTTTACCGTCGACACTGTGAACGTCGCCGATGTCTGGCCTGCAAGGATGGTTACCGTAGCCGGGACCGTAGCCACACCCGTCATTGACGAGTTAAGCTGAACGACCGTATCCGTCTTTGCTACCGTGTTCAGCGTCACCGTTCCTGTCGCCGCAACTCCACCTTTCAGCGTAGCCGGCGAAACAGAAACCGCAGACAGCGCAAGCGGAGGCGTCACCGTGAAGGATGCGTACCGGGTCGGACCCGGGAAAGCAGCTCTCAATGACACGGACGTCGTCTGCACGACTGGCAACGTCGTAATCGGGAACGAGGCAATAGACTCGCCTTCAGGAATGACCACTTGCCAGTTCACCGTTGCGGCTTTCGGCTTATCAACGGCAACTCGAACAACAGCGCCTCCCTCTGGAGCGTCCATGCCGAGTTCGACATAACCGGTTATCGTTGTTCCGCCATCGACTGTCGTCGGTTCGGTCCAAACTCGCATCAATCCAGCTGGATTGACAGAAAGGTCGGCCGACTGAGTCGAGTCTTTGATCGTTGCCGTGATCGTCGTTGTTTGAGGAGCAGTCACTTTCTTTGTGGTGACTGTGAATGTAGCTGATGTCTGTCCGCTGGCAACCTTAACTGTGACAGGAACCGAAGCGGCCGACTTATTGCTCGAAGCCAGGGTCACCTTTGTTCCGCCAGGGAATGCTGGCGAGCCAATTGTCACTGTGCCGATTGAGTTCGTGCCGCCAGCAACCTTAATCGGGCTCAACGTTAATGCCGTTACAGGAATGTTAGCAGTCGGCAACTCAAGGCGCCACATGCCTCGACCCCAAGTCGCCGCATAAAGATAACCGGTGCCGGGCGAAACGCCGATGGCATTCACTTGAACATTCGGCAACCCAAGGGGTCCCGTTGCGTTACCCCAGGTCGAGCCGCCGTCGGTCGTCATGAAAACGCCAACGTCGGTGCCGACAAACCACATGGTTTCGTAGGACGTGTAGTCGCGGGTAACGCAGTTCAGCGGAACATCGGGAAGACCGTTTACTCCCGCGCTGCTCTTATCAGACCAGGTTCTTGTAGCCGCCGAAGTGTTGGCGCATTGGTACAGGTGGCCCGTTCCCGTTCCCGAAAAACCAACCAAGACATCGGCAGGATTCGCCCTGTTGATGCTAATCGAGGAGATATAGCGGCGAGGCAGGCTGTCCGTTATGTTGGTCCAGCTAGTACCGGAGTTGGTCGACATCCACAGTGAACCGTCGCCCGTTCCAACGTAGATTCGCGTTGAGTCGCTCGGTGCAACTCGAATCACGCTAACGGTATCGTTGGTGAACTTCTGGTTGCCCAGGTGATTCGTCCAAGTCTTCGATGAGTTGTCCCACCGATAAAGATAGTTCGTGCCTGCGTAGAGATACCTCGGGGTCTTTTGGTCGAGTTCGATCGGGGCGATGAATGCGACGTTGTCTGAACCTGTGTCAGGCGATATATAGTTTGTGGAGTTCCAAGCGTTCTCTGTTGAGTACAGTCCGAGCCCTTGCGAAGTCGTATATTGGTTGTTCGGGTTAGACTGGTTGATCGCGCAGAAGCCGCCGTCGCCGCCGCCTACATTCAACCAGTTGTTGATGTCGCCGTTCGCCATCGGAGTAGCATTGTCCTGCGTGCCGCCAATCATCCATGCGGGATCGCTCGGATGCCAGTCGGCTTGATAGAACTGTGTAATACCGATAGCCTTATTCAAGCCCTTGCTTGTCCAGCTGCTGCCGCTCCACGTATAAAGGAAGATGCCGCCGTCGTTGCCAACGAGGACCTCATTGTCGTTGCTCGGGTTGATGCCCAAGCTGTGCTGGTCGTTGTGGGTGATGGCCGAATTGCTATACGTCGGTCCGCCGATAGTTGCCCATGTCGTGCCGCCATCCGGCGAGTATACGATGTCGATCAAACCGACATAAACAAGGTCGTTTGAGCCGCGTTTGCCTGTCGTGATGTGGTAGTCGTACCAAGACTGGCTCCAGTTATAGTCTCCTGGGAATGACCCTGTAATATCTGTCCAGGTGTCGCCTCGGTTAGTACTCTTGAAGATCTTCTCGTCTCCGCAAGAAAGCACGTAAACGGTGGCCGGATCCAGTTTGCTAGCAGCTACGTCGACGGTTCCGCCGAAGCTTGCTCCGCTAGGAAGAGCCACCGAAGACCAGTTCGCGCCGTTGTCGGTAGACCGATAGATTCGACCTTCTGCAGCGGCATAATAGGTGCGGCTGGCGCCGGACTTTGCCCCGAAATCGGCATCCGACCACGGAGCGCTCACGTTGATGGCTGTGTTCCAGGTTTCGCCGCCGTCGGTAGAGCGGTAGACCTTGCCGTTATAGGCAGCGCCGCGACCCGTTGTTACGGTCACAATGCTCGTGTTGTCGGGGTCTACGAGAACTTGGCTGACAGCCACATTGCCGAATTGGGCGCGACCGTAGTTCGTCCAAGTAGAACCGCCGTCCGTCGACTTCATGATGCCCAAGCTGTATCCGGAGCCGCCATGGAAGTCGCCTGTGCCCGCATAAACGGTAGCAGGAGTCTTCGGATCGACTGCGATAGCGCCAACTGGCATTTTCTCCCAAGCATCGCCTAATGCCGTCCAGGTCTCGCCTTTGTCAATGGTTTTCCAAAGGCCGCCGGTTGCTCCTGCGAGATAGAAAGTCTTCGAGTCTGAAGGATGATAGGCTATCGCATTAACGCGTCCGCTAAGCGGCCGGATGCCATAGTAAACGCGATAGGGGATGTCCAAGTTCTTCGGACCGACAAACTCCCAAGGTCCAAAAGTGTCGCCCATGGTCTTGCGACCGGATTTGGTTGCGCTTTTTGAAGCCGACTTGCCGTATAAGCTGGCTGGCGCCATGGACTCTCGGTGCACTGATCCCTGCTGAATCGCAGTCCAATCGATGGTGTCGTATGGAAACGCTCGTTGTTTGGTGTAATGAAGCCAAGCTTCGAGATAGGCTGTTTTTGGACGTTTTACCTTCGGAATGGTCTTCAGATAGGTGAGCCGTCTCTGCATGGTGCTTGCTGAGCCAAGATTTAGGCTCTTTGATTCTCTTGCCGGCTCTGCAACGGTCACCTTGCTTACAGACGCAATGCTAGAAAGCTTCTTAATCGCCTCCACATCGCTGACCGAGTTCTCCACTCTTACTCGATAACGGCCGTGGCGATCGTCCCGGCCGACAACTTTGCCGACCTGAGATACAGCTTTAGCCATATTCTCAATGCCGAAATTCGACTTCTTCGGAGTGACCCAGAAGTCAGCAGCCGAAGATATTGCGGCAAAGGCAAGCGCCAGCCCCAACATCCCGGCTTTAATACGGTTGTTTATCATTCCTGATTTACTCCTCTATACACTGCCGCCTGCTTCGGCGGTCTCCTAGCTATACCTAGACAAAAGACGCAACGAGACCATCAAACGGTTCGCGCTCTCAAGAACGACCATGCGCGCCGTAAACAAGGGACTCTCTCAATCAAGATCGAAGTCATTTTAGAACAAATAGTATTTCACTTCATTATAGTGCGGCTACATGCAAAAGAGAAAGACCCCGCGCGATTACGCGGGGTCTTTCTCAGCAGCGTTACAGCCGCATGACTTTACTTCGTAACCTTCAACTTGGCAGTCTTGGTCAACGAGTTATATGTCGCGCTGATAACGGGATTCTTCGTCGAAGTCACCGTATTCGTTGTTACGGTGAATGTAGCCGTGCTCTGTCCGGCAAGTACCGTTACCGATGCCGGCACAGATGCTACCGACGGCATCGAGGAAGCCAATGTGACGACTGTGTCCACACTTGCAGCCTTTGCCATCGTGATTGTGCCGGTAACCGTTTGGCCGCCTTTTATGCTCGACTTTGAGAGAGCCAGCGCTGATAAGGCGAACGGCGGGTTAACCGTCAGCGTGATGTACTTAGTCGGACCAGGATATGCAGCACGAACGCGAACAGCAGTCACTTTGGTGACCGGATAGGTAGTGATCGTGAAGGTTCCGACGGTTTCGCCTTCTGCAATATTTACCGCCCATGCGACATCGGCTACCTTCTTATTATCGGTGGCCACTCGGACTACGACTCCACCCGCAGGAGCAGGCAGACCAATTTCAACTTCGCCATTGACGGAGCTTCCGCCATCAACCGAATCTGAATCCAGCTCTAGTCGAATGAGTCCAGGAGGAGCGACCGTAATATCCTCGCTGAAAGATAAGTCTCGTTGCGTAGCAGTAATCGTTGCCGTTTGGGCTTCCGTTACCTTCATACCTTTAATCGTAAATGTACCAGTCTGTGAGCCAGCTTGAATTTTGACTGTAGCAGGTACTCGCGCAACGGAACGGTCGCTCGATGACAGACTAATCGTAAGACCTCCGGCCGGAGCCGTGCCATCAAGGGAGACAGTGCCGGTTGTCGATGTCGAACTAGCAATACGGTTCGACTGAAGAGTCAAGCCCTGCAATTTAGGACTGGAAAGCCCAGTCACGATCAATGAGAAGGCTTGAGTACCAGAAGGCGATAGGCTTGCTCCTTTATGAGAAACAATGATTTTGCATTGACCAGCGGTTGCTGGAACAATCACTTGCTCCACGTTATCTAGTGTGTTGTCCCCACGGGTTGCTGCCGCAGAACGGTTAGTCGGATCGAGAATCCAAGGCTGGTAGGTGTTTCCGCCTGCCTCAACACGAAGGTCCAAGTCGTTCACTAGCATAGGAGTCGGATCGTCCGTCACATTAGTGGGTGTACCGGCTGGATCGGTCCAAACAATCGTAACGCGAATTGGCGCTAATCCGTCGGCTGTTGCCGTGTATTCGAATGTTTCGCCTTCATTCAAAACTCCTTCTTGAATAGTAGATGGATTCTTGACTAACTCCTGCAGCGTTAAGGCAGCGCTCGCAACATTGAGCTGTCCCCAACCGAACATATAGTCAGGACCGTCTGCTGTACCGGCTTCGTCTGTAGTGTGAATGGCCAAGGCTTTCAAAGTGGCAGATCTCATCTTTTGGCCAGGGAACAGTAGATCGTAATACTGAACTATCAGACCAAGCGAACCGGTTGTGCACGGTGTGGCCATCGAAGTGCCATCTAGGTATGCGTAGGATGTATCGTTCGTATCGTAGGTCGAATAAACATTAACTCCAGGAGCGACCAGGTCAGGTTTGATACGACCGTCGTCTGTCGGTCCCCAAGAGCTGAAGTCGCTCATCTTAACGCTCGAAGGCGAAAGGTAGGTGTTCTTATAAACTGCGCCGACGGTGAGGATGTTCTTCGCATTAGCAGGATTGCTAAGCGTGTCGTATCCGGTACCGGTCGATGAAAATTCTTGATAGTTACCAGCTGACTGGCAAATTAGGTAGAAAGGAGCATTGTAAGCAATGCTGTCTCGATCAGCTTCTGCATCCCAGTACATGCCAAACTGCGAAATCGATACCCAGCTGTATGAATGGTTAGACAAGAGAAGGCCATCCGCAGCCTCCAATGCCATTTCCGCCGAGTCATTATCCCAGTCATAGCCATTAATAACGCTCTCGAAAGACATGCCTTTGGCATTTGAGTCAATGCCTGTAGCGATCATCGTTCCAGCAACGTGAGTCGAGTGGTAATGCTCAGCGCCGCCATCCTTATTGTTAATTCGTCCAGTGTATTCCTGGTGGCTTTCGAGGGCAACGCCGCCATCCCACTCGCCGAGAACCCAGCCGCTGCCTGATAGCGAAAGTCCAAGCAATCCGCCAGGCCATAATTTATAGGTTCCCACCGTCTGGGCGCAACCCAGGTTGTCCGTCTGTCTGTAGACCGGCACCCCATTGATGAAACGGTAAATCTCTCGGTAAACGCCATTGATCGTTTCTCTCATCGGCAAACCTAAGAGCTTAGCCTTGCTTTCCGTTTCCTTGCGAAGGCTTAAAAAGGCTTTCTCAGACTTGGCTGCGAAGCGTTTAAGCTCCTTGACCTCGGTGCGAGTCTGAGCTCCCGAGATGGCCGGAAGTATGATCGCTGCACATAAAGCCAGCATCCCTAGCTTCCAATTGTGAATAACGTTTTTCATCCAATTTCACCTTGACGCGTCTGAATCCTTGAGATCGTCATCCTAACTTACAAGCGCACGAGTGTACAAGACATCTCGTGAGACATCTACTCAACCTCTATACTACACTAAATACGAGGCTGGATTGTATGATTTCACCGAATCTTTCATGACAAACGGGCATGCCAACATGAACCTAACTCAGGTTCAACCCCTTTTATGGCTATTGACTCCTCGATGAAAATCGCCTATAGTCACAGATGAGGTGCAGCCATGGCTCAACTAACTCGTCTTGCAGCGTGTATTACCAGTGCTTTTCTTGGTGCTTTAGCACTTGCCGACCGGTTGGAACTCGTCGACGGAACAGTCATCGAGCCCTGTTTCGTCAGACATGAGGGAGTCAGGCTTCTCGTCTGGGATTCGATGGACCAAGTCGGCGGCCCGGCATCTAAGACGTTCCTTAAGAGCCAGGTGAAAGACTTCAAGCTGAAACGCGACGAGTCTTGGGACTCCAAACCCGCCAGACCCGACCTCAGCGTAACCTTCATCGAGATGACCCCGAAGCTTGCCGGCTTGCATGGCCGCGTTCAATATGCAGCGCCATGGATCATGAAGCCGGGCGGATGCCCTGAAATCGAAGACACCGGCGACCGAGGCTATCTCTATCCAGAATCAACCGTACGCAACGTCAAATTCCAATATCAGCCTGGAGAAGAAGTCACCCTAACGGCACATGTTAAGAACCTCGGATTCGTCAAATCGCAATCGTTCGACTATGTTTGGCTGATCGACGGCGCTGAAGTCAAGAAAGGCACGTTCTCCAAGCCGTTGCTTGAGATGCAAGAGGCGACGTTCGTATACAAATACAAATGGCTCTCGGGCAGACACACGGCAACCTTTAAGATCATCACCAAACAGCCAGAGATCGCGACAATCAACAATGAACTGGAAGATCCTCTTTGGGGATTCAGCTATGTGTTCATTGTCAGCAAAGGCCGCGTCAACATGTGGCACCAGTTCCGGTCAGCATACGGCACCTTCTCCTTCGAGGACTACTATCGCTGGCACGTCGAGATTATGAACACGCTTTTCAAGGCCAGCGTCTTCCCTTCTGCACCGAACGGCATTGAAGCAAGAGTCCGACTCGATCGGATCGTTTACGCCGACGACGTGCAGAAAGCCAAAGCGGAGCGCGACAACGGCCATCTCATCATGGATCAAGGTGCATGGATATGGGAGGACAGTCCAGAAGAGATCAAGTCAGGCAAGTTCGGCCAAACCAATTGGGAATGGCGCTGCGCCACCGAGTGGTCGCTACCCCACGAACTCGGACACCAGCTTGGCCTCATCGACTGGTATGCCCACGACTGCGACGGCTCGGATTCGTTCAAATGGTCCGATTCTGGCCAAAGAGTCGTCCACTTCCAGAACCATCCTGAAGCTATGATGCACTGGCACGGCCCGCAGACCTTCAACGAAGTCGACGCCGGTTATTTGAACCTGACATGGAACAAACCGCGGGGCCACTTTGGCGACCACGTCTTCGCTACCCCCGCCGAGAACTACCTTCGAGTTGTCGACGTGAACGGCCAGCCGGTTCCCTTTGCCAAGGTCGAGGTCTTCCAGCGCGGAGTCAAGGTTGACCAGAACGGAAAGCCGGAGATCCAGAAGGGCATCACTTTCTATCCGATCGTGATGGACGGCGAGTACGACAACGAGATCCGCAAGGACCCGGTAATCTCGGGCAACACAGACGAGAGCGGAATGATTCGCTTGCCCAACCGGCCGGTTCGTCCCGTCAAGACGCTCAACGGCTTTGAGCTGAAACCCAACCCGTTCGGACATCTGACTTGCTTCGCACCAAGCTTGATGATGGTCAAAGTGACCAAATTCGATAAGCCGCAGTATTTCTGGCTCGAGATCTACGACTTTAATGTTGCTTGGCTCCGTGGCCAAAAGGATCGGTTCGACCAGACGTTGCGAACGCCATACCGGTCAGCCAGTTCGCCGTTAGCGCCGACAGATGTGACGGTCACCAAGATCGACGCCGAACATGTGAAGGTCTCATGGAAAGCTCCCGCGGCGTCTCTTGAGCAGCAGTCTTATCTCAACCGTCCGATCGGCTACAAGATTTACAGACGCGTCGGCGATATGGGCCTCAACGACCGTCCCTGGTTCGTCGTCGGCACAGTCGGCAAGGACACTTTGGAGTTCGTTGTTAACCTCAAGGACTATCCTGTCGACACCGAGTGGTTCACCAAGACGCAACGGTTCGCTGTGTCGTCTGTCGGCGATCAGTCAGTCGAGAGCGAGTTGGTCGATGTCGTCATGAAGTAGCATCCGGAAGGTGGCGCGGACATCCTGTCCGTGTCCTTTCTCGAACAAGTACGAATCGAGTTGATCGGATATACGCGGACAGGATGTCCGCGCCACTTTCAACTACCGTCGGTACCGGTAATAGGCAGCGCAAGCCCCCTCAGACGACACCATCGGCGCGCCAAGCGGGTTCTCGGGTGTGCACTCCTTGCCGAAAGCCGGGCACTCGTGCGGTTTCATCAGTCCTTGCAAGACCAACCCGCTCATGCACTGCTTCGGCTCCTCGGCCGTAAGGTTTCCCACGTCAAAACGTTTCTCAGCATTAAAAGACGAGAAGGCAGGCCGCAAGGCCAAACCTGATTGCGGAATCGAACCTATTCCCCGCCACTTGCGATCCGAGACCTCGAACACCTTAAGCATGATCTCCTGAGCCTTCTCATTGCCGGCAAAACCAACGGCCCTTTCATACTGGTTCTCGACCTCGAACCGACCTTCTTCAAGCTGCTTCACGCACATGATCAAGCCCTGCAGAATATCCAGAGGTTCGAAACCGGTGACGACAATCGGCACCCGGTATTTGTCAGCCAAAGGCACATACTCGCGCCAGCCCATCACGCTGCACACATGTCCGGCCGCAAGGAATCCCTGCACACGGCACGATGGCGAACTCAAAATCGCTTCCATAGCAGGCGGAACGCACACATGGGCGACCAATATGGAGAAGTTCGTCACGCCAGACTGCGATGCCTGATAGACCGCCATCGCGTTTGCCGGAGCGGTCGTTTCGAATCCAACGGCAAAGAACACAACCTCTTTGTCCGGATTCGCTCGAGCCAGCTTGACGGCATCCATCGGCGAGTAAACGATGCGCACGTCTCCTCCCCTTGCTTTCACCGAAAGCAGGTCCGTCGACGACCCGGGAACGCGCAACATATCGCCGAACGAACAGAAAATCACCTCCGGCCGCGAAGCTATGGCAAGGGCTCTGTCAATGAGTTCCAGCGGAGTCACACAGACAGGGCAGCCTGGTCCATGCACGAGAGTCAGTTCCGACGGAAGCAGCTCTTCGAGCCCGAACCGCACGATCGCATGCGTCTGTCCGCCGCAGATCTCCATTATCGTCCACGGCTTCGTTTGAGTCTGCCGAAGCAAGGACGCGCATTGCTGAACAGCTGCAATATCGCGGTACTCGTCGACAAACCTCACTCTTCGCCTTCTTGAAGCTCGCCCAACTCTTGAATCTGGCGAAGATACTCGAACACCTTGTTGGCTTCTTCCTCGTCGATCGTGTTGATGGCAAATCCTACATGGACAAGCACATAGTCGCCGATCTTGGCTTCGGGAACATAAGCCAGATTGATCTCTTTGACCACGCCCGAAAAGTCGACGCGGCCCATCCTCATCAACTCGTCTTCGTTTGTGATCTCCTCAATTCGTCCAGGTATGGCTAAGCACATGGTTTGTTCCTCTGTCGGATCGCTTCGACGACCTGGCCAACTGCAATTCCGCCGTCGTTTGGCGGAATGCGCTGGTGCCAGTACGGCTCGAGGCCATGTTCTCGAAGCTCTCTAATCGTGTTCTCTAATAGGATACGGTTTTGGAAGCATCCGCCGGTAAGAAGGACGCGTTTTTGATTCGTTTGAGCGGCAAATTGGGCAATTCCGCTGGCGAGCGCTTGGTGGAAGTACATGGCGATTTCGCCTTTTTCTTTGCCATTTTGGATTAAAGATACTACAGAATGAACCAAGGGACGCCAGTCCAAAGACAAGGGCGGGCGGGCGGGGGCTTGCGGCCAGACGAATTTATCCGGCTGGCCGCAAGCGCAAAACTCGAGCTCCATCGCAGCTTGCCCTTCGAAGCGCGTCTCTGAGCAAACGCCCAAAATCGCTGACACCGCATCGAACAGCCTGCCCGCGCTGGTTGTCACCGGGCAGTTAGCGCCTATACCGAGCTGCCGCTTCACCAATTCGACATCGCCGCCCAGAAGTGACGATGGATCGATGCCGCACTCGAGCAAAACCGAGACAGCCGTCCGCCAAGGCTCTTTTACGGCTCTATCGCCTCCAGGCAGCCGAAACGGATGCAGCCAGCCAACTCTCTCCCAGCCCTTACCACTAACATATAGAAATTCTCCGCCCCAAATCGTCCCGTCCGTACCCAAACCTGTTCCGTCCCAGATTACAGCCAAATACGGCGGCTCAAGGTCGTTGTCAGCGGCGCAAGCCAAGGCATGCGCCAAGTGGTGTTGGACCTCGATAGCAGGAATGCCCAGCGTCTGAGCCTTGCGCGTCGATGCGTAGTCCGGATGCAAATCGCAAGCTGCAACCGACGGCTCGACCCCATATAAGCTCTTAACTCCTGAAACAACTTTATCAAAAGCGCTGACTGCCTCAGGTGTCTCCAAGTCGCCGATATGCTGGCTGATGAACGCCTTATCGCCAACCGAAATCGCCACCGCGCTCTTCAAATGGGCTCCAACTCCGACAATCGTCTCTCCAGAGCCGCGAATAGGCACCGGAAGAGGTGCATACCCGCGAGCACGGCGCAATACCATCGGCCTTCCCTCAATAACGCGCACGATTGAATCGTCTACTTGTCTCTCAATAGGCCGGTTGTGAACCAGGTAAATGTCGGCGATGCCTCGCAATCGAGTCAGTGCTTCCCTCTCGTCGATGCAAATGGGTTCGTCGGTTAGGTTGCCGCTCGTCGCCACTATCGGCCTGCCAATCTCACCAAGCAACAGGTGGTGCAACGGAGTATACGGCAACATCAAACCGAGGTTTGGATTTCGAGGAGCAACAGAAGGAGCCAGACCCGATGGTCGATGACGAAGCAAAACGATCGGGGATTCCAGCGAAGTTAAGACCGCACGCTCTACAGAATCAACCAAACATAGCTCTTCGACAACATCAACCGAAGGGGCCATGACGGCCAATGGCTTCAGTTCCCTGCACTTGCGTCGTCGCAACTCGACAACAGCAGGCTCATTGAAGGCGTCAACCACCAAATGGAATCCGCCAAGCCCTTTGACCGCTACAATCTTGCCGGCCAAGACAGCCTCAGCCGCCAGTTGAACAGCGGCCCAATCAGAACCAATCACTGATCCGGAACCATCCCAAAGAGTAACCCGCGGACCGCAGTCCGGACAGGCGTTCGGCTGCGCATGGAACCTTCTATCCAATGGATTCTCATATTCCGCCAGACACGAAGGACACATCGGAAACGCCTTCATCGTCGTGTTCGGACGGTCGTAAGGCAATCCCTGGATAATCGAATACCTTGGCCCGCAGTTTGTGCAATTCGTGAACGGATATCGGTATCGCCGATTTGATGGATCAGCAATATCAGCAAGGCACTCAGGGCAAGTAGCCACGTCTGGCATCACCAGAACGGTTTTCTTGCCAGCTTCTTCGCTATGCCTTATCTCAAACCGATCAAAGCCGATAGGATCGAGATGCCAAGACTCTACGCTTTGAACGATCGCCAGAGGCGGCTTCTCGCTGCGAATAGCCAACTCAAAAGAAGCTAACTGGACAGTAGACCCCTCAACCTCTATAAAAACGCCTTGCGACGAGTTGAGCACCCATCCGTTCATACCTTGTTCCGAGGCCAGACGAAAAACGAAAGGGCGGTATCCCACGCCCTGTACTGCTCCTCGAACGATGATTCGCAATCGAGATTCGATCACGAAGCGATTGTATCACTAACAAGCCGAGAAGCCACGGACATCGACTCCTCAATTTCTAAACAAACGCGCCGAACAACCTCTTCTAGAGCGCTTTCAACCTCGGGGCTTAGCCCAATACCTGAGCAAAAGTCCTTTCCTTCAATGCCGAATAGCTTAACGCTTGGCGGCAGAAGGTCCATCGCCTTGGAAAGCTCAATGGCCTCGGCGACGCTGAAGGCGTGGCTGGAATAATGGAAGAAATGAGCTGGTACCGTATCGGCGGCCGCATCAATCTCATGAACAGTGCCTGCTGGTGCGCCCGAGCTAACGGCATCGATCAGCCACACATTTTGCTCATGCGCCCAAGCCTGCATCAGCTCCGTGCCCTCGCCAGACAAGGTGTAGACAAGCACGTCCGAAGGAAGCCGCTCCTTTAGCAAATCAACAGCACGAACTCCAACTCCATCGTCCTGCCTAAACTCATTGCCAACCCCAATCACAACCATGGCGCTAGTTTATCCCTTGTTAAAACGCGTCAAGTGACTTCTTTACTATCCTTTAACAGCAGCGCACCATTCGCATTAGTCCAGAGTCCTATCCGGTCTTCTTTGATTCTATCACAAGCACCCAGTCTGGCCCTCCCAATGGTGTTCGAACGGCAGCCTTTGTTTGAGTCAGGACACCGATTCTATGGCGTTGACCCGTACGAGGATCAAACCACGAATACTTAGCGGGCAACCTAACCGAGCTCAGGTCGAGTTCGATTTCAGCATCTGCCAATGGACAATAGATCAACACAAATGCGCCGCCGGAATCGCGAGACGCAACGGCATAGTAGGCGCGATCGCCAGATAGCCTAGACGACTCGGTATCTTTACATGGGGCAACTTCCTTTTGGCTTGCGAGTATCGACTGATCCGGTATCCAAGACTCAAAATGAAACTTCACTGCCAAGTCTCGCAAATTGACCATTTGGCAAGCTCCGGGGCCATATATTGCTTCATCCCAAGGCGGAGACGCGTGGGTTACCGGCTCCCGATTGCGAGCATAGAACTGCCAAACCGAATGGCTGCCATAGGTGTGCCCGCAAGCTCCAGACAACACAGACCTGTACGCTTGTTTGCGCACATCATATTCCGTGAATCGACCATACTCCGGTTTCCATTCTCGAAGGTAAGGATCGACTGGATGATGCTCGTAATTCGGCTCCGCGTCAATAACCGGCTTCGCGGGTTCAAACCTCCTATCTGAGGATATCATCTCCCAGTTCGGCGCATCGACCGCGCCGTGGCCCGATTGAAGCATATTCATACCAAGCCAGGGCTTGGAATGGACCCATGCCGATGAGCTGAACCCGCCGCAAGGGTGGTATGTGAAGAAAGGCATATAGCCTACACCTTCGGAAATACCCTCGGCCATCGCATCCCAGACATCCTCGAAACCAGTCGCGGGTCTGTCGCCGCCAAGCACCCAGATGATGTTTGTGAACGACCGGTAACGCTCACCAAGCAATGCGCCGTAGACGCGTGCATTCGTTGCGTTGAAGACGCATGGGCCAACTCCCCACCTAGTTCCGTCGACCTTGTCTCCCCATGTAGGAAGCAAGGCAATATACAAACCGTACTTTTCAGCAAGCTGGATCACCGCATCGACATGTCTGAAGTAGAACTCATTTGGGCGAGTTGGATCGTCTCCAAGGAGGGGAACGTGTCCGTTCGCGTTTGGAGCATGAAGGCCGTCTATCTCGGCCAATACGACAGCCTGAATCACATTGAATCCTTGGCTAGCCCGAACCTGAAAGTAGTGTTCCGTTTCGGCGAGCGTCAATCGGTGAAACAGCTCCCAAGCCGTATCGCCAAGCCAAAAAAACGCAGCACCGTCTTCAGTCTGAAGATATCTGCCGCTGCCGTGAACCGAAACGCGATGAAGAGCCATCGAACCACCTCTTGGGCTCGATTCTACTTCTTATACAGGTCGAAACTCTCCATTTTTTCGCATGCCAGCAGAATCTCCTTAAGAACGTCAAGGTCGATATCTGATGCCCTCTTGAATCGGATGCAGCACTTGCCGACGCTTGCTTTGCCGATTCGATCCTTGTTCAACTCCGCAATATAACCTTGTTCGCAAAACCCAGCGGCATATATTGAAATATAGTTGGCGTTGCTGGCCAATCCGATCTTCATCGATTCTCCTGTTCGACCTGTCGCATATCGATAGGTGTATTTGCCGAAACCGATCATCCCCGACTGGATGCTGCACTCCATGCTCGGAACGGCCTTCCTAATGAAATCGAGCAAAAAACCGACATCGGTCTTCCTCGGTTCATCGAGGCTTGCCACGTACTCCTCTGGAGTCGTCACATCGAGTTGGCCCTTCATGGCGCATCCTGGCTCATAATGGCCATGTAAGCCCCAGCCGGGTCTTGCAGGACGCAAAAGGAAGATCCCTCCATCGACACCGGACCGTGGACCGCTTTGCCACCAAGAGCCAGAGCCGCTTGGACCGACTTCTCTACCGAATCCACTTGCACGTAGATTAGCCATTGCGGCGGAATGCCTGCGTTTACGCCTTTCGCATGGCAAACGCCGGCAACGCCTTCTTCACCCGCCAGCATCGAGTAGTCCTCATAGTCGCCCATCGGCTGGCCTTGATAGGTCCATCCGCAGACCGCTTGATAGAAATCGCGCACTTCCTCGGCGTTGCCAACGGTCAAGTCGTGCCAAACAATCTTTCCAGCCATATTTTTGTCTCCATTAGTAGACACATGTATGCTATACTTATAGTAGACATGATCATCCTCAATCCTAGTTTACATAGTAAAGCGCAAGCGGCTAAGGACTGTTGGCAGGCTGATGCGCACCGATGTCCAAGGTGCGGATACCCCGTGAAGCTAAACAGCTGCCGAGACGTATGTCCGACATGCGGATTTGCCGAAGCATGCGGAGCAGATGCGGGGCTTATTGAACTAAGTTATGACTAGAGAAGCGACTTCTTGCTGCGCGTCTTCTGTAGCTCATTCGTGGGGATTCGCTTCTCCAAGAAGTCGCGAGAGAGTTCGATTACTTCGCGCGCTTCGTCCGGAGTCGTGCATCCGATGGTCACCATATCAATGTCTCGAATCGTATTCCACACGAAAGCGAGACCCACAGGCGGCAGAAGCCGGCCAGCTGCCAGCGGCTTAATCGTCATCACAGGCTTCTTTGCGGTGCGGATCGTTCGCATAACCCAGTCGGCCTCAACTTGCATGAGGAAGCCAGCCGCATTATAGAGCTGAATGTAAGTCTCCAAATCGTAATCGTTGTTGTCGGTATATGGGATCGCCTCAGGCATGTGTGTCGACAGGCCAGGAATCATTCCTCTCTCGCGAATCATCTTCGTGTAAATGTCGATATCGCGGATAATGCCGTCTCGCCGGTCTATGAGCGCATCGGTGATGCACTGGTGCGGCATGCAGAAAGTCGCTTTCTGAGCAACCATGTCATCGAACACGCGCTCCGGATCCATCTCCTCCGGACCGCCAGGCTTGATGTTGAAGTGCGGAGTAATGATTCGAATAATCGGCTTTCCTGCCCTCTGTTCGGCTTCTTCCAAGGCATCGACCATCGGGCCCTTCATGTCCCCGCCCATCACCGCATCGATGCCGTTCTCCATGAACACATCGAGGATGGCCGCAACCTTCTTGGAGTCCTGATACTCATTGATGAACCGGTCTTTCGCCAGGCTCGTGTGGGAATATCCTCTGAACCAGTTGGTGCCAATGATGAGGCGCGGCATCGATACGCCGCCGACTTCGGTGCGAGGGAACGCGTCCATTCCGCTAGTTTAGCCGGATTGCCCAGCAAATCAAATACTAAAGCGCTCAAATGCACTATCATTCGCAGAAGTCGCTTCTAGTCCTTGGCGAAACTGACAAAGCGTGATATACTGGCTTTGAGAATACGTATTCTCTACCTATCGCCGGGCTAGACTATGGCAGTGACGCAACACGATATCGCAAGATTGGCCAATGTTTCCCAAGCTACCGTTTCTAGGGTGCTTGCGGGGGATGAGCGTGTCGCCAAGAACATTAAGAAGCTCGTGCTATCGGTCATGCACGAGCACAACTACAAGCCAGACACTTCGGCGCGTATGCTCCGCAGCAAGAAGACCAACCTCATTGGCCTCGTCGTCAAACGCCCAGCGCAAGGTCTCACCGGCGATCCCTTTTATTCTGCGCTGATCGCCGAGCTCATGAACGACCTTGCCAACACCGATTTCCGGCTCTGCGTTCAGATGGTGCATTCCAAGGAAGACCAGATCGAAGCGTACGATGAGATGCTTAGAACGCGGCGAGTCGACGGCGTGCTGCTGGTCGAATCGCAAGCCTGGGACGAACGCATTCCTCGCCTTCAAGAAGACAACTTTCCCTTCGTCCTCATCGGTAATCCGCCTGAAATGGCATGCGTCTATTCGGTTGACAACGACAATGTTTATGCCGGCCGGTTAGCTACGGAGCACTTGATCAGCCAAGGCTACAATTCTGTCGGAATCATCGCCGGTCCGGCAGGCATCACCGTAAGCGAAGATCGTATTGCCGGTTACTGCCAAGCAGTCAGAAAGGCCGGCTTGCCAGAACTCATCTGGCGATGCGAGTTCGGCGCAGAGTCGACCTACAAGGAGTCTAAGGAGTTGTTCCTATCCAAGCAACTGCCTGAAGGGCTGATTGTTTTGGACGATTTTATGGCGATGGGCGTGCTCCAGATGACGCGCGAGTTCAGTGTTAACGTTCCCGATCAGCTTGGTATCGTGTCGTTCAACGATAGTCACCTCTGCAGGATCACTGACTGCGGAGTGACTTCGGTGAACTTGTGCATTCCAGATCTGGTTCGCAACGCCGTTGCTCGGCTCATTGAGATCATCGAGGGCGAGGTGGGAGGGCGAACCTACTCGCACGATCATCCCATGCAAACTCGTCGTGCGCTGTTCATCCATGCTGAGTGAAGGGTGCTGCTGAGATGGTTCGCGCCTTCTGTTTGGCTTTGCTCATGCTTGCGCCAAAGCCTGTTCAGTGGAAGGTTGACTACGCGTCTACCAAAGCGCTGAAAAGCGTTGCGCTTGCAGGCTCGTTCAACGGTTGGAACTCGACCTCCCATCAACTAAAGAGCGAGGACGGCAAGAACTGGACGTTGAATCTCGATATAGCCCCAGGCCGGTACACCTATAAGTTCGTCTTGAACGGATCTGACTGGATACTCGATCCCAAAGCCAAGCAAAGCGAAGACGACGGCAACGGCAATATCAATTCGGTATTGGTGGTGGCTCCGCCTGAATACGCAAAGCCGACCACGCGCGGCGACGGAAAGATCACGGAGTCTGTAATCGGCCACGAGACGACGCCGGCAAGCCTCAACTACGACCGCGGCAAGGTCCACCTCATTGTTACGGTTAGGCCCGGCGATGTGGAGTCCGTTTCGGTTCTCGTCGGCCAAAAGCGCTACCCCTTTTCGATTGCAGCGTCCGACGAGATCGTCGAAAGGTGGTCCGGCTTCATCCCATGGGATCGCAAGAAGCCTCTCAAGTATGGATTCGAAATTCAAGACGGCAGCCGCAAGGTCTTTTATGGCTCAGATGGATTGCAGAGCAAACAAGCGGCGCCGTTCGCCATCGATCCAAGCTCCTTCAAGCCGTTCGAAGTGCCGAACTGGGTTGAGAAGTCGGTCATCTACCAGATATTCCCCGACCGATTTGCCAAAGCGAACGATCACCCGGGCGTTTCACCTTGGAACACCGAACCGAGGTGGGACACCCGTCTCGGCGGCGACATTTCCGGGTTGCTCTCAAAAACGACTTATCTAAAGGACCTCGGAATCGGCACGATCTACTTCAACCCGGTGTTCATCTCGCCGAGTATCCACCGATATGAAGCCACCGACTACCGGCGCATCGATCCGTTATTCGGCACGAACGACGAGTTCGCGACGATGGTGAAATCGCTTGACCAGAAGGGCATCAAGACCGTCATCGACCTTGCCGTTAACCACTCGGCCGTCGACTTCTTCGCCTTTGCCGACGTCATCAAGAACGGCGAGAAGTCGAAATATAAGGACTGGTACTTCATCCACTCGTATCCAGTTAAAGTCCAAGGCAACCCGAACTACGACGCCTGGTTCGGCTTCCCTTCGATGCCCAAGCTGAACTGCAAGAATCCTGAGGTTCAGAAATACCTTCTCGACTCCATCGCGTTTTGGCACAAGCTAGCGCCGATTGCCGGCTGGCGGCTGGACGTGCCGAACGAGGTCGACTCGTCATTCTGGCGCGCCTTTAGGCCGTTAGTCAAAAAGGCAAACCCGCAAGCCTGGATCGTAGGAGAGATCTGGGGCAACGGTTCTCCTTGGCTTCAAGGTGACCAATTCGACTCGGTGATGAATTACCCGTTCCGAGATGCGATTGTGCGGTTTATCGCAGAGGGCTCCATCAAACCGAGCGAGTTCATGCGCCGTCTCGAAATCATTCAAGCGTTGTATCCGCCACAGGTTAACCGCAACCTGATGAACCTTATCAGCAGCCACGACGTGCCGCGCTTCCTGACGGTCTGCAAAGGCGATCGAGAACTTGCAAAGCTGGCGGCAACCATCCAGTTCACTTGGCTGGGCACACCGAGCATCTACTATGGCGACGAGCTGGGCATGGAAGGCGACCGCGACCCTCAGAACCGCCGAGGGATGCGCTGGGATTTGGCCGATGATGGCAACGACATCCTCAGCCATTACAAGGTGCTCATCCAATTGCGCCACATGAGCCCGGCGTTCCAATCCGGAGACGTTAAGGTTCTTCACTGCAGCGACGAAGACAAGTTCCTATGCTATTCGCGGATCGAGGGAAAGGATGTCGCCATCGTAGCCTTGAACCGATCAGACAAGGAGATTTCAAAGCGCATTACGATCCCGGAGGAAGCCCGCAAGCTCTTCGGCGAGAGTTGCCTAAACGCCTTAACAGGCCTTGACATGGCCTGCTCTGCCAAGACGATATCGATTCGCCTCGGACCGTTGGAGGCTGCCGTGCTCGTCCCCGCTACTCGGAGATACGTGGAGGCTTTTGCCACGAAATGATCAGCATCAATCCGAGTTCGGAATCGCTTGAATTTATGCCAGTCGAAGTCAGATCGGCCTCGATCTGTCATATAATCATCATATACTCTCAGTTTGTCACGAAACATGCGACATATCTGAGGAGCTTCGCGCTGTTCGCCAGATGGAGCACCGAAGCGTTACGACCTGTCTGTATTGGGGTTGCATCTCTGGCCCGCTCCCCGTATGTCAGTCCTAGGATGGGCGCCTAACATGAGTCAACCGATGACAGGATCGTTCGAAGGTTGGCGATGATGCAAATACTCATGAAGGAGTCGATTAGACTATGAAAAAACTGATCTTTAGTGCACTAGTTGCTTGCGCTACCCTACCTGCTTTCGGCGCATACTACATCGCTGGTGACTTCAACGGCTGGAGCGCAACCGGTCTTCTGATGAATGAAACCTCGACAGGTTCAGGCATCTACGAAGCCACGATACAAGCAGCCGCCGGTCGCCACGAGTTCAAAGTAACCGTCGGCGATTGGGCTATGAACTGGCCAGCCGCCAACAGCTGGGCCATCATCAATGATTCTGGCAGCGTCAAAGTTACATTCAACACGAATGAAGTCAATGACGGCTGGTTGACCAAGCAATATCGAATCGGCCTCGACTATGTTCCGAGCATGACCTGGTCCGTCGCAGGCGGCTTCAACGGCTGGAACAATGACGATGCTGCTACCGTGATGACAAATCTCGGCGGAGGTATCTACTACTCGGAGCTCAACCTCGGCGCTGGCGAGCAGAAGTTCAAAGCGGTCGTAAAGGGCAGCTGGGACTCGATCTCGATCGACAACCGAAGCGTTGGCTCGTCGGACATTACGATGAACCTTGCCTCGGATTCGAAAGTTGGCCTTTGGGTTAACACCCTCGACGGCACCGTCAAATATGGTGTGGTTCCTGAACCCGCAACGATGATCGCCCTTGGCACAGGCCTCGGCGCGCTTATCCTTCGACGGCGGAAGAAAGCCTAGCCCTTTTCCGAGATATGAAAGAACGCGCCATCAATGCTTTGTTGATGGCGCGTTCTTGGCTTTTAGCCTGAGTTGTTCACTAACAGAATCGAGATCAACCGTAGCGCCAATGGTGATGGAGAGTGTCTCTGACCTCCGCGTATAGTTAATTCCATCGGCCAACTTGAACTCGGTATCTAGCTTCGACTCCTTGAGAACTTCGTCCGAGAGCACCTCTTCCTGCTTTAAGAAGCACTCTACCGTGGCAATACTAGTGCTAGACTCAGATCCGCTAACTCGCACCAGGCCGATTATCTGCTGTCCTTTAAAAATAAAGCCTGAAGCTTCGCAACTTTTGGCAACATAGACTGGCTGGCCGCAATGAGGCGGCTCAAAGGCAACCAATACTCCTTTAGTGAGGACATGGGTGCATAGAAGCCCGTAAATGTCAGGAAGCTTCTCCCGATAGAAAACGTCGGAGTAACCTCGGTCATATTGAGGGGTTGTCATGAGCATAGCTGGCGGCCAGGCTGACTCAAACCGGACGCGTCTGATGTCGGGGGCAATGTCAAACGTTGTCATCGTTACCCCGCCTCGTTCTTTCGTCCCGCACTGCTTCGCATCAAGGCCGGTTTGATCGATCACAACATACTTATTGATCTTTCGCGCAAGTTGCCTATTCTTGCGAACCAAGGTCATTTTAAGATCCACGTCAAGAACGAGATAGCTTGGCTCTCGTTTCATTCCTTGATACTTGGCCCTGATCTCCCAGGTAGCCAGCCTACGATCTCTTTGCTGGCCGACGACCACTCCTCGAGCACCAATCTGGAAAGGTGCTCCATGGGTGTCGAAGTCGCCGAGATACTTCATCGTCGAGCTGTTGCCTAGGTCGAGCATATCGATCAGAGGCAGGCAATCCTGCGTGATCCTCATGGTGAACTCCGACCGGCGGCGTTCAAGCAAGTTCTCCCATTCGGTTTTTGTCAGGTTCTGCTTATTGCGGAAACCAACTAAATAACCAGCACCAACCGCTGCAACGACGACAGCGGCAACCCACATGAGCTTCATTGACTGCATATTACCGAAGCATATTAATAGCAGTCAATCAATGCAGATCCGTGCCAAGGCTAACTAAAGCGAGAATCGTTGCTCCGAATCCTGGGAATCTCCCTCAAAGACCTTTTTGCCGTTGATCGTCAGGGTTGCCTTCCCTTCGATCTTCAGTCCGCCCTTGCCGAGGTTCACGAGCACTTCTTTTGAACCAGTTATCTTGAGTTCGACAGAATTTCCCTTGATCTCGCACTCAATAACAGGCCATGGAGCTTTCAGGATTCTTGATTCCCACCGGTTGAACGGCAGCCGAATACCCCAAACTCCAGGATGGTTCGAATCGCCGACGGTGAATGAGAACTTGTTCGGCCGCTTGCGCACATGGCTCAGCATCCATGTTCTCTGTTCGCCAGTTCCTTCGTCGGTGAGAGGATAATGTCCGATGCCGGGCAGAATGACGAGTTTCACATCGTCGCCGAGTTCCTTGAGCAACTTGTGGGCTTCCTTTGAGTCGGGGATTCGTCCGGGCAGGTTGTCCTTCTCGCCGATGAGGATGTGGAACGGCACATACGCCATGTTCTTGATAAGCCCAAGCGACAGAGGGCACGAACCCATGCTTCCCGATTGCATTCCCGCGGCCGCCCAAAGATCCGGCGTGTGGTTGACGATCGCCCAAGACCCGTCGCCGCCCATCGAGTGCCCTGTCAGATACCAACGGTCCGGATCGGTCTTGGCAAAGGTGTGCAAGAGCTCGTTCGCCTCCCAGAAGTCGTGTTCCGAGTCGCCGCGCCAGCCGCGGTTCCCTCTTCCCCATGGGGTCAGGCCGATAACCTCCGGGCCGCTTGGAACCGGGGCCTTGTCGCGTGGACTCAAGGCGAAACTCGGATAAGCCAAGGGGTTGTCCGGACCGGTGCCGTGCAGGTTGATGAACAGCGGATAGGCTTTCTTCGAATCCCAGTTCTTGGGCAGGTCGACCATAGCCCACTGAACCGAACCGTCAAGATCAGAATTGAACGCGAGCACTAGAGTCCTCGTGCCGTTCTTCAGGTAGCAGTCCGGATCGGCGCAATCGCCCTCAAAACCCTTGCTGATCGTCGTCAGGTAGTCGACGAACTCCTTCTCGTGCTCCTTCAAAGCTCTTCGGAGATAGTTCGGCTGCTCCAGAGATAGCTCGGCATATTGCGCCCGCGCCAGCGATCTCACCGACCTCAAATGCCATGCGTATAACTCCGGTTGGTTTTTCTTGAGCAACGCTTCAATCTGCCCTTCTAGCTTGTCGAGCGCTTGCTTCGTCGCGGGATTGTCTTGCTTAGCCATCGCGGCTCCAGCGCAAACGACCAAACATATAGCTGAAACGAGATGAATGCTCATGTCCGCCATATTACCGAAACAAGACACATGTCCATCCTGTTGTGCCATGGGCGTCTCGCCCATGGATGGTGAGGGTTTGTCAGTATTAGTGTGGATTCGTGAAGTTTCAGAACAACTTGGCCCTTAAGCGAAACCTAATGGGAAGTCTCATAAGCGATGCCAGCGGCTGACGCGACTAAAGGTCCTGAGGCGGGTATCGCATCGCAACCCTTACTAGCTTGGAATATATTTATTGACATATTCCTTACGATTTCTGTCCGACATTCGATTGTGCGTCTGATGGCGGAACAAACAAAGATCGAAGCTTCAAAGCAAGATTACGAACAGCGAATTCAACATGTTTGCAAGGTATATCCATGGACAGCAGTGGTGGCACTTATATAGAATCGATAGTCCTGAGCTCCCCCGTCTAAACCACGTTCTTGGCTATTCCTCACATCATATCTATATTGATACAGCTTTGCATGATGCAGTCACGATGTCAATTTAGTCGCTCTAGGAACCCACAACACTATTGTACAACTTTTCTGCTTCTTAATTCATTATTTACCACATCACATTTACTTTTGTGCACATATAGACCGTATTTGTTACCAATATATACGCAGACAACTTTCCATACGATAGCACTGATTCCCTACTATTAGAAGTCATATTTTCCCTATACATGCTGGATATTTAGCTTTTAATGTGCAGGAGTCAAAAAATATAGTATGCTTAAGGAATACGGCTTGCCGTTCGACATAACGTCTGACGACATATCCGTAGGGGTTGCCTACGGCAGCCAACTCTTGTGTGGAGTGTTATTGAATCCATGAAACAAAGAAATGCATTTACGCTTATTGAATTGCTAGTTGTAATCGCCATTATCGCGATCCTCGCAGCGATTCTGTTCCCTGTGTTCGCGCAAGCCAAACTTGCGGCAAAAGGCACCGCTAGCCTTAGCAATGCAAAGCAAACAACCCTTGCGTCGATCATGTACTCCGGCGATTGCGATGACATGGTCATGCCAGATGCCACATGGTATGGTTCCGGCCAGCTGCTAAACTGGGGTGCGCCGTTCTCACCTTGGACGTGGCTCATTCTTCCCTATATGAAGACTGCCATCATGTATCAAGACCCATTGACGAGCCCTTATCCTAGCGAAGCTGGCGTATCAGACATCCGAACATGGTGCTTCTACCCGGAGTACGGCTATAACTATTCGAACCTAGCCCCGTGGACTGGCAACGCCGAAGCGCGTCGCGATGTCGTATCCTTCTCGAGCATCACGAAGGCTTCTCAGACGGTCATGCTGACGTCCAAGTTCAATTGGGCGAAGGCCGACTCGAGCAAGTTTGGCTGGTACGGCGTTGGTTCGTTCCTTCCGGTTCTTCAGATCGTCGAGCCGCCCTCTTGCAACGATGCGCCTGGATATTGCTTCTTCAACTGGGGAAGCGGATACGATGCGCTTGCTGGAATGAGAGGCAACCGTGAGGAAGGCGCTTTCACCGGCGGCGTGGCCCTTCGCAAGAGCGGCCAAGCTATTGTGGCTTGGACAGACGGCCACGCATCAAGCATGGCTCCCGGCGGTTTGGCGGCAGGCACCAACTGGACGCCTTCGATCGATCAATCAAACCTCGTCCTGAACGACAAAACAAAATACCTATGGTCAGCAAGCTATTAATCCTCGCATCTATCGTCATCGCCGTTCCGTTCCTCACTTGCGGGTGCAAGTCGGAAGACGGAGCCTCGACGCCTGAGGGTTCTGCCCAAAACATGACCCCTCCGCCATCGCTAAAAGGCGCGCCGGAACGAAGTGCCGTTCCGAAGCCGGACTTTTCTGGCGGCGCAACCAACGCCGAAGCGGAAAGCCGCGTCGGCTCAGCGATGGGCAACAAATAGCCGATCCTTCAAAAAGGCATCGACACGATAACCCTGGCTTGCTTTAGCCGGGGTTATTTGCTTTTGCATGGTGATTAGGACGGCAGATCTCTATTGGCTACGAAGGCCAAACCCAAACGATCACGCCGGCATTTATCGCCACATTGGCAAAAGACGCAATAACATAGACGACCCGAAAGCCGACCTTCTTCGTCTTGTGTCGAAGCAGCGTCTGAGCAACCGCCGCCCCCGGCCAGCCGCCGACAAGCGCCAGTAAGTTCAACGACGGCTCCGGCACGCGCCATCCCTTGCGAACCGCCGCCGACTTGTCCTTGCAGTAGACAATAAACGTAATGATGGAAGTCACAACAGACCCCATAAGGCACCATCTCGCGCTGTCACTCACGATGGAAAGCAACACGAGCACGGATAAATAAACCGTGGCGACAATCGGCATACAGGTTCATTATGGCCGCCAAATCGGCCAATCGCCGAACTGTCACAGGAACCGAATCAAGTTAGAAGTACTTGCAAGTATCGATTCCAGTCAGATACTTCGCTTCGCTCAGGATGACAGACAGAGAAACCCCGGTCCCAAATCGGACCGAGGCTCTTAGATTTATAATCCCTCCACGTTCGCAACGTGGAGGGTATGTCAACGTTATGGCTCAGGCCATCAATAGTCCATGACTCCCTATCCTTCATTACGTGGCCGCCTGGCATCAGAAGCCACTCGGTTGAAGGTCTTGCGGAAAAAAGACGGCGACCAATTGGGTGTCATATTGGAAGCTGCCAAAGAACTGTATACCCAATGGTCCTCTTCCTCGTATTTCAAGCAATACCGCTTTATAATATATAACGCTAGCAAACTTGCTGGCCCAGAGAAGAAAGGAGTAGCCGATGAAGGTAATACGCTCTTTACTCGTCGTGATGGTCCTAGCTGGCGCACTAATCGTTGCCTCGCCGATGCAGGCAAGTGCCTATCAAGGCAGCGCTAAGACCCACGGTACTAAAACCGAAAAGAAAGTCAGCCGGGCTGTTTACTCATGCCCGAAGTGCGAAATGGCGTTCAACTCTAGCGGCAAGTGCCCTGGATGCGGCGCAAGTCTCGTGAAGATCAATGCCAAAGTTGCTTACACTTGCTCAATGTGCCATGTCACATCCAAGCACGCTGGCAAGTGTCCCAAGTGCGGCATGGCAATGGCAAAGACCGCGCTTACCTATGCTTGTGAGAAGTGCCAAGTCACATCAACCAAGGCCGGTAAATGTAGTAAATGCGGCAAAGCCCTGAAGAAAGAAGCGATCAAATTCGCTAAGGCTTGACCGCCAGAACCTCCATAACAGAGACGCCTTCGGCACTTGTCCGAAGGCGTCCTCTTGTTTAAGGCTCAGGACATCAATAGTCCATGCCGCCCATGCCGCCCATGCTGGGGTCGCCGCCCATCTGAGGCTTCTTGGGCTCGGGTTTCTCGACAACCAGAGCTTCGGTGGTCAGAACCAGGCCAGCGATCGAAGCGGCGTTCTGCACGGCCGATCGGGTGACTTTCGCCGGATCGACGATGCCAGCCTTGACCATGTCGACGATTTCGCCGGTGAGTGCGTTAAGACCAAAGCCGGCCTTCGCGTTGCGGACCTTATCGATGATGACCGAACCTTCGAGACCGGCGTTGCTAGCGATCGTGCGGAGCGGCTCCTCAAGGGCGCGCTTCACGATGTTGATGCCGGTCAGCTCGTCACCTTCGAACTTGGTGTTCTCAAGAGCCTTCGAAGCGAGAACCAGGGTAACTCCGCCGCCGGGGACGATGCCTTCTTCGACAGCCGCGCGGGTCGCCGAGAGGGCGTCCTCGTAGCGGTGCTTCTTCTCTTTCAGCTCGGTCTCGGTGCTAGCACCAACCTTGATGACGGCAACGCCGCCACTGAGCTTGGCAAGGCGCTCCTGCAGCTTCTCTTTGTCATAGTTGCTGTCAGTCTTCTCGATCTGAGCCTTGATCTGAGCGATGCGGCCCATCACGTCTTCCTTGCTGCCTGCGCCTTCGATGATCGTGGTCTCTTCCTTTGTGATCACAACCTTCTTGGCGGTGCCCATCATGCCGACGTTGACGTTTTCGAGCTTGGTGCCCAGGTCTTCGCTGATGAACTGGCCCTTGGTGAGGATCGCGATGTCCTCGAGCATGGCCTTTCGTCGGTCGCCAAAGCCAGGAGCCTTGACGGCGGCGATCTGCAGGACGCCGCGGATCTTGTTCAGAACGATGGTGGCAAGAGCGTCGCCCTCGATGTCCTCGGCGATGACCAGGATCGGTCGACGGGTCTGAGCGGCCTTCTCAAGGAATCCAACGAACTCCTGAGCGTTGCTGATTTTCTTCTCGTGGATGAGGATCAAAGGATCTTCCATGACCGCTTCCATGCGCTCAGGGTCGGTCACGAAGTAGGGGCTGATGTAGCCGCGGTCGAACTGCATACCCTCGACGACTTCAAGCGCCGTGTCGCGGCCCTTGCTCTCTTCGACGGTGATGACGCCGTCCTTGCCAACCTTGTCCATGGCTTCGGCGACATGCTGTCCGATCTCCTCGTCGTTTCCGGCGATGGTGGCGACGAACTCGACCTGCTCTTTATCCTTAATCGGCTTGGCAGTCTTCTTGATCTCGCTAATCACGAGTTCAACGGCCTTGTCGATGCCGCGCTTGACGGCGATGGGGTTGCCGCCGGCTGCTACGTATCGCAGACCCTCGTTGACGATTGCCTGGGCGAGGACGGTGGCGGTGGTGGTTCCGTCGCCGGCGACGTCGTTCGTCTTGCTGGCGACTTCCTTGCAGAGCTGAGCGCCCATATTCTCATACGGATCCTCAAGCTCGATTTCCTTGGCGACGGTGACGCCGTCCTTGGTGATGGTGGGGCTGCCCCACTTCTTATCGAGGACGACGTTGCGTCCCTTCGGGCCAAGGGTGACCTTGACGGCATCGGCTACTTTGTTGACGCCACGCTCGAGCGCGCGCCGTGCTTGTTCATCATAAATCAGTTGTTTTGCTGGCATTGCTTGTAGTTCTCCTTGTTTGCTTGAGCTATGCGTTGCTATGCAATAGCGATGCCTTGCCTTGCGGTTGCTTAATTAGGCTATTGCCTGGTTTCTATCGGATTCGATTCTTCTAACTAGGTTTCTGAGTTTTACACCTAGGTCTCGCGTTTGATGCTCCAACTCATCATTTGTTGATGATTCAAGCATATTCATGTCAAACCCAATTTCCATCAAGGTTTCAAGCTCGTTGAGAGATCCAAGAGCTATTCGCAAAAATCGAACCATCTCCTGCTCCGATTCGCGACCTGCCCCTTCGGCGATATTAGCAGGAATTGACACTGCTGCCCGCCGGATTTGGGACACCAAACCGTAAAGCTCTTCCTTGGGGAACCGTTGGGTCGCTTGATAACAAGTTACAGCGAGCAACTTGCCTTGCTTCCAAACCTCTAGATTCCGATAGTCTCTCATTGACTCTCAGCAATCGCAAAGCAATGCACAGCCATGCACGGCCATTGCACTGCTATGCTTCGATAATCGCGTAAATCTGGTCCTCGTCGAGGATGGTGTATTCCTCGCCGTCGATGGTGACTTCGTTTCCGCCGTACTTGCTGAACAGCACGCGGTCGCCGACCTTAACGCTGAGCTTGTTGCGCTCGCCGTTATCCAGCACGCGGCCGTTGCCGATGGCGAAGATTTTGCCTTCTTGGGGCTTCTTCTTGGCACTGTCGGGAAGGTAAATGCCAGAAGCGGTCTTTTCTTCCGATTCAGTTACCTGAACGACGACCTTGTCGCCGAGAGGTTTGATATTTGCCATTCTTGATCCTCCGTTGAGATTGAAATTAGCAGTCTCACTGCTGAGACTGCTAATATTATGGCCAATTTGAAGCTGATCGGTCAACCATGGGACCTAAGATTTAGTTCCAACCCAGTCATGGTCTTGTCAAACATAGATGGAGCTATAAAGGCATTTGCGGTCGAAAGTGCCTGAAGCCAGTGGTAAAAAGCCTCCATCCGAAAGGCGGATGGAGGCATATTCTTTAGGCTAAGCCTAAGTTATTTTACGCGTGCTCGTGGCCGAGGTCGCGCTTGGTGCGGAACGTCAAGCGAACATGGTACTGGCCCTCTTGAAGCTTCGTCTCGACCGGATGGCCGGAATCTTGGAACAGCTTCATCATCTCAGCGTTGTCCACATGAACATATGCTTCGACGCCTTGAAGTTTGGCTTCTTGCGCAGCCTCAACGAGCGATGTGAAGACTTCCCTGCCGACGCCTTGGCCTTGCCAGTCGTCGCGCGTAGCGATCGACAGCTCGGCATAGTTCGTCGTCTGGTTCACGTAGTAGCGGCCCGAAGTGAGGATCTTCTCTCCGTCGCCTTCCTTGTGAACAGCGATCATCGCCATGTGCTGCTTGTAGTCCACATTAACGAGTCTGCGGAACTCGGCATTCGAGAGCGACTTCAGCGCAGAATTGAAGCGCTTGTGGATCGTCTCGGGGCTAAGCGAATAGAAGTGAACCTTCAGAGCCGGCTCGTCTGTCGGCAGAATCGGCCTGATCGTGATCTCTTCGCCCGACTTGCAGGTGCAGGTCTTGATGAGTTCGCTCGGATACCGATGCTCAACCGACGGCTGGTCTTTGCTGACATAGCCGAGTTCCTTCGCCTTCTCAAGCAGTTCATCTCTGAACTTCGGATGGGCGATGCGAATAAGGCTGAGGCAGCGCTCCTTGATGGTTTTGCCATGCAGATAGGCTACGCCGTACTCGGTAACGACGTAGTGGGCGTCTCCGCGCGAGGTGACAACGCCGCCGCCGGGCTTAAGGAAAGGTACGATCTTGCTGATCGCGCCGCCCTTGGCCGATGAAGGCAGAGCGATGATCGGCTTGCCGCCCTTCGACCGGGCTGCGCCTCGAATAAAGTCGACTTGGCCGCCGATGCCGCTGTAGAACCGTGTGCCGATGGAGTCGCTGACGATCTGGCCGGTGAGGTCGACTTCAATGCAGCTGTTAACAGCAATTAGGTCGTTGTTCTGGCCCGCAACGTAGGGGTCGTTGACATAGTCCGAGGTGCGGAACTCGAACAGCGGGTTGTTGTCGATGAAGTCGTAGAGCTTGCGGGTTCCAATGACGAACGTCGCAACGACTTTGCCAGGGTGCAACGTCTTCTTTCTGCAGTTGAGGTTGCCGTTCTCTACCAGCGGGATAATGCCGTCTGAGAACATCTCAGTATGCATTCCCAGGTCGTTTTTGTTGCCCATCTTGGCCATGACGGCGTCCGGAATGCCGCCGATGCCAGCTTGAAGCGTAGCACCGTCGGGAATAAGGTCAGCGATGTAGGAAGCGATTTGGTCGCTTGTTTCATCAGCCGTTCCTTGCGCATGCTCGACTGGGCTGAAATCGGATTCGACAAAGCAGTCGATGTCGTCGATATGGAGGAAGCCGGTTCCCAGCGTGCGCGGCATCGTAGGCATCACTTCGCAGATGATGTAACGAGCTGTTTCGCAGGCAGCGAGTCCGACGTCAACGGCAACGCCCATCGAGCAGTAGCCGTGCTCGTCAGGGGGCGTAACGGCTATAAATGCCACGTCGATCGGCATCTGGCCGTTTCTAAAGAGCGAAGGAATCTCATGCAGAAAGATCGGGGCGTATTCCGCTCGGCCTTCGTTTACTGCCGCGCGAACGTTGCCTCCCATAAAGAGAGAAATGTCGCGGAAGTTCTCTGCATATTCCGCCTCAAGGTGGGGCAACGCGCCATGAGTCAGAATGTGAACCACTTCGACGCCGAACAAGTCGTGCTTGCGAGTGGTCAGAGCTTTACAAAGAGTTTGGGGATGTCCGCAGTTGGATCCAACGTATACGCGGTCTCCGCTGCGGATGAGGTGCATGGCCTCTTCAGGAGTCTTGAGTTTTTTGAGAAACTCGTTTTTTAACCTTTCGGTCATTTGTGGGTTGAGAGTGAATTTTTCGGGTGTATTTGCGTTAATGCTCACGTTTGTTCCGATTTCCTATGGTCGGATTTAACCACGGTAAGAGACATCCAGCACGATTTCGCGGCAACCGGTTCTTACTTTTACGTTCCGTAACACGCGCTCGACCTCTTCTCGTAGGTTAGGGATTCGGCTTCCGCCTTGTGTCTTCAGAGTACCCCGAATAGTGGCTGTTCCGTGCATCACGCGCACATCTGCCAGAGTTGCATCGATAAAATGGCGAGTGAACTCCACTCGTATAGCCTTAGTTATGGCAACGTCCTTGGGATCGACCATAGTGATCACCTCGTCCTATGCCCATTATACGTATGCTTTACTTGATCTTAACAAGAAATAGGGGAGAAAGTTATCTTTCTCCCCTTGTGTCGCCGATTCGTTCGGCTACTTGCTATTCTGCTTTTTTAGCAGCGGCAGCGATTTCAGCGGCCATTGATCCGCGTTTGGACCAGAAGACCGAGAATGCGAGCGCGCCGACGCAAACCAGAGTTACTGCAACCAAGACGCCAGTGCCGAGCGGCCGAATAACGACCGGAGCCAGCAGCAAGGCGACGAGGTTCATAACCTTGATCAGCGGGTTGAGCGCAGGACCGGCAGTATCCTTGAACGGATCGCCAACGGTGTCGCAAACAACGCCGGCTTTATGGGCATCAGAACCCTTTCCGCCGTAGGCGCCGTCTTCGATGTACTTCTTGGCATTATCCCAAATGCCGCCCGCGTTGGACAGCAGAACAGCCATGAGCTGGCCGCTGAGGATAGCGCCTGCAAGGTATCCGCCCAAAGCTTGCGCACCAGTAAGGTTAAGGCCGCCAATCGTCGGCTTGCCTATCGAGAATCCGAAGGCAACCGCTGCAGGAAGCGCGATGGCGAGGACGCCCGGGCCAAGAAGCTCTTGCTGAGCGGCTTGGGTAACAATGGCGACGCAGCGGCCGTAGTTCGGCTTGCTCGTGCCTGCCATGATGCCCGGATCGTTGCGGAACTGCTCGCGCACTTCATTGATCAGCTTGAAGGCCGCGCGGCCGACAGCATTGATCGAGAACGCTGAGAACAGATAAGGAGCGGCGCCGCCGATCAGCAGGCCAAGGAAGATCTCAGGGATCTCAAGGCGCAGGCCGATGTGCGAAAGCTGGGCTTCCTCAAGGTAGGAGTGGAACAAGGCAACGGCTGCGACAACCGCTGTGGCAATCGCAAAACCCTTCGTCAGGGCTTTGGTCGTGTTGCCTGCAGCATCCAGTCGCTGGACAGCCTTAGAGCCGTATTCATTGTCTTCGCCTTCGCCCGACATCTCGTAGACGCCTTGGGCGTTGTCGGAGATCGGTCCGAAGGTATCCATGGCAAGGATAAAGCCGGTAGTGGTCAGAAGACCAAGGCCGACCAAGGCAATGCCGTAGAAGCTGAGAAGGTAGCCGCCAAACTCGGCAGGCGGGAAGATGAGGATCGGAGCCATCAGCGCGATAACAATCGCGAAGACTGAGAACACACTGGATTCCATGCCATAGGCCATACCAGTGATGATCATTGTGGCCGGACCGGTTGTGGAGTTCGCGGCGACTTCCTGGACGGGCTTCTTGTGAAGAGACACATAGTAGTCCGTGAGAATCTCAATGAGGAACGCCATCAGAATACCGAAGACGATGCAGAGCGGGAACCGCCACCAGTCGACCGGGCGCTCTGTGGCAAAGCCAAGGTTTCTGGTCTCGTCTGCGGAAATCGCGCCGATGGTCTTCGTCTGGATCGGCTTTGGATTCTCAGCCGACATCGACTTCATGGTCTCGTCAGGATTCGCTTTGTAGTAGTTGATCGGAGGCAGGCTCTGAGCGCGCAGCGTGTTGACCTTGCCATCAATGCCTAGCGCGAGGTCGCCCTTAGCATTGGCATACAGGTTGACAGGATAGGCCTCAAGAGTCTTGATCTCGAATCCAGGGCGCTTTGTACCCTCAATTTGCGCATTGAAGTCTTTCTCAGATATCGGGCCCATAAAGAACTCTTCGACATCTTTCTTCTTCTCTACCGATGGCTGACCAGGAGCACCAGCGCGCTCCATCGTCACCTGCAGATGGTAGTACTTCAGAGGGCTATCGCTAAGCTTCTCTTTGATCGTCTGCATTCCTCCTGCCGAAGGAACCGCATACTCTAGCACGACATTGTCGCCGGACATATCGACTTTCTGGAATCCTTCCAAGTCTTTGGGCTCGGAAAGCTCGCTGAGATCCTTCTTAAGAATCTCGCCGACATAGCGCTCGTGGTTCTTGGTTTTCGCTTCGTCGCCAGCAACAGGTCCGAAGCCTGCTTCAACAACCTCAGGCTGCTTAATGACGTCCGACATGCTGACTTCTTCAACAGTCGTCTTGGCTTCCTTGGCCGCTCGATCGCGGGCAACGAAGAGCTTCGAAACTGCTTCCCGGCGAACGGTGTCGTACGGAGTGAAATCCGTAGTTTTGAGCCCCTGCATCATAAACCAGCCGAGAACGGCTGTCGCAACGGCTGCAAAACCAGCGGAAATCCAGAAGCCGCGTCGAATCGGAAGAAGCGGGTCTTTCTCGACGTCGTCAGTACCCTTCACGCAGAAGATGCCGAGAATCGAAGCGATGACGCCGACGCCTCGGGCCATGAGCGCGAAAAGGATGAGCTTCATCGCCGTCGGGCCGTCGAAGATGGACATCGTTGCGCTGCCGAGAATGATAGCGGCAACAAGAGTAACTTCGTAGGACTCGAAAACGTCCGCAGCCATACCGGCGCAGTCGCCGACGTTGTCGCCAACGTTGTCGGCGATCGTTGCGGGGTTGCGGGGGTCGTCTTCAGGAATGCCGGCTTCGACCTTACCAACCAGGTCGGCTCCGACGTCGGCAGCCTTCGTGAAAATGCCGCCGCCAACACGCATGAAGAGAGCAGCCAGCGATCCGCCGAAGCCGAAGCCAACCAGGAGCTTCATGGCGTTTTCGCCTGCGGTCAAGAAGATGATCGTCGCGCCGAGGAGGCCGAGGCCAACGGTGACCATGCCGGCAACCGAACCTGCGCGGAACGCAGTCTCAAGAGCTTTCTTGTAGCTGGTTAGGGCCGATGCTGCCGTTCGTGTGTTTCCGTTGACAGCCATGATCATGCCGGTGAGACCAGCGATATAAGAAGCTGCAACGCCCAACACGAAACATCCAGCGATTGCGACGCCAAGCTGCCACGAGCTGTACTGGTTCTGATAAAGGAAGAAAAGGCCGATAGCAAGGATAACGATAAAGATCGTCATAGTCTTTATCTGCTTGCCAAGGTAAGCCATAGCGCCTTCCTTGATCGCTTGGCTGACTGCCTGCATCTTCTCAGATCCAGGATTGACCGACATCGTCATCTTGATGAGCAGGCCCGCGACAGCCAGCGCGATGGCGGCGAAAACGAGCGAGGCATACAAGTAGTACTTGTCAGTGCTGGTGAACGTGAGCTTAACGTCGCCTTCGCCAGCTAAAGCAAAGGACGGCAACAGCATAAAGGCAAGCGCCATCAGGAATCCAACGGCGCCCCGTTGTTTCCTCATGTCGCCTAACTTCAGCCATACGGACTGCATTAGATTCATGTTTTGGTGTACCCCCTGTAGGTGCGGTAAGACGTGCGAACAGGCCGTCGCCATCGACGGCTCGGTTGTCGGTAAGGATACCCTTTTTGGATTTCTATGTTCTTTGGCACCGAATCGGGCGATTGGTGATATAACTTGGTTGTGTTTCCTTGGGTTATCGCCTCTTTTGCCTTTCTTTCCGCCAACCAAGACTCAAATGCGTTCGCTGTATCCGCCCCTGCGACCGGCTCTGTCACTGTCAAAGGCTTGAGGCGAACATTCCTTTACGACGCGCCAAGGTCTTGCGACAAAAAGACCGGACTCGTTCTGGTCAGCCACGGCTTTGGCGATAGCCCAGAGTCTCAGCGCTCCTTCTCAGGCTTTGCTCAAATCGCCGATAAACACAACTTCGTTTTTGCTTATCTCGAAGGAATTAAGGACAAGGACGGCAAGCGCAACTTCAATGTCGAATATCAGTTTCAAGACCCGAAGATAGACGAACTTGCCTATGTTTCGGCCGTAGTCAACCAGCTCTGCCGCAAATTCCGAATAAGCCGGAACCGCGTGTTCTGCACGGGAATGTCGAACGGTGCTGACCTGTGCTATTACCTTGCCCGCCAGCCAAAGCTGATCATCCAGGCGGCGGCACCAGTCGCCGGATGCATGATGGCCTGCTGGAACAAGCGCTTGACAAAATCGAACCGGATTCCGATCATGGAAGTGCACGGCACAGCCGACGACGTGACGAAATGGGAAGGCGATATGGCCAACAAAGACGGCTGGGGAGCCTATCTCGGCACAGACTCCGTCGTCAAATGGTGGGTCGATAAGCAGCGCCTGGAACGTTTCGAAGTCTCTTCAGTCTCTGAGAAGGTTCAACTGAAGCGTTGGTTCACTGATAGGCATAGCACCGAGTTCCTTTTGTATATCATCGATGGCGGCAAGCACGAATGGCCAACTAACCTCGGCGATCCCAAAGTTCCACCCGCGGAAACCATCTTGCGATTTTTTGAGAAGCACAGCCCGAGTTAGCCCTAGTCCTTTCCATCAACGATCTCAATCGCTGATGGTATATCGGTATGGAATGTTAACCCGCCACATTTGCGAATGTGGAGGCATAGGAAATCGTAAGAGAGATGTTGTTAAAAGTAACAAAATGTTGCATATCTATAATCCTTGGCCTTTTGGGCTTGGTGTTGATTACATTAGGAGTCAATTACATCTGGATAGCTGACTGGATTTATGTTTGGCGATGCATTCAATCAATGATTGCAGGTCTTCTTCTTCTTTTTGTTGCATACCGGATTTGGCCTAAAGATGTTCCTTTGTAATGAAGCAATCTTACTGTGTGCAGGAGTTGCTGGTAGCTACTAACGAACGTATCGGTATTTGCCTCGCATACCTCGGAATTCACAATCCCGAGGGTAAATCTCCGGTATTAAGGCGCAGATGGAATGTTCGGCAACCGCCCCGATCCAGCATCGAACCTTAACATGCAGGTATAAAAAAGGGGATGGACGACGTCACGATTTTCTCTGGGGAGGCGCATCCTCAGCTCGCTCGCGAGATCTGCAACCACCTCGGAATCCCTCTCAGTCCCTCGACCTTCCGGCGCTTCAGCAACGACTGCCAATATATCCAACTGAACGCCAACTGCCGGGAATCGGATGTCTTCATCATCCAGCCGCTTGTTCCGCCGGTTCAGGAGAACCTGATGCAGCTCCTTCTGATGCTGGATGCCGCGCGCGGAGCATCAGCCAAGCGCCTGACCGCCGTTATTCCCTATTTCGGCTATGCCCGATCGGATAAGAAGGACGCCCCGCGCATCTCGATCGCCGGCCGCCTCGTCGCCGACATCCTGGCCACTGCAGGCGCCGACCGCGTCCTCACTATGACGCTCCACTCCGAGCAGGTCCACGGCTTCTTCAGCGTCCCGGTCGACCACTTGAACGCCTTGCTCATCCTGGCCGAGCACTTCAAGAACACCGACCTTAAGGACACCATTGTCGTCTCGCCTGACCTTGGCAACGCCAAAGCCGCCGGCCACTTCTCGAAACTCCTCGGCGTGCCGGTTGCGGCCGGCCGCAAGCAGCGCCTGTCAGATGAAAAGGTGGTCATCGACACGGTCGTTGGAGATGTCAAAGGCAAGACCTGCATCGTGATGGACGACGAAATCGCCAATGGCGGCAGCATGATGGAGCTGCTCCACGTTCTCAGAGATCTCGGCGCAGGTCCGTTCAAGATTGCCTGCACGCACGGCCTGTTCACCAAGAACGCTGTTCCCAATCTGACCTCGCAGCCGGATGTTCTGGAGATCGTATCGACTAATACGATCCCAATGGCACCCGAAAAAGAACATCCGAAGATACAAATTCTGTCCATTGGTCCGTTAGTCGCCGAGACCATCAAACGGATTCATCTTGGACAATCCGTCAGCAGCTTGTTCAGTTAAAGGAGACTGATATGGATCAGCAAACACTCGAGCGATATATCGCGACCTATCGTGACGGCCTCTTGAACGATACGATTCCGTTCTGGCTTTCTCATTCCATTGACCGAGAGGATGGCGGCTTTTTGTTCTTCCTTGATCGAGACGGCTCAGTGATGGGCACCGATAAGCCAGTGTGGATCCACGGACGATTTGTCTGGACGCTCTCGACGCTTTATGCCGATGTCGAAAAGAAGCCAGAGTGGCTCGAAGCGGCGAAACACGGCATCGAGTTTCTGGAACAGCATTGTTTCGACGATGATGGCCGGATGTTCTTCCTCGTTGACAAGAAAGGCCAGCCGTTGCGAAAACGACGATACCTTTTCTCTGAATGTTTCGCCACAATCGCCTTCGCGGCTTATTCCCGCGCAACTGGCGACAAGTCATACGCCCAGAAAGCCGTCGACCTCTACAAGCTGATCATCAATTACCACACGACTCCTGGCTTGCTTGAGCCGAAATGGACCGACGTGCGCCCGACAAAGGGTCTCGTCATGCCGATGATCCTGACCGCAACCGCTCAAGAACTAAGGCTAGCGACCGACGACCCGATCTGCGATGAATGGATAGAGAAGTCGATCGACGAGATCGAGAAAGACTTCATGAAGCCCGAACTCTCGTCGGTTCTCGAGGTGGTCGGTCCAAACAGCGAGTTCATCGATTCATTCGAGGGCCGAACCGTGAACCCAGGCCACGCCATCGAGGCGGCCTGGTTCTTGCTCCACGAAGCCAAGCACCGGAACAACGACCCGCGCATCACGAAACTCGGATTGACCATTCTTGATTGGATGTGGGAGCTCGGATGGGACAAAGAGTACGGCGGTTTGCTCTACTTCAAGGACGTCAAAGGTCTTCCCTGCACCGAATATTGGCACGATATGAAGTTCTGGTGGCCGCACAACGAGGCCATCATCGCAACCCTCATGGCTTATCAGGTGACCGGCGATGAGAAGTATGCCAGGACGCACCAGATGGTCCACGACTGGGCTTATTCGTACTTTCCCGATAAAGAGCACGGCGAGTGGTTCGGCTATCTGCACCGCGACGGAACCCTCTCAACCCAGCTTAAAGGCAATGTCTGGAAAGGCCCGTTCCACCTTCCGCGTATGCAGCTGTTCTGCTGGCGGATTCTGGAAGAGATGAAGTAACTATGGGGAACGAGGGCTGAAGTCCTCGGCTACATCGATAAGTTCAAAAACCTGTAGCCGAAGGCTTTAACCCTCGCTTCAGAAACCTCGACAGTTTAATAATCCACGGGCCGAAGATAATACTCTCCGATAGCCGAGGTGCTCATCATCGCCACGGTCGGCATACGCCGCTTCCAATGCGTCGAGTTCAGCCGTTTGACGACCCGGCGAACAGCCTCTTCTGAAAAACCATACTCTACGAGCTTAGCTGCGGGATAACCAAGCACCAGATGGTGTAGGATCCGGTCGGCTTCCGCATAGGTCACTCCGAAGTCGCCTTCGTCGGTCTGCCCTTTCACAAGGTCGGCCGTCGCAGGCTTGCTCACAATCACTTCCGGCACGCCTAGCTCCCTGGCCAATTGCCAAACTTGCGTCTTGAACAGGTCGCCGAGAGGATTGATGGGAGGCGAGTCATCGGCGTGCCAAGTGTAATAGCCCAGCAGCCGCTCGCTCTTATTTCCTGTTCCGATGGGCAGAGCGCCTAGCCGCGCCGACTGGTCAAACAACACGATCATCCGCGAGCGAGCGCAAACATTGCCCAGCCTCGTACCATCCATCGGTTCATCAAGCTGGCCCAGATAGCCGTCAACCATGCCCGTAATTTCTATCGTCGAGACATTGATTCCTAAGTCGTCAACGCAGAGTTGCGCATGATCAAGGCTCTCCTGAGAAGAGATCTTGTAGGGCATCCGGAAGGCATAGACATTAGATGGTCCAAACGCGCGCGCGCAAAGATAGGCAACGACGGCCGAATCGACGCCGCCGCTCAAGCCAAGCACAGCCCGGGTCATTCCGCGTCTTCGAATGCACTCGTCTGCAAGGAACTTAACCAGCCAATCGGCGACGCACGGCGCATTGATCTTCAAGTAATCGTCAGACAGCGGATCAATCAGTGGAAACTTGACAACGTCGACGGCCATAGTAAGATGTTACTCGCTTCAAATCGTGCTTCGCGGGCAAGTTCCCTATCCGACCAAAGGCCCAAAATGCCTATCAAAACCGGTCAATTTGTATCGCATAGGCTTACAAAATTGCTCCAATTACCTGTTTTTGAAGCGCTCTAGGTTCAAAGCGTGTAGATTAGAGTGTAATAACCGATCTACCAAATAGGGTAGATTCTAACCGTCTAGGAGTTATCGGTACGAGATGAACTTTCTAAAGATAGTGCTATTCATCGTTCTGGCGATTGTCGCTCTGAAGGTTGTCGGGTTGACGCTAAAGCTGATCTCGCTCTTGTTCCCCCTTCTGATCGTCGCTGGAATCGGTTACCTGTTGTTTAAACTCATCAACAACAAGTGTGTCTCGCAGTCTCATCGGCTGTTCCACTAGACCCACTTAGGCAGGAAACCGGGCCATGGCCCCGAATTAAGGTTGCATGCTGGCTGTCCTGGCATTCGCCGCTCTTCTTAACGCCCCTTCCGTCAACATCCCTCGCGACGCTTACGGCGTTCCTCATATATCGGCTTCTTCCTGGGATGATGCCTTTTACCAAGCTGGATATGCCGTCGCTCAAGACCGCCTATGGCAAATGGAGCTATCACGCAGGCTATCTCGAGGAAGACTTGCCGAACTGCTTGGCCCAGACTACGTAAGCTCCGACAAAGAAGTGCTTCGCTTCGCTTATGCCGATTCTGAGCTCAAAAAGATGTTCGCAGAGCTATCGGTCAAGGCTAAATCCGCGATCCAGGCTTATACTAAGGGCGTCAATGGCTATATCTCCGACGCCGAGGAAAATGGCTTATTGCCGCCGAAGTATGCCGAAATCAAGGCAAAGCCCGAACCTTGGTCTGAGCTCGATTCCGTTGCCATTTCGATTCGACTTTGGCGCATGTTCGGCCGCGGCGGCGCTGGAGAACTCCGCAACCTTGCCGCCCTCGAATACCTGAAGACTCAAAAGTGCAAAGACAAGCTTCTCGACGTCTTCGACGACATGGCTTGGCAGAACGATGCCGCTTCGCCGACGACGGTTCTTGCAGAGGACGACTTGCCAGTCGAGAAGCGTCCGACTTTCCCCAAGCTGACCAGAGCCATCACGGAAAAGCACCTGGCGATGCTGCCGAAACTCAACCTTTTCGAACTGTTGCCGTCTGTTCGGCTGGCTTCCTTGACCACATCAACTCGAGTCGCGCAGAATCTGAATGTGCTCTTTAAAGCAGGCAGCTACGCCATCGTCGTCGGCAAGAACCGTTCGGCTACCGGAGCTCCGCTTCTCCTCAGCGCACCTCAAATGGGCTTTACGAATCCGTCGATTGTCCATGAGATGTCGATATCTGCGCCAGGCATTCAGGCTTGCGGGATGGACGTGCCTGGTATTCCCGGAGTGCTTATCGGCTACTCGCCAACCTTCGCGTGGGGATTGACGAGCGGCGTCGCCGACCTCGAGGATATCTTCTACTTTAAGACTGACGGCACCGAATCCTACCAATACGGCGGCCAGACTCTCAACATTGAGAAACTAACGTTCAGCCTGAAAGTGCGGGGACAAGATCCGCAGTCAGTGACGCAACAGAGAACACTGTTCGGTCCGGTTGTCCTCAGCACTAAGTCTGGCGGAGGCTACATTTTTGCCCGTAAGTCGACGTATTGGCAGAAGGAAATGAGGGCCTACGACAGCCTCGTCCAGATGTATTCAGTGACGAAACCCAGCCAAATCGGAGGAGCGCTCGCCAACTGCCCGATGACCTTCAATTTGTTCTATGCGTTCAAATCGGGCGAGATTGGCTACCGGTACATCGGCCATGTTCCGGTTCGAGCCGAAGGGTTTGATCCTCGGCTGCCTGTGCCCGCTTCGCCTGAAACAGATTGGAAAGGCATTGTTCCGGTTAGCCAGATGCCGCATGTTGAGAACCCCAAAAGCGGCCTGTTGACGAACTGGAACAATAAGGCGGCGGCATGGTGGCCCAACGGCGACACTCCGGTCTGGGGCGCAATATTCCGCGTATCGATACTTCGAGATGCCTTAGTTAAGCCGAAGTTTAAAATAACCGACCTTGAGAACGCCGCATGGACAATTGCTCGAACGACCGAGCATGGCTCATCTCTTTACCCATTGATCCTATCCAAGATTGATAAGGCTAACCTGACGCCTGTCGAGGCAGACGCTCTGACCTATCTGCAAGCCTTTAATGGCCGAATGCTCGACGGCGACCAAGGTGCAACGATCTATAACCAGCTCTTTGCATCTCTCCAAGAAGAGCTGTTCTATGGTTCTGCAGGCAACTTCATATCGGAGGATTTGTTCCGAATGGTTGCCCAACCGTCGCTCGTTCTTAAGGCGTTTCAAGGCAAGACGCTGTTCAACTATCTTGGATCGCGAACTCAAAGCGAAGTTGCTACAGCCGCATTCAGGAAAGCGTGCCAGAAGCTTAGCGCTCAAGCTGGCGACGATCCAGGATTGTGGCGCTACTTGTGCCCAAAGATCATGGCCTTTGGCACGCCGCCGGTTCCCTACTCAAATCGCGGAACCTACATACAGCTCATCGAGCTTCGTCCAACTCCCATAGGCAGGAACGTGCTTCCTCCAGGGGTTGCCGAATCCGGTCCTCACTCCGCGGACCAAATTGACCTTGCGCGAGCTTGGCTGTTCAAAGCAATGCGATTCTAGGACTACTAGATCAAAGGGACGAGGAAAGAGGCACGGGGTGCGATGTGACTGCATTCGCTGAATTCGGTTGGTTCGACCGAATGTAGCCTTCGCAGTAGGCGCGGGTGGTTCGTACCCGCGTTTTCTTGCTTCTAACACACCTATACCAAAAGGTAGCAATTGGCCAACAACACGCCTAAAAGCAAAAGAGGCGGCCGAAGACTTTGACTAAGCCTCGGCCGCCCCTTACGTCTTCCGTCTTTCGAAGCTTTACACTTCCCAGACGACCATCGGAATCTCGCTTGCTACGTTCACATCCGGATGGAACGGAGAAACTCGAACCGCATAGCCGCGGTGGCCCGGGCCTTCGCACTTCAGCTTGCATTCGAAGATGCCGACTTGGTCCTCCTTGGTGACCAGAGTCATCGGATGGTAGTCGATCTGAGTCAAGTTTCGGCTTCCCGACACTTGTCCGGAAACAGCTTCTACCTTCACTTCGTCGGGCGACAAGTCGCCAAGCGTAACGGTAGCCTGAACCGTGAACTCGAAACCGATCGCGTTCTTCGTGTTGGCCGTGTCCGAGACCTTAAGCAGCCGAACCTGCGACCACGCCTTGCGCAATCGGTCTCGCCACTCAAGCGCTCCTCTTGCGCGAACCATGTTGTCCGCGCTGAGGTTTTGATAGGCTGCAGATGCCGGCACATAGAACTTCTCGGTGTAATTTCTGACCATTCGAGCGGTTGAGAACATCGGCGTCAGCCTGACAATCGACTCCTTCATCATTTCGATCCATGAAGTCGGGATTCCCTTGTCGACGCGGTGATAGAACTTCGGCGCGATCTCCTGCTCGATCACTTGATAGAGCGATCTGGAATCGAGCCAGTCCTGCTGGCCTGTGTCCTGCATCTCGGAGCCGTCGCCAATAGCCCAGCCGACTTCTGGCGAATAACCTTCGGCCCACCAGCCGTCGAGTACCGAGCAGTTAAGGCCGCCGTTCGGAAGAACTTTCATACCGCTCGTTCCACTGGCTTCCATTGGCCTTCGAGGGTTGTTCAGCCAGACGTCGACGCCCTGAACGAGCATTCGAGCCACGCGCATGTCGTAGTCTTCGAGGAAGACCATGCGTGCGCGTGCACCTTCGTGGTTGATGAAGTGCACCAGCTCCTGGATGATCTTCTTTCCACCATCGTCGCGCGGGTGGCTCTTGCCTGCGATGACGATCTGAACCGGCCTTTCCGAGTGGAACAGCACATCCCTCAGCCTGTCCTTGTCCTGCAGCATCAAGTTTGCGCGTTTATAGGTTGCAAACCGTCGCGCAAAGCCGATTGTGAGGATTCGTGGATCGAGGATGCTGTTGATCAGACCGAAGTCGATCCGGCCAGCATTTCTACGTTCCAAGTCTTTCTGAAGGCGCTTTCTTACGAACCGAATCAGATCGCCGCGCTGGTTTTCCTTGGCTTCCCAGAGCACATTGTCAGGAATGTCATAGGCCTTCTCCCATATTTCAGGATCGCAAGACCGGCGCCAATCAGGACCGAGATAGTGGTCGAAGAGGTTGGACATCCTCTGGCAGACCCAAGTGAGAGTGTGGACGCCGTTGGTAATCGGCTCAATCGGAATCTCGTCTTCAGGATAATCCGGCCACCTGGCTTGGAACATCGAGCGGGTTACTTCGGCATGCAACTTTGAAACGCCGTTAACGTGGTTGGCGGTTTCCATGGCTAGAACGGCCATGTTGAACGCTTCACCTTCGTTGTTCTCCTCGATTCGGCCCAGTTTCAAGAAGTCAGAGAACGGCATCTTAATGGCCGAGATCGCCCTGTTCATATACTTCTCAAGAAGCTGAGGCGTGAACACATCGAATCCTGCCGGGACCGGCGTATGCGTCGTAAAGACGTTGCCGTTGACGATGACTTGCCTAGCTGTTCTGAAATCGCAAGCATTGTCGGCCATGAACTGCCGAATCCGCTCGACCGATTGGAACGCTGCATGGCCCTCGTTCATGTGGCATACCGTCGCGTTGATCCCGAGCTTCTTTAAGGCGCGCATGCCGCCGATGCCAAGGATCATTTCCTGTCGGCAGCGCATTTCCTCGTCGCCGCCGTAGAGCGTGTCGGTGATGGTTTGATCGTTCGGCGCATTCTCCATGACGTTCGAGTCGAGGAGGTAAAGCGGCGTGCGGCCGATCTCAGCTTTCCAGACTTGGCATGTTACCGTGCGGTCTGGAAACTCTACCTCGATGCGAATCGGCTGGTCGTCCTCGCCTCGCAACAGCTGCAAAGGCATTTGATAGAAATCGTAAGAAGAGTAATGCTCCTGCTGCCATCCGTCCGGATTCAGGAATTGACGGAAGTATCCGCGGGCATATAGCAGGCCGATGCCAACCAGCGGTATTCCGAGGTCGCTTGCTGCTTTCAAATGGTCGCCTGCAAGGATGCCCAGGCCGCCCGAGTAGATCGGAAGAGATTCCGAAACGCCAAACTCGGCGCAGAAGTAGGCGATCTTCGTCGATTTTCCAGCTTCGCCGTAGGTCGTCTCATACCACGTCTTGGCTGCCATATATTCGTTCAGGTCCTTGACGCAGGCTGCCAGTTTGGCAAGAAACACGGAGTCCTTTGCCAGCTTATTGATTCGGGCAGACGACAGCCGCATGATGAGCTGAACCGGATTGTGGTCGACTTGCTCCCAAAGGTCTTTGTCGATCTCCCTGAATAGATCGCGCGTGGGATGATGCCAAGTCCACCGGAAGTTCGAAGTAAGCAACCTCAAACCGTCCAACGGCTTCGGCAAATCGAAAATGACTTCGAAAGAATGCGCATAGCGAATATGTTTCATAATAGGCCTAGGTTCATTATTGGCACATTATCCTGGTAATTTCACCAGCCGTTTCTTTATATACGTAAAAATCTAACAAAGACTGAAGCGGCATCTATCAGCTTTGAATGTGCAGGAACCGAAACAACAAGTCATGAAACTAACGTTCGAGAAGCTGAGCGAGAAGCACCTGCCTGCCATCCTTGAGATTGAAAAGACCACCAATTCGTCGCCGTGGTCCGAAGAGAGCTTTCGAAATGAGTTCCGCAATCAGCAAAGCATCTTTTATGTTGCTTCGCTTGGACCCGAAATCATTGGTTTCGGCGGGATATGGAAAGTCATCGACGAAGCCCATGTGACGACCGTTGCCGTTAAGGAAGAGCGCCGCCGCATGGGGTGTGGCTGGGAGATTATGGTCAGGCTTTTGGACGAGGCCAAAGAGCAAGGCATGACCTGCTCAACCCTTGAAGTCCGTGCTGGAAACGAGGGCGCGATTAAGATGTATGAAATGCTCGGGTATGTCGGAGTATCAAAACGCAAGCGCTATTACCCCGACAACAAAGAGGACGCGCTCGTGATGTGGCTTTACGATCTGGACAAATGGGAGGCGCCATCGAGAGCCTAACCTTCTTCCCCGGCCCAGTCCTTGCCATCGAAACGAGCTGCGACGAGACGAGCGCGGCTATTGTGATCGAGCGCAAGGTGCTTTCGAGCATCGTCTCCAGCCAAGTGGACATGCACACGAAGTGGGGCGGAATCGTGCCGGAAGCGGCCGCCCGCGCCCATGTTGAAGCCGTGTTGCCCGCTATTGAGACCGCTCTTGAGCAGGCTTCGCTCAGCATGTCTGATCTTAAAGGCATTGCGGTGTGCAACCGTCCCGGCCTAGTCGGCGCGCTTTCGGTCGGCGTCACTGCATCCAAAGCTCTTGCCTACTCCCGCAAGCTGCCGTTCGTTGGGGTCCACCACCTTGAGGGCCACATTCTCAGCGTCCTGACTTCGCCCGATGCCATTCCGTTCCCGCATGTCTGCCTGACGGTCTCCGGCGGCCACACCGAGATTGTCCGTGTCCATGAACCTCTGAAGTATGAGATTGTTGGTCAGACGCTCGATGACGCGGCTGGCGAAGCTTTCGACAAAGGTGCGAGGCTGCTCGGTCTCGGCTACCCAGGCGGCCGCGCTATTCAAGAACAAGCCCTTTCCGGCGATCCCAAGAGATACAAGCTCCCGAAAGGACTTTCTGGCAATACGCTCGATTTTAGTTTCTCCGGTCTCAAAACGGCGATCTTGAGACTTGTTGAGAAGGAAGGAAACAATCTCTGTGTTCAGGATGCGGCTGCGAGTATCCAAGAAGCCATCACCTCGGTGTTGGCCGAACGGGCGCTGAATGCTGCCGACAAGCTCGACGCGCATGCGCTTACTCTCGTCGGCGGCGTGGCGGCAAACCAAGTTCTACGAAAAAGGCTGAAAGAAGGCTGCGAAAAGGCAGGGCTTCGCTTCTTAACGCCCGATCCAGCCTATTGCACGGACAACGCAGCGATGATCGGCGTTGTTGGGTCGTTGCGTCTCGGTCTCGGACACCGAGACGGCTTCGATATGGATGTTTTTCCAAACGCTCAACTGCCGTAAAACGGCGATGATTACAGCATTTCAAGGGTTTACTCGCGCGCGTTCGTTCGGCTAATATGTCCTTAGAGGTTTCAATCAACGGAAACCCGAACTTGAATTGACAATGGAGTCAGATCTTAGAATCCCCAATCCGGAGACAGAGCTGTTATCGGAAAAGGGCGCGCCAAGACGCGTCCATTTGAGGCCACGATCCGTCCTTATAGTTGCGCGGCTGCAAATGCGGCCTTCCCTATTGCGCCTATTTAGGGAGCCAACTCCATTGTTCCAGGCAACAAACCATGAAGCATGAACAAAGAACCCTAGACGGCAACGAAGCCGCAGCCTATGTCGGCTACAAAACAAACGAAGTCATTGCCATCTATCCAATCACTCCCGCCTCACAGATGGGCGAGTTCGCCGACGCATGGAACGCGTCGCATAAAGAGAACGCTTGGGGAACGATCCCAAGCGTGCGCGAACTCCAATCGGAAGGCGGAGCGGCTGGAGCAACCCATGGGGCGCTGCAGGTCGGCGCGATGTGCACCTCGTTCACCAGCAGCCAAGGCCTGATGCTCATGATTCCGAACATGTTCAAGATCGCCGGCGAGTTGCTTCCCTGCGTCCTGCATGTTTCGTCTCGTGCCGTCGGTTCGCATGCCTTGTCGATTTATGTCGAGCACAGCGACGTTATGGCGATCCGTCCAACAGGCTGGGGCATCTTCTTCTCAGCATCGGTTCAAGAAGTCCACGACCTAGGCATGATCGCGCAAGCCGCCACCTACGAATCTCGTGTGCCGATCCTTCATGCTTTCGACGGTTTCCGAACGTCCCACGAAGTATGCAAGATCGATCTTTTGCCTGACGAAGAGATTCGGGCGTTCCTCGATGAAGAGGCGATTCGAGCCCACCGCCAGCGCGGCCTTACCCCTGACGCTCCGGTTCAGCGCGGCACCATCCACAACTACGACGTTTTCTTCCAATTCCGCGAGCGGCAGGATCCATACTTCCAGAAAGCGCCTGCCATCATTCAGTCGGTAATGGACCGCTTCGCGAAACTCACCGGCCGGCAATACCACCTCTTCGACTATGTCGGCCATCCCGAAGCCGAGCGTGTGATCGTCATCATGGGCTCTTCGTGCACCACAGTCGAAGAAGTCGTGAAGTACCTTGCAGCGAAGGGCGAGAAAGTCGGCGTCATCAAAGTCCGGGTATTCCGCCCATTCGCCGTCGACCGGTTCCTGGAAGCCTTGCCGAAAACGGTCAAAAAGATCGCCGCGATGGACCGCACCAAAGAGCACGGCAGCGCTGGCGAGCCTCTCTTCCAGAATGTGGCATCGGCCATCATGGACGGTTCCGAGCAGTTCGAGACATTGCCCCGAGTCATCGGCGGCCGCTACGGCCTGGGCGGCAAAGAGTATACGCCCGGCATGGTCAAGGCCGTTTTCGATGAGCTTGCGAAAGACAAGCCGAAACGAACCTTCACCGTCGGCATCAACGACGACGTTTCGAACTCGAGCCTGGAGTACGACAACAGCTTCAGCACTGAGCCGGACGACACCTATCGCGCCATCTTCTTCGGTCTGGGGTCAGACGGCACGGTAAGTGCCAACAAGAATACCGCCAAGATCATCGGCGAAGAGACGGACGACTTCATCCAGGCCTATTTCCTTTACGATTCGAAGAAATCGGGCTCCATCACCGAGTCGCACGTGCGCTTCGGACCTAAACCAATCTTAAGCTCCTATCTGATTTCGAACGCGCAGTTCGTCGGCGTTCACCACGTGGGTATCTGCGAAGTGCGTCCGGTATTCGAGCGCGCGGGAGTCGGCGCAACCGCGCTCCTAAACAGCCCGTATCCAGCCAATGAGGTTTGGGATCGCTTGCCGATGACGATTCAAGAAGAAGTCATTCGCAAGAAGATCAAGCTCTACACGATCGATGCTTTCGGGGTTGCCGAAAGCGTTGGCCTAGGAAACCGCATCAGCGCCATCATGCAGACATGCTTCTTCGCACTCAGCGACGTGCTGCCGCACGAGGAGGCTCTGGCTAAGATTCGGAAAACCGTGCAGAAAGCCTACATGCACCGTGGCCAAGCAATCGTAGATATGAACCTGAGAGCCATCGACTTGACTGTTGAGGCGATCAAGGAAGTGCCAGTACCTTCCTCGGTTACGTCCCACAGAATGCCGCCGCCACCCATAGCCGACGAAGCGCCTGCCTTTATGCGAGAGTTCGTTGGCAAGCTGGTTGCCGGAAAAGGCGATGAACTGCCTGTCAGCGCGTGCTCCGAGGACGGCACGATTCCCGTTGGCAGCACACAATGGGAGAAGCGCAATATCTCATTTACCGTGCCTGTTTGGGAACCAGATTTGTGCATCCAATGCGGCAAGTGCGTCTTCGTTTGCCCGCATGCCGTCGTTCGAGCAAAGATCGTCGAACCTGAACTCGCCGATGCGCCGGAAGGTTTCAAATCGATTCCCGCCAAGTTCAAGGAGTTTGCCGGCAAGAACTACACGATCCAAGTTTCAGCCGCGGACTGCACCGGGTGCGAACTCTGCGTGCAGGCTTGCCCTACCAAGGACAAGACGAATGCCTCGCGCAAAGCGATAAACATGGTCCAGCGGCCTGATGACCGCACCCAAGAAACGGCTCTCTGGAACTATTTCTTGAGTCTGCCGGACATTGAGCCGCACCATAGCGCTGTTCGGTTCAACTCGGTTAAAAACATTCAACTCTTGAGGCCCCTCATCGAGTTCTCGGGCGCATGCGCCGGCTGCGGAGAGACGCCCTACGCCAAGCTGATGACCCAGCTCTTCGGCGACCGAACGATCATCGCCAACGCCGCAGGATGTTCGAGCGTCTGGGGCAGCATGCTCCCGACCAACCCCTATACCGTCGATGCCAACGGTCGCGGACCGGCGTTCTGCAGCTCGCTTTTTGAAGATAACGCCGAGTTCGGCATGGGCTACCGTTTGGGCTACGACCAGCAGGCCATGCGAGCCAAGGAGTTGATCATGCGTCTTTCGGGTCGCATCCCTTCTGATTTGGCTGAGAAGCTAACCGGCGAAGTTGCCGTTGACGACCAGCGAGCGGCCGTTCTGGCTTTGCGCGATGTTATCAAGGGCATCGACAACCACGATGCGCGCGAACTCAACGACCTTGCCGACAAGCTAATCGAGAAGTCGGTTTGGATCCTCGGCGGCGACGGCTGGGCTTATGACATCGGCTTCGGCGGCCTCGACCACGTCATCGCCAGTGGGGAGAACTTGAACCTGTTGGTCTTTGACACTGAGGTTTATTCGAACACCGGCGGACAATCGTCAAAAGCTTCTCCGCGTGGATCAGTCGCTAAGTTCACGGCTGGTGGAAAGCCGTCTCCAAAGAAGGACCTTGGCCGCATGGCCATCACTTACGGCACGGTTTACGTAGCCCAAGTGGCGTTCGGCGCAAACGACTCGCAGACTGTCAAGGCGTTCATCGAGGCAGAATCGTATCCGGGTCCTTCCCTGCTCATCTGCTACAGCCACTGCATTGCGCACGGCATCGACATGGTGAAGGGTCTGAACCAGCAGAAATTAGCTGTCGATTCGGGCCACTGGCCTTTATATCGCTTCGACCCGCGCCGCGCCGATCAAGGCGAAAATCCGTTCCAGCTCGACAGCCGCCCGCCGTCGATCCCGCTTGAGGACTACATTTACAGCGAGAACCGGTACCGGATTCTTAAGCAGTCCGATCCTGAGGCGGCATCGTACCTGCTGGAGCTAGCGAAGAAGGACGTTGCAGCGAGATGGCACGCCTATGAGCAGATGGCCGCCAGCCACCCGCACGGGGAGTGATGGCAGCATGATTCCCTACAAAAACGGAACGGTTGCGGCTACCGGTTATACCGATCGGGTCAAACCTATATAGATAGTCAAGAAGTTACGAAATATGAACGGATACCTTATCTGTAAAATACTGTTGGCATTCTCGCTAACAATAAAGGTGAGCAGTTTCACAATAGCTCAAGGACCTTTACGCGGCGAGAAGATAGGCAAGGGTGGTTCTTGGGCCCAATTTCATGTGGGATTAAAATACAAACCGTTTGTTCCTCGAGACGACAAGGAGAAGCGGGTAGTACAAAAAAGCCAAATGCTGCTCAAGAAGCTCGGAATCAACATCCCACATGATGCAACAATAAAGGTTTGTCTAAAGAATAGCGACACTTTGTCATATCTAGTAGATTTCTCTCCTTATGTTGAGATTACTTATGCGTTAAAGACCAACAGTATTAGCATGTTAGGGGTTCGGAATGAGATGATCGAGCTTAGCACTAAGTCACGTCTTCATTCGAATATAGACATCAGAGATAATTCGAGCCTGAGCAAGCATGCTTTGGCTTTATACAAACTATCAGGCCTACCGAAGTCCTATAAATTATCTAGTATTGTGGATTTTGGCAAGGAACACGATCGGTGGACAGTAAGGATTTCGTTTGATCCAATGCCTTTTGGCTTTAGCGTAAGAGCCTTCGAAGAATGCGCACTGTTTTTCGAGATACCAAGCGGCATACTCTCTTGTATAACTCAGTCTTATCCGCGCAAGTATGAGGTCGAGTCTCACATCGCAACCTTAACATTTAACCAAGCCAAAGCGACAGCTGAACCGATAGCAAGTAAATATCAAGTCGGGAAGTACCGACCTAATGAACTTGCATTCCAAGACGGCAGCATCCCTCGGCCGAATCTATTCCCTTCTGCGCTTGAGTATGTCTGTCCCAATGGTCGCTTCAGAGGTTTGGACTACGGCTTTCCGGTTGTGCTGAAGTTGAGGTTGGCATGGCGGCTCCGGTATCCGCGCAATGAAGAGATCTGGATTGATGCCGGCGATGGTAAAGTATTGGGCGGATTCTACAAAGATAGACCGTGAAGGTGTGTTCATTCGATTACTCTTACGATGCGACACGGCAAATATAGCTTCGCGTAACATCCCACGTGTCATCCTGAGGGAACCGAAGGATCTGACTGGACTTTTTGCTTGATCGTAGCGGCAAAAGGGACCTACAGTCAGATGCTTCGCTCCGCTCAGCATGACAGTTACGAGTATAGCGTTCGACCTCTGACGACCTAGTTGCGGTACAAAATAGCGCTCTCATTACCTTGACTGAAGCTCGCTAACTACGATAGCTGGCGTTCCCGTCGGCTTGCCCCCTATACCCGAGCGCCGAAGACTTCGATGTCGGGTCGGAGTTGCATGAGCAGATGCCGCCTACTTTGCGTTCCACTTCGGTCCAAGCATGGCAACCCAAGCTTTACGCTGCGGTTCAGTAAGCACCTTGAGGGCTTTGGCCTTGCAGTCATTCTCATAGCTGGAGATCGTCGCCACGTCAGTTTTCTTTATCCCTCCACGTTCGCAGAGGCTGTTGCATTGTGTGTATAAGCAGAACCGTAGCCACGGGATGCCTTGTCCCTGCGGCTGCCTGCTGATCAATTTAGGTTCAATCTGGGCGGTTCCATTTGCCGGCCAGCGTCCGGCGATACCTATGCTCGCCTCCCATATAACACAATGCAACAGCCTCTGCGAACGTGGAGGGTAGCACAGCAAAGCATCCCATTTACTCACTATCGCATCGCTTTGGGAATATATAGAATCAATCCTTCGACTTTCCAGATACATCGAGTCAGTACCTTTGCCTTCCACCTTGCGAAAGTGGGAGGGAAATAATAAATAGGATTACGCTGTTGCCTTCGATAGGTCCAGATAAGGCCATTGGCTCGCTATGCCATTTGCTCAATCAAAATCAAAGCGCAATCAATGCGTTTCGAGTCGTACGAATATCTCACGAACAACCATCCATAGCCAATGAAAGAATCGATAACCGGCGATATAACCCACATAGGAGAACCCAAACGCACTGATTGCCGAAAAGGCTATCCGACCTACAGCCATCAAGCGAATGGTAACCAACACCAAGATGAGAGATACGCCTATACCAACGGTTCCGACAACGAAATCGGCGAGATTAGGATGGTCTTCAAACTGTTTCTTACGCCTTGAAATGTAGCAACCCGACGCCAGAAATCCTGCGAATATGGCAATCAAGAAAAGCCAGAACCATCTATCTGCTTCGGTCTCCATCGTACTAGATTCATTATAGAGCATAGCCGGATTTGGCTCAGCTTCGGCGACCGGTTTTTGTTTAACTATACGGAATGCGGCTGGGTTATAATCCAAACCACATGACGATAGTCGCCCTCCTGCTGATTGGACAAACCTTTACCCCATCGGAATACATCATCATCCGCAAAGGCGACTGCCCGATTATCCTATCTGCTCCGCACGGAGGCCAAAAGATGGTTCCTGGCGTCCCCGAGCGCAGAGGCGGGCCCAACATCGAGAAGTTCGTCACTACGCTGGACGGCTACACCAAATCGACGACGCTAGCCATCGAAGAAGAAATTGTCAATAAGCTTGGCAGGCATCCTTATGTCGTCATCGCCGACTTCAGCCGCAAGATGGCCGATGTCAACCGCGACGAAGCGAACGGCACGGAGTCGCCCGAAGGACTGGCCATTCACCGCGCCTACCACCTAGCCCTTCACCAGGCGGCCGACGAAATCAAGAAACAATGGAGGTCCGGATTGGTTCTTGATATCCACGCCCAAGGCTCGATGCGCGATTCGCTGATGCGCGGGACGAAGCAATTGAAGTCGGTAACCGAACTTCTCAAGAAGCACGGCGTAGAAGGACTAACCGGTCCGAACAGTTTTCTCGGCGGGCTAGCTCAGCTTGGCTGGAAGATAAGCCCTGCCAACAACGCGAAAGAACAAGCAGAGACGAAGTTTGACGGCGGCTTCATCACCGACTCGATGGGCAGCCACAACCCGAACGGGATTGACGCCATTCAGTGCGAACTGGGCATCGAGTTCCGCAATGCCGAGGGAAAGCCGAAGTTTGCGGAAGACGTCGCCCTCGCCTTGGAGCGATTCATCCGAGCCTACGAGCCAGGTTGGCTGAACAAACCTACTTCGAGTTCCACTTCGGCCCAAGCATGGCAACCCATGCTTTGCGTTGCGTCGCGGTGAGGACGTTAAGCGCTTTAACCTTGCCGTCGTTTTCATAGCCTGAGATCGTTGCGACATCGGTTTTTCGGAAGGAAGCAATCTGCGCCTCGATCTTTTGCTTATAGGCGTTGATGGCAGCTTCGTCCTTCGTATTCGAAGGCCGGGGTATAAGACTTAGTTGCTGCCTTCGCTGATTTTCAAGCGCAGTCACTTTATCGACAACTTCCTTCTGGTAGCCTCGTATTTGCTTCTCTTGCTCGGGTGTAACCTTTAGCGACTTTTTGACCTCCGGCACGAGGATCGCCCAGCTTCCTTTGATCTGCAGAACGAGCTGCCGAAGCCGAAGCGTTTGGGGTGGAGTTAGTTGGCCTAATAGCTTGGCCGCTACCTTGTCTTGAACATTCTTTAACTGAGACTTACGTTCTTTCTCATTCTCTCTGGTGACGCCAGCCAGAATCTTCTGTGCTTGAGCCAAGTATTTCTGGAACTCGGTTTTCACCAAGTTCTTCTGTGCTGACGTCAATTTCAGCTCGGTTTGAACCTTATCGGCTGTGATATATGCCAGCCCAAGCTGCTCCACCTTAAGGTTGTCTTGGCAAAATGCTGCTATTGAGAGAATGCCCACCAAAAGGGCGAGGATAAGACGCTTCACTGGTACATGATACCGGCTTAGCTCTATGCGCTTTCGGCTAAAACGGGATCGTCATATTCGATGGAACCGGAATCGGGTGCTTTGATGACCACTTCCGCATCTTCGATGCACTGCTGGACAGCGCTAATGAAGCCAGGCGAAGGTTCCACACACTTGCCTGTATAAACGGGCAAGTAGCTCTCCTTAGGCCTTATTTGAATGCACACCTCGAAGTCGCCCGAGTTCGTGTCAATCAGTTTCTTCAGTTCTCGCATCTGTATCTCGGTCGCTTTGCCGAAACAGATTTCGATGATGCCGCGCTCGGTTTCTTGGTTGTGGCCGTTGAGATCAAGCGTCGGTTCGAGCGGCGAGACGTCCTCGAGCCTAACTTCGATGGTCTTCTCTGGGTTGCCCGCGCGTTCGCGGTGCATAATCGCGCCGGTCATCTTAACGACAGTGTCCTTGTTTAGCATCTCGCCGAACTTTGCATAGGTCGCCGGAAACACGGTGACGAGCGCTTGGCCAGAGAAGTCTTCAAGCGTCACGACGGCCATTTTCTCGCCTCGCGACTTAGTAACGATCTTCTTGACGTTGGCTATAACGCCTGCCAAGGTCACCGTAACGCTCTCGTTCAAATCCACGATCGAAGCGCAAGTGTGCGTGGCGCATTGGTTCACCGACCGCTCCATTCCCCGCAGAGGGTGGTCAGATAGATAAATGCCCATCACTTCTTTCTCGGTCGCAAGGATCTCGCCGCGGCCCATCTGCTCGCATTCCGGCAGGACCGGATAAGCAGGCATCGATTGGGTATCGGAGCCGTCGCCAAACAATGAATCTTGACCAACCAGGCGATCCTTGTTCGCCGAGTCGGCAAACGCCAAGGCGGCATCGACATAGGTCAGCAGCTTGCGCCGGTTCTTGTCGATGCAATCGAGAGCGCCAGCCTTGACGAGTGCCTCAACCGCCGTTCGGTTCAAGCCGTGTGGTTTAATCCTCTCGCAGAACTCATAGATGTGCTTATAGGCGCCGTTCTCTTCTCGGTCGTTGATGATGGCTTCGGTGATGCCTCCGCCAACGCCCTTGATCGCCGCGAGACCGAACCGAATGTTCTTGCCGTCGATGCAGAAGTCCATCTCCGACTCGTTGACCGATGGCGGAAGCACTTGTATTTTATGCTTGCGCGCCTCTTCGATGAACGTGACGACTTTGTCTTCTTTGGATTGGTAAACAGCGAGAAGCGCTGCAAAGTATTCAACTGGATAGTGCGCCTTCAGATACGCGGTCTGATAAGCGACCATCGCATAGCAAACCGCGTGGGCTTTGTTGAAAGCGTAACCGGCAAACGGGAGCAACATTTCCCAAACTTGCTCTGCAGCATCAGCGCCTATTCCATTGGCTTCTGTTCCTTCCATGAACTCGGAACGCATCTTCTTCATGCCTTCCATATCTTTCTTTCCCATCGCGCGGCGCAGAATGTCGGCTTTGCCTAGGCTAAATCCGGCAAGCGCTTGGACCAGTTTGAGAACCTGGTCCTGATAAACGATGACGCCGAAGGTTTCCTCTAGGATCGGCTCCATCCGCGGGTCCAAATAGGACGGCGTTTGCCTTCCCCATTTATAGTCCAGATAGCGCTGGATGTGCTCCATCGGGCCGGGCCGATAGAGCGCAACCATAGCGGCGAGTTCGCGTACGCTCTTCGGCTTGAGTTCGATGATGTTCCGGCGCATGCCGCCCGATTCAAGCTGGAACACTCCGACGGTCTCGCCTTGCCCGAGCATCTTATACGTCTTCTCGTCGTCGAGCGGCAATGCCCAGACATCAATAACCTTACCCCTCGTTCTCTTAACGGACTCGGTGCAACGGGCTAAGACGGTCAGGTTAGAAAGGCCGAGGAAGTCCATCTTGAGAAGGCCGATCTTCTCTAGGATCTTCATCTCATAGGCGGTAATCGGCTGGCCTTCATTGCCTCTATAGAGAGGTACATACTCAACCAGCGGGTCTTTGGCGATGACAATGCCGGCTGCGTGAACTCCGCAGTGTCGGGCCGTGCCTTCGACTTGCTTGGCCATGTCGACTAACTGGCTGACTCTCGGATCTGCCTCGACCATATGCCTAAATTCGGCAACTTCCTTCAGTGCTTTGTTGATGGTGATGCCGGGAGTGTTCGGGATCGTCTTGCAGATTTTGTCGGTCTCCATCGGCGAATAGCCCATGACGCGGCCGGTGTCTTTGATGGCGGCCTTTGCGCCAAGAGTTCCGAAAGTGACGATCTGAGCGACGTGTTCTTTTCCGTATTTCTGGGTGACCCATTCGATGACTTCAGCACGGCGCGCGTCTTCGAAGTCCATGTCGATATCGGGCATTGAGATGCGCTCGATATTGAGGAACCGCTCGAACGTCAGATCGTATTCGATCGGATCGACATCGGTAATGCCAAGGCAATAGGAGACCAGCGAGCCGGCAGCCGAACCGCGTGCGCCGAAAAAGATGCCTTGGTCGCGGGTGTATTTGGCGAATTCGCGAACCAGCAAGAAATAGGCATCGAAACCGGTTTTCTGAATGACGCCGAGTTCGTAATTCAACCGTTCAAAGGACCGTTCGTCGGCGTTCTTAATGCGGTCTTTGAGGCCATTCTCGGCTAATTTGCGAAGATAAGTGACAGGCGTTTCGCCATCAGGCAAGTCGGGGTCGGGCATCGCTGCGCGGGATTTGCCGAGTTCGACATTGCACATGTCGGCGATCATTGCCGTGTTATCGAGTGCTTCTGGAGTATCGTTGAATCGCTCGCGCATCTCCTCCGGCGACTTAAGATAGAACTCGTCGGTTTCGAACCGCCATCGTTTTTCCTCATCCACCTTTGCGCCGGTCTGAATGCAGAGCAAAACGTCGTGCGGCTTGGAGTCGCCTTTGCATAGGTAATGGGCGTCGTTGGTGGCGATGGTCGGCAGCTTGAGTTCTTTCGCAATCTTCAGGAGGCCGTCTTTGACCTCTGCTTGCTCCCTCAAGTTGTGGTCTTGAAGCTCGATGAAGAAATTGCCGTCGCCGAAGACTTCTTTATAGAATCCGGCGGTGTATTGGGCCTTGTCGTAATCCCCATTTAGCAAAGCCTGGCAGATCTCGCTACCGAGGCATGCGCTGGTGCCGATCAATCCTTTGCTATGCGCCTTCAGAATGTCGTGATCTATGCGCGGGCGTTTGTAATAACCCTCTAGGGCGGCTATAGTGCTGAGCTTGCATAGGTTGCGATAGCCTTCAAGGTCTTTCGCTAGGAGGAGCAGGTGGAATGAATCCTTCTCTTCTCTGCTCGTCCGTTTGTGGATGCCGCCCGGAGCCATGTACGCTTCCACCCCGAGTATCGGTTTAATCTTCTTCTTCTCGCACTCATAGAAAAACTCCATAACGCCGAACATGACGCCATGATCGGTGATCGCGAGTGCCTCCATGCCCATCTCTTTGGCTTGAGAAACCATCGCAGGAATGCGGTTGGCGCCGTCGAGAAGACTGTACTCGGTGTGGTTGTGGATGTGAACGAAACGCTCGCACATAGCCCAGAAAGAAACAAAGGGACGTCGTCCCTGCTCTCATTGTGACGGATGAAACCTGAGAAAAGACGCAAGAATTTTGAGATCGGGACAGGAGATGAGAGTCGTAGGCCGTAAGACGTAAGACGTCCTGATGGATCTAAGCGATGCCGCTCCTTACCTACTCAAATAACCTGAACGGCCTATTCCTTTTGAAAGTTCTTGCCGTCTATCCGGAAAGTCTTGAAGTCGTCAGAAAGGGTCCCTGTTGCAACGAGTTTTTCTTTTCTATCAATCGCCGGTCGATTCTCCGGACCTTTGCTGCTATGAACCGCAGGAGCTTTCTCTTCCATCTCTCCGTCAATTCTTAGTGTCTTCCCATCGATTGAATAGGTTCCTTTGAACGACCACTTATCCATGCCGAATGAGGTCCGAATCTCGCAAGTCTTGTCGGATTTGAACTCAGCGTTGCCGCCAATAGGAATCTGAGATTCGCCCGCGATGTATAGCTTCCATTTGCCGGGCATCGGATCAGACGGCTTGCAACCAGCGCAAACCAACGTCAAAACAAGACCAATAACAAGCCCTATTCGCTTCATCTTATTCCCCGGAAAACTCAGACCACGTTCGATAGAACTCGGCAGCACTCCATGCTTGCCACGGGCATCCTCCTGGGTTCTGCGGCTCGTCGCCATCGTAAACTTCGGCGATGCCGCCAATACCATACTCACCTAGCATCTCGCGAGCGCTTTTAAGAATCCGTTTTGCTTCTTGCCGATCGCTTCGGAGCCTTACCATTGCACTCACATACGGCCCTAAGAGCCACGGCCATACGGTCCCCTGATGGTAGGCCGCATCGAGGTCCTCAAGTTGGCCGACGAATTTCCCTTTATAGTTCGGATCGTGCGGGCTTAGCGTACGAATTCCCATCGGGGTCAGCAACTCTTGACTGATAACATGGAATGCCGACTCGGCATGATCGCCAACGGCCGGACCGAACGGCAACGACATAGCGATGAGCTGATTCGGCCTTAAAGATGCGTCTACTGGATCGACGGTGTCTCTGTAGAAACCCAGCGCGGAATCGAAGAAACGATCATCGAAGCTCGCTTCCGCTTTCTCGGCAGCTTGGCGATAGGCATCTGACGGCTTCCCGAGCTTCTCAGCCAGTCTTTCCATAATCCGTAGAGCGTTGATCCAAAGACCGTTAATTTCGACCGGCTTTCCGTAGCGAGGAGTCACAACCCAGGAGCCGACCTTGGCATCCATCCATGTTAGCTGAACGCCTTCCTCTCCTTGGCTAAGCAGGCCGTCGTTCGGATCAACCTTTATACCGAAAAGGGTTCCCTTTACATGCCATTTGAAGATCGCGTCGAAGGCTTTCAACATTTTCGCAGCGAACTTCTCGTTCCATTCTGCTTCGAGAGTCAGCCAAGCGCTGTTAACGAACCAGAGAGTCGCGTCAACTGTGTTGTAAACCGGCTCATCGCCTTGCTCCACGAACCGGTTAGGAATGAGCCCTTGGCGCATTTGGCCGGCATAGTCGGACAAAATCTGCCGAGCAACAGCCGTTTGGCCGGTAGCCAAGCATATGCCCGGCAACGAAATCATGGTGTCTCTGCCCCAGTCGCCAAACCAGGGATAACCAGCGATTATCGTACTTCGTTTATTCGATTTGACCAAGAAGTGCTTGGTAGCATCCCTCAGAAGTTCGCCAACCTTAGCGTGGCTGGCCGTGTCAATATCGTCGATTCGGCAAGGCTTCGCAAGGTCGCCTACCGAAGCGGTAAGGACAGCGCTATCCGAAGGCATGAGTTCGTAGAGAAGCTCGCAAGGACAGAACAAATCGTCCGTCGGCGGAAGGCCTCTCTTAGCATCTAATGTATGTTGGAACCGGTAGTACCAGCCTTGGTGGTCGGTACGTTGAGCACCTTCATGATAGAGCACAAGCTTTAGGTCTAGATTCTCGACAACGGTTTGATTCGGCGGATAAGTCAAGAATTCCGGATAACTCGGATCGTGCCTGAAGTTTTCGTGGTACGGCTTGTGGCACACGAGAGGATTGAGCTTCAGACGCAAAGGCTTGTCGCCAACATTTGTGAATTGAATCGTAGCCGCATTCGCTCCGTCGTGCAGCTTGACGTGCTTTTCAAGGACCATTCCGGCGCAACGGTACCTCCAGCAAACAGAATCGCCTGATTTGAAGCTCTCGATGTACTGATAGCCGCTCGGATAGATGGTATCGACGTATTGGTTCGTGCTTAGTCCAATCGGATTGCCTTCGCATTGCACGAACACGTCAATCGCGCTGAGTAATACGATTCTATCGACAGGCGAGTTATGCGCCGCAACCAGTAGGCCGTGGTACTTGCGGGAGTTGATGCCGCTGACCGTTCCCATCGCATAGCCGCCCAATCCATTCGTTAGAATCCATTCTCTAGATGAGCTAAGCTCTAGGTTTCGGCATTTGGATTCGTCAAGCTTATACGACATTGTGTTTACAGTATGAACCTAAGTGGATTGCTAGTTCAATGAATTGGGCATATCGTGCGTTGCGGTTTCCATCACAATTGCCTGCTTTCTAATATGCGCGATGCGGAAAACAATGGTTGAGGTATGGCGCATGGAGATATCTGAGGCACGGCTCTTTACCGACAAAACAGTCGATTTAACTTGGCACGATCGTTTAGGCAATGAACTGACAGCCATCACCCCAGTCTTTGAGGTGACCTTCGTTCCCCTTTACGGGCCAAGCCTTATAACAGGAGCCGGCGATATCCGCCTCGATCGGATCGTCTCATGTACGCTTTACGAAGCGAACGCTCAAGTGAAAGCAGGTTAGGATTACTTAGCTTGCTGCCTCTTCGACAGCATGTCGAAGAAATCGTCTAGTCTAAAGCCTATCCCGAACGACACCTCGTTCGGGAACCTCCTCCACACCACATAAGGCTCGAAACACCCAACGACTTGAGAAAATGAGAACTCGTCGTCATACCATCGCTTCTGGTTGAAGTCATATTTGGCAAGGAAAGCGAACTTCGTTGGTCCAATACCCCACTGAAACCTAAGGTTTAATGAGGACTTGCTGTATGGTCTGTCTGACTCGAACAAGGGGTTGCCAAATTCGTCGGCAACAGCATAGGCCCCCCCAAGGAATACATCCTGCAACGGCGAATAGACAAGGCCTAGTTGCGCTTGCCCCCAACCATACTCGTCATCTGGGTTTAGATAAGCCGAGCCAGAAAACCTAGCCATTGTCGCTAGTCCGCGGCCTAACTCGAAGCGAGGCAAGGAAACTGAAGCCGACGCCAGCGCTCGTTCGAACGTACCTTCTTCCACCCGACCGATGTTGTGAAGCCGCATCTGGCCCATGGCATCGAAACCTTTGCTTCCTCCGCTTAGTTGGTAAACCGCTTCGACCGGTTTATTCAAGGTGTTATTGACAAGTCTTCCGGGAGTTCTTTGGTTCCAGAATGTGCCGACGGTCAAAGCGTTCCTCGGTCTGCCAAGATATTGCTTCTCGGCCATAGGATCTGAGACCGTAACGCTTTCAAAAAAGCTGTGTTTGGTAGAATCGCTCAGTTCAGGTTCTGGAAGGAACGATCCCGAAACGCTCTCGGTGCCGATGAAGCTATGGGTGATCGCTAAACCGTACTTCGGATACAAGCCGTCCGCAAGCTTAGCAGTCGCACCTAATACGGTATTGTCTGACACAAAGAAGCTGTTCGACCAAGAAGCGCTTGCTTTACCCCTCCTCGTCGAAGTTCATTCGCGGAGGAGTAAGTTCGGTCACACGGGTATCGAGCGATTGCCTCAAATAGGGAATGCGAATGAGGCTAGAACCAAGAATCTGGAGTTCTACATTGCGAACGATGGCTCTGCGGCCGGGCTGAACGTCAATCCTCGGCGCGACGACGAGATAAACAGGGACGTCGCGGTCGCAAGTCGTAACGGAAACGTTGGTAAAGGTCCAGTTTCCCGGTCTGATCTTCAGGTTCTTCGCACGAATCGTCACGCGATAGCTTTTGATAACGACATCTTTTGCCTCGCCGGTGTCGTTTTTCCAGTCGAACTCGAGTTTATCGGCGGTCATCGCGCCGTCAGGATCGTCCAGGATGATATGGCCTTCGGCGCGTCCTCTCGATTCTTCTTCGTTCATTGAAAGCTCAAGAACGTCGGAATGCAATACGGATTTGCCGAACGAAGCAATGACGTTTCCTGAGTATAGGGTGGTGCCTCGAACGAGATCGGCTTTCTGCTCTTGGAACTCAACGCGCAACTTATCATCGACCTGCTTGACCTGTTGGCCGCCGCTGAGAACAGCTGCTAGTGCGAGGATTGGCAGAGGAACGGTAGCCATCTTTGCCTAGAGTGTACCGCTGCGGCACAAAAACTGCTAAACTGAGAGCAAGCTCGAACTTTTTCGATGGGCCTTTTCGGTCTTTACCAAATAGGGTGGGGTTAATACAATGGTTGATTTGAACCTGAGGTCGAAGACGGTCGTTCAAACTGCGGCGGATGAGTCGTACTGGATAGCACGTTGCCGGGCTGGCGATCAAGAGGCGCTTAGCGTCATGATCGATAAGCATCGGGCGCGGCTGGTACACACCGCTGCGAACATCCTTCGCGACAGGTTTGAAGCAGAAGACGTTGCCCAAGAAGCATTCCTTAAAGCGTTCCGAGAGCTCTATCGCCTTCGTGACGACAAATCGTTCCCCGGGTATGTATATCGCATATGCGTCCGGCTTTGCATGGATCGGCTGAGAGCCAAGAAAGCTGAAGCCGCCGAGTTCGAGATCTCTGAACCGGCAGAAAGTCGCAATATCGAGAACCGAGTTCTTATAGAAAAACTGCTTGACCAGTTGCCGCCCGACCTTAGAACGACCCTTGTCCTTCGCGAAATCGAACAGCTCAGTTACGAAGAAGTAGCCGAATCGATGCATGTTCCGGTGGGAACAGTCAGATCGCGCCTTCACGTCGCTCGGGAGAAGTTCCGAAAACTCTGGGTCGAGGCGATTGGCGATTAACATGATAAAGATGTCATGCCGTAAGTTCGAAAGACTAATGCACGATCAAAGCGATCGTTGTCTTAGCGACTATGAACAACACTTTATGAACGGGCACCGTTCCGGGTGCACAGACTGTCGTGCCAAAGAGCGGCAAGGCGCAATGGCGCTTAGCATGCTCCGAGGCGCAATGATCGAGCCGGAGTTGACGCCTAATTTTAGCGAGCGAGTGATTCGCCGCTGGCACGTCAATTCCGTTCAAGATAGCGTGCGGTTCTGGTCGCCTGCGTTCATTGGTGCCGTTGTTGCTGCTTTGCTGGTTTTAGCTTCGTTGCAACTTGTGTCCAGATCAACCCAACTTCCGATGGTTAATCTGAACGGACATGAAGCGAGAAGAATCAGCCCTATCGATCCGATTTTCCCAAACATCGTTGAGGAAAGCAGCAACAGAAGATAGCGGATGACGCGTTTCATGAGAACGATGGTTGGCGCTCTGCTTGGCGCAATCGGCGTTCTGCTTTGGAACAACCTCTCCAGGCCATATTCTCTATACCTGTTTACGCAAGCGGCCAACCAGCCGGTTGTCGCCAAATCAGGCTGGTTAACCGAGAACCAAAAAGTACTCATTCGCCCCCGAACAGCTCTAGAGGCCAGCCTCTGGGCAGATGCTGGCGCGCACAAGATCAGGTTTAGCAAGAAGCCGACGGTTGCCGATTTACAAAATCTTCTCGAGGCCGTTCAGATCGGAAGCCAAATCGAGCCGAACAACGCTTACTGGACCCAAATGGAGGCCGTTTTCTTTAGTGCCCTTGGTAACCGGACAAAGGCTCTGCAGCGCTGGATTGCCGCTTCCAAGAAACCAAAGTGGAATGACCACCAGGCAGATCGGATGCATAAGGTCATTGAGGAAATTGAACAAGCTTCAGGACACCGGTCAAGCTGGCCGCTTTATGCGCTGACTGCGTTCAAAGACGATAACTCAGCCCAATTGCTTCTTCGCTTGGCTACGACGATAGTCGCTGGAACCAACTTGAACACTGCAGCAGACCTGCGGATCCGGTTTGCCACGATTGCAAACGGATGTTTGATCCGCGATTACGGAAGCTCGATTCCGATATTTAGGGTCGGAGCAGACATGATGGAGTTGGCATCTTATCCTTCTCACATGGAATCCGTTCCGTCTAACAAAGCACTCGTGCTGGCGAGAATCAATCTGGTGAACAGACTTCGCGACTCCGGGCTGACAGATGAGGCGGAATATGTCTATCGGCAGTATCAAGAAAATGACGCCAGAAACTACTATATCGGCAGCGTCGATGCACCTGGGCACTTGCGCCAGAACGCGATCGCTTCAGTATTGATCGCCACAGTTCCAAGCTGCTTGCTCGGAGTATCGATCCTGTCTGTCTTCATTTGGATAGCCGGCGGACTCATGCTTCGGTACCCGATTCTGCAGCGCGTTTTAACTCTTCCCTATGCGCCGGTTATCGGCGTTACAGTCGCTGCCCTGATCTACTTTTATTTGCACTTAAGTCTTCTTGCCTTGTCCGCTGCAGCCACTTTTGCCTTTGCGACCTTCGCGCCGAACCAAGAACGAAGGCGCCCTTCGGAAGACCTTGGCCCGTTCTTTAGGTTCAGCATCATCATGGTCGGCGTGATGCTCACCGCCATCCTCGGTGTTTTCTTTATTAGCTTGACAGAAGCCTCACAGATATCGAATTATGTGATCCAAGCGCCGGAAGAATTCGCTGCAGGTTCAATTGCCATGGTAGTTTTGGCAATTGCCTGCTTGGGTTTGCTTGTCTTGATCGCGCCTGCGTGGGCCATCGTAAGAAAGCTCAAGACGCCTTGGGTGTTCGCGATCGGCTTGCGCGATCTCGGCAAAGGATTGTTCGTCGGAACGGCTTTGCTTTCGGTTATTTCCAGCCCCATTGCCGTGCATCTTGACCAGTCGCTCTACGCCAAAGGAAACGCCCTCCTCGATAAGGAACCGTTATACTATATGGCAACCAATGAATGAGCGAACGCTGAACGCGGTTCTTGATCTGACAGAAGAACGGAACGGGTTGCTTGAGAAGCTGAAGTTGAACCCGAACGGCCTCGAATGGTGCCTCGCAAACACCGATATTGCCGACCGGGTTGTGAGATTGGTCTTCGACGGCATTCGAGCTTCCCACTCGTCGATGCCTTCCCTTTCGATCGTTGCAACCGGCGGATACGGCAGGCGCGAGATGGCCCCCTATTCCGATGTCGACCTAACCGTCATTCCGCTCGAAGAGACCCACGCCGAATTGGACTCAATCATTCGCGAACTCTTCCACGATCTGCACCTGGCGTTCGGCACCTACCTTCGCATGGACGTCGGCTATGCCTACACTTTAGTCAACGACGCGAGTGGCTTTGATGCCAAGACGCGCACCGGATTGCTCGATTCAAGGCTTGTGGCAGGCCAACCGGAAGCCTACGACAGCCTGATGGAGCAATACTGGGATTCGTTTGCTGTCGGCGAATTCATCCTGAACAAAGTGAACGAGCGCGAGGGCGGCCTTAAGAAAGCGGCATTCAACTGCCTTTGTCGTCGAGCCTGACTTGAAAGAAGGAGCTGGCGGCGTTCGGTCTTTCCAGTGCGCCAACTGGATTCGCGTGGCTATCGGCGAAATGCCATCGCGGCATACAAAAGCTTATGACCGAGTGTTGCGCGCGAGGAACTTGCTCCACTATGTTTGCAAGAAGAAACAAGATCTTTTGACACGCCAGCGTCAGGCCGAAATCGCCGAATGGATCGACACAGACATGTACTCATGGATGAGCAGCGTCGTCGAGGCTGGGCAAAGCTTGCATCGCGAGTTCTTGCATGCCAAAGAAAGGCTGCTTGAGGCTCGTTTTCCGCTGTCCGAAGGTGTGTTTTGCCATCCGTGGCGAGGCCAGGATATCTGGTTCAACTAAGTTGAGCGAAGCGGCAGCCGGCATCGCTTTTGCCACTCAGCTTGGCATTCAAGTCTCTGACATTCGCGCCGGAGCAACACCGGGCATCGAAGGCCCTGAGATTCTCTATGCCTTTGGCACCGGAGAGCCGACTCTTCGCAACCTAGATCGTTGCGGCTTGCTTGAGCGAATCCTCCCCGACTTGACGCGCTGCAGGTACATGCTGCCATCAGACACGAGCCACCAGTTCACCGTGTTTGAGCACACCATGCGGGTCGTCCGGTTTATTGACCAGATCGAGGCAGGTTCATTCCTTGGCGACCTGAAAGACTCGCTGCACGACGCAGAAGCTCTCTATCTCGCGGCCTTGCTGCACGATGTCGGAAAACCTGAGAGCGAGCCGGAACATCCGGAGATAAGCGAGAGACTTGCGCGCGAGGTCTGCCAACGTTGGCAACTTGCGCAGGAGATAACCGAATTAGTGGCGTGGCTTGTGAGGAGCCACTTGATGATGTCGGTGTTCACGAAGATGCGCGATGTCTTCGATCCGAGCACGGCCGTCGAGTTCGCAAACATCGTCGAAACGCAAGATCGGCTCGATATGCTGACCATCTTGACCTATGCTGATACACGAGCCGTGGCCGAAGAAGCGTGGACTCCAGCTCAGATGAGCTTCCTGCGGGAACTTCACACAAGAACCAGCGCTCTGCTTCAGGGAACGGCCGCCCAAGAGCCAGATCCGGCTCTTTATCGTCGGCGGCTGATGCGTGAATTGAAGCATGAGTCGGTGAGCGATGCCGATATTGAGCAGTTCCTTAAGAGCCTTCAAACGAACTACCTTTTCAGCACGCCAACTGAGCTCGTTAAGGTACACATGGCCTTCGAAAAGAAAGCGCGCGAAGGTAAACCGACTGTCGAGGTGTTCCAGACTCCTGAATTAGGAGCAACTGATGTGACGGTTTGCTGCCTTGACGAGCCAGGCCTGCTCAGCAAGATCCTCGGCGTCATTTACGCCCTCGACTTGAGTGTGCACGGCATTCGCGCAAGCACAACCCAGACAGACAAGCCTGTTGCGCTGGATACCTTTTCGGTCAGTTTTGGAGGCAAGCCGGTTCCCTATGCCACAACCCGCCAACTGAGCGCTTCTCTCGTTAAGGTTTTGTCAAAAGAGCTCGAAGTGTCAGAGATCTTGAAACAGCGCGGAAAAGACCCCGATCGGGACCAGCAATATTACCAGTATACGTTCCACGAAGGATCCCCCGGAATCATTGAATTTCGAACTCCCAGAGGACGCGGAATGGCTTATCGGCTGTCCCGCTTAATCGCCAAGCAAGGTTGGAATATCGTGTCGGCCCGGGTCGGACAATGGGCCGGGCGAGGCGCAGCGGCGTTCTATATCACCGGTTCGGGCGATAGGCCGCTTAGCACCGCCGATGTGAACGAGGCTTTGAAGAGAGAGGTATAGTTGTCTTGCTGTATGAAGGTCATCATCTTTGGTTGCGGCCGTACAGGAACAACACTTAGCCTCCAACTGGCCGCACGGGGGCACGATGTCACGGTGATCGAACAGGTTCCGCAAGCGCTGAGGCGCTTGGGAACAGACCACAAGTGCAACTTGGTAATTGGGAGCGGACTCGACGACGATGTTCTCGAGAAGGCTGGAGTTCAGAACGCAGATGCGTTTTTTGCGCTGACTCGCGGCGACAACACGAACCTCATGGCCGCCCAACTGGTAAAGATCAAGTATGGCGTCCCCAAGGTCTGCGTCAAGGTCGCTGATCCGCTCCGCGCGGAAGCTTATCGCAGGCTCGGATATTTCTGCATCAATCCTAGTTCGTTGACCGCCGGCATGATGCGCGATTGGATTAATGAAGAACCTTATGGGATGATCGACACCTACAACCAATTGCCCCAGGAGTTGGAGATCTAGCCTATGTATATGATTTTAGTAGGCGGCGGAAATGTGGGCCTTCAACTGGCCAAACGGCTTCTTACCCGCGAACACGAAGTACTTGTTGTCGAGCGCGACCCGCGTCAGTATCAGCGCCTTTGTTCGCTAATCGGCGAAGAAAATGTCTTTTTCGGCGACGGCTGCGAGATGATGATGCAAAAAGAGGCTGGCTTCGGTCGAGCCGACGTCGTTGTGGCGATCACCGGCGAAGACGAAGATAACCTCATCGTCTGCCAGATGGCAAAAGTTGTCTGGAACGTCGACCGCGTCGTCGCACGCATCAACGACCCGTCGCATGAAGCAATCTTTGCCCAAATCGGCATTGACGACACCGTATCGGCGACTGGCATCATTTACTCGCTCATTGAGCAGCAAATCACTCCCGACCTGATGCTCCCAGTCGGCGCTCTGAACCGCGGAAACGTCGAAGTGGTTGAGGTTCAGCTGTCTTCGCGTTCGCCCGTTATTAACAAGCGGGTGCGCGATATTACGTTGCCGCCTCAGACAATGATCGTGTGGGTTCTGCGCGACGACCACGGCCTGATGGTTGATGGAGATACCGTGCTTGAGGTTCGCGATACGATTGTCGCGCTCGTGCCCAGATCGTCAGCCGAGGACTTGAAGCAGCTTCTCCAACCGATGAAGGTCTCATGATCTCTAGTGAAGCCGAGGAAGCTCTACGGTCAGCTGTGGTTTGCACGCTGTCGATGGCCCTCGGCAATGAACCCTACGCAGTGCCTGTCAGTTATGGATATGCTGACGGGCGCCTCTTTTTCCACGGCTCCTCATCCGGCCGCAAACTCTCAACGCTCCGTGAAAATCCGCGGGTTTGTTTCACGGTTGTGCTCTCTTCTTCCTTGAAGACTGCGGATGCGGCTTGTAAATGGAGCATTTCCTATAAGAGTCTGGTTGGCTTTGGCTCGGTCGCCGAGATTGTCGATCCTGAGCACAAAGCAAAGACCCTTGATGTGCTGATGCGCCAGCATTCGCGCTTCCTCGGGCAAGAGGAGTTGTCTGGTTACGAATACTCTCCGTCTTCCATCGAGCACACGACAGTGCTTTGCCTGACGATTGACGAAGTCAGCCTTAAGGAGCATTAGGAGGGTAGAGGGTCTATGGTATGGCCCCCTTGTCTGACATGTCGGACCGGTCTGACCAGTCGAACGAGTCAGACAACGAATTAGAACCTGAACCCAATACCCTTAACCCTGTACCCTACTTCCCGAATCCCCTCTCAACCAGCCACCTGCCCAACTCGCCGACCCAGGGATGCAGACAGTTCGGGTCGAACGGATTGCATCCGAGGCCTATGCCATGGACTCCGCGCTCATACACATGCAGTTCGAACGGGACGCTGTGCTTGGCAAGAGACTTGGCGAAGTTAACCGAGTTCAGGACCGGCACGGCTTGGTCCTCGAACGTGTGCAACAGGAAGCAGGGCGGCGTCTGAGAGTCCACCTGCAACTCGCTGGACAGGTAGTCCACAAGCTCTGCTGAAGGCGCTTCTCCTAGGAGGTTCAAACGAGAACCGCCGTGCGTCAGATAGCGCATCGTGATGACCGGATAGCATAGGATGCCTAAGTCGGGTCTCGACGATTGCCTTTCGACCAGGTCGTCGCTCGTGGAATCGCCCTGATCCCAGTGGGTCAGAACGGTCGAGGCGAGGTGTCCGCCTGCCGAAGAGCCCATGATGCCGACACGGTTCGGATCAACACCCCATTCCCTTGCCCGAGCGCGAACCATCCGCATCGCTCGCGTGGCGTCTTGCCACATGCAGGGGTGCTTGTAGCCGTTCGGCCCTAGGCGGTATTCGACTACGAATCCGTGGATGCCAATCGTGTTCAGATAATCGGCATAGACAGTGCCTTCATGAGGCGCTAATCCGCCATACCCTCCGCCGGGAAGGATGACAACTGCAGCGCCTGTCGCCTTTTCGGCTGGAGCAAAGCATGGAGTAATGGTCGGCTTGTCTTCGGGGCGATCGCCAATTGCGCCGGGAGCGCCGCTCGGCCAAAGGAGTTCGGGTTGTGAAGTCATGGCGTTAGTATATCGAAGGTAAAGAGCGAAGAAACCAAACACCGCTCGCCTTCTCGATGCCAATAGACTCATTTGCTATAATGCATTTGATGCCAAGTCGAAGCAGATCGTTTGTTAGGCGTAGTCTTTCTTTAACAACGCTCGCTCTACTGTGCCTGTTCCCCTACAGCTTTGCTTCATTGCGAGCCCATTGGATCAAGGAAGTCGCCATCAAGCTATACACCAAGGACAAAGAAGATCGACTCACTCGCAGCAACCGCTCAAACGGCTATGACTATGAACCTGAAATGGTCCAGAAAATGCTGTGGCTGAGGCATATCTATGGGAAGGTCAAGCGATTTGAAGTGAAGCAAGGGCATTGCCCGCTTTGGCCGCAAGGTGAAGTGACCGTTGACATGTCCGTCGAACGAAATCGTGGCGGCAAGGAGACCCTGATCGGCGGTTCAAGCAGCTTCTATGATGTTGAGAAGGTTGTGAACCAACAAGCTGTCAAACACTAGTGGCGCTTCGCCTTGCTTCGCTTTCCGGATCGATGATGCTTCATCTTCAGTGCAGGTTTCCTTTCTTCGTCGTCGTTACGAAGAAGAGGCAAGCAGAACGCTAGCGCTATGAACGAAAGTCCAACCACCAAGACGATGGCTGATACTAACGTTGCTCGTTGCCCCTGCAGATCAACGTAGGTCTGACCAGGAAAACTTCCTCCGCCTGGCCTCTGGAAATCCTCGATCAAGAATCTACCGCTGAACAGACCCTTAGCGCCAAACCAGGCAATCGAAGCCCCAAATCCGAGCATTCCGATTCTGAACTCAAACCTCAGATCTTTCGCCATTCCGTTCGTTAGGGTTCCGCCCACACCCCATCGGCCTTGAGCAGCTCAATCAGAGCTTTTACGCCATGCTCTTGCGGCACCGTGTTCCTCACGATCTCCTTGCCCCGATACAGCGTGATTTTGCCGTTGCCTTGGCCAACATAGCCGTAGTCGGCTCCGGCCATTTCTCCCGGTCCGTTCACGATGCATCCCATCACGGCGATATCAAGCCCGACCAAGTGCTTAGTGGCTTCCCTAACCTCATGCAGAACGGTTTGCAAGTTGAACTTCGTGCGTCCGCAAGACGGGCATGCGATGTATTCCACCTTCGTCTTGCGCATGCCTAGCGACTGAAGGATGTCGTAGCAAACCGGAATCTCGTTCACCGGATCTTCGGACAATGAAACTCGAATCGTGTCGCCGATACCTTCGAGCAGGAGCGTGGCAATGCCGGAGGTTGACTTCACTCGCGCATAGTCGCCGTCGCCTGCTTCGGTCACGCCAAGGTGGATCGGGTAATCCATTCCCTCTTCGTCCAGCCTCCTAACCAGAAGTCGGTTCGTTGCCACCATCGCCGGCACGCGCGAACCTTTGGCCGATATGTTCAGGCTGTGATAGTCGTATTTGGCGCACAGCCGCAGATACTCTAGAGCGCTTTCAACCAGACCTTCGGGCGTATCGCCGTAGGTCACCAGCATCCTCTCGGACAGCGATCCGTGGTTCACTCCGACGCGCATGGCGATATCGTGCTTCTTGCAGGCTTCGATGACCGGCACGAAGCACTCCTCGATGGCTTTGCGCTCAGACTCGTGCTCCTCGGGCGTGTATTCCAGCTTGTTGATCGTCTTGCGGAACACGAACAATCCGGGGTTGATTCGTATCTCGTCGACGTATTTGGCGGCTTCGACGGCAATCGAGGTGCCCTGGTGATGAACATCGGCGGTTAGCGGCACCGGCTGGTATCTTTCAGCCACCTTCGCCTTAATCTCGCCGAGAAGCTGCGCCTCGCCGAGGGTAGGAGTCGTCACGCGAACCAACTCGCAGCCAACACGGTGCAAAGCAATGATTTGCTCAACGCAACCTTCCACATTTTTGGTCTCTTCGTTGACCATCGATTGGACCAAGACGGGGTGGGCGCTGCCCATCCAAACGGATCCGACACGAACAGATCGAGTTTTGCGACGAGGGATAAACTGTTCAACAGGTGACATAAACAGTCTCATTTTGCCATGTCGAGTGCAAATATGCGCCGAAAACTGCCTAACGCCAACCTAATGAGCGGCGGTTTGGTTCAAAATGAACCTAACATGCGCGTGATGATGCTTTCTTGGGAGTATCCGCCCCGAATCGTCGGCGGAATTAGCCCTCACGTTTACGAGTTGTCGCAACAGCTTCAAGCAAAGGGAATCGAAGTCCACGTCATCACGAAGGCCACTCCGCTTGCGCCTGATGAAGAGGTTCAGCCCAGCGGCGTCCAGATTCACCGCGTCCATCTCGACGAGGAGCCGAACGATTTTATCCACGAAATCCAGTTGCTTAATGTCGCAACCGACAAAAGAGTCAGGCAGCTCCTGGAAGACTGGCGTCCCGGCGGCCAGCCGACGGTATTCCACGCGCACGACTGGCTATCTCTTGATGCCGCGAGAGAGCTTAAATACGAATACCAGTTGCCGATTATCGCCACGATTCATGCGACGGAAAGCGGCCGCCACCAAGGCATCTTCAACGACACCTCGCGCTACATTCACGAACAGGAATACTGGCTGACATACGAAGCTTGGCGCGTGATTGTCTGCTCAGAGTTCATGAAGGGCGAAGCGACTCGGCTGTTCAATGTACCACCAGACAAGATCGACATCATTTACAACGGTGTCGACGCAGCCAAGTTCGAGTTTGAATGGACCGAGCGAGAGAAGGCTGAATGTCGCGCAAAATATGCGTTGCCGGACGAAAAGATCGTTGTTTATGTGGGCAGGTTTGTGCGCGAGAAAGGGATCCAGGTTCTGTTGAACGCAGCCAGCGTGATCCTAGCTCAAGAGCCGAATACTAAGTTTGTGATCGTTGGCGGAGGCGCAGGCCGCGATAAGTTTCAAAGCTTTGTGCATTGGTACGGACTCAGCGACAAGGTTCTTTTCACCGGTTTCATGGCCAACCGTTCGTTGCATCAGATATATCGCGTTGCCGATGTCGCTGTGTTCCCTTCGCTTTACGAGCCGTTTGGCATCGTCGCTCTGGAAGGCATGGCGGCAGGAGTTCCTGTCGTCGCGTCCGATGCAGGCGGTCTGAGCGAAGTTGTCTTGCACGACAAGACCGGAACCTTATCTTATTCGGGCAATCCTGAATCGTTGGCTTGGGCCGTCATCAACGTGCTTCGCGATCCTTTGCGCGCCCAAGAGCTCCAGCAGGAAGCTCGAAAGCGGATCGACGACGAGTTTGCTTGGGATCTGCTTGCCGATCAGACGATTAAGGTTTACGAGCAAGTCTGGTCCGAGTTTCTTGAGAGCTACTGGGCAGAGAACACTCTGTGGCCGGTCACGCCCGGCGCCGATGAGCGAGCTGAAAAGCTTCATGTTCGCGAAAAAGCGGTTGTGGGCGGCTTGCCTTCGCGACCGCGACCGATCCGGGCATCCGTCAAAGTGCCCGAGGAGTTTGAGGAAACCTCGAACGAATGATGGTATGGGCCTATTAGTATGTTACCGAGGGTGCAACGGGACTCGTATTTTTACCAGTCAATCCTTTCTTGGTCTCAACGACTATGCTGGTCTCATGTAAAATGAAAGGTAGATATTGTTTTTGTAAGGAGAGTTCCATGAAGTTCTATTTAGCGTCTCTTGCCCTATGCGGTTTGGCCGGTTCATCATTCGCCGGGTTCTTCGACGACTTTGATGCCGGCACATCTGCAGGCAACTGGAACCTGTTCACCTCGAACGCAGATAACACCGTCAACTTTGCCTTCGACTATTCATCGTTAGGCATCGCGTCCGCACCGAACTCTGTCGGCGGCACCACGAAGGGCCTCTACATGTCGGTTAACGATGTCAATGCAGCTACGGCCGGAGTTTCGGCATTTCTTAAGAATGCCAACTTCTCGGGCGACTATTGGCTCGAGTTCGATATGTATATGTCCTACAACGGTGCGGCAGGCGGCGGCACCGGTTCTACTGAGAACTTCTCAACAGGAATAAACCAAGCAGGCAACGCCAATGTCTGGTCTGGTTCTGCATCCTCGAGTTCTGTTTGGTTTACAACGACTGGCGAAGGCGGAGCGTCTCGCGACTACCGCGCGTATAAGGGAACCACCGAGTATGCGGCATCGACGGGCGTATATGCTGCAGGCACCGGCAGCACCGCTCAGCAGAACTCCATCGCATACTACACCTCCCTATTCACCGTGCCGCCGTATGAAACAGCCGGCGCTCCAGGCAAGGCATGGACGACCGTTCGCATCGAGCAGAAGAACAACATTGTCACCTGGTCGATGAACGGCAAGCTGATCGCCACAATATCGGATTCGCCTGTAAACAGCGGAACGATCATGCTCGGTTATATGGACATGTTCGCTTCTGTCAGCGCAGACCCGAGTAAGACCTATGTCATCTATGACAACGTCCGCGCGGTTCCCGAGCCAGCCACGATGATCGGACTAGGACTTGGTGCAGCAGCCCTGATCGCCCGACGACGGCGAAGCAAATAAACCATAACGCTGCCGCCAAAGAAACAGGCACTTGCATGTCAAGTGCCTGTTTTTCTATTTGCTTGTTGGCGCTCCGCACTTGGGGCAGAACTTAGCAGCTGGTTTGAGTTGAGCTCCGCACTGCCTGCAGAACTTAGGCTGTGCAATTGGCGGGGTCGAGACTGGCGGCACACTCTCCGGCTTAGTTGCCGGCGCTTCGGCTTCTTGACGGGTCTGTTCTGCCGGTTCGACGGTTGATTCTGGATCGAATCCCTCGTCTGCTTCATATTCATCTGCATCACCCGCCTCGTCATAAAGCCGATCTTCCCAGACTTCTCCCTCTTGAACGACCTGGCAGAACCGGTTGCCATCAACAGACAGGTAGGGGCAATATGTTTGACAAAGCAGCGTAAGGGAGTCGTCGCCGGGAGCAATCCATAGAAGCTTGCCGTTTTCTATCCATGGCAACAAGTTGAAATCAATGTCCGACGGGGAGGGAATCCACTCTTGCCATCCAAAACCAACATCGTCACTGTCATAAAAGGCGATCGATCGACCCCAATCTCCAAAGCCTTCGCGAGTTCGCAGCTCGTTCTGGCTGAAATATAAAACAACAAATCCTTGATGCTTTCCAATCGGCACGGAACTGAGAACTGCCTTTACGCCTTCTTGTCCAAGAATCCTGGGCACGACAAATGGAACACCCGGTCCAGGCTTGCATACAAACGGCACGTTTTCTATTGGATCAACAAGGGCAACCGAGCCCGTGAAAGCCAGCACGTACTCAGATAATGGTTCGATCGGCCGATTAGGGTTGCTTGCATTCCACCAAAGTCCATCAAGCCCATAGACATCCAATGAATGGGCGTATGCTTCATTCGTGAAGGGATTCCTTGAGATTTCGACAATCGGGAGCCCCGCAAGATACTCATCCCAAAGCCTGGAAACAGCCTGCTGGGCTTCGTCGTCGTCTCTTCCCTCAAGATCCGCATCAACAAGCTTGTCATATGCCTCAAAATACTCGGCTAAAAGCCTGCGCCGTATCTCCTCGCTGAATGCGCCGTCAGGATTCAAGATCTTGCTCATGGATTGCCGTCCTTGCCCTTATTGGTACCTTCGCTCGGTCTGCTCGTCGGTTTAGGCTTGATGCCACCGGGACCGTCGAGTTCCTTTTTCTGGTCCTCGTTAGTGTGCCGAATCGAGGATGTCCCGCTTTGCGTCAATCTGCCGCCTTTATCAAGCGTTTTCCCGTGCGCGTCAAAGGACTTATTAGAAAGACCGCCATCCGTTCCGACCTTGATCAGACCCTCGCCTTTTTCGCCTTTAGATGTCCAGCCTTGGTGTGAGTCCTTGATTTTTTCGTCCACCCCCTTATTCTTGTTGTACTTCGATTTAGGCTGGACCCACTTGCCTGTCTTTGGATCTTTCTGCGGCGGGGGCGTATACTTGTCGGCCTTGCTGTAGTCCCATTGGCGGTGGCCGTTGTGCTGCGCGGAAAACGGCGGCTTCATCAGGTCTGCCATCACCTTGTCGTACTGCTCTTTCGTCAGGGGTTTGCCATCCGGTCCACGGATGTCGAAAATGTCGTGGTCGCCAGTGTAAGGTTTGCCGTCTTTAGCGATGATGACGCCATCTTCGGTGACAGTCACCCCCTTGTCTTTCAACTTTCCCATGTCCTTTTGGTTGTCCACGAATTCTTGCTTCCGCTGTTCGTAGCGTTCTTTCACCTTTGCATAGTCGGCATCGGACATATTCCCTTTCGGCGGCGGATTCGGACCTGGATCGAAGTATCCTACTTTCCCTACATCCCCAGGCTTACGTCCCAGCTTTACGTCAATTTCGTTGATCGTTTTGGACTTGATCGACTCAGGCTTCGGATGCGCGCCTTGCTCAAGGAGTTTCTTCGAGGCAGGATTTGTTGGTCTGATGTAGATCTCAACGTTGTGCTTCTTGGCTATATCCTGAGCTGCTTTTACGTTCTTTGCGGGCATGCCCGATAGGTCAGGCTTTCCGTCAGCGTCATGATACGAGCGGCCGTCCTTCGGGTCATAGCCGTGTCCTGGCCCCTTCATTTCGGTCTTCGTGTGTTTGCTGATGCCACAGGTGACTATCTCCTCAGCTAGATCGCGGAGAGAGTTGATGATTGTCTCCTTAAGAGAATAGGGTTCTCCATCTGGCTTATTGATTGCCTGATATCGAATGATCCGTGCAGACAAGTATTTGACAGATGCGAATAGGCCTGCTTTCCTCGGATCCTTATACATCGCTAGATAGCGCAAGAAGTCGTCCTCAAGGTTGACGAGTTGGCCGATCGCCATGTCGGCCACCATGCCAACTCCGCCGCCAAGGATTCCGTTAGCCCAGTTCTTGAACCAATCGCTGGCTGACTGTCCAGCATATACCGATCCAATCAAGTCGGGAACAGAATTGTATAGCATACTCACAGCCATATCGCCTGGGAATGGCACCATAACCGACGACATGCCTTGCACGATAAGTTGGCCCAGATAACTCGTCCACTCGAGGACCGTTATGATCTTATCGGTGAACTCAGCGCTTTCGAGATAGCTCTGCGCTTCCTTCATCAAGGCGTCTTGAGCGGCGTTCCAGATTTCGTGCCGTAGGTGGAATAGGCCCTCTGCGCCAAGTGTTTTGGCGTCCGATTCGACGGCCTTAGAGAACCGAGTCTTTAGTTCTCCATCGGGCAAGTATTTTAGGGTCTTCCTACAGTTTTCCTGCTCAATCCGTATACGCTCAGCTTGCATCGCAGAAGGATCGGCCGGAATGATAAACTTGTGAGATTTTTCGAATTTGTCAGACTGTTCTCCCCAATCGCCAGGTGCTGTAAACGGCATCAATGCGTCAATGATTTGCATCGCCGGTACTTGTATCTTCTGCTTGACGCTCCAAATGGCAACAGCATCTAGCCCTGCCCCCTCTTGCCGTTCGAACTTGACAAGAACGCCAGCGCCATTAAATACGTTGGGACCTTTCGGATCATCTCCCTCCTCCCACTCGTCCATTTCCAGGAGCTGCATGGCGCTAACGTCCATTTTGAAGATCTTGGTTTCAGTGTCATAGCTAACAACGCGCACTCGAAACTCGGTCGCCTTTTCCTTTACCGGATCAAACGGCAAGCGAACTGGCGATGGCTGGATAATTAATCCTATTGCCCCTAGCTTGATCTCGAGTTCAACAGGTTCTGTCTCGATCTCCTCATCTGAATCAGGTTTTGGCGCGACGGCGACAACCTTGAATTTGCCGGTCTTGATCTGTAATGCAGGATTTTCCGATTCAGCGGCTTTGAGGGTAATTGTAAATTTCTCGCCCTCTTCCATCTCGGGCTCTTCCGGCTTTTCGATTTCATCCAAGCCATACATATCGAGTCTCAAACTCCACTCGAACCCTTCACCGTCCTTAACCTGCCCCAGAACATCGACTGGATCTCCACCGGCACAAATGCTTACCGATTTGTCCTTGAACACGAAAGTAGGCTTCGCAGCCAAATTGATTCGAAACTTCTGGTTCACCTGCCTGCCAGTCAGGTTGGCTTCGGCAACGATGTCGAGGAACGGTTCTACCTGAACACCGGATGACGCTTCCGAAAACTTGACGTCGTAGAACCGCCAAGTTCCATCTGTTTCCTTCTCTTCGAGGATGGCGTACTTCTCGTTCGAACCCTCCACGCGTATGCTCAAGTATTCGTTGAGCATGTTGTTGTTCTCGCCGCCATAAAGCTGCATCTTTGAGTCATCAAGAGGAATCAACCTCACTCGGAAGCTTGCGGCATCTTTGAAGTCCAGCATCATCTTGTCCTTGATCGGCTGGAGCTCAACAAACCAATCGGGAGGCTCGATTTCGATGCGGCCGCCTTTGCTCAACGACCCAAACTCCCGAGACTCGCAAGACACCTCAACCTCAACGGTAAAGGGCGGCTCCTTCTTCAAATCGTCCGCAGGCACGACTGCCTCAACCTTGATTTCCTTGCCGTCCGCCGTTGTGTAGCCTGCAACTTCTCCTGGTCCGCCGACCCAGTTGGCGACTTCTCCAGCCAGTTCGAACTTTATTTTCGGAGCTAGTTCGCGCGACTTCTCAAGCTGCTCCGAACCATCGAGCGCCGGATCGTTGCACTGCACAAAGGCATAATAGGCCTTGCCAGGTTCGTTGGCTTTCACGTTAACAACGTCGTCCATCGACAGCGCGTAGTCGCCTTGGACTTCCATGTTGATGCGGCACTTCTTGGAAAGCGTGCGCGGTCCAGCCTGCACTGTTGCCACAACGTATGCGATATTCGGTCCTCGTCGTTTGTCGGGATCCTCAGGCACCTCAACATAAAACCGGCAAGTCGCTCCACCCGCATCGGCCGTAGTCTCAGGCGAGAACCATTCGGTGATGTTGCCGGTCACCGTCATTTGGATTTGAGCATTATAGGTTGCTTCCAAGTTCGCGCACTTGACCGGATCCTTTCCGGATACAACCACCCAAGCGCGAACGTCTTCATTCATCGATTGGGTCAGCGTCATCGAATAGGAGTCAAGGCATAGCGAAGTGGTGTAAGGATCTTCAGGCGGATCGTTCGGAGGATTAAGGCCACCTCCTGCTGCGGCTCCAGCTCCCGCGGCATCGGCTGCACCCTTGCTGGCGTCGAGTAGCTTTCGACCTTCTGTCTTCCAGTAGTCCGCCGGGTTGCCGGTGAATTCGTCACGGCCGCCGTCGTCGGCAAGCACCTTCTTAGCAAAAATGAGGTCTAAGAGGATCGCTAAGAACGTACCGAATATGCCGCACAACAGAATCGTGCATATTGTGCCGGGTGCGGCCTTTTTCTTCTTCATGCCGAAGATCGAGAAAAGCCCAATACCGATCAAGACGATTCCGGCCATCATGGCCGTTTTCTCGCCGGCTCGTTCTGGTGTGTTTTGAATGAGGCGCGATGCGAAGTAGAAACCAGGAGCAATGCCGAGGAACGCTAATTGAACTACGCGAAGATCGACAGGTATCTTGTCGCGTGCAGTCTTAAGCGTAGGAGCCATCACTCGGCGCACGATGCCAGAGAAAAACCGGGCGATATAATATCCAGGCCGTCCGGCACCCATGAACAAGAGGCCAATGCCGAGGCTTAGATGAGCTTGCTGGTTTATGCCTGATTTGCTTGCTATCAAAAGGGCTATGCCAGCCCCCAAGGCCATTGCCGCCATTCCGAAGATGCCTTTGTCTTTGATGCTTGCCAGAACAGCAAATGGTGCTTTGATCGCGCCGCCCAAGTTCCGAAGCGGCTGCCGGCTGAATAAAGTGATAACGACTGAAGACAGGAGCATGCCGCCGATGCCCCAGATATAGGCATACGAATCGCCTTGCGTTGTCTGCGTCAGTTGAAGCCAGGGACACCAAGGCCCGCCGTCGTCGCGGAAACCGTCGTTCTTATATCCAAGCCAATAAGCATGCAAATACATGGCCCCGTAATAGCTCGTGACCATCATGATCGCTCGTGTGATGATCATGCGGACGACCATCATCGGGATCGATTTAACGGTTGCCTTGAACTCCTCTTTAGCGCTTTCCTTGACTGTGGCGGCGAACTTTCGCGCAGGACCGTCTACCGAGACCTTTTCCCTCGGCGGCTGCCCGGGAATCCACTGCTGTCCGTTCCACGTGATCCATCCGCCGGTGTCCTTCGATATCTGCCACCAAACGCCATTTTCGTCCATGCAGCGCAACTTGTCCACGCAGCGGTCGAACTCGGCACGGTCATTTTGGTTGGCTTGAAGCTGTACGTAGCATCTGCGGTACTCGTTCTCGAATTCGACGAACTCAGACTCCTCGGATGACGATGAACCGTCGGCAGCCCTTCTCGGCGGTTCTCCTTCGACCCATATTTGGCCGTTCCAAGTGACCCATTTGCCTGATTCGGGATGGATCGACCATTGCTCGCCGGTCGGTTCAGTGACGCGCAAGCCGGCCATATTGGTCGCATAGGTTGGTTCATCGATCTGGCTGCTCAGGCGCAACGATTGCAGTTTCTGGTATTCGGCGGCGACGTTGTCATAGGCGTCGCCGTAAGGATCAGCCTCCGACCACTGCGATCCATCCCAGCGCAACCACTGGCCATCCGTTGATATCTGCCATGTGATGCCTTGAGGATCGGTATATCGGAGTTGGTTAACGCGGTATTGATAGTCTTCTGGCGTTATCTGCTTTTGATCGAAAAGCTGGCGCGTCCCGCGATAGTGCTCTTCCAGTTGCCGCAGCGTTTGAATATTCACTCCGCCTTCTCCCCTTCCTTCATCCGGTTCGCCGCTTCTTTGTCGATTCGAACCGCTCCATTTAACGTTGCCAGCCACATATTGCCGTCTTGATCGCACCGGATGGCAGTTATTTCGTTGTGCGGCAGGCCGCCTTTCACTGTCCACAATCCAAACCGGCCTTTATTGTCTATAGCCAATCCATTGCTCTCCGAGCCGATCCAAAAAGCGCCAGAGCTGTCAATGCTCAGCGATCTTGCTTTCTGGCCTGCTAGGCCGTCTCGCTTGCTTATTGTCTTGACTAACCCGGCCTTCTTTCCTTGGTTTTCGAAAATCGCCACTCCGCCGACCTCGAATTGACCTGTAGCAACCCAAACCGAGTGTCCCGGAACTGCCAACATGTCCTGGACATAGGGATGCGGCAAGCCGTCCTTCGCGCGCCAGACTTGAACATCGTTGCCGCGAACCCGGTTGAGCCCGCCTTTCGGGTCAGAACTCGATCCGATCCAGATATCGTCGTCGTCTCCTTGGCAGATCACGTTGACAACCTTTGAAGCTAGCTTGTCGGCATAAGCGGGCTTCATCCACTTTCCATCGACGAGCTCAACGAGTCCGCCGCTCGTCCCTGCGATCATCCTTCCGCGGATCTCTCGGATGCAGTTCACCCGGCTTCCTGGTAGCCCGTCACTTTTCGACCACTGACGAAACTGCCCATCTTTCATCTCGATGAGTCCATCCAAATGTCCGATCCAGAGAGAGCCGTCGGATGCGTATTCCAGGCTTCTGATGTGGATAGGATCTACAGGTAGTATCACTTTCTGGGCTGGATCATTTGACTTGCGATTGATTCGCCAAAGGCCCGTCTTTCCGCCGACATACACCTCGCCGCCATGAACTGCCAGGCAGATATTCGCGCCGGTTTCGGTGAATCGGGTCCAGCCTGATGGTGCGGGGGCGAGTTCGGTCTTGGGTGCTGGAGACCGCATTGCCAAACCAATGGCCACAACTGCTACCACGACAGCCACTCCCGGCCACACGGCAAGGGCTCTGGCAATGAAGCCGCGAGATCGAGGTGCTGGCGGGAATGCCGTCTCTTTCACCGTCACTCCATCCCTGGCGATACTTTGCCGGTCTTTTTGTCGACTTTGAACCACCCAAAAGTTGCCGTATGCGACATGCCGTCGCCGTCGTCAACGACCTCATAAACATGGACCATCCAGGTGTTCGAGTCCTCCTCCGAAGGATCAAGCATAGCCCGCTTGCCAGCAACGTCGAGTTGTCTGCAAAACTTGTCAACTTCAGGCAACGCCGCTACGATCTCGACAGCCTTATCTTGATTTACCGGCTCTGGAGTAACCGATCCCCCTTCCGACAAGCCCTTCACTGACGGCGCTTCGCCTTCTTTGACCTTCCAAAGAATGACGGTATCTGGTTCGCTCGCTGGCGGCATCAGCGTTAGGATCATCTTCTGGCCGTCGCTTAGCATTTCGGCGGTTACCGGCGTTCGATCGCCTTTCGAGTCAATATATTCTCCTGAGAGCTTAGCACCGGCTGCCGAAACCAATTCGACGCGTCCGTTTGGATCTTGTGTTGACACTCCTACTATCTTTGATCCTTGGCGGCTGAACGTTAACATATTATTTGAGGTGTCAGCTCCGGTTGTATCCTCAGGAAACCACCTTCCGAGAAACGCATCGCCATCCTGGGTTACCTTTACGGTCGGCTCTGGTGCGCCTGAGTTTTGCTTCAGGCTTGCTGACGCTGTTTGATCCTCCTTCTTGGGAGGTTCTTTCTTGCCAAGAAACTGCCAAGCGCCAAAACTGATGACAGCGACCGCGACCACGCCGACTACGCCGATCAAGACCTTCTGGTTCAGCAAACCTTGGCTTTGCGCTGGTTGCGCTTGGTAGTTTGTTTGAGGCGCTTGAGGTTGAGATGGGACAGGTGCCGGTGCTGGCGCAGGTGCTGGTGTAGGTGCAGATTGCTGCGGTTGAGCGGCTTGCGCACCGACCGTTGCCCCGCAGCTCTCGCAGAACTGACTCCCTTCGTTGACGGCTGCGCCGCAATTTTCACAAAAGCGTGTTGCCATAGGTCACACCAATACAGATAAGATAATGTTGGTTTCGACAAGGAGTTCATCATTCCTTCGAAGAAACAAAACTCAACTGAATGATACGGCAAGAAATTGGAGAAAGAGGATGAACTTTGTAAGCTTGCTTTTGTTTTCGGCATTGGGTACATCAGCGGCAGACACTCCGTTTGCTTTCACTCGCGATCAAGAAGTTATGTACTTTGCCTCCGGTTCGGCCAAACCGATCGCCCTAGCAAAAGGCAATAGCGCGACTCTGAGCCCGAGCGGGACAGCTGTCGCCTATCTTTCGCCAGGATCCGACGACGAAACGAAATCCATCGTGTCGATCTCAACCGACAAAAAAGCGAAACGAACGCTGTTCAAGTCATCGTATCCATTGCGGAACCTAAGCTGGTCTAAACAAGGCAAGCTTCTGTTCTCGGTATTGAAAGGATCGAAAGAAGAACTGCATTATCTTGAGCCTGGCGGGTTGATCGCTAAGACCTCTAGCACCAAAATTCCGGTACCGGCTGGCGCAAACGGGATATTCAATCCTGTCTGGGCTCCGGACGGCAAGTCGGTTCTCTTCCATGACCTAACGACGGTCTACCAAGTTGGCCTGGGCGGATCGGTTGTCGCCAATTGGAGCGTGAAGCTGATCACTGGAAAGGCAAATAGCGTCGACAGCTTGTGCCGGTTTGCTTTCTGCCCTTCAGACACGAACCTGATGCTCTATACCTCCTCCGTCAAAGGCACGGCTAAGTTTGAAGCTGCCATGGGTGGCGAACCGAATACAGCTTTGTTTACAATTGACCTTTCTACCAAAACAAGAAAGAGACTCACGCCGGATGACATGGTTTGCACCGATCCATCTTGGTCGCGCGATGGAAAGTCGATATTGCTTTGCGGCTATCGCGAAGCGCATTACAAGCAGGCATATCCATTCCGGATTTATTCGATAAAGCCGGACGGTAAAGCACTGTCCGAAATATGCAAGGGAGAGAACCCGCATCCATGAGTAAGGTCGTTGTTGCTTCACTAATACTGTTGACCATGGCAGGATGCGCCCGGCAAGAAACCGGCACATCGGAAAACAAGAAACTTGAGGTTGTCGTTTACACTTCGGTCGACCAGGTGTTCTCGGAACCCGTTTTGCAGGCTTTCGAAAAGAAATCGGGCATCAAGGTGCTTCCAGTCTATGACGCTGAAGCCACCAAAACGACAGGACTTGCCAATCGTCTGATCGCCGAAGCCGCAAAGCCGAGATGCGACGTGTTCTGGAACGGCGAGTTCGTGCAAACGCTTCGATTGAAGGCAAAAGGCGTTCTAGCTCCTTACGAATCGCCTGAGGCCTCGATCATCCCGGCGACGCTCAAGGATAAGGAATTCTATTGGACTGGACTTACCCCAAGACTCCGAGTCTGGATCAGTTCTGCCGACTTCAAGCCGCAGTCCATTGGATTTGACGATTTCGCCAAAGTGAATCTGCCCGGCCAGAAGATGGCGATGAGCGACCCGCTATTCGGCACAGCCAGTTTCCAAGCGGCGGCGATCTATGCGATGAAAGGCGAAAAGGAAGCAGGTCTGGTTTACGATGAGATCGTCAAGAAATCGATTCGTATCGTTCCCGGCAACTCGGTCGTTCGAGATTTGGTTGTGTCCGGAGAAGTCACGCTCGGTCTGACAGATTCGGATGACGCGTGCGGAGCCGTGCGCAAAGGAGCTAAGGTCTTTGTCTTCAGTCCATCGACGACTTGGATGTTCCCGAGCACTGTTGCCCTGGTTAAGGATGGTCCGAACCGAGAGGCCGCCAAGAAACTCATCGATTTCCTTCTCAGCCAAGAAGCTGAGGAGATGCTGATTAAGGAGGGATTTACCGAGCTTCCGCTCCATCCGAACGCATCAAAACCGTGCCTCAACCTGCCGAAACCCAGCACCTACGACATCGATCCGCAGAAGCTGGCTGACCACCTGGAAATAGCCAATAAAGACCTGCGGGCGCGAATCAGAAAATGAATCGAGTCGTCGGCTGGATTGGGATTGCTTTGTTGTGGCTGCCGGTAGCTGCTGGGTTCGGCTTTGAAGGGTCGGCCGGCTTGGCCATGCTGTCGGCGAGGCAACTAGGCTTGCTGGCCAATTCGGTCGTTTATGCTTGTCTGGTTGGTGTTGTTTGCTCCTTCGTTGGTTTCTTGATCGCATTTTGTGTGAACCATCTGAGTCCAAAGCAGAGGCGCATCGTGCTCATCTTGCTTGTCGGAACGGCTGCGCTCCCCAGCATCGTGATATCGACGCCGTCGCTGATCCTGTTGCTTAGGCTGATGCCGAATCATTCTCAAGGCTTGCTGCCTGCGCTGATCGTCCAAGCTTTCGCCTTTACGCCAATCAGCGCTCTGATCGCCGTTTTATCGGTCTCGGCTCTCCCAAGAGACCAGGTGAACGCCGCGATGCTCTTGCCTTCCCCATCAAAAGCGCTTTTCCGTGCCGTTTTGCCAATGTTGCGTCCGGGAATGGCGGCGGCTTTCGGCTTGGCCAGCCTGTTGTCCGTAATCGACTTTACCATCACCTCGATCTTCAATTGGAACACCTACTCGCTAGAAGCGTTCACGGACATTAGCGCGGGCCAGCCTGTCATGGGCGCAAGCTTGCCGTTGCTCATGCTTGGATTGATAGGCTCAATTGTCTGCGGGCGATGGATGTCCCGACTGGTTTGGACGGAGAGCAGCCTCGGCTTTCAGGTTCTGCCGCTGCCGATATGGGTTCAGCGGATCAGCATCGCTGCAACCGTGGTTTTCTCGGTTACTGCCGCAGGCATGTTCTTGGGTTTGCTAAGCTCGGTCGAATCGCTGCACGCCGCTTCAACTTCGTTAACCAACGCTTCTGGCGATGCTTTGTCCTCTCTCAAGATCAATTTGGCTACTTGCGCCATATCGTTGATTTGGGCGCTCGCGATCGCGCCATTACTTCTAAGGTCGCGATCTTGGGTTCCTTGGGCACTGACACTCGCTCCGTTCTCATTCTTGCCAACCCTCGTCGGCATCGTCTTCGCTCAGCTTGGCGTTCGATTGGGCATATTCGGTGTATGGCTTCCTGCACTCGCACTTTCGGTTCGGATTGTGCCGATTGCGTCAGTCTTGATCGCCATATGGTTTGGTCAGATCGACCGAAGCGCTATCGAGTCCGCTCGTGTTTCGCTATCGGTTGCTGTTCGCACTGTTCGCGTGTACCTTCCGATTGCGTTGCCGGCACTCGCGATGGCGGCCTGCCTGTCATTCATCTCGGGATTGGGAGATGTGGGAACGATGCTCCTGGTCGTTCAGCCGGGCCAATCCACTCTCTCTCTGCGACTCTACAACTACCTGCATTACGGCTCTGCTCCAGATTCAACAGTGATCTCGTTCATCATCATGTGCTTCGCCATGTCGCTGGCCTTGGTCTTTACTGCGAGGAGGCAGGCCGCGTGATTGAACTGGTTAAGATCACGAAACGATACGGTGAGATTCTCGTTCTCGATGAAGTCAGCCTCAGGATAGCCAAAGGAGAGTCGACGGCGCTTCTTGGCCCATCGGGCTGCGGAAAGACCACAATCTTGCGGATTATTGCTGGACTTGAGCCGATCGAGAGCGGCAACGTCAGTTTGCGATGTTGTAGTTGCTCAAAAATGCAGCCGCACAGGCGAGGCATCTCAATGATGTTCCAGTCTCCAGCTCTTTGGCCGCACTTGACGGTTTGGCAGAACATCGAACTCGTCGCAGGCAAAGGCAACCGAAAGGATATAAGCGAGATGCTGGAGAACCTTGAGATCGGGGATATCGCTCAGCGATATCCCCATCAGATCTCTGGCGGCCAAGCGAGAAGAGCGTCTCTTGCTCGAACGCTTTCGGCGCAGGCAGATATCGTACTGATGGACGAGCCGTTTGCCCATCTAGGAGAGAAACTGGCGATAAAAGCAGCATCGGTTGCAATATCTTGGCTCGAAAAGTCGAGAGCAACGCTCGTTGCTGCCGGCCATGATAGGATTTTGGCACGCCTTTTGAACGTGCAATCCGTCGTTACTAGTGAAGGGTCCGATGCGATGCGCGGCGAATTGGCCGTGCAGAGGGGAGTGTTTGATGCCTAAGTTTTGTCGAAATTGTGGAAACTCGCTGAAAGATGAAGCTCGCTTTTGCGGCGGCTGCGGATCGCCATGCGCAGATGATGCGGCAGCACAGCCGACAGCCCAACCTCAGCCGCAAGCTCCAGCGCCGGTTCAGCCTGCGCCATCCAGTCCGCCTCCTCCGCCTGGAGCCACTCCTGCTCACAATCCTCCGCCGCCTCCGGGACCATCGTTTGGGCAGAATCCTCCTCCGCCGCCACCAGGATCAGGCCCGGCGCAGCCGCTAGGACCCAACCAGCAGCCAGGCCAGTCAACGAACCTAACCGCCCAGGGCCGTGTGTGGGCAGATAAGCTCGGAGCGAGCGCGGGCAGCCAATCGAACCTGGTCAAACGAATTATCCGAGCCACTTGCCTCGATCCGGAGACCCATCGGGAGGTTGCAAACAATAACGGTCTTAACAATGAAGCCGGGATTGCATTGGCCATCGGATTAGCCGGCACTGCAATTGGAAATGTGATTTGGCTTCCCTATGTCGGCGGGTTCAACGTCAAGCTGATCCTGGTTCAATTGTTGATGAGCGCTTGTTCGATGGCAGCGTTCATATTCGCCGTTTCATTACTGAGTCAATCGATTGCCGGTAGAAAAGCCGAACCTTTGGTCGTCTTCCGTTTGGTTGCTTATTGTGCAGCGCTTGGTGTGGTGACGATCGTCCCGGTCGTTGGTCCGCTTCTAACACTGTGGTTGCTTGCATCAACAACTGTTGCTCTAAAGGAGATAGCCAACCAGGATCTTGGCAAGGCGATCATCCTCGTCGTTATCGGAGCGGTTGGTGCAGTAGTCGTCAACATGGTTATCTCGCCAGTTATTGTTAGATCAATGATGGGAACAGGAGGCTTCTTCTAATGGTCTGCCAGAAATGCAATGCTCAAAACCTTGACGATGCAAAGTTCTGTGAAAGTTGCGGAGCGAAACTAGAGGCTCCCAAGCCTGCGGGCAGCTTCTGCACGTCGTGCGGAAAACAGCTCAAGCCTGGCGCTCGGTTCTGTGGATCATGTGGGGCTCCGCAAGATGGAGCATCTGCACCTGCAGCAACGCCAACCGCGCCGCAAGCTCCAAGACCAGCCCAAGCCCCGGCACCAGCGCCGATGCCCGCTCCTGCTCCTGCTCCTGCTCCGATGCCTGCACCGATGCCAAGCCAAGCTCCTATGGCCAATCCGCTTTATCATGGCGGACCTCAGCAGAATGCAGGATCTTATGGTTCTGTTCAAGGCGTTAGGAAGAAGAGCGCTTGCAGCACGACCTGCATCGTGTTGCTGGTTATCCTTGCTGCTCTTGGCTTCGCCGGCTACTACTTCGGCAAGCGCTTCATCCTTTCAAGGCCTGAAGTTCTCGTTGGAAAATGGAAATCCGAAGTTTCGGCTGGCAAGAAGAGCGAAGTCTTTACGTTCGAACTGGTTGCTGACGGCGGTGTGAAACTTGCCAAAGTCGATGATGTGGCCATTCCTATCGATATCGTCTTTAGACCATCTGGCAACCAGGAGTTCAAAGCGATCATTAAGAATCCGAACGACCCAAATCAAAAGGTCGATGTTTCTATCAAAACGAAAAGTTTTACTGAAATTGAGATCAGTGGGCAATTTCCTGGCGGCGAAATCGACCATGACATTGCCAAGCGCGTTGCAGGTCCCTAACCATGACTATCGAAATACTTCGGAGAATCGTGCTCGCGGCGGGAGTCGTCGCGGGCGCTACCCTCATTTGCTACTCTCCACCTTATCTCTATTCGGCCAAACCGGTCGACTGGAACGATAAGCGCGGCGACACCCTCGAACGAGAACAGGATAACAAGCGCTTGATGGGCAATGAGCTTCCAGGCGAAGACCTGAAAGGCGTTGACCTGGCTCCGCACGCCAAGAGCGACCTGCAAACCTACATTAACCGGGAGACCAAAGACCGGCTCTACGAACCGACAAGCAAGGAATGGACCGGAGTTTTCGCAGCTCTAGCCTCCTTGCGCCACGGTAAGCCGCCTTCACCAGAATGGGAGGCTCGCAATGGTCGTGAATGGGATGACGAGTGGTTCTTTTCCGATCTCGACGCACCATTCGGTGAACTTCAGAATGTCCTCAAAGGCGAAAATCACTTCACCAATATCCTCGTTCGAGACGGCAACTCAAACCAATACTTAGCTGTCACGAAACGCATGCGGCAAGACTCGATGCGCTATGCCCCGGGTTCAATGGCGTACCCGCTCCGTCGCTATGGATTTGCCTGTCTGCTTGCGGCGGCCTTGCTCTACTGGCTGCTTCCATGGCCCAAGGTTCGGCAGGAATCACTGAGATATTCGCGTGCACGATCTGCGACCGTGCCCGATATCATGGCGGCCTTTATGGTTGGGATGTTCTATTGCCTTCCAATTCTGGTGACAAGCTCTAACTCGTTCGGCGAGGGAATCTTCAGCCCAGGATGGATCATTCTAACCTGCGTCATGTGGTTCTTCTGCCTTCTGTTCGGTTCAATTTGGGTGTTCTCGACCGGTTACACGTCGTTCAGCCTTGAGTTCCTCGATAGCCAACTAAGGCTTTCATCTTGGCGTGGAACAGAGATGTTTGCCTACTCGGACATCGAGGCAGTCACAGTCAAACGGATCGATCCGAAAAAGCTCAATCGAGCCCTCGTCTGGATCGCCCTACTTGTCAACTGGCGGGCTGCTGGCCCAGCGCTGGTCAACTCAGGTCCCGAATATGCGGTTTGCCTTCGACGGAGAGACGGCAGATTGCATCGATTCCCCCTAAAAGGGCTTCTTGGCGCAGAACAAGCCGTCGGCCGTTTAATGCAAAGTGGGGTTACAATTGAACCGGAAGTTTTCGAGCTCTTGGGTATTGAGCCGACCAGCAAGGAGCTCAGCACGCCGTTTCCTCCGCTTGGCAAAGGCATCGGAGCTTTCATCGCCGGCCTGGTTTTCCTAGCTCTGTTCGGATGGCTTGCCTATGTTTCGCCAACAACAAGCCCGTTGAAGATCGAGGCCGCACCATTGCCGACCGAGCCTTATACTGAACCGAAGGACACGACATGGGTTCCTTCGGCGGACCTGATGAAGGCTGAAGAGGACGGCCTGGCCGAAATCAAGAGCATTCAGGCGCGGATGAAGGAACTCGAGCAGATCGAAAAGACCGGGACCGAAGAACAACGCAAGGCAGCGGTCAAGGAGTCCGAAGAACTCCTACAGAAAGCCACAACAATCTACGAGAATATCGACAAGATGCGAAAAGAGGCCGGAGCAACCGATTAACCGGTGTAACCGGCGAGTCTATAGCTCGTTGCCGTATCGAAGAGCGCCAAGGTGCTCTCGACCGACACTTGAGGTTTGATATGGTGATCCGGTCCACAGATGTAGCCGCCGCCTTTTCCTAGCGCTTCTATGCACCTGATCGTCTCTTCCCTCACATCTTCAGGAGTCGCAAACGGCAGCCGTTGGGTGTTGACGGCCCCGAAGAAACAGAGGTCCTTTCCGTATTCGCGCTTTAGGTCGGCAGCCGAAATCGGCAGCGTGTGCAGCTGCACTGTTTCCCAGACATCGACACCGATCTCGATCAAATCGGGCAAGACGGCCGTGACATCGCCGCACGAATGGAACCACACCGGATAACCGCGCTTCTTTGCTTCTGCGAACAACCTCGCATAATGCGGCTTCAAATGTTTACGCCACGACTCCGGCGAGATCATCATTCCACGCTGGGTCGCAAAATCGTCGCCGAGGCATAGGATATCGAGCGCGCCTTGGCATTCATCCATCATACGAACGCATACGCCGGTTACGACTTCTGCAATACGCTCCAAAGCCGCATCGAACACAGTCTCGTCGGCCAGCATCTTCTCCATCGCCGTTTCCATGCCAAAGAGGTCGCAGACTTGGCAGAAGAGAGGCATCCAATATGGTCCTCGCACGGCGTACTTCTGGGAAACGGGAAGCGCACGCTGGCGTAGACCAGCCACATCGTAGTCTTTCACTTGCGGCCAAGGGTATTTCCCGATATCTGCCAACGTCGTATCGAAGCTAAGAGGATAGGAATGCGCGGTGCCGTAGTCGCCTGTGTGAACCACGCCAAAGTCGGTGCATTCCTCGCCGTTCGGGCCTTTCAGAGTCGGACCGGTATATCCTGGACCCATTATCCTCCCGTCAATTCCAAGCCGATCCATGGCTTCGTCAGCGCCCATCCCCAAATACGCCGCTACGGCATCGAGGTTTTCGATACAAATGCAATCGACAGGCAACCTGTCCGGAGTCACATGTCGAATAGCTGCGAGCTGGCGCTCCTTGTGAGTCATATGGCTCTTTTCGCGGTACAGACTGTCCATTCCTGCTTCGGTTTCGAGCTACTTTAGATAGCGACTCGGCCCTCAAGTCAGGTCCCAGCAGTCCCGGTTGCGTCTATTTTATCTAAACATCACTTGTATATTTCCTCGCATAGTGATAAGATGAGATTGCGCCTTACAAGGTTGAAGCACTGGAGGTGTTCGCAATGCGTAGGAAAGCATTTACGCTTATTGAACTTCTAGTCGTTATCGCAATCATCGCGATACTTGCTGCCATCTTGTTCCCTGTCTTCGCTCAAGCAAAAGCCGCGGCGAAAAAGACTTCGGACTTAGCCAATATCAAGAACTTGTCACTAGCTTCCCCCATGTATATGGGCGACTATGACGATGTCTACGTTATGTTGCGCAACAGCGCCAGCGACTGGCTTTGCAGCCGGTTCCACGGCGGCGTTTATCCATGCGAACAGGCGAACTCTTCGCATGTGATGCTTAACCCCTATGTCAAGAACAGACAGGTCTTTTCGAGCCCGCAAGACAGCTTGCCTCGATCCGACTGTCCAGGCAGCGGCTATGTTGACACCCCTGGCGGAAATATCAGCTATGGGTTTACTTACAACAACCCGAACGATCCATTAGTTGCCTATGGTGTGGCAGGCTGGTCTACCGCTTCCTATCCATCGGGAACCCCGAGTACATCGACAACCCCGTCGCTTAACGGCACAGCCATCACAAGCCCAGGCGATACGATTGTCCTGATTCCTCTTTACAGCACGTGGTCTTACTGGAACGGTTTCTGGCAACATCGATATGATCAACGGTGGTATATGTACAGCGCATCTGAAGCAGCTAGAATCGGACTTGGCTTCGACCCGGCTGGCTGCGGAACCGCATGCTTTATCAGTGCGTTCCCTGTGGTCGACGACTACGGGGCGGTATGGTGCATGGCCCATGACGGCATGTCGATGCAGGAATGGTCGAATGTCACCAACTTCGGATTCGCTGATGGCCACTCCAAGGCGATGAAGCGGCAGTCGACTCTCGATCCAATGTGGATCAGCGATCCAGCTAACGCAAAAGCGCAAGGCAAGAAGAACCTAGCCTTTGCATTGAGATAGTATGGAAGACTCGCAGAAACGTCTCATATTGATCGTCATCGTTGTTGTCGCGGTCATCGCCGCAGGATTCAGCGTATACAGAACGTTGTCTGCCGACCAGCTTCAGACTGGCGTGGTTCACCAAAGCCCCGCCAAAAGCATGAAGCAAATGGAGATGGAGCGGCAGGCGAAAGAGGACGCCGCCATCAAAGCCGGAGGAATGCCTGCCGGCGGCAAGGAATTGATGGAGCGCGATGTTTCCGGTGCGCCGCCAAATACTGGCAACGAGCGCTAACCTTACTTAGCAAGAACCTCGCCAACAATGTTCGGCGAGGTTCTATTAAGGTTAGATAAAGAGCATCATTTAACCTTCATGACCAAAGAGCCGCAATCCCCGCCTCAAGGAAACTTACATGCGTGGGAGACCTTCGGTATAGTTCCTGCATCTCTTCTCTTAGCGCATATAACGTCAAGAAACATGGCCCCATCATGCTAAGGTAAACTATCCGGACAATTCCCCGGTATTCATGTTATGGACAAGAACGCCGGGCGAACCATCCAAGGAGACTCCTCTTAATGAGCAAGAAATTCGTCTATCTGTTCCACGAAGGCAACGCCACCATGCGCGACCTCCTCGGCGGCAAGGGTGCCAACCTCGCCGAAATGAGCAACATCGGCCTCCCCGTTCCTCCGGGATTCACGATCACCACCGAAACCTGTAACGAGTACTACGCAGCTGACAAGAAGTTCCCTGCCGGAATGATGGACCAGGTTAAAGCCGCCCTCGCCGAAGTCGAAAAACAGATCGGCAAGAAGTTCGGCGATGCCAACGATCCCCTTCTGGTCTCCGTTCGCTCAGGCGCGAAGTTCTCGATGCCTGGAATGATGGACACCGTTCTCAACCTCGGCCTGAACGAGACGACTCTCGAAGCCGTTATCAAGCAGAGCAACAACGCGCGATTCGCCTATGACAGCTACCGCCGATTCCTGATGATGTTCTCGGACATCGTTCTTTCCGGCGAGTACACCGCTCTTAAGAAGCACGAGTTCGAAGTCATCTTCGACAAGCTGAAAGCCGAAGTCGGCGCCAAGCAGGACACCGATGTCGACGCCGAGGGCCTGAAGAAGCTCTGCGGCCAGTACAAAGAGTACTTCAAGTCGATCACCGGCTACGATTTCCCGTCCGATCCTCTCAAGCAGCTTGAGCTTGCCGTCGAAGCCGTTTTCGCCAGTTGGAACAACGATCGCGCGATCATCTATCGAAACAGAGAGAAAATCAGCCACACGATCGGCACCGCCGTTAACGTCCAGTCGATGGTCTTCGGCAACATGGGCAACGACTGCGGAACCGGCGTCGCCTTCACGCGAGACGCTGCCACCGGCGAGAACAAGATTTACGGCGAATACCTGATGAACGCACAGGGCGAAGACGTCGTTGCCGGCGTCCGAACTCCTCAGCCCGTCAGCCAACTCGAGCAAGAGAATCCTGAGATCTACAAGCAGTTCGTCACGATCGCGAAGAACCTTGAGAACCACTACAAGGACATGCAGGACATCGAGTTCACGATCGAAAAGGGCAAGCTTTACATCCTTCAGTGCCGCTCTGGAAAGCGCACCGGAACCGCTGCCGTCAAGATCGCCGTCGAGCAAGTCGCCGAAGGCCTGATCTCGAAGGAGCAAGCCGTTCTTCGCATCACCCCCGAGCAGCTTGAGCAACTTCTGCACCCGCGTCTGGTCAACAAGAACAAGGTTGCCCCGATTGCGAAGGGTCTGAACGCTGGTCCTGGCGGTGCCGTCGGCCATATCGCCCTCGACTCCGAAAAGGCCATCGAGCTTCACGCTGAAGGCAAGAACGTTATCCTCGTCCGCAAAGAGACCAACCCCGACGACCTCGGCGGCATGCTTGCTTCGAAGGGCGTTCTGACCCAGCTCGGCGGCCGAACCTCGCACGCTGCGTTGGTTGCCCGACAGTACGGCATCCCCACGATCTGCGGCTGCAACGACGTCCGAATCGACTCGAAGGCTCGAACCGCCAAGATCGGCGACAAGACCTGCAAGGAAGGCGATGTCATTTCGATCGACGGTACCCTCGGTGAAGTCTACGGCGAAGCTCTCGCCACCGAGCCCGCCAGCGTCACCGGCGACTTCGGCACCCTCATGGGATGGGCCGACAGCTTCCGACGACTCCAGGTCCGCGCCAACGCCGACTCGCCCGACCAGGCTGAGCAGGCTGTTGGATTTGGCGCTCAGGGAATCGGTCTCTGCCGAACCGAGCACATGTTCCTCGGCGACCGCGTCCCGGCCGTCCAGGATATGATCCTCGCCGAAGACGAAGAGACTCGAGACAAGGCTCTCGCCGTCCTTCTTCCTCTTCAGCGCGAAGACTTCGTCGGCATCTTCAAGGCCATGGGCGAGCGACCCGTCACGGTCCGACTCATCGACCCGCCTCTGCACGAGTTCCTTCCCAGCCTCACCGAGCTCCTCGTTGAGACCACAGAGCTTCGCTGCACCGGCAAGGCCGACACGGCAGAATACAAAGAGAAGATGAAGATGCTCGGTAAGGTCCAGGACCTGCACGAAGCGAACCCCATGCTGGGTCTGCGCGGCGTCCGACTCTCCATCTACTTCCCCGGCATCGTCAAGATGCAGACGGCCGCCATTATCGGCGCTGCCTGCGAGTGCAAGAAGGCCGGCATCAACGTCCACCCCGAGATCATGATCCCGCTGGTTGGAATGATCACCGAGCTCAAGCACGTGAAGGATCAGCTGGAAGCCGTCGCCCAAGAGACGATGAAGGCCGAAGGCGTCCAAGTCGACTACATGTTCGGCACCATGATCGAGATTCCTCGCGCCGCGCTGACCGCTGACGAAGTGGCCACCGAAGCCGAGTTCTTCTCCTTCGGAACCAACGACCTCACGCAGATGACGTTCGGTCTCTCGCGAGACGACGCTGCGAAGTTCCTGCCGGTCTATCTGGACAAGAAGATCATCAAGGTCGACCCGACCGACGAGATCGACCAGAAGGGCGTTGGCCGACTTATGCAGATCTGCGTTGACGACGCTCGAAAGGTCAAGCCGAACATCAAGCTCGGTATCTGCGGAGAGCACGGCGGCGAACCGACTTCGGTCAAGTTCTGCCACAGACTCGGCCTCACGTATGTGTCTTGCTCGCCGAAGCGACTTCCGGTTGCCCGATTGGCCGCCGCCCAAGCCGCTCTCGAAGAGAAGTTCACGCACAACGCCGACAAGTAATGAGAACGTACCATGGGCTCCCAGCCCATGGAAATAAGTGGCGCGGACATCCTGTCCGCGTAACCAAGAAGCCCCGGTTCATCGAGCCGGGGCTTTTTTCTTTAGTTGTACTATGGGCTCCCAGCCCATGGACTCAACACTTAGAAGTCATCTTGCCTCAGATATTGGATCTCCCAGATTCTAGTCGAGTTGCTTCACTGTTCGCTAGCCTTGGTATCGACACCGGATGGCCGTAAACATGCACCATCATATATTGCACATTCATCGCACTTCACTTGACTAACAGACCGATGTAAGAGGATAATATAGTGCAAGAGGTATCCGAATGATTCTTGCACCCCTTGCCTATGTCCTGCTCCACCAAGCAGTCCCGATCGACCTGACAGAAAAGCCTGAACTGTGGACTTGCGGCGCCGAAGACTGGGGGCCGTGGTACGCCCAGTCCGCAGGCACCGACGACCGTCCCGCTCAAGGCAAATACTCCGTCGTCCTCAACTATTGCCAGGGCGCTGAGCACTATCTGGCCTATCCCAAGTTCCGCAATGCTAACTGGGATCTGAGCAGCGCTGAATACCTTGAGTTCAAGGTCAGATTCCCGAAGGGCTTAACCTATCGCGGACCGAATCCCACCATCTTCCTGCGCAGCCAAGACGGGCCGTTCTATCGCATCCGCCCCAAAGGCCGCAAATCGTATTTCGAGAAGGAATCGGACGGCAGCTGGGTTCAAATGCGGGTCCCTCTGAAGGGCGATAGCGAATGGGAGACCTTCTCGTGGCTCAAGGGCACACCTAAAAAAGTCGACTTCTTCGAGATATCTTTCTCCGGTCCGAACACGCCGAAATACGCTTCGCACTACGTTCAGGTCGACGATGTGCACTTTGGCCCGGCTCAGCCTGAATACACCCCGCCGAACGACAAGGCCGCCGACCTAGACGTCCTTATCATCGAGCGCACGCCGATCTATGAGCGCTACCATTTGAAGGACTACGACGGAATCGACATGGGTCCTTGCGACAACAAGGATGCCAAACACCAGCCAAGTAAAGGCGAGGTCGTTACCTTCACCGCTCGGGTTCAGAACAAAGGCAAAGAAGCATGCGCCGGAACCTATGTGTGGCTCATGGACGGCAAGGAAGTTGGCAAAGGTGAGATCAAGGATCTGAAGCCGCGCGAGGAGCAATCAATCGTCTATAAGTGGCCATGGGATCCCGCCGACCACGACCTTCAGTTCAAGCTAACACCTAAATCTGAGGACTACTGCCAGCGCAACAACGAGCTGACGGTACGCACCAATGCAATCATCTGGAAGCACGTCATTGAGCGCGGAACCATGGCCCAGGTCGAGGAAAAGACCAACATGATCGGCTCGTATTCGATGGAAGACTGGTTGCAGGGCCAAGCACGGTTCATGAACCAGCTGATGGAGAACTCAGTCTATGGCTTTGCGCCAAAAGGGATCACTCAGCGCGTGATGATCGCTAAGTTCGAGTATGTCGACGATGGCGAGATTGCCAAGCGATGCCCGGGCGGTCCATTCCAAGTCGGCGAACAAGATCCACGATTCGACGGCGCACGAGCTTGCACGCTTCGCGACACTTTCTGGAACACAAGCGAGCAAGGCCTGCAGTTCCTGAACTTCCTAAACTTCCTCGGCCGGCCAGACGGCGCATGGATGCACGAGATGAGCCACCAGAACGGAATCATCGACGACTACCAGTTCATCACCAGCCCCGAGGACAACAAGGTCAACGGTGTTGGGTTCCGTTACGAAGAGAACGGTCTGATGGGCGGCGGCAGCATAGCCCCTCATAAGAACCCGGACACGCTTTACAGCCTCTACGCGCCCGGAGATGTATTCGCCTACAACTATACGAAGGGCAAACGGCGCGGCTACTTCGGCGAGTATCTCTACTGCCTTCCGAAGCAGAACTGGCTGGTTGTTCTCGGTCCTGACGGAAAGCCGATCGCCAATGCGAAGGTTAAGGTCTATCAAACCTACATCGATGACAAGGGACGAGGAGTCGACACAACTCCGAAGCACGAAGGCACGACCGACGCTCAGGGCCGCTTCTTCCTGAAGAACCGTCCGGTGAAGACGCGCGGAACCACTGAGACAGGCTGCGAGTTGCGCGACAACCCGTTCGGTCCGATCCACGTTGTCGGCTTCAATGGCGTGTTCCTGACAATCGTCGAGAAAGACGGAAAGCAAATGTACGGCTTCACTTCGATTCAGGAGTTCAATGTCGCCTTCGCTAAGGGTCAGATAGAGAAGGCTGAAATCCCGGTGAATGTGAAGGTCAAGGGCGACGAGAAGTGGTATTTCGGTCGGCTGTGATCGGCCCTCTCCCCTGTTCGCTTCACTCACAGCCCCTCCCCCATGAGATGGGGGAGGGTTTTCATTATTGAATAGGTCGTATGCCAAGTATAATGCAGCCATGTCTCGCATCTCCGTACTCGCTCTGCTCTGCGTCTCGGCAACATCCTTCGCCGAACTCACCATCGACAACATCAAGAACAAAGAAACGCTTCGCTACTCGGTCGCACTGATCAGAGGCAAGGCCGACGGTTACCGCGTCTCAGTGGTCAACGCGAGCAACAAACGCCCAGACGGCAAGAATCAAGTCCTGACGTTCGAGGGCAAATATGTGACGATTATCGAGCTTGTACCTGGCAAGAACAAGCTGACCGTAACTAGCAAAGGCGAAACGAAAGAGCTTGAACTCACCTACAAACCGATGAAGACCGACTACAAGGTCAATGTGGTCTATATCACGGCCAAGGACGGCGACACGAAGTATCCTTCGCCATTTGTCGACGACGACCAGGACTACAAAGGCCGACTCGACACGGCAGCCAAGCTTATGCAGACCTTCACCGCCGAACAGATGAACATGCTTGGCTATGGGCGCAAGACTTTCAATTTGGACTTGGACAAAGACGGCAAAGTCAAGATCCAAACAGTAGGCTATCCCCTGCCGGTCGATGAGCTCAGAAAGAAAGACGGCGGCGAGCTTTGGAACATGTTCTACGAGTGGCTGGATAAGCAGTTCCCAATGAACCGCAACAAGAACATGGCCATTATGGGTTTCACCAGCTATGACGGAGCAACCAAAAAGGTTTACGCTCATACAGCTTTGGGCGGCGGCGGAGAAGCTCTATTCGGCAGTTCCCCGCTTTACACATGGCCCAAAAACCTCAACGATGTCGAACGCGCCTTTACGAACGACACACTGATCGACACCAGCAAGAGCCACGATGACAGCGCTTACCGCAGCACCTTCTGGGGAGTCGCTGCAACAACCATTGGCGCTACCCTCCACGAAACAGGACATACGTTCGGATTTCCGCATATCGACGACCCATACGACATCATGTCTCGCGGGTTTGACCACTTCAACCGGTTCTTCACATCCTACGAGCCGAAGTCGCTCCGCAACAAGGAGATCGTCAAGTTCAATGAGAACGAACGAGCACACTGGGCGCCATTCTATGCTGCCCAGCTCTCGGTACATCCATGGTTCCAGCCGGACGGAGTGAAGGGCAAGGACCAGGGCGAACCTACTATCAAGGTTGTTGAGGGAAACGTCGCGATTACTGCCAAGAACGGCCTAACGCTTGTTTGCTGCCAGCAAGGAGATCCTGTGGGCAAGCGCTGGTTTAAGCTGGTCAAAGGCGATTACTCGACGACAATCGATGAGTTGCGCAAGGCATCGAGCATCGAAGGCGCATTCACTATTCGGGTGTTCGACAAGCTCGGCAACATGAAGGACTACGAAGTTAAGTAGTTTCCAACGTTGCGGCTTAACAGCTCAATAAACAAGAAAGGCCGTCCGAATCTAGTCGGACGGCCTTTCTGTATCGGAAACTACTTCGAAACTTTGAGTTTCGCTGTTTTCGTCACCGATCCATAGGTTCCGCTTATCGTCACGGTGGTCGTACCGGTAACAGCATTCGTCGTAATCGCGAACGTCGCCGATGTTGCCCCAGCCAGGATAGTGACCGTCGAAGGCACGGATGCCGCACCTGCATTGGTCGATGACAGGTTTACGACCGTATCCGATGTAGCAGGACGAGTCATGGCCACCGTACCGGTCACCGTGCCGCCGCCCTTGATAGACGACTTGCTAAGCCCTAGAGAGCCAAGAACAAACGGCGGATTGACCACCAGAGTGGCATAACGGGTCGGGCCTGGGAAGGCCGCTCGCAACCGAATTGTCGTCACCTTGCTGACGGGAACCGTCGTAATAGCGAAAGTTTGCTTGGTCTCGCCTTCAGGAATAACAACCTTCCAATCGACCGAGGCTACCTTGCTCATGTCGGAAGCAACTCGCACCACGGCTCCTCCAGCCGGCGCATAAGTAGCTATCTCCACGGTTCCTGTCGATTGTTCTCCTCCGTCAACTGAAGCAGGGTCAATCGTGAAGCTGATGAGGCCGGGAGGGCAAACCATCAAGTCGTCCTCAAACGATTCGCTCTTGTAACTCACCGTTACGCTTCCGGCCTTCGCCTCCTTTACTGAAGCCGTCTTGATCGAGAACGTTCCAGTCATCGTGCCTCCAGCAATCCTCACGGTAGCTGGTGTCTTTATGAGCGACCTGTCGGACGATGACAACGTTAAGACCGCACCGTCAGCAGGCGTTGATCCATCCAAGGTGACCGTGCCGATGGAACTGGTTCCGCCGACTACGCGATTCGGCGAGATTGAGAAGCCGGTCATCTTAGGAGATTTCAATCCTGTAACGATCAAAGAGAACGCCTGGCTGCCAGAAGGCTCAAGGAGTTTTCCCTTGTGAGAGACCGTGATCTTGCATTGTCCGGCAGAAGCAGGAACAACAACCTGTTCGACGTTATCGCGGAAGTTATCGCCTCGTGTTGCCGCAGCCGTCGGATCGTCAGGATCAAGCACCCACGGTTCGTAGACCGTGCCGTCGATCTCAACTCGGAGGTCAAGATCGTTCACAAGACGGGGCGTTCGGTCGTTTTCGTCGTAGGATGGTACACCTGCAGGATCGGTCCAGACAAGGGTGACTTTGATCGGTTTACCTTCCTCAGGAGTTGCGTAGTACTCAAAGGTAGATCCCGCGTTCAGTTTCCCTTCCTGGATCATTTCCGTCTTAGCGACGCGATCTCGCAATAGAAGCGCTGCCGATGCTACGTTTAGCTGTCCCCAACCGTAGACGTAGTCGGGACCGTCCGTCGATCCTGCCTCGTCGGCTGTATGGATTGCCAGAGCTTTCAAAGTCGCCGACCGCATTTTCTGGTTTGGATACAGATTGTTGAAGTATTGCGAGACGAGACCCAAAGCGCCACAGGCAGCCGGCGTCGCCATCGACGTTCCGCTAGAGTAACCATAGGAGGTGTCGCTTCCCGTTAAGGTTGAATAGAGGTTAACTCCAGGCGAGACGACATCAGGCTTGATTCGTCCATCGTCAGTCGGTCCTAAAGAGCTGAACCCAGCAATGACAACCGAACTTGGGCCAGTGTAGGTGTTTTTGTTAATTGCTCCAACTGTTAAGCTGTTCTTGGCAGAAGCTGGCAAAATGAGCGTGTCGTATCCACCAACTTGCGCGCCTTGGCTGTTTCCCGCCGCTTGGCAAATGAGATAGTAAGGAGCGTTATACGAGATGTTGTCTCTCTCGGCAGAACCGTCTTCATACATTCCGTAGAAGATGAGGTCGCCCCAAGACCCATAGGAGTGGTTGGATAACTGAAGGCCATCTGCGGCTTCCGATGCCATCTCAGAGCTGTCGTTGTTCCAATCGTATCCGTGGATCAGGCCTTCAAAGCTCATTCCTTTGGCGTCTGCATCGATGCCTGCTGCTATCATTGTGCCCGCCACGTGTCCAGAATGGTCGTGTGTGCCGCTGCCGTCCTTGACAGTCAACCTGCCTTCATACTCCTGGTGGGTATCTCTGCCAACGCCCGCATCCCATTCGCCGAGGATGACGCCTGATCCAGACAAGTTAAAAACTAGATCCCCGCCCGGCCAGAGTCTGCTAGCGCTTAGCGTATTCGCAGCACCGAGGTTCGCAGTCAAATAATAGAGCGGCTTACCGTTCACGAACTTCCATATTTCGCGAGTCACGCCGCTTGGCAGTTCCTCTCTCAGTGGGATACCAAGCAACTTGGCGAGCTTGGCGTTCTCAGTTCGAGTAACCTTAGAACGCTTAGCTGACTCCGAAGCTATTTGCTTAAGGGCTTTTACGTTCGTTTCTGTTTGTGCGCCTGCAAACTGCGGTGCAGAAGCCAACGCCATAGCCGCCAAACAGGCCACGCTGGCCCGTGAATTGCGAAATACCATCTTTATTCACCTACTTCGTAACAAACAGTCAAGCAGAGGATAACTATCTATATCTCGTACTAGGCGCGTTACTCGCGCTCTATTTGACACTTCTAATACTACACTATTTGCCTTCAAAACCTACCTGGTAACGCGGTTGGATAGAGAAACGTTGGACTCTGAAGCGCAAGAGTCCTTCAGACGCAGAAAAGGACCTCGCAACTCTACTGCCAGCAAAACGTCAAGTAAACTAGCACCATTCGAGGCAACTATGAAAGGTTTATGGCTCTCCATTATCATCCTTCTTGCGGCATCGGCGTTTTCGGGAGGAAGCCCGGAATACGACCCTGCGACCACGCACGTTGCGATCATTCCGCTCGTAAATGCTAGCGAAGAGAAGTGGGAAGTCTTGAAGGAGAAGCAAGTGACCATGGGAAACGAGGTCTTGAGAGAAGCTTTCCTTAAGCGCGGATTCCAGGTCATTGATCAGGCAACGATTGCCGATGCCATGCACCGTCTCGACATCGACCTCAGCGATGAAGAGCAACAGAAGCGTGACACTCTCTATCGCCTCGGAAACGAGGTCAAGGCCAACCTGATCGTTTTCGCCTTGATAACTGGAACCGAGCAAAAAGTGCGAGATCTGATCAGCTACGTTGAGCCGCCAGTTGTCAGCATCGGACCGGTTCCGCCCATCGACGACATAACGAAGAAGGTGCTTGCCCCGTTCATCCCTGCGCGGCGCGAAGGCAATGCAAAGATCAAGCTCTGGCTCCTCGACGTTCAGAAGGAGAAAGCGATCCTAACTGCAAAGACAGCCCAAGGCCGGTCGATTGGGGGATACTTCGCCTTTCTGGACAAGGGCTCAAAACGCCAAGTCAAGGCCGTAGGCGATGCGCTTCAACTACTATTGAAAGACTTCTTCAAGCCTTACCCTATTCCCAAGTGATTTCGGCCAAAATGGGCATGGAGGTTTGACTTCGCATGTCTATCGGTCTCATCGCGCTTTCTGTTCTCGCATTTACCCAGTCGCAGGATTTACCTTTTGTTAGCCCTGTCTTCTCTGATCATATGGTCCTTCAACGGGGCATCCGTCCACCCATTTGGGGCTGGACGACTCCAAACGCCAGGGTTATGGCCGAAATTGACGGACAGAAAGTCTTCGGCAAAGCAGGTCCCGACGGCAAGTGGACAATCAAGCTGCCGAAGCTCGAAGCAGGCGGACCCTATACGCTAACGGTAAAAGGCGAGCAAAAGGTCACCTTCAAGGATGTTCTCATCGGCGATGTATGGGTTTGTTCGGGCCAGTCGAACATGGAACAAGGTGTAGGCGCAGCCAAAGATCCGGAAAAGGAAAAAGCTGCAGCGAACTACCCGCATATTCGGCTGTTCATGACTCAAATGGTGTTCTCGACTAAACCTGAGAAAACCGTTGTCGGCCAATGGCGGGTTTGCACTCCAGAGAACTTGTTCGCAAACGGATGGGGAGGATTCTCTGCGGTCGCCTACTTTTTTGGCCGCCAGGTTCACAAGGATGTCAACGTCCCGGTTGGACTTATTCAAACATGCTGGGGCGGAACTCCCGCTGAAGCATGGACCAGTGCCGAAGCCCTCAGCAAGATGCCCGATTTCACCGGTGCAGTTAATGCCGTCGCCGACTTGGACTCAAAGCAGGACGAGAATCGCAAGCACTATGTCGACGAGTTGATGAAGTGGTATGCCAAGAACGACGACGGAACAAAACAGAGCTGGCAAAAAGAATCTCTCGATGAATCCGGCTGGAAATCAATCGAAGGCAGATTGAATTTCGCGTCCCAAGGACTTGAGAAGTTTGATGGCTTCGTTTGGTACCGCACCACTGTGGAAGTGCCTCAGGAAAATGCAGGCAAGACGGCAAAGCTCAAACTCGGAGCGATTGATGACTTTGACACGACATATGTGAACGGCCAAATGGTCGGCCATTCCGAGTTCTACAACCTTCCGAGGACTTACGAAGTGCCTGCTGGTCTGTTGAAAGCTGGAAAAAACGTGATAGCTGTTCGCGTTCTCGATACCGAGGGCGAAGGCGGTTTGACTGATGATCCGGCGACGCTCATACTTGAACCTCAGCGAGCTGAACCGATCTCGTTAAGCTCGGGCTGGAAGATCAAGGTTTCTAACGTATACAGCCCAACCTCGGGTCGGCCAGTGCTGATCTCCCTCGACCAAAACACTCCGACAGCCCTCTACAACGCCATGATCAATCCGTTGCTTCCCTACGGAATCAAAGGGGCGATCTGGTACCAGGGCGAATCGAACGCTTGGAGGGCATATCAGTATCGAACGCTGCTGGCGACGATGATCAAAGACTGGCGCAACCGATGGGGAGTCGGCAACTTCCCGTTCTTAATCGTCCAACTTGCCAACTACCAGGCTGCTTTGCCTGAGCCGGCTGAAAGCGACTGGGCCGAGTTGCGCGAAGCTCAAGGCATCGCAGCCAAGACGGTAGGCAACGCGGCGGTAGCGGTGATAATCGATGCCGGAGATGCCGAAGACATCCACCCGAAGGACAAACAAACTGTTGGCTATCGATTGGCCAAAGCCGCGCTGAAGGTCGCCTACGGCCGCGAAGGCAACTTCCTCAGCCCGACTTATGGCTCAATGAAGGTCAAAGGCGATGATATCGAGCTCTCTTTCGACAACGTAGGTAGCGGACTCATCGCAAAGGGCGGCGAAGCAAAGGGATTCGCTATAGCCGGAGCCGACCGGAAGTTCGTGTGGGCTGATGCCAAGATCGTTGGCGACAAAGTAGTTGTGTCTTCACCAAAGGTTCGAAAACCGGTCGCCGTTAGATACGCTTGGGCGATCAATCCGGTCTGCAACCTTTACAACAACGCCGGCTTTCCAGTCTCGCCGTTCCGGACGGACAAATGGCCGGGTGTTACCGCAAGCAACCACTAGGCTACTTTTCTAACCTATTCCTCCATCCGTCTCTCGGATGGAGGATTGTCGTTGAGGGAGGCAGGTCCAAGTATCGCCAGCAGCTTGCTGGCATATCCTCAGGCCGAGAACTGAACCTGGGGTGTTTGGCGGGCTGTCGCGGGGACAAAGCATCCCGCGACTACGGCTTTTCTATTCATCACGATGCAACATCCTAGCCTTTCGGATGGAGGATACATGCCCTAAGCATGCTCATAGGGATCTGACAGGTCGACAAAATCGTTCGGTCCAAGAATCACCCCGTTCCAGTCGACCATATACAGCTTTCTACCCTTCTTCTTTAGAAGCTCTTGAACGTATTTCGCTCTCAACGAAGCACGAGTATTGGCAGGAGGGTCGGTCATGGCATCAATGATGTCAAGATTCGAGACAACGCGTTCTACCTCGTTGGTTTCTGCATAGCCGTAGTAAAGGCTCTTCTCTGGGTCAATATTGTGGTACTCCAAATCTACCGAGTGAAGCGCTTCATCGCCTGGTTCCAGTTCCATTTCCTGTCGATACTGGTCAACAACGGCTCGTTTCGCCACCCAATCGATCTTGTTTCCCAAGCTAAGCGGATCGCGGTCCAATCCGTCAAGAATAGACTCCCATTCATTCAGCACCCAGTCAGTTTGAGCCGATGCGCCGCGGTAGCGCTGGGCGCGGGACAAGTATTCGCGCTGTAAATCCGTTGCTTTGATCTTTGAACCATCTGCCAAAGCAACAGGCCATCGGTAGGTTGAGTCCCGGCTAACCTGCCTTAGCGCATAGAGCGGATTCGCAAGAAGAAGACTATCTTCGACCAAATCGTCCTCAAGGCACTGCAATACTAGCGAAGTGGTGCCGACCTTCAACGCATAGGCATATTCATTTTGGTTCGCCTCGCCGAAAAGCAGATGCAGACGCGTAGTGCCGTCGTTCGAGTAAAGATGCTCCCACTTCGGGTTCACAATGGCGCGGTTAAACCGAACTCTCGTCGCCACGGTCTTCAAGATATGGTCGGCTCGCTGGCTAAGCTGAAAGTCAACCGAATAGTCCGGTTCAACGCCGTAAACGCGGCTGACCCATATGTAGTCGACTGGGTTGGCAGCGATGTCCTCGTATCCAAAGGTTGGATCATTCGTTAGAATATGCCCGCCAACGCGGCCCACGCCAGCAAAGATCTGCCTCGTGGCCAAAAACGGCATCAATAGGTGGATCTTATTGGCAACGAAGTCCTCTTCATGAACAAGATAGTTCTCGTGGCAGCCGAACGTGTGCCCTCCGAAGTGGTCGATGCTGTTGTTATAGATGCTGACTTCGTCGCCAAGACCCATTTCGTTGATGGCCCGAAGGATAAGCCTCTGCCCTGCCCTGTCGTTTGCAACGAGATCTTTCAACGACAAACATTCCGCCGTTGCATACTCAAGGTGTGAACCAACAGCGTCGATGTAGAACCGAGAACCGTTGATGAGGAACCCGCCGCACATGGCCGGCTCAAAGACATCGTCTCGCGAATGTACGTCAAGCAAACCGAGTTTCAGTTCTTCAAAGACGTAATCCTTGATCGTCTCAACTACTGCCTCGGATTGGCCAAGCTCCTCGTCGACATAGCATCCGAACTCGGTCTCTACGCCCATGATCCGGTCCATCGGGTTGCGGTCCATAGGTCTATTCTACGTTTGGGACTCCTAGATCGCCCGCCAAAGGTCAGGGTAACCTATCGACCTCAGCGGTTGCTTTGATTGAACTGATGGATGCTTTTACCAAGTGTACGGGTTGCGGAAAAATTCTCTATTCGGTTGAGTTCGAGCAGAACGACCGAGTCTGTATGCATTGCGGCAAACACCACCGCTTAGGCGCGCGGCAACGCGTTGAGATCACTTTCGATCCTGGCTCATTCGAAGAGCTGAACGCCGACCTCGTCTCGCCAGACCCCCTTCACTTTCCCGAGTACAAAGAGAAGTATGAGAGTTCAGTTGCCAAAACCGGCATGAAGGACGGCATCCTAACCGGAGTTGCTTCCATAGACGGCTACAAGGCTAGCGTCGCCGTTGCCGACTTTGCATTCATGGGCGGGTCCATGGGCAATGTCGTCGGCGAGAAGATCGCACGGACGCTTGACCGAGCCTGCGATCTCAAAATCCCTGCCATTATCTTCTGCTCATCCGGCGGCGCGCGCATGCAAGAAGGGCTCTATTCGCTGATGACCCTGCCTAAGACGACGGCATCAGTGAACCGGTGCCGCGAAGCAGGAGTTCCCTATATCGCTGTCTTCACCGACCCGACGATGGCGGGAGTCTTGGCAAGCTATGCAAGCATTGCCGATGTCATCATCGCCGAACCAGGTTCAATGGTTGGCTTTGCGGGCATGCGCGTCAGCAAGCAAGCCGGCGTCAGCAAAGTGCCCGACGATTTCCAGACGGCCGAGTTCGCTTTACGCGTTGGGATGATCGATAAGATCGTTCCTCGGCGCGATATCCGACAGGTTCTATCCATGCTGATGAGAACTCTGGGAGGCAAATGCTATGCAGGCTAAGACCTGGAAGGAGTGGGAAGCGCCGCTCCTTGAGCTTGAAGAAGGCATCGCCAAGCTGAAGGTCCTCGCAACCAAAGAACAGGATGAAGACCGGCGCGAGGAGTTCATCGCCAAGATCAACGAATACGAAGACGGCATCGAGCGATATATTAAAACCATGTACCGAAACCTCTCGCCTTGGGAAAAAGTGCTGGTGGCCCGTTCGGAGCGCCGTCCCTACACTTTGGATTACGTTTCGGCCATTTTTACTGAGTTCACCGAGTTGTCAGGCGACCGCCGCTACGGCAACGATGAGGCAATCATCGGCGGCCCGGCATTCCTCGACGGCGAGCCGGTCATGGTGATCGGCCACCAAAAAGGCCGCAATATACAGGAGCGTCAGCGCCGCAACTTTGCGATGTCGAAACCCGAGGGTTATCGGAAAGCAATGCGATTGATGGACATGGCCAGCCGGTTCGGCATGCCGGTCATCTCATTCATCGATACTCCCGCCGCCGATCCAGGGGTCGAAGCCGAGTCGCGAGGCATTTCTGAAGCCATCGCTTCTTCCATGCTTCGCATGTTCGAACTGAAGGTTCCGGTCGTTTGTGCCATCATCGGAGAAGGCGGCTCTGGCGGCGCTATCGGAATTGCCGTCGGCAACACGGTGATGATGCAGGAGCACGCGATCTACAGCGTCATCCCGCCAGAAGGCTGCGCGGCAATATTGTGGCGAATGCCGGAGAAAGGTCCTGAAGCGGCCGATGCACTCCAACTTACAGCACAATCGGCTCTCAAGTTCAAACTGATCGACGAGATCGTCAAGGAGCCCAAAGGCGGAGCGCACCGCGATGCAATTGAGGCGGCCGCGCTGGTTAAGGCGGCTCTCAAGAAGAACCTCAGTTTGCTGGCCAAACTAGGACCAGAAGAGGTCAAAGAGCACAGATCGCGCAAGTTCCGCGAAATAGGCATGCTAGGATAAGATCGTTCTTCATCTGTAACAGGCCTTCTAGATGCTTCAACAGGCTAATATTCTGCATTTCCGGTTTATCAGAGACGCGTTTATCGCTCCTGCATGCGGTAAGCTTTCGGCATAGGAGTTAGTACCCTCATGAACCCAACAAAGACAACCTTCGCGCTGTTTTTCGGCAACCGCGGATTCTTCCCCGCATCGCTAATCGCAGAAGCCCGTGATACCCTTCCTAGAGTGCTCAAAGATATGGGCCATGAGTCGATTTCGCTTGACGCATCGCTGACCCGCCACGGCGCAGTCGAGACTCCGACAGAAGGCGCGGTCTACGCCAAGTTCCTGAAAGAGAACCAAGGCAAGTTCGGCGGCGTCATCCTTTGTCTGCCCAACTTCGGCGATGAGACCGGCGCAGTGGCCGCGCTTAAAGACGCTGGCGTTCCGATCTTCATCCAGGCCTATCCGGACGACAACGACAAGATGGGACCCGAGAGCCGCCGCGACTCTTTCTGCGGAAAGCTGTCGATCATGGACGTCTTCTTCCAATACGGCGTTCCGTTCACCATTCGCAAGCCGCACACGGTCTCGCTGACCAGCCCTCGATTCAAAGAGAACATCGAATACTTCGATTCGCTTTGCCGAGTCGTGAATGGCATGAAGCAGATGACAGTCGGCGCAGTCGGAGCCCGCACAACCCCGTTCAAGACGGTCCGCGCCGACGAGTTAGCTCTTCAGCGCCACGGCATCACGGTCGAGACCGTTGACCTTTCCAGCGTCATCTCTCGCGTTCGCTCAGCCGCTGCCGGAACATCGGAATATAAAGAGAAGTGGGAGAAGCTCGACGCCGCCACACAATGGAAAGGCGTTCCCGAGTCGGCTCGCGACACCTTGACGAAGTTCGGCGTGGTAATGGACGAAATCGTAAACGAATATCAGATGGATGCTGTCGGCATCCGATGCTGGACCGAGATGCAGCAAGAGCTGGGCATCTCCCCTTGCGTCGTCATGGGCTTGCTCAACGACCGGTTCATTCCTTCCGCCTGCGAAGTCGATATCGCCAACGCTGTTGCCATGTATGGCCTTTCGCTGGCTTCGGGCAAAGCTCCCGCGCTGCTCGACTGGAACAACAACTTCGGCGACGACGACGACAAGTGCATTCTCTTCCACTGCGGACCGGTTCCTCCGAGCCTGATGAAGGGCAAAGGCCAAGTTTCCGACCACTTGATCATCAAGAACTCCGTTGGCGAAGGCAAGGGTTACGGTTGCAACGTCGGCGCGATCGCAGCTATGGACTTCACGTTCTCCTCGATGCTCACAGAGGCCGGCAAGCTGAAGTTCTATCTCGGCCAAGGCGAGTTCACCGAAGATCCCATTCCCGCGCGATTCTTCGGATGCGCCGGCGTCGCCAAGATTGAAGGCTTGCAGGATGTTCTCTACTACATGGGCCGCACGGGACACCGACATCACGTCAGCATCGCTCCGGGCAAGGTCATGGAGCCGCTGGCCGAAGCGTTCACCGGCTATCTGGGCTATGAAGTGGCGATCCCGCAAAAGGGCTGCTGCTGCAAATGAGCCTAGCCGAGTCGAACCAGAAGTTTATCGGCAAAGCGTTTGAAGGCGGGTTTGTGATCCCCGCCTTCAACATGCCCCATCTGCCTATGATGGAGCCGGTTGTCCGCGCCGTTAAGGATGAGAATGCATTTGCGTTTGTCGCAGTAGCCAGGTTGGAGTGGATCAAGTTTCAATCCAAGAGCCTTCTTGCTGTCTACGAGGAGTATGCCAAGCACGCCGACCCCAAGCACGTCAGCATCCACTTGGACCACGTGCCGGTAATCGATGAGGACAACCTGACGGTCGAATACATGCCGGTCTTCAAAGAGGCCATCGCCATCGGCTATAAATCGGTGATGATCGACGGCTCGCGGCTTCCCTTGGTTGAGAACATCGAACACACGAAGCGAGCCGCCGACTACGCCCATGCCCAAGGAGTGGCCATCGAGGCCGAACTCGGTGCCGTGATGGGCCACGAGGAAGGTCCTATACCGCCATACGAGGAGCTGTTCGAGACGGGCAAGGGCTTCACCGATTCTGCAGAAGCCGTTCGATTCGTCAAAGAATCGGGCTGCGACTGGCTTTCGGTGGCTATCGGCAACATCCACGGAGCCGTTTCCGCAGCTGCCAGAGACAAGAAGAAGGTCGCAGCAAGGCTGAACATTCCCCACCTTCAATCTCTTCGAGACTCAACGGGGATTCCCTTGGTGTTGCACGGCGGATCGGGCATCCAGCTCGATTACGTGCGCCAAGCATTCCAAAGCGGCATCGCCAAGATCAATGTTGGCACAGAGATCCGGCAAGCCTATGAAACCGGCGGAGTCGATTCTGTGTATACAAGAACGAGAGAGATCCTTCGGGATTTCGGACTCACAGGTTCGGCAACGAAGGCGGTTTAAGGAATGAGTCTGCTGGGGATTGATGTTGGCACGACCGGAGTCAAGGTCGCGGCCTTTGACTACCATGGGGCGTTATTGGCAAGCGCTTATCGCGAGTTCGTCATTGAACATCCCCAGCCGGGTTGCGCCGTTCTTGACGCCGAAGTTTGCTGGCGGCTTATCGTCGATGCTCTCGGCCAAGTTTGCTCTGCTATTGCAGAAGATCCCCCAGTTGCTTTGAGCGTTTCATCTTTGGGCGAAGCTGTTGTTCCAGTATCGGTAGACCGTCGCATCCTTGGCAAATCGATCCTCAACTTCGACGTTCGCGGAGCCGAGTTCGTCGAGGTCATTCGTGCCCAGATCTCGGATGAAGAACTCTTAAGGCTGAACGGCAACATCAACGGCAACCACTACGGCTTGACGAAGCTGATGTATTTGGCCAAGTACAAGCCGGAGCTCTACGGCCAGACCTATAAGTTCCTGCCGTGGGGCGCGTTCGTCAGTTTCATGCTGGGCTCGGAACCTTGCGTCGACTACTCGCTTGCGAACCGCCTGCTCTTGATGGATATCAATAACGAGTGCTGGTCCTGGAAGATGATTGGGATTTCCGGTCTGCAATCTGCCAAATTGCCCGACCTTGTTCCTGCTGGAACCGTAATTGGCCAGACCTCATCGATGTTTGCTTCCATCGGGTTGCCGGAAGGCGTCGCAATCGTCGCCGGCGGGCACGACCAGTGCATGAACGCCCTCGGTTGCGGCGTCATCGAAGAAGGCCGGGCGATGTTCGGTATGGGCACGTTCCTGTGTGCGGTTCCGGTCTATCGCGAGAAACCAAAGCCCGAGAAGATGCTGGAGCGCGGCCTCAACATCGAGCATCACGCCGTGCCGAACCGGTATGTCAGCTTCTTGTATAACCAAGGCGGCTCGGTTCTGAAGTGGTATCGAGACACTTTCGCGGCCGCCGAAGCTCGTTGCGCACGCGATGAGGGCACGGACATTTATGCCAAGCTGCTTTCCGAGATGCCAGCTGGTCCAAGCGGGCTCATGGTTGTTCCCCACTTCACGGTTACCGGTCCACCGAAATATATCAGCAACTCGAGCGGAATGATCGCTGGTCTCACTTTAGAATCGACCCGTGGCCAAATCTGCAAAGCAGTCCTTGAGAGCGTCACCTTCTATATGCGAGACTTGCTGGAGCAGTTTGAGAGCATGGGAATCACGGTGGACAGCTACAACGCTGTCGGCGGCGGCGCGGCTAGCGATGCTTGGCTTCAACTCAGTGCCGATATTGTTGGCAAGTCGTTCCATCGCCCTGAAGTAACCGAAGCTGGAGCCCTCGGAGGGGCCATCAATGCCGGATTGGGTGTTAAGGTGTTTCACTATCCGCTCGAAGCCAAAGCTCAAGCAGTCCGCCTCGTCAAGACCTTTGACCCCGATCCTGACGAGCACCGACGGTACCAGGAGTGGTTTGAGATGTATCAAGAGACGGTTCAGAAGCAGGGCGATTTCCTGGCGTCGTTATCTGCGAAGGCATAGAGAGAAACACTGGCCTGCGGAAACTAGCGGTCCAGGCTTCCCTACTTCTTCTTCTTGGCAACGTCGCCTTTCGGCGGCTCGGTTGCGCGTTCAACGTCGTGCTTCAGCTTCTTAGCTTTATAGGCGTCGCTGTTTCCAGACGACGTCTTCTTGGGTTTACGGTCGCCCATGGTTAAATCCCTTGCTTGCGAATGCGCTGGCTTGATTTCTTTTCAGTGAGTTTGCCGATCGTCTGTTCGGCGGGTTTGGCCGAATTGGAGGACGTTTCCTTCAGCTTGGCGACTGCGGATTTGATGTCTTTCTTTGAAGGACGGTTCATATCCTAAGGGTACTTCATTTGGCTGTTCAAAACCTGGCGACTAGGCCTGAACGGACACATAAGAATATTGTGTATTATGTAATAGTATCATAGGTCAGTGCAAAGTAAGACGTGAATCTGCCAGCTTGTCGGTGCTAGTCTTTAGGTGCTCTTCAGTTCGTTTTGCGCGTATGGAACGCCGTTGGGCAGAAGGCAAGCGACCAGCTAAAGAGCGACCAAACGGTCAGATCGATGCACGATGTTTATGCTGGAGCTAGGTCTGATTCGGCACAGAAAGGCCTCCGCCTTTTTGGCAAGAAGTCAGCCCCTTCCATGACCATCTCATCAGTTGACAATCGGTATGGCATTACCAAGAGCTTGGAGGAAACGATCCATGGCATCTAAAGAACTATCGCCGCGAGAGGAGGAAATTGTCGAGTTATGCATCGAAGGCATGACTAATGAAGCCATCGCCCATCGTCTTGGCCTGAGCTTAGGTACAGTAAACACATATTGGCTAAGGATCAAGATGAAGGTTGGCGGCATGGGCCGCACCGACACAGTGGTGAGGGTCATTAAGGAGCGAGCTGACCGAGCCCTGCGAGCAGCCAACATCGAACGTATCAGCCTATCTCAAATGGTGGAGGATAAAGAACGCGAACTCCTTGAGCTGAGAGCCGGCCTCGCCCTTCTTCACCTCGCTCTCGACCAGATTCAATCAACTGTCTGGGCTACGGATAGAGATCTGACAATCAACATTATCGCCAACGGCGAGTTCCCTTCTACCCATTTTGGAGTCAAATGGGAAGTCGGTCGAACGGTATATGAGATTTTCAAGACCACCGACCCCTCGCATCCTGCCATAAGCGCTCATCTAGATGCCGTCAAGGGCATCGAGAAACAAATCCGGCTTGAAGAGGAGTTTGCCAATCTCTTGTTACGAGTCATGCCTCTTCACGACGAGCAAGGCGAAATAATGGGTTGCATAAGCATACTTCACAGTGTTAAGGATGGAAAGGCAGTTTAAGTTGGGCGAACTGCGCTTTTTGAAAACATAGGACTCGAGCAACAGCTCGCCCTCTCCTTTCGAGTTCCGATCTCTTTTTGCGAGAGACAGGCGTTACCACGTCCTAGGCGCGGTGTAACACAGTATGCGCGGCGGATTTATTCGTTAAAAGTCCGAATCTGCACTGTCAACCTTTTTCTGTTCGATCTTATATGGACATCAAAGTTCTGACTATCCAGTTGAAGTCAGGAGGCGTCATCCTGCATTTAGGGACCTTATGCAATATTTAGCTACCCCAGAGCTGTTACTGATCGAAGATAGCTGCGATGACGAAAGACTCGCCCTTCGTGCGATATCTCAGTCGGCAATAGCGTGTCATGTGACCGTTCAACGTGATGGACTCAGCGCGATTAACCACCTGCTTGACGACGACTCGCCAGAACCGGCTCTTATCATTCTCGATTACGACTTACCATATCTGAAGGGGGATGAGGTGTTGAGCCACCTTCGTAAGAGCGAGAAGATCCGATTCACGCCGATCGTCGTCTTTAGCGGACAGGAGTCCGAGGATTGCCTTAAGAACTGCTACAACAGCGGAGCTAACAGTTTCGTCGCAAAGCCAAGTTTGGCTGAGGATTTTCAAGCAGAAGTTGCGCGGATTCTAGAATATTGGCTTCGAGTTAACCGCACCATATAACTTCGCTTGGCTGGAAACAAGTCCGAGCTCATTGTCTCGTTCCTCCTTTGTCATGGCCTTCTTCTGGCCTATAGTCAGGTTCACTTCGCGCGTAAAATCTAGAGCATGCTCTCATTGCTCTTTTTGACAGTGTCCCAGAAGCCCGATTCCCTACCCATCGACAGCAATCCCAAAGAGCCGCATCTGAAAAACATTCGCCAACTGACCTTCGGCGGGCAGAACGCGGAAGCCTATTGGAACGTCGACGGAACGAAGCTGATCTATCAGTCGCATCAAGACGGCTATCCCGACGAGCAGATCTTCACGATGAACGCGGACGGCTCAAACAAGAAGCTGGTCAGCACAGGCCTCGGACGATGCACCTGCAGCTACTTCCTTCCCGACGGTTCCGGCATCGTCTATAGCAGCACCCACGAACGAAACTCCGGACCGCAAGCCCACACTGACATGAGCAAAGGCTATGTGTGGATGGTGAACCCGCAGCTTGGGCTTTACCGCGCAGATAACGAAGGAAAGAACCCGAAGCCGCTGATCATCCAGCGCGGATATGTGGCCGAAACGACGGTGAGTCCAGACGGTAAATACATGACCTTCACCGGCGGGTTCGACGGCGACCTCGACATCTACCGTGCAAACCTAGACGGCACCAACATCCAGCGACTAACCAACGAGTACGGCTATGACGGCGGCCCGTTCGTCAGTTGGGACGGCAAGAAGATCGTGTACCGGCGCGACACAATCGAGAACCAAAAAGAACGCAAGGACTATCTTGAGCTGTTTAAGCAGAACCTCATTCGCCCCGGAAAGCTCGAAATCTGGATCATGGACGCCGACGGTAAGAACAAGCGCCAAGTCACGCACCTCGGCGCGGCCTCTTTTGCACCATTCATGCACCCCGACGGCAAGCGCATCATCTTCAGCTCGAACTACGGCGACCCGAAAGGCCGCGAGTTCGACCTGTTTATCATCGGCATCTACGGCAAAGGCCTTAAGCGCATCACCAAAACGTCCGAGTTTGACGGCTTCCCGATGTTCTCGGGCGACGGCAAGAAGCTCGTATTCGCCAGCAACCGAAATGGCAAGGTTGCACATGAGACCAATATTTTCGTCGCCGACTGGGTCGATTAGATTTCCACAAAGGTCTTCTTGCCTTTCTGGAAGACCTTCAGACCCTCCGACTCCAGCAATCCCTTCTGCAGTTCCGGTGCGCCGGGAAACTTCGGGTTTAACTCTCGCTTAGCCTTGACGACCCTCCACCAAGGAATGCTGCCATCGTCCATCTCATAAGCGGCATGCGCCATTAGCCAAGCGAAGATACCCGTCGTCAACGGGCAGCACATATCCGAGCTGTGCTTCTTCGTTAGTTCGGCGGCGATCTCCCCCGAGGTCTTAACTGAACCCGATGGAATTCCCCGAACCATCTCCTCGACCTCTGCAGGCGAAGGTATCGAGATATTCATTCCCGACTTCTCACAAAGGAAAGTCGAAGGCAAGTTTGGCTTCGCCTTGGCATCTTCCCATTTCTCGGTCCATGTCTTCTTCTTTGCGGCCATGATAATATCTTATCACAAATAAGTGCACATGTGTCTACTCTTTCTTGGAAGGTATTGTTATGCCATGCTTTTACGTCGAACCTTGCTGGCAGCCATGGCCTCCGCATATCCCCTTTCGCTATCTGCCAAAATGTCAGGTGGTCCTCGAATTAAAACACCCAAAATGACCATTCCCCCAAGACTCAAACAAGGCGACCTTGTCGCCATCGTTTCGCCTGCAGGCGCGGCAGATGACGACGCAACGATCGCAGCCGCTGCGGCCAACTTGGAAACCCTTGGCCTGAAGGTTAAGGTGATGCCGAACGCCAACAAACGCTGGGGATATTTGGCGGGCACGGATGCTGAGCGAGCGAGCGATATCAACGAAGCGATCCGCGACAGAGAGACCAAAGGGATCATTACCTTGCGAGGCGGGTATGGAACGATGCGCCTTCTTCCGCTTGTCGATTACGAAGCGTTCAAGCACAATCCAAAAGTCGTGATGGGCTACAGCGATATCACAGGCCTGCTAAATGCGATCACGAGGAAGACAGGAGTCGTTACCTATCACGGACCGATCGCCGAGTCGCACTTTGACGGTTTCGAAGGCGAATGGATGCGCAAGGCGATCTTTGAGACAGATGCCATCGGCAGATTCGGCGTTCCGACTGAGCTGACAGGACGCGCAGTCAATCCCCAGCCGGCGATGATCCAGTCCGGCAAGGCGAAAGGTCGGCTCATTGGGGGCAACCTAAGTCTGATTGCGCCATGCGCAGGAACCGAATATGGGCCGGATTTCAAGGACGCCATTCTGTTCCTCGAAGACATCGGCGAAGCGGCCTATCGCGTTGACCGCATGCTGACCGGCCTCTGGCTAGGCGGACACTTACAGCAGCTAAACGGCATCTTCATCGGCGACTTTCGGCCGGCTAAAGGAGTTGCGGAAGATATCGACACTCCGCTCGTGCCTGAGGGAACGTTCACGATGGCGCAAGTTTTTTCCAACCTGAAGCAATGGACCAATGCGCCGATCTGCACCGGACTCTATATCGGTCACATCCGAGACAAGCTGACGCTGCCTATTGGAGCGATGGTCGAACTAGACGCCGACAATCAGACACTGACGATGCTTAGGAAGTAATGCGCTCGAGGGGCGCGGCGATCTTGGCATCCCAGTCCGACCACTCACCGTCGATCATGATGGAGTAGCGGGACACGGTCTTTGTGCGGTTAGCGGATTTTAGTTTGCAGTCCCATGACTTAATCCAACTCAACTCGCCGGAAGTGAATCGAACAAGCCCGGAGATATCGGACTTCCTTGCCGGCCACTTTCCATAACGCGCCTGATAGGCATAGACGGCATTGCGTATGGCCTCTTGAGCGTTCAGTCTGGATAAGTCCTGCTCGCGGTTCTTCTTGGCCAACCACTGGCACCGAATTATTGAACCGGCTCCGATGAAGGCTGATGCTGCGATGGCTGCAGCCGCGGCCCATTCTACGGCACTCCCTTGCATAGTCAATAGATATACGCAGAATACATGCCAAGCGTTTGCCTTCTCGGGGCAAAATCAGCTCAAGCTCGGCACGATCTAGGTTCGCACTTCTTCTTTGAACCGGATGGACGAGGATCGCCAATCAAGCCATGTGCCGGTGACCATGATGGAGTAATGAGCGGCTGTGTGGTCATGAGTAACCTTCACCAGCTTTATGTCCCACGTCTTGACCCAGTCGAGCTGCTCCTGGCTGACTTTCAGATGCTTGGCGATTTGCGATTTTAGGGTTGGCCACTCCCGGAATTTATCGTGAAAGGCCAGGATAGCCTCTTGAATCGCCTCGCGCACGGCAAGATTCGACTTAATCTTATCTCGATCTTTGTCGGCTAGATATTTGCGCCAAAGACGAAGCGAATATAGCAAACCTGTCGAAAGGATGACAGCTGCCGAAATTGTCCAGAAGTTCCATTCCCAAACCATCTATATGTAAGTTACGCTTTAGGACCAAATTCGTTTTATACATTTCATCATATTTGGTCTTTTGCCTGAGAATGGCCAATGCAACTCTGGCCTTTTGAACCTCTACTGACAAGACCGATGATCCTAGGAAGTGGACTTCTGAGCGTAGTAGCGATCAAGAGTTGATTTCAATGACGCGGCATAGATGGCTCGCCAGCCGGTCTGCTCCGATCTCAGAAACCATGATCGGCGCAAGTCCCAGTTATCTAGAATTATTCGAGGAACTTCGAGCGTGTTCCAGGTGTCGAATCCGCCGCCGGAGTAGATCGTAACCTCGCCTGCATAGATACTCGTTCGATCGCACAGAAAGTCGAGTCTCACGTAGTCGAAGCCTTGGCCGGCTAACCTCGAATACCTTAAAGCATCTTGATAGGTTGGAGGAAGCTCATAGTCGGCGGGAAGAACCTGATTTGCATGGGGATAAGCGGCATCTTGCGCCCAAATCCTTGTGCCGTCCGGCCTAAATGAGCCTGCCTGCTTGAGATCGGACATGCAGCTTGGATTGCTAGCGAACCGGCTTACAAAGATTAGGAGCGGCCTGCCATTTGCCATAAACACCTTGACGTTAATCGGCAAAGTCCCATCTTCATCCTCGATTAGCTCCTCCACCATAATCCGGCTCTTAACACCAAGGTAAGCCCATTCGTACCTAACCTTGCCATAGTTAGGACCAGACAACCACCGGTTCAAGGTCGCATTTAGCTCTGCCCGATGGTGGCTTCCACTACGGACCAGAATATTCTGCGCCGATGCTCCGGTCGTCTTCACGATCACAGACCCGTTCAAGAGGTCGTCCGGTATATCCTCAGCTCGATCGCCGACCCATAGGGTCTTGGGGACGGAGATTCCTGGGCAACGCTCTTGATAGAACTTCTTCATGTTCAGCTTATCGCTGAGTTCGGCGAACAGAGGGTTGCGGTCGAATGCCTTTCTCCAAAAGATCATCTCGTTTAAGTTGTGGGGAAATCCGATGCTTGGCCAAGTTCCGACCCGGTCCCGGTGTTTGAGAACGGTTCTCGGATAGCGAAGGTAGACCCTGGCGTTGATCCAAGCTAGAATTGCTTTGTCTCTTGGAGAGGTGCCATCGGGCAAATGGCGCAAACGGCCGGTCGGATATCGTGTCCCCATTGCTTAGATTATGAACCTTCAAACTTGGCAATTGCCTTTACTCAAGTTGCAGGTCCGTAGAATCACAGCAAGGCTCAATGGCGTACAATCAAGCCATGTCCGAAGCAAGGAGGAAGCTGTTCATCGATGGCGATCCGTGGCTAGAGCCCTATCGCGCCGCCATTGAGCGCCGCGAGCTCTATTACGACACGGTTAAATACAACCTCGGACAGATCGGCGGACTCCTCGGCGACTTCACCAAGGGCTACGAGTACTTCGGGTTAAACCGAGTTGAAGGCGGCCTCATTTATCGCGAGTGGGCGCCTGCAGCACACCGGCTCTCGCTTGTTGGCGATTTCAATTTCTGGAACCGCGAAGCCGACCCCATGCAACGCGACGTGAACGGCGTGTGGTCTGTTTTCTTGGCAGACGGTTCGGATGGTCCGCGCATTCCCCATGAAGGCCGATATAAGGTTCATGTGGTCAGCGATGCCGGAGCGATGGATCGGATTCCAGCCTATGCGCGGCGGGTTCTGCAGGATGAGGGCAATACGACCTTTTCTGCGCGGAACTGGATGCCCGTTTCTTCACATTGTTTTCGAAACACATCTCCTCAAATCCCTTTGAACCAAGGTCTGCGCATTTACGAAGCCCACGTCGGTATGGCGATGGAGCACGGCGGGGTCGGAACCTATGACGAGTTCCGGGAGTTTGTACTTCCCCGCATCGCTGACCTTGGCTACAATGCCGTTCAGTTCATGGGCATCATGGAACACCCGTTCTACGGCTCCTTCGGCTACCATGTCAGCAGCTTCTTCGCCCCGTCATCGAGGTTCGGCACGCCAGACCAGCTGAAAGCGCTCATCGATGCCGCCCACGGGATGGGATTGCTAGTCCTGCTTGATATCGTCCACAGCCACGCTGTAAAGAACATCGAGGAGGGTTTGAACCTATTCGACGGGACGCAATACCAATACTTCCATGAAGGGGTGCGCGGCCTGCATCCCGCTTGGGACTCAATGCTGTTCGACTACACGAAGTTCGAAGTCCAGCGGTTCCTGCTTAGCAACATTCGTTATTGGCTGGAGGAGTTTCGGTTCGACGGCTTCCGATTCGATGGCGTGACCAGCATGCTCTACCATTCGCACGGTCTGGCGAAGACGTTTGCTTCCTTGGATGACTACTTTTGCGGCGATGTAGACGACGAAGCTCTGGTCTATTTGAAGTTGGCCAACGAGGTAGCGCATGCGATTCGGCCCGGAATTGTGACAGTTGCCGAGGATGTCTCCGGAATGCCAGGTATGGCTAAACCGGTTGACGTTGGCGGCCTGGGGTTCGACTACCGACTGAGCATGGGCATTCCGGATATGTGGATCAAGATCCTGAAGGAGCGAAAGGACGAGGAATGGGACCTCAGCTTCCTTTATAGCACGCTGCTTAATCGCCGCCGAGATGAGAAGCATGTCGTTTATGCCGAGAGCCACGACCAAGCTCTGGTCGGAGACAAAACGCTTGCCTTCCGCCTGATGGACGCCGAGATGTATACCGGCATGGCCGATGTCCAGAAGTCACTCGTAATCGATCGCGGGGTGTCGTTATTGAAGCTCATACGATTGCTCACATTCGCACTTGGCGGCGAAGGCTACTTGAACTTCATGGGAAACGAGTTCGGCCATCCTGAGTGGATCGACTTCCCGCGCGAGGGCAACAACTATTCGCACCATTATGCGCGCCGGCAATGGTCGCTGGTCGACAACGGCTTTCTGCGATATCAGAAACTGAATAACTTTGACAAGGCCATGCTTTCGTTGGATCGTCGCTACGGTCTTTTGTCTGACCCGCTGGTCGATCAATTAGCTTTGCACGAAGACACGCGGCAACTTGTGTTCCGTCGCGGGCCGCTGGTTTTCGCGTTCAACTTCCACGCGACGGAGTCGTATCAAGACTTGCGGATTCCTGTCCCGGATCGCTCCGACTACGAAGTCATTCTGGACTCAGATTGGCTCGTTTTCGCAGGGCACGAGCGCAACGGACCATCGGCGTCATACGTTTGGCAAGATGTGCCGATGTATGGCTGGAACCAGAGCTTGATGGTCTATCTGCCATCGCGGTCGGTACAGGTGTTAGCGCCAATTGGCCTTAGACGAGAATTGCCGTAGAACAAGCGGGCATACCTTTCTTGTCTCTTCCCTGCACGATTACTTCCACTTCCCCGCTGTCTACTTGCAGCTTTACGATGTGTTCTAGATAAAGCTTGATGCGGCGGAAGCCAATTGGCTTTCCGTCATCAAAGTAGCGCCATTCGAAATAGATAAACCGTCGTCCGTCGCCGTGGTGCTGGACGGCTTTGCCTGCCCATTGGCCGTTTTTCCGTTCTAGCGGGATTCGCCAGAGGCCATTTGGAGAGCTTTCATATTCAACGGTTCGGTTCTTGCCTTTAAGTTGCAGGACAAGCTCAATTGGCCCGTATTCGGGATGCTCCGTTGGCGCGTCGAGGAAGGATACGATCAGCTCTGCCATTCCGGCGTTATACCAGTGTGCGTTGATTGGGTTGGGACCTTGTTGTACTGCCGTTGTACCGCCGACGTCTTCGTCGGCTTAGGTCACTACAGCTTGGATTGGAGTTCGCTAACTGGGACCGCTGGCTTCCAGCCGGCTCATTCACGCGGACAGGATGTCCGCGCCACGAACCCTTACAAATCAAGACCAGTACTCACCAATCCTAACGAATCCTAACAAATCCTTGCTAATCCTTACATAATCAGACATCCGCAACCCGGTACGGATAGACCTCCCACGTCGCCCAGACCCCTTCATGGATATACGGCTCGCGGTCCAGCCACTCCTGCAGCTCATCTTCGTCTTTGAACTGGACGATCATCGTGCTGCCGATCATCTTGCCGTCATCGTCTAGCATCGCCCCGCCGATCACGAAATTACCGTTGGCTTTGAGCTCCCGGGCTCCTGCAAGATGCTTCTCGCGTACCTTCATCCGCCGTTCCAACGCCTTCTCGTCGTCGCCGTCCCACGCCTGCACGATCCACTGCTTCATGTTGATATTATGCTCGGAAAGACCGGTCGGACAAGTCAGACTGGTCCGATGCAATCACCTACACGTCAATCGAAGCCCTCGCCTCTTCCACTTCCTCAACCGCCGCCCTAAACATCGACACCATCCGGTCGACTGCCTGCAGCGCATCTCCGGTAAACGGCCAAATGAACGAGTCGCGCGTCAGATAGCAATCGCGCTGCTTGCGGCCAAGGATCGAGAACACACGCGGCGAGATCCTCTGGCGGTTCGTGAAGGAAACCGATATCCGGCCGCCTTTTGCGTCCAGCTTGTCGAAGAACAAATCTCGCCCGAGAAGCCGCAGGATCATGATGTCGAAGGCGTTCTTGGCAGGCACAGGCGGACGGCCATAGCGGTCCTCAATCTCTCCTGCTACATCGGTCAGTTGCGACAGGCTCTTGCACGTCATCAGCTGCTGGTAGTAATATAGCCGCTGCGCCTGGTCACGGATGTATGCTTCTGGAAGCAGCGCCGGCACCGGAATGTCGAACGACGGCAGCGGCGTATGTCCTGCGAGCGGATCGACCGGCGCGATGTCGGCAGGCAAGGTTCCGTCAAGAGACGACCGGAGCGCTTTCACCGCATCCTCGATCAGCTGCGTATACAACTCGTACCCGACCGACGCCATCGAGCCGTGCTGCTTCGCTCCAAGCAACTCGCCTGCGCCGCGGATTTGCAGGTCCCTAAAGGCCAGCGAATAGCCCGAACCCAGCGAGCTGAACTCCTGCAGAGCCTGAAGCCGCGCCAAGGCGTTTTGCGTCAGTTCCTTGCCGGATTGATACAAGAGATAGGCATAGGCTTGGCGGTCCGACCGTCCGACTCGCCCTCGAAGCTGATAGAGCTGGGCCAGACCAAGCCGATCGGCGTTCTCGACTATCAGCGTGTTCGAGTTCGGAATGTCGAGGCCGTTCTCAATGATCGTCGTCGACAGCAGGATGTCGATCTCGCCCTTGATGAACGCGATCATCACGGGCTCAAGCTCCGATTCGGTCATCTGGCCGTGGCCAACTCCGATCCGAGCATGCGGCATCAGCTTGCGAAGCCGCTCAGCCACGTGGTTGATGCTCTCGACGCGGTTATAGACGTAGTAGACCTGGCCGCCTCGCGCCAGTTCGCGCAGGATTGCTTCTCGCACGACCTCAGCGCTATAGGGACGAACAAACGTGCGGATCGGCAGGCGTCCGGGCGGCGGATCGTTGATCAGCGACATCTGGCGGATGTCCATCAGCGCCATGCTCAGCGTTCGCGGAATCGGCGTTGCGGTCAGAGTCAGCACGTCGACGCTGGTTCTGAGCTTCTTCAGAACTTCCTTTTGCTTGACGCCGAACTTCTGTTCCTCGTCGATGATGACGAGTCCGAGGTCCTTGAACTCCATCGTCTTGCCAAGGATCGAGTGGGTACCTATAACGATCTCGGTCTTGCCGGACTTCAACCTCTTTTCAATATCGCGCTTCTCGGCTGCTGTCCGGAACCGGTTCAACAGAGCGAGGTTCACTGAGAACGAGCCCATCCGCTCCTCGAAGTTGCGGAAGTGCTGCTCAGATAGAATCGTCGTGGGGCACAAAACAGCGACCTGCTTGCCTGCCTGGATCGCCTTGAAGGCCGCGCGGATGGCCACCTCGGTCTTGCCGAATCCAACGTCGCCGCACACGAGGCGGTCCATCGGAAACTCCTGGTTCAAGTCGCGCTTGACATCACGAATCGCCGTCAGCTGGCTCGGAGTCTCGACCCAAGGGAAGGTCGATTCCATCTCGCTCTGCCATGGACTGTCTGCTCCGAAAGGGCGGCGCTGCACTCCTTTACGTTCCGCGTAAAGCTTGACAAGGTCTCGAGCGAAGAGCTGCGCGTCTTCTTTTGCCTTGGCGATCGTCTTTTGCCATTCGCCGCCGGTCAATCGGTTCAGCTTGGGGTTGGCGTCGCCGGGGTTCAGGTACTTCTGGATGCGATCGAGCTGGTCAGCCGGCACAAACAGCTTGTCCGGCGCCTGGTACTCAATGTAGAGGAACTCTTTCTCGACCCCGTCGATGGTTCTCTTCGTTAATCCCCGGAAGATGCCGATTCCAAAGTTGATGTGCACCACGTAGTCGCCTGGCTTCAGGTCGAGGACGGTGGCGATCGGCGCGCCTTCCATGAAGCGCTTTTGCGGTAGTTTTAACCTGGCAACGCCGAACAGCTCCGCGTCGGTCACGACGGCCAGTCTCAGCTCTGGGAAGACGAAGCCACCGCCGAGGTTTCCGGTGAGAAGAAGCGGCTGGCCCTTCCCTGCCTCTTCATTGGTGAATATCTCGACTTGCGAGAGGACCGACTTGGCGCGCGACGGCTGATCAGAACCGAAAACGAGCGAAAAACCTTGCTCGATCCAGGTTTTCAGCGTCAAGGCGAGGGCTTCGGCGCGGCCGCGGTAGGGCTCCAGCGAGACAGCTTGCACATCGGTCTTATGAAGAATCGTCAGCCAATCGGGCATGGCGTTCATCGCGCTCATGGTGATGGTAAGGTCGTGCATCGACATCTGCTCGGGCGGAAGCATATAGTCGTTGGCCGTGCTTTGCAGAATCTCTCCGCGGTCGGTTCTTGCTTTCAGGGCTTCGGCGAGCTCCTCTTCTGCCCTCGCCGAAATGGCTTCGAGCTCAAGTGGCTCGTCGAGAATCAGGAAGTCGTCTTGGCCAAGCAGATCGATGGCGCAGCCGGAATCGGGATGAAGCAGCGGACGGTATAAATCGAGCCTGTCGAAATAGACTCCTGCCGTCAGCGCTTCGGCGTCGGCAGAGACCATCTCGCGGAGCTTCCCTTCGGCGATCTCATTTAAGGCAGCGGCCTCTCGCTCCATCGTGTCCAGGATCATCTCGCTGAAGTCGACGCGGTCTTCCGGGTAGATGGTTTCTCTTGAAGGGGCGAGGCGCAGAGCTTGGATTCCCCCTACGGAGCGCTGGCTGTTGGGGTCGAATGCACGGATGCTTTCGACCTCGTCACCAAAAAGCTCGATGCGGACCGGCAGATCGCGGCCCATAGCATAGATGTCGAGGATGCCTCCGCGCTGGCTATATTGGCCTGGAATGCGAACCGGTTCTTGGGGTTCGTAGCCGAGTCGGACGAGCTGGCGGATCAGCTTGGCTGGGTGGATATCCATGCCCGGCTTGACCTCGATGAATGCTTCTTCGAGAGCTTCTCTCGGCAAGGTTCGTTCGAGCGCTGCCGGCGCCGCCGCGATGACGATACATGGGGCATCTTCGACTAGCGATCTGAGCGCGCCGATCCGGTCGGAAAGCGCGTTGTGCTCTGGCGTGGCGTCCTCGAAAAGAGCAGAAACTCCGCTGGGAAGCTGCCGGATGACGGCTGGCGATATGCCGAGCAGCCTGAGTTTGGCTTCCCAGGCCAGGCATCGCTCGTAGCTTGCCGTTAGGATTAAGGTCTTGCGGGGATTCTTGAGATAGGCCGCCGCGAACAATATTGGCCGAGCTTCAGGCGCGACTGACTGCCACTCGCTCGATACGGATGTGTTTTCGAGAAGCGGGGACAAATCGGACCGATCAGCAAGGGCGCGAACCCACTCACCGATGCGCATGTATCCGTTAGTCTACCAGAATGGAAAGCTTATACTAGCTTATCCTTCACCGGTTTCGGCTTCGTCGCTCCCGATACTGTCTGCTCGCCGATGACGATGGTGCCACCCGACTTCTCGACTGCTTGAATGCTCCTGAGCAGCGCCAGTTCCGGACGGTTCTCGAGAAGCTGCGCCGCGTTAGCCAGGTTCCGCAAGGCGGCCGATTCGCCACGAGCGCGCTCAAGGGCGGCCTTCCCTTCTTCCTGGGCGATGAGGACCTGCGTGAAAGCTTTCTTGAACTCGCCGGGAAGACCGAAATCGCGAACCCCAACTTCCAGCAACTCGCAACCTAGTTCTGACACGCGTTCCCTTACCGATTCCAGAAGAAGGTGTCCGAATGACTCCTTGATTTCTAGCGTCTCTGAAATCGTGTGGCTATTGACCAAGATTCGTATGGCATCATGGGCAAAGGTGTAGATGTCTTCTTGATAGTTGACCGATGATCGGTGCGCCTTCAACGGATCAGTAACTCGGAACCGCATCCGTAGCGACACTCGCACGCTGACGAGGTCCTTGCTCAACACTTCTTGGCTTGGCACAATGCAGTTCGTCGGCCTCATATCGAAGCTTCGCGTACTATATTTCTTGCCCCAGAATCGATGTCTGCCGGGTTCAAGGACCTTCACAAAGATGCCGTTCTTGAAGAGGAGTGCTTTTTGAGTGTCGGAGACAACAATCGTCAAAATCAACCTGCCTTTTGAGGAGGGATATGCAGATGCGTCGCCGTTCCACGGGAGCTCGAAGCCCGCATAGTAGTCCGGCTCTAGATCGAATCTGTTCCGCATACCCCTGTCTTTTTACAGCTGCTTAACTGGCAGATGCTGACGGCCGACGCCAATACAGAATCTCTACGAGAACTTGCGGGACTGACACATTCAGCGGCCTCAGAATACCTTAATGCGACAGCAGTGGAAAATGCGTTAACAATTCGCAACCTGAATCGAACGTAATGGGTAGGATAAAAAGAGGAAGGCTTTCCTGAGACAAAACCTATGATTAGCTGTCCCAAATGCAACTCAGCCTTGCCCGATTGGGCTCAACAATGCCAGTTCTGCGGAACCGACACGACCAAGATCGCACGACCTGTTGCCCAACAAAAGAAGAGCAACTATGCCTATGGAACCGCCCAGTGGGTTTGGTATGCATACTACATCATTTCCGGATGGTTTGTTTTGTCCGGCTTGCTCAATCTGACCAGAGGAATACTTGGACTGATTCGATTCAACCAGCAGACAGCCGATAACCCCATTGTCCAATCATTTGGAATCTTCTTCTACGTCTCTATGGCTATATCGCTGGCGGCCATAGTGGTTGGATTGGGGCTCATCTTAAAGAGCGACTTTATAAGGAGCATTGCCAACTGGTACTGCGCCTTAATGCTACTCTTTGGCGCGCTTGATGCCATTCAATGGCTCGGACTTTCGGCGATAGTCGGCACACCAGCCTATCTATACATGGCAAGAGCCTTGCTAGATGTGATCTGCGGCGGAATGATGATCTACTTGATCATCGAAACAAACGAATCTTGGCTATAGAAGCATTATGGTTAGCTGTCTCAAATGCATTTCTTCTCTGCCCGATTAGGCTCAGAAGTGCCAATTCTGCGGAACCGACACGGCCAAAGTCGCCAGACCTGTTGTCCATAATCGGTCTTGGATTGATTCTAAAGATCGAGTTTGTCCGCGGCATCGTCAACTTCTATTACGCGATCCAGATATTGCTGAGCATCTTTGGCGGCTTGGCGGCATTTCCGATGATGGTTGTATCTCTTTTGATTGGAATCCTATATCTTCTCCTTCAGATCTTCAACACCGCCACGGCAGGATTTTATGATTTACCTAATCGGAGAAACAGACGCTGGAGCGAATATCTAGCTTGGTTTGAAGGGTCTCAGCGGCTGGAATGTCAGTCGAAGTAAACTTGCGCTTCCGATCAACAATGACACAACGCAAACCTGCTCGGCTTGATCTCGCCAACGATGTCGCGCTTCCCGAGTTCAAGTGGGACCGATACGAACTGGGCAACCATCGTGCTGTCATCGTCGTTGAAGACGAGTCATGGGCTGTGCGTGCGCGAACTGAATGGCGCAGACGCGATCCTAAGCCGGAATCGATCGACGTCATCCTTGTGTCGGCTGCAACCGGCGAGCAGATTACCAACGCCGTCCGGCTCCACCTCGACCGGTTCTCTGCCGACATCATTTTCGAGCCTGTTTCCGGGCCTGGCGAGTACTATTTCTACTACTTGCCTTACGACGGCAATCCCGAGGCCTACTATCAGAAAGTCGACTATCGCCTTCGCGAGCAAACTGTTGCAACCGAATGGGCTGAACGAGCGTTAAGAGAGGCCAACAATCTGCCGCTGGCCCGGCTGTTCAAACTTGAAGCCGTTGCCGACCACCACACGTTTTCTGAGATTGAGAAACCAGCAAAACCCCAGGAGATCGCCTCATTCCTTCAGCGCTTCCCGGATTCAGGCTTCTTCGCATTCCCCGAATCCCGCGAAAACCCGATCTGCATGCGCCGATTCGTACCGTGCCACTGGCTGGAAAGAACTCAGCAGAACGTCGCAATTGTTGACGCAAGGCCCGGCGAATACCTGGTCTTTCAGATCGGCGTTTGGGCGGCAAGACGGTCATTGGGCAGCGTCACCGCTCGATTTCGCGATTTCAACGGTCCTGAAGTATGGGCCGCCGAGCGATTCACCTGCTTCAACACCGTCGGAATCGACTATACCGGCAATGGACTATCGAAGACGGTCAGCGTCGAGCATGATTGTGTTCAGCCTTTATGGTGCGGAGTCCGGTTGCCTGCAGACGCTCCAGAAGGCGAGTATCAAGGCATTGTCACCGTCCATTCCGACGGCGAGGAAAGAATTGTCAGCCTAACCATTCGCGTTTCTGGCGAACCGATCGACAACGAAGGCACCGATGAACCTGAGCGGCTTTGCAGGCTCAAATGGCTCAACAGCACATTGGCTCAGGAACCAACGGTCGTCAAGCCATTTACTCCTGTTCAGGTTGAAGGCCGCACGCTGCGCATCCTCGGGCGCGAGGTTGTACTGAACGATCTTGGATTGCCGGCTCAAATCAAAAGCAACGGAATCGTTGTCCTTGCCAGCCCTATAGCGCTTGATTTCGGAGACTTGAAGCTATCTGGCTCGCTCGGACCGATCTGCGCTCTTGGCGAAGGCCGCGCCGAATGGACTACTGAGGTTTCCTATGGAGATGTCAAAGCTCTTGTCAAAGGAAGTTTAGAGTTTGACGGCACGCTCGAGTATGAAGTCGAAATCCTTGCCGACGCGCCACAATGCTTGAGCGGAGAACTCAACGTTAACCTGCCAGCTTCTGTCGCTACATACGGCATGGGCTTGGGAGTCAAAGGCGGCCTGCTGAAAGAGGACATCGACTGGAAATGGTCGGTCGAAAACAACCAGGACTCGCTTTGGCTGGGCTCACCGGAAGCCGGCCTTCAGATCAGCCTTCGCGACGATTCCTACAGGCGGCCGCTGAACACCAATTTCTATCACCAGATGCCGCTCGTAATGCCGAAATCGTGGGCGAATGACGGCAAAGGCGGCGTACAGGTTTCTCGCGATAGCCAGTCGGTTCAGTTAAAAGCCTATTCGGGCGAATTGAATCTGGCCCCCGGTGAAAAGTTGCGGTTCGACTTCCGGCTGGCCGTCACGCCGTTCAAGCCGATTGACACCAAACGGCATTTCGAGCACCGGTTCTTCCACGCCTACCGGCCGATCGACTGGGTGGACCGATCCGGCGCGAACACGCTGAACGTACACCACGCGACGGGCATCAACCCCTACATCAACTATCCGTTCCTGCGGCCGGCAGCCATGAAGCACTATGCCGACCTCTGCCACGAACGGTGGATGAAGTTCAAGATTTACTACACCGTGCGCGAGCTGACAACGCGCGCGCCGGAGCTGTTTGCTTTGCTCAGCCTGGACCACGAAGTCTTTTCAGCCGGTCCTGCCGGAGGCTATTCATGGCTTCAGGAGCACATCGGCGAGGACTATATTGCGGCCTGGTATGCGCCTAACGTTGAGGACTCGAGCATCGTGACCTCAGGCATCAGCCGCTGGCACAACTTCTATGTTGAGGGTCTGGATTGGCTGGCGCTGAATGTTGGAATCGACGGTCTTTATCTGGATGACATCGCCTTCGACCGCAAAGTGATGAAGCGGATACGGCGCGTTCTGGAGAGCCGCCGCCCCGATCCTTTTATCGACATCCATTCGGCCAACCAATACAACCCGAAAGATGGATTTGCCTCTTCTGCGAACTTATACTTGGAGCACATGCCGTTCATCGACCGGGTGTGGTTCGGCGAGTATTTCGATTACGACAGCGCGCCTGACTACTGGCTCATCGAAGTTAGCGGAATCCCGTTCGGGGTTATGGGCGAGATGCTGGAGAAAGGCGGAAACCCGTGGCGCGGCGCACTTTTTGGCATGACGTGCCGCATGGGCTGGGCCGAGAAGCCTGATCCTAAGCCGGTTTGGCGCATCTGGGATTCCTTTGGGATTGCTGAGTCGACAATGATCGGCTGGTGGTCGGCCTCGTGCCCTGTGAGGACGTCAGATCCAGATGTGCTAGCTACGGTCTATGTCCGAGACGATTCGGTGCTTGTGGCTTTGGCATCTTGGGCTTCCTCCACCGTCTCAGTGAGTCTGGAAGTCGACTGGGCAGCGCTTGGTTTGTCCTCTTCAGATACGGTTTGGGTCGCTCCGGAATCAGATGAGTTTCAACCTGCGGCTTCTTTCAATGCTGGCGAGGCGATACCAGTTGAGCATCGAAAGGGCTGGATGCTGATCGCGAAGAAGGCTGATTAGGAACGAGGCGAAAAGGGACGAGAGGATTGGATCCGCCGTTTCCTTGACATCCCTCGGGATTCGCAATCTCGAGGGTTCATTTATCTACTATCCAGATTAGCCTCGGCATGGCGCATACCGAGGCATGCGATCAATCGGTAGCTGTCTTCATGGGTTAGAAGCAAATGTAACACCCTTCCCTTCCCTCGGCACCCCGAACCAGACTAAAATAGCATCATGATCGGAAAGACCACGCTGAGCAACCTGCCGAACCTGCGCGACTACGAGAGCCGACGCGCCTCGAGCTATGACTCCACTGGATGCAACAACGACTGGTGGGATATTGAGGCGGGCGAAACCAAGGTTCTGCTCGACACCGACAAGCCCGGATGCGTCAAGCACATTTGGATGACCTTCGGCGCCGATCCGGTTTATGCCCGAAAGCTGGTTGTCCGCATGTATTGGGACGGCGAAGAGCACCCCAGCGTCGAGGCTCCTCTCGGCGACTTCTTCGGTCTCGGCCACGGCATCCTCAAGAACTTCGTTTCGCTCCCGCTTCAGATGAGCCCGCAGGACGGCCGCGGTCTGAACTGCTGGTGGCCGATGCCTTTTGACTGCGCTCGGATCGAGGTCGAGAATCAAGGCGAGGCCAAATGCAGCCTTTACTTCTATATCGACTATGAGGAATTTAAGGTTCGCCATGCGGATGGCGTTGCCCGGTTCCATTCTCAGTGGCATCGGGAGGCCGAGACCGAAGGCTGGCTGACCGAGAAGCTCAACAATGATAACATTTGGCGCGTCTGGGGTGAGAAGCCGAACCTGACCGACAAGGATAACTACCTGATCCTCGATGCCGAAGGCGACGGCATCTATGTCGGTTGCAACTTGAACATCGATTGCTATCACAGGCAAGGCAACGATTGGTATGGCGAAGGCGACGACATGATCGTCATCGACGGCGAGCCCTGGCCGCCACGCATGCACGGCACCGGCACCGAAGACTATTTCAACACGGCGTTCTGCCCGTCAACGGAGTTCTCTGCGCCGTACCAAGGCGTGATCTTGAACTCGGGCAACAAGGAATGGCCTTGGAAGGGCAAGAACTCTGTTTATCGGTACCATATTGAGGATCCTGTTCGGTTCAAGAAGAGCATTCGTGTTTCGATTGAGCACGGATCTTCAAACAAGCTGACCAACGACTATTCGTCAACGGCGTACTGGTATCAGATCGAGCCGCACAAACCGTTTCCGGCATTGCTACCAGTCGAAGCGAGGTTGCCGAGACCGAATGAGCCGCAGTTTCCGTAGGGTTAAGGGTTAAGGGTTAAGGGTTAAGGGTTAAGGGGTAAGGGGTAAGGGCGTATTTATTGCCATAGCTCTTGACTCACGATAGCGAAAAGAGTTTACAATCAACTTCGCGCTATTGATGCAGAGGCATAAATCGAGCATTATAAATCGTTTCTTCTAGCTTAACTTCAGTTGCTTCATGGTATTCTGCGAACTCGGAGCCTACCAATGGATGACCCGGACCTGCCAGCACCATCGCTTAGCCGCCGGCGTTTTATTGCCGGGAGTCTCGGCGCAGCCTGCGGCATGTTCATCCCTTATCGTCTTATAGCAGCAGAGATACCAACCAATCCCATGAAGCCAATTACAACTTGGACCCTTAAAGAAAGTCTTCATCATGCAGGCAACAACCTTGTTGCGATGTTGAATCCAGAAGACCGACAACTTCCCTACTGGATGATGTCCTGCGGAACGGATTATCGCGCCGAGTTGGCAAGGTGGTGGCCAGCCCACAATCTAGGCCGCTGGTGGGACGCCATGTTCCGGCTTGAAGCGGCGATTGGATACGAAATCCCACACAAAGCGGAAGTAGCGATGAAGGAGAACACGCGGCGGTTTTTCGACAATCCCGACTGCATCAGCCTCAATCCGGAACCCGCTCCAGCCTGGCTCGGCTCGGATGAAATGAAGTTGATTTGGGACATTCATTCGCTGCGCGAGGGGCTTCTGGCGCTGCATGGCTTGGCCCGGTGGCGCAAGGACGATTGGGCGGCTGACATGGGACGCAAAATGATCGAATCGCTCGAGTCCAAGCTCAACGTTGACGGTTCATGGAATGTTGACGCCTTCGACGCCTGCAAGAAGAGAGGACGCGGCGTGATCCACAACTTTGACCCGTGCGATACCCACGGCAGACTCATTGAGGCGTTGATTTGGTTCTACCAAGCGACTGGGGAGCCCGCAGCGATTCGTTTTGCGCACCGGCTCGCCGAATGGCACTTTGAAAACACAACGTTGCCTGATGGCACCATAAATCCCAAAGCTAATGCCGACCACACCCATTCCTACTTCGGGACTCTAAGGGGACTGCTTCTATACGGAGCGTTTACCAAACAGCACCAGTTCATCGACCGTATTGCAGCAACCTACCGTGCCGTCGTGCCCAATATTGTTCGGCCCTCAGGCTATACCAGCCACAACATGGTGAACGAGAGCTTCGGCGAGACTTCATCGCCAGGAGATGTCGTTCAGCTTGCACTGATGCTTGGTGAACACGGCTATCCAGAGTTTTTGGACGACGCGGAAAGGCTGGTTCGATCAAGGCTCCTCCCTTCGCAGATTCGCGAGGAGCCGCCGTTGGTGCCGACCAAAGCCGACGGAAAAGACGCTCATAAGAACCTAGCGAAGCGCATCGTCGGCGCTTACGGCGGCTGCCATTCCCATGCTCACGGCGGGAAGTCGGCGGTTACCGATGTGACCAGCGCAGACGCTCATACGCTCGCAGACGTCTATAACCGGCTAGCCGCAGTTCAAGACGGAGTCCTGCAGATCGTGATGCATCTCGACCAAGATTCGAAACACGCCAACGTAATTTGCAGCCGCGATGTGCGAAGCGTTGTTTCCATAACGCCAAAACGAAATGGACCCGTGGCTGTTCGAGTGCCGCAATGGACTCCGATTGATTCGCTTAAGGTAACTGTCGATGGCAAGCTACTAGAACCAACCATTTCTGGTTGCTTCGCGAGAACAGGAATGGTTCATTCGGGCTCGAAAGTTGCCATGGAATATGACCTTCCTGAGAAGCGGACGCATGAAAAGGGTCTTGGCGGCGAGTATGAGATTGCCTGGCGCGGCGATGACATCATCGGAATTTCGCCTAATTCAACATTCCTGCCGTTCTATCCAAGTATCAAGGGATGAACGTTAAGCATATTGACCGCTGAAGGATTGGGTATGCCCCGAGATTGCGAATCCAGAGGCATGCATCGGCTTCCGGAGCGCTGAAGGCGCGGGCCCATGATAGCCTGGGCTGAGCGCCAAGCGCGAGGCCTAGGAAGGATCGCCCAATAGACAAGAGCCCTGTAGGGGCGAGACAAACTGCGTCCGCCTCCTCGACCCTTTAGCCTCGTCCCTCTCTCCTGGCTATTCGGCTTCGCCTTCGGGCTAGGCTAAGCTGCTTCGCGCCGTTGGCAAATAGGTTCGAAGTACCTTCCATTATGGTAGATTATGTTGAGGCAGACAATGGATAACAGAACACGCCTAAATGAGATTTGTATTATTGGACAGCCGCGGTGCGGTTATGCTTTTTCATCTACGCGCTCTTGTTTTATTGGTTACGGTTTTCGTACGAGCAAATTAGAGGTCGATATCCTGACTAGTATCTTGGAGGATTTTGATGTTGAACCCATTCAAGCTGGAGATAGACTCGCTCCCGCACAAAACGTGTTTTGTACAAAGATCTGCTCCAAAATCCTGACTTCGCAATTCTGTGCCGTGTTCCTGAACAATGACGAAACGGAAAATGGAGAGGTGCCAAATGCTAATGTGCATCAAGAATATGGCATGATGCTCGCATTCAACAAGCATGTGATTCCTTTTCAACTAGAATCGCAGACTCTTGCCTTCAATGTTGCTGGTCTAGACACCGTCAAGTATTCGAAGGTTAACTTTAGAGAGAAAGCCAAGCAAGCTGTCGCTGAGGCAATACAAGTAACGGTGCCAGAGCAAGGTCCTCCGCCGATTGATGTTCTATTAGGCACTTTTTTCCTTTCTCACGGTGTCCTAATGGCTCCACTTGATAATGAAGGTGAGAAGCTATTCTACAGTCGAGGCCAGCTCCTCAACTACTACTTACTACATGACCTAAGCGGATGGAGTTACTTATATTTCGGAGTATTCACACAATTAACGCCTTCGGCTATTATTTGGCGACTTGAGCGAACGAAAGAAATACTTGATGGCATGCTTACTTCGGTTGATTTCAAAGTACGCGCCGGACTTGCTAATGATGAGCAACAGACTATAGCTAAAGAAGCAATTAGAAGATTCAGCATATGGCTGGTTGTTAGTGACGAGACTGCTAAACGAGAAGTAGAATCATGGCACTGCAATAGCTCCTATCCATATAGTATCCGAGTGTTTATGGACTCGGAAATACGCGACAGATTCGAAAAAATATCGTCTGGTGTTGAGTTTGAGTCTCGCCAACCGTAGTCACACTTCGTCTTCCAGCGAGATGAAGCGAAGTAGGTCATGATCGCTTCATCTCATCCAGATATCAGCGTGACAGATACCACCAATAGTGGTCATGGGGCTTTCCTTGCATCTCTTGCTTCCTGTTTGAATCTGAACTCAAGCTATATCCGGCAACGCCGGTTAACAAAGCAGTAAACAATAATACACCGAGCAACCAGCCACAAGGTCGAAGCCATCGATGGGCATGTATCCAGTTAAGGGGAATGTGCCAGCCGCTATTGGGTTCATATTTGGGAATGACCAGAGCTGGCTTACTCGTATGCTTTCCTTCAGCCTTATCCATGTAATAATGCTTCATCTCCTTGTCCATCCAACTCGCATTATAGAGCTTCACATTGAAGTAGAAGTAAGCGAACCACAACACGAGACCTGCTCCAATTGAGATTCTCGGGTCAACTCTAAGGGTTAAATCTCCCTTGAGCGCAAAGTAGCTAATTAAGCCAAGCCCCATCCAAAGCGAAAGGTTTACTTTCCATTCGTAAACTCGTCGGTCCTTAAATGCTTCATGAGAAAGCTTCGCAAGCTCAACGTAGATCTTTTGTTCTTCTATATCCATATCTTTCTTTCTCTTCTGTATCTATTGGCCACTGCACCAGACAACGTCAGCCTCTGCACTAGAGGACGGCGTCTTCCGCACTAGAGGCTGTCGTCTTCTCGGTGGGGAAAGCATCGTCTCCTCGGCAGGGAATGTCTGGCTTACTTGGCCGAGTATGCGGCGTCTTCCCCATCGGGTTGGCGACTTCTCCTTAAGCACTATGCTATTCATTACGAGATTTGAACCTGTCATTCCGAACGAAGTGAGGAATCTGACCGGAGTTTCCGCTTGTTTGCAGCAGCAAGCAACCATTCCAGTCAGATTCCTCGCGATGCTCGGGATGACAATCTCAAGGTCATGCGCCGGAAACAAAAGCCGTCGGCCAATTTCCCGTGCGCAAAGTGAGGCTGTTCAACCCTACTTCGTATGCTATCGGCATAGACATCTACTATTCTTTTACCTTACTTATGTTCTGACGGCTGTAAGGTGCAATAAGACGCACCTATTCCTGCTTAAATGAAGACGCACGAGGCACTCATCCAAATTAGGGACCCATCAGAGGCGACCATTTCCCATCTACAATCAGCAATGGACGCAAGGTCGCTGATTATCCTACGCACAAATAAATGCGTTGACGCTCTATTCTCGGCGGTCCGGGCCATGCCCGCAGATAAGCTAGACTGGCAGCCGATGGGCATCGGACGCAGCGCGCTCGATCAAGTCCGCGAATGCGCGCAAGCACCGACGTGGTTTTCGGTACTGCTTGCCAAGCGCGAGTTCGCCATCGACCTAGAGAGATACCAAGAGATGGTTGACGAACGGAGCCATTGGGACCTTGATACTTGCGAGAAGCTCTGCCGACAAAACACCGAGGTCTTGACGAAAGCCATTCAGACGTTCCCAGAAGAAGATATGCTCAAGACGATGTCTGTTCCGCTGGCTGAGAACTTGGAATGGAGCTTTTTCGACATTATGAACTTGCATTACTGGAACACGGTCTACCACATCGGCCAGATCAACTATATCCAAACGCTATACGGCGATAAAGAGATGCACTAAACACGCCGTTAAGCAGCATGGGCATCGACGCTTGATTTACCGTCTTGAGGCAAGCTTAGATAGAACGCGGTTCCGAAGGAGCCAGAGCTCCGGCATCCAACTTCCCCGCCAAGGTAGCGCTCGACGTGCAGCCGGGCAATATAAGCGCTAAGGCTCTGTGGCGCGTAGGAATCGCTTTCGTGCCATCGCGAATAAAACGCGTATTTGCGTTCCGAGCTTAGCAATGAATGCGAGTGAAGGCAGAAGTGCACGTCTCCGCCACACAGGCTAATACGCAAATACAACCCGCGATCATCATTACTCGACTTTGTTGCGCAATGAACCATAGATAAGAGCGATTCTAGTAACAGGTTAGCATCCGAGACGATCACCGTCTGATCGGAACACCGGCAATCGACAACCAATGGCTGTGAGAGATCTTTGGCAACTTGTTGCTCCAGACTCGTCACGAGATCCTTGATAGCTATGTCGTTTTGCTTTGGGTGAACCTCACCCGACTCGGCGTTCACGAGCTGCTCATATTGTCTCAGCCTGCCAAGAACTTGATCAGAGGCATCGACGATTCCTGCGGTCAAGTCTCGATGCTGATTCGCATCGGCGCAATCGGCAATGAACCTGGACAAACTGTGGATGATACCGACGTTTTCGACCAAGTAGAGTATGAATTGGGAGTTTATGAACCTCTGGTTCTTTTGCGCTGAAATGTCGCGAATAGACACGATCGCCATCTTTGGACCATCGGCAGTCAAAGGAGTGGCTTTCACTTCGAAGTTCCTGCCAACAAGGCTTTCTTTGCTATTTAAGACTAGCGAGGCTTCTCCTGCCACGACCTGGCCGGTCGTTAGGCATTGCAAGATCGCCCTGTTTACTCCGCAAAAGGCGCAGGCGATACCTTTGCCGCATCCGGCTGGCGTTGAGAGGAAGCGAGAACATTTAGCAATAGCGCCTATTCGCTTCCCGAGCAAGCCATCGGGAATGGTTTTGCCGAATGCCTCGGAAAACGCTCGGTTGGCGTAGACGACTAGTCCTTCTTGATCGACGATGGCTGCCATATCTAGACTGGCGTCCATCGCTGCAGCAAGGTTCTGGCAAGCTGTTGATAATCGCTCGCGGCTAGTGCCGCTACCTTTATCGGATGATTCCATGTTCTTACGCGGTCATTTTGTCAATCTGGCTTCTATAGGTAATTATTGGCATTTAATGGCTAGTCCACTATCGTTAATCTTTGCTAGCGTATCTTTGCGATATTGCGCAGGCAGATGGGAGTGCAAGACCTCGCAATGAAGTTTGCTTTTGTTAACTTTGAACATGATCATCTCAGTGCAGGTACATATTAACCACGAATAGCCACTTCCTGTGCCAAGCGAAGAGGCCGTCTCCAGTATCGCCTGCGAAAAGCAACATCGAACTCAGTTTCACACGATGAACGATCAGATAGCGTTTGAGCAGCGCCGAGATTTGCGCCATACTAAGGCTAATGCTCCCTAATTCCAGACTGGGGATCTCCCATTGACCGCGTTTATTCACGATTTTGTGTTCCTCTTCTGGAACGTGGTTCTGCCGATTTTGGGCATCGCGGCTTGCGGCTTCGTCATCATGCGGCGGCATCCGCTCGACTTGAACACCCTCGCAAAGATTCAGGTCAACCTGTTCATGCCGTGCTTCATGGTCTCGCGCGTCGCGGCTAGCGACCTGAACTGGTCTCAGATCAACTCGATTGTTTGGGCGATGGTGCTTGCCGAGATCCTATTGGGTTTGCCTTTGTTTCTGTATCTTCGTGCTCGCGGCACTCCGCCTGCCAGCCTCTCGGTGATTCTGATATCCGCCGTGGTTTTCAACTCGGGCAACTATGGCATTCCACTTGCCGAAAGAGCATTTCCAGGAAGGGGCGGCGCGGTTCAGGCTCTGATTCTCCTCGTGAGCAACGTTACCATTTGGGGACTCGGATACATGCTTCTGGCTTCTTCGAACGGCGGCATGAAGAAAGCGTTCAACGAGTTCATTCGCACCCCTTTGTTCGCTTCGCTGATCATCGCGCTTCTCTTAAAAGCTACCAATTGGCGGCTGCCTGAGCCGGTTGAGTACAGCCTAAACACAATTGCCGGCGGCTTGGTGCCAGTGGCTCTCTTCACATTGGGAGCGCAATTGGCAACTCGTGTTCGCTGGCCGCATTGGCGAAAGGTCGGCCCGGTTCTGGCCATGAAACTGGTTCTCTTCCCGGTCGTCATGGCTCTGACCGTCTGGCAGCTCGGACTGTGGCCTTGGCCCGGCGCGATGCTCATTCTTGCGGCTTCTGCACCGAGCGCAGTCAACACGTTTATCCTTGCGATTGAGTTGAAAGCCGATCACGAGTTGGCTGCCGAATGCGTTTTTTGGACGACCGTTATCTCGGTGGTTACGGTGACGATGACGCTGACCGTTCTGACGGCTTGTGGCGGAAAACCGGGGTAAGTTTCTCTTCAGCGAAAGTCCGCAACACCAACGTGAATGGTCAATCGTAAATCGTCTATAACCTGTGGTTAGCCTTTCCTCGCCACGACCCTCGCCAAGTGCCGGTCGCCCGTCCAGTCTTCGCTCCAATGCTCAACCTGAAAGATCGGATAGGCCTCAAACGCCTGCCTGGTCACAACCCTCTTCTCATGGGGAGTGCCGTGTCTCTCCCGGTGAGTCTCGGTGAAGGTCTCGGAAACGAGCAATCCGCCCGGTGTAAGCAGGTCGGCCGCCAGCCGAAGGACGAACGCGTCGAAGAAGAGATTGCTGACGATGAGCTGGAATGAGCGCATCTTGGCCACATAAGCGTTTATATCGCACGCTTGCCATTTGACGCGAGAAACCGCCTGAGGAGCGTATCGTTTCAACAAGCTCTTGCCTTTTTCGATCGCATCTGGCAAGATGTCGACCGCTTCGACATGCCACCCTAAATCGGCGAGTGCAACGGCATCACGACCGGAACCGCAGCCAAGGTCGGCGGCCTTGCCTGGCTCAATACTTCCAACAACCGACATCAAGAACTCATTTGGCGCCCACAGCCGATAGCGCGGAATCTTCGGCGTCGACCGCCAAACGACTCCTTCAACCGCCTCAGGTTCGTTTTCTGCCCGGTACTCCGAGAACCCGTTCTCATACTCGAAAGGAACGATGGCGCACTCGTATCCGCGGTCCTCTAGGAGCATGACCGTGTCGCCTGCGAGCACGCCGAGATCGCATACCTTTAGCACGGTTCCCTTGGCGGGCAGCTCCTGCATCCGCTTTGGCAACTCGGTGAGGGGAATGTTGCAGGCTCTCAGGATCGGGCAAGCCGCCGCCTCGGAGCATGGACGAGGGTCCAGCAAGTCGGCCAGTTCGCAGAGACTCATAAAAGGAGTATGATGGTTTTCATCATGCTTTCGCACCTTTTGCTGTTCGTTGCCGCTTCCCTTGCTTGCGCTGCGCTTACGATTGCCGAGAGGCGGCTCAAACGCTTGGGAAACGGTGCGAACGTCTGCTTATGGTTCCGAGGCCGCAACATTCCGTCGCCCGACGAGAGCCCAGCCTATATTGATGATGCCGAAATAGAGCAGATGAGGCAGCTTGGAATCCAGCATGTCAGACTTTGCGTCCATCCGCAATATATCTATGATCCCTTAGCTCTATCAAATTTGATTGAACCGAACATGACCCTCGTTGAGCAAGCGATCAATCGGTTCCTCGACAAAGATATAGCCGTCGTTTTCGACTTCCACAACGAAAATCAAAAGCGCCTGGAAACCGATTTTGAGTGGCGGAACGGGATGGTTCCGTTCTGGGGATCCCTTGCAAAACGCCTGAGTAAATTCGATGCAGAGCGCGTCGTGCTTGAAGTCATCAATGAGCCCGTGTTTAAGGGACACGAGCAGGACTGGCTCAATTTCCAACCCAGCGTTGTGAGTGCTATGCGAGAGAGCGCGCCGGTACACACGATAATGGCGACCAGCACCGACTGGAGCAATATTGGCCATCTAATACGCCTGAAACCTCTTGCGGATAATAACGTTATTTACACCTTCCACTGCTACGATCCGCATATCTTTACCCACCAAGGAGCAACCTGGAGCGAGCCGTTCTATCCGCTCATAAAGGGTCTGCCCTATCCCTCATCGCCTGAGAAGCTGAAGCCGCTCGTTGACAGCCAAGAGAACCCAGACGCCAAAGAGGGACTGATGAAATATGGCGAACAGCGATGGAACGGCGATAAGCTGCGAGAGCACCTTAGAAGCGTCGTCGACTGGTCGTCCAAGAACAAGGTTCCGATATACTGCGGCGAATTCGGGTGCTTTACCCCAGTTACGCCGCCTGAGGACCGCATGAACTGGTTCAACGACATCAGCAGCGCGTTCAATGAGTTCGGCATCGGCTGGGCAGTTTGGGGTTACGACGAAGTGTTCGGCCTAAATCGCAGAAAGGTCGACGGAAAGGCAGTTTACGACGAGAGAGTTGCGAAGGTTCTATTCGAGCAAGGCTAGCAGCATTGCATCTTGAGCTCAGTGTAAGCCACAATCGACCTTACTGTTTATTACAATCAAGGAGGATTGAACCATGCGTTCAAAAACGATTGTCAGTCTTGCACTTTCGACTCTTATGCTGAGTTCTGCGCTTTCGGCTGTTTCGGCCCCGCCGAAGCCAGCTCAAAAACCCAAGCCGAAGCCAAAGACGAATGCAGCCCAGCTTGCCTCGAAGGGAACGTCCCAGCTTCCTGGAGCTTGGTGCGATTTCGGAAAATCATATACCCTTGGAAAGAAAGATGGTATCAATTTCTGCCTAAAGAGCGCGGAATATAAGGTCCAGCGAGTTAAGACGGGAGACGGATTCACGGTTACTAATGCTGGCCGCAAGCTATTGGTCCTTCATGGGTTTGTTCACAACTGTCTGCCGAGAGAGCTTTGGATCAGCTCCGGCACCCTCAAGTTCACGGCCGTAGACGCCGACTCGCAGAATACCGACCTAACAGCGATCTGCATCGAGTCCACGGGCAAGAACCTGGATCAGACGATGAAGCCTGCCCAAAAGATCGAGTGCTACATTGTGCTCGACGTTACCGGCAAAGGCGAGATTCCGAAGCTAATGGTTGCCAACAACGGCGAGCCAGAGGCTCCGATTGCCCGATATGACTTGAAGGGCAAGGTCGGCAAGGTCGAGGAACTCTACCTAGACCCAGCCGACAAAACCGGCGCAACAGCGCTGGATGAGGTTGCATGCAAGCTAGGCGGAACCTACGAACTCGTCGACCTCAACATCAAGGTTGACGGAGCCGTTATAAGGGGTTCGGCGATAGCCGATTGGACGCTTGACGAGGGAAACGTCTTTGCGGTGTTTTCATTCGAGACGACGAATCTTAGCGACCAGACTCGATACATCGGGGGATCGAACGCGATGTATACGATCCGGCTTGTGGACGCAGACGGCGTGAGTTATGAGGAGACTATTCGAGCCATCGCGGCTTCGAGCGATCGAGAAGTCGATCTAGAGGTAGGCGCAGCGAAAACCGTGAAGTATCGCACTGTCTTCACCGTCCCGAAAGGCGTTCAACTGAAATCTCTGACTCTGAAAATCAACGACAGCCGGGTGCTGAACTTCGATGTCAGCTCTCTGAAAAGCTGACAGAACAACTCAGTAGAACCTGATGCCGCAATGCCAAGCGCGTTGCGGCATTCTTGTTTGAGAGCGAGCCAGAATAATAAAGGAACAAGTTCTTTCGTTGCGAATAGATATTCATGAAGCGAGCGAGCGCCATTGTTCTCACCTGTTTCGTCGCATCTGCCATGTCAACCACCTGGCAGAAGACAAACAACGGGGTTGTTGTTCAACTGAAAGGCCAGAAGCTGTGGCTCATTCCATACACGGACAGATCAATCCGTATTGTCTGTAGCCGCACAGGAAAGGTTCTTGAGTCCAGTTTGGCGGTCGTGGCCAAGCCCGGAAAAGTCAATTTTGCGGTGACGGCATCTCAGAAGACCTTGACACTCAAAACCAAGCAGGCTGCTATCGATGTAAATCTTCAGACCGGAGCCTTGTCGCTCAGAGGCGGCAACGGCCAATGCGTGTTGAAGGAGCCTTTTGGCGCGCGGAGGTTCGACCAAACGGTTCTTGCGGATAAGCCCGCTCAGGCGGCTTCTCAGAACTTCCAGGTAATCGGCGATGAGGGCTTCTATGGTTTGGGGTGCCTCCAGCTTCCTCAGCTTGACCTTCGCGGCGGCAAGTATGAACTTGTTCAGGACAACGTTATCGATGTTAACCCGATGCTTGTCACCACCGGCGGATACGGGATTCTGTGGGATAACGCCAGCAAGACCTCAGTTAGCATCTGCAACAGCACGGTTCCCGTTCGCAGCGACGATTTGATTGACAGCGAAGGAGTGCCTGGCGGACTCACCGCGCGATATTACACAGGAAAAGACTTGAAGGACCTCGTAACGGAAAGACGCGATCCCGCGGTTAACTTCAAGTGGGCCAAAGCTCCTCTTGACGGATTGCCCGAGAACTTCTTCTCTGTCCGTTGGACCGGTTTCCTCAAGACAAAAGATGCCGGACTATACACGTTCAGCGCCCGATGCGACGATGGGGTTCGACTTTGGGTAAACGGCAAGCAAATCATAGACGACTGGCGGGTGCATGCCCCAACAGAATCCTCTGGATCGGTCTGGTTACCAGCCAACGCCAAGGTTCCCATTACGATGGAGTTCTTCGAGGAGACAAACGAAGCAGCAGTCGACCTTCGCTGGTCGCCGCCTACCAAGAACCAGAAGCTAACCTTTCAATCGGACATTGCCGACCAGATAAGTTACTACTTCATCGCCGGTCCGACGATTCCTGAAATGATCGGCGAATATCGCAAACTGACGGGTCAAGTGCCGCTGTTCGGCAAGTGGGCTTACGGTTTTTGGCAGTGCAAGGAACGGTACCAGACGCAGGAAGAGATCGTCGGCATCGCCAAGGAATACCGCGCTAGAAAGATTCCAATCGATAACATCGTTCAGGACTGGTTCTATTGGAGAGAGGGCCAGTGGGGCAGCCATGAGTTCGATCCGGCTCGCTTCGAAGATCCAAAACGCATGGTTCAGGATCTTCACGACCTGAACTATCACGTCATGATCTCAGTGTGGGGCAAGTTTGGTCCGGACACCGACAACGCAAAGTTGCTCGATTCGAAGGGTCTTCTTTATCCCAAGGCTACAGAACAAGCTCAATATTACGACGCGTTCAACCCTCGCGGCCGCACTGAATACTGGTCGTTGATGCGGGATAAGCTGTTCAGCCTTGGCTACGACGCTTGGTGGCTTGATGCAACCGAGCCGGAAATTCCGATGGACAAGTTCCGCGAGTTTCCTTCCACCCTTGGTCCTGCTGGCCGATATCTGAACGCTTATTCGTTGATGACAACAAAAGGTGTTTACGAAGGCCAAAGAAAGTCGAACCCGAACAAGCGCGTTTTCATTTTGACCCGGTCGGTGTTTTCCGGCCAGCAGCGGAATTCGGCGGCTACCTGGTCCGGCGATATTTATGGAAGCTGGGATGTCTTCCGCAAACAGATAGCGAGCGGACTGAATTTCTGCCTTGCCGGAGTTCCGTATTGGTGCACCGACATTGGCGGGTTCTTCTCGCCGCCTAGTTCAGATACTGCTTATCAAGAGCTATTCATTCGCTGGTTCCAATGGGGATCGTTCAATCCTGTGTTCCGGGTTCACGGTACGGGCACCAATAAGGAGCTATGGCGCTGGGGTAAGGACAACGAGAAGATCCTGCTAGACTTCGACAACCTGCGCTATCGGCTGATGCCCTATATCTATTCGACGGCTTGGCAAGTAACAAACAAGAATTCGACGATGATGAGGGCGCTTCCCTATGACTTCGGCAATGATCCGCGCACTTGGCGCGTTGCCGACCAGTTCATGTTCGGTCCGTCGATCATGGTTTGCCCGGTTGTCGAGCCAAAAGCGACTTCGCGCAAAGTCCTTTTGCCGAAGGGCGGGATTTGGGTCGACTTTTGGACAGGCAAACGAATTCAAGGCAATATGGCGGTTCTGGACGCCCCGCTTTCGCGCATTCCGCTGCTCGTAAAGGCAGGCTCGATTGTGCCGATGGGTCCGTTCGTTCAGTACATCTCAGAGAAACCTTCTGACCCGATCGAGCTTAGGATTTATCCGGGCAAAGACGGCCGGTTCGTTCTCTATGAGGACGAAGGCGACGGGTACAGATATGAGAAAGGACAACGTTCGGAGATCGCCTTCATATGGAGCGACAAGAATCGGATGTTAACGATCGAGGGTAGAAAAGGCTCCTATCCGGGAATGACTCAAAAGAGGCTATTCAAGGCGGTCATTGTCCGCCCAGGGATCGGAAAGGGCATTGAAATCGAGACCCGAATCAGCCGGAATATCTTATACGAAGGCAAAAAACTCATCGTCCGGTTATAGGTTCAAAGGAACCAGACTCAGCCGCCCGGTTTCTAAGACAGGGCGGCTTTTTTGCAGCAAAAATTGAAAAACCTCTTGCATTCCGGTTTGCCCTGTTGTAATATGCTAAAGTGATTTAGCAAGGTGCTAAATCGAATTAGCTCGGAGCTAACCATGAGCAGAACACCCTCATCGAAGAGGAATAGAGCAACGTTGAGCGACATCGCCGCACTGACAGGCGTTTCGCCGACAACGGTGTCTCTCGTACTCTCCGGAAACGGCGAAAAGCTGCGCATCGCGCCAGAAACGCTTGAGCGCGTTAAGAAAGCTGCCAACGAGCTGAGCTACACTCCAAACCTTGTCTATCGGTCCATACGCAAGGGCCGAACGCAGATCATCAGCTTCTACAGCGCTTTCCGCCACCGCGATGTCTCCGACTCCTATATGGAGAAGTTCGCGACGGCCGTGGAATACGCCGCAGGCCAAGCCGGATACGACATCTTGGCTCACTGCAACTACCAGCGCAAACCGAAGCAGATATTCGAGTTCCTGAATGGTGGTTGGGCCGACGGGCTCTTGCTCTTCGCGCCTTTGCCCAGCGACCCGTTGCTGCCTTTGTTGCGAAGCTCGAATCTGCCAACAGTGCTGATCAATGCCCGAGACGAAGCAAAGTTCATCCCATCAGTAAAAGACGATGTCGATTCTGGAATGAGGCTGCTAGCCGAGAGTCTCGTGCTGAAGGGCCATTCCCGAATTGCTGTGGCCATCGAAGAAGGCGAAACCGTTCGAGATGCTCCTGAGCGCTTTGGATTGCTGAAGAAGCATCTAGCAACCCATGGCATCGAGATTCCTCCCGAATTCGTTCTTCCATTCGATCCTCGGTTGCCTGAAGCGCTTCTCAAGCTGATGAAGCGGCCAGACGGTCCAACCGCGGTCTTCGCTTGGCGCGATTTTATCGCCTATTTCATCCTTGAGAATCTGGAGTCGAAAGGCATCCGCTTCCCAGACGATCTCTCTGTTATCGGCTATGACGGCGTTCACTGGCCATCAAAGTCGAGCCATATTGCCGCTTCTGTCAAGGTCGACTTGTACGATCTTGCCGCCAAGTCCATTGAGCTACTTGATTCGGTCATCGCGGGTAAACACGGGAACCTGCTTGAGCTCACACTACCGGTTTCATTCGATCCCGGAACCACATTCGGTCCGGCCAAAACCTAACCCTGAGGTAATAAAATGCATTCTAGAGTCACTAGTAAGGCCTTTACTCTTATCGAGCTTCTTGTCGTTATCGCTATCATCGCGATCCTTGCCGCAATACTCTTCCCTGTCTTCGCGCAAGCAAAGATGTCGGCGAAGAAGGCATCTGACCTGTCCAACGTGAAGCAGCTCTCGCTCGGCATTGTCATGTACGGCGGCGACTATGACGACTCCTATCCCTTCTGCTGGGGCTGGAACACCGAATGGCTTCCTTGGCACCAACAGATTCATCCGTATGTGAAGAACGAGTCGATCTGGAAATCGCCGGTTGACAACTGGGACAGAGGCACTGAGAACGGCGGCGGCATCGGTTGCAAAACCAATGTCAAAGCCCGAGCAGTCACCTACTCGATGAACTACACCTGGCCAGATTTCGGAAACGAGACCGGCAACTGGTGGGGCTCTTCTTCCGAGCAATGCCGCATGTCGGTTACATGCGACGACGGCAGCGGCGTTCAGACGTCTGTTCCTTCGGTTGCCTCAACGATTGTCATCGCTCCTCGTCCGAACTGGTACCACCAGTTCTGCCAAGGCTGGGCAACTGAAGTCTTCTTCAACTACGACGAGTTCAACATGGCAGGCGGCGGCTCCAAGATGTTTGGCGACGGCACGAACTACGGCTTTGCCGACGGCCACGCCAAGTACATGGTAAAGGGACAAACTCTGAAGCCGCTCGGCAGCCAAGTCGGCGCTCCGCAGCCGAGTTACTGGCCGAACAACCCGACCAAGTGGCCGTGGCCGCTGGGCATGTGGGACAAGCGACAATAAGCAGCATGCAATGAGGGGCTGCCGAAATGCAGCTATAGACCGGCAGCCCCGATTTCTTGCATCCAACATTCGTTCGCCTGTTCCGCTAGGTTCAGGCGAACAGCACAAAGGCGCGCAGGCATGAAAGATCAAGTCAAGACTCCCGTAATCGTCGTCGTAGCAATTGTCGTCATCGGCCTCGTGGTCTTTTTCGCCATGAAGGCGTTAGGCTCAGGCAACTTGGACCAAGGCCAAGTCAAGTACACGCCAGGCGTTCCGCCTTGGATGGAAAAAGACCCTTCGAAGCGCGGACCAGGTACTACAGCCAGCGGCTCTTCGGGTGGACCAGGACAACCTGGGCAACCGGGCCAAGGCGGCATCGTACCCAATGCACCTCCGTCGACTGGCGGCACGAACTAGTCCCATAGGATCAGAACCATGGGCATATCCAAGACGATCGGAGCGGCGGCTCTGGCGATCCTCTTCGTCAGTTCGGCGGTCATCAGCGAGCGCACAGCAAGCCGGCAAGCTGGCTCCGATCGTATTGTCATAACCTACTGGGAGAAGTGGACAAAAGACGAGATGCGGGCGATGAAGACAATCGTCGACCTCTATAACGCCTCGCAAGACAAGGTTTACGTCAAAATGCTCAGCATCTCGGGCATCGCTGAGAAAACGCTCCTCTCAACTAGCGGCGGCAATCCACCCGACGTCGCCGGACTATGGGCCGACCAAGTTTGCCAGTTCGGAGACGCCAACGCATTGCTGGATATGATGCCGTATCTCCAGAAATACGGCATCAAACCTACCGACTACATCTCTTCTTACTGGAAGGACCTTGTTTATAAAGGCAAGCTCTTCGCTTTACCGACCTCTCCTGGCTCCTCGGCGCTTTACGTGAATGAGGAACTAATGCCGCCGGAATACAACACGCCGGAAAAGTTTCCAAAGACGCTTAGCCAGCTAGACGACCTCATCGAGAAGGTAACGGTAAGAGGCAAGAACGGCAAGCTTGAGCGTCTGACGTTTATGCCTCGCTCGGGCTATGGCGGCGGCTCGTGGCCGTACCTGTTTGGCGGCGCATTTGTCCACGGCGATAAGATCACGGTGAACGACAAGGACAACCTTCGTGCTTGGACTTGGGTTACTGGGTTCGCCAAGCGATTCGGCATGGCCGAGACGCAGCAGTTCCAGAGCAGCTTCGGCGTCACTTCATCGCAAGACAACCCCTTTATCGCCAAGCGTCTGGCTTGCATGATGGAAGGTCCATGGTTCGCCAACTTCATCCGCCAGTACGGCCCAAAGACGAAGTGGTTCGCCGTACCGATGCCCTATCCCGATGATCGACCTGACTGCGCCGGATACACCGTTTTGAATCTGAACACGCTTATGATTCCGCGCGGCGCCAAGCATCCTGACGAAGCTTTCGACTTCATTGCATTCGTTCAGAGGCAGGAGAATATGGAGCTTTTGTGCAGGTTGCAGTATTGCAACACGCCACTTACCAAGGTCAGCGAGGAGTTTCTGACGAAGCATCCGAACAAGTGCATCCGCGTTTTCGACCAATTGGCAAGGTCTCCGCGAGCCGTCGGACGAGAAAGAATCGGCTTTCTGAACCAGATTACGTCGGAAGTCGGCAATGCCGTCGACCAAATGGACCTCGGCGAAAAGATGCCTCAACAAGCCCTCGACGACGCTCAGAGGAGACTCGACGAAGGTTGGGCCAAATACCAAAAGCAGGTGCTGGGCCGATGAAAAACCGCGCTGCAATGGTCGGATGGCTGTTTGCTCTGCCTTGGGTGATCGGATTCCTGCTCTTCATGGCATATCCGCTTATCGCATCGGTTTTCTACAGCTTCACCGACTACTCCATTTTGCGTTCGCCGAAGTTCATCGGGTTCGAGAACTACGCCGAACTGGCAAAGGACGAGGTATTCCTTACGACGCTCAAGAACACGGCTGTCTACACCATATCTGCAGTTCCTTTAGCAACCATCATCGCCATTGCCCTCGCCATGCTCCTGAACACCAAGGTCAAAGGCATGACCATCTACCGGACGATTTTCTATGTGCCTTCGCTGGTGCCGATGATCGCATTGGGAGTGCTTTGGCTTTGGGTGTTCAACAGCCAAAACGGTCTTTTGAACGAGGCGTTGCGCGGAATTGGGCTTCCTACCCCGAACTGGCTGGACAACCCTTCGATCGCCAAATGGACGCTCGTCCTCATTTCGATGTGGGGTTGCGGCAACGCGATGGTCATCTATTTGGCAGCCTTGCAAGATGTGCCGACGGCCTTATATGAGGCATCAGAACTCGACGGAGCTTCGGCATGGCTTAAGACAAGGCATGTAACCATCCCGATGATCTCGCCGGTCATCCTTTTTAACGGCATCATGGGGTTCATTGGCGCGATGCAGACCTTCGCGTTGCCGTACGTCATGTTCCCCGGCGGCCGGCCGGCGCGCGCTAACTACTTCTTTGCGATGTATCTCTATGACAACGCCTTCCTTTACCAGCGCATGGGCTATGCCAGTGCGATGGGTTGGATCATGTTTGTCATCACCCTAACCCTAACTTTGATCTCCCTCAAGGTGTCTTCAAAATACGTTCACTATGAAACAAGTTAACGAAGCAGCCCGGATAGGATCGATAAAGAAGCGGAAGGTCTGGACGTCCGTTGCCCTTCAGGTCACGCTGATCATGCTTTCGGCTTTGTTCCTTGCCCCATTGCTTTGGATGATTGCCACATCGCTTAAGCCCGAGAACGAGATCATGGGAGCTGGCGCGAAGCTGCTTCCTTCCAAACTGGTGTGGTCGAATTATCCTGATGCCTTCAGCTACGGCAGCAAAGACCTCGGCTACATCCCGTTCCTTGCTTACGGCAAGAACACGCTGGTCGTGACGATCTTGGCTGTCATCGGCTCGGTTCTTTCAAACAGCCTCGTAGCCTATGCGTTCGCCCGGCTCAAATGGCCCGGAAGAGACATCTTTTTTGCAGTGACCCTCGCGACGATGATGGTTCCCTATCCGGTTCTGATGGTGCCCACATACAGCCTGTTCAAGTGGCTCGGTTGGATCGGCACTTTCCGTCCGCTGTGGATTCCCTGCTACTTCGGAAGCGCCTTCTCGATATTCCTCTTGCGGCAGTTCTTCAAACGCATTCCGATGGAGCTGAGCGAAGCGGCGAAGATCGACGGAGCCAGCGAATTGCGCATCTACTTTGACGTCATTCTTCCTTTAGCCAAACCGGCGATGTATGTCATTGCTTTATTCACGTTCATGTGGGCCTGGAACGACTTCATGGGGCCGCTACTCTATCTCACCGATCAGAACACCTTCACATTATCGATGGGTCTGCAGTTCTTCCAGAGCCAGCACACCGGCGTTTCGTGGAACCTGCTGATGGCCGCATCGTTGATTGTTATCATCCCGGTCATTGCCGTTTACTTCTTCGCACAGCGAGTGTTCATCGAGGGCATCGCGACGACAGGCATCAAATCATAGTTCAGGAGTTGGAATCGATGTTCTTGACAGCATTCGCATTGTTATCTGTAGGATCGACTAGCTTAGGATCCCTGGACCTATCGATGTGGCAACAGGGATGGGGCAAGGTGCAGGTAAACCAGACCGTTTCTGGCGCGCCGGTCGTTGTTGCGGGAAAAACCTACTCCGTCGCGGTGGGTTCGCATGCCAGCGGAGGCGGAAGCTTCCTCGTCGACGGCCGAGCGAGTCTCATTGCAGGCTCTGTTGCGATGGCCGACTCTGGCGGAGGCGAAGGTTCCTTTGCGATTTATGGCGACGGAAAACGACTTTGGCAGAGCCAGAACCTTAAGAAGGGCGAACCGCCGAAGCCTTTTAGCGTCGATCTCAGCGGAGTGCGTGTTTTGACGTTAACCATGTCGGACGGGCTTAACGGCACCGGCGGCGACCATGCTGTTTGGATCGATGTTCAAATAACCCACACTGGTGCCATACCGACGCCGCTTCCGTTCACGAGGACATTAACGGTTCGCCTGGATCAGCCGAAGCAAACCATCGACAACTTTGCAGCTTCGGATGCTTGGACCATCGAGCAGCTGTATAAGTGGCCGGAGGCCAGAAGAAAAGAAGTTGCCCGCCTCTTGTTCGACAGGAACGCTGGCGCTGGTCTTAGCGGCTGGCGGTTCAACTTGGGCGGCGGCCGATGCCGCGAGACGATCGGCTCTGATCGAGGAACTCTTGATACGTACGATGCTGGCGAAGGAAAGTTCGATTTCAACAAGTGTCCCGGCCAGCAATGGATGCTAAGAGCCGCAAAAGAATACGGCGTTTCACAGATAACAGCGTTCTCGATTACTCCGCCAAGAAGGCTATCTCTCAACGGCTTCACAAACGGCACCGACGGCCTTGGAACGATGAATCTGAAGCCTGGAATGGCACCAGCATACGGCAGATACTTGGCTGGGATCATCGACCACTTCGTGAAACTGGGCTATCCGATTACCCACATCAGCCCCATCAATGAGCCTGACTATGAGTGGAACGGCGTGCCGAATCCGATCGGCCAGGAGGGATCTCGCGCCAGCAACGACGACATCCGCGAAGTCGGTTCTGCTATTGCCGCCGAACTCAAGGCTCGCGGCCTTTCGGTGAAGCTTCTAACGCCGGAAGCAAGTTCGCCTCAGACCGGCTCGCGGTTCAACAAGGACATGGAGAAGAAATACGGCAAACCCTACGGCGGGCATGCCCTTGACTTTGCGAACCACCTCGATTGGGTCAAGGAAGTTGGACTCGTGTATGGATATCATGCCTATTGGGCTGAGAGCACGGACTGGATGGCTGTGCATCGAGTCGAGCTTCGCAAAGCCCTTGATAAGCTGCCGGGGACGAAGGCTTGGATGACCGAGTTTTGCGAAATGGCCGGCCCTCGCGGCGAAGGCGGGTGGGGGCGCGATTCCAGCATGACTTTGGCTCTTAACGTTGCTCGGATGATTCATTTGGACATGACCTTGGTCGATGCATCAGCATGGCAATGGTGGCTGGCGGTCAGCGAGGTGGACTATAAAGACGGAATCATCTACGTCGACGACATAGGCAAGACCGACGGCGAGGTCTTCCCCACCAAGTCGCTGTGGACGATCGGCCAGTATTCCCGGTTCGTTCGGCCGGGCTATATACGCGTCGACGCAGAGGGACCGTTCGACAACGTGACTGGGACAATGGCAAGCGCTTACAAAGACCCGAAGACCGGCAAAGTTGTTGTTGTTTGGATTAACACCGAGATGTCAAGCGAAACGGTTGCGTTGAACCTAAAAGGATCGTGGGGCGTTTCGGCGTGGATCACATCTGACAGACCTGGCCAAGACATTGCGCCCTATAAAGATGTTGCGGTCGGTAAACCGTTTAAGATGCCGTCGCGAGCCGTCATCACAATGGTGCTGACGCCGACGGACGCCTCTGGAGGCAAAGAAACCAAATGACACTTGCGCCGCTTATTCTGATGGCTGCTTTCGGAAGCCAGCCTTTTTGGCTGGACGAAGGCGACCTATCATTGGTTAGGCAAGGATGGGGCAAGGCGATCGCCAACAAAGACTTTCGCGGCGGCCCTTTGACCGTCAACGAAACGACGTTTGAGCGGGGAGTCGCAACGCTAGCGCCAAGCATCATCTGCATCGATCTTGATGGCAAAGCTGCCACGATTTCTGGATCGGTCGGCATCCAAGCGGCAGCCAATGACAAGGGATCGGCGGCGTTCTTCGCATATACGGACGGCAAGCTGATCTGGTCTAGCCCAAGGATGAAGAAGAAGACACCTGCATTGGAATTTGCCTGCTCGCTCAACGGCGCCAGAAAGCTGATCCTCGCTGCAAGCGACGGTGGAAACGGAAGCGAATCCGACTTCGCAGACTGGTTGAACGTGAAAATAGAATACACAGGACAAGCGCCCAAAATGACTCAATATACCCCCAAGAACACCATAGATTTGACCCAGACCCGGCAGACGATCGACAACTTCGGCGCATCCGACTGCTGGTCCACCGAGCCGCTTGCAAAGTGGTCGCAGAAGACGCGAAATAAGATTGCCGATCTGCTGTTCTCGACTGACAAAGGCATCGGTCTTTCGTGCTGGCGGTTCAACGTCGGCGGAGGCATCAACCATGAGACGATCACGAATCCGCTGCGCACCGTTGCGAGCTTCGAGACCAGCCCGGGCAAATACGATTGGAATGCCGTTCCTGGCCAGGTTTGGATGCTCAAGGCGGCCCACGAGCGCGGAGTGCCCGACTTGCTCGCTTTTGCCAATACGCCGCCGAAAAGCCTGACTCGAAACGGCTTCACCAACTGCACGGCCGGCAAGGACAGCACAAACCTGAAACCGGGTGCTGAAGGTGCTTTCGCCAAGTATCTCTGCGACATCGTCGAACACTTTCAGAAAGAAGGCATCAAGTTCAAGTTCATCAGCCCGATCAACGAGCCGGATGTTGACTGGAATGGTGTGCCGAACCCAGGCTCGCAGGAAGGCAGCCGCGCATCGAACGATGACATTTTAAGAGTTTGCGACGCTCTGGCTAAGGAGCTCGCGACTCGCAAGATGGATCAGAGGATTGTGACGCCAGAAACGAATACGCCTTGGGCAGGCGCGCGCGGCGTAGATTGGCTTACGCTCTTGATTGGCTCGAAATACGGCGATTACACCGAGCTCTTCCATTCGAACCCCGGTTGGCTTAAACTGGTAAATCCTGTCTATGCCTATCACGGATATGCTGGCGATTCGCTTGAGTCCATGGTGACGTGCCGCCAGGACCTGCGAAAAGCGCTCGGCAAGATTCCGGGCGTCCCGGTATGGCATACGGAATACTGCCAAATGAGCGGCCCGAGAGGCGAAGGCGGGCACGGCCGCGATCTGGGAATGAACACCGCACTGAACATTGCGCGCCTCATTCACCTGGATTTGACTATAGTCGAAGCCAGCGCATGGCAATGGTGGCTCGGGCTTTCGGACGGCGACTACAAGGACGGCCTTCTGTTCGTCGACGGATTTGACAACAACGGCGACGAAAGCGTCTACACGTCAAAGCTGTTCTGGATCATGGGCAACTACTCGCGGTTTGTTCGGCCGGGGATGGTGCGCGTCAATGTCGAAACGCTCGAATTGTCGATTGAGGGCACGCATTTGTCGGCTTATCTGAACAAACAAACGGGCCGCGTGGTCGTTGTGGCTCTGAACCACACTCGTAAGACTGAAACGGTTCCGCTCGATATTCGCGGAGGGAGCGTGAAAGGCTACACGCTGACTTCCTATATCACCTCCGATCGTCCCGGCGACGACCTGCGAAAGTCATCGACCGGAGCATTCAAAGGGTCAGTGATCCTGCCGTCGAAGTCGGTCGTAACGTATGTTCTAGATCCGAAGTGAATACTTGAAGGGGTAAGAGGTAAGGGAGTAAAGGGGTAAGGCAACAGGTTTGGTAGCCAAAGCTCCAGCCAATTTGGCCGGTTCCATACTCCCTTACCCCAAATCCCCTGCTCCCTTTTCCCTTTCTTGAATGGCATAATGAACCATGCCATTCACGATTCCTGTCTACGAGTTCGGTCCATGTCCCGACACGATGCCGTCGTTCGTCAGTCGCTATTTGGCCGACCGTGAGACTCTGGATCGGCACTTCGTTCTTCCCTATTCCTCTCGCCGAAGCACGGTCTTGCGCGAGTTCTTGGCGGCTTGGGCAAATGCACTTGAAACGCTGCCTTACGATGAGATGTCACGAGATGACAAGGTCGACTTCCTGCTTTTCCAAAACTTGATGAACTCGGAAATGCGGTCTCTGGACGAAGCCGATTTGCGGTTCGACCAAATGGCGTCTCTGGTTCCTTTCGCCCTTGAGCTGATGGCTTTGGAGGACAGCCGAAGGAACGTGGAGTTCATCGGCGGCGAAGAGGCATCGGCCCTTCTGCACAAGGCAGCTAAAGCGCTAGACCCAGTCGAGATTGATGAGAAGCTTTCTGAACCTGTTCTCTACCGGGCCTCTCGCGTGCTTGAAGACATCAAGGCCAAACTCGGCGATTGGTACAAGTTCTACCACGGCTATGACCCGCTGTTCTCATGGTGGTGCGAAAAGCCGTTCGAGACATTGAATGTAACTCTTGACAAGCATATTGGCAAGCTAAAGGAGAAGTCCGGCGCAGACGATCCCGATAAGATCATCGGCGATCCCGTTGGAAGGGATACTCTAGTCGCCGACCTGCAGGCATCTCTTATTCCCTATTCGCCGGAAGAACTCATTGCCATCGGTGAACGCGAAATGTCCTGGTGCAAGGAAGAGATGCGCAAAGCGGCGAACGAAATGGGGTTCGGCGGCGACATCCACAAGGCGATGGAGCGCACCAAAGAGGACCACGAGGCGCCGGGCGGCCAGCCGCAGATGATTAAGGACCTAGCGCTCGAAGCCATCGAGTACGTCGAAAACAACGACTTGCTGACGATTCCCGACGTCGCTCGCAGCGGCTGGCGGATGGAGATGATGTCGCCGGAAGCGCAAAAGGTGAACCCGTTTTTCCTCGGCGGCTCCAACATCATCGTTTCGTTCCCCACCGACACGATGGAGCACGAGCAGAAGCTGATGAGCATGCGCGGCAACAACCGAGGCTTCGCGCGCGCAACGGTCCACCATGAGCTGATCCCCGGCCACTACATGCAGTCTTTCTACCATGAGCGCTCGCGGCCCTACAGAAACGCTTTTTGGACTCCGTTCTGGACCGAAGGCTGGACGCTCTATTGGGAGATGTATCTGTGGGATCGCAAGTTCCCGCGAACTCCCGAAGAGCGTATGGGAATGCTGTTCTGGCGCGCCCACCGATGCGCCCGAATCGTGTTTTCATTGAAGTTCCATTTGGGCGAGATGACACCGATGGAATGCGTTGAGATGCTGGTGAATGAGGTCGGCCACGAGCGCGACAACGCGATGGGCGAGGTCCGGAGATCGTTCAAGGGCGACTATCCTCCGCTCTACCAGTTGGCGTACCTGATCGGCGGGCTGCAGGTCTATAAACTGCGCCGAGAGTTGGTCGATTCGGGCAATATGGGCGAGCGCGAGTTCCATGACGGATTCCTCCAGGCGAACTGCATGCCGATCTCGTTTGTGCGCGCTTTGCTGGCGAAATCAGACGTGCCGAGAGTGGGCCTTCCGGAATGGCGCTTCGACGGATGACACTGATCGTATGAACAGTGTTGAATTTGTCTTTGTTGCTGAACAATGCCTCTCTAAAGCGTTGCTATTAGCGTTCAAGTTAAGTAGACTGCGCTCGTTTAGGGAGTTGCACCATGAGCCAGATAATGCCGAATGCACCGATGCCTACCGAGATGAAGCTGATCCACAATCTATTTTGGACGTTGCTTACAAAGCCGGCTGAGTTTCCAATCTCCTTTTCGCTTGATGGAACTCGAATACGCGGCCTACAGATGCCTAGCATGGCAAAGCGCAAGCGTATCGACGCCAACATCGACGAGATAACTATTGAGGCGAGAGTTAAAGAAGCAGGCATTCGGGTTCTCATTGAGATGACCCTCTACAAGGATTATCCAGTGCTCGAATGGGTTGTCTGGCTGAAGAACGAGGGCGACCATCCGACGCCGCTGATCGAAAACCTGAAGGCGATGGACATGAACCTTGTCGGAGATAATCCAGTGCTCCATCACTTCAAGGGCGACTTCTATAATATTTCAGGATTTGAGCCCTTCGAGGTCTCTCTAACCCCTGGTATCAAGAAGGAACTCGCGCCGGTTGGCGGCCGCGCATGCGATCCTGAGTTTCCCTATTACCGCATCGCCTTCAAAGACCATGGCTACACCATCGCAATTGGCTGGCCGTGCCAATGGGCATCGTCTTTCGAAGGCAAGGACGACGGTGTCCACATCGAGGTTGGACAGCAAACCGTTTCTTTGAAGCTGAATCCAGGCGAGCAGATCCGAACGCCTCGCATCACTCTGATGGGATGGCAAGGCGGCCAAGAGCGCGCTATAAACCTTTGGCGCAGGTGGTACTTAGCGCACATCCTGCCCCGGCACGACGGCCTGCCGCTGAAACCCTACATCGTCGGGCACGGCGCGGACGAGCATGAGGAGTTCACCGGCGCAACCGAGCAGAACCAGATTGAATGGATTGAGAAGTTTAATCGCTTGCAGATCCCGTTCGATGTATGGTGGATCGATGCCGGCTGGTATCCATGCTGGAGCAGCGACGGCGAGAGGCGGTGGTGGGAAACCGGAACATGGAAGCCCGATCCAGAGCGCTTCCCAAATGGATTCAGGCCGATCTCGGATAAGTTGCACAGCCAAGACGGACAGCTTTTGATCTGGTTCGAGCCGGAACGTGTAAGACCTGGAACGGAGCTTGATCAAGAGCATCCCGAACTGCTTCTATCGAGCGATGTCGATGACAACAAGCTATTGAATCTCGGCGACAGTAAAGCCCGAGAATGGGTGACAGGCAGAATCCTCGACACAATCAAAGGCAACGGCATCGATGTGTACCGCCAGGACCACAACTTCCCTCCACTTAGCCGATGGCAAGCCAACGATGCCGAGGACCGCAAAGGCATGAACGAGAACCTATACGTTCAAGGCTACTTGGATTTCTGGGATGAGTTGCTCTTTGAGAACCCCAGCCTGTGGATCGACTCGTGCTCCAGCGGCGGCCGCCGAAATGACCTGGAGACGATGCGCCGATCTGTGCCTCTGCACTACACCGACTACGGCTACGGAGACCACGCGGTGAAGCTGGCGTTCCAGCGCACGATGCATGAGTGGATTCCCTACTTCAAGGAGTTCACACTGTCCTGGGACAAGCATAAGCCGACCCGTTGGAATGAAAAAGAAGATAGCTTCGGATTCCATTGCGGGATGGCCCCGATGCTTTTTCCGACTTTCGATATCAAGCGCGACGACTATGACTTTGAGCTAATACGCAAAATGATCGGCGTGTGGAAGCAGATCGCCGACCTCGTGCTGTATGGCGACTACTACGCCCTGACGCCGTTCCACAAGAGCGCATCGCAATGGGTAGCCAAGCAGTTCGATTCGCCTGCCGATGGACGCGGGTATGTGCAGGCGATCAGGCTACAGGAGTGTGATGAGCCTTCTCTTACGGTTCGTCTTCATGCAATCGATCCGTTGTCCGAATATGAGCTGGTTAATCCAGAGACGGGAGAAACGCTTGAGGTTTCTGGAAAGAACCTGGCTGAGAAGGGATTGACTGTGAGCCTGGAGAAGCGGCAGGGGCAGATTTGGATTTACCGTCGGATGTAAGCTAACGTCGCGATAAAGCAATAGCCTTGGACAAAGCCACTTACTGAGCTCTGAAAGAGTGAGATAGGCCTCATTTCTCTATAGGAAATACTGTCTCGGGCCTTCAGCCCTCTGGCTTGATGATGTGGGCTAAGACCTATGGCTTCGCCATAGGCTACTCCTGTATCGCACCGCCGGTGCTTGGACAACTATGCTAGAATCGCCTCGTTGGATTAGTGCAGAAAAGCTGCCGGCGAGTCGCCAGCAATACTTGGTTGGGCGGCTTCTTTTGCCGACGATGACGACGGCGGTACGTAGTCAACTTAAAACCAGTCTACAGCCCGAGGCTCATCAGCGATCCGCCGCCGAAGTCGGACTTCACGTCGAACCACTTCGGTGTGTCGTATTTCTCGCAGATTCGGCCGACAGCTCGATCGACGCTCTTCGCATGGCTATCGATTCGGCTTGTGCTTTTCCCCTGCATACCTTCGAGTTTGCCTATCGCCGACATGGGATCCTCGCCAATGTTTTCTACCACCGAGACGATCTCTTCAATCATGCTTCCGGTCTCGCGGAGCACTCGGTCGTATTCTTCTTTCATTTCGGCGCACTCGGATGGTGCCTGTCTGGCGTTAAAAGCTTGGATAAGCCGATGCCAATCGGTCTTCATGTCGTTTGCGCTGCCAGCCACTCGGCCCGGAGCTTGCGGATCTCTAGCTTGGCTTTGAGGCTGCTGGCCTTCTTCGCCGCCTTCCATCAACGACGAGATATCCATTCCGGAACCGCCACCCGATTTTAGGTCGGTAAGCATGCCGATCGCTTCCGTTACTTGCTGGGTAGCTATCTCTTCTCGCTTCTCTTCAGCTCTGCGAAGATGGTCCAGCCACTCGCGGACGTCGTCTGGCATGCCAGTTCCAGTTGGCGCTTTCGATTCGAATACCGGCTGGCCGTTCGAATCCATGGAAGCTAATATGTTGCCAGCGTCAGCTTTCTCAGATGAGAGCATTCCAGAGCCTTCGCCTGAAGAGGATTGTAGCGAACCACTATGAGGCTGCTTCCCTTTCATCCCAAGTAGCCCGCGGCCCTTCAGTCCCCAAACGCCGATGGAGCACATCAGCAAAAGCATCACTAATCCCACGACGAACACGCCGTTGCCCTTGGTGTATTCGTTTTGGGGCGGCTGAGGCATGTTGGGCGGCTGGTTCCGATGAACGATCATAGTGTCTCCAGTAACATCCTTGTCGCTGGCGACCATCTGTCAGCCAACGCAACGTTTTGGTTCTACTAGATATTGTCGGTTCACGGCCGAGCGGTTATAGGCTCAATCTGCCTGTGAAAATTGCTGTTATTGCGCCGACAGAAGCCTACAATCCGAGCTTGCCGAACGCGCTTTCGCCGAAGTCCTTCTTGATCGAGAACCACTTCTCAGTGTTGTATTTCGAACAAAGGTCAGCAACGCCTTGGTCGGCCCTGCCCGCGACCGCATCGATTCGCGAATTGCTTTTGCCGACCATTCCTTGTAATCTGGCTACGGCTCCCATCGGGTTGTCGCCGACATCTGCCACGACGGAAACGATCTCGGTGATCATATTGCCAGTCTCGTTGATAACACGGTTATAGGTTTGTTGCAAAGACCGGCATTCTGCTGGGGCTTTCTTGGAATTAAAGAACCGGTTTAGCTGATTCCAGTCGGCCTTCATCCGGTTTGCATCTTGGGCGACCTTATTCGGTCCATTTGGATCCCTTGGAAGGTCTTCTCCGTCTTCTCCGTTGAGCATGCCGCCAAGCGAACCCATATTGCCGCCCGACATGGAGAAAAGCATCGACACGGCTTCAGATACTTGCTGAGTCGCCATCTGCTCGCGTTTGCCTTCGGTGATCCGCAGATGCTCCAGCCAATCGCGAATGTCAGCGGGCATACCGACGGGCGTTTCTGCTGCCATCAGCGGGGTTTGCGAAGGGCTGGACTCAGAAGCAAGAAGCTGAGGCGGCAGCGGCGAATCCTGGCTCTGCAACATCGTCGGAGTCTGGCTTGGCTCACTCGACATCGTCAGGGGTTGTTCGCTTGGAGTGCTTTCCGATTGAAGTAACGAGGGATTCTGAGAACTCTCGCTTGACATCAACGAAGGCCCGCGCTGCTGGGAAGAAGCAACCAAGGCGTTTTCAACTTGGGGAGCCTTTCGAGCATCAAAAAGGCCTGCATTCTTAAGCCCCCATGCGCCGATACCCAGCAAGAGCAGAATGACAACGCCAGAAAGCATGTAGATGGCGCGCTTCTGTTGTGCAACTACCGATGGAGTTAGATCAGGACCTGGTGTTGAAAGCTGGCTGTTACCCACTTGGAGACACTCCCTCTTCAATATTTATAGGATGCCGGAATCCCTCTTTTGGTTCCCGCCTACTTAGGATATCGGACGTAATTGGTCTCTATTTAGGTTCATTTGCAGGCGGCTAGGAGAATGACTCGCCGAAATAAGTGTCCAGCAACTTCCGAGCCGCGCTGAACGAGCTCATCTTTCCTTCCAAAACGGACTTCTCGATATCTGGAAGAATCGAGGACACGTCGTCGGACTCGAAGAACCGGTCGCGAAGCTCATATTCGATGGTTTCGTACATCCAGCTCTTCACTTGGTCGGCCCGATTGCGCTCGAAAAAGCCGTTGGCTTTGGTGTGCTTTACGAAATCGGTGATGATCGTCCAGATGTCGCCGATTCCCTGGTTCTCCAGCGCGGAGCATGTGGTTACCTTCGGATACCAGGTGGAGGTCTTTATTGGGAACAAGTGCAGAGCGTTTTCGTATTCGCCTTTAGCGATTTGGGCGCGCAGGGCATTCTGTCCCTCGGCCTTCGTGATGGCGATGGCGTCGGCCATCTCCATGATTCCCCGTTTGATGCCCTGCAACTCGTCGCCAGCGCCGGCAAGCATCAGCAGCAAGAAGAAGTCGACCATCGAATGAACCGTGCTTTCGGACTGGCCGACGCCGACTGTTTCTATCAGCAGCGTGTCGAAACCGGCTGCCTCGCACAGAAGCGCTGTTTCTCGTGTGCGCCTGGCGACTCCGCCAAGCGAGCCACGTGAAGGTGTTGGACGCACAAAAGCATGCGGATTCGACGACAGATGCTCCATCCGGCTCTTATCGCCTAATATGCTGCCGTGAGAGACTTGGCTGCTTGGATCAATGGCGAGTACGGCCACTTTGCGTCCGCATTGGCGAGTCAGATAAGTGCCGAAAACCTCGATGAACGAGCTCTTGCCCACTCCCGGAACGCCGGTGATGCCAACGCGGATCGATTTGCCCGTGTGAGGCAGCACTTGCTCGATGATCTCGCGGCCGAGTGCTTCGTCTTCATCACGAACGCTCTCAACCAGAGTGATTGCACGGCTCAAGATGCCGCGGTCTCCAGCCAAGATTCCCGCGACATACTGGCTCTTTTCAAGCAGGGGGGCGCGTCTGGCGCGCATCTTCTTTATTAGGTCTGGATTGATGGACGGCGGCTGCGAGACGCCTGGACTAACGCTAAGTGCGGATTCAAGCTCTTCGGGGGTCATTGGTCCCTTTCATTATAACTGGTAACGCAACGCGAACTCCCAGACGTCCGTTTAGTGTCAATAGAACTAGCAGCGGCGCAGGAATGGGGATTACGGCCTGCTGGACTACCATCGTTACGGTCGAGGGCATCTTATTCTTCATCAGATCCCGTAACAAAGGAAAGAAATGGCACAAACAACGTTAGACTTGCGCGTTGAGAGCATCGCGCAGAGGGCAAACAGCATCGTAGTCGAAGTGGAAAAGGTTCTCGTCGGCAAAACGAGCACCGTTCACATGGCTGTTATCGCTTTACTTTCGGGCGGGCATCTTCTCATTGAGGACATACCCGGAGTAGGTAAAACGACCCTAGCCAAAGCGCTTGCCCGCAGCATCCGCGGCGAGTTCAAGCGCATCCAATTCACGCCGGACTTGCTGCCATCCGACATCACAGGTTCCTCAGTTTACAACCAACGGACATCGCAGTTCGAGTTCCGCGCTGGACCCGTGTTCGGCAACGTCATCTTGGCAGATGAAATCAACCGCGCCACGCCAAAGACCCAGTCGTCTCTGCTAGAGGCTATGGAAGAGCGCCAGGTGACGACGGACGGCGAAACGCGCGAGCTTCCGAAACCGTTCTTCGTCATCGCCACTCAAAACACGATCGAGATGACCGGCACGTATCCGTTGCCGGAAGCCCAGCTTGATCGCTTCTTCGCAAGGGTTTCGCTAGGCTATCCAAGCAAAGAGAGCGAAGTTGCGATCCTTGATCAGCAACAATCGGCGAGTCCCATCGACACCGTTCATTCGGCGATCAGCCTTGACGAATTGGCTAACCTGCAAGAAGCTGTCCGCGAAGTGTTCGTGCATGAATCGATCCGGCATTACATCGTCGATATCGTCCAGGCCACTCGCTCCGGCCATCAGCTCTTCATGGGCGCATCTCCGAGAGGTTCTCTGCACCTGATGCGGGCCGCTCAGGCGCATGCCGCCCTTGCTGGTATTACTTTTGTTCGGCCAGACGACGTGAAAGCGGTCGCGAAGAGCATCCTCAGCCACCGTGTCATACCGTTGGCGGAAACCCGATCTAGAGGCGTTACGGTCGATCAGGTTATAGAACGCATCGTGCAATCGATCCCGGCGCCGGTGCCAGAGGGATAAGCATGCGAAACACTGGCGGATGCGCGCTGATAGCAGGTTCAGGCGTGCTTCTTATTGGAGCTATCGCCATTAACTCGACTGCACTGTTCCTGATGGCGACTGCATTGGGAGTAATGATTCTGACCTGTCGGTTGCAGGCTTGGCTGTCGGTGCGCGGTTTGCGGCTTGAGCGGGAGTGCCCTACCTGCGTCAATGTTGGCGACACTGTAACGATCAAGATTGGCGTAGGCAGCGATTACGCTTTCAAGAGACCATTGGTGACCGTGATCGATATTCTGCCGGAAGAAATGGACGCCTCGAACCAAAGCCCCAGTTTGCCCGTTGCCCCGTCGCACGATGCGCCTGTCTATACCCAATACCAATTTGAGGCAAAACGCCGGGGCAAGTTCGCGCTCAGGTCCTTGTTTGTTGAAGGCTCCGACGCATTGGGATTGGTCCGTATGAGGCGTAAATATTCTGCCGAAGCAACCGAACTCTTGGTGTTGCCGGTGCCGATACCTTTTGAAGTGAGGCTTCCTTATGCTGCAGGCTGGGGATTCTCTGAAAGCGACTATGGCCGATCTCGCGGCCAAGGCATCGAGCCGCGGGGCATTCGGGAGTATGCCGACGGCGACTCGGAACGATACATCCATTGGCGAAGCTCGGCTAGAACGAGCCAACTGATGGTTAAGGAATTCGAGACCGGATCGCTCTCCAAAGCCTACGTCTTCATCCAAGCGCCGAAAGGATCGGCATATTGGAAGTCACAGGCAAAGATTCTGGACACGATGTGCGGCAATGCAACCTATCTGTGCGACTCGTTGCTTAGCAACTCGGCCGAAGTCTTCTTGCCGGCGTTATGCGGTGATATCGGACACCATGGCGCTAGCCAGCGCTATAGTCTGCTCAAGGCTCTGGCCGAAATATCTGTGGGCGGCACCGATTCCGTCAGCGCAGATATTCAAGAAGCCAATAGTTGCATTGCTCAAGGATCGACTGTCTATCTGCTGCTGTCTCAGGAAGAAACCGAACTAGACCACGCTATCTCGCGGCTTGGCAATAGTGGCGTGAAGACGATCGCCATCCTTTACCGCAGACTGGACGAGTCGTTCGTATCCAAGTTGCAAGCAGCAGGCGCAACCATTCAGTTTGAGGTTCGAGTATGAAAGCCAACAACCAAAGAATCGACTACACTCTGACGGCCTTCTATTCTTGCCTTGCTCTTTACGGCGCGGGCATCGGAATATCGAACATACCGCTCGCACTGATGCTGATGGGCTTGTGTATTGTCGGCTCTGCCGTCAGCTATTTGATCTTCTCGAAAGATAAGACCGGCAAAATTGGTTCTGTCTCAGGCATCGCCTATGCTCTTTCGGCGGCCGCCGTTATCTTTTTCATCGTTCCGCTAAACAGCATGCTTCCGGGCGGAGGCTTTCCAAAGGAACTGATCGTCGCGTCCGTCATGTGCTGGTTCATCACTCTCGGCGCTTTTCTGGCATGGAACGAGAACGTGCTACTGTTCCAGGCCATTCCGAGCCTCTCTCTCTTAAGCATGGTCGGCATATGGGAAACCTACAACGGCGCAGTCTTGTCGTTCGTCATCTTTCTGCTGTCGATCACCGTGCTCCTGTCAAGAGCCCATACGCGGTCGATGTACCGCCTTGCTCTGGAATCTGGATACACCAAACTCGGCGCAATTACAGGAGGCCCTTGGAAACGAATGGCTGGACCTGAATGGGTGCTGGGATTCGCGGCTGTAGTCATTGTGCTTAGCAGCATCAGCGCTCCGTTTGTTCAAAACGCCTTCAAGCCGTTTGCAGGCAACTTCCGCCAAAGCCTGCCGAAGTCTCTGGCAAAGAACCTTAACCAGATGGACTCGACGGTTCCAACTTCGACCGTTCAAACTTCGGTTGGCACCGGTCCGCATACTCCCGGCGACCGTGTCATGCTGTTGGCCCAACTTGATCAGCCTCGATATCTGAAAGACGGATTCTTCGAGCTCTATACTGGAAGCGGCTGGCAAAAAGATCCGAACGCCGCATTCCCAAACGACCGCGTTTGGATGGATGGCGACCTTATCTATAGGAAAGTTTTCAGCCAGAAAGTGCTGAAGAATCCAGAGATCATCAGCTATTCCATTATTCCTGTTTCTGCGACCATTAACCGCGTGCCGGTGCCTGGCGATGCGTTCGAACTGAGAATGCAGACTGATGGCAAGGATTCACGATTCAAGAACGGTGTTCTTGGATCGAAGAACCTATCGATCTACTTTGGAAAGTCCTATGTCCCAAATAGCGCCAGTAGGCCTGTGAACAAGGTATCTATAAAGGAACCGATCCTTCGCGACGCGTTGACGATGGTTTCGACAACCGATAGGGTCCGCGATTTCACAGAAAGCATCGTTAAAGGCCGCAAAACGGACTACAACAAAGCGCTTGCCATAAAAGAAGCCATCGAGACGAGAGCATCCTATAACCTCAAGGCTGCGGCGGTACCTGCCAACATGGACGCCGTCGACTATTTTCTCTTCAATTCGAAAGAAGGCTACTGCGACTTATTCGCCACTTCAATGGTCGTCATGGCTCGATGCGCCGGAATCCCTGCCCGATACGTGACAGGCTATTACCCGATTAAAGACGAGAAAGACGGCATAGGCAGAACGGTGCTGCGCTCTTCGGATAAGCACGCTTGGGCCGAACTCTTTTTCCAGGATGTTGGTTGGATCCCGTTCGATGCCACAGAAGGAGCCCTCGAAATTGATGGCAACGAACGCGGCGGCACGGGCGTTCATATCCCTTGGTATGAGTCGCCTCTCTTCCAGAAGGCGATGAATGGTGCGTTGGTGCTCGCCGTCTGCAGTCTGCTCTACTTCGCGTTCTCGGACAAACTCCGTCTGAATGCCATTTTCGCTAAGAGCCTTGCAAACCGTCCTGGTCTTGACAGAGCAGCACAAGTTAGGAAGTTGCTGGGAGTCCAGTATAGCCTGCTCGCCAAGTCAATGGCGAGGTCAACCGGCATTCAAAGACCAATCCATATGAGTCCGACAGAATACGCTGATAGAACGAATCCTTCACTCGGCAAACTCGGCTCAAGTGTAGTTGCTCTGACGAACCGGTACGTGGTCGCGCTCTATTCGAACAACTCGATATCGGATTCGGAGATCGATACTCTGAAACAAGAGACGAAGCGTTTGAGATCGGAACTCCGTCAGATTCGACCTGAAGACGCTCCGCATCCGGTTCTTGGAGTTGCGACGAAACCGATAGCCAGCGCTATCGGTCTGGTCAAGACGATCTTCCACTTGAAGGCGGAAGACAAAAAGGAAAGGCTATCCGGCTGACGGCCAGGTTGATTCGATTTTCGATCCAACAGGATCTGGTTCTATCGGATCGCAAAGGTCGGTCAGCAGGTGTTCCATCGGGGTGCATGGGCCAGTACGATACCATTCAAGCGAAGGTAAGCCTTCTTTCAGCTTGTATCGGTTCTCCTTGAACCAAGTAGCTCGGAAGTGGTCCCACGCAGGTCCGATGCCTTCGTTATCTCCACGGAACGTGTAAATGACATACTCGCCGCCAGGGATAACTTGGACGAAGCTCTGGTCATCCGGCGCTTCGACGTCGTCGGGAATAGTGATCGATACATCCCAGCGCTTTTCTTCAGCCGGAGTCGTTTCGTTATGGTCGTGGAAAACGGACATATACCAAGCGTCTGGCCGGTGAAGATTGTGTTCGCCTAGATACTTGATGAACTTCTGCCACATCTCCGGCATACCCCAGTAGTCGCCCGTTCCACGCATAGAAAGCAAGCGCATCGGCTTCATCTGAACAATATTGATACTCATTTCTAGGTCTCCTAAGGGCAAAGGAATGTCGATGCATTCGGGCGATCCGGGCTTGTAGTGGATTCCGCTCGCGCTGGCGATCTGGAGCTGGGGGATCTTGGTCTGCCTGAGTTCAGTCGGATTCTTGCCGAATGCTCGTTTGAAGCTCCGGTTGAACGCCTCGACCGCTTCGTACCCGCACTCTATGGCGATATCTCCAACGTCTAGGTTAGTGTTCTTCAACAGGTGTGCGGCTTTCTCCAGCCTGAGACGTCTGCCGACCTCGCCGATGGTTTCGCCTACGTGCTCTCGGAACCTCCGGTGGAAGCAGTATGGGGAGTAGGCGGCTTGATCGGCTGCCTCTTCCAACGGCACCGACCGGTCGAGGTTCCGGTGCAGATGCCGCAAGACCTCATAGATCGGATATCGCCAGTCGCTTTTCATCGTGTTCCTTTGCCTTTCTCGTTCAGTGTTGCTTGTTGAGGATGGTTGATCTTTGACTTTTCTTGCTCGTGTTTGATCAACTCGCGTTGCGCATCAGACAAGTCGGACGTGTCGGAGAGGTCCGACACCCCTTACGTCCTACGTCTTACGTCGAACGTCAAGGAATGCTCGCGTCCCAACCTGACAGGCCGTTCGTGCCCAATGGTCAATTGTCAATCGTAAATCGTCAATCGGTTACGACACGGTCACGATCTGGCTCTCGGGCCTAGATTCGACAGCCTTTTTCCTTATATCCGGATAACGCACCAACTGAGGATCATCCCGCACCAAATCGAACGCCGCCTGCCTTGCCACCTCCAGCAACGCTCCATCCTTGATCAGGTCGGCGAGTTTGAAGTCAAGGTTGCCGCTCTGCTTGGTGCCGTACATCTCGCCAGGGCCCCGCAACCGAAGGTCGATCTCCGAGATATTGAAGCCGTCAGTCGAACCGACAAGCGCGTCCAGCCTTTCCCTTGCCTCATCGCTCTTGGCGTCGGCGATCAAAAGGCAATAGCTCTGATAGTTGCCCCTTCCGACACGCCCGCGAAGCTGGTGCAACTGGCTGAGTCCGAATCGATTGGCGTCTTCGATGACCATCACGCTGGCGTTCGGCACGTCGACGCCGACCTCAATAACCGTCGTGCTAACAAGGATATCGAGCTCGTGCCGTCGGAACTGCTCCATGACCTCTTCTTTGTCCTTCGGCTTCATTTGGCCGTGCAAGAGACCGACGCGCAGGTCGTTGAACACCATTTTGCTCAGGCGAAGATGAAGTTCCTCGGCCGCTTGCGCCAGCATCTTCTCGCTCTCGCTGACCATTGGGCAGACGAAATAGGCCTGCCTTCCCTCTTCGATCAGCTTTCGTACGCCTTTGTAGACCTGAGCTCGTTCGTGGAGCAGCTTCCAATGCGTCTTGATCGGCTTGCGCCCCGGCGGCATTTCGTCGATGACGGATAGATCCAAGTCGCCATAGAGCGTTAGGGTCAGCGAACGCGGAATCGGAGTCGCCGTCATCACCAAGACGTCCGGGTTGCCAAAGCCTTTACTTTGCAACGCCGCTCTTTGCATGACGCCGAACCGGTGCTGCTCGTCGACAATCGCCAAGCCGAGTTTCTTAAACTCCACGTTTTCTTGAATCAGCGCATGGGTTCCAATCGCAATATCTACCGAACCCTCAACAACCCTTTGTTTATGCGCCGCCTTTTGTTTAGCGGTCTGCTTGCCGACGAGCAACACGACATTGATGCCCAACGGCTCGAATAGGCGATGAAGGTTGTTGTAGTGCTGTTCGGCGAGGATCTCGGTCGGCGCCATCATGGCAGCCTGGAAGCCGGAGCGAACGGCGGCCAGCATGGCGGCGGCGGCGATAGCGGTTTTTCCCGATCCTACATCGCCCTGCACCAGCCGGTTCATCGGGTGCGGCCGCTCCATATCGTTCCATATCTCCTTGATGACTCGCTTCTGCGCACCTGTCAGCTCGAAAGGAAAGACCTTGTGCAGCTGCTCGGTCAGCTCTTTTCCCATCGCTTGAATCGGGAACGAGATTCCGGTTTCCACTTGGGTTTCGAGCCGTTTGAGGGCTAAGAACACCTGGAAGTAGAAGAACTCGTCGAAGACCAACCTTTTTCGGGCTTCTAAGCGGAACTCCTCGCTATCGGGCCGGTGAATCTGACTGAGACTCCACCTCAACGGCCTCAGCTTCAGCTTGCGCAGATAGTCGTTCGGATACGGGTCTTCGACATATTCGAGGTAGCGTTCCAAGGCCGACGCAACTGCCCTACGGACGACAAACTGCGAAACTCCCTCGGATAAAGGGTAAACCGGCACGATGCGCGCAAAGGCCTCAGGATCGTCGTCTTCGTCCAGCAGCTCGTACTCTGGCGCATGCATCTCCATGTCAAAGTGAACATCCTTGACATAGCCGTATGCGATGACCTCGCCCTCATAGCCTTTGAGCTTGCGCGTCACCCAAGGCTGGTTGAACCACACTAAAGTCAGGTCGCCGGTACGGTCGCTGATGGTCGCCTTCAGGATCACCATGCCTGCGCGGGTTGACTTGCTGTCGAGGTCCGTGATTCTTCCCTTGACAGTAACCCACTGCCCTGGCCTGATGTCGGCGATGGCGGGCAGGTGCGACCGGTCTTCATAGCGCCGGGGCAAGTAGAACAGCACATCGCGCACCGTCTTGATGCCGATTTTGGCAAGAATGTCGGCGAGACGAGGCCCGACACCCTTCAGGTATTGAACTTCGGTGTCGAGCGAACGGGGAGCAAAGGTCTTCTTGTCGCTTTCCATGCGGTACCTTACGAGTATGACGGATGAACCCGCTATCCATCCAGACGAAAAAGAACCCCTGAGAGACGCGGACAACAGCAAGGATGACGTCAAGGAGTTCGAGCAAAGGCTTGAAGCGATTGAGGCGAAGGCCAAGTCGGCTCGCAAGGAGCATTCGGAGGTCTTGGAACAAACGGAGCATGAGAAGCAACTGAGTTCAGAAAGCGCCAGCGGCTTGGGTTTTGGATTGGCGATAGCGTATACCATCATCGGCGTTCCGCTGTTCGCGGTCGCGATCGGCTGGTTCATTGACAGGGCAACAAACTCGAATGTATTTCTTTCGTTGTTCGCGCTGATCGGTTCGGTCGCAGGCATCGTCGTGGCCGTCTACCTTGTCAACAGGCAGAATGCCGGCAAATAAAGGCGTTCGCAAGCTATTCAGCCTTAAAAGCGCAATGGCTTGCAGTACTATTTGCGTGCTGGTATCATTGGCCGTTGGTGGTCCCAAAGCATCTGCGGGTATGGCGCTTGCTCTGTTTAGCGTAAGCATCAACATCGTTGTACTAGCCAAGATCACGGCCTTTCTAGCAGACCTAGAACACTCGGATAGACCTATCTGGCCGACTCTATTCTTAGTAGCTGCGCTATTTGTAAAGCTGCCTTTGTTCGTGTTTTTTGTTTTTCTTGTTTATAGAATGGGCGGGACGGCCCTTTCTGGGTTCGGGACGGGAATACTACTGGTATACTGCGCACTCGTAGGATGGAGCCTGGTTAAGGGCGACAATTAAGGATATGGGCGAGGGGTTGCTCTTCACAACGAGAACAATAGCGAGTTCAGAAGGCGGGCATGTGCTCAGCTTTCTTGGTCTAGGCGTTTATTTCGCTTTGGTACTTGCCATCATATTTGCCACGATGGTCTACTCCAAGAAAGGCCTGAACAAAAGAATCTTCTACAATTTCATTACCCAATGCTACGAACAGCTTTACCTTTTCATTGAGAACATGTGCGTTGGCATTATCGGCCCCCATGGCCGGAAGTACATGCCGATGATCCTTACGTTCTGGCTGGTTATCTTTGTCGGAAACGTTGTGGCGCTTCTCATGCCGACTTCGCCAACCGCCGATCTAAGCTTCAATTTAGCGATGGCTCTCGTATCAATTGGCTATGTCCAGTTTGAAGGAATAAGATCTAATGGCCTGTTGGGACACCTGAGGCACTTTGCAGGACCAAGCTTCGGTCCTGGCCTAATGGGAGTCATCCTAGCAATCCTTATATCGCCGATCATCTTTACCATCGAAGTCATTAGCGAGATCATGAAGAATGTATCGCTCAGTTTGAGGCTTTTCGGCAACATCAGCGGAGGCCACGAGGCAGTTCTGGCCATGGATAAGCTTGGCGGCCAGTGGGTTCCTGTGGGAGCTTTTCTGATGCCTATCAAGTTGCTGACTTGCGTTGTGCAGGCACTGATCTTCTCACTGCTTACCTGTGTCTACATTTCGCTTGTCACCCATCATGAACATGAAAGCGGCCACCATGAAGCTGAGGCCGCCCACTAACAGTTTTAAGAAACACATCGGAGGACAAACAAACATATGAGTCATGTACTTGGTCTAGGTATTGCCGCTCTCGGCGTAGGAATTGGTCTCGGTCTGATCGGATACGGTGCTCTCACCGGCATGTCCCGGCAGCCTGAAGCCATCGGCAAGCTTCAAACGGCTATGCTGATCGCTCTTGCGTTCGTCGAACTCGTTTTCCTGTTGACCGTTTTCGTTGCCCCAGGTTCCTTCATTAAGTAAGGAAGCGGGTTTTCGCATTTGGATAAGGTACGAGGAAGAAGAACAGGTCGGAAATGAAGATATTCAGCAACCTTTGGTTTAGAACCATAGTAGGATTAGGATTGATGGTCGGTGGCACGTACGTGTCCGCCAACTTCCATCCAGAGTTCTATGAAAAGCTCGAACATCAAGGAATCTTCCTTGATCTGGGTAAGACCGTCGCAACGATCGGCGTCTTCATGATCCTATTTCCGGTTCTCAAGCACTTCTTCTTCAATGCTCTAACCGACGCGATAAAAGGTAGAACGTCCGAACTCGAGCAGACTTTCTCGGAAGCAGAGAACCTGCGCACCGAGATGACCCAGCTTCGTCACGACTACGAGCTGAAGATTCAAGCGACCGAGGCCGAAGCCCGCGAGATGATCCAGTCTCAGATTCGCGAAGCCCAGGAACTGCGCCAGCAACTTATGGCGGAAGCCAGTGCCAAAGCCGAAGAGATGCTGACCCGAGCCCAGCAAGAAATCGAACAAGAGAAGAACAAAGTTCTGACGGAGCTTCGATTGCGCGCCGTCGACATGACCATCAGCGCAACCGAGAAACTGATCGGAGCCAACATGGACACCGATCGGAATCGAAAGCTGGTTGACGAGTTCATTGAGAAGGTGGAGGTGCCTGGTTAGCGATGGAAAGACGCGTTGCCAAGCGGTATGCCGCAGCGATATTCCGAGCCGCCGTTAAGGCCGAGGCGGTTAGACCCGTTGAGGAAGACCTTCATGGCCTCGTTGCGTTGCTGGACGGCGACCCGAAGTTCCGCGACTTCATCCTGAGCCCGGAAACGCGGCGCGACCACAAGCGGCAGATTATCGACAAGATCTTGAAAGAGCGCGTTAACAAGCTGACGCTAGATGCCGTGCATCTGCTTCTCGACAAACGGCGGGAAGACGAGGTTTGGGGCGTCGCCGAAGCCTACGAAATTCTGCGGCGCGAGTATGAGAAGGTCATCTACATCAAGGTGGCTTCGGCTGAACCCTTAAGCGACAGCCAGAAAGAGTCGTTGCTGAAAAGGCTCTCGAAGGAGATCGGCAAGACGCTTGAGCCCGAGTTCTCGGTGGACAGTACACTCATCGGCGGCGTTCGCGTTGCCTACGAAAACATGGTTCTTGACGGAACAGTGCGCGGCGGCCTTAACCGTTTGCACACTCTTCTTCAATACGACGTGCTGAAACAAGCATAACAATAACAATATGGCCATTCGACCGGAAGAAATTACATCGATCCTGGAACAGGAGCTTACGCGCTTCGAACGCGATGTTGAAGTCGGACATGAAGGCACCGTCCTTCAGGTTGGCGACGGCATTGCGCGCGTTTACGGCCTGCCTGACTGCCAAATGGGAGAACTTCTTGAGTTTCCCGGAGGCGTTATGGGCTTAGCGCTGAACCTAGAAGAAGACAGCATCGGCGCGGTTCTCATCGGCGACGACAAGAATATCAAAGAAGGCGACCCCGTTAAGGAAACGGGACGCATCATTGAAATTCCTGTCGGCAAAGCGATGACCGGACGCGTTGTGAACGCGCTTGGACAGCCTATCGACAATGCGGGTCCCATCGCCAGTTCGGAGCTCAGCCGCCTGGAAACAGGTGCGCCCGGAGTTGTCGAGAGACAGCCAGTTAAAGAGCCATTGCAGACCGGCATCAAGGCTATTGACGCAATGATTCCGATCGGCCGCGGCCAGCGCGAGCTTGTCATCGGCGATCGCCAAACCGGCAAGTCGTCAATCTGCATCGACACGATCCTGAACCAGAAGTATACGCACCAGCCAGGCCAGAACCCGGTCTACTGCATCTACGTCGCGATCGGACAGAAGATGGCCAACGTGGCGCGCGTGGTCGACACACTGAAGAGCTACGGCGCGATGGAGTACACCACTGTCGTCGTCGCCAGCGCTTCCGACTCGAACGCGATGCAATATCTGGCTCCGTTCGCAGGCGCTGCCATCGGCGAGTTCTTCCGCGACAACGGCATGCACGCTCTGGTCATCTATGACGACCTTTCGAAGCACGCGCAAGCCTACCGCGCCTTGTCGCTTCTCCTCCGGCGTCCTCCTGGACGAGAAGCTTATCCCGGCGACGTTTTCTATCTGCACTCCCGTCTTTTGGAGCGCGCGGCCAAGCTGAGCGACGAGAAGGGCGGCGGATCGCTGACGGCCTTGCCGATCATCGAGACGCAAGCAGGCGACGTTTCGGCTTACATTCCGACAAACGTTATCTCCATCACGGACGGCCAGATCTACCTTGAGCCCGACCTGTTCTTTGCTGGCGTTCGTCCGGCCATCAACGTCGGCATCTCGGTCAGCCGCGTCGGAGGCAATGCCCAAATCAAAGGCATGAAGTCGGTCGCCGGAAAGCTGAAGCTCGAAATGGCTCAGTTCCGCGAAGTTCAAGCGTTCAGCCAGTTCGCCAGCGACCTAGACACCGCCACGAAGAACCAGTTGATCCGAGGCCAGCGCCTTACCGAACTTTTGAAGCAAGACTTGGCTACACCTTATGATGTCGCCGACCAGATCGTGGCGATCTTCTCGGGGAGCGTCGGCGTTCTCGACACAATTAAGAACGACGAAGTGGCCACGTTCGAGAAGGGCTTGTTGCAGTTCATCCACAACAGCTATCCAGATGTCATTGAGAGCATCAAGGCGAAGAACGACCTGACCGACGAGGCTAAGGCTTCGCTCACAAAGGCCTGCAACGAGTTCGCTGAGCAGTTCGCCAAGGGCACGGCAGTCATTATCTAACGAACTATGGCGACACTGAAGCAGATCCGGTCCCGAATACGCACCGCGCGGAACATCCAGCAGATCACCCGCGCTATGAAGCTGGTCGCGGCGGCCCGCCTGAAGAAAGCGACCGACCGCGTGCTTCAAGCCAGGCCGTATTCGGACAAGCTGAAGGAGTTTATGGGTAGCATGGCGGGCGGAACCGAGCTTCCCCCGCATCCTTTGCTTCAGAAACGGCAAATCGAGAAGTACTGCGTCATCGTCATAACTGCCGAGCGAGGCCTATGCGGCTCGTATAACACAGCGCTCATTCGTGAAACCGCGAACTTCTTGAAAGAGTCTCCGGGCGATGCCAAGCTGATCACCATCGGCAAGAAAGGCACGCAGTTTTTCGGCAAGCGCGGCTACGACATCGTATCGTCGCTGACATTGGCCGGTTCAGGCGCGACTCTTGAGGATGCGACAACCATCACTCGACTAGCTCGCGACATGTTCGAATCAGGCGAAGTCGATGCGATTTACGTCAGCTACAGCAAATATTACTCGCCGGTTCGGCAGGTTCCGCAGGTCGTGCAGCTGCTTCCTATTGAGCCTCCGTCTGCATCTGAAACCGTCGCTTCCTCAGAAGCCACTTTTGAGCCTGATGCGGCGCACCTCCTGAACTCGCTTCTTCCCCGCTACTTCATGACGCTGATCTGGCAGGCTCTTCTTGAGTCGACCGCCAGCGAGCATGGCGCGCGCATGAGCGCTATGACCAGCGCCACCGACAACGCGGGCAAGATGATCCAGAACCTGACCCTGAAGGCCAACCGCGAACGCCAGGCGGCGATCACCAAGGAGATCCTCGAGGTCGTGTCTGGCGCCGAAGCTCTGAAGAGCTAGGCATTGACGATTTACTGTTGACCATTTGACTTGGACTTCGCAACAACTAGCGGGTTTGTCACCCGAATGGTAGATCGTTAACTGGGATCGCTGGCATCCTTGCCGGCTCAAATGAGGTGTCGCGCGCCGAAGGCGTCCTTGGACATAAGACGAAGGACGTAGGACGTAAGGGGTAGGGGGTAAGTCTCGGACTTGTCATTCTGAGCACAGAACTCGCCTCTTGATCTCACTCTCAGAGAGTTTTTGGGACTCAGATGTAGTCGCCGGATGGAATGTCCCGGCGACGACTCCTAAACTCGAATCAACTCCGCCAGCACACCTTCCGAAACCCCGAGGAACGATTCCTCGCAATAGCCGTTCTTCCACACCACGCGGTGCATTCCTGCTTCTCCGTCAGCAGATAGAACCTTATACGATCCGCCCGAGATATGGATCGCGCAAAGGTCGTCCAGGCCCAAACCAACCAGAGGCACGGTCTTCATCATCTCTCTGAAATCGTCCATTCGATGCTCTTCGCGAGTCGTGTGCGGACAACAGGCGCAACCAACGAGACCCAGGCCGTCGACTGGTCCAGTCTTGATGTCCTCTCGCCCCTCGAATATAGGCCAATCGCTACATCCAACCTGAAACCAGCACAGCGCTCCAGCCGATAATCCGCTGAGCACCGTTCCCCATTCACCTTCCTCTCGAAGCATCTGATCAAGGCCGATTTCCTTCCAACGGGCAATCATCGCCTTGGTGTTGCCGCCGCCGATATAAATCAGATCGGCCCAGTCGATCTTCCGCTTGATCTCCTGCTTTGGCGGATCGAACCGTTGGACCATCAGATGGTCTGTCAGACATCCTAGCCGTTCGCCGTAGATCGCGTCGAAGGCTTCGCAATACTCGACCGAGTCTCCGCTGGCCGTGGGAATGAAGAGAGCGCATGGCTTGGTCTTGCCTGTCAACTCGACGATATGACGGTCGATAGGCAAGGTTTCGCCCATACCGAGTTCTCCGCCGCCGATGGCTACGATTTCCATAGCTCAAGATACCGCAACCCGCCAGCGAAGACCACGAGGCAAACGGTATCTTTAAGGCCTTGGAAGCGCTGGAAGATCAGGCTGAACCGATGGAGGAACAAGAGGAGCATACGTCACTTACAGTGTGGCGTTTGGCTTGGCCTGCCGTTGCGCTGAACTCGATGCAGGTCGTGAATAACGTCCTCGACCGAGCATTCATCGGAAGGCTTCCCAAAGCGGCGATGACCGGCATGTCGAGTTCGATGAACATGACGTTTCTCATGTTCAACATCATCGGCGCGCTCGCGACTGCGCCAACCGCTCTTGTAAGCCGCGCCTTCGGAGCACAAGACCACGCTGAAATGCGGCAAGCATTTCGGCAGTCGGTAAGTCTTAGCCTCATCGTCGGCTTTTGCTTAACGTTGCTGACCATACTCCTCGCCTATCCTGCTTCGATTCTGCTTTCTCCGCCTGGCAACGAGGCGGCGCGGAATTACATGTTCCATTACGTCCTGATCTATTCGATCGGACTTCCCGCGCTTTCCTTAATCCAGAACCTTGCGGCGTCGCTCCGCGGAATCGGCGATACGAAGAGCCCGATGTATATCTCGGGTCTTCAAATCTGCCTTCACATCACGCTCAACTTCCTGTTAATCTTCCCGACGCGCCAAATCGGCCCGATCCTAGTGCCCGGCGCGGGCATGGGTTTGATGGGAGCCTGCACAGCGCTTGTGACCAGTTCGTGGGTCTCGGCGGTCATTTACATGTTCTATTCCGGCAAGACTCCATTGGGTTCAGCGTGGAATCTGACTTGGCCGCACGTCGATTGGACTGGGCGCATCCTGCGCATCGCTTCCCCGCAGGCTCTAAGCGGCATTCTGCGCGTTATGTCGATGTGGGTCTATTCCTATATCCTCGCACACTGCCCGGACGGATCTGCGGCGATAGCTGCGATGGGGCCGGGATTCGCCATTGAATCGATCATGTTTATGCCGAGTTTCGGACTGTCGATGGCGGCGGCGGCCTTAGTGGGCCAGTCGTTGGGAATGAAGAGGCCTGACAGAGCTGAGCGTATCGGCTGGAACGCCGCGCACTGGGCCGGGTTTGTTACGCTGGTGCTGTGCATCCCATTGACGGTATTTGCTCATCCGCTCGCGACGATGCTTGCGCCAAACAAGCCCGATGTCATCTATCAAACCGCCAAGCTCATCCAGTGGGTGTGCGCCACCGAGATCGCCTTTGCCTATTTCGGTGTGACGGTCGGAGCGATGCAAGGCGCAGGCGACACCAAGCGGCCGATGTATATTACGATTCTGTCGATGTGGTTCGTCCGCGTTCCTTTGGCGGTTGTTCTGGCCCTCGGTTCTATACACCTTAAGATCGGTTCATGGGACATCGGCATCGTTACCGTCGGCCTTGGAATGGGCGGCGTCGGTGCCTGGATCGCCATGAGCATGTCGCAGCTTGTCCAGGGCGTATTGGCGGTTTGGTACTTCAAGCTAGGACGCTGGAAGAGCGTGAAAGTTTAGGGTATAGGGTATAGGGTATAGGGTTTAGGGCTTTCTTATTGGTCTCCGATCTGACATGTCAGACAGATCCGACTTGTCAGCCTCGATATGAGCTGGCAAAGCATTTTTGGGATGTACCCTATACCCTACTACCCTAAACCCTACTACGCTACACCCGCACCGGATCTTTATCTCCGGCTTCGACCTGCTCCATGATCTGGTCGATCACCGAGTCGGGCGTCATTCCGTCGGCTTCAGCTTCAAAGTTGAGCAGGACACGGTGGCGGAGAGCGGGATTCGAAGCCTTCTTAATGTCCTCTTTGGCTACATTAAACCGGCCGTCGAGCAACGCATGGATCTTTCCTGCCGTAATGATTGACTGCGCGCCGCGCGGACTCGGACCGTACCGAACATACTTCTTTGTTGCGCTTGAAGCTTCGGGCGATTCCGGATGGCAGGCGATGATGATCCGCAACGCATAGTCCAGCACATGCGGCGCGACCGTCACTTCTCTGGCTATCTCGCGCATCTTAAGCACGGCTTCTTTATCGGAGACGGCCGATAAATGCGAAGTCACCACGCCCGTCGTACGGTTAACGATCTCGGCCAATTCGTCCTTGGTTGGAAACGGCACGAGCAACTTTAGGAAGAAGCGGTCTAGTTGCGCTTCCGGCAATGGATAGGTTCCCTCTTGCTCAATTGGGTTCTGCGTCGCCATAACGAGGAACGGCTCCTCGAGGATGTGCCTGCGTCCACCGACCGTCACCGACCGTTCCTGCATCGCCTCAAGCATCGCCGATTGGGTCTTCGGCGTCGCGCGGTTAATCTCGTCGGCAAGGATCAAGTTGGCGAATATCGGGCCCTTTTTGAATTCAAACGACCGTGCCCCGCCATCCGACTGCGCCAGAACGTTCGTTCCCGTAACATCGGCGGGCATCAGATCCGGAGTGAACTGGATGCGACTAAACGACAGGCTCAGAGTCTCGGAAAGTGCTCGGACAAGCATGGTCTTGCCGAGTCCTGGCAGGCCTTCAAGCAAGATGTGCGAGTTCGCCACCATGCCCAATAGAACGCCTTCGACGATGTCATCTTGCCCGACTATTGCCTTGCCAATCTCCATGCGAATCGCATCGTATGTATCTCGAAACCAGACTGCCTGCTCTTGTCCTGTCATTTACCGTTTCCTTGCAGCGAATTGAAATACTCGCGGACTTTCTTTTGTTTGGACTTCGGAATGCGCTTCTTAGTGATGGCTTCCTCGGCCTTCTTTTGATACTTTGGCAGCGCCTTCGACATTGGCACAACCGAACGCTGGCCCAACGTCGCCGGCCCGCGAACCTCGATGTAGGTTTCGTCGCCTTCTTCGCGCTTCATGCTCGTTGTCATTTCCGGATTGGCGTTCGCCTTCGAGTCGAGTTCTTTGTCGCTAAGCTTCAACTTGCCAGCGTTGCCGGTCCAGATGTCGCTTCCATCGCCGGGTCCAACCCCGTTATTGGGGTCCGATGAAGACGTCCTGCGCCCTTGACCTGCTCCAATTCCGAGCGATGCCTGCAAACTGCAGGCCATTCCGCTACCCTTTCACCCGCCCTGCTTCTTCTTCATCGCTTCCATCAGTTTCCTGATGTACTCTTTCATCGCTTTCTCGTCCTTGAGCTGCTTGGCGAGTTCTTCCAGCTTCTTCTGCATTTCCTCTAGCTGTTCTTTTGTCAGCTTCTGCTGGCCGTTCTTGCCGCCCTGCTGGCCTTTCTGGTTCTGCGCCAGCTTACGCGCCATTTCTTGCAGCTCTTGCCACTCTTTCATCTGCATCATCTTCGAGAAGGTCTCTTGGGCTTGCTTCGATAGCTCGATCTTCTGCAGGTCGTCTTTAGCTTGCTGAAGCTGCTCTTGGAGCTTCTTCATTTCTGCATCCGACTTCGGCTTATCGTCGCTCAATTTCTTTTGCAGGTCGTCGATCTTCTTTTGCGCATCCTGAGCCATCTGGTTGAGTTCGTTTGGCGTCTTGGTGGCCATGTTCGGATCGGCTCCGGTCAAGCCCTTCTCGTCCATCTTTTCGCGCATCAGCTTGTCTAGCGCGGTGTCAGCCTTTCCCAAAGTACTGTCGGCTTTGGCCCGGTTCTTCTCTGCCAGTTTTTCGGCCTGTTGCAGGAGGTCATTCGCTTCTTCGAGCGCTTTCTCCTTGTTAAGGCGGCCCTTCTTCATCTCTCGAGCCAGCTTCTGCAGCTCCTTGGCCAAGTCCTTCTCTTCTTCAGTAGATGTCTGGTCCTCTTCGATGATCGGCTTGGCAACTCGCTCGATTGCTTTGGCGGCTTTCTTCAGTTCTTCTCTTTCTGCTTGGTCTTGAGCCGACAGGAAGAACGGCGTGTTGCCCAAAATGAAGATCGTCGAAGCGACAAGGCAGAGTACAAACATCGCCGTATGCCAACGATAGTAGCGCAATGGAAACAGCTTCTTCGGATGGAGCTTCTTAGCCCTGAGAGCAGCATCCCAGCGCTGGGCGTCGGAAAAGTCCTCCGCGTTCGCGCCGAGGATGATCGCTGTACCAACACGGTTCTTGAGCTCGGCCCGCCGGTCGATGCTATCTCCGACCTTGGCATCGGATACTTTGAGAAACCAGCCGACTGCCGCTCCAACGAAAGCCATGCCCAGAATGACGATGGCAAATCCAAACCACTCGGCGTAAAGAACCGAGAAATAGTCGAAAACGGACCAGAAAACGCAAGCGAGAGCGCCAAGCGCTGCGCCGATAGATGCGCCATACCAGGCATAAGCGATTCTGATACGCTTCCTAAACTGCTTGATTACGTTCTGAAGTTCTTCCATATGCGAACTCCTCTAGGGCTTTCTTGGGTTCAAAACAAGAAAGTGGCTGATCGCCGTCATCGCTGAAGCGGGAATCAGCATCAAGATACTATATACAAGAAACAGCACTTGGGTCCGGTCTGGCTGGGTTAGCGGGTAGAGCATGTGAATCTGGAACGCTCCCCCTCCGATCGATGAGCCGGACATCACTCTTGATGCCTCAATGATTGAGAGAACCGGCAACGGAAGCGCAATCACCAAGATGAATACGGCCGTATAGATGATCCTCGCCATCTTCAAGGTTGACGCGATGGCGGATGCCAACCGAGCTACAGCCCACCAGAAGAAGGTGAACGTGAAGCTCCAGATTAAGGAGGCGACCATCGTGGTTGTGTCGGGGGAGACACCTGAGAACACCATGGCAACCATCAAAGTGAGATACATTGCCGCTATCATTGCCAATGCAAACGGCAAGCTGCCAGACGGCGATCCGATGAAGATCCGCAACACGGAGAACATGCCGTCTGGCCTGTATTTTCGATCCTCGTTTCTGTTGAAACAGGCATAAGTCGGCAAGCCAAGCGTCATCGCGAACGTAATCCATGCCGGGATGATCCACAAGTAATCGATTCGAGATGGAGTCACGATCGGGCCTGAACCCATTGCTGATCGTATGGTTGCAGCCATCGGCGGAACCAGACTGACTCCCACAATATAGGTGAACAAAGCAACATACGCGAGCACGTGCACTCGGAAGCCTTTCGTCTCAGAGCTGCCAAACGGCGACATCGCCGATGCGGCCCCCGCCAAGAACAGCTTGCAGACCATTACCGAGTAGATCGACACGAATATCCAGTTGGGAATCTGGTGGCCCCAGAGCGTTGTATAAGTCGGAGCGGCAAACGACACCGTGAACGGACTGATTCCGACCATCCAGTTCATCTCGAGGTTTCGAGTGCCGTACATCGACGAGACGACGGTTGGAATGGCAGAACCAAAGGACGCGATTATGCAGTATGCGCCAGCAACCACATAGGTCCAGAGAACTGCAGAAACGAGAGTGTTGGAGACAACCGAGAGCAATAGACCAAGCGAAGTGAAAACGAGTGAAGCGCCGGTTAGGAGGACATAAGCGCTCAACACGTCCTGCCATGTTGCTCCGCCCATCACGACGCATACGGCGGTGACGGGAAGCGCTAGAATGAGTAGCATCCACGTATATCGCAGGCTGCTGAGCATCTTGCCGACGAGATAGTATTTGAGCGAGACAGGGGCCGAAAAGACTAGATCTAGAGACTTCCTCTGCCTCTCAGCAACCACGGTCGTGGCGGTCAAAGACGGCGTCACGATGGCGATAATCCCGCCAAGCATCGCCATGATAATCTGATAGAACTCGCCAAGTCGGCGCTGCACCTGGGCGATGCTTCCTGACTGGGTCTCGACGATGCTGTTATAGGCCAGCGCAACCACTAAAATGAGGATGAGGAGGTAGCTGAGCCAAAGCCAAATGGGACGGTTGCCTCTAAGCTGGGTGCGAAAGTCGCGAACGTTCGAGGCGTTGCCGAAGTAGACAGACTTCGTAGCTCTAACCCATTCCGCCGCCGAGAACGCCATCTTAGTTCACCGCTCCAGTTGTGACCTTTAAGAACACATCTTCGAGGTTGGCGTGGATTTCCCTAAAGTCGATTACGCGGTGTCCGCCGTTCACAAGGGCTGCAAGGAGGTCGGCTTGGTCTTCGTGCGTTCCGCTGAACTCCAAACCGATCGAGTTGTCCTCGTATATATTCAGGTTGCTGATGAGCGGCTTGCCTGCAAGGAACTCGAAAGTGCGTTGCGGCGAATCCAGCACGAGGATACGAAGGGTTCGAACTTGCTGGAACTGCTTGATGATGTCGTTCATCGGTCCGAACGCCAGCATGTTTCCGCGTTCGATGATGCCGACCGTGGTGCAGAAGTCGGCGAGTTCGGGCAGAATGTGCGACGAAACGATAACGATCTTGCCCATGCGTCCAAGCTCGGAGATCAAGTCTTTGAGTTCGGCGCGGGCTCTGGGGTCAAGGCCGCTGGCCGGCTCGTCGAGGAGAAGAAGCGATGGATCGTGGACCAAACATCGAGCAAGACAGAGTCGCTGCTGCATGCCGCGCGATAGCGATTGAACAAACGCTTCTCTCTTGCCGCTTAGGTTGACAAGCTCCAAAACGCTGTCGATGACTTTCGGCCGTTCGCGCACCGGCACGCTGTAGATCGTCGCGAAAAAGTCTAAGTACTCCCAGACTTTAACATCATCGTAGAGGCCGAAGAAGTCGGGCATATAGCCGATCTGCCGACGAACGCCCATTGGATCGCGAAGGATGTCGAAGCCGTTAATCGACGCTGTGCCTGAAGTCGGCTCTAGCAACGTCGCCAGCATACGGATCGTCGTCGTCTTGCCTGCACCGTTCGAACCGATGAATCCGAAGATGTCACCTGGCTGAAGCGAGAAGCTTATCCCGTTAACGGCGACCAGATCGCCATAATGCTTGCGCAAATGTTCAATTCGAAGCACTGTTACTCCTTGGGTTCAAAGATGCGTCTGCATCGACAAATCGAAGGGCGAAAGCGGACCAGACCAAGAAAAGGAAGGTCAGACCGAGGTTGGCGATGAAGGTCAAGATGCTAACAATCCACACGCCAGTCGGCTCGCCGGAATACGGTTTGTCAAAGCACGAATAAATCGATATGAACGGGTGCAAGGCGTTCATCAGCGTAAACGTCTCGCGCTGTGGAGCCATGATTGAAGTGAGAGCGGGCCAAACGATCAGCGCGCACAGCAACGATCCATAAATGGCGCTTTGAGCGGCAAACGCCCTCTTCGATCGCGCCGAGACGAACATACACCAGGCGGCGAGCACGAAGCCGAAACTCAAACTGACAAGTTCTGCTAGAACGAGGCGAGGAACGCTAGTCTCAAGGGATGAGGCTGCGCCGAAAGAACCTTGCTCGGACTTCTGTTGAATGAAGGTGATTAAAGTCGGGAAACCAAGCAGCACGAACGTTGCAGCAATTGCGACGACCGAGCTCATGAACTTGCCGACGATGATTTGCTCCTTGCTGATCGGCGCTGATAACAGAAGATCCCACGTACGTTTCTCCCGTTCGCCTGCAATCGCGCCGTGCAGCATCGATGGCAGAATGATGCAGAATAAACCGGTCTGGATGTGAATAAGGACCTGCGGCGGCATTCCCGGATACGCAATGATCAGCACAAGCAGCACGAGGTAGCAGACTGCCGTTAGAACAAGAGTCAGGACATAAGTTGAGCTTCGCGCACCGAGAAATCGTCGCAAGAACCGTTTTGTCTCGGTCATCATCGGGTTCGCCGTAACCAAATCCTCAAACCAGCTCATTTGGCCTCCTTAATAACGGTTGAGCCCAGAAGAGCGATGAAACCTATTTGTTGCGTACCTGTGGTGTCGTTGCCGATCTTCGGTCCAGGCTTGAAGCCGACTATCGTTCCCCGGATCATCACGCGAGTCGTATGAGCGAACGAAGCTGTGCCAGGCATTCCCTCAAGCATTAACGGCTGGGATATGTTGTTCAGGTTCGTCAATCCCTGCATCGGACCTCCCGGAGAATACATGCCGGACGGTCCCATTGGCGTATTCGGTGCAGAGACTATCGGCGCATCCGATTCAGTCACCTTCAGATTGATTGAAACCGACTTCCCTGCATCCAGCGAAATCGAACTGACCTGCGTCCGGTCAACTACCAGATTGCCTTGGATGGCGTAAAGACTGTTATTCCTGATAGTCCCTTTGAGTGCATGCATCCGATGGCCATATTCTGTGGTAATCGTATCGACCAGATCCGATGTGAGCCACTTCGAGCTCGGAAGCCGCTGCACCATCGAGAACTCGTGGAAGCTTAGATTCTTAACGCGCATCGAGTCCGTCTTTATTTCGCCGAAGTCGACGGCATTCATTGAGTCCATGACCGAACCGCGCGGGGCATTGCCGAAGTCATATTCGTTTGTATCGGACGGAAGCACCGTCTCAACTCCGCTCAAACCGAGGTCGTAGCTGCCGCCGCGAGGAAAGAACATCTTCATGTTGCCAACAAACAAACTCTCGTCCAAACGGTCGTCAACAACCACAACCCCGGATCGAGCCGTAGACAAGCTTGCCGAATAGAGCCGAGAAGCAAACTGAAAGAAGATCCCGGCGAAGCCCAGACTGATAATCGGCGTCGTCCACCAAGCCCATTGTGCGCGGTTGAGCTTCCGGAGCAGGATCAAGTTCATGGGCACGACCAAGACGGTATAGACCAGCAGGATCATCGCGACAATCGAAACCGCGGAAGCGTAACCCTAAACGGATCGGATGATTCGGAGTAGGGGCTAGGACCCATATATCCAGGAGGATACATAGGTTCCTGACGATAGGTTGTGAGTTGGTCGAAAGCCGATGCAGAAAAGCTACCAAGCAGGCTCCTAAAAAGCGATTGTCTGCCGTTCCATGTTTCCAAAGGTCCTTCAAACGGCGAAAAGGCTAGAAAGACGACGCGTCCGAGACCGAGCGGGCACGTGCTGACGACCGGGATCCCGTTTTCGATTATGCTCGAAGCACTTGATGTCGGCGTCGACTTAAGAATCGAAATGGAGCCGCCAATCGGTTTACCGTAATCGAACTGTTTCAGCCAACTGAATGCTGGAACTGTTATAGGAGAGGCAGATCGCACGGGCAGAAACGGCATCCAACGGGGATCGCTGAGGATCGGTTGCGACACCCCGCCGGGAACAACAATCGTCCCGCCACTAATGGCGTATAACTTCAGGCCGTCAACTTCGTTGTCCGTGAGCCTCTCAGAACCTTCGCCAAGAACCACAGCGTTGATGTTACGGAAGCCGACGGCTCTGGTCGGCAGCCTTCCGGGCTTGGCGTAAACATCTCGGCAACCCTTAATCGAACCAGACGGATCTGGATTCCTCTCAGCGCCTGGAATCTGCCTCATGAACGTCATTAGTCCGATCTGATCCCCAACATAAAGGAAGTAAGATATCGAGTTGCCCATTCCCTGCTGAAGCTCAAAATACTGCTTGAGACTTCCCTGGTTCGTATCAAGAATAAACTCGGCCCTTGGGGAGAACGCATACTGCATCGAGGTCGGCAAATAGGCGATGAAACGTTTCTTTGATCCGTTCGGCAGCTCAACCGGATAGGTCATCCGATATGATCCGGCAGTCATCGTTACCGCGCCGATTGCATCGCGGCCGGCATTGGCGACGGTCACCTCGACCGGAATAATTCCGAGATCGACGCTTTGCATGTCCATGAAGGCATGGTCGGCGTTGATGCTCAGCTTATCCTCTTGGCAAAAGGCCGCCCCGGATAAGCAAAGAACGAGAATCGAAGCGTATTGAGCTTTCATCTTGGTAAAGCAGAAATAACCGATTTTCACCTTATGTTCACTTGACGTTGAGATCGTCGATTTAGTTTGCCCGTTCGCGATGGTTAATGTAAACAGATTCGCTAATAACGTTGTGTTCTTAAACGTTCTTTTCGTTCATACGCGCTTCGGGTTTATTGGTTGCAGAGCTTAGTCCCACCCATGTTCCGGTGCCGGCGGCTCAAATCCTTTGCTAAGCCTCTTCAGTCTTTCTCTTTGGCCATAGAGAGACCATGCGGCCTGATAGCGTCCGTAGTTCATCGTTCTCCAGTCCTGAAAGTCCTTCGCAGCAGGACCGATGGTTAAGTAGTAGGCGGCTTCTTTCTGCTTCGCTTTGGGCAAGCGATCTAGGTTGGCCATGATCGGCGGAACCGCGTCGCAACTCAAACCGCACAAATAGGCGATATCGAGGTTCTTGTCGCGCTCAATGTTATAGGTCGCGACAAGCCGGTCTGGGTTCAGCGCTACGGAGACCCACACTGTCGCATAAAGGGACAAAAGCGCTCCGAAGGCAAACGCGTTGGTCTTTCTGAAGCTATTCGTCGCCAAAAGCCAGATCAACGATAGGAACAACCAGGCGATGGCAGCACCGACGTAAAAGCGCAGTTCCGACATCCCATAGGCTCGAATATAGAGTGCCATACGTTGCGAAGCCGACGCCAATACGACAAACTGCTCGACAATGAAAAGACCGCTCAGCACAAGAAACAGCTTGTGAGTTGACTCGTCGTCCTTGTTGTGCAGGCTCTGAAGAGACAGAATGACGATCGTGGCGATTCCGCTGACGGTTACGAGCTCAAAGAACCCGTTCCGTGCATATTCGGCGTATGTCAATCCTGCAATCCTCTGAACGCGCTCATCGCCGCCGAAGAGATAGCCGATCTGGACAAAGATGAAAGCAAGGAACAGGACGACTACCGAACCGAAAATGATTCCGAGCTCGATCCTTCCAAGACGGTATCCTGTCTGCTGAACAACCGGCGGCGAGGCTTGCTCCGATATCAGAAGCTGACGCAAGCAAGAGCCGCCTAGCCATGCGAATAGCGGAACCAAGACGATTGCCGTCACGATCCTCTCAGCATCAAAGTGCAGACGATCTATCGTAATGCTCTTGATTACGGCATCGGCACTGACGAACAGGCCTCCGAATATGAGGAGGAGCGGCACCGCTACCAGCAACCCGATACTAACCGATCTGTATTTGGCGCCGTGCTCGGAGTTGCTCATTTGCTTCCAGGGCACATCGCGGTCAAAAAGGAAGAAGAACCGGCCTAAGGCAATGAATAGCCAGCCGATCCAGATGACGAGGTAATCCGAAACCTTAGCATAAAGGACTTTGCCCCGCGTAGACCTCATAAACGCGATGCCAAAGACAGATGCAAGTCCAAGGAGGTTAAGGGATCGCAGCGTGTCGGAGTCCCTTAATGAAATGCCGGCGCAGAAAAGAACCGTCGGCAGAATCATCCAGCGGATATGCCGCACAGATTCGAGTTTGTAGCCGATTGCGATGGCACCACCGAAGATCATTAGCAACCCGATCCACACGACGATGCTATGCCCCAAAGGATCGACGCGCAACAGGCTGTCCCCGGCAAACCCAAGCAATACAGATGACGCTAAGATGGCAATCGCTGCCCTGGCACGTGTTTCCATAGCCGAACTCCTGCTGTTCCGTGCAACAGCTATATGCCGATAGTCGTTCCGGATTACTCAAAGCTATCGAGTGAATAACCGTCTGGGTTGGCAGACCGATCCAACAGCCATAATGTGTTGGTGGAATCTTTGCAAGACGGATTGTTTGAGACACCGGATAGCCGAGAGCAGATGTGGCTACCTTTGGCGGCGCGTATGCGGCCGAGGAACCTGGACGAATATGTGGGACAGGAGCATTTGCTTGCGCCTGAGCTGCCGACAAGAAAGGCCATTGAAACTGGCACCCTTGGATCGGTGGTTCTGTGGGCGCCGCCTGGTTGCGGAAAGACAAGCCTCGCCTACCTCATCGCCGACTATGCCCGTGCGCATGTCGAATCGCGAAGCGCTGTCACGAGCGGCGTGGCCGACATCCGAGATATCGCCAAGCTATCCGTCCAGCGATCGAAGATGTCCAGCAAGCCGACTTTGGTTATCTTGGATGAAATCCACCACTTCAACCGGACCCAGCAGGATTCGCTACTCGGTTACCTGGAGGATGGGACGTTCCAAATGGTAGGTGTGACCACTGAAAGCCCGTTCTTCGTGCTTGCGCCAGCCTTGCTATCTCGAGCACGGGTTCTTATTCTAAAGCCTCTGACGGAAGGTCATATTCGGCAACTGATAGACACAAGCCTTTCTGATGTTGAAAGAGGGCTTGGAACACGCAACTTGAGTCTGTCGGACGACGCCCTTGCCCACCTGGTGAAGTGCGCGGATGGCGATGCGCGTTTAGCATTGAATGCACTGGAATCAGCTTCCCTTCTGGCACCCGACGGTGGCACGATTCAGCTTGAGCTCATCGAGCAGGTCCTTCAGCGTCCGGCGGTTCGTTACGACCAGCAGGGCGACTACCACTACGACACAATCTCAGCATTCATCAAGTCCGTGCGAGGCTCCGATGCAGATGCGGCGTTACACTATTTGGCGCGCATGCTTTCGGCTGGAGAGGACCCGCGGTTCATCATGCGACGCCTGCTGGTTATTGCCAGCGAGGACATCGGCAACGCAGACCCGCAAGGCTTAGTAGTGGCGGTATCTGGATCGCAGGCAGTGGAGAGATTGGGAATGCCGGAGGCGCGAATAACATTAGCCCAGGTTACGACTTACTTAGCCAGCGCTCCTAAGAGCAACGCGGCCTATCTTGCCATCGATAAAGCAATGGCGGACGCTCAGAGCAAACAGCTAACCCCTGTTCCGGTCCACCTTCGTAATGCTCCAGTTAAGGGCTATAAGGATCTAGGCCATGGGAAGGACTACAAGTATCCGCACGACTTCCCTGACCACTGGGTTAAGCAGCAGTATATGCCGGATGGCGACTGGAGCGTGCCGTATTACGAGCCGACCGATATCGGTTACGAGGCGCGGATTCGCGAGCGCAGAGCTCGAAGAGGACAGGAGTAGGTAAAGAAGATCGGGGCTGTCTTATAGGTCGAAACGTTACCCTCTGCCATACGATGGGAGAGGGCACATTTATGCGACTAATTAGCACATATTCCCTCCCCAATCCTATGGGAGAGGGTACGTTTATGCGACTAACTTGCACATTTCCCTCCCCCATCCTATGGGGGAGGGTCTGTGAGCGAAGCGAACAGGGGAGAGGGCTCCCCTTAACACTTTACTTTTTTGGCGTTTCCGGCTTAGCTTGTTCCTCCAGCTTCTTCAGATAGGGCATGCCTTCAGAGAGCCACGGCTCCGGCTTTACTCCCTTCAGGTAAACGTCGAAGAAGTGGCGCACCTTGTTCGCATAGTCGATCTGGTTCGGCTTGCGAGCCAGACCGTGGTTCTCGCCTGGATAAACCAGCATCACTATGAACTTGCCCATGCGCTTCAAGGTGTTGAAGAAGAATTGGCCTTGATGCCAGTCGACAGCCCCGTCAGAATCTCCAAATGCGATCATCAGAGGCTTCGTCAGCTTGTCAGCTTGAAAGACCGGCGAGTTGTCCATATAGGCTTTGAGGTCCTTCCACCAAGGAACATCCATACGACCCTGGCTGCCTTCGAAGATCACTTGGTTGGATTCGCCGCTGTTCCAATAGAAGCTGTTATACATCTCAACCAAGTCGGTAAGAGGAGCTCCGGCAACGCCGGCCGCGAAGAGCTTCGTTGTCGTCACAGTAAAGGCCGTCTGATAGGCCCCCCAGCTGTGGCCGACGAGGCCGACTTTTTGCGGATCGACTCCGACATGCTTGGCAAAGACCGCCTTTAGCGCTTCGCCGAGACAAATGTTGGCCGATACGCCCGGCTGCCTAGTTTTATAGGTGATATCCGGCTGGAGCACGAAGTATCCGTTCTGAGACCAACCTTGAACGTCATAAGAGTTGCGCTCGTTTGGAATTTCGTAACTATGCAGACCGTCCGAAAGCCTCTCATAGATATAAGTGATCATCGGATACATCTTTCCAGGCTTGTAGTTCGCCGGATAAACAAGTATTCCATGAAGGTCCTTACCGAGCGCTTTATAGGATATCAGCTGCGTCTTGCCCCAGGCATACTTGGCCTGCTGCTCGTTGGTCTTCTGAACCGGCTTCGCCTGCGAGAAAACGCTGTTCGTGATATAAACTGCAGGAGGTTCCTCAAAGCTCTCCATAGTGAACATCACGCGGTCTGACGCCTTAGCACGGACGAATCCGCCAACAAGCTTGTCGTCGATCGTAAGCACCTTGAAGCCGTCTTTAGGATCTAGCAAGGCCAGTCCAGACTTCTTAGTGTCCTCGGTAAATACTGAGAAGTAGATGGGTTTATCGACAGATGGCAGCTCTTCGTCGTCGTCGATATCGATCGGTCTATAGATCGCCCGGTCATCAGCGCCATCCGTCACTTTCTTAACGTTTAATGTGACCGGATCCACAAGATAGCAGTCATATTTGTCGAATAGAATCAGGGCTTTATCGTCTTTCAGCCACAGCGGCACTCTCTCGAACGGGCGTTCTGCCTGCGGACCGTCGTAGTCGACATCTGTAAAGTCGGCTTTAATGTCCTTCGTTATGCAACTCGTTGAACCGGTGGCGTTGTTATAAAGCCACCACTGCTTTTCCTTGAAGTAGAAGCTGTAGTTCCCTTCTGCAGATGAATAAGCATTGAACTTAGACTTCTTCAGAATCAGGTTCTTCTCCCCAGTGGCAAGGTTTACAATGTAGGAATCCTGATACGTTATTCCGCCTTCTTTGAGCGGCGATTCATACGGCTTCGAGTCGATGATCATCGCATACTTGCCGTTCTTGAACGGAAAGGCGCGGTCTGTCTTTGATAGCGTAATACTGATGAACTTGCCATCCTTCCATAGGCATGGAAAAGCGCGGTTCTTCTCATATTGCGAACGTCTTTGTTGCAACGGATATGCGTCATTGTCTTTGTAGTGCCAGACATCTACGTTGGGCTTATCTTCAGGCTTGCCTGATGGCTGGACCTTGTCTTCCCATTTGCCAATTCCGAACTCAACATAGCTGCCGTCATCCGGCATTCCGATGGGCGCTTCGACGATTCGGTAGTCCTTTGGGAACTCCTTCGAATCGTTCGGGTTGAAGATCTCGGGTTTCAGGCTCTTGGTTACATCCTTGTAGTGATAAACCGTGTTGGAGAGCCCGACTTTCTTCTCGTTTTCGGTTCCGACATAGAATGCCAGGGCGTTTGATTTCGGAGCAAATCCCAGCGACGAGACCATGTCTTTGCCCCAAAGAAGCTGCTTAACCGAGTTCGTTTCCGGATAGAAAAGCTGGACTCCGCGGCTCTTCGGTCCCGACTCAATCACAAGAGCGATGATGTCGCCCTGCTTGTTGATGTCATAGAGTGCAACGTTCGTCAGCGTAATCGAAGTGCCGTCGCCGAGATTATAGACAACAAGATCGCCTGCGCCAGGCTGATCGGGGGCCTGTTGCTTCGCCATTACCAAGAACTTGCTGTTTTCTGTGAAACTAAAGTTCTGAACCTTCTCGAAGACGGTCTCGGTCCCGGTCGCCATGTTCTTGAGTCCGAGCTTCGTCTCAATCGGTTTCTTCTGCTCGCGAAGCGCGTCGGCTTCTTTCTTCGACGGTCCGATAAGATAGGCTGCCCACTTGCTATCTTCGGAAAACTCCGCCGTTCCAACGTTCTGAAGGAGAATCTTGTCTGGCGTATCGCAATTGCGAATGACAGTATAGGTCTCGCCGTCAACCCGGCCAACCTGAATAATCATCCATCGGCCATCATTCGAGATGCTTGCCCTTCGCAACATCTCCCATTGGCCATAGTCGCTTATCTTCAGCGTCGGTTTGTCTTGTGCAATCGCGCTGCCTGCCAAGACCGTTGCGGCGCAAGCCCAGACGAGAGCTTTTACACATCGAAAACTAGAATGCATGCGAATACCTCCCCGTATTCTGATGAACACTCCCAGTATATTCGCTAGAACGCCGAAGACAGGCTGGTCTTAGTTGCCTTGCTTGCGCCAGTTCTTCGAAAGGATATTAAAATCGAGCAAATCGACCGACTTATCGCCGTTCAAATCGGCTTGGCTGTTCCACTTGGCGTCTCCGGGCTTTGTTCGCCAGGCAAGGCTTAGAGCATTCCAGTCGAGGAGATCGATCTTGTTATCGTTGTTGACGTCTCCGTTGGCGAACTTGAGGTTCAGTCCTTGAACATGCGAGGTTGATGTGTCTACTCGAACCTTCGAAGAAAGCCAATGGGTCAGTTTGAGCCTTATGTCATAGATGCCGGGGGCGGCCGGCATGCTGAACCGGAATCCCCCGAGGACGTCTACATTGACCAAACAAGCGCCGACTACCGTTTCTGTTCCGGCGGCAAGAATCTTGACTTGCATCAATGACGGCACCGGGTTGGCATCGGTCCAGTCTTCCGGCGTTACCCAGCCACTGACATAGCGTCTGCCTTGAGGCTCAATCGAGGCAAAAATGTCCTCACTGAATGTTGGCGGCATCAGCTTCATCTGCCCTGTCGCACTGGTTGTTGCGTCCTGGCGAATGAGCTCGCCGGTTCGGGTGTTGTACCATCGCACGTCGTATCCGCCGTCCGCCATGTTCTTTACGGAGGCTTCTGCGGCAGAGAGATCCCGGATCGACGACCTTGCAGCGTTATTCGGGTAGTTCGCGGCGAAGTCCAGAAGCCATAGCCATCCTTCTTTGGCAGAGCCGAGGCCGACCGCCTCAAGTGGAACTCCTGCGCCGACTCTCAGCGCTGGTCGAACGTTCGTAAACTTGAGCCAATCGTAGTAGAACCAGTCGCCGCCTGGATTGTAAATCTCGATCTCGTTGCGACCTTGCGGCAGAGGAATAACGATGTCCTCGTTGTACTCGTTGTTAACTTCATATTTGCCGTCCTTATTCGGGAGCGACACGTTATAGACCACGCCGCCGTTAACCTTTACAGCCAATCGGCACTCGTTCGACACGCTGTTAAGATGAATCGTCATCGTCGCCGAAGAACCAAAATGCGCTGTGATTTTGCACGGAATCCGAAGGTCGGAGTGCCATGACCCGTGCACAAAGGCGTTCAGTTTGCCCGAGTCGCAACCCGATGTCAGATCGTCTCGAATGAGAGCGTTACCGGACAAGATGGCTCCCCACTGAGAGTTGGGCGTCAACACGGCGTCGAAAGACGTTCCAGCAAGATCGACGCCGCCAAGGGTTGTATCGAGGCCAGGAACATCAATAGACATCTTGTCCCATCCTTCCCCACGGCTGATCAACCCATTAACCGAGGACAACGCCGAGAAGTGCGGATACAAGTTGTCGCTGTGGACGTTCTCCCACCACCAAGTCTGGGCGCATCCAAAGCCAGCAGATGCAAAGCTGCCCCAGATCGCCTGGTGCATACCCCGGTGATAGGGATCTTGGTCTGCTCCGTAGCCTCGCCAGTCGACGCCGTACTCCCCGACGATCGCCGGTTTGCCGAACGTCGACGTGTTAGTGCGCATGATTTTGGGAAGCTCGACTCCCGGATTCGATTGCCCATAGTTATGGACTTGCACAAAGTCGAGGTTCGGAATATTCCAAAGCTCCGGCCACCAGCTTCCACTCAGGCTCGTTGTGACCACGTGGTTGTATGGGTCGTTCGCTTTAACATAAGTGGCCATTTCGGCATGCCATGTTGCTACATCTGGCTTATTCAGATACGACATCACATTGTCGATCTCGTTCCAAAACTCCCATGCGACGAGGTTCGGAAACGCCGAATAGCGGCCGATGAGGTAGCGCAAGCGCTTCTTGTAGGATTCCTTAGCAGCAGCGTTCGTAAAGAAGGCATTCTGGTTGGTGCACGGACCGCCGTTGGCCGAGTTATAGGGGTTTAGTTTCCAGTTGTCGTTTCCGCCCCAATAGTCGGGCGTCGACTCAAGCATGCCGTGATACTCGAGGCACAGGATGACGCCGATGCCTGCGTCCTTCAGTTTCTTCATCACGTAATCAAGAGCCCAGAGCGGCTTCTGGTTGTAATTCAGAAGCTGTCCCGGCGCTACTTCGAAGCCGAAATACCACGGACAGCACCACAGCCGAACATAGTTCATTCCGCTGGCCTTTAGGCTGGGAATCCACATGTCATAGTCGTAGGTGCCGCGCGAACCGGGCCAACAAAGGTTCTCGCCGACGGCCTGGAAGACGGTTCCGTCCTGGAAGACAAGTTGTCCTGCATCTGTCGCCGATCGCCTAACAAAGCCACGGTAAGGTTGCCTCTTTGGTAAGAAGGCCAATTTGTTCGATTCGGCCGTAGACCCCGATACCGTTACACGACCAACGACTTCTAGCTGACCTGGAGAAACCGGCGCTATCCGTGCTCGCCATTCCGCAGTGCCTTGCTGGCTAAACGATTCGTACGATCCATTGATCGAGCGAGCCATCGGCTGATAGTAGAAGGCAGGCACCGTCTTGATTGATCCGTCAGAAGATTTGACCTCGCAACGGACACTCACAAGGCTCGGGTCGAACGGGTTCGAAGCAGCCGCCACATTCGTTATCCTTACTTCGCCGACATCGCCAATCGCAGGCGCAACGTCAACCCATTGAATTGAAGGGCTAGCGAGGCCCGTAAAAATAAGACCGGCGATTATAGCGAAAACCATGGCTTCTTCTTTTCATTATCCTTCGGAAGAACGAGAGGCAGCCAGGATTTAAGAAAAACTGGCAAGACGACAGATATCTTGCCAGGTATACAAATTGTATGTGTTATTCGTGTCGTATCGTTGCGTTTTCTCAAAACGTGTCGTATACTTGAGATGTGTCAAGCCGTTCCAAGAGGCACATCGATCCAACCGGCTATCAATCGATCGCAGACGATCTACGAAAGGAAATCCGACAGTCTCGGATTTCAATCGGATCGTTGTTGCCGACTGAGCGCGAACTCCAAGAAAAGTACTCGGTAAGCCGAAGCACCGTTCGGCGCGCTCTGAAAGCTCTTATAGACAGCGGCTGGGCAGAAAGTAGCCCCAATCGCGGCGTTCTCGCCAAACACGGCCCCGCCGTCGGCAGATCGACGAACATCGGGTACATCGACCACGGCCACGAGATACAAAGGTATTTGTTCTTCAAGCTCGGACAGTTGCTTCAGGCGCAGGGATACCACTTGGTCCACCTCGATTCCGAACTCATGGGGCTTGAAGACGCCGCCGAATATGCGGAAACCCAAGGATTCTGCGGCATGTTCGTCTGGTCGAAAGTGGGCTATCCAAACGGAGAAAGGCTGCAAAAGGTTATCAACCATGTTCCGGTCATCGCTGTGAACCATAGCCTGAACACCGTTTCCACCGACGTTGTTACTTCTGACAACTACACGGGCGGCCGGCTGGCGACGCGGCATCTCGGACAATACGGTTGCCGAAATATTGCTGTCACCGGCATGCTTGATGTGCTCGGAGTTCACCATGAGCGCTTCTCGGGCTATTTGATGGCTCAGTTTGAGTTCGGCATCAACCCGTCCCCCAGCAACTTCGCGTTTTGTTACACCTCGGGCTCGCAAGAAGTGGACATGCGGCCTCTTATTCGACGGTTAAAAGACAAGGACCGCCCGGACGGCATCTTCCTGATGCAGGACATGTTCGCCCAGCAGGTGATCGACACGATTTACCAGTGCGGCCTAAAGATTCCAGAAGATATCCAACTGATTGCCTTTGGAATGGACAATCCCGTTTTTATCGGCGATATCGGCTTATCGCTTATAGCGATCGACTGGGATTCGATCGCAACGACTCTTTGCGAACGGATGCTTGCGCGGCTTGCCAATCCGTTCTTGCCTAATGTTCAGATAACTCAGCCTGTAAAGCTCATTGTGCGAGGTTCATGTGGAGAGCCTGTGAGTGCATGGGACGAGGAATCTATGCCTGCGAATTCAAACGCTAGTGATCTGCTTGCCTCGTCTGGAGCGGGACTTGCCGCCCATTGATGCTATAGCTGGTCAACATTTATCGTCAAAAAGTTGAATACATACGCCTGCGGAGGTTATTCCTAATGAAGCAACGACGCGCATTTACGCTTATCGAGCTACTAGTCGTTATCGCGATCATCGCCATATTGGCGGCGATCCTCTTCCCTGTATTTGCCCAAGCGAAGCTTGCTGCCAAGAAAGCCGCCAGCCTTAGCAACACAAAGCAACTGGGTCTCGGCAGCATCATGTACAGCGCCGACAACGACGATATGTTCGTCGCCCAGGGCGAACCCGGCCCAGGAAACGGGTGGGGTTGGAACATGACCTGGATCATGCACACCTTGCCGTATATGAAGAACTACGGTATTTTGCTTGATCCGACCGACTCGATCAAGGCTAAGGACGGTACTGGTCCGAAGTTCAGCTATGTTGCCAACGGTATCTTCGCCGGTGACTGCCAGCCAAGCTGGGCCGGATGGAACATGATTGGCGTCATCCAGTCGAATCGAAGCTGGGTTAACAACTACAACTCGGCGGTCAGCCAGACGCAGATCCCGCTTGTCGCCGACACCATTCTGTTCGCCACTCGGTACAACGTCCATCCGACGAGCTGGATGTATAGCGGCGGAATCGAAGGCGCATTCAGCCCATGGGCATCTGTATTGATGAACTCGGACGGCGTCGATAACGGCGTTTCGTTGCCCGGCCAAAAGAACGGCCCGTTTGCGGCGCCCGTATCGAACTACGATGGCGTTATCGTCAACGTGTATGGCGGCCAATCGCCGTTTGCGTTCACGGATGGCCACGCCAAGTCGATGAAGCCGACAGCAACCGTTGACATGGCAAAAGGCATAACCAACAACAACGCTGGCGGATGCGTCGAAGCTGGTTACTGGAAGATGTGGGATGCCACGCGAACACAATAGTATGAAAACAGCACTTTCGATTCTGGCAATAATGATGCTTGCTATAGGGCTCGTCTCCTGCAACAAAGCGGGGGAGGAAAAAGCCGGATACAGCAAGGATGACTTCAAGAAGACGGACCCACCTCCAGGATGGAAAGGTCCGGGACAGCCTGGCGGCCCATCAAGCGGACCGTCTATGCCTGCCCCGCCATCGACGGACCAAAACAAGACCGAGGCGAAATAGTTCGGAAAGGTCCAGAACGACGGGCCGCGGCAGATTCTGTCGCGGCCTTTTCTGTTGTTTATTTCCTACACGGAAGCCAGCGGCGATATACTGCATTCGGAGGAAGCCAAATGAGCTTTAAGCAACCCGATCTACCGTATGCCATGGGGGCGCTCGTTCCGTTCTTGAGCGAGGAGCAGGTCCAATTCCATTACGGAAAGCACCATGCCGCCTACTTCGCCAAACTTAACTCGCTTGTGCAGGGAACGCCTGAAGCGGACATGATGCTGGAAGACCTTATCACGAAGTCAGAAGGGGCCACATTCAACAACGCTGCCCAAGCATGGAACCACTCATTCTATTGGAGATGCCTAACGCATCGCGGCATGGGCGGCGCGCCAAAGGACGACTTGAAGGCCGCGATCGAACGCCATTTCCATTCTGTCGAAGAGTTCAAAGACGAGTTCTCGAAGGCTGCTGTCGGCGTCTTCGGATCAGGTTGGGCATGGCTCGCGATGGATGACAAAGGCAAACTTGAAATCCTCGCGCTGTCGAATGCCGACACACCTAAGAAACACGGCAAGAAGGCCCTGTTGACGATCGACGTCTGGGAGCACGCCTATTACATCGACTATCGTAACGACCGACTAAGATATGTGGCAGCCTTTTGGGAGAATGTCAATTGGTCCTTCGTTGAGGAACGTTACAAAGGCTAGCACCTCGACAAGCAATAGCATGTAGTATTAATTACAGATCTTGGCGCGTCAAATGATTTTTTCACGAGCCTAGTAATCGCATTGCCGGGCATATCGCTATAAATAATTTCATATATAGTTTCAGTTTCAACTGCCGATAATCAAGCCTAGCTGATATTTGGAGGCACGTTTATGAACCGATATATGAGAGTCGGTGAAGCGCTGCTTCACTATGGACTTGTTACCAAGAAACAGCTCAATCGAGCGCTCAAAATCCATGCGGCATCCCGAGAGAAGCTAGGAGAGGTCTTGATACGCCTTGGTTATGTGTCCGAACGTGAAGTAATCGCTTGTATTGCCGAACAATTTGGATATGAGGTGATCGACCCAGCGGCAGCTGTTCCAACGCCTGCCAGCTTGGAAGTTCTGCCTGCTCGTTTTTCCATAGAGAACAATGTCCTTCCGCTGAGAGTTAACGATACGATATTCTGGTGCGCCATTAGCGATCCAATCGATATCAATCTGACCGATACACTCCAGCAAATGACCAAGCGCAGCGTTGAGATATCGCTGTCAGAGAAAGAGCCGCTATCGGTGGCAGTACGAAAAGCGTATGCAGCCGAGGGCATTGATTTATCTTTGGATCCACCCGATACGAGCAAAAGCCGCACTGAATCCAACTCGGCCAAAAGGAAAAAGGCCGCAGATAAGTGGGATCGTGAAGCTCTGCTTGCGCTGGCCGCTCAGATTCCTTTATCCGAGCCAAGAAAAGGCTGGTTCGGCCGCAATGTTAGTTGAATTAACCCAAAAGAGAGAGAAGATGATCAAGATAGCAGTCACAAGCGGGAAAGGCGGGGTTGGCAAGACCAGTATTGCCCTTAACCTCGGCGCGGCTCTTGTCTCAACCGGCAAGAGGGTCATTGTTCTAGACGGCGACTTAGGCCTGGCGAATATCGACATTCTTGCCGGCATCACGCCAGACCATACTCTGCAACAGGTCGTGAACGGTCAGATGCATATCCGAGACATTGTTTGTCAAACGCCCTATGGGGTCGGAGTCATTTCTGGCGGATCGGCTATCTCGGCGCTGATGCACGCAGGTCCAAAGCGTCTCGCCCTGTTTTTCAGCCAGATCGATGAGCTTGCGGCGGATACCGATTACCTGATCATCGACACCAGCGCCGGTTTGGACAACCGCGTGATGGCGTTCTTAGCATATTGCGACCACGTCGTCGTCGTGGCGACACCCGAGCCAACGAGTATTACCGATGCTTACGCGTTGATCAAGGTTCTTACGCGCAAGCATCCGGAGGCGCGAATCCACGTGGCAGTCAACCAAGTTCAAAACTCCGAAGAGGCGATTGCGGTGTTCCTTGCGCTAAGGCAAGTTTGTGAAGTGTTCATCAACCAGGATATTGAGTATCTGGGGGAAATACGTAAATCCGCCGTTTTCAGCTACGCGATTCGGATCCGCCAGCCGTTCGTTGTTACACATCCGAAAGATATAGCAAGCTCTGACCTTCAAAACATCGCCGAAAAGGCCAAGCAATGTATGCGAAATAGCCATCAGATCGCGCCTAATGATAGATCAAACCCATTCTCGCAGGCCGCGTAAACCTACAAAACGGTTGAATATCGAAAACTGAACCGCCGAACGGGCACTTATTGGTGCTTTAACTTGCATATTGGCCCGCTCTTTGCTAAAATAGAGCTGAGCTTGCGTTCTCTGCGAAGCCACTATCGTCTTTACGTTTCATTTCCCGGAGGTTATCCGTGCGTAATCGCAACGCTTTCACTTTAATCGAACTGCTAGTGGTCATAGCAATCATAGCCATTCTAGCCGCTATCCTATTCCCTGTCTTTGCGCAAGCAAAGGAGTCCGCGAAGAATACTGCCACGCTCAGCACAATGAAGCAAATCGGCACTGCATTCTTGATGTATGGTTCGGACAACGACGACGCCTATCCGACATGGTCGGAGTATTGGTACATGTATTATGTTGACCGGCCCAACGCAGGTCTCGACACAATCGATCGCTATTGGGACGCCAAGTTGCATCCGTACGTCAAAAGCGGAAATCCTGGCCGTGCCGCGACACCTGGCGTTGGCACTGCCAACTGGGGCGGCGTATGGCAGTCGGCTGGCAACGAGAGAGATGATAAGGTAAGAAGTATCGGTATCAGTATGGGTCTGATCTACGACTCCATTCGAACTAGCCCTTACTATTATCGTTACATCAATGCCGGCGAAATCGAGTCAGTTGCCGACACCGTATTTGTCGGCGATGGTGGAACCGGCGGCCGACTCGGTCGAACCTACGACCAACAGGGCTACTTCGAGCGCTGGATGTGCCGTGATAACAATCCGAAGCCTTCGGGTTGTCCAACGCTTCCTGGCTACACTCGTGACGCTCCTTGGCGATTCACCGACAAGGCTAACTATGCCTTTACGGATGGCCATGCCAAGACCGTTAAGGGCGACGTTATCTATCCGCGTCCGCCGAAGGTTAACGGCAACTGGGCTTTCGCTACCGGCGTTCCTCGCGGAAACCTGGAGTGCGCCCATGCCAAGTACTTGGCTGCTAAGGCTGACCAGCGTAAGTACCACGCCGATTATGCTCTTGCAACATACGGCGTAACCTGCCGGCTGTAGCTAATAGCAAAGCACACAAATGAAGACGGGCAATCCAAACGGATTGCCCGTACTTCTTTACACGCCTGTATGTTTATTTCTCGCCTGCGGCTGTCTCATTTCCTGGCGCGTTAGCGTCTTTGAGCGGGGCCGGAACATCCTCTTTGCCTTGGGTAACAGGACCTGAACCTTGTTCGCCTGCAGGCGGCTGGGTCGGCGTCGTTGTTTCAGGAGAAGCAACGGAAGATTGCTGAGATGGCTCTTCAGACTTCTTGCAACCTGTAGCAATAATGCCGAAACAAGCGAGAACAACAAGAGTAAGGCAAACGTTCTTCATTCGATCATTTTACCGCTAGGTCTACTTCACATTGAAATATCTCGCCTCAGGATGGTGGGCTATCAATGCACTCGTCGATTGCTCCGGAGCCAGCATGAACTCCTCGGTTAGCTCGATGCCGATCTCTTCAGGCTCCAACAACTCGAATATCAAACGCTGGTCTTCAAGGTTCGGGCAGGCGGGGTATCCGAACGAGAACCGGCATCCGTGATACCTTGCGGCGAACAGTGGCCGGATTTGCTCGGGCTCCTGGTCGTCGATCCCCAACTCCTTGCGAACCTGCTGGTGCCAATACTCGGCCAGCGCTTCGGCGGTCTCAACGCCCATTCCATGCGTGTAGAGGTAGTCGCGGTATTCGCCCTTCTCGAATAGCTCTTTTTCGCGTTTGCTGACCTCAGGGCCGACCGTGACGATATGGAACGCGACGACGTCCGGCACATCCGACCGGAAGTAGTCGGCAAGGCACATCCGCCGGTTGTCGCTCTGTCGCGGAAACTTGAACCTCAGCCGTTCGGTCTTGGCGTCTTCTTGCAGAATGATCAGGTCGTTGCCTTCGGACCGGCACCAGTAGTAGCCCCACTTCACCTTCGGCTCCATAACAGGCGCGAGTTCCATCTTCATCCTCTCAAAGATCGGCCCGGCATGCCCTTCGAGCCACTTGACGAACTCCGGATTCGGCATGTCGTCCGGCCGGCGGAATTGCCACTGGCCGCGCCATAAGGCCACCGTGTTTACATAGTCGAAAACCTTGTTGATGTCGAAGTCGGTCTTGCTCCTGGCCCCATAGAACGGCAGACTCGGCGGCGCGACGTCCTTCTGCACATCGCTCGTGACTCCGTCGAATACGTATAGGTGCGAATCGACGATGCCTGGTCTTGAATAGGGCTTTATTACGCGCTCTTCTGGCTCCTCGTCTTTAGTTTCCAGGATCGTGCCCATCAGGCTGAGACCCTCGAAGGCATCCTGAGCGTAATACACCTTGCCTTCATAGATATCGCTCAGGTCTTGCTCGACGTACCCGCGAGTGAGAGCCGCTCCGCCGAGAATGACCGGGATATGCGACACGCCACGCTCGTTCATCTCGATCAGGTTCTCCTTCATGATGAGCGTGCTCTTGACCAGCAGGCCGCTCATGCCGATCACATCGACGTTGTGCTCCTGGGCTTTATCAAGGATCGACTGGATCGGCTGCTTGATGCCGATGTTGACGGTGCGATAGCCGTTGTTGCTGAGGATGATGTCGACCAGGTTCTTGCCGATGTCGTGGACGTCGCCGGCTACGGTCGCCAGAAGGATCGATCCGCGCTCAGAGCTTTCCGACTTCTCCATCTTAGGTTCGAGCACCCTTACGGCGGCCTTCATCGTCTCTGCGCTTTGAAGGACGAACGGCAGCTGCATCTTTCCGCTTCCGAACAGCTCGCCAACCGTCTTCATACCTTCCAGCAGGATGGTGTTGATGATTTCCAAGGGCTTGTATTGCTGAAGAGCTTCTTCGAGATGCTCGTCGAGGTTCTTGCGGATGCCGTCGATGATGTGCTTCTTCAGCGCCTCTTCAATGTTCAAGCCCTCGAACGGATCGAGTTTGGTGTCTTCGACTTTGACGTTCTCGAAGCGCTTCATCAGCTCGATGAGCGGGTCGTAGGTTACTTGTCGGGGCTGGTCTTCGGAAGTCACGCCCTATAGGGTACCGCGCCGGGCGTATGCGCGCTGACGTAGGACGGATGACGTAGGGCGTAGGGGTAGCTTCCAGGGATGGTTCTTGTAGTTTGCTAACTGGGATCGCTGGCGTCCTCGCCGGCTTGATTCATATGCTGTTGCAGCCGAAGGCCTCAATATCTGCGCCTTCGAAGCCCTCGGGTCTTTATTATCCCTCCACATATCTTCAGATATGAAGGGTTCAGCGTATGGTGCAATTGATAACCGTGGGCAAAGATAACCCTCCACAATTATGATTGTGGAGGGATATATAATATTGGACCTTTTTAACTATATCTACAATGACTATCTTATCCGCTCTCTAATACTACTACCTTCTTTGGGCAAGTCTCAGGCTGCGCGATATGCCTCTTGTGAAACTATCTTTTCCAAAATACCACCGCCTGACAACTTCAGCAGAATGTCCTTCTTATCTACATGGGAATAGTTCCTAAGAGCCCAAATTGATTCGGCTTTCATGTCCTCGTTGTAGCTATAGTCGAAGCTTTCAATAATCAGATCAACAACTACATCCTGCTCGTTATTTCCTAACACATTAAGGCAATAACGTCTGAGATATTCATCTCTAGGGTTAAGTGATAGCACATGTTTTATAATTGAATTTAGTCTATCGCTAGAATATGTGGCTACGAAGTTAAGTCCATTTCGCACTTGCCAAGGCTCCTGGTCTACCTTTCTTGAAGATAAATCACTCACGACATCAGCCGCGATATCAACTCCCTGGATTCTAGCAGAATATTCTAAGAGCGCTTCTGTATAGAATGGACTTGTTTCAAGATGATAACCTATGTCATCGATGGCCACTCTAGATCCCATCTCTGTTAGGCTCTTTATGCAGTTACTTACAGCGTATTTAGTATGTGGCCCAAAGCCCTGGCGGAGTTCCTCAACATATATCTTTTCCCAATCAATTGTTGCTGGTCTGCCAATGAATGCAGTCTGTCCATACTCAACTATATCTGACTCATAATCTACGGCATCGTTTATATATCTATCTATCTCAATACTGCCCCATTCTTCACCATTGACAATTCGCATTGCCTTCTCGCCGGTTACGATCAAAGTCTTTTGTAAATTCAGGCGAAGACCGAAATCAGCCAAGACCGAACGTAACGTTTCGAGTTGATATACAGCATTGGCATAGCTTAGAGATATTAGCCTGTAGTCATCGACAAATCTTAGAGGATATACACCAAGTTCAAGACACTTTGTATCGATTTCATGGAACAACAACTTTACCAATAGTTGAGATGCTGAACAGTTTTGGGGCAATCCTTTAGATTTATCATGAACTTGCCAACGATATAGAGACGACAGCAATGACTCAAACACTAGATTTGGTACCGCATATTTCCCTAGACAATATCTTACGAGATCTATGCTTATACTCTCGAAACAGCGCTCAACATCTGTTACAACTAAGTATAACGAAGGGGCATAGAGATCCTTTACTGACCGGTTGAACATGCTCTTCCCTGTTTCATAGAAAAGTTGGCCATTATCCCTGTCTTTTCTTATCAAGTAACCTAAATCAAATAGGCCTTGTGTGTCTGATATGGCATTCTGGACGATACCTGCCACTAGAAGCGCATTAGAGCTCATAGTCGCATGGTCCCTAAGTGAGAGCATTGCCCCTGGACGATATGATCTATTTGGTTTGGGAATAGGTGTTATCCGAAGACCACTTGGCGCATATCTCCTAGCTATAAGGTCATCTGCGACCTGTTCGATCCACTTGCTTCCTGCGCCTCTACGAATAAGTATCTTTGGTAAGATATTTTCTCTAGGGAAGTACGGGGCTTTATAGTCGTTGGTAACCGTCTTTAGGCCCGCAAGCAATGAACTAACATATACTTCCTTGTCAATCTCACTTCTCATTGCCCGGTCCTCCTACGAACACCCGCTCGTTTCGCCGCAGGTGTCGCACTTCAGGCACGTTCCATTCCGGACGAGCGTGAAGAAACCGCAGTTCTTGCAAGGATCTCCCTCATAACCCTTCATCTTGGCCTCACGAATCTTGGCGTTCAGCATCGATGCTGCTCCATTTTCCGGCTTGGCGACTCCGTTGGCAACCTTCGGAGGGGCTTCCTCAAGCAAGGTCACCACGGCTCGAACGTCGGCTGGAATCGGCTTCTCTTGCGCCACCGGATCGCCTATGATCGGTGCTTGGGAGACCATTTGGGGGCCTTCATTAACAGAAGCTGCGTGAGGAGCATCGGCGGCCGGAGACGTCTCGAAATCGAAGCCGCCTTGCCGAGGAGCGTTGAAGCCGTGCGAATCATGCGATTCGCTGGCTTGGCCAGGCACATGGTTCTCCACGATATCCTCGCCTTCTTCCTCTTCGTCCCATTCAGGCTCTTCCTTCTCAGGCCGGCCCATGGCGTCGCCTCGAAGGTCTTCTGGCTTAACTTGCACTAGGTCGGTTCGGTCGAGATAGCTGAATGCCAACTCGCGGAACACGTAGTCGATCACCGAAGTCGACAGCTTGATGTTGTCATGGCCTTGAACGGCGCCGTTCGGCTCGAAGCGCGTGAAAACGAACGCATCGACGAACTCCTCAAGCGGCACGCCATATTGCAGACCGAGCGAGATGGCGATGGCGAAGCAGTTCATCAACGACCGGAACGCTGCGCCTTCGCGGTGCATGTCGATGAAGATCTCGCCGAGGGTGCCGTCTTCATATTCGCCGGTCCGAAGGTAGACCTTGTGCCCGCCGACCCTGGCTTTTTGAGTGTAGCCGCGCCGGCGAGACGGCAGTGTGTGCCTCTTCGCAATGTATCGGTAGACCAGCTTTCGGGCCATCAGATTGATATGGTCGGTTGTCGATAGGTCGGAGTCATCGATAACTATCGGCTCCGGATCGGCCTGCAGAACATGCGCAACTGCAGGTTCTGGCAAGGCTTCTTCAAGGCTAGCAGCCAGAATTGCGGCCGCAGCTTCATCTGACGAAGCGTTAAGCGGCTGGCTGAGTTTCGAACCATCGCGATAGAGCGCGTTCGCCTTTAATCCAAGCTTCCACGAAAGCAGATAGGCATCGTTGATATCGTCAATCACCGCCGAAGAAGGAAGGTTGATCGTCTTGGAGATCGCGCCGCTGATAAACGGCTGGGCGGCTGCCATCATGCGAATATGGCCTTCGGCGCTGATGTACTGGCTTCCCTTCGCCCCGCACTTGCTTGCGCAGTTGAACACCGCATAGTGCTCAGGATTGAGCTGCGGAGCGCCTTCAATCGTCATCGTTCCGCAGACATATTCGTTCGCGGCCTCGATCTCTGCCTTGGTGAAGCCAAGTTCTTCGAGCATGTTGAACGACCAATCGTTTAACTGGTCCTCCGTGAATCCGAGCACGAGCTTGCAGAACTCGTCGCCAAGCGTGTATCGGTTGAAGGCAAATTGAATCTCGAATGCGCTATCAAGCGCCTTCTCCAACGCAGAGATCGCAGCAGGCGGGAATCCCTTCTCTGCCAGCGTCTCGTGGTTGACGCCGGGAGCGCCAGCCAATGTCTTGTGGCCGAGGCAGTACAGAACGATGTCTTCGATCTGCTCTTGCGAATAGCCGAGCCTCTTTAGGGCAATCGGAATCGACTGGTTGATAATCTTGAAATAGCCGCCGCCAGCCAGCTTCTTGAACTTCACCAGCGCGAAATCAGGCTCAACGCCGGTTGTGTCGCAATCCATCAGCAGGCCGATTGTGCCTGTCGGAGCCAAAACCGTAACCTGCGCGTTGCGGTATCCGTGCGACTCGCCTAGCCGAAGAGCCATATCCCAAGCGTCTTGAGCCGCCTTCAGCATATCCATCGGGCAAAGGTCGGGATTGATGCCGACAGGCTTGATGCTCAAATCCTCATATTCGTCGCCCATTGCGTTATAGGCTGCGCGGCGATGGTTCCGAATGACGCGGAGCATTGAGTCTCGGTTTTTGACGTAGCACGGGAACGGACCAAGCTGTCTTGCCAACTCCGCCGAAGTAGCATAGGATTGGCCGCCTAGGATTGACGTCAGCGCTCCAGCGACGGCGCGGGCTTCTTCGCTGTCATAGGGCAAGCCCATTTGCATCAGCAGCGCGCCGAGATTGGCATAGCCGAGGCCTAAAGTTCGGAACTCGTAACTCAGCCGGGCGATCTCGGGGCTTGGGAACTGCGCCATCAGAACACTTATTTCGAGTACGATGGTCCAGATCCGAATGGCATGGCGGTAACCCTCTAGGTCGAACTGGCCGGTCTGGGGATCGAAGAACTTCACCAGGTTGATGCTGGCGAGGTTGCAAGCTGTATCGTCAAGGAACATGTACTCGCTACACGGGTTGCTGGCGTTGATTCTGCCGCTTGCCGGGCACGTGTGCCACTCGTTGATGGTCGTGTCGTATTGGATGCCGGGATCGGCGCAAGACCAGGCAGAATAACAAATGTCGCCCCAAAGGTCTTTGGCCTTCAGCGTCTTCATCACTTTATCGCCGACGCGGGCGTTCAGATTCCAATCGCTGTCTGTCTCAACGGCCTCGAAGAAGGCATTGGTTACGCGAACCGAATTGTTCGAGTTTTGCCCTGAAACCGTCGTATAGGCTTCGCTTTCATAGCCGGCATCATAGACCGGGAACAGAAGGGCCGTTACACCTTGCCGGGCAAGCTGAATCGCACGTTGAATATAGCTCAGGGGAACGAGCGCTGACTTCGCTTCGGCGATGGCGCGGTTCAAGATCTTGTTCTTCTTCGGGTCAAAGGAATCATCGCAGCTTTTCTCGTGGCATGCCTTAAGGACGGCGTTGAGATGGTGTTCATTGAGTTGCGAACCGGTGACCAGACTTGCGACCTTCTGCTCCTCGATTACTTTCCAGTTGACGAAGTTCTCGATATCGGGGTGGTCGATGTCCAGGCAGACCATCTTGGCGGCGCGGCGCGTGGTTCCGCCAGACTTGATTGCACCTGCAGATCGGTCGCCAACCTTGAGAAAGCTCATTAAGCCGCTGGATTTGCCGCCGCCGCTCAGCTTCTCGTTTTCGCCGCGGATTCGACTGAAGTTGGTTCCGACTCCCGAGCCGTATTTGAAGATTCGGGCCTCGCGGGTCCACAGGTCCATGATGCCGCCCTCATTGACGAGGTCGTCCTTAACGCTCAGGATAAAGCAGGCGTGCGGCTGGGGGCGCTCATAGGCGTTGGTGCTCTTGGTGACTTGGTTCGTCTCAGGATCGACATAGAAGTGGCCCTGAGCGACTCCGCTTATGCCGTAGGCGTAATGCAGGCCGGTGTTGAACCATTGCGGGCTGTTCGGAGCGGCAATCTGCCTGGCAAGCATATTGGCAAGCTCATCATAAAAGACCTGCGCGTCGAGTTCGCTGTCAAAGTAGCCGTACTTCTCGCCCCAATAGCGCCAGCATCCGGCCAAACGGTTGAAAACCTGCCTAGAATCGGTCTCGCAGCCTAGAGTGCCGTTCTCTTGGGGCACTCCAGCCTTGCGGAAATACTTCTGGGCGAGGATGTCGACGGCGACCTGGGACCAGCCCTCAGGCACCATGACGTTCTCCATCAAGAACACGGTCGAACCGTCTGGATTGCGGATCTCGCTCTTGCGCGGCGCAAACTCAATGCCGAAATACGGGTCTTGTCCCGGCTTCGTGAAATACCTTTTAACTACCATACCTTTCCCCTTATCCTTGGGCTGCCTTCTCTCGGCGTCCCTGCGTCTCTTTTGGAACCTAAACACAGCTCTTGATGTCGTTAACCGACTCGACGATAGACCTAAAGTCAGAGACGGTTTGGAACTCCCGATAGACGCTGGCAAAACGGACATACGCCACCGTGTCTATCAGCCTAAGCTCGCTCATCACGCGCTCGCCGATTGCTGTCGTCGGAACTTCATCCTCGAATTCCTGGTACAGTTCGCGCTCGACTGCGTCGGCGGCCCGTCTCAACCTGTCGACTGAGACCGGACGCTTTCTGCTGGCGATAATCATGCTGTTGATGAGCTTGTCGCGGTTGAACTCCTCTCGGGAGCCTCCCCGTTTCACGACAAAAAGTCGAGGCCTTTCGGGCTCTTCGAACGTCGTGAATCTACGGCCGCAATCGTTGCACTCGCGTCTGCGCCGGATTGCTTCGCCGTCGCGCGCTGGCCTCGAATCGAGGACCTTCTGATCTTCGTAGCCGCAATAGGGACACCGCATCTTTGTCTACATCTAGGCCTGTATCTTGGGCCAGAAAATATGATACACCACAACCGGTTGATCTGATCCACTATTTTTGTTCTTTTTTGTCAACTATTTTTCCAGCAGTTTTCCACAAGGTTTTCCCCGATCAATTGCAGGCAGGCGAATAGCGGAGCGGCTGTATTGCCGAGTAGTTCCGACGAACTCTGCATGTTTAACAAGATCGGCCAACACGGACAAGAAGAATCGATTTAACAAGATAATCCGCGTTTTCCATCGATAATCCGGGAAAACAGGACTTCTTAAGTTGCGATTCTTTTCGAATGTCGATTTTTCGCCAATTTGCGTCGAAATTCGCCATCTGTTTGGGATACACTGATGGTGGTGTAATGCGCCTGTTTTCAGCCTATGGACGATGACCATCCTCCACCGCATATTCCAACCGGGTCAAAACCTGGCGCGCAAGGTGTCGCCGGCAGATCTTGTGATCTTGCTGGTCGTTGCGTCGTGCGCGATGGTCGGAGTTCGGATAGCCTCAAATAACGTCCAAACGTTCTCGGGACCCTCAATATCCCTCGACACAAGATATCTGCCCTGGTATGCATTCCTGTCCTTCGGCCGGATGACAGGCGCTTATCTGCTGTCGATGTTCTTCTCGCTCGTTTTCGGCTACTATGCCGCCTCGAATAAGAGGGCGCGCTGGTTTATGCTGCCGATTCTGGACGTCCTGCAGAGCGTTCCGATCCTCTCTTTCCTGCCGATCATCCTGCTGGCAATGACTGCTGTTTTTTCCCCCGGTTGGGCGGTCGAGATCTCTTCGGTCGTGCTCATCGTGACCAGCCAAGCGTGGAACATCGCCTACTCCTGGTATCAATCCCTTGCCACGATCCCCAAAGACCTGCAAGATGCCACCAAGATGTTCGGCCTCAATCCTTGGTTCCGGTTTAAGACACTTATGCTTCCCTTCGGCGCAATCGGCCTCATCTGGAACAGCGTCATCAGTTGGTCGAACGGCTGGTTCTTCTTAATGGCCGCCGAGGCGTTCAAAGTCGGCAACAAGGACTTTCGGCTTCCCGGCATTGGCGCGTACCTTTGGGTGGCAGCGGATCAAGGCAACACCGCCGCAATTATCTATGCTGTATCGGTCCTGGTTGTGATGATCGTCGCTCTCGACCAGCTCCTCTGGAGGCCTTTGGTCGCTTGGTCCGATCGGTTCAGGCTCGATATGGTCGGTTCAGACAATCCGCCGACATCGTGGTTCCTCGACGCTATCAACGAATCGCAGATCGTCGGTTTCATGCAAAAGCGCGTTTTCCGGCCTATTGGTGAATGGCTAGATGGTGTGATGAGCTTCACGACGCAGCAGCAGATCAGACTTGTCAAGCCAAGCAGGATCAAAGCGGCTCTCCGCTGGGGAGTCTTATCGGTTTTATATGTGGCCGTCTTATATGCTCTATGGAACGGGGGTCAGTTGCTGGGAGAACTATCGCTTGGCCAGTGGGGGACCATCGTTTTGGGGGTGTTGGCAACACTTGCGCGAGTTCTCGTCTCTCTCGTTCTTAGCCTTGCTTGGACTATCCCGGTCGGAGTGGCAATCGGCCTGAACCCCAAAGTATCACGCTGGGCGCAACCGGTCGCGCAGATTGTTGCAGCGGTACCGGCAACAGCTCTATTCCCGGTCTTTGTCCTTTCTCTTTTAAGAGTGACGCACACCCTCGAAGTTCCTGCAATATTGCTTATGATGTCCGGCATCCAGTGGTACTTACTGTTCAACATCATCGCGGGCGCGAGTTCCATCCCTCGCGATCTAAGGTATACGGCGTCGCTGCTGAGGATGCGCGGCAGGGGATGGTGGCGCGAGTTTGTGTTGCCCAGCTTGTTCCCGTTCCTCATCACAGGCACTGTGACAGCGTTTGCAGGAGCTTGGAACGCCTGCATTGTGGCCGAGTACGTCACGTTCCAAGAGAAGGTTTACGACGTGTTCGGCGTCGGAGCGCTTATCAGTCAGGCCACAAACAGCGGCGACTACCCATTGCTGCTTGGCTCGACGCTTTGCTTGATCGTCGCCGTCGTCTCGATGAACCGCCTGGTTTGGCGCCGGTTCTTCCAATTGTCGGAAGATCGTTACAGAATGGAGTAAGAAGTGAGAAGACAGCAGCCTTTAGTCGAAATGAAGAATGTGACGATGGCATACGGCACCGGCACCAAACGGTTCGTTGCGGTTTCGAACGTAAATATCCGCATCGACGAAGGCGAGTTTGTGGCCTTGCTAGGTCCTTCGGGATGCGGCAAAAGCACCTTACTTCGCATCATGACCGGCCTCCAGAAGCCCAGCGAAGGCGAAACGCTCTATCGAGGCGCGCAACAATCCGGAGTCAATCCTAAGGCAACCATCGTTTTCCAATCGTTTGCGCTGTTTCCGTGGCTTACCGTTCAGCACAACGTCGAACTCGGCCTCAAGGCCCGAGGCGTGCCGCGAGCTGATCGGCGTGAGAAAGCCACGGCTTTACTCGACAAAGTCGGATTAGACGGCTTCGAAACAGCGTATCCAAGAGAGCTGAGCGGAGGTATGAGGCAGAAGGTCGGGTTCGCCAGGGCAATGGCCGTCGAGCCAGAACTTCTGTGTCTTGATGAGCCGTTTTCGGTCCTAGATGTGCTGAGCGCGGAATCCCTGCGCGACGAGCTTCTGGAGCTATGGCAGTCTGGAACTTTGCCCATGAAGGCGATCTTGTTGGTTACCCACTCCATCGAAGAAGCCATCTATATGGCAGACCGAATCATTATCATGGATAAGGACCCCGGCCGAGTGATCCAGACGATTAAGGTTGACCTGCCCCATCCGAGGTCGCTTAAGTCGCCAGAATTCGGCATGCTTGTCGACCGCATCTACGGAGCCATGGCAGGACGAACGATGTCTGAGACCGTTGAAATGGGCACGGCACCGGGCCAGCCTGGACGCACGCGCGTTTTGCCCGATATCGAACTCGGCGCACTCGGAACGATGCTGGAGCACATCGCCGAAAGCGACGGACCTAAAGTCAACATTCCCGACCTGGCCGCTGACCTCAAAGTCGAGTCCAACGACTTGCTTGAACTCACAGATGCCGCTGAGCTTCTCGGCTATGTCCTCGTATCCGAAGGCGATATTCTGCTGACCGACCTCGGCAAACAGTATGTGGACGCCAGCATAACCGACCGTAAAGACCTATTCGCAACCCGCATCAAGCGCTTGCCGGTCTTTACTTGGCTGCTCGAAATGCTTGAGGAAGAAGAAGATCACCGGCTGTCATGGGACGATGTGCAAGACGGCCTCGAGCACGAGTTCCCGTCGGAAGAAGCCGAACGGTTCATCGAAACAGTCGTCGAGTGGGGGCGTTACGGCGAGTTGTTCGCCTATGACGACGGCCGCGAGATGATTTACCTTGAGAGCGTCGAGGAGCAGGAATAGCCGTGCATCCTCTTGTCGAAAAACTCCGCGAACACTTGCACGCAACCCAGCTGTTATCCCAAGAAGCAAGGATCCTCGTCGGTTACAGCGGAGGCGCGGATTCTACCTTCTTGGTTCATGCGTTGTACCAGCTTGGCTATAACATCACCGCGGGGCATCTGCACCATGGCATGCGCAAGGAAGCCGACGATGAGCTTGAGAGGTGCCAGGCATTCTGCGATAGCCTCGGGGTTCCATTCGCAGCCGGCAGAGCCGACGTTCCCTTGCTATCAAAAGAAGGAAAAATGGGCCTGGAAGAAGCCGGACGTATCGCACGATATGATTTTCTGCAACGTGCAGCCTTGCGGCTCGACATCGACCTCATAGCCACGGCCCACACCATCGACGATCATGTCGAAACAGTGATTTTGAATATGGCGCGAGGCTCAGGTCTGAACGGCATCGCGGGAATCCCGGCCGTAAGGGGCAATATTGTCCGGCCGATGCTTCACATCGCGCGACAAGAGACCCGAGCGTATTGTGATGAACTCGGTCTTTGGTTCCACGACGATCCAGCCAACACCGATCCTGCCTTTACTCGATCTAGGTTGAGGATGACCGCTATCCCCGAGCTCAAACATATACAGCCGAATTTATTTGAGTCGGTATCACGGCTGGCGTCCATCGCGGCCTCAGAAGACGAATATCTTGACCGAGTCGCTGCCGCGGCGCTGGAGCAGTGCGAAGCTCGAGAGCGAAATGCTCTTAGTTTCTTGACCGATACCAACGAGATAATCCTGAATGCAGAGGTGTTGAGAACCTATCCGGTTCCATTGCTGAGGCGATGCATCAGGCTGGCTACACGCGTTGTCGGCGCGGAGCTGGATTACAGCCAAACCCACATCGTCGAAGCCGGAATTAGGTCGTCTGGCAACAGCTCAGTGACCGCGGAAGGCGGCCAGGTGACCATCGACTGGAACCAGCAAACAGCTACGTTTAGACAACTCCTGGCGGACCCAACAGACATAACCAGGTTCAACGACCAAGGCTCAGCATCGCCAAGGGGCGCAACCTGGACGATCAACACACAGCCTGCTGACCCGAAAGACTATATGCGGCCAAGAAACAGCCTCAACGTGATTGTCGCGAAGGACAGGGTCAAAGGGCACCTTTTTTGCAGAACTTGGAAGCTGGGCGACTCAATAGCGCCTCTTAACATGCAAGGAACCAAAAAAGTATCGGATATTCTGAACGAGGCCAGTATTAGCCTTAATACGCGAAAGCTGCTACCCTTGGTCTGCGATGATGAAGGTATTATCTGGGTTCCTGGCGTATGCATTGCCGACAGAGTTAAGATAACGTCTAGCTCCGAATCGGCTTTCGAGTTAACTTTTCGCTCTCTTAAAGAGTAGGCCATGTGGGATTTACGAAACGTTATCCGCCTATGTGTCGTACTCTTTAGGGTAGAAAACCAAAAACGGTATTAGGATTTTGAATAGGTCAGCCCGAGCTCTCTTTTTATCAGTCGTTCTCGTTATTGCAGCCATCGCTGCGATGAACTATTTCGGCAGCAGCCTCACAACATTGAACTCCGACAAGCCTAAGGAACTCACATGGAGCGATGTGATCAACCAGGCGAAGGAAGGCGGCATTGCCGAAGTTACCTATCAGCAAAGCACGTTAACCGGCAAGTTCAAGGACAACACGAAGTTCACTGCCGACGCGCCTAACATTGATTCGCCGGGCTCTGCCCCGATACTCGAAGGACTCCGCGACTCAGGCGTAAAGATCAACACGCCTAAGCCGCCGATAAGCCAGGCGATGCTCAGCATCATCTCGATGCTGGCATTCCCGATCATGATCTTCCTGTTGCTGTACTTCTTTGTGTTCAAACCGGCGCAAGCAGGCGGCAACCAGGCGATGAGTTTCGGAAGAAGCAAGGCAAAGCGCGTCGGCGACCAAGGTCCAAAGATCACCTTTGACGACGTTGCAGGTATTGACGAGGCCAAAGAGGAGCTCTTCGAGATCGTCGACTTCCTAAAGAACACCAAGAAGTACACCGCACTCGGAGCCAAAATCCCGAAGGGCATCCTTTTGACGGGCCCTCCAGGCGTTGGTAAAACCTACTTGGCCCGCGCTATTGCTGGCGAAGCAGGGGTTCCCTTCTTCCACATCAGCGGCTCCGACTTTGTTGAGATGTTCGTCGGCGTTGGCGCTGCGCGCGTTCGCGACCTTTTCGAAACCGCGAAGGCGCATCGGCCGAGTCTCATCTTCATCGATGAAATCGACGCTGTCGGCCGCCAGAGAGGCGCTGGCCTAGGCGGCGGCCATGACGAGCGCGAACAAACCTTGAACCAGTTGCTGGTTGAGATGGACGGATTCGATCCAAACAGCGGCGTCATCATGATCGCCGCCACCAACAGGCCAGACGTCCTCGACCCGGCCATTCTGCGTCCTGGCCGATTTGACAGACAGATCGTCGTGGACTTGCCCGACGCCAAGGGCCGCGAAGCGATTTTGAATATTCATTCTAAAGGCAAACCGCTGGACGGCGAAGTGAACCTTGGCACCATCGCCAAGCGAACTCCTTCGTTCTCTGGTGCGGACTTGGCCAACTCGCTAAATGAAGCTGCATTGCTGGCAGCCAGGCGAAACCGGACGAGAATCTCCATGAGCGAGATCGAAGAGGCATTAGATCGCGTGATGGTCGGACCAGCCCGCAAGAGCCGCGTCATGCTAACCAAAGAGCGCGAGATCACTGCCTACCACGAAGCTGGCCACGCCATCGTCGGCGAGCTTCTGGAAAACTGCGATCCGGTCCATAAGGTAACCATTCTGCCGCGCGGCATGGCTTTGGGCATCACTTGGAGCCTGCCCGACACCGATAAGGTCCACATCAGCAAGAGCGAACTGATGGACGACATCAAGATGAGCCTCGGAGGTCTCGTGGCCGAAGAAGTCGTCTACGGAGAGCGATGGACCGGCGCAGGCAGCGACCTTCAACGAGTCACCCGCATCGCCCGCGCAATGATTTGCGAATATGGCATGAGCGAGAAGCTCGGAACGCTTGCCATTGGGCGAAGAGGCCGCAATCCGTTCCTTGGACGCGATGTTTACGAAGATAGAGACTATAGCGAAGAAGTGGCCCGCATGATCGACGAGGAAGTTCGAATGCTTGTCGATACATGCCACACAGAAGCGACAGCGATTCTTCAAGAAAAGCGAGAAGTGATGGACGAACTCGTTCGTGCATTGCTTGAGCGCGAAACCTTGGATAGAGACGAGTTCTTGGCCATAATGGCAGGCGCAAAGACGGCAGACCTGCCCGCATTTGAGCCCGAATTCGTCGAAACTCCTTCGGAACAAACGGAAGAGTCTGAATCGCCGTCTCAGCCGATTGCGCCGCCTCGCTTTGAACCGGGAACCGCATGATTCGTTCATGAATTGGCGGTTCCCATGTGCTATAATTCGGGGAACATCACATGGACATTCAAGAGGTCTATCAAAAGGGATTTAACCTACGGTGCGAAGGGCGGTACCGAGAGGCTCTGAATGAGTTCCAAAAGATCTTGGCAGTCGATCCAAAACACTGCGACGCAAGATGGCAAGTTGGGCTCATCCAGGGCTTTGAAGGCGACTTCGACACTTCGATCGAGACATTGCGCAAAGTCGCGCAGGAGTTTCCTATGAACTTGAATGTAAGAAACGACCTTGCGATGACGATGATGATGCTCGGCTATATCGATGAAGCCGGAGCGGAGTTCCGCGAGATTCTGCGCCTTGACCCCAGCCACGAAAACGCCAAGAAGCAACTGATCTATTTCTAGAGCCGAGTTCTCGTAATGCCAGCAAGCAAATGCAGCTGAAAAGGGCTTTCGTGTTGCCGGGGAGCATCAATACGCTATTACTTCCTGCAACGGTCGTATTCGCAAATCTCACCCTAACATATATGTACTTTTTTACGATTACATTAACCTGTTGTATAATCGCTAATGTATGGCTGGTCAAGTGTATCCTTATAAGTCATATGCTCTGCAATCGATCAGGATCTGCGGGGTGGTATCTACAGTAATCCTGCTAGCACAAGCGTGTCCATCTTGCTCCAACACCTACTTTCTGTTAAGCGGCCCGGCGCAACAACTACTCGCAACGCTTGGCATGCTGACGATGATCGCGGCGTTTGCTGGGTATTTAAGGCTGTTTCAAAACAAGAGAATTATCGTTTTCAGCGTGACTGGCAATGATCTTTCTGATTCACTGGTAATTCTCGTTGCGCTTCTCGGATGCATCTTGCTGACAGGCTCAGCAACAATCGGTATCTTCCCTTGCCCCATATGCATTTTGTTTTGGACTTGCATAGCCATTCTGATGGTGGAGCTAGGCCTATCTGCTAGAAAGTATTCATCATTAGACTTATTAGCGATGGTTGTTGGATGTGCGGCTTCGTCTGTCGTCCTCTTTTCGCCTTCTTTAAGCCGGACTCTTGCCTCGTATCTTCCCAGGAAGCCGTATCAAGCTGGCGGATTGCCAGCAGGCACCCCAATTCCTCGCAATAGCTTGCTTCCGCATGATGGATATGTGGCTTTTGCTACCCGTTGTAGCCGATGTGATGGGGGGAAGCTGGCTGCCGCCATCAACAGCTATTTGAAACAAGGCAAACCAATCAGCCTTGCCACGACGCCAGTCTCTGTAAAGATCGTTGCAGAAAGCAAGTTGCCTCTTCTAAGACTCTCGACAGTTGAATACGCATCGCTGGGCATTCGCATCGACGGGCCGCCGGTTATCTGCAAGATTGCCGCTGGTAAATTCGTCGGGTTCAGACTAGTCGAAGACATATGGAGGTTCTGATGAAACCAAGAATGAAAGCGTTTACTTTAATTGAAGTGTTAATCGTTGTTGCGATCATTACGATCTTAGTCGGCATCATCTGGCTGGCAGTTGGACCTCCAGCCAAAGCCAGGGCTTTGGACACCAGAATATCAAGCGATCTCCACCAACTTGCCATCGGTGTGAGTCTCTATCGCGAGGAGCACGACGGCGGCCTACCCATCAGCATCGACGAACTTCCCGCTAGTCTGCCAAGGGGAATCGGCGGATTTGAAAACGAAGGGCCGCTCGGGCCGCAGTTTCGTGGTCCGAGAAACTATGACCTCGTTTACTCTCGTCTGGACGCCTACCATGCTGATTTGCTCAAGTGCGTCAACCGATGGGACGAAGATAAGCATGGAATGGTGGAGGCCAATTTCAGGCAAAAGATCATGCCTGGCAAGATTCGGTTGCCCGAATGGGATCCCAAAACGTGGAAAATCTCACACTATCGGCTATATGACGATATCCATGTATTGCAGGGGTTTCTAGATGGACATGTCGCTTGGATAAGCAGAGAACAACTGTGGATCCACGAACTAGCTACGCGTCGAGCTTTTAGTGGTTTTTAGTCAGCAGTCTAGATACATACAGGAGGACCAATGAAATTGACAAGATCATCTATCAGAAAGTTGCACAACAAGAAAGCGTTCGCGCTCGTGTCCTTAGCATCAATGGTCGTTGCCATAGCATGCGCGGAGGCGTGGTATACATGCCAAGATGAAGCACCTCTATGCCCTGAACAAGGCGCTACCTGCAACGGCGGACTAGGTGCTTGGGACCTTGCTCCGACCTACGAAACAGATCGGTATGCCTGCAACGGCAGAGGCGATTGCGGAAGGGGCGTCCCAAGCGGGTCTTCCTGCAATGTATGGGCTAAATGTCGAGTAAAGGTTCGCATGGCCTATTGCATGCCCGATGAGTATCCATACGGTCTATGTGTGGTCGAGAAGCTAGGGTCTCCTCAGTCACTGAACGCGAGGTGCGACAACTACTTGCTTAAGTGCAAAACATCCGATCCGCTAGACCCGATCCCATCGCTTACAAACCCATTACCCGGCAATCCTGCTGGAACGACGATTATCGGGACAGCTCCGCCTTTGCCATAAGGGTTTACTTGACCGAACCCCAGATAACATTCCCTCCGAAACGAGATTAGAGGGAATGTTATCGTTCAGGTTCTCGCTTCTAATTGCACTGCTGGCATTGGTTAAGCTGCCGAACTCAACGAGTTCAAGTAGCCTTTATACGAACAGGTCCAACGAGTGCTGTTGATCAACGCGCTGGTCCGAACCGCTCCCTGATCTCCTGCTCCTTCTTCTCGTCCTTCAGCCGGCCGTCCGGCGTTAGGATGTGCGGCGTAACGAAGATGACCAACTCGGAACCGATGCGGCTCTTGCTCTTGCTTCGGAAGAGATTACCAAGCAGCGGGATATCGCCGAGGAACGGAATCTTAATCGTCGTGTCGTAGTCCTGCGTTTGAACAAGTCCGCCGATCATGATCGTCTCGCCGTCTTTGACGCGAACTGTGGTCTGAGCCTTTCTCGTCGACAAAACAGGCAGACCTGTAGCACGGTCGAGTTCGCTAATGTTCGACACTTCAGGGATCAGCAAGGTCGTAATCTCGTCGTTGCCGCCGGTCCACGGCATCACCTTCAATGTTACGCCCACATCGACGCCTTGAATGCGCTCCGACACGGTGCCGTAAGAGTTAACTTCAACCTTGATAAACTTAGTTTCGCCGATGAATAGCTCTGCATAGCGGCCGTTGAGGGCGGCCATACGGGGAGTCGCTCGAACCTTCGCTTTGCCCGCCGAAACGAGCGCATGAAGCTTCGTTTTGAAGTCCGATGGCAACGATCCTATGGTCGAATAACTGATATCGCCCTTGTTCGTGTCGATGGAGCCATCGTGCACATCGTTCTTATAGGTCAAGTTCATGCCAGCCGAGAAGTCGTCCGCAGAAGACACTTCAACTGCCAATGCCTCAATCATGATCTGGGGAGGAGCAACGTCAATCTTCTCGAAGTCTGTCTTGATCTTTTCAAGCATCGGCTTCGGAGCGGTCACGACGACGGCGTTCTGGGCATCGTTCACATGTAAGAAGCTGTAAAGGAACGTCGGCAGAAGGCCTGAGGCGACTTGCGCCTTGACATTGCTCATACGGAACGACTCTGTATTTGAGAGGTGATAGGTAGCCAAGTCCTGCGGAACGCCATCTGTTATCATATAGACGTCCTTTTCCTTCGACATGGCCAGACCAGACCCGTCGGTAATGGCTTTCAAAGCCTCATCTAGGGTCACCTCAGTCAACGTCATCGACGTCTCGCGATCCTTCAACGAGTCATCTAGGGCGATGCTCGCCTTCGCTTTGCGCGCAAGATCAGCTAACAGCTTACGAACGTTGGCTTTCACGGCATAGATTGAGAATCGGCCGATATCCGCGTCGATGGAGAAGGTCTTGTCGGTCTTAGCCGCTGCGCCGCCGGCACCTTTGTTCGATAGCTTTGTAAGGGTTCTTGAGCTGTTCGCCGTGATGATGATGCTCTGCCGGTCATTACTCACCTGAATGCTTGTCGAGACCGCTTCGAACATTGCCACGGTCATTTCGACGCCGACGCCTTCCTTAGCGTCCTGCAAGACCGCAAGCTGGATGTAGCTAACCGGGTACTTGCTGACGTCGATGAAGCTCTTGCCGATTTTGGACTTAGCGTTCGTGATCTTTAAGGTGCGTTTGGTTGATCCGCTGCCCGATCCGTATTCGTAGTCGTTGTCGATGCTCATGACGCCGTCAGCTTTCACGACAATCTGAACCCCGTTGCTAAGCTGCTGGGCGTCTATCGATTCAATATTGCAGTAAGCCGTGTTTTGCGCCATTCCAAAGATGGATAAGGCGAGAAGGCTGACAACAAGCAACAGTTTCTGTATCATGGTTTGTTTCCGGTTTGTGTCTGAGAAGGATCGACGACTTTGGCTGTGATAAACCAGACGAGCTCTGTCGACTCCTTTGAATCTGTTCGACGATTTGAAGCTTTATAGGTGCGCGTACTGGATTCCTGATTAATCTTAAGGCCGCCGATCACGAGGGTTTCGCCGCTCTTGATGCGAACCGATGTCTTTGCGGTCCTCGTTGAAACCGTCGGCAAGCCTGTGCTCCGCTCGAGGTCGATTACGGTTGTCAGAGACGGCTCAACAGTCAGTAGGATGTTCGCCCCGTCTCCAGATACCGGCACGATATTCAACGATGCCCCGATATTAACCTTCATGATCGAAGTATTCATCGCGCCCATATAGTAGTCGAAGTACTCGTACTTCACGAGCTGCTGGCGTCCAACGAAAAGGCTTCCCTTCTGGCCGTTTTGCGACACAATCGTCGGCTTGGCGTTTATCTTGACTTTCTTTAGCGAATCGACCCTGCGCACCTGCGCAATCCAGTCGCTCGGGTAGCCCTTTTGGAAATCGTACCGGATGTCCCCAACTTCGCCGTCGAGCCTAAGAGCGTTGTCTGTCCAGCTCTTGGCAAGTTTGACGAAGCTGTCGAGTTCCTTCGCATTGCCGAACTCCACGGCCACGGCGTCGATCGCTATCATCGGGCACGGCTTGTCAATCGACTCGATATCCCTCTTGACTTTCTCGACCAGTTCTGGCGATCCAGTAATCGACAAGGCGTTATTCTGCACGTCAAGGTGGGTATGCCTCAGCAAGAAGTCTGGCAAGGCTTGCTGGGCGGTCGATGCGCTGATGTTCTTCAATGGCAAGCGTTCGGTCAAGGTTGTCGATACTCCCTGAACTTGATCCGCTCTCGCTTCGCTTATCTTGGCAACAGGACCTTTCTGCTCGACGCTCAGTCCGTATGCCATGGCGAGCGACGATAGAACCTCGGCCATGGTCGCATCCGGCATGTTCATACTAACGCAGCGTTCGAGCCCAGAGTCCACCAAGATGTCTCTGCCGCCTTTCATCGACAGCTCGGTTGCCACGTCGGCAAGCGATGCATTCACAGCTTCGACGGAGTACCGATCACCAAGCCGTTCAACGTTCAGTTTAGCCGCCGTAACATCAACCTTCTTTCTTTCGACAGGCTTCGGAATCGTACGGTTGCTTGTGATGAGAATGACGATGCTGCGCTGGTCCTGAGAAAGCCTCATCCAGACTTTGGGCGCAGATAAGTCTGAGGTTTCTGTATTAATGCCATTCGGCATTCGAACTGTAACGGGTATGGCTTCAGTGAATAGAAGGACCTTGAGGTCGAGGCCAACTCCGTCAGTCGAACTCGGCATGACTCCTACTTCGACGTGCGACACAGGATAGACTCCGACATCAATAATGCTGGCGACGCGCGACCTTGCATTAGTTATTGAGAACGGCAGCTGCAGTACCTTCTTCGTTAAGTTGGACCAGTCGCCTTGAGAAATCGCCTCCATGTTGAAGTAGTCGCCTGAGCTGTAGCGCGCATTGATGATTCCGTCCGCTTCAATCGTCAACTTAACCGCGTTCGACAGCCGATCTACTCGAATGTTCGTGAGGTTGCAATAGGCCGAGTCCTGAGCGGCGCACATGCCGCTCAGGACTGCCAAGCCCAGGATTAACCGAGCCAGTCTATTTGCCAGGCTTCTTCGGCTCATTGCCCTCCAAGAACCGGTCCTTCAGCTTCTTTTCCTCATCGCTTGGCAAGTGGCCGGTCTGGCTTAAGATGCGCGGAGTGATAAAGATGACCATCTCGGTATTCGAATTGGTCTCGCCGTGCGATCGGAACATCTGGCCAATAAACGGAAGGTCGCCAAGCAACGGAATCCTGGTCGAAGTCCGCATCTTTTCCGTTTGGTTCAAGCCGCCGATGACGATCGTATGGCCGTCTTTGACCATGACGGTGGTGTTCGCACGCCGAGAGCTGCGGTCCGGCAATCCGGTCGTCGCATCGGGAGCGCTTAAAACGCTGATCTCGGGTTTGACGTCGGCGATAATCACGCCGTCTCCGCCGGTCCACGGAGTGATATCAAGCTTAACGCCGGCGTCGATAGAGTTCTTGGTGGACTCGCCGTAGTAGTCGCCAGAACTTGTGCTGACAACAACTGGAGTGCTTAGATAGCGCTGCTTTCCAATGAAAATGGTGGCGTACTGGCCGCTGATCGTGGCTATTCGCGGATTCGCCTTAACGCGCGCTTTGCCTTTGCTGACAAACGCCTTAAGCTGGGCAGAAAAGAGTGAAGGCAGGGTTTCCAGAGTTCGGAATACGATCTCGCCGTATGGCCCGTTGCTCGTGAACTGGTTGCCGCCGTTCGTCCACTCAAGCGAAGCAGCAAACTCGCTGGCGCTGGAGTCGGTGAACTCGACCATCAACACCTCAATCATGATTTGGGCAGCCGGTATGTCGAACTTCTTGACGTCCTCGCGAAACTTCTTCAGGACCTCCGCGGGGCCGGACAGGATGACCGCATTCTGTTCGCTGCTCGTCTTGATGTGGTCCTGCAAAAAGATCGGCAGCAGGGACTTGGCGGTCGGAGCGAGGACATATTGGGTTGAGACCGCATCGATATCGCTCAGCAGATAGGATGACGGTGTCTTGGGAATGCCTTCGCTGATCAGATACACGCCGTTGATCTGCTTGCAGGCCAGGCCGTATGCCGAGCAAATCGTGTCAAGAATCTCAGTTGCCTTCTTCTGAATGATGTTGACGGTAATAGTCCTCTTGACCGTGTCGTCAATCATGATCTTCAGCTTGGCGGCCTTGGCTAGCTTAACGAAAAGCTCTTGAGCGTCAACGCCATCGGCAAAGATGGAGACGCCTTCCGGTTCAATAACGATCTCAACAGGATCGTCTGCATCTTGCTTCTTCGCTGGCTCAGCAGGCGCAACTTTCAATGCTGCTGGCGGCAGCTTGGGCTGATGCGGCTTCGCAGGAGGCTCTTGCGCCCATGCGTTGACGAACGACATCGCGAGTACAAATGATTCGAACATATCTCCCCAGATTCTTCGGCTTACCGGAACTCTCACCTCTTACGTCGGAAAATCGCCCTCGAGTTCCGCGCAGGCTAAGATCGTTCTACAGTAATGACCGCCTAGTGTGCTTCATTCGTTCATGGAAGCGAACGGAAGTTCAATAATGCCAACATTTCAACTTCAGACTATGATGACAGGTTTATCGAAAAAGCTGCTTTAGTTGATCAAGTGCGATTGGCAATCTGGCCTCTAGTTCGCCAACATTGCACTCTAAGCTTATCCGCGCATTGTATCCAAGCTCTTTGATCCGTCTAGCGAAGCTCTGCATCATCGGGTCGTCTGCCTTCGGGGCGTTTCTAGGAAGGTCGCCGATGTGAATATGAACCGGCGCATGGGGGATTTGATCGCGCCAATGCGACTCGGACGGGCCTTCAACAGGCGCGGTCTCCAAGCCAAGGTCGAACGCCCACTCTTTCAGCACATGAAAGGAGTCCGCAGTATAGGCCAGGCCTTTGGCGTTCAGAGCCCGTGCCAATTGGCCAAGATCGTTGCCGACGTTCGTTTCGAGCCTCGTTAGCGACTCAGGCGCAACAACAATTCCGTATGGTTTCGCAATCTCTTGAACGGTCGCGACAACTTCGACGAACTCATCTTCGGCCTTAACCGGATCGTAGCCGTCTGGAGCGGTGCGGCTGCCTCCGCTCCCAATTACCATCACCTTCACACCGATCTCTGCCGCCCGCTCGACCGTTCGCTTCGCATAATCTTCATAAGGCGTTCGACTGTCGCCAAAGAGCTTGATCGCGCCAGGAAAGAAGACGTTCGTCGTCTCTACCGGCAAACCGTCGTATACCGACTTGTCCCAGGTCGATTCGAGGCCGTTGAACCCGACCGCGGCAAGTTCAACATAGTCGACGCCGAGTTCAATCGCTTTGCGAGCGACGTCAAGTGAGCAGCAAAGACCGTATTTCATGGCTAGAGCACCACGCGGGCGCCGTTGCGCTTTCCGCTCTTATAGATCGACAGGATGACCTTCAGCGGCTCCAGCGCCATCTCGCCGGTGATGAACGGGTCTCTGTCGTCGATGACCGCTTTGGTGAAGTCCTCAAGCTGCAAGCGGTGCTGTTCACCCCAGATCGCCGACGGGTCCGATGCGCCCGTTCCGTCCGTGCCGGAGTTGCCGACCACGTCTTCCTTCGGAGTCGGCTGCTTTGTCACGCCGTTGCCGTAGGGAGAAGGATCAAGCGGAGCCTCTGGATCGACCTTCCACAGCTTGGTCCGATCGCCTTCGAGAACGACGGTACCGTACTGGCCATGGACTTCGACGCGCTCCGAAAGGCCCGGATAGATGCTGGTCGAGCCCTGAATGACGCCGACCGCGCCGTTCTTATACTCGATCAGCGCGCAGGCCGTGTCTTCGACTTCGATGTTGTGGCAAGCTGTTCGGATCTGCGCCTGAACCGCCTTTACTCCGCCCATAACCCATTGGATCATGTCGACATAGTGGACACCCTGATTCATCAGGCATCCGCCGCCGTCGAGTTTCCAGGTGCCTCGCCAATCGCCGCTGTCGTAGTAGGCTTGCGTGCGGTACCACTTGATGTAGGCGTCCCCCTGAACCAGTTTGCCAAGCTCTCCGCCTTGGGCCGCCTGCTGAAGCTCCTGCATGTCCTTGGCGAACCGGTGCTGGCTGATGACGCCAAGCTTGACCTTGTTCTCGCGGCAAGCATTGATCATCGCCAGCGCATGGGCTACCGAGACGTCGATCGGCTTCTCCGAAACCACATGCTTGCCTGCCTTCGCCGCTTTGACTCCGATGGCCGAGTGCAAGCCGCTGGGCACGCAAACGCAGATGGCGTCCACACGGTTGAAAAGGTCGTTCAGCGATTTCACCGCGATGACATCGTACTTCTCAGCGGCCGCTTTGGCCTTCGCCGGAATAATGTCGTAAACGCCGGTCAGAACCGCGCCGTCAATGCCTTTAATCGCATCGCAATGAGTGCTGTGAATCGCTCCGCAGCCGACTACTCCAAATCGAACCATTTCCTGTTGCTCCTTACACCTTGGCGAGAACGCCTCTCAGAGCGTTCGTCGCAACTTCGAATAACTGCTCCCCTGAGTATCCCCCAAGCGGACCGGCCGCCTGCAGATGGGGTTCAAGAGTCAACGGACCTTCCCATCCTTTCTCTTTTAAGAACCGGAAAGTCTCCAAAATCTGTCCTTCGCCTTCGCCTGCCGGAACGACCTTACCTTCCTTCTCGACAGCGTCCTTGATGTGCAGCGTGTCGAGATAGGGGAGAATCCACGGGAACCAGTGGTCCATCGCCCGGTAACCGATGAGAACCGTGTTGGCGAAATCGAATGCCGCCTTGAAGTTCGGACCTGCGAACTCGGCGAACAAACGCTTCGCGTTCTCGGGATAGGCTCCGTAGAACCGTGCGTCGTTCTCGTGAATCAAGAGGCTGTCCGCCTTCTCAGCCAAGGCGATCTGGTCGGCCATCCAAGCTTTCACGTCAGGCCAGCATCTATCGTCCTCTCCGCGCGGAACCTCTGGGCTGAAAACACGGATGCGCTTGACACCGAGCCGCTTGGCGATTTCGATGGACCTAACCATTTTGGCAAGCTCAGCTTCCCTGTTCTCGGGCGTTAGGTTCACTTTGTTTACCGGCGAACCTATGGCCTGAACAGGCAGTTTGTGCTTCTTAGATTGCTCGTCGAGATAATCGAGTTGGGCATCAGATAGGTTCAGAACGTTGACGCCCTCGATGCTGCGCAGATCGATTCCCTGTAGGTTCAGCTTCTTAAATACGGCAATTTGCTCATCGAGTTTCGGGCTGACCTCGTCGGCAAAACCCGTGATCGGCAAGGTGTGCATAAGGACTTTTTCGACAAAAGGCCTTTCGTTCCTGCATGATATAACGAATAAATCAAAGCCTTTGGACCTGTTTTGGTTTTCATGCGAAATTGTTGCTATGTCAACTATGTACTATACAACTGTCATGAAACCGAAAATCGCTGTCATCTACTATAGTTCGACCGGTAACAGCCGCAAGCTTGCCGAAGCCCTTGTCAAAGGAGCTGAAGAAGCAGGAGCGGAAGTACGGTTGCGACGAGTTCCCGAATATGTGCCCGATGAGATCATCCAGAAGAACCCGGCTTGGTGGGAGAACCATGTCTACGAGGCTGACGCTGTCGAAGTGGCAACCCTCGACGACCTGGAGTGGGCTGACGGCTATGCGTTCGGCACCCCGACTCGGTTTGGCAATGTCGCAGCGCAGCTCAAGCAGTTCATCGACACGACCGGCGGCCTTTGGTTCCACGGCAAGCTGGCTAACAAGACCGTGACGACGTTCGTCAGTTCGATGAACCGGCACGGCGGCCAAGAGTCGACGATTCTTTCGTTGAACAACATTTTCTACCACTGGGGATGCATCTTGGTTCCGCCTGGATACACCGACCAAGCGATCTTCGCTTCCGGCGGCAACCCGTACGGCACTTCCCTTTACGACAATCTGCCGAAAGAGGAGTGGGATTCGGTTCTTGCGGCGGCAAAGTATCAGGGCAAACGGCTTGCTGAGACGACGGCTGCGCTGCTGAAGGGTAGGTCTTAACAAGGATTAGCATTGCAATCCGGATAGCTGGGAGCGCCGGCAGCTTTGCCGGCTCTCGTAGCGGACAGAATGGTAATTAACAATATAACCTAACATATTGCACAGGCTTTGCTGCCGAACCTGGCAAGGATGTCCGGAGCGCCAGAGGCGCGATGCAACATAGCCTGGGTTGAGCGCGAAGCGCGAGGCCTAGGTGCGGCGCATTTAATAAAGGAGCGCTGAAGGCGCGAGATAGATGCAAAAAGAGATATTCGCCTATTTCGGGCCTTCAGCCCTCTGTGATTTAGGAATGCTCCTTTCCTAGCCCTTCGGCTTCGCCTTCGAGCTAGGCTATTTTATATCTCGCCGTTGGCGCTCCGGAAGAGCCTGCCAAACCAAGAAAGTCTTTCCGTCTGATATGTCATGTTAAATTGCTAATGACCATATGGCCGCGCCACATCAAATCCTAACTTCCCCATGGGCGAGCCGCCCATGACACACAACTCATCACCAAAACAACGAAACAATTCCCAGCCGTCAACCGTCATACAGGGTATGATCTTGCGACAGGCCGGATGATCCTGCCTCAGAGGCGTTTGCTTCGCCGGGCTTATAATAGGCGCCTCGACTGATTGTTTTTGGGTTTGCCCCGAGCATTTACCCCGCGTCCAACATAACGGCTTGACGGTTGACGCCCGTCGCCTCCAACGACACATTCGCTTGACTGTAGCTATGCGTAGCTGTGCGATGGCCATGCTATAGCTTAGCAATGGCACCTCTCGCTAGGCAACTTGTTGCTTAGCTCATTTGTCGCTATTGCTAGCCTAGTTCAAGCCGCTTCGTCGCAATGCAAAGCAACTGCAAAGCCATGCATAGCCATTGCAAAGCTATCGCAAAGCACCTACATCCCAGGAGAGTATATGTCTGTAACAACACCAATCAGACAGGCCGGAGTGTCTGTCACCTATGACGACGAGATCCTCATACGTCTGGCAGCCGACTTCGCGCGTGACGGCTCGTTCGGCTGCCGGAATCTTGAGGTAACTCACCATGAAGTGCGCGTTCTCGAGGAGAATGGCGTTGCTTCGTTCCGCGTCACGATCGCAGATATCGCCTCAGCGCGCAACGAGCCACTGGTCGGCGGAGGACGGCTGGAGATCACCACCAAGAAGGGCGAAGTCCTTCAGGTCATCACTTACAGCTTGACTGTCGCCGCCAAGTTCTCGGAAACCGCGCGAGGCATTGAGCAGCTCGCTAAAGGCGAGCCTCTGCTCATCAGTCTGAAAGAAGAGAAAGTGCGCTGTCCGAAGTGCAACCGTCTGCTGCCCGAGAAGGACGGCGTGTGTCCGGCATGTGTGAACAGAAGCAAAACGCTGATGCGCATCGCCCAGTTCCTGCTGCCTTACAAGTGGCACGCCATCGGACTGTGCTCGCTGAGCTTAACGACGACGGTGATGAACCTAGCGCCGCCCTACATTCAAGGCGAACTGATCGACAACGTTCTGAGGGCTCATAAGAACTTGCCGACGCTGTGGGCCTTGATGGGAGTGTGGCTTGTCGTGCTGGCGCTGAACACCGTTCTGCAGATCTGTGCCGGACGCATCATCGCGTTCCTGGCGGGCAACATCGCGGCCGATCTTCGGTCGACGGTCTACCGCGCCATCGAGTTCCTGCAACTGTCGTTCTTCGATAAGAAGCAAGTCGGAGCGATCGCCTCGCGCGTGACCAACGACACCGACCGCGTGTGGGGATTTTTGGTTGACGGCCTTCCCTATCTGCTCCTCAACGGGCTGATGATGGCGGGCATCGCAACGTTCTTGCTGCTGACGAACTGGGTTCTTGCGCTGTGGATCATGGCGCCGATCCCAATAGTTGCGGCGATCAGCGCTTGGTACTGGAGGCCGATGTCGCAGATGTTCCACAAGGTGGGACAGAAGTGGGCTCGCTTCCATACTCAGTTGAACGAATCGCTGCAAGGAATCCGTGTGGTGAAGGCGTTTGCGAAGGAAGACACCGAGTATAGCAAGTTCGGCATCCGCAACCGCGAGCTTCGCGATGCTGGAGTCACTGTGGACGGACGGTGGTACACGCTGTTCGGCGCGATGTCGTTCTTCACGTCGCTCGGCGCGCTCATCAACTGGACAGTTGGCGGCTACATGGTCTATAACGGCGCGCTAACCATCGGAGACTTCTGGAAGATCAATGCGTACTTGGCGCTGCTCTACGGGCCGCTGCAGTGGTTCGCGCAAGTCAACCAGTGGTTCAGCCGAGCCATGGCGGGCGCCGAACGCATCTTCGAGATCATCGACACCGAGACCGAAAAGTATGGCGACAAGGGCCAGCACCACGAGATCGGCGGCGCTGTCGAGTTCGACGCAGTCCGGTTCGGCTACGACAAATCGAACCCGGTCATCAAAGGCATGAGCTTCAAGACGGAGCCGGGCGAGATGATCGGTCTGGTCGGCAAGTCGGGCGCGGGCAAATCGACGACGATCAACATGCTGTGCCGATTCTACGAGCCGGACTCAGGCATGATCAAGATCGACGGCGTCGACTACCGAGACATCGCCTTGCAAGACCTGCGAAGCCAGATCGGCATCGTGCTTCAAGAGCCGTTCCTGTTCAACGGGACAATTGCGGAGAACATCGCCTATGGCAAACCCGGCGCATCGCTTCAAGAAGTGATCGTCGCGGCGAAGGCGGCCAACGCGCACAGCTTCATCTTGGGCAAGCCGGACGGCTATGACACGATGGTCGGCGAGCGCGGCGCGAAGCTTTCGGGCGGCGAACGCCAGAGGGTGTCGATTGCGCGCGCGATCCTGCACAACCCGCGGATTCTGATTCTGGACGAGGCAACCTCATCGGTGGACGTCGAGACCGAGAAGCAGATCCAAGAGGCGATCGGCAGACTCGTCAGCGGACGAACGACCTTCGCCATCGCGCACAGGCTGTCGACGTTGAGAAACGCGTCCAGGCTGATCGTGCTCGATAAAGGCGAAATCGTCGAGATCGGCACGCACGCGGAGCTGATGTCGAGCGGCGGCGCGTTCTGCAAGCTCGTCGAGACTCAGAGCGCGATCAACGAGATCATCGGAGTGGGGGTGACGGCATGAGTCTTGTCGCCACCTTTCCCTTCCCCAGCAACCTCGTAAAGGAAATTGAGAACATGGAAGCAACCACAGAACTGAAGCTTTTCCACAACGCGTTCGGCCAGCTTGTGCTGACTGAGAAGGACCGCTCGCACATCGCTATCAAGCCTGTGTGGGCATCCCCTCTGACGCATCCGGGCCGGTTTTTGGCGTTTCTCAACTCGAAGGGCGACGAGGTTGCTCTTGTTGAGGAGCCGTCCTCATTGGGACCGGAGTCCTTAGAAGCAGCCAAGCTGGAGCTGAACCGGCGCTACCTGACGGCGACCGTAACTCGGATCATCGGGGCTACGGTCGAGTTCGGAGCCACTTATTGGCACGTCGAGACCGACCGCGGCCATCGCGACTTCGTGACGCAGAACCTTCAGGAGAACGCCCAATGGCTCTCCGAAGGGCACCTTCTGCTGATCGACGTCGACGGCAACCGGTTCGAGGTGCTCAGTACGCACGATCTGGACTTGAAGAGCCAGGAGATCATCGAGCGGATCCTGTAGTCTGGTCCCCCTCCTCGTTCTTGACAAAGCCGAGAATGAGGAGGGGGGCAGGGGGGTGGAGCTTCAAAACTCGTAAAGCTGGAATTGCCCGCAAGCTCTACATCAGCCGAACGATCTCACCGAGCAGATAGAAGCTCCCAGCCACGACGATCAAGTCACCAGGAGACGCATCAGAACACGCCGCCCCAAGCCCCTCAGAAAGCGATTTATGCACGGCAACAGTCGGCACCAAACCTGACAATCCGGCAACCACCTCGTCAGGCGGAAGCGCTCGATGGAACTGAATCGGCACCACGTGTATCGATGAAACGGAGGGAGCCAGCGGCTCGTAGAACCGCGACGGTTCATGCCCAGCCACCATTCCCGTGATCAGAACAACCCGCCGCCCTGGATATTTGTCCTGCAAACTCAAGGCCAAAACTTGAGCGGCCTCAGCGTTGTGCGCGCCATCCAAAATGAAGTCGCGACTCTGATAAACCCGATGCTCGAACCGGCCCGGCAAGGATACATTCTTCACCCCGGCAAAAAGAACGTCTAGAGGCGCAGAAAGCCCAGCCGCATCGATAGCGGCAACGGCCAACGCCATATTGTGCGGCTGCGTGCGACCATATAAACCCGGCTTCAACCCTTCATACGATCGAGTAGGAGTGCTAACTCTATACCGATGACCAGTCATAGGCTCAAGTTGAACATCCCTGCCGAACACCCAGCACGGACTTCCCTTCTCATGCGCTTCCCTTGAGATCTCAGTAAGCGCTTCAACCACCATTTGCCCGACGACGACCGGACGTCCAGGCTTGATGATTCCTGCTTTCTCACGGGCGATCTCGGTATAGGTGCTGCCGAGGATGTTCGTGTGGTCGAGGCCAATGCTGACGATTACAGATGCCGCTGGAACCAGTACGTTCGTTGAATCCAAACGTCCGCCAAGCCCAACCTCAACAGCGACCCAATCGCATTGCTTCTCTTTCCAATACTGGAATCCAAGCGCTGTTTTGAACTCAAACTCGGTGATCGCACCAAGAGAAGAATCGTTGAACGACTCCGCCAACGGCATCAAATACGATGTCAGCCGCGCCAAGGACTTCTGCGAGATCAGATGCTTGTTGAACTGCACGCGCTCGCGGATGTCGTAGACATATGGGCTGAAGAACCCGCCTGTCGCCAAGCCGCTTTGATGCAGAATGCTCTGCAGATAGGCAGTGACCGAACCTTTGCCATTGGTGCCGGTGACGTGCAAAAATTGGGCAGAACCTTCGCCTTTAACGAACGACGTCAAACCGATGAGGTCGACAAAAGCCTGCATGCGGTCTAGACCGAGACGCCAGCCGCGCGGCGCAAGCGACGCGATATACGCCAGCGCCTCATCATAGCTCAGGTGCGCCTCGGTCGAACTGCTCAATCGATTAGCCCTGATTCCTTGATTCGCTTAACGGCTTCCTGGAACCGTTCGCCTTGCTTATCGCCCATCAGCGTCAGCGACATCCGCACGTAGCCCTCGCCTTCGGTGCCGTATCCGTTGCCTGGAATCGCCAGCACATGCGTTTTTTGTAGAAGCTCCGTACAGAACTCAGCGCTGGTCATGCCCTTCTTCGGGACGCGCGCCCAAACATAGAATGTGGCCTTGGGCTTCTCCACCTTCCAGCCGATCGAGTTCAAACCGTCGCAAAGGTAATCGCGCCTCTTTTGGAAGATCGCGAGCGCCGCGTTATTGTCGACGTTCATCAGAGCTTCAGCGCCTGCTTCGGCGATCGCCGGGAACTGCTTGCTGTCGATGTTCGACTTCAGTTTGTTGAGTGTGGCGACGGCGTCGGGATTGCCCAGAGCGAAGCCCAAGCGCCAGCCCGTCATGTTGAACATCTTGCTGAGCGAGTGGAACTCAATAGCGACATCCTTGCCGCCTTCGATCTGCATGACCGTTGGCGATCGGAAACCTTCATACGACACTGTCGCATAAGCCATGTCGTTCACTAGCAGGATGTCGTAGTCTTTGCAGAACTTGACCAAATCTTCATAAAACGACTTCGTCGCAACAGCGCCGGTCGGATTATGCGGATAGCACACATAGAACAGTTTGGCTCGCGTAGCAATATCGGAGGGAATGTCGGAAAGAACCGGCAGGAACCGATTTTCATCTCGCAAAGGCGTTTCGTAGACTTCTCCGCCTGCCATCAGCGTGTTGACTTTATAAACTGTGTAGCCCGGATTCGGCACGATACTGACATCTCCGGCGTCAATATAAGCCCAGGCAAGGTGCGCAAGGCCCTCTTTGCTGCCAATGAGCTGCATGATCTCCGACTTCGGGTCCATATCAACTCCGAACTCGCGCTTATACCACTTGGCGGCGGCTTCGAGATATGAAACCCATCCGAGCGGAGTCTCATCGTACCGGTGTGTATTCGGATTCTGCGCTGAGACTTTTAGAGCGTCGATGATCGGCTGCGGAGTCGGCAAATCGGGATCGCCAATGCCTAAGTCGATGATGTCTGCGCCAGCGGCGATGGCGTCATTCTTCACCTTAGATATTGCAGAGAAAAGGTATGGAGGAATCTGATCGAGTCTTGTCGAGCGGGTCGGCATAACGGGTTCAGTTTACCAGGCAGGCTAGATTCATCCCCGCATAGCCTTGAACGAGATAAGGTATCATAGAAGCCTTCGTCGGGGCGTGGCGCAGCTTGGTAGCGCGGCTGGTTTGGGACCAGCAGGCCGCAGGTTCGAATCCTGTCGCCCCGACCATTTTTTCGCCCGCCCCCAGGATTATATATAACTTCCCACAGAACGCATTACCAAGGGCCAGTCGAAACTTGTTGTACATATTGCACAATCTTCGCACTTAATACCATCTATTCGAACCTACTTCCATCACAATAATCGCAAGAACCGGCCATCCTACTAGCCTAAAGAACCTGCGAAATATGCCAACTAGTTATATGTGAGTTATAGAAGAGTCTATAGCAGGAGAACTCGGGGAGCTCTGCTTCTCGATGCGCTTGTTGGTATCTTCATGCTCCTGATTGCCACCTTAGGCTTCTTGTCCCTTTTCCCAGTCGTTAAAAGAAGCCAGGTGGCATCCCAGCAAGAATCGGTCGCGGTTCAGATCGCCAACAGAATGCTCGAGCACCTCCAAATGCTGCGCGCGCAAGATGTCAACATAACCGCGCTGAGCCAGTTGAACCTCATCGATTCAGGACAGAGCGGCAACGTTCTCAGCTTCACTCACGTGCCGCTTGACGAAGCATCGAAATACAGCCCGGCTCAAGCCTTGAAGAACGGACAGGGGCAATTGACGATCACTGACCTGACTTCCGGTTCCAAAAAGATCGATCTCGTCGTTTCATATAAATCGCCTTGGGGGACAACCAAACAGGTTTCTACCGGAACCATTATCGGAGGCTATCGATGAACCGTCGCGGCATAACAATGGTTGAATTGCTGGTCGCTTCGGCTACGATGATGCTGATGGTGATCGGGGCTTGCACGCTTTTCTTCGGAGCATCGAAGCAGTTCTATAACACCGAAGCCGACGTCGATATCACTCAGTCGAACGCCAACGGCATCCGGTATGTCACTCAGAAGATCAGGCAGGCGATGAACCTGACGATCTCTAACAACGGCATGACCGTGTCCTACACCATGCCTGCTTATTCCAACTACTACGATGATGTGACCGACGAACGCGAGCTTATTGTTCCGCTCGTTTCGGACGGAGTTGCGCGTTCCTTCACCGTTTCCGGATCGAAACTCTATGACGACAAAACGGGAAAGGTTCTCGTCAAGAACATCGTCCTTACCGATCCTGATCCTGCATCTAGCCAATACAACCAAACGTATGCGCCGTTCCAGCTCACAACAATCGGTTCTCGGCGCGCACTAACGATCAACTTGATCACTCAGCGCAGCGTCTCCTCGACAAAGCGATACGCGCGCATGAAGACGACGGTAATCATCCGAAACGGGAGTTAACCCAATGCGAAAGCTGAACGGCGTAACATCGTTCATGGTCCTTGGGGTCATGTTTATCCTAATTGTCCTGGGTCTTGGCCTCGCATCGATCACGGGAAACACCATGTTGCGTTCGAACAAAGAGAATCGCGCGCTGGTGGTATTTCAAGCAGCCCAAGCTGGTCTCGAGTACCAAGTCACCGAAGCCTATGCGGCACTGGGATCAAATAACGGCGCTTTTGTCAGCGCAAGCAACGACATCAGCAGCATCCTGAACTCCATTGCTCCTGGATGCTCGGCAACGTCCACCGTTGAGCCGACAAGCGACACGACCCGCGCTTGGGTGACGTGCAACGTAACCTATAAGTCTAAAACGGCAAGCCTAAGGTCGCTCATCTATGAGCACGATGTCTCAATCTGGAACAACGCCATCTTTGCTGGAACCGGAGCAGTCGGCCGGGCTATTAACGGCAATGTCGACATCCGCGGATCGGTTCACATACTCGGCGACGGCGAATACTATTCCGATCTAAACGGCAACGGACACTGGGACGCCGCGGAAACCTTTACCGACAAGAACGGCAACGGCGTTTGGGACCCAGGCGAAGCGTTCGTCGATGCGAACGGCGATGGTGTTTGGACAGCAAAGGAACCTTATAACGACACGAACGCAAACGGAGTCTACGATCCTCCTTTGACAACCACCGAATTGGCTTCCACTTTGGGCGGCAACGCATTTATCGGCAACAACTACTCCGGGATGCCGTCAACGCTCGAAGCGCTCGTTCCGACTGCGCCAAGGATCAACGGCGTCGAAACCCTTAACACCGAACTTCGAGTCAAACATGGCCAAGTCAGCGTCAACGGGTCGGCGACGGTAGGCACCAACGGTGTCGTTGACGGAGGCTCAAGCAAGGGTACGATCGATGGCAGCTATGTGAACGATGGCTATACCGGTAACCAAGGTTCAACGAGCGTTTACAGTGACAACGGCACGAACAGCCAATATGACCTTGGCAATCTAGGAATCAAGTTCCCGGTCATCTCTGGCATCGGTTCGGAGAACTACTTCGACAAAACTGGAACGATGTTTTCCGACCAAGAGACGTTCTTGAACTCGCGGTCACTAACAATTCCAAAGACCTTGATCACGGCTACAACGGCTGCGTTTTCCTATGGTCCAGACGCCTATGGTAACTCAATTAGTTTTGTGCCGGAGACTAAAACGACGCCTGCGGTGCTCAATGTGAACGGCATTGTAAAGGTTAACGGGTCGCTTCAGATTGGGGCGTCCAAGGAGACGATTCGATACACCGGCAACGGGACGCTCTATGCTACGAGCGACATCAACATCTCAGCCAACTTCTTACCGCGATCGGACAAGGTTTTCCCGACGACAACAACCGTCGGCCTTCTAGCAAAGCGCAATATCGGCTTGGCGACCGGCTCAGGCGACTCCCAGCTATCGATGGCTGGAGCGTTTTATGCCCAAGGAAAAATCATCAGCGCCAAGCAGAACCAGATCGCCGGCACCTTTGTCGCCAACTTTTTCGATATGGGAACAAACGTGCCGAACATCTATCAGGTGCCTGCACTCGTTCACAACATGCCTCCCGGAATGCCGGGAGACAAAAACTACTACACGCTCAAGATCAAGTCTTGGCGCGAACGTCAATAGATCGTGACTGGTATTGAAGTCTCGACATCGCCTATCTTGGCGTGGATCGATGAATCGCCGGGCACTTGCGCAAGGAATCGATATCCTGAGTCGATGCTGCCGGCGCCACCGTTCACCCAAACAGTCGGTTTTAGGTTAGCCGCGTTTTTGCCGTTTACGGTCACTTTAATGGGGTAGGTCTTCCCTACCTCCATCTCCTTCGCATTGGGGATCTCGATGCTTAGGGAGTCTACAGTCACGGCTGGGTCTATCTTTTGAATCGCTATGCTGATGATATATCGTTGCTGAGCCTTCACGTTGATATCGTAAGAAGCCGCTTCATATTGCTCATCGACCGGCGCGACCGTCAGCTTCGCATCGCCGTACGGCAAAGGAGCCATATAGACAGTGCCATCGCTAATAACTGTGCCGGAATAAGATACGCCATTCTGATAGGTGGCCATGATCTGAGCTTGATAGATTGGCCGACTTGAAATTTTGCCGATCGGAATCGTGCCTTCGCCTCTCGTCGAGCCGCCGGTGTCAGAGCCTGCACCTCCGCAACCCATGACGATCAAACTGATACCTGCAAGAATTGCTGTAAATATTACGTAAACCGTCTTCATGTTACTCGTCGCCTTTATATAGCCTTTGACCACGATCAAGTAGCTTTCGTTCCTTCAGCCCGTGGTTTAATAGAAACATCTTGTCGTCTAACTGCCCGTCGCCGTTGATCAGATCAAGCAGCTTGCGGGTCGTTATTCCATTTGCCTTAAGCTCCGCAACGGTGCGAACGCAGTGAATCGAAAGGCGCTGCCGTCTGCATTCGGTGCGGAATTCCTTTACCATTGCATCTGTATTATCAGCGCTCCTGAAGTAAAGCGCAAGCGATTTGGCTATGATCGAAACTTCAGGAAGCTGCATCAGGATAGCAGTCTGATCGGCTTTCGCGATAAGCTCTGCGGCGCTTGTTTCGTCGCCAAGAGCAATCAACGCTTTTGCCAAGACGAGCGAAGCTAGGGCATCGTTCACCGGATATTGGTGCGACTCGGCATGGCTGATTGCTTGAATCGCGTAGTCGCGCGTTTGCTGTGTATCGCCTCTCAGCAAAGCTGTCTCTGCCAAGATCCGCATTGCCACGCCTTCCGACCTAACGAATCCCCCTCGAGTAGCCATGGACAGTGCAGAAACGGATTTCGTTCTTGCTTCGTCGAGTTCACCAGCAAACATGAGCAATTCGCTCCAAGCCACTTCGACCAGGGTTTGCCGCGATAAGTCATCCAGACCGAGGGCAATATCGAAAGCTCGGACGAGCTGCTCGGAAGCTTCAGCAAAGTGCCCCTCTCGGCTCAGGATTTGCGACTGCAATACGAGCATCTCGACGCACAAATCGCCTTGCTTGTTTTGAAAGGCGTTGTTTATCGTCTGGTCGAGATAAGGTCTTGCACCTTGCCAATCGGTTCGAGCGCAATGAAGCGTGGCCAGGTTGGCATAAACGTAGGTTAGCGCTTGAGGCTCAGGTTTCTTGCTTTGGAGCATCTTCTGGAGGTCTCGGTTTGATTGGTCGAAGTCGCCGACACGCTCAGCTAAGGCCGCAAGCGCAACTGAACCCATCCACTTTTGATCAGGAGGCAGATGGTCGCGGGAATATATAAAGCTATCTTTTGCTTTATCAAGCCGTCCCAGATTTATATAGCAAAAGCCCAAGGATTGCGACGCATTTGCAGCAAAATCGATATGGCCAAGGTTGAGGAACGCTCGCCGAGAGTGCTCCAGCTGTTGAATCGCATCAAAATAGTCGCCGTGCTGCAACAACGCGTTTCCGGCCCGAAACGACAGCTTGGCCAAAGCTAACGGATCTTCGCTATCCGACTCGCGCTCGATAACAGCTAAGGCAAGCCGCGACGCCGTTCTAGGATCAGGCGGAGACAGTGTCGCGTCGATCAGCTTGAGCTGCTCGCCAATGTCAAGGTCCGTTTGTGCTTCGCTAGCACTGAAGAACTCCAGGCTATGGCCGGTCAGTTCGCCGATCTCTTTTAGCCTCGATTCTGGACAATGCAACGCACCGGTCGTGTAGGCATAGATCGTCGGCTTTGATACGCCAAGCTTCTCGCCTAGCGTTCTCAGCGTCATGCCTGCATTGTTGGCGGCGGCACGAATCTGCCTTCCGATCAAATATTCTGTCTTCGACCTTGCCATATCCCTAGAGCAACCTGGAGCGGATTAGAAATCTCCTATATTATAGTCGATATAATAATCAGCGGGCCTCGCAGATCATGCAGGTTAATCGCACTTATTCATCGTCGTCTTCACCAGGTGAAGGCGGATTGAACTTGGTCCATGGGAACGGTTTATTCGGCCTCTGGGACTGCCACATCGCCCGCGCCACCACTGTCGGATCGGCTTTGTCGTAGTTTGTCCAGTCTTGCTGCTCAGATTGTTCAGCCAGCTTGCGCGCTTCGGGATTGAGAGCCGTCTTTACCGGGTTCCGTTCATCTAATGGTATGTTGTTCGGGCTGAATTGGAACGGCAGGTAGTTCGGAACCGAGTTGAAGCAACTGGCCATCGAGTTCGCGCTGGCGTCGAAGCGGTTCATCGGAGGGATGCCAAGAACCAGTTCAATCGACCGAATCATCGAGCTATGGTTGAAGAACTCGCTGACCGTTTGCCCTTTTCTTGAATAGGCCGAAATGCACAACGCCGCCGTTCGGTGTCCATCCAAATGGTCCACTCCCGACTGCGAGTCATCCTCTACGACGACAATAAGCGTGTCTTTCCAATACTTCGAACGGCTCACTGCGTCAACGATCCGTCCCAAAGCAAGATCGTTATCGGCGACCATCGCTCTTGGAGTCGGGTAGAAAGCTGAAGTTCCTGAAGTGTGGTTGTTGGGCAGAAGCAGCATGCAAAGCTTCGGCAGATTGTCCTTTCGCACATACTCCTCAAACTCCCTAAGGAAAAGATCAGCGCGCCACTGGTCCGACACGACCATAGGAAAACCGATGTAGTTCGGGTGTAGATACTTACGCAAGGACTTATTGTCGGTGATAGCCCGAATCTCGTATTCGTTCTTGCCGTTTTTGTAGTCATCCCATAGAGTAAAGAAGTCGGCCGACTTGCCTGTCTTCTTGTGTTTGATTGACGGCTTATTCACGAACTCGCCGTATACGCGAACTGAGATTCCTGCTTTTGCCGCTGCAGTCCAGAGATAGCCTTTGGGCGAGTAGGCCAACGGATCGCCGCCATCATAGGGGTAGCTTCTTTGGTTCGCCGAGTAGTTCTGCTCCTGGTACGCATTGCAAATCGAGGAAGACGTCCACTGGTGGCCGTCTGCCGAGTTTGTGCCGCTCGTGTAGAAGTTATCCAAGAGTACAAAGTCGCGAGCTAGCCGGTGCTGGTTCGGCGTGACGTCCTCGCCGAAGATGCAAATCCCTTTGTCGCCATTCCCTTCGGGCATATCGCCATACATCAAATCGTAAGTCAAGTTTTCTTTGATGATATAGATGACGTGTCTGAATACAGATGGCTCGCCAAGTCTCACAGGGATCGGCACGGGTGCAACATCCTTTCTTGCCTCCAGAACCTTTTCCCAGCCATTGTTAATGGCGACTGCCTTGCTTAAGCTGTCAAGGCCTGCGATGTCGGAGTAGGTCGCAAATTGAACCGTTCCTACACTATCGTGAACGCCGAACTTCGTTGTCTTGTTGCTAGGACGCGAGCCAATTCCTTTGGAGCTTGCGACCACCAGCCCGTTGTCGTCTGCCTTTACCGAGATCGGGAACCATCCGGTTGGCAAATATCCAACTACTTCAGGTTTGGTTTCCAAGGCGATCACGGCAAGGGCATTAATCCCGCCGCAAGAAACGAAAAGCTGCTTTGTATCGGGCGATATGGCTAGATCGGTCGGTATTCTCCCGAACTCCGGATCATCGGCTGTCGTCACCGGGATCACGCCGATCCTCTTGGCTGCGGCTGCGTCAACGATGGAGACCGTATCGCTGTCGGAGTCGGCGACATAAAGCACAGAGCCATCAGGTCGGCAAACCATCCCGCTCGGTTGGCGGCCAACTTCCACTCGTTTAGCAATCATTAGCGACAGATCGACAACGCTAATCGAGCCGCGCAAGGCCGCATCGGTCCCAGCATCGACGGCAACATCGGTGCCTGCCGAGTTCGCCCGCGCCTCGCTTTTGCCTGGGGCGGCTCCGCCTCGGTTGGCAACGAAAAGCTTCGTCTCATCCGGCGAAAGAAGCACTCGATAGGGAGCGACGTCGGTCTTGCACGAGGCAACCGGCTTCTCAGATGCCAAATCGATCTTTACGACCGCATTGCGAATGCCCAGCGCTGCATAGAGGTATGCCGAGTCCTTCGACACGGCGAGTCCGAGCACTTGCGGATTGCTTGGTTTCTCGGCGTTGATCAACTCAGGTGTGTCGACCTTAAAGTTCCGAGAGACCGTCCAGCCCTCAGCGCTTTTGACGACTTCCGACACGCTGCCATCGCCTCCGCTCACGTAAAGCTTCCCTAGCTTCGACCACGCAACGCCCAGTGCTCCGGTCTTCACGGCCAGCGCTTTTTCGAGATCGCCCGAACGGCTGTAGATAAAGACCTTGGCAGTCGCCATGGCTGCGACGTACTTCCCATCAGGCGACAATGCCAGGTCTTTGGGACGCGCATACTCCGTCTTCTCAACTCGGCCGACAGGGCTCACATACTGGCCAGTCGATACCAAATACCTGCCGTCGTCTTGTTTCCCCAACAGTAAAACTTGTACGGTTCGCACCGATGCAAACCCGCCAACGATCAACGCTATGCCAAGAAGTGCAACGTATGGACGTCTCATACGTAATAGTTTGACAAATATCGGAAGCGATCCTGCATGGTCCTTCCGTGCTATGATCGCACAATGGTTCAAACAGACAACCTTCAAAAACAATTTAAGGACGCTAAGGGCAAGCCGGTGAAGGCTGTCAATGGTGTGAGCATCCAAGCAGTGCCCGGCCAGGTCTTTGGCTTGCTGGGTATTAACGGCGCCGGCAAGACGACGATGCTTCGGATGCTGTCAACGGTCATTCGACCCACTGGCGGCTCGGCTTCAGTCGCCGGATTTGACGTTGTCCGCGAACCAGAAAAAGTCCGTCAGAGCATCGGTTTTCTCTCGACAACAACAGCGCTCTATGGGCGTCTGACCGCCGTCGAGATATTGAACTATTACGGCGCTCTTTACGGAATGGACGATGCCGAACTCAAGCAACGACGCGATTGGGCGCTTGCCAAGTTCGGTATTAACGAGTTCAAAGACCGTCTGTGCGACAAGCTCTCGACCGGCCAAAAGCAGCGCGTGTCCATCGCCAGAACCATCATTCACAATCCTCCCGTTCTGTTCCTGGATGAGCCAACAGCGGGACTCGACGTGGTAACTAGCCAAACGGTCATGGAGTTTATTGAGGAGTCGCGTGCCGAGGGAAAGACCGTCGTCTTCAGCACGCACATCATGAGCGAGGCCGAACGGCTTTGCGACCGTATCTCGGTAATCCACGGCGGCATGATAAAGGGAGAAGGCACGGTTCACGATCTAACAGCACAAACGAATCAACCGAACCTGGAGAAAGCTTTCCTTGCCCTCGTCAAGGATGAAGAAGGAGCCGCAGAATGAAGCGCACGAAGCATGTATTCCAAAAAGAGTTGCGTGAGATGATGCGCGATCGGCGCGTTTTTGTATCTGCCATCGTCGGCCCTATTTTTCTTATCGTGCTCATGATCTTCTTGATGGGATATCTGCAGGACACCCTCACGAAGCCGAAAGAAATAACTCTCCATGTATATGCTGGAAAAGGTTCGAACAACTTTGTCAACCAGCTCGAGAAGGCTGACAAACTGAAAATCGTCACATATCAATCGAAATCCGAGGGGGAAAAGCTCGTCAAGGACGGTACGATCAAGCTGCTGCTCGTTTTCCCCGACAACTTCGACGACGAACTCAAGGTGAAGAAGACCGCCACCATCGAAGCTGTTTACGACCGCGAAGAACCGATGGCTGGAATCCCGTTGAAGGTCGTTCAAGAGACGATCAGCAAGCTGAACAACGAGACCGTAAAGGCGCTTCTTGCCCAGAAGAATCTGCCGGTTGAGATGAGCGAACCGCTTAAGTTGAAAGACGCGCCGCTGCCAAAGAAAGAGGGCATGGGCGGCGCAATGATCCTTCAGCTCATTCCCTATCTTGTGGTGATTTGGGCATTCTATGGAGGATTCAGCACCGTTACCGAGATGGTGACGGGCGAGAAGGAGAAGAGCACCCTTGAGACGCTGCTAATCACGCCTGTGTCCAGAACCGAGATCGCCCTTGGCAAGTTCTTTGCGCTAGGCCTCCAATGTCTTGTCAGCAGCCTGATGACATTGGTTTGTGTTGTGGCTTTAGGCGCACTGAATCTACCCATCACGCGGTCGCTTTTTCCAAACGGAGCCACACCGTCGCTGATGCATCTGGTTTCGATCCTTGCTGTGATCGTCCCGCTGGTAGCCATGTTCGCAAGCATTTTGCTGACAGTTTGCGCATATGCCAAAAACACCCGCGAAGCCCAAACGTACTTGACCCTAATCAGCTTTATCGTTCTGATGCCGGCGATCTTCAGCCAGTTCATCGGCTATACGGATATGGCTAAGGCTCAATGGGTGTCGTTCGTTCCGATCTTGAACTCGGCCATGTGCATCCGCGATGCCCTTAGCGACAAGCTCGATTTGGGAATGCTGGGAATCACGACAGGAACGAGCATAGCCCTAGCGGTTCTCTGCATCGCAAAGGCGGTTCAGATGTTCAAACGCGAAGAGGTGCTAACGCGAGTCTAGCTAGAGCTGCTAGACGACAGCGAGCTCAGCATCGCAGTGAGTTGGGCTTGCTGGTTCTGCAACTTAGATAGAGCGCTTTCCATCGCTGAGAATTTTTTACGTAATTCTTGCTCTTTGGTTTCCAATCGCGTCTGCATCGAGGTGATATTGTCGCCAATGTCGTCGTATTGAGACTGTAGCTCTTTGTCCGTCGTAGCAAAAATGCCGCCAACCGAATCCGTGAAGCCGTAAAGGAGATCGTACATCATCGAGCCGACTCCTTTAGTAAAGTTCACCGTGCCGACAACGCCCGTTGATGCGCCAGAATATTGAATCTGAAGGCCGCTTGTCGTCTTGTTGCCTTCTTTGCCGGTAAGGAACTGGCCAGAACCGGTAGCCTCTTCGCCGTTTATGGTCCCAGCGACGTCAAGGCCGGAAACCGCTATGCCCGCACTCGTCATGCCGATGCCGCTGTTGTCTGTTGCCGCAGCAAGGTTGCTGGTGACCGTGAAGTTACCGAGTGTGCCGTATCTCTTGGCGACAAGTTTGAGCGAGCCGTTGTCGTTGACGGCTGTAACCAGATCCTTCAACTTCGAGTCGCTGTTTATCTTGTTAATCGTCGCCGTTAGCGTATTGCCTGTGTCTAGATATACCGTGTAGTCGGTGTTCCCAAAAGCCGAACCATTGAAAGTCAGTCTCTCAGATACTGTGCTCGCGTCTGTTTGACCTATTTCTGCCGTATAGGAGCCTTGCGTGGCAACTTGGGTTATGTCCACGGTGTAGTTCGAGGTTCCCGAGGCTACGGTCTTTGAGGTGTTCGACACATAAGTGATCGAGTCGTTCGATCCTTTGCCCGTTGCCTTAAAGACAGCCGCAACTGCCGCCGAATCCTCGCTCAGAGCCTTCGTAAGGACGCTATCATCGAGTTCGAGCTTGCTATCGTCGCCGTAGGAGAGTCCAAGCGCAGCCAAGTTGTTATACTTGGTCGATAGCCCTTCTACCTGAGTGAACACCATATCACCTATCTGAGACTCAATCTGCTGAACGACCGAGTCTCCGAAAAACACGCCGCCTTCGTAAGTATCTGAGTCGAACTTGCTGTTCTCCGATATCAGCGTCATGATCTCGTTGAATGCGGTCACGAACGTTTTGACCTTTGAAACCGTTGAGCTTGTGTCCTTGCTCAGATTTATCGTAGCTTCTTCAGGATCGGCAGCGTCAGCTTTCTTCAACGTCACGGTAACGCCAGGTATGACTGATGTTAAGCTGTTCGTCGACGAAGTCATGGCGATTCCATCGATCGTGTAGTTTGCGTCTTGCGCCGCCGACACTTCGGAACCGAAGCTTCGCTGCAGAATGCCGAGAGCCTCAAGAGCTCCGCCCGAGTCTGTCTTCGTCGTTACACCGGTTAAATCGAGCTTATACGTGGTGCTGCCGTTCGTCGTAACGGTTCGCACTGAAGCGGTTGCTCCTGATCCAGAGCTGTTAATCGCCGTGGCCACATCGGCAAGAGTTGCATTGTCGAAATCGATGTTGATGTCGGTTCCATTCAGGTTGAAGCTCTTCGATCCAACGCTTGTCGCTCCTAGCAAAGACCCGAGCTTGGTATTCGCATCAGAAAAACCAATGCTTGTGGCTCCGCCGGTGATCGTCTCTCGGTATGAAGTTGAGCCCGAGATTAGGCCAAGACCGGTGCTAGCGATAGATCCGCTAAGGTCAGAAATTTGGATGCCGCCGGCCGCGCCGCTCGTTTTCGATGCCAACGTAATATACGCGCTCCCAGCGCCGCCGTCAATAATGCTTGCGGTTACTCCAGCGTTCGCCGAGTTTATCTTCGTGGCGATTGCAGTCAAGCTGTCTGACTCCGTGATAGATACGCCTTTTCCGTTTACCACAATCGTTCCTGCAGCAAGCCCAAGCGCTTCTGTAGCAGACGATTTGGCGATAGAACCGATCTTGTGAGACTGGGCCAGCTTAGAAACCGTTAGTTTGTAGCTTCCTGCAAGCGCTCCAGACGAGGCGGTAACCGTCGCCACGGCCGTATCTGACGACGTCGCGGAAACCGTTTCAAACGCCGCTGAGCTGTTTAGAGCCGAGGAAGCGCTCGAAAGACTGGATAGCCTTGACTTTAACGTTGATAGAGCGCTCTGTCGAGTCTGAATCTCCGATTGCTGGGTCTGCAAACGCGTGACCGCAGACTGCTCGATCTGCATCAGCTTGCTTACGATGCTATCTGTGTCAATGCTACTGGCAAGGCCTGTGAAATAGATGCTGTTAGAGTTCGTATTTGACACAGTGCTCATTGTTAAGGTCTCCAATAAGATAATCGGACTGTATTTCTACAGTCCGTACCCCATATTCATGCTGGCTTCACATTTATGCCGCGTTAGACCCAACAAGTTGAGCCATGCTTTCCACTCGCACCTGGATTTCGCGCTTAACCCAGTCCCATTCTGTTTCTGAGAATCCTGTCCAAACGATCGAGGCTTGCTCAGGATTCACTGCTAAGAACTCGCCCGTCTTGTCAAGCGAGCAGAACTCGGCGGAGGCATCAATAACCCGATAGCTATCAGCCTCTGGGCTATCATCTGGAACCTCGACAAACGATAGGAACGATCGAAGTTGAGCAGGCAGATTCCAGTTGTCCGCCAGCATTCCGCCGATTGCGTACTGGTTAGTACCCAGGATTTGCTCTTGAGCCTCGAGTACCGAGAGGCCCCATTTCTCCGACAACAACTCACACTCAATGAGCTTGTCCTCGAAATATCCGTAAAGGAAGAGCTTGCCGATCCGCCGAAGAAGACCCCCGACATACACATGCTCAATCTCAACCTCTCCGATGCCTTTGTGTTTACCGATGATTCTAGCGCCGATTGCTGTGCCTAGACTCTCGCTCCATAGCAAAGCCAGGCGTTCCGGATTCTTGTGGTCTTTCGGCAGTATGGCGTTCATCGCGTGAACGCCAAGAACCAGATTGCGAACCTGTCGCAGACCCAAAATAACAATGGCTTGGCCGATAGTGCCAACCTGTCCCGGCATTCCATAATAGGACGAGTTGACGATCTTTAGGATCTTCGACACAAGTTCTTGATCGGAAGAGATCAAACGCTCAACCTCGGAGATTGAAATATCGTCTCGCTCCGTTTCCTCCAGCAATCGTATGATTACAGTAGGCAAGGCGGGCAATCCTGTGATTGCCGCCTCGATGCACCTAGAGTTCATCAGCGCTTTACCTGTCATGTATCCCCCTTTCGTTTACGCTGCATTTCTCTTATCATCAATAATGCCGTTCACATCGGCAATTAAAGCGACATTGCCGTCGCCAAGGATAGTTGCGCCGCTTACGCCTTGCACGTCTCCACAGAATCTGCTCAGTGACTTAATGACGACCTCTTGTTCCCCGATGAGGTGGTCGACAACCAAGCCGATCCGTTTTTCAGCTAATCCGACAATTACAACGTAAGATTCATCATCGTCAGAGGCCTTCACCGTCTTCACTGTCTGAAATACTTGGTTCATCCGCACGAGAGGGGTTGTGACTCCGCGAATGACGATGACCTCTCTCTTGTGTACCGTCTGAATCGACGACTTTGGAATCAGCAAGGTCTCGATAACGCTACCAAGCGGAATCACGTAAACCACGTCTGATATCCGAACAAGCAGTCCGCGGATGATCGCCAAGGTTAACGGCAATCGAAGGCTGAACTTAGTTCCTTTTCCAAGCACGGTGTCGACATCGATAATTCCGCCAAGCTTCTGGATGTTAGAGCGAACGATGTCCATTCCAACGCCTCGGCCGCTAACTTCGCTTACCTGCTTTGCTGTGCTCAGCCCGCTGGCGAAGATGTATTGGATGGCATCCTTATCGTTAATCCGGTCTGCAGCATCTTTGGCAAGCAGTCCCTTTTCGACGGCTTTTCGTTTAACGCGCTCAAGGTCGATTCCACGCCCGTCGTCGATAATGTCAATAACGATGTGGTTTTCCTGATGCTTAGCGCTGACGACGATGCTGCCGCCGCTTGGTTTGCCTGCAGCTACCCGGTCCTCAGGCGACTCGATGCCATGGTCGACCGAGTTCCGCAAAATATGCAGCAACGGATCGCCGATGACTTCGATAACGCTGCGGTCAAGTTCGGTGTCTCCGCCGTTCAGCTCAAGCTTGATTTCTTTGTTGACCTTCTGAGCCAAGTCGCGAACCATCCTCGGGAACCTGTTTAGAACCGTCTCAATAGGAAGCATTCGTGCTTTCATGATTTGGTCTTGGAGGTCGCCAGTGATGCGGGCGATGTGGCTAACGGTTTCCGACAGCTCCTCAACATTGGTGTCGAACTCATACTTATTCGCCAACTGAGCGCCGATCTGGGCAACGCGAGTGCGGTCGATGACAAGTTCGCCGACAAGGTTCATCAACTCGTCAAGCCGTGCAACGTCGACGCGCACAGTTTGTCCTGAATCGGGCTTGCGAGCAGTCGAGGCCGCAGGAGCAGAGCTTGCAGCCTCTTTAGGCTGAGATTCGACCGGCTGAGCTGCAGCTTCGCATTTAGGTTCAGGCGCAGATTCCGCGGCATCAGGCTCTGATTTCGCATTGGCTTTCGCCTCAGATCCATCCGGATCCCAGACCGCCATTTCGAAGACTTCGACTTCGCCGACAGCAGCCAGCTTGGCTCGAACGTCCTTGTCAGACATCGACGTCTGGAAGAACAGCTCGAAATCGGTTTCAAAAGTCTCTTCTTCCAACTCCTCGCGACTGGGAATGCATGCCAGCAACTCGCCGCCTTCTTGAATAACGCTTATCGCCATGAACGCGCGAACGAACTTCATCACGCAGTCGTGGGTGAGCCTATATCTGGCATGCCATACCGTCTGCACGCTTGATGCTTGCTTCAAAGGTTCGACCAATTCGGGAGCAAGAACGCCTTTCCACTCAACGGCGGCTGGTTCTGCCTTTGGCTTTGCTTTCGCCGGAGCAGCCACCTTATCCGCCGATCCGCCTGTAAAAGACGCCAATTTAGAAACCAGGTCCGAAAAGTCGCCAGTATCGCCTTGGCCGGCGGCGATACTTTCTTTTATCTGTCCTAGAGCATCGATGCAAGCCAGTAAACCGTCTGCAATCTCAGTTGTGACTGCCAGCTTATCGCTCCGGAGCAAGTCCAGAACGTTTTCCATCTCATGGGTCAAGTTCGCAAAGCCGGTGAAACCCATCGCGCGGCTGCTGCCCTTCAATGTGTGAGCGGCCCTGAATATGACATTCAGGCGCTCATGGCTCGGTTCCTGTTCCAGTTTAAGGGTCTCTTGCTCCAGAACCTCGAGCTGTTCGTCTGCCTCTTGCAGAAACAGGTCGAGATATTGGGACATATCCATTTCAGTAGACATCGCCGGACTTCCTTTTACGCGACTAGTGCTTTTTCAAGGTTCAAAAGGGTGATGAGATGGTCGTCCTGCTTGGCGACTCCTCGCACGAATGCAGCGGTGACCTCGGCAACCAGCGGCGGGGTCTCATCGACCTGTTCTGGCTGGACCGTGATGACTTCGGTAACTTCGTCAACCACGATGCCGACATTGCCTTGCTCGCTTTCAACGACGATGATGCGCGACGTATCCGTGTCTTCGGCACATGGAAGATAGAATCGAACCCTCAGGTCGACCACAGGAATCGTCTTGCCTCGCAGATTCACCAAACCGCGAATGTAAGCCTCGGCCTTAGGAATCGGGGTAATCTCTCTGAGTCTGATGATCTCATTGACTAGGAAGATATTGATCCCGTAGGATTCGTTTCCCAGTCGGAAGACGACATTCTGCTCTTCTTGAGTTAGCACTGGTGCAGATGACATTGACAACCTCCACGGTTCTTTTGCCCGTTATCTAAATGGTTGGCTGTCAGTCCTGTTAACTTTACGGTATTCATCAGCAGTGCGCACAATTCTCAAAAAACAAGATGATACAACTTATCGCAATAGACCTGGACGGAACGCTCCTGGACTCGAATCGTACGATTCCGCAGGCGAATATTGATGCGATCGTACAAGCTACGAAGCAAGGAGTTCTCGTTGTTCCAGCAAGCGGCCGCATCGGCCCGAGCATCAAGCCGTTCAGCGACCAACTCGGATTGGACGGCACCATGGTTTGCTGCAACGGAGCTCACGTCCTTTCTGGGAACGTCGAGCTCGCGCATGTCGGCCTTAGCGCGGAAATCACTCGAACGGTTGTCGAATACGCCTTTGAAGCCAAAGAACACTTGAACCTATATTGTCGCGACAAGCTCTACTTCACGAGCGACCCCGTATGGGGCGAAGTGTATCTGTCTCGGGTTCGGACGATCATTCCAACCGAGATAACCAAAGAGGAAGCTCTAATGTTGCTGCCGACAAAAGCGATCTTGGTAGCCGATCCGAACGCAATGCCGCGCCATCTCGAGTATTTTTCAAAAAATCTTCCCAAAGATCAGGTCGAACTCGTCTTCAGCGAACCGGACTATCTTGAAGTCTTGCCTGCAGGCGTGTCAAAAGCAACAGGCCTGGCCGCGCTGGCTGCCCATCTGGGAATCCCGCGAGAGAACACAGCCGCCATCGGCGATTACTTCAACGACCAGCAGATGATCGAGTGGGCAGGAACCGGTGTCGCCATGGCCAACTCTCCCGACGAGATCAAAAACCTCGCCGACGTTATCACCAATTCCAACGATGAATGCGGCGTGGCAGCATTTATCAAGGACTATGTGCTGACCAATTAGGTAAAAGTGCGGGGATCTTCGAGTATCATTCCTTACGTTTGTTTTTGCATGTATTTGCCTGATTCGAAACACACGGATATGTTTCGGTATAGGAACGAAAAGTGGAACTGAAAACCGGGGAGTCTACAAACCAATCAACTGCGCTTATCCGCTTGCTCGCAGGTTCCCGCGCCGACCGCTATATTGCCGAGTTCCTTCTGCAGCCGATCGAGCGTCTGCTTGACGAGCAGCCTCTGACCATTCAAGACATTCGAGACACTTACACCGATGCGTACGACTGCCTTCGAGTGGTCTATGGCCAATACGCTTTCTCAAGGCGAGGCAAAGACAGGCACGAGCTGGCCGAGATCGCCCTCGAAGCTCTTGATCGCACTTGCGGACCGGATGACTTCGAAAAGTACCTGGCTGAACCTGACGCCAGCCTGCTATGGAAGAACTACGAGGCTGTCTGCGAAGACTATAAACGTAAACCGATGGCTCAGCTCAATATGGGAGTCATCGCAGGTCTGTGCGAACTGGCCCAAGAGATCTACAAAATCGACGATGTCGGCAGCATCGCCGGCTGGATTCTGAAAGGCATCCTCCAAACAGACCGCATTGAGCCCCAATTTCTTAGGATCGTCGATATTCGCGGCGTCGGACCCAAAATTGCCTCGACTATGGTGCGCGACGTTGTTTTCATCTATAACGTGGAACCCCAAGTTGACAGGTTGGATCGGATCTATATTCAACCAATCGACAAATGGATCCGTACACTCGCAAGGTATACCGTGCCAGAGCCGAACGCCAGCGAGATGGCAGATTGGATTCTAGCAGGAAAACTCACGAAATATGCGCGGCTTGCAGGCGTTTCCGGAATCAGATTCAACTTCGGAGCAACCTACTTCGGCCTGAAGGAGGTCAAGCTTCCGGAAAACATGGACGCCGAAGTCGAGAAGCTATTGCGCGGATAGAATATCGTAGGCGAGCCTAAGCCCGTCCAAGGTAAGGTCCGGATCATACTCGTCGATCGAATCGCAGATCTCGACGAACAGCCTTCCCAATCCGCCAGTCGCAATGACTGTTTCGCCGCCGCCGAGTTCCATTCCCATCTTGTGCGCCAAGTGGTTGATAGCGCCAGCATAGCCGTACATAATGCCCGATTGGAGCGAATCGACGGTGCTGCGCCCGATGGCATTCTCTGGCGCCCTATACGCGACTTGCGGAAGCTGCGCAGCGCGGTGGATAAGCGCTTGGCTCGATACTGTCACTCCGGGAAGGATCGCCCCGCCTTCATAAGCTCGATCTCGGCTAATAGCGTCAAATGTAGTCGCCGTGCCGAAGTCGACGACGATGATCGGAGGCTCCCATTTGGCAAGTGCGGCTAGCGCGTTTGCAATGCGATCTGCTCCGACAGCAGAAGGAGGATTGTATCGAACATCGATGCCAAGATTCGAGGATCCGGTGACAAAGATCGGTTCTACGCCGAACCATCGTCTGCTCATTCGCTCGATAGCATCGTTGGCAGGCGGCACTACTGAAGCGCAGACGACCTTGTGCACCGGATAATCGATGTCGGACAGGTCGAAAGCGCCTTTCAGCCAGACGGCTACCTGGTCCTCTGTTGCCGACGGATTGGTGCCTCTGCGCCAGATTGCACGCCACTTCTCGCCGTCCCAGACTCCGAAAACGGTATGCGTGTTGCCAATGTCAATCGCCAAGAGCATGGGTCAAATCCACCCTTCCGGCAACTTTGCCGCCTGCTTCTGTTTCCATCGCTTCCACGATGCGCGCCGTTACTACATCCCTAAGGTTTTCATGGTTGGCCTCAACCATCACCCGGACCATCGGCTGGGTGCCGCTTGCCCGCACTACCAGGCGGCCGTTCTCACCAAGGTCGGCTTCTGCTTGCTTCAGCGCGCTTTGAACGAGGGAACCTTGGTTCCAAGTCGACTTATCGTTGACCGACATATTGACGAGAAGTTGCGGCCAAGGCTCATAGGCGTCAACCCAGTGCGACGGTTTGCCGCCTTCCCGTTTGAGAACCCTCAACACCTCAAGCATCGTTATCAAACCGTCGCCGGTCGGGCCGAGTTCTCTGAAGATGATGTGGCCACTTTGTTCGCCGCCCACTTGAGCCTTGAGTTCGAAAAGCTTATCCGAGACATATTTGTCGCCCACGGGGGTTCTGACAACTTCGATGCCTTGTTCGGCCATGAAGTGCTCAAATCCTCCGTTCGTCATCACCGTTCCGATGACGGTGCACGGATTGAGTCTGCCTTCTTTGCGCCAGTGGGCAGCCCAAAGACCAATCACTCGGTCTCCATTGATGAGCCTTCCCTTCTCGTCCGAGAAAACGGCACGGTCAGCGTCGCCGTCGAATGCCACGCCGATATCGCAGCCGGTCTTGACCGCAAACTCCTGGATAAAGCCAGGCTTCGTTGCGCCGCCTTCTTCGTTGATGTTGATTCCGTTTGGCGATACTCCGGTCACGACGACTTCCGCCCCAAGTCTCTTCAGAATCGTCGGTCCGAGTTCATAGGCAGCGCCATGGGCTGCATCGACGGCAACTTTCAATCCTTCCAGCCTCTCCGGCACCAAGGACTCCAGATAGTCCAGATACCGGTCGAGTCCGATCATGCCTGTGACGAGTTCGCCTACGTTTGCTCCTATTGGCCTAGGCTCAATCGAGCTATCGAGCAGCTGCTCAATCTCATATTCGGTTTCGTCGGTCGTCTTTTTGCCGTCATGGCCGACGAACTTAATGCCGTTGTCCGGAGCAGGATTGTGGCTGGCCGAAATGATCGCGCCCATTCCATATTCGCCGGTTCTCGCCAGATACGACACTGTGGGCGTCGGTGTAACACCAATGGCATCGACGCTGACTCCAACCGAGCAGAATCCGCTTGCCAGAGCCGCACCGAGCATCGGGCCGCTTCGCCGGGTATCTCGTCCCATGACGACTCTAGGCATTGTTCCCTGTCGAAGCATCACTCGCCCCGCGGCTTGTCCGAGTTTGAACGCCAGCTCAGGCGTTAGGCCTTCGTTGGCGACCCCGCGGACGCCGTCGGTTCCGAAATACTGCTTTTTCAAGGTTTTCTAGCCACTCTTACCTTCGCCGGCCGCACTACTTTTTGCGACAGCTTGTAACCGGCTTCTATTTCGTGGGTCACGGTGTTTTCGGGCACTTCTTCGGTCTCATGAGTTGCCAGTGCGAAGTGCAGGTCTGGGTCGAAGTCTTGGCCCAATGTCACAATTCTTTCGAGCTGCCTTTTTTCGAGCGCATCCCTGAATTGACGGTCAATGGCTTTGACGCCGTCCAAGAGTCCGTCTAGGCTTCCGCCGCTTTCAGCTACAGAAATGGCGCGCTCAAAGTTATCGAGAACCGGAAGGAGGTCAACAATAAGTTCTTCTGTGGCGAACTGCGTTAGAGACGCCTTTTCTTGTGCAAAGCGCTTGCGCATGTTCTGGATGTCGGCGAACGAGCGCATCATCTGGTCCTTAAGCTGGGTGTTTTCGTCGCTTAAAGCCTGGACTTTCTCTTGCAATTCGGCGATCTCGGGGTTCTCCGAAGCGTTGGTCTCCGGTTTCTCTTCGTTCGTAACGCTCGGATCGGACGGCATGGTTTCAGTTGTCTGTTCTTCTTCGGGCGTCTTGTGCTTTCGCATTTTCATAGTTCCTTGTTAAGGTCTTATTGTACCAGGTTCCAAAGTCTTAAGATAGTCGAAGAGCAGCCAGTATGCCTAGTCCCCCTTGCAGCCATTTATTGCTATAAGACATGGCACTTATCCCGATAGGTTACTAACATATCGCTTTATATACACAACTACCTTAGGCATTAGCATTCAATGCGCTGGATGATTGACTATCGTCGTCAGCGCTGATTCAATCCTAACTCACGCGCATTGAGGGCCACCGGTGCATTCGATTGCTTGCATAGGGTAGACCAGAACAACGCCATGAAACTAAAAATAACCGACATCAAGGTCTTTCCATTCAACATTAAAATGGCAGCGCCGTTTAGGATCGCCACGATGGAGGTTGACTATTCACCAAATGTGCTGGTGCGGATAGAAACAGACAACGGAATCGTCGGTTGGGGCGAGGCATCGCCTCTCCATTCAATCGTCGGCGAAACGCAGTCGATCGTCATCGCCTCTTCGCTCGAACTGCGTCACTTGCTACTTGGTAAGGACGGGGCAGAGATAGCCGAAAGAGTGGCCGAGATGGACGACTTTCTGCCTCACAACACCACGGCAAAGAGCGCGTTCGACATGGCCCTCTACGACATCGCTGGAAAGGCTGCTGGCATGCCTGTCTACCAGTTGCTTGGGGGCAGCCCAAGACCGATGGAGACCGACCTGACTATCGGTTTATGCCCACCGAAAGATGCCGGAAAGAAGGCGCAGGCTGTGCTCGCGAGAGGATTCCGCATCATCAAAGTGAAACTCGGCACCAACCTAAAAGACGATATCCGCCGCCTGACTAACATTCGTGAAGCCGCTCCGAACGCCACCATCCGCATCGATGCGAACCAAGGCTGGGATCGATTAACAGCGATCAAGGCTTTGTCCGCGTTCGAGGAACTCGACATTGAGTTCTGCGAGCAGCCGGTTCGCGCGCACGATATTAAAGGCATGCGCGAAGTCGGCGGGAGCACAACGATCCCGGTCATGGCCGACGAGTCTCTGTTCTCACCAGAAAGCGCCATCAGGCTAATTGAGGAAGATGCTTGCCCTTACTTCAATATCAAACTCTCCAAGTCCGGCGGCATCCATAACGCCCTCAAGATAGCAGCTATTGCCGAAGCCGCGGGTATCAAGTGCATGGTTGGGTGCATGCTGGAGTCGCCTCTCGGCCTGGCTGCGGCTGTCCACTTTGCCCGTGCTGCAAGATGCGTTCAATATTACGATCTCGATGCATGCTCCGAGCACATCGGCGAGTCGATTGAAGGAGGAATGACGTTCAAGAACGGAATTATCGCCATGAACGAGGCTCCTGGACTCGGCGCTGAACCGACATCGGAAGTTCAAAAGCAACTGGAGAGCGTTGCCTAATGCTTGGGCCGAAGATCCAGCCGCACGGTTCAAGGCATGTGATCTGGGAAGGCCACGAGTACCTGTTTTTTGGCGGCAACGATTACCATCGGTTCGCGTTCCATCTTGAGGTCATTGCGGCGGCATCGGAAGCATCGCAGAAGTGGGGGCTCAACGTAAGCGGCTCTCGAACAACTAGCGCGAACCACCCAATCTATGAGGAACTGGAATCAGCGCTCGCTGACTATCTCCATACCGAGGCGGCCGCTGTCTTCTCAGCCGGATACATGAGTAATACGATACTCATGCAAGTTTTGTCGGACCGATTCTCGCATTTGCTCATTGACGAACTGGCGCATTCCAGTATTGTTGAAGCTGCTCAAGTAACAGGTCTACCCGTTTATCAATACGAACACAGATCGGCTAGTTCTCTCCATCGTTTTCTGGATTGTTTGCCACAATCGGCAAGGCCGCTGGCACTGACGGACGGCGTTTTTGCATCTACAGGCCACATCGCGCCGCTGAAGGAAATGGCGCAATTAGGCGTTCCTATCCTCATCGACGATGCGCACGGATTGGCGACCGTTGGCGTCGGCGGCGCTGGTTCTTGGAGCGAATGCAGCATCAACCGAGCGGCTCTATTCCAAACAGGCACACTGAGCAAGGGTTTAGGAGGCTTTGGCGGCCTTATCGCAGCCGACGACCAGACGATCGGAGCTGTCAAGTCGAGATCAAGCGCTTTCACGGGGAGCACGCCGATGCCGATCCCGATGGCAGCGGCGGCGCTCAAATCGCTAGAGTTGTTGAAATGCGATCCCTCACTTGTCGAGAGATTGCGCGCAAGATCTTTGGATCTGAAGAAGGAGTTATTGTCGCTCGGATTCCGGGTATCTGAGGGTCCTTCGCCGATCTGCTCAGTAACGTTCTCTGATGCAACCAAGAACGAGGTTCTGTTCAGCAAGCTCAAAGAAAGTGGCATCTATCCGAACCTTATCAACTACCCGGGCTGCCCGCCTGGCGGCCACTTCCGGTTTACCATGTCTAGTGCGCACACCGAAGAGGACGTACAAAGGTTGCTAAACGTTATTCGCGACTCCGTCAGGGGTTTCCAGTCCTAGCTTATCTGGCATTGGCATCTGTAAATGAAATTGAGTTGAGATTCCTTGTTCTGACTCTGCCCAGATCTTTCCTTCGTGCCGTTGCACAATACGCGCTATCGTTGCGAGGCCTACTCCAGTTCCATGATACTCACTGTCAGAATGCAAACGACTGAATATCTTGAACAGTTTGTCTTTGTCCTTTTCATAGAAACCAACACCATTATCGATGATGGTGAATCCCAGGTAGTTGCTATCTTTGTTAGAGCATATCTGGATGATCGACTGGTCCTTCTTCGCACTAAACTTGATGCTATTCTCTATGAGATTCTGCAAGACATTCTGCAAGAGCGCCCTATCGGCAAACATCCAGATATTCGGTTCGATCTGAGTTGTCAAGACTCTCTCCGGCATACTGGCTTTGCATTCGTTAACCACTAATGACGCTATCTCGCTAGCGTTTACCCACTCCTTGTTCAAGTCTTTTCTTGCTATTTTAGAAAGCCTTAACAAACCATCGATGAGCGAGTTCATCTCACTGGCTGCGGTGCTGATTCGGCTGAGCATCATCAGTCCTTCGGCATCGATTCTGTCGGAGTAGTCCTCGGTGATCGCCTTAGAATAGCCGTCAAGATGCCTTAGCGGAGCTCGTAGATCATGGGAAACCGAGTATACGAAAGCTTCAAGGTCTTGGTTTGCTTCCTGGAGCTGCTGAGTTCGGAAACCAACTCTTTGCTCTAGCTCCTGGTTAAGCTTGACAACTTCTTCCTTGGCTTTCCGGGCTTCCGTAATATCTGTGAAGCTGCCGCGAATACCACAAAACTCGCCGTCAATAAGAGCGGGCAAAGCGATGTGCCTTACGAAGCGTACCTGTCGGTCCTTGTTGTAAACCTGTAGCAAGTCATTAATGGGCTTACGCGTTTCGAGTATATTGGTTAACGATAGCTTATAGGCGTCAACAGATTCGCCAGCGATGATCTGGTCCATTAACTTAGGATCTTTCATTATCTCCGAACTAGCGTATCCGCATATTCGTGCGCAAGACGGAGAAACATAGACATACTCAAGGTTAGTGTCTAGCCAATACTCCCAGTCATAAGTCAAGTCGGCCACAGCGCGGTATTTTCGTTCGCTTTGAAGCCGAAGATTGTAGTTCTCCTCAAGCGATGCGAAATAGGGGCCTATAGTAGCTACCCCTAGACAAAGAAACGCCGAAAGAATAACAGCAACTATCTCTGGAAAGGCAATTTGTTCCGGTAAGACTCGTCCGGTGTAAAGGTCTTCAAATACAACGACTCTTCTCCATGCCATCAATGATAGACCGATGGCGATAGATATCCAACCTATCCGCATTCGAGTAACCTTAACTAAACGCAAGGCTAGAACCGCGGCTGTTAGCTGCAAGAATAGAGAGACTGCGATAACAACGAACATCTATTCGGTTTCCGTCTTTGATGCACTTCAAGGTTAGCCTGGCCATATCGGCGCGAAACCCCTAGCAAACCTCGAACGGCAGAGCTAACCATAATATAACATAGGTCGGCCAACAGAACGATAGTGTGTGAACGATTCTGTGGAATTCAAACGTCATCTTCGTTAATTCAGGCTTTACCGGCAGTAAACTAGGAGCACTATGTCGTTCAGGGACTACTCGCAAACAAACTTCGGCGCAGCGAAACGCTTTCGACTTATCCTTAGAGAACAAGGAAATATCCGTGAATTGGGCGGCGAAGACATGTCGCTTGCCGTTGGCATCGTCGACAACATTTTCATGAACGCCCTTGATACGGGTAGCAGCGACATCCACCTGCAACCTGAACGCGAGCAGCTTCGTATCCGATATCGCCAAGACGGCATCCTATTGGACGCCGGCCAATTGCCTCCTGAGCACGTTGGCAACGTTATCGCCCGTCTCAAACTCGCAGCAGGCATGAGAATTGACGAGCAGCGCGAACCCCAAGACGGCCGCATCGACATGGAATTCATGGGTCGCAAGCTATCTGCTCGCGCTTCCTGCATCCCCTGCCTCAACGGCGAAAAGTACGTTATGCGACTTCTCGACCCTCAAGCCATGAAGGTTGATATGCCGAAACTGGGCATGAGCGAAGAAGTCCTGCGCAAGTGGGAACGCGCGATTCAAGTTCCTTACGGCCTCATCTTGGTCACTGGTCCGACAGGTTCTGGAAAGTCCTCAACGCTCTACGCATCGCTAAACCAACTCGATAGCAAGACGCGAAACATTGTCACTGTTGAGGACCCAATCGAATACGAGTACGAAGAGAATATTGCTCAGGTGCAGGTTACTGAAAAAATGACCTTCGCCAAAGTCATGCGAACCTTCTTGCGCCAGGACCCTGACGTCATGCTTGTTGGAGAAATGCGCGACGCCGAATCGTTAGGAATCGGCATTCAAGCGGGTCTCACCGGCCACCTTGTTCTTACGACTCTTCACACCAATAATGCTGTCGAGTCTGTTGGCCGTATGGTCGATATGGAGGCAGAACCCTACCTGATCGCAGGCGTCATGGTCGCTATCCTTGCGCAGCGCCTTGTTCGTTTGAATTGCCCGAAGTGCCGTGCGGCATACACACCTTCAGAAGACGAAGTCGACATGCTCAAACTAACCCGAGAAGAGTTATCAAGTGCTACCTTCGCCAAAGGCCGAGGATGCCCAGATTGCCGCGGAACTGGCTACAAGGGCCGAATCGGCGTCTTCGAACTAATCTTGGGAACGCCAGAGCTGCGCGCCGCCATAGCTCGACAAGCAGACTACGCGACGATGAACGAGATCGTTGCCAAACAAGGTTTCACGTCGATGCTCGATGACGGAAAGAGCAAGGCGAAGATGGGCTGGACGACTCCCGATGAAGTCATCAAAGCCGTCTACACGCAAACGCTCGATTAACGAATCAGCCTCAAAATGCTTGCAGATGGCACGCAGTTGCGAATCACCATCTGCAAGTTCTCTTGTTTTCCGTTATCGTTGGTATAGTAGATCGACTCGGTGTTAGCGACCATGCCGACGACCTGGCCTTTCTCGTTAAGAACAGGGCATCCGCTTGAGCCTTTCGCATAGTCGGCAGACACGCACAGCCAAGTCGTTTGACCCTTCAATGAATAGCGAGAGACAATACCTTTCGTCAGCGTGTAGAAATGAGAGTCAGGATGGCTTAGAACAAAGACGGAATCGCCGACTTCCGCGCTGGTGGCGACAGGAAGCGGACTCAGCCGCTTTCCTTCGGGCAGCTTTAACTGGACAATCGCCGAATCCGTTTGCTTGTTGGCCGCTAGCACAGATTCAATAGGATAAATCTGGCCGTCTGACGCCATGGCCGCCAGCACCTTCATGTTGGCCTGCTCGATGACATGGTAATTCGTCGCGGCCTTACCATCAGCCGTCAGCACAAATCCGCCAGCACAACTGGCATGCCAGTTTTGGCACGACGAACACTTATAGATTCCAGCAACGACGAGCACACCGGACTTCGCCTTAGAATAAAAGCCCAGTTGCCCAGAGCCGGTAGCTCGCACAGCAGGCAATGAAAAGTGCGTAGACTCGCGATTCAGTTGAAAGCGCAACGTCGAGGCTTCGACGATGTTTCCAGATGCAATCTGTTGGGAAGCTGCTTTTACAATCGTATCCGGGATCGACCTATCATCGATCGGTTTGTCAACCTGTGCAAGGGGAATGGCAATGACGATAGCGAGGAGTACGATTACTGAAACAAGCCGCATGGCACATCATACCAGCAGCCTGGCTTCTCCCTTGAGTCACAAAGAAGGCTGGAAAGTGAAGTAGAACGCGGCTCCTTTCTCAACCGTAGACTCCGCCCACACCTCGCCGTTATGCCGCTTAACAATGCGATGTACGGTCGCCAATCCAATCCCAACGCCGGGGAATTCGGCTTCGCTGTGAAGCCGTTGGAACGGTTCGAACAGCTTATGCGAGTAGGCCATATCAAAACCAGCCCCGTTATCCTTGACGCGATAGACCCTTCGACCAGCTTCTAGTTTCGAAGTAAACGATATCTTGGCGACCTTTTTCTTGCATGTGTAACGCCAGGCGTTGCTTGCGAAGTTGTCCGCCATAGCCCCGAGCAACACCGGATCGCCATGAACCACCATATCGTCCTCGATTTCAAGCAACACGGACCTTTTTGGGTCCAGATCCATCAACCTCTTAACGCTGTCTCTGAACAGGCTGCCAATATTGACCGGCTGGACCTTAAGTTCTGCGCGATTGATTCGGGAGAGCTGGAGCAGGTCGTCTACAAGCAAGCCCATACGCTCGGCTGCTGAACATATGCGCCGCAAGCAGTCGGATCCTTCGGCATTCAGCTTGGCAGAATGCTCTTCCAGCAGGATGCGGCTGAAGCCGTCCAAGGCCCGCAAGGGTCCGCGCAAGTCGTGAGAAACCGAATAGTTGAACGCCTCCTGTTCCCGATAAGCTGCCTCAAGTTCTGCGGTGCGCTCATTCACCTTGTGCTCAAGCAATGATTGAGCCTGTTCAATCATTGCTTCGGCTTGTTTGCGTTCGCTTATGTCGAGCCCCATGATGAGCATGCACGGCTCGCTGTTCACGTCAATGATTTCCGCAAATAAGGCAACATCGAATATCTCACCTGTCTTTCGACGAGCCTTTATCTCGTAGTTGGAGACCGTTCCGTGCGTTCTTACTTCGCGAACGAGGTTGCATCTCTTGGAAGGATCATCCCACACCCCGAGTTCTTTAGGCGTTTTGCCAATGACCTCGTGCCGTTCAAAGCCAAGCAGAGCCAGCCATGCATCGTTAACGTCAAGGATCTCCTTTGTTTTTGCACTCGTCAGAATGATGCTGACGGGATTCTTATGGAATATTGCCGAGAAGCGGTTCGAGCTAGATTGGAGTTCGGCATCGGCTTTCTTTTTCTCAGTGATATCCGAATAGGTTATCGCTACTCCAAAGTCCTCGACAGGAAACGGAGCAGCGGTCACATTCAACCACCGAATATCTCCGTCAGGTCGCTGAACCCCCATCTCTACATCGCTAACCTGCCTTTGTTCCGTCAGTGCTCGAACGCTAGCATATTCTGACGGCGGCATCTCCGAGCCGTCTGGCCTCAGAATATACCAACGGGGATCGTCGATCGTGCGGTTAGCTAAGTCGGCGTCGTCGAGTGCCAGGTATCGCCTCGCCATAGGGTTGGACTCAAGTATCTTTCCTTCCTTGTTCGATATGGTTACACCTGCAGGAAAGAGCTCAAACAGCGAACGGTAGCGCTTTAGGGCAACAGCAAGGTTGGCGTCGGCTTCATGCCGCGCGGTGATGTCCTCATGCGATATGACCAAACCTCCATCCTCATGGCTAAGCGGATACGCCATCATCCGAAACCAATGGTTTTCCGTGACGGTGTTGCACGGATACTCCATCTCAAAGAAGGATCGAGAACCGTCAAGAACAGAGCTTATTCCCTCAATAGCTGACACAAGGGACGGATCGTCCTTGCAGGAAGCATTCGCACATGCCAGAAGATAGTTGCCGCAACATCTGGCGTCTCCGCCGTTCTCGGAGGCGAAATCAAGCCATGCCTTGTTCACGGCTAGAATGTTCCCTTCTCGGTCAAGAACCGCAATATTCGCACTCATCGAATTGAGAACCGCCATACTGACTGCTTCGTTTCGACGAACGGCTTCCTCTGCGATCTTCTTGCTGGTGATGTCCCACGTTAAGTCAGCGAGGCTAGACAGAATCTCGACATCGGCTTCGTCATAATCAGATTGCTTGTTGCCAACGCCGACGATAGCAACGGCTGCTTCGCCCCGATAGATCGGAACTTGAACAAAACGAAGAACAGTCGCATGGTACTCAGGCAAGCCCTTCTTGTTAGTCAGAGACTCATAGTCGTTGTAGATGATCGGACCGCGGCTGCTCAAACAGTCAACCCAAACTCCAGCAGCGGCGATCGGGTAGTGGCTACCCTCTCCCTGTGCCCGGCAATACTGTTGCTTGGTTCGCGTGGACCAGGCTTGCAGTTTCAAAGATGCTTGGTCTGGATCGATGAAATGGAAGAACCCAATGCAGCTGCCTGTCAGGCTCTCTGCTTCGTCAAGAACGCGTTGCATCACGTCCGTCACCGAATGATTAAGCGCGAACTCCAGAATTCGAAGACGCGCCTCAAGAACAGCAGCCTGACTTACATGCTGGCTTCTTTGCGAACTGTCAACAGTCGCTTGAAAAGCGTTAGTTTTTGCTCTTTGCATCGCGGCCAACCTCAAGATAGCTGATAGCGATTGGTTAAATGATCAACAGACAAACAATACGACAGAAAGGTAGCTGACGACTAACGAAACCGCCGACAGTTTCGACGCTTGTGCCGACACTATAACCATTAAACGACAACTTTTTCAAGATTGCACCCATATAATTGCGGATATCGCAACAAATGGTCTGTCCATATTAATCGATCAGATATCTATACATGACCTACTTGCGAGAAATCGATGTCGCTTCCGATTTGCTCATTGAAACAGTCAACATGCCGTCTTTGACCTGGCCTGCGTCGCTGGTCCACTCGGGATCCATCTTCAAGACCAGTGTCTTTCTCCGGGTGCCGTGGATTACCGCTTTCGCCAGCTTCCCTTTCGACCACGACATGTCGAGAGTAAACCCGCCGCGCAAGCGTAATCCCTTGACGCTGCCTGTTGGCCATTCCTTAGGCAAAGCAGGCAACAGCTCGATATAGCCTGCATGGGATTGAACAAGCATCTCAGCGATGCCGGCCGCGCCGCCGAAGTTGCCGTCGATCTGGAACGGAGGATGGGCGTCGAAAAGATTCGGATAGAGTCCGCCGCCGCCGGTGTAGTCGAATCCGGTCATGCCGGTCGGCTTGATAAGGCTTCGAATCAGCCGATAAGCTCGATTGCCGTCCTTAAGCCGCGCCCAGAAGTTAATCTTCCAAGCCATCGACCAGCCGGTGCTTGAATCGCCGCGCACATCCAGGGATTTCATTGCCGCCTCGAACAGCTCAGGCGTGCCGTCTACTGTGATCTGGCGGCCTGGATGCAAGCCGACTAGGTGAGACACATGCCGATGGTGCGGTTCGACCTCCTCGTATTCCTGAGCCCATTCCATCAGCCTTCCGTCCTTTCCTACCTTCGGCATCAAGAGCTTCGCTTTAGCCTGTTTGATCTCGGCGATTACAGGATCACTTACCTTGAGGATGGCTGCTGCATCGAGAGTGTCTTGGAACACCTCGCTTATCAAGAACTGGTCGATCGATGGCCCCATGCTCATCGAGACAACTGAACCATCGGGGGCTTTGAAAGCGTTCTCGGGCGAGGTAGCAGGTCCGCTGACCAGCTTTTTGGTCTTCGGATCTTCAACAAGCCAGTCGAGGCAAAACTCCGCCGAGCCTTTGAGAATCGGCCAAATTCGGTTGAGATAGCGAATATCCTGGGTGAATAGGTAGTGATCCCACAGATTATTGATGAGCCACGGGCCGCTCGTTGGCGTCATCCCCCAGCTTGGATGTTCGCCTGGCGAAGTGAATCCCCAAACATTGGTAACCGTATGGACGGTCCAGCCTCGTGCGCCGTAGTGGACCTTGGCGGTCTTGGCTCCGTTCTCGATGAGAGACTCTACCAAGTCAGTCAAAGGCTCGAAGCACTCAGGCAATCCGGCCACATCGGGCAACCAGTAGTTCATCTGGACGTTGATGTCAGTGTGATAGTCTCCATTCCAAGGCGTCTGAACGGTGTCTGCCCAGATTCCCTGCAAGTTAGCCGGCAAGAAACCCGGTCGCGATGAGCATATCATCAAGTAACGGCCGTACTGGAAGAAAAGAGCGGCTAGAGCAGGATCGCTTTCTCCTTTCGCGAACCTCACAAGCCGTTCATTGGTCGGCAACTTAGAGTTTTCCGACTGGCCCAATTCAAGATTGACACGGTCAAACCACATTTTATGCTGGCCGATGCCGCTGAGCCTAAGTTGGTTATAGCTCATCTTCTCGGCAGCCTTGAGATCAGCTTCGATGAGTTCCGCATACGGATTGCCTCGCCGGTCCTTTCCGCCGTCGAGCTTGAACTCAGTTCCCGCTCCAACCAGAATCGTCACGGCGTTTGCGCGGTCGACCTTGACGGATTTGGATTCCGTTGTCAGCTTTCCGCCTTCATGAAGAACTCGCGCAACAGCCCGATACTTCAGTCCTTTGCCGTCGGTTCCATTGTCAAGATGGCCGTCCATCACGATTTCGTTGCCCGCCGCCTTCACTTCATACCGTTCGGGCCGGTCGAGAGAAACCGATATCGAAATCGCATGTTTGTCGCTAGCAGTCAATCGGACAACGATGACTTGGCGTCTTTCGGAGACAAGCACTTCGCGCTGGAACTTCACCCCGCCACGTGTGAACGTAGTTTTGGCAATTGCTGTTCGAAGGTCAAGCGAACGTTTGAAGTCGGATGCTTCGCCTGGATATGTTTGCTCGATCCTTAGGTCGCCCAGCGTCTCGTAACTGCCGTATTGTGAATGTGCCGATCCGCCGCCGCTTGTTCCCGGTCCCTGGCAGACAAGTCTTTGGTTGGCCATATCCTGAGCTTCGCGATACTTCCCTTTTGCAAGCAGTTTTCTTATTTGGCCAAGAGCTTCGAAGGCATCTGGGTTGTCGGCATTCATCGGGCCGCCCGACCACATGCTGATTTCATTGAGCTGGATCCGTTCCTTCTCCACTCCGCCGAAAACCATAGCGCCAAGGCGTCCGTTGCCAACCGGCAATGCTTCTATCCATGCCGATGCAGGCGACGAATACCACATGACCGTCGAAGGATCGAACGGAAGGTCGGCTAGGTTAAGTGTTGAAACAAGAACAAGCGCGGAAAGCATGAAACTAACATACCTTACAGGCTTGCCTCTAGCGTTAGGTCGGAAACCGACGGTAGAATGCGTTTGGATTTCCCCATGATACATGCCTTTGTTTTCGGAGCTTTTCTAATGAACCAAACGTTTAGTCTCTCTTCTCTCGACCTGTCGCACCTGCGCCACGCCTGGAAGGAGATCCACCTCGAAAGGACAGTTACGGCAGCGCCTATGACCATTGCCGGCCAGAAATACAGTAAAGGAGTCGGAACCCATGCCACGAGTTCGCTAACGGTACATGTTGATGGAAACGGCAAGAGGTTCAGAACTCTCGTAGGGGTTGACGACGACTCAATGCCTGGCACAGGAGGCGTCGTCTTCCAGGCAACAGGCTCGAACGGAAAACTCCTTTTCCGGAGCGGCATCATGCGCAAAGGGATGGCCGCCGAGAAAGTCGACTTCTCTCTAGAGGGTCTCGAATGGTTCTCGCTTGATGTATTGACGACCGATGACGGTTTCATGGAAGACCATGCCGATTGGGCTGAAGCTGAAATCGATATGGCAACCGGCACTCCGAAGACGGTCGAGCCGAGATCCTTCACCTATTTCGATGACTTGGTCCACTCCGGTAAGACGATCGACAAGGAACCGAAACTCACCATTGCCCCTTTCAAGACGGTTCTTGACGGCGACATCGAAGACTGGGTATTGTTCCGCTTCAACAGCACCTGGGCCCGCGAGTACTTCCCGATTTTGTACTTGCTGGATGAGAATGGATACCGGTGCGAGCAGAGGCGAGGAAGGTGCGGCAGCGTCGTTCGGCCGTTCTGGTTTCTTCGAAATCACAAGACTAACAAAGGCATCTGTCTCGCTCTGGCCTATATGGGCAACTGGACCTTTGAAGTCAAGAAGAAAGGCGAAGGAATTGAAGTCACCGTCGATACCTCGCCTTCGGGCATCAAGCCATTTGAGACAATTTCCGGCATGCCGGTTCCTGGCGTTTTGTCCGCTCGGTTCGAAGGTCATTGGGATTACGGTTGCCAGCCGCTGATCCGATTCGCCCAAGAACATCTGGTTCGTGATCTTGGTCCCAACTGGCCGGTAATCCAATACAACACTTGGTACACCGACTTCGACGATCTCAAAGTGCCCGTTATGCTGGACTCCATAAAACGAGCTGCCGCCGCCGGTTGCGAGCAATATGTTGTAGATGCCGGATGGTATGGCGGAACCTACAACACGACGGAATGGATCGAAGGACTCGGCGACTGGACGATTCACAAGAAAAGGCTGCCGAACGGTATCGAAGAAATCGAGAAAGCAACTCGCGATACCGGAATGAAGTTCGGCATGTGGATTGAAATCGAATGCGCCCATCCATCGTCGCCAGTTGCTAAAGAACACCCGGATTGGTTCATGAAGGACGCAAAAGGCGAGCAGGTCGGCAAACGCGACATGCTCAACTTTGGCAAACCGGAAGTTATCGAGTGGGCCAAGGCTCAAATCGACAACTTGATGACGCGCTACAAACTCGACTACATCAAGATGGACATGAATGTCGATCCTTACATCGACGACAGCCAGATTCCCGACAGTCCTCTCATCGGCCACTACAAAGGTTTGATCGCACTCTGGAAATACATCCGAAAGACGTATCCCGCGCTCATCGTCGAGAACTGCTCAAGCGGGTCGCTTCGACAAGACTATTCGGCGATCGCCCACACGGACACCCACTGGACGACAGATGGCATCGAACACGAGGACAGCGTAACCTACTTGATGGGAGCAACGTTCAGCATGCCGCCGGCGCTCAGCTCGCATTGGACCTGCGGCGCAAGACCCAACGACCCGAATCTGACCGAAGAGGCACAGTTCCTCCTTCGGATGATGGGCCACTTTGGGGTTTCCGGTCACATCGACAACATCTCTGAGGAAGCAACCGCGCAGTTCGCCAAAGCTGTGGCGATATACAAGTCGATAAGGCCGATGCTTCATCACGCAGATGTTTATCACTTGTCAAACACGTGGGAGCCGAAGCCCCAAGCAGCGCTTTACGTCGATCGCAAGTCTGGAAAGTCCCTCCTGTTTGCGTTCCAAAACGGAACAGCGGACCTGGATTTGAAGCTTCGTCTGCCGGGATTGAAGGTTGGCAAAGAGTACGAGATCAAGCACCTAGGCGGCACCTCTCCGGCAGTCGATACGATATCGGGCGGCATGAAACAGGATATCAATGTACGCTTCCGCAATCTCGGCGATTGCGCCGTATGGCTCCTAGAGCCTAAGCAATAGTGCTTGCTTTTAGAGTCTCCTCGCGCAATGGCGCAACCTTTGCTACAGGCGCGCTTGGAGACTCCCCCATGAATAAATACTTTGGACTCACAATTGGATTAACGGTCATCGGAACCGCAGCCTTCGCAGGTGGTTCGACCGGTTCGCTAGAAGGAGCCGTTAACAACATGGCCCAAGGCCAGCCAACGGCTCAAGGCTCCAACGATCCGAATTCTGCCCTGAACGGCTATGGTAACAAGGCAGGATCAGGCTACAGAACGATGATGGTGCCCGTTCCCGAACCCGCAGGAATGGCAGCCCTTACCGTCGCAATCGGAAGTTTGCTTATGCGCAAGCGAAAAGCTACGCGCCCTTAGCCAATCGAGACATCGTCTCCTTATCCACGGCGCGCATCAGACACTCCTCATAGGCGCAATAACCGATGCGGAACAGGTCAGCCAGAGATCGGTCCATCGTCTGCATGCCCAGTTGCGCGGAAGTTTCAATAACCGAATACATCTGGTGGGTTTTGCCTTCGCGGATCAGGTTCTTGATGGCAGGCGTGCCGATCATGATCTCGAACGAACCGCATCTGCCGCCGCCAAGTCTTGGAAGCAGCTGCTGCGAAACGACGCCTTCTAGGGTATTGCCCAGCAACACGCGAATCTGATCTTGCTGATCGCTTGGGAAAACGTCGATGACGCGGTCGATGGTGGCTGGCGCGTTTCGCGTGTGGAGCGTTCCGAACACCAGGTGGCCGGTTTCTGCCAACGTCAAAGCCGCCTCAATCGTTTCGAGGTCGCGCAACTCGCCGACCAGGATGATGTCCGGGTCTTCACGAAGAACCGCCCGAAGCGCGTTGTGGAACGAATAGGTGTCGGCGTGGAGTTCCCTTTGGTTCACCATGCACTTCTTATGCGAGTGCAGGTACTCAATTGGATCCTCGATCGTCATGATGTGGCCGTTGCGCGTATCGTTGATATCGTCGATCATCGTGGCGATGGTCGTCGACTTTCCCGATCCAGTCGGTCCGGTCACCAAAACCAAGCCTGAAGATCGTTTGGATATTTCGCGTATCACCGGCGGCAATCCCAGCGAGTCAAACGAGGGGATTTTAGTCGGGATAACGCGAAGCGCGCCGGCTACGCTGTTTCGCTGCATGTAGACGTTAAAACGGAATCGGGCTAGTCCCTTAACGCTGTAGCCGAAGTCCAGTTCGTGCGTCTGTTCGAACTTCTGTATGTTCTCGTCGGTGAGAGTGTCATAGACCAGTCTGCGCGTTTCAGGAGCGCTGAGCGGCTTGAACGGCAAAGGCACAATTTCGCCATCTACGCGCACCATTGGCGGCAAACCAACCGTCAAGTGGATGTCGCTTGCCTTTCGCTCGATGGCCATTCGTAGGAGCTCGTCGATATGCGTGTCGCCGATCGGCTCGCACTGGTCGTTGATCTCGCACGTCGTCATCGTGATATCGGTGCCGGACTCGAACTTGTCGGTCAGCTTGATATCGTGAACGGATTGAGGCACAAAGGCTGGCTTATAGGTCGCAGCGTCTCCTTCACGGTTGGGAAGGTTTGGCTGGACCGGCGGAGGCGAGACGAGTTCGCCATTTCGCGGATCGATAATCAAACCCTCTTCCTTGGCAGGATTCGGTCCCTCATTTTCTTTGATAACGTTGTTCCAATTAAAATCGTTTGCCATAACTGCACCTAAATGCTTAATGATGCTGTGTTTGCGATGGCCTGCATTCCATCAGCCAATACATTCGGTATCTGGCTAAGCTCAAGACCCAAAACATCGGTAGCCCATAATGGGAGAGTCCGAACCTCGGTGTCAGTGTCCTCCACCTTTCCCTTAATGGCGTAATCCGAAATGAGGTTGCTGATGACGACAATGGATCGAAGTTCGCAATCCGGTTCGCCCACGTTGACCGGCTCCAAATAGTTCAGTCCTCGCACGAGCGACTCAGGAAATCCCCATTTCTCCGCGCAAGCCATGGCGACCTCGATGTGCGAACACTTATAGACAGCCATTTCTGCTTGAACATCTAGGGCACCTCTCTCCATCAGGGCTTCCACCAGGCGATACTCGCCAACGCCGAACCGATCTAGAAGAGACTTGCCGATCAAGTGAATCAAACCGGTGGTGTAGGCGTCTTCAGGATTGACATTGCGGCATCGGCTCGCAAGATACTTTGCACAAACCGCCGTATCGACGGAATGCCGCCACCATGCCCGCCTTCTCAGCGAGTTCTCGTCGTTCTTGCCTGCGAACATGTCGTAGACGCCGACGGTCATCGCCAAACTGCGAATCTGACGGAATCCTAGGAAGGAAATGGCTTCTTTGATCGACGTGACTTTACGCGGCAAGCCATAGTAAGCCGAGTTGGCCAAGCTCAGCACTTTGCTGGAAAATCCTGGGTCAACGGCAATGACCTGCCCTATATCGCAGACGGCGCAATCGGTCGACCCCGACATCTCGATGACTCGATAAACGACGTGGGGCAATACGGCAAGATCGGTGATCTTACCCATCAAGGCGTCGATTGCGTCATTACTAGCGTAAAGTGGCGCTGCGGACATTAAACGTGACTCCCGTAAGTTAGATAATCGGTATATGCGATGGGGGTTCTCAGACTACGCATAGATCACCCTCAGCACTTCGTCGACTGAAGTGATGCCCATCAGTATCTTTTGAACGGCGTCCACCTGAAGGGTCTTCATGCCGTTCTGTATGCCGAGCCCTCGGATGATGTGCGACGGCGACTTTTCCAGAACCTTGTCTTTCACGTCATCAGTCATCAGAAGCAGCTCGTGTACGCCTGTTCTTCCCTTGTAGCCTGTGTTCTTGCACTTCTCGCAACCGACTCCGCGGAAGAGCGTGAGTTCGCCTGCGGTCTCCGCGCCGATCTCGTCCGGAATTGGGAATCCATACCGCAGCAAGCTCTCGCGAGTCGCCGGATAGGCTTCCTTGCAAGCCGGGCAGATCATGCGGACAAGCCGCTGAGCCAGTACGCCGATGATAGACGATGAAATCAAAAATGGCTCGACACCCATATCGATAAGCCGAGTCGGCGCGGACGGCGCATCGTTCGTGTGTAGCGTTGACAAAACCAAGTGGCCAGTGAGTGCGGCCTCCATAGCGATTGTGGAAGTCTCATGGTCGCGCATCTCGCCAACCATGATCACATCTGGGTCTTGCCGAAGCATCGCCCTTAGACCGGCAGCGAAGGTCATTCCTGCTCGAACATTGACGCCGCACTGGTTAATGCCGGCCAGCTCATATTCGACAGGATCCTCAATCGTGATAATGTTGTTTTGACCCGTGTTTATCTTGTTCAGAATCGAGTAAAGCGTCGTCGATTTGCCCGAACCGGTGGGGCCTGTGACGAGGATGATGCCATAGCTCTTCGAGCACATGTCCTCGACGGTCTTAAGGTTGTGCGGCAGAAATCCCAGTTTCGAGAGGCCGACGTTGATGCCGCCTTTGTCCAAAACGCGCAGAACGATCTTTTCGCCATAGGCAATCGGCAGAGTCGAGACGCGGAAGTCGTATTCCTTGCCTTGGATGGTCGCGCTGATTCGGTTGTCCTGCGGCGCTCTCTTCTCGGCAATATCCATGTCGGACATGATCTTGAAGCGCGAAGTCAGCGGAGCAGTGACTTTACGGGGCAGCTTCATGGTCTCAAGCATGACGCCGTCCACGCGATACCGAACTCGAATGCCATCCTTGCCCGGCTCAATGTGGATGTCGCTGGCTTTATCAAGGACGGCTTGGTTGATGATGAGGTTCGCAAGTCGGATGATCGGCGCATCTTCGCCCATCTCCCGAAGCTCGGCTTCGCTCAGTTCCTCGTCCTCGATCTTGCCGACCTCGATTTCACCGTCGAAGTCGCGCATCACATTGGTCAGCGCGTCGTTGACGTTCAGATCGATTTTATAGAGGTTCGCAAGGGCTTGGTTGAGGTCGTCCTCGACGGCGATGACGGGGTCGATCTCAAGTCCGGTGGTTAATCGCAGCTCGTCGATGACGAAGATGTCGAGCGGATTCGCCATCGCCACTACCAGCTTGTTGGCTTCGTGCTCTAGCGGAATGGCCTTGAATCGCTTCGCAAGCTGCGGCGAGATGATCTGAAGAACCTCATTGGGCGGGAACTTGTCGGCGATGTCGACGTAAGGAATGCCCCAAATCTTACCTAGGCAACGGACACGGTCTCGCTCTTGGATAAAGCCCATGCTGACGAGCACGCGCGCAATCGGATCATTGCCCCCAAGCTCGCGCTGCTTGTCGACTGCCATCTTAAGCTGATCTTGGGTGATGAGTCCTTCCGTTATAAATACTTCGCCGTTCAGCATTCCAAAAGCCCTGAAACAGCTTGGTCGTTGCCAAACTGCCTAGTCTTGTTGTTCCACTTCGGCCGAGTTCATAGCCTGTCAACAATGCCAGCGTCGGGTCTTTCCCCCACGAAAGCCCATCGACCAATATAAAGTTGCTTTGCTTCAGCACTTTATCGAACGGTAATTTGGTATAAGAACAAGGTATGAGTGAAAAGGAAACAACAAAGTGGATTTGGGTATTTTCAGGTTCGCCGCGACTAACAACCAGCGGCGTGTTCAGTACTCGTGCAAAAGCAGAATACTGGATCAAGAAGCATCGCCTAACCGGAGTCCTAACTCCCTTGCCACTGGATCGAGGCAACTACGATTATGCCGTCGCCTACGGATACTTCTCCCCGAGCAAACCCCACCACTACGAACCTCAACACATCGCAACGTTCAGCAATGCCACCAATGAGCACTACCACTTCGAAGACGGCGAATGCCAGAACGCAAATGAAGTTCCTCTCAAGCCAGTTGAAGGGTCAGAGCAATGAGCAAAACGGCAAAACAGGTTTTCGGCCTGGCAGCGGTCCTGCTTGGCCTCTGTGTTCTTAGCGGCATCGCCTTTATCTTTGGATCGAGGGAATACCACTTCGCCGTCAGCCTAAGAAACAACGCGAGCTATCCGATTCGAGTTACGCTGTCAAGAAGCGGCCCTCCAGGCCTAAGCCAATCGGTAGCCCCTCATACGGAAAAGGTTGTGTTTAGTTCGAGCAATAGACTCGGCGACAACACCATCCTAACGGTTGTCAATGCGAATAGCCGCCAGACGGTGGAGACAGTCAGGCTTGACTACTCCTATGTCCAAAACCACGTATCTGACGACGGCTTGCATATCGAGTATCCGATTCGCTAAGTGTTTCCGTATCCGTTTAGCACCTTAGGATCGTGGTGGCATGGACAGTCGTGAATAGGAGTCCAGTAACTGGGAGCTCCGCCTTCCAGGCGGCACGTCAAATGATTCTAAGCCCGAGAGATCGTAGCTCGGTCTTCAACCTCTGAACAATAGGATCCGCCGGCACGCGCAATGAGCCACTCGGCATAGCCCGCCCGCAAGCAAGCCATTTTGCATTCCCGCGCTGATGATATGGCAGAACCTCTACATTCAAAGGACCAATCGAGGCCAAGACCGGTCCAAATAACGCATCGGCATTGAAGCCATCGACCAACGGAATCCTGACAACCATACCGAGACCGGACTCAAACCGAGACCGAACATTTGAAAGGACACCAGATCCGTCATATGCTGAAGGATCCGGTTGCTTCAGGTCGATATATAACAGGTCGATCAACTCAAACAGCGACGGCAGATCGGGATGCGTGCCGTTGGTCTCGACAGCCGTGTGAAATCCGGCGGACTTCAAAGAAGCCAGCAAAGAAAGCAACTCATGGAACTGCAACGTCGGTTCCCCGCCGCCAATCGTCACGCCGCCGTTCGAACCGATAAATGGCCGATAGCGGTCAGCCAAGGTGACCAGCTCTGTAATAGACATGGTCGAACCAACCAATTCGAAAGAAGGATGCCCACTCTCCAAACACTCGCGGCCAACGCAACTCAAACAGACATCGATCGATCGAGTCAAGACCAAGCCGTCGAACACAACCGCTCCGTGCGGACACAAAGAAGGAACGGAAGCAGGATCGTCGGCGCGATCCGGATAGAACAACACTTCGGGCTCGGGCCGCCAGGACTCCGGAGCGGCGCACCATGGACACTTCAGGTTGCAGCCCTTCAAATAGACGACCAGACGCAAACCCGGACCGTCAACACCAAGCGAAAACCCAGTGCTCAGAACGCGCAACATCAACCTAAGCCACGCTCGTGGACGCCGGATCGAGACGATTGATGATGTCTTCTTGAATCGCCGGCGAAAGGTCCAGGAAGTTCACGAACGTGCCGTGGATCCGCATGATGTAGATGCCGCCAGGCACCAACTCCTTCGGATTCTGCAGAATCTGACGCAAATGCTCCGCGGTATCGACGTTCAAATAGAGATAGAATCCGCCCTTGCCGCCACTGAAGCCAAAAACCGGATCGAAAACATAGCGTCTCAAGGCTTCCATCATACCAAGCGACTTTGCTCCAGTCAGCATGTCGGGGTCGAATCCAAGATGCGAGGCATATCCGCCGACGAAATCGCCATACGCCAACGAGTGCATACTCATCACCCTCGGAGGCAGGCCGTGTGAAGCCATACCTGGGATCGGATCGATGCCGTAACCTAATGGCGACCGTGCATAGCGTCCATCGGGCGTCGCGCCGACCCAATAACCGTACAGCAGGTGCGTGCTGGGCGTGCTCCAGTCAGGCAAGAACGGGTTGCCCCACGGGTTCCTCAGACTCAAAACGGCCGACGAGACGCGGCGAGCAATCTCGGCGGCTTCGACATCGGATGAAGAGCGATCGTTTCCGTACTTCGGTGCGGCCAGCAGTTTGTAACGAATCTCAGGCATTGATGCAAAGTTCGAACCTAGTGCTTCAGGCAAGAACGCCAGTGACTCAGCGTTAAGCGAGTCTAATGCCGAAAAGCTGTCTGCCACAACGCTTAAGCCGTGGATCAGGCATCCTGAAGCGTTGTATTTCGTTCCCTGCGCCGATGTGTCGCGCATGTCGATTCCCGATTCCAATCCGCCCATGAACGCCGACAGGAACGGCACCGGCAGCAGGCTAAGCGCTTCGGTACAACCATTTGCGGCATTCTTCATTCTTGCTAGGAAGTAGTCAAGATGCTTATAGAAAGCCTTGCGCAAGCGTGGAAGGTTGCCGCACGGATTCAATGAGTCCAACCCCAACTCGGCATAGCTTAAGCCGATTTGGCGATCGCTGATTGCACTCATGCCGCCGTGAATGGTCAGCTCTAGAATCTTAGCGAGGTTCAGCCACGAGTTGGTGGTATTGCCCGATTCCTTGCCTTTGATCAAGGGCTCTTGGCAGCCGGCAATGCCGTAGTTCGGCAGATCCTGTTCGGCAATGCCCTTCCGTCGAAGGACATCAAATAAGACATCGTCGTTGAAGAAGCTCGGTGTAACGCTTCCCGGCACGGTGAAAAACGGCTCCATCCAACGATAAAGATCAGAAGGCGTGTCCTTGTGCAGTTTGATCGACAGCGCAGGCTGGGGCGTATTGTTCTTTCTAAAAGCCTCCAAAACGATCTTGGTCATTGGATTCGTGAGGTCGTTTCCATCCTCATCGCGGCCGCCGACCATAATGTTCTGGCTGATCGCCCAGTTCCGATCTCCAACACAGAACAAGCTCAAGAAGTGGCGCGTTAGGCCGATAGCCTCCTCTTCAGATATAGGCTCAAAAGCTTGGAACGGAGCAAGGATTCGGTCGAGATTGCCGACACTGAAGGCATAAGGATTGGGACTCTGCTCAAGCGCCATCGCCATCCAGAGCAGGATGAAGCTCTGCATCGCCTCATAGAGGTTTCTTGCTTCATGCATCGGCACTCGAGCGCACGTTTCGGCGATTCGCACCAGCTCCAATTTGCGCAAGGGATCTGGCTCTTGGGAAGCCATATTGGCGGCTAACTTCGAATACCTTTCCGCTAAAACCACCGAAGCCCGCAGAGACCGAGCCATCGAACGGCCATACGCCGTTCCCAGGGACTCTGCTCTCGCAATGAGCGGTTCGATTCCGAATGCAAGAGCCCGTCCGAAGTCGGCAACGGTATGACCCGTGACTTGCTCAACGAAGTAGACGACCTCTTGGGTCTCCAAGCCGGTCGACTCGTAGACTTTTGAAAGGGCTTGTGCATATTCCTCTGCCGCCCAGAAGTCGCGCACCTGATTTATCCTGGAAGACGTCAACCCGAGCGAGTCGTCAGGTTCGATGTCGCCATAGACGGCCATCGGATCGCAATAGCCAGCGAACGATTCCACGCGGAACTCAGGATTAATCAGCGCATAGGTCCGGGCAAAGGAGTCGTCTTGGTTGCCCGCAAACACCGCGTTGGGCGAAATGCTGAGAGGCAGCTCTCGGCAAGTATCTATGAGCAACTCAGACTGGACTTCAGATCGTTCAATGACAACATCGAGCATCCGAATCTGCTGCAGTTTCTTCATGCGGATCTCTTGAACCAAGAACCAGCCGTCCAAGCGCTTCATCCGGCTCTTTTCTTCAAGCAAATCGACTACCTGACTCTCCAACCGAGCGACTGCAACCATACGCTTCACCTAAGATCTATCTTGGCACCATAGGAACAAAATGTGCTGCCAGATAGGTCACATTGTAAGATATTTTGGCTAATATCGTAGTCATGTGCCATCCGAGTCCTCATCAACCGATTACATTCGCCCATAACCGAGTTTGGCGTTGCTATACTGGAGGCCTTCTGCTTGATCATTTTGTAGGCAACCGAAGTCCTGAGGATGGCCATTTCCCTGAAGATTGGCTTGCATCAACGGTGCTTGCGGTAAACGGCGAGCGCTCAACCGGACCACTTGAAGGGCTGAGCCGCGTTAAGGGAACGGGGACTCTTTTCCAAGACTTGCTTAGGTCCAATCCGGTCGGCTACCTCGGCTCGCAAAGGACTCCAGAACTCGATATCCTCTGCAAATACCTTGATTCGGCAGTGCGCTTGCCCATCCAATGCCATCCCAACGTCGAGTTTGCTAAGGAGTATTACGGCAGCGATCGCGGAAAGACCGAAGCCTGGGCAATCCTTGACACTCGAAAAGTGAACGGCCAAGACCCCTTCCTCCTCATGGGATTCAAACCTGGAATCCGAGAAGAGGACTTTAAAGAAGCCGTTGAGAACCAAGACACCCAAGGTATGGAATCGATGCTCCACAAGGTTCCGGCGCGCAAAGGGGACGTATGGCTCATCCCTGGCCGTTTGCCACATGCCATCGGTCCAGGCGTCTTTCTTCTCGAGATTCAAGAACCCAGCGATTGGGTGGTGCAGCCAGAAGCCAAGTGCGCGGACACATGCCTAACCGAACAAGACATGTGGGGACCGTTGTCTCCTGAAGTCGGACTTAGATGCTTTCAATATGAAGGGTTGACGCTAAACGAACTTCAGTCGAGAACGCTGATGTGCGGGTCCGAGTTGAAATCGCCAATTGGCTGCAGCTTTCGCAGGATCATAGGATCTGAGCAAACCGACCGATTCATTCTCGACCGTCTCGACATTGACGGCCATATAGAAATGGAACTAGACGGTTTTTACAGCATACAAGTCGTTGTTGAAGGCAAAGGTCTGATGTCAACCAATGGAACGGACACGCAAATCAAGAAAGGAGATGTCTGCTTCTTGCCGAACGGAATCAGATCCGTTAGATACGCGGCGAAGAGCGGACCCATGGCGATCTATTTATGCAAACCGCCGATACCCTAGCATAAACGCCTGGGAATCGGGTAAACCCGCGCCCAAGTCCTGACGATGGTGAAGGGATTCGGCCTCGACGGAGCGGCCGTTCGTTGCTTGGGATTTGGAGGTTAATCATGCCATCGCAATTGTTCGCGCGCAAGCCGCTGTCGCTCCTGTTAGAGGAGATGAAGGGCGAGAACCGGTTAAGGCGCATTCTTGGGCCGGTAGGTCTCACCAGTCTCGGCGTGGGTTGCATCATCGGTGCAGGCATCTTCACGATCATAGGACAAGGAATCGCAACGGCAGGTCCAGCGTTAACCGTGTCCTTCATTGTTGCCGGTATTGCCTGCGTTCTCGCAGCGCTTTGTTATGCGGAATTTGCTTCGATGGTTCCTGTTGCCGGTTCGGCTTACACCTATGCAAGCGCCACACTCGGTGAGCTGTTTGCATGGATCATTGGATGGGACCTAGTTCTGGAATATTCAATGGCATCATCTGCGGTGGCAAATGCGTGGTCTGGATATTTTCAAAGCTTCCTTAGTATCTTTAATATCCATCTTTTTCCAGCAATCGCGGATTCGCCGATCAATTACACCGAGAAGACAGGTTTTGTGCAGTCAGGAGCTTTCATCAATCTGCCTGCTCTCATCATCTCCGCCATCGTAGCGGCGATCCTTATTAAGGGCATTAAAGAAAGCGCATGGGTTAACACTTTGATGGTGGTCATCAAGGTTACTGTCGTGCTTATTGTCATTGCGGTCGGCGCTTTTTGCTTCGACTTGGCCAACATGAAGGACTTCGCTCCCTTTGGCTGGTCTGGTCTCAGCATCTTCGGCCATCCGATTATGGGCGTGGAAATTGGTGGGAAGCCGCACGGAGTCATTGCTGGAGCGGCGATTGTCTTCTTCGCCTTTATCGGCTTCGACTCGGTCTCTACTCACGCAGAAGAAGCGAAAAATCCAAAGCGCGACGTGCCCATCGGCATTGTTGCTTCGCTCATCATCTGCACCGTTCTGTACCTTGCCGTTGCGTTCGTCATTTCGGGAATGATTGACTATCAGCACCTATCTGAAGCAGCCCAAATCAAGTTCCAGAAAGCGCCAGTGGCGGAAGCGTTCAACCTCGCTGGTCTGACTTGGACTCACGGCATCATCGCTCTCGGCGCATTGACGGGCATGACATCGGTGCTACTGGTTTTGATGCTGTCTCTGCCTCGTGTGATGCTGGCTCTGTCTCGCGACGGTCTGCTTCCCTCTTCATTCTTCGGAGCGGTTCACGAGAAGTACAAAACCCCGTGGAAATCTACAGCGCTGACCGGACTATTCGTGGCGCTGATGTCTTCTCTGTTCCCTCTCGGTCTGCTCGCCGACATGGTGAACATAGGCACGCTCTTTGCCTTCGCAATTGTCTGCGCCTCGGTGCTTGTGATGCGTAAAACGAATCCTGATGCAGAGAGACCATTCAAAGTCGCTGGGTCCCCGGTTGTTCCGATTCTCGGAATCATTTTCTGCGTTGGACTTATGTTCGCGCTTCCCTTGGCCAACTGGTGGCGGCTGCTTGTGTGGCTCTTAATTGGAATCATCATCTATTTTGCTTATGGCTATAAGAACAGCAAGATGAGACGACTGGCAGCTGAAGCCGCACCACATGGACAGGACTAGCTGCTGGCTCGGTAATGGGTAAGCAGGCTTACTAATAAATCTAACAGCCCTCTCCCATATAAAGGGAGAGGGCAATTCCTGCGGGATACTTGGAGACCTCTGGGTTTTTTCGTGGAGTACTTTGAGCTAGGATCGTATGTAAGCACGAAACCTATCGTTCTCAGCCTCCCATTATATTCCCCTTCCCCTATCCCTCCACGTTCGCAGAGCCTGTGCCACTGTGTTTGGGAGAGATATGCCCAGGTAGCGCTAGCAACCTGCTGGCAAAGCCTATCGCTAAAGCTTGAGTTCAAGCAAACAAGCAAGAAGACGCGGGGACAAAGCATCCCGCGGCTACGGTCCCGCTAATAGACACAATGCAACAGACTCTGCGAACGTAGATAGATAATATCTGATGAACGGCAAACCGATTGATGAGTCTGAGTCCGTCCCAAGCGAATAAATCAGGCACAATAAAGCCCCTCAGGAGTCATGCTCCGAGGGGTTTTTCTTATGTTAGCCTAGCAAATACTTCACAACGTCGGCAGCCGTATAGCTGTCCTTCCCTTCTGGAATCAGCTTGGCAATATCGGCAGCATCGTCGCCAGCAGTAACGATCGGATCTTCCGTATATCCCGACCTGCGGGTTTGAGCGATGCCGACAGTGGCCGAAAGTCCATTGCAGATGCAAGCTCTGCCTTTTGTATCTTCGACCGTCCCGCCCTTTGCGACATAGTCCTCAATTGGCTCAGCCGGGCATCGATAACCGATCTTCCCGTCCTCTTTAAGGTAGTAATGTCGGAGAAGCCCAACATCGCAAAGTCGCTCTCTGCCTCCATAGATGCAAGGATCAGAAAGCGTTCCCGCAAGTTGCAATACTTTGAACGGAAAACCGGTTGGCGAAACGAGCGGATCGGTAAATACGCTGAGCTTGCCTTCTCGGCTAGCTTGAATGGCCTCACGTTTCAAATCTGCTCGCATCCCCGACTCTTCGCAAAACGCGAAAGCAGTGCCTACCTGAACGCCGGACGCACCCATCTCAAGTGCTTGCTGCAGCTTCTCCGGCGATCCATACTGGCCAGCCATATAGAAAGGCAAGCCAAGATCTCGGATCTGAGCCATGTCTGGGATGTCTCGTTCTCCATAAATCGGCTGCCCGATTTCGTCAAGCTGCATCGCTCCGCGCGGAGGCGCATTGTGCCCGCCTGCTGTTGCTCCTTCGACGATGAAGCCGTCGACCTTGCCAGTGGCTTTGCGCGCAAGCGTCATCGCCAACGAAGACGAAGAAATGATCGCAAAGAACTGAGGCCGATGCAATTCGATGCCTGGCACGTACTCGGCCGGGTCGAGTTTCATCGTGAACGATTGCTTGCCGGATTGCTCGACATCGAGCGGCAACTCAACAGCTAATCCCTGCGCAAGATTGTCCATGATGCCAGGGATCGCCCTTGGGATCCCAGCGCCCATCATCACGAAGTGAACGCCCGCGGCCATCGCCCCAATCAGCGACGGAAGCGTCGGCAACTGGATTTTCTCCAGATAGTTGATGCCGATTAAGCCGTCGTGTCCTTCCTTCGCAAGGAATACCTCGACGAAGTTCGCCACAATCGTGAGTTCGACTGATGCTCTGGTTGGTTCGACTTGATGCACCGGCACGGCTTTGAAGGGTTGCCCTTCTTTCTTGCCGCCGTCCACGAAATAGCGTTCGTAAACGCGCTGGGCCATCTCGCAGACCGGAAAGTGCGCTAGAGCTCTTTGAATGTGGCCGCCAGTGTCGCCTTGCTGAAGGTTCCGGGCAAGCACACTGTCGAGAGCGGTGCCGGAAACAACACCTATTTGGCCAACAGTAGATACGGCTTTGGCCAGCGGCCAGCGCGACACTGCCACGCCCATGCCGCCTTGGATGATCGGGGGTAGAGTCATTGCTCCTACAGGTTACTCCCAAACAGGCGCATCTGTTCCGTTTGAGTTCAGATTCTTCACAGATTGCGCGAGTTGTGCGGTTTACAGAACATCTCACAACGCATCTTCGCAATTGTAAAGGCAAGAAGGTCAGAGATAGCGTAGAATTGCATCTAAGATGACAACCGCTGTTCTTCTTACTGTTCTATCCTTCGCCCAGTTTGAAACGACCCGAATGGACTGGGAGAACCCGGCTCTCCTCGGAAAGAACAAGGAGCCTGCCCGTGCCACATTCCTTAGCTATCCGGACGACCAATCGGCGCTGAAAGGCGGAGAAAACCGAATCAGCCTGAACGGAGACTGGAGCTTCCGATGGGCCGGCAAGCCAGCCGATGCGCCTGAAGGCTTTGAAAAGGACGGATATGATCTGGCCAAGTGGTCGACGATTCCGGTTCCGTCATGCTGGGAAATGAAGGGCTACGGCATCCCGATCTACACCAATGTCACCTATCCGCATCCAGCAAGGCCGCCGTTAATCCCGCACGACTACAACCCCGTCGGATGCTATAAGCGGGAGTTCGAACTGCCCGAATCGTGGAACGGCCGCCAAGTCAACATCCAGTTCGGCGGCGTCTATAGCTTCTTCTATTTGTGGATCAACGGCAAGGAAGTCGGCTTCAGCAAGGACAGCAAGCTGCCAGCCGTTTTCGACATCTCACCTTACCTAAAGCCGGGAAAGAACACAGTCGCGGCCAAGGTCTACAGGTGGTGCGACGGCAGCTACCTTGAGGACCAGGACATGTTCCGCTATAGCGGCATCTTCCGCGATGTCTGGCTAGAAAGCAAGCCGAAACTGCACATCCGCGATTTTGAGTTCAAGACCGATTTCGATATCCTGTTCGTCGATTCGAATCTGACCGTCAACGTGATGATCGAGAACCGCGACGCCGAAACGCAGAGGGCGGCCAAGGTTGAGCTTAGCCTCTATGATGCGAGCGGACGAACCATTAAAGCCCCTTACCTGGCGTCAGGAGATTCTAGCCCGCTATCGCCGAAACAAGAAGGCAAGATCACGCTAAACACATCGGTTCCGCATCCACGGAAATGGTCGGCAGAGGATCCGTACCGCTACACCGCGCTTCTCACGCTGAAGGATCAAAACGGCAAAATTGTGGAATCGGTGCCCTTCAAGATCGGATTCCGAAAGGTCCAAATCGTCGACAGCGTGTTCAAGATCAACGGCAAGCCCGTTCGGTTGAAAGGCGTGAACAGGCATGAGCACGACATGGACACGGGAAGGACCGTCTCTCGCGACCTGATGCTGAAAGACGTGCAGATGTTCAAGCGCTACAACATCAACGCCCTGCGCATGAGCCACTACCCGAACGACGAGAAGATGTATGATCTGTGCGACGAGTACGGCATCTACGTCATTGACGAGGCGAATGTCGAATCGCACGGCATGGGCTACGATCTGGACTACACGCTTGGGAACAAACCCGAATGGACGGATGCCACTGTGGACCGAACCGTCCGTATGGTGATCAGGGACAGAAACCATCCAAGCGTCGTCATGTGGTCTCTTGGAAATGAAGCCGGCAGCGGCGTTTGCTTTGAGGCTTCTGCCAAAGCTGTCCGCGACCTCGACAAATCCAGGCCGATCCACTACGAACGAATGAACGAAGTGGCCGACGTGGACAGCGTCATGTATCCTGGCGTCGATTGGCTCCAGCAGGTGGCCAAACGCACGTCGCCAAAGCCGTTCTTCATCTGCGAATACGCCCACGCGATGGGCAATGCAATCGGCAACCTGAAGGAATATTGGGACGTCATTGAGTCCGCTCCGGGCATGATGGGCGGATGCATTTGGGACTGGGTCGACCAAGGTCTGCGCAAGTATTCGGACGAAGATCCCGGTCCCGACGGCCAACGCAAGTGGTACTTCGCCTATGGCGGAGACTACGATGACACCCCGAACGACGGCAACTTCTGCTGCAACGGTGTAACCACTCCCGACAGGCAGATCACTCCGAAGCTCCTTGAGGTCAAGAAGGTTTATCAGCAGGTTGACTTCAAGGCAGACGACCTTAAAGAAGGAAAGGTCAAAGTCACCAACGAGTTCGGATTCACCAACCTCAATGAGTTTGATCTCGTTTGGAACGTCAGTGAAGACGGCGTCGTCACTCAAAAAGGCGTCATGCCAGCCATCTCCATCGAGCCGGGGACATCGAAGGTTGTGAATGTTCCCTTCACGCGAAAGACGCCGAAACCCGGCGCAGAGCTGTTCCTCCGAGTAGCCTATCAGTTCAAGAAACAGACGAACTGGGGAGAACCGGGACACGAGATCGCTTCCGAGCAGCTGGCCTTGCCGCTCCCGCGAGTCGCGCCGACCGTTCAGACCCTTGACGGTGCTCCGGATCTCGTCATCGCCGATGACAAGGTCTCAACCGACACGTTCAGCATTTCGTTCGACAAAGTCCGAGGAACGATCAAGGAGTTTTCGTTCAAAGATAAGAAGCTCATCGTCGACGGTCCGCAGGTTCAGGTATTCCGCGCGATGACTGACAACGACGGCTGGTTGCGAGGTTCCTTCGCCAGGTCGGGTCTCAGCCAGTTGACGCATCGGTGCGTAAGCTGGAAGATGGACGCCATTTCGACGAAGGCCGTTCGCTACACCGCCGAGGTTGAGGCAATTGGATTCAAAGGCAACGGCTATGTCCAAACAGTCAGCTACACGGTAGTGGCAGACGGCACCGTCAATGTTCAGAACCACCTTGAGCCTAAAGGCGATCTGCCGCTTCTTCCCAAATTAGGCGTCCTGATGACCGTCGACGGTTCACTAGACAACCTCAAGTGGTTTGGGCGCGGACCTAGTGAAAGCTATCCGGACCGCAAGACTTCATGCGACATCGGACTGTATTCCGGCCTCGTCAAGGACCAGTATGTCGCCTACGTTCGGCCGCAAGAAAATGGCAACAAAGAGGACGTCCGATGGGCTTCTCTCGCCGATGCCAGTGGCAACGGGCTGCTCATCGTTCCCGAATCGCCGCTCGCGATGACCTTCACTAATTACCTTGCCGATGAACTCGATCAGTCGCGCCATCGCCAGGGTCAGCCGAAACGCTACATCCCGCTCGTGCCTCATAAAGACACCTTCGTGAGCATCGATTACAAGCAGATGGGACTCGGCGGAGCGAGCTGCGGACCGGGTCCGTTGCCTCAATACACCTTGCGACCCCAAGCAGCGGATTACGGCTACACGCTTCGTCCGTTCGTAGCTGGTGCAAAAGTTGAGGACATGGCCCGGCAGCTTCCTGCTTTGGTTGCTGCACCGAGGATCCTTCGCGATGAAGACGGCATGGTGTCTTTCACTTGCGCCACGCCGGGAGTCGAGATCCGATACACGCTTGACGGCACAATCCCGACGATAGACTCGCCGATCTACAAAGCTCCTGTTAAGTTCATCGCAGGCGGAACAGTGGTTGCGGTCGCGAGCAGAAGCGGCCTCATACCGTCAACGCCTGCCGAAGCGCTGCTTCCAGCGATGATCCCATCGAAGGAAATCCTTCCCCAAGGCACAAAGGTCTTGCGAGTCGATAGCTTTGAGCCCGGCGAAGGCGACGCCGACCATGCCATTGACGGCAAGCCTGAAACGCATTGGCACACTGCTTATTCGAAGGATGAAACGTCCCATCCGCACGAGATCGACTTGGATCTTGGGTCGAGCATCAGCATCAGCGGATTGTCTTATATTCCGCGCCAAGGACAGGACAACGGTCGAATCTCGCGATATGAGGTCTACATCAGCGCGGACGGCAAGGAATGGGGCAACGCAGTGGCTAAGGGTGAGTTTCGCAATGAGGCAGACAAGCAACTTGTTCAGTTCAGCCAATTTCTGACGGCGCGCTATGTAAGGATGAGAGCCCTTGGCGAAGTGACCGGCCGCAAGTGGACGTCGGTTGCTGAACTTGCGGTACTCGTGCCGAAATAGAGTCCGGCGCAAACCAATAGAGCCGCGGCAAATCTACCGCGGCTCTTTTAGTTTCTTCAGAGGTGTATTTTTACTTCTTTCTTCTCTTCAGACCAAGCGCGCCGAGGCCGGCGAGCAGCAAGCCCATAGTGGCTGGCTCCGGAACAACCCGGATATTATCGAGCGCATAGTCGCCCGAGGTCTTGTTGCTGAATGAGAACGCAAGCTGATCGACATCGGACATGTTGAATCCGGTGAAGTCGCTCAGGTTGACGCTATACGTGAATGGGCTGTCGCTCGCGCCAATCGTATAGCTTTGCATCACATACGAGCCGGAGTTCTGGCTGGCCGACCGAACGAACAGCATCAACGTAAGGTCTTGATCGTTGTTGTAGAAGTTCAGATCAATCTTGGTGTTGCCGCTCAGATTGAGGTTCAAGTCGTTGTAACCAAGCTGGCTGTCCAAGCCGTAATCCAAAATCGTTGTGTTCCGCAAACCTGAATCGGAACTGACCATTGCAACTCCATCGCCGAGATCGACGTGGTATTTCGCTTGGGGCAGCTGCTTATATGTGATCGTATAAGTCAGCCACCGGAGGCCGCCGAGCATGGAGCCGGTCTGGTTGACCATCTGCGTGTTGTTGATGGTCGAATAGGTTGCGCTATAGGCTCCCGTTGTAAAGTTGTCTACAACGATAAAGGCCGAGCTGAATGCTCCGCAACTTAGAACCAAAGCGCCTGCTAAAAGTCTCATTTTCATAAATCACACCTACAGCTTGTTCTAGCTTATTCGCAACGGCGATTCTGTGTCAACCTCAACACTTAAGGATTATTACCAGGTTTCTAATGTTGAGGCGGTTCAAGCCACAAATGAAAAAGGGCTCGCCGGTCATAGCGAGCCCTTTGGCAAACAAAGTTGGCGGCTATTTGCTTTTGCGCGCTCTGCGGATCGACAGCAACGAAGCACTGACGAGCAGAGTGCCGATGAGCGTTGGCTCAGGCACGGCCGTAATGCTGTTGAGCGCAAAGTCGCCAGCAGGCATGTTCGCGAACTTGAACGACATCTGATCGATATCCTTCAAGTCGAATCCGCTGAAATCGGTCAAGGCAACGCTATACACGAAGGCATCAAGGTCATGTCCGCCGCCGACTGTATAGGTCTTGTAAACCCAATTGCCGCCGTTCTGGCCCGACGACCGCAAACCCACAACAAGCGTGAGGTCGCTTTCATTCATGGCGAAGTTCAGATTGACCGTTTTGTCAACCGAAAAATCCTTGTTGAGATCAGCTAGCTCGAAGCCGTTCTGGCCTTGTGCGTAGCCGTAAGCAACCTTCGTTTCACTGGTCAATCCAGGACCGTTCTCAACGATCGCAAGCCCTTCGCCAATGCTGATCGTGTATTTGGACCGCGCCAAGGGGTTGGTAGTCACAAGCGACGTCACCAGCCGGGTCAGACCCAGCATGTTGCCTGTTTGGAGAGCGTCGACCGAGGTGCCAACGACTTTGGTCTCATAGTCGTATGCGCCAGTCTTGAAGTCGTCAACGATAATATAGGCGGAGCTAAACGCCCCAAAACTCAAAACAAGACCGCCAGCAAGAAGCTTTTTCATTTCCCTTTCCTTAATCGGTAGCATTAGGATTATACATACCCTTCTGCCAAGTAATCGGCGAACTTAACCGAAGCACAACACAGAAACAACGAATACCGTGTTTTTACCTGGAGGCCATTTTGGTCTACACTTCTAGAAGATTTGTATGGAAGACGAAACTCCGCTGCCGAAACAATTCCAAGCCTCGCCGATGACGCCGAAGGTCAGCACGGAAAAGGTCAACGGCCAAACCATCGAACTGGCCCTTGTCTCGGCGACCCAGAACCGCTTCACGATTACTTGGATCAAGCCATCTGGCGAACGAGTAATCCTCGGCGAAGTCTATCCTGCCTACCGGACGGAATACCTTTATTGGATGTGCTCTCAATCGCGCCGGCCGTTTACTGCCAGACACCAAGCCATCGGCGAGCTGCTGGCGCTTCACCTTTACGGCGGAGATGAAGATGAATAGGACCTATTGCATTATGGTAGACATTCGTCTATAATGAAGCGGAAAGGAGAGCACTATGCTGAAGTTTCAAGATTATATCGCACAGGCCACCGAAGAGGCGGCCAAAGTCGTATTCCGCTATGCCAAGGCCGTTCCCGCCGACAAGCTCGAATGGGAGCCAGCCGAAGGAGCTCGTTCTGTACTCGACCAATGCCGCGAACTCGCTATGAGTCCGACATGGGGCGTGCAAGTCATCAATGGCGGCATGCCTGAGTGGACCGAAGAGCTGATGGCCAAAATCAAGGAGGAGCAGTCGCAGTGGACCACGGTCGAGCAATGCGAAAAGGTTTGTTTTGAGCGTTTGCCTGCCCTTCTCGATCTAATGAAGAACATGCCAGACGAGCGGCTTAGTGAGACCAAGTTCCTGCCGTTCGACGGCGGCCGCGAGTTCTCTCTGGTCGAGCAATTCGAGTACGCCAAGTGGAACTTCGACTACCACTGCGGCCAAATCGCCTTTATCCAGACTATGTATGGCGACAAGGAGATGCACTAAGAGTTGAGAAGTACCGCCAACCTCTGGTTGGCAGTTATACAGCTCCGATCCCTCAGCGCCAGGAGCATTTCTGTGGTGCTGAGGGTCCCTTACCGGGATCGCTGGCGGCCTCGCCGACTTGGTTCGATGAAGAGCAGCCGAAGGCTTCAGCCTTCATTCCCTAAGCTCCATGGCAAGAGCTGATGGTCATTTGGAATTACGGTAGCATATTAAGCGGGACGGCTTGCTTGGTTAAGCATGCTCTTCGAAGCGCCAAAGGCGCGGACTATAATAGCTTAGTCCGAAGGCGAAGCCGAAGGGCTAGGTAAGTAGCATCCCCAGATCCAGTAGGGCTGTAGGCCCGAAGTATCCTTAAACCTATCTCGCACCTTCAGCGCTCAATGTTTTAGCCGACTTTACCTGGGCCTCGCGCTTCGCGCTCAACCCAGGCTACCATAGACCGCGCCTTTGGCGCTCCGGATATCGTATTCGGTTGCGGAAGCAAGGCAAGCGCTATTTGTCGGTTTATTGTCTTAATGGCCATTAGCCCTCGGCTACTTCCCTTTCTCCATCTTCTCCCACACTGACGCTAGCATCACCCGATACGCAGGTTTCGCGGCCTTCTCATACTCCGGCGAATGGTCAATAGCGGGATACCCCTGCTTCTTCGCCTCCGCATCCAGCTTTTGCCAACCGCCATAGCTCAACAGTCCCTGCTTCCCTTTGCCTTTCAAGAACGCACCAAACGCAGACCATTCCTTCACAAACTCCGACCGGTCGGCATGAAACTCCTGCGCCGACGCCACGAATGCCTGTAACAGCTTCTCGCTGTCTCCCCCGGCAGCGCGGAATGGCCGCAAGTTCACCCGAATCAACTTCCCATCCGGCCGCAGCTTAACAATCAACGGCTCATTCTTGAATGGCGCGGTCAACGTCGGCCACTCGGCGTCCATCCACCGCCTCGGCCCCTCGTCACTCGTCACCGCATGCTCCCCACCCAGCGTCGCGTGATAGAGCCACTTGTAGGCGTCCTGAATCCGCATCTCTTTGTCGTTCTTCCAGACGTTCAGAGAGAAATCGAGCAATGACTGCTGAGGACTGGGATATGGCAGAGCCTTGCCTGTCGCCTTGTCGATCGGAGTCTGCGCCTTCACCTTCTTCAGCTGCTTCGTCAAAACAGAACCAAGCTGCCGAACCTTCTCCGGCATCGCTTGAGCCAGATCGTGCTCTTCGCCGATGTCCTTCGACAAGTCATACAGCTCAAAACGAGCCTCCTGATAGAAATAGATCAGCTTGAACGAACCAACTCGAACCGCCGAGAAAGGCTGAATTCCCGGACCGGCCACACCCCAATAGTTCGGGTAGTGCCAGAACAGCGGCCGGTTCACGTCGAACTTGCCTCGCGAACGAAGCAGCGGCAAGATGTCGCGCCCATCCCATCCTTTCTTCAATTGCTTAACATCACCAGAACCGACCATCGACATCAAAGTCGGAAACAAGTCCTCGACAATCACCGGAACATCGCACCGTGAAGAAGGCTTAGAAACGCCAGGCCACTTCACGATCATCGGCACGAGGATTCCGCCTTCATATGCCGAACCTTTGCCGCTCTTCAAAGGCGCATTCTGAGTATTGAGAGGTGCGGTTCGGCCATGCGCCGCCAAGCCGCCGTTGTCCGACAGGAACACAACGATCGTATCGTTTTCAACTCCGTGACGCTTCAGATTGTCCATCACCGAGCCCAAGCTGGCGTCCATCCCTTCCACAAGTGCGGCATACATCGCCTCGGTCTTGTCCAATCCGCGCGAAAGATACTTCGCCATATATCGGTCGTCCGGCTCGAACGGCACGTGGACGGCGTAATGCGAGAAGTACAAGAAGAACGGCTTCTGGTCGAAGACTGCATCATCGATAGCCTTGTTGGCTTCATGGGTCAAAGCCTCTGTTAGGAACTCGCCCTTTTTCGCGTGCTCGCCAAGGTGCGGAATGTCCCAAACACCATCTCCGCCCCTCCATCGTGCACTGTATTCATGTTCTGGCAAGTAGCTGCCTGGACCACCTGTAGCGTGCCCTCCAACGTTTACATCAAAGCCCAAATTGCGCGGCTCCGCCCCCGGAGTGTCAACCGCCCCCAGATGCGACTTCCCGACGATAATCGTCCTATAGCCGTTCTTGCGAAGTTCTGAAGGCAGACTCGGCGCGCAATATGCATTCTCGCAAGATTCCAGCGACATGCCGTTCATGTTCCAAGTTGGCGAGGTCAGGTTCTTGTAGTCCTCAGAAGTATCCTTGTTCTTGTAAAGCGTCCAGTTGGTCACGCGGTGCCGAGTTGCGTTCGCGCCGGTCATCAGACTGATGCGCGACGGCGAACATACCGGAGCCCCATAGGCGTTGGTGAACAGCATGCCTTCGGCGGCCAAGCGCTCCATGTTCGGCGTGCAATATTTGTCGTTCAAAGGAGTCCGCGACGTGTGAAACGGAACCGACGTGTCCTGCCAGCCCATGTCATCGACGATGAACACAACCACATTCGGCCTCTTCGCCGCCATAGAACCTGTTGCCATTACGCTTGCCATTGCCAAAGCCCCCAGAGCTTTTAGACTCATAGCCCAGCTTACCAGCCTGCATAATCATGCTATTCAGGTGTTTTATGTCTCGCAGAGGTTCGATTTCAAAGTTCGTTATCATCGGTATTGTCAGCTTGCTACTCCCGATTGCTGTCGGCTTCGGCGTGCTTTTCTCCGTTCTCTCGCAACGGTCCCAGATTCACAAGATTGCCCCTCGAATCCGGCACTATGTGTCCAACCGAATGATCAGCGAGACCGAACGCATGGCAACCAAACCCGCGCCATTGTTCGAGTTGAATGATCCAGAGGGTGCGGTTCACTCCTTAAAGGAGATCATCAAGGAAGCTCCAGTGCTCGTTTACTTCATCAACCACGAGTGCCCCTGCAGCGTCGATGCGGAGCCGATGTTCAACGCCTTTGCCTCGGCTTATAAACAGGTCAAAGTCGTGGGCATCATTGACGGCGACCTTAAGCAATCCAATCAGTGGATTCAGGACAATAAGCCGAACCACCTAATCCTCATCGATTCAAAGTCGAAGACAATGGAAGCCTACAAGGCCGAATCGTCGGTCTACACGGCGCTGGTCACCCAGAGCGGCAAGATCGTAAAGATGTGGCCGGGGTATTCGCAAGGCATGATGGACGAGGTTTCGACGGCAATGGCCGATCTTGTTGGAGCACCAGTCGTTTCTCTAGACAAGAAGTTAGCCCCCGACGACATGGCTGCCGGCTGCGCTTTCAAATTCAGCGTGCATTGATCTGCTCGATGAGGTCTCCGAGCAGCTTTAACGCCTTGCCGCGGTGGCTGATGGCGTGCTTTTGGTCGGCAGTCAGTTCCGCCATCGTGCAACCCTTCTCGGGAAGATTAAAGATCGGGTCGTAGCCGAATCCGCCTGCGCCTGCCTGCCCATAAGCGATGCGTCCCTCGCAGATCCCCTCGACATACTTTGTTTCTTCGCCCTGCTTGGATAAGGCAACGAAAGTCCGAAACCGTGCTCCTCGTTTGTCGTCCGGGACGCCGTCCATCTTGCTCAGAACGAACGCCATCTTCTCAGTGAACGGCGTCTCTTCGCCGATGAATCTCTTGCTGTAGAGTCCCGGTGCGCCGTCGAAGAAGTCGATCTCGAGTCCGGCGTCGTCGGCGACGCACCACTCGCCGGTGACCTTAGCTGCCGACTCCGACTTTATCGCCGCGTTCTGGGCATAGGTTGTACCGGTCTCTTCTGGCTCAGGAGCATCCGGATAGTCAGCCAGCGTGACGACTTCAAGCTCAGGGAATCGGCGCTGAAGGATCGTGCGCATCTCGATTCCCTTCTTAACGTTGTGAGTGGCGACGACGAGGCGTTTGATAGTCATAAGGGTTTAGGGCATAGGGTATGGGGTTAGGCGTTTAGCCATTCGACAATTTGCTTTGCGTGATATCCGTCATGGCCGATAACTAAGGTTGCTAGTGAGGCTATGCTAATCGGTCCCCATTGGCTGTGGATTCCAGTTCGCTCCCATTGCTCTGGAGCAAGATCCTTCAGGAATGCGACTAGCGCTTGGCGCCCTTCAACGAACTTCTCGATCTGCTCGTAGGCGTTCGCTTCCTTGTAGTTGTGGTCAATCGCCCACTGGCCTTCATCGTAGCTAGGCAATTCTGGATTGTTTTCCGATGCCATTCTTCGCATCCTTTCTAGCCACACGCCTTCCCAATCGGCGAGGTGGCAGATAACTTCTCGTAAGCTGAAACGCTCGGGATCGGGTTGTTTGTCGAAGGTCTCCTCATTTTGCCATCGCAATAGCTGATCCAACACGGTCGGTGTTGCTTCGAGACCGGAGATTATGTATTTGGATAGTCCAGTATTTACTGTCATGAGCGTATAGGGTTTAGGGTATAGGGCCTTGGATTCAGTTTCCAGGATTTAAGGTCTAGGTATTGCTACGATAACGCGTATCTAACGACTTCCTCATCGCGAACAGCATCTTAGATACTGCCTCGATTTGCGCTTCCACTTGCGTATCAGAGTTGCAGAAACCAAGCGAACAAGCGATTCGGTATTGAGTGTCAACCTCCGCTATGCTACCTGAGGCTATACTCAATGCCTGGCAATATTCTCCTCTAGATAGCCTAGCGTATCCTTCGGCAATGTTCGAAGGTACCGAAACAGCAGCCCTTCTAATCTGCGAAGACAACCCATAACGTTCTGTTGCAGGAAAGCATGTTGATAATCGGTATATTGACAGGGTTAATTCGAATGACTTCTGCCATACTTTCAAATCGCGAAAGGATTGTGCACGACCGTAGTTGGCGACATCCTCCTTGATCAACAACTCGATATAAGAATCCAAGACCCTATACCCTATACCCTATATCCTGCACCCTACAATCCCAGCACTTCCTTCTGCGCTACGATCAGTTCGTCGATGCCTTTCTTCGCCAACTTTAACATCGATCCCAAACACGATGCAGAGAACGGCGCATGCTCGGCGGTGCCTTGAATCTCGATGAACTTGCCGGATTCGGTCATGACTACGTTCATATCGGTCTCGGCGGTGCTGTCTTCGGCGTAGCAAAGGTCAAGCATCTCTTGCCGTTGGACCACGCCGACGCTGATAGCGGCGAACGGTTCAGTAATCAGCATGCGCTTCAGCATTCGGTTTTTGATCATCCACTGCATAGCGTCGTAGGTGGCCACATAGGCGGCGGTGATGGCGGCAGTTCGCGTTCCTCCGTCGGCTTGGATGGCGTCGCAGTCAAGGGTGATCGTGCGCTCGCCCATGGAGTCCAAATCAACGACGGCGCGGATAGCGCGGCCGATAAGGCGCTGAATCTCAAGCGACCTGCCGTTCGGTTTTTGGGTATCGCGCTGGTTGCGCTGGCGGCCGGATCGCGGAAGCATCGAGTATTCGGCGGTCAGCCAACCCTTGCCCGAATTCTTCATAAATGGCGGCACGCGGTCCTCCACCGTTGCCGTTACCAGCATGTGAGTGTCGCCCAACTTGATCAAACAGGAACCTTCGGCGAACTTAGCGACGCCGCGCTCAAGGGTGTAAGGACGAAGTTGGTCTAGCTCTCTGCCATCAATACGCATGGCCTCATTCTACCTGCGCACCTATTCGGCAGACAGAAGAGCCAAAGCCGCAGCGGCAGCGCTTGCCGTATCCACTCGAAGCACTCGCGGACCGAGAGTCACGCCACGATCGCCGATCAGTTCGAGCTCCCTAGGAGCCCAGCCGCCTTCAGGACCGACAACCAATGTCAACTCGCTGCCCATCGGCGTAAAGGGTCTTGGGATGCCCTCAACCTCGGAGAGAACAACAGCCTCAGGCTCTTGTTTCAAAACCTCAGCCAAAGTCGGCACAAACGAGATCGTCGGCAAAACGCAACGGAAGCATTGCTCGGCCGATTCGCGCGCCACCGCATCGAGCCGTCTCATCTTTTCGGCAACCTTCTGCGCGTCCCACTTCACCACGCTTCTCTCGGCTGGAAAGAGCAAGAACCGCGCGACGCCGATTTCGGTGCACTGCCGGATGATCGTATCGAGCTTGTCAGCCTTCGGTAGGGCTTGTGCGATTGTGACTTGGCGCGCAGCTTCAGTGCTAGGCCATTCCACAGTCAGCGGATGCGCCATTCGAGCTCTGAACTCACAGCGGATGATAGAACCGTCGTTGGGAAGAATGGCAATCTGCGAACCTTCTGCCAAGCGAAGCACCTTGCGCAATTTCTCGACCTCTTCGCGAGGAAGTTCGATCGGCTCTTCAGTCGAAGCGCCGGGAACGAATATGCGCGAAAGCGACCTTAGCGGAGGAACGTTGCCGCCACCCATTCGTCCTCCTCGGCGTTCTCAACCAACGTGAATCCAACCTTCTGCGCCGCCTCGAGCACGTCCGGCCAGTTCTGCTTGATGATGCCCGAAACCACCCAATGCCCGCCCTTCTTGACATATGCAGCGGCGTCTGGCGAGAGCCGAATCAAGATGGCAGAGATGATGTTGCTGACGATGAGATCGTATTGCTCGTGTTGCAGAGCTTGGAACCCGTCGCCTGCCACACACCGATAGGAAGCGCCGTTGAGCTTTGCGTTTTCGATAGCCACTTCAACAGACAGCGGATCAATATCTACGGCATCAACTTCGCTGGCTCCGAGCAACAATGCACCAATCGACAAAATGCCGCTCCCGCAACCGACGTCCGCCACGCTCTTGCCGCTTAAATCGAACGAATCGAGAAGTTCCAGGCAGAGACGTGTGGTCGGATGGTCGCCAGTGCCGAACGCTTGCCCGGGATCTAGAACAATTTCAAGGTCGCCCGTCTGAGTCTCATACTCCTCCCAAGTTGGGCGAATGACGAACCGTTTGCCAATACGGCGCGGTTTAAAAAACTGCTTCCAGGTCTCCGACCAGTCTTCTTCAGGCACCGAGCCGATCTCGACAGCCGTTGCGCCGAGCCGTTTAAGTTCCTCAGCCAGCAAGCCAGCATGGGCCGCGGCACCTTCAACGCCAACCATATACGCGCTTATAGAAGGCGGGGTGTCGTTCTGAACTGAGCCAGGACAGCCGAAACGGTCGAACGCATCGGCATAGATAGACCAGTCGTCGGGGGCAACGTCGAAGAGGGCCTTTATCTCGATCCAATCGGTCACTTTTTCTTCTTCCCAAACAGATTGCCGAAGATCGAATGCGAACTTGTGTCTGGGATCGGCTCTCCGCGCAGCTCGGCGAACTGCTTCAATAGATCGATCTCATCAGTTCCGAGGCGGTCCGGCACGGTTACCTGAACTATAACTAGCAGGTCGCCCCGTTTGCCGCCGTGCAAAGGCGGAAGGCCTCCGTCTCGAATGGCTTGCACTTCGCCTGGCTGCGTACCGGCGCTGACATGAAGCTCATATTCGCCGTCGACTCCAGGCACCACGATGTCGTCGCCTAAGCAGGCCTGAACGAATGTTATGTTGACGCGGGTGATGAGGTTTCGGCCGTCTCGCTCGAACCGGGCGTCTTCTTTAACGTGAAGCACCACATAGAGATCGCCTGGCCGCCCGTAACCGGTGCCTTCGCTACCTTGGCCCGGCAGGTGCATCGTCGAGCCTTCTTCAACTCCCGGCGGAATCGTAACGCTGACTCTCGACTCTTCTCGAACCAATCCTTGGCCTCGGCACTTCGAGCACGGGCTGCTTATCGTCGAACCCACGCCTCCGCAATGCGGACAGGGCGATGAGGTTCGCACGGTTCCGATAAAGGTATTCCGAGTCTGTGTAATGGAGCCGGAACCTTGGCAATGCGAACACTGAACCGGCGGGGCTCCGCCTTCGCTGCCTGTGCCGTTGCAATCCGAACACTGAGCCATGCGCCGAACGGCGATGTCTTTGTGCGTGCCGGTGACAACTTCCGAAAGGGTTATCTCGACGTCGGCGCGCAGGTCTTCGCCGTCGCGGCCTTGTCGGCGCTGGCGCTGGCTGCTGAATCCGCCGCCGCCGAAGAACATCTCGAAGATGTCGCCGAATCCGCCCGAGCCGCCAAAGAACGGGTCGGGGTTTTCATCCGCCGAACCGGTGCGGTCAAATCGGTTCTTTTTCTCGGGGTCTGAAAGGATCGAATAAGCCTCGCCGATCTCTTTGAACTTCTCTTCCGCGGTTGGGTCGTTCGGATTGACGTCCGGATGGTACTTGCGCGCAAGACGACGGTATGCCGACTTGATTTCGTTAGCATCGGAGTCCCGGGGAACGCCTAGAACATCATAGGGGTCTTTCATCGGCCCCTCCAATGGCGGTTGCGACGCAGTGCATCACGGTCCTTACGAATCGTGATCGTCTTCGTCATCGGCATCGGTGGTTTCTTGATCCGCGAGGTCGCTCAGCGACATGGTGTCGTCGTCAGCAGTTGCCACAGGCGCATCGTCCTCGTCTTCGTCGCTCACGAAGTCAGACAATGAAATCGGCACATCGCCGTGTTCGTCGTCGTGGTCGTGCTCAAGATCGTGATCGAGGTCATGGTCATGATCGTCCTCAGCCAGAATTCCAACCGGGATCTTGCCGGGCTCAACTTCGTCGAGGCCGGGCAACGGAATACCGAGCTCGGCGGGCAGCGGCTCATCGGTGATGATCGTGAGTTCGCGGTCCTCGACAGGTTGAATCTCGGTCATCGTCGGCATGATCGGCTTGATCTTGCCGGCGGCAATCTCTGCGAGGGCGATCGTCAGGGGGTGCTGCGAATCCACTTGAACCAAGGGAGGAGCACCTTCTCGAAGCTGTTTGGCGCGTTTTGCGGCCAAGTTCGAGAGGACGTATTTGCCGTGTTCGAAATTGTTGAGAATGTCTGGTGAAGGAAACATAGCTATGGGTCCGACACACAAGTGCGGAACATTTATAATACCTTAACGGATGTCAAGGGCGCTCGTTGCATAGGACTCGGATTTAGCCAACTAAGTCGTCCCCTGGGAATCAGCTAGGGGACAGGCTTTCCGCGATCCGCCCCTTGCGAAGCAGGGGGCAGTTAAAAGTGCCACATCTTCGGCATTAGGACTACGCTCGGGCTGCCGAGATAAGAGAGAGCAGCATAGGTATCGCCGGCTTGTGGCTGGGTCTCTGTGATCCAACCAGGTATCGCCGCCTGCCAGGCGGCAAGGCCTTGGGCTAGATTTGAACCTGTGAGCGACTAAAGAGCGCAACTTTTTCTCTATGTCTGGCCACTTTGCTTTGTTAACGTAAGACAAAGGCCCAGCCACAAGTTGCAGGCAAAATTGAACCGCCCAAACTGCATCGAATGCCCGAAAGCAGGCTTGTTCTCTCTAGTTCAACTTTTGGCGTTTGGCTTTGCCAGCAGGTTGCTGGCGATACCTGGTTATGCCTCTCCCGATAGCAACTCAACAACCTTGATGAAATTCCGATCCAACCCTAACTCCGCTTCGACTGCACCGACTTCTCGTAGTCCTCGACAGCGCCAATCCAATCCTTGCCGACCGGAACGCCTTTCGCGTCGCAGAAGTAATCCCAGACATCGCTGAGCGGCAGGTTCTTGGCTTCCTCAAGCACCGCCAAACGCCCAAACGCTTGACCCTTCGTCTCATACTTCCGGGCGATTACGGCCGGCTCAAGCAGAGCTTCAAGGATTGCCTTCAGCGTCGCGCGGCTGCCGATGACCCAAGCGCCGACTCGATTCATTTCGGCGTCGAAATAGTCGAGCGCGATGTTCACTTTACCAAGCGCATCGGAACGGACGATCTCCTGCATCAATGCTCTCAGATCGTCGCCCAAAGTCACTACATGGTCGCTGTCCCATCGAACGCCGCGACTGACATGGATCAGCAACTCGGGCAGATAAAGCAACAGCGACGAGACCTTGTCGGCCACCGATTCAGTTGGGTGGAAGTGGCCCATGTCGAGGCACAGCATCAGCTTCCGGCTGAGCGCATAGCCCATGTAGAACTCGTGTGAACCGACCACAAACGCCTCGGAACCGATGCCGAACAACTTGCATTCGACGGCGTCTCCAAGGTTTCTCGAATCGAGCTGCAGAGAGTAGATCTCATCAAGCGATCCTAAAAGTCTCTCGCGGGTGGCATATCGGCTGACGACGTTGTCCTTTGCGCCGTCGGGAATCCAGAGGTTATGATTTGACCGCTGCTTCAGAGCTTTTCCAAAGCCAGCCCCGATCTCACGGCAACGCTTCGCATGCTCAACCCAAAACTCGCGAACGGAAGGATCGGCGTTGCTGAGCGTGTATCCCGATGAAGCCAGCGGGTGCGAGAAGCAAGTCGCGTTGAAGTCCAGAGCCAGGCCGTTGACCCGAGCCCAATCGACCCAGCTTCTGAAGTGCTTCGGCTCTACCTGGTCGCGGTCGATTTTCTTGCCCTCGAAGTCGCCGTATATGGCGTGCAAGTTCAGTCGGTGCTGGCCGGGTATAAGCGAATAGGCCTTCTCAAGGTCGCCGCGCAACTCGTCGATGTTTCGCGCCTTGCCAGGATAGTTGCCGGTGACCTGGATGCCGCCGCCAGATAAAGAGGAATCTGGCGTCTCGAACCCGCCAACATCGTCTCCCTGCCAGCAATGCAGCGAAATCTGGACGTCGTTCAGGACCGCCAGCGCCGCATCGACGTCGACTCCCCATTCCGCGTAGGCTTGCTTCGCCTGTTCGAACCTCTGTTGAATGCTCATTTCTTGTTAAATCTACCTCTTCGCATTACGCATGCTTATCATAGAATCGGCGGCTTTCCAATCTAGATAGCTGGGAGCGCCGGCACCTTGCCGGCAGGCCACTCAACTATTCTCACATATTGAACCTAAACGCCCTTCCCTTCAATCTCTTTGAACCGTTCGTATGCCCTTGCCCACTCAGCAGAACCCGAGGGCTCATAGGTCTTGACCTCGAACGAGTTGCGTACAACTTCCCTAATCTCCTCGTCGCTCTTCACATACCCCAGCGCCTTCGCCTGCAAGAGCAAGTTGCCTATGGCCGTCGCCTCAAGCGGACCGGTCAGGACTGGCAAGCCCATCGCGTCAGCCGCAAACTGATTCAGCAGCTCATTTCTCGTTCCGCCGCCCATCACATGCACGCGGTTTATCGGCTTGCCGTGCATCACCCGTAGCTTGTCGACGACCGATCGGTACTTCAAGGCGATGCTCTCCATCACCACTCGGGCGATTTCGGACTTCGTGGACGGCACTTTCTGGCCGGTCGACCGGCAGAACTCGCAGATCGCTGTCGGCATGTCGGCCGGATTGGCAAAACCTGCAAAATCAGGATCGACAAAAGCCGTTAACCCAGTCGCTAACTCAGCCATAGCACGAATCTCGTCATACGAAAGCGATCCATCAGGCGACCAAGAACGGCGACATTGCTGAAGCAGCCAAAGCGCATTGATGTTCTTAAGCAGGCGAATGTTTCCGCCGGATGCGCCTTCATTGCTGAAATTGCCTGCCAAAGAGATCTCGTTAGTAACCGGTTTATCGGTCAGCACGCCGACAATCGACCAAGTTCCTGAACTGATAAACGCCCAGTCGTCGCCTGTGGCCGGCACAGCCGCAACAGCCGAACCAGTATCGTGAGTCGCCACCGCTACAACTGGAATCTCGCCGAGTCCGGTCTCCTTCGCAACGTGTCCGAGCAGAGGACCAACGACGGTCGAGGGCGGAATGATCTCCTGCATTAGCGATACGGGCAATCCAAGCGCTTCGAACACCTCGGGACACCATGCCCGAGTGTTCGGGTTATAGAGCTGCGAGGTTGTGGCGAAGCTGAACTCCGTCTTCTTAATGCCGGTCATCAGGTAGTGGAAGAAGTCCGGCATGAACAGCAAATCGGAAGCGATCTGAAGCAGAGGCGATTTGTCCCGAACCATCGCTTCGAGCTGGTAGACCGTGTTGACCCACAAGATCTGCAGACCGGTCAGAACATGCAGCTTCTCGCGCTGGATCTTCGTCAGGAACGAATCGACTGCACCGTCCGTCCGATGGTCGCGATAGGAGAACGGCAGGCCGAGAACGTTGCCTTGCTTATCAAGCAGGGCAAAATCGACTCCCCATGTGTCGACGCCAACGCTCTTGACGTCCTCGCCGGCGCACTTGGCCATGCCGGCTTTCATGTGCTCGAACAGTTCGAAGGCGTTCCAATGAAGGTGGCCCGACACCTGGATCATCTTGTTCGGAAAACGGTTAACCTCCCGAACGCTCAGTTTGCCGTCTTCTAGCGTGCCGAGGAGCGTGCGCCCGCTCTCCGCGCCAAGGTCGAATGCGATATGGCTTGACTTGCCCATTGTTTATTTCTCTCTAACTGCGCTGAATGTTACCAGTCATCGGCTGTGCATGGCATTGCGTTGCTATGCAATTGGAATGGATAGCTAATCCAGTGAAATGTTGCTGGTGCAGATGCATAGTAAAGAACGTAGCTGGGACCGCTGGCGTCTCGCCGGGTGGCTCTGGAGCCCAAACATCGTGTCTAAAAAAACAATCGAAGCCCCAACGAAATAAACCACCTCTGCTATGCAAAGCAACGCACAGCAATTGCATAGCAATGCCCAGCGATGCTCCCAAAATGCACCCGAACTCCCCCATTAAGTAGAATCTAGGGACCATGAGTGAAGACACCAGCATCCGAACAATAAGGCTAGAAAAGCTCCAACGCTTGCGCGAGCTAGGCATGGACCCCTACCGAGTGGAGAGATTCCCGCGCTCCCATAGCGCTAAGGAACTTATCGACAACTACTCGGAACTCGAAGGCAAGGAGGTGCAGTTTGCCGGGCGAATCGTGTCCTATCGGCTCATGGGTAAAGCTGGTTTCGCTCATATTTCAGACGGCGAAGGCAAAATACAAGGCTATTTCCGCAAGGACGACCTCGGCGAGAACGGCTGGGAAGCATACAACCTGCTAGATATCGGCGACCATGTCGGCGTCAAGGGCGAGATGTTCACCACCAAGACCGGCGAGAAGAGCATCCACGTCCGCGAACTCGTCCCCCTCAGCAAGTCGCTCCAGGTTCTGCCTCTCGGCAAGGAGAAGGACGGCGAGCAGTGGTACGGCCTGACCGACACCGAAGTGCGCTATCGGCACCGCCACCTCGACCTCATCTGCAACCCCGAGGCGCGCAGCATGGTGCTCAACCGCATGAAGATTGTCTCGGCCGTGCGCCGGTTCTTCGACAATCGCGGCTATCTTGAGTCCGAGACGCCGATGCTTCAGCTTGAAGCCGGCGGCGCGGCGGCGACCCCGTTCATGACGCACTACAACGCGTACGACATGGACGTTAAGCTCCGCATCTCTCTTGAGCTCTACTTGAAGCGGATTATCTGCGGAGACGTGCCCAAGATCTACGAGATCGGCCGAGTCTTCCGTAATGAAGGAGTATCGAACCGCCACAATCCCGAGTTCTCGCTCCTTGAGTTCTACGAGGCCTACATCAACCTCGAAGACGTGATGGAGATCGTTGAAGAGCTTTTCCGATACGTGGCCAATGAGGTATTCGGCACGACGGTGATCAACGTACCAATCCCCGGACAAGAGGGCGAAGCGACCATCGACTTCTCGAAGCCGTGGAACCGTGTCGATCTCCTTACTGAGATCGAGAGGCTCGCTGGCGTTAAGCCGACTGAACTTGAGACGCTCGAAAGCGCTAAAGCCGCCATGGAGCGATGCGGACTGCCGACCGAGAAGGAGCACAACATCGGCGGCATCATTGAGAAGTTGCTGGAGCGGTTCATCGAGCCAACATTGGTTGAGCCTACATTTGTGGTTGGCTATCCTCTGGAGACTTCCCCTCTGGCCAAGAAGGACCCGAACAAGCCCGGATTCACCCGACGTTTCGAGGGATATATCCGTTGCCGCGAGGTCTGCAACGCATTCAGCGAGATCAACGACCCGATCGACCAGCGCGAGCGCTTCGAGAACCAGCTCGGACAAAAGATGGGCGGCGCCGACGAAACACATCCCTACGACGAGGAATTCTTGTTCGCCCTTGAGGGAGGCATGCCTCCAACCGGCGGCTGCGGCATCGGCATGGACCGCTTGGCGATGGTCCTCACCGGCGCCGACGTCCTCCGCGAAGTCATCCCATTCCCAACCATGCGGCCAGTGGTGCCTGGCGAGAAGGCGGACGAAGAATAAGCTCCATGGGCTCCCAGCCCATGGGGATGTTAGGATTAGTTTGCATGCCTCGGGATTCGCAATCCCGAGGCTTATCTGTTTACGGAGGATTTAGCCACGGGACGGTGCAACTCAAGGCAAATCTGGCCGCCCCCTCCCTAACCCTCCCCCGCTCGGCGGGAGAGGGAAATGCCTTGCCCGATCCTCGCCCGTCTCACGGGAGAGGAACTGTGAGCAAAGCGAACAGAGGAGAGGGTTCACGGACCATGCATCCCGAAATCCCTATGCCCCGACAACCGGCGGACCCATAATCCGAGCATGATGTCCCTGATCGCCCTCACCACAATCCTGACAGCCAATCTCTTCGAACCCGAACTCAAGCGGATCGAATACAAAGACGGACAAACAACCCTCGAAGGCCAGATCGCCTATCCTGAGCAAGAAGGCAAGCGGCCCGCTGTGCTCATCGTCCACGACTGGAACGGCATCGACGACTACGAAAAGCGCAGAACCAAAGAAGTCGCCCAGCTCGGCTATGTGGCATTCGCCGCCGACATCTACGGCAAAGGAGTACGCCCCAGCAATCCTCAGGAATCTGCAGCGCAAGCGGGCAAGTATTACGGCGACAACGCTCTGCTTCGATCTCGCATCAAAGCAGCCATTGACACCGTCAAGAAAGACCCGAGAGTCGACAAAGACAAGATCGCCATCATTGGCTATTGCTTCGGCGGCATGTGCGCTATCGACGCCGTCCGGGCAGGATTCGGCGTCAAAGGTGCGGTCAGCTTTCACGGCAGCTTCAAAACCTCGAATCCAGCGGAAAAGGGGAAGGCCAGAGGCAGGATCCTAGTTTTGCATGGCGATGCTGATAAGGCCGCCCCGATATCCGATCTCGACGCCATGAAGGAGGAGATGAAGAAGGCAGGCATCGACGTCAAGACATTGATCTATCCTGGGATCGACCACGCCTTCACCGTGCCTGGTTCGCCCAGATACGATGAAGAGGCCGACAAAGCAAGCTGGAAGGAGATGGTTCCGTTCCTTAAGCGTGTTCTCCAGTAGCCAACAGATCGTAAAGCGCTGTGTCGAGAGTGCCGAAGCGGAACGGGAAGCCTTCTTCCATGGCCCGCCAAGGCACAACTCGCTGGCCCTCTAGGCTTATTTGGGAAGGTGGTCCGCCGACCATATCAAGCAATCTCAGCGCAAAACCTGGCGCGCGAGGAAACAGCGGCCGATGGAGCGTCGACGCGAGCTTGGCCATGAACTCCTTATTGGTCACCGGTACAGGTGCCGTTCCGTTGTAAACGCCTTCCGATTTCTTCTCGATCAGCCAGGAGACTAGCCTAACCAGATCGCTGATATGGATCCAGCTCATATATTGCCGGCCGGTACCGACGGGACTGCCAAGAAACGACCGGCAGAGCTTTATGAATATCGGAAGCGCGCCGCCGGTCTTACCGAGCACCATGCCGATGCGTAAAGCTGACTTGGCCGTTTTCGGCGTCTTGAAGCTGAAAAACGCTTCTTCCCACTGGGTGCAAACGTCCGGCAAGAATCCATTGCCCTTGGCACTGTCCTCATGAAGCTCCTTCTCGCCTCGGTTGCCATAGAAGCCGATCGCGCTCGCGTTAACCCACACTTGCGGCGGATTCGCGCATTGGGAAATCGCCTCGCCAATAGCTCTTGTCGAGTCAATTCTTGAGTGAACGATTTGATCGCGATAAGCAGACGACCAATGCTTATCAATACGCGCACCGGCCAAATTGATGATCGCCACAGCACCTTCGAGTTGCTCTTTCCAAGACCCTACCGACTTGCCGTCCCACTCAACCGTATTCTTGTTGCTTGCTGAGCGTCCTAGCAACAAGACCTCAAAGCCTAGCTTTGCCAAGTGTGCCGATAATGCTGACCCGATAAACCCCGTGCCGCCCGCAATGATTACTTTTCCATCCATGCCTTCATGATCTCCTGTTGGATTCCTAAGGACTGAAGGATCCTAGCCACGACCGTGTCGGCCAGATCCTCAAGTGATTGGGGAAGGTGGTACCAAGCCGGACAAGCCGGTAAAACAGTCGCTCCAGCTTCGGCCAATGCCGTCAGATTTCGGAGCATGATTAAGTTCCATGGCATCTCGCGCGGAACCACAATAAGCTTTCTGCCTTCTTTTAAGCATACATCCGCACATCGGGTTAGCAAGTCGTCGCTGATGCCGTTGGCGATTCTCCCGGCTGTGCCCATCGAGCATGGAACCACAACCATGCCGTCGTGCACGAACGATCCGCTTGCAGGCGGAGTGTAGTAGTTCCTTGGATCGAGCAATTCGACGTTCTGGAGAGACGCAAGCCAGCCGCGAAGGTCAATATCCAGTTCGGTTCTGGCCACCTGTTGCGCCTGCTCGCTCATAATCACGAACACGCGCTCATACGCTGCTGAAGCGCGCAACAAGAAACGTTGCGCGTAGATCGCCCCGCTAGCGCCGGTAATGCCAACAACCAACTTCCCCATTATTTCCTTAAGTGCGTATCAGGTCTCTCTGCAATCCAACGATCTCAACCTGCGCCAAAGTTTCAAACGCTTCAATAGCTCGGTCTATCTGCCTAGCCGCAACCTGTGCATTATCCGAAACAAAACTAATACCAACCGTTGCATTGCCCCAAAGGTCCTGATCGCCGACCTCAGAAGCCGATACGCCGAGCGTCCTTCGAACCTTCTCCAGTTGCCCTTTGATGATGTGGCGCTTCTCCTTCAGGCTGTTGCAGCCTTCCAAGCGCAGGTCTATCTCGGCGTATCCTATCGTCACTTATCCAGCCAAAGCTCGATCAGCTCTTCTTCTCGCTCACGCGTCAGTCCGCCTCTCGGTTTATAGTCCGTAGGAAGCGAGTTGTAATAGGCAATCGTATCCTTAAGTGTCGTTTCCATCGACCGGAACTTCAAGCCGTGTTCAAGAGGCTTCGTCAGGTCGATCGTGTCCATTCCGTCCGCATTCGATTCTTTCGACAACCACAGCGGCAGATCGCTCCATGGACCTACTTCGTTCTTCAGCAAGAACTCCTCGTCCATCCAGATGATGTCGATGTTCGGCTTGATGACGCGCTTGCACTCCTCGATGAACTCGCCCCATCGGAGCGGCTCAGCTGGACCGGTCGCCGAGAAATCGCCGCCGACATTCCTTTCGAGCAAATCGACGGTCCATTCGGCAAGGTCTCTCACATCGATGACCTGCAGAGGTTGGTCCATGCGGTTCGGGCACAGAATCCTCTCGTATCGGTCGAATCTCACCGGCCAATAAGTGAACCGGTCGCTGATGTCGTTCGGACCGACGATGAGCCCTGGTCGGATAACCAAAGCCCGATCGCCAAAAGCCGCGCGAACCACGTCCTCGCACATCGCTTTCAGGCCGCCGTAGTTCTCGCCGGTGATCTGAGTAGCGTCCACGTCATCGGTCGTCGCCAGAGGCGATTCCTCGTTCCGATATAGCACCGACTCCTCGGCATAGGCCGAAATCGATGAGATGAAGCAGTATCGGCCGACGCTATCCCTCAATTGCTCGGTCGATTTCACCAGGTCGCGCGGGAAGTACCCGCAACAGTCGATGACGGCGTCCCAAGAGCGTTCGGACAGCTTGTCCATGTCCTCAGCTCGGTCGCCGATGATGCGTTCTACGCCGGGAAACAGGTCCGCGCCGTGCTTACCTCGAAAGAACAACGTAACTTCGTGCCCTCTACGAAGTGCAACTTCGACGCAATGCCTGCCCAGGAAGATGGTTCCACCTAGAAGTAGCAGTTTCATTGCGATTCTAGACTACCGCGCATCGGGCGTAGGGGAGGGGTCTTCGGGTAAAATATAGCTTAGATTGCGCGCCATTCTTATCCCCTTGCGCGCCTCAGGGAAGAATTACCATTGGCTGAACTAGATCCACGAATCCAAATTGTTGACGTCCAAGACGAGCTTAGCCGTTCCTACGTCAACTACGCCATGTCCGTCATCATCGCGCGTGCTTTACCCGACGTTCGCGACGGACTGAAGCCGGTTGTGCGCCGAATTCTCTATGCCATGCGGACGCTGAACTTGACCCCTGACGGAGCCTACACGAAGTCCGCCAAGGTCGCCGGCGACACCAGCGGCAACTTCCACCCTCACGGCCAGGAAGTCATCTACCCGACCATCGTGCGCCTCGCCCAGCCGTTCACGATGCGCTATCCGCTCGTCGACGGCCAAGGAAACTTCGGCTCCATCGACGGCGACAAAGCGGCTGCGATGCGATATACCGAAGTCCGCTTGACCCCGCTGGCTATGCAGATGCTCGAGGACCTCGACCGGGAAACTGTCGACTGGACTCTCAACTACCTTCAGACCATCAACGAGCCGACCGTTCTGCCAGGCCTCTTCCCGAACCTGCTTTGCAACGGCCAAACCGGTATCGCCGTCGGAATGGCGACCAACATTCCGCCGCACAACCTGACTGAAGTCTGCAACGCCATCCTGCACCGCATCGACGAGCCCGAGTGCGACCTCGACGCGGTCATGGAGATCATGCCCGGCCCCGACTTCCCGACCTATGCCACGATCATGGGCGTCAAGGGCATCCGCAGCGCCTATGAAACAGGCCGCGGTTCGGTCATCATGCAGGCCAAGACCATGATTGAACCCGGCGAGATGGGCAAGTCGATCATCGTCATCACTGAGATTCCCTACCAGGTCAATAAGACCACTCTCATCACGACGATCGCCGACATCGCTAAGCAAAGGAAGTTCGACGGCATCCTCCGAGTCGACGACTATTCGGACAAGCGCGGCATGCGCGTCGAAGTCGAGCTTCGCCGCGATGTCAATCCGAACAAAGCTCTCAACTACCTGCTGAAGCACACGCAGCTGCGCACGACGTTCGGCACGATCATGCTGACGCTTATCGACGGCGCCCCGCGCGTTTCGCCGCTTCTGACGGTTCTCGACCAATACATCAAGCACCGTCAAGAGGTCATCGAGCGAAGAACCCGATACGAACTCTATCGAGCTCTCGAAGAAGCCCACCTCAACGAGGGCTACCAGATCGCCCGCCGATTCCTCGATGAGATCATCGCATTGATCCGCGCTTCGGAAGATCCTGGAGTTGCCCGCGTGGAACTGGTCCGGCGCTTTGATATGTCGCCGATCCAGGCTTCCGCTGTTCTGGCCATGCAGCTGCGCCAGTTAACTCGTCTGCAACAGCAAAAACTCGAAGACGACTACAAGGCCGTTCTTCTCCGCGTTCAAAACCTGATGGACATCCTGAACGACCCGATGCGTCTGCAGAAGGTCATGAAGAGCGAGATCATTGGTCTAAGAGACAAGTTCGGCGACGAGCGGAGGACGAAGATTATCGCCCGCGAAGCCGGAGACTTCTCGGATGAAGATCTGATCCCCGACGAGGAAGCGATCATCTCGATTTCGCGCGACGGCTACATCAAGCGCGTGTCGATGGACTCTTATCGGCAGCAGCGCCGCGGTGGCAAGGGTGTCAACAACACGCTGAAGACGGATGATGAACCGGCGCACTTGTTCCAGGTCAGCACTCACCACTATATCTTGTTCTTCACCGACCGCGGACGCGTTTACCGGCTGAAGGGATACGAAATCCCTGAAACAGGTCGCTATGCCAAGGGCATGCCCGTCATCAACTACATCGCCATCGAATCGGGCGAGCGCGTGACGGCAACCGTTAGCGTGAAGGACATCACCGGCGAGGGCTTCCTCACGATGATCACGCGATTCGGCGAGATCAAGCGCACGCCGCTGGCCAGCTTCTCGAACATTCGATCGACCGGCATCATCGCGTTCGACATTGAAGAAGGCGACGAGCTTGGCTGGGTCCTCAAGTCGCGCGGAACAGACGATATCATCATCATCACGCATAAAGGCCAGTCGATCCGATTTGCAGAGAAGGGCGTCACCAGCCGATCTCGCGCAGCAGGCGGCATGAAGGCCATGACGCTTCGCCCCGGAGATGAGATTGTCTCTGCAGACATCGTCCGCCCGGATGCTTCCCTGCTGGTTGTCGGTGAGAACGGCTACGGCAAGCGAACGCCGCTGAGCGACTATCGTCCGCAAGGCCGAGGCGGCTCTGGCATCCTAACGATGAATGTCACTCAGAAGACTGGCAACATCGTCGGCGCAGAGACGGTGGAGGACGACGACAAGCTGCTGGTCATGACGACCACCGGCAAGGCGATTCGCATTCGCGTGAAGGACATTCGAACCGTTGGCCGCATTTCGCAGGGCGTCAAGTTGATCGACCTGTCGGCTGGGGACTCGGTAAGAAGCATCGCTAGGCTTGTGCAGGGCGCTGACGAAGGCGACCTCGACGCACCTGATGACGAAGAAGAAGAATAACCCGTCTCGGGCTGAGCGGCGGCGCTATACAGAGGATAACCCGCCGCCCCAGGCGGTCATCCTCGCCGGTCCCAACGGGTCAGGCAAGACCACATGTTCGGTTGGCATCCTCACCCAATTCATGCGGTTCGTCAATGCCGACATGATCGCTCAAGAGATGTCCGGCGTTGCCAGCACAGGAGCCGACATCGGAGCTGGGCGGGTCCTTCTCGATCGGGTCGATAAGCTGACTTCTGAGTTCCACGACTTCGCGATAGAAACGACGCTGGCGACGAAGACCCTGTCGGAGAAGATTGTCGAGTGGAAAAGAATCGGCTATCAGGTCCATCTTATCTTCATGTATCTGCCGTCGCCTGAATTATCGGTTCAGCGGGTCGCATCAAGAGTTCGCAACGGCGGCCACGACGTTCCTGAACAGACGATTAGGAGGCGTTATCGCGTAGGTTTAAGGCACTTTTTCGAGGTGTATACGCCTATCGTTGACACCTGGAGGATGTACGATAACTCGCGGCTAGAAGAACCTATTTTGATTGCATCTGGCGGCGAAAGCAGAAATCCTCGTATTATGAAGCCGGGCGTGTGGAAAGAACTTTGCGCGGAGTATGCCGTTGAGTGAGATCGAACGCAAGAAAATCGCGAACCGATTCAAGAAGGACGAGGAGATCTCGCGCCTGATGGGCGAGGCTGTCCGCCGCGCATTGGCCGAGCACAAACGCAAGAGCAACTCCATCGCCGTTTGGGAAGGCGGAAAGGTCGTCATCGTGAAAGGCGAAGATATCACGGTCGACGAAGAACCGAAGGCTGAGGAGTGAGGGTGAAGGGGGGTAAGGGTTAGGGGTTAGGACGTAAGACGTAAGACGTAAGACGTAAGACGTAAGATCCTAACAAATCCTAACGAACCCTATCCAATCCTCACTAATCCTAACAAATCCTATCCAATCCTGACAATTCAACCCTACAGCCGCGCCATATTCTGCTTCGCCATCTCGTTGTTCGGGTCTTTCTCCAAAATCCTCTGATAGTTCCTCAATGCAATATCTCGACGGCCCATCTGGTGTGCCACCAGAGCTAGGTTCGTCCACAGGCCCATTCCCAAGATGCCAGGATGATACGGCGTCCGCCTGTCGAACTTGCCCGTCTCAGCCATCTTTTCGAGGTCCATCAGCACATATAAAGCTGACGGTAGGTTGCCTCTTCGAACCTCGATCTGAGCCACATGGTAAAGAACGACCGGATTCTCGGGGAACCAGCCGCCAGCCAGCCGAATGAGTATGTCAACACCAGCCGACCTTAGCTCCTCATCGGGAATGATCGAGAACAGCGGCCCAAACACAGCGGCATAGGCGATGTCGACCTCCATCTCGTCTTCCATCACAAGCAGCTTGTCGCCGATGCGCAAGAGTTCCTGGGCAGCATCTTTGTGGCCGGCAGCGGCCATTGTGCAAGCCAACTTAGCCTCATAGTAAGGTTGTCCCGGACGCATCTCAAGCTCTTTCTGGAGGAGAGCTATCGTCCTCTCAGCCTTGTCTTTTCTCTGCTCTGGCGTATAGCCGTCGTGAAGAACAACGATGTCGGTCGTGAACTCCTTGCGCTTATCCCCAACGGACTCAAGAACAGACCGATCTAGGTGCTCGTGAATTGCGCCAATGAAAGGCACATAGGGCTCTGTGCGCCAGATCCTCGTCATCGACGACTCCGACGGTTCTTCGCCTACTTCGCGCATGATGATTCCGAAAGAGAAGGCGTCTTCCCGCTCGATGATCTTCCGTATCTTTGAACCAGAGCCCTCAGCAAGCCACTCGTCGGCATCCAGCCATAGAATCCACTCAGTCTCGACATGTTTGATCGACTCGTTCCGAGCCAGATCGAACGCGCCGGGCCACTCGATCTCGAACACCTTCGCACCGTGTTCCTTGGCAATTTCCAGCGTTTTATCGGTCGAACCTGTGTCGACGATGACGATCTCATCGACAACCCCTTTCACCGATTCGAGGCAACGAGGCAGCTTCTTCTCCTCGTTCTTGACAATCATGGCAAGCGTGATTCCTGGACGCATGGGCCTATTATGAAGCGGATTGGCTATGGTTTGGCTCAGTTGGCTATGATGCCCAAATTCACTAGATTCACTCCATTCACTTCATTCACGGCCATTCTAGGGGCATGGTAAGGGCTGAAAGAACAAACCACACTTTAGATGTCTTGCTACGGGCCGAATGTCAACTTCTTTGATGTTGTTAGTTGTTGATGAGGCTTTGCGGGATGTTGCTGAAAGGAGCAGCCCGCTTGGTGTTCAATGGCCTGGCTGACTTCAGTGCCTGCCGCCTGGGAGGCGGCGCTCCCAGCTATCCGGATTACAGTTAAGAAGCCTCCGCAAAGCTTGTGGCTTTTGCATTGTGTTCGGGAGAGGCATACCCAGGTATCGCCAGCAACCTGCTGGCAAGACCTATCGCATCAGCTTGAACCCAGCAAGAAAGCATGAAGACGCGGGGACAAAGCACCTCGCGTCTACGTTTCTGCCATTTCATAAAATGAAAACGCCTCGGGAAAGCGTTTCCCGAGGCAGGGATCCCTCCCCCATCATATGGGGGAGGGACTGTGAGCGAAGCGAACAGGGGAGAGGGTAAGAAACTTACTTCTCTTCTTTGAACTCGGCGTCGATGACGTCGCCCTCTGGCGGAGCGGGCTGCTCCTCAGTTCCGTGCTGAGTCTCTGCCTGCTCGCTAGCCGACTTATAGAGCTTCTCGGCGAGCTTGTGGCTTTCTTCCTCAAGCTCTTTGAAGGTCGACTCCATCTTGTCGGAATCGTCATCTGCAACGGCTTTGCGCACCGCGGCGATCTTCTCTTCGATTCTCGTCTTATCGGCATCTTCGACCTTGTCGCCAGCTTCTCGGATCGTCTTCTCGGTGTGATAGCAGATCTGGTCGCACTTGTTCTTCAGGTCGGCGTGCTCTTGCGCCTGACGATCAGACTCGGCGTTCATCTCCGCTTCCTTGACCATCCGGTCGATCTCATCGCGCTTCAGATTGCCGCTGCCCGAGATTGTGATGCTCTGCTTCTGGCCGGTTGCTCGATCCTGTGCACTGACATGCAAGATGCCGTTGGCGTCGATGTCGAATGTAACCTCGATCTGCGGGATTCGTGCGGGAGCAGGCGGAATGCCGGCCAGGTGGAACTTGCCGAGACTCTTGTTGTCCTTCGCCAGCGGGCGTTCGCCCTGCAGGATGTGGATCTCGACTTCCGGCTGGTTGTCGGTCGCCGTCGTATAGACTCGGCTCTTCTTCGTCGGGATCGTCGTGTTGCGGTCGATCAGCTTATCGAAGATGCCGCCTTGGGTTTCAACGCCAAGCGACAGAGGAGTGACGTCGAGCAGAACGATGTTCTTGACCTCGCCGCCAAGGACGCCAGCTTGAATCGCAGCTCCAACAGCAACGACTTCGTCCGGGTTGACCGAGCGGTTCGGCTCTTTACCGGTGAGTTTGCGTACCAGTTCCTGGACCTGCGGCATGCGGCTGGAACCGCCAACAAGGATGACTTCGTCAACTTCGGCGGCCTTCAGCCGGGCATCGTCCAAAGCCTGCTGGAACGGGCGCTTGACTCTTTCCATTAGGTCAGAGGTCAGCTCTTCGAACTTCGCACGGGTTAGGTTGTAGTCCAAGTGCTTCGGCTCGTTGTCAACCGCCGTGATGTACGGCAGGTTGATCTGCGTGGAAACCTGAGTGCTGAGCTCGATCTTGGCGCGCTCGGCGGCTTCGCGCAGTCTCTGCAAAGCAGCGCGGTCCTTCAAGAGATCGACTCCCTGGTCCTTCTTGAACTCGGCAGCAAGGTATTCGACGACCTTCTGGTCGAAGTCGTCGCCGCCAAGGTGGCTGTCGCCGGCCGTCGACTTCACTTCGAAAACGCCTTCTCCGACATCGAGAACGGAAACGTCGAACGTTCCGCCGCCAAGGTCGAAGACAAGGATCGTCTCGTTGGCTTTCTTGTCGAGGCCATATGCCAGCGAAGCGGCAGTCGGCTCGTTGATGATGCGCAAAACCTTAAGACCGGCGATCTCGCCCGCGTTCTTCGTGGCGGTTCTCTGCGAGTCGTTGAAGTAAGCCGGAACAGTGATGACCGCTTGATCGACGGTGTCGCCAAGGTAGGCTTCGGCGTCGGCCTTCAGCTTCTGCAGGATCATGGCGCTGATCTCTTCGGGCGTAAAATCCTTGTCGAGGGCGGGGACGACCGCTACTGCGACATCGCCTTTGCCTGATTTGACCTTATAGCTGATCTTCGTGGACTCGTCGCGAACCTCGCTCAGCTTGTGGCCCATGAAGCGCTTAATGCTGCTGATGGTGTTTTCAGGATTCACGACAGCCTGGCGCTTGGCCGTAACTCCGACCAATCTCTCCCCGTTTTGTTTGAATGCCACGACGCTCGGGCAGGTTCGCGACCCCTCGGCAGTGCTGATGACGACGGGTTCTCCGCCTTCCATCACGGCCACAACGGAGTTCGTGGTGCCTAGGTCGATTCCAACTGTTCTTCCCATTCGATACCTCTCTAATGTTATGAGCTATAAGCCATTTGAGTCTTATACACTCAATTAAACGCCATTATACCAGAATCGGTTTCATTCCCGGGACGATTTTGTTTGAATTTCGCATGGCTGAACCTTTGCCGTCAGAGCCGCCTGTTTCCGGCTATACTCTTGCCTACTGCCCTTCGGAGATATGTTAATACTATGAATCCCCTGAGACAAGAAGTCGTCGGAGCTGACGTCCTCACGCCTCTCCTCGACGGATCGACGGCCAAGTACGTCAACTTCGACAACGCCGCCTCGACCCCTACCTTAAAACGCGTTCTCGACAAGATCAACGAGTTCATGCCGTATTACTCGTCGGTCCACCGCGGCGCGGGATACAAGTCGCGACTGAGCACCCACCTCTACGACCGTGCCCACGAGCTCGCCGGCGAGTTTGTCGGCTATAACCCGAAGCACCACGTCGTGATCATGGGCAAGAACGCCACCGAGGCGATCAACAAGCTGTCTTATCGTCTGGACTACCCCGAGAATGCCGCCATCATCATCTCCGAGATGGAGCACCACTCCAACGACCTTCCCTGGCGCGATAAGGCCGAAGCCCATTTTGCGCCGGTCAGTCCCATCGATGGGCGTTTGAACCTAGATGCTTTGGCAAAAATGATCGACGCCTTAAAGGGCAGGCTTTTCTTGGTCACAGTGAGTGGAGCTTCGAACGTCACAGGCAACTTGAACGACCTGCCGAGGATCGCCGAAATGGTCCACGCAGCCGGGGCCTATTTGATGGTGGACGGAGCTCAGCTTGTTCCCCACAGGTCGGTCCAAATGGGACTGCCGGGAGACGAGCATGCAATCGACTTCCTCGCTTACTCAGCGCACAAAATGTATGCACCTTACGGAACAGGCGTTCTGATTGCTCGCGGCGACTTGCTCAAGCATTCGGCAGGACCGGAATACCGCGGCGGCGGCACCGTCAAGATCGTGACGCACCAGCAGGTGTTTTGGGCAGACGATCCTGAAATAGACGAAGCAGGCAGTCCCAATGTGGTCGGCGCTATCGCTCTGGGCGAAGCCATCCGGTTCTTTTTGGAGAAAGGCTTCGACAAAATCGAAGAGACTGAGAACAAGCTGGCAGCGCACCTTCTGGAAGAGCTGCTGAAGATGCCCGAGATCGATGTCTACGGTATGAAGGACCCCTCGAACTTCAAGGACCGCTTAGCGGTGATTCCCTTCAACGTCAAAGGTATGCCGCATGCGCTGGTTTCGGCGATCTTGGCCTATGAGCATGGCATCGGCGTAAGAACCGGCTGCTTCTGCGCGCACCCCTATATCAAGCTCTTAATGAACGTCTTCGGCGAAGACGAAAAGATGCTGATCAAGGCCGTACTAGAAAATGACCGCAGCCAGATCCCAGGCGCCGTCCGCGCATCGTTCGGTTTCTATAACGACGCCGAAGAAGTAGAGCGGCTGCTCGATGCCGTCAAGCGGATCGCCAAAGGCGAAAAGAACGGCGAGTATGCGGTCGAATGCAAGAGCGGCGAGTATTATCCGCTGGCGTATAAGGATAAGTTCAGCCAGTCGTTGGAGCTATAGTGCGCAAAGCGATCTGGGCGGAGCCATCTGAGAGATAATGCCTCCCACCTTCGACTAGATTCCTATGAAGCCGTCGACCTACGTCAAATGCAAAAACCCAATATGGATTGGATACTGTTTGATTACCTTTTTCCTTCTGTTTCTAGAAGCCGTCCTATTTCTTTTGGCTAGCGCAACCAGTTCAAGCGAAGTCATCAGTGAAGGGATTCAGCCCCTTTCCATTGATTACTCCAAGTCGGGAACCGCCTATGTCCGACAGTACCATTTGAAGATCGTCCGCAGGAGCCCCACGTGGAGCTTCCAGATGCCAACCTATGAAGTTCACATTGATAGAGAACCAGGCGAAGTATCATACGGCCATTCGGCAGCTCTGCCTTTTGCGCTATCTGACGAGGACGCTAAAAAGTGCAGGATTAATTGGACCATTGATGGCGTTTGGGTGGATCAAGATTCGGGACACCGGCTATTCGTTCCCGCAAAAGCGTTCTTAGGCGGAAGATAAGGTCTGACCTGTCCGATGACTAGGACAGATCAGACAAATGAACGCTTTAACGATCAGCCAGACCGGCTTTCTGGCGAGCTGTCTCCAACTCGGCAACATAGCCGTCTAAAGGTTTATAGCCAACCAACTGGTGAACAAGGGTTCCGTTGCCGTCGACCATTACTGATGTCGGATAAGCGCTGACCATGTACTTCGCGGCCAGGTTCGGCTCAGCTTCGGCGTCGATCTCGCAGAACACGAAATACTTGCTCATCGCTTTGAACTCGTCTTTCGGGAAGACTTCCTCTCGAAGGACCTTGCACCAATGGCACCAGCCTGTATAAAAGTCGATCAAAACGAGTCGGTTGGTTGCTTTGGCGGCGGCGAGCGCTTCGTTGTAATCGGTGTACCACTTGCCTGCGTCCATCTCGGCGGCAGTTAGCTCGCGCGAGCCGTCTGGAGCTTTGAATGCGTAGCGTGCGTCATCGATCTTGCCATTCAGCTCAATGGTCTTGGCGTCCACCAGGATAGTCTCCGTTCCCTTTGGCATCTTAGTGGCTATGGACACCTGCCAAGCCAGGCTGTCGGCCGGATTGATATAGTGGCTGGCCACCGAAGGATTCTTGCCTTGATAAGAAACTTCGATCTCGGAGAGCTTCATTCCCTTTCGATTCACGGTTCCCTTTGACTTGATGGACAGCGGCTTCAGCGCAAGCTTTGCATCGAAGAACGGAGCCCAGAGGCGCGTTTCGCCTGCGGCAAGAAGCTTCGCCAGCGACTTAGCATTCTGAGGTTCTTTGAAGAACGTCTTTTGGCTCTTGTTGTAAGTGACAACCGTCGTTCCGTCGGCAACAAACACCTGGGACGGCGTTTCAATTCGAGCTTTGTTCGGCTTTGCGAACTCGATGGTGTAGCTCGCCGGCGCGCCACCAAGAAGCTGAGAAGTATAGGAGATCTTCAAGGTCTTGGCGTCGTTGAGGGTTTTCAAGGCATTTTGGTAAACGATCGTTCCCGAGCTCTGCGAATAGGCGGCAGAAACGAGTGCAAATGAAGATAGGCACAAGAGGGTGCGGTTCATGATTTCCTCCTAAGTTGAGTTACTAGATGAAGTCGATAGTACACTTTGCAGGGCGCAAGGAACTGCAAATGGTGACCTTTGGCGCAGAAAGGCCGGTCCAGACCCATTGGGTTTGAACCGGCCTTGTATTGACCCGGAATACGACTAGAGCCCTGCTGCCTGACGGACTTTGTCCATTTCGGCAACGAACGCTGAGACGGGCCGATAACCCACGACTTCGTGGAGTTTCTGGCTGTCCTTGCTGATAAAGAGAGTTGTCGGGAAACCGGTAACTCCCCATGCTGCGAGCACGTTCGGCTGGTCGTCTCCGTTGATTTCACAGAAGACGAAATACTTTGCCATTTCTTTAAACTCGGTCGAACTGAAAACATCCTGCTTCAGCTTGGTGCAACTGCTTCACCAATCCGCGCCGAAATACGCAAGAACGACCTTGTTGGTGTCCTTCGCAACTTTCAGCGCTTCATCGAGGTTGGTGTACCACTTGCCAGCGTTCAGTTCAGCTTCAGTCAGTTCTCGCGAGCCGTCTGGCGGATTGAATGCGAATAGCTTCGAATTGGGATCCGCTGTTCCGACCGTCAAGGATTTAGCGTCCAAAACGACCAGGTCGCGAACCTTGCCAGTCATGACCGAAAACTCGGCTTGCCGGGCGATGAAGTCCGTATTGTTCAGATAATACGTGACCACGTTCGTTCTGCCGCCTGGCATTACGAACTCGAGCTTCTGAAGGGTCATGCCTTTTCGGCTGACCGTTCCGAGAGACTTAACCGACTTGAAGGTTCCAGTGATCTTGTCGCTGAAGAACGGAGCCCAAATGTAAAGGTCGCCTTTGGTGACGGCCTTCACAAACTCAGCTTCGGTCTGTTTCTTCTTGAAGTAAGTCTTCTGCTTTTTATAGAAGGTGGTGATATTTGCGCCGTCCGCATAAATCCGCTCGGTAGGCGTCTCGATTTTCGCCAAGTTGGGCTTTGCATATTCGATCTGATAGCTGATCGGAGCACTGCCCACGACTGTGACGGAATACGTGACGCTGAGCGTCTTTGCGGAATAGAGCGCGTTATTGAACTTTTGTAGTAATTGCGCACCTGTGCCTTGCGCCGAAGCTAACGCTGTCGACGCGACAATCAGCGCGCAAAAAAGTATCTTGCGCATAGTTCGTCTCCTGTGAACCGAGTTGCACTCGGCTTCAATGCTATATTAGCGCAAATCTGCCTCAGTCCGGGCTTCATCAATCGCTAATTACTTCACTTTTAACGGCTATCCGGTCCCAGTGTTCAATCGAGGTTGGATATGCCAAGCGCGATAAGGCACAATAGAGCCGTGTTTTCGCGCATCCGGACGTGGATTTTCATCTTGGTTACATTGCATCTGGTGCTTGCGGCCAACTATGCCAACGTCACTCCTTATCGGGCAGGCGGCATCCTCTATATGCAAGGCAAAGTTGAGGTTAACGATATCGGCGCGCCTGACGAAAGACAGCACGCCAACTACATCGGATACATTGCCAACGAGCATGCCTTTCCCGTCTTCAAACCCGGCGATCCGAACCTATACGAGAGCTACCAAAGCCATCAGCCGCCCCTTTACTACTTGCTGAGCGCGGGCTGGGCGAAAGTTACAGGTTCGAGCGCAACGACGTTGCCTGCGTCCGGAATGCGCATCAGATGGTTCAATTGCTTTATTGGGGCCATGGGGGTGCTTGGGGTGGCCATGCTTGCCCTGTGGGGCACCAAAAGCGAAAAGATCGTGTTCATGGCGACAGCCTTCGCAGCCTTGTTGCCGATGAATGTTGCTCTAAGCGGAGCCATCAGCAATGACCCGTTGCTGATATGCCTTTGCACTTGGTGCTTGGCGTTCATGGCCAAGATGGCCAGAAACGGATGGACGCTGAGAGACGGCCTGTTGTGCGCCTTATTTGCCGGACTATCGCTGCTTACCAAAACGACCGCATTAGCCTTGCTTCCTGTTGTTATGCTTTGCATTTTGATGATTCCGGCCAAGAATTCCTACGAGCGGCTGGGACGCGCCTTCGGACTTTGTGCGCTGGCAATCGCGATCGCCTCGCCATGGCTCATTCGGAACATGAATCTCTATGGTGATCCCTTCGCAATCAAGGCCTTCAACCAAGCATTCGTGGGGAACCCAAAAGCAGCGGACTTCATTGCTAGGATGGGATTCGCGAACTACTGGCGGCAAGATCTGTACTTCACAATGTGCAGCTTTTTCGGCATATTCGGCTATTGGGAAATATGGCTTGACCAGTCTGTCTACAACGTGATGGGCATCATCCTCGGCTGTTTCTTCATCGGTTGGTACCTGTCGCTAAGGCCGAATCCCGATCTCAAACAATTTCACCTGATCAACGGCGTCTTCCTTTTTCTCATCATTGCCTTGTTCATTCGCTTCAATATGCAATACTTCCAAGCTCAGGGACGGTATATCATGCCTGCTGTTGGTCCAATAGCGGTGGGTGTCGGCTGCGCTGTCGATTTCTTCAGCAAGAAGCGCGCCGTGCTCGTAGCTGGATTGCTGGCTTTGGCTTTGCTTGGCCTCAATCTTTGGGTCATTCGGCAGCTTCCCTTCCAGTTTAGCCAACGGATAACCAAGTCCTATATTCCCTAACAGTTACAGAAGAGCGCGCAGAAGCGTCAAAATGAAGGTGGTGTCATCGGTCATCGATAAAGCTAAGGCTCCAACATTCGACGAAGATATCGTTCTAGTCGAGCGATTCTTGGCGGGTAACCATGACGTCTTCGAGGTGCTCTACTCGAAGTACTACACGAAGGTATTCACCATAGCCCGCGGCATCTTGCTTGACTCAGAAGAAGCCGCCGACACTGTTCAAGAGGTCTTCACCTTGCTCTATCGAAATCTCAGCAGGTTCGATAAGCGCAGCCGGTTCAGCACGTGGCTGTTCCGGGTTGCGGTCAACCGGTCGATTCAGCAAGCGAGACGCAACAAGAATCGCTCCAAGAACGTGGAATTGAACGAAGCGCTCGGAACGCCTTCGCCCGAAGACGGACATGAAGTCGACCCCAAAATCCACGAAACGCTGGCCATGCTGCCGCCGACCGACCGAGCGCTGCTAACGCTGTTCTACTGGGAGGAGCAAAGCCTTCAAGATATATCGGAAGCAATCGGCTGCAGTCTCAACGCGGCTAAGACGCGCCTCTATCGTGCGCGCGAACGATTCCGCCAGGTTTACGAGGAGTCGAAGCCGTGAAGATCCCGAAAGATGTCGACAGCCTGATGTGGGAGATAGCCGAATGCGACGATGCCCGGGCATCTGAGGATTTTATTCAGAGATACCCGCAGTTCCGCTCTGAGCTGATCAAGCGCAGTTCGATGGTTTCTGGGCTCAAAGGCGCGCGCTCGAAACCTGCAGAGACCCACAACATCCCCAGGTTCACGCCTCGCCATGGAAGTCCACAACCTGCTCCGATGCGATGGGCACCCGTGTTCGCATGCTTGCTTTTAGCAATCGTCGCCTATGCATCCTATGTCGTGACTTCTGGTTATGTCGCCAGAACAACAAAGCCCAAATACATTGCCGTACCGAGCAAGGCTGGTCTGCCTGACCGCAACGAGCGAATCACGAAGAGGCTGCCTGAGCCAACCCGAAATGAAGGCGTAGAAGGAAATGGCGACACTCCTGCCGTTGCCTCGTCTTTGGAGAAACCGATCACCATTAAGATCGACCGTGCGCCGCTCCTAACTGTCCTTGACGTTGTTGCGGCAGAATCCGGTTTGATCCTTGAAGTCGGACCGAATATGCCGAATCCGGAAATAAAGATGGAGTATGTTCAGGTTCCCGGCTCGCAGATTATAGGCGACCTTGGCAAAGCCTTCAACTTTACAGCTCTAAAACAAAGCGACAGACGGTTCCTAATCGTTCCCGCGACCGATCCACAGGCGCAGAAAAATCATGGCAGCCCTCTCGGAATCGCCGAGATCCTGGATCCAAGCGAGCTTCCAGACGAATCGAACACCTCAAAAAGCAATTAAGGGTCCGACAATTATTGCAACCGTTAACCGTCGTTGCTATACTAAGTCTAGTTAGATAGAATGTGAGGGAACATGCGGAAAAAGACGGAAAAGACAACGGATGTCATTGAAGAAAGATCGGAAGTCGCTCTCGAATATGTCATCGGCGGCGGAGTTGCGTTTCTACTCGGCTTGCTAGGGTTTCAATATCACGAATTTAAGTTCGGCGAGTATATCCTGATCTTTGCCATTGTGCTCATGGTCGTCGGTCTTGCGAGCGTTGGATTTGGTTTCTCAAAGGGAATGAGGATTCGTGAAGTGCCCGGTATCGGCGTTGAGTGCTGCTATTGCAAGAAGATCAACAAGGTCACCGAAGCGCCGACAAGCGACTTCTTGTGTTCATACTGCAACCGGTCGATCCCGATTCAAGAAGGAACGGTCATGCAGGTGTTTCAAGTGCGCTGCGGCTACTGCAACGATCTGAACTACTATAACGCCAAGACAGAGGTCTTGATCTGTGAAAAGTGCGACCGCGAGATTCCGATCGCCCAAGAGGAGGGCAAAGTGCGTAAACACCTTCCTCGCGGCTTTGTTGTTCAAGACGATCCAAACCTCTATGACCTTGTTCTTGTGGAGACAGGCACTAAAGAAGAGGAACTCATCCCGGTACTTCAACACATGCTGGCGCTTAACCGCAAGCAAGTGAAACAGATCATGGAGGAAGTACCTGCGGTGCTGCTAACCGGAATCACACGAAAGAAGGCTGAGATGCTGGCCGCCCAGCTCGCAGCGCACGACGCCAAGGGTGAATATAACCCGATCAGCGAGTAAGCAATCGCACCAGTATTTCTACCGGTTCTGTTTATTGTTGGCCTGCCATGGGCAGGTCAACCCATGTAGAATAGATAGCAAGTATTGCTTTTAGGGAAAGAGGAAACAAAATGAAGCTCATTGCTGGACTGTTGGCGCTTGGCTGTATGCCTTTGGCATCCGCGTTTACCTGCATCGACGACTTTACATCGGGCGATTATGAGTTTCAGACGAAGACCGCCGGTATCGAAACGATCGGCCTTCAGGCTGGAACCATGGCTGGCGGATATCGACTCGTCTCAAGCTATGTATCGGCTAATCCGACGACTCGCTCGCTGTATTACATTAATGTCGGCGGCGGCTTGGCGACGGTAGAGTCGGGAACGAGACTTGAGAATCTGACGGCATTCGCCTACGGCTACAAACCGACAGATCAGACCTATGCGTTGGACGACCTTAACCTCGACCTGAGCAAGGAGTCGGCATTCAAACTCGACTTCATCTCCAATGAAAGCGACCTAAAGGTTGAAATCATGGTTCGTTCGAGCGAGCAAAACGGCGGAGCTTGGATAGGCCAGACGTTCACTGTTGCTGGTGACAGAACCGATACTGCCTTCAGCGAGTTGTATGCATTCAGCAACTACGCCGGTTTCGACTTTTCAAACGTCGACCAAATTCAGTTCAGTTTCTACAACAAACCGTCTGGAGATTATGCATTGACAGGTTTATATGCTGTTCCTGAACCCGCAACGCTAGCTGGTCTGCTCGTCGGCGGAGCCGCTATGCTATTGCGCCGGAAACGAAAGTAGTCCTGAACGGTCCTTTTCCGACAGGCTGGTCCATCTGGGCCAGCCTGTTTTTTTTTTGCTAGAGCCTGAGCTAGGCCAAAGGCTCCGATGTGCATGGCCATCCGGCCTAAAGGTTTGAACCCTAGTTAACTTAGCCCTTCTCTTTCGAGATACTCGGTGTTTAGTCGATGGGAATAAACACTCGATTTACACGGCGCCAACTCTTGACTATGGTTGCAGGCACAGCAGCATTGCCCCTGTTGCCACAGTTAGCGCCGGCACTAACCAAGGAGAAATCAAAGAACATGGAACCCAAACTGGTAATCGTTCCGCAAAGCATTCCTGAAAAGGTCTATACAACCGAAAGGGTTGGAATCAGCAGAAAGACGCACGACGAGCATCTAAAGCTCTGGCAAGGCTATGCCAACAAGACCAATGAGATCCGCAAGGCTCTCGCTGAGATGGAAATCGATCCGGCTAAGGCGAACCAAATCTATAGCCAGATTAGAGCTCTAAAGGTCAACTATGCATTCGCATATGGCGGCTTCATCAATCACAATGTCTATTTCGACACGATCGGCGGCCAGGGCGGACCGGCTATCGGCAATGTTGCCGATCTCATCAAGGAGGCTTACGGCAGCTTTGAGGCCTGGGTCAACGACTGGAAGGCAACCGGCATCGGAGGCCGCGGCTGGGCTTTTCTCGGCTACGACCACGCCGAACAGCGAGTCTACAACTACATCGGCGACGCCCAGGACACCTTCCCAGCCTGGAACAACACCCTCTTGCTGGCAATGGACGTCTATGAGCACGCTTATTACCTAGACTTCCAAACGGCACGAGCCAAGTACATCGACGCCTTTTTGCAGGTGATTGATTGGGATGCAGTAAACGCTCGCCTTAAAGCTTCACTCTAATAGATATGCGGCCACGTTAGGTATTTCTAGCGTGGCCTTCCACATTTGTCTGACCTATTTCGGGGTTCCTGCAAGATTTGGAATCGGCCTTAGCAACACTGACTAGCGTTAACCTTCTTATGCGCACGCAGGCAATAGCAGACTTGCTTCTCGAGGTGCAAATGCGTCCACTTTTCGTTACTGTTTACGCATTCATACTTGTACATGCTGGCTCATTCGAGTCAAGCGGTGCATACACTAGGCTTCAAAGAATACATAGACACCTTAAAAAATACATTCCTATCCCTTCTTTTCATTAAATCCTAAAGAAAAGGGCGATCTGGTCCAACTATAGTAATGTCCCCGGATTCCTGATATTGTGGTTAATGGCGGGAAGTTGCAGCAATGTATGCGCGCATAAAGGTTTCGGAACTTAAGATTGGCATGTTCGTTCATCTAACGGGCAGCTGGCTTTCGCACTCGTTCATGACGAATCGTTTCATCATCAAGAGTGAGAAGCAAATCGCGAAGATCCGCGATGCCGGTTTTGAAGAAGTCGATATCGATCTGTCTAAGACCGAATGCACCTGCTCGTCTTCAGTTGAAATCCTGGACCAATACGATAGGCCCAAAGCTGACGAAGTAATCGAGAAGTGTGGCGACCTAATCGAGCAGTTCATAGGTTCGCCGATGCCGCCCGAGCAAAAAGCGCAGGCTATCTACGGCCAGTCGGCAAAGGTGATCAAGAACCTCTTAGAATCGCCAACTGCGGAGTCTATGGCCGCTTCGCGCTCTGCTATTCAACAGGTTGCATCGGTCGTCCTATCCGATAAAGATACTGCCCAATGTCTGTTCCGCGTATCGGCACATGACTATTACACTTACACGCATAGCGTCAGTGTCGGCGTCTACGCCACGGCCTTGGCGAACGAGCTTTATGGCAAGGCGTCCTCACATGACATGCAAGAGCTCGCGATCGGTTTCTTCTTGCACGATCTTGGCAAGGTAAATATTGACCCCGCAATTATCACGAAACCCGATAAGCTGACCGAAGCAGAATACTGTGCGATGAAGCGGCACCCGGTTGAGAGCTATGAGATCATTCAGAAGTGCGAAGGTATAACCGAGGAATGCTCGATTATCTCGCTTCAGCACCACGAGAAGGTAGATGGAAGCGGATATCCGCACGGCCTCAGCAAAACAGAGATCCACGACTATGCCAAGATTTGCACCGTCGCAGATGTTTTCGATGCGCTGACTTCCAACCGACCTTACCGTAAACCGCTAACACCGTTCGGCGCACTCGATTTGATGATCCATAACATGTCGGGTCACTTCGAACCGGCCATGCTATTGGAGTTCATCCAGCTCTTCCACACAAACGAGAAGGCTCGCAAAGCGGCCTAATCTTTCGACTGCTTTCGCTTCGAATCGCGGATGAACGCCGGAATATCCAGATCAATATCATCGAACACATCCGACACGTTCGCCACTTTCTGCTGTTCTGCTGAACGCTTGGCTGGCGGAGTGTCGTTGACCATGCTCTGAATCGTATCTTCTACGACAGGTTTGATTTCCGTCTGGGTTTGCGATTTGGTCTCGCCTGCTACCGAAAAAGTGTCCGACTTCGGGCTTCGATAGACTGCTTCAGCAACGGCCCTTCCCTCAGGCGCATAAGGATTGAAGCCCGTCGCGAGCACGGTGATTCGAACTGATCCTTCCATCGACTCGTCGATGACCGTACCAAAGAAGATATTGGCTTCTTCATCATCGCAGAGCGCGTGGATGTACTGCATCGCCTCGTTGGCTTCGGCGAGCGTCAAGTCTTCGCCGCTGGTGATGTTGACCAGCAAGCCCTTCGCGCCGTGAATCGTCTGTTCGAGGAGCAGGCTATTCGTGGCTGACTTGGCCGCTTGCAGACAGCGCTGATCGCCGACGCCGTAACCGATACCCATCAGGGCAGGGCCAGCGTCGGACATGACCGCCCGGACGTCGGCGAAGTCTACGTTGATCTGACCGGGAATCGTGATGATGTCGCTGATGCCTTGGACACCTTGGCGCAGAACGTCGTCAGCAACTCGGAAAGCGTCCATCAGCGTTGTTCGTCTTTCAACAACGTTCAGCAGCCGGTCATTCGGAATCGTGATGATGGTGTCGACGCGACCCATCAGAGAAGTCACGCCCTGCTCGGCCAATCGTGCGCGGCGTGGACCTTCGAATGAAAACGGACGCGTGACGACAGCAACGGTAAGGGCGCCGATTTCGCGCGAGAGGTCAGCAATAACTGGAGCTGCACCGGTTCCGGTTCCGCCGCCCATTCCTGCCGTGATGAAGACCATGTCAGCGCCTTCAAGCACCTTGCGCACGTCGTTCTTGCTTTCCTCGGCAGCGCTTTTTCCGATCTCAGGATTGCCGCCGGCACCGAGACCGCGCGTCAGGTTCGCACCTAACTGGATCTTCTTGGCGGCGGAGCACAGGTCCAGAACCTGCACATCGGTGTTCATCGCAATGAACTCGACACCCTTAATGCCTGCGCTGATCATCCGGTTAACGGCGTTTGAGCCGCCTCCGCCTACACCGATGACCTTAATGTTAGCGGTCTGACCTGTCGTCTTATCCATCTGTTGTCCAATACCTCAAGAACGGCCGCCAAATAGCGACCACATCGTTCGGACTGTATCTTTCCAGTCCTTTTTGCCACTCGCTGGTGTGAGTTCATTATCCCCCATCTCAAGCGCATATTTGGCAAGACCTACAAGAACCGACATTCCTTGTCTATCGTTGCCGGTACCCAGCAACCCTTTCATCTGGGGTGCAACAACCGTCACCCTCATGTGTTTCAATACGTCTGCGAAGAGATACTCGGTGCCCGGAAGCAAGCTGCCGCCGCCCGTAATAAATACTCCTGCGGGAAGCATGCCGTTCAAGCCGCTCTTCTCAATTTGCTGCCTGACCATTACCGCCAGCTCTCGCATGCGACTTTCGATAATCTCGCACAGCACCCTTTTCTGCATCGGCCTCTTATGCGTCTGACCGATTTGGAGTACTTCGACCGTCTCCTTCTCATTGATCTGGTCTGGCCGAACCGAACCGTGGGTCAGCTTCAATCTCTCGCCTTCTTCGGGAGCCACCTTGATGAGCTTGCACAGGTCTGAAGAAACGAGCATGCCGCCAACCGGCAAAGTTGCACTGTAGGCGATCGATCCGCCCGCGAAAACGGCAACTTCGGTTGTGCCTCCGCCGATATCGACGACAACAACGCCGCTGTCAATGCAATCTGAGTTCAATACTCCCAATCCCGATGCGAGAGGCTTCAGAATCATCTGATCGACTTTCTGCCCGGCCATCGTTATCGCTCTTTCGATGTTTTGGATGTGCGCGGTTTGACCAGTTACGATATAGGTAATCACTTCGAGCTTGCTTCCATTCATCCCAATCGGCCGCTGGATGCCTCTCTGTCCGTCGATGCGGAACTCTCTGGGCAACGCTTGAATCTGCTCTCGGTCAGGCGGGATTCCAAGCTGGCGGCTATGGTTGACGACTTGGAGCACGTCTTCGCGAGTGATCGGCCGCGACCGTGGGTAAATCGGAACGAACCCTTGAGCGTTCTGGCCTTCGACATGCTGGCCGCCAATGCCAACGACCACCGGATTCATCGGAGCCCCGGTCTTGTTCTGGATGTTGCGGCAGACGATGTCAATGGCGTGGGCTGTCTCGTCAATGTCGGCCACAACGCCTTTCCTAACGCCTTTGCATTCCGTTGACGCTTGGGCCACAACATGGTAGCCGCCTGCTTGGTCTACCTTGGCTACCAAACAGCGTATGCTCGAATTACCGAGGTCGAGTACTGATACCGTATCGCTCTTCATGGGTTGGCTTGCCCTGCGGGTTGTTTTGCAGCTTTCTTCCGTTCGCTCTGGTCGGTCCACTTAGTCAGCATGTACCGCCGAATCAAACTGAGGTTGGTGAATATGCGGGTGCCCATTACCAACACAGCGGCAAGAAATAAGTTTATCCCGATTTGGTCGCCAAGCCATGCAAGAAAGAAGGCAATCAAGATATTTGATACAAAACCAGTGACGAAAACGTCGTTATGGAACTTCCCTTCAAGTCCGCTTCGTATACCGCCGCAGATCGTATCGAGACCCGCCACGCAGGCAATCGCCAGATATTGGCCCAAATCGCCTTCTACAGGCCTGGCAAGGAACTTGGCGGCCACCACGCCGGCGATGAGCGCTAATAGCGGCACAAAGATCACTTCTTTTCCTCCGGGACCTTGCTGATACGGAACGCCGTCGAGCCGGTGTAGGCTGGCAGCCGCGCAAGATCGAAATCTCTCACTTCAACCATGTTCGGATCAATGTTCTGAATCTCCTCGATGACGCCTTTTCTCAGTTGGAGGGCGCCTCTCAGCGTATCGGGATCTCCCAGCGCTTTGATGACGATCGGCGAGGCGATGGGAACGCCGTCAACTCGAATCACCGGGCCGTCGCAGTTGAAATAAGACCGAGGACTGACGCGGTGGTTGTTCACGGCAATGGCTTCTGCGCCTGCATTCCAAAGCTGGTTGACCATGCGCAACACATCGCCGTCATGGATGTTGTATTCGCTGTACGGCACGTCGTTCGGGATGTTTTGCTTGCTGTCTTTGAGCGTAACGGTGATTCCTGGCCCTTCGACTTCAGTCAGGCCCGCCAATTTCTTGGCTTCCTGCAAACCTTCTCCCAGAACCTTGGTAGAACTTGTTTGGCTGGAAACGGCCTTTTCAAGCTTCGTCTTTTCCTCGCGCAACTTCAGGACTTCCTTGCTCACCTTGTTGAACTCGATCTGAAGGTCCATGGAACCCGCCGTCAGCCTTTGCCTTTGGTCTTCTGGCAGTCGTCCGAGGCGCGTCGACTGTGTATCTTTAGTGATCCACGCGAGCATGAGCATAAATCCGAGCACAAACGAAAGGATGGTTACTGGAACCACCCAACTATTTGTCGAAAACCGAGAAATAAACGGATTCATGGACTATCACCAGGGTCGCGAAAACGGGCTACCGGCTTTGACGGCGAAACCAGATTGATCTCCTTGGCCCGAAGCAAAAGGTCGGGTTGTTCTTGAAGCAGATCCTGAAGCTTGTCAAACTTCTCGTCCAATCTTTCGGTCGGCCCGAGGATTACACGCGCACCTTGTCTATTATTTAAGCACACTAAGCCCTTAGAATAAACCTCAATGGCCATATTCTGCAGGGCTTTGTCGCGATTTATCTTTTTTGCTATCTCTGCCAGCGTCCGGCATTCCCATCCAGCGCAGTACGATAGGACAGGACTACCGGAAAGAGCGGGAAGTCGAATCTCGGCCAAACCGTCCAATTTCTCGTGTGTGCGATAAACGTTACCGTCTGTGCTGAGAGCTAATCCTGGCTGGCCGGTGATCGAAGCGGCCGCTTTCAGATATTCGACTTCGATCACAGCTTGCCTAAAGATATTGTGCGTCAGTTTAGCGGTTTTAATTGCAGAATTGGTCAGGATCAACGATTCCATGCCCGGAACGTTTACTCGGGCGCAGGGCACATCGCGAAGCCTCTGCAACGCTCTGTATACTCGCGGCTGATCGCTATCGGCCACTCCAACGACACGTACCCTTGACGCGCTCGTAATAGGACTAAATGCCAAACCGGCTACCACGTTAACTGTTAGCAGCAAGGCTAACAGCCGCGACCACCTGATGCTTATCCTTCTCTTACGTCTTTTGGGCATATCGCTTAAGCGCGTCCTTAGTCATCCAGTCTACAAGCTCTTCATACGGAATGCCAGCGGCGGCCGCGCTGTTGGGCAATAAGGAGGTCTTCGTCATGCCTGGCAAGGTGTTCACTTCCAGCACAATTAACTCGTCGCAGCAAATGAAGATATCGGTTCGCGTGGCTCCTTCGCAACCTAAGGCTTGGTGGGCGACAAGCGCTGCTTCCTTCAGCCGTTTGAGTACGGCTTCAGGAACCCTGGCGGGAATGATCTCCTCAGTGGCTCCAGGAACATACTTCGAAGCAAAGTCATACCGCCCCGTCGCTGGCGCGATCTCTACGGGCAGAAGCGGCCGGTCGCCGAGAACAGGCACCGATGTCTCGATCCCTTGAATCCATTCTTCAACAAGGACGGCATCGTCGTACTGGAACGCCTTGCGCACGGCCTCGGACATATCCTCGTCTTTTTCGACATATCCCAATCCTACAGTCGATCCTTGCGCGTTTGGTTTGACGATGGCTGGAGCGTTTATTTTGACCTCTTCATCGTGCCTGCTCAGCAACTGGCCCTTCGGAACTCTGAGGCCTGCTTGGCTTAGGATCTGCTTGGTTAGGGCCTTGTTGATGGAGATCGAGCTGGCTTGGATTCCTGGTCCCGTGTAGGGGATGTGGAGCATTTCCAGCAAGCCCTGAAGTGCTCCGTCTTCCGCTCGGGTGCCGTGGATGGCCAAAAACGCAGCATCGGGTCGATCCGGTCCAACGAACAGGCTCACGTCGCCTTTGCTCAGCAGAAGCTCGCTAACATCGACCAGCTTTGCATCATAACCCTTGCTGACCAACGCCTCATATACACACCGGCCAGAATGGAGCGAGACTTCGCGCTCTGCGCTTTCGCCACCGTATATGACTGCTACCTTGATCTGCTTACGATTCGTCCGTTCTAGCTCCTTGATGAAAGCTGGAGCAAACTCGGAGATGTTTCCCGCACCCATGCCGCAAACGACATCGCCTTTCTTGGCGCTCTTAGCAACAGTCTGAGGTAACAAGTGCCTGCAAGGAACGTAAACCGTCGGTTTGCTAGTGAGTTCGGCAATTCGAGAGCTACTTACACCGGCCATCGGCGCTTCCCTCGCTGGATAGATGTCGGTGATCACGACCTGGTCGGCCAGACTCAGCGCTTTGGCAAAAGCCTCGAACTGGCCGTTGGTCCGGCTGTAAAGATGAGGCTGATAAACGACGACGAGTCGACGATCTGGATACTTCTGTTTCAAGGCTGAGATCGATGCCTCGACCTCAGCAGGCGTGTGAGCATAGTCGTCGATGACGTCTACATCGCCAGCGAGAAGTAGCTGCAACCTGCGTTCGGCGCCGCGAAAGCCTTGTATTCCCTTTTTGGCAAGTTCTCTGTCTGCAACCAGATAAGCCGCCGCCAGAGCTCCAGCCGCATTTAGCCGGTTATGGTCTCCAGGCAGGTAGAGATCGCCTTCCCAGTCTTCGAGCGTATATCCCGTTTTGGGCACCCAACAAAGGTCGGCGACTTCGCGAGCACCATCGTCATCGAGGCAATAAACCAGCTTGCCGCCGTCGGGGATTCGCGAGACGAATGCCGTCATGGCATCTCTCAGATTCTCATACGAACCGTGAAAGTCGACGTGGTCCAGCTCAAGATTGGTCAGAACAACAATGTAGGGATCGTAATCGCGGATGCTATCGTAGGCTTCGCAAGCCTCAATTACGGCGTATTCGCCTTTGCCGGCGACGATCGGGCCGCCGAACTGGGGAACCGCGGCACCGGCGACTACAAACGGATCGATCCCAGCCTCAATCAAACCGCAACTGAGCAGTCCGGTCGTCGTAGTCTTGCCGTGCGTGCCTGTCACGGCGATAACTTTGCGTCCTTTGAGCAGCCAACCGAGCAGCTGCGATCTCCTAAAAAGCGGCACTCCGAGTTCCCTGGCTCGGGCGACCTCGGGGCTGGTGTTCAGATCAATTGCGTCAGTCAGGACCAACGCCACTACTTCTGATATTCCTGAGCCTGTATGGCCGATGTGAACATCGATGCCTTTGCACAGCAAATCTTCCGTAGCCGGGGAAGCTGTCGAGTCTGTGCCAGAGACCTCGAAGCCGCGCTCTTTCAGAACGAGAGCGATCGCGCTCATGCCTGCGCCGCCGATGCCGACCAAGAAAAACTTGGTATACGAATCGAGCAGGTCGCGCTCAGCGAAATCGTGTTCTATCTCATGCTTCGTTCTCATTAGTCACAATCCGAAACCAATTATGGAATCGATGCTCGGTTCATTTCCGTTCTGATTGGCTGGCGGCCTTTGCCAACAGCTCTAAAATGCGATTTGCCGCGTTTGGAGCGTCCCATTGCTCCAACGACTTTCTTGCCACCGACACAGCCGCAGGATCGTGAAGCCAAGCCTTGATTAAGTCCTCAAGCCGATCCGACCTTAGTTCTGATTGGGGGATAACCATCGCCGCTCCAATGTTCTCAAACTCCGAGGCATTGAAGAATTGGTGGTTGGCAAACGCCTGGGGATAGGGAATCAACACCGATGGCAATCGGAACGCCGCCAGCTCCGAAAGGGTTCCAGCGCCGCTGCGGCAGACTGCCAAGCTCGATTCCGTAAAAGCCGCCGCAAGCTCGCTGCCCTCGATATAGTCCCTAACTTCGTAGCGGCTGCCCAAGCTGAACGAGCTGTGCGAATGCATCACCGCATCGAAATGGGTTTTTCCCGTAAGATGAAGCCAACGCCAACATTCCGCTGTCGTTCGCGATGCCGTCTCAATGGCGGCTTGGTTCAGGGCGGCAGCACCTTGCGATCCGCCGGTAACCAGGATTCGCGGCTGTTCAGGCTCTGTTAACTTGGCCGCTTCTCGAAGCTCCGCACGGACGGGCAAACCTGTGCGCTCTGTCTGCGAACCTTTGAAGTATCCGGCGGTGATCTTGAAGGTCGTCGCCACACAGAACGCTTTCTTGGCAAACATGAGGTTCGACCGGCCCGGCACCGAATTCTGCTCGTGGATTACATAAGGAATACCAAGCGACCTGGCGGCGTAGATAACCGGCGCGCTCGAATAGCCTCCGGTCGAGAAAACGGTTGACGGCTTGCGTCGGGTTAACTCAGCTTTGGCAACGGTTTTCGCTCTAAGCAGCTTCACAAGCGCTTTGAACCCGCGCATCGTCTTGAGACTATAAACCGGCTCAGACGCAAATCCCAAGAACTCAATGCCAAGGTTCTTGCAAAGGCCGCCTTCCTGTCCCCTTAACGAGCCAAGATAAGCAACTTCGTGCCCGTTCTTGGCGGCTAGTTTAGCAACCTCAAGCGCGGGATAAACGTGCCCGCCCGTGCCCCCACCGGTCACGATCAGTTTCAACTGCTTCCTCCTTTTGCGGCGCAGGCTTCATCGCCACCTGGGCGACAGCCATCGCCAGCCACAGCGCGACCAAGCTTGATCCGCCCGAACTTATATACGGCATCGGAATGCCAATGGCGAACAGCGTGCCGTTTGCCATAAATGAATTGACTCCAGCCTGAATCGCGATCCAAGATCCGATTCCAATCAACAGCAACGACCCAAACTGCGATGGCGCCTTAGAAGCCAAATGGAACAGCCGCCACACGATGCCGCCCATCAGCGCGAGAATGCCCGCCGCCCCGACAATGCCTGCCTCTTCGGCAACGGTTGCCATGATGAAGTCTGTCGTCGGAGCTGGGATGATATGCTTGGTTCTTCCAGGGCCGATGCCGACTCCAAGGAGGCCGCCTTCGGCCATTCCTAGTTCAGACTGAACGGTTTGGAATCCCACGTCGTCGACGTTGCCCGAGTCCCACCGATGCTGATGAATCTGAATGCGCTCGAGACGATACGGTTGCTTGATGACCAGAACGCCCGCGCCGATGGAGCAAATGACAACAGCAAGCACCATTGACCGCCAAGAAACCCCGCCAGCAAACATCATGACGAACAGAATAAATCCGACGACAGCCGCTGTGCCGAGGTCAGGCTCGAACTCGATGACCGCTACCGCTGCGAGAACCCAGATCGCCGGAACCATGCGCACGAACTTCGGCCAATAGACTTTATCCATCCGCAATGCGAAACTCGAAGGCATCTTGATGTTTGTCGGCCACTTCTTACGATTGGCAAAGACGGCGGCGAGGAAGATAATGGCAGCGACTTTGGCAAACTCGGCAGGCTGCAATATAGGCCGCCCAACGCCGATCCAACGCGCAGCGCCGTTTTGCGCAAAACCGATCACCGGGGCCCAAACGAGGAACAACGTGATAAAGCTGATGAGCCACCAGAGTTGAGCGTACTTGCGCAAACCTGTATGGGACGCTCGCGAAACGAGGAAAAAGACAACGAGAGCGATGACGAAAACGACAGCTTGAGTCTTGAACTCTGCCGGTATGATGCCCCGGTTCTTTTCGATGGTGCGCGGATAGCCGGCGTCGTAGATGAAGAACAGCCCAACGAGCGTGGCCAACGTGCTCAAAGCGAACAGCAACGGATCGGGCAGGTTCTTCGTCAGCTTCATCCGAGCCACTCCTTGGCGATCTTCCGGAAGACTTCTCCACGCTCGGTGAAGTCCTTGAATTGGTCGAAGCTGGCGCATCCTGGCGAAAGAACGATAGCTTCTCCCGGCTTTGCCTTATCGGCAGCTCTTGCGAACGCGTCGGTGAGGGTGACGCAGCAATGGCGTCTATCTAGTGGCACCTGGCACAATTGCTCGTCGAGAACAAGCGAGTCTTGACCATAGAGGTAGATGCTGTGGCCTGCTTCGTTCAAATAGGCTCCAAGTTGGTCGAACCCAAGCTCTTTGTTCACGCCACCCATCAGGATATGCTGGGTCCGCAATAACCCTCTTGAAGACGATTCGACTGCTTCGGGGTTCGTACACATCGAATTGTTGATGACTAGGATGTCGTTCCTTTCGCCGACCAGCTCCATTCGATGAGATAGGCCATGGAAGCGTTTAAGGCCTTCGGCAAGTTTGTTCAGATCGGCATCGCCACCTAGTGCGCCTTCGGCAAGCAGCAGCGCCATGGCGGCATTGAGCTTGTTGTGCTCGACGACGAACCGGATCTCATCCCAGTTAAGCTTGACGTCCTTGTAAACCAACGCTTCGGATGTGACTCTTGCATCGCCTTCTGGACCAAATGTCAAAACCCGCGGTCCAATCGGCGGCACAACTATGGCGTCGTTCTTCTTCACCACGGCGGTGTCATTCGCGTCCTGATTTTCGAAGATGCGCATCTTGGTCCGCGCATAGTCATCGAAGCCGTCGTACCGGTTCAGATGGTCGGGAGCAATGCGCGTGATGCCTGCCGACACCGGTTTGAACTGCTGGATCCACTCAAGTTGAAAGCTGCTGATCTCCGCGACGAGAATCGCATCGCTGGAAGCAACAGCGGCCGCATCAGTCAGCGGGAACTCCTCGTACCCAGAGCCGTAGATGTTCCCGCACAGCAGAGCGTTCTTGTCGGCCCCGCGCAAGGCCAGCCAGGTCATGACCGTCGTCGTGCTCTTGCCGTTGGTGCCGGTGATGGCGACGATCGGCGCTTTGCTGATGCGGTATGCCAGTTCAACTTCGGAAAGCACTTCAAGACCGTCGTTCACTGCGCGCATCAAAGCTGGGTGCTTCTTGGGAACGCCAGGAGAAGTGACAACCGCGCTGACTCCGAGAGCCGCGAAGTTGCCGCCAAAGCCTCCTCGTATTTCCGCGCCGATAGACGACAGCTTGTGCGCCACATTGACGATGCGCGGATCGGTTTCCGAGGCATCGTCGCATACGATCGGTTTTGCGCCGCCTTTGACTAGCGCTTTGGCCGCGGAAACGCCGGAACGTCCTGCACCGAAGACAGCAACTTTTTGTCCTTGAAGCCCTCTCAAGTTCACTTTCTAACCCCCGTGGAAGCCATCTCGACAATCCCGTATGCCGTCAAAGCACAAACAATCTGAACAAGAACAAACGACCAGGTGATGCGCGACTCGGGCCACTTATACACTTCGAATGTGTGGTGGATCGGCGTTCTTGGGAACAGCCGTTTGCCCTTTCTCAGCTTGACTGAGAGGATTTGAAGAGGCACAGGTACCAATTCGGCGATCATCACGAAGAACAGCACACCAACGGCAATATAAAAACCAGTCGGACAAGTGGAATCGCCTGCCGTGAACACGAGGAATGACGCCGATACGCCAAGAATCGATCCAATCGCCAGCGATCCCACGTCACCCATAAACACTCTTGCTGGAGGAGCGTTTAGAAAGAGGAACGGGATTGTTCCTCCGACGATCGCAAGCAACGCAAAAGGTAGCGCGATTCCTTCGGCTGCGCTAGGATGCAATATCAAAATGCCGAAGGCGAGTACGATGAATAGGCTTCCCGCTAGTCCATCAAGACCGTCTGCAAAATTATACGCATTGGCCATGAATAGCACGAGAAACGTCGTCACGCCAACTTCGAGCGGGGTCGATTCGGGCACGGTCAGCAGGCACGCCAAGCAAACTCCAATCTGCATGGCCAGCTTGGGAATCCATCCCAGACCGCGCTTGCCGGGCATGAGTTTCGGCACGATGTAGTCGTCTGCGAACCCGATAAACGCAAATCCGAGGAACAAAGCAATCAGATGCCAGTCGGTGTTCGTCGCCAGCATGCCGGCGGTCGCGCCGAACACGATAATCAGCCCACCCATCGTCGGCGTTCCCTGCTTCGCCTGGTGTGTCTCGCCGAGGAACTTGCTTACCGTCTGCCGCGACTTCATGGCTAAGAGGAGCCTAAAGATCGGCCAAGCGGCGACTCCTGCTGCGATCAAAGCAACGAGGAAAGCCAGCGAAGGCGGCAAGCCCGACTTGTTCGTTAATGGCAACTCTCAACCCCCAATAGCGCTAGCGCTTTCTCCAGTTCCAAGCCTCGGCTTCCCTTCACCAATATCATATCACCCTCGCCGATTTGCTTCAGGAACTCGGCGACATCCTCCAAGGAATTTGCCATGCCCATGTCAGCAGCCAATCCGCCAGCCTTCACGTAATCCTCCATCGAGAAAAGCGTCGGCGTGCCATAGAACAAAACCTTATCTAGCTTGGCGTTCGCGAGAGCCCAGCCTACGCTACGATGCGCTTCCTCAGAATAGGCTCCAAGCTCTTTCATCTCGCCGACGACTGCCAGTTTGCGGCCGGAACACGGCATGCTGACCAGCGTTTCCAATGCCGAAAGAAAGCTAGGCGGGCTTGAGTTGTAGGCATCCATCACGATGGTTCCGCCTTGGAACTCTATGATCTCCATGCGCATAGCTGGCATCTCGGCCTTAGCCAATCCCTCGGCGGCTTTCGAGATAGGAGCTCCTGCTGTGACCGCTGCCAAGAGACCGGCGGCGGCGTCAAGGGCGATGTGCTGGCCAACCGCAGGCAGATGCGCTTCGAACGGCGATCCATCAATGATGCCGGACATAACGCTCGAATGCCATCCGTCTGTCTCCAAAGAAACGATCCGGCAATCGGCATCGTCTGTAAAACCGAACGTCCGGACAGGTCCCGGACACCGGCGTCTCATAACCTCAAGGAAAAGATCGCCTTGCCACAGAATCGCCGGACCGTTTTCGGGAAGCGCTTCCAGCAGCTCGCTCTTAGCCCTCGCGATGCCTTCCCGAGAGCCGACCATTTCGATGTGCGAGTAGCCGATGTTGGTTATAAGCCCGATGCTTGGCTTGGCAATAGACGCCAAATGGGCGATCTGCCCGAAGCCGCGCATCGCCATCTCGGTGACTACCGACTTATGGTCAGAAGTCAGTTCGGCCCAAATCAAGGGCGAAGTGTATTCCGAGTTTCGGTTGCCTGTATTTTTAAGCACCGGTCCGAGACAAGACAGAGCGGCGGCCGCGAACTCCTTCGTTAAGGTCTTGCCCACGCTACCCGTGATACCGATGACCGGACCGCTAAACGTGTCTCGATAATGGCGTCCATATTCAGCAAGGGCTTCAACCAGATGCGGCACAAGAACCTGAGGGCCTTCGATCTCGCACTCGACGAGCGATGCCGTTGCGCCAGCAGCCAGCGCTTTACCGACATATTGATGCCCATCGACGTTCTCGCCTTTTATCGCCAGGAATAGGTCGCCGGGCTGAACCATACGGCTGTCCCAAGCAAATCCTTTCAGCTCAAGGCCTTCGCAGTTTATGGCTTGGCCGCCAACGATCTTTGCAAACTCGATTACGGACAAAGGCTTCATCCAAGCGCCTCCAGCGACTCCCTCGCCATCTTCCTGTCATCCATAGGATATTTGGTGCGGCCGATGATTTGGTAGTCCTCGTGCCCTTTGCCTGCAATGACGACAATATCGCCTTCGTGCGCCATGTTTATGGCGGCCTGAATGGCATCGCGCCTGTCGGGGATACTCACGGCGTTCGAGCCGTATAGCAAGCCGGTCTTGATCTCTTCGATGATCGCGAGCGGATCCTCGGTGCGCGGATTGTCGCTCGTGACAACGCTTATGTTGGCGCGTTCGCTGACGATGCGGGCCATAATCGGCCGCTTGGTCCTGTCGCGGTCGCCGCCGCAACCGAAAACAGCGATAAGGCGGCGCGGCTTTAATGCCTTTGCAGCATCAAGAAGCTTCAGCAAAGCGTCTGGGGTATGGGCGTAGTCGACCAAAACGCCGATCCCTTTGTCGTTTCGAACTGCCTCGAAGCGTCCGGGAACCGGAGTTGCTTTAGCCAGGCCCTTAACCGCGTCCTGAAGCGAATAACCAAGTGCGATCAGTCCGGCGCAGGCGCTCAGTGTGTTCTGGACATTGAAGTTGCCGCCAAGTCCCACTTTGCATTCCGCGGTTTCGCCCTTATAGCGCAGCTCCATCTGAATCGAGTCCACACAAACATCGACCGGAGTTCCCTGCAGGTCGCCGCCGAGTAAGCCATAGGTCAAGAACGGGGTCGTCAGCGAGCCTGCCCATTCCGCGCCGGTCGGGTCGTCCAGGTTGATCGCACCTATGAATTTCTTTGAACTCTGAAGAGGCAAATCGGCGAACAGCCGTTTCTTCGCAGCACTGTATTCCGCCATTGATCCGTGGAAGTCAAGGTGGTCTTGTGTCAGGTTCGTAAAGACAGCGGCGTCAAACTCTGTCCCGTCCACACGCCTCTCCACCAGAGCGTGGCTGCTGACTTCCATGGTGAAGTCTTGAATACCGGCCATTCTTGCGTCGTGAAGCAACCGGTTGAGGTCCACCGCAAACGGCGTAGTGTTCTCAAGCCCGATCATGCCGTTTGGAGTCTTGTATCCGAGCGTTCCGAGATAGGCGGCCTTTCGGCCAAGTGCTTCCAGGGCATCGCGGATGATCCAGGTCGTCGTGGTCTTGCCGTTTGTGCCTGTCAAACCCAAGAGCCGCATGTGGCCAGACGGATTGTCAAAAAACGTCTTGCACAGCCGCCATAACGAATTGATGAAGTTGTCCTCGGTGTGTTTGACTAAAGCCGCCGCCAGACCTGCAGACCATGCCTGATCGCAACCCGCCTCGGTATGCACGATCGCTGCAACAGCACCTGCTTCTTTGGCTAGGCGAAGGAACTGGTGGCTGTCCGAGTTCTTGCTGGGCATGCAGACGAACAAACATCCTGCTGAGGCTTTCCTCGAATCGGCGACGATATCGGTAATCGGCGCATCGCCCAGGATGCGGTCGGCAATAACTCCAGACTTCTCAAACAGCTCAGTTAACAGCATTCTTTTCCTTTCTTACGTTCGTCTTGACAGGTTTTGTGTTGGTTTTCGCCTTCGGAATCGGCAGACGCACCGGCTCAGTCGGTTGAATGGCGTAGCGTCGGATGACTGCCAAGGCTATCTCTCGCCAAGCCGGACCGGCCACGTCTCCGCCGTAGTACTTCCCTTTCGACGGTTCGTCTACCATGACCAGGATCATCGCCCTTGGATTCTTGGAAGGCACAAAACCGACGAAATTAGACACGTACTTTTTGATCCCCGCTTTAGCATATGCGGCGTTGATCTTCTGCGCCGTTCCGGTCTTGCCAGCGAGACGGTATCCTGGAATTGCGAGTTTTGCGCCGGTGCCGCGTTCTTCTTTGCTGAAGACGCCTTCCATACATCTAAGCACGAACTCTGCAGACTCTCTACTGACGACCTCCTCCGGCTGTCCAACCTTTTGCTCTTCGTTGCCGATCTTCTTGATTAGGCGCAGGGGCATTTTCATACCCTCATTACCAAGTAAAGCAAAGGCTTCCGAAAGCAGAACCGGAGTCGAAGTCACCGACTGGCCGTACCCCAGGTTGGCCGTGACAAGAACATGAGCCGGGTCTTTATAGTGGAAGTATCCCGGCACTTCGTTCGGAAGCTTGAGCCCAGACGGAGCCAGCAACCCCAGTTCCTCCAGGAATCCTGTCATTCCGGAATAACCGATCTTTCGCGACCATATCGAAGCAGAAACGTTACAGCTGCGAGCAATCGCTGCCCGCACGCTAACCTGGCCGTGGGCACGCGACCCATGGTGTATGTCGCACTTCACAGAGCGTCCGCCAATCGGCACTTGGCCCGGACAGTAGTATCCCCAACCGGTGCCGATTGCGTGCGAATCGAGCGCTTTGGCGAGGGTTAGAACCTTGAAGATCGAACCCGGCTCAAGTTGAGCGGTGTAGCACGGGTTATAAGGCTGCTCCTTTAGGGAAGGATTAAAACTCGGCCAGTTCGCCATCGCCAAAATGTCGCCAGTCTTGGGATCGACAACGACTGCCGTGGCAAACCTGGGTTTGTGCTCCAAGTAGGCTTGGCGAACGGCATTTGTTGCCGCTACCTGAAGGTTGGAGTCAATCGTCAGCGTGACGTTTTTGCCATCGACCGCAGGTTTGTTCTCGCCGCTTTGGCGCATCGGCAAATAGGTTCCGGCGCGGTCGGTCATTCCGGACACGATGCCGTCCTTACCTGCCAGAATCTTGTTCAAGCTGAGTTCCAGACCGGACGCAGGCTTGCCGTCGCGCATCATGCCGACAAGGCCCGATAGCGACTCGCCAAGCCGATACTCGCGCTGGCCGGTTCGGGTAAGGTAAATGCCGTCGGTGCGCCATGCACGCTTCAGCTTCATGACATCGAGAGCTTGGGTGGTGCTGATCGGCGTCTTCCACGGCTTGAAAAACGCGCCGGAAGCATCAATCTGCTCGAATTCTGATGCCGGAATGCCCGTCGAAGACGAAAGCGCCATAAAGAACGCTCGACTGTTCGGCACCTTTCGATAGACGGTTCCGTCGTCTCTCTTGCCGCGGTAGCTGATCTCCAGGTACTGCGAATCCTCGTCCTGGGCGACACTCTTGCCGTCAGAACTGAAAATCGTGCCTCGCTTGGCCTTTATAGAATCGGAGAACTCCAGCTTTTTGTTCTTTATCGCCTTCTCGCGGATATCGGCGGCCCCCCATAGTTGGGTACGCGATTGAAAGAAGAAGGCAAAGCCGAACAGCAGAACGAAACCGCCCTCGATGATGACCAAGCGCCGTTTGTCAACGGTTGCTCGCGACATAGTCTTTCATAGAAGACGGTTGAACAGACTGATCTGGCGCGCGAAAACCATGGCTAATCGCCCAATCGCTCACTGCCGAGTAGCTCGTCATCGAATCGATAGACCTTCGAAGCACCGCGACCGAGCTTCGAGCTTCTCTAGCTCGCCTGGTCGACTGGATGTTCTCGCGCCTGGCCTTTTCAACCATGACGTTGCCGGCAAGGCTGCTGACAACCCAAGTCGCGCCGACGAGGGCGGCAAACAGCAAGGTATAGGCGAAGGCATTGGTCAACGTTGCCGAGGACGCCTTTGCTCGTTTCTTAGTTTTCGATGGAATGTGAATATGAGAGGCTGGTATTGCGCTCATGATAAAGAAGACTCCTGTCCAATATTGCTGCGCTTAATCGCCCGCAGCTTAGCGCTTCTACTTCTGGGATTCCTCGACACTTCTTCGCTTGTCGGCGTCAAAGGCTTTCTAAATAAGTCTTCAAATCCGCTTTCGGCCAGTTCCCTGAAGGTTTGCTTAACGATCCGGTCCTCGCCTGAGTGGTAGCTCAAAACTACGAGCCTCCCTTCAGGCACTAAACAATGAGCTATTCGCTCAAACGCTTCTGCGAGCTCTTCAAACTCGCGGTTAACGTAGATTCGGCAGGCTTGAAACGTGCGGGTAGCCGGATGAATCCGTTTATCCCTTGCGCCCGTAGGTATCGCCGCCAGGACGCATTGCTTCAAGTCTTCCGTTGTTCTGAGGGGCGCATCCTTGCGCCGCTCGACGATCTTCCTTGCGATGGCTTTGGCCCACCGTTCGTCGCCATACTCTTTCAGCATCTGCTCAATCTGCAAAGGGGACATGCGATTCAGCAGCGCTGAGGCTGGCTCTCCTCGGCTTCGATCCATCCTCATATCGAGCGGACCTTCAGTTTGAAAACTGATTCCGCGCTCAGGATCGTCAACCTGGGCAGAGTTCAGCCCCAGGTCGAGAAGGACGCCATTGACCGACCCGACCTGGTCCGGGATGTCCCTGAAATCCCGGTTGTGGAGCTGAACGTTTACCTTTGGAGGTTCGCCTATTCTCTGTCTTGCCAAAGCCATCATTCCGGCATCCCAGTCGAATCCGATAACTGTGCCGCCGGGACTGACCGCTTTGGCCATCTCGAGGAAATGTCCGCCTAGGCCCAATGTGCCGTCGACCGCTGTTGCGCCAGGCTTCAGGTTCAATGCTTCCATCACCTCGCGCAACATGACCGGATCGTGGCGCGGGCCAGCTTCGGTCATCTCCCCACCATCTCGTCGTAGGCGTCGGCCAGTCCCGTTCTCCGGTCTGTTCCGTAGCCCTTCGGGTCGGCGAGAAACTTCTCATATTCCTCGACCGCCCAAATCTCAACACGATCTAGTGCTCCGACAAGCAGAACATCCTTTTTCAACTTGCCGATCTCGCGCATTTTCTGCGGTATGACAACTCTTCCCTGAGTATCAAAGTTCAAATCGTCGTCTGCCTGGCCATAGTAGAGCCTGGTGTATTGCTCTCTGCCTTCGTTGATGCTCTCGTATTGAAAGACGTCATGTTGCATCTTCAACCAAACTGATTGAGGATATGCAGCAAGGCAGCCGCGCTTTGTTACGACAATCGCGAAGTCTTTGCCTAAGCGATCGCGCTTTTTCTTGGCGAAAAGGATGCGGCCCTTGTCGTCGATTGTCGCCTCATCTGTACCGATGAGAGGCTTGAAATCTGTTGGTATACTGGCAGCATCCATGTCACAACCGACGACGGGAACAAGGTATTGCGAGCGACGATCCCATCCTAGTACGCCGCTCGCTCTTAACTTCTGGGTAGAGCCCCCGCCCTGCCCTGGGGATCGATGGGGCCGTCCTGGCCCTGTCCATCCACCACATTGGGATTATATTGGGAAAAACCTGTCAATGCAATGGTAGCGACTGGGATTTTAGTGAAATTGCATCACAAGTAAATCTTACAGTATATATATGTCTACCTATTCGCTCGCCTAGTTGCGTGCATCTTGCGATTCTTCCTTTTTGTCAAAGGAAATAGACAATTTGTCTCGAATGAGATAGGCGTATGCTAACGCTTATTGGAGGAATCGTATTAACCGTGCTTAACAGCGCATCTCCTGCTCAAACTAAGATGGAGTCGTGGTTCGACGCTCGGTTCGGCGGGAATCAAACGGCCCAAGTGTGCCCGCCCGGACTCTATGTCGTGGCCAACAACGATCCTGTTTATGCCGACAAAAGGCCGACGGGGCCGATCAAGATAGGTTCCAAGGTCTATAATAAGGGCCTCTACTGCCACGCAGTCAGTTGCATCGAAGTTCAGTTGCCGTCCGGAGCACGGTCGTTATATGCTGAAGTCGGATTGGATCACAACGACGACACGGCACACGGCAGAGGCAGCGTTGTCTTTTCGGTGGAAGCTGGCGGCAAGAAGCTGTTCGAGTCTGGAGTGTTGAAATACGGCACTCCTGCTGAGAAGGTGCAGATCGACCTTAACGGCGCAGATCGGCTGACTCTAAAGATCGGCGACGCAGGGGACGGCATCAGCTGGGACCAGTCGAACTGGGGTGACGCCCACGTGATCCTTAACAACGGCGAAAAGCTCTATCTTAGCGACCTCAAGCTTAATGCAAACGAGCCTCCAAGACCTTGGCCGACAACTCCTCCGTTTAGTCTGAAGATCGGCGGGAAACCGTTTGAACCAACAACGCTAATCAGGGAAACCAGGAAAGTTGACGCTAACCGAACCGAAATCACCTGGAAGGCTTCCTCCGGCGACCTCGAAGTTTCTTGCGTCGCTGTAGGCTACAAAGACCTTCCTTTTGCCGAATGGACCTGTTATTTAACGAACAGAGGCTCAAGCGACACGCCTCTGATCACCGAGTTCCGCGCCGCGGACTTGTCGACGACCGGTTTCCTCCACGGGCCTTCCACTTTGCACCACCATGTGGGATCGCCGTGCCAGATCAATGACTTTGAGCCTTTGACAACGGCCATTTCGAAAGAAATCGCCTTTAATCCTGGGAATGGCCGCCCATCCGACGCGGTTCTGCCCTATTTCAATGTCGAAGGCGCAGGAAGTGGGATCACCATGGGAATCGGATGGCCCGGCCAGTGGTCGGCGTCGTTTGCCCCTTCCGATTCGTCAGTTCGCGTTCTTGCTGGACAGGAGACAACTAGCTTTGTTCTAAAGCCGGGAGAATCGGTCCGCAGCCCGCTCATCGCCCTGGGAGCTTACGAAGGATCGTGGATCGATGGACAGAACCTGTGGCGTCGCTGGATGGTCGCGCACAACATCCCACGGTTTGACGGCAAACTGATGCCCCCTCAGCACGCCGCCTGTAGCTCCCATCAGCTCAATGAGATGCTGAACGCCAACGAACAGAACCAAAAGGACTTTGTTGACGGCTATAAGAAGCACGGCATGAAGCTGGATTACTGGTGGATGGACGCCGGATGGTATCCGAACAACGGCGGCTGGTGGTACACCGGAACCTGGGAGGTTGACAAGTTGAGGTTTCCGAACGGCCTCCGAGCAATATCGGACCACGCCAAAAAACAAGGAGTGAAGACCATCGTTTGGTTCGAGCCGGAGAGAGTTCATCCGGGAACGTGGCTCTACAACGAAAAGCCGCAGTGGATGCTCCGACTGAAGAGCGACCCGAACGCCTGCACCTTGCTAGACCTCGGCAACAAGGATGCCTGCAACTGGCTCATCGACCACATCGACGGCATCCTAACCAAACAAGGCATCGATTTCTATCGACAGGACTACAACATAAACCCACTGCAGTATTGGCGAGACAGCGATGTGCCGGATCGCCAAGGCATCACCGAGAACCATTACGTTCAAGGCTATCTTGCGTACTGGGACGGCCTTAAGAAGCGCCATCCAAACATGCCGATCGACACATGCGCCAGCGGCGGCCGCCGACTGGACCTGGAGACGCTTCGCCGATCCGTGCCTTTGCTCCGAAGCGACTTCATTCTAAATCCGACAGGCAACCAGTGCCACACATACGGCTTGTCGTTCTGGGTTCCCTATCAAGGGACCGGCGAAAACACCGACTCGCTCTACCGGATGCGAAGCATCTATGTGTCGGCGATTAACACGGTTCTCGAGACGCGCGAAGATAAACTCGACTTTGCGAACATTAGCAAAGCTTTGGCCGAACGCGCTTCGATGGTCGACTGTCTGATGGGCGACTATTATCCCTTGATGCCGTATACGACGTCAGAAGACCAATGGATCGCTTGGCAGTTCAACTTGACTTCGGAGAATCGTGGAGTGATCCAAGTGTTCCGGCGTCCTCAGAGCGTGTATGAATCGGTTCGGCTGTATCCTCAAGGATTATCTGCCAGAACGGTGTATGAGGTAACGGGCAACGGCTCGGCGGTGAAGGCGACAGGAGCCAAGCTGATGAAGGAAGGCATCATGGTTGCTTTAAAGGGACATCCAGACTCAGCCGTGATCCTGTACAAAGCGATCAAGTAGATGATTGCATAGAACCCCTTTCCCGGATCGATTCAATCACCCTTCATATTCCTGTCATCCCGAGCAAGGCGAGGGATCTGACTGCAGATTTCGCTTGCTAGCACAGCAGGCAACGATTCCGCTCAGATTCCTCGCTACGCTCGGACTGACGATCTCCAATCTGCCCCTTGGCGAAAGCCAGGGGGAGGACCTTCGCGACGAAGACACGAAGTGGAGGGGGTTGAAGGAAACGATATTCTTTCGGTAGTCTTGACTAATGCGACGGTGGATTCCGCCATTATCGTTTATCAACCGAGCTTTCAGACTCTCCATGGGTATGGAATCGCACTCAAGTCACGGAAAGGACGTGGCAAAAAGGTCCAGTCGGTATCTGTCAATGCTCGGTCGATCCGCTGGTTCTATTCAATTTGAGATGGCTCTCTACCAGCTAAGAACGCAATATGACCTGCTCGATGTGGAGTTTATTGAAGAACCGGCCGTTCTCGAACTGCAACGTGAACTATATCGACTTGCCGAAACCAACGAGGACGCAAGAGCGATCTTGACCGATCCTCTCTTGGGAATGCCGCCTGTCGTCCGGCTGACAGAAGCAATCTTAGCCCAAGCAATGGTAGATCGAGCGCAGACGATTTTTGTCTTCTTAGGCGACGGATCTGCTCCTTTCACAGTCGTATACGAGATAAATGAAAAGCGGATCGAAGCGATGACAGTTCCGGCATTGCTTTCAGAACCGCTTCGCCAAAGCTTCCTAAGGGTAGAAGGCCTTGGCCATGATATCGTCAAAAGATACTGGTATCAACCTGACAAGCAACCGGAATCATTAGCCTTCGAATGGCTCTCTAACGGCAAACTAAGAATCGCTATAGCGTAACCCGCGACGTTCGTCATTCGATGGTTCATTAGCCTCGCAGGCAGATGCCTTGTGAAAGGATAACGAAGCATTTGGATCGTCGTACACCTCCAAACAATATCTGCCCAAACTGAACCTAAACACCTCATTGATCGTCAAAGAGACACGGCAAATGCCAAGAATCTTTAACATCAGCATTTTTTCCATCTCAAATATTGCCAGGGAGTATGGAATCTATTTGATAGGCGGTTAGAAAAGAAGTCGAGGGGTGGATTCATGGCAATGCCAACTACAAGTAGGTCAGATTCAGCGCAGAGGGCGGTTCGTCTCACGAAACGCGAGATTGAGGTACTAAGCTTAATCGCTCAGGGTCACAGCAGCAAGGAAGCGGCTGATACTCTGTACGTATCAAAGAGAACCGTCGATTTCCATCTGGCCAACATTTACGATAAGCTTCAGGTGAACAACCGTGTGCAAGCTTTCCGCGCCGCGACCAGAATGGGGCTCATTCCTTTCGAGCCGACTTTTGGACATGCGCGAGGCGAGTCCTAGTTCCTAGGATTTGACCAGATTGCTTAAGACCCCGTCCGCCGCGTCGGGGTTTTTCGCATTTATCAAGCACCTTTCTTTCGCCATAATGAAGGCATGCCATACGAAGCCGTCCGCTATTTGGACGCGAAGCAAATCCGGATGACCGTGCCGGAAGGAAGCACGAGGCCGCGCGTTGAGATTATTGACGATCGAACCGTACTTTCAGCTAAAATCAAGCGCGTCTTCCCGATCAGCGATCCGAGCACTTACCTTTCTATCTTGGACGGAGCAGATAAGGAAATTGGCGTCTTGCGCAACCCGGCCGACCTTGATAAGGCAAGCAAAAGCGTCTTGGATGAAGAACTCGACCGGCGCTACTATACGCCGATCGTGAAGGAAATCCGCGGCCTGAAGCAAGACGGCGGCATGTGGCTTTTCAACGTCATCACCCAACGCGGACCCACGATTTTCTATGTGCGGCACTGGCGCGACAACGCCTATGAGATAAAGCCCGGACGATGGCACATCCAAAGCGTCGACGGCCAGCGATACGAGATCATCGACATCGATGCACTCGACAATAAGAGTTTGCGGCTCCTTGATCAGCTACTTTAGGCACCTTCTCGACCTGTTCTACCCGCCGAAATGCGCCCTTTGCGGAAAAGTCGGCGAGCCTGCCATTTGCCAATCCTGCTTCTCGGAGATGATCATGCTTGAAAGACCACGCCATGATGTGGCCAATCTGGCAGCGGCTTTCTACTTGTTCGAATATGAAGGACGCGCTTCGCAGGCTGTCAAGCGGTTGAAATATGAGTGTGCGACGTCGCTGGCTGACCCGATGGCGGCTTTGATGTCGACTTCAGCCGATAAGCTCAAGCTCCTCGAAGTCGATGGCATCGTTCCCGTGCCCATACACTGGTCCAGACGCTACCATCGCGGCTTCAATCAGGCTGAACTGCTTTGCGAGCAGATGCCGCCACTTCTCGTGGATCGTAAACTCCTTAGGCGAACAAGAGCAACCCGTCCTCAAGTCGGACTTTCTGGTGAGGAACGGTCCCGCAATATCCAGAACGCTTTCGAAGCGTCATATGATGTTTCTGGCAAACGCATCCTCCTCGTCGACGACGTGCTGACCACCGGCAATACAGCGAACGAATGCGCGAGAACTCTATTGGCAGCTGGCGCTAAGGAAGTTAAAGGACTGTTCTTCGCGGGCGAGCACGTTCGAGCAGGATTTGTTTGACCCGTATCGCTTTTGTCGGACTCCTCTGACTGGTCCGACTAAACCCTATACCCTCTTCGCTCCCCTCACCCCGTCATTTCGCGATGACGAAGCGGCACACTGGGAAGGTTTAACTCGGTCTGCGGAGCTGAAGTGATCCGGATAAGCCGATCCAGAACAACCTTGACAGCTCCGGCGATGGGAAAGGCCACGATCATACCGACAACGCCGAACAGCGCCCCTCCGCTGAAGATCACGAACATACTTACGACCGGGTTGAGGCCGACCGACTTGCCCACAATGCGCGGATATATTATTTGGTCGAAAGCCAGCCCATAAACGACGTAAATGACAGTTAGAACCAAGGCGCAGACCCATGAATTCGAGAAACTGAAGAACAGGATCGACGTCTTCGAACTGAGTCCGGTCACCAGGAACAGAACCGCGTAGGCGATCATGGGGCCCAAGAACGGGATCAAGTAGACGGCCCCAAAAACGAGCGCCAGGAGAATCGAATACGGCGCACCCAGAACGGTCAGGATAACCGAGGCCAGGGCGATATAGAGCAGAACCGCCGTCGTTACTCCGCGCAGATAGCGGATAAAAACGTTGCCGATGTCGCCGATCATCTCGATTGTTTCGGCCCGAATGGAAGGCGGAATCCACGAAGCCGTGCGCCGCTTCACATTCTCAATATCCAATAGGATAAGAATGGCAATAATCGGAGTCATCAAAATGAGAAGCAACTGAGACGTGAACGTGCCAACAATGCTAAGGAACCCGTTGAAGAACGTCTGAACCGAGTTGGCGATGTCTTCTTTATACGGCTCAATATATTGGTCGACGAACGCCTTCTTCGTAGTCGGCTGGCCGAACCGCTCAAGATAAGGTTTGTATTCCGTGAAAAGCTTATCTACGCGATCGGATTCGCCGTTGTTCTTGGCTTGGATGGAAGGTTTCCAGCGGACAAAGAAATTGGAGTCAGGGTCCTTCGCTTTGAGTTGAGCGCTCATGTAATCGAGCTTAGACTTGAAGGTCGTTAGCTGCCGGCCGACGCTTGGAGCAAGCATGATGACAAGGCCGACAAAGAGCACGCTGAAAACGGCGAATACCGAGAGGACTGCTACCCATCTCGGTATTCCCCGCAATCTTAGTTTCGTGATAGTCGGATCAAGAAGCAACGCAATAATAAAAGCGACGATAAACGGCAACAGGATTCCTTTAACGAGGTAAAGGAACGCAAGAGCTGACGCTAAGATCACCGCCCATAGCGCGATTCTCCATCCAACCATAGATTCGGGTGTTAGGCTCCCAGTTCTTCGGCAGCCTCTACAGCGGCTTTCTTAGCGCGCTGCTCGGTGATCCACTGCTCCGTCTTCGTCTTCAGTTCTTTCACTTTCTCAACGAGTTCGTCGCGGGTCTCCGTACCAGCCTTAGGCGCGAACAGCATGCCGGCAGCGGCGCCGATCAGCGCTCCAATGCCGACACCCGCCAGCAGGTACAACATCGCATTTTTGTCTTCAGAATCGCTCATGTCTATGATCTCCTTCTATCAGTTTGTACGAGATTACCCTCAGTAACTTAAGATTGGATAAGCAATCTGTTTCTGTATGGCAAACTTCGAGGTCATCCCTTCTATTACTATAACGCCAAAATCGCCCGATGCGTTGACTTTACTTCTTGTTTAAGATATCGCGGAACATCTTCGACGAGAGCGTTGCCTCAAGGTTCTTCGTATCGGCAACCTGCCAATCCCCGCCTTCAACCTTCACGAGTATCGTAGGAGTTATGTCGACACCAAGGTAGTTGGCCAAGAGATAGTCCTTATATACGGCTTTGAACATCGGATCCTCTTTCTTGCCCAATCTCGAATTCGCTACTTCTGGATCCAAACCGAGTTGAGTTACGATTTCCAGCAGATTGTCAATCGATGTGATGCCTCCCTTGGGTGTGGCATAAATCGCTTCTACATACGGCCAAAACTTGCCTTTTTCCGCAGCAAACTCGCTGAGCTCGGCGGCTTGCCAAGAGAACTCGTGTCCCTGGCTTCGGTACAAAGGCATATGGTGGAACACCCATCGGACCTTGCCGTCGCTCTCCTGCACGATCTTCTTGAGTTTAGGATAGCTTGACCGGCATGCAGGGCAGAAAAGATCGGCAAACTCAACAACCGTGATCGGTGCAGAAGGATTGCCCAGAATTTTGGTGGTGCTGCCAACCATCTCGGATCTTTGGATGCGCTCTTCAAGTTTCTTAGATACTTTTTTCACTCCTACGCCGTTGACAAGCTGGTTTCCGAAAATACCAAGGGCTCCAAGGGCAACGATGGCAAGAGCAGATGTGAAAACGAGATCGAACCGTGGGTTTAGTTCCGAGCTTTCTGCCTGCGCAAGCAACGCCGAAACGAAAAACATAACCACCATCGTAGCCATAGAGGAGAGGCACCAAAGGCAGGTTGCGTTGATCACGGAAGATGCGTAGATCGCCAGACCTACATGGATGGCCGCGCCGGCTAAGTTCAAAATGAACGGTCCAACGATAAAAATGCGCGGCACTTTATAGTTCATCCTAAGAATCGCTACCGCAGCGAAGAAGATGTAGGCTGCAAATCCGATGTAGGCAACAGGAATGTTGAACCATTCTGAGCTCGGGTGAGCCTCAACAACAGCGCATTCGTTCCTCAGTCCGCAAGGAATCATTACATTGAAAAACTTCGCAATGCTCATCGAGCCTGCAATAAAGATTCCGACGAGAGATAGCACAAAGTAGATGCGATTGAGAACTGCCGATTTCACTGCACGATTATAACGCTTTTAGCAGGCGAATCGTGCCCGTGCGTCTGCGGTCCTGTATAGCCAATCGTCCAATGGGTATCCTACTTCGTCCCTTATGAGCGGCACAACTCCCCTTCTCAGGTTCAATAGCCTTTCCGATGCGGCGCCTCCCAAGGTTGTTCCGGGCACCTATTTTATCCAGACCTGGGGTTGCCAAATGAACGAAGAGGACAGCGAACAGATCGGCCTCTACCTTCAAAACGCCGGTTTTTCGCTCTCGCCTTCCCTGGCCGAAGCTCACATCGTTTTGCTGAACACCTGCAGCGTTCGCAAGAAACCCGAGGACAAAGCATTCTCAATGCTGGGCGAGTTAGCTTTACTTCCTCGCGGAGAGAGGATCGTCGGCATTTGCGGCTGCATGGCCCAGATTCGAGCGCAAGAGATTCACCGGCGCGCGCCGCAAGTCGATTTCGTTGTGGGAACGGCCCACATCAGCGAGATTCCGTTGCTTGTAAATGAGGCGCTCGAAAGGCGTCGGTTTGAGACAAGACTCGACCTTCCCGAGCGCAAAGGAGCTGTCGTAACTGATCTTCCGCAACGACATGTCGGACGTTCAGCGAAGCTCAAGGCGTTTGTACCGATTCAGTACGGCTGCGATCGGTTCTGCACGTTCTGCATCGTTCCCTCGACTCGCGGCCGGGAAAGAAGCCGCGCGACAGTTGACATCATCGACGAAGTTCGGAGTTTGGTTGATGCCGGAACCCGCGAGGTCACGCTGCTCGGCCAGACCGTGAACTCCTACGGCAAGAACATGGCTGAAGGACGCGTTGCCTTTAGCGATCTGTTATGGAAGCTCTCGGAAATCGACGGTTTAGAACGGCTTCGCTTTACCAGTCCCTATCCGAGCGACTTCAAAAAGGACCTCATCGAAACGATCCGAGATTGCCCGAAAGTGATGGAGCACGTTCATCTGCCACTGCAGTCCGGCGATGACGAAGTGCTCCGCGCTATGAAGCGGCAATACTCGATGGCTCAGTTTGATGAGATCGTTTTACAGCTCAGGCAGGCGTGCCCTCAAATAGCCATCACGACCGATATCATCGTCGGCTTCCCCGGAGAGACCGACGAGCTGTTCGAGAACACAATGTCGGCGATGCGCCGCCTTCGATTTGACGGCGCTTTCATGTTCGCCTACAGCGAGCGGCCCGGGACTCGCGCCACCGACATGGAGCAAGTGCCTTTCCAGGTGAAGAAGGACCGCCTGAACGCTCTGATCAGCATGCAAACGGCCATCACCTGCGAAGTAAACGCCTCGATGGTCGGCGGAGTTTATGAGGTTCTGGTTGAAGGCCCTTCTCCAAAGCGCAAGACGCTGATGCAGGGCTACACGCGCGAGTTCAAGATGATGCACTTCTCCGGGACGCCAGATCTGGCTGGAAAACTTGTTAAGGTGAAGGCTGCGGCGTCGCACCTGTGGGGGCTGTCAGGCGAACTTAGCCTCTGACTGCAGTATTGTCTAATTCCGAAACGGTTCGTTGACGATTACCGTTTATTAGATGATGGTTAGCGATCTCATCTTTCGCTTCTTAAACGGATTAGTCTTTGTAACCGTTATCCTTGCCGTTGTTCGGATATTGCGCGATCCCAATCTTTGGTCTGGCGTGCAAGTCAAAACGGGATGGTTTAGCTCGGTAGTCCGGGTGATTCTAGGAGCAAGTGTACTAACTTGTGTAATTGCCATCTTCTTGCTGCTTGCCGTTGATTTCGAACCAGTTCGAGCCGCATGTCTGATCGCCGGCTGCTTGGCGGGTATCCCAGGAGCCCAGTTGTATATCAGGCTGCTCTTTTACATTAAGGAACGGATGAAGGCTAGGAAGCAGGCATGACGAATGCCATTGTGGCTTGAGTGCAGCCCGGTTAGAGCGCGAGCGTTCCCGCGTGCAAAGACCAGACGTATGACGTAGGACGTACGACTCCTGGGTCGAAAGCTGAAGCGTGGTTCGTACCCACGACGCCCTCGCCCATCCTATGGGAGAGGGTCTGTGAGTGAAGCGAACAGGGGAGAGGGATAAGTCCGTTTGCTCCTGCTCCATGGCGTCGATCGTAGCAACCTGACCGGGATCGCTGGCGGCCTCCTCCAAATCTTCAATCGCCTATCCCTTCCCCGAATCCATCCGCCTCCTTTCCCCGTCTGTATCTAGAACAGTCTGCGTGTCGATGGACGCGCCGATTGAGTATCATCCGCTAACCCCATGCGACTCAAGCGCGTCAAGATATTCGGCTTCAAAACCTTTGCCGACAAGACCGAAATGAACCTAGACGGCGACATTATCGCCATCGTGGGTCCGAACGGTTGTGGCAAGTCGAATTTCGTCGATGCCATCCTCTGGGGACTCGGCGAGGGCAACGCCCGCCAGCTTCGCGCCCAACACAACCAAGACGTCATATTCAACGGCTCCTCCAAGCGCAAGCCGGTCGGCTATTCCGAAGTCACGCTCCTTTTCGACAACGAGGACGGATTCTTGCCGATCCAAACGCCGGAAGTCGCCATTACGCGCAAGCTCTCCCGCTCGGGCGACAGCGACTACAGCATCAACAGGCAGAACTGCCGCCTGCGCGACATCCTCGACCTTCTAGCCGACTCGGGCCTTGGACGTTCGGGCTACGCCATCGTCGGACAGAAGGAAATCGACCAAGCCTTGGCTGCCTCTGCTGAAGACCGTCGCGCGTGGGTCGACGAAGCCGCCGGAGTCCAGCGCTATCGAGCCCGCAAAATCGATTCGCTGAAAAGACTGAGCGCTGCGCACGACCATCTCAGCCGCGTCACCGATATCCTCAACGAGATCGAATCGCAACGCGAACCCCTGAGAGAAGAAGCAGAAGTCGCAAGACGCTATAAAATCGCCGTCAACAGCCTGCGCGATGTCGAGAGCGGCCTCCTTGTCAAGGAAATTGCAGCGGCTGTCCACGACGTCGAAGAGCAAGAAAAGGCTATTGAACGTGCCCTCAAGCTGATCGGAGATGAAGAAGAGCGCGCCGACTCGATCGACCGCCAAGTGAGAAAGATCGGCGAGAAAATCTCCCTGGTCGAACAGGAGATGGACACGATCCGCGGCCTCCAGCAAGGCGCACTCACGGCCCTAGAAAGAGCCGATGCAACCATTAGGCTTTGCGAGCAGAAACTGGAAAGCCTCAGAGACCTGGAAGCCAACCTTGACGAAGAGGCCGAATCCTCTCGAAAGCGCATCGTTGAAGCCGAAACCGACCTCATTAACGCCCGTAAAGAACACAAGGATGAAGACGAGGCGTTCGACCGGATCAAAGAGGAGTTCGCGGGCGCAGGAGACGAAGCGAAGAAACTCGGCGACGACCTAAAAGACTTGGAGAGAAGGCTTGACCAAGCTCGCGAGCTTCACAACCAAAAGCTCAAGCTCGAAGCCGAAGCAAGCCACCGAAAGCAACGCCGCCGCGAAGTCCGACGCGAGATCGAAGGCATCAAGGAATCGATCCCCGAGCTTGATCAGGCCGTGGCTGATGCCCAAGCGGTCTATAAAGAGAAAAGCGACGTTGTTAAAGCCGCCGAAGACCGCGTCATCGAAGCCCGCAAAGGACTCCAGCGGTTCTCTCAAGAAGACGAACGGGACGCTCAAGCCATCCGCAAGGTCCTCGCCGAAAAGGCCGCCCTAGAGGGCAGGCGGCGCGGCATCGAAGCGACCATCGACACGCACGAAGGACTGAACCAAGGCGCACGTGCCGTGATGGAAGCCTGCGAACAAGGCATGCTGAAGGGCAACTATGTTCCTGTCGGTGAGGCGGTCGAGGTTCAGAAGGAGTACGCCGTCGCTATCGAGACCGCACTCGGCGGATCGTCGAACGACTTGATGGTCGAGCATGAGAGCGATGCAAAGCACGCCATCGAGCTATTGAAGAAGCACCGTCTCGGCCGGGCAACGTTCCAGCCGATTCCGCTCATGCGTCCGGTCAACGTCAACTTCGAACTCAAGCAAGTTCTGAATGAAAAAGGCGTCATCGGCAGGGCTTCTCAGCTTGTCGATTGCGAGCCGAAATACATGCCGGTCATCGAGAGCCTTCTTGGCCGCGTGGTCATCGTTGAAGACATCGATATCGCATTGAAATTGGCCAAGACCACCGGCTGGAGCCGAATGGTTACGCTCGAAGGCGAAGTGGTCCATGGAAGCGGCGCAGTGTCCGGAGGCCAGTCGGCCAAACAAGGCTTTGGCATGGTTCAGCGCAAGGCCGAGATGGTCGAAATCGGCAACCAGATTAAAGCTCTCGACCGGTCGATCGAGGAAGCCGAGGGCCGAGTGCACGTCCGCAAACGCGAACGGACCAAGATCGACGAAAAGATCGCCAAGATCGAGGACGAACGGCTTGGTTTAGTCGATGAAGCTGAGGAATCCCGCGAGTGGATGCAGAGCCTGAGCGACGAGCGAACCACGACCGTGCGAAGCATGCAGAAGCTTGAGTCGGAACTTGCTCAGCTCGAAGCCATCGAATCAGCTGCGATTCCAGAGGTCGACTTGTCGGCCATCGAGGGCGAACGCGACGCCTTGCTGAAGAGCGCAGCTTCGAGATCGGCCGACGCCGAACAGGCCGAGGAGCGCTTGCGAGAAGCCGAATCAAGACTAAGGCAAGCCCAGAGCCGCGTCTACCATGCTGAAAGGCGAGTCGAGGCAGCCATTGAGTCGGCTAAGACTCGGGAAGCCAAAGTCGAGAACATCGGTCCCGAACGCGAGCGCATCATCAAGGAGCGCGAACACGCCGTTAGTGAGCGAGAGAAGGCCAAACAAGACAAAGCAGAAGCCGACGTCCGCCTAGAGAAAGCTCAAGAAGACAAGAAAACCCAGCTTGAGCAAAGTTATAAACTGACCGACGACGCCAAGGCCGCCCGCGCGAACGCCCAGAGTTGCGGCGACATCGCCCACCAAGCCGAGCTTCAACGCGCCCGTGCAGACGCCAAACGCGCGTCTTCCCTCCAGCGCCTCTTCGAGGAATATAGCGTGAGTGAAGAGGAAGCCCTCGAATTGGCCCCGAATGTCGAAGTGCCCGACGACGCCTCGACCGTCGTCAGCCGCTTGCGAAGAGAAATCAAAGGCATGGGCGATGTGAACGTCGGCGCGATTGAAGCCTACGAGAGGCTGACCGAGCGCAGCGACCAGCTTACCGACCAAAAGGCCGACATCGAAGAGGGCATGCAGCAAGTCGAAGCCAGCATCCGCGAACTCGACAAGCTGACGCGCGAACGCTTCACGACGACTTTCCAGAAACTCCAGGTCGAGTTCACGGCGATGTTCACGAAGATGTTTGCCGGCGGCGAGGGTTTCATCAACCTAACCGATCCGGAGAACATCCTTGAAAGCGGCATCGACATCGACGTTCAGATGCCCGGCAAGAAGAAGCAACGTTTGGAACTTCTTAGCGGCGGAGAAAGAGCCCTCTGCGCGGCATCGTTCTTGTTCGCGCTACTAAAGGTCAAACCGAGTCCTCTGGTTGTTCTCGACGAGGTCGACGCTCCGCTTGACGGCCGCAACGTTGAACGGTTCGTCGAAGCTCTTAAGGAGTTCCAAGGAATCTGCCAGTTCATCGTCATCACGCACAACCCCACAACGATTGAGGCTGCTCCGGTATGGCTGGGCGTGACGATGAACGAGCCTGGCATTTCGACGCTGGTGCCCGCCCGCGTCCCTGTCGCCGATATCATCGAAACAGTGCTGGATGGCGCGCCAAAGACGGCTGTAGTGCAGACCGACTTGGCCGGGCAGAACTAGCACTCTTGGTCTAGATTCTGATCCGTCCGACAGGTCTGACGGCAAAAGCGCGGAGTTTGAGTCGACGGATGATTGTCCCGGCAATCCCCCGCAACGAAACGCCCCCGAACTGCGTCATAAAAACAGATCATCGAGGTGCGTTACGTTTATGTCCTTGCTGCTGTCTCTGCTCCTTATTCCGATTGCCAAGTCTCAAACCACTCAGTGGGATTTGAACCAGAAAGTCACCTATTCCACGGTCGCGAAGTCGGCGAAACGCGTATGCGAGGATCTCGGGAAGATAACAAATGTTCCCTTTGGAACGGAACGCCAGACCGCGGCTGAAGTTTTGGTCATCAATGTCAAAGACGTGCCTCTCAAAACGCTGCTAGACAAAATCGCAAAGGTGAGCAGCGCCCAGTGGGAGAAAAGCGATAGCCAGATGAAGCTAGTGCGGCTTTCTGAGGTTAGCAAGAAAGAAAGTCAAGAAGAAATCGCCTTCTATGCCGCTGCAATTGAGAAATCGATGAAAGCCGCTGCCGATAAGGTTTCTAAGGCTGCGCCATTTGACGCTCAGTCGGCGACCCAATATTCCCAGCAATATAACGCTCTCTCGGAGCAGTTAGCCGGAAGCCCCGGCCGCGAGGTTTTCGATCAGATGAGGGCCCTCGATCGCGACTCTCCGGTTGGCAGACTTGCGGACCGCCTGATGTCATGCTTCGACGCCAGACGCTTGGCAACCATGCGCCAAGACGAATGTTGCGTCCTGTCAACGACCCCAAACCGATTGCAGTTTCCTTTTGGCCAACAGGCGTCTTCTGCCATCCAGCAGTTCCAAAAGGATTGGGCTGTATGGTATTCATCAGCCGACAAGATGGTCGTTCCTCAGGCGCGGATGAACTCATTTGTTGACGGCCTAAGAAGCAAGAAACAGCCTGCTAAGATCGTCACTGTCTGCAAATGGGCAGAGATGAGAACGGCCATCGCAGCCGCCACCTATGTTATCACCTCAGACGGATACATCCTAGCAGAGATAACCTCCACTCTATCAGTTGACGACACGATGGACTCTCTGTCGCGCCTCGGTGAAAAGCCTCAAAACCCAACTGCAGAAGTGCCTGGAACAAGCATCACATTCAGCCCGCTCGCCCAGGAATGGACCAGCCGTGCCCGGGAGTATATGGAACCCATTCCGGGTGCAAAGCCCGCCGATCCCACAGAACTTGACCTCTGGCTGATGTCGCCAACCGAGAACGATCCGCTCTCGCTCCATCCCTCCGAAGCACTATCGGCAATCGCTAAGCACAAGTCATTGAACCTCGTTGCCGATCTGACCGACCAATCGATTCTAGTCAGCATCCTCGCGGCAATGGGCATCAACAAATCGAGCATCGAGTATATGGACTTGTTCCAGAAATCGTCCGGTATGGTCTTTGACAACGACGGTAAATGGCTCGTTGCGAAACCGGTATTGCCGTCCCGAGCACGCCGCGAACGCTTCGATCGGCCGTCTCTTCAGATGCTTATACGAGCAATAAAGGGAAAGGGATTCCTGAGCCTCGATGAGATGGGAGCCTTCTGCGCCAGCAACGATCGCAACGCCATAAGCGAAATCAGCATGATGGGCTTCCTCGTCATGACCGGCGACATGAACTCGATTGCGCCGCTTCTCGATGATTTCGCCATTCTAGGACTTTATGGCAGCTTTGTTCCAGCGCAAAGATCGGCGCTTTTGGCTGGTTCGCCGCTCACCTATAAGGAGATGGGAGTTGACCAAAAGTTACGGTTTGAACGAATTATCTTTGGCGGATCAGATCGGTCGTTCTCAAGGCCATACCGGGTCGATGATAGCGGCTTAATGCCTGCATCTATGATTGCCACCGAGGCGTTTCCCAACGGACCTCCGCCTGCTTCGAACCTATCGATGACCTTAAAGACACTAACGGTTGCCCAAAGCACCGACCGGTATCGGCAAGGCTTTACCGCGGAGCAACTTGCGATGAACCTGTTGAGCAAGGAGAAGCCTGAGGTATTCGGGGGCCACCCTCAAGAGCTAGCCAAAGGATATCGCATGGGAATGCAGACCCAGTACGACTTCATCCTAGACCTCCTTTCCCAAATGGATTCCCATCGACAGATCCGCGTCTCGCAGATCGACCAGCGGCGAACGCCGGTTCCCTATGAAAAGCTGCCGAAAAGCTTCTTAGACGAGGTCGAAAAACAGCTGATCCGGCTTCGAGAAATATATAAGAACATCCAGCCGCCCACCGATCCGCCGGTAAAGAAGGTCTAGCGGATCGGTTGTTCTGCAAGCCCGCCATACTCACTTCTCCCGCCTCGCGGCGGAGGACCTGTAAGCGAAGCGAACAGAGGAGGGGGCAATCCTCGTCCCTTAGACCTCGTCCCTTAATGCAGTATCACTTTCGCGCTCACCACACCTGCCGTTACCGGCTGGCCGCCGCCCACGAACACCTCAAACTCGCCCGGTTCCCAAACCTTCTTGCCATCATCGTCGATCAAAGCAAAGGCATCCGCTCTCAGATCAAATGAAACCGTCTCAACGGATCCAGCCATGACGAAGACATTCTGAAAACCAACCAGCTTGTGCCGAGGCACGCGGCAAGAGGCTTCTAAGTCGCGAACATAGACCTGCACGACCTCGTTTGCGTCCATCGTTCCCGTGTTCTTAACATCAACAGCCACGGTCAATCTTTCCTTCGCGCGCAAAGATGAAGCGCTCAACCGAAGACCGGAATACTCAAAGGCAACATAGCTCAGTCCAAACCCAAACGGAAACAAAGCCGGCTTCTCCGAGAACCGATAGGTCCGGCCATCCATGCAGTAATCCTCGAACGGCGGCAGGTCGTCGGTCGACATCGGGAACGTCAACGGCATTCGCCCAGAAGGACTAGCTTTACCAAAAAGAACATCCGCCACGCCGTTTCCTCCCTGAGCTCCCGGATACCACACGAACAGCGCCGCATCTGCCAGTGCCACTTCCTCCGAGACATCGACTGCGCTGCCTCCGCTGATCACAAGCACCAGCGGCTTGCCTTTCGAAGCCAAGTGCTTCACGAACGACTTCTGGCAAGCAGGAAGCGAAAGGTTCAAACGGTCGCCGCCGGCATCGGCCAGCATCGCGTCTCCCTCTTCGCCCTCCATCGACGGACCGATGCCGATGCAGGCAATGATCTTCTCAGCATTGTTGAGCTGCCAGTCTAAGTGCTCGAAGTTCATCGCAGGTCCAACCAGCGGGCAGGCTGCCAGATAGTTGACCTTCGTACCAACGCTAACCGCGCCAACCACTCCTTCAAGCATCGTCACCATCTCCGATGAATAGCCATTGTAGTTGCCCCACAGCACGTCCAGAGCACCCGCCGTCGGGCCGCAAACGAAGATCTCGTTCGCTTTCGTCGACATCGGCAGCGCGCCGTTGTTCTTCAGCAACACAACCGACTTTTGCGCAGCTTCTCTCGCCAGAGCCGTGTGCTTCTCACATTCGACGACTTCCTCAGAAATCTGAGTATAAGGCACGCGCTCATCCGGATCGAACATGCCCAGCCGGAACCGAGCTTCGAACAGACGGCCCAGTGCTAAATCCACTTCGGCTTCAGTCAGCAAGCCTTGCAGAACGGCATCGCTCAAAGCGCAATAGGCGCAGCCGCAGCACAGATCGCAGCCGCCTTTCACCGATTGGGCAGCCGCCTCGCCTACCGATTCCGCCGTTTTGTGATGATGGTAAATGTTCTCAATCGCGCCGCAGTCCGAAACCACAAAGCCTTCAAAGCCCCATTCGTCGCGCAGAATCTTGTTCAGCAGAAGATCGTTGGCGTTGCACGGTGAACCGTTGACACGATTGTAAGCGCCCATAATGCTGTAGGCATTCCCTTCTTTCACCGTGGCTTCGAAAGCAGGCAAATAGGTCTCGCGCAGATCCTTTTCACCGACGACGGCATCAAAGGCAGATCGTCCTTTCTCTGGTCCGCTGTGCACGGCGTAGTGCTTCGGCGTGGCCACTAGCTTGAAGTACTTCGGATCGTCGCCCTGCAGCCCTTTGACGAACGCAACTCCCATCTGAGCCGTCAGGCAAGGATCTTCGCCATAAGTCTCCTGAGCGCGGCCCCAACGAGGGTCTCGTAGGATGTTAATGTTCGGCGACCAGTAGGTAAGGCCGGTGTAAATAGTTCGATTATTCTGCTTCTTTGCCGCCTCGTGCTTGGCTCGCGCTTCGTCCGAAATCGCTGTTGCGATGCGACCCATTAAGTCCGTGTCCCATGTCGCGGCCAATCCGATCGCCTGCGGGAACATCGTCGCACGTCCTGCCCTTCCGACGCCGTGAAGAGCCTCGTTCCACCAGTCGTATTGAGGAACGCCCAAACGCGGAATGGCCGGAGCTTCGTTGACCATCTGGCCGACTTTTTCCTCTAAGGTCATTCGGCTGAGGAGGTCCTTAACGCGGTCGGCAACGGGTAGGTCGGGGTTCATGAACGGGTAATCGGACATGAACCCATTTTGGCACGGTTTCAGGCCGTTTTAGGTTTGCTCAAGATGCACACTGGACAGCGCCATGCTTGTTCGACAATGATCAGAAACGCCTTGTCATAGACACCTGCAAACTCGCCGCCTTCGACGAACGCTATCACGTGCTTGCCGAAAACGTCGGGGTGCTTTCTCAGGGCGGTCGACAGGCTCACGTTGTTCTTAAGGTCTTCAATGAGCGAGTCCATTACCGGTTCCATTTCGGTCCCTTTGTAATGCTCTTGGAGCTCATGAAGCGTGTCCATGATCGTAATGCCGCCGCAACAGTTGCGGGCGAAAGTCTCATAGAAAGCAAGCATCGGATATTCGCAAAGATAAGGCATTGAGGATTCCTCCTGATCTTTGGAGGGGGCGGAACGGCAGATTCGTTCGGGATGTGTAGGACTTGTTAGGATTTGTTAGGGTTCGTTAGGGTTGGTGAGGATATTCTAAGATTTGCCGGTCATCGTTAGTCATTCGTCATTCGTCATTCGTCCTTCTGGACGTCCTACCCCTTCCGTCCATACTCCGACGCCCCGACCGGCTCTGAAAGAAGCACAGCATATCCGTCTGGGTCTTGCACCAGCAATGTCCGTTCGCCCCAAACAGCCATCTCCAAGCGCCTCAGGACGATGACCTCGTTCCGGTCAAGGGTCTCAGATACCGCCGGAAGGTTGCAAACGCGAAAGTTAATGACCAATCCGCTCGATCGATCCATCATAGGAACCTGCTCGCCTTCAGGCTGCTGCAAGAGCAAGATCTCGGTGCCGCCGGTATCCAAGTAGGCGATCCGGTTGCCCTCGTCGTCTTCTTGTCGAGAAACCTTTAGCCCCAAAAGACGGCTGTAGAAATGAAGCGACCGATCGAGATCCTGCACATCCAAAATAATCTGAGAGAGCACGCTATTCATAGGTTGCGTCCACGAATCAACAATTCGGAGTAAAACGGCGCAATTCCTTCAACTCTTTCGCCGTCATAATAGTGCTATGGCACTTCAGCTTCGCGCGCTATGGAAACTTCACACGATCGACGCCGCAATCGTCGATATACGCCACAAAGCAGCCTCGATGGATCCGGGACGCAAAATCCAAGCGGAGATCGACAAACTCACGGCCGTGTTTGACGAACTGAACGCCAAAGCCAAAGCGCTCAGTGCCGAACAAACCGATCTCGAACTCCAGCAAAAAAGCATCGAAACGAAACTTAGAAAGATCGATGGGGACCTCTATGGCGGCAAGGTCGTGAACCCGCGCGAAGTCGAGGACCTGCAGCATCAGATCGACGGTCTCAAGAAGCAGCGATCGAAGAACGATGAGCGCATCCTTGAACTCTGGGACCTGGTTCCGCCGGCAAAGAAAGCTGCAGAGGACGCTCATGCACCGATTGAAGCCAAAAAGAAGGAACTGATCGAGCATCAGAAGAAGATGATCGAACTCAAGAAGACTCTCGAGACCGAGTTCAAAGAGCTTAACGCGAAGCGGCCGGTAGCCCTTGAAGGAATCAGCGCCGGATTGATGGCCCGATATGATGCCATCAGGCAGAAGCACGGCGGGCTCGGAATGACTTGCCCCGACAGGCGCGGCAACTGCTCGATGTGCGGCACCGTTCTCCCCAAGAAAACGATCGAGACTGCGCTCGAAGACAAAGTCGTAACCTGCGAGGAATGCCACCGCATCGTTTACGCGACTGAAGGTGTGATATGAAAGCAAGGCTCTTTGGGTTGGCTCTTTTGCCGCTTGTATTGGCTTCGTGCGCCATGCTGCCCGATTCTGGAACCGGCACAAGGACAAAGCGCATTGTCGTAACCGTGACGATGGAACAGGCGATCAACCAAAACTTCGTCTATATCTTTGCCTTTCGGCCTTCCACCGAAGTGAACCCGACGACGCAAGGTCCAGTGCCTGTCGTCTCGTCTCCGTGGGGCAATGGCTTTGTAGCCGGAAATTGCACCTACTTCGTCCGTTGGGACCCGTTCCAATCGCCACGCTACCTGATCTACCGGTTCAACGATGCGAACCTGACATCGTGGTACCAAACTGGCGTGCCTGTCAACTATATCGACGTCGGCGCCGACTCCAAGACTTTCGTATTTGAGATTGATCTAACTCAGTTGGCCTTAACGCCTGCTGAAGCGGACACTTATAAATCGCTTCAAATCAATTTGATGGCTATGGACCGAATTCCGCAAGGGACCGGCGGAAGCAAAGCCTGGGACGCTCTCGGCGACGGCCGCCTGCCCAGCTCAATAAACGACTACATCACGGTCGATCTGCGAACGACGGGTATCTATAGCGACACGAAGTATGGCGACATGGAGCCTGTTGGCGATGCGCCCGATCCTTCGCTCGATATCGTCGATTTCCAGGTTGAGGTCCGCCACCAGTAATGCCCCGCGTCTCGGTCCTGCTGACCTGCTATAACCACATCAGATATTTGCCGGCCTGCGTCGAGGGCATCTTCTCGCAGAACATGCAAGACTTCGAGGTCATCGCGATCGACGACGGCTCGAAGGACGGCACGCGCGAGTGGCTGTCCGCCTGCCCGCACCCTTTGAAGCTCATCTTCAACTCGTCGAACATGGGCACGTACGCGACTTTGAACGTGGCACTTGCGGCGGCTTCTGGCGAGTTTGTGGCCGTGCTGAACGACGACGATCTTTGGGCGCCGACGAAGCTTGAGTGCCAACTCGCTTTATTTGAGCGTCATCTGGAGGTTGGCTTGGTCCACACCGACGGCTGGTTCATCGACGGCGAGGGCGAGCGCATGGAAGGCACGCCGCTGGGTTTCGAGTTTCCGCGCACCGAAACAGGCGATATCTTGCTTGATCTGATGTACGCGAACAAGATCATCGCCAGCGCGGCGTTGGTTCGCCGGTCGTGCTTCGAGGAACTTGGCGGCTTCAACGAGGCCTATTTCGGCTCAGGCGACTGGGAGATGTGGTACCGCGTCGCCGAGAAATATGAGATCGGCTTTGTGGACGAGCCTCTGACCTTTTACCGCGTCCACGGTGCTAACGCCAGCCACAAACTCGACCGTATCTGGCAGGACGACGAGATGCTCCGGCTCTGGATCGCCTCGCGCGCTTCGTCTTATGCTTCTCGCGGCTACGGTCCTCGCCTGACGAAGGCTCTGGCGCACAACCAAGCCTGCCTCGGCACGGTTTTGACTTTGAACGGCAAGCCTTCCGCGGGCCGCCGGGCCTACTTGGCTTCGCTCCGGCTAGATCCTTCGCGGCTCAAGAGCGCTATCCGCTGGTGCGCGACGTTCTTGCCGAGGTCGGTGTTTCGGAAGCTGCTGTAGGGAGATCAGGGGGTAAGGGGAAAAGGCGTAAGGGGTAGGACGTCTGAAATGACGAATGACGAATTACGGAGCCCATTTCAAAACTCACAGTTTGGGGTTCCACGGATCGTGAGATCCGTGTTCAATCAGGTTCAACACTGGCCTTACGACCCATGTCATAAGGCGCGAAATAGCTCGCGGGTACGCTCGTCCTCCAAACCGACTACAGATTGGTAAGCTCGCTCACCATGCTGAAGTTCGGATTTGTTAGTCGTCATTCGACATTCAATAAAGGCCATTTGGAACGTGTAAAGTCCCTTGCCCCCCTACCTCGCCTTCTTCACGTTCTTCAGGAACACCGCGCCGAGGATGAAGAAAATCGCGGCCATGATGAACACCAGCATATATCCGCCGACCGCATATTGCGTCGTCTTCTCGCCAGAAGCGTCGATGTAGGTCGTCGACGGAAAAGCGCTTAGCAACCAATAACCTGCGATGACGGGCGTGATCGACTGCGGCAGCGTCATCGAGATATGCCAAACCGCCATGTCCTTGCCGGAATGCTCCTTGCTGGGCAGCACATCGGTGCCGAGAGCCCAGTCGACGCTTACGTAAGCGCCATAACCGATGCCGAACAGGATTCCAACAACCAAGACAACCGGCAACGAACGGGCCATCATCAAGGCAAGGCACATGATCGCCATGACAACGGTGGATACATACACAACCTTCTTTCGGCCGATCTTCTCGGAAATCGCGCCACCGTAGATGCCACTGAACGTAGCTCCAACTAAGATCAGTCCCATCAGAATAGGAGCGGTTGTGCGAGGATCCTTAACCCCGATCACATCGTGCAAATAATAGGCAATATAAGGCTCAATCGCATAAAACCCGAGCATAACGAGGAACCGCGTGATCCATACCCAGGCGAAATCCGGATGCTTGCGCGGATCGATCCAAAGGCTCTTCAGATAGGTGCCCCATTTGATTGGCGCAGGTTTATGAGCCAGAGGGATTTCCTTGATGCCGAAGAGAGTTATAAGGGCGAAGACACCGACTCCTGCAATCACGAACGCATACGCCGCCAAGTTCGAGGCCTTGCTGATGAAGCCAGCGGCGAAGGCTCCAACAAGCGTACCCACCTGCGACATCATCGCCATATATCCGCTGGCGATGCCTCGCTGGTCTTCGGGAACCAGGTCGGGGATAACCCCGCTGTAAGCCGCCGTGGCGATGTTGTTGCCTAACGCGACCATGCAATACGAGACGACGAACCACCAGTATTGCCGCTCCGTAACGGCTATCGCCATGCTTACCAATGCGATCAGCGAAACGGCTGTTCCGACAGCAATAAACGGCCGTCTGCGACCCCATGGTGAAAAGCAACGGTCGCTCAGAGCACCAGCGACAAGAGGAACGACCAAAGAAACGATAGCGACGGTGCTTCCGATGATGCCGATCGCCTTGCCTTTGTCGGTTAGGATTCCGTGCAGCCAATAGCGGAGCGTGTCGTCATGCGGAGCAGATGGCAACGAGACCATGTTGTGCGCCGTAATCGACTTAGCGGCTTCCGGTAAAAGGATGAGCAGGACAGCTCCCCATAGGACGTTGCTGCCGAACCAGTAGCAACTGATCGCGAGTTGCTGCCAAAGCGTCAGCCGCTTGCCTGCGTAGGGCGACTGGACCGTCGGGATTTCGGTTGAACTCAACTCTTGGCCTTATCCTTCGCGGCGGCTGGTTTCTTGACAGGCTTCTTCGGGGTTTGCGACTTCTTACTAATGACCTCGACCTTCGGTGCGGGAGACGCTTTCTTCTTCACGATGACTTTTGGCGCGGGAGCGGCCAAATTCTTCTTAGCGTCTACGTTGGTCTTTCGTTTAGGTTCTTGCGATGATACTTTAGGCTTCTTTTTCGATGCGGCAGCCTTAAGAGCAGGCTTGACGAGAGGTTTCTGGTTGACATCCCACTTGGCAAGCTGAGTCCACCTTTCCGGATCAAGCAAGATCGCCTTCTTAGGTTGGTTCGCCGGCCAATAAACGATGATGCCCTTTGCAGTTCTGAGCGCTTTTGATCCGGCTGGAACAGGCGTTTGAACTCCAGATTCCAAGTTATGGATGAGAGTGCCGTCTAGGAAGGCGATGCTCGGTCGGATTCCGTCCAAGATCGTCGGCTTTCGGCGCGATTCCAGCAGGTTTCGCCGTGAACCCGAGCCCAGATCGACCCGGCCGGCAACATACGCCCCGTCGGACGCCTTCTCGACGAACACGCCAACCTGTCGGGTGATCGGCGTAAACGAAACAAGGTCCAATCCCTGCACATAGGCGCTAAACGACTTCTCGACGACGTTGTACTTCGCGAGGTTCCAACTCCCATCGGCACGGGTCAAAGCGCAGACGCTGTCGCCAAGGGTAAACAGGCAATCGTCAATCGGCTTCTTGGCGAGACTGATTCCGTCGAACTTGCCTAACAGCACCGGTATTGGATTGTCCGAGTCCAGATCGACTTTAACCAGAGCCTCCAGCCACGTCTTGCCGCTTGTATCGCTCCAGCGAACCAGGAAGAACACCTCGCTGCCGATTCTTCTGGCGCCGCTAAGGGCTGACGCTTCTTTCTGCCGAACGCCCTCAAGGATGAGTTCGCGCGTCTCGATAATCTGGTCCTTCTGAAACAGCTTCGGCGTCAGGGCGATGTCGACTAGCCGTGAAGACTTGGTGCGGTTCTGGTGGCGCACGCTAAGGCCGCGGCCGTCCCACACGGCATAGTTGTCGTTCTTACGAAAGACAACCTGGTCGGTCTTTTTTTCGGTCGAAGGGGCATTAAGTGCCGCCGTCGTGACGGAGGTGCCCGTCTTTATGGAGAAAGCTCCATCGTTAAAAGAAAGGATCGGCGCATCTTGCGCGCCTTTCGCCATCAAAGCCGCCGCAAATAAGGTAGTAATCATACGAGGTAACCATAGTGTACTGTCGCGACTGCGCTCGATACGACCCCGAAACGTCGAAATGTATGGACGGTAAGGTTAATCCTGATCGTTACGAGACCGCATTGAACATTGCCCGGCTCATGGGCATTCGGGCCGTCTGCGTATTCTGCGACCACCGTGAACGTCTCGTCGCCAATATTCATGACGGATCGATAAGGAAAAAGGAAGCGGATCATCGACCTGCTCGCTAGCTTTGCCTCTATTGCCCTGGTTTGAAATATGTTGATTCGCGCTGCATTTCGCTATCTATCGCTCGCTGTTTTGATCCTATTGGTTCGAATCGGCTATTCCGAACCACCTCAGAAGATTAGGCTCGATGGTCCGTTTGTGCCGTTTGCGCTCTGTTTCGCGGATCTTTCTACAGAAGAGCAAGTCAGGCTGTGCCAGCAAAACGGATTCGACGGAATAGGATTGGCCGGCTGGAGCGGTCCCGGTCCGCTTGAGTTTTCTAAGCTTCAAGACATTAAGTCAGGTAAGTTTCGAGTGTATTCGATGCTTTGGTGGTCCAAAGCCGACATGAACCTGAAAAGCGACGAAGGAAAGAAACTCGATGAGTACTTAGAAGGGCTGTCGAAGCTCCGAGCGGCGCTGTGGATCGTCTCGGATGGCCCACGAGACAAGCCAGAAGTCCGTAAAGCAATGGTCGACAACCTGTGCGAGGTCGCGGAACGGTGCCGGAGAAAAAAGGTTCAACTCGTGCTTTATCCGCACATCGGATGTGTATATGAGACGGCAGAAGAAGCGCTCGATCTATACGGCGAGCTCAAAGATCGCGGCTACCCAGAGATACGGATATCAATACACCTCTGCCACGAACTGAAAGCCGGAAACGGCTCTCGAATTGCCGAGGTTGTGAAGAAGGTCGCCCCTTATCTAGCTCTAGCTTCGGTTAGCGGCGGCGATATCGATGCGAGGCAGAAGGACGGCTGGTCCAGCGCCATCATGCCGCTCGATCAAGGCACCTATAACATCAAACCGTTTCTGAAGGCTCTCTCTGATGTGCGTTACAAGGGTCCAATTGAGCTACATACCTATGCCCTGCCGGATCCGCGTAAAGACAACCATCTGGCGAGATCGATGAAAGTCTGGCGATCGATGGTTCAAGACCCTAAAAAAGGGCTAAGCCAAACAAGCGCTAGGACTTGAGTGGCTTGCCTCTTACTTCATTGGTTGCGTCGATGTGCCGATGTTCTCGATCCAGCGGCTCGTGGTGATCGCTTGAGCGTTGACCGCCGTCCTCGACATTACCGAAGTGCGTTCGTAGATCACGAAGTACTGCTCAGGAAGGAACAGATGCGCGCTGCTAGGAACAAATCCGGCCTCTTGCATCTCGCGGTCGATGGTCTCCCGGGCAATCTGCTGCTGAGGCGGCGGCCCCCAAGGGCGATCCTCCCACGATCTCGGAATGTAATCGATGATGGCAACCTTGCCGCGTCTGCCCAGACCGTTCTTCAGCTTCGCCATATATTCGACTCGATTCTCCATATAGTGGAGCACGTCGATTAGAACGATCAGGTCGAAGTCGCACTTCTTTAGCTCAGGATCGTCTCTCTTGGCTCGCTTCAGCGTGACGTTGTCGATACCTTCGATAGTCAGCCGCTTGTCCAAGTAGTCGAGCATTTCCTGGGAAGTGTCGAGCGCAAGTACTTTGCCCGTCGGACCGACAGCCTCAGCCAGCCGGGTCGTGAAGTAGCCCGAGCCAGCCCCAATCTCGGCAACCAGGCTTCCCTCACGGATTTCCAGAGCCGCCATCACCTTGTCAGGCATTTGAACTCGAGAGCGTTCTTCGCGCTCAAGCATGCTGATATAGCCAGTCGCCCAAGCAGCTCGAATGATCTGTTTGAAACTGGAATCATCGCGGAGTTGGGCAAAGGCAGGATCTGTGCTCAGTCGGCGCACATCCCAGAATCCGGCCGCAGATGCGCGATGGAGCAGGTCATATGCTTTAACCCGGTTGCCCGTCATTGCTTCGATTCGCGCCGTTTCGTAAAGCAGATTTCGATAAGCCTCGCCGGATGTCTCTACTTCGGATTCCAAGTGCTCAAGCGACTCGCCATACTTGGCCTGACGCAAGGCGCGTTCGTAAAAGCCTTTCGACGGTCCGGCTACCTTTGACTTGATCAGGTATCGGTAGGACTCCATACCGAAATACACGGCATCAACCCGGTTTGCTCCGCCTAGCTTCTCGATGACCCGTTGTGAAGCTTTGTTACTTCGGTGGGTAATTCCCACGAGCGATGGAAGCTCAAGGTCTTCGAATGCGAATCTCGTAGCTTCCAACGCCGCTTCCGTGGCATAGCCGTATCCCCAATAGGCTTTGCCAAGCAAGTAGGCGACCTCAATCTCGGCGCTGTCGGGCAAGTATTGCAGCCCGCACCACCCGATAACTCGCTTCGATTCCGCTTCGACAACGGCCCACCAGCCATAGCCGAATTTCTTCCAGTGTCCATTTTGCCGCTCGATCATCCTGCCGACTTGTTCTAAGGTCGGCAACCTGGTCGACGGAAAGTATTGCATGACATCGACGTCGTTCATGGCGTCGAATAGCGGATGCGCGTCGTCCTCTGTCAAGCTACGCAGGCGCAACCGCTCCGTATCTCGAGTTGGTATATTCAATTTTGCCCTCTTGAACGGCTCATTCAGAGCGTTCCCCTCAAGTGTTAACGAACAGTACTGCCATTGCGTTTCCATTTCTGGCATATATCCGCTAACTTTTTAGCAGACGTTTCCAAGAGGCCTGATCGTTCGGGAATCGATAGTCAAATAGGCCATAATACTCGCCGTGATTACCGTAGTTGGCGGCGGCTTGGCAGGTGTCGAGGCCGCATGGTCAGTTGCTCGGCGCGGCAAGCAGGTGCGCCTATATGAAATGCGGCCGGCAACCATGACTCCCGCACACAAGACCGGCTTGCTTGCTGAACTAGTTTGCTCTAATAGCCTCAAGACCAAATCGCCGGATACCCCCGGAGGACTTCTAAAAGCCGAGATGGCATCTCTCGGATCGATGCTTCTGCAGGTCGCTGAGGAGTGTGCAGTGCCTGGAGGCGAAGCGCTTGCTGTTGACCGCACCCTATTCGCAGAAGCGGCAACGAAGCAGATCGCGAGCTGTCCAAACATCGAAAGGATCGACAAGGAGTTCGGTCCAGGCGATCTTGAACTTGCGTTGAAGGATGGACCCGTCATCATTGCGACCGGTCCATTGACCTCTAAAAACTTGGCGCAATGGCTGATGCAAGTATCTGGACAGGAGAACCTGCGATTCTATGATGCAGTTAGCCCGGTCGTCGATGCGTCGACTGTTGACCGGGCAATTGTTTTCGGGCAAAGCCGATATGACAAGGGCGGCGACGACTATCTGAACTGTCCTTTTGAGAAGGACTCCTATTTGGCCTTTGTCAAAGCTCTGGTCGAAGCCGAACGAGCGCCTTTGCACGACTTCGAAGAAGAGCAGCGAAGCAAGATTCCCTACTTTGCCGGATGTATGCCGATCGAAGCCATCGCAGAAAAGGGTGAACGGTCTCTGGCGTTCGGCAACTTCAAGCCGGTCGGCCTCACGGATCCCCGCACCGGACGGCGTCCCTATGCGGCTCTGCAACTAAGGCCTGAAAACAAAGAACGGACGCTCTACTCGCTTGTGGCATGCCAGAACCGGTTGAAATGGGGTGAACAGAAACGGGTTTTCCAGATGGTTCCAGGGCTTGAGAACGCCGAGTTCGTTCGTTTTGGCGTCATCCACCGCAACACGTACGTAGACTCGCCGAAGGTTCTCCGTGACCTGCAGCTTCAGAATGTGCCAGGGGTCTACTTGGCAGGCCAAATCACCGGCGTCGAGGGGTATGTAGAGTCGGCCGCAATTGGGATCCTCGCAGGTTTGCTTGCAGGAGGATTTATCCAAAGCACGCCGCCTCGAACGACAGCCTACGGCTCGTTGCTTGCCCACTTAGCCGATGACACCGACCGCCAGTTCGCACCGATGAACATCAACTGGGGCATCCTGCCAGATCCTGATCCGGTGCCGAGAGACAAAGGTGTTAAGCGCCAGATGAAACTGGATCGAGCTCGACAAGATTTCCAGAGCTGGCTAACTAACGGGCAATAACAACATCAGCCGAGGCCGATTTATGCCCTAGTTCGCGGTCGAGCGGCGGGTAGACGCTTTTCTCAAACGATGCCCGCCAATTATGCAAGAACAGCCGGAAATCGCGCCGGAAGCGATAGTTGCAGTCGCGATGGTCGTGCTTGCTCAATTTGCTGTATGGTTCAAGCCAGAGGTCGATTTCCTTTTCAGGATGCCTCAACGAAAGCATAGGCCTGACGAAGCCGCGCTCCACGAAACCATGCGGAGTGTGAGTCATGTGCGGATTGAAGCGCAAGTCCTGCGCGCCAACCACGAAATCGCAGCGCAACCCATGAAAATGAATGGCATCGTTGCGGAAGTACACGACGCCGTCGTCGATGCCGGTGAGGGCATGGTTTTGGTAAACGCGGATTCGAACCGGATAGCTTCCTTCTACGCCGACATCCATAGCTAGCCACCTGATTTCTTGGTTAGCCACGGTACCCTCGGACCATAGCTTAACTCCCCAGTAGCTAAAGGATATTGAGGCGGCCGCCAGAAACACGCAACCTGCCGCATAGTCGATTCGATACGGGGACGGATTGTTGGCAGCCAGCACGACGAGCAACACCAAAGAAACCACGGTTGAAGCGAAGCACAGCTCAGAAGTCCATATCTTACGCGCAATCGAACCGGGACGAGCAGCGCTTCGCCAGTTTGAACAATCGGGAAGCGGCGGTTCGGGCAGAGGCTCGCGCAAATGCCTGGCATCTGGAGCCATCGAACTCAAGTCATCATAATCGTCATCATACTCGCGATTCCATACGACAGCGCGCATGGCGACCTCCTCGCGGAAAGGTCCTGCTTCACGATTTGTTCCGCTTAGCAGCTACCGCTCTACAAATATTGTACGCCGAGTTTTCTGTGTTGTGGGGCTGCGTTTTGTGCCGGGTATTCTGGCGTTAATGGAGTTATTCGAAGCCCTTTACACCCGCCGGAGCATCCGCAAATATCAGGACCGTCCGGTTCCTTCCGCCATCGTCGAAAAGCTGCTTGGGTCGGCCATGATGGCGCCGTCGGCCGGCGATGCGCGGCCCTGGCACTTCGTTGTTATTGAGGGCTCTTCTGCCGTCGCAGAGACCATTAAAGCGCTACCCCATGCCGAGATGGTGAAATCTGCGCCGCTAGCGATCTTGGTTTGCGCAGATCCGATTTTGGAGAAGTTCCCCGGCTGCTGGATGCTTGACTGCTCGGCTGCAACTGAGAACATGCTGCTAGCCGCTCACGGATTGGGGCTTGGTGCGGTTTGGGTCGCGGTTTGGCCCTACGAGGACTTCGTGAAAGGTGCTCGTGCGCATTTTGGCATTCCGGAAGGCATCGAACCGTTGGCGATGGTGGTGGCTGGCTATCCCGCTGAGACGGTTCCGAGCGATGACCGGTACGATGCAACCCGAGTTCATATGGGCAAATGGTGAGAATGATGGATATCTTTGAGGCAATCGACAACCGCCGAAGCGTTCGGCAATACACTTCAGTTCCGGTTACCGAAGAGGCCATTCGCAAGGTTCTAGAAGCGGCGATGATGGCTCCGTCGGCAGGCAACGGCCAGCCTTGGCAGTTTGTTGTGGTGACGGATCGCGGTTTGCTAAGTCAAATCGCCGAGATCCATCCGCATGCCGGGATGTCCCGCGACGCAGCAGGCGGGATATTGGTATGCGGCGACCTTCGTTGCGAGCGCTATCCGGGCAACTGGGTTGCCGACTGCTCCGCTGCAACACAGAACTTGTTGCTCGCTTTGCACGGATTGGGCTTAGGCGGCGTATGGACCGGCATTTGGCCAGGAGAACCGCTGATGGGGAGCTTCCAGGAGCTGCTGGGCTTGCCTGATGAGGTTTTGCCGCTGGCTTTCGTTCCGTTCGGATGGCCGGCATCTGTTCCGCCGAAACCGGAGAGGTATCAGGAAGAACGCGTGCACTTGAACGGGTGGTAGGGATCAGCTTCTTTCTATACCTCCACGTTTCCATCCCTCTACGTTCTCAAGAGGCTGTTGCATTGCGATAGCGGGAGGCAGGCCCAAGTATCGCAAGCAGCTTGCTGGCAAATGGAACCGCCTAGATTAATCCTAATCATGTCAAATGACGGACGCGGGGACAAAGCATCCCGCGGCTACTGTTCTGCTTTTCCACATGATGAAACAACCTCTCTCATACGTGGAGGATAAAAATACAAACCCTTCCCAATTTGGATGGGAACTCAAAAGGCGCATGTGGCAGCAACGTGGCACCAACGTGGCATTGTTGTGGCATAACGTCGCAAAATCGCCCTTAAGGTTGGCGAAAACTTGCCGATATTGCGGGTATGGCACTGGCGCAGCATAGCACCGCAACCCGCTCGAAGTCGACCGGCAACGTCCTCTATCTAAACTTCCCTGAACCGTCATCGGACAAACATCCGGCTATCCGACAGGGCAACGACCGGATGAAGGCGGCCAACGAGGCGTGGAACACGGTCGACGCGCGGCAGTTTCGCGAGTGGAAGAAATACGCCGACACGATCAAGCTGACACACCCGAGCACGGGCAAGACATACCATCCTACGGCCAAGAATGCCTTCGTCTCGAACGCGCTCAAGCTTTTACAGATTGATCCATGCGCTGAGCTTCCTCTCGATCCGCCTGGGGTCTCATTCAGTGGCGATTCGATCGATGTTTCTGTGTGCGACGAAAGCCATGACTTCTTTGGATGCGACTCAGCTTCGACGATTTCCCTTTGCGCCAGCGGCCCGAACCAAGCGAACACCGTCACTGAGGTCCTGGTGCAGAAGCTGAAGAACTGCCGGCGAACCCCGACGAAGCAGTACCGTTCGATGGGCTTTATCCAGTTCACAGAGGATTGTTTGTCGCACGAAATCCCGCTTGACCCGGGACTGTTTTCTTGCGCCTACCGGTTTGTGAACCGCACGACCGGCCAGTCGACGAAGAAGGTTGTCTTGGGGACGTTCGAGGTGGAGTGACCCAGGCATTGACTGCTGACTATTGACGATTGGATAGCTTTTTAGTCGGGTTGAAGGATGAGAACACGAACGCGGGTACAAACCACCCGCGCCTACTTCGTGAAGTGCAAGCGAGCGACTAGGCTGCAAGTTGGTTATTGGAACACGACTCGCGAGTGCACTCGCCCTCCAACCTGACTACGCTTCTGACATAAAACTTTCGTCATTCTTAAGTCCAAAATCCTGCCTAACTCTCAGCTCTCGCGTGGTAGTCTTGCGGCATCATGGCAAACGAAATTCGCGTTGGAGTCGCCGGTCTCACCCACGGACACGTCGGCGGCTTAATTGACAGTTGGCAGTCCGTTCCGAACGCCCGGCTGGTCGCCGTCTCCGATCCCACTCCGCTTATCGATGTCCACGGTCCGAAGTTCGAAAAGACTTACAAAACGTGGCAGGAGATGCTGGACAAAGAGACCTTCGACGCTCTGGTCGTCACCAGCAACAACATCGAGTCGGCCGAGATCGCCGTCCAGGCATTGAGCAAGGGCATTCCCTGCCTGGTCGAGAAGGCCATGGCCGCCAACTACGCCGACGCGAAGCGAATGCTAGAGGCAAGAGATAAATCGGGCCAGACGCTCATGATCAACTGGCCGATCGCGTGGAGTCCGTGGCCCCACGAGCTGAAGCGGCAACTGGAATCAGGCGTTATCGGCAAGCCGTTCCATTTCAAGTTCCGAACCGGTCACTACGGTCCGCGCGAGATCGGCTGCGACCAGTGGTTCGTCGAGTGGCTCTACGACGAGTCGCTGAACGGCGGCGGAGCCATCGCCGACTTCTGTTGCTATGGCGCTGTGCTGGCGCGCTGGTATTTTGGTTTGCCTGAGAAGGTTTATTGCGTCAAGAAGAATTACACGAAGGACTACGACGTCGTCGACGACCATGCTGTCTGCGTCTTGAAGTACCCGACGATGAGCGCTATTATCGAAGGCACCTGGGCGACGTTCGGCTTCGATCCGAGCGCGAACACGGTCATTCATGGAAAGCAAGGCACCTTGGCTGTGTTCGGCAACGACGTCGGACTATACGTTGCCGGCAAGGACGATGTTAAGACGCCGAGTAAGCCTCTCGACTTCCCTAGCTCTGCACCTTACTTCCTTCACTGCATCCAAACTGGAAAGACGCCGGAAGGCATTCTCGATCCGATCATTGCCGCCGACGCGTGCAAGATCCTTGATGCCGCCAACAAGAGCGCTAAAACGGGATGCGAAGTCGACATATAGAGCATTAGCAAGCTGTTCTATAACATAACGAATGAGCGCTGAACTGCTAGCTTTGGGCACAGTTCAGCGCTCAAAACTTCCGCCCATTTTGTGCAGGATTTTTGTTAAAAGACCTTGCATGAGGACCGATTCTGTCGTAGTTTAAGAGTATGGTCTATCAACATTCAATTCCGTTTGGTGCACCGTCGCAGCTACGTCTGTTGATAGCCGCTGACATTGAGGGGAAAGCTGAGGTATCGGTTCTCGATGCGTTCAATCAGCCGATTGGAAATCTAAAGAACATGCAAACCCAGCTTAGCGAACTGAAGGCGGTCGTGGAAACTGCTGAGACGGTCGTGGAAGCCAAGAACGATAAAGCCGTGTGCCATTTGCGGCTTGATGAAGAGCGCAAGGAAGACATCGAGGTTCAATATGAGGACTTGGAGCGAAATCGAAAGATCAGCGCCACAGTTACCGTTGAGGACTTCAAAGAGCTCCTTGAGCAGCTCATGAAGGATAAATAGCACTCATCCATCAATGATCTGCGCCCCCATCATCTCTAGGGTTTTGTGTATGGGGGCGCGATCGCTTACACTCACTGCGCGGCCTGCTTTGAGAGCGAGCCGCGCTAGTTTTTCCATATTGCCGCCTGGAGCGACTTCGACGAAATCCAGCCGGTTGCTGATGCTGGCGATGAGCCGATCCCGCACCTGATTGTTCACTCCCACAAAATGCGCGTCCGGTTTGAACGGCGAGATCGCTAGATCGGTCTTCTCATCGAACTGATAGCGCCACAGCCGCGCCGCCCGGAACGTCTCCTGGCTCAGGTCTTCCCCAAGAGCGTGGAACAAGCCCCGATCGAGGCACAGGATCCTCGGCGAGCCCCATCTTAAAGGAACCACAGCGGTGCGCTCGTATTCCGGCGTTTTGTCACCGGCCACGAGCACTTCTGAGCTGAGTACTCCTTGTTCTGCCAGCTTTTCCATCAAATCGAGGCCGCCTGGAGTCGTGTTTCGCGAGCTCATCACCGTGAAGGTCTTGGCGTTCAGCAGCTTGGTGTTGCCGAACAGGAACAAAGCGCCGGGAGGATCGGGATCGAACTGCTCGATCTGGGGCGGGTAGTGGGCGTCGGCAAGCGTGACCAGACTGACTCCGTGCCGGTCTAGCCGGTCTTCCATTTGCTTGACGCCTTCTGTGATCTGGCTTAGCGTCTTGTTCAGCGCGGCGCACGATTTAGCGCTCATCCGGTAGTCCTCTTGCTTGGCTTCAATTGATAGCCGCAGGAACTCTTCGGGCGTTCGGTTGAGGAGGTCGTTCCTAGCAAGGACGCGCGAGACGGTCTTTCCGCCGATTCCGGGCGTCATGGCAAGGACCAGAACGAAGGTTCGCCGGGTCATAACGGGTAGATTCGGCAAGCCTCCTTGAGGATTTCAACGACATGCTCGCCCGATATCGCCATCTGGTCGCTTACTTCTCCGTGCGCCAGCGGACCTTGGGCGATGCCGCAAGCCAGGTTCGTGACGACCGAGATGCAGGCGTAGTCGATGCCAGCTTCTCTTATCAAGACGGCTTCTGATGCGGCGGTCATCCCGACCAAGTCAGCGCCTGCCTTCTGATAGAACTTGATCTCCTCGGGAGTCTCGTAGCGCGGTCCGTTTGCGCATAGATAGACGCCGCTTTTTGCTTCATTGTCTGCTTGTTTGAGGGTGTGCTGAGCTTTGTCGCCCATAGGATGGGTGAAATCGGTGTGCTCGACCACGCGGTCGAATAGGGTCAGATTGCGATAGCTGAAGTCGATGAAGCCGCTACAAACGACTCGCGTTCCCGGCAGCCATTCGGGACGCAGGCTGCCGACCGCCGCTGTGGCAAAACACGCCTTAACGCCGGTCTGCTTCATACCCAGCGCCATCGCCTTGTAGTTCACGAGGTGCGGGGGAGTTTTGTGGCCGACCGAATGCCGCTCGACGATGAGGACGCTTCTGCCATGGATTGTCGCACGGTATCCCCTGAGCTGGCCTTCCGGCGTTGGGATGCGCACCGTTCCCTCGGCCAGCTTGGCTAGCCTGAATCCGATGCCGGTGCCGCCGATAAGCGCAAGATCGAAGTTCATCTCTGCTTTAGAACATACCTAGTAACACGGCACAGAAGTCCACGTTATTCGCACGATTGCCGGTTGTTCGTTCTATCCTTGGCGGGGCGACTGCTCTGCCTATAGTAGACTATCGGTATGATCCTCAGTGAAGTCGTCCACGCGCACATCCCGACTCTCACCATCCAAAGCACGGTTCGGGATGCTGTCGACAAGATGGACATCTATCAATTCCCTGCGCTGGTTGTTGTAGACGGCGATAACAAGCCGACGGTTGTGCTGACGGAGGGCGACCTGTGCCGCGCGGTCACGAAAAGCGGTAGCCTCACAGCTATTGCGAACGATCCGGCGCACGTCTACGGCTCGTCCAATCCCACGAGTGCAGCGGCCAATATGGAGATCAGCGATGCGTTCCATTTGATGCTGTCGAGCGGCCTGTCGATCCTGCCGGTGGTTACTGATGGGAGGCTTGATGGAATCGTTCTAAGGTGCGACCTGATGCAGGCGATGCTGATGGATGCGAAGCCGGAGGGGTAGGCGAGGCGTTAGGGTTAGTGAGGATTGGTTAGGGTTAGTGAGTAATTACGCCTGCTAAGATGCTCGCGAGCACGCTAGCAATCCAACCCAATCGTAAATCGTCAATCCTAAGTTCCCATTTACTCATCAGGCTCCTGCCCAATAAAGTAACTTATCTGCATGACTGAAGAAGGCAAGAGATTCCCGCATTTTTCATTGAAGGACCAGGACGGCAACACCGTCAACAACGAGACAATAAAGAACGGCTGGTCGGTGTTCTACTTCTATCCTAAGGACGACACGCCAGGGTGCACGGTCGAGGCCTGCGAGTTCCGCGACAACGCCGAGATCAAGAAGCTGGCAACCGTTTACGGCGTTAGCCCGGACGGCGAAGCTTCGCACAGAAAGTTCGTTAAGAAGCACAGCCTCAACTTCCCTTTGCTAATCGATGAAGAGCACAAACTGTGCGAGGACCTCGGCATCTGGGTCGAGAAGTCGATGTACGGCAAGAAGTACATGGGCGTCGAGCGGACAACAGTGCTTGTTGACAACGAAGGCATCGTCCGGCACATCTGGAGCAAAGTGAAGCCGGAGGGCCATGCGGCTGCCGTTTTGGAGGTTCTAGAGCGTCTCCGGTAAAATAAGGCTAATGGCCGACAAAATAACTGCGCCGTCAATATACGCGATGAAGCGGCGCGCTGAGAAAGTCGTCTGCGTTACCGCCTACGATCTGACATCTGCCCGAATCGCCGATGCGTCGGGAGCCGATCTCGTGCTTGTCGGCGACTCGCTCGGCAACGTCATTCTGGGATATGACAGCACGATCCCGGTCACGATGGAAGAGATGGTGCACCACACGCGCGCTGTCCGCCGAGGGGTGTCGCGGGCTCTGCTAGTCAGCGACATGCCGTTCGGCTCGTATCAGGCCAGCGTCGCCGAGGCTGTCTCGAATGCCGTTGCGTTGGTGAAAGCAGGCGCTGAGGCAGTCAAGCTCGAAGGAACGTATACCGAAGCTATTGAGGCTATTGTCAACGCGGGAATCCCCGTTATGGGCCACGTTGGCATGACCCCGCAGTCGGTCAACCAGTTTGGCGGATTCCGAGTTCAAGGCAAAGGCACCCAAGGCGAGGAGATTTTTGAAGATGCCAAGCAGGTTGATGCGTCCGGCGTGTTCTCAATGGTTTTGGAGCTGATTCCAGCAACGCTGGCCCAGAAGATCACGGATGCCGTTGATTGCCCAACAATCGGCATCGGCGCCGGCCCGCACTGCGACGGCCAGATTCAGGTTTATAACGACATCCTCGGATTCGACGACACTCGACTGAAGCATGTCAAGCGCTTTGCCGAGGTCGGCTCTGCTTGCCGTGACGGCCTGAAGCAATACGCCGATGAAGTTCGCAATGGCGAGTTTCCAAAGGAAGAACACAGCTTTTGATGATAGCTAGAACCGTTGAAGAGGTTCGTGCGCTCTCGGCCGGGCATATCGGACTCGTGCCGACGATGGGCGCATTCCATGAAGGCCACCTTTCGCTGATGCGCGCTGCGCGGCCGAACTGCGACACGCTGATAACCTCGCTCTTCGTTAATCCAACCCAGTTTGGGCCGAGCGAAGACTACACGCGTTACCCGCGCAACGAAGCGCAAGATGCCGAAATGGCAAGCAGCGCAGGCGTGGACGTACTCTTCGCGCCTGAAGTTGAAACGATGTATCCGGACATGCCTGCTTCGATCCATGTGCCGGGAGTCTCTGAGCGATGGGAAGGCGCTATTCGCCCGGGACATTTCGACGGCGTGGCCACAATCGTGTGCAAGCTATTCAACATTACGAAGGCCGATATTGCTTACTTCGGGCAAAAGGATTATCAGCAATGTGCGGTCATTGCCAAGATGGTTAGGGACTTGAACCTTGACATATCGTTGTCATTTGAACCGACAGTGCGAGAGGCTAGCGGCTTAGCTATGTCAAGCCGAAACCAGTACCTATCAGAAGCAGAAAGAGCAAAAGCAACAACCATATTTGAGATGCTTACCGATGCATCGAATACCTTCGCCCGAACCTATCCTTGCAACCAAAGCGATATCGATAGGACCTTAGCCAGTGCTGTTAGCAGGCTAGAATCGGTTGGATTTAAGGTCGACTACTTCGCGCTAGTCGATCGGCTTACGCTAGAACCTTTGCCGCTATTAGCTCAAGAAGCACGGCTTATTGTCGCCGCAAGACTGGGAAATATACGATTAATTGACAATATCCGTGTGCTTTAAGAAGCTGAGAACTAACTGATTGCATAACGAGTTAAAAGCGATGTATAATGTTGCCAGGAGAGGTGACAATGGTTAAAACCGTCCAAAACGTAAAGAACTCCCTGAAGTTTAAGGCTCAAGTCAAACCCAATCTGATCTCAGTAAGGATCGGCGTAAAGAAATACGTATTGCCGGTTGAAGCTCGAGTGCTGAGCAGCGGCGAGTATATGTTCCTATCGTTCCCAGCTTGCTCGGAGCTCTTCAAGATCACCGATAAGAAGCTTGTCTCAATGGATGCCGAAGCTGACGCAACAGATGCGTTCAATGCTCTTAATCCGGGAAAGAAGAGAGGCCGACGCCGATCTTCAGCTAACGCGTTGCCCGATCAGATCGCGCAAGCTTTGAAGAATATTCCCGACGGTTACAGACTTGGATATGATGCCAGCGGAACTCCTCGTTTAGTTCGCACCCGCATTAGAAAGACCAAGAAGAGCTAGTCTTCTTCTAACCCAAAACAGTTTGTGCCTCTTGGCGGTTCGCCCCAAGAGGCATTTTGTTTTTTTATATGCCGTAGTATTCCTTGTACCAATGGACAAACCTGGCCACGCCGTCCAATACTGATGTGCTCGGTTTGAACCCGTAATCCTTGACTAGTCCAGATACATCTGCGTAGGTGTCTGGCACATCTCCTGGCTGCATCGGCATCATGTTCATTTTGGCTTTCTTTCCTATTGCGGACTCGATCGCATTGATGAAGTCCATAAGCATGACAGGCTGGTTGTTGCCGATGTTATAAAGCCGGTAAGGGGCTCCGCTAGCGCTGCAGTCGCCTTTCGCCGGCGGCACTGCCATCACCTGAATCACTCCTTCTACGATATCGTCAACATAGGTGAAGTCGCGGCGCATTTGGCCGTTATTGTATACATCTATCGGTTTATCGTCCAGAATCGCCTTGGTGAACTTGAACAGCGCCATATCCGGGCGTCCCCAAGGTCCGTATACCGTAAAGAACCGCAAACCGGTCGTAGGAAGCCCAAACAAGTGGCTATAAGTGTGTCCCATCAGCTCGTTTGCCTTCTTCGTGGCCGCATACAGGCTAATCGGATGGTCCACGTTGTCTTCAACGGCGAAAGGCAACTTCTTGTTGGCCCCATAAACCGAGCTAGAAGACGCGTACACGAGGTGCTTGGTCTCGGAGTACCGGCAAGACTCTAGAATGTTGACGAAGCCGACAATATTGGAATCGACATACACCTGCGGGTTCTCAAGCGAGTATCGAACTCCTGCTTGGGCGGCAAGGTTGACGACTACTTCAAATTGATTCTTGCTGAACAGCTCTTCCAAAGGCTCCCGCTCCGCAATATCGATCTTCGCAAATGAAAAGCCATCGTGGCTGCTGAGAAGGTCCAAACGGGCTTGCTTGAGACTAGGATCGTAGTAGGCGTTCAAGTTGTCTAAGCCGACGACAGCTAATCCAGACTCGAGCAACCTACGTGCAAGGTGGAATCCGATGAAGCCGCCTGCCCCCGTTACCAAGATAGGCTTTTCGGTCAGCGACCTAATTCTCTCTTCTGGTCTAACCTTTGTCTCTCTTTCTTGACGGCTTTCGCTACTTGCTCTATTCATCCTCTATCCCTATGAAGTGCATCCAAAAAGCTGCAACGCGTGCGGCTCGTTTTGAGTTCCCTTGACTTGACCCTATACTATAGTCGGCTCGTAAAAGCAAAACGGGCAGACCATAATAGATCTGCCCGTTAACGAATCGTGCAAGACTTGTTTAGACCTTCGGCGCATCCTGCGCGGTAACCGGGATCCGGTTATACACGATTCCAACGATTTTCGCGTTGGCTTGCTTCAGAAGGTGAATGCCGTACTTGAGGTCGTTCGTTCTTGGCAAACCAAGCTGGACCACGTAGAGCACACCTTCGACGATCGCAGAAAGGATCTGCGAGTCTGCGGGCCGTACGCTCGATGGAGCGTCGAAGATCACCATATCGGCAATCTGCAACAAGTCGTGGTGGAAGCTCTTCATCATGTCGCTTCCGATGAGTTCAGCAGTGTTCGTTGAAACGCCGCCTGCGCTAATGATGCTAAGGCCAGGAATTCCTGTCGGCTGCATGACTTCTTCGTAGGTCTTCTCGCCGAGTAGAACCTCGCCAAGCCCTGGGGTCGCATTCAAGTTGAAGCGCTCGTGAACGGCCGGCCTCCGCAGGTTCGCATCGACCAAGACCACTCGTTTTCCTTCAGCAGCGTAGGCTGTTGCCAGGTTGTAGGCGACGAACGACTTGCCTTCGCCTCCGTTCGTGCTCGTAACCATGATCGAGTGAACCGGTTCCTCAAGCGTTGAGAACGCCATATTCGACCGGAGAATACGATAGCTTTCAAGCACATACTCGCCGCCCTTCGGCGCTACCACAGGTAGCTTTGCACCATTATAGGCAAGTGCCGGATTGGCGCCAGATGAAAGCTCTTGGCGCTTGATCGACGGAATATATCCCAAAGCGCTTGCGCCGATGAGCGAATCCGTCTGTGTTGTGGTCGCCACGCGGCCGTCCGTGCGATCGCGGATGATGGCAAAGATAAGCGACAGGAACAATCCGACAAAGGTTGCTATGGCGAAGTTTAGGACCGCCTTGGGCGAAACCTTTTCGGCCACCGAACTCGGAGTCATCTCGATGACCGGCTCGCGAACCGCTTTGCTCAGAACGCTCAGATTATCGACGTCGCCAATAAGCCGAGCAACCGTGGCGATTCCTTGATCGACGTCGCGCTGCAGTTTGGCTTGTTCTTGGAGAACAGGGCCGTACTCATCAGAGTTCTTAAGCTCAGTCTGATAGGATTCGCCGATTCTTAGGTTCTGAGCAATGACGTCGTCAAGGGATGCGCGGGCTTCGGCGATACGTATGTCGTATTCGTCGATTTTCGGGTTGCGCACCTGAGTGACGATCACCTGGGTTTTGGGAATGCTGAGTAAATAGTCTTTTTGCTTTCGGAGTTCTTCGTCGATCTTCTTGACAGCCGAGCTTGTCGGCAGATAAACGGTTAGGATCTGAGCGCGCTGGGCTTCCAGATCGGCAACGATCTTCTTCTGTGCATCGATCTGCTGCGCGTTGCTCTGGACGCTAGTGGAGTCAATCGTCGGAGGAAGCACCTTCCGCTCGCTGACCAGCCTCTGCACTCGGGCCTGCGCGCCTGAAACAGATCTCTCGGCGCTGAGCTTGTCTTGCTCGATGCGCACCAGCTTCTCAGCGCGCTTTTGAAGCTCGATAGTTGTGTCGGAAACGCGATGCTCCACTTTGAACTTCCTCAGAGCCGTCTCAGCATCTTCGAGCAGCGACTTCTCTTCGGCAAGACGATTTTCAAGGAAGGTTAGAGCGCTAGTAACTTCAGCCTGCCGCGTCGTCTTCATATAGTCGCCGTATTCTGTCGGCAGCACATCGGCGATCTTCTCAGCGATTTCAGCCGTCGGAGCGTCCACGCTAAGCTCAACCGCGTTGGTCTGAGCGATCTGCTTCACGATGATGCGCGCCGCATCGTCGACGTTTGCCGGGAACTTAACGCCGGCGGCTTCGTAAGCCCTGGTTAGAATCGTCACGCTGCCGATTAACTCCATCTGCGTTTGAACGTCGATAGAGGATGTCGGCGTAAGGGCGACATTGCTCAAAGGATCGTTTTGAAGCGGCTGCTGGTTATTCTGAGTGCGACCTTCAAGCATTATGCGCCGACTAGACCGATAGGTGTTCGGAATCAGGATGTTAATCGCGAAGGCAAGAATCAACGCGACTCCTAACGTGATATAGAAGATCGTCTTTCTTCGTTTGATAATCGAAATAATCTCGTCAAGAGACACATCGTTTCGACTTTCCGCACTATCGCTTCTCATTATGCCAATATACCTCGAATGCAAGACACAGGCAACCTACAACTTGGGCAGATGAAGGCGCACAGTTACTTAATAATAGCCTAGTTAATTCTAGATTTGTGCCAAATCCTACTTATCCCAGCATACTTTCTGGCTATGCTAGGTTCAAAAGAAGCCGCCGCTCGATGCATTCGCCGCATCAATATAGTCTGCGGCAAACTCCTTTAGCTCGTCCTTTGTTGTTCCCTGATTTAGGGCGATAAAACGATAGAAATGGCACGTTGCTACTTTTCCAGTTAGCAGCTGATTGAAGAACATATCGCGGAACATCTGCAAGGGCACGCTCCTAAATCCTTTCGGGCCGCTATAGGTTAGCAACGCCAGATTGGTTCCTGCACTGTTCTTCACGGTTATAACTGACACAGGTATTACGCCATGCGATTTGGTCTCAATCGTATCCTGCAGTTCTTCTTCCAACGTCCAGCCTTGAGACTGGAAGCAAACCCTGGAGTCGTGGAACGACTGGTGAGAGTCGCTGGTTATGATGACGGCGTCAAACGCTTCTGAAGCGCCGCGAAAGACCTGGCAGATAATGCCGAACGGCTTGAGCGTTTCGTAGGTCTTCTTGTCCATCCGATAACTGATGTTTGTCGCCTTGTCGTTGCTTGGCCTTGGATTAGCCGGATCATCGACAAAAGGAGAAATCGAGTAGCCCGGCATGCCTTGCGGCGCTTTCGACTCCAGCCAAGCTTCGGTCTTTCTTGGAGCGCCAGGCTTGGGCAAGAACGCGATAGCGATGCCAACGGGAAGGAACAAGCAAAGAAGAATAATCGCGCGAGTTCTTAGGCTTTGCATTCGAGCCTCCTTGTGACCCATGAGAAGATGAAGAAGCAGAGGATCAACGAGATGTAGCCGCTATAGTCATGGAAACCTGCTCCGGCTGCTTCACCCCAAGTGTTGCCGACAACGCCGATCATCGCAATGCGCACGCTATTGACGAAGATCGTTAAAGGCAAGGCAAACACCGCAAGCAGAACATAAGCCCACCACCGCATTTTAGCGATCATCATGAAGAACATCGTAATCGCCGTTACGGCAAGCAGAAGCTTCAGGCCGCTGCAGGGCACGCCAACGTCGAGGGTGTAGTTGTCGAGTCGAAGAATCGTCGACCCGTCCGGGATAGGGTGCATACCGAACAAGGTCAAGAGCACAGAGGTACCTTTCGTCGATATCTGCTGAAGGGGATTCGTGAACCTGTCGATGATTGGGCCCCAAATCGGAAGCGCAAAGACGAGGAACAGCGTTGGCGCCAACGTCTTCCAAACCCATTGCAGTCCGGCAACGAACCAGATCGAGAATATGATGATCAAGAGGAATGACATGCTGAGGACCGTCTGTTGAACGGTTCTTGAGGCCACCCAGGCTGTAAACAACAAGGCTGCAATCGGAACGGCGGCAGGCCACCAGCCTCTACGCGGCAGAACCTTCAGCCTGTCCCAGTTCTCATAGATCACGTAAGCCGCGCAGAACGGAATCAACGGACCATGCGAATAGTAGGTGTCCGGTTCGAACCAGATCTTGGCTGTAACCGTCCACAGCGGAAAGAAAACGAGTCCCGCAGCCAACAAGAACCCTAGGACCAAGATCCAGTCAGAGGTGCTTAGTTGGGGCATTTTAAGGGTCCGCGCTCGAGGCGCTTCTAAATTATTCAGAGCCTTTCTCCTAAAGTAGCCATATTTACCCGATGGTTGCCGCAATCTGCGCTGGCAAACCTGACATATTGTGAACGCCCTTCGGACAGCCCAGAAGGACCGCTATCAAGCAGCTATCTATTCAAACTGCTGCAAAGAAACGAACGTTCCATTCTCGTGCACACGCCGGGCCAAACCGTCTTGAGTCCGAAAACTAGCTTGATGAAAAAAGGCGGCAAAAAACGTCCTGCTATTGAACGGCGGCAGCGCTTATCTACACATACCTATTGAAAAGCCGGCTATGGACTCAACGATCAAGAAAGCCAAACAAGGAGATATAAGCGCAATGGAGGACCTTGTGCGAGAGCACTATCCCGCCGTTTATCGGTTTTGCGCGAGGCGCTTGGGTTGTGAAATAGCCCGAGATATCGCGCAAGAAACATTTATAGCTGCCACGCGCAGCATCAAGAAGTTTAACGAGCAGTCAGCATTCTCAACCTGGCTGCTAGGAATCGCTAACAACATGTGCCGCAACGCCGCAAGGCGCAAACGCTTAGAAATCGTGTCGCCAGACGGCTGGCTCGAGTCATCGACTTCGAGTCCCGAAGGGTCGATTGTTGACAGAGAAACGCTGAGACGAGCCCTTCACTCACTCACACCGGAACAAAGAGAAGTCGTGCTTCTCCACGAAATTGAAGGTCTCAGCTATGCCGAAGCCGCTGAAGTGATCGGCGTTCCCGAGGGAACGGTGAAGTCAAGGTTGCATTTCGCCTTTCTCAAGCTTCGCGTGATTCTGCAGAACGAACAGGAGGTGTTGAAATGAGCGATCGAGACGATTTGAAAGCTTATCTCGACAACGAGCTGCCTCCGACACGAATGGAGGAAGTGCGGGTTGCCCTAGAAGCCGACCAGGCTCTTCGCGATGAGTGCGACTATTTGAAGAGCATCGGCGAGTCGATTCGGTCGCAGGCTGCCGAGCCGGAGATTGTTGGTCTCGAAGCGACACTACAACGAATCAGTAATCCTAAAATTGGTTTCTGGGAGCCTGTGGTGCGACGTCCGATCCTTTCGGGATTCATCGGCCTCTTTCTTATCTTCGTTGTAACGGTGATCACCTTCCCGGTCTTCGCGCAATCGAAAGCCTCAGCTAAAAGAACCTCTCAATTGTCTGCTATGAAGCAAGAGGCGTTCGAAGCGACCTCGACCCCTCCATTCGAGATGGACAAAGCCGCTGCAGGCGATGTTGCCAAGAAGAGTCTTGCGATGGAGCAAAAACCAGGCTACTCCCGTGGCGGCGCAATGCCTGACGCCATGCTTCCTCGAGCGAACGATCATTCTTTAACCTCTGAGAATGTCCGTACCTATGCTCAGCAAAAGGCGAAGAACCGAATGGTCGTCAGCAATGCGCAGATGAGCTTGAAGGTAGAAGATGCCCAAAAAGCACTCGATAACGCCCAGTCGATTGTTGCCGGATGCAACGGCTACATTGAGAACAGCAACTCCTCGCAGCTCGAAGGCGAACTGCCGACGGCGACATGCGTGTTCCGTGTGCCGTGCACCCAGTTCGACAATGTAGTTCAACGGTTCCGCAAGCTCGGATCGGTTCTTACGGAGAATATCCAAGCCGACGATGTCACTCTTCAATACGCTGACATCAACGCAAGGCTCAAGGTCATCAGGATCGAGGAGCAGCAGTATCTGACGATGCTTCGTAACGCTCGAAGAACCGGCGAGATTATGGAGATTCGAGACCGGCTGAGCCAAGTTCGGCAGCAAATCGAAAGCATGGACGCCCAGCAAAAGGCCCTGATGGACCAAGCGAGCCTATCGACCATCTCAGTGACCTTCGTGCAACGTGTTGCGGCCGGCAAACCCGAAGAGCCGAACGGCTGGGCAGACGAAACCTGGGGCTCCGCCGTCAACGGCCTGAGTGCGGTCGGCCGGTTCCTCGGGCGCGTTACTATATTCCTCTTCGTTTTCTCGCCGATTTGGATCGCGGCTCTCGTGATCTTGTGGATCGCCAAGAAGCGCATAAAATAGAGCTAAATCGACAATGCCTCTGGCCGTCTCTCGGCTGGAGGTCTTCTCTTCTTCTAGAACCAGAACTGCTGAGGTCTTCAAACCGACTTCACTATTAGGTTGCCCCAATCGGGTATCACCAAAAAGAATGAAGGGAATCCACCTTACCAATAGAGGAGCCGGTCTTAGGAGCATTTTTGCGACCAGACCAGGAGGCGCATGTCCCACTTGATCGCGCCGATCTCCCTCAAGGATTGGGGGACTCGATATTCTGAACTGAAAGCTGGCGGCCTTCAAGAGCCGTTCTATGGAGGCCCGCTTCAGCGCCATGTCGATGATGGCTGCGATTTTCGCCTGAACAGCCTCGCCTATGATCCATCGCCCGAGGCGCTAAGGCTTTGGAACTTCTTGCTGACCGAAGAAGTGCGACTCCATAAAGCACGAAATGACGGCAAGAAGATCGTCGGCACGATGAAGGACCTGGGCACAGCGCCGGTTCTGGCCTACGCCTATCCGAATCTGACGGCCTTCTATCCAGACGGCGCGTGGTGGACGCCTTGCATCATGGAGATGAGCGAAGGTCTTTTCCAGATCGCCGACTCGCTCGGTCTCGATGAGTCTTTTTGTCCGGCGAGGGCGATGATCGGAGCGTTCGTCAACAAGAAGCACTTCCCTATCCCTGATTTGCTGACTTGCTCGGTCGGCGCCACTTGCGATGACTTCAGCGCCATTGCCCAACGGGTCGAAGCGCTCGGCCATCCGATATTGTGGTGGGAAATCCCGCACCGGCATACGGCAATGTCGGAGAAGATGCTGGCAAGTCAAGTCGAGTTTGTTGAGGGTCAATTCTGGAAGATGAGGCGCGCGATGGACGAGTTGTCCGGCCACAGGTTGACCGATGAAGAGCTTGACCAAGGCATCCGGCATGCAAACCGCATCCGAGCCGTGTTGCGCAAACTGCGGCAACTGGCCTACGAAACCGAGCCCTGCCCTTTGCCTGCGCTCGAAATGCTCGTATGCGAGATGCTCGCGATTCACTTCTGCTCCGATCGCGAGGAGTCGGAAGCCGTGCTACAAGGATTGCTTGATTTGGTTAAGGATCGGGCCGCGGCCAACCAAGGTGTCCTAGAAAAAGGCGCGGCAAGGATCTTCTGGGTAAACCCCGTTGCGGACCTTCGCGCCATGAACCTTCTTCAGGAGTGCGGCGGACGCATGTGCGGCACAGAGTTCTTGTTCAGCCATGCCCTCGATCCGATCCGAGACGACGTTCTGCCGATGGTTGCTCTTGCCGAGTCGGCTCTTGCCGATCCGATGGTCGGATGCGCCCAAGACCGAGCCGAACGCATTTGCGACGACATCAAGCGATACGGAGCCGAAGCTGTCATCATATCTCGGATCCCTGGAGCCAGCCATTGCGCCACAGAATGCTGGATCATCTCACGGGTTGTTCGCGAAAAGGCAGGCTTGCCCGTGCTAGAGATCGAAGTTCCATCGATGACGGACGGGACAAACTCCGCGCTCAGAACCAGGATCGAAGCGCTCGTTGAAGTTGTTAAGGAGAAGAGGAGTACCAGATGATCAGCATTGGAATTGACGCCGGCTCAAGGGCAACAAAGATTGTGGCGATTAGCCGCCAAGAGCGCCGCATCCTTGCCAAAGGCATCATCTCGCAAACTGTCCACAGCGAAGAGATCGCCATGCGCCTGCTTGAGGACGTCCTTACAGGGAATGGCTACTCGAAGAACGACATTGCAGGTTGCGTGGCAACGGGTTATTCGCGAAACAGCATTTCTGTCGCCGACAAAACAGTGACTGAGATCACTTGCCACGGCAAAGGCGTTTTTACCAGCGTCCCCGAAGCAAGAACCGTAGTCGAGATCGGCGGTCAGGACAGCAAAGTTCTTCACCTTGCCGACGACGGTTCGGTTCAGGACTTCTCAATGAACGACCGATGCGCGGCCGGAACAGGGCGTTTCCTCGAAGTGGTTGCCGAACGACTCAATGTTGAACTCGGCGAACTGGGCGAGTTGGCAAAGAAAAGCACCAAACCGGCCGCCATCAGCAGCATGTGCATCGTGTTCGCAGAGACCGAAATCATCGGTTTGCTTGCCTCGGGCACTCCGCGTGAAGACATCGTTGCCGGAGTCCAAAACGCGATTACAACCCGAGTCGCATCGATGATGGGCCGCAACCTGCGCGAGCCGGTCGTTTTCACCGGAGGCGTCGCCGAAGTGCCGGGAATGGGCGCGGCTCTCGAAAAAGCCATCAAGAAACCGGTCCAAATCCATCCTCTCGCGCAATATACTGGAGCGTTAGGCGCGGCGCTTCTAGCCGCTGCTCTTTAGGCTGGCATTAGAATGAGGCGAAACCAACTTGGGCAGATCACGGTCGTGTGCGGGAGCATGTTTGCAGGAAAGAGCGAGGAACTGATCCGGCGTGCCAGGCGCGCGCTTTACGCCAAGAAGAAGGTTCAGGTCTTTAAACCTGCGATCGATGTTCGTTACGACGAACTAGCTGTCGTCACTCACATGGGCGTCAAGCATGAAGCCGTTCCTGTGAACTGCGCAGCCGATCTCGAAAGTAAAATCCTGCCCGATACCGAAGTCGTTTGCATTGAAGAGGTCCAGTTCTTCGATAAAAGCATCGTACCCTTGATCGTCGATCTGGCTGACAGCGGCCGAGAGGTTGTCTGCGCCGGCCTCGACCAAGACTTCCGCAGAGAACCGTTCGGACCAATGCCGCAGCTGCTCATCGTTGCCGACGAAGTGGTCAAACTGAGGGCTATTTGCATGAAGTGCGGCGCCATCGCATCTCACACCTACCGCACCATCGACGGCAAGCCGGCCCACCGTGACGATCCTATCATCCTCATCGGCGCGACCGAAAAGTACGAAGCCCGCTGCCGGAACTGCTTCGAGCTTCGTGGCACCCCAAAGCGTAAGTGCAAGAACAAGCGTTGGGATAAACCGGCGAAGGGATGATGGCACGTTAGGGTTGGTTAGGGTTTGTCAGGGTTGGTGAGGGTCTGCCTCACGTGGCGCGGACATACTGAGGCTGGGTCATTGTGACTTAAACGCGGGCATGTAGCCGCTAGATGATTGTCCCGGTGCGTCTCTCGCTTCCGCCGCCAAGTTCTAACCGCCAAGGTTAGGCGAGCAACGTCATAGCGGCGGCGAACCTGCGCAACACCATGGCCCAACCTCTTCCTGTCCACGTACGGCGTCGGCTGGAAGCCAGCTATCATAGTTGCTGGACTCTGATTTGCTACCTTGGCTCTACCCCCTCCTCTTCGAGCCTTGGTCTCGAAGGTCCTCCCACTGTTTCGCAAGGGGCGGATTTCCGGAAGGCAAGCAATCCATCTCAACTTCGCAAGCAATTCGCACTCAACATCGGCGAAAATGAGCCGTTATGGATTCCTCAAAGTCGCAAGGATTCAGCACGATCATTCAACATCTCGGCGAAGACGAGAAATATTTCGGTTCCGTTGTTCCCCCAATCGTTCACAACAGCCTCTTCACCTTCGAAGATGCGGACACCTGGGAAGCCGCCATGGGCACAACCGGAAAAGAGCCGCCGTTCGTCTATTCGCGCAACGGCAACCCGACCGTCGAGATCGCCGAAAAGAAGATTGCTGCTCTTGAGGGTTCCGAGGACGCCAAGCTGGTCCAAGGCGGAGCGGCGGCACTTTCCGTCGTCATGATGGACGCCTTGCAGCGAGGCTCCCATGCCGTAGTTGTTGAAACCGCCTATGGAACGTCGAGATGGGTCGCCCAAAACCTTTTTGCCCAGTTCGGCGCTGAGGTCACGATCGTCGACGGCCGAGATCCGCAGGAGGTCATTGATGCGCTGAGACCAAACACGAGCCTCGTGGTCTTAGAGTCGCCCAGTTCCTGCATCTTCTATTTGCAGGACATTGAGGCAATCACGTCGGTCACCCGCGAGCGAGGCATCACCACCGTCTTCGACAACACCTTCAGCACGCCGCTCTATCAAAGCCCGCTGAAGATGGGTATTGATGTCGTCGTTCACAGCTGCTCCAAATACCTCGGCGGCCACAGCGACGTCATCGCCGGCGTCATCTGCACCGATTCAATTCGCATTCGGCGCTACCACGACATCGTCAGCAACATCGGTTCGGTGCTGTCGCCCTTCCCTGCTTGGCTGTTAATCCGCGGAATGCGCACCATCGAAGTTCGCCTGAAGCGGCACGAGCAGACGGCTTTGGGAATTGCGAAGTGGCTTGAGACGCTGCCGATGGTCGAGGAAGTCCGCCATCCGGCGCTGCCCTCGTTCGACCAGCATGCGCTATTCAAGAAGCAAATGCGCGGAACGGGTGGCCTGTTCACCTTCATCGCGGCCACCAAGGACTACGAGCAGATCAAGAAGTTCATCAGTGCGCTTCAGATTTACCAGCGCGGCGTAAGTTGGGGCGGTTTTGAGAGCTTGGCACTTCCGATGCGTTTCAACTTGATGGGATACAAGGAAGAGCGCATGGGCGTGCGGCTTTTCTGCGGCCTCGAGGATCCTGAGGACCTGAAGGGAGACATCGAGCAAGCGATGAGAGCAGCTTTCTAGGGTTAAGGGTTAAGGGTTAAGGGTCAAGGGCTTAGCTTCTTTGTCCGACGGGTAGGACTAGTACCGCATCCCTCGGGATTCGCAATCCCGAGGGTTCACATGATACCGGTCAACCCAAGACGCAGGCCCAAACCACATGCGCCTACACCGGTGGCTACACATCGCTTGCGTTTACGCTCGCGCTCCTGCAAACCTGCCATCTCAAGTCACTAGTCAATAGTAAATGGTCAATGAGCGTAACCCTAGACCCCAAAACCCTACGACCTCAATTCCCGCTCCCAGGTATCATCCTTCCCATGTCAAACCCAGCAGCCGGCGAGGAAATCGCCGTCCTTAACACGAATCTCGGCAAGATCGTCCTTCGCTTTTTCGAAGACAAGGCCCCGAACCACGTCGCCAACTTCAAGAAGCTCGTGCGAGATGGCTATTACGACGGCATCAAGTTCCACCGCGTCATTCCCGGCTTCATGGTTCAAGGCGGCTGCCCGAACACGAAGACTGATGACCGAATGATGCACGGCACGGGCGGTCCCGGCTGGAGCGTCAACGCCGAGTTCAACGACATCAAGCACACGCGCGGCATCCTGAGCGCGGCTCGTACCTCCGATCCTAATTCGGCCGGCTCGCAGTTCTTCCTGATGGTGGCCAACGCTCCGCACCTGGATGGCCAGTACACCGTATACGGACAGATCATCGAGGGCATGGAAGTCGTCGACAAGATCGTATCGCTTCCCCGTGACGCCCGCGACAACCCTAAACCCGAGAATCCCGCGATCATCGATTCCGCGACGATTGAAGTGTTCGCGGGTTAACTCGATGTACCATGGGCTCCCAGCCCATGGAAACGTAAGGGTTAGTTAGGATTTGTGAGGATTAGTTAGGATTGGAAACACTATGGGCTCCCAGCCCATGGTGTTTCTGTTCTGGATGCCTGTAGCCGAAGGCTTATGGTCATTAGGAACTTAAGCTAGCCTATTAGGCGGGACGGCTTGCTTGGCTATGCAGGTTCTTCGGAGCGCCAAGGGCGTGATCCTATACCAGCCTAGTCCGAAGGCGAAGCCGAAGGGCTAGGAAGGGAGTATTCCAATTATCAACAGGGCTGTAGGCCCGAAATGTACCTATTTGAGCCTATTTCGCGCCTTCAGCGCTCGTTGTTTCGAGGACCTTTGCCTGGGCCTCGCGCCTTGCACTCAACCCAGGCAGGTATAAACCGCGCCTTTGGCGCCCCGGATATCGTTTCCCGGTTTCGGCAACAAGGCCCACTTCATATGTCAGTTTATATTATTAATGACCATACGCCTTCGGCGACATTCCACTGGTTATTTCCTACACCTTGAGGGGATTCCTAGCGAAACCATAGCCGTCGTATAGCACCATAATAGCTACATGCCTGACCGAGACGAAGTGCTTTCCGAACTCAAACAGAGGCTCAAGGAACGGTACGAGCCGGCTTATCGCCAGCTAAAAGCCAACCAAGACGAGCGACCGAGACAGACCGAGGAGCAGATTCAGGCTCAAATCGATGAACTGGTGCACAATAATCCCAAGGCCGCGGAGATGCTTCGCAAAGGTATCGCCCACATCGGCTGGCTTCACCAGAATCCGATGAAATGGGACGACGAGCAACTCGAAGCGCAAACTAACCGTGAAGCTGATGCGTTGCTGCCATTCGTCGAGGCGATCCGCATTGAGTCAGGATACGAAGGAACCGTTACCGATGACGAATATCTTAAGGCATCGCTTCGCCAAAGCCAAGCCTCCATCGAAACGAGCATGGCAATGCTTAGGGAGAAGGCCGATGAGAACTCTGACAACCCGCGAAGCCAGATTGCTCGATCCCTTCTAAGCCTAATCGAGCAGGATCAGCCGGACCTCGCGGGTCTTCGAGAAGAGGACATCACCGAAGAGAAACTTGAGGAGATCACAAAGCGGATAAACGCTCGCTGGCTCGATTTCACGAACCAGCTTTCCAATAGCGGCGCCGAAGGCGAAGACGAGCCCTAAGACTCTCTCAGAATCGACGAGCTAACGACCCTCGGCATCAACGCTCAGCTCGGGATGCCCAGGGATTGCGGTCTGCTAACTGGGACCGCTGGCTTCCAGCCGGCAAAGAAAGAGGACTGGACGAGGATGAGACATTGTGTAGCATTAACAAAGCAAAACGGCCAGATCCAATGACCAGGCAGCGCTGTTGGGTCGCACGCAGGTTCAAATCTCGCCCTAGGCTTTGCCACCTGGCAGGCGGCGATACCTGGTTCAGTCACAATGACGCAACCTTTGGATGTCCGCTCCACGCCCCAAAAAGATCAACACCACGTCAACCCTGCACCCAACAAACCCGTATCTCATATCGAATATCCAGATTCAAGCAGGATTTGGACGACGGGTAAGCAAATCTTATAATCAAACGAGCGGCGAAGAGATATGAGTTATTACGTCATTGGGCAAGACGGCAGCAAATACGGTCCGGCGGACCTCGACCTCATCATCCAGTGGATCAATGAAGGCCGGATCGCTTCGAACACAACCATCGAGGACTCGGCGACGGGACAACGATCAAGGGCAATCGACATGCCGGCCATCAACACATACGTGGCTTCGGCCCCGAAAACCGCCCCGCCGCCAACAATGCCCAGCCAGCCTGTCTACACGCCTCCATCGTATCCCGGCTATCCGCGTGCAAACGACCAAGGGATGTATGCCAGCCGGCAGCCGATCCAGATCGACTCGCACCTCACGAAAAGCATCATCGTGACGCTTTGTTGTTGCCAGATCATGGGCATCATCGCCATTGTCTTCTCGGTGATGGCCCAGAGCAAAGCAAGTTCTGGCGACCCGAGCGCGGTCAAGGACGCGGAAACGGCGGACACAATTGGCAACTGGGCGATTGGCTTGGGTCTGGTGGGGGGCATCCTCTACGCGCTTCTCATGTTCAGTGCCGGAGCTATGCGATAAGTTCATGAGCGGAACAATGAAGCGTATTGCCGCCGGAATTGTTGCCGCCGCAACGCCGCTAGCCATCTGGGCGGCGTTAACCATCCCTAGCGTCAGCCGATTTCTGCCCAAATGCCTGCTTCACGAGACGACCGGTCTGCTTTGCCCCGGTTGCGGCGGCACCCGAGCCGTCTTCGCACTTACCAAAGGCCACTGGGCAGAGGCGTTCCACAACAACCTGCTTTGGCCCGTCACCTTACCGCTGTTGGCGTTCCTCTGGGTTAGCCTTGCTTCTTATGCCATTCGAGGCAAAGCGCTGGCTGTTCCCTTCCAAAACACTCGAACAGCCATCGCCATCGCCGTCCTGATCGTGGTCTACGGCCTAGTTCGAAACATTCCCGTCTATCCTTTCACCATGTTAGTACCAATCAGGTGAGAAATTGGCGGTATGATGCAGCCATGAAGCGCATTCTGCCGATCTTGATGGTTCTGCTAATTGGGTGCTCGGGCACAGCCCAGGAGAAAACGAGTCTATCTTCTGCAAAAGCCAAGCCCAAGACCGACCTCTCGAAATCAGTGCTGTCGAAGAAAGACATGTTGGAAGCCATCGCCAAGATCGACAAAGCCGCGAGCAAAGTATTGAGTATCAAGCCTCTGGCGCTGCCAACGGAATCATCGACCTCGCCAGCCGCGCGCGAAGACTTGATCGTTGTTTTTAACAAGCTTTACGAAAACGTTAAGCCGTCGTTCAAGTTCACGCCCAGGTTCGTCAAATACAATCCGGCCGTACTCACTATCGACAAGAAGAAACCCGAACGGGCGATGCTCGAAAAACTCATCAAGTGGCAGTTCATCGCCAAAGTCGGTCCAATTGCTGCAGGCAAAAAGTCAACGTTGACGCTTGAGGAATTCGGCGATGCTCTGGCATTCTTCACGCTACGAATCGCCGACCTAACTCATGTGCCGAGTGCACGTTGGAGCCCTTATCTGCAGACCGATTATGCAGACTCGCTCAAACCGGGCAACGCCAAATCTAAGTAGCCGACGATTTGGCTGTAAGGAACTTCCCTAGCCTTGAGCTTAGTTAATGAGGCGACGGCGGCGGCGCATCCTGCCGCTTCGCCTGTCGCTCTGCATACCGGCTGGATGCGGACGGCGCTTTGAGCCACGAACGTTGCGCTGAGACATCGTCCGGCGACCCAGAGGTTATCCAACCCCTTGACCACGATGCTCTCATATGGGATGTCATGGTACTCGTGCGGCTCGAACGACTTGCGGTAGTCGGTGCCGACCTTTAAATGGATATCCACTGGATACCGGTTCCGCGCGATGGTGTTCTCGAACTTCCGGCAGGTCTGGTGGTCTTCTTCAGTCAGGATGTATTCGCCGACGACCCTTCGCGTCTCTCTAATACCGATTAAGGGAGCGATCGAGGAAACATGCGCGTTCTCGCAACCTTCGAAATTGGCTTTCATGAACGCGGCGATGCGGAACACCTTCTCCCGGCCGACCTGATAGCCCTTGCTGATGGCGAACGGATCAAGCGGATCGAGGCTGGCGACGCGAGGCATGTTGAAAGCCAACTCGTTCTGCTTGCCGTTCATCGTGAAGAACTGGAAGTAGCCGATGTCGTCTTCTTCTAAAATGCCTTTGTTGATGGCCTCTCGGATGATCGGCTCCATCGGGCCCTTTTTCGCTTCGCCGTAGCCTGCCTCAAGATAGTGGTCGGTGTCGCATCGAAGAATATATTTGGCGGCTTGCCTGAACCGAATGAGGTCAATATTGCCCATGGCAAAGCGCAATGTCATCGGCTGGTGGACGCCATCCTCGTTGCCGCCCATCAACTCAGCGCCGGCGATCATCGAGAGGACCGCATCGCCGGTGCAATCGATAAATGCGCTTGCTTCGAGCTTGATGAGCCCTGCTCGGGTCATCACGTTTACGGCCTTAATGGTGTTGCCGTCTTTGTCGGCACTGACAAGCGTCGCATCGAACAGGCACTCAACGCCTGCTTCCTTGACCATCCGATCCATAATCAACGGCAAGGCCACTGGATCGAACCAGTAGTCGTTGTGGTCGACGTCAGCCGGAGTCGGTTGAAAGTCCAACTGGTTTTTCGTTAGTTCAAGGCTGATGCCACGAGAAAGCTTATGTTGGCCGATGTAGTTCGGCATCATCGGCGTAACCCAGCCCATGGTCTGCGTGCCGCCCAATGCGCCGAATCTCTCGATAATGAGCGTTTTCGCTCCTCTTCGTCCGGCAGCAATGGCGGCAGCAACTCCCGCCGTTCCTCCGCCGCATACGATGACATCCCAGGTGTCAGCCATTCTTAACCTTTACTCCTACTATCTCCGGCGCTTTCTCGCGCAGTACCCGTTCGATGTGCAGACGCAAGGTTACCTCGGTCAAAGGGCAGCCGCTGCAGGCGTCTAGGAACTCGATCTCGACAACGCCGTCGGTTATGCCGCAGAAGCGGATGTTGCCGCCGTGGCTTTGGATATAGGTCCTCGCCGTGTCGAGTGCGGCGAGGATGCGGGGGATTAGGTCGGGGTTAGTTGAAGACGGCATATACCTAACAATGTAACCGAAGGCTTTAGCCTTCGAATGAAGATATGCAGAAACGAGGGCTGAAGCCCTCGACTACGGTTGGTTAATTCCCTCCCACATCACATGGGGGAGGGTCTGTGAGCGAAGCGAACAGGGGAGAGGGTTAAAGAACCTACAACCCTCGAACCCAAACGAGCATTGAGTTCGGGCCGCGGTTGCACCATGAATAATACGGGACGAACTTGGCCGATGCTTCTTCTTGGCCAACCGAACCGGCTTCGACATAGAGCTCATCTGAGCCGTCGTCCTTCTCTGAATATCCGGTGGCTGTGATTGTGACAACCCCATTCAACAGATTCGGCTCGTAAGCAGCCTTGATTTCGCCTTCAGTGTCGGCCATAAACAGCAGCGGCTCCTTGCCGAAGTCCTTTTGCTCAAGGCAATAGACAAGCGGGCCATTGGTCAGGCAAACGCGGCCGAGGTCGTCAAGGACCTTCGGATTCGCCTGCAGCCACATCGGAGCCATGTTGAAGTCGGCCTTGATGGTGTCGCCTGGGCTCCACGTTCGGTTGAACACGGCATAACCGTCTTCGTAGTCAGCCTCTTCATCGGTGTTATCGATTTCGAAGGTGACATCGGTCGCCCAGTCGGGAATGCGGATTCGAACGCCGCCGGCAACAGGCTTCTCCGGCGTCACGACGACCTCGAACTTGCCCGACCACGGGTAGTCCGACTTGATCTCCACATTAGTCTTCACTCCGTTGATCGTTGTGTCGATCGTGCAGCCGAGAGGAATGTGAATCCACAGATCGCTTTGCGAAACTCCGAGGCAATAGTGCGAAACCGAGCCGATCATTCGCGCAATGTTCGGCGGGCAGCAAGCGCAAGTCATCCACGGCACGCGCTGGTGTTCTCCTCGGCTCTCCAGCCGGTTGCAATAGAAGAAGCCGTCGCCGCTTAGCGATATGCCGCTGATGGTTCCATTGAACAGAGCCTTCTCGACGACATCGGCGTAATCGGAGTTGCCGGTCATTTGCAGGTATTTGCTTCCCCAAAGCACCAATCCGACCGAAGCGCAAGTCTCGGCATAGGCCGATCTATTCGGAAGATCGAAGTCGGTGGTGAAGCCTTCATTCGAAGCGGCAGGACCGATGCCGCCCGTGATATACATACGGTACTTCGTAAGGTTGTCCCACACGCGAACCAGAGACTTCTCCAGAGCTTCATCGTTCGCGCCGTCGGCAATGGTCGTTGCGGCGATGTAAAGATACATGGCGCGAACAGCATGGCCGACGATGTCGGTGTGTTCGCGAATCGGCGCGTGGTCTTGGCAGTATTTGCCGTCCTTGACGTTCTCTTCGATGTCCTTGTCGTCCCAAGGATTGAGCTTTCGCGCGACCTCGTCTTTCAGTTCTGCCTCGTAAGCAGAAGGCTTCTTGCCGCGCTCTTCCACCATCCACTTGGCCAATTCGACATAGTCCGGCCGGTTGATCGCTTTGCCCAGTTTGATGAGCGCTAATTCGATCTCTTCATGGCCGCAATAGCCTCGGCGTTTGTCCGGGCCGAAGATCGAAGCAATATGGTCCGCGTTCTTGACGGCGACATCGATCAGCCGCTTGGAGCCGGTCGCCTCGTGATGAGCTACAGCAGCCTCGTATAGGTGGCCCGCGCAATACATCTCATGCATCATGTAGAGGTTGCGCCACTTGGCTTGAGGATGGCGAATCTGGAAGAACGTGTTCAGGTAGCCGTCTTGTTCCTGAGCAGCCTCGATCAGCCCGATGACCTCGTCGATCAGCTTCTCGGTCTCTTTGTGCGGACCATAGGCCAAGGCATAGGCGGCAGCCTCAAGCCATTTGTAGACGTCGCTGTCGTTGAAGTAAAGCCCCTCGAAGTCGCCTTCTTCTTGCTTAGCAGCGCGCTTGAAGTTGGCTAGACGACCTGTCGACACAAGCTGGTCGTATTCGGCTTTGATCGTCGTGTTTCGAAGCGTCTCAATCCATTTGGACCAGAAACGGTCGTTGACTTTGACTTGCGGCAGAGGAATTGTCTCGAATCTTGTTTGAAAGCTCATGGTTCTCGTAAGAGTATAGAGCTTTTTGGCTTAGTTTTGAAGGGGTGACTAGCAAGGCGTATTAAACAAAGGTTCGGTCTGTAGCGTTTTACGGTCGGACTAATCTGACCTGTCTGATAAGTCCTACTTCATCTTCGGGTGAGCCATCCTCAACGAGAGGCAAAACGGTAGTCAGCCAACTGGGATGCCTCCATCCCATCCTTACGCCTCTACCCTTTACCTCTTACGCCAGTTCTTCAGCCTCAAGCAGCTCGCGCTCTTTGTCGATATAGTCCATCACAGTCTTGGCATACTCGGCGTGAGACCACGTTAGCGGACTCACCGACAAATGCTCGCCGTTCAGAGCATGGATCTGCTCCGGCAAAACTCCAGTAGTAGATGAATGCCGAACAGCCCACTCAAGCAGCTTCTTCGGCTCTTCAAGGTCCTCAACGGTCTTGGCTGACAAGATAAGCGTCTGCGCCAGCCACATCGTGCAGATAATCCAAGGGTTGCCTGCCCAGTCGTCGGTTCGCCGGAAGTAGTAGTCGCCCTCATATCGCGCCATGCCGCCGATGCTGTTATCCACCCACAGCTTTGACCGGCAGACCTCAAAGTTCGACTGGACCATCTGATCATCCATCGGCAAGGCTCCGAGCAAACCGACCTGCATCGTGGCCGAGTCGATGTTCGTGTCCGGAATCATGTTGTCGTCGGCATCGACTTCGAGCCGCCGATAAAACACTCCGCGCGACGCATCATATAGATGCAACTTCAAGGCCTCAACCGTCTCGTCGGCAGCATGAGAGTACAGCTTATGCTTGTCGCTGCCGAACTCCTTGGCGATGCATGCCGCGGCGCGCAGGCCCGCTATAACAGCAGCCGTAGTGAAAGTATGAACGCCCCGTCTTTCTTCCCAAAGATCGTAACTGGGCATCGGCAGGTTCGTCGACGGATTGCGCCATCGGACAATATAGTCGGCGGCCGGAATGACGAACGACTCGTACTGCGAAAGTAGGTAGTCGAGGTCTTCGGTGGCCTTGTAGTGCTCCCACAAGGCGACAATAGTCAGCGCCGTCTCGTCTTCTTGGAAAGGATAATCGGGTTTGCCGTTGTACAGCCAGGGATGCCATGTCGCGCCGACTGAACCGTCAGCCATGTACTTGTGCATAAACAGCGGCCGGTCGGAAGGCAATACCCGCTTGCAGAAGTCGAAGAAATTCCTCGGCGTCAAGTGGTAGCCTGCGCGATCGAAGATCGATGAGACAAAAGCTCCGTCCCGCGGCCACATGAAGCTGTAGTTCGCGCGGGCCGTCTTCATGATGTCCGTGTCGTTAGCCGCAAGGATCGCCCCGCCGTTGTCAATCTGAGTGCGCATGATAAGGAAGCTTTGCGCAAGCAGATCGGTGACCTCGGCAGGCAAGCCGTCAACGATCTGTGACACCCTTTTCGACCACGACTTCCAATACCGCGAAGAGTCCTCGATAGCGTTTGTGAATCCGTCATGGACCAGGCGATGATAATTCCGAGTCACCGTGTCTAGCTTGTCGCCGCAGACAATCCAGTAATACGCCTGCTCGGTTTGCCCCGGCTCAACCTTAAGCCGCAAGCTAAGCGACGAATCGACCGAACCTTGACTGATCGGGTGCATGCTAAGCCGCCCGTCTTCGGCATCGCGCCAGGTTCCTTCCATTCCGCCGAATCCCTTGATTCCGGTGGCATATTCATAGATGCCGCCCAGGTTGGTCGTGCCGCCAAACAAAAAGTAGCACGGGCCCTTATAGTGAATGACCGAGTCAAGGTACGGGTTATAGAAGGCCGTGTCGCCGATGTCGCTTTCCATGATCCGCAGGTCGTGAGTAAACAAAAGGATAATTTCCTGAGGTTTCGACGACAGATTGGTTACGTTTATTCGGCGCACGAAGTCGTTTGACTTAATTCCTATGGTCTCTTCAATTTCCAGCTTTACCTTGAGGGTTGGGTTCTCCAAGGCCGACAAGCCAGTCAAAGTGCCTTTGCGGTAAGCTAATTCTCGTTTCCAGGAAGGATCTTCGGTCCAAGCGAAACGTCCGTCGGCCCAAACACCCATGCCAATGCGATGGCCATTGAGGTGGTTGAATCGACCCACCTGTGGGAAGAACAGGTCGCGGATGCAGTAGCTTTCATCGATTCCGATGAGCAGGTTTCCATTTCCGAACACGAGTGGTCTTGGCATGCTGGTTAAATGCGGCTTATGTGTTTAATTTTGGTGCCTCTAACGTTTTATCGGCAAAAGGCTAGCTTAAATTGAACCTTATGCCAATAATAATAGCAAGAGCCTGTTAATTATACGAGGATTCTGGCTGACATCAACGGAGATGAGTCTGGCGGATGCGGGCCGCAGGACGATAAATAGCAAACCCGCATGGAGAAGCAACGAATGCCAAGATTGGTTGAAGTAACAGAACTAGCGCTGAGAGACGCGCATCAAAGCTTGATCGCCACACGCATGGCTATGGAAGACATGGTTCCCGTGTGCGAAGAGTTGGATAACGCCGGATTCTGGTCGATTGAATGCTGGGGAGGAGCAACCTATGACTCCTGCATTCGATTCTTGAACGAAGACCCTTGGGAGCGTCTGCGCAAGTTTAAAGAGCTGATGCCCAAGACGCCTCTGCAAATGCTCCTCCGCGGCCAGAACCTGCTTGGCTATCGCCACTACGGCGACGACGTTGTTGCAAGGTTTGTCGACAAGGCCGCCGTCAACGGAATGGACGTATTCCGCGTTTTCGACGCCATGAACGACCCTCGCAACCTTGAGGTCGCCATGAAAGCCGTCAAGAAGAGCGGCAAGCATGCCCAAGGCACGATTTGCTACACCGTAAGCCCAGTCCACACCGTGCAGGGGTTCGTCGACATGGCCGGCCAGTTGCTGGACATGGGCGCTGACTCCATCTGCGTCAAGGACATGGCCGCTCTGATTAAGCCGCAGCCTGCCTACGACATCGTCAAGGGCATCAAGGACAAATACGGCAGCGACGTCAAGGTCCACCTGCACGCGCATGCCACGACGGGCGTTACGCTCGTCAGCTTGATGAAGGCCGTCGAGGCTGGCGTCGACATCGTCGACACCGCAGTCTCTTCGATGAGTCTCGGCCCGGGCCACAACCCCACCGAAAGCTTCGTCGAAATGCTAGAAGGCACTGGCTATGAGACGCGCGTCGACCTCGACCGCATGATCAAGGTCAAGAAGTATTTCTCGAAGATCCGCCCGCGCTACAAAGAGTTCTCCTCGAACTTCGAAGTCGAGACCGAGATCTTCAAGAGCCAGATCCCCGGAGGCATGCTCTCGAACATGGAGAGCCAGCTCAAGCAGCAAGGCGCCGAAGACAAAATGGACGAGGTTCTGGCCGAGGTTCCGCGCGTTCGCAAAGACGCTGGATATCCTCCGCTAGTTACTCCTTCGAGCCAGATTGTCGGCACCCAGGCCGTCTTCAACATCATGATGGGCAAATACAAAGTCATGACGGGCGAGTTCGCCGACCTGATGCTGGGCTACTACGGCGCTTCGATCGACAAGAAGAATCCGGAAGTCATCGAGCGAGCCAAAGAGCACTTCAAGGGCGCTAAGGAAGTTATCACCTGCCGCCCAGCCGACAAGATCTCCAACGAATGGGAGAAACTGGCCGGCGAAGCGCTCAAGCTTGAGGGCAATAACGGCTCCGACGAGGACATTCTGACCTACGCGATGTTCCCGCAGGTTGCTCCGAAGTTCTTCGCCGCCCGCAAGGAAGGCCCCAAGAACGTCGGCAAGGATCCGTCTACAGCCGCTCCGGCAGCCGAAGGCGCAAAGGGCGAGCCCCTGCTCGATCTCGGCGCTCCGGTGAAGTACTTGATCACCTACGGCGGACATTCCTACAAAGTCGAAGTCGAACCGAGCAACTAAGGTTCGGTCCAATAAGTCTAGAGGCCATCTAGTGAAAGCTAGGTGGCCTTTTCTTTTTGACGTAGGACGTAAGACGTAAGGGATTAGAGGTTAGGGATTTGAGCAAGAAAGTTAGATCCCAGTCAACTCAACCGGCTAGCGTAGCCTATAGCTTAGGCGTGCGCGGCTTTAGCCCGCTTTCATTTGGAAAATGCTTGAAACAGACCCTCGGGATTGCGAATCCCGAGGGATGCAGGCCGACTACTGGCTTCACTTACGTCCTACGTCCTACCCCTTACCCCTTAACCCTTAACCCTTAACCCTTCTTAATCGCACAAGCTATACCACGTTCCCGTCCAGGCGTTCGGATCGCTAGTCGCTTCGCCCGATTTGTGCCCCACCGGATCGATTCGTGCATTGTCAAACTGCCCCGAACCGGTGATCCACTTGGCATGGCCGTCGCAGAAGATCATCGAACCGCCTGTCGCACTCCACTCTGTGTAATAGTTGCCCGGAGCCGGACAGTCATAGCCGTAGCGCGAGCAATCCTTGTCGTAATCCTTCGAGAAGAAGGGAAACATCTCAGCCCGCATGGCGCGCGACTCGGCAGGAAACTCAATCGACCCTGCATTAACCACCGAAGAACTCGTATAGACGTTGTTGTTCTGCGAGGACTCGCCAGCAACCGTCGAGAACAAACAGTGCGTGAACCTATAAGATGATCCATATGCCACCCAATAAGAGTTCGTTCCAGGCACGTCAGTTGACAGATAAGGTCCGCCAGAATCGACCGGGCTGTGGAACACCTCTTTGTTCTTGCAATACGGCAGGAGCAACAACTCAACGCCTTTGTGGCCAACCTGGCCTGCAGGCGGCTGCGAGTTATAGGCATAGAAGATCGGCATCGTGTCGTCGTAGTCGCCTGTATACATGGTCACCGAAATGGCAACTTGCCTAGCGTTGCTCAAGCACACGGTGTTCTTGGCCGACGCTTTGGCGCGAGCAAACACCGGAAAAAGGATGGCGGCAAGGATCGCTATAATGGCGATCACGACAAGTAACTCGATGAGGGTAAATGCCCTCAATTCGGTTTTCATTGATCTGACCTCAGTACTAAATGTGCAAAGGCCGCCTTCGATTGCGAAGGCGACCTTTACGTTCGGTGTGGGGTCAGCTTCCGCAATTCCTACGCCGGTACTAACCGGATCAGGTTCCTAGGGTCTTCCCCTCTCCGCGGCGTCTTACGTCGCGCGAAAGGAGGGAGAACTCTCAGCCAATTTGGCTCCCCTCTGCGGGCAAACTCTTTGCCACTTCTATTATACGCCGTTCAACTCTCCTTGCGAACTCGGTCCCAGAACTCCTTTAAGGCGTCCAGAATCGGCCGCATCGGTTCAATGCCTAGACTCCGGCACTTCTCGAACGACATCACGCTGTATTTAGGCCGCTTTGCAGGCGTTGGCCAACCCTCCGTCGAGATTAGGTCGATCGGCACGTCCTGACCCGACCAAGCTTTCAAGATCATCTTGGCAAACAGGTTCCACGTCATCGCTTCAGGTCCAGATGCATGATAGATGCCGCCGGCGGCGTTCTTTTCCATGAGGTCGACAATAACCCGAGCCAGATCGACCGTGTAGGTTGGACATCCGGTTTGATCGGCGACAACTTTCAATTCCCGTCTTGACTCAAACGCATTCCGAATGGCCTTTGGGAAGCAGTTCCCTTTCGGCCCGAAAAGCCACGCCGTGCGGATGATTAGCGAGTTAGGCGAGTGGGCCAGGACTGCTTCTTCGCCTTCAAGCTTGGTTCGTCCGTAAGCCGACAACGGATTCACCAGATCATCCTCAACATATGGGCTGAGCTTATCGCCGTCGAAAACGAAGTCGGTGCTCAGGTGAACCATCCGTTTGCCGCACTGTCCGGCCGCTTGCGCCAAGTAACCAGGCGCTAGACCGTTCACGAGCGTTGATCTGTCCGACTCTGCCTCGGCTTTATCGACCAACGTATAGGCGGCACAGTTCACCAGCCAGCCATCCTTACCGAACTCGCCAGATGCGATCCGGGCCACCTGCTCAGGATCGGCAATATCGAGATCGCCAAGGTCAATGGCCGAAACGTTCCACCCGCGACCCTTTAGTTCAGCAACCAGGTCTTGCCCCAGCATGCCTTTCGCACCTGTAACCAGAACGTCTTTGTTCATAGTCTTGCTACCACAGCGTTCGCATACTCCGAAGTCGATGCCGATCCGCCCAAGTCCTTCGTTGTCGACCGGCCTTCGGCGATAACTGCCTTAACCGCACATTGAACGCGATCGGCCTTCTCATATTCGCCGAGATGCCGGAGCATCATCACCGCACTTAGAATAAGCGCTGTCGGGTTCGCCAAGCCCTTGCCGGCTATATCGGGCGCAGAGCCGTGCACTGCTTCGAATACGGCGCAGTTGATCCCGATGTTTGCTCCAGGCGCCAGGCCTAGTCCGCCTACAAGGCCCGCACAGAGGTCGCTAACGATATCCCCATACAAGTTCTCGGTGACGAGCACATCGAAGGTTTCCGGCCGCGTAACAAGCTGCAAACAGCAGTTGTCGACGATGATATCGTCGGCTTTAAGATTGGGATACTCGCTGGCGACTTTATAGAACTCTTCCAAGAACATGCCGTCGGTCAGCTTCATAATGTTCGCCTTGTGGACAGCGGTCACGCGCTTGCGGCATTGCTTGACGGCCATTACAAAGCTGTAGCGGATCAAACGGTTGCATCCTGGCCTTGTAATCACCTTGATCGCTTGGGCCACGTCGGGGTGGGCTTGATATTCGATGCCGGCATAGAGGTCTTCGGTGTTTTCCCTAACAATGACCATATCTATGGATTTGTCGGCAAACGGACCAGCGATTCCAGGCACCGTAATGATCGGCCGAACGTTTGCGAAAAGGTCGAGTGCGCGTCTTAATGTGACGTTAGCGCTAGAATGCCCTTTGCCGGACGGCGTCGTGGTCGGCCCCTTCAAGGCAATACCGATCGAGCGAACAGCTTCTAGCGTCTCTTCCGGCACGGCGGCCTTGCCTGATTCGATGGCTCCTAGCCCAGCCTCAAGGAAAACCCAATCAGCTTTGAACTGGGCTGCATCCAGAATCGAGAGGGTCGCCTGCGTGATTTCTTCCCCAATCCCATCGCCCGGGATTATTGCTACTTTGCGGATATTTTCGGCCATGCCATGGATTTTAACTCCAACGTGTATTATAAATATACAAAGGTCACGATTTTGGAAACGGCACGCCCTGTGCAACGTCGAATAATCAAATACCGACGGAGTGAAAATAAAATGAAATGGATCCGTACGTTACTCATCATTAGCAGCATAGGGATTCTGTGCGCAAGTTCCATCAGCGACGATGGCGCTCTCGGACACAAGCGTGGCGGAGGTTCTGACGACAAAGGCAAACAGTCCGGCGGAGACGACAAAAAGTCAGGCGGCGATTCCGGTAAATCCAGCGGCGGCAACGACAACCGCAATAAGGATGACAATCGAAGCAAGGACGATGGCGGAGGTCGATCCAGAGACCGAGACAAGGTGAACGACAGCGGCGGCTCATCTGGCGGCTCATCCGGCGGCCAGCGAGACAACAACGACCGCAACCGCGACGACAACCGCAATAACAACGATGGCGGAGGTCGATCGCGAGACAAAGACAAAGTCAACGACGGCGGCGGATCTGCTGGAGGAAATTCTGGCGGACAGCGCGACGACAACCGCAACAACAACGATCGGAACAATGACCGCATCGGACACGGACGCGAAGACCGAAACCGCGACAACAACAGCGGCGGTTCGGGCAATTCGACCGGTGGAACCCGAGACAACGGCGACCGAAACCGAGATAAAGACCGCATTGGCGGCGGCTCCGGGAACGGAGGCAACTCCGGCGGCGACATTAACAGACGAGATCGCGACAACCGCAACGACGACCGAATCATCGGCGGGGGCAGCTCCAACAGCGGTTCGAACTCCGGCAGAGCTGGCAGCGGCGGCCGCATGGACGACAACTTCGGACGCCAAGGCGACGGACGCTCGAACGATAACCTCAATCGAGGCGGAACGATCACTTCTGGCGGAAGCCGAACATCTGGCGGCGACCCGTTCTCCAAGCGCAAGCCTGGATCGTCGGGTTCGACTGTCTACGGCACAACCAACAACCATCGAAACGACGCGAATTGGTCCAAGCCGCCCGAAAGAAGCCGGCCGCCGATGGACGTCTTCAGCCCATCGCTCAAGGGCATGGTTCGTCGAGAAGACAACGTAACCAAGCACTCCCGCTATCGCAGCGGCTATGTTCATTACAACAACGGCTGGCGCGACGACGACTTCTTCTTCGGGTTCTACTACTTCAACCCGGTGTACGATCGATGCGTGGTGTCGCCATTCTACTGGTATCCCCACGTTCCGGGTTACCTAAACCGTTCGCGAGTACTCGTACTCAGAGTAGGCAGCGTCAGCATCTACTGGAACGATCAACCGACGTTCTTCTGGGACAGTTGCCCGAGTTACACCTATCGGCGAACTTACTGGTACGAGTCGGCGGCCCGAAGATCCGAACTCGACTATGCGCTTGATGACCTGGTGAATGCGTGGGAAGATTCGAACCGACGCTCACTTAACCGCCTCATCTCGGATCGTGGCAACATCGGCATCTACATCGATGAGCGTTACGACTACAGCATGAACGCCGACGACTTCTACGATATGATGATGGACAATATTCAGAGTGCTCGTACCAAGAACTACGACATTCTGAGCGTCAAGACATATAGAAACGAGGCTCGAGTGGTAGCTGTTCACGAATACGTCGATCCTTGGGACCGCAGAGACCGCGTCTATCATGTCTATCGGCTGGTTGACGACGGATACGGCTACAACATCGTCGAATTCGGAACGAGCGACCGCAGACCGAGAAGGTAACTCCGCTCGGTATAAAAACAGCCCTCAGCAGAAATGCCGAGGGCTGTTTAGTTTTGGCCTATTTCGAAGCAACCGGTGCGATTGGGAGGGGCGAACCCTCGCTGAGGTCTTCTGAAACGGAGTCCGGTAACTGGGATTGCCAGCTTCCAGAGGCTGGGTCATTGGGAACCAACCAGGTATCGCCGCCTCCCAGGCGGCAAAGCCCAACGCGGAAATTGAACCTAGAAGGTACCTTTGAGCGCAACCAGTCCATCAAATGTAGCCTCTTGGCGTGGATCAAGCAACACAATGACCCAGCCTCAGCTTGCCGGCATCATTTTAAGACAATTAGTGGCAAAAGCCTCCTCCGAGACGGAGGAAGCTTTTGCTCGATTTCCGCTATTTATCGAGCCAGCGAACCCATCGGGTCCCAAGGCTCAAGCTCCGTCGGAGTCTGGCTCAAAATCTCAAGAACTGCCTTCGACACATACTTCTTGCTCACGACGACTTCGAACATGTGCTCGTCGAACCAAGGATCGTACATTGCGTAAAATCCCTTGTCGCCGCGCTCATCGCCCCATGAGTTCTCAACGCGCCACTTAATCGGCTTGCCGTTCTCGTCGATGTCGACGCCGGTGAACATCATGGCGTGGTTCATGGCAGAGTGGCCGTAGTCCAGCCGTTCGGCTTTGTTCAGCCTGCAGGACGTTCCGTAGAGGCCTTCATATTTGAAGATGTCCTCGTGCCAGATGCCCGACTCGCCGTCGAAGTTCTTGCCGCAGTCGCAGCCGAACCATACAGGCGAGCCGTCCTTAAGCTGAGCAGCCGTAGCGTCCTTTAGAACCTGAATCGGCACGTTCACATAGCGGACGATGTCGCCCTCGACCACGTTGCCGAGGAACTTGACCGTGTAGAGCGTGTCCATCTTCTTGCTTTCTTGCGGGCAATGGATGAGGCAGATCATGTCGTCGAAATCGGCCTTGATGAACTTCTCGAAGAACTCCTTCGGAGTCATCTCACCCTCGCGGTGGAAGCCCTTGTCTTTGTCACGATACTGCCAGTTGAACTTCTGTGTCGGCTCGCCGTAATGCAGCACCAACATGCGGTAGATCTCTTCCACCATCGCCGGCTTCATCTTCTTGAGCTCGTCAAGCGACTTCCCTGCCTTGTGAGCTTTTCTCAGCGTGCAAGCATATTCGCGAAGCTTGGCCGTGACCTGGCCGGTGACCATGCCGGTGCTTCCGCTGCTCTCACTCTCGGGCTGAGCCGACTTAGGCAGACAGCCGTACTTCGTAACGAGGTTCGTAAACATATCCCACTGGCCGCCGTCCTGAATCGGATTCTGGAGCAGGTAGTTGATCAGGCGGCCCTCAGTCGGCTCGTCAAGGGTGTTCAGGATCGACTCGAGGAAGTAGTTAGCCTTCTCGAACTTGTCCCAGAACGCCAAATAGGCTTGGCTGATCTCGAAGTCTTCGCCAAGGTTCAGGGCTTTGATAGCAACCGTCCTCAGCGTGTTGCAGCCGGCGAACAGCCAGCAGCGGCCGCTACCTTTTTGAGAAGTGGCCTTGTTCTCGGCTAAGTGGTCGCTATAGATATTGTTATGCTTGACAACGACGTTTCGGTTCAAAGCAAGCTTGTTGGCAGGGGTCGTGCAAAGCGCATTGAGGATGACCTTGTTCTTAGGGTCGGCATCAAACGCTTTCTGGCAAGAATTGATAATAGCTGGGGTTATCGCGCCGTTGACGCTCTTAAAGTGCTTGGACATGGGTGCATTTTGGCACTTTCTGGTGGATAAATAGTTCACCTTATGCGACCAATATCAAGAATCTGGAGGGGCGCGGGCACAGGTTTATATCCCTCCACGTTCGCTGAGGGATTCAGAGAAATCTTATACTAGCAACGAAACGCAATTGTTCACGATCCGTATTAGTATTCAACAATGTTGATTCCTTTCGTCCTGTTCGTCATCCTCATCGTTTGGGGTCTCATCGACACCGAGATTTACGCCAAAGAAGCCATCATCCTTGGTGCGATCTGGCTGATTTGCCTCTTTGGCTACTTGTTCCTTAGATCGTTCGGTTTCTACTTTGTAGTACCGATGGCTCTAATCGACATCTATTTGTTGGTCAAGATGACAGGGTCTGGGAGATAAAACCTCACTTCAGCTCATACGTGACGTCCTCAAACGCTTCGATCACGACCTGTCCAGCGCTGATCTCTCGGTCGGCACCACCCGATACTGGCGCTGAAATCCCTTCTCGCGAGTTCATAACCGAGTTCATCGTGACCTGCGCGTTATGTCCGTCCCACCAATAACCTCGGCTGTTGCCATCTTGGATCGAGACGACCTTGCCGATCTTGCCACCGAGCTCCTTCGCTAGTTGCTCAGCCTTCTCTCGGGCTACACGGCATGCCTCGGCGCGAGCCTTCGCTCTGGCTTCATGCAAGTTCTCCACAGCGTAGCGCACTCCGCCGATCTGGTTGGCTCCAGCATCGGTTGCGGCATCGATCACGTCGGCCACGGCATCGACGTTCCTTACGCGGACTTCATACTTGTTCGTCACTCGCCAGACCACGATCGTCCTATCGCGGGTAACGTCAATCGACTGGGAGTCCATTCCATATTCAATCGTGTGGATGTCTTCGGCGCTGACACCCGTCTTAAGCACTCCTTTCAGAATGCTTAGGCTCTTGTTCTTGTTAGTCTCGCGCGCCGACCTGGCTCCAGGTGCCGAACAGGTATATCCCAACGTAACAAGCGCATAGTCAGGTTTGGTGCGAATAACGGCTGTTCCAGAGACGTGCAAACCTTCTGTGCCGTAAGGTGAGTTCATGTAAGCGATCTTGCCGGGAGTGGCAGCGCAGCCCGCGGCCAAGATAGGAAGAGAGATAATGAAGGGTCGGAAGAATTTCATAGGACCTCCTAAGCATGTTAACATTAGGAAGCCCTCATTTCGTGCCGACAGCAACTCAGAGTTCTTGCATTAAGCCAAGAACGTTGTTCTCAGTATCTTTGATGTAGGCGAGGTAGCCGACTCCAGGAATCTCGTGCTTCTCCATAACGACCGTCGCACCTTGCTGAACAGCTGATTTTACGGTCGCATCGAGGTCCTTCACATCGGCGATGTTGGTGACGCCTTCGCCTGCCTGGCGCAAGCTGAGTCCGCCGTTGATACCGGGTTCGGGGTTTTCACCGGTTGAAATGAGCCAGTAGTCCATTGGCCCGTCCATTTCGTGAACTTCCACCCGAGCACCTTTTCATAGAAAGCAATGGCTCGCGGGACGTCGTCTGCCGGCAGTTCAAAATGACATATCCTAGGCATAAGTAACTCTCCTTTCGATAGGCCATTATAGTTTGTAAAGTGCATCTGCGGCTAAGAGATGAGGCTTTTGGTAATATGCCCTAATGGACAATTCGATCTTCACGCTTCACATGAGCGGGCTAAAAAAGCTGGTTATCCTCAACTGCGTCCTTAACGTCATCGTTATCCTGTTTCTTATCGGCTTCATCATTGCCGTCAAGTCGGCAGCAACGATGCTTCTGACTGAAGGGCAAAAACAGATCGCCAGGCTCGAGGATGAAGCCAAGCAGATGAAGGCAAGGTAGTCGACTAATCGATCGGCTTGCGATTCGTTACTTCAGCGACAAACACCTTCCACGCTTGCTTAGGCTTTCCTTTATCGTCAGTTAAGCCGAGTGTTCTCAGGAACGTTAGGAACTTGGGATCCGAGATCCCGTAGTAGCTTTCCATGAGCTTCATGAGGGACGGCCCAAAGTCGCTCTGAATGAAGTAGAGCGCGAGAGGAATGCGCTGTCGGAAACGGTCTAACTGAACAAAAACGGCTTTTACGAAGGCTGCCTGCTTCTCCTCTGAGCTTCCGCAATCGGGACTCGACGGATATCCGATCTCCTGCAACAGCAGCGGCTTATTGCCCGCAACTCCGGCCATGAAGTCAAAATGTCCGGCCACTGCGCTTGTCTCAGCGACATTCAGTCCATCCATAGGATAGTAAGTGAACACCGCAATGTCCATTCCCTCGGTTAAGCGCTTGGCCATAGCCGGAATCCTGATGCCGTCCATACAAGTGACGGTCACTCCGACTTGCACGTCCGAACGAAGACCTTTGATGACTGACTTTGAGTGCGCCAGAAAGCCCAAGTAGGCATCTAGTTCGTCGGGATGCTGTTCGAGATAGGCGTTAACCTCGTTGCCTAAGCTGATCCACTTGACGCGCTTGTCGAGTTTAGGAACCGCCTCGCGCAAGAATGCATCGAATCGCGTCTTTAGCTTCTCGTCACTCCACCTGAGATCCTGAACATCCGAAGGCAAACGCCTTTTGATCGTGTCGATGGTCGATATCGTGGCAAGCGTTTGTTGATTGGTGAGTTTGACAACGCCGTTGAAGTCGTTTAGCGGCTTGCCCTGTTGCTGCTCATATTCGTCCCACTTGATCGTGGTTCCCCCACCGTCCAAGCCCAGACGAACTTGTATGCGCAGCGCAGCGATGTATTGCTCTTCTCCTGCGCCTTCGGGAACGCTCATCGCCATTCCAAGACGCTGGGTGCCTGCTTGAAGAACCAATCCGATAGTAAGAAGCGAAAGGACGACCATCTTGTCCACCTCTGCCCCATGTTACCGGTCCAAACGACAAAAAGCCCGTCGCACACGGTCATGTGCAACAGACTAGGGACCAAAGTTGGAGGTCGGCGAAGATCGCCCGCCGACCTTAAGTCTTGATTTCGATGTCGACGCCGCTAGGCAGATCCAAGCGCATCAGAGCATCGATCGTCTTGTTAGACGGCTCAAGGATGTCGATGAGGCGGTTATGGGTGCGAAGCTCGAAGTGCTCCATCGATTCCTTGTCAATGTGCGGACCGCGGATAACGCAGAACCGTCGAATATTGGTGGGCAGGGGAATCGGTCCGGCAACGCGAGCGCCCGTTCGGCGAGCGGTCTCGGTGATTTTCTCTGCGGACTGATCGATCACGCGATGATCGTAGGCCCTTAATCTGATTCTAACTTTTGTCGTACGCATGCTTTGCTTATCTCAAAAGAAATCCCCCGATCAGGGACCGGGGGATTCTCTTTATTCTTACTCGTAGACCTTCGTGATCGTTCCGGCGCCGACCGTTCGGCCGCCTTCGCGAATGGCGAACTTCGAACCAAGCTCCATAGCGATGGGCTGGATGAGTTCGATGGTCATGGTGATGTTGTCGCCGGGCATACACATCTCAACGCCTTCCGGCAGGTTGAGGGTACCGGTGACGTCCGTTGTTCGGAAGTAGAACTGCGGCCGGTAGCCCGTTACGAACGGGGTGTGGCGTCCGCCTTCTTCTTTCGAAAGGACGTAAACTTCAGCGTCGAACTTGACGTGCGGCTTTATCGAACCGGGCTTGGCGCAAACCATGCCTCGCTCGATTTCTTTGCGGTCAACGCCGCGCAGAAGCAGACCGACGTTGTCGCCGGCTTCGCAGTAGTCAAGGGTCTTGCGGAACATCTCAACGCCCGTGCAGACCGTCTTGCGGCTAGCTTCTCGCAGACCGACGATCTCGACTTCTTCCATCGACTTCAGCTGGCCGCGCTCGACACGGCCGGTGGCGACGGTGCCGCGACCGGTGATCGTGAAGACGTCTTCGACAGCCATCAGGAACGGCTTGTCTTTCTCGCGGTCCGGAGTCGGAATGTAAGTGTCGACAGCCTTCATCAGTTCGATGATCGACTTCGTGTTCGGCTCTTCCAGGTCGAGAGCGTTCTTTTCCATCTGCTCGGTGACCTTTACGGCCGAACCCTTGATGATGGGAACATCGTCGCCCGGGAAGTTGTACTTGCTGAGCAGGTCGCGAACTTCCATCTCAACCAGCTCGACGAGCTCGGGGTCGTCCACGAGGTCGGTCTTGTTGATGTAAACGACGATCCAAGGAACGTTAACCTGACGGGCAAGCAGGATGTGCTCGCGGGTCTGCGGCATAACGGAGTCCGTCGCAGAAACGACGAGGATCGCGCCGTCCATCTGAGCAGCGCCGGTGATCATGTTCTTGATGAAGTCGGCGTGGCCCGGGCAGTCGACGTGGGCATAGTGCCGAGTCTCAGTCTCATATTCCGCGTGATAAATGTTGATGGTGATTCCGCGAGCTTTCTCTTCGGGAGCGCTGTCGATCTCATCATACTTCTGGATCTTAGCGAGACCCTGCGAAGCGAGTACGCCCGTGATCGCCGCGGTCAACGTCGTCTTGCCGTGGTCAACGTGGCCAATGGTGCCAATATTGACGTGCGGCTTCTTTCTTTCGAATTTTGCTCTAGCCATGCTATGTGTCTCCTAACCTCTTGCTAACGCCCGCCTTGGGACTTTTCAATGATTTCTTTACTGATGTTTTGAGGAACTTCCTCATAGTGCGACGGGGTCACGTTCGGCGTTGCTCGACCTTGTGTCAAAGAACGCAACGTAGTAACATACCCGAACATCTCTGCTAAAGGCACGTGTGCGCTTACGATTGTCATCGAACCGATGGTCGGTTCCATGCGCTCGATCCTGCCTCGGCGCCCGTTGATATCGCCAATGACGTCTCCGACCGACGTTTCCGGTGCGGTCACTTCGACGTGCATGATGGGTTCCTTAAGAACGGCGTTCGCCTTTTTCATGGCCTCGCGGAAGGCAATCGCCCCCGCTTGCTTGAACGCGTTTTCATTGGAGTCCACCTCGTGGTAGCTCCCATCGATTAGCGACACCTTAACGTCGACTACCGGATAGCCTGCAACGACACCGGAGTCTAATGCTTCGCGGACTCCCTTCTCAACAGCGGGAATGAACTCTTTCGGAATGGAGCCGCCGATAGTCTTGTTTTCGAAAATGAAACCTGATCCAGGGGGCATCGGCTCAAGCTCGATCCAGCAGTGGCCGTATTGGCCGGAGCCGCCGGTCTGCCTGACGAACCGACCTTCCGCCTTGGTCTTGACCCTTACCGTCTCGCGGTAGGCGACCATCGGCTTGCCCTGGTTGGCCTGCACTTGGAACTCGCGATGCAATCGGCTCACGATGATCTCCAGGTGAAGCTCTCCCATGCCCGCAATGATCGTCTGGCCGCTTTCGGGGTCGACATGCACGCGGAACGTCGGGTCTTCCTGAGCGAGGCGCAGAAGGCTGTTTCCAAGCTTCTCCTGGTCGGCCTTGCTCTTCGGCTCGATGGCAATCTGGATAACGGGCTCGGGGAACTTGATGCTCTCAAGAGCGATCGCCTTCTTCTCCTCGCAAACCGTATGGCCGGTGTTGACATCCTGCAAGCCGATCACGCCGATAATGTCGCCGGCATAAGCTACATCCAAGTCCTCTCGGCTATTGGCGTGCATCTGCAAGATTCGGCCGATGCGCTCGTTTCGAATTCTAAAATCGTTAGTCAGCGGATCGCGGAAGGCAACCGCAACCTGGCTTCCCTTCTTGAGCTGGCCCGAATAGACGCGGAGATAGGTCAGACGGCCGACGTACTTGTCGCTCATGACCTTAAACGCCAATGCGCTGAATGGAGCATCGTCGCTGGCTTCTCGCGTCAAAGGCTCTTCTGTGTGCGGATCGACGCCTTTGACAGCGCCTACGTCCACAGGAGACGGCAGGAACTCGACGATCGCGTCAAGCATGGCCTGCACGCCTTTGTTCTTAAAGGACGAGCCGCTGAGAATTGGAACGATGGAGTTGGACAGGCAGCCCTTTCGGATCGCGTGCTTAATATCATCCACAGGAATCTCGTGGCCCTCAAGGTAGCGCTCCATGATGGTGTCGTCGACGTCCGCAATGGCTTCGAGCATCTTCTCGCGCCATTCGTTCGCCACTTCGACCATGTTCTCAGGAATATCCGTGACTTCGTATTGCTTGCCGTCGTCGGACTTGTAAAGCGTGGCCTTCATCGTGACCAGGTCGATATAGCCCTGGTACTGACTTTCCGCGCCGATGGGGATCTGGATAGGAGCGCCGTTCGCGCCGAGACGGGCTTTAATACGCTCCACCACAGAAAAGAAATCCGCCCCCAGGCGGTCCATTTTGTTCACGTATATGATCCGAGGAACACCGTATTTGTTAGCTTGACGCCAGACGGTTTCGGATTGAGGCTGCACTCCGCCGACAGCGCAAAAGACGGCAACGCAGCCGTCCAGAATGCGCAGGGAGCGCTCGACCTCTACCGTGAAGTCGACGTGCCCGGGCGTGTCAATAATATTGATCTTATGCTCGGGCTTGTCTTCGTTCGATCCTCGCCAGAAACAGCTCGTGGCCGCCGACGTGATTGTGATGCCTCTTTCTTGCTCATCGGGCATCCAGTCCATCGTGGCGGTCCCTTCGTGGACCTCACCCATTTTGTAGGATTTGCCTGTGTAATAGAGGATTCGTTCAGTTGTAGTTGTCTTGCCCGCGTCAATATGAGCGGCGATGCCTATGTTCCGAACAAGATCCAGTGGGTGAGTACGAGCCATTAATCTCCTATCTAGAAACGGTAGTGGGCAAACGCGCGGTTGGCGTCTGCCATACGGTGGGTGTCTTCGCGCTTTTTAATCGAAGGACCCGTGTTGTTGAATGCGTCCAGGATTTCGGCCGAGAGCTTCTCGGTCATCGACTTGCCGGACCGCTTGCGGGCGGCGCCGATGATCCAGCGAAGGGCCAAAGCTCTTCGTCGCTCGGGACGGACGTCCATGGGAACCTGGTAGGTCTGGCCGCCGACGCGCCGAGGTCGAACCTCAACGGCGGGCATAACGTTCTGCAAAGCCTTCTCGAAAATCTCGACGGCGGGAACGTTGGCCTTCTCTTCGGCTGCTCTCATCGCCCCGTAGAAAATCTTTTCTGCGGTCGATTTCTTGCCGTCCAGCATCATTCGGTTAATGAAACGCTGAGCGAGCTCGGATCCGAAAATGGGATCGGGCAGAATTAAACGCTTGGGTGCTGCACCTTTTCTCGGCATCTATCTATTGCTCCTTACTTCTTGGCTGCCTTGGGCCGCTTGGTTCCGTACTTGCTTCGGCCTTGCATGCGGTTGTTGGTTCCGGCGGTTTGCTGGGTTCCGCGAATGATGTGGTAGCGGACGCCCGGCAGGTCCTTAACACGGCCTCCGCGCACGAGCACAACGGAGTGCTCCTGCAGGTTGTGGCCGATGCCCGGAATATAGGCGGTGACTTCGATGCCGTTCGTCAGACGGACACGAGCCGTCTTTCGAAGAGCCGAGTTCGGCTTCTTCGGGGTCATGGTTCTGACAACGGTGCACACGCCGCGCCTCTGCGGATTCTGCTTCAGCGCTGGCGACTTCGATTTCACTTTCGGCGTAGATCGGCCTTTACGTACAAGCTGGTTTACTGTCGGCATTAATTCCTCGCTCTTCTAGCTTTTCAGCTTTGTTCAGCGTATCGATTCTCGGATTTCTCGTTCGATTATCACGAAAAAACCCCTTCGATGCTATCGAGAGGGGCACTCCTCGCTTAAACCTTCGGCAATTATGGGGTTTCCCTGGTCCTTTATGGGTTCGGCGAACGAGCCTCCTCGAATTTAGTTTTGCACGAAACGCATTTCGCGCAAAGGGAGAGTATGAACGGTGTGCGCCTTAAAAGTCAAGTGCTTTTGGCCCGTTCCCGGACCGTTTCGGCGTCAAACCGCGGTTTGGATATTATGGCAGGTTTGACGCGGGCCGGTGTCGGTCTGTGGGACGCCGAATCTGGAATAGAACGGCAGCCTTTCGATCGAGATAGCTGGGACCGCCGGCGTCTCGCCGGCAGGCATGGGAATGCGCAACCCAGACAGAGAAAAAGCCACGGGCTGGAAGCCCGTGGCCATAAGCAACAAAAGCTTATTCCTCAGAGGCCTGCTGCTCTCGCTCGCGCTTCAACCGAACCATTTCGGCCGAGAGCTCTTGCATCTCATCAACCGTTGTGTCGGCGGCGCGCATGCGGTCGGCGATGAGGTCGATGCGGACCTGGATCGGAATATCTCCAACTGGCTTGTTCGCCTCGTCGTGTATCTCGATTTTGGTGACCGCTTCGATACCTCCAGGGGGTACCGGCGCGACTGGCGCGACGGGGGCTACAGGTGCGACAGGCGACACTGGAGACACCGGCGAGACCGGCGCATCGACCTTCATCGTCTGGGTCACCGTATATTCCGTCTGGCCAGCTAGTTTGCGGATCAGCAACCCCAGATGATCGCTCTCAAGGAACGGCGCCATCGACTCCAGGAAATTCGGGTCGATTGGTTCACCCTTCGTAAGATACGACTCGACCATCATTTTCAAGTCCTCGGACTTCGCGAACGGCGCTAACCGAATAATCAAATGCTTGTCTGGGCTGAAGTGGCTTGGTATCTCATCGCCGCAGCAAGACTCCTCTTTCGCGGCTTTCAAGTACGAAACAACGAGCCTGGCATCGACTAGCAGATCGCCAAACGCCGCATCTTCGGGCAACGGGCTAAAAAGCTCATGCGGAACAAGCGAGTCATTCGCCAACGTGCCGAGAAGCGCGTTGTAACGAGCAATGGCACGCTTTGCTGTATTGCCGTTCATGCCGGTCAGAGCCCCGTGCTCGGCCATCTCGGCGAGCTCTTTAAGCATCGATATAGTCTGTTTCTTATCTATTGCCATGTTTTTTCTCCAATGGAGGCGGCTGCCCCTCAGTTCTCCCCAAGGCGCTTTCTTAGCATTTCCCGCCCTTGATGCAGCCGCCATTTGACCGTGGTTTGAGGAAGCGAAAAGAACGATGCGATGCGTTCGACGGGCCATTCCTGCGCGTAATAGAGCTGCATCGCGTCGGCGTATTCCTTCGGAATGCTCTCCATTTCGGCAGCCAGTCTTGCGCAGGTCAGTTTGGCGTCGACCTTCTCGAACTGGCTTCGGCTGAGTTCCGGGCTCTTCGACACGATGAACTCGTCGATGACCGACAGCGGCACGTGGTTCTTTTCGCCTTGGCCGACTCTTTTCGCCCGATTCCGAGCGATTGTGTAAAGCCAACTTGCGAACTTGCCCGGATCCTTAAGCTGTGGCAGAGCTTTGTAGGCAGTCAGGAATGCATCCTGGGCCACATCGTCAGCCAACTCGCTTGATCCGGTTATGTCCTTGGCAACCATCGTGACGGCATATCGATATCGGCGCACAAGCTCGTCGAAAGCCCGCAAATCGCCGTAGGCCGCAGCCGCAACGAGATCTTCATCGTTTGTATGTTCGTCTCGCTCGCGGTCCACTTCCCTTTTCGATTCCTCCGCCTTTCCAGATACGTGGCACCTGCTCGTGGATAGATCCCATTTCGTCACATGCCAACTATTGCCTCATCCACTAAATACGGTACAGGAACCCCGAAGGTTGATGACAAGTTTAGGGGTGCATCTCTGAATGTTTTATCACTTTTACATGATATTGGCGCTAAGTTATACAAAATATGTTTTATACACCATTTCCACATATTCATGCACTCTTTAACGCTTGGATTTCCCCGACATCTTAGCTGCAAGAGATTCCGAACGGCATCATAATGGATATATGCTCAGTGCCATTGTCGCGATTACTTTTATTGGTTGCCAAAAGGCCGCTAATCCGTGCATTGTTCCCGTTCCGAGCTCAGAAACCCGTGCTGCCTCGGCTGGCTGGCAGCGCGGCGGCAACTGGATGAACCAGCACGAAGACATCAACAAGGTTGGGGAAACGAGGAAACTGGACTTAGTCTTTCTGGGCGATTCGATCTCGCAAGGTTGGGGCGGCGAGGGGCGTTATGTTTGGCAAGCTGCTCCGGCGGTCTGGCAGGAATACTATGCCAAGCGGAACGCCTGTTCATTCGGGATAAGCGGAGACGGGACGCAGCACGTTCTATGGCGCATCGACCATGGCAACTTCGACAAAGCCAAGCCCCACGTGGTTGTTCTGCTAGTCGGCGTAAACAATGTGCCGTCCTGCGCTCCGGAGCAGATCGCTGAAGGTGTGAAGGCGATCCTCGACCGGCTGGCAACTAAGGCCCCAAAAACCAAGATTCTACTGCTCGGGCTCTTCCCTTTCGGCCAGAAACCTGAGGCTCCGACTCGCAAGAAGGTAGAAGCAGTCAACGCGCTTATATCAAAATATGAGGACAAGAACCGGGTCTTCTATCAAGACATCGGCCGAGTGTTTCTGCTCTCGAACGGCGAGGGCAATCCTGACCTGATGGCCCGCGACTTTCTGCATCTTAAGCCAGAAGGCTACCGAGCCTGGGCTAAGGCCATCGAATATCGGCTGACTCAACTGCTCAAGGATTAACTATGGCACACCCCAACGACAAGTATTTCGACGTTCACCCTCTCATCGTTCCAAGCGGAAAGAAATCAACTATCACCATCAAGCCGCTGTTCGATCATGTCAGTTTGGAAGCCAACTCGGAGGTGACCGTTCTTCCCGCTGAGGGCATGTTGCACGAAACGTTCAAGCCGAAACCGACTCCAACTCCTTCGAACCTAAAGGACGGCGAGCTGGTATTCGAATACGGATTTGAGAAGGAGCAGGAATACACTGTTCTCGTTCGCGATGGGCAAAAACAGCATGAGTTTCACCTTTATGCGCTAGACAGAGAACTTTTTGAGCGCAAACCCTACAAAGGCGATCTGCACATCCACACCTGCCGGTCCGACGGAAAGGAGTCGCCTTCTTACGTCGCCGCTGCGGGTAGACGGATCGGCTACGACTTCATGGCCATCACCGACCACCATCGTTATGAACCATCGCTAGAAGCCATAAAGGCCTACGAAGACGCTCCAATCGATCTGCTGCTCTATCCTGGAGAGGAGGTCCATCCGCCCGAAAATCCTGTGCACATGGTGAACTTCGGCGGATCCTTCAGCGTGAATGCCTTATTCGAGCTTCCTAAGTACCGCGAGGAAGTGCAGTCCATCGCAACAAGCCTAGTGGACTTTCCCGAAGGTGCCGACCGCTACGCCTATGCTTCTTGTGCGTGGTGCTTTGATAAGATCCGCGCAGGAGGCGGCTTGGGCCTCTTTTGCCACCCCTACTGGTATGCCGGATACCGATACGATGTGCCAGAAGCGCTGACTACTCTATTGCTGGAATGGCAGCCGTTTGACGCGCTTGAGCTCATCGGAGGCTATCATCGCCATGAAGTCGAGTCGAACATGCTGCAAGTGGCCAGGTACCACGACGAACGTGCCAAAGGTAAGAATATTCCGATCGTAGGGGTTACCGACGGCCATGGATGCGAAACCGGCGAGCTCTTCGGTTGGTACTACACGGTTGCCTTTTCGCCTTCGCTTGAACTCCGCGATCTTATATCAAGCATCAAGGACCTCTACTCGGTGGCTGTTGAAGCCCTTCCTGGATCTGCGCCGAGGGCTCATGGACCCTTTCGCTTGGCGAAATACGCCCAGTTTCTGCTCCGCGAGGTCTTCCCCTTGCACGATGAGCTTTGCCGGGAAGAAGGCAGGCTGATGCTGGCTCATGCGTCTGGCGATCCAAACGCAACAAACATGCTCAGCCAATTGAAAGGCCGTACAGCAAGGTTATATGATCGCTTATGGCAGCTATAAGCAAGCGGTCTCCCTCTCTACGCAGTGGGAGACCGCCAAGGTCAACCGGAACGCGACTTGATCAGCTCCTTTCCCGGTCCCCTATTTTCTCCTTTTCTGCTTCCCTACGGCAAGAAAACCTATTGCCATAAATAGCAATGGAACTGGACCCGGCACCGATTGGACTGTAATCTGAGGGGCTGGATTCATTGATACGAAATGGAAGTCGCCGTTGTAAAATCCACCGACCACCCCTAAGCCTCCTGAATAAACACCATCCGGATTTGTCGAATCTGCCCACCAGAACGAATGGCCGCCCGTTAAGCTCTGTCCAGTCGCGATCGTTTTATTGAACCATGTATCAGTCCAATCGAAGTCGCCATTAAGATTTGAGCCGCTTCCGTTGCCAACAGCTGAAGTGAACCAAGTCGTCGAAACAAAGTCGCGATCCATATTGTTCAGGACCGTCATGTCCAATGCAGTAGTTTCGCCACTATGGATGACTGGTTTGCTTAAATTGCCGGTAACCCCGATATCGAGTTTGCCTGCGACATCATAGGCGAAGTTAAACGTTTGCAGAATTGTCGGATCACTAATCCCGGTTCCGTCGTCAGTTCGACCCAATATGTTCATAGTGAAGTTGTGTATGCCGAGGTCAGCCATCGATGACCAATAGTGGTAAGCCATCCGCTCGAACGACCACTGGATATCGCCGGTCACCGCTTCGCCGAAGTTGTAAGTCTTGTATTCCGATCCTTCTTGGTATTCCAGCGATCCGGATGCCTTGGTCAGATCTGCGGTATCGCCAATAAACTCAAGATCATCGATGTAGACGATGTCGTCTCCCCAGTGGGCAAAGGAGACTTTGTAGTTGGTGCTAGACGAAAACATATTTGACGTGTCTTGGAACGCGCTAAGATGGTCAGCATCCGTCCAAAACGAGAACTCAGCTTGACTGTATGCTCCCGAAGATGCCAATAACGCCATCAACCCTAATCTAGAGATAGTCTTCATTTCTCTTTCCTTGTTCAATCAAAAATAAACTCTCAGGTCCTCACATGATCATGACTTCTGAGGGTCTTCATGCCATCATAAAGCAGTAGAGCGTTACGAGATCGTGACAGCGATTCGTTCTCGTCTCTTTTTATATGAGTTGGCATGTTAAGTTAGGGGGGCAACTTTCCGTCTGGAAAGATGGATCGGAACTGCCTGGTCCGGAGAATAAGACCGTAGGCGTCCTGCTTGTCGGCTTGCTCTTTCGCGGGTCCGATTGGAGCAGCCGCCATGACCTCGCCAACTTGCTTTATCCAGACTCAGAAGAGCACTCCAAGCGAACGGCGCTGCGGCAATCTCTGCTAAGGCTCCGACGGTGGTGCGGACCCGATTGCATCGAAGAGAAGCAAGGCCTTACAAGGCTCTCTGGCGGCGCTTGGTCCTATGACTTGACGTTGTCAAACGGTGAAGGAGCGCTCGCTTCGATGATCGCGCCAAACCTAGATCATCCTTGGATCGAGGCCATCCGCCAGTCGCTTACCCCGCAGAAGCAGGAACAGGCCATAGAAGCAGTCGAGGATTTTGCCACGGCGGTCGGCCACGCGGCTAGCATCGACAAAGACACAGGAAGGAGTCTTCTTGTCGGCGGAGCTGCACTGATTCAGAGCCTGCCTATCGAGCAGTTGCGCAACCTCCTCAGCATGACGCAGCCGAAGGATCGCCGCGATCCGTTTACCTTAGAACACCAGCAGCTGCGAGCCCACTACTACGAGAGACTCGGCTGCTACCGAGAGATCAAAGAGACCGGTCTGCGAGCGTTCCGGCTCGCTACCCAGCAACGCAAGCAGGAAGCCATGATCACCTCGGGCGCATACATGCTGTTCTACGAAATCGAGGATGGCCAAATGGGCGAGGCAGCAGCGTGGATCGACCATTTGCAGAGCCGTCTTCATGCAGATACGAAGAGCCTTTTCTTTATCAATGCGAAAGCAGCCTATCACTGGAATATGAACAGGCATGAGGAAGCAATCGCACAAATGAATCAGGGAATAAAGAGACTACCATCAACGGATCGCGCAACCCGACTGCACTTCTGGGTCAACTATTCTGTTCTCTGCGCTGAAGCTCGCCAGCTTGACCAAGCAGATGAAGCGCTTGAAGAGGCCAGGAAACTCGTCATAGACCAGTTCGACAGATGGCGAATTCTAACGATGAAGTATGCCGAGGCGATTCTCCACATGCACCGCCGCAATTGCGATGAGTCTATCCGGATGTTTGAGTCGCTTGCCGCCGCCAACCAAGAGCATTACTCCTTGCCTGGCATTTGGTACGCCAATGAAGGACTGTCTGACGCCTTGATGTCGCGTGGCGATCTAGCAGAAGCCAGAAGCATCTGGCTCGCCAACGAAAAAAGCCGACTCAGTTTCTGCACGAGGCTGACACCGAGACTTCAGGCGCGCAGATCCCGCGTCTTGAGATAGTCGGCCTACCCGCCCACGATGACAACCTTTTCCGGAACGCCGTCCTCGGGCGGCCCATACCGCAACGTCACCTTCGCACGTTTGGTGAAGTCCTGAGATTCGAGGACAGGCCTGATCGCTTCATAAAGCTTGTCAGCATCTGGACCGTAAAGGTAATAGGAGCCGTCGCTTAGATCCACGGCTATTTCGTGCCCGTCGTGTTCCCCAGCACCCGACTTCTCAGCTGCGGCTTCGAGCAAGTCGTCGACTTCAAATAACCGGTCCAGGTTCGGAAATCCGTACTTGAACTCGACAATTACCGCTTGCTCGTTGCTATCCGGTTCTTCTGGCGTCGGCTTCTGGCCGAACAGGTTTTTCAAAAAGCCCATACTCCCTCCAGCACTAGTTCGATTTGGCTTTGTAAAATAACACTTTCGAACCAGGCGCATCGTTAATACGTGCCAAGTATACCGATAGGCTGTTGCCGAACACTTCTTTAGCCTCCCCTGTGTCTTGGTCGGTTATTAGGTACTTTCTACCTGCGTTAATCGCACTTATTCGCAAAACCGCCTCGTGCTCCTTGCTTCCAGGCCGTCGAAACAGAACGACCACTCCGGCATCAAGATCCGGTCGGTGGAACTGGTAGCCGAACCAGGCATTCTCAGAGTCGCTGTGAGGGAATAGCGGATAGAAATCGCCGGCCATAAAGGGCCGCAACTTCTTGAAAACCTCGACGGACTTCTTGAACGACTTTACTAACGCTGGATTAGCGTCGGCCAAAGTGGTGTTATCGGGCCCGCCAACTGCCATAATGTTGCCGGTTGTCATCGAGCTGCGGAACTCATAACTCGGCTCCATGCCGAAGTTACCTGAACCGTGATAGGGCACCCAACGCCAGAGGCCTGCATTTTGAAGTTGGTCCGCCGTCGCATGGGAGCCGCTGCATTGAAGGTCGCTGTGCCAGAGCGGCACTCCTCGCTGAAGGACCTCTATGTCGATTCGGCGGCCCCCGCCAGCGCACAAGTCGATGACTAGGCCGGGATTGCGCCGCATCAGTTCGTCCCACATTGCGTATAGACCAGTAATGTAGTGGTTCTCGGTGATTCCTTGCCGATCCGGCGCATCGGCCCAGCGCCAGAATCCAAGCGGCCCTATGTTGAAGTCCTGCCTGATCCACTGGATGTGCAGGCGTTTTACGAATCCATCGAGATTATCGATCATCCATGCCAACGCTTTCGGATCGCCGAGGTTGAACAGCCGGTGGCCTTCATTGGGCTTCAGCAAGAACTCGGGATGCTGTCTATCAATATCCGTGTTGGGTGCAGCCCGTTCCGGCTCGAACCAGAGCAGATATGGCAGCTTATACTTCTTGAGCAGGTTGCCGAGCGGCTCTAAACCGTGCGGATATTTCGCCTTGTCAACCGTGTAGTTGCCGGTACCTTCGGCGAAGTTGCCGGGATACCAGTGGTTTGGGTCCATATCGGACCAGAAGACCTCGACGCCTAGCTTCTTAAAGACAGGCACAGCATCAAGATGGGGCTTTTCATAGGATCCGTCAGGAGCCGTCCAGCCGACACAAGCGCATATCGGAGAGATGACCGGCTTGCCTTTGCGTTTGACCAGGTAATGGCTCATCAGCGTCTGGCGAAGCAGGTTATTGCCCCGCAAAGCATCGGATCCTTTCCAAAAAACGAGCAGCATTCGCGGAGTTCGAACGGACTCGCCTGGCAACAGCTTGAAATGCGTGAGCTGCTGGCCGATCCGTACTTCTACATTGGATTGTTTGGGATGAGCCAGCGATGCTTGCCACTGGCCGGACCAGCCGATGCCGACGGCGATTCCGGTGCCAGGCTCGGTCTCCAGGTTCAAGAATGGCATATGCGGATCAGACGACTTGCCATCATTCGGATAAAGGACTAGATTCTCGCCGACCTTGAGCGATGTCTCAAGTGGGCGGAAGCTTTCGGCCGAGTTGTGGTCTCCGAGGGACCGGTGGATTGTTGCCAGCTTCGATGCGCCGATAGCATAGGAGCTGTCCCAAGCCTGAACGTTCTCAATAATCGGGGTCGGCTTTGTACCTTTGTTCTCAAGGTAGACCACCCATTCGAGTGCTGACAAGCCTTCGAACTTGGTAGCAACGCACTTCGTTTCCAATCCGCTGACTTTATCAAGGAAGGTGATTGTCCGCGTAAGCTTTCCCTTGGTGCGGCTATCCTTCGCGGTTCGCGAACAATTATCAAGGAACTGCGATGAAACCTGTCCATCGATCACGAACGAGAATGGAACCGGTGCTTTAGAGCCGAAATTGCCATCCCACCAACCAGACGCAGACGCTAACTCGCTCTCGGTCGGATTGACTCCGAACGCATATGAAGAAGCTAAGACTGTCATTGCCACACCCTTGAACCTAGCCATATCTCGTTATTCGAGATGCGCTAAATAGCTCCTTCAAGAAAGTGAACAATTTGTACAGCGACTACTTCACATAGGCTTGATAGAGGTCCTGTGCCAGTTTGCCGACGGGCATTCCATCGGTGTTGCACATTACGGCGACGGCTATCTTCTTCTTTTGATCGACGAGAAGATATGCCGAGCATCCTTGCTGGCCGCCAGCGTGGCGCGCAAACCCTTTCTTGCTGAGATCCCAGCCCAAACCAGCGCCGATCAGTTTGCCGTCATTTAGTTTCTGCTTCGTCCACATTGACTTCAGCGTCTTAGGGTGCAACAAAGATCCATCGGCAACGGCTACACCGAACTTGGCAACATCAATCGCCGATGATTCAAGTCCGCCGCCTCCGATCTTCCAGGATATGTCCTGGCGCTTCCCGTATTGTTTGCCTTCTTTGGTAAAGAGTTCGGTTCTCTCGGGCTTGGAGTCCTTGATGGCTTCGCAGTCGAGCGAAGGAGCGCTTCTTCTCGATATGTAGGTTTGCAGGTACTCGCGGTAGCTCATTTTCGACGCCGACTCGACCGCCGCGACAACGACTGTATAGGCATGGGTGCTGTAGGAATACTTCTCGCCCGGTTTGAAGAGCAACGGATCGTCTTTGAAGACAGCCAACGCCTCAGGCGTTGTCTTTGGCTCGTAGAAGGTGTCGTTCTTGTCCTTCGAATAGTGACGGATCCCCGACGTGTGACTTAGGATGCGCCTCAGCGTGATCGTGCCGTTGGCATCGGGGAAACCGGCAACATAAGCGCTAACGCCTTTGTCCAGGTCGAGTTTCCCTTCTTGCACGAGGCTCATGGCCAGCGTTGCTCCGACAGGTTTGCTGACCGAGCCGAGCCGAAACAAGGTTGCAGGTATTACTTCCTTATTCTGGTCCCTATCGGAAAAGCCAGCTTCGAATTGCCATGTCTTGGAACCGTCAACAACGGCGACCGCGACGCCGACTGCCTTTTCCTTTGCCAGAAACTGGGTTACGAGGTCTTGTTTTGGATCTTCAGTTAGCCCAGACGTCGGTTGAACCAAAGCCAACAATGCAAATACCACCATTCCTAAAGCTTACTCAACTGAATCACGCCATAGCCGTAGGGCAATTGGTCTAACAATAGGAAATGTATTGCTACAATTTTAGATGTTGCGTTTCTTACGCTGTTGACGAAGGAGAGTTAAGATGAAAAGATTTATTTGGGTGGCAGGCGCTGCGGTTCTTGCAGGATACGGTTCTGCCAACTTTTCGGTATACAACCGATATTCCAGTGTGAATGCCGAGTACCTTTGCGGCTATGGACCAGATGTCTATCAAGATGCTTTGACCGTTACCCATGGCTTGCTTGAGCAAGTCGGATCGACATCAACTGTAGACACTCGAATGCATACCGATGAGTATCTGGGCAACTGGTGGACGGCCGTTCTCAATTGGGATGTTAACGCTCAGTATTCAGTTTACGGTAGTCTCGCGAATGCAACGAAGATCGTCGCGAGCGGCCAAAACATAATGAGTTCAGCAGTTATCGGTCCGGCAACAAGCGGCCTGGCCTCGGGTAATCCTGGAAGTCTTTTGCGGCTGTCCTTCAATGTTCCTGTAGCTCAGGATTTTTGGTTCAGCGGCGCGTTGGCGCAATCCGGACCTGCTAACCGAAACGAAGCGGTTGTCAAGATCATGAAGGACGACGGCACAGGATTTGTGAACTATATCCTCCGCATCGCGCAGAATAATTCTTTCAGCGACATGATTCACCTCCAGGCTGGAAACTACCTTATTGAAGGTTGGAGCAAGTCGCATGCGAACCAGGACGAGAACGCCTATGGGAAGTGGAGCTACACATTAGAAGCAGTTCCCGAACCTGGGACAATGATCGCCTTGGGCGCTGGCTTAGCAGGATTGGCCGCCAGCCGCCGCAAGCGCAAACGATAAACAAAGAAACGTCCTGCCGGTTAACTTTCCGGCAGGACGTATTCTTTTAGTGTTGGACTAAAACGGCAACGGACCCTTCTTTCTTAGCCTTCTCTTTTTCAACCATTTCCATCTTATTGCCCCATCCGACTATAAGGGTCGAACCGATAAGAACGACTAGACCGGCTATGATGGCTAGCCGAGTCTTAGATTTGCTTCCCTTCCATTCGCCAAGAAGGATTCCCCACAGATTGCTAAAGGAGATGATGAAGGCCATGTGGATCGTCCAGCTTGCATAGCTGAAATCCGACATCTTCGTTTGCCCCATACCGTAGAAGAAGAACTGCAAATACCATGTAGTGCCGCCGACAAAGCACAGCAAGTAGTTCAAGGGATTTAGCGTTGCGTAATCCTTTATCGTCTTGTTCTTGATCAACAGATACATGCACCAGATGAAGTTCGTGGTGAAGCCCCCGAGAAGGACTACAACCAAGGCAGCATTGTTCGAATATAGCTTATCGGCTCCTGATGTGACGGCTTCCTTGGCGATCGGCGCAGCTGCGTTCAGTGCGAAAGCCATACATGCGCTCATTACGCCGGCGAACACGGCTACGATGATGCCTTTAGTTAGCGCAAACTCCTTGATCGCCGCCTTAATCTGCTCTGCTGAAAGGTCCTTTTCTTTTAGACTTCCCGCATACCCGCAAACGGCGATACCCAACAAGCAGACAATTAGACCGCCCAAGATAACCATTTGCGAAGGGACATTGAAGAACATGCCGCCATTGCCCGTCGCAATCGGCGGTATCAATGTGCCGCCTGCCGCGCAAAATCCTAATGCTATGGAATACCCCAACGACATGCCCAAGTAGCGCATACTGAGGCCGAACGTAAGTCCGCCAACGCCCCACAGCACGCCAAAAAGGAATGCTAAGCCGATACTTGAGCCCGGGCTGCGGGATAAGACTCCCCACAAATCGGGAATCGTCAGGAATGCCCCTATCAGCGGCGCAATGATCCAGGACGCGACGCCTTGGGCAAGCCAGTAGGCCTCCCATGACCACTTCTTGACTCCCTTAAGCGGCAAGTAGAAGCTTCCCGCCGCCAAGCCGCCGATAGCGTGATATACGATTCCTACCGCTGGATTAATGTCTGCCATAGCCTATTTCCTCCTCAGCACACCTTCTCGAACCCGATGCCGAGCAGAGCCGCCAGCTTGGCAAGCCTGCTCGCGATGTGGCCGACGCCGATCGCGCAATGGTGCGACGGACCTGCTTTCGACCATGAATCCATAAACTGCCTCGCGCCGATGCTGAACTTGTACCGGCTGTTCGTGTTGCCGATATTGAGCACCGGGCCCTCAACCGAATCACCCTCGGCAACCAGAAGCGAGATCTGCCCGCTCGGTTTCTGAACAACCGAAAGCAACGTCACGGGACCATGTTTTACCGACATCTGGATGGAGAGCCCCTGCCCAGGTTTTCCGTGATAGAGAGGCAACGGAACTAAGCCGACCTCGCCCTCTGCTATGGCGAAGTGCGCCGGACCATCGTGCCCAAGCATCACGACATCGTCTTCGAAGTCCATCAGATAGAACTCGGAGAACGAGCCGCCTGCGCCGAACAAGTCCATGATCTTCATGGCCTGGACATTCTTAACTTCGCATTCCCCTGCAACTGGAACGTGCTTGGCTGTCAGAATCGAGTTGCCGGCAATAACCGAGGTCACAATGTCTTCGTACTCGTTGCCCGCCGTGCCTTCGTAGTAGTAGGCCATCGCGCCGAGGTCGTGCTTAGCAACCAGCTTATCGAGAGCGCAGCTCGTTTTGGCAGCGCGCTTCAGTTCGTTGTCGCTGCACTCGTTGGCCACGTTGAACACCTTTCCGAACTCTGCCAGCTTATCGTTAACCTCTGAATCGGTCGTTTGATCGCGAAGCAGACGCAAGTCGCACATCTCCAGCAACTCGAAATGCGTGCCGAATGTAACGCTCTGTTTGGTCACGTCGGTGTAGACGTCGAGCATGCCGCAGTAATAGTGTCCGAGAATGCCGACTCGGCTGCTTTGCATCGCCTTTTTAACGCGTGCCGCTTCGATCCATTCGCTGATTTCCCTCCAGGCAACCGGATCTTCAAGGTAGCCGGTGACGATCTCATAGGATATGCCTGCACCGTTCAGCACGCAAGCGATTTCGGGAATGCAGCATGCTTGGCAATGGGCAAGCCATTCGCCGGTCATTTTGCCTCGGTCGCCGAGTGCGTTGAACTTGGCATAGTCGAGTTTCGGCACCGGCTGAAGGTTGAGGATGACAAGAGGAACCTTGATTTGCTGGACGACAGGCAGAACCGTCGAACTGAGCGCATAGGTCGAAACGAACAGAAACACGACATCGACGCCTTCCTTGCCGAACAAGGCGGCTGCCTCGGGAGCATTCTTCGGGTTGTCAATTAGTCCTGCATCGACGACCGTTGCACCTTGCTTCTCGATTCTCGTTTTGATTTGGCCTTGGTAGCCTTTAAGCCTATCGAGCAGTCCGTCGAACTGCCCCCAATACGTGTCTAAACCTATGCCGAAAAGGCCGGCTTTCAATCCTGTTTCCTGCCCCATGCGCACCTCCGTCTCCGTATCGCAAACACATTCGACAAACGTACCGGTTCCTCCTCTATTCGTTTAAATAGGATGGGGCAGGGTCAAAACGCGGTAAGGGATGCTTAGTCCTCTAGTTCAGGTGTTGTTCCCCACCCGTCAAACTCGCAGTCGTGGCTTTGGCCGAGATCGCACATTTGACGAGTCCATTGAACAACCGTTATTTCATCCATTTGCATCTTGGGAGACCAGCCGTTAACCAAGAATCGCTCATTGGGCTGTTCGGGAAGGATGACCTCGACATTATATTTTAAGGCAATAAGGTCCTCAACTAAGCGCCTAGCTTTCTCTTCGGTGTCTGTGTAGAAGAAGACTTCTAAACTAAGCTGAGATGATTCGGTAACTCCATACTTTCCAAGTTCCACGAGCTATAAGGCGTCATATACGATTGGCTGTCTCGAATACTTGCATATTCGGATTCTGATCGATACGACTTCTGATTTTTCTTTCTAAAGATGTTCATTAGCACCTTAACATCTATCTTACTTCCTCGTGAAGCACTACCCAGTTGATGACATGGTAGTCGCCTTCATGTTCGGTAGACTCCCCTCATGCCAACCATCCAGCAACATATCGTTCAGGTTTCCAAGGAGGCCATCGCCGAGTTCTACCGATACGCGCTAGCAGTCCCGCAAGATATGCTTGAATGGCAACCGATGGAAGTTGGCCAGACCGCGCTGGATATGGCGCGCGAGATCGCCGTTACACCGATCTGGGCTCTGCAGGCGATGGGCTATCTGCCGATAGCCACTGACGATCGAGCGGCTGTTCGCCAAGAAATGGCGTCGTGGCTAGACGTGGCGACATGCCAGGCGAAGGCGCAAGAAAATCTTGAAAAATGGGCAGAGGTCGTTCATTCGATGGACGATGCCAAACTCGCCGAGACCAAGTGGCTGCCCTATAACGGCGGCCGCGACCATAGCTATCTTGAGATGCTTGAATATGTGCGCTGGAACGCGACCTACCACACGGGCCAAATCGCCTACATCCAGACTCTGTATGGCGACAAAGAGATGCATTGAGATACGCAAAGGGTAGCCAGCTACCTGGAATCGCTTGCTTCCAGCGCTCCCAACTCAATCAAGTCGCGCGACCGAAGGTCTCCATTTATCTTGGTTAGGGATATTGGCTTTACAGCAGCCCCGAAACATACTCGCCGCAAACTTCAAATCCAGCTTTTTCTAAGGTCCTTCGCGAGGCTTCGTTGTCCGGGTTACACCGCGCGGCAGGGACCAATCCTTCCTGCCGGATGACCTTCATCACCTCCGGAACCAAACAACTACCGATTCCCATATTTCTCCAAGAAGCTTCTACTTCCATAAAAACATCGGCATACGGAGGGTTGTAATGAGTCAAGTAGCCTGCCGTCGCAACGATTTTGCCTTCTACTTCGGCGCACCATGAACCGACTGGCTCGCCAAAGTGCTCGAAGATGGCTTCACCTTTCTTCACAGGTCGAATCGTAGCAGAGCATTCCAATGCCGATTCCCGGGCATCGCAGAACAGGATGCTCCTCGTCTCCAATTTCGCGGCATTCTCCTGCATCAAACCGAAGAGCTCTGGCATGTTAGACTGTGCCAGAACTTCCTTTGCGCCAGAAGCTATCACGAATGCGGCAAATGCCTCTTGAGCGAGACCAGAACAACTTGGCCGGCAATAGAATTCCACGATGGCGTCCGGATCATATTTGGTCTGGAGGATTCCGTAGCCGAAAGGATTGGGATCGCCGAACTCGAAAACACGGACAAAGCCGCGGCCCAGCGCTGAGAACTTGATGAACTGGCATTGCGTCTGATCAAGCATTTCAACTCGCAAATCCATAACCGAGTCCTGACTGACTTCACGGACTGAAACCGCCATGCCGTTAGTTTGCACTTTGCTAGCCTTATCAACTGTCCTATTCCCTAACGGACCATCGTCCAGCGCGCCATTGGTCCTGATATCATCGTTCAAACAAAAATGCAACCATTTGGTTGCGTATAGTATGTATGTCCGGTTCAAGGATTCACTTGTGGCCGGCATTTAGGAGTCATCATATGTCCAATCCGATTCAAGACACAATCGAAAGAGAGATCACCGTCCGTGCGCCTAAGGAACGCGTGTTCAAAGCGATCATCGATCCCGCACAAATCGTCAAGTGGTTCCCAGATGCCGTAGAAGGTTCTTTCGACGAAGGTGAAAGACCGATATTCGACTTCGGCAAATATGGCAAGTATCGTATCTTGGTTGTCGCAAACCGGCCGCACGACTACTTCGCTTATAAGTGGACGCCTGGCAGCTACTATTTGCCTGACGGCTTTCTCGGCGATGTACTCACCGTGCCTCATACCTTCGTAGAGTTCTTCTTGAACGACTGCCCAGAAGGGACTCTCGTCAAGCTAAAAGAGAGCGGATTTGCATCGTTGCCGCCAGAGCAGATTGAGGTCTCGCTCAAAGACAATAATGAAGGCTGGGACTACATGATGGCAAGCCTGGCGAAGTTCCTTGCGGAGGCCTGATGGCTGTTGCCGAGGTATTTCGCGCTTTAGGAGATCCCGTCCGCCTCGAAATGGTGCGCCGAATAGGTGTTGGCGCACCTGCCACCATTTCCGCCATATCAGGCGAGTTGGGCATGACCCGTCAAGGCGCACGCAAGCATCTTCAGGTGCTTATTGACGCCGGGATCGTTCACCTCGTTCCGAAGGGTCGCGATGTCGTCGTTCAGGCTGTGCCTTCTTCGATGGTGGAAGCTTCGGCCTTCATCGCGGAGATTGAACGCCAGTGGGACGCTCGCCTTGAGGCTTTGAAGCGGTTTGTCGAAGAGAACCCGTAGTTGTCACCTCTAGGCAATCAACGACCAGCCGTCCGGTTATAGGTTTGAGAACGAGGCTGTGCGGTCCTTGCCTTAGTCGTGTCCGAGATAGGACAACCTTCGACGGCTCCATTTCGTTCGAGTTCAGGTTCAGAACGGCTATCTCGCGACCGTCTAAAAGGACTCTTATCTTCCCTGCTTCAGGCGTAGTCGGACTATGCAGGCGGAATCCGGAACCGATGAAGTTCCACTTGGCCACTCCGCCTGGCTGCTGGCGAATAGCCCCTTGGCCGTATTGATAGAGAGGACTGGTGGATGTTTTCCAGTCGGTAGCACTCTCGCCAGCTCCGAGAAGAGCCTCGAAGCAGTTCCAGGTCCAGACGGCTTTCTTAGGTTCCCCTACGACCTCGAACCGATCAACATTAACATGGGAATTGGGCTCGGCGATTAAGCCAATGGGACCAGAGACATCGGGCATCTGCCCTTGCCAAATCTGAGCGATATTTGTAGTAACCGCGACGGTGTCGCCTTTTCGGACTATTCGCACCCGATCAACCGGTTCATCAATAAAGCCATATGCGATAACCCTCTGGTTTCCTAGGTCATCAACCACGATAATCGACCAACGATTCTCTTGCAGTTTCAAGCTGGAGCAATTGGATAGTGCGAGTTCGTGGGGATGGGCATCTGAAGTTGGCTGATCAGGACCAAGCAACCCTCGATATCCCCAAACGATTTGGGCGGTTCCTCGTGTTTTCATCTCCGCTTTCAAGACAAAGTCGCCATATTGCCGGTTAAGCAGCGTAATGCTCGGACCGGCATGGCCGCTGAGAACGAATCCACGAGATCGGAACGGCTGGCGCCACGGCCGTGACGACAGACTGACTGTGCCGCAGTTGCTCCTGTCGCGGCTGAACGACAGGGCAACAAGCCGACCGTCAGGCAGAACTTGGCCCGAAAAGACTTGGCCCCATTGGCCGGCATACTCCCACTCGGCGTCTTCGGCGTGCCACAAGGATCCGTGGCGATACAGCATCCAAGCCTCCGGACGATCTGCCGACTCGACAGGTGCCCGGAACATGCAGTCGAAGTTCCTATTGGCGGCCACCGACGTTGCTGTCGCATAGACATAGCCGCGATGGACGAACTGGGGATAGAACTCGATAGGAGCTGGATGGAACTCGTTGCGCTCCACTTGCCTGACGATGCGCGGAGCGGAATACGGACCATCCGGTTTCTTGGACACCATCGCCGCCAGCGTCCACGAGTTCGGCGCATGGTCGAGAAGCAGCAGAATCATCCAGTCGTGCTTGCGTTTGATGAGCGTTCCGCCGTAAGTTCGGCTGTAGCGGCCGTCGATCTTGGCTACCTTTGTGTTCCTCGAGATCGGCTGGGCGGCCCGGTGCCAGGGACCTTCAGGCTTCTCCGCCCAAGCATATGCCAGTCCGCCTTCGTCGTTGAAGTCCTTCTCACCCCAGTCGTAGACCATGTGATAGCGGCCTTTGTCGAAGACCACAGACACATCGGGAGTGTGGCCGTCTTTGTCGAACATCTCCTTGCTGCCCTGCAGACACGGACCCAAGTTCTGCCAACTCAACCCCTCGTCTTTCGAGCGCAATAGAATGCACCGGCTTTGGCCGCCGCCGTACCCCGCCTTATATTCGCCGATGAAGGCATACCAGTTTCGGCTCTTAAGATCGATGAACAGGTAGCCGTTGACCGGCCAGCAGAACTCGCCTGAGCCGCGATAGATCGGATTTTCCGGGAACCTCTCGAAGGCATCAAAGGACGGATCGCCCAGCACCGGATGCCTTAGCCAGCTATCGACTTGATGCTGCGCTGCAAAGTCCGTTACCTGTAAGTCATTTGCTCCTACTAACGCCATCGCCAATCCAATATAAGCTAAGAACACACACCATCTCCTATCTGGACGCATCGATGCAGCACAGTCTTGCGATATGGCCAAGGAGCCCTGGATCGCAGCCGCCTTGGGTGTACTGCTCGAATCCGTTCAGCTTCTTCTGGACCTTTGCCAGGGTGATGTTGTTTTCGATGCCAGCAGAAGCCCAACCCCACCAAACCATGTGCTCGATATCCTCAAGACTCGCGGCCTTATCAGGCATCGTCCTATCGAACTTCGAGCTTAAAGAGGCATAGAGACTCAAGTTCCGAAGCGACCTCGGCAGCCAGGCAGCGGCCATCAGGTTCGCCATGATATCGGGATACCAGTTCTTCAGGCCTTCGAGCTTCCCGCCGTCGGTTTGAATGCCGATGCGATAGCATTTAGCGCTCTCGTTCCAGAGCAAGCGGCCAATTGCCTTTTTGGTCTCGTCGGCTTGTTTGGTGGCTTGGCTGGCTCGAGCGCTGTCCTTTAGGATGACAAACAGATTGGCTGCCGACTTCAAACCGGTCAGAACCTCGACATTGTCCATCGTATACATCACTGGATACTCGGGTTTGGCAGTCGTCAGCCCGTTCGGCTGGCGGGTCATGTTCACGACGTTGTAAGCCTTAACCAAGATCGGTTGAAGCGACTTAAGCCAACTTATGTCGTTGGTTGCATCAAAGATAGCTTTCACAAGGTCGATATAGACGGCGGCGTAGGAGTCCGTGGAGTCGAGCTGTGTCGTGGCCATCCACTGGCCGTCCTGCCAAGCATAATCAAAGATCGCGCCTTCTTCGCTTTGATGGGCGGCATACCAGTCGACCCAGCGTTTAGCGCCCTCAAGATACTTCGGTTTTCTCGTTTTGGAATAAACATCGACCAAGCCATGCGCGGCGAAGCAGGCGAAGTAGCCAATGACCTTGTTGTCTTTTTGGCCGAGGAGCCCCATGGCGATCGCGCCGGTTCCGTCCTGCTGCTTCAGGATGAGGTCGGCGGCTGCGGTTGCGATCTTAATAGACTCTCGGCTAGACGCCTGCAAGGTCTGCCATGCGAACGCAGCCGCCAAGAAAACGAACCATCTGACTGCAGCCTTACTTTGCATGGGAATGAGGTTCCAAAACCACCAAATAAACGTCGTTCTCGCGCATCGGGAACGCCTTTTTGAACGTGCCGTCCCTTCTCACTTCGACAATGCCTTCGTGAGTCGGTTTGCCGTTTGCTTTCGCCTTGATCTTGGCAACCTGTTCGCGAGTTAGCTGACTAGGCCGGCCCATGTCGAAGTACTCGGCATAGGCGTCGTTGATCCGATAACCGACCTGGTAAACCGACACTTGATACTTCCCCGGCACCAGCCCCTTGAAGCTCAAAGCCACATCGCCCAGCGGCTTCGGTTTGATGTCCTTGATGTAGTAGTCCTGGTTGTTCGTGTTCTCCGGCAGCGTGTTGGAGAAGTTCCAGAACAGCGCTTGCACGCCGCCTTTTGCGTCCTTCGTAATGATCGAACTCTTATCTTCACATTTCAAACGAGTCGAATCAAGCTTGTTGAGGAACTCGTAAGCACGGAACGCAGGCTTTTCGATGCCTTGATAGTTGATCATCCCGAATCCGCCGTGGAACGGAGTCATGCGCGGGCCCGGCTCTTCGAAGATGTCGGTGAACGTCCAATACGACATCGAATCGGCGCTGTCGATCGTGCCGTTTAGCTTATCGAGGATGTAGGCCGCGCTCACATAGCTGTCATGAACCGGATCGGCCGGAGTATAGGAGGAACTCCATTCGGTGTAGTGCAGAGACAGTTTCGGAAGCTTGGAACCTTGAATTTGCTGGCGAACCCATCGCACATCGCCGATCACAGAATCGGGATTGCGGCTCAAGGCTGTTCCCCGTCCGCCGAACTCGTCCAAGAATCCGACGTCCACGCCGTAGGTGTGCGTGGTGATGAAGTCTAGCGGCGAGCCGTTGTTAACACAATGGGTAATGGTCTCGGGCACCCAGCCGTTCCCAGCCGTTCCAGGTCCACCGACTCGCAAATCCTTCGAGACGTGCTTGACGGCCTTGGCGGCGTAGTCGTACAGCTTGAAATACTCTTCTTGAGTTCCCGCCCAGAATCCGTCGAGGTTCGGCTCGTTCCACACCTCGAAGTACCACTTCTTGACTTCGGTCAGGCCATACCGCTCCACCCAATGCTTCACCAATGCTTCGATCAGATCGCCCCATTTGTCGTAGTCTTTAGGCGGAGTCACGTTGCCGCGCCACCAGAAGATCGTCTTGCGTCCGCTGGCAAGCGCTTCGGGCATGAACCCGAGCTCAACGAACGGCCGGACCTTTATCTCGACCAGGAAGTCGTAGAGCGCGTCGATATACTGCCAGTTGTAGACCGGTTTGCCGCGCTCTTCTCGATACACTCCCATGTCGTCGGTCAGCAGGCCGTGCATGCGGATGTACTCGAAGCCGCAGGCTTTCTTGGCTTGTCGAAGCTGCTGCTGCCAGTCAGCGCGCAGGCCTTCGTTCGCCCTTCCAGCACCGACGCAATGCTTAAATGACGTGCGAAGCTTGCCCGCTTCGCTTTTTAGGTTAACAGCTATATTACGTTCCACCATAAGGCCAGACCTCATTATGTTCGAGCCTTCTAGTTCCAATGCGTTCGAAGCTGAAGTACAAAGGAAAATCAGTATGAGACCAGCATACGATCTATATAAAAGGCGACTTCTGATCATTTCTGAAGCTTAACCGAGTCATTGCATCTTGTGCAATCAAAACTCCAGATAACACTTCAGATGACTCAACTGAATCCAAGCCTGCTTACTTCGCTTCGTTGGTGATCTGCCACAACAATGGACCAAATCAATAGGCAGTTCTTTTAGGCAGCAAGCTGAGATTGCCAACCGGACAACCTTCATGCCATAATAATGCCCTTCCGGGCGGTTAGCTCAGCGGCAGAGCACTTCGTTCACACCGAAGGGGTCACAGGTTCAAATCCCGTACCGCCCACCATTCATCTCATTGTTCATCCCGGACACATAGGTTACACGGCCGTCACTTCCCGATAGCTGCAACCTTGCGTTAAGGCGTTGACAGATACCTCAGGAACCATGGAACGAACACAATCGGCCAATGACGACATCGCACAAGCCTCGCTGACGCCGTGGTTCACAACAACAACCGGATAGCCCGTGTCGTTGGCATAGGAGCCGACAATCCATGAGCGAGTAATGTCATCGACGGTGATTGCTAGGTCCGCGCCGAGGTCGAACAGCTCAAGCGCATCGCTATAGCAGCCGGTGCCGATGCCGACCGACCGAATCTGCCGGGAGGGATCGCCATAGAAACCGACCGTTGCCTGCCCGACAGCAGCAGTCCGAATGGCAATACACCGTGCAAAGTCCTTGGCTGATTGCTCCGTCACTCGGTAAACATGCATATAGGCTTCCTGCCGAACAGGATCGCCCAAGCCCAAGAACCGAGCCCACTCGAAAGGAATGCCGTCAACCTTTCTGGCATCCCAAACATCGTGGCAACGAATTACGGCCATGCCGAGTTCATCTAGAAGTGCTTGCTTGGCCGAAATCGCTTCAATCAAACGCGAACAAGGCGCACCTTTCCTGAACTCGAAATGGTCGTAGAAGGTGGGTTCGTGCGTCACCACTACATTCGCCCCTGAACCGGCAGCCTCCCGAATAGCAGACAAAGATGGAAGCCAGCAAACGGCAACGCCTTTGATCTCCATTCCGGGATCGCCGTAGATCACCTGGTCCACCGAATGCTCCTGATTCAAAGCAGGCATCAAGGAGCAAAGGGCGTCGTTAAGTTCGCGAACATTCATAGCACCATTCTAGCCCTAGCTGCGTAGGAAACGGCATCCCTATCAGTTCTGCGAAATGCGTTTGGTTCCTGTCTCAAACTCCACGATCGCGCCGTTCGCCGCAAGCTCAGCAACAACCAATCCGTTCTCCGTTTTGCCGCCCTTCGAAGGCTTCAGCACCTTGCCGTCTATGGTGTTGACAACAGACAGATAGGACTTGGGTATTGCCGCCGTTTTGCCAGCCAAACGGATAGTTAGTTTTCCTATCTTGACATCCATTGCTGCCGACTCAATGGAGCCGCTAATCACCGAAATCCAAAGATTGAAGGGTGCAAAGAACACTCGCCTTCGATAAGCGTCGTTTGGAACTACCTTTATCAGGTTCCCTTGTCGGCTAATCGCACAACCGAAACCAAGCCAACCGAATTCTGAATGCTTGACTACATAAGCTCCGGAGTTGAATGCAAATCCGTAGAATGCGCACCCATAGTCGCCTGAGTAGGGTTCCCAGTCAAGCACTGCTGGATCGGCGCAAAAGAGCATGGATCCGTGGCCTTCCGAGTTGACATTGGCCAATACGCCTGTAGCTCCTGCATAACCCGCCTGCAACGCTCGGAACCCCGAAACCGAAGCTCTAAAAGAATCGAGCAGAGGAATGGCGTTGAGGCTCGCTCCATAGTGCAGGCAACCTCGGGCTATGCCTTGGAACTTGCCGTAGACCATCGAATCGAAATATCGCCGAGAAGATCCGCAATAAGCCCAGTTCGGAACGACGGGAGTATAGGAAGCTACGGCACTCACTGTTTCTTTGGCTCTCTCCTTAAAACCGAAGTAGCGGCACCAGGCATAGACTTCCTCTTGGCCTGTCGAGTCCCATGGCATCTCGCTGCCGAACGGATAGCTCTTTGCCTGCCAGATTTTAGCCCTGGAAAGCATATAGGCCTCGTATTCGCTAGCTTCGCTTGTCCAGCCTTCGCGCTTGAGATCGCGCAGAATCTCCACAAACACCGAGCCGTCCATCAGACCGAACTGCGCCAGGTTCAAGAAGGCACTTGGTCCGCAGTGGTCCTGCAGCGCCAGCCCAGTTCGATAGGCTTGTTTTAGGTACCACTTCCAGTCATGGCGAATAACAAGCCCCTCGGTGAACCTGGCTAAGCGATACAAACTCCAGTAGATCGCAGCTTGATGGGGATAGTTGTAAGCCCGCCATGTGGTTTCTGATCTCACCTTGTCCCATCCGCCTGGGACGGTATAGAAGCTCTTAGACAACAAATCCGGCTGATAGTAGAACAGGCTCGCCTTGATCCCGTAGTCGGTGCGGCTTTGAAGGTTTCCCCACAGCGCATGGTCCACGTATTGCTCCAGTTGCCGCACTTGCGCCTGATCTGGGTCCATGAGATTCTGCATCGCCATCAGAAGGTTCGGGCCAGCGCCGCACTCGTCGCTCAGACCAACATTCCACGTTCTGGATTCTTGCAGCAGCATTCCTGCTTGCCTGTCCCAGAACATATAAGAATAGGTTCGCTTGAAGGGATCGCCCGGATCGGCATACCACTGTTTGTTCTGGTGGAATCGTGCCAGCTTTCTTACTTGGTCCCTAGCGGAATCAATGGCGTTCATGTGAACGAATTGGGAAGACCCGTCTTCATACGTGATGCAAATCCTATAGGGACCGGTTAGTCGCGCCTTTACGGCAATCTCTCGCCAGCCGTTCTTTGTGGGCTTTGCGCTCAGTTTCGCCGACGCGTTCTGTTGAGGGGCGATTGATATCCTCTTAACCGGAGAAGCGCTGTGCAAAAGCAATTTGCATGGATTGTCTTTCGGAACAACATATCCAGGCACGGCAACGATGACCGGACGACGGTTTGCGATCAATGTGGTCTCGATCTTATCGATGCTTGGCGACAGGACAAACCGATAGCCATAGGTTGCTGTTTCTCTAGGTGCAAGCATTCGAGAGGTCGGCTGATTCCAAGGCTTCGCGTTCTTCCACTCGTTCTCACAGTAAGCCTTAGAGTGGATGACCCATTCGTACTTACCTTCATGGGTCACTCCCAACGGAACCGGATCTTCACGGATCGGCCGATAAGCTTCGAACGGCGTATCCTTCTCAGGCAAAACAAGCAATGCCGGACCTGCACCGTTCACGCGAACCACTTGGATGAATCCTGCATCGCCGCCGATATAAGGGTCGGAAAACGAGCATTTCTCATGCGTTTCCGCCAAACTTCTACCCTCAAAATCGTTGTTGAAGGGCATCGCAACGCCGAGTGCGCCGATCTCGATCTTTCCTTTGGTAAGGTTCTCCAACTCAATGCCCAGGACGAGTTGGCCCTTATCAATGCTCCACTTTCTCGCGATCCTCAGAGGCGAATCACCTTTTACAGTTCTAGTCAGATCGATTGAGAGTCCGTTGCTTGTTCTCGTAGTCAGCGCCTCAAGAGGATTGGCAACTGTCGAAAAGGTTTGCCACGTTCCTCCTATCGTGCGGGTGCGAAAGGTGATGTCGCCAAGGTGGTGGTAGTTGCCCGAAAGCCGTCCGATCAAACGATCGCCCGGCGTAAAATCATACGAGAGAGATTTAGGGCCAAGGGAGGCCACTGTTCCGGTCTCTTGAATGACATTAAGGCTTAGTTCTTTGCCGTGGATGGCTAAGCTGTTCTTCACTGCTTTCTTGAAGTCCAATGGCGGTTTTGCGCCGAATAGGTCTGCATCTTTGGAGAAGTTCGATTGGATCTGTGCGCCGGACAATGCACTGGTGTAGATCCTAACCTTTGCAAGAGCTAGCGAACCGGCCAAAGAGGTTCCATCAACATTCAGGAACTGAGGCTTTCCATCTGCGCCGGTCTGAACGCCGATCATTATCGGGCAACTGGCGGCAGTGTTCAGCTTCAGCACGCGCACGCCTTGCATCACCCCGTTGTCGTAGACTCTGGCTGCCGTTCCGTCATAGGTATAGACAAGGTGGTGCCACTTGCCTGCTCTCAGCATTTCCTTCCATCCCAGATCGCCTGCCCAATGCGTTGCTGCGCCAAACATTGGCGAGTTGCCGTAGTTGAAGGAAAAAGCAGTTAAGTCGGGACCTCCCCGTCTGCCCCACGAAACCATCGTCTCCTCTGGAGAATCGATGCCTGGGTTGTATGCCCATACCTCAATTGACCGAGGCGATGACCCGAGCAAGTTCGATGGCGCAACCGGGCCGATGAACGCATCGTTCTTGCCGTCAAGCAGTACGGCATGTTGTCCGCCTAGTTCCGCCGTCTTTGGTGCGCCGACAGCTTTGAAGTCGCCGACGAGGGCACGGTTCCGCCATATCCCAGATTCACTTTTGTAGTCGGCGGCTTCGAGTTCAACCACAAGCTTTTCCGAAGTCTGCTCGATGCTAAATGGCAATGCTTTGCAACCAAGAGTGATGGCGACGAAGGCGCAAATGACCATATATGCGTAGCCTACTCGATCAGGCCCAAAGCATTCCCATAAAGCTATGCGCATGCCCGTCGCTTTTTCTTTTTTTGTGCACGCACGAAAATGAACACAGAAACCGGGACGTAAGGCACTATATTTGCATCCTTGCTAATCCCACGACAATTTTCGTGCGTTATACATTACATGAGAAAGACAATTGGAACCTTAGTCGGTCTTGTTGCCATATCTCTCTGCGTGATTGTTTCCTTCTATTCAGTAGCACAGGGAGAGAAGCAGCGAAAGGATATGGACCGAATCACGAACGACATCGTCATGGTCAAGGCTCGAACCACCGACACGAATCGCGATCGAGTCAGCGACGCCTATCCGCGAGGCGCGGCTCACACAAATACTGGCAGCTAATAGACTGCCATCTCAGAATGTGAACTATCGGCCGCACCTCGCGTCCAAACATACATGCCTCAGATTCACACGGCGCTTTCCGTGTTCTCCATTCTTTTTCTACCGTCTCTAGCCTTATCAAGCTTTCAAAACAGCTCTCTTCTGCCTGAAGGCGCGAAAGCCTATTGCGACCAGGAGTACGTTTCAAGAGGCCACGAGAGACAGAAACTCGATGTCTACGTCCCCGCATCCTCGACGAAACTGCCTTTGCTCATTCATGTCCACGGCGGCGCTTGGATGGGCGGCCAAAAAGGACTCAATTCCGGCCTTGCCAGTTATCTGTCGAAGGGCTTTGCTGTTGCCGATATCAACTACCGTCTGAGCCAGCACGCCATTTGGCCGGCGCAAATCGAGGACTGCAAGGCTGCCGTAAGATGGCTTCGGGCCAATGCGGCTAAATACAACCTCGATCCGAAACGGTTCGCGGCAATGGGCGAGTCGGCTGGCGGCCACCTCGTTGCCATGCTCGGAACTACCAGCGGCGTCAAGAAGTACGATGTCGGAGAGAACCTAGATCAATCGAGCGCGGTTCAAGCCGTTGTCGATCATTTCGGTCCGACCGACCTCGCTCAAATCATCCCCCACCGCAAAAAGGACTCGCCTTTCAACGATCCGATCAACTCTCCGGAAGCAAGGCTGATCGGCGGCCCGCTCGACCAAAAGAAGGAACAGGCGAAGTCGGCGAATCCGATAACTTACATTTCTAAACATACGCCGCCCTTCTTTATTGCCCATGGGACAAACGACAACATGGTTCCCTGCCACCAAAGCGAGTTGCTCTATGAGGCGCTCAAGAAGGCAGGAATCACCGTGACCTTTCTAAAGATTGAAGGCGCGGATCATGGCTACATGGGCGCAGCGCGCGATAAGATGGTTGAACTTGACTCGCAAGTCGAAGCCTTTCTCAAGAAGACGCTTAAAGTTCGTTAGCAGTCAGCTATTGACTAAGGGGCTAATAACTGGCCCCTTTGTTTTCGACTCAGATTTCCTTCGATGAGCTTCGATGTCGGCGTGATCGACAGTCCGCCGAGTGCCGTGCATCGAAGCTCGCGAGGCATCTGGTTGCCCACGCGTTTGGCCGTATCGATGACTTCGTCCAAGGGAATGAGCGGATCGAAGCCCGCCAAAGCCATATTAGCGCAGCTCAGCGCATTCGAGGCGGCCAATACGTTCTTACCAAGGCATGGCGCTTCTACCCGGTTCGCAATGGGATCGCACACAAGGCCGATGACATTTTGGAGAGCCATGGAAGCAGCCGCCAAAGCTTGAACAAGCGAAGCGCCAGCCAGTGTTGCCAAGGAAGCCGCAGCCATTGAAGAAGCCGCTCCGCACTCCGCCTGGCAGCCTCCCGCTTCGGCTGCAAACGTCCATGCTGTCGTGATGAAAACTCCGATCAGCCCTGCAGCCAATACCGCTTTGGCCATGTCTTGCTCATCAAGGCCCATTTCCTCGGCTATAGCAATTGTCGCTCCCGGCAAAGCAGAACAAGCCCCCGCTGTTGGCATCGCAATGATGACGCCCATTGAGCTCTTTACTTCCATCAGCGCGGTCACATACAGGATCATCCGGTTCAGAGCTCCGCAATCGAGGAGCTTGCCTTCTGTCATCATCCGCTGGAATCCGCCTGATTGGAAACCGAGGATTCGGTCCTCGTATGACGTTCCCTCCAGACCCTTCGCGATAGACTGTCGCAAAATCCGAACGAGTTCGACCATCATTTCTAGAACACGGTCTTCCGATAGGCCGCTCCGAGCGCACTCATATGCGACGGCATGCTTCCACAGGGGAATGTTCCTCCCGGCATCATATTCGAGCAAGGAGTTGCCAGAAGTGAACGGCACCTCGATTCCAGAGCGCGACGTGACCGGCAATACGGGCCCTAACCGCTTGACAAAGTCGATTTCAGCTAGACCTTCAAGCAAAGCCTCTGGCACAAAGCATTGCGCTTTAACCTGCAGCATTTGGCCTTTCTCAGATTGATGCAGAATCAACGAGTCGGGAGTCCACGACACCTCGATTCGGTTTCGCAGATCTGCCGCGCCGCTCTTCATATAGATCAGCGTTTCATAGTAGTCGCCGTGAAGGGAGATCTCGAACCCGTCGATATCGATGACTTCGATGATCCCGCCGCCGGTAGAGATCGCCTTCAAAAAGTGGCTTTCGCGGTTATTTGAGAGGGTCAGCCGATAGGTGTTGGGATGGGGATCACCAGCAACTATTGCCTCCATCCGAACGGAAATGCCGCTCTTGCGAATCGCATCGGCGGAGTTAGGAAGGCGCTCGTCGCTGGCATGCCATCCGAGAAGTCCGCCGAACAACCCCATATCTGAACCTTGCGATTCGTGTGTCGTCGGCAAGGACCCATTCCTATCGAATTCGACAAGCACTTCCTCGATCTGCCCGTCCATTAGGTCGCGCGCAATGCGTCCAATGCGAAGAGCGGCGGCGCAATGGGAGCTTGACGGTCCGCGCATAACTGGTCCGATCACATCGTTGAATATGCTGACGATCATGGCAGTTCCAAATCCTTAGTGAGACGAGACTCAGATTACCATTCTGCCGGTCGCTGTTCAGGTTGGTAGCTGCATCAGGCGACAAACAATAAGAAAGCGCAACAAACACCATGAAACGACGGTATTATGGCGGCGAGAGACCATATGGACGCCAAATTCGACCGCCACCGGTGGGAAAGCAGCCGCTCGGACTGCCTCTGCATGACTCGGCGCAACTTCTTAGGCGCGAGCGTCGCCTTGACGCTTGCCCCTCTCGCCTGTCCGTTTGCTGGTTTAACCAAAGGAGCCGCCGTGGAACCGCTGAAGATTGACACTTATCACTACATCGATCCAATGTTCGAAGGAATTCGGATCGTTCTTTCCTACATGGGCGAAAAGTATAGCCCAGCCTATATTCAAGGGATTTCGGGGATGGCGTTCCGCATCGCCGGACCTTGCCCGTGCGCGCCGACCTGCGCCGTGGCGATGGATCCGAAAGCGCTACTGAAGACATTGGGCTATACGTTAACCGAACACAACTTAGGCTGGAAGGACGACGACGTTTCTTCTCAGCTGCCGGGGATGATCACAAAGGTTAAGGCATCCATCGATGCCAAGCAGCCCGCGCTGGTGTGGCATGCCTTCACGAATGCCGAGTGGGACGTGGTCTGCGGCTACGACGATGCAGAAGGTGTGTTCATCGGCCGCGGCTCCTATGCTGGGAACAAGGAGTTCGCAAAGGCAAAACAGTCCCGAGCGGCCGAGGCTGTCAAGATCTGCCCGGCCTTCGGCGCGTTGATCGTTGGCAAGAAAGAAGGCGGGTTCGATGCCCGAGCCGCCGAGTTCGCCGCTTTGAACGAGGCCGTTCGCCATGCGCGCAATACTGCAAAATCGCTTTCGGGTCCCGAGCATGAGGGCTTAGCTGCCTATGACGATTGGATCGCTTCGTTCAAGAAACCCGATAAGAAGCGCGACAACGGCGATTCGTATACCTTCGGCTGCTATCGATCGACGCGCACGGCGGCTTCGCCCTTCCTTCACGAGCTTGCTTCGAAGTATCCTCGCTTGAAGTCCAATCTGATGAAGGCTGCCGCGGAGTTCGAGAGGGAGGTCGCCGCGTTGAACGGGGCTGAGCCGCTGATCTGGTGGAACTCGCCCGAATCCGATCCTGATCGAAACGCCAAGCTTTGGCCGATTCTGACTAAGGCAAGAGAGCACTACGCGAAAGGGATCTCGTATATCGAGAAGTGCTTGCCAGGTTAGATGCTGGATGGTATAGAACGTAGCTGGGACCGCCGGCGTCTCGCCGGCAGGCATAGGAGCGATAATCCGCCTTGCACCAGAAAGTATCCGGCTACCACTGAGATAGCTGGGAGCGCCGGCACCTTGCCGGCAGGAATCGTAGCAACCATCTGACTAACAAAAGAAGCGCCCAGTTGCCGTCGAGATAGCCGGGAACGCTGGCAACTTGCCGGCAATGTGCCAGCCGGTCTTTACAATGCTCCAAATGAACAAGCTTAGCTCAGTTCGCCAGCTTCAAAAAGCCATCTATAGCAGTCAGGACAAAGCCAATACTGCCAGTTATCGGTGCCTTCAGTTATTGTTGCCACATAACCAGCCGAGTAGTCGGGTTGATGCTCGGGGCAAGGGCAGATTGTGTCCATGCAGCAGTCGCAATGCTGGTGGCATTCCGGCGTTTCATTAAGCTCGAAGACACATCCGCGCAGGCTTCCAGGCTGAACCCCGCACCCAAATTTGCCAGGTGGCAAGAGAAAGCATTCTTCGTTATCGGCCACCTTAGTATTCTAGACCGATCCGAGAAGACACATCACCGATATGCCAAAATGAACCGAGATGAAGATCGGAGTATTCGATTCAGGGCTGGGCGGGCTGGCCATTGCCCAAGCCATTGCCGATCGGATGCCCCAATACGACTATCTTTACCTCGGCGACACCAAACGGGTTCCCTACGGCAGCCGGTCGCAAGAGACCATCCACCAGTTCACCGCCGAAGCGCTCGACTTCCTTTTCGACAACGACTGCCGGCTGGTCGTGATCGCCTGCAACACCGCCTCAGCCGAATCGCTACGCAAGAGCCAGCAAGAGTATCTGCCGAAGCACTTTCCCGAGCGCAGGATCCTTGGCGTCATTATCCCGACCGCCGAAGCCGCAGTCGAATCCGGTGCAAAGAAGGTCGGCGTCTTGGCCACGCTTAGCACGGTTGAATCCGGAGCTTATGTGCGAGAGCTCCAAAGATGCTCGCCAGACGTTAAGGTGATACAGAAGCCAGCGCCGCTCCTAGTGCCGATCATCGAAAACGACGGGCTTAAATACGTTGAGCCGATGCTGGACGACTATCTGGAAGGCTTTGAAGAAACCGACAGTTTGATCCTCGGCTGCACGCATTACTGCCTCATAAAAGATAAGGTGCGGGCCAGGTTCAAGGGAACGGTCATTTCCTCGGACGAAGTGGTTCCTTTGAAGCTTCAGGACTACCTCAATCGCCATCCCGAAATGGAGACCGAGCTAAGTAAATCGGCCAAACGTCAATATTGTGTGACCGACCTAACTTCAGGCTACGCCTCCTTTGCCCGGCGCATCGCCAACAAAGACCTGCCCCTCGAGGTCGTCAAGATATGAGTTCGGTCGGGATTATCCAGGTCTCAGCCGAAGCGATGAAGCACAACATCGCGCAGCTTCGTTCGCTCTGCAAAAACGGCCAAGAGATCGCCGCCGTCGTGAAAGCTAATGCCTATGGGCACGGATTGGCGGAAGCTGTAAAGACCATCGAGCCTTTGGTTGATGCGCTTCAGATCGATGACCTTGACGAATTGAGTTCTCTGCGCCAATTGACCAGCAAGCGGGCATTCGTGTTCGGATACGTGCCTCTTGACGAGATTGAGGATGCGCTGGCTCTCGGTTGCGAGTTAACGGTCTATGATGAGACTCAGATAGAAACGGTTTCCAAAGTTGCTTCCAACCTCGGCATAAACGCCCGTGTTCATCTGAAAATCGATGCCCTTCTGGGCCGTCTCGGCGTGCTGCCCGCGTCGCTCGATTCGGTTCTTCAACAAATTGCTGATAGCCCGAACATCGAGTTGGCCGCCGCCTACGCCCACTACGCCAACATCGAAGACACGAACGATCCCGCGCATTCCTTGCTTCAGGAAGAGGTCTTCGATTCCTGTTTTAAAAAGATCCGGGCGCAGTTCCCGAACGTCAAACGCCACTTGTCAGCGACATCGGGTCTAATGGCGCGCGAACCAGCCTGCCTGAACAACATCGTCCGCCTCGGCATCGGCCTCTACGGCTTGTATCCTTCCGATTCGCTGGCTAAGTCACACCAGAACCTGGAGCTCAAACCGGCCATGCGCTGGACCTCCCAGCTCGCCCAAGTCAAGGTCCTGCCCCCAGACCATCCGGTCAGCTACGGCCTCACTTATGTCACCTCGAAGCCGACTCGAATTGGCGTGGTGCCCCAAGGTTATTCTGACGGCTTCGACCGTGGCCTTTCCAACAGCGGCTGCGTCCTGATCGGTGGCCAGCGATGTCCGGTTGTCGGCCGTGTGGCGATGAACATGTTCATGGTCGATTTGTCTGCTGTACCCGAGGCGAAGATGAGCGACGAAGTCGTCATTCTCGGCTCACAAGGCGAAGAAACTATCACGGCGGAAGAGATGGCAGGACTCATCGGGACAATCAACTATGAGGTCGTCGCCCGGGTCAGTCCGTTCTTGAGGCGCGTTCTGGTCTAGGAGCCAAAAGCCAGCATCCTGCCCAGGCAGTTCCATTCGATCCTGGGGTATACTGTTGCCCTTCGTCTCGAAAACACGAGGCGACACGCGCAAGGATCCCCCTCTTCTTTAGGTGTTTGGAAGCGCTTGTGCCCAGGCTCCCGCCTTTTGCCCCGTAAGAGCCTGTTCGAATCGATGAGGCATAGACCGTTTCCATAAAGCGCCCATTCCTGCGCTCCCATAATGATGTCCAAAAAGCAAACAACTACGGGCTTTGATGCCCTCAGCGTGCCGGCCGAACTGTGTTCCCTTCTCGCCAAGCACGAAATCGTCACTCCCACTCCGATTCAAGCTGAAGCGATTCCCGCGGCTCTTCTTGGCAGCGACCTCATCGGCATCGCCCAAACCGGCACCGGCAAAACGCTTGCCTTCGGCCTTCCGATGGCCGCCAACCTCAACGAAGGCGAAGTCGGACTGGTACTGGCCCCGACGAGAGAGCTGGCCCAGCAGATCGCTGAGACCTATTACAAGCTGAATATCAAATGCGTACTGATCGTTGGCGGAGCCGCGATGGGCGCACAAATCGGCCTGCTCAGGCTTAAACACAACGTGATCGTTGCCACTCCGGGCCGCCTTATTGACCATATGGACCGCGGCACTGTGAAGTTGGACCGCGTAAAAATCGTCGTCCTGGACGAAGCCGACCGCATGCTCGACATGGGCTTTGCGCCGGCCATCGAGCGAATCATGGAGCGCGTTCCGACTGAGCGCCAGACCATGCTTTTCAGCGCTACGATGCCGAGAGAGATCGCGGCTCTAGCCGAAAACTATCTGAACGATCCGACCCGAGTCGAGATTGAGGCCGCCAATGTCACTCCCGATTTAATTGATCAGTCACTAATATTCGCACCGTTTGACGCCAAGTACCCCGTTCTCAACAAGATTTTAGACAAGCACGACGGCTCGGTCCTCGTCTTCACGCGAACCAAGCACGGCGCGAGAAAAGCCGCCAAAGCTATCCGCGACATGGGCCACTCGGCCGTCGAGATCCACTCCGACCGAACGCTAGCCCAGCGGCGAACGGCTATGGCCGGGTTCAAGAAGGGCGACTACCGCATTCTCGTCGCCACCGACATCGCCTCGCGAGGTATCGACGTGAAGGACATCGAGCTGGTTGTGAACTACGACCTGCCCGACAATCCTGAGGATTACATCCACCGCATCGGCCGCACAGGCCGCGCCGGATCTACAGGACGCGCCATCACGATCGCTCTCCCGCAGCAAAAGCGCTTGCTAAGGGACATCCAGCAGCTTATCGGCATGGAAATTCCCCTGCACGATACGAATGCGGAAGGAAACACTTCGTCCGAGATCGAACAACCGGTTAAGTGCGAAGTAGGTGCTCCAATGGCCCGTAATGAAGATTCATCAAACCAGCGCTCCGAGCGGCCGCGCTACCAAAATGACCGCAACGACCGCAATGACCGTCCCGCCCCGAGAGATCGAAGAGACAACGGCGGCGGATACGGCAGACCGGCTCCCCGAGAGGATCGGCCTCGCTTTGAAAGGCGAGACGACGGCCGCGAGCAACGACCAAGTAATGGCCAGGATCATCCGGCCCGCCCATATAACGACCGTCCCTATCCGCAGGATCGCAAGGATGGTCAAGGCGGCAACCGCGGCGGCTATGAGAAGCCTCAATATGGACGCGACGAACGCCCTGAGCGCAGGTATGAGCCGCGCCAAGATGGCGACCGACCGCAGAACCGATTTGAAGGACGAAGGGACGATGACAGGCCTAGATACCAGCAGGGAGACAGGCCATATCAAAACCGCGACCAGCGAGACGACCGCAGCGGCGGATACCGTGACCGCGACAGCCGCCCGCCTTTTGAGCGAAATGATCGAAACCGGGACGACAGGCCAAGATATCAACAAGGCGATCGTCCGTATCAAAACCGTGACCAACGAGACGACCGAGACAGTGGATTTAGAGATCGCGACAGCCGTCCACCCTACGAAAGAAATGATCGGAACCGAGACGACCGGCCAAGGTACCAGCAAGGCGACCGTCCCTATCAGAACCGCGACCAGCGAGACGATCGCAACGGCGGATACCGAGATCGCGACAGCCGGGCTCCATACGAGCGAAATGATCGGAACCGAGGTGATCGGCCCTATCAAAACCATGATCGAAACGACGACCGCAGCGGCGGTTACCGCGGACACGATAGGCCGCCATACGAAAGAAACGATCGAAGCAGAGACGATCGCCCGCGATTTGGCAACGACCGCGAAGAGCGGCCTCGCTACGAGCGCAGAAACGATGACCGTCCGGCTCCGAGAGACCGACGTGACGAAAAGCCTCGCTATGGCCAGGATCGCCCTTACGAAAAGAAGGACAACCGCTTTGACGAGAAGCCGCCGCGCCGCGAATACGACCGCGACCAGAAACCGAGCGGCCAGCGTAAGCCGAAGCCCCAAGCCAAACCCCGAACGAGCACCGCTCCAACCAGCTTCCATGGCAAGCAAAACAACAAGGAAGCAGGCGACCGGTTCACTCCGAAGCGATTTAAGGTCCGCGTGAAGCCGAAGCACGCCGGTCGGAAGCGCAAGTAAAGAAGTACCATGGGCTCCCAGCCCATGGGTTACTGTTAGGATTTGTTAGGGTTGGTTCGGATTCGCTAGGGCATGCTCCTCTGAATCTGCCCCTTGGCGAAGACAGGGGGAAGAAGCTCAAGGCGAAGCCTTGGTCAGAAGGGGGGCACGGGCCGATGCCGACGAAGACGTCGACGGTACTGAGACTAGCTAAGCAGCGAAGTTCATCGCTTCGCTGACGATCGCCAGGTTCTGGCTGGCATCTTGGTGCCCGGGATCGATGACTAGCGCTTGCTGATACGAAGTCACCGCACCTTCAAGCAACCCAAGTTTCGCCAAAGCGTTGCCTAGCACGAACCAGCCTTGGGCGTAGTTCGGCAATGCGCGCAAGCCCTTCTCATAGATATGCGCGGCATCCGCATATTGGCCAACTCTGTAGAGCAAATCGCCGCCGTTAAAGTAGGCATTAGCCTGCGACGGATCGCGCTTGATTGCTTCGGAATAGCAGTGCAAAGCCTTCTCGTTTTCGCCAGCTGCTTCAAGGGCTCGTCCCCATCCGACCAGCATGTCCGAATCGAACTCATGCTGGCAAGCATATGCACTGTATGCGCTGACAACAGCTTGGACGTCGCCAGACCGCTCAGATGCGTGAACCCAAGCCACCCACGAATCGTGGTCTTGCGGGCTCTTATGCCAAAGCTGGCTGAACATCTCGGCGGCTTGGCCCAGCCGTCCCACTCGCAAGAAGAGATGCGCCTTCGCCTTTTGAACCGCCGGCGATGCGTCCGCTTCATCGTAAAGTTTCAGGGCTTCGTGAATGCGGCCTTGCCTTTCTAGAACCGCTCCGAGACCCAGCAGCGCTGGCAGGAACCGAGGATCGACTTTTAACGCATGCTCGAACATCCTCAGTGCTTCGTCCAAAATGCCCATCGACAGCAAAATCTTGCCTTTCAGCGCATGCGTCTTATGCGTCACGATGCCGTAATCGCCGCTAGCCAGCGGGGGCCATGGCATTCCGATGGTATCGTTTGCCGCTTTGAGCGCTTCATCTAGATCGCCCACGGCAAAGAGCGCAGCCGCTCGCTGGAACTCAACCAGAATGTCTCCGAAGCCTCTTGTTCGGGCATCTTCTGCAAGCCGCAGAGCTTCTTCCGGCCGCCGGAGAGCGATCATCGCACCCATCGTCAAATGATAGGCCAATGATCCAAAACAATCTGTCGAATCGAGCATCCGGATGCAAACCCGGCCCGAGCGCAAGACGTCCGGATACCTTTCGGATACCATGTAGGCGTTGGTTAGGTTGAACCAATTGAAAGTTTCTTCGGGATAGTCTCGCACTTCCCTCTCGATGAGCCGAATCGTTCGCTCCAGCTTGTTCTTGGCCGCCATCTGGTGGTTCAGATAGCCGTAATGGTTGATTCGAGCTTCGCCTAAATGCGCCAAAGGCAACCCGATTCTTTGAAGCGAAGGAATAACTTGTTCGTGAATGCGGCCGCAGAACTTAACGCCTGGAACGCGCCTGAACAATCGTACCGGACTATGGACGAACTGGTCGGTCTGCGCTGAATCGCCCATATAGTTAACGACCGTCACATAGTAGCCGCCAAACTGCGGCCGAACGGCTGCCCGGTTAATATCCTCCCAACTGCTGGCGTCTACTTCTTCATCGGCGTCAATCCATAGGATCCAGTTGCCGGTAGCGAGCTCAACTGATGCGTTTCGCGCAGATGCAAAGTCGTCCTTCCACTCAACCGAAGCAACCTTTGCCCCAAAGCTTTCTGCTATTCGAACGGTGTTGTCGGTTGAGCCAGTGTCGACGACGACAATCTCATCAACATGTCCCGCCAAGCTTCTCAGACAGCGGCCCAGGTTCTTTTCCTCGTCTCGAACGATGAGGCATGCGCTGATTCGAATGCCTACGGTCGGACTCGGTTCAAGCTCAACAACTTTGGCCAGCCGGTTGGCTAGCTTGTCCTGCTGCCCAGTTCTGGCGGCAAGTTGAGATTTGCAATAGGCGTGGTCGGCCAACATCTGGGCTAAGGCTTTAGAATCCTCGCATCCAAGCGAAGGTCCAAGGTGGTTCAAGGCCTCCTTTTCACGGCCAGTGTAGCACATCAAGATGCCAAGAATTGCGTGAGCTTGGACATAGCGAGGATCGATGCGCAAGGCGCAGCGTAGCGAGGCTTCGGCGGGGTGATACGCCGCGCTCCTCATCAAGCTTTTTGCCTGTTCGACCAATCCTTGTACGTCTTCCATTCGGTTCGAATACAGGTTTATGAGTTGATTATGCTGCTTGTCCGCTGCTCGCCAGTTGCTTCAGGTGCCGTCGGGCGCCTGCAATACTGAACATCTCATCCCTCAAAAGCCTTTTCACGATAAAAACAGTTTGAATGTCTTCTGGCCGGTACCGTCGTTGTCCCCCATCGGTCCGGACAGGCAATAGAAAATCTGCGAACTCCCTCTCCCAATATCGAAGGGTGTGCACCTCGACGCCGGTAATCCGGCTTGCCACGCTGATGCTCACTGCTTGGTCCGCTTTGCTTTGTCGCCGCTCGGTTGCCATTCTCATTCCTAAGGTTCTAGCGGCATTCAAGCCGCGTTGGTTTCCCCGCTATTAGCTTCGGCAGATTCCCGGCAAATATGCAGGGTTGAACTTAAGAAGGTTGTCGCTTGTAGCGTAAAGCTACGAAAGCGCGGGCCAACGCCGCCTGCGCATGCGGCTCAAACACCAATCGCCTTACGAGTGGTTGGGGAAGTAGCAGCAGGTGGTTTGCAACTGCAGTTCTTAGTGCCTGGCGATGAAATGGGACGCAGGCCTAAGCCGCCTGCGCCTACTGCGCGAATTCCAAGCAACGGCTCAGCCCGCTCGTCCCTCGTCCCTTTTTCGGCGGGGAGTTAGAATCTGTTAGGTTTTGTGAGGGTTTGTTAGGATTCGTTTAGATTTGCTGTTCATATTGCGTTCCTTACCCCCTACCCCCTACGATCCTACCTCTTCCCAACCGGCACTTCCAGCACCGGCTTCAGCACGACCGGTCCAAGCAAGCCCGACGGCCGCAAAGGATCGCCTTTGCGCCAAAGCGCCCACGATGAGAACGTCTGCCTTCCGGTCGGGCTCTTGCCGCCGTTCAGCACCCAATCCGGCCAAGCCTTCAGCGTGCCGTCAGGATTGCGGTCTGAATCGGCAGGAAGAGACTCGTCGCCGATCATTCGGTTGATCCACAGGTTCGTAACCTTGACTTCCAATTTGTTGTTGCCGGCCTTCAGCGCGCCCGTGATGTCAACAGCATAGGGAGCTTTCCACAGAATGCCGAAGTCCTTGCCGTTGACGATTACCTGTGCCATTACCTCGACCTTGCCGAGATCGAGCGTGTAGCGCATTCCCTTCTTGAGCCTCGTTGCAGGCACGTTGAACGACGTTGCATAGGATCCGGTGCCCGAGAAATAACGAACCAAAGGCACGTTCGACTCGCTCCACGAGGTTAGCGCGCTTAGTGTCTGGCTATAACCCGCGAAAGACAGCAGCCAGGAAGATGAAATGGCGATCGGATTGAACCAGGCGTCCTTAACCTTATCTAGAGAGGCCACAACTTGTGGAGCTTCTGCACTCACATCCTCGACAATAAAGAACCCAGGTTTCGATAATCGGATAACATTAGAACCGTCCGCAGATCGCGACAAGACGGCTTTGCGCTCAACCGAATCTGGCAACATGAACTCGATCATTTCAGGATCGGTCGCTGAGGTTTGGTACTTCTTCTTGCCAAGCTGATATTCGACGACGAGCGTTTTGATCACGTTGACTGCCGGGTCTCCCTGAGAGACCAGATCGGCCACCCTAAACGTATCCTTGCCCCCTTCGACCAAGTTCTTAACCTGTGCAGTCACGTCTTTTGTTCGCACAGAATCGCCTTCTGGTCCCCACTTCGCCTTCAAGACCACAAGTTTGCTCAGAGAAGCTGGGGCAACCTCGTTATCCTTGACCGTCAAGCGAATGCTCTGCGTGATCGGCTTTCGGAACAGAACGAAAACAGAACCTGCTTGGTCTAAGTCCAGCTCAACCCTCGTCCCGCCAGAAACCGCGGCGAAATCAACGATTGTTTCAGTCTTGCCCGTCACCGGGTCGAAAAGCTCCGGCTGCTTGCCGTTCACTCGGAAAGTGCAGTTGACAACGACCTTACGTCGCGATTGATTCGCAACGAAGTAGATGTCGGCATTTCCGTCTCGTCGGTGGCACCAGTTGATCTGCCGGTATGATTGGAAGTCCGGCTTCACGAGTCCTTCTAGCGCTGCATCCGGCTTAATGTCCCTGATCGATTTCGTCCACAGTCGATTCGCAATGGCTTGCACGGTATTGCCAGAACCCGGATAGCCAGCCAAACCGACCGACGTCGTCGGCTTCGGACCAACTACCTTCGCGCCGGCTTTAACCAACGCCTCGACGCGCTGCAACAAGGCAACCGACATCGGCGCATTCGGCAGAACCAGCAGCCGATAGGACATGCCGTCCGGCAGAACCAGCTTGCCGTTCTTCACGCTCAGCCGTTTCAATACGACCTCAGGCGAACACGAATCGGCCGAATACACCCCGTGGTTGTCGGGAATCATGAACGAAGACGGGCCGCCTTCGGGAGCCATATAAAGAGCATCGACAACCGGCAATCCGCGAGACAGCAGGTACTGGCAGCGCGCCAGGTACTCGTGCCACGGCTTGCTCTGCTCCCACCAAGTCTGCGTGCGTTCGTAGTGCAATCCCCACGGACCCATGCTCATGCCGGGCTTCACATTGAGGAACGGCTGCATCGCGTATCGGTGAAACACGAACCGGTTGATGCCGCTAGCGAACGCCCAATCCCCAAGCGCTTTGATCGACCCCGGATGGTGCTGCCACTTTTCGCCGTCGGTGGCGGTGAACGCCTCTGCACCGATGATCCTCTTGCCGTAGGTGTGCGCTCCGGAAACCATTCGCTGAACGGTATCGGCCGTGAAGTTGTTCGGCCACGACCAGAACTCGGCCATCGGCTCATCGGCGCGGCCGGCATAGGCCAGGTCGTCCATCACGCAGTTGCCGTAAGCTTCGATAGACAGTCCGATGCCCTTCTGGTTGGATAGCGTTTTGTAGTGGCCGGCGTAGTAGTCGAGAACCAAGTCGGAAATGGTTTGGCGCACGTCCCACAAGTAGCGCTCGGAGACATCTAGATTGTCAACAACACGGCCGGTGAAGACCGGAAGGTACTTGTAAATGTCGTATTTGCGTCGGGCTTGGAACTCGTAGGGAAACTCTTCGGTCCAGTTCTGCGAGCCGTTCTCCCAACTGTCGATGTGGGTGCGTACCAGCGACTTGCCGACTTTGTCCGGACTTTCTTCAATGATCTTCGCGATGAGGCCGTTGAAGCTGGCTTCTGCGCCTGCTTTACTCAGCTTGTCGCACTCGAGTCCAGTGCCGGACGCAGGTGCCGGAGCGTTTACGGAACCCGTGCAGGTGTAGCCGAACCGCACGATGGTCCATTTCCCTTCGGGCACCTTCCACATGACGGTGCCGTCCTTGTCCATCTCAGAAGAGATATCTTGAACGTCAGCAGACTTGATGATCGCATCGGCTGGCGCTTGGCCGTAGGTGCTAACTGGCGCGAAGTCTTGTCGATAGAGGCCCGATTTGCCGCCGATGTCCTTGATGCGGTAGTTAGAGACGGTCGGGAATGCAAGCACCTTAAGATCCTTGTAAAAGCCTGCCACTGTCTCCGGCTTATTGAGCGGCATACGGAAGGTGCCGGGTCCCTTCACCTCAAACTCCGTCCAAACGACCTTCTTCATCGCCTTATCGGGAGTGATCCACGGGCCGCCGCTGCCGTTCCAGCCCGCGTCGTCGTTCATGTTGACTTCGATGCCAAGCCGTTTGGATTCAGCGAGCATGAACTTGAACAGTTCGCGCCACTCGGGCGAGTTGAACGCGACTTTGCCGACCGGCGCGCCTTGGTCGACCTCCATGATCAGAACGCCGCCGATTCCAACGCGCTTCATCGCCTCAAGGTCGGCAGTGATACCCTCCTTGGTGAGGTTGCTGTTCAGCCAGAACCAATAAACCCACGGCCTCGCGCTCTCAGGCGGCTTGGCAAAGGCTTTGGCTAGACTGTCGTTTTTCGCTTGTCCGAAGGCTATCGAAGACAAGCAAAGGGCGATGGCGGCAAGGGTTCGGATCTTCATGGTTGCACCGTCGTTTTCGTACTGGTGCAGTTTAGGTGATTTGTCTCAGTTATTGATAGGGTTTTGGATCAATAAACGTACCATGGGCTCCCAGTCCATGGGTTGGCATGGTACTGACTACCGGGATCGCTGGCGGCCCGCCGGCCTGACTATTAAAATGTGTGCCTCTTGATTCGCAAAGGCTGTTGCATTGTGTTATTGGTGACGCGGGCATAGGTATCGCCGGCTGCTTGAGGCTGGGTCATTGGGAACCAACCAGGTATCGCCGCCTCCCAGGCGGCAAAGCCCAACGCGGAAATTGAACCTAGAAGGTACCTTTGAGCGCAACCAGTCCATCAAATGTAGCCTCTTGGCGTGGATCAAACAACACAATGACCCAGCCTCAGCTTGCCGGCAAATGGAACCGCCAAATATGAACCTAAGGTAACAAGCAAGCAGGCGCGGGGACAATTCATCTCGCAGCTACGGTTTGGCTTACCGACACCATGATACAGCCTCTGCGAGTCCGAAGTTCGAAGGCCCAACCCTCACTTGCTCAGCCTGAACATCAGCAGCTTTCCCTTCGGGTCACCAACAACCAAGTACTTACCTGTTGGGTCGACGGCCGCTTCGATCTCGTCTAGTCTGCGGGACACATACCAGTTTGCAGTACCTTCCTTGCTACCCGAAATGAATACGGTACCAACCTTGAAAGTCAACCATCCGTCATCTGAAACTTCCACAACAACCTTCTCTTGATCGGCATAGAGAAGCTCCTGACATTTGAACTTGCCTTCGGCGATCGTCGAGACCGCCAACTTCGTCAACTCGAGCCTTTTGAAAGTCGTCGTGCCGGGCTGTTTCGCATTCTGAGTAAAGACCATAGACTCGGAATCGCGATCAGAAACCATCTTTGAGTAAGAATGAAGCGCGACCTTGCCACGAAGCTTGCTACGTTGCCAATCCCAAGCCTCTATATTTCTAAGCGTGCCACATGTAATGGCTAGGAACTTACCACTTCTCGAAAAGCACAGGTAGTCATCCCAATGTTGAGTCTGCAGTCTTGCCTTTCGCTTCCAATTACCGACATCTAGCACATCGAGGTTCGTATACTCCTCAAATCCATCCTTATCCTTAGGACCCTCCGATAACAAAGCGATTGACTTGCCGTTAGGAGAAACGCGGGCTCCCCATTTATATGGTGAATATGGAACATCCTTTAGATGCTTCGGTAAACCGGAAACGTTGTATACATGCACGTTCAAGCCAGTTCCAAATATCGCCATCGATCCATCGCGCGAGATCTCATCGTTAGCTAGAGGCAGTTCTCGATTGCTCGCCAACGTGACCACCGTTCGGCTTGAAGTGTCCACCAAACATACTGGGGAGTTCCTGTCCCATCCGTCCACGATGATCTTGGCGGCTCCTTCAGAAGCTGCTATCGACCTAGGATTAACATTCGGCAGATCGATAGTAGAAGATAGCTGCTCAAGGCATGAAACTCCGTGAACGACCTGGCAACCGGACAATACAATGCCGCAGATCGACGAGAGAACAGGAACTAACAAGCGAGTACTATTCATTGGGCAATTCAAGCATATCTGCGATGCCCATTTGCTTCATAGGTCTGGAGTTAATTAATCAGCGAAGTCCTTTAAGCCACGCATAGCAACTGCAAAGCTATCGCACAGCCATGCAAAGCACACGCCTACAAAATACAAATCCGCGTGTATCCCTTCTCCACGTATACGCTATACTTCTTCCCCATGCACTCCACCAGCGACTTCGAGAACGGGCTGTCGTCCGGCGTCAAGCGCTGAATCACCGCGCAGCGGGCGTCGATATTGAACGCGTCCAGTTCCTGCGCAGGCGAGTGGAACCAAGGAGCTTCTTCCGCAACATCCTCAGCGTATTCGTCCAAGTAGCGCTGAGCGATTCGGCCAACAGCGTCTTCGTGAAGCCCGACCTTGTTGTCCATGGCATAGATCACCAAGTCGAACACCATTTCCTGGCGCTTCTCGTGCAGCATCGTGTGCTTATAGCTGACATCGTAGCTGATCCAGTCGGAATAGTCCTCGGGCGTCGGCAGTAGCTGAAGCACTCGCGATGCGCCCATGTCCAGAATGATCTCTTCGCACACCGTCGCGCCGTAACCCAGTGAACGGGCCGAATAGACTCGGATGCATACGTTGCCTTCGTCGGGATTGGCGGACATTTTTGAGGGTTAAGGGTTAGGGGTATGGGGTAAAGGGTATAGGGACTGAAGGTTGGAGCGGGTGAAGAGACTCGAACTCTCAACATCAACCTTGGGAAGGTCGCGCTCTGCCATTGAACTACACCCGCCTAGGATTCGGTTGGAGCGGGCGATGAGAATCGAACTCACATGGCCAGCTTGGAAGGCTGGAGCTTTACCACTAAGCTACGCCCGCGTCCGGAGGCTATTATATCCTATTCTTTGCCGCCAATAGATCATCAAGCAGCGCGCTTGCTCCGATTCTGAAGTAATTTGGATCCAAACACTCAGCGCCGAGGTCGCGCTCGATCAGCGCGAGCCATGCCATTGTCTGCTCCGCGTCCTTGATTCCGCCCGCTGCTTTGAGTCCGGCTTGCCGCCCCGTCTTCTCTTTGTAGAAGGCGATCGCGGCCGCCATCGCGATGCCTGCCTCAAGCGTGGCGTTGACCTTTTCCTTGCCGGTCGAAGTCTTCACGAAGTCCGCGCCAGCCATCAAGCTGACCAGCGCCGCCTTCCATATGCGCTCTTGGGTTTCCAGTTCGCCCGTGGCCAGAATGACCTTCAGATGCTTGTCCGCCGCCGCCTTCTTCATCGCGTGAACCTCGTCGAACAGCTCCTCCCATCTCTCCTCCAGGGCTAGCTGCCGCCTAATAACGATGTCGATTTCGTCGGCGCCGATCTGGACGCAGGTCTCGACATCCTTCACGCGCGCTTCAATCGTGCTGAGCCCGTGCGGAAACGCCCCGCTGACGGTAGCCACTGTTACACCGTGAGCGGCTGCGACCGGCACGAACACAGGGTAGACGCAGACCGCCGCCACGCCGTATTCCTTACCTTTCGCAGCCAGCTTCTCAACCCGCGCGTTCGTATCGTCGCCGGCGAGTGTGGTCAAGTCGAGGCAAGAGATTGCCAGTTCCAGCCGCTCTTTTGTGATGGGCAGCGGCGAGGGATTCGGCTTAAAGGTCGATGGCGCTTGGTTCAACCAGTCTGGCTCGAAGGCATACATGGCTTCATTATGGCGCGTCAACTTCTTTATCCTTCGAGCGAATCACAAAAGACAACGGTAAACGAAGGTGCCACTGGTCTTAAGGTTATTAAGGTTATAACCTGATATATCGTCGTCTGCAAGAGTTGCGAGGGCTGATGGTCATTAGCAATATAGCTTTGCATATTGCCGTTCGCAAGAGGTGCGAGGGCTGAAGCCCTCGGCTACGTTTCTGGATTCGGAATCTTGTAGCCGAAGGCTTATGGTCATTAACAAAATAACTTGGCATCTTGCGCAAGCTTTGTGGTCTAGATGGGCATGGATGTCCGGAGCGCCAAAGGCGCGGACTATAATAGCCTGGGTTGAGCGCGAAGCGCGAGGCCCAGGTGCAGCGCCCATGAAACATTGAGCGCTGAAGGTGCGAGATAGGTTCAAATAGGTATATTTCGCCTATTTCGGACCTACAGCCCTCATAGAATTGGGGATGATCCGTTCCTAGCCCTTCGGCTTCGCCTTCGGACTAGGCTATTATAGATCGCGCCGTTGGCGCTCCGGAAGGGCCTGCCATACCAACACAACCTATCCGTCAGATATGTCGGACTTTTTCTCAATGACGAATAGCCTTCGTTCGTCCGCCATTTCTATAACTCGACCTATATTGTTATTGGCCATAAGGCCAGTGGCACCGCTGGCCAGAATCGAGTTTTGAAATTGGCTCCGTCATTCGTCATTCTCCCGCCTGGGTCCGGCGAATCCTTCTCATCTATTTGGCTATCTTGCCAACTAGAAGCCCCGAAACGATGTAAGATAGATGAAAAAGGGCTAAGAGAGAGGTGCATTCCGATATGGCAAAGAATTTCATCCTATATCCTGCCTTATTGATCGCCGCGATGGCAGTCGCGAGCTGCGGCAAGAAATCTGAATCTCACGCCGAAGAACCGAAGGGCAAGACGGTCAACGTCCAAACAGTAGACGTCGAAATGGTCAGCGCTCCTCAATGGGTCGAAGCTACAGGAACCGTCAAGGCCGAGTTCGAAGCCGCCCTTTCCGCCAAGGTCATGGGCCGCGTCTCCAGCATCCCCGTCAAGGAAGGAGACCCAGTTCGCAAAGGCCAAACGCTGATTAGCCTGGAAGCCTCGGATCTTAGCGCTGCCGTCGATCTCGCCTCAGCCGGAGTCAAGTCCTCGTTGGTCGCTTTCGACAACTCGAAGACCGTCGCCCAGATGGAGCAGTCGACGAGCAGGGCCCGGATCGCCCAAGCCAAAGCTGCCCTTGCCCAAACCGAGGCAGCCGTCGGCGGAGCCAAATCCAAACTCGATCTCGCGCTCAGCGGTCCTCGAACTCAAGAAAAGACCCAAGCGGCCCTCGCTGTCAAGCAAGCCGAAGCCGGTCTCAAGCTGGCCAAGGCCGACTACGAACGCATGAAATCGCTATACGACCAGAACGCCATCTCTCGAAGGCAGTTCGAGTCCGCCGAAGCCCAATACGATGTCGCGAAAGCCCAATATGATACGGCCGTTCAGGCCAAGAGCATCGCCGACGAAGGGTCCCGCCAAGAGGACATTCAAGGCGCACGCGAGGCTGTCCGCCAGGCTCAAGCAGCGTATGCCACAGCCAAAGCAGGAGTAGCTCAAGCCGAAGCGGCCGCCATGCAAGCCACAGTCCGTTTGAAAGAGATCAACTCAGCCCAAGCCCAAGTTAACCAAAGCAAAGCATCATTGAGGCTTGCGCAGGTCAACCGGGGCTACACGCAAATCGTCTCGCCGTTCGACGGCACCGTTTCCGCACGGCTTGCCGATCCAGGCGCGATGGCTTCTCCAGGTATTCCGCTGATCAACATTGAAGGCGGCAAGCTGAGGCTCGAAGCGATCGTCCCCGAATCGCTCATCAAGGGAATCAACAAGGGCCAAACCATCGATGTCAACCTGGACGCCTTGCCTGGCACAACACTGGCAGCCAAGATCGCCGAGATCAGGCCGCAGGGCGATGCGAGCACGCACACGTTCCTGGTCCGAGCCGACATCCCGCGCGGCGGCGGCGTGCTGAGCGGCATGTTCGGCCGTGCCAAGTTCCCGAAAGGCGTCAGCAAGCAGATCATGTTGCCAGCGAAGTCGACCTGGCAGAAGGATGGTCTCGATTACGTCTACGCAGTCAGCGATAAGGGCATGGTAGAACTGCGCCTGGTCACTCTCGGTCAGCGATCCGGAGCGAGCGTTGCGGTTCTCTCCGGGCTCAAACCGGGCGACAAGGTCCTGCTGAACGGCCGTGAAGGCGCGACCGAGGGCGACACCGTCCAAGGGAGCAACTAACCATGCGGGTCGGCATCGCAGGAAGGCTTGCAGCGGCCTTCGTGAACTCTAAGCTAACTCCTCTCGTCATCATCGCGTCCATCGCCCTCGGCGGATTTGCCGTACTTAAAACCCCTCGAGAAGAAGAGCCACAGATCATCGTCCCCATGGCCGACGTCCTGGTGACCATGCCCGGCGCATCGGCCAAGGAAATCGAGCAGCGCATCAGCACTCCAATGGAGAAGCTGGTCTGGGAAGTGCCCGGCGTCGAATATCTTTACTCGACATCGAGCCCTGGCCAATCGATGATGGTCGTCCGGTTCCTGGTCGGCCAGAACCAAGAGGCCGCGTTCGTCAGGTTGCGCGACAAACTGCAGGCACATTTCGACTTGATTCCTCCCGGAGCATCGCAGCCGATCATCAAGCCGCGCTCGATCGACGACGTGCCGATCATGGCGGTCACGCTCCACTCGAACGAGATGCCAGCAGGCGACCTTCGTCTTCTTGCATCGCGAGTCGAAAACGAGATCAAGCAGATTAACAATGTCTCCGAAACGACGATCATCGGAGGCCCCCGGCGCGAGCTGCGCATTGCTCTCGACCGTGGCAAACTCGCGGGTTTGGGAATTTCGCCCGATGCCGTAGCAATGGCTCTCGATCGTACCAATGCATCGGGAACGGCTGGCCAATTCAATACTCAGGACAGCGAAGTCGTCGTCAAAACAGGCGATTTCTTCAAGTCCGTAACCGACGTCGAAGGCGTCATCGTCGGCACGCGCAACGGCCGAGCAATCTACTTGCGCGATGTTTCAACGATCAAAGACACGCCTGAAGAGCCGAAGAACTATGTGCTGTTCGGCACCGGTCCGTCCTCGAAAGAAGGCTCAAAGAACAGCCTTGAGCACGCCGTTACAATCAGCATCGCCAAGCGCCAAGGCACCAATGCGATCGATGTGGCGCACGCCATAGAGAAGAAGCTAGAAACGCTGAAAGGCACCACACTTCCGACCGGCGTCGGCATGACGCTAACGCGCAACTACGGCGAGACCGCTAGCGAGAAAGCTGGCGAACTCCTTTTCCACATGCTTCTGGCCGTCATCTCAGTCACCATCCTCATTGCGATGGCTCTCGGCCGCCGCGAGTCGATGGTTGTGCTGGTCGCCATCCCGGTCACCCTCGCGCTGACGCTCCTCGTTTTCTATCTCTACGGCTATACGCTCAACCGCATCACGCTCTTCGCGCTGATCTTCTCCATCGGAATCCTGGTGGACGACGCCATCGTCGTGGTCGAGAACATTGTCAGGCACTACAGAATGCCGGAGAACAAACGGGCATCGTCGATCGACACGGCGATACTGGCCGTTGACGAAGTGGGCAATCCGACCATTCTGGCGACCTTTACAGTCATCGCTGCGATCCTGCCGATGGCGTTCGTCGGCGGATTGATGGGCCCTTACATGAGACCGATTCCGGTCGGCGCAACGGCGGCCATGCTCTTCTCGCTGGTCATCGCGTTCATCGTCACCCCTTGGGCGGCGGTTCGCATCATAAAGCGCGACGGCAAGGGCCACAGCCACGAACACGAAGCCGAAGAGGGCAAGGAGGACTGGCTCACCAAGGTGTATCGCCAGATCATGACGCCCCTATTGAGATCGGGCAAGGTCCGGCTGACCTTCTTCCTCGTCATTGGAGCGCTGCTTCTCGGCTCGTTTGCCACGGTCATTTTCAAGAAGGTCACCGTCAAGATGCTGCCGTTCGACAACAAGAACGAGTTCCAAATCATCGTCGACATGCCTTCCGGCACGACGCTTGAACAAACTGCGGCCGCCACGCGCGCACTGTCAAACTACGTGAAGACGATTCCTGAGGTCAAGGACTATCAGCTCTATGTGGGCACATCAAGCCCGTTCAACTTCAACGGCCTTGTGCGCCACTACTTTATGCGCGGCAACTCCTATCAGGCCGATATCCAGGTCAACCTGGTCGGCAAAGGCGAACGCAAAGCCCAAAGCCACGACATCGTCAAACGCATCCGCCCCGAAGTCGCCCGTATTGCCAAGGAGTGGGGCGTCCGCGCCAAGGTTGCCGAAGTCCCGCCTGGCCCTCCCGTCCTTCAGACCCTTGTCGCCGAAGTCTACGGCCCCGACTATGACACTCGGTTGAAAGTCGCCTCAATGGTTAAGAATGTATTCAGCACGACCGAAGGCGTCTCTGATGTGGACTGGTATGTCGACGACGACCAGCCAACCGTTCGATTCGAGGTTGACAATGAGAAGGCTGCCTTGATCGGAGTCGGAGTCGACACCGTCAATCGCACCCTTCAGATGAGCCTTTCCGGGCAGCAGATCGGATTGCTTCACGACGAAGGCGCACGCGAGGACGTGCCGATTCGCATGCGCCTGCCGAGAAGCGAGCGGAGCGGAATTGAGGCTCTTGAGCAGATCTATGTATCCTCGCAAACCGGCAATTCGGTTCCTCTCAGCGAACTGGTTCGCCCGGTCCAGGTGCAAACCGACAAGTCGATCTACCATAAGAACCTGATGCCCGTGGTCTATGTGACGGGCGATGTGGTCGGCAGACAGGAGAGTCCGGTCTATGCGATCCTCGCCATGAACAAGGCCATCGCCAAGATGGACCTGGCCGACGGCGGCAAGCTGAACGTGCTGACCACGCGGCTTCCTTTCTCCAGCCAGAAGCCGGAAATGAAGTGGGATGGCGAGTGGCACATCACTTACGAAGTCTTCCGCGACCTTGGAATCGCCTTCGCGGCCGTCATGGTCATCATCTACATCCTGGTCGTCGCGTGGTTCCAGGACTTCAAGACGCCGATCATCATCATGGCGCCGATTCCGCTGACGCTGGTCGGCATCCTGCCCGGCCACTGGATCATGGGCGCATTCTTCACGGCAACATCGATGATCGGCTTCATCGCAGGCGCTGGCATCATCGTCCGAAACTCGATCATCCTTGTCGACTTCATTGAGCTCCGCCGCAAGCAGGGAGTTCCGTTGGAGCAGGCCGTCATCGACGCTGGCGCAACGCGGTTCCGGCCGATGCTTCTGACAGCGGCGGCGGTCATTGTCGGCTCGTTCGTGATCTTGTTCGACCCGATCTTCCAAGGCCTCGCGATCTCGTTGATGGCCGGCGAAATCGCCTCGACTCTTCTCTCGCGGCTGGCAGTTCCAGTTCTCTACTACATGATGCGCGAGCGCGAAGAGCGGAAGGCCGCGGCGCACCCGGTCGCTGTCGTCGAGACGGCTGAGTAACCTGGCATGCCTCGGGGTTGCGAACCCCGAGGCATGCCAAGTTGTCATCCCGAGCAACGCGAGGGATCTGAGTGGAGTCGTCGCTTGCGGCTGCAGACAAGCGGGACCATCCGTCAGATTCCTCACTTCGTACGGAATGACAATATTGCTAAGCGAATCCTCTGCACCATAGTAATCACATGCCCGAGGAGTATCGACGATTCCTCCATCCGCCTTTAAGATGGGAGCGATTCAATCGCAGTCTCTTCAATTTTCCGAATGGCTGTTCCACATTGTTAGGATTCTGAATCCCGAGAGTTCCAGACCGGTTATTATCAGACAACCGATGCCCTATAACTTGATGCCATACAAAGGAACCCGATACGCGCGATTCGTCACAATCCGTCGAGGCGGAACGCTCAGCGATGAGCATCACCGGCTCATGGCGCTTTGGGCCGCCAAGTGTGCAGAGCATGTGCTCCACCTGTTTGAAGATAACCACACCAAAGACTGCCGGCCACAACGAGCCATCGAACAGGCCAGAGCCTGGGCACGCGGCGAGATCACGATGACCCAAGCGAGAGAAGCCGCCTTCGAAGCCCACCGAGCGGCGAGAGAAGCGGAAGGTGCAGCCAAGGAAGCTGCCCGCGCTGCAGGACACGCTGTTGCTGTCGCTCACATGGCCGACCACGAACTTGGAGCCGCAGCCTACGCCATTCGTGCTGTAATGGAAGCCGGTGATTCAGCCACCAAGGAAAACAGACGAAAGCAAGAACTTGAGTGGCAGAAGGCGCAGCTGCCAGACGAAATCAAGGATCTGGTTCTGGACGACATGAAGTGGCGAAACGCTAAGTGCTGGTCGCTCTTCGACGATTAAACCTACTCACCGAGGAGCCGCATTCCGCATCCGAATGATCGAATAATCGAGCGTCGACGCCACCACGGCATCCCGCAGCTCCCATAGCGACCCGAGAACCCGCAAGTAAACCGACCAACTGGCAAGATCGTTCAGCGGAGTGTCGAACTCCAAGCATCCTGACGGCACGACCGTCTGATCCGAAGTGAAGTATCCAGCGACAGCATCGGCCAGCTCAAAAGTCTCAGAATCAAACAAGTAGGCATACAGCTTTGCCGCCGCCGCTCGATCAAGCCAGGCTTCCTCAATGGCGATTACGATATCGGAAGGCGAATCTGGCAAAAAGAGACCGATATCTGTTTCGCTTGTCTGCGAGCCTGCGCGATAGCAAACCCGAGGACAATCCCGAGGAAACAAGTAGTTGCAGAGGTGCTCTTCGTCGACAGCCCACACCACGGGATTGCCGACAAGCTCTGAGAATCGAGGCTCAAATACCTCGATCCCCGGCTCTTCACTCACATGATATAAGGTCGCCATCGTTAGTTGGGACAGGCGGCATGCCATGGCGTGCGGCCCGGAACCAGCGGGATCGGATACTGGCGCATTAGCTGAACGCCCGACCACGGTTCTCCACACGGGTTGCTCAGGATCTTGCCGCGGTTCATGTATTGCGCGTGCCCGTCGAAGAACATCGCATTAAAGCCGTTGCTGTGCCGCGCCAGGGCCAAAACCGGCTCGCCAAGGTCAGTGCTTCCGCTAATCTTGTTGTAGAGGTTCTTGGGCGGCTCGAACCACGAGTCGTCACACCACGAAGCCGAACTCTTCTCAGTCACGACGATAATATCGGCAGGCTGTTCGACAGCGCTCAGGTTCAAGTTCTCGGCAGCGCGATTGGCGACATAAGAACGCGGTACCAGAGGCTCGCCGACAGGATTCCCGTCTTCAAGAGAGTGCGGTTTCTTGCCGCTATCCATCGGGCAAACCAACAGATCGCCTTGTGTCTTTGTATAGGGCAGAATCTGGTTCCACCATCGGTTCTCGCGGGTGGCCGTCAGCGGCGTCGTAGGATTAGCGCGAGAAAGGTCGACGTTGTGGCCGAAAAAGAAGCAGGTGTCGTCGTAATCCGACATATACATCTGAAGGCCGATGCCAAGCTGGCGCTGATTCGAGAGGCACGCAATCTTCTTGGCGGAAGCCTTCGCTTGGGCAAACACCGGGAATAGAATCGCCGCGAGGATAGCAATGATCGCGATGACAACGAGGAGCTCGATGAGCGTGAAGGCAGTTCGGCGCATAGGACATTATAGCTAACCTTTTGGAACAACGGGGATTGACGATCTGATCATTTTCGATTTGTTAACGCAAAATCACAACACATTGGTGAACGTTCCTATGGCACAAACGCGTTAAATATTTAGATATGCGATCCATAAAACAAGCATTAAGCTCCCTAATGGCTGCCGGGTTGGCGATGACCTTAATGTCCTGCGGCGGCGAAGGTTCAAACAGCATCAACGATGTAACCATCAAAGTCGAACCTAGTGAAACGAATGTTATCGTTGGCGCATCGAAGGCGTTTAAGGCAACGGTTTCCAACTCCAACATTCAAACAGTAACGTGGTCTGTCCAGGAACAAGGCGGGGGGACAATCGATCCCGATTCAGGAACTTACACCGCCCCGAATACAGCCGGCATCTATCATGTCATTGCCGAGAGCTATGCCAATCCGCTCAAAACGGCGAGTGCCACTGTCCATGTCATTCCAAAGGGATCGGGGCACGGCCTCAACAACATCCTATTCGTTCATTCCGAGCTAGGCGCGAACATGGTCAAGGAAGGAGCCATCCGAACGGCCGTCTCCGACTACAACAAAGCGAATACGACAGCCTATGAGTTCTGGGATCACGGCACAAATGCGCAAGGATTGACGGACGATGCAGGAAAAGCAACCGGCACCAACTACGGCGTGCCAGGCGACAACCTTACGCCCGCAGGCCAAGCCAATTTGTGGAACTCGCTCGATTCGGGAGCAATTGCTTGCCGCGACCAGATTCTAGACAAACATGAAGTCATCATTGTTCAGCCGCCAGCTACCTCATCGAATATCGCCGATGCGGCGGCACTGACCGCTGCCAAGGACAGCTATACAGCAATTCGCAACTACGCAGACATGCACACGAACAAGCTGTTTATCTTGATGACTCCCCCGCCTCAGCATCGGCTCGAAACCACTAAGGCGAAAGCACTGAACGCCCGACTGCTGGCGAACTACGTTGCAGGCACCGATTTCCTTAACGGACATCCGAATGTGAAGTGCTACAACCTGTTCGATGCATTGGCCGAGCAGAACGGCATCAGCGCAACGGCCAACATGCTGAAGTACGATTTTGAACGGTCCCATACCGCGGCCAACTCGATGCCAACCTTGGCCGCATGCAAGACGCTGGGCAAAGCGTTTGTCGAATCGGTTCTAACTTTGACGAAGAACTACTGATCTAACAACCTTAATACCAGACATATCTGCATGTCCACATATGTCGAATGATAAGGGTAACCTCGGATCATGACGCCTCGCGAACGATTCATGTCCGCCCTCGACCGCAAGCCGGTGCCCGGTCTGGTTCCTCATTTTGAGCTCGTTTTCTTTCTGACCATGGAAGCCTTCGGCAAAGTTCATCCGAGCCAGCGCGCCTTCCACCAATGGGACCAGATGAGCGACACCGAGCGGCAGCTCCACCGAGTCGACCAAGCCCAGCTATACATCGACACGGCGGAGAAATACGGACACAGCGCGATCTTTGTGCATCCAAATCCCGGTTCTTTGGAAGAGCAGAAGCGCTTGTTGGACGAGATTCGGCGGCTTTCGGGCGACAAGTATTTCCTGATGCAACATGGCGATTCGACCTACGCAATCCCTGACGGCGCGGGTATGGAAGAGATGAGCCTGAAGATGGTCGAAGAGCCAGATTTCATGGTCGATCAAGCCAAGCGCTGGACCGAAGGCGCATTGGAACACGGCCGCAAGCTTAAGGAGCAAGGCGCTTTGGACGGTTTTGCGCTCTGCTCGGACTACTGCTTTAACAGCGGTCCGTTCCTTCCCCTCTCCTGGTTCGATCAGTTCGTGCTTCCCTTCCTCACCCAGGTCACCAAGGGTTACCGCGAGATGGGCTTCTACACCATCAAACACACCGACGGCAACATAATGCCGATCCTAGACCGATTGGTCGAATCCGGACCGCACGCGTTGCACTCGCTCGATCCTCAAGGCGGCGTCGATATGGCCGAAGTCGTGCGTTTGGTCGGCGACAAAGTCTGCCTCATCGGCAACGTGGACTGCGGCAAGCTTCAGACCGGCACCGAAGAGGAATGCATCGAATCGGCAAGATACGCATTGACGGAAGGCATGAAAGCCCCGGGATACATATTCAGCACGAGCAATTGCGTCTATACTGGTATGCCTCTTGCGCGCTACGACCTCATTTTGGATGTCTGGCGCAAAGAAGGCATCCGCCAGTAACTTATGCCAACAGATAACAAAGCAACGCCGGAGGGACGGCCCGACAAGTGGAAAAAGCTGTGGGGTACCCCTCGGGCGATGGACGACGATACGACCACCGAGGCTTTCGAAGACTTCATCGAAAACTTCATACCCGGCCACATGCACAAGCGGTTCTTCAAGACGTTCGGTGTGCCCCGTGCTTCGTTTGGAAACCGATTCTTTGTGGACGGCGCGAAGTGGCATCCCTTCGATACGCGGGTTTCGTCGTTGATCATGCCCGGCGAGACGCATTTCGAGGCCATCGTGATTTACGGCTCTCCCGACTCCGTTGAGGGTTGGGCGCTTCGTGGCGAAGTTCGTCGTTCATTTCGGGATTTGTTTTTGGACGACTGGCATTCCGCCTGCGCCATCCTGCATGTCGGACCCGAGGTTTTCTATGCGTTCATTGAGCCGAAGATGAAGGGTTGTGTGGTGTTCAACGCGTCACGTCCGCCATCGTTGGGTTAGAGGCGTACCATGGGCTTCCAGCCCATGGAGTAGTTCGGATTTGTACGGGTTTGTGAGGGTTAGTGAGGAATTGCTTTTTGGGGCTGTGCTATGGGCTCCCAGCCCATGGAGGCGGGTGCTGACGAGATCGACTCAATCTGCCCCTTGGCAAAGCCAGGGGGAAGACCAGTGAGCGAAGCGAACTGAGAAGGGGGTTCTGAAGCACAACGGGCTTCCAGCCTATGGATCCCAATCGACGGCACGGCGGCGGCGCGAAGCCGTTATTTGTCAAGTGCCTTGCTACAGAACGACTCATCCTCCCATCCCTCAATCATCTCGATGCAAAACGCCGATGTCCACCCGAACCGCGCCGCCGCTCCGACTCCTGGTTCGCCTGTTCTTGAGTTATAGAACTCATACGGATCTCCTGCATCGTAAACCCACTTCAATGCATTCTGACGCAGCTGGTCGGCAAGATCGACATAGCCATATCGGCGCAAACCGAACACGGCGAACACCAAACCATGGAACCACAACGGACCGCGCATGTAGTCGTTTGAGTAAGCTGGCGAATCGTAGGCCACCGTGGGCATTCCCGGGAAGAACTTAGCCGGATCGGCAGCGTGTCTCGCCATCGCTTCAGCATGTTCACTTGAAGCCGTTCCGGCAAACAAGGGCACAAACGAAGCAGGCGTCAAGACAGCAATAAAACAAGAATGCTCGTAATCGTAGTCCATGTAGGCTTGAACTTCCTCATTCCAAAGCCTGCTCTCGATCGCCTCGGACCATTTCGACCTTTTGCCGGACCATTCATCAGTAGACTCGCCAACGAACAGAGCCAGCTCGATCAGCGCATCGTACATCATGGATGCAAAGGCGTTCAGGTCGATGCACCAGAGGTTCGAGCAGCCGCCGTCCCACCGAACCGCATCGTCCCAGCCCGACTCCCACTCAGGATTCTCTCCGCCGTAATGAAGCAGGCCATCGGCTTCACCGCCTCGGTTCTGCATCCAATGCTTCTCATAGGCAACTATCTTGGGATACATTCTCTCGATAAAGGCGCGATCCGGATGCCGATGGTTCACCAGAGCAATCGCCCAAGGCATCACGGGCGGCTTGCCGAACTCCTTGACAAGGCGGCCGTCCGACCACAGCACGTCCGGCAGCGAGCCGTCGTCCTGCTGATTCGACCAGACGATCTCGAACTGATCGCGGGCCAATTGAGCATCCCACCTGGAAACGGCGATGGCATGGAACGCGGCGTCCCAGTTCCAAATACCCTCGTATCGCCGGAACGCTGGAATGATGCCGCACCTCCCTCCCCAAGCAGGCGATTGCACGATGTTTCCCTCGAGTGTCTGACGGCAACGCGAGACAACCTCCATTTCAACTTCAGACCAGCTGACAGCACTTTCGCACATGCGTTATATTATCCACCTTCATCAAATATATTGCTTAACAGAAGGTCGGAAAATGCACAATACACGAGTACAAACCTTCCGTGCCTACTTCTTATACAACCATCTATCGCCGCCAACATCGCAAGGAGCCCTATGGCACGGGGCAATACGGCTGCGGCAGCATAACTGGCGAGTCTATCGGCGGCCTGACCTTCATTCCAAGTAAAATCCTATCTGTGAACAGAATCGTCGAAAAGCGCGAGCTGGCAGACAGAGTGTGGCTGTTGCGCATCGAAGCGCCGCGCATCGCAAAGAAGCGAAAGGCTGGTCAATTCATCATGATTCGCTCTCACGAGGGAGGAGAGCGCATTCCCCTTACCATCGCCGACGCCGATCCTGAGGCAGGCACCATCACGCTGGTCATCCAGGTCGTCGGCAAGTCGACGTCAGCGCTGTGCTCCTTAAACGAGGGAGATGAGGTCCTCGATCTCGCCGGTCCGCTTGGCAAGCCGACGCACATCGAGAACTTCGGCACGGCTGTGATGGTCGCAGGAGGCATCGGAGTTGCACCGCTTCACCCGATTGCTCAAGCGTTGAAACAAGCTGGCAACCATGTGATCAGCATCATCGGAGCACGGAACATATCCCTCCTCATCCTTCAAGAAGAGATGGCCAAGGTGTCCGACGAGGTAAAGATCGTGACCGACGACGGGTCAAAGGGACGCAAAGGATTGGTCACACACGAACTCAAAGACATGCTGGATAAGGGCATCCGACCGGGAATCGTTGTGGCGATCGGCCCAGCCGTCATGATGAAGGCCGTCTCTGAGCTGACGAGACCCTATGCGATTCCAACGGTCGTTTCGCTGAACCCGGTCATGGTCGACGGCACCGGAATGTGCGGCGGCTGCCGGGTCCTTATCGGCGGCAAAAACAAGTTCGTTTGCGTGGACGGTCCCGAGTTCGATGGCCACGAAGTCGACTTTGACAACATGATGGCGAGGCAAAGAGCCTACAGCGAGTCTGAGTCGATGTCGCTTCATCTATGGGAGGAGCAAGGCCACCGGATCGGCGAAGAGGGTTGCCGATTGGCCGGAGTCCAGGAGGGCAAAGAATGAGCAGCGAAGCCGAACTCCGAAAGATCGTAGCAGATTACGGCACGATGTCGGCCAAAGAAAAGATGGCGATTCCACGCCAAGACATGCCCGAGCAGGAAGCCGATGTGCGCCGCCGCAACGTCGACGAGGTGCCATTCGGGTTTTCCGAACTGCACGCGATGGTGGAAGCTTGCCGCTGCCTGGATTGCAAGAACAAGGTTTGTATCGAAGGCTGCCCGGTCGGTATTGACATCCCGGCCTTCATCGAGATGATCCGCGTCGGCGACTTCAAGGGCGCAGCCGCCAAGATCCGCGAGTGCAACTGCTTGCCTGCGACGACCGGCCGCGTTTGCCCGCAAGAAACCCAATGCCAGCTCTTCTGCACGGTCGGAAAGGCGAAAAAGGACCCCGAGCAGTCGGTTTCCATCGGCCGCCTTGAAAGGTTCGTGGCCGACTGGGAGCGCGAGCAAGGAGCTTTGGAGGTTCCGCCCTTGCCCGTGCCGACTGGAAAGAAAGTCGCTATCGTGGGTTCGGGGCCGGCTGGTTTGACCGTCGCTGGAGACCTCGCCAAGATGGGCCACAAAGCGGTCGTCTTCGAGGCGTTCCACAAGCTGGGCGGCGTGTTGATCTACGGTATCCCCGAGTTCAGATTGCCCAAAGCGATCGTCCAAAAAGAGATCGACTACCTTAGTCAGCTCGGCGTTGAGTTCGTTTTGAACGCCGTCATCGGCCAGACATACTCGATCGACGAACTGCTTACCGAAGAAGGCTACGATGCCGTCTTTGTGGGCACGGGCGCTGGTCTGCCGGTGTTCCTGAACATCCCTGGCGAGCAGTGGGTCGGCGTCTATTCGGCCAACGAGTATTTGACACGTGCGAATCTCATGCAAGCCTACAGCTTCCCGAAGACCGATACGCCCACGATTGTCTCGAAGAACGTCGTCGTGTTCGGCGGCGGCAATGTGGCGATGGATGCGGCGCGCACGGCGTTGAGAATGGGTGCAGACCACGTCTACCTCAGCTATCGCCGGTCGTTCGAGGAGATGCCCGCGCGAATCGAAGAGATCGAGCACGCCAAGGAAGAAGGCGTCGAGTTCATGATCCTCACAAACCCGAAGGAGATCTTGGCCGACGAGAAAGGCCGTGTGTGCGCAGCTATCCTTATGAAGATGGAGCTTGGCGAGCCGGATGCTTCGGGCCGCAGACGCCCAGTGGTTGTGCCAGGATCTGAGTTCGAGCTTGAGGTCGACACGGTGATCGAGGCGATCGGCAACGGCCCGAACCCGCTCATTGCCGCCTCAACGCCCGATATTCAAACCAACAAATGGGGCAACATTGTCGCGGACGAAACAACCGGAAAGACGACCAAGAAAGGCGTGTTCGCCGGCGGCGACATTGTTCTCGGTGCGGCGACGGTCATCCTCGCGATGGGCGAAGGGCGCAAAGCCGCGAAGGCCATCGATGAGTATATGAAAACCGGCGAGTGGTAGTCCCCTCTCCCTAGCCCTCTCCCATGAGATGGGAGAGGGAACTCCAAAGTCCATATTCGACGATCTTTGCCCTCTCCCGCTTGCGGGGGAGGGTTGGGGAGGGGGTCTTACATCCTCCGCATTTACTCCGCGGTTCCGTTCCAGTATTTATCTTTCACCGCAGTCGTCGTGCTGTCAACCCGCAGGCTCTTCTTCGAGACCATCTTCGTGTGGCCATCGAGCCATGTGATGATGACCAACTCCGAATGGAACCGAGGCCAAAGCTGGCCCCAAGCCGTCGCCGAAGACGGAGCGCCGGACCAGCGAGAAGGCGGCTCAATTCGCGAATAGCCTATCGGGTTGGTGATCGTTCCGCCGCCGTGAGGACTCACTTTATCCTTCATCGTTGCTTCGCCGAACAACACCGTCGATGCGGTATTGAAGCCCGTTGCTCCCGAGATGCCGACGAAGTAGAACGGCGTCGGGTTCGTGCCGTTCGGATCCGGATTCATGATCTGCTGGTTCAAATAGCGATAGTTGTAGCCGTAGCTGGGGTTCGCCCCGACCATGTAGTAATAAAGGCTGTTGTTCGGATCGAAGCGGCTGCGACCTTGGTCGTCCGTCACAACGGCATCTTCCGCCGTGTCTTTCGGGCAATGGAAGATGTCCTTGTTCTTCGTGTATTGCAGAATCAGAACCGGCCAATAGTAGAAGCCGTCCGTCGAAGGGATGTGAAGGTCGTTCGCATCGTAATAGTAGAGCGGCGGCGTGCTGTCGTCGTAGTCGTTCATATAGAGCATGGTCGCCGTGCCGATTTGGCGCATGTTGCTGATGCTCTTGGTTTTCTTGGCGGCGTTTTTCGCGGCCGCAAAGACTGGAAATAGGATCGCAGCCAGGATGGCGATGATTGCGATGACGACGAGTAATTCGATTAGGGTAAATGCGCGCTTCATAATCGACCTACAGTCCTTAGGAGGCCAAGGGCCAAGTAAGGGTTCACGGGTGGGGTTGAAGGACTCCTACATGCCCACGCCGGTGTAATAGCGCAGGCCTTTTTTCCAGAGGATCCTAGCTAGAAAGTACCCGACAATGATCCATCCCAACTGCCAGATTAGGGCTTCTCGCATTGCAGGTCCGGCCAGACGTCCTACCAGCATCTCGGTTGGTGCGCCGGTTGTGTAGTAGAAAGGAAACGCCTTCGTTAACACTTTCGCCCACGGCGGCAAAAGACTGACGGGGAATAATTGTCCTGAAAGAAACAACATCGGAACGTAATAAAGCTCGAAAATCGATGTGGCTTCCTGCACGAATAGCGCGATCATCGACATCATCACCACAAACGTGTAGCTGACGAAGTGGCCGAGGATCACCGAAACCCAAAACTCCCAGCCGAGATAGACATGCGCATCGGTTAGGTAGCCGCGATAGGCCCATAGCAGCACCATGAAGATCGGCGCAAAGAGCACCGGCCGTATCACGCGCCAGGCCAGATTCCTGAAGAAGATGTATTGGAAGAAGCTGATCGGCCTAACTAAGATCGACGAGAACTGCCCTTCCTTGATCTCCGTCGCCAGTTCCCACATGATATGGCTGGTGATGAAGCTGGTCAGCAGGAGCATGCAGAGGTAGTAGAGAACGAAATCGCTGGCCGAGAAGTTCTTGATGAGTCCGCCCTTCGCTGCGCTGGCCCACACAAGCGGCATCGTCACGGCGGTCACCAGGTCCGTCGTGATCCAGATGAGGCCGCTGGCCCGGTACGCGATGCCATCTTGGAAATAGATGCAGAACACCGCCCACCACTTGCGGAGCAGACTTTTCATCGCGACAACAGACTTGGCAAAATACTTGGCCAGGCGACGAATCCCATCAAAAATGGGGCCGCTAAGAAAGTTCCGCTGCTTGCGAAGCGTGGAAGTCACGGGAGAGATGATACTTGGGTTTTGGGCACAGGGTCTAGGGGATGGTGAGTCTACAATGCGCTTTCAAACAGAGACGTCCACCTCGGTGTAATGCCAATATCCTGGCGCACATAGTCTGGTATCAACTCGATGAACTTCTGCACCGTAGGAATAAGTTCGCTAACCGTGTTGAAATCAAACAGCATGTATTGCGTAAGCACGATATAGGGTCCGTTGATCTCCCAGGACAGTCTCGGCAGAGCTAAAAGATAGTTCATCGCTTGCGCGTGTAAGAGATCATAGGCGAACTTAGGATTATCAGCTTCCACCAAGTAATTGCGATTAAACTCCTCTGACTCAAACTCGACGGAATGGGAGATTACTTTTTCGATCGCGCGTACAACCGCGCAGTTCGGAGATATTTCGATTTTGGGGAAGAAATAGGGCACCCTGAAGGCAACTACACTATAGGTCTCTACGTTTTGATTGTGCTGCGAGGTCGTCATTCTCAGATCGAACATGTAGAACTCGCCAAATCCGAGATCGCCTGTAGCGGCGTTCGTCACATCCCACGAAAGGCCGTTATAGAACGGGTAGAAGCTAGAAAACATACGGCAGAGATCGCCTGCGATGACGCTTCCGGAGACATTCTGGTCGCCGTCGCCGAGAGGATTAAGCGAGTAAGTCTCCTCGACTTCTTCGTAGACAGTCAGCCTGTGTTTAGCGGCAAACACAGCCATCTGAAGCTTTCGCTCCTTCTTGTTTCGCCTATCCAGAATCGTCCAAACAAAAACAAACACGGCGCATAAGGCAAAGAAGCCGATAACGATAGGAAACGCATTCATCATCTCACCCGCATTCAAATCAAGTATACGCAATAGTTACACGATTGCGAGGATAGCCGGCAACTCGCCCGAAACGTGATGCCGTCAAGGAACTAGATGCAGAACGCCGCCCACCGCTTGCGAAGCGTGAGAGTCAAGGGAAAGATGATATTAAGGTGAGGGGTACAGGGTCTAGCGGGTCCGTTTGACTACAGAGCGCTTTCAAACAGAGACGTCCACCTCGGCGTAATGCCAATATCCTGGCGCACATAGTCCGGTATCAACTCGATGAACTTCTGCACAGTCGGGATCAGCTGCCCAACCGTGCTCAACTCGAAGGGACCATCTTGCACCAGAACGATGTAAGGGCCGTTGAATTGCCAATAAAGCCTTGGGAGCGCTAAAAGATAGGACATCGCTTGAGCGTGCAGAATGTCGAAGGCGAACTTCCGGTTCTCCGTCTCCACGATATATTGCCTGTTAAACTCGTCCGATTCAAACTCAACGCGGTCCCTAACAAGGCCCTTTAGGAGCAAACTGGCAACGTCCGCCGGCGAGATGACTATCTTCGAGAAGTGGTATGGCACGCGAAAAGCCACAATGCCGTAATCGTTGGTTTCACTATCGTCCTTCGAACCGGTTGTCACTTTGTAGTCGAACATATAGAGCGTTCCCACGCTCGTTTCGCCCGTGGCGGCGTTGGTGACAACCTTCGAATAACCTCTGTCAAGGGGGGAAAAGGACGCTAACATTCGGCACAAGTCGTTGCCGACGACGCTGCCGCCAACGATGCCGTCGTCAGAACCAAACGAACTGGTGAAGACCGGAGTATCCATGTCTTCATACAGCGTCAGCTTATACCTTGCGGCAAAGGCGGTCATTTTAAGCTTACGCTCCTTCTTGTTTCGCTTATCGAGGACATACCACACGGCAGCTACTACGCCGCACAAGGCGAAGAAACCGATCACAAAAGGAAATGGGTTCAAATCAGAGGTCCCTGCCATAAACATAGTTTATCTGATTTCTCAGGAAGCTTTTCGTCTGTGTTCGAGACTCAACCTGTGATGAAACTCGTAAAACGATGCCAAGGTTGGTAGGCGAGTGTATTCGCGAGTTGTGCTCGGACGTAAGACGCGAATGGACGAGATACGAAATCTTGCTCTTAACTGATCCTCACCAACCCTGCCCAAACTCCAGCTGGCCTAACTGCACTTCCAAACTCACTCGGTTCGCTAGATTCACGCGATTCACACGGAATCTTGGGCGTGAATTTCGTTTCGACAGCGACAAAGGCCTAAAAGATAGTTGGATATGGGAAAGGTCTGTAAACCGTAGATATCGAGGGTCTTTGGCTTGCCTCGGGGTTGCGAACCCCGAGGTAGGCCAATGCGAACTGCACGAGGCTCCACCCCCATGTCCCCCTCCTCATGCACGAACCATCACGAGGAGGGGGAAAGCGGGTGATTAATCAAGGAATCGCTATCCATCGATTCCAGTCCTCGACAACCTCATGTATACTCGCAACATGCCTGACCATATCGAAAAGCTATTGACGGTTCTTAAGCAATGCCAAGAGCAGAACATGCTCGTGGGATTCTGCGATGAAGATGACAAGAACACGTTTGAAGTTGGCTTTGTCGAATCGTTCGACAAGGACTGCCTGACCATTAAGCGGATCGATGCGAACGGCATGCCCGACGGCATTTGGTTCGGCGAGGTTGCCGCCATCAGCCGGTTCAAATACGACACCACCTATATGCGCGGGGTACGGGCTCTCTACGAGAACCGCAACAAGGCATTCGAGGACATCCGGCCGCTTCCAAGATACAATCCAAAGGCCGACAGCGCGGACCTCGATTACCTAAACCAAGCCAAGGACCTGGATCGAATCGTGACAATTGTGGACTTCGATGAAAACGAGTTAAGCGGCCAGGTTGCGAATGTCGGCAAGGACTATGTGGAGCTTCGGATCATCGAATCGAAAAGCGGCGGCATCGACGGTTTCTATGTTGTCGCAGCTGCCGATATCCATCACATCATCTGCGGCGGCCAAGACGAACTCAAACTCGAGTTCCTTTATCGAACGCGATATGATCTTCCCGAGCTGAAATGAGAACCTATACGGAACGGCTGATAGAGGTCCTTGAGGAATCGAAAGCGCTCGGCCGGCTCATCGGTTTCAGCCCTTGGAAAGACGAGAAGGATTGCTTTCTTGCAGGTTATGTTCGGTCGGTGTCAGCGACGCAGGTTGTGATCGCCAAAGTCGACTCGACCGGACAGGCCGACGGCGAAGAGGATTATAAGCTGTCCGAGATCGGCCGCTTTCACTTCGATAACGACTATCTTCGCACGCTGCAGGCATTCCATGAGAACCTTAGTGAAGCAATCACGGATCCCGTCCTCATGCCGTTCCACATGCCCGAGAACGCTTGGCACTATCTTGACTTCCTGAAAACCTTCTTCGGCGCCGGCCGCATCGTGACCTTAGTTGACGAGGACCACGATCGAATCATGGGCTTTGTTAACGAGGTCGGTGAAGACTATGTTGAGATCGCCATGGTGGATGAGGACAACGGCATGCCGGACGGCTATGAGATCTGGGAAGGCGACGACATCCACTCAATATCGTGCGGGTCTCGCCGCGAGATGGAACTCGAATACGTCATCAAGATCGCGAATCTGACCGAGAAGCCCTGAGAACAGAAAAAGAGGTGCAAGTTAAGGAGCATGCGCCTATTGATCCGATGTGGAGGTTGGTTAGGCAAGATGCCTCGGCGATTTCCGTATCTCTCGCTGGAGTAACTTGATTGCGCATGCTCGCGAGTACCGAGGCATTACGTCAGAGAGAGTGGCGCAATAGCAGGACGCCGGTTAACGACTATCGGTTCCCGCCTTTATCCATCAATTGATGTTCTTTTGCCGTTGTGAACGAGATCGACTTGCTTGGGCACACGTCGATGCAGGTGCCGCAAGAGAAACAGTCGGGCAACACCTTCTTCTTGAGGACGATCGCCTGCATGGCATCCGACGGGCACGCCTTTGCGCAGGAGAGGCATTTCGTGCAAGTGGATTCGTTCACGCGAATCTTCACCCGACTAAAGCGTTCGAAAACCCAGCCTAAAAGACCAAACGGGCAGGCAAGGTGGCACCAGGGCCGATAGACGAAAAAGGAAGCTACAAAGAGAGCCCCAACCAAGATCGCGCCTGCAAGGCCAAGCTTGGCCGGGTTGAAGGTCTTGAACGGATCGGCGGCCCCGATAAAGTCAAACGAAAAAACAAAAGCTACGGCCACGAAGGAAGCAAAAACGGCAACGCGTATGCCATTCGATATTGCGAACGGGATCTTTTGCTGGCCGATGATCCCACGGGTGTCGTTCTTGTTCCTATTTAGCCGAAAGAGCAGGTCTTGCAGCGTGCCAAGCTGGCAGCCCCATGAACAGATAGCCTTATTGGCTAAGACGACGGTCAGGAGAAACAGGGATAAGGCAATCAGCCTTGGCGGGAAAACGGCTGAGCTCTTGGCATATAAGGCGATGGCGTCCTTGACCGTCCCCATCGGGCTAGGGTCGCTGCCCAGAGCCACGCCGAACAGAACAGTGGCACCGAGATAGAACCACTTTCGATTGCGCGCATTGAAATTTCCTCGGCGAACGGCAACATAGCTGCCGGCCAAGAACAGTCCCCACAGACCCATCTTAATCGGAATCTTCTTCCAGTCCTTTGTTGCATGCTCTTGGGCGAGTGCTTGCTGCGCCTTGGTCATGGCAGGCTTTGCGGCCACTGTCTTCTTTGACTCTTCTGATTTCCATAACTGGCTGGAAAAGAACGATCCCGCAATAAGCGCTAAGACAAGGAATATTCCGAGAATCGGACCTTTAAGTTTTGCAGCGGCCATACTTTACAGGATGCCGGAGACCATGCAAAGGATCCCGAAAAACGGCAATTGCTTGAAGGTTGTTGGAATCTTGTGATTTGGCATCTTCATGTTTTCTGCGATATCATGTACGTATCGGCCAATGCCCCAACCCCTAGAGGCATGTTTCCTGTTCGGCCGAACCGCTCGTTCGGCTTATCGATGGGTTGTTTCTCTCTGAGAAAAGGAGGTGGGTTGTGCAACGCACGATACTCATTTCATTGATCGTCTTGGGTTCAGTAAGTCTGGCCATGGCCCAAGATATCTACACCAAACCGGGCATTCCAGACGTAGACAAGCCGGACCGGAATAAGGACGGCGTTTGGCCCGACGCTAATGACAACAGCTGCTGGATCGCCACTGCATCAAACCTTCTGGCGGCGGCCGGCTATGGCCAAGGCGCAACAGCGCAGCAACGCGGCGACTATGTCTACAGCAAAATCGTTGGCGACCTTGGATTTTTGAACGCCGGACGGGCTGAGTGGGCGATCAATTACTACATGTACAAGTATGCGAAGAACCCAAATGCCGGCATCGACTTTCAGAACAACATCAAATACACGGATGTCACCTATAAACGGCTTAACTCCGGGAATCTTCTCAAGTCTGACTACGATTTCCTGATTGACGAACTCAAGCGTTGCCAATATGTGGGCATCTCTTTCGGCGGAACGGACTGGGGCCATGCCGTAACACTGATAGGCGGCGGCCCGAGCACTCCCAATGGAAATCCGACAGTCATCCACGACTCGGACCGCGACCAAGGCGGAGTTGACGACAACACATACAACTCCTGGTATGACGCCGCTAACAACTGGCACCTATCGGACTATTCGGCAGGAGGCATGGTTGACGTTTATGCCTATCAAACGCTTTGCCCTGGCTTGAACAAGCCTATCGACTCAGTGATGAACTATGACGTAGCCTGGTACCGGAACGTTTGGGACGCGGCAAGTTCGATCTTGATGCCTACTTTCCAAGAGACCGGTCGAATGGCAAGCATCTATGCCGATCCTTATTGGGATACATCAAACACGATGGTGACCCTGGGAAACCAGCGATCTGACACGTTGACCAAGTCGGTCTATCTGCTGGTCGATCTGGCTGACCGCAGCGGAGACCAGTACGATTACATCACGTTGCTCGACGACCAAGGCAAATATTGGGATCCAACGTCGATCATCAGCGACGCGGACAAAGGCCAGCTCCTCTATACCTGGCAGCTGAACTTTCAACCTGGATGGGAGCAAATTGTCTTCCCGAATACAGAATATTACAACCTGAACGGCCGAATAAAGGACTGGAATGTGACTTCGCAGTGCGTGCCCGGTCCGGCAGCGGCCATCTCGTTTGCTGTCGCATTTGCGACAATGCTCCGCAGCAGAAAAAGGAGATAGGACAACACAAGATGGGGCTGCCGACAACTCGCTGGCAGCCTCATTCCGATCGGTATTGGACCAAACCTTAAAGGCGCAAACGACCCGTTGTCAAAGCCAAAATAGGCTTGATCAGAGTACAATTAGCCACGGGATAACCCCGATCTGTCGACGCAGACCTCCGATTCTTACTGCTTTGCGCTTCGGCAGACCGAAACGCAAGGAAAGAATTGCCGGACTTGGCATAAAGAAATGCCTGGTTCGGCAATTTTTGTCTAAGAGCACATGCGCCCCATTACGAGAACAAACCAATGCTAATCAAAAGACTAGAGCAAGAAGGATCCCAGCTGATCCTCAACACATCCGGAGTCATTTGTTCGAACACGCGCGAGATCGTTTCAAGCAATATGTTCGAGGACGTTATCTCCCGGTTTGCTAAGTCGCTCGTTAAACATGGCTCCCCTCTCGTTGAAAACCTAAAGCTTGAACTGGACAAACAAGAGCATGTCGATCAGTTGGCCGCCATCCTAAGAACCCTGTCTGTGAACACTGTCGAGCAACTCGTCAAGCTGCTTCCGGGCACCGACCACCTGATGAACGAGCGCGAAGCGTTGCATCAACTCGTTGAGGAGCTTTACAACTTCTGGCGCGGCTTCGATCGTTTTATGGTGTGCCATTCGCAAGAAGGACCTGAGAGCCACGACTTGCGCCCTTACCGAACCTTTAACTCGACCATCGAGAACCTGGGTCATTTGATCCGCGCGCTCTATCGCGATATCTGCGAGAACATCACCGGCGACCACCCAACTGTCTACCGCCAAGTCACGGCTGGGTGCAATGTGGGGCTGATTGCCGTTGACATGAACTGGCCGTGCCCTCCGGTCTACTCCGAGCTCCTCGGGGGAATTCCACTCATCCGACAGATTCTACTGAACCCGCCGCTGATTATGCGGCCGCCGATGAACAAGCGCACCGGCGAGTTCCAGCGAGTGGATTCGAATCCACTTGAAGGTCTGTCTGTCAACAAGAGCGAATGGCTGTGCTATCCTGCGCAAGTCGGTCCGCTGGTCGTCTTCACTTACATCCACCAAAAGTTCATCGGTCTGGGCTGCACGATGTGCAACTTATTTGAACTGGCAACAGAAGAGCAGATCGCGAAGGGCCCAGATGCGATCTTTATGTTTGGAGTGCCGCCAGCTTCGATGGTTCAATATGGCGATCTGCCGACTGTCTTCTTCGACGACTCGGCAAACGGCGTGCTTACCGCCGCCATTCCGTGCGAGGATCGGTTCGGCTACTTCGGCTACATCAAAAAGATGATGCTGACGTTGCACAACATCGTGATGATCAAGCGCGGGCTGATGCCTTTCCATGGAGCCATGGTAAGGATTGAGCTGAAGAACGGCACGGCCGCCAACGTTTTGTTGCTTGGCGACACCGCAACCGGCAAGAGCGAGTCAATTGAGGCATTCCGAGTCCTGGGCGATGAGCAGCTCCGACAGTTAACGATCATCGCCGACGACATGGGTACGATTGAAGTTGACAAGGAAGGACATTTGCGCGGATATGGCACCGAGATCGGGGCGTTCATCCGTCTCGACGACCTTCGTAGCGGCTATGCGTTCACTCAGCTCGACCGTGCCATTTTTCACAACCCGCACATGGTCAATGCCCGCGTCATTATCCCGGTGACGACTCTTTCCGAAGTCCTTCGAGGCCACAAGGTCGATTACTTGCTCTATGCGAACAACTACGAGCCGGTGGACGAGAACCATCTGCTCATCCAGAAGATGCACACTGTTGAGGAAGCGCTAGACACCTTTGGCAGCGGCCGCGCGATGGCGAAAGGAACGACAACATCAACCGGTCTGACGCAGACTTACTTTGCGAATGTGTTCGGCCCGACTCAGTATCAGTCAGAACACGATGTTCTGGCCCAGAAAGTGTTCAAAGCGGCGTTCGATTCAGGTGTGTATGTCGCCCATATGCGAACGCGGCTGGGAATCGATGGGTTCGAAGCCAAGGGACCTGAAGAGGCCGCTCAGGCGCTGTTCGAGCTGATTTCTGGTCGGGCTTGACCATTTACGATTTACTATTGACCATTGACCCTTGACCATTCTGGCATCGCAATCTTACCTAGGTTGGAGGGCGAGGGTACTCACTGAGACCTGTTTGACGTAAGATGTAGGACGCAAGGGTTAAGGGGTAAGGAATGACAGTTTACGTATGACGAGGGGTATTCCCGCAACCCAGTAGTTGGGTGGGAGAGCGAGCGTACTCGCAAGCTGTAATTGATTCCTGGCAGTTAGCCGATCAAAAAAACCCCGGCTCTTAGAAAATCCTAAGAGCCGGGGTTACAGTTTACGTTCAGCTAAAGCTTACTTCTCGCGAAGAGGCATGCCCATTTCTTTCAGGAAGTAACGGGCTTCGTCGTCGTTCTTGGCCGAGGTGCAGATGACGATGTTCATGCCGCGGATTCGGTCGAACGTGTCATACGGTATCTCGGGGAACACGAGCTGCTCTTTCAGACCGAGCGCGTAGTTGCCGCGTCCGTCGAACGAGTTGGGCGAGAGGCCCTGGAAGTCGCGGATACGGGGCAGAACCACCGTGGCCAGACGATCCAGGAAGTTGTAAGCCTGGTTGCCGCGAAGCGTGACCATGCAACCGACCTTCATGCCCTGTCGCAGGCGGAAGTTCGAAATGGCTTTCTTCGCGAGCGTGGTGACCGGCTTCTGTCCCGTGATGAGCTGGAGGTCTCGAATACTGTTCTCAAGATGCTTCGAGTCCTTTTCCGAGTTGCCCGTGCCCATGCTCACGACGATCTTGGTCAGCCGAGGAGTCTGCATCACGGAGCTGAACTTGAACTGCTCCATCAGCTTTGCCTGGACTTTCTCTTTATAAACCTTTTTCAGCCTAGGCTCCGGCAATGCCACTTGCGCCGCCGGGGCTTCTTTCTTACTGTCTTTCTTAGCCATGGACTATTCTTTCTCCATTACGGGCTCATCGGGAATCAGCTCGCCGCTCTTCTTGGCATAGCGGACGACCTTGTCGCCTTCTTTGCGCCGTCCGACGCGGGTCGGTTCGCCGGTCTTCGGATCTATAACCATCACGTTGCTGACATGGATGGGTACTGGAATCCGGATTCGTGCCGACTTCTCGCCCTGAAACTTCGCTTTCTTGTGCTTGACAGCAGCGTTCAGCGGCAATGGCTGGTCCGGATTCTCTTCGTTGGCTTGAAGCACGATAACGCTCTGCTTCCTTGGCAGGACCATGGCGATGAAGCCTTGCTGGCCCTTATCCTTGCCCGAGATGATCCGAACTGAGTCGCCCTTACGGACTTTCAGCTTGACGCCGGCTTCTCTTTGTTTGATTTCTTTTTTCGTCATTACAGCACCTCCGGCGCGAGGGAGACGATCTTCATGAAGTTCTTATCACGAAGCTCTCGTGCGACCGGTCCGAAGATACGGGTGCCTCTCGGCTCCATTGTCTGCGGGTTGATAACGACGCATGCGTTGTCGTCAAACCGCAAGGTAGAACCGTCTGCACGGCGGATCGCCTTCTTGGTGCGAACAATAACCGCGCGAACGACGTCGCCCTTCTTAACGGGCATGTTCGGCGTGGCAACCTTGACGCTGCCGACGAGTACATCGCCAACCTTTCCATACCTTGGCTGAGAACCCTTTAGCACGCGAATGCACATAATGTCGCGCGCTCCCGAGTTGTCTGCCACTTTAAGCCTCGTAAACTGTTGAATCATTTCCCTGTCCTAACTCATTTGCGACGGCCTGTCGCCAAATTACTTCACTTTTTCGAGGATTCGGGTGACTCGCCATCGTTTGTCTTTGCTGATCGGGCGGGTCTCCATAATCTCTACTTTGTCACCGATGTCGCACTTATGCAGGTCGTGGGCTTTGAACTTGCTCGACCGCACAACGACTTTGCCGTACAGCGGATGCTGGACGCGGCGCTCAATTCGCACGACGACCGTCAAATCCATTTTGTTGGACACGACCACGCCGGTTCTGACTTTGCGCCTGCTGCGGGTTTCTACGACTTCGCTCATTGCGCACCCCCGCGCTTCTTCTCAGAGATGACCGTCAGCAGGCGGGCAATGTTATGTCGGCGCACTTTGAGGCCAGTGGTATCCGTCGTTTGGCGGAAAACCAGGTCGCGTCGCGCTTTATACAGAGCCGCTCGCTCTTGCCGAACCATCTCTTCTAGCTCCGGTACGGACTTCTCTCGAATATCTTTCGCTTTAAGATCCTTCATATCGTTGTTCCTTAAGCCACCTCGGCAGCCTCAGGCTCATCCTTTGGCGCACTCACTGCCTCTTGTTCCGCACGGGTAACAAAGCGGCACTTGATGGGAAGCTTGTGCATCGCAAGACGCATGGCTTCCTTCGCCTGCTCTTCGGGCACGCCGTCCATTTCGAAGAGGATGCGGCCAGGTTTTACAACGGCAACCCATCCTTCGACTGGGCCTTTACCCTTACCCATACGGGTTTCGAGCGGCTTCTTGGTTATCGGCTTGTCCGGGAAGATGCGAATCCAGACTTTTCCGCCGCGGCGGATGTATCGGGTCATGGCGATACGAGCGGCTTCGATCTGGCGGTTTGTGACCCACTCGGCCTCAAGGGCTTCGAGTCCAAAATCGCCAAACGCGATCGTATTGCCACTATGGGCTCGGCCCTTCATTCGGCCGCGGTGCTGTTTTCTAAACTTAACTCTTTTAGGCAGTAACATCGCCGCTCACTTCCTGGGTTGGTTCGTCAGTGTCGCGAGTCCTGCGCGTTCGGCGCTCTTCAGGCGACATCCTTCTTTCGGGCAAAACCTCGCCCTTATAGATCCACACTTTCGCGCCAATCGCGCCGTACATCGTTCGAGCGATGGCTACGCCGTAGTCGATGTCCGCACGAAGGGTGTGCAGAGGAATCTTTCCGACTTTGTCGCCTTCGCTTCGGGCGATTTCAGCACCGTTCAGACGTCCGCTGACCAAAACCTTGATGCCTCGGCCGTTGAAGCGCATGCATCGGGTCATCGCCTGGCGGATGGCTCGGCGGTGCGATACGCGCTTTTCAAGCTGGGCGCAAATGTTCTCGGCAACCAGCTGAGCGTCGAGTTCGGGCTGGCGAACTTCGGTAACATTGACTTGGACGACCGACGTCTTGTCGGCACGGCGGACCATTCGGTTCAGCGTGTCGCTAAGTTCATCGATGCCTTTGCCTCCGCGGCCAATGATCGCGCCGGGCCTCGCGGTAAAGATGGTTACCTTAATGCGGTTGGCAGCGCGCTCGATCTCGACGCGAGAAATATTGCCAAGGCCGTATTGCCTCTTGATGAACTCGCGAATCTTGTAATCCTGCAAGAGGGCGTCTTTGTAGCCTTTCTTGCCGAAATACCAATGGCTATCCCAGCCGCGGATAACGCCAATTCTAAAACCTACTGGATGTATCTTCTGACCCAAAGTTATTCAGCTCCCTTCTCTTCGGTGCCAGCCTCAGGGGCGGACTCGACAGCGCTAACTTCTTCGAAAGCTTCCGGCGCAGTCTCTTCGACGGCTTCAACCTTCTGCTCTTCGACCGGTTCGGCTACCTTCTCAGCTTTCGGGGCCTTAGCCTTCTTAGCTGCGGGTTTCGGAGCGGCGAAGGTCGGTCTCGGCTTCGGCTTGGCGCCGTGCGGCTTCACCTTGGCTGCCGGTTCGTAATCTTCGACAACCACTGTGATATGACTCGTCTTCTTGATGATGCGGTTTGCGCGGCCCTGCGCTCTGGCCTGGATGCGCTTGATTCTTGGACCCTCGTCCACTCGAATCTCAGCGATCCTTAGACCCTCGGCGCTCAGCCCATGGTTTTCCTGGGCATTGGCCATTGCGCTTACCAGCACCTTGCGAAGCGCTCGGGCGCCTTTGCTGGGATGGTATCGCAGCAGAGACACTGTGTAACCAGCATCTTTGCCCCGAACTTCGTCCGCGATGATTCGGACTTTGCGAGGTTGCACCCGCACATATTTAGCTATCGCTCTTACTTCCATTGTCTAAGCCGTTTTAATCCCAATTAGTTTGCCGGGGGATTCAGTCAAAGCATTCTAGGATACCCCGCAGGGGCACCTGTCTGCCTTAGCGAATCCTTGTTCCCCTTTCGGGAAGCGAGCCGCCGTGGCCGCGATAAGTGCGGGTCGGCGCGAACTCCCCGAGCTTGTGCCCGATCATGTTCTCAGTCACGAAGACCGGAACGTGCTTCCGTCCGTCATGAACAGCCAAGGTATGTCCGACCATGTCGGGGATAATCGTCGAACGACGAGACCACGTCTTGATCAGTTTCTTGTCACCCTTGTCGTTCAGATCGTTCACCTTTTTCAAAAGGTGTCCGTCGATGAAAAAGCCTTTCTTTAAACTTCTAGCCATAAGTCAACCGACTCCCTAGTTGGCCCGGAGGCCCGGACTAGCCGTTCCTCCTGCGAACGATAAATTTGGTGGTGCGCTTGTTGGTGCGCGTTCGAGTACCCAGAGCCTTGTTGCCCCAACGGTCGACAGGACCTTTCTTGCGGCCGACGGGCGACTTGGCTTCACCACCACCGTGTGGGTGGTCGCGAGGACTCTTTACAACGCCGCGAACGTGGGGCTTCTTGCCGAGACCGCGGGTCTTGCCGGCTTTTCCAAGCTGCTCGTTCTCGTGCTCAGCGTTGCCGACTTCACCGATGGTGGCGCGGCAGCTGTTGTGCACCATGCGCATTTCGCCGCTGGGCAGGCGAAGGGTGACGTACATGCCTTCTTTCGCCATAACCTGGGCCGATCCGCCGGCAGACCTTACGATCTGGCCGCCCTTCTTCGGTTGAAGCTCGATGTTGTGAACGAGCGTACCGAGAGGGATGTTGCGAAGCGGAAGGCAGTTGCCAGGCAAAATGTCGACTTCGTCGCCGCTGATGACTTTGTTTCCGACTTCGAGGTTCTTCGCAGCCAGGATATAGCGCTTCTCGCCGTCCAGGTAGTGGAGCAGAGCAATTCGGCAGGTTCGGTTCGGATCGTATTCGATCGCGGCTACCTTGGCAACCACTCCGTCCTTATCCCGCTTGAAGTCTACCGCTCGGTAGCGCGACTTGTTTCCGCCACCTCTCTGGAAGGAGGTGATGCGGCCGGTGCCATTGCGTCCGCCGGTTTTTGAGATACCCTTGGTCAGCCTCTTTTCCGGCTTGCCTTTGGTCACTTCCGCATACGAGGAAGTGATCATGAAACGACGTCCGGGCGATGTTGGCTTGTATTGTTTGGTGGCCATATTAGACTCCGTAATCCTCCAGCATCTGACCCTTGGCAAGCGTTACAATCGCCTTCTTGCGATTGGCTCGGTAGCCGACAGATCGTCCGACTCTTCGGCTCTTGCCTTTGATGGTTATCGTGCGAACGCTCGTAACCTCGATCAGCTCTTCTTTCTTCTTTTTGCCTTCGTTATAGATGGCTTCGACGGCCTTCTTGATCTCAATCTTGTTGGCGTTCGGAGCTACGATGAACGTGTACTTCCGAACAAGATCCTCTTCACTCTTGATCGCGGGATCGCCGTATGAGCCTTGCACCGACTGCTCGGTGATGTGCGGCCGGATAATAATTTCGTGGGGTTGCTTCACTTCGCCCAAACCTCCTCGATCCTGGCGAGCGCATCCTTAGCGATAAGCACCTTGTGGGCCACGAGGATGTCGCGCGCTGAGAAAGTGACCGTCTTCGCTTTCTCTTCGCCAGCGCTCGGGGCCGTTCGGACCGTCACGTTGGGAAGGTTGCGGAAGCACTTATAGGTGACTTCGTCGTAAGCCGGCAGGATCACAAGCACTCTTCGCGTCTCCGAGAGCTCCAAAGCCTTCAGCATATCGCTGGCGGGCTTTGTCTTCGGCTCTGCGAACACGATCGCATCGGCAACAACGACGTCTCCGGCTTCCACCTTGGCGACGAACGCGCCCATGATGGCGGCCCTTCGCTCTTTGCGGTTGACCTTCTTTTCGTAGTCGCGCGGCTTAACGGCCAGTGCCATGCCACCGTGTGCAAACTGCGGAGCTCGGCGGGTTCCCTGTCGGGCGTTGCCTGTCTTCTTCTGCTTATACGGCTTCTTTCCGCCGCCGCTGGCTTCACTTCGAGTCTTCGCGCACTGCGTTCCCTGCCGCTTGTTGGCCTCTTCGGCAACAACGGTGCGGTGGAGGACGGCTGCGGCCGGCTTCACTGCGGCAAGATTCTGACTAAGGTCGACCGAACCGACCTTCTTGCCTTCTTTACTTTTTACTTCTAGCGTTGCCATGGATTACCTCGCCGCCTTGTTGATGACCACGAGCGCGCCGTTCGGACCGGCAACGCTACCATCGACGAGCAGCAAATTCCTTTCGACATCCACCTTCACGACCTTGAGGCCTTTCTGGGTAACGGTTGCATCGCCCATGTGGCCGGGTCGGCGTGAGCCCTTGAAGACTCTCTGCGGACCCGTAGCGCCGTTGGCGAGGGGTCGTCGGTGGGTCATATAGCCGTGGGTCATGTGCTGGCCTTTGAAGTGGTAGCGCTTGACGCCGCCAGCAAAGCCTCGGCCTTTGCTCTTGCCGGTGACCGTTATCTTTTCGCCGGCTTCAAACATCTCTACTGTAATCGCTTGACCGAGCTCCAGTCCGTCGGTGTTATCCACGCGGAACTCGCGAAGCGTTTTGAGGTTCTTTGCAAGGCCTGCTTTTTTCAAGTGGCCGAACTTGGGGAACGTCAGGTTCTTATCCTTGGCTTCGCCATAACCGACTTGAACGGCCGTGTAGCCGTCCTTGTCCTCGGTCTTAAGCTGAGTGACGAACACGGGGCCGGCCTGAATAACAGTGACCGGTACCATTTTGCCCTCTTCCGTAAAGAGGTGAGTCATCCCTATTTTTGTGCCCAATATTCCTGGGAGCATCTAACTTCTCCTATCTTGCACGCGGAAACGTGTTGGCGCGAAATAACGCGAAAACCTCGCTTCAGCTTCGACCGTCTAGCCGGCGCTCGGGATGCCATTGCCCGCTCGGGGATGGCGGCGACAGCGACTGGAAGCCGTGCGTGTCTCAGGACGTTTTGCCTGAACCGTGATGTTATACCCAAGTTTCACGCGAAATGCAAGGGTTAGGGCTCCGGAAACGCGTTCCTGGTAGATTATGAACCGATGCAGGAGGATCCCAGGTATCTAACCGAGCAGCTGATCACGTATATCGGCAGCAAACGCGCGCTGCTTCCCTTCATCGGCACGGGCCTTCAGCGCGTTTGGGAGAGGCTTGGACAGGACAAGCTGTCGATTTTCGATGTGTTCTCGGGGAGCGGAGTCGCGGCGCGCTATCTCAGGCAGTTCGCTAGCCGTCTGGCCGTTAATGATATCGAGAATTATTCGTTCGTAACGAACAAGTGCTACCTAGCCAATCGATGCGATGTGGACTGGAACGAGTTGGAGAGCTGCTTTACTCTTTTACGTTCGCGGCTTTCTGAGGACTTGCTACAGCCTGGATTCATAACCGAGCTATATGCACCGAAAGATATGGAAGCAATTCGGCCCAGCGAGAGGTGCTTCTATACTCCCCGTAACGCGCGGTATTTGGACACTTGCCGGAGGCTCATTTCTAGTGTCCCGGACCATCTGCAGGCGTTCTTTCTTGGACCTCTGCTTTCTGAGGCGTCGGTTCATGCGAACACCTCTGGAGTCTTTAAGGGCTTCCACAAGAATCGGGCGACAAAGGTCGGACAGTTCGGCGGAACCGGAAAAGACGCGCTGCTGCGCATTCTCGGCAATATAGAACTACAGATGCCTATACTTAGCCGCTTCTGTTGCGATGTGCAAGTTTACTGCAAAGATTCAAACGACTTGGCTTTACGTGCAGGTTCATTTGATGTAGCCTATATCGATCCGCCTTATAACCAGCACCCGTATGGATCGAATTACTTCATGCTGAACCTTCTTTGCGATTATAAGAGGCCGTTGGCTGTGAGTTCTGTGTCTGGAATACCTGCCGATTGGCAGAGATCGCCGTATAACAAGAGGCCACAGGCGTTTTCCACACTTTCTAACCTGGTGTCCAGTTTAGACTCCAAGTTCTTGCTCATATCGTTCAACTCGGAGGGGTTCATCAGTTGTGATGAGATGCTCTCGCTTCTCTCGGGAATGGGCAAGGTTGAGACGCTGGAGACGCGCTATAACGCCTTCCGCGGAAGCCGAAACCTGAGCGGGAGGAGTCTGCACGTGAAGGAGTACTTGTATTTGGTTGAAAGAACGTGAATTGGCTAGTCGCCGGGGAAAGCCTTCCGGCGACTGCTGCTGAGTGGATAGTTTGCGTTTTCCTGGCGAAGCAAGCGGCGAGTCCAGTCGGGTCCTTCGCTTCGCTCAGGATGAAACTTCAAAGGCTAATCTCCGTCTTTCATCCGCTTATATTGCGTCCGTTGCGAAGGCTCTGAGTCGATGGTCAGGACCATCACCGTTTTAGCAGGAACCGTGGGCCGAATGAGTCCGGCAGATACCCTCAGGGAGTATTTGGATAGGCTGTCGTTCAGCAATGTCCAGCCCATGAGCGTCGGTTCGGGGACGACCAATGTCTCGGTGACTGCCTCGTCGGTCGGATTGGCCAAAATGATCGTGGCTTCGAGCGGCTTTTCGGTTGTGCGAAGCATCGCAAAAAGCTTCTCGCTGACCAGCGGCCTTGTGTCGCCGATCTTCAAAGCCCGATTTGATCTCCGCATAGCGACAAGCTTCATAAACCAAGCCAGATCGACATTGTCTTCGGTGACTTTGGACCAATCCATCGGAGCGCGCTGCCTGGGGTCGCTGCCGCCCGTCATGCCAATCTCATCACCGTAATAGACCAGTGGCGCTCCGGGTAGAACGAATTGGACGGCCTGGGCGAAGTGCCTTTCCTCTGCTTTCGGCAAGACGGTCGCCAGACGGTCGGTATCGTGGTTGCCCAATACAATCCAAGATCGCATGAGAGGCTCATTTCCGCAGTCTTGAATCAATTGGCGCACGATTTCACCCATTTGACGGCCCGAGATGTTCCCTTTTGCCAATTCCTGGATGAGCCGACCCGTGAACATGCCGAGGATGCCGTCGGTTGCTTGGGTCCATTTGGCCGGATAGTTCCACGCCTCGCTGATGACAACGCTTCCCTTCTTGTGGCGATGGGCCGCTTGTGTCAATTCGGTGAGGTATTCAAAGCCGAGTTCATGTGCCACATCGAGGCGCCAACCGTCGGCTCCGCGGTTCAACCATGTCGCCACAACGGAGTCCTTGTTATTCCAAAGATAGTCTCGTGCGGCTTTGGTTTCCAGCTTGATTTCGGGAAGGTTCGGCACGTTCGCCCAAGCTTTGTAGCCGTTGGGCAGGGATTTATCGAAGGTGAACCATTTGTGATAGGGCGATGCCGGGTCTGCTAGAGCCTGTTTGAACAGAGAATTGTCCTTGCCGCAGTGGTTAAAAACGCCGTCAAGAACCAGTCGCATCTTGTTCTTGTGCAATTTCTGGCATAGCGAAGTAAATTCGGCCAAAGAACCATATTGAGGATCAATCTTGAGGTAGTCCGTGGCGTCATATTTGTGGTTCGTCAGCGCCTCGAAGATCGGGTTGACGTAGAGCACATCTGCGATCTGGCTGATATGGCCGAGTTTCGAGGCAAGGCTCTTGAAATCGCCGCCCCAGAAGTCGATCTCATGGCTGTAAACGCCGAGGTTGGTTTTGATCCCCGGCTTGGGCAAGTCCGACCAAGATCGCAAACGCCGCGGCGCTTGATAAAGGTCCTTCTTTGCCTCCAGATTGGCAGACGGAGCGAAGCGATCGACAAAAACATGGTAAACGATGGGGCCGATCGTCCAGTCGTTCGATCGGCGCTGCAACGTCTGAACTTTCGACTCATATTGGTCAGGCGCGATCGAGCTAACCATTACTCCGCACAAACCTGCGGCAACAAGCGCTAAGGTAACCACGTCGGTTAATGGCTGGCTGGCAGGCTGGGTTGACCCTTAAGGACATCAGCGGCCTTCACGCCCGTCTTTTCTTCGATTTCTTTGAACTTCTTTTCTTTTTCGGCCTGAGGCATCGGGCTGCTGTTATAGAACTTGATTTGGTCCTCTGGCTTCATGTTGGCAATGCGGGCTTTCGCATCGTCTTGAGTCATTCCGCGAGGAACTGAACCTGCATTACATCCGATGATCGCCAGGCCAAGTGCTCCGGCGAGTACAACATTGATCCCTTTCTTCATTTCTATGCTGCCTCCAATGGCGCTTCAGGCTATTGCCTGCCCCATGCTTAAGCAAAGGACAGGCAACGAACGTTACTGAACTTATTCAGCTTACTGGTTATCGAGGCTGGCGTAGTTGGTTCCCCACCAGTTGAATGCCTTTCCGTTCTGCTCGGGGTGCGGAGCTCCGCCAGACCAATCAGCGCCGTATGGGCAGCTTCCGCCTTCTCCGCCGCACCAAGTCCCGGAATAGAGGAGAGTGCCGTCGCTCTTGATGTTGGGAAGCATCTGCGTGGTCTTATAGTATTTGGCATGGCCGTCCATGTGAGCAGCGTTGTTGCCGTCGGCGAAGTGGCCGGTCTTAAGACCCCAGAAACCTTCAAATCCAGTTTGGTTCCCTGGCCAGACGATGCCCACCGGTGGGAAATCCGTCCAAAGCACGACCTTGGAAATGTTGACGAATGTCAATGATCCTGTACCGACTCCCTCAACTCCTTCACCACCAGGACCGCCGTTCGTGGTGTTCGGCGCAGGAGCGAAGTAGTTGTATTTGCCTTTGCATACCCGGCCGTCGTAACCGAAGATATTCGGGTTGAGCCGGTAGTCAATGGCCGGATAGATGTCGTCGAAATAGTTGTTTCGTCCCCGGGTAGAGACGCCGAGTCCAACGCATCCGTCGGCCGGATCAAGAATGTAGTTGTCAGTGCCATTCTCGGCTTTTTGGCGCTGAACTGAGCCGCGCTGCGATGAGCTAGCCGGATTCTTAAAAATCTGCCTATTCTTTGTATACAGCAATACGCGTGCGGCGAACACATAGTCCTCTTGCCAGTTGGTGTGCGGAATATAGTCGTCGTAGTCATTGGAGTATATGAGCGTCGCCGTCATATTCTGTTTAAGGTTAGACAGGTCGGAGGTTTTCTTGGCCGCTTCTTTGGCCTTTGCGAAAACAGGGAATAGAATAGCTGCAAGAATTGCGATGATCGCAATAACAACAAGAAGTTCAATAAGCGTAAAGCCACTTTTAACTTTCATCTTCAGATCTCCTCGACGAGATTATTTCAAGCCGCCAAACTGCACTCAAGACGATTATTGCGTTCTGAAGACCAACCGCGTTCTCCAGCCGCTCCGCTAAGCCAAATATGGGAGCTCAAACGATAGGTACTGATTTCTGTCAAGACACTCCGCTTCTACGCTTGTGAATACGTATTCACAGAGACAAGAACATGATAACACATATCTTTTGAATTTGGAAAAAAAACTCAGAAAAAATGGAATGGGCGAAGGCGTCGAACACTCTATAAAGACATAGCAGCAAATATGTTGAGTCTGTTCAGCCATCCTATTGTTAGGATTCTTGGCTCACAGGCGTGCACCTAAGCAAGGACAAGATAATAAAAAAAATCCTCTCGCTGCGTTTGGCGGCATGAGGATGTCTAGCTTCGGCCGACTTAGCCGATTTAGCAATCTAATCGATGTCGAACAAGGAGTCGCTAATGCCCTGGTTGACCTTTATATTCTCATAAAGTAGGACGCCTGCTTTCTTGTTGTCGACGTTCTTTACCGTCGCCATGGTCGACATCCAGACGCCGTCGATCTCAACGGGCTTCTCGTAGAAGAACGTTGCCAGTTGCTTTCCTTTTTGGTTGTACCATTCGCGCTTCGTCACGATTTTCTTCTTCGGATCGACCCACACGCGATGCCGCGATTTATCGTTTTTCTTATAGGTCAGGTCGAAAACGAGATCGTTCGTGGCGCGGTCCACTCGGACGAAATCAGCGTTGAACAGCTCATCTGTCAGCGAAGGCGTAAGAAGTCCGAAGTCGAGATAAGTCTGGCGCTTGCCCGGACCTTTAGCGACGTCTTCTTTCTGTTTCAACTTTAGGCGAGGTATGGAGTACACGCGTTTGGTGCCGTTTAGTATATAGAGAGCCGTCGTATCGCCAACCTTGCCCTCAACGCGCACTTTGAAAGGTTCCTTGGTCTTGATCAGCGAGTAACTGACTCGATAGGAGTCTCCGAAGTCCTTGTTGATCTTCGCCAACTCATATTGGTTGCCGAAATCAACCCTGGCGGTGAAAGAAATGTCTTTGATTCCCTTTTGCACGATGTCGCCTGCATCATAGTTGGCTTGGCCAACCAGCATGAAGGCGGTAGCTGCTAATAAAGTCGTCATGTTGTCTATTGTATCCGTTTGGTTTGACTGGCTTCCCGCTTGGTTGAGCCGACCAATAAGGCAAACGTCTGAAAACGGAAATAGTTTTGCCAATGACCTTTCGCGGGGCTAATGGAGACGAAAGGTTGCATACGGGAGCTATCGGTCAATCAAAGAGTAGCGCCGACCAGCAATTTAAGAAGCATCTTAGTGACGGCTGCCCATAGAGGCCATGGGAGGAAGTGGCTGACTTTGTTGAATGCTCGCTAATAGCCCAGCGCGCTCCAGCCCATGTACAGCTTCGGCGTCACGCAGGTGAGAAATGTGCTCAGTTATGACAGCGCTGGTCTGCCGAAAGTGAGTACCAGGTTATTTGGCCAAGTTATATTACAGATCGGTTTGGCCCAGGTTTTCTACCCCAGATCGTTCCTGATCTTTTAAAGCCTTGTTCTTTCGCAGCTCCATCACCAGTCCGATGACGATAATGAGAGCACCGAGTCCTCCAGACCATGGCAAGATCAACAACGCTATATTCGTGATTTGGTAACCCGCCCACAGAAGGGCCGACGCGGCAACAATCAGGATTCCGAGGTAGATGACTTTGTTAGTAGGCATGGGGATTCCGTTGTTTCTAGCGATCTATCAGCATGGTCTAACGCCGAGACCGGTAATACCAGCCGCCGCCTCCGAAGAGGAGTACGAGAACGACGATAATGAGGATTACTTCGAGTGACATGTGGTGTCCTTTTGTGAATCACTTGCCAAAGCCGAACGATCTATAGCAACTCGCAAGCACCATGGCCTTTGGATTTCTGTATTCAGTATTGACTCAAGAGAGCCTAATCGCAAGTCCGCATATACACCGTCAACTTGGGTCTGTCCAAGAAAGGATTGACCTTCTTGCCAAGCCTGCTTTGCTTGATACGGCGCTGCAGAGACGCCGAAAGTAACCCTCGCACAGAAACGGGGCCAATTTCGGATGGAGCGACCGAGCCAATTCGGGTCCCTATGCCAGTTTTCTTTAGAATACTTCTCTATCCCATGCTCGCGATTTGGCCGCTACGATGAAAGTGGCGGTGTTCCCAGCAACCAGCATGCTCGTGTCCTTTCCGGTATTTGAGTCTAGGAACAGTGCTTGACTGCGACCAGATGCTTGATAGAGGAGCTTACATAGTGTTTTGCGAAAAGGCTAGAAACGGACCATTCGGAATCGCTTTCTATAGAATTGCGGAAGCAAAGGATTTTGGCTCCATGCTGATTCTGTACGTCTTCCCTTTTGCCGCAATCCGGATCGTCTTTTCTTCATTGGAGTCGTTGACGAGAACGACGGCTATTTTCTTGTCCGGTCTTTGAAAAGCTATGGCATCGGAGTAACCCGTTGCGGACAGCAAGCGGCTTCCTGGAGGGACGAACATGCTGACGTGCTTCATGGCCCAATACTCAGCCGTGTAAGTCACGCTGAGCGTTTTTGGGTTCACAATGACCGGAGCGTTCTGCCTCCAACCCCAACGACTCACGCCTCCTTCGTCCAGGACTAGGTTCCAATACATGTAGGCATTCGCGCCGTTCTTCAGATTGCGGCAAATCTGCCTGAAGGTCCCAACCCCGGAGTTCCAGTCGTTCGATCCGTCGCCGCACATCGTTTCAGTCTGCATTATCCTGAGTTTGGGGTACTTCTTGTGGACCAAAGGAAGCGCATCCATGCCTGCCCACTGGAAGCCGGCACCGGAGATATATCTCGCCACATCAGGATCGCTCATCATCGTGTCGCAGCGTTCCATTTAGGGCCTCTCAATTGTCCCGAGCCAAATCTGAGTCTTCAGCTTTCTGGCGGCGAGTTCTGGACCCAAGTATCTTCCGAGGAACAGCGCTAGAGACTCCGGACGCCACACGCAGCTTGGGAAGTTCTGAGACGAGTTGGGTTCGTTCTGTGGCATCACTGCCCAAATCTTGATGCCTTCCTTTGCATAAGCCTCGACATACTTGGCGAAATATAGAGCATACGACTTGAGGACTGTGGGTTCAAGTCGGAACTGGTCGACCATCTCTTCGCCAGCACCGGACTGAGGCAAGTCGTTGTGCTTGACATCTGGACGTCCCGCATAGTGGCCATTCACCTTCATCCATGCAGGCGGGCACCACGGCGATCCCCATATCTTTAGTTTCGGGTTGATCTTTAGGGCTTTTTTGATGTAAGGGATTAGAGTCTCACGGTCGTGCGAGATGTCGAAATGCTTCATCTCATAGTCGTCGCGCACTTCGTTATACGAATAGTAGTTCCTTGAGTAGTCATTGGAAGCAACGGGCATGCGTCCAAACGTCAAGGCCAGCCCGTCTTTTCCGAAGAGGTCGTTCAAAACCTCGTCTTGCTTCGGCTTCGGCAGGAGGTTAAGAATATCCCATCCGAGTTCGTTGAAACATCCGCCGAATCCGTCAATCTCGTGGATCGGTTTACCAGCGTCGATTAACAGGTCGGCTTTGTCCGTATCATTGGTTTCCAGCAAGGAAGCTTTCATCCATGGCCTAGCCAACGTTGTTGAGATCGCATCTGCGCTTCCAACTAATCCGTTCGTCATCGATACACCTGCCGCTAAGATCTGCCAAATCACTTTGTTGCCCCAATTCTAGGCAGTTTAGCACGGAGCATCAACGCGATGGCGCGACGCGTAGATACGGCTAAGTTCAATCGGTTACACTAAGAAGTGGCCTCGAATCCGCTCGACCGATACCTAACGCAAAGATCCATGCGCACTGGGACGGGCACGCGTTTGAACCCCATGAAACCGGGCGAGATCATCGACACGTCCACGCAAACCTACCAGTCGATCGGCATTCTCCTGCTTCGAGCGATTTTTGTGCCGAGTCTCCTCTGTTTCGCTTCGATTATGTTCTTATTCGAGCAGGTTATCCCACGGTTCTTTGTTACCGATGCGCCGGAGAACATTTCGAGCCAGCTTATCGAAGCCCTTGTTGTTTTGGGAGTAACCGTTGGCGTAGGCGCGCCGCTCTTCTTTATCGGAGCTTCATACTCGATTGCGCTTGTGTGCCAGCTCGTTAGCGACTATATGGTTGGAGTTACTCCGAGCATCAACGGAGCCAAGAAGGCCGCCCGTTCCTGTTTGGGGCGCGCCGTTTGGCTGTCCGTTCGGCAATCGCTTTGGGCGTGCCTCGGCTTTGCCGCCGGAATCATCGGGCTGATTGCGAGCGCTTATATGGAAACAACGGTTCCTGGCAATAACATGTCAGCTTTGATAACCGTGTTCGCGATCGTTTGCTTGGTTTTCGGAGCGCTGCTGATGCCTCTCGTTCTCGGCATGTACGCCATTTCGATGCCTGTATGCCTGCTCGAAGGGGCGAGCGTTAAAGAGTCCGTGGAGCGCACTCGGTATTTAATGAAGAAGCATCCTAACCATTCGGCCGGATACGAGTCGATCCTGCTTCTTTATCTCATCATGCTGCTTCTTCTGGTTCTCATTTTCGCCGGATTTTCCGCGGCCTACAGCATGCTGCCTGTGGGCGACTGGATTAACGCGGTCGATATCCTGTCCCGTTACCGAAGCGGCATCGAGAGCATCTTGGGAGGAATCCCTCTGCTATTGACCATTTGGGTTCTGATCCCCGTTTGGGGAACGACCACGACAATCCTCTATTTGGAACGGAGGATTCGGCTCGAAGGCTATGACATTGAAACTTTGGCAAAGGATGTGTGGCGTGCGGATCGTCAAAGCCGTTTCGAGCTTTAGCCTTTTGCTGCTGGTTGCCGCGCTGGGGTTTGCCCTTGACTACGGCAAGCTTGCAGACGAGTTGAACGAGGATAGTGCGAAGAAGATCGCCAAGCAGGTGTCGGACGACCCGAACAGCTCGGAAGATGCACACGACTGGGCTCAATACATCCTGGAAACCGAGGAACCTTCCCGAAGCGATATTGCCAACCTACGAAGCGCACTCACTAACATGGCCAGTGAGGACAAGGTTCGCGATATCATCGTGGATACGCACTCTGCGTCGGTCGCAAAGCAGATCAAAACGAACCCGGCTTACGTTGACTCGGGAACGCAATCCGACGCCAACTGGATCAACAAGGCCTTCGAACGGCTCAAGGATGTTAAGTTCGACCCTGATCCAGACATAAAGCTGCCGAAAGGCGAACTTCCTACGATGCAAGGAGTGATGGTACTCGTCTGGATATTGCTGGGCGGCGGCGTTCTTTTCCTGCTAATCTGGGCGATTCGGCACTTCTCATGGAAGCGCAATCTCGAACGCAAGGCAAAGGCCATGCTTGAGGAGGATGAACCTGAGCGAACCGTCGACGAATGGATGGAACTTGCTGAGTCGCTGATCGCCAGCGGCCGGTACCGTGAAGCCGTGCGCTGCCTCTATCTCGCATGCCTGCTGCGCTTTGACGAGTTCGGCGTTGCCCGCTTTGACCGAAGCCAAACCAATTGGGAGCACCTTTATCGAATTCGTGCGAGCATCAAGATGCCGAAGGACTTGAAGTTCGAGCCGGCGACCCAACGGTTCGACGTGATTTGGTACGGAAACCGAACTGCAAAGCAAGAGGACGTCGTTCAGTTCAAAGCCTGGTATGAAGAGATCATGGCTAAGCTGAAGGAGAACCCGGCATGAAGCAAAAGGGCAGGCTTCCTTCGCTTATTTGGGTTCTGACTGCGACCCTCATCCTCGTGTTTCTGGTTCTTCAGATCGTTGATTCGAGTGAGAATGCCTTCCCGAGCGCTCGATCTTATATGCCCAGCGGAACCAACGCCTACGCGACGCTTTTGAAGCGGCTCGGCTACAATGTCGAGATTTCGCGGTCGGCCAGACCAGAACTCGGACCGAATGATATCGCCATTGTCTACAACGTCTTCGACGAGTCGTCGCTCTTTCAGACGCAGCCTCGAAAAGCCGTCGAAGACAAACTCAAGGCGTACGGATTTAAGAAAGCGTTAGTGCTCTATGTGAACCGCGATTTTGACCGTAGCTCGAAAGCTGCTAAGAACGGCACCCACATATCGGCAGGAGAAGTAGGAAGCGAAATTAAGCTGTCCGTCGGCAAACGGTACGAGTTTGCACGCCCTGCTGGCGATTTCTGGTCGATGGACGAGAACGACGAGGTCATGAGCGACACGGACGACATTGCCCTTTTCATCGATCGTGGCTATTACGATCCGTTCGCCGTTCAAAACCTGGGCGGCGGCAGGAACTTGATCCACGTTGGAGATGGCTTAGGCTCGACAAACCGCTTCATTGACAAAGAGCGAAATGCGGCGTTCTATACAGGAATACTGAAATTTCTCGGTCCTGAGAACTCGAAGATCGTGTTCATCGAAGACGCTATTGACAACAGCGAAGACAGCACGGTGTTCGGGATCCTAGCTCCCTGGTCTGGACCTGGACGATTGCAGGCCGTTCTTTTGGTTGTACTGACGATTTGGATGCTCGGAAAGCGCTTCGGATTGCCGGAGTCTCGTAAATACAGCCAGCGCGGAAGCAAAGAACTCGTCGATGCAGTGGCAGACACGTCCTTGAGAGCGCGTGCAACAGATTTCGCGTTGGCCCAGATCGTCGAGGACTGCGAAAGGCAAATACGCAACGCGCTCAAAATTGGAAGCGATGTCAAGCGGCAGGACTTGCTGAACCTGGTGCCGCCGGAGATAGGTCTTCCGCTTGCGCGATGCATCGCAGGTCTCGTTGAAAAGATGCCTGATGGAGAAGCGGTAAAGCTCGTCGCTAGGCTCCAAGCGGCAACCGACGAGTTTATCGGGAGATATCAACGGCCTTCAAGAAAACGCCGAACGAAAATGTGACCCGTAGACGTTAATTACGAAATGTATAATACAGTTATGTTTCGCCTGTTGATGGCGCTTTGTTGTCTAGTCCTTTTGCCAATAAGCCATGCCCAGAACGATGCCGCAGCCGCAGCCAAGCAGAAGATTGCGGTTGCGCACAAGGCGTATGTCAAGGCAAAGTCGGCCTATGTCAAGGACAAGAAGAGCGTTCCAAAGCGCTCGGCATACTTAGCTTCGACGTCCAAACTGGCCGATCTTTACATGACATCGCTCGGCCTGACTCCCAAGGAAAAGTATCCGAAAGCTCTTAAGTACTACCGAGAGATACTGAAAACAGATCCTAAGAACATTCATGCTGGGGACTCTGTGGATATCATTGTCGCCATTTACAAGAGTCTTGGGAGGCCGGTGCCTCAGACATGAGTCCAGAGTCGCAGTCATCCACCACGAAACGCTTTATTCTGTATTGGGCGCTTGCTTGCGCTGCGATCTCGCTTATTCCTTTCTTGATAGGTCTGTCGAAGGCTTCGACGGGCACCGAATCGTATATTGGATACCAATACAACACCGATGACCACATGGTGTATTCCGCGTGGATGCGCCAGGCGATGGACGGACAGGTTCTCTTCGATAACAGGTTCACGACCGATGCCCAGCCACGCCAGACGTTCCATGTCTATTTCCTTGTTTTAGGCTGGTTCGCGAAGCTGGCAGGCATTCCATGGGCGGCAGCTCTCGCCAAGGCGTTCTTTAGCGGCCTTTTCGTGATCTTGCTAGGCAAGCTGTTCGACCGTGTGCATGCGAACGACTATTCGACGAAAATCGGAATCGCCTTGGCTTGCTTAGGAGGCGGCATCGGTTTTACGGTTTGGCACATGTTCGGGCTTGACATCGTGAAACCGTCGAAGCTGTCAGGCATCATGCAAGGCAGACTTCCGATCGATGTCTGGCAGCCAGAGGCGTTTGTCTTCCCTTCAATGCTGACCAACAGCCTCTTCATGGTCAGCCTCTGTTTGATCTTCGGCATCATCTTGTGCGTAATCGACTGTAAAACGTCGACGAAGCCGATGTGGATCGGCATGGTTCTCTTTGCCTTGCTTGCCAATATTCACAGCTATGATGTCGCCTTGGTTGGGCTCGGACTCGGCGCAGTCCTCGTCTCGTCGATTGCGAATAAGGACTTCAGCTTCCCCTGGCTGCTCCGATGCTTGGCGATGGCACTCGGCGTAATTCCGTCTGCCCTGTGGCTATACCACGTCCTATCCGTAGATCCGGTTTTCCGCGCCCGAGCCGCCACCGAGACCTTTTCGCCTGCATTCCGCCAAGTCTTCTTCGGTCTTATCCCAATGATCTTACTCGCGGGTATTCATTTGCTGATCGGCGAAGGGCAGAAAAAGAGACGTCTTCTATCGGCAAGTATTTTGGGAGCTTTCATCTTGGCCCTGTTCCTTGCTGGCGGCCAAGGCGAGCAACGCTTCTGGATGAGTTGGCCTGTGTTTGCCCTTATCTATGCGGCGGCGGTCTTGTGCGCAAGCGTGATTCCGAGCCGATCTACGCTTGAACGGATTGCCTGGTCGTTCGCGATCGTGGGGCTGATCGCAATCTATATCCCGACGCTCTTCCAGCGAAAACTAGCGATGGGGTTGTCAGTGAGTTGGGGCGTGCTTGCCGCCATCGCATTCACCGACCTACTCACTCAGCGTGTGGATCGGCACAAGCGCAACCTGTTTACCATCGCCATGCTTGCCCTTCTGTCTGCGTCGTCGCTGATGTGGTTCCAGCGCGAATTGCTGTTTATCAAATCGGATGTATCTCGAACCACATTGCATCCGGTGTTCCTGTCGCACAACGTTAACTCTATTCTTGACTATTTGAACAAGAACAAGGATAAGCGGACGGTTGTTCTTGCGATGCCGGGATTGTGGTCTCCTGTCGATCCTGACCGGTTCGACACCCCCTATTTGCCCGACCTCAATCCAATCGTGAGCGGACTGACCGGATGCTATACCTATGCAGGCCACTGGAGCGAGACGCCGTTGTATAACAAGCGCAGAGGCATCCTGACGACGTTTTTCACTTCGAAAGCCTCGATGGAACAAGCAAGCGAACTGATGAAGGAAAGCAACGCAGATTACATCATTGCGCCCGTAACCGAGTCATTCACGGATCTCCCGCTTCGAGACATGGGGATATATGGCGAGACTGTGGTCGACGGACCTCAGTTCAAGCTCATCAAAGTGAACAAGACTTAACGGCTATTCATCGACTTCAGGCTGCTCTGGTGTCTCGACTTCAATTGTCTGGGCAGGCTTGGCTGCTTTTGAGCCAGTCGCCGTGATCCGAACTCCACCTTTATAGTAGCTCTGGCCGAGATATTCCTTTTTGACCAACTGGCCGTCTTTATAGACATAGCGATAAGTCTTGACCGAGTGGCCTAGGCTGCCCTTCTCAACAATCTTCGTCTTCCCTGCAGCCAGAGTTTTGTCAACGATCGTTTTGGCTCCTGGATTCCATGACTTATGGCCTTCATTTTCGATTTTCACGGATAACGTTGGATCCTTCTTGCCCAGTATTCTGAAGGTGAGCCTTCCCGGCTTAAAAGCTGTGCTGACGGCGATGGGCGTATCGTAGGAGTTTTCGAAGACGAGGTCGATCGCGCCGTAATCTACCGTGGCATCGCGGCCGACGGGCAGATAAGCGACCGGCATCGAGTGGTTTTGCCTGCGTACAATCTTGAGGTTGGCAAACAGCGCAGCGTTATATAGCGTGCTGCTGACTTGGCAGATGCCGCCGCCGATGCCGGTATCGTGCTTGCCGTTCTTGTAAACGCCTGCGATTTTGAAGCCGTTCTGCAACGTTCTGCGGCCGACGGCACCATTGAAACTGAACTTCTCGCCCGGAGCCAAAACGATGCCGTCGATTCGGCCTGAGGCGGCTTTGAGATTTGTGTTGCGGCTGGCCTGTCGGACTGGGAACCGAGTGCTGAACTCCGAAACGACTTCGCTGATCTGCTCAAGCTGCTCGTCCGGGACTGACTTTTCGGCTTCTATCAGGGGAATATCAATCGACTCTCCTGCTGTGATGGCGGCCGGAATCAGCTTTTTGAATCCTTCTTCGTCAAGAGTGAAACCCGTCACTTCTGGAACGCGTTCGAAGACTCCTTCTTTGTAGAAGACTCGCGCTGGACGTCTTCCACCGATCAGGTCTTCAATGTCCTCTTTCAAGCGCGGCATGGCATCATCACGCACTTTGAAGACAACGTCGAACTTGTTAACGTTAGTCGAGTTTGAGGATACGGCAGCAGCGGCTCTCTCCCACATGTCGTCCATGGGCAAGGTGTCGACGCTTGCGGCATCGTCCACGCTGATACCTAGCTCGTTGGTTTTATAAACGAGCGGCTTGTTCCCAAGGAGCTTCGACTTCAACACGATCTCGGAGCCTTTAACGGACTCCCACCAAATACGGAGTTTCTTGGCAGCTTCGGCTTTGGTCAGCCCGCCGACAGGAACTAACCCAACGACCGTATTCGGAACGATCTTAGGCTCGAACTTGAATGCCATGACAGCCACAGCAATACAGGTTGCTGCAATGGCAACGATGAGGGTGATGATAAACTTTTTCATCCGTGACAAAGCGACTCCCTTGACGTTTTGCTTTTTGAGGCTAACGTCCGCACAAGGGTCTTCTTAGTTATTATGGCGGATCGTGAGGGACATTGCTCAAGTTCCGTCCGCACGAACCTGCATATTAGGACCGCGAATATTACCAGTCTGTTCCAGATGGTCCCATTCTGCCCATCTCCATATGAGTTCGGTACAATGAACCTATGGGTAACCTTGTTTGGCTCAATGGCATCGTTTCGACCGTAGAGGATGCCCGTTTGAGCATTGCCGACCACGCGCATTTATACGGCGACGGGTTGTTTGAAGGAATTCGAATCTACAACGGCAAGGTCTTCAAGCTTAACGAGCATGTCGACCGTCTATATCACGGCATTCGATACCTTGATTTCAAGATGAATATTTCGAAGGATGAGCTCTTGCGCATCATCCTCGCAACTTGTAAGGAGTCGGGAGTTCAGAACGGCTATATTCGGCTGAATGTGACTCGGGGAACCGGCCTCGGCCTCGACCCCAAGAACATCGACCAGAACCCGAGCACGATGGTCATGGTGTCGACTCTCGCGCTTTATCCGCCCTCTGCCTACGAAGAGGGTCTGTCTGTCGTCACGACTTCGTTCCGCGTCATTCCTGCCGACAGTCTCGATCCGCGTGTGAAGTGCATCGGCCGTTATGCCGCCAACATCATGGCCAAGGCAGAAGCGAACCGAGCAGGCGCAGGTGAAGGCCTGATGCTCAACCACCAGGGCTACATCGCGGAATGCACCGGCGACAACCTTTTCCTCATCAAAGGCAAGAAGATTCGGACGCCGCATCCTTCTTGCGGAATCCTGGAAGGCATCACGCGCTGCACCGTTATGTCGCTTGCCGCCGCGAACGGGTTTGAGGTCGTCGAGGAGTTCCTAACGCCGTTTGACGTCTTCACGGCCGACGAGGCATTCCTTACAGGAACTGCCGCCGAGGTGATTCCGATGATCAGCCTTGATACGAAGCCGATCGGCAACGGCAAACCGGGAAGCGCAACGAAAGAAATCATGGCTTTGTTCCGCGAAGCAACAGCCGAAGGAACGAAGTTCTGACCTGCGAGCGCTGCGGCAATTCGTCGGGCCTTGCCGTTTCTATAAGCGGCGAATCAACTTATCTGTGCTGCTCCTGCCTTCGAGGCATGGGCGGCACAGTCGTTTATTCGGACATCATCGGCGGCATGACGACCGTGCCGAAGAAACTGACTGAGTGCCCTGTTTGCGGCACGAAGCGTTCGAGCATCCAGTCTTCAGGCCTTGTTGGATGCCCGCTGTGCTACGTCGTTTTCGAAGAGACGGTCCGGCAGATGGCGCCGCAACGCGGCTAGAACGCAATAAGGACCTTGCTGGCACTGAGGCGGTTGATTTTAAGCGCAAACCCCTTGCTGAGTCGGGTGTAAGACAGTCCTTCAATGTCCGGACGCGACTTGGCGAATATCTTTACCGGTTGGCCGTCGAGGAGTACATAGCGAGGGCGCCTCTGGATTCGCAAGGTCTCGGCGCCTGACTTGTCAAACGTCTGGTAAACGATCTTCTTCGGCGAATACGACACCGATCGGACAAGCGAAGTTGAGCCTAGGATGTGGTCAGAACTCGATGGCGCCCACTCTGGAACCGATGCCATTCCCCGCTGGAAATGCCTCATGTAATCGCCGTAACCGTCTGAGAACCAATAGCCCGTCCCCTCATCGATGCTCGTTTTCACCAGGCCGTTTGGCTGTGATGAGTAGGTTGCCCAGTTAAACGACCGGAAGGCGCGCTCCTTCGCCGAGACGTATCCCGTCTTCTCGTACCAAAGGGCCAGCACGGAAGCAAACCGGGCGGTGTGGCTTGACATCTTGTCCATGTCGTTCACCTGCTCCGAAACGACCTCTGCCCCCCACTGAAGTCCCTTTTCCGGCAGACCTGCCATCGTCTTGGAGTCTTGAGCGAAGAATCCAGCAACCCAGTCAATAAGACCTTTCGCATGCTCTTTCCAGTTCGGGTCCAGCTCAGGATGCTGCATCAGGTAACGAGCCGTTTCCATCGGCGAGTACTGGTTGAGGTTCGTGCGGTAATCCGGATAGATGAGAACATCCTCGAAATACTGCGTCCAAACGTTGTTGCGCATCGGATAGGTCATCAACCAATCCCAAGCTACCTTTCGAGCTTTCTTATAGGCCTTCGTGTCGCCAAAACCCAATCGGATCAGCTCGTCGAACAGCTTGATCGGACCGATGGCATTGGCCGTGTAATCTTCTCTGACCTTCTTTCCGGTTTTAGCGTCTACTCGGAAGGGCCACGGTGATTGGCTTTCACTCGGCTGCCTGATGTTCTTGGCCAAGGCGTCGGCGCAGCGCGTTGCCGCCTTAAGGTACTTCGGGTTGAGGCAGTATTTATAGAAAAGGAGATAGCCGTATCCGATCTCGCCGATCTTATCGGGCTCTAGATATCCCACCCCATCGCCTCGGCCTTTGTCTTTGCCGCCGTCTTGGCTATACCACGAGTCGGTCGCGCCGCGATAACTGGGTTTGCCTGCATCGCTTGAAGAGTAAGGAACCAACGACCAAGCGTCGGAAGCAGTGGTCGAACCGCGCGCGATGATGTGGTCAACCATCTCCTTGACTCGGCTAACCGCTTCTTTGTCTCCAGAATAGGCGTAATAGAGCATGACCGAATCGGATAGCATGGCGCAGACCCCGCCTGGGTTGTGGCACCATCCTCGGCCCGAAAAGACTTTGTGGTTCGGATCGTTCGGGCCATAGAATGTTGGATAGGTGATGTATGTTCGGAAACCGTCCGGCTGCACTGGAATTTGCTTGAACGCCTTCCACGCATTTGTCACAATGCTGGCGTATGGCGAGTCTGTTCTGACCCAACTGAGGAGTTTGCCGTCCTTATCGAGCCGCACCTGGTGCCAAAGAAGCTTCTCGCCACCCTCGGCAGAGCATAGGCCGCTAATGGACATCAAGGCCGCCACCAAGAATGCAATTCCCTTCATAATCCGACGATACCTTTTGTACAATTTGTACCGCCATGTTTATAGGACCGACCGAACAAGTTCTTGTTCTGAGTCTGAGCCTTTGCGCTCTGGATAAACGCATGTCGAATCGTTTCGATTGGCATCAATCTCGTTGTATAATCGCCCTATGCGTTTGCCTCGTGCTTTAGTTTGTCTTGGCGGCGCCGTCCTCACATGCCTAGCCCCTGCGCAGAAAATCAATCTGCGGTTTACGGTTTGGGACGGCGACATTTCGCTTAAGGTCCTTCGCAAGCTGTGCGTTCAGTTTGAGCAGCTTCACCCCAACATCCAGGTTAAGTTGGAGCCGTATCCCGACTACAACGTCTACCACCAAAAGATGCTTGTGCTCTATGCTGCGAAAGTAGCGCCTGACGTGGCGATGATGGATATGGGCCACTTCAATGCGTTATCAAAACGCAAAGCGATTCTCCCCTTGAATCCGTTCATCGAAAAGACGCCGGGGTTCAAACTCAGCGACTACTACGAACCAATTGTCAAAGCACATACTTTCGACGGGAAGCTCTACGTTCTGCCCCGCGACATCGCTCCAGAAGGCCTGATCTACTTCAACAAAAGGCTATTCGACGAAGCGCACATTCCCTACCCCGACGGCACATGGACTTGGGACTTCAAGGTTCGACCGGAATTGAAGGAAAAGGACTTTTTATGGGTTTGCCAGCAACTAACAAAGAAGAACAAACAAGGCAGGTTTGACCAATGGGGATTCAGCAGCGGCTGGCCTGATCTCTTCGCCCGCACGCTTGCGCTGAGTTCGGGTGCACGCTATGCCGACGACCTCGAGCATCCCAAAAAGATTCGAATGGGCGAGCAAAAAATGATCGATGCCTACCAGTTCGCATCGGATTTCATGAACAAGCTCAAGTTCATGCCGAACTCGACGGAGACATCGTCCGACCTTCAGCTTTCGACCCAGCAGCTCTTCGCCAACCAGAAGATTGCCATGTACCAGAACGGCATTTGGGAAGTGCCTCAGATGCGCGATATGATCAAGCCCGGCAAAAAAGGCTTCTTTGAGTGGGACATCGCCCTATTTCCCGCATACAAGGACGGCACTCGGGCAGCGCCAACCGGCGGCTCGGGATACAGCATCTTCTCTTCGACGCCACATCCGGATGAAGCATGGGAACTGGTTCAGTTCATGAGCGGTCCGGTTGCGATGACCGCGATGGCAAAAGCAGGCGTCGCCCAGCCAGCCATTCGAAGCGTCGCCATGACGAAAGGTGTCTGGCTAGTCGGTCCGAACACTCCTTTAGCCGAGCGATATCCGCCAAGCAAAGAAGTCACTGACATGGCCGTCCCCTATGTTATATTTGATCCCATTGCCGACTGCTGGCCAAGCGTCAACGAACGTCTTTCAGCCGGTTTGGACCTTTTATGGAACGGCCAGGCAACCGCTAAAGAGGTGCTGACGAAGAGCGCTGCAAACGGCCAAACCAGACTCGACACGATGCTGAAGGAGGAGAAACTATCTGACTTCAGTTGGCCGGCCGGCATCTCCGTCGGACTTGCCATCATTGCAGGCATCCTTCTGTGGGTGTATTTGCCCGAGATGAAGAAGCCGTACTCCCTCAAGCAAAGGAAGGAGAGCCGATCTGCATATTTGTTCATCATGCCGTGGATCATCGGCATGGCAATCTTCACGCTCGGACCGATGATCCTTTCGTTGCTGATGAGCTTCACCGATTGGGACGTAATCCAGCCTGCCAAGTGGCGAGGTGTCGGCAACTACCGCGAAGCGTTCACTATCGATCCCTTGTTCTGGAAATCCCTTCGGGTTACGTTCATCTATACGCTGATCTCCGTACCTATCGGCCTCATCGGCTCGGTGCTTCTAGCGCTGCTCCTCAACATGAAGGTTCGCGGAGTTGCCTTATTCAGAGCGGTCTATTACCTTCCGTCGCTGGCAAGCCTCGTCGCCGCATCGCTCATCTGGCGCAAGCTATTCAACCCAGATTCCGGTCTGGTAAACGCGATTCTTTACAGCCCGCTGTTCCACAAGATCGGTCATTGGGTTAGCGCCGTTGCCGGAACGCCGGACAAGCAAGTGGACTGGCTAGGAACACAGGCTACCGCGCTGCCGGGAATGATCATCATGTCGTTATGGGGAATCGGCGGCGGCATGGTCATCCTGCTCGCCGGATTGCAAGGCATTCCTCAGCATTACTATGAGGCGGCCACTCTGGACGGTGCAGGAACAATGGGCAAGTTCAAGAATGTGACTTTGCCGCTGCTCACGCCGACGCTCTTCTTCTCGCTCGTCACCGGCCTCATCGGCTCGTTCCAAGTGTTCACGCAAGCCTTCGTGATGACGCAAGGCGGCCCGAACGACACGACGAGGTTCTTTGTCTATCACATGTTCGGCGCGGCGTTCCAATCGATGAGAATGGGCTACGCATCGGCGCTGGGATGGGTCCTCTTCTTCATCATTCTTGTCTTTACGCTGCTTCAGTTCAAGAACAGCAAATGGGTTTATTACGAGGCAGATACGAAATGAGCAAAGTAGCAATCAACGACGAACAGAAATGGAGACTCGCCGCGCAGCGGGCAGAACGGATGATGCTGGCGAGCAAGATCGCTATGTGGCTCCTCCTCCTAATCGGCGCTGTGCTGTTTGCGATGCCGTTTTATCTGATGCTGTCGATGTCCTTTAAGTCGGCAAGCGAAATTGCGCAGTCGAGCAACTGGGCGCCGCCTAAGGATTGGACTCTTGAGAATTACAGAACCGTTCTTACCAATGAGGCCGCTCCGTTCTTCTTATTCCTGAAGAACTCGGTGCTTGTCGCCGTGTTCTCCACAACCGGCGTCTTGCTCTCTTCAAGCCTCGTTGCCTACGCCTTTGCTCGGCTTCAGTTCCGAGGCCGCGACCGTCTTTTCATTCTTCTTCTGAGCACGATGATGTTGCCTGGCATCGTTACGATGGTGCCGACCTATATCCTCTTCTCGGAGCTCAGATGGGTGGACACGGTGCTTCCTTTGACGGTTCCAGCTTTCTTCGGCGGCGGCGCGTTCAATGTATTCTTGCTGAGGCAGTTCTTTATGAGCATTCCGCGAGAACTCGACGAAGCGGCCATTCTCGATGGCGGCTCTAACGCGACGATCTTCTGGAAGGTTATCATGCCGAACAGCGGGGCAGCCCTTGCGACGGTGGGGATATTTACGTTCATCTATAACTGGCGCGACTTTATGGGTCCATTGATTTATCTGAACAGCCCCGAGAAGCAAACGCTCGAAGTTGGGCTTCGAACCTATCAGTCGCTACACCAGGAGCATTGGGACTTGATCATGGCAGCATCAGTCATCGTTGCTTTGCCCTTAATCCTCATCTTTATAATCGGCCAGCGTTACTTCGTCAAAGGCATCGTAATGACGGGTATTAAGTAGCCTATGGATTCCTTGAAAGACAAAGTCGCCATCGTGACCGGCGCTTCATCGGGCATCGGTCTGGCGACGGCAAGGCTGTTCGCGGAATATGGCGCGAAGGTCGCACTCGTTGCGCGCTCGAAGGACAAACTTGAGGCACTGGCTCAGGAGCTGCCGGGATCGTTGCCGGTCGTATGCGATATCTCTGAGCCTTCGTCTGTTGCTTTGATGGTCAGTAAGGTTCACAAGCATTACGGCCGAATCGACATTTTAATCAACAATGCAGGCCGCGGCTACGATTGCCCGCTGGAATCGATCGATCTGGACAAGTATGTCGATCTCATTCGGCTGAATGTTGTTGGGCAACTGGCTGCCATGCAAGCTGTGTTCCCCATCATGAAGGCCCAGGGCTCGGGTTCGATCGTGTCGATCAGTTCGGGATTGTCTCATCGATTCATGCCGAACGTGGCAGCCTATTCATCGACAAAACGTGCCCTGAACGGTTTGACCCTCACGGCTCGTGAGGAATGGGCCAAACATGGAATCGTCGTGACGTTGGTCCACCCGCTAATCACCAACACCGATTTCTTCTATAACAAAGTAAGCGGGCGGCCGCCCGAAGGGGTTGCAAACCCCTACTTGAACGGCGATGCGCCTGAAGCTGTCGCGTTGACGATCATGAAATCGGTGTCAACAGGAGATGCCGAGTTATTTGTGCGGGAGTGGTAAGGTCCTTTCATCTACCGTATAACAGAAAGGGGCTCCAGTCAAATCAGGAGCCCCTTCTTCCTTTCAGGATAGTAAATCTTAGATCGATGTGCTTTCTTGCGATTCAGCGGGAGAAGGCGCACTCACGGCTGTCTTTGAGTCGCCGTTCAGGTTCGGTTCTTTCACAAAACCGTAAAGAGCAGCCCAACCGAGCATCGTGAAAGCGGCGCATAGGACGACCGCAACCTTCTTGACGAGGACCTGCTTCTCTTCGCTGATGGCAATGCCCCAGCGAATGCAGAAGTTCCAGATACCGAACGAGAGGTGGTAGGACGCCAGGAACACACCGAGCATGTAAAGCATCAGGATCGAGTAGCCGTAAGACGTCAACTTCGTGTGCCACTCAGCGAACTTGATGAGCTCTTCGCCGCCAACTCTTGATCGGACCGTAGTATCCCATACGTGCAGAATCAACATCAAGAACAGCGCCATGCCCGAGATGCGCTGAATGGTATACATTGCGTTCTCAGAATACTGGTATTTGCTTTGTTGGATGTTCCACTTGCCACGCTGCGTGATGAACAATCCGTAGATTCCGTGGAACAGCAAGGGCAGCGCTATAACGCCGATTTCCAAAGCTAACAAGATGTGCTTCGGCATCAGCGTTCCGAAGAAATCGATCACTCCATCAAAATACTTCTCGCCTGCGAGGCTGAACGAGTTCAGTGTCAGGTGCTGAAGCATGTAGAAGCCGACAGGAACGATGCCGGTCAGCGAGTGGAGTTTATGCCAGATGAAATTCTCTCGTGTGATGGACATGGGCGAAGCAAGAGTCTACCCCGATCCGGCATTCGTTTTCGCGACTTGAAAGCAGCCCTCAAAGAAGGCTATCCTATAGAGAAGGACAAGCAACGATCCGCTTTTATGTCCGCTTTTATCGTTATTGACCACACCACAAGGATTTACGAAGATGCCTATTATTGTTGATGTAACCGCAAGAGAAATCATGGACAGCCGCGGCAATCCCACGCTGGAAGCCGAAGTACTCCTCGAAGACGGCAGTTTCGGCCGCGCCGCTGTTCCCAGCGGAGCCAGCACCGGCCAGTTCGAAGCCGTTGAGCTTCGCGACGGCGACAAGAGCCGCTACCTTGGAAAAGGCGTCCTCAAGGCCGTTGAGAACGTTAACGAAACCATTGCCCCGAACTTGCTCGATCGAGACGCCACCGACCAGGTCGCCATCGACAAGCTCATGATCGAACTCGATGGAACGCCTAACAAGGCCAACCTCGGCGCTAACGCCATTCTCGGCGTATCGATGGCAGTCGCCAAAGCCGCAGCCGCTTCGAGCCGCTTGCCACTTTTCCGCTATATTGGCGGCACCTCAGCCAATACATTGCCCGTTCCGATGATGAACATTCTGAACGGCGGCGCCCATGCCGACTCCAACGTCGACATCCAAGAGTTCATGATTCTGCCGGTCGGCGCTCCGACATTCGCCGAAGCGCTTCGACAGTGCGCCGAAGTCTTCCACAACCTGAAGAAGGTTCTGAAGGGTAAAGGCCTGAACACCGGCTACGGCGACGAGGGCGGATTCGCTCCCAGCCTCGAGTCTCAGGAAATGGCTTTCGACTATATCATCGAAGCGATCCAAGGCGCAGGCTACAAGCCCGGCAAAGATATCTACCTAGGCATCGACGCCGCCGCCACCGAGTTCTACAAAGACGGCAAGTATCACTACAAGAGCGGCGCCCAGAAAGAGCGCGACGGCGACGAGCAGGTTGCCTACATGGTCGAACTGGCCAACAAGTATCCGATCATCTCGATGGAAGACGTCTGCTCCGAAGAGGACTGGACGACCTGGAAGAAGATGACCGACGCTCTCGGCGACCGAGTCCAGCTCGTCGGCGACGACCTGTTCGTCACCAACGTCGAGCGACTCAGCCGCGGAATCGCCGCCGAGACCGCCAACTCGATCCTCGTCAAGGTTAACCAGATCGGTTCTCTGACCGAGACCCTGGCTGCCGTCGAGATGTCGAAGCGCGCAGGCTATACCGCCGTCATGAGCCACCGCTCGGGCGAGACCGAGGATGCGACCATCGCCGACCTCGCCGTTGCCACCAACTGCGGCCAGATTAAGACCGGCGCTCCGAACCGAACCGACCGCGTCGCCAAATACAATCAGCTCCTCCGCATCGAAGAGATGCTGGGCTCGGCTAGCGTCTATGCCGGACCTTCCGCGTTCGGCAAACTGGCCGGCCGCCTGAAAGGCTGATCGTTCAGCTTCGCTTAAATATCCCGCCTCTGTCCGGTTCGCCGGGCAGGGGCGGGGTGCATTTGGGGGTAAGACGTAGGACGTAGGACGTAGGGGTCAAGGGTCTAGGGTTCAGATGTTGGACGTACGATGTTTATGGCGGAGTCTTCAATACCAGCAAGTATAGGCCCGGTTGTTGACAATACACCTGACCAGGTACTTCTTGAGGCTTTCCACATGCGCACCTCCAAGAGAGTATCTAAGATCCTATCCTTACGTCCGACGTCCTACGTCTTACGTCTTGCCTTTACCCAACCTCCAGCCCCACCACGTAATCCGAAAGCGATGCGGCGAAGATGCGTTTGCCGTCGGCGGCCGGCGAAGACAGGAAATGTCCTGTCGGCAGGCGGAACTGGTCGATGATCTGGCCGTTGGCAAGGCTGACAACCGACAAAACACCGCACACCGATCCGATGGCGGCAAACCCATCGCCAACGCAGGGCGACGAGTCGTAGATGACTGAGCCGGTCTTGGCTGACCACTGCAAGGCACCGTCGGTGCAGGATACGCAAAGAAGTTCGCCCAGATCGCCGAGGCCGCCAACGACAATCTTGTCTCCGGCAATCGCTGGTCCCGAATGGCCGTATTTATCGGTCTTGGATGACACCATCCACTTCTGCTCGCCGGTTTCGGCATTGAAGCAGAACAAGCCGTTGCCGTTGGCGGGAACATACACAAATCCGCCGTCGACGCAGGGGCTGCCGATAGCTGGAGACCATGCAAAGGTTTTCGGGAAGCAAGGTTGGCGCCAGACCATTTTGCCATCCAGACTGATCGCGTAGAGATGGCTGTCCCAAGCGCCGATATAGAACTGCTTGCCGTCTGTGCATGCTACTGACTGGGCGAACCGGGTGTTGCTCTCGGGCATGTCGTAAGTCCACTTCGGAGAACCCGTTAGAACGTCGATGCCGTAGAACTTGCCATCGCCAGAAGCGATGCAGGCAATTCCTTCAGCGACCGCTGCGGACGCATATACCGGCCCTTCGGTCTTGACTTTCCAAGCAGGCTTTCCACTTGCTTTGTCGAAAGCGTAAACATAGGAATCAGCGCTGCCGACGATGACCAGTTTGTCCGTTAAGCACGGAGTCGAATGGCAGTATTGTTCGGCCTTTGCCTTCCAAACCAGCTTCCCATTCGACGCATCCAGAACGTTCATCGAGCCATCCATCGCGCTGGCATAGACCTTGCCGTTGTCGTAGCGTAGGTGCGACATCACCCCGCCGGACAGCTTCGTGCGCCATAGTTCCTTCAATTTGCCCGACGAGTTGGAAATTGGAGTTTCAAACGAACTTTGCACTTGGCCTTCGGCAGCCCTCAAGCTAAGAAGTCCATAGCCTGCACGTATATCTTGCGTTTCGACGAGATCGCCAGACAGCGGCTGCCATTTGCCGTCGTTCCACCGATATTCCATCGCTCGTGAGAAGTTCCCTTTCAATGGCTCATCTAGCTTGGCCGCATTCTGCTTGACAGCCCAGAGCGGTCTTTTATCTCTTCGTGGGGCTAGAGGAATCGTCGTTAACTCGGTCAGCTTTTCACTTTCTTTGGTTCGGCGATAGACATAGATGTCGCGGCCGACGATCTCGACAGTGCCGTAAGATCCTTGGTAGAGGCCCTTGAGCATCGTGCATTTCATCTGGTCCCATTCCCAGAGCTTGTCGCTGTGCCCATGGCCGGTGTGAAGGATTTTAACGTTGTACGGCTCGAGGACTTTGCGCAACTCCTCCTCATTGCCAACATAGAATGTGTCGATGCCGACCGGGTGATGGAAGAAGAGGAAGATTGGCCGGGTTCTACCGACTTTCTTTAAGTCGGCTTCCAGCCACCGCAACTGAGCCGATTCAAAGTGGCCCCAATGCGAGAGCGGCACGGTCGAATCCAGCACGACGAGGTGCGCCTGGCCGAGGTCGGTCGACATATAAGGCTTGACGCCGAAGCCTTGTTCGAACGCCTGGATTCCGAGGGGCGACCACCGAACATCGTGGTTACCGACGGTCTGAAGGGTTCTGAACTTGGGCTCATCGAAGACGGCTTTAGCTGAAGCGTATTCCTTAGACCAGCCGTATTCGGTCACATCGCCGATGTTTACTGCAAGTTGCGGGTCGCCGAGTTTCGCCATCTCAGCAAGCAGCTGCCGAGTGATGTCGACATTGGTTTTGACCGAGAGGTGGGTGTCGCTGAAGAAGGCATATTTGGTCGACTCGCCTTGACTGAGGAGCTTCGAATATCGCAGGAGCGGCGATAAGGCCAATGCTCCGCCGATTTTGAGCACTTGACGTCGCGAAAGATCGTTGACCTCGGGATCGTATGGCATGATGTCTTATTCTAGTCCGATTCGCTTGAATCCTGTCGCTATTTGATCGGACTTGTCGAACAGGTCAGATATGTCCGAAGCATTGAGCAAGCAAAACCGTGTAATCTGCCCGAATGCTGTTAGGGGCTGTTTTAGCCATTGTCGCCGGATTCGGGGTTGGGAGCGCTGCGTGGGCTTTTAAAGCCTTGAAACGTCTGCCGTTCGAGTGCTGGATGTTTGCAGGCGTCTTTCTGATGCTCATCGTGTTTCCTTGGGCAACGATCCTTGGTTACTACCCTAATCCCATCCAAACGATTGAGGCAGTCGGCTGGCAGACGATCCTCTTGGCCAACATCTTCTCTTTCGGCTGGGGCTTTGCGAACGTCTTTTGCGCCATCGGGTTTCTTAGGATCGGCGTTGCCTTAACAAACGGTATCCTTGGAGGTTTCGGCATCATGCTGGGAGTAACGATTCCGATGATCTTCAAGGGATCAGGCTTGTTCAGCAAATCTCCCGACATTGGCTCATCAGCGGGCCTCATCGTGATGGCGGGCGTCGCGGTCATGGTCATCGGGGTGGCGACCGCATCGTATGCTGGCCACTTGCGCGATCAGAGCACGGTGAAACAGCCTTCTGAATTCCTCAAGTCCATCATCATCGTCGTCGCGGCCGGGATCCTTTCAAGCGGGCCTGTCTTTGTGAACGCTTACAGCCAAGAAGCTGTGACAACCGCCTTCCAAGCCCAGCGTCCCGGCGATCTACCTGCGTCGATGGCGGTTTGGGGCCTCGGTATGTTCGCCGGCGCTGTTGTCAACCTCGTCTATGCCGGTTATCTGATTGTTAAGAACCGCTCTTGGCGCAAGCTCTTTAATTGCGGCGTTGAGATTGGGCTTCCGTTTGCCAGCGCTGTTCAATGCATCTTCGGGTTTGCTCTGCTTAACGTCGGCAGCAAGATGCTCGGTGTTCTCGGCGCTAGTGTTGGCTGGGGGCTTTTCCAAGCGATGCAGATCATGGGCGGCCAGTTCGTAGGGTTCGTCACAGGCGAATGGAAAGGGAGTGATCCTCGGCCGAAGAAGACGATGATTTCCGCAATAGCCCTGTTGCTCTTTGCTTCGTCGGTGCTGGCAATAGGCAATTACATCGCATCAAAACCATGATTAAATAGGCTTTTTTCGCACTTTCATATTTCTTTCATCTTGCATTTGTAATCTCTTATCGTAAGGTCAAGAACAGACCTAGGAGATGAGCAAGATGACAAAACGAAACAAACTAGCCGCCTACGCGATCAGCGGCATCGTAATTGCTTCCTGTGCAGTGGCCTATGCCTCCGGCGGAAATCAGCCACCTGACTTCGGACAGGACGGACCTCCGATGGGCGGCCGCGGGATGATGGGCGGCCCTGGCGGCTCTGCCGTTTCGGCCTACGGCGACAACATCTTTTTGGTGCGCGGAAATGCTCTGTATCAATACAGCGCTAAGGATCTGACTGTTGTTAAGAAGGTTACGCTTAAGCTCGATCAGCCAACACGACCCAGGAACGACGGCGGCGGCGCACCTCCCGAGTTGAATTCCGATCCTGTGCTTTCACAGACCGGACACCAAGGCAGCCCGCTTTACGCTTCAATCCAGCCGCCTGACTTCGGCGGACAAGGCGGGCCCGGAGGCGGGATGGGTATGCCCCCGATGGGCGGCGGACCCGGCGGCGGCATCAGCATCTCGGCAACCGCTAGCTATGTCTATATTACGGCAGGACAAACCCTCTACCAATACAAGGTTGACGGCTTAACGCTTAACAAGAAGATCAAGCTGCCGGAAATCGAGCGGCCGAAAAGAGACGACCAGTAACCAATAAGGCTTGGGAACCTCCCCAATACATCCAAGCAAGAACCGATAGTGCCTGAAGCACAAGCCCCCCTGCCAGTGAGGGGGGCTTCATTCATTTTCATGCGTCTGAAGATGCCATGAATAGTGTCGCCGTTTAAAGTGTTGAGACTGAACCGATTCCGATCCATACATTGGGACACATCCCAAAGAGGGTATGGACATGACAATACAAAGCGCATACACCACCAGTTACCTTTCCCGAACCTTTAACGTCGGAGGAACAACATCAAGTTCTGCGGCCGCAGCAGGTTTCGCGGAACAAGCCCAATCAAGAACGGGTAGTGCGGCACAAAGCGCTGGCCCGCCTCCCAGAATGAGCGAATCGGACCTTGATGCGGCCAAATCGAAGCTCAAGGAGATTGACTCGTCGCTCGCTGACAAGATGGAGAAATTCCACGCCGAGATCGAGAACCTGGAGGACAGCGGCGCCTCCCAGAAAACGATCCAGGCAACGATGAAGGAGAACATGGATTCGCTGAGCGACACCGAGAAGTCGGAGCTTGAGCAGGTTTTCGGCAGGATGCCAGGATCTTCTGGCGAAACATCCGAAAGCAAAGACCCGCTCGATGAGCTGATCTCATCATTGTCGTCTTCTAATCCAGACCTTGCCGAAAAGCTTCAGACGCTTCAAGACAAGGTTACCGAGATGAGGGAGAGCGGCGAGACTGAAGAGGCCGTACAGCAGACGATCAAAGACACCTTTGATTCGCTATCGGAGGACGAGCAATCGGGTATCAAGAGCGCGATCAGCCAGCAGAGAGGGCCTCACGGACCTCCCCCAGGACCTCCTCCAGGCGGGCCGCCACCTACCTCGGAATCATCCGAAACGGAGGAGGACTCCCTTACCGAACTCATCGAAGCTCTTCAGACGAGTAACTCAAGCCTCTCCGAGAAACTGCAAGGCTTCGAAGACCAGATAACGGAGCTCAAGGAAAGCGGCGCAGACGAGGACACGGTACAAAGCGCCATCGCGTCGAACCTTGCTTCTCTTTCAGAGACAGAGAAGACCGACCTTCTCAATGCGATCTTCTCGCAACGGGAATCGAACTCGGCAAACTCATCTAATCAGACCAGTTACGCGCAAGCCCAGGCAGCCTCAGTCTATGGTGCCTCCGGCTACTTGCCTTACGATCCGATCCTTGCCTACTCGGCCTAGGCTTCCCCATCGCCCCAACCGTCAATGCGCTCTCATGTTCTTGGGGGCGCATTTTAACTTGTTCTTAAGCTCGCGGGTACGCTCGCCTTCCAACCTGAGTCCGGGTTATCTTCCCTACCCCTTTACCCCTTAACCCTTACGTCCAGAACCTGCTGGCGGGTGCGATCACCCTCCAAAAGGAACACCGATGGATCACGCCAAGCGATCGCCCGTCTTGAGCATGTACCCGCGGCCAAAAATGGTGTGGATCATCTTCTGGTCATGGCCGTCGTCAATCTTGCGCCTGAGATGGCGGATATGGACGTCGATGGTGTTGGACGTGCTGTACTCGTCGCCCCAGACCTTCGAGCGGATCGTGTCTCTTGTGACAACCTGGCTGTGGTTGGTCGCCAACTCGACGAGGAGGCTGAACTCGCGGTCGGTCAGTTTGATCTCTTTGCCTCCTCGTTTGACAGTGAGAGCCTGAGTGTCAATCACAAGGTCGCCGACCTTCAGAATAGCCATCTTTAGGAACTGGTCGCGCCTTACGAGAGCTCTAACCCTGGCTGCGAACTCGTTTACCTCAAACGGCTTTCCGACGTAATCGTCGGCGCCGCTCTCGAGTCCGCGAACAACGTCTTTGGAGGCCTTGCTCGAAGACAGGATCATAATCGGTGTGCGGATGAGCCGCTCGCGAAGCTTCTGGCAATGCATCTCAGGATTGTCCGTGTTGATTACAATGGCTGAATAGGCGTTGGGCTTCGAGGTTAAGACTTCTGGCAGATCGTCGTGCTGATCGCAAATCAAACCGAGCCTGTTTACCAAGTCTTTCAAAGCCGCAGAGCTTGACGAGTTCTTGTCGATGAGCAACACACGCATGGCTATTTCTTCATTTCCTTTTTGAGATCGGTGCTTAACGACTTTGTTTGTTGATCGTATATTTTCTTCGCGTCATCACTGTTGTGTACGATCTTCGGCGTCAGGAAGACAAGAAGCTCTGTCTTGTTTTCCGTTTTCGACTTGGACCTAAACAAGTTGCCGAGGAGCGGAATATCCCCCAGCAACGGAACCTTGTTGGTGGTCGACGAAATGGCTGACCGCATGATGCCGCCCAAGACAATCGTCTCTCCGTCCTTGACCGAGATTGTCGTGTTGGCTTCGCGCTGATTGACGATCGGCGCGTTGAACGAGGTGTAGCCCTGAAGGTCGTTGGCCGTTTGCTCAACATCGAGTGTGACGCTTCCGCTCGGGCTGATTCTCGGCGTGACAGTTAACACGATGCCGACATCCTGGAACGAGTAGTTATAGATATAGGAGCCGTCTGTGTTCTTTTCCGTGCTAGTCACATACGGAATGCTCTGGCTGATGTTAATCGTGGCTTCCGTGTTATTGGAGGTGAAAATCCTCGGGGTGGACAGAACTCGGAACTTGGTGTCGGTCTTGAACGCATTGAGAAAGCCCGTCAGGTCTCCTCCCGAGAGCGTGTATTTGAAGCCGGTTGTCGCCGACGTGGCCAGGTCGAAGTTCGTCGTGGCCGTTCCGGTCGCCTTGTTGTTGCCGAAGGCTTTGTTCTGTGCGATGCTCCACTCCAGGCCGAACTTCTCTGTGGCGTCCAAACTGGCTTCGACGATCATCGTTTCGATCATGACCTGTTCGGGGATGCGGTCCAGCTTTTCGATGATTTGCTTCAGCAATTCGACGGCATCGGGATCGCCGACAACGATGAGGCTGTTGGTGTTCGAATCGGCGACGATGGTGACCTTGCCGCTAATGTCGGTGATGTTGATGACCTTGCCGGTTTTATCTCTTGCCGCGGTTGTTGAAGAAGATGAAGATGATGAACTCCTGTTCGTCTGTCCCATCGTCCCGCCAAATCCAAATCCGCCTTGGCCTATCGTGACGTCGGTTGCCAGATCGCCGTATTGGGCTTCTGGGTCGTCCATCTTCACGTAGAGGTTCTGGTCTTGGCCGAACAGGTTTCGGTTGTTGTTGTTGTTGTTCGAGTTGCTACGGTTGTTTGTCGTTGTTGTTCTGTTTGAGGATGACGAACTCGATGATGATGTGCGCCTGCTGGAACTTGATCTCGACGACCCAAACGAGTCGTTCAATAGGTCGGCCATGTCGGTCGCCCTCGCGTTGGCAAGCGGGATTACCTCCGAAGCGCTGGTCGTCGGGAACTCCTTGTCGATCTTCGTAAGGAGCTTCGATATGAGCGCATGGCTCTTGGCCGTCGTGGTTACCATTAGCGAATTCGACCTCGTATCTGCCGTTACCACGCCACCGCTCGTTGAAGAGCTGCGCGAGGAGAACGGGTTGCCGAACATGGTGTCCATCGGCGATGTCGAACTCGATGTGCTTCCCTTCCCTTTGGTGGCGTTGGCCGATAGAACGCTTTGGACCGGGGTTGTCAAGTCGGAGGCTAGAGCGTAGGCTAAGTAATACACTTCGGTCGTCATCGTTGAAGGCGTTTCAACATCGATCTGCTTGATGAGGAAAGCGATCTGAGTGTGATAGGCGCTGGGAGCATTAACGATGACGGTATTGCTGTACTCGTCTGCCGAGGCTTTGACCAGCGATTGGCTCGTCGACGACCTATTCGATCCTTGCCCGAATCCACCCATCATGCCGCCGGGACCGCCTTGCATGCCGCCAGGACCTCCCATCATGCCGCCTGGGCCTCCGCCGCCCATGGGCGGTTGCGGGTCAGCCAGCGCATCGGCTAGCGGTCCTCTCCCTCCAGGGCCGCCGCCCATCGGAGGCATGTCGCCAAACATCCCTTGTCCAAAAGTGCTGTTCTGGACATTGGCGAATACATCGTTGATGGTCTTCGCGACCGATGATGCCGACGCAAACTGAAGCATGTAAACCCTCAGTTCAGTCGTAATTCGTGATGCCGAAGGCGATGTTCCTGAGCCGCCTGCCATCGGCGAAGTCATCGATCCGCTGCCCATGAAACCCATCGGACCGCCTCTTGCGGTCGTCTTCGGCTTGGCTTTAATAACCAGGAAGGTGTCTCGCGACTGAAGCTCAAACCCCTTCATTTCTAGCAGGGCGTTAAGCATCGAAAAGGCTTGGGCTAAAGAAACTGGCTTTGAAGTCGTCAAACTCACCGTGCCGGTCAAGGTCGGATCTTTGACAATGGTAATGCCTGAGGTGTTTCCAAGGAACTTGATAACCGCATCGAAGCTCGCATTCGACAGGCTCAACTTGATCTTCTTCTTATGGTCTAGGTTCATTTCCAGCCAGGGCTCGCTCGTGCTATAGCTGGAAGAGCCTTGTGGAGCAGCAACGCCAAGATGGATCATCCAAAGGGCGGCGGCAATGGTCAAAGGCAGTCTTGCGCGGTTCATTCGTATCACCTCGAGGCGCGTTCGGAACGCACCCATGTTAATGAATACTTGACCGACATGAAAACAACATGAAAACCCATGCCGAGTCCTGATATAGTGGGTGCATGAAGTCGCACACCGAGTATCTGACCTTTCAGACAAGCAAAAGAGAGGAGTTCGTCTGCATCACCCGCGAGCTTGACGCGATCTTACGGAAAAGCGGCATTCAAGAGGGCATGATGCTGGTATCGGCCATGCACATCACCGCTGCGGTTTATGTCAACGACCTTGAAGACGGCCTCATCGAGGACATCAAAGACTGGCTTCGAGACATTGCGCCACAAAAAGACTACCGACATCACCGCACGGGCGAAGACAATGGCGAGGCTCATTTGAAGAACCTCATCCTTCATCATCAAGTGATTTTGCCGATCACGGCAGGACGGTTCGACCTCGGGCCTTGGCAACAGGTGTTCTACGCCGAGTTTGACGGCCAAAGGCGAAAGCGCGTGATTGTGAAGGTAATAGGGGAGTAAGGGACGAGGGACGAGAAGTTTCCACAAAGTTGGCCATCGATCTAGCGATGCGTCTCTGCACAATGGGTCATTTCGGGCTAATATGACTACGCTTTGATATAGCACGTCGCATATCTCGTCCCTTTCGCCTCGTCCTATTCCTACCCGGCAGGACTTTTGATTCACAATTACACAAAAAACGATTTTCGTGTAATTGTGGCGTATAATATCAACATGGTCGCAACGGGCAACCGAGACGATACGAGAAACGCCATTCTGGACGCAACGGACAGCATCATGTCGCGGTTCGGTTTTCGCAAGATGTCGATCGACGATCTTGCCAAGGAAGCCGGCGTGAGCAAGAAGACGATCTACCTTTACTTCAAGAACAAGGAAGATGTTGGGCTGTCTTCAATTGATCGAGTTGTCGAGTGCGCCTATATGCTGCAGGAAGCGAAAGCAAACGATTCAAACCTGACAGCCGACCAGAAGTTGCGCGAAATGTTGATCATCCGCGTGATGGAACGCATTCGAAACATCAAAGACTACTATTGGAGCCTTGACGAGCTCTTCGAAGCGGTGCGTCCAGCCTATATGGCGAGGAGACAAGCCTACTTTGAGAAAGAGCAAGCGCTCATCAGTCGGGTCTTGACGGAGGGAAAACGGGCAGGAGCGTTCGAAGTCGCGAACGAACTTGAGTCAGCGGCTTCGCTTCTGCTGGCAACGAACGCCTTTCTGCCCTACAGTCTTAGCATGAAGGAACTTGGCAACCCCGACGAGATTCGAGACAGACTGGTTCATCAAGTCGACCTGTTGATCAAGGGACTCAGAAAACATTCGACGTCTTCTAGGAAGGAGACACACCATGAAGAAGCATTGCCTGAACATATCGTTAGCACTAACGTCGGCGATCCTGGGATTCGCGCTGTTGGTATCCGGACCGCTACTCAACCATCGCGCCATTTCGCCTTCTTCTGACGGCTGCCGATATTCTGACTCAAAGCTGACGGCCACGGAGATGTTGGTCTTCAAGCTGGCTGACTGGATGCAAGTGGAGTCCTTGATTCGCAACGCATCGAAACCGAATCGAGACTTGAACGCGACTGTCTGTTAAACAACAAAATCACAAGATTACGACCTCCAAAACCTACTTCGGCCTTTCTGCACGAGGGTGGCGCTCGATCCCAATGGCGCTTTGCGAAAGGCCGACTTTTTTTGTTTATGCCAAAATAAAGCCTATGCCAGCCAAGATCGCCGTGTTGCCGGGAGATGGAATCGGTCCCGAAGTTGTTGAACAAGCCGTCCGGGTTCTGTCCGCGTGTTGCCCGGATTTGTCCTACGAAACGGCCCTAATAGGCGGCGCCGCCTATGATGCAACCGGCTCACCGTTGCCGTTGGACACTCTAGCTTTATGTAAATCGTCTGATGCCGTGCTCCTCGGCGCAGTCGGTGGACCCAAGTGGGACAAGATTGAACCGATCACGCTTCGCCCCGAGGTCGGCGGGCTACTTCCTTTGCGCAAGGAGCTTGGTCTCTTCGCTAATGTCCGGCCAGCCAAGACCTTTGCGCCGCTGGCTTCTTCGAGCCCCGTCAAGAACGCATCGTCGATGGACCTGGTGGTGATGCGCGAACTTACAGGCGGCATCTATTTCGGCCAGCCGCGCGAACGCCGTGACGGCGGATCGGTTGCTGTCGATACGTGCGTTTACTCCGTTTCCGAGATCAAGCGCATTGCCAAGCAGGCATTCGCGATCGCCGAGAAGCGACGCAAGAAGGTGTGCAGCGTCGACAAAGCAAACGTCCTCGAGACAAGCCGCTTATGGCGTGAGACGGTTATTGCCATAGCCAAGGACTACCCGAGTGTTGAGCTGAGCCACATGCTTGTGGACAACTGCGCCATGCAGCTCGTGCGCGATCCTGGCCAGTTCGACGTCATCCTCACCGAAAACATGTTCGGCGACATCCTTTCGGACGAAGCCTCGATGATCACCGGATCGCTCGGAATGTTGCCGTCGGCATCGCTCAGCGAAGGATCGTTTGGGCTCTATGAACCGATTCACGGTTCCGCGCCAGACATCGCCGGCCAAAACAAAGCTAATCCGCTGGCAACGATTTTAAGCGTTGCGATGATGCTCCGATACTCTTTGAACCTTGGGGTGTTGGCGGACATGGTCGAGCACGCCGTAAGTCGAACGCTAGAGAGCGGTTTACGAACGGCAGACATCTGGTCTGAAGGCACCGAACTCGTCGGCACGAAAGAGATGGGCGATGCTGTCGTGCGAAACCTCGGCTAGCGTTACTTGACGGCCTGCTCAAAGACACGATAGGTGTTTTCGATAAGCCGCTGGCTGGTAAACCGTTCTAGGTATAGCTTGCGGCTTTCTTGGCCCATTCTTGCCCTTAAATCTTTATCATCGATGAGGCTGGCGATCCGGCTGGCAAGGCTTTCCGCATCCATGACATCAACCAGATAACCGTTTTGGCCGTCTACGACTTCTTCTGGAATGCCGGCTACCCGGTTCGAGACGACCGGCAGTCCAGACCTCATCGCTTCCATGATGCTCAAGGGCAATCCTTCGGACAAAGAGGTTAGAACAAACAGGTGCGACTTCTTGAGGTATTCAAGAACCGAACGCACCGCGCCGACAAACACAACACGATCGCTCAAACCGAGAGAGCCAACCGTAGCGCGAACAACAGCTTCGTCGGGGCCGTCACCGACAAGAGAGAGGCGCCAATCCCGATCCTTGAGGCGAGCCATCGCGTTCAATAGCGTGGCATGGTCTTTGGGGGCGGCAAAACGCGCAACCACGACGATTTCGACCGGTTTCGCGTCATCGCCTGGACTTGCGAAGAAATCGCTCGAAATGTCGGGGATGCCGTTGTGAATCGCGACGACCTTTTCCGGCTCGCATAGCTTCCTCTCAATCGCTAGTTTCCGATCGAACTCAGACACCGCAATGATTTTGCTTGTGAAACGAGCGCAGTACTTCTCTGCCTGCCAACCCAGGAATGACGACAGCTTGCCTTCCGACTTAAGAAAGCTCCAACCATGAACGGTGTATACCGAAGGGATTCCTAAGCGCCGGGCTGAAAGCCTTCCAATGATTCCTGCCTTCGAGGAGTTGGTGGCAACAATGTCCGGACGATATTCCTTAAGCATCGCCGCCAGCTCATTTACGGCTCGGATATCGCTAAGCGGACTAATCGAATGGCGCATACTCGGAACCAGGCGGTGCCGTATGCCAAGGTCCGTTAGCCAATCGGTTAGGATTCCTTCTGAACCGATGAACACCTCGGTCTCATGGCCGTTTTTCACTAACGCTTCGGCCAAGTCCCGAACATAGACTTGGGCGCCGCCGACAGGATTCGACAAGGTGATTACGGTTGCTATTCTCATCGTTGTGCCTTCAACCTATCTTCTTTTCGCCACTTGTTGATAGATGCGGTTCCACGTCTGCACGATCTGGCCAAGGGCGAATTGCCCTTCAATTCTATCCCTGCATGCAGAACCTAAAGAGAGCCTTTCTTCTGGACTGGTTTTCATTAGGTTCAGCATGGCCTGCACCAGTCGGCCCCTGTTGGCCGGAGGCACAAGATACTCGGTTTTGCCAACTGCATCGCCCACGCTGCCAACATCGGTGGCAACCGTCGGCAAACCTGCCATTCCAGCCTCAAGGAGGACGATCGGCAGCCCTTCCCAGTCGGAAGATAAGACAAAAGCATCGGCCATCCCCATCAAGCGAGGAACATCTGTGCGCACGCCGAGAAACTCGATGCGCTCTTCCAGGCCGCGGTTGCGCACATCTTTCTTCAAAACGTCGTCTAGATCGCCTTCTCCTGCGATGGCAAGTCTTGCATTAGGTTGCAGCTTCGCTACTTCGCTAAAGGCATCAATCAGAAGCGCTTGGTTCTTAGCCTGGGTAAGCCGGCCGGCGTGCAACCAAACAAACGCATCGTCAGGCCAGCCTAGGGCCTCTCGGCCAGCTTGGCGTTCTTGCGCACTGATACGATCAGTGACGGCAATCCCGTTCGGCACCCATTCGGAGTTCTTCTGGCGGAAGAGCTTTGCATTCAGATAGCGCTCAAGACCGAGTTGTGAGACCTGCGTGTTAAAGGCAGAAAGCCGATCGGTCCAGCGATACATCGCGTCGCGGATTCCTTGGCTTGAGTAGCCTCTCTTGCGTGAGATCTCGAACGTGTTGTGGGCCGTGCATATGAGCCTTACAGATGGAGCCAGAATCCGGCTAAACCTGCAGAGCATATTGGCGTGGTAGCAATGAGCGTGTACGATATCCGGTTGGAGCTGACGGTACAGCCCGACAAGACGAAATGCCGCCAGCGTCAAATGCAACGGTGACTCCATTCCGAGCGAGTGCACGGCGATGCCTTCTGCGGCCAGTTCCTTGATATGCGCGTCAGCGCTAATCAGCGTAACAACATCGACCTGGCTTCCCTGCCTACGGAATGAAAGCGCGAGGTCTCGGACTTGGCTTTCAGCTCCGCCGACGCCCAGCTTTGTGATCGTAAGCATGATCTTTAGCGGCTGGTTCGGATTCCGACGGTTCGGCATTCTAACGAGCATACCTCCTGGGCCATGGATGCGAAACGCTCTCAACGAGCCGATGTATCGTGATGATTTGAGTCCCTAAGTGGACTATTAGCCCGGCAAGACTACCAGAATATTAACTCATATTAGCAAATGGTTTTCAGAATGCATTATCTTGGCATTAGCAGCCGAACAAAGATCGCATTCAAGTCGTCTAAGCAAGTACCGTCAGGTCTTCCGAATAGGGCCATAGGTGGCGGCAATCTGGCTAGGATAGCTGGTTTGAGTATAATGATTCGTGAGCGGCGGCCAATTCGTAGTCGGCATTTAGCAAGATAACTGGGAACAAGTCGCTTTGGTGAAAAGAGATTACTACTTAACAAACGTTTGCAGGTTTAACCAGCAGGAGTGTGAGCGGTTTATCCAACAGGGAAGCTATCAATATTTGAAGCGAGCTCTTGACCTAATCGGTTCAGGGCTAGCCTTGGTGTTGCTCAGCCCTCTGTTCCTATGCGCTGCTCTTGTTGTTTTGCTTGACTCTCGCGGCCCGGTTTTGTTCCGTCAAGACCGAGTTGGACGTGGCGGCAAGCACTTCAAAATCATCAAGTTTCGAACGATGGCCGTTAGCAAACCTGGCGATGGTCCCCAAGTAACCTCGGCAGTGGATTCGCGAATGACCCGCGCCGGCCGAATCATGAGAAAGATGAAGCTCGATGAGATACCTCAGCTCATAAACGTCTTTCTCGGCCAGATGAGCTTTGTTGGCCCGCGACCTCAAGTACCGAGATACGTTGATAATTTCCCGCAACAACTTAAGCCGATCATTCTTAGCTCAAAACCTGGCATAACTAGCCCAGCTACTATCCTGTTCCGGTTTGAGGAGAAAATCCTTGCTGGCAAAGATAATGTTGAAGACTACTACATTCAGAGAGTCGTACCCGTTAAGAGCCTAATCGACGCCGAATATGTGCTTGCCATGAGCCTTCGCCTCGACCTGATGACACTTTCTCAAACTTTCTGGCTGATGTTCATCGGGTTTATCAACTGCTTCCTTCCGCGTAAGAAACGAATAGTTTCCGGCGTGCCTTTTATCGCGCCTTCGAACCATGACGAGCTTAACTTGACCGAAGAGATGGTTCGCAAAGTCGTGGGTCCTAAAATCGTGCCGATCGAAACGCTTAAGAGCTAGTCTCGTAAACGCGCGGCTCGAACTTGGTATAATATCTGCCGTGCCGAAGTAGCTCAGGGGTAGAGCAGCTGTTTTGTAATCCAGATCTCCAACTTCAAGAACCTAGGTACTCCAAGAAACACCTACTTGTAGTTTCTTTATACCACACTTTTCCCATTGATGTTTAGATACTGTAACTTGTATACCTACCCAATATAATGAGGTCCTGTTGCTCAACGAATTGGAGTTTCTCCACGAAAGAATCAGCCTTGTTCTAGTTCAGTTTGAGAAGATCGTCGTCCTTTGGAATCAGAAGATAGTGCTTCTTCGTTCGGTAAACAGACATTCCATTGCTGTTTGCAGCATTGATCAATGATTCTTCACAACTCAATTTGATGAGACTCGTTTGGCTTCTTCTGATAACCCCTCCGTTGTAGAAGAGCTTGCAGTTGAAAATGTTCATGATGAATTGATTTGGGCTTGGGTTGAAGCCCTCGCTGGATGAATAGTTTTTTACCATACTCAACTAGAGGAGTGAGCCCCTGTCATTGAGCTACTGATCTAAAGGGGAATGCGTTCGTAGACTTTCATTCAGTATTCATCAGTTGACTATAAATAACATGACCGGTTTACCCTTACAAGTGGTAAAACGAAAATGATATGAATCAACAGCTGGGCTGGATTACCAACTTCATCTGGGGAATTGCAGACGATATCCTTAGGGATGTCTATGTAAGGGGCAAATACAGAGATGTTATTCTCCCTATGGTTGTCATCAGACGTCTTGATGCCCTACTAGAATCAACTAAGCAGGATGTCCTTCAGATGAAGCAGTTCTGTGATGAACACAATCTCCCCTATCAAGGTCCTTTGACCAAGTCCGCAAAACAAGCCTTCTACAATTCATCTCCTTTTACCCTCAAGGATCTGAAATCAAGAGCCAGGGTTCAACAGCTAAAATCGGACTTTGAAGCGTATTTGGATGGGTTTTCAGCCAATGTCCAAGAGATCCTAGACAAGTTCAAGTTTCGCAATCAAATACAAACCTTAGTTGAAGCTGATGTTCTAGGAGGGCTCATTGAGAAGTTCCTCGATTACTCAATTAACCTTTCACCTGAGCCATTGTATGGTGCTGATGGAAAAGTCCGGCTTCCTGGTCTTGATAACCATGCCATGGGCACTATCTTTGAGGAACTCATCAGGAAGTTCAACGAAGAGAATAATGAGGAAGCTGGAGAACACTTCACCCCAAGGGATGTTGTTAGTCTGATGGCTGAACTAATCTTCAAGCCCATAGCTGATGAGATCAAGGATGGAACCTATACCGTCTATGATGGAGCCTGTGGAACTGGTGGAATGCTGACTGTTGCTGAGGAAAGGCTCCACCAACTGGCTCTAGAACATAACAAGCAAGTATCGATTCACCTCTATGGTCAGGAAGTAAATGCAGAAACATTCGCGATCACCAAGGCTGACCTTCTCCTTAAAGGTGAAGGAGAAGAAGCTGAAAACTTCAACTTTGGATCTACTCTTTCTGCTGATGGATTCCTAACCAGACAATTCGACTTCATGCTGTCCAACCCTCCCTACGGAAAGAGCTGGAAGAACGATCTTGAAAAGATGGGTGGCAAGGGAGACATGAAGGACCACCGATTCATCATTGAGCATGCTGGTGATCCTGAGTACAGCCTAATCACCAGAAGCAGTGATGGCCAGCTAATGTTCCTGGTGAACAAGCTCAGCAAAATGAAGAAAGACACTCCGCTGGGCAGTAGGATAGCCGAAGTCCACAATGGAAGCTCTCTGTTCACTGGTGATGCTGGTCAGGGTGAAAGCAACATTCGAAGGTGGATCATCGAGAATGACTGGCTTGAAGCGATCATAGCCCTTCCCCTCAACATGTTCTATAACACAGGTATAGCCACCTACATTTGGGTGTTGACCAATAGAAAGCCAGAACACAGAAAAGGAAAGGTCCAGCTTGTTGATGCAACATCCTGGTCTAAACCGCTCAGGAAAAACCTAGGAAAGAAGAATTGCGAACTGGGCCAAGAAGATATTCAGAGGGTAGTTGAAACCTTCCTCGCATTTGAAGAGACTGAGCAAAGCAAACTCTTCCCCAATGAAGCGTTTGGATATTGGAAAGTCACTGTTGAGCGTCCATTGAGACTAAAAGGAATCGATCCCAACCAAGCCTATTCCCCAAAGGAAATCAAGGATCTCAAGGACAAGTTGGAAAGAGATGAAGAAGCTCCTGCTGTGATCAGAAAGATCCACAAACAAGGGAAAATCGAGCCTGATCCTATAAATGGTCTATTCGAAACATCCATCAATGGGAAGCCGTGTGTTGTTGAATACGAACCTGATTCTGATTTAAGGGATACAGAGAACATCCCATTGCTAGAAGAAGGTGGCATTGAAGCTTTCATCAAGAGAGAGGTGTTACCTCACGTCCCAGATGCCTGGATACTGTCAGATAAGACTCAAGTTGGCTATGAAATCAGCTTCACCAGGTACTTCTACAAACCCAAGCCAATGAGGACTCTAGAGGAAATCAAGGCTGACATCCTAGCACTTCAGAAAGAAACTGAAGGATTGCTAGATGAGATTCTGGTTGAGGTAGATCGATGAAAGCTACTGAAGCTAAACTACTCGACTTCCTAAAGAAGTCCCCTCAGTTTGTCATTCCAATCTACCAAAGAACCTATTCATGGACTGAACGCGAGTGCTTACAGCTATGGGAAGACATCATCAGAACGGGTTCTAACAAGGAACTGTCAGCTCATTTTGTAGGATCCATTGTTTACATAGAACAAGGCCTATACCGAGTGATTAATCAGCCACCCCTTCTTGTGATTGACGGCCAGCAACGACTCACAACAGTAACAATCCTAATTGAGGCTTTGGCTCGCATGGTTGGCGACAAGGAACCAGTAGATGGATTTTCTGCTAGAAAGATGAGGAACTACTATCTTCTGAATCCAGAGGAAGATGGGGAGAGAGGCTACAAACTGCTCTTAACCCAGACTGACAAAGAGACATTACTAGCTCTAGTCCAGCAAAAGGAACCAACGAGAAACAAGTCAAAAAGGGTTTCGGACAACTTCAAGTTCTTCAAGGATAAGCTTGCAGGATATAGGAATGATCTGTCTGTCGTTTGCCAAGGTCTAGCCAAACTGATGATAGTGGACATCTCACTCTCTAGGGATCAAGACAATCCTCAGCTCATTTTTGAAAGCATGAACTCGACAGGAAAGGAGCTGACCCAAGCTGACCTAATCCGAAACTACATTTTGATGGGATTGGAACCTGGCCATCAAACGGCTCTATATGAAGACCACTGGAGACCAATGGAGGTGGAGTTTGGTCAAGAGGCATATGGTGATCACTTCGACAGTTTCATGCGCCACTACCTGACCATCAAGACTGGTGATATCCCTAATATTCGGGCTGTCTATGATGCATTCAAAACGTATTCAAGCTCAAAGAAGATATCCGAACTGGGTGTAGATGCATTAGTTGAGGATATTCATCAGTTTGCTAAATATTACTGTTCTATAGCTTTGGGACAAGAAGCAGACAGGGATCTTAAGCTTGCATTCCAAGACCTGAAAGAACTTAGGGTTGAGGTTTCCTATCCATTGCTTCTAGAGCTGTATCACGACTACATCAATGAAGTATTAACCAAAGATGATCTAGTAAAAGCAGTGAGGGTGATTGAATCCTATGTCTTCCGCCGAGCTATATGCTCCATTCCAACAAACTCCTTGAACAAGACATTTGCTACAATCAGCAAATCCATAGATAAGGAAAACTATCTTGAGAGCTTGTTTGCTCTATTAATGGTCTTGCCCTCGTATAGAAGGTTTCCTCAGGATGATGAGTTTGAGAGAGCACTCAAGTCCAAAGATATCTATAACCTTAGGAGCAAGAACTATTGGTTCAGAAGACTTGAGAACTACAAGCGAAAAGAGAAGGTGTATGTTGATGAGTACACCATCGAACATATCATGCCTCAAAATGAGAACCTATCTAAAGCATGGAGAGATGATCTTGGACCAGAGTGGAAACGGATTAGGGATACCTGGCTTCACACCATCGGTAACCTCACGTTGACTGGATATAACACAGAATACAGCGACAGACCATTTGCTCAAAAGAGAGACATGAAAGGTGGATTCAAGGATAGTCCCCTGAAGCTCAATGAAGGGCTGGGATCCTTGGATACTTGGAACGAAGATACAATAGTTGAGAGAAGCGAACGCCTATCAGGATTAGCTGTTAAGATATGGACCTATCCCGATGTTTCTTCTGACATCATCGAGAGATATCGAGTTAAAGGAAGACCGTCTGAGGGATACAGCTTACTAGATCACCCGTATTTAGCAAATGAAGGACAGATGCTTGATCTGTTCAGATCCTTCCGTAAGGAAGTGATGTCCATTGATCCATGTGTCTCCGAGGAAATCCTAAAATACTATATTGCTTTCAAGGCCGAAACCAACTTTGTTGATGTCGAACCTCAAGCTAAGAGGTTAAAACTGATTCTCAATATCAAATATGCAGATCTGAATGACCCGAAAGGTTTAGCTAAGGATGTTAGTGCGCTTGGTAAGTGGGGTAATGGGGATGCAGAGGTCAGATTAAGTTCACAAGATGAAATCCCTTATGTGATGGGACTGGTTCGTCAGGCATTCAATAAGCAAATGACAAATGGGGATTCAACAACATGACCCAATCAAGTTCATTGTCTTTGAAACAGCGAATCTCATATTTAACTGAGTTCATTCCCCTGTTTGAAGCTCCTGATTACTGTTTTGGTAAGTGGATCGAAGGTGTTAAGACAGATGATGGTTACACTATTGGTTACTGTGAGTATTCAGAAGAAGCTGGTCTGTTTATTGATGCTGTCTATGAACATGAATTGGTCTTGATGGACTTCAATTGGCCAGAGTGGTCACTGAATAGAGAAGCTGAGCAACTTCGGGATTGCCCTGAAATTCTAGCTAGTGCATCTTTGGATCAAGTAATGCAGCTCTTTACAACTGTAATTCGACAGGATAGGTTTTGTGATGGGGTCATAGCCGATGCATTTAATTCTGGGTTGCTACTCAACATCCTACGGAGGATGGCTGTTCTTTCAGGTGAGATGACAGAATGAGAGCCTTATCATCGTATTCAGAATACAAGCTTACTGGATTACCTTGGATAACAAGCTGTCCAACCCATTGGCAGGTAAGAAGGGCCAAACAGTTATTTTCCTGTATTGATATTCGATCATCTACAGGAGATGAGGAACTACTAACTGTATCATCATCAGATGGTATCAGAAAACGAAGTTCCAAGGCTGTAACAATGTTTATGGCCGAATCATATATTGGACACAAGATCTGTTGGAAAGGAGATCTTGTTGTCAATAGTTTGTGGGCTTGGGCAACCGGGTTAGGGTTCTCAGAATATCAAGGTTTGGTCAGCTCTGCCTATAGTGTCTATCGCTTGTACTCAGAATATCAGGATGATTATCTATATTTCCACTATCTTCTTAGGTCATCTGCTTATGATTGGGAACTTACTGTAAGGTCAAAGGGAATTTGGATTTCACGGCTTCAACTAACTGATGAATCATTCCTGGACATGCCCATCATTGTCCCACCGAATGATGAAAGAAAAGCAATAGTGCGGTTTATCCACCATCTTGACCTAAAGGTGAACAAGCTCATCAAGGCAAAGAAGAAACAGATTGAGCTGTTGAATGAACAAAAGCAAGCCATCATTCACAAAGCTGTCACTCGTGGCCTTGATCCTACAGTCCCCCTCAAACCTTCTGGTATTGAATGGTTAGGTGATATACCATCAAGCTATCAAGTCCTACCATTAAAGAAGGTTTGCAATCAGATAACTGATGGCTCGCACATAGCACCTGATCGAAATGAAGAGATTTATCCATTTGTGTCAACTGTGGATTTAACAGATGGAGATATTGACTTTATCAACTGTATTCGGACATCAACTACATGTTATGAATATCTTGTGAGAACCGGTTGTAAACCAAAGCTCGGTGATGTCCTCTTTAGTAAAGATGGGAGTGTGGGCAAAACAGCCATTGTGTCAACAAATATGGACTTTGTTGTCGCCAGCTCTCTAATTATTATTACTCCATACCTTAGGGTCCTCAACTCCTCATATCTGGATCTTTGGCTAAGATCACCTAAAATCAAGGAGCGAGTTGAGTCATTGATGCATGGTGCTGGCCTAAGGCGAATCTCAGTAGAGAAAATTACTCGACTTCCAATTGCTTTCCCCATTCTTGACATTCAAGTTGACATTGAGAAGCATGTTACAGAGACACTATCAGTACCGAACTCAGATATCAATAGAGCATCCTGCGAAATCGACTTGATCAAGGAATACCGAAACCGCCTTGTCTCTGATGTAGTCACTGGTCAACTAGATGTCCGCCACCTTGACCTTCCCGAGATTGAGGACACCATGCTAGAAGCCATCGATTCAGCTGGCGAAGAGGAAGAAGAAGTCAACAGAGAAGAAGAGATGTAAGTATGAACCCAACGCTCAGAATAAGCGAAGAAAGACAAAGTGAATTATGGTCTTTGATGAGTAAGCATCGGAAAGGTATGTTCAATGCCTTCGGACCAATGATTCAACGTATGAAAGATGACGGTATCAATCTTGATATTCCTGACCTCGTTTATCTCCTAAATCAAGTATCTCTTAATCCGCTATCTGTGCCATTGCCTCCATTTCTAATAGAGTTCTTATCACTAATAGCAAAAGACAAAGGAGCAAAGACGTTTCTTGCCCCGTCCGATCAGAGTGGTTTGCTTGGAGCATGCCTCTATTACCTCGATCAAGAACGACTTGTAGACGTAGTGTCACCAATACCAGATGCACAGGATCTGCTTCCTTGGTTGGCCCTCGATAACCTGTCTTTACAGATTAGAAACGACTTTGAGAAAATGACTTTCAAGAGACGATTCTATGATGCTATTTTATGCTTCCCCCCAATAACTGTAAAGAGAGAGAATCGCGTTTATGGCACAAAACCTACCACTGTATCGCTTTATGACACGCCTTCGCATCTTATGGTTGCCTCACTAGCTCAGCATCTTAGCGATAATGGTTTGATGGCAGTTGTACTTAGTCCAGATTTTAAAAGAGACGAACGTCCTTCATCACTTCGGCAAAATCTTGAACGATTCGGTATCTATCTGACAGCTATTATTTCTATCAGGTCTGGAGCACTGACTGCAACATGCTTCGCGCCAGATGTTGCGATCTTTGAGAAGCATAGTAGAAATACTCTCTTCGTTGCAGAAGTACCTGTAGAGCATAACGAACAAGTAGAACTAGTTGAACGGATTTTCACAAGACAAGAAGGAGCTTCACTACGGCAAGGAAAACTTGTCGATAACACTGACTTTTATAGTATTGAAGCATTGGAAACTGAAGCGAGTTTATGCGAGGTAGCGGACTATTTGGGTCTTACACCAATCAAGTTCTCAGATGCTATTCCTAATGTTAGAAGGAATAGCTCAAAGACAGATAACTACGAGAGGTTTGTCCATGTGCCAAATGCAGTATATTTGCCAGAAAGCGCAACTTCGAAGGCAACAACTAAGCAAGAATCCTTGCCCGAGAAACTAAAATCTTACTACCAGCTAATAGTAGACCCAACAATCGTCTTGCCCGAATACCTCGCCATGTTCTTTAACACGCCTATCGGACTTACTATTCGAAGGGTATGTATGACAGGCACTATCTTTCCAAAGACTAACTTAAAGTATTTAAAAAAACAAACTCTATATTTTGCTCCAATAGAAGAACAAAGGCTCACGATTAGAGCTATTGATTCAATTAGCAGGATGAGAATGGAGCTGTCTGAACACGAGTCTTTACTATGGCAGAAACCTAATATGGTTTCTAAAGTGATTGAAAGCATTGAGCGAATCAACCACGACGAACGATTTGAAGATTGGATCGAATCGCTACCATTTCCACTCGCTTCTATCCTACGTTCCTACCATGCTATTGATAATACTGACAAAGAGAAGTGTCAGCGCCTCCTATATTTCTTCGAGGCATTCAGTGAGTTTCTAGCAACGATTCACCTCAGTGCGTTCAAGCAGGATCCGATTCTTTGGAATAGCACCCTAGCGACTCTCATACCTCAATGGCACAAGTACAACATTGACTTAGGAAGAGCCACTTTCGGTTGCTGGAAATCAATTATCGAACTAACAACAAGTAAGTTGAGGAAGGCAATAGCTGACCAGAACGACTTGGAAGCGATGTTGAAGCTATACGCAACACCTCAAAAGGACATTCTAGAGATTATCTCCTCAAAGGATCTAGGGGCTATCATTCAAAAGGTCAATACCCTTAGGAATAAGTGGTCAGGACATGGTGGGGCTGTATCCGATAAGGAAGCTATAGAGCGCCATGACCAACTAAGAACAGAGCTAGATTCGCTTCGAGGGATAGTTGGAACTTGCTTTTTAGACTACCAGCTGGTTGAAGCGCGAGAAGTCGAGATTATCAGAGGACCGGTATATCGTACTCGGTTAAGAAAGGTTATGGGCTCCAACCCGCAATTCGAGCAACTAACAGTCACCTTGCTGACGACCCCATATAAACACAAACTCTATCTATATAGCCCAAGCCAAAAGAACGCTTTACCACTGGTACCACTAATCAATATACGCGATGAGAAGCAACCAGCTCCATTCTTCTACAATCGAAGAGAGACAAACTGTTGCAGATATGTGTCATATCACTTTTCAGACCAGTCGGAGATCGACGAGAAAGACGAAGATTTGATTGAACTACTGGATGAGTTCCGCAACCACGGACAGCCCTAATAGACATGACAACTGATACTAGCGAAAAAGGCCTTGAACTTCTTATCATGCGGTCCTTAACCGGACTAAGCAATGAGCAGATATTGAGCAAGTCAGATTCTAGTTCATCAGAACTACCCTATGGCTATGATTCTGCTGGATATACCCTTGGACGTTCTGAAGACTTTGATAGAGACCATGCTGTTGACCTTATCAAGCTCTTATCATTCATCCAGACTTCTCAACCAAGCAAGTTCGATCAACTGAACTTGGGATCTGAAGGACCTAGCAGACAGCAGTTCTTGAATCGTCTTCAAGGTGAAATCGCCAAGAGAGGAATTATTGAAGTTCTGAGAAGCGGTGTTAAGCACGGTCCTGCAAGTATTGATCTCTTCTATGGCATCGCCTCTCAAGCTAACCAGAAAGCAAAGGATCAATGGGCTTCCAATATCTTCAGCATAACAAGACAGCTTCAATACAGTAAAGATCAGACACAGCTTGCACTCGATCTTTGCCTATTCATCAATGGATTACCCATAGCAACATTTGAACTCAAGAACAAACTCACCAAGCAATCAGTTGAAGATGCCAAGACACAGTACAAGAAGGATCGAGATGCTAGAGAGCTTCTATTCCAGTTCGGTCGATGCTTGGTTCATTTTGCAGTAGATGACCAACAGGTGTGGTTCTGCACAAAGCTGGATGGAAAGCAATCCTGGTTCCTTCCTTTCAACAAGGGTTGGGATGATGGAGCCGGCAATCCTCCCAATCCTGATGGCTTAAAAACGGACTACCTTTGGAAGGAGATCCTGAGGAAAGAAAGCCTTGCCGATATCCTTGAGAACTATGCTCAGAAGGTAGAGGAGAAGAACGAAAAGCTGGTCAAGAAGAAAGATAAGCTGATCTTCCCCCGATACCATCAGCTTGATGTGGTTAGAAAACTCCTTAAGGATGCTCGGGTAAATGGACCAGGAAAAAGGTATCTCATTCAGCATTCTGCAGGCAGTGGCAAGTCTAACTCCATTGCTTGGCTTGCCCATCAGCTCGTAGGACTGGAGAAGGGTTCAACAGCTATATTTGATTCTGTTGTCGTGGTCACCGATAGGGTGCTATTGGATAAACAGATCAGAGACACCATCAAGCAGTTTGCCCAAGTGGGAAGCACTGTTGGACATGCAGAGCATTCAGGTGATCTCAAAGGATTCCTTCAGAATGGAAAGAAGATCATCGTCACTACAGTTCAGAAGTTTCCGTTCGTCCTTGAAGATATTGGCAATGACCATAGAGATAAGAAGTTCGCTATCTTAATCGATGAAGCCCATTCCAGCCAAAGCGGTAGAACGGCTGCAAAGATGAACATTGCTCTTTCTGAAGTGGAATCTGAAGAAGAAGAGAAGGACATTGAAGATCGGATCAATGACCTGATGGAAGCCAAGAAGATGCTATCAAATGCTTCCTACTATGCCTTTACGGCAACGCCTAAGAACAAGACTTTGGAGGTCTTTGGAGAACCGTATCAGGAAGGGGATGAAATAAAACACCGTCCTTTCCATAGCTATACGATGAAGCAAGCCATCCAAGAAGAGTTCATTTTAGATGTCCTGGCCAACTACACTCCATACAAGAGCTATTACAGCTTGACCAAGAAGATCGAAGATGATCCTGAGTTCGATAAGAAGAGAGCTCAGAAGAAAATGAAGCGCTATGTAGAAGGGCATGAACATGCTATCAGACAGAAAGCTGAGATCATGATTGACCACTTCCATGACCAGGTGATCAGTAAACACAAGGTTGGTGGTCAAGCCAGAGCTATGGTTGTTACAGGAAGCATAGCCAGAGCCCTTGAGTATCACAGAGCCTTTCAAGCTTATCTGAAGGAAAGAAAGAGTCCCTACCTAGCCATTGTTGCTTTCTCAGGAGAACATGAGTTTGCTGGTGAGAAGGTAACCGAAGCATCCATGAATGGATTTCCTTCCTCAAAGATTGCTGAAAAGATCCAAGAGGATCCCTATCGGTTCTTGATATGTGCTGACAAGTTTCAAACCGGATATGATGAACCTTTGATGCATACCATGTATGTGGATAAAGCGCTATCTGACATCAAAGCTGTTCAGACCCTATCTCGACTGAATAGGGCATATCCAGGGAAACGGGATACCTTTATCTTGGATTTCGTGAATGATGCTGATGGCATTGAGAAGTCCTTCAACCCATTTTACAGGACGACTCTTCTGAGTAAGGAAACAGATCCCAACAAACTCCATGATCTCAAAGCTGACCTCGATGGCTACCAGGTCTATGATGAACAAGCTATAGATAACCTCGTTGAGCTCTACCTTGGTGGTGCAGATCGAGAAAAGCTTGAACCCATTCTGGAGTCAAGTGTCGAGCTGTATGTGAACTTGAAGGATGAAGATAAGCAAGTTGATTTCAAAGGAAAGGCAAAGGCCTTTATCAGGACCTATGGTTTCCTTTCCTCAATTCTGACTTACTCCAATGCTGAATGGGAAAAGTTAAGCATCTTCCTAAACTTCCTCACTCCCAAGTTGCCTGCTCCAAAGGAAACAGACCTCTCCAAAGGAGTTCTTGAATCGATCGATATGGAGAGCTATCGGGTAGAAGCCAGGTCCACAATTGCCATAGCTTTGGAAGATGATAACCATGAAATTGAACCGGTTCCAGGTGTTGGTGGCGGAAAGATGCCTGAACCTGAACTTGCTCCGTTGAGTTCTATCATCAAAGAGTTCAATGACCTTTTTGGGAATATTGACTGGAATGATGGGGATAAGATTGGTCAGTTGATCATTGATGAGATTCCAGCCAAAGTAGCTTCTGATACGGCATACCAAAATGCCATGAAGAACAACGACAAACAGAACGCCCGTATTGAACATGACAAGGCATTGTTCAGGGTTCTACTCGAACTGCTATCTGATCAGACAGAGCTCTACAAGCAGTATTCAACGAATCCTGGATTCAAGAAATGGCTTTCTGATAAGGTGTTCACCACAACGTATCAGCCTGGTCAAACAATATAGACTATGGAGTCATTTCCTGCGAAGCTCTCTCTTGGGATTCAGCGAGTGTGGTCTGTAGATCGTTCGGTAATTCGACATAGAGGAACTCGATACTGGCTGGAACTCTAAACATGGCAGTTTGCTCTTTAATCCACCAGTCATACATGCTTCTATCAGTTAATGTAACAATTCTTCTCTTAGCATCCGTTAGCAGTAGGAAGTAGATTCCTGTTCTTATTTTATGAGTCTTAGCAATTGCAGGTTTTCCTTTGGCTGTTCTTGGTTTTCCCGTCTCGATAGTGCTAATGGTTAAGCAGTCATCGGATACAGCATCAAATTCATGATCTCCTCCCGTCGACAACCTGACCTTCATTCGAGTTAGTTTGGATCCCAATCTGCTCGATAGCCATTCATCTCGAACCCACTGCTCAACTTCTTGCTGTACTCTCGTGTCGCTCATAGAAGGAACTATACAGCATCATTCAACCGAAACGAACAAGTAAAACGAGTAAAGCTCGTTCGTATCTGATGAACCAGGATTTAGGGATACTTACGCAGTTCCTTCATCCTGTGAGTTCAAACGGCAGTCAGAATACACAACTAATGGCTATTTGGATCTTGGGTAAGTTACTTTTCCTTTATCATCGAAGGCTACATAGCCTTGCTTCACCAGCTCATCAGCATATTTCTGCTTCTCAGCGTCAGGGATGCCCCCTCGGAACTGAAACATAGCGGAAATCGAGTTCAACAGAGCTGGTTTCTTACCTGGTTTAAGCTTCAAGATTCTCTCCGCAACATACTGGATGACCTGAGGATCCGCTTGATGGTGATTATTGGAGGGCAGACTCGAAGCAGGCTTATGCTCCTCTTCTTCCTTTCTAGCTATTTGAATCAAGAGCTGAGCAAGTCGGAACTTATCTCGATAGCTTAGGGCTTCAACGTGCTTTGCGATTTCGTCATATGTCATTTCTATACCTTTGGATCCCTTGATCTTGATGGTCTACCAACCGAATCAGTATCAATGTTCCTTACATAGTTGGATGGTGGGAAGTTGCGACATTTTTGGAAAATACTCTCGTCGTCTCTATTCCTCAAATATAGATCGATAGACTAGAACATAATCACAACGATGGCAAACAAACCGCTTGGAAAGTTCGAGTTCGATCTGTTGACCTTTGTTGCCCAGCATGAAGGCATCATTGTTCGAACGATCCACGAGCAGTTTGGGAAGCCCCATGGATACATTAGGGGAACCATCGATAAGGGCATTGCTAGACTCCTTAACAAGGGATTGGTAGAAAGAGAACTTGTAAACGGGGTGTACAGCTACAAAGCAGTTGATGCGCAGGACAACCTTAGTCTTAAGCTTGTAGATTCGTTCATCAAGGACCGTCTTGGGGGCAAAATCGGTCCTATTGCAGCATACTTTGCTCAAGCTGAAAGCTTAAGTCCAGAAGAGCAGAGACAGCTCAAGGAACTCCTGGAGAAGCTAGAGAAGTAACCAATGGATTGGCCGACTTCATCCGATCTCATCCATTGGCTGATCAAACTCACCTTGATTTGGGTTGTTGCCCTTATTGTTGACAAGGTTGCTTCTCGGTATACCAAGGTTAGGGATTGGGTATGGATGGTTGCTTTAGCATCGGTATCCTTCCTTTTCATTCCCTTGCCGACAGTTCGTATTCCTGTTCTTCAAGCTAGAGAGATTCAAAACCCGTTGCAAACGAAGATATATGAGCTTGATCCAGCTTTCGACTTCAGGAACAACACCTTTCTAGATAACATAGCTCCTTCTATCTGGGTCATTCTGATGCTTTGTATCAGCAGTGCGGGACTGCTGGTTTTCATGCTCCAACTCATTCGCTCTTGGAGATTAACCAAGAGTTCCGAACAGGTATCTGATCCTGAGCTCATAGCCATGGTATATGAAGCAAGCGAGCTATACAGCCTGAGCAACGCTCCCATGGTAGTCCTCAGCGATCAAGTGGAGTCTCCTTGCGTAATCGGAGTTCTGAACCCAACACTGGTAATGCCGGCTAAGCTGATTGGATCCCTGAGCCAGAATGAAATCCGATTGATTCTAAGCCATGAGCTTGGCCATATCAATAGAAGGGACAACTGGAAGCTACTTATCTTCAGCATTATGAGATCGATCTTGTGGTGGCATCCCCTTGTTTGGATGGCCTACTCCCAGTTTCTAAAACGAATTGAAGAAGCCAATGATAAGAGCTCGATTCACAGCAGTGAGGAATCAGCCAGCTATACCAAGCTACTGGCTTCCCATCTTTTCAGACAGCAACCTCAGAATGGGATAAGGTTCTTTGGCCAAGGGAACGTTCTTTCTAGGATACGAACTCTCCATCAGGAGAAGCCAACATCAGATTCTAGATTCTCCTATCTCTTGCTTCCCCTTATTGTTCTTCCTGTTATCAAGGTTGACCTTACCAAGTTGAAGCCCTACGATCTCCATCGGATTGGATTCGATGAGGTTGTTTTTGTTTCGCCTCGAACGGGAGTAAACAGACTTTGGAGAATGAAGTCCGACGGATCGATGCAAACTCCAATGCCCGATGCTTTTATAGATGCCTATGTTCCTTCCATTTCTCCCGATGGAACTAAGGTTGCCTTTGTAAGGGGATTGGATTGGGACAAACAGGACATCTTCGTTTCTAACGTAGACGGTACGAATGAAAGGAAGGTTGTGGATGCTCCAGGAAGAGACTACATCCCAGCATGGAGTCCTGATGGAAAGAAGATCACCTTCAGCACGATGACCACTGGGAACTGGAACATAGGGATAGCTGATGTTTCAACTGGGATGTGGCGCCTCCTAACAAAAGACAACTTCCGCAATCTTGAATCTGCATGGCATCCCAACGGAAAGAGAATAGTCTTCTCCTCTCACAGAACACACTATCAGAAGCTGTGGTCCATGAACACGGATGGAACCGGACTAGTTCAGATCACAACAGGAAAGCTAGAGGACACCGGAGCGAAGTATTCCAGCAACGGAAGGCTTTTGCTTTACAGCTCATACAGAAGGTTCAAATATGATGTTTGGATAATTGATCTATCGACAGGAACCCACACACCTCTGACCAAAATGAACCTTCTTGAGACAACTGAAGGAAGGTTTGTTGACGGTGAGACTGCAGTTGTCTGCACAACAAGGGTCGGCCAGAAACCCCAGCTTGCCAGAGTCAATCCCAATGGTTCGGATTTCGAGGTCATCACTTTCGCAGATCCTGAGAACAGCTGGACTGCCACAAGATAAACCAGTTATTCATCTTAACTATTGCACTTTGAGTCTACTTGTGATATTCTGTTCATGACAAGTGTCATGGATGCTTGTCGACAAGAAAGAAAGGAGAGCTATCGCCCCTTATCTTAAGGCATCAAAGCACGATAAAGATGGCGATAGGGGTTGTAATAGAATGAACTACTTGAGATTTGTTGTTCTGACTGCATCAATGTGCAGTGCATTAGCTTGTGCCGAAACGATAATCGTAGAAGCGGTAAATCCCGACCTTACATGGTCAACTACTGTCCTTGAAGCAGGAAAGACCTACGAGATCACAGTAGAAGGAAAAGTCTATTGGGATACGTTCGGCCACTTTGAGAATGGAGTATACGAGCCAGGTAATTGGTCTGACGCTGAGTGGTTTGGCGGGAACTGGGCCTTTTCTAACCATCAGCTTGTTGAACAGCAAGGGGATAAACCTGGAGATGGCTTTGACTTGGTTATCAACGACACTTTCTTGGATTGGCAAGGAGAAGTAACTCCTGGAGTATGGGCTCCCCACGTATACTCTCCTACCCACATCTACAAACATTGGTTTGTTGGAACTGGGAGCGCAATATCATTCCGATATGCTGACCTCTATCCTACTGGAACAGATTGGTATAACAGCCAAAATTGGCACTCTGACGATTCTGGAGAGTTCAAGGTGACCATCCAATCGATGGGTGAACCATCTGTTCCCGGTCCTTCTGCAGTAATACCCATGCTTGCAGGATTGGCAGTATCAGCTCTTCGGAAGAAGAAACGGTAGCAGTGTATAGGAGGAGACGCCTTTGTCTCCTCCATATCATTAAGCCACTAGCATCCCAGCTAAGTTAAGCACCGACTCGTCAATGTCCTTGAGAACCAGCTTTCCAGGCTGGTTCTTTGCTATTGGGGACAAGCTTGTACACAGGATTAAATCCACAAGCGGATCGAACCAATACCTCCATAGGATAGCTGGACTGAAGAGCTCGGGAAGATCATCCTCAGCTTTACCAACCCAGAGAATCCTCGGATCGAAATCCAGGATTAGGATCCTTGGGCTTCCGAATCTCAAAGGTATGCATGAAGCAACTTGGTGGGCATGGTTGTGGATCCCTGTAACGAGGATCTTGTGTTCATAGACTACGAGGTCAATTGCTTCCTCTTCTATCTCCTCAATGTCCCTTTTAGTAAGTTGGTGTTCTTGATGCTTGAAGACAGACTCACAGCAAGCAAGACGAGATGACCCAAGTAGCTGGGTGTTACCATAGATATATGGAAACTGGTGAAGCATGGAGATTGCTCCTTGCTGTCTACAAAGCCGGCAGCTTGGCAAACAAAAAGGGCTGGTCCGAAGACCAGCCCTGGTTAGCAAGGGAGGGATTGGTATGCTTAAGCAACGTACTCAAGGATCAGTGAGGAGCACTTCTGAATCCTCTCAAAGCTTGCCCTAAGCAACTTTGGGTTTCCTTGCCAGACTTTGATATAGTCGCTGAAAGCGCTGTTGGTATCCAGTCCAACACCTTCACAGACAACGAAGCTAACTGACTCAGCTTCTAGCTCAAGCACCTGTTTTGGAAGGTTAAGCCTGTCATCAGCAAAGTGGAGCAGTTCGTGCGCAAGTTCGTGTGCTAAGACTCCAAATTCCTTGGGAGCATCGAGATCGGGTCTTAACACGATCTTCCCACCAAAGGAAGCGCCCTCAGCCGTCCGCAAACCTTCAGATTTTAGAACTTGGATCTTTCGATCCTCAGCGAACTTGTGAAGCTTTACTAGCGCAAGCCCAGGATTTCCTCCCACGGCAGAAAGGGATGGCAGTTTCTCTCCTGAAGTCTGACTTACATCGAAAACATGGCCCACCTGGAATCCAAGCAGGTTCTCCTCTTCTCCTTCTGGAGAGGTTTTCTTCTGAAGCACAGGACACAGGATGGAGATAGCCTTCGAACCCTTGACAACGTATCGTTTGAGCTTCTTCCATGTATGGAATCCCGCTACCCGAGTAGCTTCAGGCATCTGTGTGGCTATCAAGATCTGGTTGTAGATCGAGTAACGGTGGAACTGAGCCATCACCTTGAGGAACTTGGTCAGTTGATCTGAGTTGTGTTCTAGCTGTTCAGCTAGGTTGTCTATAGCCTTGAAGATCAAGGACTGAGCTTCTGATGCGTTCATTTGAACTCCTTTAGCAACAGCTCCTATAGGTGTCTGTTGCCGTGTATCAACGGACTCCGATATCTGGTTTGCTTTGGAGTTGAATGAAGATCAGAAGCACTGTGCAGACTAACCGTGTCTTACAATGCGCTTTCCACTTGCTTGTAAGCCATTTTCATAAAAGCGCATTATCAATGCATCTTCCGAGATGCTGATAATCGTTTTATGACAAATGACCAGCATTACTACTAGTCTGGATAGTCAATGTTGCGAAGCAACATAAGTTCGCTAACTAGGCACTTCTAGTTGGGATATTAAGTAAAACCGGAGGCACCTTTTCCCATAAAAAGACCTCTGGGGGTCCGATTTTCGGTAGGCCCCCCTTGTATATAGCTGTAATCTAGCATATTGCTACTCGCTACCTTCCTCGGTTCCAAGCATGCTCTATATCTTCACAACAGAAGGGGTTTGCTCAGTTCTTTAGCAGATTAGTCCCTTACTGCAACTAATACTGGCAATAAAGCTATTCAGTTGTGATCTGGCTTCTTTTTCGGAATTATCGACAGCGTGGGCCTAAAGATTTTTTAAAAACGAGAATATTATACATTTAAGAGATTCTTATAAAGGGTCTTCAGTATAGGTAGTGCAGTTATAACCTGATATATAGTTCAACCGCTAAAGATGCATTGGGGTGGATTGGGACTTGTTCTATATCAGCAACTGATCTGCGAATACCTAGGGAGAATACGTGCTATGCGTGTGAAGAAGTGGAAAATGCCGAAACAGGATGAAGTTGATATATACAAAGATATGGATTTCGATCACGACTATCTCGCTGAAATGGAACAGCGAAAGGGACTCTATTTGGAGAGAATGGGATCTAAGGAGTCGGTCAAAGACAAAAAGAGAGCTATTAGAAATCCTGGTTATCCTGGCGCTTTGCTTTAGGAGGGCCGTAGGAGCATTGATTTAGCAAAGGTGAGACGGGAATGAAAAGATACACATATATTCAAAATATCTGGAGGTTGCATAATGTCTAACCTTCTACTCGAAGAACGTCCATTAGTAATTATACCATCCTTAGCAGTGGAGATCGGGCTTGAAGAAGCTATTGTGCTTCAACAGATACACTATTGGCTCGTACTAAATAGACAAGCAAAAAGAAACTTCTTTGATGGAAAGTTCTGGACATACAACACACCTGAGAAGTGGCAACAAGAAAACTTCCCGTTCTGGACTGTTAAGAAGGTACGAACAACACTTAATAGCCTCAGGTCTATGGGGTTATTGATCGTCGGCAACTACAATAAAATGAAAGCTGATAGAACTCTGTGGTACACCATTAACTATGATAGGTTTGAACTCATTTGCCAAAAAGTGACAAATGGTTTGCCCAAAAAGGACACACCAATACCAGAGACTACTACAGATATTCCTTCTAATAGCGAGAAAAATCGGAAGAAGGGTTATGTTACTACTAGCAACGGTATTACAGCTATACTCCAAGCTCCACGCGGTAAGACTGTATCAATGGAAGATATCAACCAATCCGCTGAAGAAATTCAAAAGTTAGTGGAGCTTGGTCTTATCAACTATCAAGCTCAATATTGTTTGAATTAGAACGTTAACACAGGATCAGCATTAGATCTCAGCTAACATCTGGGATCTTTTGTTATTTACAAACCATCTCTTTATCGTATTTTAACACCTTGACCGTTGTGTATAGAAAGGAGCACCATCCCGATATCTCACTGTGCATTTGGCTCTTTTTGAGAGAAAAGGGGTGATGCTCCGCTTCTTATGCGGTATCTATAGAATACAGCATCTAACATTGTGGGCGTTATGTTAACCCTTGAATACAAATACTGTTAGGACTGCCAATAGTGATTGAGTATCTAGGGAAGGGTGCGTAGCACACCTAAAAGCGTTAGCTTCAATCCCCCGAACAATGAATCTTAAACATACTTCCGGATGTCCAATACATATCAAGCAAGGCAAACAGAACTTGTTAGAATAGAAGATATTGAATCAAATACTCTTGAAACTAGAATGCAGATCATCTGTAAATACTAGATACTCATGACACTAAGAGCATGAGCCTTGCCGTCATTCGCTAAAGCTCATTCCTTTATTAGCATTAGCAGAATACATTTGTTAAGACGAATCATGTTGCCCTCATAAGCTGAAATAATGCATAGAAGTGTAACATCTTCTATCCACTCATGCAATATTGCCTAGTATTAGGTTGGCCTTGGATCCTGAACCAAGAGGAGCGTACAAGGCCACTCAATATCAGCTATTGTCAAGAGCTAGGTTCTTGAGATCAATGTATAGACGTTGCAGTTCTATGGTGGACATATCTATAATTGGCTCATACATGAACGAGTTAAGATGTATTGAGTCTGGCGTCATCATCACGACTCTCTTCATACACTTCAAGAACTTGTCATCGGAACTGAGGACCTTCTTTAACTCCTCAAACAGGTATCTTGTTTGATTCTTCGTTTCTAAAGGTGGAGACTGCTTTAGCCTGCTAATCATCAGGTCTTCGGCCAGTAATCTTGTGGCAATGGACAAGACGATCTTATGCTCCAAGTTTACTGACTCATGCATCGTGCTTATCTGATCTGCACATTCGAATATCATATCAAATACCAGTTTAGAGCAACAATGTTGTAGAGGTTGCTTGTTTCCTAAGACTTCAACATATACATCATGAAGATCCTTTACAGTAATGGTATGTGTATCTGGTTTGATGTGCAATAAGGAAGTAAGTAACTCATAGTACTTCGATGCAGTATCATTAGTCTTGTCACCTGATGTAAGCCTCATATGCTCCACTATATTGCGAGCTAGAGCTACTGAAGCAAGGAAGTAGTCAGCGTTATCGGATTTGTGAAGACCTTCCCGCCACCTCTTGATAGGACAAGCATCAAGATCAGTTGGAATTAGTTTAACAAGGCCATCAACTCTACTTGCCATGTATTTACTTTTCTTGTCCAATCTAGTGCATATCGCTCTAAAGAAATCGAAGTTGTGCGTAAGAATAATCGCCTTGACATTAGGTCGTTGAGTGATATCTACGAGGTATTCGATGATCGCGTATTTGTTCCTATAATCGAAAGAATCCGCGACATCGTCTATTACCAACAATAGTTCATTATTCCCACTCAAAGATACCTCAATATGAAATAGCATATCGAGAAGATACCTAGCACGCTGTTCTCCAAGACTAAGAACTTCTGCTAAAGTATCCTCATCAACCACTACTCTTTCAGATGATGTCCTATATGCATATCTTCTTTTTGCTACTTCATTCCTGAGCATCACATCTGTGGCATTGTCTATCTCAATCTCAAAGGGAAGGATAAAACGACTGTTGAATTCAGCGATTACTTGTTTCCAGCGTGTTTGCTCCAGCAACGCCAACTCTTGAATCTGTTTGATTCTGTCTAGGCTTCTCAGGTAAGAATCTTTGAAAGCAATAAATGCATCAATCTCACGGTGAATATAGGCTCTCCATAGACGTTCTGCAAGAAGGTTAAGATCTTTGAGTTGAGGCAGTAATTCTGCCCGAATCTTGACTAGATAGCTACGTATCTCTCTCTTTGCTTGACTACTAAACTTCTTCTCAATAGCATTATATGCTTTTAGGAGTGCAGGATCATCAAATATATGTCCGATTTCTTCGTTGATTTTCATCGTGTATTCTTTGCTCGAACGAATCTCTACTTCGCGATCTCCCATTTGAAATACGACATGATGATTGACATCAAAGAAATGATTGCTTGTTAAGGATTTTTCTACGGTGGTGGCATTATTTGGCTCAAACTGACTAGAAAGAATACTTGACTTCTCGAGCAACTCTTCATATCTCTTAACATAAACCTCAAGTTGCTCCTTAACTTCTGGGGACTCTAGTATCTTTCTGCATTCTTCACCGAGCAGTATAGCGTGGCTTAAGCTAGAAAGTGGATGATCTTCTAGTTGCTTGTCCTCGAAAAATGAAGCAAAATCGTAGATATCTTTCTTCTTGAAGTCACTGCAAATACGAGTTTCTGCTTCATTTACAGATCCATATCCTGCAAGCTGTGCCATTAACTCGAGGAAGCGTTGTTTCTTGTCATCAACATCCTCGACAATCTGCAAGTACTCAGATCTCAATTTCTCGCTTGCTAATAGAAGAGACTCCTTCTCACGAGGAACGTCAGGATTGTTAAATGGCATGATTGCTAGTATCGATTTAGGTGCTACAGCAACATTATGTTCATCTGTTATGGTTCTTGACGACTTCACTGACTTGTTAACATGATCCTTTGGTGGCTTATCATTAGAATAATCCAATAATGTCTTTGCAAGTGAGGTTTTCATCGTCCCATTAGGTGCATATATGCATATGGGTCCATGGCTTAAGTCAAGTTCTTCTCTGAGAGAACCGATGCCGTAGCAATATTCAAGATCTAACTTAAGGCCATTCATTTATAGTCTCCTAAACCGCATTTATCCCTAACATCACCATTGCATCTGGAAGCATGCACTTATAGCAAGGAGTCAAACCTTCTATGCTCGAAAACTTCACAGTCACCTGTTTCTTGTTCTTCCTGGCGCGTTGGGCTCAAGAGACTCTATGCTCGAAGCCTGTCCAGGTTCTATACACAGAATCACTAGAATCTACGAACCACACTGGAATAAGTGAGTCTGCCAACAACACGATGATTGATGAACTACGCTCTTTCAACATTCCAAGCATACACCATGATATAGCAGGATATGCCTACAACTTGTGGTATCTCAGCAGAAAACGTCTCTACGGAACTTACAGACAACTTTAGCGCACGATTCTTTTGAACCTTATAAGTATTGTCTTGCCGAAACAACCATCCTCTCGTTGAACATGCACTAAAAGCGATTGTGAATAAGCCACTAAACTGTATGACCATATCCAATGTCAAGAAACTCTTCAGAAGGGTTTATTTCAACCTCGTTTTCTTTGATAATGCAAGCGATCATCATTTCAAGACTCTGCAACTTCAGGAACGGCAATGGTGAAGCCTAAGTCTTCTATGCTAGGTCCATCCTTATGATTGCGGAATAGCCAGCTAGCAAACCTGTTCTTAGGCACATATTCAATTCTATCCATGAACATCCTAAAAGGCGTTAGCTCAATATCCTTCCATCGATCCATACTATTTCCTACAACCTCAAACTTATCTTTGTATACAACATGGCCCCTTTCATATTGACTAGCAATGGAATCTGTGATTTCCTGTGGAGGAGGTAGTAAGTTTAGGATGTCGCGTTCAGCAAACTTGTCACCCTCTTGTTTAGTCAGCTTAGCTAGCTCTTTCGATATGGTGCGCGATAAAGTGTCATTAACCTCACTGGTTTTTCCAGACCTATAAATAAAAAACTTAATCCTACCATAACCAATGATTTTCAAGCCATCCGTTAAGCTGAAAACATAAACGAACTGCACCAGATCAAGCTCATACTTGCCTAGCACCAAGTAAGGATTTCCGTCTTTGATCAGATATTGATGGTCCATGACCTAATATAGCAGAAGGCCCCCTTTCGGGGGCTATCCTAACTGATCACTCCTCAGCCGGCGGATCACTATCGTCACTCAGCATGGACTCTTCTTCCGGTTGATTCCAGATTAAGGCTCCATTCTCTAGCTTTTGGAAGCTGACATTAATACCAGCTCTTGCATGGTTGGACTTCTTGTGCTCAACTTCAAAGAAGCTTCTATCTCCGTCTAGAAAGAGCACTGACCTGGCAACATCAGCTATTGCTTTTCCTCCCCTCATATCATAAATGGACCTTTTCCTGCGGTCCTTGGCCTCACCAGAACCGGTAAAGTGGTTGAGGAAGACTATAGCGCAATCATGCTTCTCAGCTATTGCTCTCAGGTCTTCAAGAATGGGCCTGGTATGTTGAGCGCTCGTGGGATTTGACAGATAGCTTATGATCGGATCGAACACAACCAACCCCACTTTTTCACTATCGATGTGGCTGTCCAAGTGATTTATGTAGGATAAATCAATGTAGCTCCTGTCCTCTCTGACAATAAACCGATCAAAGTCGGCATTCTGCCTTTCAGCTCTAGCTACGATTGTCTTCTCTGCGCTATCCTCTGCTGAGCAAAAGATCACGGTTCTTGGGTCCACTTCAGGACCACCACACATTCCTATGCCTTTCGTTACATGGGATGCTATATCTACCGCTAGCAGTGTTTTACCAAGTCCTGGCTTGGACACAATTACGGTAAGGTCTCCCTTTGGAATATAAGGTTCCCACACAAATGTAGGGTCCTTCTTGACTAGATCAGACAGTCTTCTGTAGCCATAGGATTCAAACTCACATTTTCTTAATACACTTTCATACGATAGAATTAAGGACTTTGTATCTTCTATACGTTCCTGAGCTGATAGTGAAGGGAATCTTTCAATGAAACGGACTCTCGTTGATTCTGGGAGAATCGAGAGATTGTAGTTCTTGGACTTCTCTCCATTGGCGATTGTCAGGCTGTTGCCATCAACTGATATTTGGGCAGTGTTCATTCATTCACCACCCTCTAGCATGCTAATGGCTTCCTGAGTGTCAGAAGAAAGGCTAGCCAGCCTGCGCTCTAGATCAGCGATCCTTGCGAACTGCTGTTTGATAATCTCATTGCTGGAAGTGTCCTTCAGCCCGCAATAGTAACCAACGGTTGGTTGGTCTTCCATGACCTCATCTTCACCAACAACGGCTACTACCCCATCCACAACCTGTAGAAAGTTCCCAGACTGCAGGGCCTGGAAGTAGACAACGCTACCATCATGGTTGGGTAGTAGATAACACTCGATGTTGTAGGTGGTGTTACCAAACGTAGCAGTCAACACTGCTCTTGGGTCGATTGAAGGTTTATTGCCCTTCTTGATGGCGTCTAACTCACGGGTGATGTGTTTAGCACATACTCCACGTAGGCTCTTGATATTGATATAATTATAATCCACTACGGATCTCCAATGGCATTAGATTTACCCTTTTGTCCGAATCAGGCACACAAAGGAAACCCAGAATGTTTTGGAGATGGTGGCTAGATCAACGAGCACACAAAATCTACGAGCGCAGATTTCCTCTGTGTACTGTGACCCTAGCATTGGGGGCGATGCCAATATAGTCAGACGACCCATGTTGCAGAAAGGTTTCACCAATTCTTGGTTTTTCTGCAAGTAGCCTAATACTGGCTGTAGCAACAAGATAAGGGCTAGCCGTTGAGCTAGCCCTTCTTGCGTTATCTTGTCAGTCTACAAACACGAAGATTCTCAACAGGAGAAGCTAGCTTGTGCTGATCGATAATATCGGACTCGGCCAAGTCCAAGTATCTAGTTGTAGTTGAGATGTCAGCATGCCCCAACAACAACTGCAATGCTCGTAAGTTCATTCCATTCTTAAGCGACTTAACAGCAAAAGTCCTCCTGATCTCATGCGCTGAAAGATGGACTTTTACCTTCTTCCCCAGCTTTTCAAGCGTCTCCATCAGTCCATTGATGGTCATCTCGCCTCTCACGCCAATCCATAGCGGTGATCCATCCTGACCGTTCCTTATCTTCAGATACTTTGACAGATAGCCATGCGTTGTTCCGCTGATCCTAACCAACCTGTCCTTCTGTCCCTTACCGTGAACAACAAACGTACCTTCTTGATTGATATCCCCAATCCTTAGCTTAAGGCACTCTTCAATCCTAATCCCAGAATCCAACAGTAGATAGAATAGAGCACGGTTCCTGATGGCAAGATTCCCCTTCTCGCGTTCTAGGTAAGAAATGATCTTGTTAAGCTCATCATCTTTAAGTGGCGGTTGAAGCTCCTTGGGAACCTTTGGTGGACCAACCTTAGCAATGGGATTCTTCAGAAGTAGCTCTTCATTCTCTAGCCATCTGAGAAACGTCTTGATGGCCCTATACCGAGCATGTGTTGTATTAGGCTTCTCTCCTCTGTCAGCGTGTTCAGAAAGGAACAGCCTGATTAGCGAAGGGGTTATTTGGTCAACGATGATGATGTCCTTGCCTACCAACCATGTTTGAAAATGACTTAGCTGTTGACTGTAGTATCTCCTAGTCTTATCTGTATACAAGGAGCTTTTCCTAGAAAGGTTAAAATCCTGAATCAGTTGCTCAACGCTTAGGTTCATTTGAGTCTGAAGGATATTGTTAGATAGTCGCTCTAACTGCACTTTTACACCACCTTACATCTGGACAGTTGTTCAAGTGGTGTTCCCTGATATACCTATTTGAAGTGGAGTTGAAGACAGGATACGAACCTGAGACCCCTCTGAACTTGGTATAATATCTGCCGTGCCGAAGTAGCTCAGGGGTAGAGCAGCTGTTTTGTAAACAGCGGGTCGCGGGTTCGAATCCTGTCTTCGGCTCCACTTATCTGACCCTTTCCACAAGAACCCGACTAGAACTTAGCATGGCATTCGGCTAGCTCTTTTACTCAGCTCTTGCTGATTCATCTTGCAAACTCCCAGTCCACTTCTCCAAAAGTGCCTCTAAGAGGAGTACATCCAGTCGCCCCACCACGAGTGTTGCGAAGGCACAGAGACAATATTCACCTAGACCGCTTCGCCGAGACAAGTGTGACCACAGTCCCATCAGATCGCTTGATTTTGAGAGTGACCTGATTGCTCCCAGGTTCATTCAGTAGGGAGGTGAGTTGTTCCATGGTCATGCCGGTTGTATCCTTGTCGTTGACTCTTAGGATTTGGTTTCCAACCTTAATCTCAGCACCAGTCTGGACGGTGACTTCGGTTACTACTAGCTTTCCATCAACTAGCCCAAGAACTAGGCCTCCAACATTCTGTGTGATCTTGCTGCTGCTCGGAGCGGACGGATTCGTTGTACCGCTATCTGACCGATTCGAGGAAGTGGGAGCGTAAGCGCTTGGCCCAGCAATTATTTGAGTTTTGTCCTTGATGCCTGCTACACCAAGGTCAGCAACGCCGCCTTTTCTGTAGATCCAAGAACGATAAAGTCGATTTGATGGAGTCTCCGAAAAGTCTCCAGTTCGATAGTTCACTTGAAGGACAATAGTTGCCTGGTCTTGGGGTTCGCCAGGCTGAGGCCCCTTAAAGATGAATGTGCGCTCAGCCGTTAGTCTCGTGGAATTGTTGGCAGAAGCGGATAAGATGTTGTTTCTGCCTCCTTCGAATGCGTAAGAAAAAACTCGAGCCTCAAAAGATGGGCCTGACCAAGGAACGAAGCCGATTTTCATGGCCACCGCTTGCCCCTCGGTTAACGTGCTTGGAGGTTCTGTCCAAGTTAGAGTTGATGTCGCCGATTTGCCATCTCGGTTGAGTGCAGTCCAGCTTACTGAGTTGGTCCCCAACTTAAGGTCCTGCAGGTATTGGATGTCATTTACACCCTCTCCCCTCGTCCAAATCTTGCCTCCACCTCCAGAAACAGGAGAGGTCACGGTCAAAGTCCCGATGTCTGATTCAAGCTTTTGCCCTCGCTGTGGCGATAGGACGACCTTCCACTTGTACGATCCTGGCTTGACTAGCTTCACCTCATAGAGCGAGTCCCAAGTTGGGTCGCCGGGACCCTCAAGTCGACGCTTTGGGCTGATTGAAACATTCTCTGGTCCAGAAAACTCCAAGGACTCCACGATATCGAATAGATCATCTGTGACGTTGTTTACGACGCACTTAACTAAAAAGTCAAATGGCACTCCTGCAGTAACCTTCATATCGTTGTCTAGGCGAGGCGAAGCAGAGACCAACTTCAAGTCGACTGGGCCAGGCACAAAGAGAATCTCGCGTCCCTTAAGGGTCTTGCCTCCACCTATGGAGAGTTCGTATTCGACTCGATATTCACCGGACTTGGTAAATGTGAAGTCATAGACGCTGCGGATCTCAAATCCGTCGTTAGCGCGATCAAGTCGATGGGACCTTACAGGAAAGGACTTATCCATAGGGCCAGAGATTCTTACAGTTTCCTTGACATTGCCAGATATCAATTCTGGACCACGGCGGATCACTGAGTAGCCTAGAATCACCTTTTGAGGGACATTCAGAGGGAACGTGTATAGTCTTCCTTCTGCTGGATTCAGACTTACTCCTGCGAAACGAAGGTCCTCTTGGGCATCTTGAACGTCAATAGGTTTTCTGTCATCGCCCCTAAGTCGTCGACCACCGGTAATGACGATTGCTGAGACGCATACCTCGTCTGGAACTGACTTAAAGGTTGCTCGCATATCCAAGTCTCCGCTCAAGGAAAGGCGATAGGAGCCGTTCGGTCTTGAATGAAGAACTACAGCCCTGGGCGTATCCGAGAAATCGCCCTTGTACTTGTTAGAAAGTCCACCCAGCACTGTTACATTGACGGGTTTTGAGAAACCGGTCAAGGTAATCAAGACTGATCCCTTGATCGGATCCCCATCCGTTACTGACTTAGGTGATTCTGAGATGACCACTTTGACAATTGGACCAGTCTGAGCCGAAGAAGACCGGCAAGGTTGAGCCAGTAAGCCCAAGGAGCATAGGACGAGAGACAACTTCGCCAACGTTTGCGACATTGATTTCTCCTAGTCGGGTAAGCCCGTTCTGTAATAGACCATACCCTAGATTCTAGGGTTCAAGGACTATCTAGATAAAGTGAGAATTTCACTTTCCTCATATTGATTGGAGTTCCTAGTCTGGTTCAAGTATGGATCAGTAAATATGACTCAATCGAGTCGCCACTAAAGCTTGATACGTGTGGGGATGATCACCAGTACAATCAGTACCTAATTGGCCTTATACGCCGAATTTCAGTCTTCATAGCGTGTTCGAATCCTGTCTTCGGCTCCAGTTCATAGGTTCGACAATCACCTTCTATCTTATGGCAGCCGTGCATTTTCGCCCCCTGTTGGGAGGTTCGATAGTCGTTCCTAGTCCCCGCTTCTGATCCAGGCATCAGTGTCAAGACCTTGTCTTCCCTTTCCTTAACCTTGCTCTTAACCAGGTCCGTGAAGTTCGCAAGGGCTATCGCGACAAACTCCCCGGTTCTAAGACTTAGCGCACTCGTCCAAGGAGGTTTTGGATATCTTAGTATAAGAAACTCGTGTATGAGCTTGCTCCAAGGGCTTTTAACACGTCCTGCCTGGACCAGGCATCGCCTTGTTCCTTAACCTTCGCGCGACAGCAGGAGATTAGTGAAGTCGAACTCCTGCATGACCGGCAGGTCTTTGACATCATCTTCAGGCCTACGCCGATCTTACTCACGACTCCGAGTTTGAACTCGCCCAAATTCTCCCTGCGCATATTCGTGGCTGGCATTGAGTTCCTGTTTAGATTGCGTATCTTTGATCTGAGCGGCACCTCCCTTTTTGAAGACCTTTCCACAAGTAACTGACCGTTTGGGCAGAAGACAGCACTTTGCTAGCAGGTATCTTGTTTCAGTATTGTTTGGCCTAATGTTTGCGTCAGTAGGTCTAGAATGACGCGTGTTGGCATCACCATAACTACCTATCAACTGGTTGCTTGAGAACACGCTAAGGAGATATACCATCTTGCGATATGCATCTGCTTTGCTTGCATTCTTCGTCGCTGCTCTATTCTGGGAGGCGATTGACCGCAATTTTGTTTCCTATCATCCGGAATGTAAGATCCTGCCTAACAAAACTGAAGTGTTGGCAGATCGTTGTGTGAATTCAGAAGAAGGGTATAGCATCTGCTCGTTCAGTGATCAAGGCTATAGGCGGCCTGTGCCACCAGATACGTCCGATCCCAAGGTCCTTGTGCTTGGCGACAGTTATTGCGCAGCCAGCCAGGTTGGCGACGAACAGACCTTCTGCAACCAGTTGCAGGTCATTCTCAAGCATCAATATCCCAATGTTGGCGTTTGGAATGCCGGCATCAACGGAGCCGCCCCTTCTCGGTACATCGGCATGGCTGATTACTATAAACAGAACTTCAGGCCAGATATGGTGATTATCCAGCTTAATGCAGGTGACTTTTATACGGACATGGACAGTAGATCAGCTACTTTTTGGCTTGAACCAACTAAGGAAGGTTGGCAGATTAACAAGAACGATGTATTGGTCACTAGGGGAAGCCTGAAGAAGCTCGCCAAATATCCATTGGCACAGAGAGTCGCAGCATGTGCCTTTGAATCAGCAATGTTTCAACAACTAGTAACCAAGATCGGCCAAGAATTTGGCGCCATGAACGAAAACGCTGGTGAATCCCAAGGTGGTAAGGACGAATCAGATATCTACATCAAACATGCCAAGTGGGTTGTTGATGAGCTTGCGAAAACCTACCCGACAGTGGCCGTTGTGTACATACCAACGCTCGATTACTTTAAGCTTGATAAGCCGCCCGCACCCCAGGAGTTTGCATTGCAGGACGAGTGCCGGAAGCGAGGAATACCTTTCGCCAACCTAAGGCCGTCATTTGAACAAGAGTTCGTAAGAACAGGGCAATCTTGCAACGGCTTCTTGAATACGGCTCCTGGACAGGGCCATATCAATGCGCTTGGCCACCGACTTGTAGCTGAGCGGATGTCAGAACTGGCTTCCATGCTGCTCGACAAGCGATCATCCAACGGCAACCATCCTCTCCGAGAAGCGGAGCACTCCAGATGATCTTCACAACGTTCTCCTTTTTGGGGTTTTTCGCGTTAGCGCTGTTATATCTTAGGTTCATAAAGAACAATAAGATACAGAAGTGGGGATTGCTGGCAGGCAGCTATTTCTTCTACGCTCAGTGGGATTGGCGATTCTTAGGCCTCCTGCTGTGGCTCACTCTGATGACTTTCTATTGCAGCAGCCGCATGCGACATATGTCGGACCAACATATTCGAAGACGGTGGCTAGCGCTTCAAGTCACACTGAGCTTAGTTACCCTTGGCTTCTTTAAATATGCCAATTTTTTTGTAGACACTCTTAAGCCGCTTGTCCAAGGTCTCGGCTTGGAGACTCATACGCTCAATGTCATACTGCCAATTGGCATATCGTTTATTGTTTTCGAGGTCATATCCTACGCGGTTGACGTCTACCGAGGTGATACTCCTTTTGAGGAGAGTCTTCTTGATTTTTCGATCCTTGTTGCCTTTTTCCCGCATCTCATATCTGGCCCAATAATCAAACCCAAGGCATTCTTGCCCCAGTTGAAAAACGCTACCAGCATTACATCGCCAAATATGAGCGCTGGAATGCAGCTGTTCCTTTGGGGATTGATGAAGAAGGTGCTTGTAGCCGATCGGGTAGCGCCATTCGTCGATGTTGTATTCCAACATCCCCTCCATTTCAACTCACTGGTAACCTGGCTTGCCGTTGTCGCCTATGCTGTTCAGATCTACGGCGATTTCAGCGGCTACACGGACATGGCGATCGGTGCGGCGCGGATGATGGGCTACGACATACCACGGAACTTCAATTTGCCCTATTTATCGCTTAACATCACAGACTTCTGGCGTAGATGGCACATCAGCTTGTCAAGTTGGCTCAGGGATTACCTTTACATTCCTCTTGGCGGAAGTCGCAAAGGTTTGAACCGCACTTATATTAATCTTGCGATCGTGATGCTGCTAGGCGGCCTTTGGCACGGAGCAAGCTGGAACTTCGTGCTATGGGGAGGTATTCATGGCTCTGCTCTTGCAATCCATAAATTCTTCATAGAGCATAAACGATTGAAGGCACCTTCATCGTTTACACGAAACGCGCTCTCCTGGGCACTAACCATAGTCTTTGTCCTGACCGCATGGGTTCCCTTCAGGTCAACAGATTGGCATACATCTATGGCCATGTTAAGAAACATGTATACGTTCACTTCTTCGGCACCCATGCATTGGATTAGTAACAGCCTGTTATTCGCCCTGCCTGCACTGGTAATTGCCGATATAGGAGCTCGAAATTGGCATTTGGGAATACGTTTGCGTCTTTCGCGATTCTCTCATCAACTTGCATTCTTCATGCTCCTATTTAGTGTGTTGGTGATGGCTCCGCCCGCAGCCAGCCCATTCATATACTTCCAGTTTTAGCTGGTAGATCGACAAACGTAAGATCAGCAGATGATTCTGGACTTATATGGTTGCTTCAACAGGAAAGCCGCCTTTCGACATATGGCCGAAAGGTGGCTTTGAGATCCTTGTTAGCTCTAAGAACTAGTCGCCCATGTCCATATCTTTCATCTTCTTGCCACCGAGCATCGCCATCAGCGACGTTTTGGTCTGGATTCGAGGCAGAGGTTGGCCTTCGGCGAGAGCCGCGCCAGGGCCGTAGCCGACCATCATCATCATGACGAAGTCGCTGTCCTTGAAGATGCCTTCAGGAACGTCGACAGCCGTCGCGTCGCCCGGCATGAAGACCTTTTCCTTCACCTTCTGCTTCACGTCGGCCATCTGCATGTAGTCGTAGTCGATGCCTGCAAGGCCTTCGTTGAACGATTCGCTGGAGTACCAGATGATCAGGGTGTTCTTGCCTTCCATGCCCATGATCCGGGCGTGCAGACCGAGCGCGTTGTCGATCTTGTTCCACTGGAAGCCAAGATACTTCGTGAAGTCCAGCTTCTGTTCGAGGTTAGGCGAAGTGAAGTCGATGGGCGCGAGGAAGTTCACATCCTGCGAAGCATCAAGGGCGATGTTGCCAGTGTAGCTCGATGTCAGCGCGTAGTTGCCGACCAGCGAGGCGTCGTTCGCAATCTTTCCTCTCTGCTTCTTAGTCGGCCAATATCCTGTCGTCCAACCGGCCTTGTAATAGTAGCTCTCGGTCGCCCGAGGGTTCGACTTGGCGGCGTCGGCTTTCATCATCGCTTGCTGGTCGGGCGTTAAAGCTCCGAACTTGATAATCTTTGGCTGGCCTTCGCGCACGGTTTTCGAAGAGCCCCAATAGATCTTGATGGTGAAGTCGGGGTTCTTCGACATGTCGTATTCGCCGAGATCGGGACCCTTTTCATCTTTGGCTGTCGGACGATAGAGTTCGAGGTCGAGTTTCGGGCCTTGCTTCAGACCTTCGGGCGGGGCGACCGATGCCGTTGCTCCAGCGGGCGCAATGCTCGGGCTCCAAAGGCGAATCTGAACCGACCGGCTGGGCTTGCCTGGCAGATTCTCCATGCCCGGCATGCTTGACAAATCCATTCCCGGCGGGAGTTCGGGCATTTTGAAACCGGCGATCTTCATGACCTTGGTCTCGGCAAAAACACCCCAAAATGCCTGGTCGTTTGGCGCATAGGCCGCGTTAGCCAGCGATAGAGCTGCTACTAATGAAAAAACCATGAGATATCCTCCTCTCAGTAAGAGATATCGTATCACATTTGGGTTGCTTTACCTTGGGCTTCTAGCCTAAGAGAGTTAGGATTTGTGAGGGTTGGCGAGGATTCGATAGGATTTGTCGTTATCGGCTAAGAGTGGCGGTAGTTGGCTAAGAGCCGATAGCAAACGGGCGTCGATGAGCCATTCTCTTCGCTTCGTCTAAGAGCCGTCTTTTCGTCGAGGAGTTCGTAATTGAGCCTGACTTTAGGTAATGGCGCATCGATGGATAGCCAGGAATGAACGAGTACAAATAGAAACTCAGCCGCCAAGTTGATTCTTGGCGGCTGAGTTTTTCTTAAGGTGCTCTAGACTTATCGCCGGCGTCGCTTCAGTGCGAGCATTCCGAGAACGAAAGGAATCGCCGCGGCAGGCCCAGGTACGGCCGATTCACCTGCGTTGTAGTGGATATCGTCGTAGTATCCTGGATTGAAATACCAATCGAAGAACTCCACTTTATTGAACGCCGCGTCCGAAACGATACCGCCAAAGAAACCCGTACCTGATCCGCCGAAGTTATCGCTTGTGCCGACCAGGGTCGAGTCCATATAGAGCTTGAACATGACCGCGCCGGGGTAGTGCGTTGCGATGGCTGTTGAAGGCGTTGCCAGGTTCATCACTACAGGATCTCCCTGAGGAGCGAATATTCCATAGCCATCGTTCACAAACGAGCCGGTCTGAAGAGATTCCGCCCCGCTGAAGTTAGCTCCTAAACCAGAATATTGGTTTGTCACGGGCGTGCCAGAGGCAAGATCGTCAAACTTGAGAGTTGTATGCGCGCCAGCTGCGGCTGACCAGGACGAATAGTCCGTATAATTCGTCACTCCTGCGCTGGCAAACGAAGCAGCGAAAACGGCTGTCGCCAATGCGCTGATGCGTAGGTTATTCATTTGTATCCTCCATTTCAATTCGCCAAGAAATACAGCGAACAATATACATTATAATGCGCAACAACTAGATCGGCAGGACTTTTTCAGAATCGGGCTGCGGCTTCTGATTACTCCACCGTCACCGATTTCGCCAGGTTCCTCGGCTGATCGATCTCGCAGCCGCGCAGCCTTGCCACATGATAGGCAAGAAGCTGCTGGGGAATAACGGCCAAAAGGGCGTTCATGAAGTCGTAGCCGGTCTGAGGCACCCTGACCACCCAGTCGGCCTGCTTGGCCACCAGGTCGTCGTCGTCGGTCGTCAGGGCCAGGATCTTCCCTTCCCTCGCCTGGACTTCCTTCATGTTGCTGATCACCTTCTCGCGCAGAACCGGATCGGTTGCAGCAACAACACCGACAACGCCGGGTTCAACTAAAGCCAGCGGCCCGTGCTTCATCTCGCCTGCTGGAGACTCCTGCGTCGGGATGTAAGCGACTTCTTTAAGCTTGAGAGCACCTTCGAGCGCCACATGGGCGTCGGCTCCGCGACCGAGGAAGAAGAACATCGGAGCGTCCTTCACGGCCTCGGCGAGTTCCTTCATTTGCGGTTCGGTGTCGACCGCAGCCTGCGCCTTCTCAGAGAGATGCTTCAACTCCTCGACGCAAGCCGGAACGCGAATGCCTGGCGTTTCCTGAACCTGGGCTATATAGAGCGCTAAGAGCGTTAATACAACGACCTGAGCGACATATGCTTTAGTGCTGGCCACACAGATTTCAGGACCCGCTTGGGTCAGGATCGTGCGGTCGCATTCACGGGCGATGCTCGACCCAACGACGTTAACAATGCCCAGCGTGCGGATACGGCGCTGCTTGCACAAGCGCAACGCCGCCAAAGAGTCGGCCGTCTCGCCCGACTGGCTGATGAAAATAGCCAACGACCGGGGCGATAGCACAGGATCGCCGTAGCGAAACTCGCTCGAATGGAATACGTCGGTTGGAAGGCGCAGAAGCTTCTCGAACATATGCTTGCCCATCAGACCTGCGTGATAGGCCGTGCCGCAAGCAATAATGTTGATGCGGTCGATATCAAGCCATACATAATCGCTGAAGATCGTTTCAAAACGGATACGGTTGGTCTCGTCGATGCGGCCCAGCAGGCACTGCTTGATGACGTCGGGCTGCTCGTGGATCTCTTTCAGCATGAAGTGGTCATAGCCGCTTTTCTCCGCTGCCGAGATGTCCCAGTCCACGTGCAGCGTGTTCAATGGTATCAATCGCCCTTCCAGATCGACGAGTTTCACCTTGTCGCGTGTGATCGTCGCCACTCGGTCGTCCTCAACCACCACGACATCGCGGGTGTAGGGCAGCAATGCAGGAATGTCGCTGGCAAGCATGTTCTCGCCTTCGCCTAGGCCGATGACGAGTGGCGAGGCGTTTCGGGCTGCCACAATCTTGTCCGGCTCGCGCTTGCTGATTGCTACGAAGGCATAGGTTCCGCGCAACTTCCTAAGCGCCAATCTGACGGCGTCTTCAAGGGGTACTCCCTTATCGTATTCCGCGCCGATAACATGGGCTGCCACCTCGGTGTCGGTCTCCGAGCGGAACTGGTGCCCAAGATGCGCCAGCTCTTCTTTCAGCTCTAGATAGTTTTCGATGATGCCGTTGTGGATGATGGCAACCTGTTCGTAGTTGTCAAAGTGAGGGTGGGCGTTCAGGTCAGTCGGACCGCCGTGGGTCGCCCAACGCGAATGAGCAATTGCCTCGTGAACATCCTGCGGGCAATCGACAACCAGTTTGCCCAACTCGCCGAGCTTGCCTGCCCGTTTGATGATTTTGATCTCGTTTCCGTCGGGATAAGCGATCCCTGCGCTGTCGTAACCTCGATACTCAAGGCATTTGAGCTGATTAAACACCGTTTCGATGGCGTTACGAGGGCCGACATAACCAGCAATTCCGCACATGCCGAATAGGATGGCATTTTTAGTACCAAACAGCCGGGATGTCCTACGATTGTGCGCAACTAGGAACTATCATTTCACCGACCTAACTTCGGGGCCACATGCATTTGCATCTCAGACACCGGTGAAAGTCGCTTCTCTTTAGATGCAGAAGTAACAGCGGCAGAATGAAGAGCGCTGGAAAGCATCCAAGGAGTTCTGCGCCTAGACATGTCAAAGGCCGTTCTCTCGACTCATAGAAGATAGTCAGATGCGACCCGCATCGAGGACATTTGCTAAACAACGTCGATTTCATTCGTCAAGGCTCTTACGCGCATTTGCTCCTTTAGTTGCGGCCAAACTCCTTGTCTTATAGATTGGAAGGCAGGAGCTACATGGGCGCGCTGTTCCAGCATGATGGAGTCGGCATGGCAGGAGAGCCGTCCTAGTTCGAAACAGGTCGTCGGCGGCAGCTTCTTCCAGCCTTTCGCCAGTTTCTCCTTAATCATCTGCTTTGTCACCGTGCAGTCTTGGTGAAGCCCTAAGATGTCCTGCATCTTTGCGATTGCTGCCGCGACCTCCTTCGCGACAGGACCATAAACCGGCGCGACGAACTCGATGCTGTAGCGGAGTCGCTTGGCCAATATCCTCGCATTGTGAAAGTCCTCATTTGGCGAGTCGCCATCAAGCGCTTCTACGGCCTTCCTTAGCTTCCTCCATCTCTTCTTGACGATGTCCGGCGCGGTCTCGATGATCGGCGGCTCTTGCGCCGTTGGCTCTTCATGCAATAGCAGTTCGCCGAACTGGTCAACAAACCTTGCATAACGAGGTGAACTCAACGAAGCAATCAGCTTCTTTCGTTGCGATTCTCGATCAGCGACCAGCCAATCGAGCCAGGGTCCAACCTCGGTTAGACTGCCTAGATACTCGGCCCACTGCCGCTGATGCTCGATCTGAACATCGAGATCGCGCACGCCGCCAAGAGCGCTTCCAATCCACTTCAAATCCTTTTCGTGAAGACGCGTCTCTTCAGTCAGCAAACTGCCGAAGACGCCGAATGCAGCCCTCATCCGTCGCGTCGCGACCCGCATATCATGGAGCTTCTCAGGATCGGAGCCTTCGATGGTTCCCTCCTCGTTGGCGAGCATGGCCGTGAAATGCTTGCGCAAAGCAGCACGGGCCACTTGGGAGGCTGCCATTGTGCCATCAACTGCGGTAGGTCCGAAGTAGCGTTGCATAGATAGAGTTTAACCGAGAGGAACGCAAACGAAAAAGGGAGGCCGAAACCTCCCACCTCTCCGTTCCACAATTCGGATTTTGTTTATTTCCGACGTCTTCGCATCAGTAGCGCCGAAGCTCCAACGCCCAGGGCGATGAGGCTTGCGGGTTCAGGGACAGGCGCGTGAAGCGTCAAAGTTCCAGCCCAGTCGCCGGGCCGGTAGATGTCGCCGTTCAAATTCGTGATTAATGAGGTGTTAACAGCACCGGTTCCGGCATCCCACAGAACGAGCTGATAGGTACCGTTGGCAAGGTTCACATTCTTAAGGCTGATATCGAACAGGGCAACAGGATCATTGCCGAAGTCAAACTCGGTTCCGAAGTCCGATAGCAAGTTGACATCTACGCCGTAGGGTCTCAGAGAATCAGAAGCCAAGCCATCCTTTGTTTCGCCGCCCGTAAGTCCTTTCATGCGAATCGGAAGATTTGCATTGTAGTTTGTGATTGCGGCGGCCAGCGTGCCGTTAAGACCAATCTTGCCATCGGTCGGAGTTGCCGACGCTAGGTTCGAATTGGCTTGATCGAATCCCACGAATGCATCGACTGCAGACACCGGGAATTGGAATCCGACAATCTGCATACAAACAGTCAGATCGAACGTGGATCCAATATTGCCGATGTTCAGATCGGTAATTTGCGTGGTCGTGCCCTTGGCGGCAAAATAAAACGTCACATGGGCGCTAGCGCTGCCAACTAAACCTGCAACGGCTACTAGCGATGCGAGGATGATCCTCTTAGCTTTCATCATATCACTCCTTTATATCCCAAAACCTGACCGTCAACGAACGGAACGGCTCCTTACATTGTATAGCTATTTGCCCATAAAATGCAAAGTCCAAGGAAAAAACCTGCGATCCTATGGGTCTCCTGTCTTCTTCCAGTTCTTCGACAAGACGTTCCAATCGAGTATATCGACGCTTCCATCGCCGTTTAGGTCCGCATTAGCGTTCCAGTTGGCACTTCCGCTCGTCGATCTCCAGGCAAGGCTAAGTTTGTTAAAATCTAGCAAATCTATCGAGTTATCCCCGTTAATATCGCCGTTTGTTAGCGAAGGCGACTGTCCAGAAGCGCCGCTTGTCGAAATCACAACTCCGCCAAGAACCTTCCTCAGCCAGTGCGAGCCCTTAAATGCGATATCAAAAGTTCCGACTTGAGTCGTCAGGAACGAATAGCTTCCGTTAGCCGAAGGATAGATCGTATAGCTTTCGATTGTCGACGTCGATCCTGGCAGCCGGACAACTACGGTCACAGGCACTAGAGTCCTATTTCCGTTAAAGTCCCCTAGGGAGATCGTTCCAGCAACCTTGGGGGTCGCTGCTATGGAGAGGTTGACGACTTTGGCTTCGCCCCAAAGCTCTCCACGAATATCAACGCTCGTTGCCGTTTCCCGCTTTGCTGTTGCGATGTCAAAGGAGGCTTCTGTAGCTCCGGCAGGAACACTTACAGAAGTTGGAACAGTGGCCGCAGCCGGATCCGAGCAGGTCAGCGCAACTGAAACGCCGCCTGTCGGCGCAGGCTTCGACAACGTGACTTTGCCTGTCGTCGACAAGCCGCCCATGACGTTGCCCGCGGTTGTCGACATTGAGGCGATCCTCGGAGCATTGCCAGAGACCAGGATTGAATACGCCTGCTGCCCAGACGGCTTTAGCGACGCGCCTTTATGAGTCACGGTTACCGTATAGATGCCAGCCGACGGCGCGGCGATGAGGACCTGTTCGACATTGTCGCGGAAGTTGTCGCCTGTCGTCGCGAGCGATGTCGGCGAACTCGGATTGAGAATGAACGGGTAGTAAGTGGTCCCGGCTCGGGTGATGCGCAAATCGAGATCGTTGACCAGCATCAGGTTAGTCGGATCGATGGTTCCTTCTTGAGGAGGCGTACCTGCAGGATCGGTCCAGCATATCGTGATCTTAAGCGGCTCTGTTCCTGCAGACGCCACGTCGAATGAGTATGATCCGCCCGAACTGAGGTTCAGCTCTTGCATCGACTGAGCGTCTGTTACGCTGCTAGATATCAACGTGGCAGCTTTGCCGATGTTTATCAACCCCCAGCCGAACTTATAATCGGGACCGGCATTCCATGCGTCTTCTGCTGTTTGAATCAACAGGCCGCGCAATGTCGCCGATCTCATCTTGCTGTTGCTGTGAGTTGCTTTATAGTGCTGTTGGAGCAACGCCGCAGAGCCAGACACATTTGGCGTTGAGAACGAGGTTCCGCTCCAATACCCATAACTCGTATCGTTTGATGATGTTAAGGTGTAAACGTTAACGCCGCAACCGACTATGTCGGGCTTGATTCGGCCGTCATCGGTCGGTCCAAGGCTGCTCGTTCCCGATATTACAATCTTCGACAGATCGCCGGAGAAACCGCCAGAAATGGCTTGCACCGAACCGCAGGTAACGCAGTTCTTGGCGGCAGCCGGCAGAGCCAAGGTGTCCCAGATACCTTTTGTCGAGTTATTGCCCTGTTCGTTGCCCGCAGCCTGAAAAATAGTGTAGAAAGGCGCGTTATACGCGATTTCGTCCCAATATTGGCAATAGGAGTCGTAGAAACCGTACATCCATTGCTGCCCCCATGCTCCGTAGGAATGGTTCGAAACGAGCAAGCCAGTGGCAGCTAGAGCCGCCATTTCGTTGGCATCATCATTCCAATCGTACGACTTGATGGTTGCGGCAAACGACATACCTTTCGCATCAGAGCTGACTCCAGAGGCGATCATCGTTCCAGCAACACCGGTTGCATGGTTGCCCATCGTCCCCGAGTCGCCTAGAGTTACGCGCGACCCGAACTCCTGGTGGGTGGTTCTTACGGTTCCACCATCCCAGATAGCCAGTTGCTCGGTCGACCCGTTTAGGCTATAGCCGAGAGATCCGCCAGGCCAAATATCATCTGTCGAAGTCGTCATCGCGGCTTCTACGTTGCACGTTCTGCGGTAAAGCGGAGTGCGCCCAAGGAACTTGTAGATTTCTGCGACGCCAGAGCTGGTCTCAACGCGCATCGGAATGCCGAGTAGCCGCGCTAGTTTCGTTGCTTGCGCCTTGTCGTTTCTATATTGTATTCGAGCCCTATTTGCTATCTCCGACAATGCAACAACGTTTGTCTGCACTTGTCCTAGCGCTGCGCATGACAGGGCCAACACGCCAAGCGCAACAAAGCTTCCTCTTCTAACGATATTCATACCTTCCCTCTTTCAATCAATCCAATCGCTAATCGCCGGATTTCCGCCAGTTCTTCGACAGAACGTTGAAATCCAATATGTTAACAACATTGTCGCCGTTCAAATCCGCATTCGCATTCCAATTCGCCGAACTTGGCGTAGAGCGCCACGCCGCGCTCAAAGCATTCCAATCCAACAAATTGATCGAGTTGTCTTTATTGATGTCGCCATTCACCAAGCTGAGAGACAAGCCCGTTACTCCTGATGCGGTTATCGTAATGCTCGATAGCTTTTTCTTTAGCCAATGGCTTGCCTTTAGGCATACATCATATGTCCCGTCGAGTTTCGTTTTGACGCTAAATTCCTTATTAGCGTTAAGGTTTACCGTGTAGCTCTCGACCGTCTGGCCGTTTGCCGGATTCTTGATCTCAACTAAAACGCTCGGACCGGTGACATCGCCAACAAAATCTTGCAACGTGAGCACACCGCTAACGAATCGGTCGGAGAGTTCGCCAACAAATGTCAAGTTTACTACTGTCTGCAGTCCTGCGCCGTTCGTATAGATACCCTGCAAATAGTAAGTTGTGCCCTCTAGTAGGACCAAACCTGACAAAGTTACAGGTCCATGCCTCGCGAACAGCTGAGTATCCGAAAGGACATCCGTGCCGCCTTTGGTTGTGCCAATTCGGACAACCATCGAATCGATACCTGTCTCCGGGTCATATGCCCAATGAGATAGTTTGATGCTGTTTTGTGTAGGAGGTTCAGCAAGTTCGAATTTTGGCACTACCGGTGCGTTGTCATCCCAGGTGAAGGAGCCGCACCAGAAATCTACGCCGATGGCATCGCCGCCAGCGTCGACAACGATCTTCTTCGACTTGAGGTGGCCGAATGGAGCGGTTGTCACCGTATAGTCTCCGGGAGGCAGCGCTTCGAATCGATATAACCCTCGATCTAGTGTTGTTGTCGAATAGGTCACTGATGATCCGGTAGCCTTTGCCTTGATCTGAACACCAGCCACGGGAGTCGCATTGTCATAGACGATGCCTTCAATCGCGCCGACTTCAGCATCTCGCGCATCGGCATCCAGAAGAAGACTTTCGACGTCCAGACTTCCATAGCCTTGGTAGTACTCCCAGCCTCCATATGGTGCGCCCATTACTCCTAACGCCGACTTCTCAAGCGCGAATGCTGTTTTAACGTTCGACCATCCGTCCGTTCTTTTCAGATTGTTGCGCCCAAAGTAAAGCGCGGCGGCGCCAGCCACTTGAGGAGTCGCCATCGATGTGCCCGCCAGATAGGCATAGTCAAGACTGTAGGGTGGAAATAGGATCGGGTGCTGGTTCAGCGTTCCAGAGGTGCGCATCGCCGTCGACCAAATAAACTGGATGGTCATCGACCCGAAGTCGGCTCCGTAGATGACGTCTCCGCCAGGAGCAGCGATGTCAACGTAGTAGCCATATCCTGAATAGGTGCTGGTTGCGGGAGTGTAATCAGGACCGTTTGCCGACACGCCGATGACGCCGCTGCATGCGGCTGGATACATTGGTCCCAAGTCTCCGCCGCCGCCGCCGTCTTCGTTGCCAGCCGCAATAACCAGGCAGCCCTTCTGGAAGGCATATGTCACGGCATCTTGAAATATTTGAGAGTAGTTTTCGGTTCCCAGGCTGAGACTGATGATATCGGCGCCGTTGTCGGCAGCGTAAAAGATCGCCGCTGCGGCGTCTGCATCTGTGCCCGTTCCTTGGTCGTCAAAGACTCTCAGAATCATGCCGGTGGCGTTGTATCCAATGCCGATAACGCCATGGCCGTTGAATGATCCATTATTACCGGAAGCGAGTGCAAGGCCGGCAACGTGCGTTCCGTGGCCGTGGGAATCCTCCGGCGATCCCAGCTCATAGATCGCGCCTAGCCGGAACTGCTTCGAGTGGCTCCAATCAAGCTGTCCGCCATCAGAAATATCGCTTGTTGCTCCGCCGGCATTGCGGAAATCGGGATGATCCATGTCGCAGCCCGTGTCAATAATGGCGATCTTTGGACCGTCGGTGGGCTTGGTCAGCGATGTATACCACTGGTTTGGATAGATGCTCCACGCGTTGAAGGTGAAGGACTCGTCCAAGTGCCACAGCCGGGTGAAATAAGGCAAGTCGCCTTCTGCGCTGAAATAGAAGTCCTCTCTCGTTTCTATAAGCCCATAATCGCCGTCGTTCGGCGTGTCGAGCAACGGATAGATCTTGTTGACTCGTTGGGCGAACAGACCTTGGCCAGAGCTGTTTATTTGATTGACCGTTGTTGCTGCGTTCTGCTTTGGGCCAAGCCGCCACAGCGACCAACCGGAGTTGGCCACGCGGTTTACGAAGGTTGCATTCTTCAACGCAACGATCGTTTTCGTCGGAACTGACGCGGCGAACGAGGCAACATCCTTAGCCCGCATCTTGACAAGAACCATATCGGGCATCTGCTCGTTTCGACTGACCGGGATCATCGTCTTTGGCGGAGTCGGACGGGACTTGCCGGAATCGATTCCAGCAGGAGGCACCAACGTCAGAGCCAACACGCTTAGCAAACCAGTAATCATAACCCATTCTCCGATAGGCACCGGCAAAACAGCCTGCGCACTCCTTATTGTGCGGCAAGTTTGTGCCATTGCTACCAGTAACCTATACATTAGAGCACACAAACCTCGTGAGTGTTCCTGTTAGAATTACTAGACCAAGACCGACTTCACATCACCTTCATTGATCAATTCGCGTTAAAATGGGTTTGTGAAGCGTTTGGTGAGTCTCGTGAGCCTCTTATTCGTCGTCGCGTCCGTCCAGTCTGCCGAGTTTTTCGTCTCGTATGACGGAAATGACAGTTGGTCCGGTAAACTGTCTTCCCCAAACAAGTCCAAAACCGATGGGCCTTTTGCCACAGTTCGGGCAGCCCAAACGGCCGTTCGTTCTGCCAAAGCAAAAGGCGGCTGCACGGTTTGGCTGCGCGCAGGGACATATCGCTTTGACTCGCCCTTGACCTTGACGACGGAAGACAGCGGCACGGCCTCGAACTCGATCGTCTATGCGGCTTATCGGAAGGAAAAGGTCGTCTTCAGCGGCGCAAAGGCTGTCACCAAGTGGGCTAAAGTGACCGACGAAGCGGTTCTCAAGAGATTGCCGGCTAGCGCACGCGACTTCGTAGTCCAAGCGGATTTGACGGCACAAGGATTCACCAAGTCTGACATTGGCGGTTTTGTTTCTCGAGGATTCGGACGTGCTGTCGTTCCTTCCCATTCCGAGCTGTACGTTGACGGTCTCCCTACAACAATCACTCGCTTTCCCTATTCAGGTTGGCTCAAGATCGAGGAGCCGATCAGCGAGTCGACTTTCTCCTATATGTCCGATGTCCCTGCTAGTTGGGCAAAAACTGACAACCTGATCGTCCATGGGTTCTGGACCTGGGATTGGGCGGACAGCTATGAGGTTGTTAAGAATCTAGATGTATCCAAACGCCTACTTGAGACGGTTACCCCTCACGGAGTCTACGGATATAAGAAAGGCGGCAGGTTCGCGTTCTACAACATTCTAGAGCAACTCGACCGTCCAGGAGCCTATTTTCTAGATAGCCAGAACATGGTCTTGTATTACTGGCCAAAAACGGAAACGTTCAAGGCTGAGCTCAATACATTGTCTGAACCGCTCGTTAAGGCAAGCAAAGTTCAATACGTCAAGTTCAAAGGAATCGCGTTCGAAGGAAGCCGGATGTCCGGTCTTGACGCGTCCGATGTCAAGATGTTCCAGGTTGAAGGCTGCACATTCCGGAACATGGGCAACTATGGTGCGCAACTGACGGGTGAGAGCAGCGGATTCTTAAGTTGCGACATCGTCAACACCGGCGCGGGGGGCATCATCCTTACTGGCGGAGATCGGAAGACGCTGACTCCAGGCAAGTGTTTTGTTGAAAACTGCGACATATCCTTATACAACAACTGGGAAAGAACCTATCGACCAGGCATTCACATCATGGGAGTCGGCAACCGTCTTACCCGCAACAGGATCCACGAGTCTCCGCACATGGCCATCTTGCTTCACGGCAACAACCACACCGTCGAATACAACGAAGTTTTCCGCGTTTGCCTGGACACAAGAGACGCCGGCGCGTTCTACATGGGCCGCGACTTTACCGAGCTCGGCAACGTCATCCAGTTCAACTACTTCCACGATAACGGCAAGCTTGGCGACACGCAGGCCGTGTATCTGGACGACTGGGCATCTGGCACGACGGTCTACGGAAATGTCATCGTGAACTCAGGCCGCGCTGTCATGGTCGGTGGAGGCCGTGACAACCGGATCGAAAACAACATCCTCGTCGACGGAAATCCGGCGATCCATGTCGATGCGAGAGGAACTGGCTGGGCGAAGTATTACTTCGAGCCGAACGGCACGCGAACGCTTTTTGAAAGGCTTGATGCCATGAACTATAACAAGCCGCCGTTCTCGACCACTTATCCGTTGTTGCCGAACATCCTAAAGGACGATCCTCAGTTGCCGAAGAGAAACACCATTTCTAAGAACTTGATCGTCAACGGACGTCCGTTCGACCTCCTTGATGGCCTTAAGCGCGACAAGATTCCAGTGCTCGAAGATAATTGGATCGGCGGCGATCCTGGCTTCGTCTCGCTTGAGGGACGGAACTTCGCTTTTGCCACTCGAACACTGATCGGCGATATCAAGTTCAAGCAGATTCCCTACGAGAAGATCGGTCTCTATAAGGACGGCAGCCGAACATCGGTTCCGCAGGTTTGGGGAGTACTACCATCGAAATGAAAATATCAAAGATTGCAGCTCAGCTTTACACCGTTCGAGACTATTGCCAGACGGCCAAAGAGTTCTCCGAGACCTGTTTGAAGCTTTCGAGGATCGGCTACACAGCCGTTCAGGTAAGCGGTGTGGCTGCGCTCGACCATGAGATATCTGTTCAGGATGCACGCAAGATCCTTGACGACAATGGGTTGCGGTGCATCGCCACGCATCGGCCATGGGCTAACTTTCTGAACGCAATCGACGATGAAATCGCCTTCCATAAAGCCATCGGCTGCGACTATGCGGCAATCGGCGGGCTTTGGAGCCCATATCGCAACGACAAGCAGTCCTATCGGAAGTTCCTTTCCGAAGTCGTGCCGGTTGTCGACGCATTGGCCGCAGAGGGGATTCGGTTTGGCTTCCACAACCATGCGCATGAGTTTCAGCGCATCGGAGAAGGTTCCCTGACCTTATACGATTTGATTATTGAAGAAGGTCCGCAGAACCTGATGCTGGAAGTGGACACACATTGGGTTGCCCATGCCGGCGTCTGCCCAACTTCCCTATTGCGCCGCTGCTCGGGCCGCATACCGGTGATCCATCTGAAAGATACAGAAGTGATCGACGGCGTCGGCCCAGTTATGGCCCCGATTGGCGAAGGCAACCTGGATTGGACGTCTATCATTGCGACTTGCGAAGAAGGAGGAACGGAGTCGTATGCTGTGGAGCAAGACACTTGCCGCCGCGATCCGTTCGACTGTCTGAGGTCGAGTTTTGAGTATCTGAGAGGGCTTGAGGTCTAGGAAACTCTCAGTCGAGTAACGCCTCATCTTTTTCAAGACCCACCTGAACCATTTGTCTCAGCACATGGGCTTGTCTATGGAGTTTCGGCAGAGATAGATAGTGTCGAAATCCGCCGGTTAACTTGATCGGGGGTTAGCATCATCTCCATGGCATCTCGAGCGCTTCTACGGATGTCCATGTCGGGATGGGATAGTTGCTGATCGACTAAGTCACGGTATTTACGCGATTTACAAAGGATGGCTACTGCATACATTCTTACCCCGGAGTGCTGATGATAGAGCAAAGGTAAAATGTGTTCTCTTACTAAAATCGGATAGTTACTGAGCAGATTCCGATACAAGAGCGTATACATCGCATCGTAGATAGTGCTCTCATCGTTATCACTTGTGATGTATAAGGAAACAAAGTCGATATCAAACATTTGCTCCTCCCATGCCATATGGTAAAGTGCTCTACCCTTAACTAAGAGGTTATCTTCTGAGCGGACTATATCGGTTAGCAAGTCATGCGACTTAGCATAGTCCATATTAGCAATCGCATAGAGCAAAGAGTCAAAACACCAAAAGCCAGGATGCTCCTCAGGATCGTTCATATTCCTGAACTGCTTGAGATATGACCGAGTTGCCTTCTCAATCTGACGAATTCCCTTTCGATACCGAAGCAGACCATACAGAAAGGCGGCACGTTTACGTAACTCCTTGTTCGCATCGTGCAACATGGCATCAAGCAGGACATCGCAATCGCTCCGTCCTCGGTGCTTGTACCGTTGGCGCAGTTCTTCTAACTCGCTCTTTGAACTGTCACTTAACCAGCATCGATCCGACATATCGCCACTAGAATACTCGGGGCATGAAGTCTTGGAATAGGCAAACATCAGTCATGCGCACAGCTGACTAAACCGAGGCTAGCCGTATAGGTTGTGCGAAAACAGAAAGAGGAGCAGGATTACGTTCATCACAACGATTTCTTATGGTCTGTCTCTACAGGCCATGGATTTGCTCCATCAGACACGGTAAGTCATCTTTCGGCATTGCGCGCGACGCGCCTATGCCACAGGTATTTACTGATCATAGACGTATCCGCAATTTGCGCGATATAATGCGAATGAATCGGTTTACTCCTAAGTATCCAAGAGCTAGAACCATGGTCGGTACAACAATCAGTCTTCTTGCTATATCTGCATCGGCAGTACAGAACTCTCAGACGCAGGACATCAAACTGGCGCACCTCGGCGGCTTAGTGAACAGCCTAGCCGAAAAAGCTGGGTACAAAACCTGCATTGCCAACAGTTTGGCTTCTCGACCGGTAGTCTATCGGTTAGTGCCAGGTGCAAACCCCAAAGACCTGTTGCGGGGTCTTGTCAAACCTCTCTCGCTAAGCATCGAGTTCGATGAAGACAAGAAGAAAGCAACGGTTCGCTACGTACCATCGAACGCATATCCAACCAAACAGCAGCGCCTATCCTCGACCTTTTCTTTTCTTCGCAATCAGTTCGCCACGTTTCTGAACAAAGAAGAGCAACAACGGCAGGATTACCTTAACGAGCTTGAGTCCTTATATAAATCGAGTGGTGACCTTGCTGTCTCGGAAAGGTATATGCGACTTCACTTCAAGCTTCGGAGTCTCACGAAACCCAGCTACAACATGGCATTGCCTATGAGTTTGGTAGTATGGCCGATCGAATCGGCAAGCAATATCATCTCGGCGCCATGCGCCGGCACGAATCGGCTTCCCGTAAGCCCCGCTTCGCTTGGCTTGTTGCGAAGGTGCCTAGACGCTACTGGAGACGACCAGCTGGCCTTTGAGGAACCTTCCGGCTTCTCGTCGTTTTGGAGCAAGCTATCGGAACAAGACAGGATGATTTTCAAGAAGGAGATTGACCGAAACCGCCTTAGTGTTCTGTTCGATATTTACCACGAGGTGCGACCGGAAACCATCTTGATCGAATTGCGCGCAATTACCCCGTATCGGCATGTGCCGGTGGGAACATTGGAGTTTCCTCTCAACGACCTCGACAAAGCTAGGATCCCTACCCAGCAAGAAATCGAAGGTGGCAATAGGGTCTTCGATATGAAGTCGCCTTTCGCGTTTTCGAAAACGTTATCGATCAATGCATTTGGAAACGCCGCCCCAATATTCAATTGCAACTATATCGGATGGCTGTCGACGGCGACGTTCTTCCACGAAGCTCCCGACAGGTCCAGGCTCAACGAGATTCCTTCTCTCCGCCTCAAAGAGCCGCCCGACGGCATGTCTGCCATTCGCGCCTCCAGGCAAGGCAATTGGCTGTCAATTACCGACTACCTCGACCCGTTCCCTGCATATTCAGCCGACTGGAAGACCTTCGCGGACCTCAATGATAAGCTGAACGCTAACCCATTCACCGTTTCAGAACTGAAGGAGTATCTGAACGGGCTCGACGACCGTGACCTATCAAACCTAGAACTCGTTTCGATCGACTATCCGGACCTGCACACCAATTACCTCGGACTGACCAGAGGAGTGCGTTTGGTTCGAGCCGTCAATAACGGCTTCGACGATCTGGCCAGCCGCAGGACGCTGCGAGTCTCCGAGCTACACGAACTCGCAAAGAAGGATGTTCTCGGCTTCTTCAAGAGCGAGTATATGAGGATCGTCTATCCTCAGTTTCTGCATCTCGTGAATGCCAAGCGAATAATGGAATCGATGGTATCGGCCGAGATCATTCAACGGAACTCCAAGCCTTATCTGCATGTAACCATCCAGTTCCCCGAGATCCTAACACTTGGCATCGAGTTGTTCTATTGGCGTGCGCCGGTTGTCGGCCACGGCTGGTCCATGGAGTTCGACGTTCCACTCTCGCCTTCAACCTAAAGTGCAAAAAAGACAAGGGTCTAGCTCATTCGAGCCAGACCCTTTCAGGTGCGAGTTACTTCACAAACGTCACCTTCACAATCGCGGCCTCGCTCGATCGCACTCCGTCGATGACCCAGAACTTGTATTCCTTCGTTCCCGGTTCTTTCGGAGCGACTTGCTTCAAAGTCGGTCCCTCAGACAAAGCCGTAGATAGCCACTGACCTGCAATATCCCATCGGAAAAGCAAAGGCTGGCCCTCTGGATCGTAGCTCTTCGATCCGTCAATCACAAACTCCTCGCTGCACTTGACCGTCATCTCGGTCGGAGCAACCGCAACCGGCGCTTTGTTGACTTTTCGGATAGCCTCAGGAACCGGCTTGCGGACCAGTTCGACGGGGTTGCGCGACGAAGTCAGGCCCGTCTGCATCACATACTGGCCCATGACTTTATCGCCGGCTAAGTAGGCATAGTTGAACTGCGTCAGATCCATGAACTGGAACTCGGTCTTGCCGTTCGAGACAACCTTAATGAGCAGCAGACCTTCTACTTCCCACACGTTAGGCGTGAAAGCCGTTTCCTTCTTGGCGGTGCCGAAGGGGTTCCAAACGGGCACCGTTCCATCGACTATATCGGTTAACGGGTCATCCCAGTCGGCGTCGGTCTCACCTGGAAAAGCAAACCTGCCTTCTGAGTCTGAGTTGCCCAAGAACTTGGGTCTGTCGGCGAAGAACTTAGCCCCGCTGTCCTGAACGGGAGCTTGAGTAACATGGTAGACGTAGACGGCAGCGTTGACTAGCGGCTTGTCGTTGGTGTCTTTAAGCATCAGCCAATTGGCTCGGGTCGGAATCAACCGGCCTTGAGTTCCCCAAAAACGATCTTGGCGATAGCCTTTGAAGAACTGCACGTGCCCCGCCTGAGCTGGATCTAGTATTAGCTGGCATCCGTCCATCAGCCAGGGATAGCCTACATAAGAAGCGATGTTGACTCCCGGCGAGGCTGGCAAGTTTCGTCCATTTACGAGAGGAAGCAAAGGCGATCCTGCATAGGGGCTGCCGTTCTCGTCGGTCAAGAGCACGTTTTGAGGCTTAACCGGATAGCCATAGAGGTCCGGCTGGCTGAGAACGCAGTGGCCGAACTCGTGGATGATCGCGCAATCGATCGCCATCAGATCGACCGGTTCATTGATTGGGAAGCCTCCGTCGAACAAGACGTTTTCTTTGTTGTAAGGTTCGTCGTCCCAGTTCCCGCCGACTAGGGCTGTGAACTGGTCGACTCGATAGCTGTCCTCAATGCCGTTCGGGCTTGTTGACGGATAGACCGCTTCGTGAACCATCTCGTCCATCCGAAGCTTCTCGGCACGTGCCCAGTCGTAGTAGCTGAACGAGCCCACATGGTTCATCTGCGGTTTCGTATAGCCGTCAACCAGGTCTTTGGGGCGATAACCCAGTTGGATCGGTCGTGCGTCGGTTAGCTCGGCAATGCTGTTGTTCGCCTCGCAAACTTCGGCGACAGCGTTCTGCGGATCGAGTTCGAGAACCATCCACGCCTTCTTTGCCGGATAGGCAAACTTCACTTCGACAACAGCCACTTCGCCGGGCTTTAGGGCCTTTCCAAGGACACCTTTATATATTGGAGTCTTCTTGTCGTCAGGACCGAATCGATAGTCGTCCTTCACTTCGGGAGCGAAACTAAACTGAATCGATGCACCAGCCGGAAGCGTCTCAAGCCCAAAGTTGCCGAACCTTAGCCTGGCTGTTATTTGGTCTCCTGTAGCGTAATGGCATTTCACGGCATCCGAACGGAGCTTCGGCGAAAGGTCGATGGCGATGACGCCGAGGTCGGGTTGTTTCGGTGAGATGACTTCTAGGTTGTAGGTTGCCTTCAGATCCTGATAGGACGCGACGATCGTGCACTTTCCGGGCTTGAGAGCCTTAACCCGGCCTTTGCTGTCAACTGTCGCAACGGACTTGTCCGAACTTGACCAAGTTGAGAAGGGTCTTCCGTCGAAGTAAGCCCACTGGCTGTAGCGCACAACGTTCTCGATGAGGCGCTCCCACTTGCCTTGGTTCATGGCTTCCAGGCCAAGTTGCTTTTCGAATCCGACTACAGCGCGGGCATCTGTTGGAACCTGAGTCGCCCCAGCAGTTATCTTAAGGGCGCGATAAGGAGCGGATCGGAAGTAATCGCGATAAACGGTGCCAACCATTCCAAACTCGCTGTCAGCGCGCAGGTTCGGACGAACGATCAGCTCGTCGTATGTGCAATCGCCGCCAAGGGTTAGCTTTGAGGGCATTGAAGCGACATCAAAAACGCCATAGGGCGCCACTGGACCGTCGACAGCCTTTTTATCGATCCAAAGGGCGACTCCAACATTGCGGCCCTGGTTGCTCGTCCATCCGAAAACAACATGATGCCATTCGCCGGGCTTCCAGTTGGAAATGCTGGCGCGGGCTGCTGTCGTTCCGTTCGGTGTCTTTACGACCGCGCGCAACATTCCTAGCTCAGACTTTTCAAGCGTCACGGAGTGCCCGCCCACTTCATCGGCCTGCCACAAAAGACGCTTCTGGCCGTCATTACCGCTCCACTTCGGCTGAACCCACATACCGATGGTTCCCTCTGCTGGATTCAGCCTAAGGTTGGCGCAGGTAGCGCTTCCCGAAACGTTGAACCCATTGCCAACCGTACCGCGGACGAGCGGCTTTTCACCGAACGATAGAGTCCCAACCTGATCGCCTCGCAGGCAATCGGTGAAAGATGCGATTTGGACCGACGGCTCTGCGGCGGCCGCCATTACTCCAGCCAAAAACAAACTGATCATATCAGCCCCCTTGCGTTATCTAATATACCCAGACCAGAAATATCTAAAATTAAGTTCAGACCGTTTGAAGCGCTTTATCTTTTCTTATCTTGCTGATCCATTCCTAAAAGAAACCCGAGTGATTGTGGATAGGTGGCAAACTGGTCGCTTTTGGCGTTAATCCTGTGCCAGTTGACGGTTGCTTGCAACCCCAAACCTAAAGTTATTCCATGTTCTTCCCAATACTTAACCTGTAACTCGAAGAATTTTCGAAAAAAGTCGTTTGCATACCAACGGAGTCTGGACGTGAGTTTAAGAATCAACACTAACATACCGGCGATGAACGCTCTGCGGAACCTAGGAAACACCGATGCAGAGATGTCCACGACGATCACTCGTCTTAGCACGGGCTTGAGAATCAACACTGCTGCGGACGATCCTGCTGGACTGATCATCAGTGAAGGCATGCGGTCGCAAATCAAAGGCCTTCAGCAGGCGATTTCAAACTCGCAAGACGCTGTGAACATGTCGAAGACCGCTGAAGCAGCTCTGGACGAGGTTCAAAAGCTTCTTCGAGACATCCGATCGCTGGCTGTGCAATCGGCCAACACGGCTGTCGTCGATTCGGCAACTGTTCAAGCGAATCAAACTCAAATTCGCTCAACCATCCAGTCGATCAACCGAATTGCTGAAAGCACCACATTTGGCACCAAGAAATTGCTGGACGGATCAGCCGGACTAGCAGCCAACGTGACTTCAACCGCAAACGTCGCCAGCCTGTTTATGAGCGGCACTTTTGGCGGAGAAGGAGTCGCTGCCGGTCCCGTAACAGTCACTAAGACAACGGCTGCTGTGCGCGCAAACGTGACCCTCGGCACCAACTTTACAGGGCCAAACGCAGTCGTCTCGACAACCGGCGCATTTGTCATAAACGGCTACTCATTCACGTCGAATGGCACTGAAACGGTATCATCGCTCGTTGCGAAGATTAACGATATGTCGGCGACGACGGGCGTTACGGCCAGAATCACCGGTCCGACAGCTGGCAACTACAACATTGCCCTGATGGCCAATGAGTATGGATCCGATTTCAATTTCAACTTCTACGATCCGTCCAACATCATCCATAACGCGGCTTCGGCGACGGCGGCCAATGGCGTTGACGCAGTGTTCAACGTCACTGCGACGACATTGAATGGCGTTCAGACAGTAGCCTTCACCGGCGGCCAGGGCGCGAAGGAGTCAGGCCTGAAGCTGACCGACACCGAAGGCAACGTGCTGATGCTGACGGAAGCGGGCAATACGAACCTGACCGGCGTTGCCACACAGATTGGCGTGCTTGATGGTAACAGTGTTCGGTTCCAGATCGGCGCTAATGCCAACCAGTCTGCGCAGTATTCCCTGCCGAAAGTTTTCGCTTCTGATCTTGGCGTTTCGGTCCTACCCGGACAAAGCCTGGCCGACGTTGACGTCACGACATCGACTGGCGCGCAAGACGCAATTCGCTTGATTGACGACTCGATCACTCAGATTGCCCAGATCCGTGGAAACCTTGGTTCGTTCCAGAAGAATTTCTTGGAGTCGACCGTTCGATCGCTCAGCATTGCCGAGGAGAACCTTACGGCATCTGAGAGCCAGATCCGCGATGCAGACGTCGCGAAGGAAATCACGAATCTGACGAGAATCCAGATCCTGAAGCAGAGCGGCATCTCCGTTCTGGCCCAGGCGAACAACGATCCGCAAAGCGTGCTATCGCTTCTCAAAGGCGGATAACCTAACCTCCTAGCCGAAATAAGCAAAGCCCTCGCAGAGTTGCGAGGGCTTTTCTATTTGCTTTTGCAGGATAAGCCGCCTCAATACCAGCCATAATTGTCCGTATGCCGATTTGGGGTGTAGTGAATCAAAAAGGAGGCGTTGGCAAGACGACGACGGCTGTGAACTTGGCCGCCGGTTTGGCCCAGCGCGGCAAACGAACGCTTCTTGTCGATTGCGATCCGCAAGGCAACGCTACGACAGGATTCGGCGTTGACAAGCAAAAGGCGAACTCAACTCTCTATGAAGTGCTGTGCGAGGTCGTCGACGATCCGAACCAAGCAAACGCTGTTAGGGACGCTATTACTCCGATCGCAGACAATCTGAGCATCATTCCGGCGACGCTCGATTTGGCTGGCGCAGAACCTGTGCTTCTTAACGCGGTCGGCAAAGAGCTGATCCTGAAGGAAGCCATTTCTCCAATTGAGGACCAATTCGACTGGATCGTGTTCGATGCGCCGCCCAGCCTCGGACTCTTGACCATTAACATTTTATCAGCTGCCGAGAAAGCGCTCGTGCCGATGCAGTGCGAGTTCTACGCCTTGGAAGGCTTGAGCCAGTTGCTCAAGACCATCGAATTGGTCAAGCGACGCGTTAACCCCAAGATCGAGGTCGGAAAGGTGTTGCTGACGATGCACGACCCCCGAAACCGATTGACCTTGCAGGTAACTCAGGAAGTTAAGGCATACTTTGGGCACAAGGTGTCGAATGTGGTGATTCCCCGCAATGTCCGATTGAGCGAAGCACCCAGTTTCGGCGAAGCGGCCATTTCGCGCTTCCCGAGTTCGAAAGGCTCCAACGCCTACATGGATTTCGTCGACGAGGTATTGAAAGAATGCGAAGAGCGCTAGGAAAAGGTTTAACCCAACTGATCGGCGAGCAATTCGATACGCCTCCCAGCGAGGTCTCCATCGAGTCTATCGAGGCTAACGTTCGGCAGCCGCGAGAACGGTTCGAGGAGGGCCCTCTTCAGGAGCTGGCGCAATCGATCCGTGAAGTCGGCATCATCCAGCCGCTGATCGTGCGTCCGCTTAGCGAAGGCAAATATGAAGTCATCGCCGGCGAGCGGCGACTTCGCGCGGCTCGCATCGCCGGCTTAAGTTCCGTTCCGGTGGTTGTCCGATCAGCCAGCCCAGAGAGCACTCTCGAACTCGCGCTGATAGAGAACATCCAGCGCGAAGACATCGGTCCGATCGAATGCGCCAAGGCGTATCGTCGGCTGATTGACGAGTTCAGTCTGACCCAGGAACAAGTAGCGGACAAGGTCGGCAAGGCGCGAACCTCGGTTGCGAACACCCTACGCTTGCTTCGTCTGCCCAAGAAGGTTATTTCCGGAATCGAGTCGGGCACGATCACCGAGGGCCACGCCCGAGCGCTTCTCGCTCTTGAAAGCGAAGTGATGCAGCTAGCGATCTATGATCAGATCGTCGAGAAAGGTTTGACGGTTCGCGATGCCGAACGGCTATCTAGGCCGAAGGACAACTTGCCGAAGCCTTCACGCGAGCATAAGAAGGCTTCGTCGTCTGCGGCTTCTGATCCTGCATGGCAGCAGCTAGAAGAAGGGCTGTCGATGTATTTCGGATCTCCGGTCAAGCTGGAGAGAGCGGAAATCGGCGGCAAGATGGTGCTGTCGTTCTATTCGGACGACGACCTGACGCGGATTCTGGACATCCTCGGCGTGCACCTTTGACCATTTCCATTTACTATTTACCATTGACTGAGCTCATCTTTAAACTCGAAGTTTGGGTGCCACGGATCGTAAGATCCGTGCTTCTTTAGGTTCAACACTGGTCTTTCGACCAGTGGCACCCCGGAGTTAACTGTTGCCGAAACCTTGCTCCCAGATTCTCCGTCATTGATATACTAGAACCTATACGCATGAATCGGCAAACCACTCAAGAACAGCTTAACGAGCTGCTGATCCAAGAAATCACCGACGATGAGCTCAAAGAGCTGCTAAGGAGACTCGGCGAGATTGAGTTCGCCTGGAATCCAAAGACGACAATCCGAGATGTCGCCGAGGCAACGTCGGCTGATCCTGTTCTATTGGGGCGGCTGCTAGCGGATATCCGCAAAGAAGATTGGGAGGAACGTTTTGGGTTACGAGTCGAAGACCACGAAGACCGCCTTGAGCGCATCGAAGAAGAACAGCGGCAGACCCGTCGGCTCCTCAGCCTGTCGTCGTTGACGAGAACCAAGACGATTCACCAGCGCGTTGCGCAACCGACGATAGAGGTTATCAGTCAAGTCGAGGACCCCGAAGAATACTTCGAGAGCACCGTATCGAAGCAGATGAGATACTTTTGTTATGCGGTTGTGGCTTGCTTTGCTTTCGCGTTCATTGTCTTTCTCGCAGTTACCGTTGTAACAGCTCTGACCTCGGGTCAACCGAACGGACTTCCTCCAGGTTGGCATTAAGAAAGAGAAATGTTGAAAAACGAATCGAACGACAACAACAAGCTGACTGACCTTCTAAGCCAGGAGATCACGGACGAGGAGCTGCGCGACCTCCTTGAACAGCTTGGGGAAATCGAGTTCGCATGGTCGCCGAAGACGACGTTGAAGGATGTCGTCGAAGCCACTTCGGCTGATCCGGTCGTTATCGGGCGTTTGCTTGCCGAGATAAGGAAGGAAGACTGGGAAGAACGATTTGGGCTAAGGCTAGGCAGTGTAGAGAACCGAGTCACACAGATTGAGAACCAACAGCCGAAGGATCCGTCACAACACTCCCATCAGATACTACTCGACTCCGAGGAAGTTGAGGAGCTTCGACAGTTAGCAGATGAGCGTCGAAGAGAGAAAGCAGTTGGTATAGTTGCCGTTCTGATCATTCTGCCTATATTGTTAATAATTGGTCTTATAGCATCGAGTGGAAAACCTGCTAGGACAAGCAATGTTCCCTATAGTCCTCAGTTCAGCGTGGGTTCCGATGGCAAGGAAACCTACTATGATCAAAAAGGTGACATCGTAACTAATGACCATGGCAAGATAAGGCCGGCAACAGATGATGAAACGGTCATGTTTCTTACGCTTAGTGCACACATTCAAAAAGGTAGGTCGAGCGATCGCTGATCCATCTATGTGATTGCGCTTGCCTGGCTTACCTATGGTTATTTGATCGTATACATTTGGGACATCCAGAATTGCACTGCTCCTATCAATTAGCGCTTGGAACTCATGGTTGATTATAGAGCCGCCTCTTGCCCCAATCCGACTTTGGCACCGGATGAACCAAGCCTCTCATTCGGTAGAATGAATAAGGTGACCGAATGCCGAAGAAAGTAGAAACAGTCGTTCTCCATGACAGCGCAACGCCCGTGATCGGCAACTTCGAAACAGGCGGAAGCGTGCTCGTGGGCGTGGCCGAAGACATCATCAACCAAGCGCGCGCCAACTCGCTTTTCCCATTGACCTTTGGACTTGCGTGTTGCGCCATCGAAATGATGAGCACCGCTGCGGCGCGATTCGACCTTTCGCGCTTTGGCTCTGAGGCGTTCCGCGCCACTCCGCGCCAAGCCGACCTGATGATCATCGCAGGCCGCGTCAGCAAGAAAATGGCTCCGGTTCTTCGGCAAATCTACGACCAAATGCCCGAGCCCAAGTGGGTCATCAGCATGGGCGCATGCGCTTCGTCTGGCGGCGTCTATAACAACTATGCCATCGTCCAAGGCGCCGACCAGATCGTTCCCGTCGACGTCTATGTTCCGGGCTGTCCGCCGTCGCCCGATGCGTTGATTTTCGGAATCCTGAAGCTTCAAGAGAAGATTAAGAAGCGAAAAGCAAAGGGCTGGAAGGAACTGAGAATCATCGAAGTGAAGCAGAAAGCAGCTGAAGAGGTGGAAGCATGAGCGTCGACCTGCTAAAAGACGTCGTCAGCCCGATCAAGACCGGATTCGGCATCACCTTCAAGCGCTTGAGGCACAAAAAGGTCACTATTCAGTATCCGGACGCCCAGCGCGAGCAATATCCGCGCACCCGCTGGCGCCACTTCCTAACCCTTCATGAGGACGGGCTCGAGAAGTGCATCGGCTGCTCGCTGTGCGCTGGCGCTTGCCCGGCTCGATGCATCTATGTTGAGGCTGGCGAGAACACCGACGAGAAGCGGTTCTCACCCGGCGAGCGGTACTCGGTCCGGTACGAGATCAACATGTTGCGGTGCATCTTCTGCGGCTATTGCCAAGAAGCCTGCCCCACCGGCGCTATTGTCTTGCGCAAGAACTTCGAGCTCTCAAGCTACCACCGCGAGGACTTCGTTTATACGAAGGAGATGCTGATGGAGAAATACCCCGGCGAATGCGACGAGCCGTATGTGAGCATATACTTGCGGAAGCCGGAAGTATAGGGTTTAGTGTTTAGGGTTTTGGAGAGCGAGCGCACTCGCGAGCAGTTTCTAGACGTAAGACGTCAGGATAACGTAACTTAGTCGCCCTTTCCCGCTAATTCAACCTATGTTCGTAGGCGCATGTGGTTTGTACCTGCGAGCTTGTCATACCGAACGAAGTGAGGGATCTGACAGTAGTCTCTGCTCGATCATGGAAACAAGCGACGAGTCCCATCAGGTTCTTCGCTAAAGCTCAGAATGACAACCCTAAGACGACCTTATTCGGCAAGAATCCGGCGGACGAGGTTCGCATTGAATCCGACCATGTCTTCCCTGTCGCCCCGAAAGATGCCTAAGTTGATGATGTCGGTCGGTTTGATGTGCTCATAGGCATACTCCAAACCCATCTGAGCATCGATCCGACCTGCGCCCAGCACTTTGTAAGCAATGCACGGCTTGCTGAGCTTCTGTGTCAAATTCGCCGCAACGAAAAGGTCGCGCAAGCTGAACTTCTCGCCTTTTCCTGAATGCAGACTTCCACAGTTGAAGAAACAGACGGCGTGGAAGTCGGCGATATCCAACTGGTCAAGCCAAGCATGAGCGCGAGGGTCGTGCGCAGCTGCTCCAGCCGGGATTCCCTTCGACTGGGCATAGGTAAACCACACCCGGATCTTATCTTGATCGTCTGAGGCATAGGCAGCATCGACGAGAGCACCGTGGAAGTAAACGGCCTTCGCTCCGATTTCGACAGCTTCGTCGATAGCCGCCTGCATGTCGGGCTTATGGATGCAATTAAGCTGGGCGATCCATTGCAGCCTTCCGCCTTCTTGGATGTATTTCGAGACAGCTTCAAGAACATGAGGCGTTTCGTTGTTGGCAACCATGCCGGTGTAGCCTTCGTTCTCGGCTTGTCGGAGCGTCTCGACAATCTTGTCAGGCGAGTAGTAATCGCGCATCTTTGCGTCGCGGTCGGCGTTCTGGTGGCTGTATCCGCCGAATGGATTAGCGCCGATGAGGAGCCGACTGAGCTCAAGCCCGCAGAAGTCGACCATAGGAAGCGTGTTCATGCTGGTTTCATTTTGGCCTAGATATCAATCGGATTGTTGCCGGGACATTCCATCTGGCGACTACTCCATATTAACATGCCAGCGTCTTCAACAAGTTAAACCAGCTAGGAGGCCTTCGGCCGCTCGGAATCAGAACTTGAGCCGGCGAGACGCCAGCGATCCCAGTTATCCGAACTACGATGCTGGCCTACTACAGGGACGATCTAGCCGGCGACTACTGCGGGTAAATCAGGAAGTACCATTCCCCCTGCTTCGCAATGGGCAGGTATAGCTTCGTAAATTAAGCCTGAGCCATGCTCAGCGACTTGAACATCGGCTCATTCAGCAGATTCGCATCAACAACGCCGACGTACCACGGTTCCGATTCCGTCGGGGCCTGCTCATGCCAATCATAGAGGTAGCCAGACACCAACTCCAGCTTCGACAACTTTTCGGCCAGCCGATACTTCGGGAGCCAGACTTCCACCAGCACGGGATAGTATTCGGACGGCAATGGCGGCTGCATTAGCCGGTAATCATCGGTGACGTCCACCACCAAGATCTTCGCCATATTGTATTCCCACAGGTTCCCTTGGATACCGTCCATGTTCTGCTCCAGGCTCATTCACCAGTAGAGACGATGGCTCGGTACCAAAAGGCGCAGCTAGTGGGACTCTTCGTTCTGGCGAATGTTCGGCCTCTCCGGCGCTACATCCACAGGCCGTCGGAAGACTCCCTGAACGTGGTCCTTCAAGTCGTCCTTCGGCATGCCGACTTGAGCCTCGGCGATGCTGTCGAATGGAAGCAACAGGGTAACTCTCCTATTGCTGTAGTGGTATGGATCGGATGGCACGCGCAGCTTCTTGTCAGCATAGCCGCGCACTTCCAGGAATCGCTGCTCCTCGATACCGGAATGCAGAAGCATTCGTCGCATTGAGGCAGCACGGTCGGTGCTCAAATCCCAGTTGTCATAGCCGCTTCCAGGATAAGGCATCGCGTCGGTATGGCCTTCGATGACGATGCCGCGGCCCGACTGGACGATCAGCGGCGCAATCCTCTTGACCAGCTTTGAGGCTTCAGGTCGGATGATGGCTTTACCCGTTTCGAAGAACACGGAGCCGGCAGCCTCGATCATTTCGATCCTCAGACCTTCGCTCGTGACGGAGAACTCAATGTTCTTGAGCATCTTGGCCATGCCCGCGCCGCCTTCGCTCACGGCCTTCACAATCTTCTTTTCGAGCTTCTTGGCTTCGTCCTCGTTGCGCTTCATGATTGAATCAACGCTCGGAGCACTCTTTCCCGATGTGTCGGCAATCGTCTTTGGCATATTGGACTTGAAGGATGCGATGTTGACGCCGACCTTCGGTTCGTTCTTGGTGAAACCCATCGGATCGTTGAAGTACCCGGCGATGACTTCCCTTGTTTCGGCGGACATGCCCATGATCCACATGACCATAAAGAAGGCCATCATAGCCGTAACGAAGTCGGCATAAGCGACCTTCCACGAACCGCCGTGGTGTCCGCCGTGGCCGGCTACTTTCTTCTTCTTGATGATGATAGGTGTTCCGTCAGCCATGGTTTTCTACCTTACGCGGCCTTAGTTTCCTTAACGGCCTTTTCCATCTCGCTGAAGCCTGGGCGAACGCTGGGTTCGATGTTGCGGCGAGCGAACTCGATGCAAGTGATCGGGGACTCGCCACGGGCGAAACTGAACAGCGCGAAACGGATGCAGTTCATGTAGCTATGGCCAGCCGAGACCCGCTTGCCCATAGCGGTCGCCATCGGCGCGAAGATACCGTATGCCATCAAGATGCCGAGGAACGTGCCAACGAGTGCTGCCGCGACCGAGTGGCCGATCGCACTGGCTTCGCCGCCGATTTTGCCCATCGTGACGATAACACCAAGGACGCAGGCGACGATACCGAAACCGGGCATCGCGTCGCCGACGGTCTGGATGGCAGTTGCCGGCCTCATTTCCTCTAGATGGGCCGTTTCTAGGTCGATTTCCATCATCTCGGCCAGGTCGTGCGGACCAACTGCGCCTGTAAGAACGACTTTCATCGTGTCGCAGAAAAACGAGCAGGCATGGTGGTTGTTGAGAAAGCTCGGATAGAGTTTGAGGATTGCGCTCTGTTCAGGATGTTCGATATGCTGCTCCAGGCCGAGAAGTCCTTCTTTTCGGGCGACGTTGAAGAGCTGGTACATCATCTTGAGCACGTCAATGTAGGCATCTTTCGTGTAGGGATCGGGCTTCATCAAGCCCATTGCAGCCTTGATTGCGGCCATCGCGCCTTGCATGCCTTCTGCCGCCATCAGCGAACCGAAGGCAGCGCCTACGAGGATGACGATTTCGTTTGGCTGAATAAGGACGCCTATTTGACCATGGTGCATGATGTAGCCAACCATGGTTGCAACTAGCACAAGGAGAATTCCAATTATAGTAAACATCTAGACGTCCGTGCCCCCTCGATCCGTGAGTGTGTGAAAACCAGCCATCGCCAATATTCTTGTTCCACATTTATCCCCGCAATCCTAACGGGTCGTAGAGTTATTTTCGGCTTTTGTTGCGATGGGATTTTACTGGTAGAAGTGCTGGGTTCGGTTCCTCCACCTGAGAAGCGGATGGAGGAATATCAGTTCAATCTTCCAAAATCAATTACTCATGAAAGTAACTCTAGAACTGCCGGTTCGGTACATGGATGTCGGTTCGGACGGCAAGCTTAGGATGAACTTGATGCTTGCCTATCTTCAAGAGGCAGCGATTTGGCATGCTAGCCAGTGCGGTGACGGTCCAGACGAGATCCGAAGCCGAGGAGCAGGCTGGGCTCTTATTAAGCTGGGCGTCGAAATAATAGGCCAGGCATCTTTCGGCGACATCCTGACTATTGAGACTTGGTCGCGCGGATCGGCTGGGCTGAGAGCCTACCGCGAGTTTGTTGTCTTATGCGAGGGCCGCACGGTTGCCAAGGGATCTTCGGTATGGGTTTACCTTAACATCGATACCGGCAGGATGATGAGAATTGAAGACAGCCATATGGACCGCTATTCGCGCGAACCAGAGCTAGCCACCGATCTGGGCATCGACCAATGGAAGCCCGACTCATTCGGCGATGCGGATTACGTCTCAACGATTCGGACCAGATCCCAGGACTTCGACACCAACCAGCACGTGAACAACACTCAATATGCCGCCTTTGCCGACACAGCGTTGCGACAGCTTCTAGGCAAACAGCCAAGCTATCGTCAGATCCTTCTGGCTTTCGAGAAGCCAATTGGCGCTGATCAACGCGAGGCTGAGGTCCATGTGGCGCAACAAGGCGAAAAGGTACTTTTCACCATTCACGCAGATGGCACGATTCGGTGTCGCGGACAAGCAATCTTAACCCCTTTCGAGCCATAATTTAGCTTCAATTTCGGCACTATTGCCGGTGAATTCACCAGCAATCAGCTAAAAGGAGTGTAAAATCGGAATTGGTGCATCCAAACGGATGACCGATTCGTCCTTCCCTATGCAGAACGACGCTTTGCAGGATTCACAAGCTGAAAAGCGCTTGCTCATCGCCTTAGCAAACGGCGACACCGCGGCGTTAGGCACGATATACGAGCTCTACGGCGAGCGGATCTTCCGCTACACCTATAGGATGCTCGGAAATCGTACCGACGCTGAGGACGCGACTGCGGAAACCTTTCTGAAGGTTCTCAGACGCGCGCGGGAGCTAAGGGCGGACGGCGCTTTTCGAACGTGGATATTCCGCATCGCGCGAAATCTGTGTATTGATCGTTTGCGGCAACACAAGCTTATGGAATTGCCGAGTGATGCGCAATATACGGGGGCTGAAGAGCGAACCACTTTGCGCATTACCGTGCACCAGGCTTTGTCGGAGTTGCCCAATGAGTATAGTGAGCCATTAGTGCTCTGCGACTTGGAAGACATGCCAGCCAGGGAGGCGGCAGAAGTGTTGCAAATCAGTTTGCCTGCGCTTAAATCGAGGCTCTACAGAGGACGTCGAGCCTTGCGAGACAAACTGGGCAGCATGGTGGAGAAATCGAAATGAAGAAGGATTTCTACAACAAACTCGTGGACATGTATGCAGGATGCGAACTGCCCGAGGAACTTGAACAAGAAATGGAATGGGCGTCTTTTGGCGACCAGGAACTCAGTCACGATATGGCGACAATGCGGAAAACCGTAGAGCTGCTTAGAACGATGCCGAAGCCGGAGTTCACCGAGGAATCGAACCAACGAGTCCTGATGAAGCTCTATTCGAAGGGCGCGGACGTCAAGCCGAAACAGCCGACGGTGCTATACCTGCAATACCAGTTGCCGATTCAGAGCTAACATGAAACTCGATTGCCCGCGAAAAGAACTCTACGATGCTGTAAGCACAGCGAACGCCGCAGCCAGCGGCCGCACCCCCAATCCTTTCCTCCTGAACCTGAAGCTTGAAGCCGACGATGTCGAGCAAACGCTGCGCGTTCTGGGATGCGATGGAGAGATGTGGGTTGAGCGCCAAATCGCCTGCGTGGTTACCGAAGGTGGCGCGATCTGCGTTCAAGCTCGGTTACTCGTCGACATTTTGGCTTCTCTGCCAGACGGCGATATTCAGCTCTTCTTGGTGGACAGCCAAGGCTTGATGCTGAAGCAAGGTGCATCGGAGTATCGCCTGGTCACTCTTGACGCCAGCGACTTCCCCGAGGCTCCCGAGTACGGCGGAGAAACGGAACTGAACCTGCCGATGAAGACGCTTCGCGAAGCCGTTGACTCGGTTCTCTTTGCGGTTTCGACCGACACCCATCGCCCGATCCTCACCGGCGTCTATTTTAAGTACGATTCGAAGGTTCTGACGCTGGTTGCGACCGATACGCACCGGCTGGCAGTCCGGCGGATTGATCAAGAAGGCTTCGGCGCGGAGATCGATTTAGTTCTTCCTGAGAAGGCTTTGAAGATCATCAAGGCTCTGCCATTGGCAGACACCGAGGTTGTGACGATTCATTTTGGTTCAGGAAGGCTCGGCGTGAATACTGCCGGCACCAAGGTGATCTCGCAGATTCTAGCAGGCGTTTATCCTCCATGGGAGCGCGTTGTCCCGACCGAGTCCACTCGCATGTGGACGGTCGAGGTCGATCAGTTGACCGAGAAGGTCAAGCGAACGATGATTTATGCCAGAGACAACGCCAATCGCGTTCGCTTCTCCGGCACCGGCAACGAAATCTTGCTCAGCGCTCGGTCCGAAGAGAAGGGCGAAGCCAAGGAAGAAGTGCCGATGGTGGCGACTGGCGGCGATCTTGACATCGCCTTCAACGGCCGCTATGTGCTGGATGCGCTCGAGTCGATCCCCGGCGCTGGCGTTCGGATTGAGATGACCGAGAGTTCGCGTTCGGCGGTCTTCCGCCCGGCAGACGACGGCGACGCCTATTTCTGCGTTGTCATGCCGATGGCGCTGAGCTAGGGTTGTGCCTTGGGCGTCTCGCCCATAGAGAAGTATTGCAGGCCTGGGTGGCGACATCCAGGCCTGTTGCGGTTTATTGGGGTTTAGGGTAAAGGGAATAGGGCTCCGACTAAAGCAGACTAAGGCTTGTGGTTACAAAGTCGATCTGCAACATATGTTAGGTGATGTGCATTTGTCCATTAGGCAAGCTCACCCGTAGCGCCAACGGCGCGATCAATAATATCCTAGTCCGAAGGCGAAGCCGAAGGGCTAGGAACAGAGCATCTCCAAGTCCAAGAGCGCTGTAGGTGCGATATAGTCTCTTTGTGCAGCCTTGATCTAGAGGTGTCAGTAACCAAAAGCGTAAGCGTTATTTACAGCGCAAAGCTCGCGGGTACGCGTGCCCTCCAACCAGAGATACATTTTTCGGCCAGCCATACGTCTTACGTCTGGACCCTATACCCTAAACCCTGTACCCTCTTATACCTCAACCCTCAACCCGTCATATGCCAGCTGAATCGCTGAAGGCAAAGATGCATTTACAACATCGTGGTCGTAGTCGTGGTTGAGGTGAGTCAGGTAGGTCTGCCTAGCACCGAGTTGACCCGCTACTTCAACCGCTTTATCAAAGTGGAAATGGTTCGGGTGGGGCTCGTATCGGACGCCATCAAGTATCAAGGTATCGAGCCCAAGAAGCCGAGGCCAAGCGGCGTTGGGTATGTGGCTTACATCGGTTACATAAGCGAAGTCGTTAACCCGCAAAGCGATAACCGGTATTTTCCCGTGCATAACCGTTAGAATCTCAATACGCAAGCCGCAGAGCTCTAATATATGAGGCACTTCGATGAGCTCGAAACGAGGCACCTGGATGCCTTCTGGAAACGACGCGAATGCATAGGGAAACACGCGTTTGATATCGTCGAGATATGAAGGCAATGAATAGACCGGCATCGGCTGCTTCTGCGTTATGCAGAACGAACGAAGGTCGTCCATCCCCATCAGGTGGTCGGCGTGCGAGTGGGTAACGATGACGGCATCGACGCGCCGGATGTTTTCTCGAGTCAATTGAAGCCGCATCTCTGGTGTGCAATCAACGAGGACATTGCCAGACGGTCCACGCAACAGAATTGAAGCGCGGGTGCGGTGGTTGCGCGGATTCTCAAGGTAGCCGAACGGGTAGTTGTAGCCCAGCATCGGAACGCCGTTGCTGGTTCCCGACCCAAGAACAATCGCTTCTGACATTTACAGGTGGCCGACTTCTTCGGCAACTCGTACGGCGACCAGCGTGCTTGGCACATCGCTATATTGGGCAAGGCGCTCAATGCATCGCGCGAAGTTGCGTTCGCCCAAGTCGTCGACGTCAATGTTCCGCTTTCGAGCTTCGACCAGGATGCGAATGCCCTCTTCATAGAACTTGGCACGGTTCTGCGGCATCGTCTTGTTCGGTATAGATGAATAGACTTTGCTAAGCTGCTCGTAGACGGACTCCCAAGTCGCGCGCGCTTCGAACTCAACGCGGGCTTTTTCCAGAGCTTGTTGCTGAAGACGCTTTGACTCGATGTCGCGGCGGCGCATAGTCTCCAAGTCAGACAGAGCTACACCCTCGATCACGCGCAGGCTAAGATTCTGGCCTACCTTTTCGCCAATGAATGTCTCTATCAGCCTTTTTGTATGGGCGATGCGCAGGTGGCCCGCCAATTCCATGTCTTGATGAGGCAAGCCCATGACGATCGTGTCATCCTCGATGGATAAAGGCTTGCATGTGTTCAAGGCGGTCCAAACGCCAACGCCCGAAACCGCCTTCTTGATTTCGGGCAGAACCTCTTTCCAAACTTCCTGTAGATCGGTCACTTCTTCTTGATTATATAGTGCCGGGAGGCTGGGATGCGACACCTGGGCCGATGTATGGCACAAACTGCGACAACCAACTGCCTTGAGCGACCGCTTCGCCCCTCATTCCCTCGCCGCAACAGAGGAAAACTTCATAGACGCATCGGTATTCCTCGTTCTTACCGTCCGGCATTTTGAGGTGGACGTAATACTTGAGGTCATCGTCGGGGCCGTCGAACACATCAAAGACATCGTTGCCGTGTGGACCAACCGCAAATCTCGACACAACAAAGCAATTCGGATAGCGAAAGATCTGCTTGCTCTTGCCCGATTTGGCTGCATTCAGACCATAAACAATGGCCCATACTACCAAGACGACGCCGGCGGCCATCATCAACATGCCGAGTCCGACGCCGAGCAGCATCGACGGATCCTTAGCGTAATCGTATCGCAAACTGCCGCCCACGCCTATAAGGCCGGTGGCGAAAAAGCCAAACACAACGAGCAAGCACCCGCATCCCGCCAAAGAAGCTGTTTTTCTCTGTTTTGTCTCGTTCATCCTAAATGTCCGCAGAATCGGTTAGTCGAAGTATATCACGAGGCCCCCCAGAGTTGGGTTGCACTCAGCATGACGTTTATTGGCAACAATATAGTCACCAAAAGATCGTATTGTCCGGTGATACATTTTGTCTCGAACGGATATACTCGGACTCAATGGCAATCGTCTCGGTTGCAGGCATCGATAAAAGATACGACGGCGTTCATGCCCTCAAGAATGTGAACCTGATCATCGAAGAAGGCGAAGTCCACGCCCTCGTCGGTGAGAACGGCGCTGGAAAAAGCACGCTAGGCAAGATAATCGCCGGCGTTGTTCGATGCGACCGAGGCGCAATTGAGGTTGCGGGCCAGTCGGCCGTTATTCACAACCCGCTTGATGCCCAGCGGCTCGGAATCGGCATCATTTTCCAAGAACTCGACCTCTTCCCCAACTTGACAGTCGGCGAAAACATGGTCATCGGCAATCTGTCGGTCAAAACCGGTTCCTTCGTCAGTAATTCTGAGGTGGACCGCTTCTGCAGGCCGTGGCTTCACCAAGTCGGCCTTGACCAAATCCCTACATCGAGAATGCTTTGCGACCTTCAGATCGCCGAAATCCAGCTTCTTGCCATCGCCCGTGCGCTCAGCATGAACGCGCGTGTACTCGTGATGGATGAGCCGACCAGTTCGTTGCCCGACGACGCCGTTGAGAACTTGTTCCGGCTGATTCGCGACTTAAAGTCACAAGGTGTCGCGGTGATTTATGTCAGCCACAAGATGAACGAGATATTCGCCATTTCGGATCGAATCACGGTTCTTCGAGATGGCGAATGGGTTGGCACTAAGATCGCCTCTGAGACCAACATCGACGAGATCATATCGTTGATGGTGGGACGCTCGCTGGAGGCGACTAACAAAGGTGAAAGCCAATTCGGCGAGGTTCTTCTGGACGTCAAGGGTCTTTGTACGCCGAAGCTATCAAACGTTGGCTTTGAACTAAAGGCAGGCGAGGTGCTGGGAATCTCTGGCCTCGTCGGAGCAGGACGCAGCGAGCTTGGAGCCGCGCTCTTCGGATTAGATCGAGTCTTCTCTGGCCAGATCCAGTTGGTCGGCAAGCCTTATTTACCGCGAAACCCGAAGCATGCGATCCGGTCTGGTTTCGGCTTGTTGCCCGAAGACCGCAAGCTCCAAGGCCTTTGCATGCAGAACTCTGTGCGCGAGAACAGTTCGCTGACGGTCCTCGATCGAATGCAGACGATGGGCGTGGTCAAGAACGGCGCTGAGACGAAGGCTATTCGTGCAGTTCATGACAAAACGAGGCTCAAGGCATCATCATACGAGGCTTCTGTTAGCAGCCTTAGCGGCGGAAACCAGCAGAAGGTGCTTTTGGCCAAATGGTTGCTGACCGATCCGGAAGTCATCTTCCTCGACGACCCGACGAGGGGCATCGACATCGGCGCGAAGCACGACATTTACGAACTGACCGCTGAACTGGCTGCAAGGGGCAAAGGCGTCATCTTCGTTAGTTCCGAGTTGCCGGAGTTGCTGAGGTGCAGCGACCGGATCATGGTGATGGCTGAGGGAAGGGTCGTCGGCATCGTGGACGCCAAGACGGCGACGCAAGACGAAATCATGGGAATGGCCGCAAAGGGAGAATATGTCTCACACGATAAGTTATCTTAAGAAGTTCCAGAGCTACTTCGGGCTTGCGCTCATATTCATCGTGTCAGTTCTTTTCAGTCCGCGCAATGCAGGTGGTGCCAACATCTTCTTGCTGCCCGAAAACCTGACAGACATTCTGAGGATGATGTCAGTCGTAGGCGTGATGGCCGTTGGTATGACCTATGTAATTACGACGGCCGGCATCGACTTGAGCGTTGGCAGCATCCTTGCCCTTTCGACTTGCATCTGCGCTCTTCTCGTATCGAAATGGGATGCTGGGGCGGCATTCCACCACCAAGCCGTTCTAAGCAACACTTTCGGACGCCTGCCCGAGTCATCTTGGCCGTTTTGCCAAATCGGAATCGCAATCGTAGTCGCCATCCTTGCCTGCACCGCCGTCGGCCTGATCACCGGCACCATCACGGCTAAACTAGCTATTCCGCCGTTCATCGCCACTCTAGCGACGATGATAGGAATCCGTGGCTTTACAAAGTGGCTCAGCAAGAACTCGACGATTGACATTGGCTTTGGAAAGACGACCGACGGCATGTTTGCCGATTTCACGAGCCAGAAGTCCATCATGATCAGCGTGTTTGCCGTACTGGCAGTATTCTTCGCGTTAATATTCGCAAAGACGGTTTTCGGCAGGCATGTTCGCGCAGTCGGCGATAATGAAAAGGCCGCAAAGTACTCGGGCTTGCCGATCGGCCGCGTGAAGATCTGGGTTTACACCTTGAGCGGGCTTTTATGTGGTGTTGCGGGCATTTTGTATTCTGCTCAGACGCACCAAGGCGACCCGAACGCTGGCGCAGGCATGGAGCTAGACGTTATCACGGCGGTTGTTTTGGGCGGCACAAGTCTCGCTGGAGGCAAAGGCACAGTCATCGGCACAATCATCGGAACGCTTATCATAGGAATTCTTACAAACATCCTCGGATTAATGAAAGTTGATATGAACGTTCAAATGATGGTGAAAGCCGTTATAATCATCTTAGCAGTTTGGTTACAGAAACGAGAAAGAGCCGACTGAGTAGTCGGCTCCCAGGAGGTTAGCAATGAAGAAACGTGTTATCTGGATGGCACTAGTAGCAGCGGCCCTGATGGTTGCAGGCTGCGGCTCAAAACAAGAGACAGCGACTGGAACTGGCGAACAGACAGGCGGAACCAAAGAGTCAGGCAAGAAGTATGTCGTCATCTTTAGCCAGTGCAACAATGCCGAACCCTATCGCGCAGCTCAAAACGACCTAATGACGAAGCTGTGGGCAGAGAAAGGCGACGTTGAGTTTTCGATTATGGATGCCCAGCAGAAAGACAACGACCAAATCGAACAGATTCGAACGGCGATCAAACAAAAGCCCGACCTGCTGATCGTTGCGCCCAACCAGCGCAATCCTTTGACAGCGGTTATGGGCGAAGCCATGGCAGCAGGCATTCCGACGATTTGTCTTGAACGCGACATCGTAGAACCGAACTATACGACTTTCATCAAGTGCGATAACGTGGCAATCGGCAAGCTTGCCGGCGAGTTTATCGTTGATCATTTGAAGCAGAAGTACGGTAGCCCAAAAGGCACAATCGTCGAGATCAAGGGACTCGAAGGCGTCCAGGCTGAAAAGGAGCGCAAAGACGGCGCGGCGGCCGCTTATGGGAAGTATCCTGAGATTAAGGTCGTTCAGAGCATGGTCGCCGACTGGGACCAGAAAAAAGCTAAGGACCGCATGACCGAGGCATTGAACGTTAATCCTAAGATCGACGTGGTTTATGGTCACAACGATCCGATGGCGATCGGCGCTTACCTCGCGGCCAAAGAGAAAAACCGTGAGAAGGAAATGATCTTTGTCGGCGTCGATGGATTGCTTGGAGATGCAGGCGGCATTGCGAAAGTGAACGAAGGCGTGCTTGCAGCGACGTTCATCTATCCGCTTTGCGTGGATAAGGCCGTCGAGATCGGCTATAAGCTTCTCACAGATAAGAGCTTCAAGCCAGAGAAGGAATATATCATGCCTTCAGAGAAGGTGACCAAAGAGAACGCTGAGTCGCTTCTGAAGTAGTTGATTGGCTTGGTGCCATGGGCGTCTCGCCCATGGATAGGAGTACGGCACGGGCTTAGACTCGTGCCGTTTTGCATTGTGTCATGGGCGTCTCGCCCATGAGTTTGTTTAATCTGATGAGGATTCGTTAGGATTGGGTTGCGATGGTCCTCATATCAAACACAGCTGCCTGCGTCAATGGAGCTCAGTGGTTCCTTTTGCCGGCAAGTTGCCGGTGATACCCAGGCGGCTCCAAACCGACACCTCTACATCCCAATCTTCGACCGACACGACGGACACAGTTTCCCGTTCTCTTGATCCACTGTCGACACCTTTCCTTCTGCATCGTTCATCATGCAGCCTTTTGTAGGGCAATGAGGAAGACCGAGGTTGTGGCCAACCTCATGGTTGACGACCTTGACCAAACGCTCCTTGAACACAGCAGACGAGACGCCACGACGAAGACGATAGGTCGAGACAACGCATGCGCCTTTGCCCAGATATCCCAAACCAAATACGCCCCAATCCATGTAATGGCCTTTGGTCGTCGAGATATCAACCGACATCAAGCCAACAACAATGGATCCGCTGCCTCGATAGAGCCAATCAATGAGTTTGTCAGCGCGGTACCGTTGACGCGGCGCATAGTAGGCGATCTTCGGCAAAGCTTTGGCAGGAAGCACGCGAACTTTGGCCTTATAAAACGACTCCAAACCAGCGCGGACGCAGATAATAAGCTGGGGATCGACCGTTCCAAGTGGCTGAACTTCTATGGTCCGCACTGCCAAGGACGGCGGCGGAGAAGCAATAGGAGGATGCCCGGACTTTTCCGAGCATCCTCCTAAAAGAGTTAGCAAACAGCCAACGAGGCTAGATTTGAACCAACTCATAGGCTTCAACGACATCGCCAGCCTTAAAGTCAGTCCAATTTTCGAACTGCAGGCCGCAGTCAAAGCCGGCCGACATCTCGCGGACGTCATCCTTCAAGTGCTTCAACGACGCGACCTTGCCTTCGTAGACCTGTTCAGAGCCGCGCTTGACGCGAGCCAGCGAGTTGCGAGTGACCTTTCCGTCGGTGACGTGCGAGCCGGCAACGAGGCCGTAACGCGTAAGATTGAACACCATGCGGATCTCGACCGTGCCCAGATACTCTTCCTGGAACTTCGGCTCGAGCATGCCTTTCACGGCCGCTTCGATGTCCTCGATCAGTTCGTAGATGATGTTATAGGTTCGTATTTCGATCTTGCGCCGCTCGGCTTCCTTCTTAGCGCCACCCTCGGGACGAACGTTGAAACCTACACAGATGGCGTCCGCAGCGCTGGCTAGAAGGATGTCGCTTTCGGTGATCGTGCCGACGCCGCTGTGGATAACTTTGACAGTGACTTCGTCGTTCTCGAGTTTCTCAAGGAGGCCTCGAACCGCTTCAACCGAACCTTGAACGTCGGCCTTAACAACCAGATTCAGGTCCTTGGTCGTTCCTTCAGACAGCTTCGCTCGAAGTTCGCTGAGCGTCATACCACGCGACGGCGCTTCAAGAGACTTGGCTCTGTCGCGGTCGGCGCGCTCTCCGGCTACTTCGCGGGCCTTCTTCTCGTCTTTAGCTATGCGAACAGAGTCTCCAGCTTGCGGAACATCGCTCAGACCGAGAACTTCGACCGGAACAGACGGACCAGCTTCCTTGATCGGTTCGCCCTTATAGTTGAGCATGGCCTTGATCTTGCCGTATGCCGAACCGACGATAATGGCGTCTCCAATGTGTACGGTACCTTCTTGAACCAAGACTGTGGCGACTGGGCCGCGTCCCTTATCAAGCTTCGCTTCGACCACAACGCCTTCGAACTTACCCTTGGGATCGGATTTTAGCTGAAGCATTTCGGCTTGCAGAAGGATCATTTCAAGCAGGTGCGGTATGCCTTCGCCTGTGTGGGCTGAGACGGGACAGACGATGGTTTGGCCGCCATAGGCTTCTGGAATGAGTTCGTGCTCGGTGAGCTGCATCGTGGCGCGCTCGACGTTTGCGCCAGGCTTATCGATCTTGTTGACGGCAACGATGATCGGCACATCGGCGTTCTTCGAGTGGTTAATGGCCTCAATGGTTTGCGGCATGATCCCGTCGTCTGCAGCAATGACTAAGATCGCGATATCGGTGACTTGAGCTCCTCGGGCGCGCATCGCCGTAAACGCCGCATGGCCGGGAGTATCGAGGAAAGTAATAACGCCTTCCTTGAGTGCGACCTGATAAGCGCCGATATGCTGCGTGATGCCGCCGTGCTCGGTGGCCACAACGTTCTCTTTTCGGATGTAGTCAAGTAAAGATGTCTTACCGTGGTCGACGTGGCCCATGATCGTGACGACCGGCGGCCGCGTTTGATCGGTGTCGTGCTTCTTCTTCGCTTTGACTTCCTTCGGCGTCGGTTTCGTCGTAGGCGCATCCGCCCACAGCAGTTTGTAGCCGAAGTTCTCGACGAGTTTTTCGGCAACGTCTGCCTTTAAGGTCGTGGTGAGAGTTGCCATGACTCTCAGTTTCATCATGAGAGTTTTTTGAACGTCCTGCTGCGAAAGGTCCAAGGCGGCCGCAATGTCGCGAGGCGTTCGGTTGGGAGCAAGCACCAATTCCTTGGAACCGCGGATATCTTCCAGCGCTTCCTTGATCAGCTCAAGGGTGTCGTCATCCGACTCGAAGTTCAGATGGTCGTTATCGATGCCCAGATCAAGCAGGATATGGACGACCTGGCCCGATTTGAGTCCGAATTCCTTGGCAAGTTCCGCGATACTAATGGTCATAACTGTTTCTTCTTTACCTCAGCTTGCTTAGCAGCGCTTCTTTCAGTTCTGCTTTTGCCGTTTCCGCCACAGACTTCCTTAGCGTCCGCGCCAGTTTTTCCTTCGCCAATGCACTCTCGATGCACGCTTGATTCGCACAAATGTACGCGCTTCTGCCTAAAAGGGTACCGCCTTCAAACAGAAGAACGCGCCCCCCGGCATCCCGGAAGACGCGCAACAGACAATCTTGGTCGTAACGAGTTTTACAACCTAAGCATGTCCTTTGCGGTTTCCGTTTTGTCGTTGTTGGCAAATCATGTCCTTACTCCGAAGTTAATTTTTGCCTCGGCCTTCGCCTGCGGCTTGGGTCTCGCTCCGGATATCGATTTTCCAATCGGTAAGCCTGGCCGCCAGCCGCACATTCTGCCCGCCTTTGCCGATGGCAAGCGACAGTTGGCCGTCAGGCACAATAACGAAAGCGCTCTTCTCTTCTTCGTTCAGCTTCAGTTCGTTCACCTTGGCTGGACTGAGCGCGTTGATGATAAACGTTCTCGAATCGTCGCTAAAAGGCACGACGTCGATCTTCTCGTCGAAGAGTTCGTCAACGATAGCTTGGACGCGCGTTCCTCTCTGGCCGACGCACGCTCCTACCGCGTCCACACGCTCGTCGGTGCTGCTTACGGCTATTTTACTGCGCTGACCCGGCTCCCGAGCCACGCTCTTGATCACAACAACTCCGTCTGCAATTTCAGGCACTTCGAGTTCGAACAGCTTCCGGAGCAAGTTCGGGTGAGTCCGGCTCACCAGTACTCTTAGGCGCTTCGTTGAGTCGTCAACTCTCAAGACGTAAACGCGAACTCGGTCGTTCGGGCGATACGGCTCGGTGGGCACTTGCTCGCGCTTTGGCAGTTCGCACTCGACGCGGTTAATTTGAACGAAGACCGACTGGCCTTCCCTTCTGGTAACCGTTCCTGAAACCACGTCTCCCATCTTCTCGTGGAACGCTTCGTGAATGTGCCGGTGCTCAGCTTCTCTAAGCTTCTGGCTGAGGACCTGTTTGAAGGTCTGAGCGGCTATGCGGCCAAAACGGTTGGGGTCAACTTCGGATGGAATGAAATCGCCGATCTCGGCGTCTGGCTTTTTCTTGCGAGCGTCCGAAATGCCTATTTGGAATGAAGGCTCTGTAACGAAGCCAACAACCTCTTTTTCCAGATATGCAGTCCAGCCCTTGCGGGGGTCCAGATGGACTGTGACATCCCCTTTTGCGCCGACGAATTTTTTATATGCTTGAGCTAGAGACTCTTCCAATTCGCGCTTGAGGTCATCAAGCGGAAGGTCTCTTTCTTGCGCAATTTGGTTCAGCTGTTGCAGTATGTCCATTGCCAATGTGCCTACCTATGCGTATAAAAAAAGGCGGCATAAGCGCCCCCCTTCGCCGGATACGCAGAATCTATAAAAGATTATAGCACACAGCCTCCTCCCGCGATTGAGTCAAATGAGGATGCTAAACTCCTGTATGTTTCGTGTTTTCATCGAAAGTCTTGAACTGACAGGATATCATGGCGTTGAACCCGAAGAGCGCAAGCTGGGCAACCGGTTTCTGATTGATATCGAGATGCTTGTTGATGGAAAAGCAGACAAAACCGATCAACTAGGGGACAGCGCAGACTATTCCGCAGTATGCATTCGGGCAAAGGAAGTATCAGATAGCCGATCGTTCCTCACGGTCGAAGGTCTTGCCGGAGCAATCGCCGATGCGGTCATGGAAGAGTTCGAGTGTGTGGGCGAGGTTGAGGTCCGAGTGGCCAAACTTCTGCCTCCCGTGCCACTCTCAGTTCAATCGGCTGGTGCGGCTGTCACCCGTTCGCGAAAGGCCTGAGACGGTCTGCTTTCGGCGGTAGAATCGGGGTCGTGGACCGTATCATCCTTGCTGCCCCGCGCGGGCTCTGCGCTGGCGTTTCCTATGCCATCGAAGTCGTCGACCTTGCCTTGAAGCTGCACGGCGCGCCTCTCTATGTGCGCCATGCTATCGTACACAACGAATGGGTCGTGCGAAGCTTTGAAGAGCGGGGCGTCATCTTTGTGGAGGATGTCAACGAAATTCCTGAGGGATCGCCGGTCGTCTTTTCAGCTCACGGCGTTTCGCCGATTGTTCGCGAGAAGGCACTAACCCGCGGGTTGAAGGTGATCGACGCCACTTGTCCGCTGGTGACTAAGGTTCATAACGAGGCGAAGCGCTACGCCAAGCAAGGTTATTTCATCGTCTACATCGGCCATAAAGGCCACGTCGAGGCTGAAGGAACGATGGGCGAAGCGCCCGGGCAGATTGTTCTGGTTGACACACCCGAAGACGCCGAAGCCTTGGTTTTGCCGGATCACGAGAAGCTGGCTCTGCTAACGCAAACGACTTTGTCTATCGACGAAGTGCAGGAAACGATGACAATTCTGAAGCGCCGCTTCCCGCACATCGAGCAACCGAACAAAGAAGACATTTGCTATGCTACGACGAACCGGCAAGGCTCCGTACGCGAATTAGCAAAGCACTGCGATTTGATTCTGGTTGTGGGATCGACCACATCGTCCAACTCGAACCGGCTTCGCGAAGTGGCTGAATCGCTAGGCGTTCAGGCTCATCTGCTTTTAACTAAAGATGAGATCGATCCTGCATGGCGGTCGGCTTCGGTCATCGGGATTACAAGCGGAGCCTCAACCCCAGAGAAGCTTGTCGAGGAAGTCATCGGCGGCTTGCTCGAGGATCAGGCTCAGGTGCCGGTTGAGACACTAGAGACTGTGAAGGAAGACATTCGCTTTACTCCGCCTAGGGAACTAGTGCTGGCTGTAAAGGATTCCTAAAGAAATAGACAGGACTTTCAAAAAACTGCGACCGGGAGTCGTCACTGGCCTAATGTTATCTTTGCTAGATAAACCTGTGCCGTATAACCCAAACAGCAGCAGCGATTGCTGCAACGGTGATGCAGAACCACATTGCAGACCGGCCCTCCTTGGGCGCGCGAGTTCCAATAATCGCCGAAATGAATAGGGCTGCGCAGAAGTCGCCGATTGTTCGGATAAATCTGCCGCTGAAAGCATCCCATATGGCAAAGACAGCAATCACTCTGCTCAGTAAACCTAAGATAACAACAAGCTCTGGAACGCTCTTCGGTGTCGGCACGAGATCTCTCCTTCCGAACATGAGCGGGCTTGATGGTACTGATCCTTGATAGGGCAGCTTCATATGGTTTGGCGCGGGAAAGACTATTCCTGGCAAGTTCGAAGCGACTATTCGCTGACCGGATATTTCCTCAACGAGTATAGAAACTGGAGTTAGCCGTCTTTCTTGAGCCCATTGTGATAAAAGTAAAACATCAGCTGGTCCATACGTCTTACCGTCATCTGCAACCACAAAATACCGCATTGTAGGTACGCCCCAAAACAAGAACGGTGCGCACCTCTAGGGAGTTGCACCGTTCTTGCATGGATCTAAGCCAAAGGGATGCACTTATACTGTGCTAGGTTAGGCTATCTATTTCGATCCCAATCTCTGTCCCGATCCTTGTCACGATCCTTATCGCGGTCTCGGCCGCTATTAACGCTGAACCGAACCTCAGAATCGCCTCGTCCGCGAACATTCTCGGCCTTGGCACGGTAGCTTCCCGGGCGGTCGACGCGGACTTCGAATGACCATTTATCGTTGCGGACGCGGACTTCCCGATCCGAAACCTGCTTATCTCGGCTGTCGTAGATCCGGATTCGCACGAAGTCGGCAGACGAGTTTCCCGAAAGACGGATCGTCGTGTCGCGGAAGCCGCCGCGGTCAATAGAGTCGAACCTTAAGTAGCCTCTCGGCTCTTCGCGGTCGAGGATCACGAACATCCGCTCATCGTCCCTTCTGCTGTTGTCGAGTTCAACCACAGCTTTATAGGTTCCTCTCTTGAACCGAGCTGATGTCCACCACTCGCCGCGAACCACTCCAAGGTCGCGATCCAGAACGGTCCTGCCGTTCCAATCCGATATTTTCAACCTAACCTTGCCGTTGGAAGCTTCTCCACGGAAACTCACTTCTTCATCGTTGAACTTTTGATAGTTGTACGGCGACTTGAAACGTACAAACCGGGTTCGGTCGTCATAGCGGTCTCGATCCCATTCGCGTTCGCGGTCCCAATCGGCTCGGTTCCAGCGGTCGTTGTCGCGGTAGCGATCATTGGTGAAATCGACATCGACGTCTCGGTACTCCTCAGACGAGGGTTTAACCTTGACCGAATACTTGAAATCTCTCGTTTTGCCGTCGTTTCTGACCTGGCCTTGGCCGGTCACCTTGCGTTCACTGAAGGAAAGGAAGCCGTCGTTCACCTTCTCGAAAACAACTCTCGCGTCGCGTCCCATCCGATCTTTGATCAATCTGGTGACGGCGTAACGGGCAATTCGTTCCGGCTTCTCATCGGCGAGAACGCTCGGGGCAACTAGCATCGAAAGGGAAACCAATGCAACTAAACGGTATAAAACTCCATGTGCTTTCATCTTGAAATCTCCTGTCTATGCTGACGACTAAACCGCCAAACGGGTTCACCAGGATTTTGGGACCGTGGGCCGTTTGGGGATTGGATTCTATCCCTCAGCCCCCCTAGCGAAGCGATGGGGTTGAGGGTTATCTCAGTTCAGATTCGGCAGCATCCAGCCGAGAGGCGGCAGGAGACATACGCCCGAGCATCACTCGTCAGCGCCTGACCAAACCTCCAGCCCGACCTTTTTCGCGAACGACTCCAGGTCAAACCCAACCGGGTCGGTTTTACGTTTCGGAGCAATATAGGCGTGGGTCGTCAGATATTTCAGAGTCGGCACGGCCTTCTTCGCTTCCAAGGCCAGCATAACCAATCCTGCGACTTGCGCTGCCGGATAGGACTCGTCGCCGTCGTTCCAGTTCACCATCGACAGTCCGACCGAATATTCGTTCACACCCTCGCCCTGCGGCCCGGTCGACTCGCCGGCATGGTAGGCCACGCACTCAAAAGGCACGCACTGCACCGATGAGCCGTCGTGGTCGACGATGGCATGGTAGCTGATGCCGCGCAGACGCAGAATCTCGACGGCTTCTTGCAGCGTTCCCGTCGCGGTCGCGTGCAGCACCAACGTGTCTGCGACAGTATATTCCTCACGATTTCGATGGTCAAGCCAAGTATCAAGCAGTCTCATCTCGCTCATAATAACCCCAAAGGTAGAAATATTATGGATCGAATCAAAGCAGCTATCATAGGAACAGGTTTTATTGGCCCGGCCCACATCGAGGCCGTTCGGCGTCTCGGCTTCGTCGAAATGGCGGCCCTTTGCGAAAATGGCGATGCGCTCGCTGCGGAGAAGGCCAAATCGCTTCATATCGGCAAGTCATACGGCTCAGTCGAAGAGCTTCTGAAGGATGACGAGATCCAAGTTGTTCACAACTGCACGCCGAACCACATCCACTATGCGATTTCAAAGAAGATCATCGAAGCAGGCAAGAACATCATTTCTGAAAAGCCGCTTGCGATGACGGCTAAGCAATCCGCTGAGCTCCTTGAGCTAGCCGAGAAGAAGGGTGTCGTTCATGCGATCAATTTCAACTACCGCTACTATCCACTGGTTCAAGAAGCCCGAGAGATGGTGAGATCGGGCAAAGTTGGTTCGATCTACCACGCGAACGGCTCGTACACTCAAGACTGGCTCTACCTAAACACTGACTGGAACTGGCGCCTTCAGCCCGAGCTCAGCGGCGATTCGCGGGCTGTGGCCGACATCGGCTCGCACTGGCTCGATTGCATCCAGTTCGTTTCCGGCGAGAAGATCGTCAAGGTCTATTCGCACCTGCACACAGTTCACAAGAGTCGCATGAAGCCGAAGAAAGAAGTCGAAACATACTCCGGCAAGCTGCTGACCGCCGACGACTACGAGCCAGCACCGATCAACACCGAAGACTATGCCACCGTACTGTTCGAGTTCGAGAACGGCGGCGTCGGCTCGTTCAACGTCTCCCAGGTCTTCGCCGGACGCAAGAACCGTCTGTTCTATGAGCTAGCCGGTTCGAAGTGCTCGCTGGCTTGGGACCAGGAGCGGCCGAACGAGATGACGATCGGCTATCGCGAGAAGGCCAACGAACTGCTCGTGAAGGATCCGTCATTGCTTTCCGAGGCAGCCCGGCAGTACGCCCATTATCCTGGCGGCCACCCCGAGGCGTATCCCGACGGTTTGAAGAACTTCGTCTGGAGGGTTTACACCTACATCGCTGAAAAGCGTCCGACTGTCGATTTCAGCACCTTTGCTGACGGCCACTACGAAATGGCCATTTGCGATGCGATTCTTGCCAGCTCGAAATCGGGCAAGTGGGAGACCGTCGTCGCTTGAGCTTTGGTTGTCGGACCTGTCGGCCAAGTCTGACGGGTCCGACGAGGTCGTTCCATGCTCCTAACATCCTTTGCCTTAACAATCGCCATCATGACACCACAAAAAACTGCGCCTGAACCTGCCGTCTGGATATCACATTCGCTTAAACGCTACTTCCCTGCCTCGCTTGCCGAGAAGCAGACCGAGCTGACGTTGGAAGTCGCGCGAGGAGAGAGAGCTTCGTGCCAGGTCGTCGTGAGAACAGGCGAGGAATATGAAGACTTGAAAGTTGATGCGAAAACCATTCCTGGGATCAACGTTCAGGTTCGCAGAGTTGGTTATGTCACGCTGAAGCACTTCAACACACGAACGCAGCAAAAGGAGCTTGACGGAGTCGGTTTTCTGCCGGGTCTTGCTCCCGATCCTCTATTCCCAGAGAACGAACATGGAGCGGGGCCGCTCGAGACCAATGCGTTTTGGCTCACGTTGCACATTTCCAAAGACGCGAAACCGGGCTCGGTTCGTCTTCCGATTATCGTTAACTTAGGCGCTGCCAAACACGAAGTGCATTTGAACCTAAACGTGCATCAAGCCCTCTTGCCGCCGCGCACGGATTTCCCCGTCACGCAGTGGTTCTATGCCGACGCGCTTTGCGACTGGTACAAGCTGAAACCTTACGAGGAAGCTCTGTGGCCTCTCTTGCGCAAATACATGGAAGATATCCTGGAGCACGGCCAAGACTGCATGCACGTGCCGGTTTTCACTCCGCCGACCGATGGCGTCAAGCGGCCGACGCAGCTTATCCGGGTTACTCGTCGCGAAGGGAAGTATGTGTTTGACTGGACCGATGTTAAGCGCTATATTCGCTTGGCCAAGGAGGTCGGCTTCAAGAGGTTCGAATGGGCGCACTTCTTCGCGCAGTGGGGTTGCAAGTATGCGACCCGAATCTACGAAGGCGATCAGGCTGAGGAGAAGCTACTTTGGCCGGCCGATACCGCGGCGACCTCGCCCGTCTACCGAGACTTTCTCTCGCAATTTCTGCCGGAATTAATGCGTTTCTTGGATGAAGAAGGCATTCGCGAGGGTTCCTTGTTCCACATTTCCGATGAGCCGCACGGCGATGAGCCGATGGCCAATTATAAGAAGGCCAAGGAAATGATGAACGAGCTTGCGCCTCAGATGAAGTTCATGGACGCTCTTAGCGACATCGAGTTCGCACGAAAAGGCCTGGTCGACGTGCCAATTCCGAGCATCTCAACGGCGATTGACTTCGTGAAGGCAGGCTACTATTCGTGGGCTTACTACTGCGGCGGACCTCGCGGCGAGTATCTTCAGCGCTTGATCGACACGCCGCTACCCAAGATCCGAATGAACGGCTGGCTGCTCTATAAACACGGCGCAAAAGGTTTCTTGCATTGGGGCTACAATTATTGGCACGTCAGCCAGACGCGCACGCTTCTGAATCCTTTTGAGGAGCAATCGGGCGATGCTTGGCCCGACTGGGCATATGGCGATACCTTTGTGGTTTATCCCGGCAAAGACGGCCCTATTGATTCCATTCGGTGGGAAGTCTTCGCCGACAGTCTGCAGGATCTAGCGCTTCTTCAGGCGATAGGAGTGAATCGGTCAGATAAGGCTTTGGCGTCGTTGCGGTCATATGCCAAGTTCCCGAAGTCGGCCGATTGGATTCTGAAGGCGCGGAAAGAGATGCTCGATCGGCTGGACGAGAAGCAGGCGGCTGGAAGGTAGGGTTCGGCAGATTTTGCTATTGGTTCGAATCCTCAGTTACCGACTCGCGTAATCAATAATATGCGATCAGTCTGCATCATTGTCGCCTTCACCATGCTCATCGGATGCGCGAAGCCCAAAGAGAAGATCATGGGCGATACGGCGCCGTATATCGGAAGCTCGCCTAGCTATTCGACGATGGAACAGTTCGTGGTCGGCCGATGGCAGGAGACCGCTGACCCGACGAAAGAGCCGAAGAACGGTTCGCCCACGGCCGCCATGCTCGAAATCGATTGGCGAATAATTGAGTTCAAGAAGGACGGCACTTACGCCATCTCCTTTGCCAAGAAGGTTGGCGAAGCCCACGGCACTTGGCAGGCTAACGGCTATAACGTCTATTTGGCATTGAAGGATGTTGACGGTCTGACGAAGGACCAGATCGATAAGAACGTTGAGAAACACGAGGAAGCCAACAAGCGGGAGCACGACCTTAAGCAAATGTTGGGGATACGAGAAAGAAAACGCATCGGCACCGGCGCAGACGGCGATCGCGAGTTTGTGTATATGATGACCCGAGACCTTACTAACCTAACCCTGACATCTGACGGCAAGAGTTTGATCGATGCCAGGATACTCCAGGATGAGGAGCATCCAGACACTGATCGATCAATTTACTGCCGAATTACGCCCAAAAAGTAGTTGACCAGGATGATCTATCGTCAATCTAGAACAGCTGCCACTCAAAGATCCCAGATAAGAAGTACGTCACCCTCGACATCACAAAATCGAGGGCTTCGAACTTGCCCGGGCTAGGAGCCCGTCGCACCTTATTCCTTCCCGAGATACAGGATCGAATGCCGGATTCCGAACTCCTTGAAGAAGGTGATGTCGTCGTGGTCGGCCATCGGTTCCAGGTCGATGCCGCTGCCTCGGTAGCCGATGTGAAGCCGGTTGTCTTTGGCAGGATTCCCGCCATCGACCCAACGATAGGCATAGATGATGTCGCCATCGAAGAACGCGGCTGCTGGCCAAGTCCGAGAGCAGCTCCACTCGTCGTAATACATCCGAACCAGCCAGCCGCCCTTGACGGTCTTATCGCCGATCTGCATTGCGCTGAAGCACGTCGCCCAAGGCGCATTCGGCTCTCCGCCGCGGGCAAAGAAGATGAGGCGGCCTTCCTTAGGAGTCTGCTTGTTTCGTTCGTAAAGAAGCACGCAGCGGCCAGCGCCGCGAGCCCTTCCCTTTTCGCCTTCTACCCACTCTAGCGATTCCTCCTTAAGCTCGTTCTTTTCGACCTTGTAATAGCGAACCTGCCATCGGTTGGGCTGTTTCTCGTCTTGATTCTGCATCATCCCAAGAACGACTCGATCCTTATAAGTGTCGACCGCCATTCCTACCGGTCCGTTGCACTTAGTTGCTAACATTCCAGATGCAACTATGCCAACCTTTCCATGCAATATTTTATAGCTTACGGTTTGGTCTTTCGGATTCCACAGATAGAGCCATAGACGACCTTTGTAGACGCCTACTGTTGGCACTAATGAGGGATTGCGCTCGGCCATCATTTGTTCGCCGAGCATCTCACCCTTGTCGTTGATTCGCATCATCTTGACGCCGCCGGTCGTGTTGTAGAACACCCAGATTGCACCGCTGAAAGATACCCCCACGGGGTCTCCAATGACTTTATCCTTCTCAAAGGTATAGGCTTTCTCCCAAACCTTCGGTTTGATGAGCTTGCGCACGACCAGTGTTCCAGGCGATGTGTAACTCACCGAATGATCATCCTTAGCATTGCCTCTAGTTGAGCGCTGAGCATAAATCGCATAGGCTTGGTTCTTATGAACCATAAGCCACGGCGAGCTATCGCAGTAATCCATGTCATCGCGTATACCTGCATTTGTTGAATAGCCGTAGTTGATATCCGCGACGACTTTCTGCTCTCCATAGATGCCATTCCAGTTCCAGTCGATCAGTGTTTTATTGCCTTGCGGCTTCAACCTAAAGCGATAAGGACCTTTTTCGAGGAATTTGATCTTTTCATAAGGTAACGGTATGACTTCACTTAGGTTTGTTTCTCGCAAGATGTAATCCTTAAGCGCGCCGTAGCTGTAAGATATCTTTGCGGGCTCGTCTTCGAGCGCATAGCCATAGGCATAGTTCATTAAAGATGGGAACGTAGGACACCAGGCGGCATCCCAAAATCCCTGATGGTCCATGCCCATCTGGTGGCCGAACTCGTGAATATATGTCGCATAAGCAGCGCCTTTCCAGCCTCCGCATCCGCCGCCGTCGCCAAGCTGGTCCGCTTGCCCGCCGCCGCTAGGCGTAATCTGCATCCAGTGGGCGACACCTCTATGTTGCGCCGGAAGAAGCCGATCCCGACCTTCCCACCAAGGCTTGTCCTGATCCGCCTTCGCAACTAGCGGCAAATAGAGGGGATGCCAAGCAAAACCGGTCTTGCCGTCAGGATTCGAGACTTTGAGGTTGGAGTAGTAAGCCGATACCCTATCGAAGTCCTTCTTCATGATCGCCTCATCAACGCCTTCGAAAGGCGAGATGTAGCACAGCACGTCGGTGTGCAGAGGGCTGCAGCCGAGTGCCTTCAAGTCGAGTCCCCGGAAGCCATTGACTTCCCAGCCGTCCAACAAACCGTCCGTATCGGAATCGGCATCATATGGATTCGTACCGAGTTCTGCCTCTTCTGCATTGGATAGGCCATCGCTGTCGAAGTCAGCTTCGTTGCCAGACACGGCCCTGTAAAGGATAACAGCGTTGCCCCAGTGCTTCTCCGGACCATAGCGGAACACAACAAGGTCCTTATCGCCGTCGCCATCCACATCGCCCCAGGTGCGCCGATCATTCGACCACTGGAAATGCAACGGAGCCAATTGGCTCGATTGGCCGCTAGGTACGATGACTCGATTCCCGAAAGACAGCGTTTCACCGTTCGCCGACGGCACAGACTGAGGGTTCGGGTTCTTCAGTCCTTTGAGCGGCGCGAACTTGCCAGCAGAATCCCATGATCCCAACTGCCCGTCTTGCCTCATCGCCCATCTCGGATCATCCGCCGACGCCCACTTCAAACCTGCAGGGAATGGCACCGCCTTTGCCGACTTTGCTTTCCAGTCGACAGCGTATGCCTTGCCGTCCGATGAAGCAACAACCAACTGGTCTTCGCGGCTCTCCAAAAAGAACGGATTCGAGAGCTTCGCCGACAGTTTGATCTCAGACGCATCTGCTTCGATCATGCCCGACTTCTGGCTGGAGGCAACTCGGATCGTATCGCCGCCAAACAGACCTGCCACATCGGCGCCGGGCTTGCCGTCAAACTCGCCGACGGTTGCAGCTTGGATGCCCGGTTTCCAGGAAGGCAATCCTTGAAACGGTCTTCCTGATTTCTGTCCTTTTTGGCTGAGCGACACGTCGATGATCGCATTGCCCTCGGGAAAGACGACGATCAGATCGGCGCAGCCATCTGAATTGACATCGCCGACGAACGGCTGCCGAGGCGGAGCAGCAAAATCGAGCGCCCAAGGCTGAGGTGCACAGAACGGCTGGCTGGCGGCTAATGCGACGATCAAACAAAGCATGCCACTCTATTCAGCACAATTTGTACCTTTTCCTTCTTTGCAGGCTTCCTTCGCGCTCTAAGTCCTTGTGCGAATATCCCACCAATCGAACAGCATGCTTCACTTTAATATCAACCATTTTTCCGGGCAATCCGATATAATGGACACGATGCACCGAAAGGATCTGCCATGGCCCGGCGAGTGCCGCGTCGAAGGCTTTGATTTACCTGGTTTTGAGTTTGACGTCACAGATACTGTTCAACATCCTACTCTAGCGGTTCGCTGGGCAGGGCGAGAGCTTCTTGGCGACGACCGAGTTGCCGAAACGATGAACTACCCCTATGCCATCGTCGGTTTCGGAGTCCAAGGATCTCACATCATCGAAGCCGACAAGCGCAAGATCACCGTCGAAGCCGGCATGGCCTTCTGGATCAAAGACTTTCACGACGCAGTGCGAGCTTCCGTTCCTCAAACCTATCCGATCTCGTTGCTTGTTATGCTGGTCGGCGACGAACTCGATAAATGGTGGTCGGAGAACCTGCGCACTCCGGTAGGCAGCGTCCAACTTTCCAATCCTCACCTTATCGAATCTGTGATGATGGACATCATGGAGGAGGGACGGTACGACACGATTTACAAAGAAGAGAACTGCGTAGCTCTTGCCAAGGTGCTTTTGCGCCGAGTTGGCAATGAGCTGAATATGAGCAACGAAGACAGCCAGACAGCAAAGGCAACTTACCGCCGATGCAGGCACTACATCAACGCTCATTTCTCCACAATCCGCTCGCTTGCCCAAGTGGCAGAAGCTTGCGGCATCAGCATCCCTTATCTCTGCAGGCTGTTTGAGAACTACGCCGACACAAGCCCCTATGAGCTTCTGACTCAATTAAGGCTGAGAAAGGCGGCCATGATGCTTTCGACAACGCGTCTGCCTGTGGCAACAGTTGCCCAGCAAGTGGGATACCGGAACATCCCGCAATTCTCGCGCATGTTCAAAGTGGCATTCGGAGTGCCGCCGAGCCAATATGCGCACACGGCGGCAGTCAAGCCCGACTAAAAGTCAACCATTGCCTTGACAACGCCGTCCTGGTAGCTCGCAACCAGGTCGAACGCTGCCTTCGTGTCGTCGAACTTGAACCGGTGCGTCGCAAACGAATCAACTATCAGCGACTTGTCAGCGATGCCGTCCAACGCTTTCAGGGTGCAGTGGTTCTGCCTGCGAACGTTCTGGATGGCGATTTCCTTGCGCCTGAGCTGATCGATTGAAAACGAGATTCGGTCTACCTCGGGGATTCCGACGATCATGAGTTTGCCGCCGGGCTTCAACATCTCAATGGCTTGGTCAAGGGCTTCCTGCTGGCCGCAGCATTCGAAAACGAATTCTAGCTTGGCCTTAACCGGCGCAACTGCATCACTCTCGTCAAAATTGGCGGTCTGATTCGCGCCAAGCTTCTTGGCCAGTTCTAGCCGCGGAACGATTCGATCGGTCATATAAACGGAGCCGACTCCTGCAGCTTTGGCGGCGACAAGAACGCTCAAACCGATGGGTCCTGCGCCAAGAATCCCAATGCTCTTGCCATTAAGAGCGCCAGCGAGATTCGCCGCATATACGCCGATCGCCAACGGCTCAGAAAGTGCAGCCTGTGTCGCCGACATCGACGACGGAATAGGGAAACAACTCTCTTCGGGCATGACGAGGAGTTCGGAGAGGCACCCCGGAGCTTGTCCTGGACAGCCAAGAAACTTGAGCTTTCGACAGGTGTGTGGACGGCCCTCGAGGCATTGATCGCATTCCCAGCAAGACATGGCTGGCTCGACAGCGATGATATCTCCCGGCTTTACTCGGGTGACGGCCGCTCCGACTATCTCAACGACTCCTGCGCCTTCATGGCCCACAGTGAACGGGTATTGAACCACTTGCGAGCCAATGCGCCCTGTCGTGTAGTAGTGAACATCTGAACCGCACACTCCGACCGTCAGCATTCGAATAAGAACATCTTTGGGGTCGTTCAAGACTGGATCGGGCACTTCGCGCATTTCCATCGCGCGAATTCCTGTGAGCATCATGGCCTTCATTGTTCGAGTCTATCCCACCTCTGCGGCTAACGCCCGCTGAGTTCAACAACAATGCGCCATTCGTCTTCCGCCACAGGCATCACGCTTAGCCTTTGTCCCTTTTGGCAAACGCTCATTCCCTCCAGGCCCGGTGTTGCCTGGAGCTGTTTCAAGGTGATGCACGCAGGCAGTTTCTGATTAAATTTAACGTCCCGAACATACCAGCGCGGGGATTCTTTTGTGCTTTTTGGATCGTGATACTCGCTGGATGGATCGAATTGGGTCGGGTCAGGATAGGCTTCAGAAGCAATCTCCATGATGCCTACTATCCCAATAGGGTCAACAACTGAATGATAGAAAAAGGCTCGGTCTCCTATGCTCATTTGATCTCGGATGAAGTTGCGAACCGTGTAGTTTCGACATCCTTCCCACATGTTAACGCCATCGCGTTGCAGGTCGTCGATGCTGTAGCAGTTCGGTTCCGATTTCATCAGCCAATAGCGCATACAGCCATTTAACCTTTCCATAAACGCTACATTTCAACGGTTGCATCGAAAGTCCGACTGTGCAACAATGGGAGGCGTGTTTTGTGAGTCTGATCGCCAAACTGTCCGTGCCTTAGCCGAGGAAGTGCGCGAGATCAGCATACGACCAACCAACACGGACCGTCGCGACCGGTGGTACCGGCACAATGCCTTGGAAAACGGGTTGCCTATGGTGCTTTGCAGCCCCGAGGGATCGTGGCAGGAGCTGCTCCCGGATTCGTTTCTTACCTGCAAAGATCCGTTGTTGCGTGCCTGGGAATGGCACTTTCGGGCTCAAATCATGCATGCCGACTTCTTGGCCGACGACTACGTGATCGAGGCAAACCTCGACGTCCCATGGAATGTCGATTACGGCGACTACGGGGTTCACAACACAAAAACTCAAGGCGACAATCGAGGCAGCTATGTCTGGGACCATCCAATACAGGACATTGCGGCCGATCTCGCGAAGCTCAAGTTCCGCGAACCGAGAGTCGATCGGCAAGCCACGAAGGAAAGATTCGAAATCGCATCGGAGCTGTTTGATGGAATCTTGAATGTAAGTCTCAGCGGCCAGTTTTGGTGGACAATGGGGTTGACATGGCCAGCCATCGAGCTAATTGGTCTCGAAGAGCTAATGTATGCGATGGTCGACCATCCCGAGGACCTTCATCGGCTGATGGCTTGGCTTCGAGATGAGCACGAGCATTTCATCAAGTGGTTCGAAGAGGAAGGACTGCTGACCACCAACTGCCGCGAGCAAGGAATCGCGTCCGGCGGAATCGGCTATACGGATGAGTTGCCTGTCTCGACCAACGGATGCCCGGCCAAGCTCAGCAGCATCTGGGGTTTTGCGGAATCTCAAGAGACAGTTGGCGTTTCACCTGAGATGTTCGCCGAGTTCGTGCTTCCCTATCAGAAGCCGCTTCTTGAGCATTTCGGCTTGAACTGTTATGGCTGTTGCGAGCCGATCCACACGCGGTGGAAGCACGTCAAATCGTTGCCGAGACTTAGAAGACTATCGATATCGCCATGGTGCGATATGGAAATCATGGCCGATGAGCTGAAACGCGACTACATCTTCAGCCGCAAGCCAAATCCTGCTCTCGTTTGTGTTGACTTTGATGAGGACACCGTACGCGCTGACCTTCGGCGAACCCTGGAGATCGCTGGCGAATGTGTTCTCGAACTCATCCTCAAGGACACGCACACAGTTCAGAACAAACCGGAACGGCTGCGCCGATGGGTTGAGATTGCGAGAGAAGAAATCGGCCTTTATTACGGCAGGGCGTGACCGGCGACCGTGCATGTCGGAGCTGTACCTATCGGGTTGATCGTGTAGGTGCCTCCGCCGGGGCATTGAGGGATGCCTGGAGATCGAATGTAATCTGGCCAAAGGTCGGCCATGTCGACCGGATCTCCTGTAACAAGCTTCTTGTCGATTGCGCGCAACTCCTTGCCATACTCAATTTCCTTGAGATTGGCAAAGCATGTTCTCTGCTGCGCAGTTCGGCGCGCGGTCAGAAACTGCGGGATGGCGATCATCATCAGCAAACCAATGATGAGCACGACGACCATCACTTCAATGAGTGTGAATCCTCGCCTTATTGTTTTAGGCATAGTCTCTCCCTTGGTTCGCCTACGGTAGCGTATGGCCAAAGCCGCCTGCGCTAAGCGTACACTGGGGATTCTCGCCGATCGCTCCGACAGTATAGACTCCGCTTGAAGGACATTTTGGTTCTCCGGGACAGCGTACATATTCTGGCCAAATATCGGCCATAACTACAGCATCTCCATCAACCAGTTTCTCATTGCCTGCCAGCAGCTCTTTGGCGTATTCCATTTCGCGCAAGTTCGTCATGCAGGTTCTCTGCTGAGCCCGAAGACGGGCATTCATGAATTGCGGTATGGCCATCTCAACGAGCAGAGCCAAGATAAGCACGACGATCATCATTTCGACCATCGTAAATGCGCGACGCGTAAACCCAGTCTTCTTCATATGGCGTCCTCACTATTAAAGATCGGTTCTTTACTTGCGAATCCCTAGCTGCTGATTAGAAGGTTTCATCATTTCAAATCCAGTCGGCCTAATGACTCGTGATTCCACGATCGTCAACAAATCATCAAAGCATTAATGCCTGGTTCTCACAAGTCGCGCGGCTACCGGGCCATCATTAAGAGGTTGGAAATACAGAACGGCGGAATGAGAGCGTTGATTCACGACGCGGGGCACAACAACTGGTTGTCTTTCGACCAGCCGTTCTCCGTTGTATCCGCGACAAGAACCGAGGATGTGTCTGGAGCAATCGACGAAGTTGAGGTCAAATGCCGAGAGAACGCATGCTTCGCCGTTGGATTTGTTTGTTACGAGGCTGCGCCTGGATTCGATCCTCATTTGGCTACCCATGAACCCGGTACGTTGCCCCTAGTCTGGTTTGGATTGTTCGACAAGCATGCCGTTGTTTCGGGGCCGACTTGGGAACAAGTAACCCAGCCAGATTGGACCCCTGACGCCTCTGAAGAACAATACAAAGTAAGCATTGCTCAGATCCGAGCTCTCATAGCGGCCGGAGAAACCTATCAAGTCAACCATACGATCCGGCTTCTCGGGAGTTGCTCGCCGCCTACCCTTCATCACTTGCTAGCTGAGCACAACGGCCAATATGGTGCGCTGCTCGAGCTCCAAAATTGGACGTTGATTTGCGGTTCGCCAGAGCTGTTCTTCGAGAAGAATGACTCCGAGTTGATCAGCAAGCCCATGAAAGGGACCCGGCCGAGAGGATTGGTGCTGGACGATGACGGGGCATTATCGCAAGAACTTGTGCGATCTGAAAAAGACCGAGCCGAGAACCTCATGATTGTCGACATGGTTCGGAACGACATGGGAAGAATCGCCGTTCTAGGATCGGTCGAAGTTCCAAGTCTTTTCGAGGTTGAGAAGTACCGAACCGTTTGGCAAATGACATCGACGGTGCGATGCCAGACTGAGGCCAGCCTTGCAGGCGTCTTTACGGCCTTGTTCCCGCCTGCCTCGATCACTGGCGCTCCAAAGCGCCATACGATGGAGATAATCCGTGAGAAGGAGACCTCGCCGAGAGGCGTCTATACCGGTTCGATCGGCTTCATTCGGCCAGACGGTTCGGCGCAGTTTAACGTAGCAATCCGCACCGCGGCAGTCTGCAATCGATCTGGCGATGTCGTATATGGCGTTGGCGGAGGAATTGTCTGGGACTCGGATGCGGATGGCGAGTGGAAGGAATGCTGGCAAAAAGCCGAAGCGCTTCGAAGCCCGGTGCCTGTCTTTAGCTTGTTTGAAACGCTCAAGTGGACGCCAGCGGATGGTTTCTGGCTCCTAGATCGGCATCTGAACCGCATGCGTGACAGCGCGCAATACTTCGATCTTGATTTCTGCTCGGAAGTCGCGGAACAAGCGCTTTACGAATATGCCAGCACGTTGAAAGAACCTTCTCGCGTTCGGATGACACTATCGAGCAAAGGAGAACTTGCAGTCGAGTCAGGGACGATGCCAAAACCGTTCGAGAAGGCGGCAACGATTGGAATCAGCAAGATCCGCGTATCGTCGAAGGATCGATTCCTTTATCACAAGACAACGCTCCGCCAGATCTATCATAAAGCGCTCGAGTCTTGTCCGGGATGCGACGATGCCATCCTCATAAACGAGCGAGGCGAACTAACAGAATCGACCATCGCGAATTTGGCTATTCGCTTCGGCGACACGCTAGTCACTCCGCCAACCTCGTGCGGCCTGCTCCCTGGAACCTTGCGCGCAGAGCTTCTGGCAAATGCAGAGCTTCAAGAACGGGTCCTTACTGCCGATGATTTGCATAGGAACGAAGGGATCTTCCTATTTAACTCGCTGCGCGGGATATATCAAGCCGCGCTGAAAGAGCCATAAGCGAAGTTGAATTAAAGGCGTTGGACAAGTGAGGACTGCTCTGCTCGTCAAGCGAAGGATCGTTCATCTCGTCTAGACAATGGCTTTGAGGCAATACTCATAGCCGCCATCCATCTTTGACGCAGCCATTGCGCTAAGTTCATAGCTGTCTTTGCCGGTCTGGAGAAGCAACGGAATGCAGGCTTCGTCTTCGCAGCAGGAGTGCTCCTTGACGATCTGCAACGTCTGCCCATTAACTGTAAAGGTAGCGAAAACATTCTCGCTCAAAGCGGCATCGACAAACGACGGGCTGGCTATGGTTGCCGTGCTAACCACAAAGTCGAGTCCGAGCTCACGGAAGTGCTCGATAAGCGCCGGTTCATGAGTTCGAATGATGGTTCTGATTTGAGGGTTCAGTTCCTTTGCCCGGAAACATACATCGAGGTTCAAGACCGTGTCGTTGGTTAGGGCTAGGATGACTTCTGCTCTGTCAACGCATGCGCGCCTGAGAACTTCGGTTCTCGAGGCGTCTCCGACGACGACAGGAAAGAGCTTGCGCGCTTTGGCGACGTTTTCCGTTTCGCCTTTGGGTTCCACGCCGACAACGTCCTCGCCCATTCCGTAGATCTCGCTTGATGCGCGATAGCCGATCTTGCCCAGACCGACGACCACAGCATGCCCTTGTCTTCGCACGCCGCGCATGCCCAGAAGGTATTCGACACGGGCGGCAAGCACACGGTCGGCAACGATGGCGTAGATCGTAGCCAGCAACGCCATGCCGGCGACCATTAGGCCGATGCCGTATATTTTTAAGGCAGGCGAAGCATCTAAGAGGTTAATGTCGCCGTAACCGGTTGTCGTCAGCGTTGCCACGACAAAGTAGAGCGCATTTAGGATCGACATGCCGCCGTAATAGCTGAAGACGAATACGCTGACGAGAAGGATCAGCATGACGGCATAGAGGATTCCACGAGTGAATGCGGCGATCGACCGCCAGGACCTCCTGGTTTCGTTGACCCACTGTTTCAATGAAAAGCGGAAATACCTGCGCCACGGTTTACGATGAGCCTTTCGGTGGCGAGTCGTCTTTTCGTCTGGTTGGCACTCAAGCCAAAACGCTGCCTTTTCATCTTCTCCGCGCCCTTTAATTAGCTTGCCTTCAGAACTAATGCAGTAGCTTGCGGCGCGAACATGGCCGGGATCCGAGCTGTAAACAAGAACATGATGGCCTTCGATGGACTGGCAGGCGGCGACGTCAAGATCGAGAGCATCGGAAACGAACCGCGGCGCTGATAGGGTCGAGGAGCTTAGCGAACGGATTCCGAAGGCGTGGTTCAGCCGCATTGCTAGGTCGTTGTCGAAGAGGCTGATGACGATACGCAGATTCGGCTGAAGCTTCTTAGCTTTGAGAGCAACTTCAAGATTGAGGCTGTCGTTATCTGAGACCGAAAGGAGACAAGTCGCCTGGTTGATGCCGGCCTGTATGAGAGTTTGTTCGGAATAGGGGTCGCCCTTAATCGGGATGACGTGGAACGACGATAAACGATCGATCAGATTCGGGTCTTTCTCATCGGGGATAACGACGATGGTGGCATTGCGCTCGAACAGCTGCTCCACGATGAGTTCGCTCATGAACCCGCCGCCGACGACGATAACCCGATCCTTTCCCTTAGTTGCCACAGTGCATTCCCTTACCCGTTACTTTTACCTGATCGGCTGGGCTGGTTGTTTGATGTTCGGCTCCTATGGCCGAGACATTCGGTTGGGACGACTTTAGGTTCTAGGAGTCACTTGTCGCCGGGACGATCCATCCGGCGACTACACCTAACTATATTAGCCTAGTCCGAAGGCGAAGCCGAAGGGCTAGGAACTGAGCATCCCCAAATCCTAGAGGGCTGTAAGCCTGAAATATCCTATTTGAACCTATCTCGCACTTACAGCGCTCGGTGGTTTGGCGGCCTTAACTAGGCCTCGCGCTTCGCGCGCAACCTAGGCTATCATGAATCGCGCCTTCAGCGCTCCGGAAGAGCTTGCCAAACCAACTAAGCCGTTCCGCTTGACACGTGAGGTAACTTCAAGAAACTAGACTAATTACAGGTGCCACTGATCGCAAGACCCGTGTTGAACCTACGATAGCACGGATCTCACGATCCGTGGCACCCAAGACGTGAATTATCCTATTGCCTCGACCATCAGCCTTCGTTCCAGTTACTTTGCCGTTCGTTTCTCCATTTTCCGACTACGGTTTTGCCAGTCGTCTAAGTCGTTAACCATCTTTTCCCAGTCGGTCCCGGACAACACCAGCTCTCGATAAATAGCCGGAATCAGTTTGCGCACCAACGCAAATGAGTCACCGATTCCTTTATGACTCGCTATCTCCGCTTCGATCGCCTTTAACTCCTTCTTAAGCGCCTCTAGATCGGCAACCTTGGCATCCAAATCAAGATTAGCCTGCTTAAGCCGGCGATCAATAGAGTCAGCATAGACAGCATATTTATTGAAAACGGACACGATGGCTCTTGCCATTTCAGCCTTGGACGGATTCTTCGGGTCGGCGAAGACCAGCAGCTTCGCGTACTCTTGTTTCTTTCCTATTAGTTTGACGATTCGGCGCACATCTCGCATCTGCGAGGCGGTGAAGGGTGAAGAAGGCACAATCGCCGAGGTATCGGACCATCCGACCCCGATCTCGCCTGGTTTGCGCGGCTCTTGCTGAACCCACAGCGTTAAGGGTTTGCCACGCGGGCACTTGTCAAACAGCACATCGCCGGTCGACCAGAACAGACCATTGCAAGGTTCGCCAGCGCGGTGGTCGGCAGCATAGCCGAGAGTCTCAACGGATTGGCAGGTGAAGTAGGAAGCAGGACCATCAGAGCGAAACAGACCGAGACCGTCCCAGCGTCCAGTTCCAAATGCGCCGCTTCCAAGCGCTCTGAACGAATCAATCCCACCAGCGTCATGAAGCAGACCGATGGAGTAGTCGTGCCCTTGGCCCATGCTTTGGTGCATCTTGGCAAGATAACGATCATCGCCTCCGGCATCTATCAGGCAACCGATGGCGTAGTGCGCAGAACTCCCTTGGATGTAATACACGCCTTCATACCGATCGTTGCCGGCCATATCGACCAGCGCGCCGAAGCTATACCAATAGCCGACACCTTGGCCGAAGACGCCGCACTTGTAGGTGTCGTCTCCCGCGCCATCAACCAGCAATCCGATGCCGCCAGCCAGCGAATTGCCGCCGTCTTCCCTTCTGCCGAATCCTGCGCCTTGGGCCAGCGAGACGTTATGCTCCACTGTTTGCGGGCTCGGATTGTCGATCTTGGTGTCGTCAGCAATGTAACGGTCGTTGCCGACAGCATCGACTAGTGCGCCAAAGCCGCGCGTGCCCCCATATCCTTGGGCTTGGCTACGGCAATAGTAGCTGTCGTCGCCTTGACCGTCGATCAGGAGTCCAATCCCGCAATGGGCAGCGCCTTCGCCGAAGTCGCGGCACCGATAGATGTCGTCGCCTTCTCGGTCGAAGACCATTGAAACGCCGAATGAAGCAGCGCCGTTCCCGCCGTCTTGACAGGTGTAAGCATCGTTTCCGCCGTAGTCGAACACCATGTTAAGGCCGGCGACGGCGAAGCCGCAGTTCTCGTATGAATCGCTGCCGCTGACATCGACAACTACCTGCGCCGGATTGGCAATTGATCCCTTATAGGTGTCGTTTCCGCCGAGGTCAACAAGCAGAGCAACGCCAGCTAGATCGTGAGTGTCGTCACCTTTGCCGCTGACAATGACCTTGCCGAACGGGGTTTCGAGCTGCAACTTTGTAGAAGACGGTCGGAGCCGCTCAAAATGCGCTTGCTCAACAGCCTCGCTGAGCAGGATGGACGCCTCGGCCAGCTTCGATAGATCCACCTTGTCGATCATCTTCAGAATGTCGGCATCCACCGAATACGAAAGTCCAAATGCAGACGATTTGGCTGTCAAGTCGGCTTCGCTGAGACCTAAACCTGCAAAGGCCTCTTTACGAAGCTCGATGAACTTCGGCCAGACGCTAAGCACCGTGCCAAGAGCTTTGGAAACATCTCTTGGCAGATTACGAACGGCTTGCCGCTGGCTGTCATCCAGAGGGCATTTTGCCAGCATTGCTTCGAAGCCCGCCGATTTTGAAGGCAATACGCTTCCCAGCACCTTCAATCCTGACAAAGCAGCGGCTGTTCGCAGGCATACCGATGGGTTCTTCGCAGCGACAACCATCGATGAACCAGCATTCCAAGCCGTAGGTTCAACCTGCTGCCAGTCGTCCCAAGCTTTTTCAAACTCAGGGAACGAGAACGGGCCGCCGCCGCGCCACCTCGACCGGCTAAGCTGAACATCCTCGGCCTTTATACCTGCCTTGGCAAGGAACTGCGACCAGTCCATATTCGGCCGCACCGTCGATGCAGCAAGCACGAGCGCTAAGAACATACCCGCAGGATATCCTACTCCTGTGGTTAACGATAGGAAAAAGAAGGAGCTGTCCCCAACTCCTTCTTCATTCTTACTCAAACGCCGAGTTTAGAACTTGACGCTGAGCTGGGTGGTGATCAGGCCGCCCGTGCGCCGCCCATCGCCTTGGACACCCAGAGGATCATAGCCCTTCGCATCGAAGTCGCTGATCTGCCACAAGATGGACAGCTTAGCGTTGGCTCCCATTCCGTAGTTCAGGCCGATGTTGTACCACTGCTCCTGAGGCTTGGGTGCGCCAGGCTCGGGACGATACTGGACATATTCCCAGCCGAGGCTGAGATCCCATCCGCTCCATAGCTTGTAACCGAGATCAACCGTGTAGGTATCGACCTTTGAATCGGTGTACCAATAGGGGCAACCGACATCATCGAGACCCTCGTACCAGCCGCCTTTGGCCTTGAGGGTCAACTTATCGTTGAGATCCGCCCAGATGCTGGCGTCGAAGCCCTTGATGTTCAACGGATTCCACCAGATGCCGATGCGGCCCCAGTCGCCAGGAGCCATATAGTTGCCGCCGATTTCTCGGTACTCGGCCTTGGCGCCCCACTTCTCAGCTTTGAAGCCTGCACAAGCCCACCAAGCGTCGTTCATATCGTCCAAGGCCACGTGCTCGTTGTACTTAAGAACGGACTTGGAATAGCCGCCGGCAAGCTTGATCGGATCGAAGTCCAGTTTCAAGTCGCCGCCGTAGACCTCAAGACGGTTATATTCGTCGCTGGCCAAAGTTCCGTAGCCGTTGCCGTTTCCGCCGTCAGATCCAAAGCTGCCAATGCTGTTCGAATCAAGCCAGAGATAAGCAAGATTAAGCGTTGCTTTATCGGTGATTGGAGTCGTCAAGTTAACGCCGAGGAACTGGTCAATCTCGCCCACGATGCCGTTGCCGCCTTCCATGAGACCTATCGGACGTCCAGAATATCGACCGACGACGAGTGGCTGAATATAACCGCCGTAGCTTCCGCTCGTAGTCTGCGTGTTGGTTCGTCCTCCGAAGACATCGAGCTTGGCTGGGCCGAGGTTCATCGTGAGGATGGCACCGTCGAACATGTACTTGCCGTTGTCCCACCGATCGTTCGCAAAGTACGGAGTGTTGTCCGGTCTCTGGAAGATGTAGGGGCTTACTTTGTAGCCGGTTCGGCCGATCTCAGCCGAGAAGTTCTGGCCGAGAAGGCTGGTGTCGAAGCTGACTGTGAAGTCCTGGAAGTAAATGGACTGCTCGGCTTCTTCGAATGGGGCGGCAATTGTACCAGTTTGGCTGCCCAGTCCAGCGCCGCCACGGTCTATGCTCGTCAGCTTGTAGCCATAACCAGAGAGCATGTTGCCGACGACGAGTGTGGCTTTCCACTTCGGACCCTCTTCCTTGGTGCCGCTGAAAGTCAGGGCTCCCTCGTGAAGGATCGTCAGGTCGCGGGTGGCTCCAGAAGGCGTGTCGTAATAGTCGCCTCGGCCGACGCCTGTCGGGCGTCCGTCGACGGTCAGGCCGAAGCGGTCGCTCGTGCTGTAGCCGGCGAGGGCAAGAAGGTCGACCGTGCCGTGGATGTCCACAGCCGGCTTGCGCTTCTCAAGCTTGTCGACGCGGTCCTTCAGATCGCCGATGTCTTTCTTCATGGCTTCGACGTCCACGCCCAGAGAAGCGATTTCCTTCTCGAACGTAGAAGCGAGCTTCTTCAGATTGGCGATGTCGTCGCCCCAGGCCTTCATGCCCGAAAGGTCCTTCTCAACGGCCGAAAGGGCGTCGCGAAGGGCTTGCAGGTCGGCCTTGTCGGCCTTGCCGTCGAGGCTCGAGTTCAGAGCCTTGATCTGGCTGTCCAGGCCGTCGTAGAGGCCTTTCAGCTTCTGGTACGTCGCGTGGATCGCAACCGCCAGTTCGTAGCGGGAAGCCGGGCGGCCGCCGCGGAACAGGCCGTCGGGATAGCCGACGAGAAGGCCGTCGGCCTTCATGTTCTTCAGGGCTTCGTAGGCCCAATGGTTGTCCGGAACATCCGGGAAGTTCTCTTGTGCGAACACGGGCAGCACGAGGGCTGACGTGAACACTGCGCTAAGAGCTAGTTTGAGTGTACGGTTCATTCCGCAATCTCCTTAAGTTAATTGGGAGATGGCTCGTTCCCGACTCGCCAGCTTCAACTTGCGCCTTGTATTCAACTGTCCTTGAGTTTCCTGATGCAGAAACGCAAATTCCCCTAGCAAATCAAAAAAACGAAACTCTCCGCTTCTAATCATGAACGATTCGTGAAAGCATGTCAAGGTTTTATCACACGTATTTTTACTTTACCGACACTTAACTTGGCATTGGGCTCACCTAAACCGAGGCGTTTCAAGACAGCCTTGACAACTCGCTTCGCAGAAGCGTAACCTGGCAGGCATGACTCGGCGCGAGTTCCTCTTTCAAACAGCAGCGCTTTCGCTGAGTCTGCCTTTGCGCAATTTTGGATATGGGAAGTCGAACATGAGTCTGCCGAATGTCATTTTGATCCTCACAGACGACCAAGGATACGGCGATGCCGCCTGTTACGGGGCGACCGACATTGAAACGCCGAACCTGGACTTAATGGCCAAAGAAGGGCTTAAGTTCACGAACTACCATGCGCCGCATGCTTCGTGCTCGCCGTCGCGCGCAGGAATCTTGACTGGCTGCTATCCTTATCGCGTCGGCATACCGGAAGTGCTCGGGCCATCATCAACAATTGGTTTGAATCCCACCGAAACAACCATAGCCGATGCTTTGCGAGACAAAGGCTACCGGACGGCTTGCATCGGCAAATGGCACTTGGGCTGGCAGGATGAGTTCTTGCCTACAAGCCAGGGTTTCGACGAGTTCTACGGGCTGCCCTACTCACACGACATGTGGCCGAGGCATCCCGACCCATCGCAAGCGCCGCACTATCCGGACCTCTATCTGCTCGAGAACAAGACCAAAGTTCGGCATATCGCCGATTTGTCAGATGCCGCCGAGATGACTACGCTCTATACGAAGCGAGCCGTTGAGTTCATCAAGCGGAACAAGAACAACCCGTTCTTCCTCTACCTCGCCCATTCGATGCCGCATGTGCCTTTGGCTGTATCCGACAAGTTCAAAGGCAAAAGCAAGCGCGGGCTGTATGGCGATGTGATCATGGAGATCGACTGGTCGGTTGGCGAGATCATTTCGACTCTGAAGAAGCTGGGCATCGACAGCAACACGCTGGTCATCTTCACTTCGGACAATGGACCTTGGCTTAGCTACGGCAACCACGCAGGATCGGCTGGCCCATTCCGAGAGGGCAAAGCGACCACTTTCGATGGAGGCCAGCGCGAGATTTGCCTGATGCGCTGGCCAGTCGGCATTCCTGCTGGCTCGGTGAGTCATGAACCTGTTATGGGCATCGATGTGCTACCGACTGTGGTTGAAATGACTGGAGCCGCCTCGCCAAAAGGCAAAATAGACGGTCTTTCGTTGCTTACACTCTTGAAGGATCCTAAGAATGCCAAGACACCGCATTCAGCCTTATTCTTCCATTACTCCCAGGACGGCCACCTTGAAGGCGTCCGGTCGGACAAATGGAAGCTTCACTTTCCGCACTCCTATGTAACTCTTACGGGCGGTAAGGTCGGCGGGGACGGCTTGCCTGGTTCTTACAAATCGGCCCAGACTTCGCTGGAGCTATACGATTTAGATGCCGATCCTGGCGAGACCAATAACGTTGCCGCGGACAACCAAGAAACGGTTGCTAAATTGGTCAAAGTTGGTCTAGCCCACGCAGAGGAAATAAACCGAAATCGGCGTGAACCCGGCCGCGTTTAGGTTCATTTGTCCCCCCGCTGTGCTAAGATCGAAGGCATGAAACGCACTTTGCTTTCTTGCGCCTTCTTGGCCTGCGTTGCCTCCCTATCGTTTGCCGATAACTTTAAGCTTAAGGACGGCGACAGGGTTCTGTTTTACGGAGACAGCATCACCGAACAGCACCTTTACACCAACTATATCGAGACTTTCATCGTCACCCGCTATCCCAACTTGAAGATCAGCTTCACGAACACCGGCGTTGGCGGCGACCGAGTGACCGGCGGCTGGGCTGGCGGCATCGACATTCGGCTGAAGCGGGACTTCATCGCGCACAAGCCGACGGTTGCGACGATTATGCTGGGCATGAACGATGCGTCCTACCAGCCGTTCAAACAGGACATCTTCGACACGTATGCCAACGGCTACAAGAAGATCGTTGCTGAACTCAAGAAGAACCTGCCGGGACTCCAGCTGTTTCTGATCCAGCCGTCGCCGTTTGACGACTTTGCCCATACTCCGTCATGGGAAGGCGGCTATAACGGCGTCTTGTTGCGCTATGCCGACTACGTCAAGTCCTTGGCCAAAACAAATGGGCTTGAGACAATCGATTTCAACGGTCCCGTCGCATCGGCACTCACGAAAGCCATGGCAATCGATTCCAAACTGGCTCCGAACCTGATCGGCGACCGAGTGCACCCGGGCGAGCAGGCGCAGCTGCTGATGGCCGCCGAAGCCCTTAAGGCCTGGAAGGTCTCCGGTGTGGTCTCCTCAACCGAAATTGACTTTGCTGGTCGCAAGGTGGTCTATGCCGAGAAAACCAAGGTGACTCTGGGCAGCGGCCTAAGCTGGAAGCAGCTCGACGAGTGCCTTCCCTTCCCGCTTAAGATGGACGATCAGCTTGTTGCTCTGGCGATGAAGTCCTCGGACTTTATTCAGAAACTAAATCAGCAGACGTTGAAGGTAAAGGGCTTAGCTGACGGCAACTATACGCTTAAGATTGACGGCGAACCTGTGGGAGATTATTCGTCGTTGCAGCTGGCTTCTGGCATTAACCTCGCCCTGTTGAACACCCCGATGGTGAAGCAGGCCTATCGCGTACAGGACTTCACGAATAGCCATAACCAATGTTTTGTTATTCGCTGGCGTGAGATCGGCATTTGGCGAGGCGAGTATCCCTCCTCGGCGAAGGTAATGGCCGATCTTGAAGCTCTTGAGAAGGAGCAGGTTGAGGCTCAGCGAGCAGCTGCGAAACCGATCGAGCATAAGTTCGAGCTGGTAAAGAAGTAGGGCATTCTAGTGGTATGGGGTATGGGGTTACAAACTTTCCCCTTACCCCTTATGTCCCTAGTGCCGCCAGCATATCGATTACCTGGCGCGATTCGTTGACATCATGGGCGCGGATGATTCTAGCGCCTTTCATCTGCAAGGCCGCTTGAATGGCCAAAGTGCCAGCGAGGCGCTCCTCGACAGGAAGCGGCGCAGCCTCTGATCCTAAGACCTTGCCGAGGAAGGTCTTTCGACTGACTCCGACAAGAATCGGATAACCAAGATCAGTCATGTCTGCAAACCGGCGTACCAATTCTAGGTTGTGCTCGACGGTCTTACCGAAACCGAATCCGGGATCAAGCCAGATACGTTCTCGAGCAATTCCAGAGCTCTGGGCAGCTGCCGACTGATCTCTCAAATAACCGGCTACTTCTGCTACAACATCGCCATAAGCAGGATTTGCTTGCATGGTGCGTGGCTCGCCCAGCATGTGCATGATGCAAACGGTGCAGCCTGCTTCTGCGCAAACTCGCATCATTTGTGGTGATCGAAGTCCGCTGACATCGTTCACGAGGAATGCGCCTTCGCTGAGGGCGGCACTGGCTACAGACGGCTTCATGGTGTCTATCGAGACCGCGATGCCCCTTTTGGCTAACGCCGAAACAACGGGCACGACCCGCCGGATCTCTTCATCGACAGGTACCGGTTCCGCGCCAGGACGAGTCGATTCTCCGCCGACATCGATGAGGTCTGCGCCGTCGTCTGCCATCTTGAGACCCCAATCGACAGCATCTGTATGGCCGAAGTGCTGTCCGCCGTCGCTGAAGCTGTCCGGTGTGACGTTGAGGATGCCCATCAGGGCTGGGCGGCTCGGAGGGAGGTTAAACATTGGACCCTCGAAGCGCTTCGACGCGGGGACAAAGCATCCCGGGGCTACAGGCTTGCGAGTGAATACCTTCAGCTTTGCCGGCAAGTTGCCGGCAATACCTAGGCTCGCTCCTGAAAAGTAAACCAAAAATAGCCCGCTTCATGATCAGTATTATCCAGACCAAGAAGCGAGCAGTCACTTCAAACGACCTCGGATAGACCGAACGCCTCGTGCAACAAGAACACCGCACGCCTCGTCTCTGATTCGGGAATCAGGCAACTCAGCGAGAACTCGGAGTCAGTGGTCTGCAAAACCGGAATCTGAGCCTCGTGTAGAGTCTGGATCGACTTCCACAAGATGCCGGGTTGCTGAAGATATTCATGGCCGATGATCGAGACCATTGTGCAGCTCTCGACGACTTCGGCTTTGATTCTGGGCAATGGTCCGAGCGGAGCCAAGAGTGTAGCCTGAGTCTCGACGGCTTTAGTTGCCACAGCACCGATTTGCATCAGATAGACCGTCCTCGCCTCGTTTTGAACCGGAAGCACCAAGCCGTTTAGCAACGCTTCAACCTGCGGGAACTGCGAGCGCGGAACCGCGAAACCAATGCCGGTTGGACTGAGGTCGATCATAAATAAGTTCACGCCGTGCTCGGCCATGACTTGATAGATGCGTTCTTCGATCTGCGGGCGGTCAGGTTCGACGATATGGCTCAGGCTGAAGCGCAGATAGACGAGTTTGCCGGTGTGGGTCACGCCAGTCATGCGCCGACCTGGGAAATCCTCACGCTTGACAACCTTCGTGCCGGGTGCATCGCTGAAGGTCGACTTGACGTAAAGCGGAATGTCGTATCGCATGGCAATCTCGGCGGCTCGCGGGTGTAAGACCTTCGCGCCAAGGTGGGCGATCTCGGCAACCTCGTCGTAAGTGACTTTGCGCAGAGTCGGCGCGTTGGCCACATAGTCGGGGTCGGCGGTCTTCACACCGTCGACATCGGTGTAGATCTCGACAGCCTCAGCCTTCAAGGCCGCGCCTAAAGCTGCGCCGGTTGTGTCCGATCCGCCGCGGCCAAGGGTGGTTATCTCGCCGCAAACGCCGGAATCGTCATCGAAGAAGCCCTGGAAACCGCATACAACCGGGATTTTGCCCGCATCGACCAGTTTCCGCATGTTTGTGGCGTCGATCTTCATGATGCGGGCGGTGCCGAAGTTCTCGTCGGTGAGGATGCCCGCCTGCTGGCCGGTTAGAGCTACGGCAGGATAACCTAAGGTCCGCAACGTGTGGGCGAATACGACTGAAGATAGAATCTCACCGCAAGCCATCATCATGTCGAGTTCGCGCGAGTGCGGATTAACTTGCGGATCGACCTCGCGCAGGAACGAAATCAATGTGTCGGTCGCATACGGCGCGCCTTTTCGGCCGATGGCGCTGACCACAACGACCGGAGCATAGCCTTGCTCACGGGCCGAAATGACACGCATCGCAGAAGTGTTTCGCGATTCTGGAGTGGCAACGCTGGTGCCGCCGAACTTCATGACGAGCAACTTCACGCGATCACCTCCAAGAAAGATCGTCTAAACTGGTCGGCCATCTTATCGGCATCTTCAGATTCGACAACGAGGAGCAAACGGTCGTGCATGTCGCCGATGTGGCTAACCTTCGCACCGCTAGTGATCGCCTGCTGGATAATTCCGGCAATCAAGCCTTCTTCATCGCGCATGTTCACTGCATGAACCAAGACAACGCTCACCGACTCAAGAATCGAGAACTGGACGCCGCAAGCCTTAAGGGTTTCTTGAACGGCGCTTGTATCGGACTCGCTCATGATGAAGGAAAGCCCGTCTTCGGTTAGCTTCAAAAAGTCGATGCTCGTACCAGCGTCGGCGACAGCCTTCAATACGCGAAGGCGTTCGTCCATGATCGGGGCTGCGAGAGAAAACACGTGTGCTTGCGCGTGGCCGTGGCGAACCTCTACTCGGTTGACGCCAGGTCTTTTTTCAAAGTCTTGAATGCTCATCGGTTATTCGGACCCTAACAAAATGCGATCGGCTTGCTGCCAAACCTCTTCGCTAAAGGACTTGCCGCTCGCTGCGGCGTTATCTTCAAGCTGCTCGGGCTTCGTTGCACCGACAATGACGGAACTGACTTCGTTCCTTCTTAAAATCCAAGCCAATGCGAACTGCGCGAGCGAGCAACCGTTCTCCTGGGCAAATGCCTTCAGGTTCTGGATCCGCTGCAACAGCTCGTCGTTTTTCAGTTCGCCCATCCACATGTTCGATGTCGAATCAGCGCCTCTCGTGCCTTCCGGCGCAGGCTGTCCAGGCAGATATTTACCTGTAAGCACTCCTTGGGCGAGAGGTGAAAAGACTACCAGACCCATGCCATATTGCGCACACGTCGGCATAACGCTCTCTTCAACGTACCGGTTAAGCATGCTGTAGACGGGCTGGTTGCTGGCCGGGGCATAGGCGTTGTAACGATCAGCCAAGCGCACGGCCTCGGCGATCTGGTGCGACCGCCACTCGCTAACGCCCCAATAGAGGACTTTTCCTTGACGGATCAGGTCTTCGATGGCGCGCACCGACTCCTCGACAGGCGTATCTGCGTCGAAACGGTGGAACTGCATGAGGTCGATATAGTCGGTCTCAAGGCGTTTGAGAGATTTGTTAACCGACTCGACGATGTGTTTGCGGCTTAGTCCGCGGTCGTTAGGCGCTTGGGTTATCGGGAAAAAGCACTTGGTGGCTAGAACAAGCTCCTCGCGATGAAGGTCCTTAATGGCCTTTGCGAGCGACTTTTCGGCCTCGCCGGCGTTATAGGCATCTGCTGTGTCAAAGAAGTTGATGCCTAGATCAAACGCCTTTCGTACGATGCTTGACGTCTGGTCGTCGGTGATGGACCGGCCTTGAGTCAGCCAGCCTCCGAGAGAAACCTCACTAACACGAATGCCGTGTTTGCCTAACTTGCGGTATTGCATAGGGGGAATAGTACCCCCCTAAGCTAGGTTCAAGGGACTTGAGTTGGGTTGCCTACGGTCTTACGACGGCTTTTGCTATTGGTCCCGTAAACGGCGGAATGAACGTTTCACCCGCGGCCGCTTTTACTGCGCCAAGAATAGCCAGGATCCTTGGTATAACAAAAAGCACTTCTCCAAGCCCGAAGGTGAGGAATGCGATTACGCCGATCACCAAATCCCACACGATCAGCATGATCAGGCACTGGGCTGCGTTGGCTCGTACGAACCGGTCTTTATCGGTGACTAGCAGAACGATCGACATGAGGATGCCGAGAAACGGGACCAAAGAAACGATCCAGCATGCGATCGCAAGAGTTTTGTTGTCGGACCTTGTCATTTATGAGATTTGACCGGCAAAGGCCGATCCTTCCTCCAATAACAAGGTCACGACATATGGCCGTCTCGAGTTGCGACGTTAGGGCTCTATGCCCATTGCAAAGTGGCCGGCCTTAGACGTTGAACCACTTCTTGGCAAGCGGACCTGTGATGGGCGGCTCGTAGATTTCTGCGTTGTTGGCTCTGATCGTTCCCATTATGCTGAAGATCAACGGAACAATGAAGATAATCGATCCAATGCCGCAGGTGATAACCGCAATAATGGTGCCGCCAATCCACCAAAGCAAGTCCATTGTCAGGCATTGCATCGCGTTGGCATACACAAATGGCCTATCTTTGCCGACAAGCATAAAAATGATCGGCGAAAGTAAAGGGAAAAAGATCGAAAGGAGCCAGCATAGCATGGCTTGAGTTTTTTCTTCTTGTGTCGGCATCTTTCAACTATTAGGCGTTGAACCTAATCCTCCTTGTCCAATAACTAGGAGACGGTTAGATGCAACGTTTAGTTGCACGATCAGTTCTCCATACCAAGAATGATAGCTCCTCCCGTCTCGCGAGGATCTACTGCTAGAGCAAACCGCCCCTTCGCACAGGCGTCGGCCATGAGAAACTTATACTTGATCTCCCAGTTGTTGACGATCTGCTCCTTTTCTTCGTTCGTATACGGAACTGGCTGTCCGCTCAAGCCGGCTGCGCTGAGCCACCTCTGTTGCTCCTCCTGCGAAGGAAATGCCGTGCGGAAGTTGAGGCTGATGTGCGTAAAACCCAGCTTCTTCAACTCGTCGGCGAAGTCGTTGCCGTCTTTTATCTCGTCGTAGGGGATGAGCGTGCAGTGGCCCGGATTTGCCCACATATACGGCACATCGAGGTAGAAGCCGAATACTTCGTCATAGAGCGCGACCTTGCCGTCTTTGGCCACTTCATTGAGCTTTTGCGCAGCCTTGTAGAACCCGAGATGGCTTTCGAGATATTCCTGGGGGGTATCTGCGCCAAGCGCAACTCGAACCTTATCAGACACAACATCGGTGTTGATCAACCAAAGGGAGTAGGCGGCTTGGAGAGCAACTGCGACAGCCACTATCCTGCCTGCCTTGAGTCTAGCGACGGCGGCTCCAGCCAAGATGCATAGCGGCGGCAAGAGAAAAACCAGGTACCGGCTTTGTTGGCTGAGGACGAACCACATTGCAAGGCTCAATCCGACCCATACGATAACCGTGCCTTCAAACCTCTTGGTCCTTCCGCTGATAAGCCAGACGAGCGCCGCCAGAAGGCCTGTTGCGCCGATAGCGCCGGTCGGAAAGCCGTTCCCTTCTTGCGGACCAGGATTGACGTATCTGCCGGGCTGATATGCAAGACCGAGCATGGCGTGGCCGATCGCCGTCGGATCGAGTTTGCTTTCGACTCGGCCGACTCCGAACGACTTCTGTTCGCGCGTGTAGATATCGGCGCGGCGCTGATCCCAGTTCTTGCCGCCCAACTTCTCGTAGAAGAAGGGGAATACAGGATTCTCCGCCATAACCTTGTTCTTGATGAGCCATGGACTGCCTATCGCGAGTGCAATGAGGGCGGATAAGGCTGCCAACTTGATTGTTGAGCCAGCCTTCTCTAGCTTCCATAACGCAATCGTTGCCACTACTCCAAGCGCTGCCACAGATTGAAGCCCCGTATATTTGCTAGCTATGCCAAATCCAACGAGGATCGATCCAATAAGCAGATGTTTTCTGAAGTCTGACAAGAGCAGAGCAACTCCCAGACCGACATAGAGCCCCTGAGCAAGGTCGATATAGGCCGTGCCGCTTTCCCAAAGGACGACCGGGGCAGTCAGAAAGGCGACGGTTGCCCATTTGGCCGCTTTGCCGCCGTAGAGTTCCTTTGCCAGTCCGTAGATCGTCAGCAATCCAAAAGCCAGAAAGCACAACGAAAAAGCTTTTGCCCCCTGTTGGCCGCCCCACTGCAAGCCCCAGATGTAGAGGTTGTCGGCGCAGAACGGAAAGTTGCTGTGGTGAATGTATGGGATGTACTCAATCTGCCCTGCTTGGTTCCACAGCTTCGGCACCGCAAGATGATAGGCGATGGAGTCCCAGTCTGCAGCCGTGCTCGGAGCAAGGACTCCGATCAGCGAGAAGATGATGCCGATGGCGATAACGCCTGCGAACAGCCATCCGACGCATTGTATCTGTTTGGCGCAGGCTTGAAGATCGGCAAACCTGTTTCTGATGGGTTTCATGCAAGCAGCGAGTCCAGCGATCGCCAAAGCGATTACGAGCCAAGAACCCCACTTTAGGCCATCGGTGAGCAAGCCAATTGGGAGCGTGATCCAGCCGGCGATTCCCAGCCCCAGGAGGCCGCAAAGACCTACCTTTTGCTCAACGGTTTGTTGGCTAAGGACTCTTTTGAAGATCAGCCTGGCTAGACCGGCAAATCCAAGCGCGAAGAGAACGGTGATAAGGACGCCCAGCATCGCGCTTAGTATATCGCTAGGCCATAATGAAGTGTGCTGCGGTACCTGCGAGTCTACAAAACGTTCTTCCTTAGCGCTTTTGTGCGCGAAATGGAGTTTCGTGCAAATTTCATTGCCAAAGTGCTGCAAAACTTCGTATGGATGTTCTTTTTCGTGGCGATCTTGCTGGTGATCTATGGCAATACGAATGAAGTGGCTGGCTGGAAGAGAGGGGATGCTTTCGTCCTTGCGGCGTCCTGCTTCCTGCTTCAAGCGCTGATGATGGCATTCTTCATGTCGCTCATGGAGCTTCCGTCCCATGTTCGTCTCGGAACGCTTGACTATGTGGTGACAAAGCCGATTGACCCCCAGTTTTGGGTAAGTGCCCGACGGTTCAACTTTGACCAAATCGGTGTGATGGTAGCTGGCATCGCCATGTTGATCGTGGGTGCTTCAAGCCTCCATCAATCCATTTCGATCGTCCAGTGGGCAGGTTATCTCGTTCTACTCGGCTGCGCTTTGGCAATATTCTATTCTTTCAACTTGATTCTGATGACGACGGCGATATGGTTTGTTCGCGTCGATAACCTTTGGGTTCTTGGCCAGTCAATACTCGATGTTGCCAGGTTTCCCATTGATATCTATCAGATATTCGTGCAGAGACTATTCGTTTACTTTGTGCCGATGGCGTTTCTGGCAACAATTCCGGCACGACAGCTAAAGGATGGTTTTAACGGCGAGATGGTCGCCATCGGCTTGGCTTGGGCGCTCGTGTTCCTCGTTGCGTCCCGATTGTTCTGGCGATATGCCGTTCGAAACTACGCCAGCGCGAGCAGCTAGTATCCGCCGCGGCCGTAGCCGAGACCTAGCGACTGTCCAGTTCGACCTGTACCGAACGGCGTGTTGAACGGGAATGCCTTCAACCTTATCATAAACACGAACTGCGTGCCGGGTCTGTAACCGGTCGGATTATCAAGCACTTGGAAGATGGCTTCGGCGCAGTGCAAGTCATAGGTAAAGGAGAAGTGCCTGCTTTCGAACTTCTTGAGGTAGCCGTTGTAAATTAGGAGTGTGCTAAGCTTTAACCTGCCCATCTTTAGGCCGTCGACGAAAACGCTAAGGTTGCCCCAGGTGTGGCGGATACCGTCATATTTTGCGCCGATCCCTACAAATGTCGCGCCGGGCTTATAACCCACATCGAACCGCACGTTGCTCAGCTTCTCTTGGGTGGTGTCATATGTCGAGTACGTTCGGAACTGGAACCATTCGGCCGGAGCCCATTCCGTGCGCATATTCACCATTTGCCACTTCGATTGCCCAAACTTCGAGTCTTGGAAGAAATCGTAGCCGGTGCCGGCTGATAAGGTCAAACTCCGTGCAAGCCTTGAGTCGAGATCTAGCGTCGATATGTTTGACCGGCCTTGCCTATCGATAGACAGCGGCGAGTACCCGTGGCTATCAAGATAGTTATATCGCAAGTTCATCGACAGGTTTGTACCAACCCGGTAGCTTGCCGTCGTATTCAGTCCCGTTGTATATTGCGCTGTATCGTCGCTGTAAATCCCTTGCTTGAACTTTCCGTTATAACTTATATTCAATGGACTTGGGCTTGATCCTGTTTGCACTGAGTCTGCTCCGGGCACCATCGATCTATTTGAACCAGGCGATCCTTGCATGCCGGCTGTGGTCCCACCTGAGCTCATCGAATAGGATGAGTTGTAGGAAGAACTGTAATCCATTGCCGAGGAGTAGCCAGAATCGAACCGTCCCGAAGAGCCGTTACCGAATGTGAACAAGAAGCTCTCACGAGTGATCTGCTTTTTGGACGTCGTGTCAGAGAATTCGCCTATCGAGAGTTCAGTCTGAAATGGAAGAAACGGCTTCATGCCAAGTAGCTTTGTGTTAGAGGATTGAAGTGTCAAGACCGGCGTTCTGTCGGCAGAATTCACGAAGTTGATCGTTTCACCCACAGGTATTGTCCGCTGGTATTCAAGGATTGCGTTCGCTTTCTTGAGATCCCTTTGGGCATTTAGTCTAACATTGACTTGTTGCCTTTCAGTCTTCGCATTCGTGCCGTATTGGTTCTCGCTCGCAACCCAATCGATGTTCAAATTGGAACGGAATAGGCGAAGGGAACTCTGCGAGTTTGAAAACCCTAGTGTTCGTGATGTCGAATTGGAATTCGACGATTCGTTATTGGTCTGATAGAAGGAAATCTGAGAAGTGCTCTTATCCTGGAGAACTCGATAATACGTCCTTACATTTAACAACGAGCTCGTAGGAGCATTCAAATAGTGCCGATTCTGAAGGCTACTATCTAGCGCGAAAACGTTCTTTCCAAACGTCTGAGTATGGCTTACAGAATATTCGAAGTAGTTTTGTCCGCCCGTTACTCCGTAAAGTTGTATTCTTCCCTTTCTTTTGTCGGTCTTATACTTGTAGTCGCCGCCGATTCCAGCCCCTAAGCGGCTCATGTAGTCAAGGCGCGCATCGAATCCATCCTTCTTGCCGATGTCGATTCCGTAGCGCGTCTTGATATAGTAGCCCTCTTCTGTGCTTTCGCCAACATCTGGCAAGTATCGGTCTGCACCTTCTTGAAGCGGAATGGTGAGCCTGGGAAGACCAATGAGCGTGCGGTTCAAAGCTACGATCTTGACTCGATGCAACACGGCTTCATCATACGGCGTTATTTCAACTCGTTCTGCGGCTAGCTCGAAGTGAGGATCATCGCGGTTGCAGGTCGTGAGATAGCCGTTTTCAGAGATGACCTTCTCTTTGCCGCCCTCTGTCTTGCGCGCCTTTATGTAGACGTCGTCCTTAACTTGCCCCTTAAGAAGCGACGGCCGCAGGTCGGCTTCGCTATCTTGGGCTTTATAGTGCTCGTTTGCCAGGTCGGCTTCGATGTATTGGCCAACGATTACGCCTTGCTCGCTAACAAGCTTAGCGTTTCCTTTCAATATATATATTTTCGTCTTTAAGTTGCCCGTAACGTAGTCTGCATAGATATCGTATCCCTGCGTTCGGCAATGTACAGGCCCGGTAATTTCAAAAACATTTCGATCGTTCTTGTCGGGAAACCAGAAGCGACCAGCTTTTACAATCTCTAGCTGCTTGCTCTTCTCTTTAGTCGGCTTCTCGGGCGCTTCGTCAGAATGCTTCGGTGGCGGTCCTCCGAACCCACTCGGTTGCAATGGGTTGGCGATACTGGTCTGCCTTTTGGCGGCAATCTTGTCAGGTTTGGCAGACTCCTCTACCGAGTCTATCGAGCGCAAGACTCCAGACTGTCCGAAAGCGACGCCAGCCAAGGATGTTGCAGCCAAGGAGACAACGAGTTTCACTCAAGCCTCCGAACGATTAGCGCTCCTAGAACGATGAAGACGAAATTCGGAAGCCATGCTGCCAGCCAAGGGCTTACCGTACCGTGATTTCCCAAAATCTCCGTCGTGATGATGTAGATGTTATAGTACAAGAATACAATAACAATACTTAACAATACGCCAACGAAAGCCCCGCTCCTCGAGAGCCAGACAGCGAACATCGGCCCGATGAAAGCGAATACAGCGCACGAAACCGGCAGTGAGTACTTGGTGTGAAAAATAACTTCTTGCCGGGTCATATCTTGGCCGGATCGCTTTCCTGCGGCGATGGCGTTGCTTAGGTCTCCAGTTGACATCTCATTGGCATCCGGCGGACTAAAGAAATCCTGGACCGTGATCCTTTCGTTAATGACGACGTCATCGCGAGGTTTGAAGTCCGTAAGTTGGTCGCCAACGATCTCCCACGCGTAACAGTCAGACAATCGCCAAACGCCATCTTGATAAGTTCCGTGTTTTGCCCCGATAAGGTTGACCGTGCCAGGTCTCGGACGTTCGACAAGAAGGATCTCATCGAGCTGAATCACCTTGTCCGGTCCGCCTGTTACGGTTCCAAAGGTTGCCGTATAGTTCTGAAGCTTGACGATGACGTTCGAACGAAGCTGCGGTCCAGAGCCCAAAATGGCCGCCTCAATCTCGATCTTCTTCGCTTTACGTTCAGATATCGGCATTACTTTTTCGACGAGCAAGTAGGACGCAAGGCTCACCAAAATCCCAAATAAGGCGATCGGCACCAAAACGCGCAGTATTGACGTACCTGAGGCGCGCATTGCCGTAAGCTCGGATTCGCGCGCCAACCTGGAAACGGCCAGCGAAGCCGCCAAAGACATTCCAACGGGCAACGTTAGCTGTAGAAACGAAGGAGTACGGTATAGGACAATCTGCAGAATGGCTGATAGCGGTACTGACTGAAGTTGGAATTCCTTTAACTCTTTGATCAGGTAATTCGCCTGAAACATCAACACAACCGATATAGTGCCGATGAGGAAGGGTATGAATAGTTCTTTTAGGACATAGCGATCAATCCGCTTCATGCAGTATCGGCCTCGTTCTGTTGGGCAAACGCCCTCCAGATGATGAGTATAGATACTATCATAAGCAACGGGATCACGACTATGGCCTGCCTAGGCGGCAGCGAAGCAAGAGCTGTGGGAATCCCAACGAGTCCGCTGACGGCCGCAATCCAGACCGAAATAAGTCTTCGCATCGACCTGTAACCGAGCCATTTGCCTTTGGCGTAATCCAGCAGGAACTTGGAATTGCAACGGTGGCAATAGACTTCGCCAGGTTCGTTCATCCAGCCGCATTCGAGGCAAGGCAATGGCCGTATCTCGTCTGGACGGATTTGGTCCTTCCACTTATTGAGAAGCTTGATCTCGTCGTGGAAAATCTCCTGATCGGCCTTTGCCAGCAGATCGTCGGCGATTTGCAACGCGTGGCCATAGACGCCTCGATGATAAAGCTGCTGAGCTAAACGCCACCTAGCGCCGAAGTTGTTTGGATTCTCGTCTATGCCCTCGTACGCCCGGCGAATTATATCGACATCAATAGCTTGGTGGGCTCTCGCATCAACCGTGTTTTTGATAAACGGATACATAAACATAACCGCGAGAATAGCCCCCAGGAACAGGAACGAGGAGTTGGGAAAAGGAGGCTTGACGGTTAGCATGCCGAGAACAAGGCCAATCACCGAACCGGCAAATCCAGACAGCACATCGATATCTCCCTGGATCATCCAATGTATTAGGCTGACAACCCAAATGCTGACTGGAATCCACACGACGATGGAGGCAAAGAGCCAACCCGGATCGTTCGATGCCATATCCTTTAGATCGCCCATTTCTACTTAGACCTTGTTAACATTATCCGGTTCTGCGCCGGAATCGCCATGGATGCCGCTGTCCTTTCGTTCGTCGGCATCTTTCGGGAGATTACCACCTTCATTATTCTGTTTGTTAGAAATGCTAAATCGTCTTTCGGTTCCGTTCAACAGGCGGCGAATATTCCCCCGATGTTTATATACGATAAAAAGGGCAAGTCCGCCATAGATTCCGACTAATATCGGACCTTCATTGAACACAAAACCGGCTGCAAACACTGCGAACGCAGCAAAAATACTAGCTAGACTCACATATCGGGTCGTTGCAGTTACGAGAATGAACGTTACGACCGCTACAAGAGCGACCCATGGAGTCGCGCCGGCTAGGGCTCCTAGGCCTGTTGATATGCCCTTTCCGCCTTTGAACTTCAGGAACGGTGAGAAGCAGTGGCCCAGAACCGCCGAAAGGCCGCAGATCAGGGCATACAGCGTTACGTCGTGCTCGTTCTTGAAGACTGCGCGGGCGATAAGTGCAGGAACCATTGACTTGGCAATATCGAGAATCATCACGGTGACGCCGATGAAAGGACCGAGTGTGCGGTAAACATTGGTTGCGCCTATATTGCCGCTTCCCACGGAGAGGATATCGACTCCGCGCATCCGGCTGAGCCATGCGCCAAAGGGAAAACTGCCAACGATATAAGCCGCAACGATCAGGACAGCAAGTAGCATCTTCAAGATGATAGACGATTTACAACGGCAAGATAGATCGCGCGGACCGTCTCAATTGTCTTTTCGTATTCGCTCAGAAACTCATTGGCGTTATCCAAGTTGAAGCAACTTGCCAAGGCGTTGAGTTTGTCTGGATTTTCTGGGACGATTCCTCCCTTGATGCCTTGCAGCTGGAGGGCAGAACGGACTTGGACGAGGAAATGCCGGACTTGCCTAACTGAGGTTGCTTCTTCACGGCTGAACAATCCATTTTCGGCGATACGCGAGTCTATATGCATGTCATTAGGAATACGCAAATGGCGCATCTCTGAGAGGTGAAGCATCCAGTCGATATCGCTCAGACCGCCATATCCGAGTTTGACATCCCTTCGAACATACTGCGGACGAACACGTTCGCTCTCGATTCGCTTTTTCATCGCAAGCAGTTCGTTTAGGTCGTCAATACTCAAAGATTGACGATAGGCTGCGGCCAGGACGATTGCCATCGTTTCACCTTGGCCGCAGACAAGCCTCGATTGCCCAAGTGCAAACCGTTCCCACAGCTCCATGTCGGTTTCCTCATAGGCGGCAAACCCATCATATGACCGCACCAGCAATCCCTTCTTCCCTTCTGGACGTAGCCTTAGGTCAACTGAAATGGTGGCTCCGAGTTGGCTTAACTTCTCGACATCAGAGAGGAAAGCTTGTGCTGCATCTTCGGCTTCGGCGTGGTTGCCTTGGTCGTTCATCAGGAACAGCACATCGGCATCAGAACTGAATGAGAGATCGTGTTGGGCGAGACTGCCTAATCCGACGATGTCGAACTTGCTGCCATGCTTTCTCCAAAGCCATATCAAGGCTTCGTCCATGTTCTGCTGGAGCTTTTCGCTAGGATCTTCAAAGCTGTTTAGAGCTGTTTGCGCGGCGATCGTCAGCCAAACCGATTTGAATGTATCGGAGACTGCTTGAAGGCTAGCGTCTGCGCCAAGCTTGGAATACCTCTTCGCGATGTCAACTTCCTCTTCGATCTCGCCACTGACCAGGTTATCGGTGTGGTCAGACGACTCGCGGAACCTCGGAATCAAGGCCGGAGCTCTATCTGCAATGCAGATCGCTCGAACAAAGCTGCCTTCGTTCTCGACGAGGCTTTGATAGTAGGCGTCGCTCTGCGGCATCGAATCGAACCAGCCAGCAAATGCTTGTTCTATGCCTTTGACCTGCTTCAGAACTTGTTCTCGAACGCCAACCTTGCTCTGCGCCAGTTGACTGACATCTTGGTAGAGCTCGCGGACCAGTTGCCGAATCTCATCCAAAACGCCGATGAACGATTGCCATGAGTTGAAGCCGCACGACCGTGCTAAACTCTCCTGAGCCGATGGGCTTTCAGGCAACGCATGCGTCTGAAGGTCGCCGACTAGCTGACATCGGTGTTCAACCTTCCGTAAGAACTCATAACACTTGATTAGCTTGCTGGCGATATCTAGCCGAATGAACTCGTGATTAGCCAGCGCATTCAGCGTGTCAACCGTCGATACACAACGGATTGCCGGATGCTTCGCCCCGTGGACCATCTGCAAAATCTGTGAAATGAACTCGATGTCGCGTATTCCGCCAGGGCCGCGTTTGATGTCGTTTGGAGCGGCATACTCCTCGATGCGGGTTCTCGTGGAAACGATTTCGTCGACCAGAATGTCCGCGATCCGAGGTCTGAAACAATAGGTCTCGCGGAGCTGATTCCACCGCTCAATGAGGTCTGGCGGACCAACGACGGGTCTCGATCGAATAAGTGCTTGCGCTTCCCACGTCTCGGCATACGATCGATAGTACGCTTCGATAGATCGCATGCTTCGCACAAGGGCACCTGCTCCTCCGAACGGCCGCAGCCGCAGATCGACCCTGTACAGTGAACCTCTTCCCATCCGATCGCTTAGCGCGCGGTTATAAAACTCGGCGGATCGGGTCAAGTGCTTGTCGTCGTATTGGCTAAGATTATCAGCACATACATACACTAAATCGACATCCGAACTCAAATTGACTTCGTTTCCACCGAGCTTCCCGAAAGCGACAACCATTAGGCCTGGTAGCTGCTCAATTCCTTTGCGCATTTGGTATTCGGACCACGATACTTCGAGGCAAAGGGCTATGAGTGCATCGGCAAGAGCGCTGAGTGCGGTCCAGGTCTTTTGCCCATCCCAAAAGCCAGCAAGATCGTTGACAACGATCGGCAACGTCCACCGCTGCTTAAGATAGCGCAAACGGTCGAGAGAGTGCGAATAAGAAGTCGATGCCGATAAGAGCTGGCGGCCTTCAGCCAGAATGCTATCCGCTGTAGGGTACCGGGATAGCTCGTCTCGGTCATAGAGAATCGTGGCGAGTTCTGGATTCTGGATGAGGCAATCGGAAATGGATTGACTCGCGCTCAGGATCATCACCAATAACTGGGCGAGCTTGGTCGTAGAGACCAAGTGCGAAAGGTGCATCGACGGGTTCGAGGTCGCCGACAGCCACCGCTCGAGGTTTGCCAGGCCCCTATCTGGATTCGCGCTCTGCTCAAACGCCTTGTTAATAAAGTCGTCGAGCGACGACATCGATAGGCGTTCTAAGCGCTCAATGAGGTGTTGCGCGGTGTCTGGACGGGCAAACTCAGGCACTTACCCAGCCTCCAGCAACTCGAAGAAGGCGCATGAAGGCGCTAACAGGCATTGCGCGCAATTCGGCTTGGGTGCCCGGCAGATCTTCCGTCCATGCTGGATAAGCGCGACGTGGAATCGGAACGCCAACTCTGGAGGTACGAGAGCGAGCAACACGTCGTGTGCTTTGTTCTCGCCGATCTTCTTCTCGTATAGACCAAGCCTCCAGCAGACTCGAAACACGTGGGTATCGACCGGAATTGCGCCTTTGCCAAAGGCGAAGCAAAGCACGATGCTGGCTGTTTTGGGTCCGACTCCAGGCAACGACATCAGAATCGATCTCGCTTCCAGCAACTCTACTTTGCGCAACGAACCAAGCGAATATGAGCCGAACCGTTCTTTGATGGCAGACAAGGCGGCGATGATGTTCTTCGACTTCTGGTTGGCCAAGCCGGCTTTGCGAATTACCGACGCCAGCTCCTCGGGACCAGCATCGACTACAGCCTGCCAATCGGCATAAGCCTCGCGTAACCGTGTGAAGGCAGGAAACGAAGTGGCGTCGGTGGTGTGCTGGCTGAGGATGCAACTGACAAGCTCCTCCATCGGGTCAAAACGGGCGATCCGGCGCGATCTGCCATAGAGCTTTTCGAGCTCGTCAACCAGCCAACGGATTCGGTCTGGGGTCCAATCGGGCATCTCTATAACCAGCTTACCGGATTCATTCAGGTTCAATTGGTCATAATGCGGTAATGGACGGCGCGAATACGGCAGGCAGACGGCACATTGCCATCATCATGGCTGGAGGCTCAGGAGAGCGATTCTGGCCGCTGTCGCGATGCACGAAGCCGAAGCAGCTGCTACGCTTGACGCATCCCGAAAAGACCCTTCTGGAAGAAGCCGTCGAGCGGATCTCGCCATTGGCCGATAAGGGCGAAATCTATTTATCTACGACCGCCGTTCTAGCCGATTCCATTAAACATACGAAGCTTGTTCCTGAACAAAACGTTCTTGTCGAGCCCGTTAGAAGAAACACCCTCGGCTGCATTGCCTGGGCCGCGGCTCACGCCATTTACTCCGATCCCGGCAACTGGCGAAACTCGACGATCTCCGTACTCCTATCTGACCACAAAATCGCCCCTCCCGAAGTGTTTCGCGCGGATGTTAAGAACGCAATCCAAGTCGCCGAGCTAACCGGCGGCCTTGTGACGATCGGCATCGAACCCTCTCGTCCAGAGTGCGGCTTTGGTTACATCGAAGCTAGCGAACCTGTGCTTGATGGAGTAGCCTATCGTTCTGGCGGCTTCAAAGAGAAACCTTCGCGCGACCTTGCCGAGGTCTATGTATCTGAAGGAAGGCATCTTTGGAACTCCGGAATGCTGTTCTTCACGCTTGGCAGCTTGATGGACGAGTTCGACAAAGCCAATCCAAACTGCAGCCATCTCATCCGGGAGATCGCCGAACGTTTTAACAAGAAAGACAAAGTCGGAGCAGAAGAAGCTTTCGCGAAACTCCCCAACCTATCCATCGACTATGCTTTGCTTGAAAAGTCCTCGAATGTTTACGTTGTCAAGGGTCGGTTCGACTGGGATGACGTAGGGTCTCTCGATGCGCTTGATCGCAGTCTGCCGACGGACGCTGAGGGCAATGTTCTTGAAGGAAACATCGTTGCTGTTGGCACAGACAAATCGATCATCTATAACGATAATCCGGATGTGTTGGTAACCGTCCTTGGCGTTCATGGGATGGTCGTGATTGCCACGAAAGACGCCGTTCTTGTTTGCCCGAAGCATGAGGTGCAGAGGATACGCGAGATAACAGCGAAGCTCCAAGAGCATTCGCCGAAACACCTTTAAGCAAGGCGTTCATAATAAGGTCAGGAATGAGCAAGCAGTATTTGGTTACAGGCGGCGCCGGGTTCATCGGCAGCCACATCGTAGATGCTTTGGTCGCGCGTGGAGATAAGGTTCGCGTTCTTGATGACCTCTCGATGGGATTTCTATCCAACCTGGAGCAGTCAAGGAATAAGATCGAGTTCGTTGAGGGATCGATCCTTGACGAAGACTTGGTCAATAAGCTCGCTGAAGGTTGTGACGGCGTCTTTCATCTGGCGGCGGTCACTAGCGTGCCTCAGTCGCTCGACGAACCAATCTTCGTCCACAAAGTGAACGCGCTTGGAACATTAACTGTGATCGAAGCTGCTCGAAAGGCCGGAGCGCGAGTAGTGTTTAGTTCATCGGCGGCTGTCTATGGCGACGACCCGAGCTTACCGAAAACCGAAGATATGCCGACCTTCCCGATCAGCCCCTATGGTGTTCAAAAGCTGATGGGGGAGCACTACCTGCGCAACTTCCATTGCTTGTTCGGTTTACAGGCGTTCTGTCTTCGGTATTTCAACGTTTACGGTCCGCGCCAGAACCCAGCTAGCCACTACTCGGGAGTCATCACTATCTTCTGTAACCGGGCCCTATCTGGTCAGCCGATCAAGATTTTCGGCAATGGCGAGCACACTCGCGATTTCGTCTATGTGTCGGACGTCGTGCAGGCCAATCTATGCGCCATGGCAGCCGAAGAAGCTAATGCGAGGCCGCTCAATGTTGGTACCGGCCAATCGGTAAACCTTACTCAACTCGCTTCCCTCATTCGAGACGGAGCTAGTTCAAGCTCGCCCATCGAGTACGCCGATCCCCGGCCTGGCGACATCGTGCATTCGCGGAGCAATCCTTCAAACACCTTCAAGGCAATCGGGTTTCGGGCCCAAGTTCCGATGGAAGAAGGTTTGAAGAAAACGATCGAATTCTTCAGACAGACAATGGCCTAAGCGTTGATGAACTCTCGTTCAAATGGGGACTCAACGTAAGATAGCGTTTGAGCGAGCCCTTGTCGCACCTCGTTCCAATCTAAGACGTTTACGGTCTTGTCGGTTCGCGAACTGACAAAGGCGAGTGGATCTGACATTGGCCTCCAAGACTGGCTGAAAAAGTAGTCATTGGAGAAAACGACGAAAAGAGGCTTTCCAAGGCCTGCGGCAATATGCGCAATGCCTGTGTCCGGCGTAACGACTGCATCCATTTGGTTTACGAAGTCGAATAGCTCATTCCGCGATCTCAATGGCATGACGCGGGTAAGTCTCTCGTCTTCTTCGGAGTTCCAGCCATCATAGGCTGATGATCTCGCTGGCAGGTTAACATAAACCTGAGCGTTTGGCATCTGCTCCAGAACTGCGCGAGATAAAGACCGAAGCGTGCCGACCGAAAACGATCGATGTTCCGAATTGCTGTAGGCGTTCACGAGCACGCGAGGCCGGTCTAAGGACTCAAGCACGAGGTCGGAACGACCTACAGGAATATGAACCGGATAAACGGTTCGATCAGTGCGCACCCCGAATAATGCTAGCAAGTCCCTAGTGCGCTCAGCCGGAGTTCTCAGGTTGGTTCCGTCGATGTTATTCGGGATCGAGTAGTTGAACAGGGCGAACATCTCTTTCGAAAAGCCTACAGTTATCTGTGATTTTAGAAACGAAGCTTTGAAGAACTCGCCGACCCGGCAATATTGGTCGAAGTTGACGAGAACATCGAATTTGCGCCGATGTTTGATCAGGAAAGGCGCAAGACTTGTGACCGTCTTAAGAGCGCCGTCAACTTTTCGATTCAAAACGAGTTGCACTTCATCGACTCCAATACAATCCTGCCAATAGTCGTAGAACCGCGGAGTGGTGATGACAACTTGTTTCAGTTTTAACGGGGAACGGCGAAGCCCAAGCAAAAATGCCGATCGGACAATAGCATCGCCGATCTTGTCATTTGTATGCAAGATCGCCACGGTGCTGCCGGCCGGCATTTCCTCAATATGCCGTTTCTGTCTAAAGTTGTGCCCTGTCTGCCTATTGCCCAACCAATCAAGAAGCAAATTCTTATAAATGTTCATTAAAGAGCAATACGAACTGCACTAATGATATCTCTATTTCACGTCGTTCGCATAGATGTATTTGCTTTGGTATGCCTTCGGGTTCTTCTCATCGATCACAAATACGCGCGCTCCGCGAATGCGTTGCTTCTCGCTTTCGACATTGCTGCTGATCCCGTAGGTGCCGTAGCCGATGCTGCCGCCATAACCTAGCCGAATCCCATACCAGGTTCCTTCATAGGTGTTTACGTGGTCGTGGCCTACATAGACTCCGAACACATCTCCGCGATCGAGCAAAACCGAAAACAGACCGCTGTTGATAGCCGATGGGCACTCGTCTTCGTTTCGCTCGCCGGTGTATTTCTTCGTGGCGGCCAATTGGACGAACTCGGGGAGGCAGATGTGGAAGAACATCAACGACGGTAGTTTCGATCCGATCTCCTTTTCAGCAAGCTTAGACTGCTGCAGATACCATTCGATCTGGCTGGACCTGATCCAATCGTAGGTGTCGAGGGTTTGGCCGCTGTAGCCTTGCTTTACATAGGCATTCGAATCCAACAGCCAAACGCCAAAAGCCGATTTGCCGCTTGTGCCAAGAATCTTTAGCAACGCGTTGCCTGAGCCATACACACCTTCCGGATCTACAGGATTGATGTTATACGAATAGGTTCGATAGATGGCGAACATCTGAGCCTTGGTGATTCCGATCTTCGATAGTCCGTCGGTGTCGTGGTTGCCGAAAACCATTGCCCAAGGCACTTTGCGCGATTCCATCGGCTTGGCAAGTTGAGCGATGGCGGACTTCAGGTCGGCTAAGGTAGGCGTGCCGCCAGTGCTCACATTGTCGCCGGTCAGGACGACTAGATCGGGCTTTTCAGAATCGATGATTCGTCCCATCGCCGCCGATGTCCGGGCGTCGAGATTCGCATCGTCTTGGATGTCCGAAAACTGGACGATCTTAAATGCCTTTCCAGGCTTAAACTTGAGAGTGATCTTGGGCGCCGCGCAAGCCGCTCCTACGAATGCCAACAGAACTGAGAGTAGAAGTAAACGAGTCATTGGTTCAGCCAGTTTACCAATGACTGATCCGTGATACTCGGTGAAGCCGCCTCAATAGGTAGACTTAACACTTCCATAGCCTTCGACTTCGGCTCTTATTGATATGGCTGCGACAGTTCTCAACATCCAACGATTTTCTACCCACGACGGCCCCGGCATCCGAACAACCGTGTTCTTTAAGGGATGCTCAAACGCCTGCGAGTGGTGCCACAACCCCGAAAGCCTCCGGTTCGAGCCCGAGCTGCAGGTCTATCCTGACCGTTGCATCGGCTGCGGACACTGCCTGGAGGCGTGTACGGTTGGCGCGCACCAAAACCTAAACGGCGAGAAAGTCTACTATCGCGACCGATGCGTGCGTTGCGGCAAGTGCGCCGAACGGTGCTACGCGCAAGCCTTAGTGATGGCCGGCGAGGAAATGTCGGTCGACCAAATCGTGACCGAGGTCATGAAGGATGAAATCTACTACGGAGCTGTCGGAGATAAGCCCGACGGGCTGACAGACGACGAATGGCGCGGCGGCGTAACCTTATCCGGCGGCGACCCGGTGCTCGTCGGTTCTTTCCTCGTTGAGTTGCTTTCGGCTTTTCGCGCAAAGGATGTGCATACGGCGATTCAAACCGCTGGAAACTACCCTACTCGCATGCTTGAGCCGCTGGTCCCCCTGATCGACCTCTTCATGGTTGACATCAAGGTGTGGTCTGCCAGCATGCATGAACGGTATGTGGGATGCTCTCCTGACCAGATCCGCACCAACTTCGAGTATCTTTGCGCTCAGAATGCACGCGTCGTCGTTCGCACTCCGGTCGTTGGCGGAGTGAACGATTCGGAGGACGAAATTGGCTCTATCGCCAAGTATATCGGCGGCCGTTCGAACGTCCTTTACTATGAGCTTCTTCCCTACCATGTGTTGGGCGGATCGAAGTTGGCCAGCCTTGGACTTGAGCCCGGCACAGCATTCACGACTCCGACCAGCCAACGCATGAGCGAACTCGCATCTGTTGCCAATCCTTATATTAGGACCCTCTGCTAAAGACATGAACATTGACTATCAAAAGCGCATCGAAGCTATTCTCAAGACCAAACGCGAGTTCAACGACAAAAAGCTTGAACTGAGGGGCTACCACAACTCGGACGATCACGGCAATCTTCCCATTCCTCCAGTTCCCTTCGAACCCGAGCCCAGCCATGAGAACGGCAACTGTTACGGCTTTCGCAGCACTGGGCAGAACTTCGGCCGTTGGATCGCCGAGCATCCCGTTTACATTCATCCTGAGAGCGCATTAGCTGGCGGCTGGACCTATGGTCCTTCGTGCATCGGCGGCTGGCCTCCCGAGGATGCGGCGACGCACCTTTTCGATCTGCACAAGAAATACAACTTCGTTCAGCCAGGCATCGGCGCGATGAACCACTCTTGCCCGGACATGACCATCGGGTTCCAACTCGGATGGGGCGGCCTGCTGGCTAAGCTGAGACATTTTCGTTCCTTCAATAATCCGACTGATGCGGCCTTTTACGAGGGTGAAATCGCCGTTGTCGAAGGCACCCAGGCGTGGATTAGAAGACACGTTGCCGAAGCGCGCGCCATGGCCGCTTTGGAGAGCGATGCTCTCGTTAAGCAGAATCTGCTAGAAATTGCGGAAATGAACGAGTGGCTGGTTGAGAACCCGCCGAGGAACCTACGCGAAGCGTGCCAGTTCCTTGCTTGGTTCCAGTCGATCGACCGAATGTGGTTCTGCGGCGGCGCTCTCGGACAGCTGGATGAGCTTCTTCGTCCTTTTTATGATAAGGAGACGATGGGCGACGAGCATGCGATATGGTGCATTGCCAGCTTGTTCTTCAACGACACGCACTACTCGCAGATTGGCGGACCTGCGCCTGCCGACGGGCACGACATCACCAGTCCTATCTCGTTCTTGATTCTAGAAGCCACGCATCGGCTGCTGATTCCATCGAACATTGCCGTCCGCGTTCATGAGGGAGTCAACAAGGACCTTATGCGCAAGGCTATTGAGAACCTGATTGAGGATAAGACCGGATGCTGCTATGCCTGTGCGGATGGATTGGATAACGGCTATGCGCGAAACGGCGTGCCGATCGGGTTGGCTCGGATGCGCGCCAAGGTCGGCTGCAACTGGACGGCCCTTCCCGGCATCGAATACTGCCTGCAAGACGTCTCGCGCGTGTGCATGGTCAAGCCGTTCATTCTGGCTTTCGACGAGACTTATGCTGACGAACCCTCCGATATGGAAGCGCTGTGGAACCGGTATGTCGAGCATATGACGATTGCCGTCGATACGCTGAAGCGCGGCTTCGATTGGCACATGAAGCACCAAGCGAAGAACTCGCCTGAACTGGTTTTGAACCTGTTTGCACACGGTCCGATTGAGCGCGGGCTTGACCTTTCTGCTGGCGGCGTCGATATCTACCGGTTAACCTCTGATGGTGTCGGTTTGGCGACGGTTGCCGACTCGTTCGCAGCCGTGGAGCAACGCGTGGTTCGCGAAAAGGCTCTGACGTGGTCTGCGTTGAAGCAGGTTTTAGATTCGGATTTTGCCGATGCAGAGCCGGTGCGGCTGATGCTTCGCAATATAGCGCGCTATGGATCGGGCGGCTCTCGCGCTGATTGGTGGGCGAAGCGAATCGCTGATCTTTTCGGTTCATTGGTGCGCGAAACCCCGACCCCGGATGGTTGGACCATGCTGCCCGGTTTGTTCTCACATGGCGTCATCGCCCAGCTTGGAGAGCATCTGGCAGCCACGCCGAACGGCCGGTTCGCCGGTACCCCGATCTCGCACAGCGCCGATCCCGATCCGGGCTTCATGCCTCACGGCGGTGGCGCGCCGACCGCCAAATCGACTGCCGTGGCGACGGTTCAGCCGAAGTGGGGCAATACGACTCCGCTTCAAATTGAAATCGATCCAGGTTTACTTGGTTCCTTGAATGCCGTTGAGACGATCGAAGCACTGATTCGCGGCCATAACGACCTCGGCGGCTCGATCATCAACATCAACATCATCTCGAAGGAAGACATCCTGAAAGCCCACGCCGACCCGTCGCTCTATCCCGACTTGGTTGTGCGAGTGACGGGTTATAGCACTTTCTTCCGATCGCTGTCGCCGGAGTATCGGCAGCAAGTGGTGGACCGGGTGCTGGCTGAGGGGTAGAGGCCATTGACCGTTGACCGAGTCGATTTCGAAACGTCATGTTAAGGTGCCACGGATCGTAAGATCCGTGCTCTATTGGATTCAACACTGGTCTTTCGACCAGTGGCACCCAGTTATCAGAACGGTGAAACGAGGTCAACAGATGGCCAAACAGGGAGTAGCTTGCTACCCTCACTGGTCCGCCCCTACAGGAAGGAGAGGAGTTACTGTCCGACAAGGTAAACGCAGCGCTATGCCTCGCCATATCGATTGTTGAGCCTAAGTTCTGCATCTTATGCTGTATCATTGAATAGAAGACCCAATGCGAGGGTCAGGAGATGCAGAATGTTGATTGCTTTACTTGGCGCGATATTCTTGATGCCGACAGGTGGAACGGCAGTCCGGCAGGACATTGATGCTGGGCATGTGAAGGCCCAACCTTCTCTCAAGATCGTTCGTGCGGAATATGGTGCGCCAGGACCGACCGCAGACATCACTGACCGAATCGCTCCGATGGTGCAAGGCGACACGCTCTGGATGAGAGTCGGCGCTGCCGAGACCGGCCCTGATCCTGCTCCCAATGTATTCAAGACTCTGAAAGTCACCTATTCATACAAAGGCAAAACCGACTTTGCCTTCGCGCAGGACACCCAAAGCCTCGCCATCGGCAACTTGCCCGGTCCGGCCGGCCAATCGGGAGCGCTGCATATCATCCGAGCCGAATATGGTCCGCTTGATAGCCCCAACGCTATCTCAGATGTCTCAGCCAATGTGGCGGCAAACGTCAAGGGAAACAGCCTGAAGCTGATCGTCGACGACAAGTCTCTAGGCAGGAGTTCAGGCGCGACAACCTTGAAGTGGATTCGAGTTCTCTACACTTTCCGCGGACTGGTCAAGACAACAACGGTGCCTGAAGGCTGGATCCTTGCCATCGGCGATGTTCCTCCGTCAAGGTCGGCGGATTCGATCTTGCGCGTTGAGAAGGCTGAGTATGGACTTGAGAGCTCTGCCGGTACGAGGAAGGATGTTACAGATCTGGTGTCGCTTGCCGCGGCGGGTGGAAGCCTGCGCATGGTTGTCCGACCGGACGTCCTTGGCGATGAGAGCCTGCCGAACGGACCAAAAGAGCTAACGGTTAGCTTCGTTTACCAAGGACAGCCCGGAACCGTCACCGTTAAAGACAACGATGTCATGGCAATCGGTCCCATGCCATCCGGTTCCCCTCGTTCGATATCCTCGGAAACATCTGATTCGAATAGCGCTAAGGTAAAGGTTTTGTGCGCTGAGCTTTGCTCGCTCGGCAACAAACTGAAGCCGATCGATGTTACTGAAAAGCTGGGAACGATGGTCACCGACGAGGGTCTACAGGTTCGAGCAGGGGCTTCCGAGCTGGGCGCAAACTCGACGAGCACGAAGCATAAGTTCCTGCGCGTTACCTATGTGTCAAACGGCCGTGTGGAGACGGTTACCACCCCGATCAACAAGGATCTAGCTATTGGGAACATGCCGATTCCGAAGGCCCAGCAGTCGGACATGCTGCGCGGATTGACTCCAGGGCCGCTCCACATCATGTCGGTTGAGTATGGCATTCTGGACCAGTCTGCCTGCGTCGAGATGACCGACCTCGTCTCTCGGCTGGCTTCCAGCGGCACGCTGAGCATGGGGCTCGAAGAGCTGAACATGGAGACTGCGCCGGGCGTTCTGAAGAACATCCGGATTCTCTATGTCCTGAACGGACGAGTCGGGATCACGATCAAGAACGATCGAGAGCGCGTCGAGATCGGCGGAGGCGCAGTTCCCTAGGGACAAACCTTACGTCATCTGGTAAAAGCTGACGATGTTCCCGTCCGGATCGCGGAACCAAAACGACCGTGCGCCCCAAGGATGCGTTTGCGGAGGTTTCACGATCTCGGCCCCTATCTCGCAGACTCTAACGAACTCCTCTTCGATATCTTCGACTTCGAAGCCGAGAGTGACCGAACCGGTGCCGGCCGAAGCCATCGACCCCGGCGCAAGGCCTTCCATCCCCGCGCGCGTGAAGAATGCCATGCAGGTGCCGCAAGCGGATAGCTCGGCGTGGTTTTGATCGCCGGTTGCGGCCGTCTCGAACAGCGTTTGATAGAACCCAACTAACTGGCCGATGTCCTCGGTGATAAGACAAACCCCAGTGAACTTCATCAGAATAAAAAGTCCGTCCTTAAGAAATTACTCGATCGCTTGGCCAGGATGTCGTTGACCAGTTCGCGGTTGCGCTCATCGTAATCTGTAGCGACTAAAGAGCGAAGCGAGAAGCGCTTGAGGGCGTCCATAACCGAGAGCGTGCCCTCGGCAGAGGCCTTGCGTCCGGTGAACGGGTAGTTGTCCGGGCCGCGCTGGCACTGCACATTCAGGTTCACGCGCGAGACCTGGTTCACCCAAACGTCGATCAACGGACCGATGACCTTGGGATCGTAACCGAACAGGGATACCTGCTGGCCGAAGGGCGATGCAACAGCATATTGCTGAACCTCATCGATATCCTTGAACGGCACAACCGGCAGAATCGGACCGAATTGCTCGACGTTGTAGAGTTGGGTCGCCGGATCGACCGGGGTCATCACTGCCGGATGCACATAGTTCTCGACGAATTCGCCGCCGCCGCTATTGAGTACACGAGAGCCTTTCTGCTTGGCTTCCTCAATGAGTCCTTGCAAGAATGTAACCGCGCCTTGGTCGGCGATCGGCGTCAGGCGCACATCCTTTGTCCACGGGTAGCCAGCTTTCATGCCGTCGATGGCTGCGCAAAGCTTTGCCGTAACCGAATCCACCAAACTCTCATGGACGAAAAGGATCTTGAGAGCGGTGCATCGTTGGCCGTTGAAGTTGAGCGACCCGGCAAGAAGTTGCGGAACCGTCACATCGAGGTCGGCGTCGGGCAAGACTATGGCCGGATTCTTCGCGTCTAGCGAAAGAACCGAGCGAAGGCGATGCGGATGCGGATGCTGCGCCTTGATGATGTCCGCGGTCTTCGAGTTGCCGATAAAAGCCAGCAAGTGCACTCTTCCCGAGGAGATAATCGGCGTGATGACCGTCTGTCCGCGTCCGCTGATGATGTTGACAACTCCCGGCGGGAAACAGTCGCGGAAGGCTTCGAGCAATGGGATGTTCAAGAGGATGCCATAGCGCGGCAACTTCGAGATGACCGGATTGCCCATCAGAACGGCCGGAATCAGTGTCGCAAAAGTCTCGTTCAGCGGGTAGTTGTACGGACCCATGCAGAGCGTCACGCCCATCGGCGATCTCCGGATCTGGGCGAAATAGGGGCTCTCGACCTTGAAGCCTGCCGAATCGCGGTCCATGTTCTTCAGCGCTTCGATGGTGTCGCGAATGTAGCGGACGGTTCGGTCGAACTCGTTCTCGGAGTCTTTCAGCGTCTTGCCGATCTCCCACATCATGCGCTCGACAACGTCGGCCCGCACGGTGATCATTCGCTCTACGAACGCCTCCATGCAGTCGATGCGCTTGGCCACGGTCATCGTCGGCCACTCGCCCTTGCCGTCGTCCCAAGCTTTCTCGGCGGATTCGAGAGCGCTGAGAGCTTCAGCTTCATCTAGCAGAGGAGACTGCCCCAAGGAAGGTCTGATATACGAGCCGTTCCAGTTGAAGAAAAGACAGGTCGGCACATCGGCCGAATCGCCTTTCCATTCGCGAATCTCTCCGCCGATCAGGTACTTGAGACCGTCCTTGATGACGGGTACGGGACGGCCGTCGGACTGCCAGTTAATGGGGTCGAGTTGCGGAATCGCTGAAGCCATGTCTCATTATGGCTTAGCAGAAAACAACAAAAAGGGCTCCTTCTTGCGAAGGAACCCTTTATGGGCCTACCGTAAAGGAGAACGCGCTTAACGCTTTTGACGTCGACGTGCGAGAGATGCGGCAAACCCAATTCCAAACGGAATGAGCGCTGCAGGTCCGGGGACAGCAGCAGTCGGCGCGAACGACTTAACTTGGGCGATATTGCCGTCAATAACGTTCGTTAGTCCAGAAGTGTAGTTCGTGGCATCTGTTCGAATGTACATGACATTCGTGGTTTGCCCGGCTACTAGACCTGAATCAAGTGATCCGTTAGCGAAGTCGAAACCAATGACGTCAGCCGTGTGTCGGTCCGCGGTGTGCGGGAATGGGTCGAGTCCAACTGGAGCTACGAACCCAAAACCAGTGAACGCATCTGACAGGTAGTCGACATCGGTAAGGAAACCGGTGAAGTCGATCGTTGTCATACGAGTTACAAAGTTGGGTCCGCTAGCGATTTTGAGTTGGTATAGGAACGACAATGTACCGGTAGTCTCTCGGACAACCGTTGTATAAAGTGTTCCGGTCCAGGAAGCGTTGCTAAACCCTGTCGATGCAGAGTCAACAAGCGTGCCACCTGTTAACGAGGCCAGGCTTCCGGAAGCGGTGCCGGGCAACGGATTATCGGTTGGACCGGTAACGATACTGACAGCGCTTGACCGTGCGGTGAGTACACCAGCAACAACTGTCAACGCAAGAGCCTTTGTAAGGAATGATTTTCTCATGAGTTTCTCCTTGTCTTCTAACTGATCTGCGAGCCAATTCGGCTAACAGTGCATACACTATACTGTCCTGCCACATCATTCGCTACAATTTTTATAGTGTTAGGTGCCTTCGGCCCATGTGGTCTGACCATTCAAGGAGCTGTCGGGTTGGTAAATGAACAGGCTCATGGGATACGATATCTGCGTGTCTTGCAAACGCATCGTGCATCCTTCTACGGAAGAAGCCATGCGCCAAGTCGGCGCAGAACTCATTCGCCTGTTGCAGCCTGGCGATATCGTTCTTCTTTACGGCGACCTAGGTGCAGGCAAAACGACACTCGTGCGCGGCGCCCTTGCCGAGCTCGGATATGCAGAACCGGTTCGATCGCCAACCTTCAACCTTCTGCAGACCTTTGAAACATCGCCTCCCGTACTTCACGCGGATCTCTATCGGGTTGGATCAGGCGATGGACTGGGAATTGAGGACTACACGACGACCCACATATGCTTTGTCGAATGGCCTGATGACAATGCTGACTGGCTCGACCCAAAGCGAACTTGGAGTGTCTCTATCGAGTTTGAGGAATGCGGCCGACAGGTGGAGATAGCGGATCCGCACGTGCGCTAGAAGTCCCGGAATGGGAACATCTCGACTAAACGCGAACGACAATATATTCAGAAGTCGAGTCGCCGCTATGGAAGAAGGTCTAGCCTTTATTGCCTTGTTTATCCTATCTCTGGTCGCCATGGGTTGGATTGCTTTGATCTTGTATGGGTTGCATCTGCTTGGAAGCAGCCTTGGCGCTCAATATCCTTCGCTTCGCAGACCTTGGATGCCTACTGCCCTTATTTGCAGTATTGGACTACTCTTGGCTTGCGGGATGATGCTTGTACCCGTGGACAGGCTAACGCGCTTCTGTTTTGGAATCATCGTTTGGCTTGCAGTTGTTCATCCTTTGCTTGTGGGATATTGGTCTGCTCGTTCGAAGTTCAAACAAGACAACAATACGGTGCTCTGGAAACGCACCGATAAATGGCTTTCCCATTGGGAGAACCGCCGCGACAGCCACCGATAATTAGGTATCCTAAGAGCATGTCTGCATCTAGCGACAGCCTTAGAACGACTCTGACCGGCCAGGCCGCCATTCTTAGCGAGCTGGCATCTGCCTTTATTGAACCTGCCCTCAAACAGCAAGGGATGAACCTGGGCACTTTTGAGCTCCTTAGCGCAGTGCAAGCTTCAAAGGGCCAAGCTAAACAGAATGAACTCGCAGACCGCTTGGGAATCACGCCGCCATCGCTTTGCGAAGCTTTGAAATCGGCCGTTAAGAAAGGATTTGTTGAACAAGCGCCGAGCCCGCAGGACCAACGCGCCAAAATCGTTCGATTGACGAACAAAGGTTCCAAAGCGCTTGAGTTCGCGTTGCAAACCATCAGCCAAATGGAGAGCAGGCTTCGCAACTCGCTCGACTCGCAAAAGCTCATGGAATGCATCTCATTACTTGCCGAGGCTAACAAGGTTCTTGCCTTGGCTATTCAGCAGCAATCATCGCGCGGCGACAAATAGATGTCTTATTATTTTGCAAAGAATCGAGATACTTATCGCAAGCTTGTTTCGTATCTTTATTTGACAAGAGGTGAATAGCTTGATAAGGATTGTCGGCATTCAGCGAAGCGAAGAACCCAACAGCGAATTTGTGTTGTTGCAAAACCAAGGATCGAGGCGCTTATCCTTGCGCGGACACGCCGTGCTGAGCGAAGGAGCGCTGTCAACCGGAGACCTAAGCGTCGGCGCACACTGCTTCACGGAAGATGAACAGCTCGCCTCGGGCATGTATGCCATGCTGATCACCGGATGCGGAGAAAATCGCTGGGGACGCACCAAAGACGGAGCGACGATCTACCTTTGCTATATGAACCGAACGAAGCCGATCTGGCAGAACTTCCCCGGTCCGGTCCATGTTCTCGCGCCTCAGCACACCTATACCGAACGGTCAGTCGATCATCTCGTCATGCGCTGAGCCTTGGCCATTGACGGCGTTCATCGCCCTTTCGATACCGTCGGTTACGGCGACTTCACAGCCTTGAACAGCCAGGGCAATTGCCTCAGTGATCTTCTTCTGTTCATCGGGCTTAAAACGGCTCAGCACATGATCGATGGTGTTGTCCTTTGAAGCTCCAATGCCGATCTTCAACCGCGGATACTCACTTGATCCGAGACATTGGATGATGGACTTGTGGCCGTTATGCCCGCCTGCGGTTCCCTTCGGCTTCAGGCGTACTCGCCCTGTGGCCATGTCCAAGTCATCGGCAACAACGAGCATACATTCCGGCTTGATGCCATGCTGTCTAGCGAATGATGCCACAGCCTGGCCGCTTAGATTCATAAACGTTAACGGCTTGATGAGCAACACGCCGTGTCCGCTGATCGAGCCTGCGCCGTATAGCGCCTTATTCTTCGACTTGGCGATCTTTATACCGTGATGCTTAGCCAGCTCGTCGATCACCGCGAATCCGACGTTGTGGCGGGTGCCACGGTATTCCGGCCCAGGATTTCCTAGGCCGACAATCAACCACTCGGGCGGAAGTTCAGGAGCGCGTTTCTTGAAGAACATTCGGTTTCTGGTCTTCCTTTGGCAGACCGGCCATCGGGTCGAGTTTTCCGGTTGCTATAAGGGTTAGGATCAGCGCGCCTAACACAACTCGATAGATGACGAACGGCGTCAAGCTCTTCGTTCTCAACAGCTTCATCAGGAAAGCGATCGAGGCATACCCAACGACAAAAGAGGCGATGTTGGCAACGATCAACGATCCGACGCCATTTGCTAGAAGATGCTCGCGCTCGTGAATAAGCTCGTAAATGCCCGCGGCAAAAACGCTTGGCACAGAAAGCAAGAAACCGAATCGCGCAGCCGCTTCTTTGTTGAACCCGCGGAACAAGCCGCCCGAAATAGTCGATCCGCTCCGGCTTGCGCCTGGGATCAGCGCGATACACTGCCAAAGTCCGACGATAACGCCATTCAGCAAGTTGACCTTCTTGATGTCGTATTGTTTCTTACCGAATCTCTCGGCAAGAAACAGAACAATGCCCATCACAATGAGCGAGCAGGCAACAACATTAAGCGATCGAAAAGTCGTTTCGATCTGATCCTTAGCGACGACGCCGACAACGATAATCGGAATCGTGCCAATGAAAACAGCCCAGCCCAGTTTGCCCTCAGGTGTTTGGATTGCCGATCTATCCATGAAGGTAAGCGCCCAGGCTCGAACCGCCCCAAGGATATCCTTCCCGAAATATAAAAGAACGGCGACAATGGTGCCGATTTGGATCGCCGCCGTATAGGCCGCGCCAGGATCGTTCCAGCCGAAGATCGTCGGCACCAGCCTTATGTGAGCGGTGCTGCTGATCGGCAGATACTCAGTAAGGCCTTGGATGACTCCATAAACCAATGCCTTGATCAGCTCCACATGGACACCTCGTCGGATTCAACGCCAAGGTACTTCAGAGCAGCCCACCGCGTTCGCGCAGCAGCTTTGCCGTCGCCATAGGGACTCACAGCATTGGACATCCTTTGGTAAACATCCGCGCTGCTCAAGAGCAACCGTCCTTCTTCATAGACTCGGTTTTCGTCGGTACCGATGAGCTTTGCGGAGCCTGCATCGACGCCTTCGGGCCTTTCGGTTGTCTCCCTGAGCACCAGCACAGGAACGCCAAAGGCTGGCGCTTCCTCTTGGACTCCGCCTGAGTCGGTCAGGATGAGATGGCACCGCTTCATCAGCTTCACAAAAGGCGCATAGTCGGGCGGTTCGATCAAGTTGATGCGGCCGTGGCCGCCGAGTATCCCTGTCAGAGTCTGGCGAACGTTTGGATTACGATGCATCGGCACGACCCAGAGTGTGTCCGGATTTTCGTTGGCCAGCTTCAATGTTGCTCGGGCGATGTTCTCTTGCGGCTCCCCCCAGTTTTCCCTTCGATGTGTCGTCAAAAGGCATACCCTCCCGGGGTATTCGGGATACCACTCGTCGGTCGCTATTTGGGCCGTTTTGAGGACGGCGTCGATGCCGGTGTTTCCAGTTATGAAAACATTGCTCGGGTCCTTGCCTTCTCTCAAAAGGTTGTCCTTAGCCCAGGCTGTCGGCGCGTAATGCTGGCTTGCGATCAAGCCGGTTGCACGGCGGTTGAACTCCTCAGGGAATGGATTATCGATATATGGAGTTCGCAGCCCAGCCTCGATATGGCCAAAGGGGATTTTTGTGTAGAACGCGGCTAAGCTCGCGATGAAGGTTGTCGTCGTATCGCCTTGAGCAAAAACGAAGTCGGGGCCATGCTCATTAAAAGCCTTTTCCAGCCCGAGAACAGCAGCACTCGTCACCTCAGCCAGAGTTTGTCCATGCTTCATGATTCCCAGGTCGATATCCGGTTGAATGCCAAATGCGCCAAGAGCTTGGGCGAGCATTTCGCGATGCTGGCCAGTTGAGATTACCAACACATTGCACAGCTCAGGATATTGCTTGAGCTCAAGAATGACGGGAGCGGACTTGATGGCGTCTGGACGTGTGCCGACGACTAGAGCGAGTAGAGGTTTATCCATAGTATTTGATGGCTAGAACGAGCAGTGTGCAAAGAACAACCGCAATAGCATAGAGCACGAGCACGGCTTGCCGCTGGGTCAGTCCCTTCGCCAGGAGCTGGTGGTGAATATGCCGCTTGTCGGCTTGCGTGATCGGAACTCCGCTGAGCCTGCGGCGGATTACCACTTGGACCGCGTCGAACAGTGGAACACCGAAGACGAGCACAGGAATGGCTATCATTAATGCCGCCGCGGTTTTCATGGCCCCAACGATGCTGAGCGTCGCAAGCACGAAACCCAGGAACTGCGCGCCGCCAGTTCCCATGATTATCTTCGACGGGTTGTAGTTGTGCTTCAGGAATCCGACGGCAGATCCTGCAAGAGCGGCCGCAACCAGAGCAACGCGAGGCTGGCCCTCATACGTAGCTATGAGCGAAAGGGTTAATCCGCCGATGGCGGCGATGCCTGAAGCCAGACCGTCGATGCCGTCGATGGTGTCCATTGTCTTGGTAACGACGAATATGTAGAAGGCTGTGATAGGAATCGCCCACATACCGAACGAGATCCATGGCGATCCATCCACGAAAGGCGGCCAGTTTATGCCCGAAATAGCGACGCGGTTATGGTCGTTTGTGCCGAAGAAGGTGATGGCAGCGCCTGCCAACAGAAGAACGGCCGCTTGGATCTTCGCGCTGAATTGTTTGAGATCGTCTAGCACGCCAGTCAGCAGAATCAGGGTTCCGATGCCGAGGATTCCCATCAAGTAAAGTGGAAACGGCTGCCGACCGGGGAATGCCCATGGCAGAACTAAACATATTGATACTACGAATCCTGCATATATCGCAATGCCACCCCATCGAGGAAGCGGCTCCGTGTGGACCCGGCGATCGTCTCGCTTAGGGTCGTCAACAGCGCCGAATCGAAATGCCATTCGGCGGACGAGAGGAGTCAGGAACAAGCTCACGATCAAAGCGATAACCGCTGTAAGCGCTGGAAAACGGAACCCAGCCAGCGGGCCGGGACGGTGAAGCTTGAAGCCGGTCTTGTCGATTAACCCGCCATCTGTGACGGCTAAGTGCATGATTAAGCCGTCTTTGCTTATCACATCGATGCGATCACGACGAAAACTCCATTGAACTTCGTGTTTGGGATAGACGCCGATTTTACTGATATCGGCGACTCCGCCTTCTTTTATGTCTAAGATGACCCTGTGATTGTTCTCCGAAACGCCTTCCCACTTGCCGAGGTAGGCCGACTCGCGAACGCCACAGCCCAAGCACACGAGCGCCGCCAAAATCCCCAGAACCCATAGCCTAAGGCGATGTATCAATCGGAGAGCTCCAAATGTTCCAACTTGTCATCTTTAAAGATGAACACATCGGTATGCGATTGCCTAAAGAGCTCCAGGGAAAACTCGTCGGGATAGTCGCCTTCGTAGATGACTTTGGCGATGCCCGCGTTGATGATCATCTTGGCGCACATGTTGCAGGGCTGACAGGTCACATACATCGTCGCTCTATCGCAACTGACGCCAATCTTGGCGGCCTGGAGCAAGGCGTTCTGTTCGGCATGAAGCGAGCGAATGCAATGCCCGGCCCTCATGCAGCCTTCCGGCCAGTCCTTTTCAGGTCCATCTGGCGGGCAATGAGGCAAACCTCTAGGAGCGCCATTGTATCCTGTTGAGACGATCTGCTTGTCGCGGACAATCAGTGCGCCAACCGATCTTCGGCGACAAGTCGCGCGCGTGGAGACTAGCTTCGCTATCTCCATGAAATAAGCATCCCAGCTCGGCCTTTCCATCATGCATCCTGATTATGACGGATTTGCCTCGCTCGAACCCGCCTTGCTACTCAAGATTCGGGTTAAACATCGAAGCTTGTTTGTGGTTCATCCAGCTGCCGACCGCCGAAGACGGGAACGACTCCAGCATGGTGTTATAGTCGCGAACATTCGCGTTGTAGAACCGACGGGCGGCGGCGATCCGATCTTCGGTATTTGCCAGTTCCTCTTGGAGCTCCAAATAGTGCCTGGAGGACCTTAGCTCGGGATAACTTTCGACTCTCGCCATCAACGCGTTAACCGATCGGCCTAGTTCAGTCTCGTTTTGCGCATATTGGATGATGTCCATTCGCGAAGCCATCGCCTTCTCCCGCTCTTGGGCGATCCGTGTAAACAGCTCTTGCTCATGCGCGGCATAGGCCTTCACCGTTTCAACCAGGTTTGGAATCAAGTCGTGGCGCCTTTGCAGCTGCACGTCAACATCCGACCAGCTTTCCTTGATGTGGTTGCGCAAACGCGCTAGACGATTTGCCGCTCCAATGACGTAGAGCAACGGGACAAGCACCCCGATGCCGACGGCGATAAGCATGATAGATGTCTGGTCGTTCATGGTTAATCAAACGAGGAAGTCCATTGCGGCTGGAACCCAATATCCTGACGGACGTAGTCGGGAATCAGTTGCACAAATCGCTCTGTTGTTGCGATGAGCGAGTCGAGCATCGCGACCGGCCAGTTGCCGCTTTGGATCAGAACAATATAGGGTCCCATGAGCTGCCAGTTCAACTTCTGCAACGAAAGTAGATACTCCATCATGCTCGGGTGCAGGATGTCGAAGGCGAACCGGTCATTCTCGCACTTGACATAGTACTCGCGGTTGAACTCATCCGACTCGAACTGGATATCTCTAATTCCAAGAGCGCCGCCAAGAGCATCCATGAAACCTTCTGACCGAATATTAAGCTTTACGAAGTTGAGAGGCACCCGAAAGGCGACGATGCCATAGTGATGCTCGGCTCGGCTCTTGCCGCCGCCAGTAACATAACGATAGTCAAACGTGTATAACGATCCCCATGGCAGTTCGCCCGTGATCACATTGGAGATGAGCTTGGAATGGCCAACGCCGAATGGAGAGAAGGCCTGGAACATCGACGCAAGCCTCGCAGCAACTTGGCCGCCAGCCACGAAGTCGTTGTTTCCAAGAATAGATCCACCGGTTGAGTAGCCCGACATGAAGGATCCGCAACCCGACGCCTCATTCGGATGCAAGACAAAGCCTCTCCTCGTTGCGAAATCAAGCAACTCAGCCTGCCGTTTCTTTTTGGCTTGGGCTTGAACCACCGAAGCCAAAATGACGATCAACATGACCGCCCCAAACACCAGCATAAAAACGAACGCTTCGCCCATTGCGTAATCCCTATTCGCTATCTTGGCATATGCCGATTGCCGGAAAGCTTCGATCATCAGACGGATCTGCGGGCAATCATCTCCCGCCAGTAAAAATGCGGGTTCTATTGATCCAATAGAACCACCTGTTGACAGTTTAAGAGAATCCGATTAAGCTGAGCCTGAGCAGGCGATTCTCGGACCTGTGAGGTCCTTGACACCTGTTCTAACGGGATTGATAAAGGAGATTGGCAATGCACCATAAGGCTTTTCTTGTTTTACCTCTGGCATTTGCGGCCGCCGGAGCATCCGCTACTTTGAACTGGAACAGCGTTCCATTGGCCACCGGCTTCGATGGCAACAGCTATCGGACGTGGATGCTCGTGGATCACGCCACAGGCGATGTCTATGCTTCCAAATGGGAAGGCAGCTACACCGTTTACAAACTGACCGACGCCAAGGCGAAAGGCTACGGAACGACAACCGGAAGCGACTGGTCATCGATCAGCGGCCCAACCGGCATCACCAGCGGCGGCGATGACAACGGCACCGCACACACCATCTTTAACGGCCAGCTATACGCCACTGCTGGATTCGGCAGCACGTCCGCTGACCGCAAACTCGTGCGTCTCGACCTTGCTGCCCAAACATGGCAAAACGGCACCAAGACCGGATCGAACTCGAATACGGAGTGGGGCATCAACTATGCTGGCTTCGTTGTCAACCGCAACGGCACCGATACGGTTTACGGCCAATGGTCTGGCACCAGACGTCTGCTGACAAATGCGATCACCGGATCACCGTTCACTTACGACAATTCTGTGGTCAACACGAACCTCACTTCCTATTGGGGCGCTGACTCGATTGTCGGTTCGAACGGATATGTCTACTACTATTCGCAAGGCGCAACGAACGGCAAGAACCAGATTCGTCGGGCTTCTGTGAACGCGACTTCAATCGGCGCAGACCTTTGCACAAATTGGGTTGACGCCTATGGCGAGAACAACAACAACCAGAACGCTCGGACCGGCTGCGCGATTGAGTTCGTTGACAAGCAATGGGCCCAATCGGGCCAGGACGAGCTTTGGGTGATGGCAGCACGTATAGTCGAGGGCGGCTCGGCTGTCCAGCGATCCTACATCGACAGGTATGACGCTGCTTCTGGCTCGTTGCTAGGTTCAGAGCTTCTGCCCTTCACGATGACCAATGACGGCTCTGGCTATGACATGGCGTTCTATAACGGAACGATCTACATCATGGCCGGCCGAGCAGGAGCCACTCAAGCTCTTTATTCAGCCGCCGTTCCTGAGCCCGCCTCCATGGCGATTCTCGGACTTGGCGCGTTAGCCCTCATTCGTCGCAGACGATCTCGTTAATACACCACTCCTCAGGCCTGGTTCTGTATGTTGCAGATCCGGGCCTTTCTGTGTTAAGGGTAACCTTGCCGCATCTCTCGAAGAGCGAACCGAGGTATGCGATGGTGCTTATTTCTGCTGCAATCGCCGCGCAAGCGATGGCGAACCAAAACGAAGCCTTTTTCAAGACCGATAGAATGGTCATAGCCGTAAAAGGCGGCTTCATCTCGAAGATTACTTCACTTGATGGCCGAGACTATTTGGCTTCTGTCCAAAGAGCGCCTTTACTGTCGCTACGCATAAAAGGAACGACCGTCCAGCCAGAATCGATGAAATGGATCGCACGCACCGGCCGGATCGTTCTATCGTATAACCAGGGCAAGGTTCGAGTAGAGATTGTTGCCGTCTGCAAGCCCACCCACATATCATTTGAGCTCGTCAAACTGACGCCGAAGAAGGATGTTGATTTGGCGATCTGGGGACCTTATCCAACGACGATTACTAAGTCGATCGGCGAGACGGTCGGAGTCGTCCATGATGATGAGTATGCTGTCGGAATCCAAGCGCTGAATGCCAAAACCCTCGGCGGATATCCAAACACCGAAGACGACGTGGAACCGTCCTACGACATCTTTGCTTCCGGTAATTTGGTTGACGTATCTGGCGAAGACGCCATGAAAGATCTCTATCGCGGAGACACGGCCAAACAGACACCGTTCGGCAGCGTTCTTCAGGCATATACGAGAGACCGAAGTAAACAGCGGATCATCGAGAACTGGGGGCATAAATATTATGTCGCTCCGCCCTATCGCGATGGCGGCTTGGTCGGCTCGAAGATTGCTCTGTTCGGATGTCCCGCATCTGAGGCCCTGCCAACTATCGGTAAGATCGAGATAGCCGAGGGGCTTCCTCACCCGATTTTGGACGGAGCATGGGCAAAGGTTTCGCCGAACGCGACCGAATCCTATCTCATCATCGGTTTCGGGGAGAATGACCTCGACCAGGCGATTGCGCTGACCAAAAAAGCAGGCTTGCGCTACCTCTACACCGACTCGTGCTTTGAGACGTGGGGGCACTTCAAACTCCATTCGGATAGGTTCCCGGACGGCTGGACCAGTATGAAACGATGCGTGGATCGGGCCAAAGAGCAAGGAATTCGACTTGGCGTTCACACGCTGTCTAACTTCATCACGACGAATGATCCTTACGTGACACCGGTGCCGGATAAGCGGCTGGCAATTGTCGGGTCCTCGAAACTGGCTTCTTCGTTATCAGCTTCTGCTAAATCGATCCTTATTGATGACCCTAAGTTCTTCAACCAGATGCAGAACAACACCTTGCGCACCGTGCGCGTCGGCGACGAGTTGATCGAGTACGAATCAGTGTCGACGTCTGCTCCTTGGACATTGCTCAACTGCAAACGCGGATCGTTCGGAACTATGGCTACCTCTCACCGCAAAGGTTCGATGATTAGCAAGCTTATGGACCACGGATACCGAACCTTCCTGACTGACGCAGACCTGACCGTCGAAATGTCGAAGAGCATCGCCAACTTCTTTAACGAAACCGGATTGTTGCAGCTTTCGTTAGACGGACTTGAGGGCAACTGGTCGACAGGTATGGGCCAGTTTGGGCGCACGCTGATGACCAAGACGTGGTACGACAACCTTCGCTCCGATTTGAGGGGACAAGTCATTAACGATGCCAGCAATCCAGGCCACTTCAACTGGCACATTTACACGCGGATGAACTGGGGCGAGCCGTGGTACGCAGGCTTCCGCGAGAGCCAGACCCAGTATCGGCTGATGAACCAGCGCTACTATCAGCGAAACCTCATGCCTTCGATGCTCGGCTGGTTCAGCATGTCGGCCGAAACGAGCCTTGAGGACGCCGAATGGCTGCTGGCCCGCGCTGCCGGATTTGATGCTGGGTTCTGTTTGTGCACGAGTCCACAAACGGTCGGCGCGAACGGCGACGGCGAAGCGATTCTGGAGTCGATTAAGGAATGGGAGAAGGCTCGTCTCGCGGGTGCTTTTTCGGTATCTCAGAAGCAGAGATTGCGGCTGCTTTCCAACGAGTTCCGTCTTGAGCCTTCTGGTTCGGGCTGGCGTCTGATACCGGTTTACTCGGTCAAAGGTAGGTTGCCTGCCTCTGGCTCCATTTCATATCCGTTGCATAATCGGTTCGTTTCTCAGCCGCTTCAATTGATTGTGCAGGTGCCGGCGAAGACAGTCGTGACCAGTTTGTCGTTCGCTGTTGCCGATTCGAAGTTATCGTTTACCGAGCCGCTGGTCGGTCCGTGCGCAGTCCGGTTCGACGGCCAGAAGGCGACCTTACTTACCCCGCAGTGGAAGGTCGTGAGATCAATCCCGTTCAAAGGGTCTGTGAGCGTGCCGAAGGGCGGCGAGATGGTTAATGTTTCCGGGTCAGTGTTGGGCGATGCGCCAAGCGAGACGAAGTTAGAGTTTCGGTTGGTTGGGCCGAGTGAGGAGATTCTGCCTTCTCAGTGAATGAATGTGATGCGATGAGAACCCCCTTTCCGGTGCGCTTCGCTTACCGGCCTTCCCCCTAGACTCCGTCTAAGGGGCAGGCATTCCGGAACGAACCCTCACAAATCCTAACTATCGCATGGGCGAGACGCCTATGGCACTTAAACGTCTAGAACAACAATCAGCTTCTGCCCCGCGGCGACATCGGTCATCGCAGGAAGATCGACCGTTGCAATTCCGACGCCGACTTCAAAATTGCATGCCAATCCGACTTCGCCCAATGAGCCCTTAACGGATTGAACGCGCTTGCCAGTAGGCAGACCAATTCGGACTTGGCGCAGTGCAACACTTCCCCAGCGCACATCGATCTCGCACTTCAGCTTGCCGCCAGAGAGCTTCTGCGAATAGACGCCCCAGCCTTCCGCTCCGGTAAAGAACGAGCGGTGGTCATTCGGCTGCCACTTCGGGTTGAAGCCGATGACGCCGGCAGGACCGTCATAGAGGAAGCCTTGCGAAGCAAGGAGCATCGACCAAACACTCATGGCGCGGGCGTAGTACTTGCCGCACTCGTCGTCGCCGAACGGGTTGCCGGTGATGTCCCAGCCGTAAGTCATGCCGTGCCGAAGCTTGCCGTCGTAGCGGTCTGATGCCGCCAGCAGGAGCATGTAGCCTTCGCGCATGAGCCCGAACTGGACCATCGCAGCCGCCGCCGAATATTCGAATCCGGACATAACTTCGTCGCCATAAAGGATCGTCGGTGTCGGGCGCGGACCTTTCGGCCAATTGATCATCTGGGTGCCCGGATCTTCGTCTGCCACGAACCGTCGAGGCGATTGAATGATGCCGTGGAAGTCGGGTTGGAAGTTATACTTCACGATCGACTTCAGCGCACCTTGAATACGATCAAGTGGGTAAGCGTGCTTGATGCCCAGCATGTCGCCCCACCATTCGCCCAAGACCTGATCGATGGCGCAGCCGTTATCATAGTCGCTTCGGGGTTCCGGATCGGGAATCTGCATGTAGAACTCGCCGTTCCATAAAGTCTCATTTTGGGCAACCGCCCCAGCGGCTCTTATCCTCTTGTATCTATCTGCTGCATTGCGATCGCCTTGCAGGATTGCCATTTTCTCGCAGGCCCCAAGCGCAGCTAGATACAATGTTCCGATCCACGAGGTGCTTCCGCCGAGTGCACCGTCCAACGTGTTCCATTGAGCTCCAGCCAAAACGCCGTTCTCGTCTTTATCCCAAGCCGCGATCGTGGCATCCATCGCCTTTCGAGCCTTCGGCCACATGTCCTTAAGCCAATCGCTGTCTTTGTTGCAAAGGTGCTCTCGATAGACGCCGAGGATGTCGCCAAGTTGGCCGTCGGTTGCGGGATGATAGCCTGGATGCCGATGCGGCAGTGCTCCGTCTGGCTTCTGATAGGAGTATGTGGTTTCGCGCATGATGCGGCCGAGTTCCGGGAACAAGCGAGCGTGGCCTTGGGCATAGTGCCAGACGTGCGTGCAACTTCCGTGGCAGCAGCCGCCTCCCTGGTTACATCCTTCCCAAGCGCCGAAGTAGTTGTCCTTCGCCCAGAAGCAGGTTTTGCTTCGCAGGATCGCCATTTGGCTGGTGATGCGGTCGAGAAGCCAGTGTGGCAGGTTGCTTTCATAGACGGCGCCGTGGAACTTCTCGGTGTCGGACGCAAGCCTGTCGAACTCGGTTGCGACGTACCGCGTGACCTCTTGGGCTGAGCTCCACCAGTTCGCATACATGTTTCCGCTGTGCTCCCAGCCGTCGACTCCGCCATGGCGCACGTTCGGGAAGTGCCATGCCAGGACGAATCGGAACGTCTGTTTTGAGTTCGGCTTCGAGTAGACCGGTACGGCTACCGCTCCGGACCATGTTTGTCCGGCGGCCGATGCTTCCGTGCTTTGGCCTTCCTCGGCATTGATTCGTTGCTTGCCATCGATCCAATTGATGGACACTTCGCACGGCGCATCGATGACCGTCAGAGCCATGTCGCCGAATCCAGGCGCGTCAGACGGCTTGTCCACGGCCATTAGCACTCCGGTTGCTCGACCTGATTTGATCGCGCTGTTGATGTTTTTGCCGAACGCCGGATGGCGGTTGCCGAGGATGTTGCCTTCGCCAAGATAGCCAGCCGCATTGAGCTGGACAGCGGTCAGTTCTGCCGAGATGTCCTGGCCCGTATTGTTCTCAATGGTGACTTCAAAGATTGCGCAAGGGATCGCCGAGTCCTTTGCATTCATCGGAATCATCGGACTGTAGACTTTCATCGCTATCCCGAGCGGAACCAGTTCGTCTTTGAACTCGTACCAGGCAAACGGGTACTCGCCGCGAAACTTCAGAGAGTCCATCGCCTCAAAGCTGCCGGCTTTCGAAGTCTGCAAGGCTTTCTTGACACCGTTCACTTCGATACCAATGAAACAGCCTGGGACAATCGCTTGCGAGAAGTTGTTGAAGATCTGCCAGACGGCGCGCTCGGCCCTGCCGTTCATCTGGATCGATCCTGCTCCGATGCCGCCGACGCCGAACATGATTGCGTCGAGGTGTGCTCCTTCATAGACACGGGTCTGACCTTTGGCAAAAAGCCGCTTATCGTTCAGCCGTTTCTTAGTCTTGGCTTCTTTAGCTTTGGCGGCTTCCAGCTTGTTCTTCTTGACCAAGTCGCTGAGTTTCTTCGACTTGGCGGCCCAGCCAGCAGCCGCCAGATGAGCAACGATCGTTTTGGTGCTCAAAAGCTCGTTATATACCGCGAGGTCGGCGATTGAGAAGGCGCAGATCTCGCTTCCTGCGGGGTCCGATGCGCCAACCAAAAGCGGACGGTTCTTTTGAGCCGTATTGAGGGGAGCGCTGGCTTGGATGTCCAGATCAGCGCCGTTGATATAGATCAGACACGAAGTTGGCCCCATGACGAGCGCAAAGTGGTACCACTCTCCAACAACGAACGGACCCGTCGGCATTGAGGCAAGTCCAAGCTGGTGGCCGTTCCAGACCATGATCGTGCTGAGATCCGACGCAATGTGGATGCTTAATCTTGTTTCGGCTGAGCTCAGACGTTTCGCTACCAAACATGGGTTGTAGTCGCTGTTCGGCTTCGAGTCGATGCGGAAGAAGAACTCGATTGTGGTGTTCGGTGCGTCCAGATTTGGAGCTTCGCCCATCGTGACGGACGACTTTCCATCGAGCTTGAGGCACTTTAGGCCGACAGGACCGTCATCGTAGTTCGGCGCACCGAGCAAGGCAGCTCCGTTATAGATGCCTTTGGTCGCCTGAAGGTTTCCATCGAACGGCCAATAGCCGACAAGAGTCGATTCCTTTAAGATGACATCCGCGTACTTCGGATTCTTGTCTCCCATTACGCCTCCTAAGGCGGTTGTCGCCGCGCCTGCGCCCACGATTCCCAGAAACTGCCTTCGTCCGATCTTGCTCATCTTTCCTCTCCGCGTATGGATTGGCGGCAGTCTACCTAAGAGTTATCGCGCAACAATAAGGTTGCCGTATTGTTCTGCAGTAGAAACGATCTAGGGAAGTGGCTTGGGTTAGGAAAATGAGGTTTCTTGCAAGCGGAGACAGGCGGCTTCTTCAAGTTACATTGTTCGTAAGAATGAGGGCTTAGCCTCGGGATCGTGCGCCATAGAGGCATGCATTTCCAACAATATCTATGTGGTGGAAACGGCTTCCATGGATTGAACGTCCATTAGTCGAGTGTTCACTATGAAATATCTAGGGTTAGCTACGTCATTCGTCTTAGGATTAAGTGCTTGCTGCTCAGTTCTAGCACAGAGAGGAGGTGGAGGCTATGGCGGCGGAGGCATGGGCGGCGGACCGATGGGAGGGATTGACCAGCAACAGAGCCACCTGCTGGCGCGAAGCTCGACGGACTATGCTATTTCATCCTATTTGAAAGCACCGGAAATCAAGAGCATCCTTACTCCTGGCGAATATTGCGAATGGAAACTTGATCTTAAAGCCGGCCAGGTCGTGATTGCCGACGCACAAAGTGAAATGTTCGATCCAGCTTTGGAAGTTGTCGATTCTACAGAAAAAGTTCTGGCGACTAATGATGATCGTTATCCCGGCGACCAGCGGCCGCTGCTCCTCTTTAGGTGCCCGGCTGACGGATCATATAGCCTCAGGGTTCGGTGCTTCAAAAACAAAGCTGGCGGGCAGTTTTCGCTAAGATCACAGATTTTCGATTCCATAGACACCGGTCCCAATAAAACGGTTGAGAAGCAACTTGCGGCGGGTACCCAATACCTGATACGAATCCCCATGAAGGCCGGCGAGTTTAAGATGCTAGGGTTCGCATATCTAGATCGCGTAAATGGCTTGCAGGTTCAACTAGGAGAGTTCATAAGTCCGCTCGGTTTGCCCGTATTTAGCCAGGGCCACGAAGACTTCACGCCAGCTAGTCAAGCGATCATTGCACCGGTCGACGGCGACTATTACGCCTATATGCAGCTGGTATGGGGTTCTGGAAAGATAAGGGTAAATACTCAATCTATCGCGCCCATTGATCTAGAGCAGAAGGGAAATGTTCGAACCGGCAATGGGAAAGCCGGCTCCCTGAACATCTGGCGAATGCAAGCAAAGGCTGGAGAGATTCTTGAGTTCGCAATTCCCACTCTATATAGCAGTAGCCGACTTGAAATCTGGGAAGAACCGAACGTGACATGTTACAACCTTAAGGACCCAGAAAAGAACCCGTTCTTTCCCAGCACGAAGGCGGTAGTTATCCCGATCTCCTCGTTAGTCAAGCGGGACAGAGATAGCCGATACCAGGTCTTGCGGATACTGAAGGACGCCACGCTCTGGATCAGCTCGTATGGATCGGGACCGAAAGAAGGCGAATACGCTTTGACCGTAAAACCTGCGACGATGGAACTGAAACATGACAAGCAAGTTTCGCAGCCTTTGGCGGTGGGATCGACAGATTATTGGTCCTTTGATGCTGACTTAGGCGACGTAATGACATTGGACTTCTCTACAACTCATTTTGTAGCCGAAGTCCAGGTTTACGATCCGGTGTTCTCAGGAATCATGGGCTTAGCATCAGATCCAGACCAGAACCCGCTGCATACAATGATGACGATTACCAAACCTGGACGGTACGTGGTGAGCGTTAGGTCGGCAGGAAGCGGAGGAGGAGGAGATTACACCATACAAAGAAAGACCTATCCTCCTCGATTTGTTGCCAAAGGATCGCCGGCCAAGGATGAGATAGCTAAAGGGGAAACCCATGTATGGAAGTTCACTGTTCAACCCCATAATCCGGTTCTCTTTCACTGGAAAAGCCTGAGCAATGCCCCAGAATATCGCATCTATAATGAGGACCAAACCGGTGCAATGTTCTCAACCAGTTATGCAAGCGGACATCTCTACGGCGTCATTGACGTGTCAAAACCGACCACCTATATGGTGGTTGTAACGACGAGGTCGGACAAATCTAGCTACTTGTTGGAGTTGCTCGACTTGCCTGGCCTGGACAAGCCGAAGTAGCCGTTGCCGATTAACTTTTGTAAAGGACCGCCGTAAAAGCAGGAATTATCAAGACTTCAAGATCGGTATATTGATCTTGCAAGGCCTTATCGCAATGCGCAAATTGTTCCTCTTACCGATACTCATTTTAAGTGCTTTGGCCGTTTCACAAACAACGGCCACGCCCTTCATCGACGTAGTAAAAGCCCACTTAGCCGAATGGGACACCGACAAAAGCGAGTCGATCGACGGCAATGAGATCGAACTAGCGCTTTCGAATTCGTCGATCAAAGGCGAGACTGCCGCGGCCGTGGCGTCCATCCGGCGTGTTCTGAAGGGCAAAACGCCAGTTCCGAATCTTGCGCTGAAGGATATTGAGGACGCTCTGACTCCTGAGAAGAAGAAAGATGCAGCGACGCCGAAGTATGAGTCCTCCTATCGGGCGGCCCTCAAGAAGATCAATGAAGCCAGCCGAGAGTTATTCGTATCAGGTAAGCCTTCGCTCGATTCCTTGGCTCAAGGGCGAATGGGCGATTGCTTTGTGATGGCTGTGATCGGCGATATCGCTGAGCGCGACGCGGAACGGCTGGTGAAAGCCATCAAGAAGCTCGATAACGGCAAGCTAGAGGTGACCCTTTCCAAAGACAAGTCGGTCACGATCGATTCGCCGACTGACGGCGAGATCGCGGTCGGATCGACGACAAGGAAGGACGGCTTGTGGTCGCTGGTTTACGAGAAAGCCGTCGGCACCGTTCAGCTTGAGGCGCAGAAGACGAAGAAGCATCTAACCGCATTTAGCCAGATCGGGCGCGGCGGCAGCACGGGCACGGTGATGAGTCTGTTCACGGGTAAGAAGTCCAAACGGATCTCATGCGCTCCGTTCCGCAAGGCCGATCTGACCCCGGAGAAGGCCGAGGAGATGATGGCCGACTTGCGCAAAGCTCTTACGGATGCCTTTGCTTCAGGGCGTTTAGTGGCCGGCGGAGTTCCTTCGACGGGTGACAACAAGAAGGTTCCGGGCATCAACACGAAGCACGCTTACGCGGTTCTCGGCTACGACGCAGCGACCGACACGGTGAAGTTTTGGAATCCGCACGGCAACACGTACAAGCCGAAGGGCGATGCGGGAATCGAGAACGGCTATTCGACTTCGCACGGCCGGTTCTCCGCTCCGCTGAAGGAAGTCGTGCAGTGGTTCGGGGCATTCGCTATTGAGCCGGAATGAGGCTGTACCATGGGCTTCTAGCCCATGGCGGGTGTTAGGATTGGTTCGGATTGGTGAGGGTTTGTTAGATCGGGGGCGTACCATGGACTTCCAGCCCATGGCTCCCTAGTGGCGCGGACATCCTGTCCGCGTATGATGCCGGCTGGAAGCCAGCGGTCCCAGTTACCGGACTCCGATTTGCCTGCCTTAATCCCTTAATCCCTCAACGTTCGCAAACGTTGAGGGTATTTCCCAAAATATTAGATCGCCATACCGGCCTCGCCAAGCATGCATCAGACAGCAAAGCTAAAGAGCAGAACCAACCGGCTATTGCCCACTCGGCCCGCATCACCCTATAATAGAAGCCGAACGCTATGATGACCCTCGACGACCTTGCCGGCAAGTGGCTGAAGCCGGAGAACGAATGGGATTTCAGCCAGCCCGCCATCACCAACTTCACCGGCACCGTGCAGGCGGCCTGGGACGTAACCGGCATCCAATATTGGATCCATGCTCCGACCGGACTCGGAACGCCGACCGTTCTCCTCTATGAAAAGAAGGACGGCAAGCTGAAGAGGCACAGCCGCAAGGTCGAATACCGCTGGAAAGCCTATGAGATCGAGCGAAAGGCCGAAGGAGTCGAGACGGTCACGAGGCTGGCTGAAGGCAAACCAATCGTCATGCAGCGCGTCACGTTCGACCGCGACATGACCGTGTGCCTGGTTTTCCACGGACTTCCTCGCGTGTGGCGGTTCACCGACTATTGGAACATCCCGCCCGAGAACGAACCGATGTTCAACGTAACCGAGACGGCTGACGGCTTCTTGATTGACGATACGAAGACATTCGGCGCGGCTCAGTTCCATGTGCCTGGGACTTTGACGGTCTATCATGATATGAGCGCGTGGCTCGATGGCGAGGAGCCGATTGAGCGCGGCAAGGTCGGCGTGGCGGAGATCACAGTGAAGGCCGGCCAGACCATCGAGTGGTGGGCCGTTCAGGGCTGCGAAGTCGAGATGACTCCATTCGATGGCTTCTCGACGGAGTGGGAGAAAGGTAAGACCCATTGGGAGCGCGTGTGGAAGAACACTTTTACTCCGATCAACCCCGACTTTTCTGGATCGTTGCCCTATAAAGACGGGCCGCTCGAACGCCTTTACTGCATAGGCGTGATCACGCTGCTGAACCATCGGCGTCTGACTCCCCCGGCCACAACCCGAAGCGGTATGGCCACCGGCGGGCAGTGCATCTGGGTCGAGGACTACAACCCGTTGCCGAAGTCGTATGTGTGGGGAGCCCCGGAAGGCGCGCCGACCACCAGCTTCCTTTGGGAGGTTTCGTATCAGGCTCCCTTGCTGGCCCGGTTGGACCCTGTTGTTTTGCGCGACCAGTTGGAAGCGATGATCAAGGTAGACCTGCACAGCTGCTGGGGACTGGAGACGGTCACCGGACGCGGGGCGGGCATGTATTACGGCGTTAACCACGGCGCTTTTCTGCAGTGCGTCGACGCCTATGTGACCCACACCGGCGATAAGGCGTGGGCGCTCGGGCACCTAGACTACCTGAAGAGCCATGTGAAGCCCGACCTGACCGACTACGGCGACTTCCAGAACGTGCTGGAATGCGTGAGCACCTATGAGCACACCATCGCCAGCTATAACGCGATGAACGTGCAGGGCATGCGGTTCATGGCGCGGCTGACCGGCGATTCGAGTTATTCTGAGATGGCGTCTCGCTTGGCCCAGCAGATATTGGCTCTTTATGAAGGCGGCCCCTTTGCCTGTTTGCAGCCTTCTGGAGAGCGACGTGTGTGCAAGTCGATTTTGGACTTCAACTATGTGGGCCTTTGCATGACCGAGGACGTTCCGCAAGACGTGCGCCAGGGCATGGTCGACTATTTTGAGCGCGACCTGCAGACCAAGGACTGGCTGTATGCCCTCTCTCCCGACGACCCCGACGCCTACACCAAGCGCTTGCCGTCGTTCCAGACCTATCGCGCCGACCACCAGGCGACCGGCGCATTCGACGCTTGGCCCGCCTATGCCGCCGTTGTTTTGGTTCGGTTCGGGTTCAAGGATCGCGCCATGCCGTGGCTGATGCGCATTCAAGAGCTGACATACGAAGGTCCGTTCGGCCAGGCGCACTACGTCTTCCCAGACGGCGCGCAAAAGGCCAGCTTCTATAACGGCAACTGCTATATGGAAGCCGGCGGCTGCACGTTCGCGACGTTGGTTTTGGACGAGATGTGAGAAGTACCATGGGCTCCTAGCCCATGGACATAGCTTTGACTAGCTTGTAAATGGCTAGGCGTTGCTGTGCGTTGATAGACCCTCGGTATCAACGCTTCGCTTGGAATGCCGAGGGGTGATGTCCTCGTCTAAGCTTATCGAGTTGATTGAGAAAGGCACCGATATCTTTGTACGCATAGTAGGCTTTGCGTGGGACATAGAACGAAACATCCAAGGTTTTTTCACTCGAACTGCGCCGCATCGTATAGTCAGAGAACATAGAGCCGACTAGAACCTGGAATTGTGAGATAGTTTGGGATCGGCAGTTCTTAAAGGATTGGAGCAACACCTGTTCCTCGCCAGCTATTTGGGATGTCGGGCACCAAAAACCGGGCGACTGCCGCCGCGGAAACGTGTTGCACCACTTCCAAGTCGACCGTGGAAGCACGTTCTCACCCAAAATCACCCATGAAACAGGATAAACCTGCCAACTGTGCGTGCCAACCTTGTGCCAGGGGTTGTCCTGTTCCGGCTCGTCCCTGCCAGGAACTCCATGAGGCCAACACAAAAGAGGCTTTGCGCAAGTCTTGAAGTTAATATCGTATGCCAAAAGCAGGAATACCCTAAAGACGATGTAGACCTGCCCTGGCTCCGATTCCAGGTTGTCGTTGAGAATGTCCGCGGCCATTCCGATTTCTTCATTGCCATATGCGCATAGCTCCACGAGCTTATCCTTCGCCAGAGCAGGCACATCAGCGCGCGTTTTTCCTTTCGGCACATGGTCATATAACTCGGCAATGGAGCAAATCGTTTTGACGATCTTTTCGCTGTTTGACTTGAGCTCTGTTTGAGCCCTATTATTGTTGCCATCGGCAAACAAGAGCGCCGACACGAACAGAACGCCGGCGGCAGAAGCCAAGCGCTTGCACAATCTCCAGCCTTGCAGATTCCTGACAATACCAAGCACTGTATGTCCCCTTTGCTCATAGGACGGACAATCGAGCTGTTCAGTTACATCGTTGCTATGCATGGCCATACCCTCGGCATCAACGCTTCGCTCGGGATGCCGAGGGATTGTGAAGACCTAACTGGGACCGCCGGCTCCAAGGTACGGACATCCAGTCCACATAGTGAAGCCGGCGAGGCCGCCTGCGATCCCGGTCAGCAGGTTGTTTTCGAGTGCCAGACAAATCCTAACAAACCCTCGCAAATCCTAACCAACCCTAACTCGTACCAATAGCAGTCTGCTAACATCGATCTATGGAAGCCTTGTTTCCACTGATTATCGTCGGTGTCGTCGTTTTGTTCGTCGTCCTCGCCTACTTCAGCGCGAAGGCTCAGGAACGACGGCGGAAGGAACTCGCGGCGTTTGCTGCGGCCAACGGGTTCCAAGCCTATGTCGCCCAAGGTTCGGGGTGCATGAATCTGGGAGTAGGAGGAAGCGACTGGCCGGGAGCACGCTTGATCGACATGTTTCAAGGCTTCGAGCCGTTTGGAACGGGTCTGCGTCCGCGGGCTTCCAATGCCGTTGTCGGATCGCGAAGCGGCCGCGACTACTATCTGTTCGACTATCAATATGAGACGGAATCGACGCGCACCGATTCGGAAGGGCGCACGCAAACGGACCGTACCACCCACTCGTTCGGAGTAGTCGCGGTTCGATTCCCTTTGAACATGCAGCCGCTTGTCATTAGGCATGAAGGGTTCTTCGACAAGGTTGCTGGAGCCCTTGGCTTCCGGGATATCCAGTTCGAGTCAGACGAGTTCAACCGCCGGTTCAAGGTCGGCTGCCCGATCGATAAGTTCGCCTTCGACATTCTGCACCCCAAGGCGATGGAATATTTGATGTCGATGCCCGAGCGCTATTGGCAGATCTCTGGACCTTTGCTGCTGATTCATAAGAGTGGCGGCTATTCTGTCGGCGAGTACGACTCGATCATGCGCGAGATCGACGGTTTCCTGGACCTGGTGCCGGAGTATGTGAAGCAGGATATCGGATTCCAACCCTACTGGCGGTCGGCGTTGGAGTGAGGTTTTGTTAGGATTCGCTCGGGTTAGTAAGGTATAGTTAGGATTTGCACCGATTCGCAATATACCGAACCGCCCGGAGACTCTCAGCGCACGTTAACCCTCAGGTGTTCAATGGCTAATATGAAGATTCCTTTGGCATCTACAATTAGCCTAGGATGGCGATCCCACATCATTGTTTTTACGACATAATAGGTGTACAGGAAGGTCCTTAAGACATGTCGAAATTTCGCGTCAGCGTTTGGCTTCTCTTTGTCTCTATTATAGGCTTCTACATCAGCTCCTGCGGCCATGCCCCAGTGCCGCTAACAGATAAAGGCGTTGTCGGCGTATGGCGTGTTCATTTACCTATTTCACAAAACAAGCAAGTCGAAGAAGAGATGAATGCCACCACCTCTTGGACATTTAGTTTGTCACCGGACCACACGTTTAAGTCGGCATCGCATATGCCAGGAGCAAGCATCAGCTACAGCGGAACATGGGTATTTGACGAAAGAAGCCAGGTCTTGACTATCAAGAGCGACAGGACAGACCACTTGATTTACAATCCAGCGGAAAAGAAGTTTAACTGGAAAGAAGAGAATGGAATCTACTGGATAAAACAAAGCGATAGCGTTCCTTCGCCTTCGCGACGACCAACCAAGTCCGTTCTGCGAACTTCGTTAATAGGAACCTGGCAAGGCAGATACGCTCGCTTCTCCCATGCTCCGACTCTTAACTACAAGAGAATCAAAGGCAATTTACGAATGAACGAGATGATGGCTAAGGATGTCATTACCCTTGAGCTTAAGGGAGATGGATCATTCCATACGCAAGAGGAATTGATGCAGCTGCCAGAAACAGGAACTTGGAGTTATATTTCGGGCGATGGCATCATCCAGCTAACGAATAAGGCTATGGGAACTACCACTCAAGACCTACAGATAGCGGACACTGGCACGATGTTGACTCTTGAGTTCAGTGGGAATATCATCGAGTTCCGAAAACTCGGCGCGGGGGCGATCCGGTCTGCGGCAAGACCGTAACTTATTCCTTTCGCTAGTTCGCCTACACTGTAGATAGAACTAGCGTTCGGATTTCTTGGGTTCGAGTCTACATATGGATGTAGCTAAAGGCGATTCATTGATGGTTCACCATAACCTCCACCTGCCCAAGGCTTCGCCTTGAGCGTCTTCCCCCTGGCTTCGCCAAGGGGCAGATTTGAACTGTAAATCCCAACTAATCAGAACCAATCCTAACTTCGCCATGGGCTGGGAGCCCATGTTACAGCCTGTTATGGCATCCCTTGAACCCAGTCGGGTACCGTACGAACTAGACATGATTCAACCGGGCGAATACATCAAAGACATCCTCACGGGCGAAGCGGGCCGAAAGGTCGCTGTTAAGGGATGGGTCAAGACGCGGCGCGACAGCAAAGGCATCAGCTTCGTTCAACTGAACGACGGATCCTGCTTCAAGGACCTGCAAGTGATTGTCGAGGAGGGCGCGATCGATGCCGAAGAGCTGAAGAAGATAACGACCGGCGCGTGCGTCTGCTTCGAAGGCGACGTCGTCGAGAGTCCCGCGGCAGGCCAAGCGGTAGAGTTGAAGGCGACAAGCTTGACGGTCTTCGGCGAGGCTGATCCTGCAACCTATCCGCTTCAGAAGAAAGGCGCCAGCTTCGAGTTCCTACGCGAAATCGCCCACCTGCGGGTCCGCGGCAACACGTTCGGCGCGGTCTACCGCATGCGCAACCAGGCCGCCTGGGCGATCCACAAGTTTTTCCAAGAGCGCGGATTCGCCTGGGTTCACACGCCCATCATCACGGCCAGCGACTGCGAAGGCGCTGGAGCGATGTTCGCGGTTTCGACTCTGCTTGAATCCAAACCGACTGGCAAAGAAGAGCAGCCCCAGCGATTCGAAATGAAGTCGCTGAACCCGGCCGACGACTTCTTCGGCAAGCCGGCCTACCTGACGGTTAGCGGCCAGCTCGAAGCCGAAACAGTCGCCCTCGGCATGAGCAATGTTTACACATTCGGACCAACGTTCCGCGCCGAGAACAGCAACTCAGCCCGGCACCTCGCCGAGTTCTGGATGGTCGAGCCGGAGATGGCGTTCTGCGACCTCAACGACGACATGCAGCTCGCCGAGGACTTCTTGAAGTACGTCATCGGCCATGTGCTCGAGAACTGCCAGCAAGAACTGGCGTTCTTCAACCAGCGCATCGAGCCTGAGCTCCTCAAGACGCTGGAGCATGTTGTTAGCAGCAAGTTCGAGCACCTTACCTACACCGAGGCGATCAAGATTCTTGAAGGCTCCGGCGAGAAGTTCGAGTTTCCCGTTTATTGGGGTTGCGACCTGCAAAGCGAGCACGAGCGATGGCTGACGGAGGTCAAGGTTGGCAAGCCGGTGATTCTGACCGACTATCCGAAGGAGATCAAGGCGTTCTATATGCGCGCCAACGACGACGGAAAGACGGTACGCGCGATGGACGTTCTGGCTCCAAGAATCGGCGAGATCATCGGCGGATCTCAGCGCGAAGAACGGCTGGACTTGCTGGAGGCCCGAATCAAGGAACTCGGATTGCCGCTGGAAGCCTACTGGTGGTATCTCGACCTGCGACGGTTCGGCAGCGCGCAGCACGCAGGCTTCGGCCTCGGCTTTGAAAGGTTGCTCATGTATATCACTGGCATGAAGAACATACGCGACGTGATCCCGTACCACCGCACGCCGGGGCACGCGGAGTTTTAGATTGCGCCTTCCCTTTCGCCGACTCGACCCCAGACTAGCCGCAGAGTTTCGGACGCAGAGGAAATCGATCCTGATGGGTCTCATCTGCGTTCTCGCCACGTCCTTGATGACGATCGCAATCATTCCTTTGCTGAGGTCGGCGTTGCAAGCGGTTTCGGATGCAGGCAGCATCTCCGAGCAGCACGTTCTGACAAAGGACCAGATGGCGATAGTGACGCTCAAACTCGGCGTCAAGCAGATCGACCTTAATAATGCCTTGGCGAAGGTTGAGACTGGCCGCCATCCCTCAGACCGTTACCTAACTGCTTCAGAAGAATCCGAACTGGCGAAAGCGCTAAAGAAAGAACCGAACCAAGTTCGCGATGCCTTTTCGGCTATCGAAGGCGGATTGAAGCGCAAGAAACTCGATCCCCGAGAAGCGGTTCACCGGTTGGGCTTCCTTTCGTTTTTGATCGTCGGCATTTATGCCTTCAAGTATTGGTTCACGCGCGGCCAGGTGTATTACCTCAGCAAAGCGGCCAACCGGCTGGCGGCCGACCTGCGCGTTCGCATGTTCAACAAGCTCCAGCGCTTGCCGATCAGTTATTTCAACGATAAGCGTTCCGGCGCGATTCAGAGCGTATTGACCAACGACGTGACCGTGTATCAGACCGCGGTCACGATCATCAGGGATTCGATCGATGGACCGGTCAAGGCGATTGGCGCGTTTGCCACCATCGTCTTTCTGCAATGGCAACTATCGTTAGTTGTTTGTTTATTCATACCGATCATGGCGATTGCCATCCAGCGGAATGCGGGTAAGATGCGCGTCGCTCAAAAACAGGTACAAGAGGACTTGGCTAGCGTAGGTGCGATGACCCAAGAAGCCCTGCAAGGAACGCGAGTTGTTAAGGCGTTCGCCGCCGAAGACCGCATCACCGAGCAGTACAACGAGCTGGTTGAGGCGAGTTATAAGAGCCAGCTCAGGGCGGTTCGACGTTTAGCTTCGTTGCGGCCGCTGGTTGAGCTAATCGGCGCTGCGGGTTTGGCAGCCGTGGTCTATATCTGCGGCTGGCTGGCGTTCTCAGGGGATCTCGTGGTCGCTGATATCGCAGCAATCGTCTTCGCTCTCGATGTCATCAACCAAGGCGCAAGGATGCTCGGTTCGGTCAACAACACGTTTGCGCAGGTTCAGGCAGCGGCCGACCGCATTTATGGCGAAATCCTCGATGTTCCCGATTCGATGGTGGATGAGCCCGGAATGATCGAACTGCCGTCTCCGCGCGGATCAATCGAGTTCCGTAATGTCTCGTTTGCATATCCTGATGGAACGGCAGCACTGAAAAATGTCTCATTCAAGATTGAGTCTGGCCAGAGCTTGGCTCTTGTCGGTCCGAGCGGCGCTGGAAAGTCGACCATCGCCGATCTTCTACTCAGGTTTTATGATCCGACCGAAGGCCAAATACTGTTCGACGGCGTTGACATTCGCGAACTGAAAGTCAGTTGGCTGAGAAACCAGATCGGCGTCGTGCCCCAGCAGAACTTCCTATTTGCCGGTTCCATTGCCGACAACATAAAGCTCGGCGCACCTTTGGCTACTGTGGTTGAGGTTGAGGAGGCGTCGAAGGCGGCCAATGCCGATCCATTTATCTCGCGCATGCCCGAACGGTATGAGACCTCTCTTGGCGAACGAGGAGTGCGAGTTAGCGGCGGAGAGATGCAGCGCATCGCCATCGCCCGCGCTTTGATTCGCAAACCCACCATTTTGCTCCTTGATGAAGCGACAAGCAACCTTGATGCAGTCAGCGAGAAAGCCGTGCAGGAAGCTCTGGACCACATCATGAGGGAGCGAACGACGCTGTTTATCGCCCACCGATTGACGACGGCAGCCCGCGCCGGATGCATCGTCATGTTGCGCCGAGGCGAGATTATTGAATCGGGCACACACCGAGAGCTACTTGAGAAAGGCGGGGCATATGCAGGCATGTATAACGCCTTCAGCAGCGGCGTGCTCGGGGACGAGGTGATCTAGTGCTGCAGTGCAAATCGCTCTGTTGCGGCTATCCTTCGCGAACGGTTCTGACCGATGTGAACCTGTCCCTTGCGCAGGGATCGGTAACAGCCTTGCTCGGGCCGAACGGCAGCGGCAAATCGACTCTTCTAAAGACGATTGCCAAGACTATTCCGCCTCTTTCGGGAGATGTCGTTGTTGGCGGGAAGTCTGTTCTTAAGATGGGCTATCGCGAACTGGCCAAACAGATGGCGTTCGTGCCGCAAGAGGAGCATGTGCCGTTCCGTTTTTTAGTCCACGACATCGTGCTGATGGGCCGAATGCCGCACTCGGACGGATTGCTGGACACGACCGATGATGAGTCGGCCGCCCATGAGGCGATGTCGCAAGCCGGGTGTTTAGAGCTAGCCGACCGGGCGATAACCGAGCTAAGCGGCGGCGAAAAGCAGCGCGTCTTGGTGGCGCGGGCCTTGGCTCAGAAGGCGCAGATTTTGTTGCTGGATGAACCGACTTCGCATATGGACATCGGCCACCAAGTGGCGATTGTTCGCTTGATGCGCAAGCTAGCTTCTTCCGGTTTTACGATCTTGGCTGCCGTTCACGATTTGAACCTGGCTGTTCTTTTGGCTGATTCGGCGGCCCTGATCTCTGGCGGCAAGTTTGCTTTGTCGGGTTCTTGTACCGATGTGCTAAATAGTCCTCTTTTGGATGAGGTGTATCAGGTGCGGTTCAAACGGATGCATGACGATGATGGGGTGATGCACTTATTTGCGAGTGGGTAGGTTCGTCGTATCATGGGCTCCCAGCCCATGGATTTGTTAGGGTTTGTTTGGATTGGTGAGGATTCGTTAGGATTTGTCCTAGAAGGTCTGCCTCTTAGGCGATGTCTAGGAGGAGCAATTGGTTTTGAATGAGCCGGCGAGGCGGCCAGCGATCCCGGTAAGGGTGCTCCATTCCCTATGTGGTAATGGCTTCAGCATAGATCAGCCGGCGATGGCGCCGGCGGTCCCAATAAGCAAGTCCAACTGAATAGGCAACCCCATAACTCAGCGTTCAAGTCTATTTTTGCGTGCCAGTTCCACCTCGCCGCTTACTCACTAACTTCGAGATGAACCTGTTGATTTCCACCATAAAAGGCACATACATTAACCACAGCGATGCTAGCATGACAACAATGCAAAGAAGCACGCCCCAGAAACCCATTATGTGCCAAGAGGTATATTCTGCGCCTATATTCTTTTTGGCAACAAACTCAAACTCGATGCCACCGTGAATTAAGCCTCGCAACGAGATCACAAAGAAGAACAAACCATAACCTAGAAGAATTAACTGCATGCCTAACCCTTTGGACTTACCCCATCAATACAGCAGGCACTTCTTTCGCGTTGCCTTAAACTTTGTTAAGGCCGGAGTCCACTCCTTTAAGGCAGCCTCGTAGCCAAACAACATCAAGGTCTTCAAAGCTGATGTACAGGCCAGCAAGTTGTTCACCTTCTGATATTCGAAAGAGGGATAGAGCCGGTGCAGTTCATATGCCAGTTCGCAACCGACACGGACTGCTTCGATCTTCGAACGGTCGGTGACGATGAACGCCACGCCACCGCAGGCTTGGCCCATGAACTTCGACGCTGTCGGCGTGAAAGAACGCGCATAGAACCGAATACCCTTCAACCCTTTAGCATTCATCAATGAAGCGAGTTTGAGGCCGTCAATATACGGCGCGCCGATCCACTCGAACGGTGTGTCGGTTCCGCGGCCGACCGAGACGTTTGTCGCTTCTAGCAGGCAGATGCCCGGATACAGAAGCGCTTGCGTCGGATTTCGCATGTTCGGCGACGGATTCACCCACGACTGCCCTGTCTCGTCGAACCACATCTCGCGTTTCCAACCTTCGACCTTAACCACAGTCAAGTCGCAACCGATCTTGCGGTCCATGTTGTAGAGAGTCGCCATCTCGCCGACGGTCATGCCGTGCTGAACAGGGATCTCGTGGTATGCAGTGAATCCAAGCTTGTCCTTGTCGGCAATCGGTCCAGCGGCCAGCAAACCCTGAATCGGATTTGTTCGATCCAGCACAACAAACTTGATCTTACGCTTGGCAGCTTCTTCCATAGCATAGCCGAGCGTGCCGATATAGGTGTAGAATCGTGCGCCGACGTCCTGGATGTCGTAGACCAGCGTGTCGATGCCCTCGAGCTGCGATGCTTTCGGGCGATAGCTGGCTTCCTTTTGGCCTGGATTATAGAGCGAGTAGACCGGCAACCCCGTCTTCTCGTCTTTGCCGTCAGTGATCTTCTCGTCTTTTTCGCCACGGATTCCGTGCTCAGGTGCGAAGAACGCCACGAGCTTCACTCCCGGTGCAGAGGCTAGCACATCGGCTGTGGCCCGGCCATCGACGGTTCTGCCGGTATGGTTAGTAATCAGACCGATCGAATGCCCGCGGAGCAAAGCAAAAACATCTCTTTCAAGAACGTCTATACCATTAAGAACAGGCGCCGAACCGGCAGCCAGGCACGTTGCTACTGCGAAACTCACCATGGTCTAATCTTGCCATAAAAAAGGGGATGCATCATCGCTTTGCATCCCAATAGTAGCCATTACCTGACTAGCATGCATCACTTATCTGAGCTTTGCTATCCTATCGATGCTCCTTCCACAGCGCGGCTATTTCGTTGGCGTCTGCGGACCAGTCTGCTGGTTGCCGCCAAAGAAATAGGCAACGCCTTTGGCTGCTTTCTCAAAAGATGCCTTCGCCTTAGCTTCATCGCCGTCGAATCCCTTCATAAATCGCTGCTTTTCATCTGCAGTCAACTGATCGAAACCTCTACCTTCACGATAGGCATTGGTGACGATGTTGTTTTGCTCGGTGAGCAGCTTTACTTCATCGGGGCTCTTCTCAGGGCCGGATGAACATCCGCCAATGGCAAGGCACACAAACAGGGTTAATAGCGGTTTTTTCATTCTTTTCGCAGGAGGAACCGGCTCATGGCTAATTCCATCGAACCGGTTCCCAATGCGATCCTCCTAGAAATCGCAGTTGTTCCTTCCGTCATTAGCATAAGACGGGATGTTCTGAACGTAGAAGTTCTCTGGCTTGAGAGTGGTTCTCTTATAGAACTTGGCGCTGCCGTCCATGTGCGGGAAGCTCGCGCCGTCAATATGCCGCCAGTCGATTGACCACGGAATCTGCGGATCGTAGTGATCCATTTCCCATGCGCTGCCCAGCTTCTCGTAGTTCACGCAGCGTATCGAACGTCTCGAACCGTCGGAGACATCCATGGTGGGCCAGCTATCTCGCCAGTCGAACGGGTTCATCGTCGAACCTGCTCGAATGAGCGATCCGTTGCCAAACCAGTCTCGGACGCCGGTTTCGCCAAGCATAATCAACTGGCTTGGTCGCTCGGCTGTCGTCATGGAGATGCTACCGCCTGCATGCCAGTTCATTGCCACGTTTGGACCTGCGGCATAGTTGGCGGTGACCGTCATGTCGGACGGATAAGGCTTTGGATTGCCGACAGCGTCAATATAGAGTTTGCTGTTCTTGACGTATGGATAGATCCTCTGAGGCCAGTGGATGGCTTCGTTGTTCGCGCCGCCGATCCAGTCCCACCACGCACGAACGCAAACATCGTCATAGTCGGTTGCGTAGATATTAAGCCCAATGGACAGTTGCTTCATATCGGACAAGCGCGAAGCCTTCTTGGCAGAGGCTTTTGCTTGGGCGAAGACAGGAAAAAGGATCGCTGCCAAAATGGCGATAATAGCGATCACGACTAGTAATTCAATCAACGTAAAGGCTCGTTTACTCATCTGCTATCTCCTCATACCCCTCAGCGGCTTCTACTCATATCTGCTCTCCACTGAGGTATTGCGGATGGCGCTTGGATACCCGCTGGCACTCGCCTTCACGGGACCAAAATCAGTGTAACCGGGCAAATGTCGGACTCCAGACACCAAAGTGGAACTACTTGTCGCACGAATGGAATTAGGACTCAACAAGCTGTATTAGCAACCCTACCAGGCATTTCTACTGTTTCGCACGAACATATAGTCTTTTCGCATGTTGGCTAGCGGAAGGATCTCGCGTTGATCCGCCATTGCGATGGAGTAACCGAACAGTACTTGATAAATGCCCTGGTAAACTCTTGCTGCCTTAAGTAGCCAACACTGAACGCCACTTCCTTGATACTTTTATTACCTTCGGAAAGCAGGTTCTGCGCTAGTTGCATACGCAGCTTCAGACGCATCGCGTTCGGCGACAGACCGTATGTCCGCTTAAACCGATGCCGAAGCGAGTCGTAATTCGGAATTCTTGACTCCCAGTTCTCCATTTCGGCGATGGGCGTAGATAAAGTATCGTTGATAGCAATCCAAAGCTGAAGCATATCGCCGTCCGGCATTTGCGATGTGACAATGGGGGTCTCTGATGGATGAAGCCAGCGGTTCATTGCAACTATCATAAGCCGAAGCCAAGCGGCCCTTGCAACCGGACTATCGTCATAATCAAGCACATTCTCAGCACTTAGACGAGAGAAGAAACCGGCAAATATCTCGAACTGCGAAGGAGATAACGACCAACAGCTATAGCTCTTAGACCTTTTGCCAATTAAGTTAAGACCGCTATAGATATCGACATGCGCGCGGAAATGAAGAGCCCATAGTTTAGGCGATTGGAAGCTGTTGTTCCAGAAGCCGTGGGTGTCGCCAGCGCGGAAAAGAAACAAAGTGAGAGGCTTGACTTGGTCGGTCTTTCCATCTCGCCCAATAGACGTGGAATCACCAGAAATCAAGCAGATCTCATCGTAATCATGCCGATGCCAGCCCCAACTCTCTGACGGAAGCGTGGCCCTGTAGCCCATCGAGATGATCTCGACATCGCAATTCGATTCCGGGTTCATGTTGAACTATTGTAATCGCAATCAGCGGCAATCGTAAAGGTTTTCGTGCCTGATTGGAATCGAACTCCAATCGTTATGGCGCACCCTTGCATCGTAGGAGCACGGTTGTTTACAAATACATCGGCGCGGATGAGAACTCCGATCTATTCCGCAGCATCAAGCCGTCTATATCAAGAGGTCCTCAATATGTTCTTTCTGCCCTTGGTTGCGATATGGTCTTCGAACGCGCCTACCGAGCCGGTTGCGCCATATGGAATAGGCGACTGGCCGGTCAAGTACGGCAACCATCGCGCCGTCATAAAGGCTGATGCCTCTGCAAAGGCCGTTTGTGTTCACTTGCCCTGGCGGCTTCAGCAATACGATCCTGCCATTCACGATATTATTGTGATGACTCCCGGCAATACGCAGGTCAAGAACGTCTATCGGGCCCGAATTGATGCTGAATCAGCAGACATAGTGTTTGAGCCGACCGGCGGCAGCGCCGACTACTATGTTTATTTCTTGCCGTACGATGATTCCCCGGTGTTCGGCTATGTGGGCGATCCTTACACAAAGCCGAGCGGCCAACCGGATTCCGCTTGGGTCCAGACCTACAAAGTCGCTCAGTATGCCAACCTGCCCAAGGCTGAGGTGGTCACGTTCGAGGCTAGAGGCGAGTTCAACCGTTTCGATCCGATGGAAGTCTGCGCAACCAAAGGCGAAATAGAAGCGCTTAAGTCGAACCTTAAACCATCCTATACGGTGTTTCCAGAGGACCGAACACACCCGATTCGGATGCGAACGAAGTTGCCCTATCGTTGGGTTAAAGATGGCCCCGCACCGATCGTCGCTGGGAACGCAAGCAAGAACGAGTATTTCACTTATCAGCTCGGCCTATGGGCTTCCGATCAAGATCTCACGCATGTCAAGATCGAGTTCACCGACCTAACGAGCGACGAAGACGTGATTAGCAAGGAGTCAATGACTTGCTTCAACACGTCGGGCATCAGAATCGACGGCAATGCGTTTGACATCGATCTGAGCGTGCCCAAAGGTCGGGTTCAACCGCTGTGGTGCGGCATTCAGATTCCTGCCAATGCCGACGCAGCCACGTATAAAGGCAAAGTCACCGTTACTTGCGAAGGCGGCCCAACTACGGTTATCCCTGTGGAGGTAAAGATCGATGCCAAAACGTTGAAGGACCATGGCGACTCAGAGGCTTGGCGGATGTCGCGGCTCCGGTGGCTGAACTCGCGCTTAGGAGCCGATGACGAGGTTGTTGCACCGTTCACACCTTTGAAGCTAGACAGCAGCACCATCGCATGTCTGGGCCGGTCGGTTTCATTGGGCTCGGATGGATTACCGATTTCGATCAAAGTAGGCCAGAACGAGGTCTTGGCTTCGCCGATTCAGGTTATGCTGCAAACGACAGTTGGGCAGCCAAAGCTGGCATTCACCAAGAAGACAGAAGGCGCCATCTCCTGGGAGTCAAAGTCGGAGAGCAACGTAGCATCATGGAGCTGCCTCGGTTCAATGGAGTTCGACGGACACTTGTCTTACACCGTTGAGCTAATCGCCAAGCAAGACCTAACCCTCGACAACCCGAAGCTGCAAATCCCATTCAACAAAGACAGCGCGGAATACATGATGGGAATCGGGCGAATCGGCGGGTTGATGCCGATGCACTACGACTGGAAGTGGACGGGTCCTTATGACAGCTTCTGGATGGGAAGCGTTAAGTCGGGCCTGCATGTCGAACTCCGGGGCGCGACCTATAACGGTCCAATGCTGAACCTTTACCATCCTGCACCTCCATCATCGTGGTCCAACGGCGGAAAAGGCGGAGTCGAGATCGACAGTCGAAACGGCTGCATGGCGCAAGCGTATCTCGGACCGCGCACATTGAAGGCGGGAGAAACACTCCGTCTGGAGTTCGCGCTGATCGTCACTCCGGTGAAGCCGCTCGACTTGAAAAAGCACTTCACGACTCGATACTACCATTCGTTCCCCGGACCGACCACGACGACGCTCCCGAGCCAAGAAGCAATCGAGGCCGGCGTTAACGTGGTGAATTTGCATCAAGCAACGGAATATAACCCATACATCAATTACCCGCTCGTGGCTGCTGACCTCCTAAAGCCAGTGGTGAGGGACCTTCATTCGAAGTCGGTGAAGACCAAGATCTACTACACGATCCGAGAACTGACAAACTACACTCCGGAGTTCTGGGCTCTGCGAAGCCTCGGCACCGAGATCTTCACCAATGGCGGAGGAGGAGGAGCACCTTGGCTTCGCGAGCATGTTGTTGACGGCTATGTTCCGGCGTGGGTGTCTTCGCTTCCGAAGGGTGATATGGACGCTGCCGTCACGACGACCGGCCTATCGCGCTGGTGCAACTTCTATATCGAAGGTTTGAAGTGGATGAGCGAGAACGTCGGCATCGACGGGCTCTATCTGGACGATGTTTCGTATGACCGAACCGTACTGAAGCGCATGCGGAAGGTGATGGAGCGGGCTAACCCGGGCAGCTTGTTCGATCTGCACTCGAATACTGCTTTCTCGATCGGTCCGGCGAATCAATACTTGGAGTTCTTCCCTTACATCGACCGGTTGTGGTTCGGCGAATCATTCAACTACTCGCAGATGAGCCCAGACCAGTACCTGGTTGAGGTGTCGGGATTGCCTTTCGGTCTCGGCGGAGAGATGCTGCAGAACGGCGGAAACCCTTGGCGCGGCGCGCTCTATGGGATGACCAACCGCTATGGATGGATCACAGAGAGCACGGTCTGCGATCCGAGGCCAGTCTGGCGCATCTGGGATTCGTTCGGGATTGCTTCATCCGAGATGATTGGGTATTGGGAGAAGTCGTGTCCGGTTAGGACGAACAACCCCGGCGTTCTTGCCACGGTGTATAAGCGGAAGGGACGGGCTTTGATTGCGCTGGCGAGTTGGGCACCGACGCGAGTCGGCGTTAAGCTGAACATTGACTTTAAGTCTCTCGGCATTGATCCGGCGAAGGCTCGGTTGTATGCGCCGGTGTCGTCAGGCTTTCAGTCGTCAGCGGAGTTTGGCGTCGGCGATGCGATTCAGGTTGAACCGGGTAAGGGGTGGATGTTGATTCTGAAGGAGAACTAAGAAGTACCATGGGCTCCCAGCCCATGGCTTCATGTGGCGCTGACATCCTGTCTGCGTAGTTGATGCCGTCGATAGCGCTGGCGATCCCAGTTAGTGCTCAACACTCAAGAATCAACCAGTTCACAGGCTCGAATCGTCACCGATCCTTGTTATTCTGTTACGGCACTCGGCCAAGCTTGTGCCAAACTTGAGGCAACGCATGCAGAACCGACCGTCAAAACTGGGTAGCGCGATTTCGCTCCTGCGCCTGAGGCAATGGACGAAGAACCTTCTCGTGTTCGCGGCGCTCATGTTTACGGCTTCGTTCAGCGACTCCCACAAGGTTTTGCTTGCTTGCGCGGCGTTCCTCGCGATGTGCCTCGCAAGCTCTGGGATTTATGTCTTCAACGACTTGATCGACGTCGAAAAAGACCGGCTGCATCCTGAGAAGAAGAATAGGCCGCTTGCCGCTGGCAATGTCTCAAAAGGCGCGGCGATCGGAATGGCATCGATTGCCCTAGCGGCAAGCCTGACCATCAGCGCTTGGGTTGGTCTCGACTCTCTTCTGGTTGTCGGTTTCTACCTCGCTCTGCAGGTTCTCTATAACCTGCTTACCAAGCGAATCCCGATTGCCGATGTGTTCACGGTCAGCCTCGGATTCGTAGTTCGCGCAGCGCTTGGAGCCGTGGCAATCGGAGTGCAAATATCCGGTTGGCTTTTGCTGTGCACCATGGCGCTAGCGCTACTTCTGAGCCTTGGTAAACGGAGGCACGAATTCATCTTGATGGGCGAAGACCGCGGCGGCAGCCGAGCTAGCCTTGCCGGCTACACCCAGCAGACGCTCGATGCACTCGTCGTCTTCTCAGCGTGCAGTTCGGCTTTGTTTTATGGCGTTTATGCATTGGAAAGCGCCACGGCCGCGGCTCATCCAGGGCTCATTTTGACGGCCATTTTCGTTTTCTATGGTGTGGCACGCTACGTGTATCTTATCTTCAGTAAGGATGAAGGCGGCGAACCGGACAGGATTCTGCTTAAGGATGTGCATATCATCGCCACTGTAGTTCTATATATCGTGTTCGCCATATTCGCCATGAAGGGATTGAGCCTGCCATACGTCGAATCGGGAGGAAATCTGCGTTGAACTATAAGCACGCGATCATAGTCGGCGCTTCGTCGGGGCTTGGGCGCGAACTGGCCTATCTGCTCGCCGAAGCCAGATGCAAAACCGCTATTCTATCTCCCGACGAAGAGCGGCTCAGGTTCGTCGCTGGCAATTCGCCTCAGATGTTGCTTCCCTATGTTCATAATGTCTGCGACACCTCTGACATTCCAGCCCTATTTCAACAAGTCACGAAAGACCTTGGCGGCCTCGACCTCATAATCTACTGCAGCGGCGTCATGCCCGAAGTCGGTCCGCAAGAGTTCAATTTCGATAAAGACAAGGCGATGCTCGATGTGAACTTGACCGGCGCTATCGCCTGGCTTAACCAAGCCGCCATACGTTTCTACGAAACCAAGTCGGGAACGATCGTCGGCATCGGAAGCGTGGCAGGCGACCGCGGCAGATGCGGACAGCCGGTCTATAACACGACTAAGGCAGCCTTAGCAACCTATCTCGAGGCTCTGAGAAATCGGCTGGCGAAGCGCGGCGTGCGAGTTGTAACAATCAAACCGGGACCGATGCAGACCGAGATGACCCAGCACTTGCACCTGCGCGGCGCGATGCTTCCTTTGGTTGCGGCCAGAAAGATTTTGAAGAAGAGCCGCAAGACTGGCGAGCATTACCTGAAGCCGACTCACAAACTCATTTTCGCCGTCATCCGCATGGTTCCCAGTCCGATCTTCCGGAGGCTGAAGATTTGATTGAGCCGGAACGGATCGAACGCTTGTCGGGCTATGGCATGTCCCAGTTCGCCGACGGCTATGGTTACCGTCCGACTTCGGTCGACGAGATTCGAGCTGTGTTGTCCAAGGCCAAAGCAGAAGGCCGCCAGGTTACGTTGAGAGGAGCGGGGCGAAGTTACGGCGATGCAGCTATCGGCGCCGAATGCCTCATCATCGACCTGTCAAGAATGAACCGGGTGCTGTCGTGGGATAAGTCGACTGGCATTCTGGTTGCGGAGCCAGGGGCCACCATCGAGGATCTCTGGCGCACCGGACTTGAAGACGGCTATTGGCCGCATGTGGTTAGCGGGACGATGTTCCCGATGCTGGGCGGCGCATTGGCCATGAACATCCACGGCAAGAACGCCTTCAAAGCCGGTCCGATCGGCGAGCATGTCGAAGAGATCGACGTCCTTAAAACCAACGGGGAGCTGTTAACCCTCACCCAAAAGGATGATCTATTCTATGCCGTGGTTAGCTCAGCAGGTCTTCTTGGCGTGATCACACGGGTCAAAATCGGGCTCAAGAAAGTCAAGTCGGGCAACTTAAGAGTGCTAGCCTTAGCCGCCAAAAACTGGGACGAGGAATTTGAGGTGTTCGAGAAGTTCACTCCGATATCCGACTATGTCGTGAGTTGGATCGACTGCTTCGGCAACGGCAAAGGATCTGGACGAGGAGCCATTCACGTTGCCTGGTATGACGACGATCCTTCCGAGTTTCCTTCATCGCTCAAGATGTCGAACCAAGATCTGCCGGACACGATTCTTGGTTTCTTTCCAAAGTCGGTCGTGTGGCGATGTCTGAAGTTCTTCTGCACGCGGCCGGGGATGAGGTTCATCAACTGGGCCAAATACAAGTCCGGCGCGATTTTAGGCAACGGCAAGACCGAGCACCAGTCGCTGGTCGCGTTCTCGTTCCTCCTTGATTACGTTCCGAACTGGCGATGGGCCTATATGCCGCACGGATTCATCCAGTATCAGTCGTTCGTTCCGAAAGAGCATGCCAAGCGCGTTTTCGCGGAGCAGATTCGGCTTCAGCAAGAGGCCAAACTTGAGTCGTATTTGGGTGTGATGAAACGGCATCGGCCCGATAAGTTCCTGTTCAGTCACGCCGTAGACGGTTATTCGCTGGCGCTCGACTTCAAGATAACGCACCGAACCAAGGCGAAGCTTTGGAAGCTTGCCCATCAGATGAACGATATTGTGTTGCAGGCAGGTGGCCGCTTCTATTTGGCCAAGGACAGCACGCTTCGGCCCGAAGACGTTTACGGCTATCTGGGAAAGGAAACCCTAGACCGGTTCGACGAGTACAAAAAAGCGCTTGATCCGGAGTGGATCCTCACGAGCGAACTCGCCAAACGGATCGGGCTTGACAAATGAAATGGGCCCTCAGCAAGGTGAGACAGCCGAGAGCCCTAGAAGCGGATCCGCTAGTTTCGCCGTTTGCGGCATGAAGCTAGGAACCCAAGGACGAATGGAATGGCCGCAGCCGGAGCAGGCACGCCGGGCTCGCCAAGGTCTTGGCTTACGCGTCGACCGTCCAAATACGTCTCCGAAGAGTATTTCGTATAGTAGTTCGGTTCGATGCTGCCGGTGATTTTAATCAGGCTCGAATCGCCGGAATATCCGAAATCGCTCTGAAGCACGCTCCAAATCTGCGCGCCTTCGGTCGTTCCTGTGTTGATGTGAACGCCTTCCCAGTCATAAATGCCACTGCCATTGGCCATATACTGGTAGTCCAGAGGATTAAGGTTGACAAGCTCTTCCCAAATTGCAATCTGAGCAGCGGCTTGCCAAATGTTATCGTTCAGGTGTTCAAAACCTTTATGGATCAAACCTCCAACTTTGTCGAATTTTACGGAAACAGAAGCCTGCCAGTTGCTTCCAGCCACTGTCGTTTCCGGTGACAGGCAATAACCTTGATGGTTGACTCCATCAACAGTAAACCGAAGCAACCCAGCAAAAAAGTTTGCATATTGGAAACCCGGTTGATTTCGTAGTTCAACTGGCGAATATCCTGCGCCAGTCCCCGAGAAATGGATCGTAACAGCGGAGACCATACTCGAGCAAATGACGCCCAAGCTAAGTAATGCGAGCTTTCGCATGCACAACCTCCTTTTCGCCGAAATTCCTAACGGATTCGGACATTCCTATCTTATCGCATTTTTACTGGTTTGTATACTTTTATAAAAATATTCTGTTCAACTATTTACAGTTATCCTTGGTTAAATTTACTCGTACAACTTAGCATATGTATAACAAAAGAAACCGGGCGCGCCAAAAATGTCGCGCCCGGTGCATGAGTAATCGATTTAACGTTACTTCTTGTTGCTCTTCTCGAGTTGCTCCGGAGTCAAACCAGGATGCCGGTCGCTGACGGCGGGTCCTCCCTTTGGCGGGGGCGAGTTCGTCTCACCTGTAATCGGCTGCCTGCATCCGATTGTTGCGAACAGCGCAATTAGCAATATGATCCATCCGTGCTTCTTCATTTCGTTCCATCTCCATAGCCGCCCCAGAACCGATCAAGTTTCCGGTTCAGATAGACAGGGCAGTACTCCGCCCAAGTATAAGCTTCATCCCATGTGATGAACTTTTCGCGCCCAACCTTGCCGGCATGGCCGTCAGCATAGGCGGTTGGAATCTTGTTGCCGGAGTGTGCAAGCCGGGTCTGCCAGACTTGGTTGTACCAGGACCAGGCCGTATATTCCATACTGGTATCGATCCAGCTCGCCTGGTAGTGTCGGAAGTAGTACCAGCCTACATTCGTGCCCGCCCAGATATTCGTCATAAACGAAGCCCTTTCCGACTGGTTTTCTATCGAGCTAAGCGAGCGCCCGTAGACATAGCTGGAATTGGTCCAGAAATTGGCGCAGTCGCCCGTCCAATAACCCGAATAGCCGCCGTCATTAATGGCGATCGTGGGAACGACATCCCAGTAGTAGGTGCCGATTCTCTGGTTGGCATCTGGATTCGGAATCGAACGCGCAGGATCCCAAAAGATCGGGATGCTTTTCGCATAGGGCATCAAGAGATAAGCCCACGTCGGGCGATCCCACGATGTTGGCGCATAGTCCGTCAGAACCGTGCCATCGTCGTAGTCCGCAGAATACATGTGGGTCGAAGTGGCCATCTGCTTGAGATTGCTGAGACAGGCCGTGGTTTTCGCTGACTTCTTTGCTTGAGCAAAAACCGGGAATAGAATAGCAGCTAGAATCGCGATAATCGCGATGACGACAAGTAGTTCAATAAGCGTAAACGCCTTGTTGCGTATCATATTTGGCAACTCCAGTTTAGGTTTTATCATGTTCTACACATAAATCGTTAACAGGCGCGGCAGTCGATGCTCCCGCGACAAACTCCGCCTGTAGAAGGACATCATCGAGTGGCTCTCCGGGTTCGTGCAACGCTTTCGTTAGGAGCTTTAGGCACTCTGAAACTATACTCCGATAGGGCATCGCATAGGTAGCAAGTCTTGGACGATAGTTTCTTCCGATCTCAGTATCGTCGCAACCGATAGCAGAAAAGTCCCGCGGGCATTCATAGCCAGCGGCGGCAAGGGCGTTACAAGCTTCCAGAACGGCATAGTCGTTGAATCCGATAAACGCCGTCGGCCGAAGATTCGGATCCGCCTCCTCGTAAACCTTTACAAGCGCCTTGGCTCCATCGGACCAATGCGTGACAATTTGTTCTGGCGGGACGTTCTCGTCAGAGGCACCCCATAGCGTGACCCACGGAGTGAGATCCTCACCGGCAAGTTTTCGTGATTTCTCCAATCCTATCAAATAGCCCTCAAGTCGTTCTTTGCTTGCCGAGTACCGGCGCGAAATGTCGAGATAGCCGATGCGTCGATGTCCTAGCGCAACGAGATGCTCAATTGAGTTGATCATCGTCGCTCTATAATCTATATCGACTACCGGCGCTCCTGGAACGTTCGAGCTAGAGCCAACAATAACAACAGAAGCGGCTCTTTCAAGCAGCTTTTCAACGACTCCGGAATGCCCTTCCGGCGAGACGACGATGAATCCGTCGCATCGGCCATCATACCGGCACCTTGTAGAAAGTGCTGGGGTGCCCGAAATGCTGTCGACAACCACAGTCACGGCGCAGTCGATCAAGCTGCATTGAATAATGAGTTCGGAGAGGAGCCCTTCTACATAGCTGTTTCGAGCAAATCCCTGCTGTTCGAGCACAGGAATCACGAAACCGACGTTCCGATGGCGAAACGGAAAGTCGCTGATTGCGTATGCTGGCGGCTTGTAGTTGAGGGATCTTACGGCAGCTAAAACTCGCGCCCGAGTTTCTTCGCGAACCTTCTTTGTTCGTCCGTGAAGAACATTCGTCACCGTCATCGGCGACACGCCGCTAACTCGAGCCACATCGCGAATCGTTGCCATGGTTGCCAACCGTTTTGGTTTACACGTCAACCATTATAGCCGAATTTCGCTCAATGTTGGTTAAAAACGTGAAAAAGTACTTCGAGCAACCCCGATAGCGAAACCAGCCAAAGCGCCTATGCTTGCCTGGCCGAGGTCTAGGCTTCAGAGCGGACGTGCTCCAGTGCGCTACGGAACTGCTCCTCGTAAAGGTCCTTATAGATGCCGTCGCGTTTGCTCAGTTCATCGTGCGTGCCAATGTCGACGACGCGGCCTTCTTCGAGCACCACGATCCGGTCGGCATCAACGACCGAAGACAGCCGATGGGCAATGATGAACGTCGTTCGGCCGTGCATCACGTGCTTCAGCGCTTCCTGAACGCGTCCTTCCGTCTCGCCGTCGAGCGCACTCGTCACGTCGTCGAGGACGAGGATTCTGGGATCGGTGACAAGGGCCCGGGCCAAAGCCAAACGTTGCTTCTGGCCGCCGCTGAGCTTGATACCGTCTTCGCCGATCATCGTCTCGTATCCGTCGGGCAGCTCCATGATGAAATCATGCAGATCAGCCGCTTTGCATGCTTCGACAGCTTGGTTGTCGGTGGCATTTCGGTTTCCATACTTGACGTTCTCTAGAATGCTAACGCTGAACAGAACGGACTCTTGAGCCACCATGCTCATCTGCCTCCTCAGCGTTTCCAGACGGATATCGCGCAAATCGCGCCCGTCGATCAGCACTCGGCCGTGCGATGGATCGTAGAAGCGCATCAACAGGTTCATCAACGTTGTCTTGCCGGAGCCGCTGTGGCCGACGATCGCGATTAATTCGCCGTGACGCACCCGCAAAGTAACACCCTCGATCGCCGGCTTCTCCTCAACATAATGGAAGTGGACATTGTCAAAGACGATCTCTTTTGATATGGCGGGCATATCGATGGCATCGGGCTTGTCCTCGATCTCCGGCCTCGTATCTAGTGTCTGAAAGACTCGCTCCATGGCGGCGACAGCCCACTGGACGGTGTTGTTAAAGTCGACAACGCGAACAGCCGGGTTGAAGATGTAGCCAATATAGAACGAAATAGCCACGAGCATGCCTGTCGTCATCATGCCGTTCTGGACTAGCGAACCTCCATATGCATAAACGATTCCTGTTCCCAACGCAGAAATGACGCCGGACACCAGACCGAGACGGCGGTTGAGGTGGACTTGTCTCATGTCCACTTTGAACTTGGCGCGAACAGATGACATGAAGTTCTCGGCCTCATAGTCCTCGCGAACAAAAGCCTTGACCACGCCGATGCCGGCGATCTTCTCGGCGAGTTTGCCTAACATCTCGTCCCACAGGCGGCGCTGCTCGTGGCTTACGTCGCGAATGTGCTTCAGAAACGCCATATATGCGATGACATAGAACGGAATGAGGGCTACGATGATCGTTGCCAAGCGCCATTCGAGGAAGAACAGCATCGCCAAAACGGCGACAAGAGTCACCGAGTCGCTAATGAACGTGACGAGTTGGCCTTGAATGAGACCTTGGATCAGCTCGATGTCGGCAGTGACGCGCGACATGATCTTGCCGACTTGCGTCTGGTTGTGAAAGGTCAGCGACAGCTTATGGAGATGCCGCCAAGTGGCGAACCTTAGGTCGAAGCAAAAACGGTGTCCCAGCCAGTTCAAGCTATAGGAAAGCCAATAGTTGAGCGCGTTTCGAAATGCGACGATTAGCACAAGCGCTAGTGCTGCCCAAAAAAGCATTTGTTTGGCGGATTTGATGCCGTCGTCAAGTTTCTTCTTCTCGACGTCCAACTGAGTTTGGGCTTCCTCTCGACTGGCCGCTGTGGCTTTTGCGGACAATTCTTTTTGAGCTTTTTCATAGCTGTCGCGAGCAGTAATTGCTTCTTTGAGCGGAAAGTCGATGGTGTATTGGAACAGCCTCGGCGGTAGAATCTGCAGAAACGTCACAAGCAACGTCAGGACAACAGCCAAGATAACTCGGCCGCGGTACGGTTGCAAGAACTGAAGCGTTCGCCTAAAAGACCTCACCGCCTATTTTCGCGCTATTCTGCTGCGATAAACAACCCAAAGGGGGTCTTTTTGCTGCAAACCGAACGAATAGCCGAAAGACCGTCCCCAAACGGTAACATCGTTTTGATGGCAGGCACTCAATCGGCGGATTTCCTTATCATCGGTGCTGGATGCGTCGGCTTGCGAATCGCGATCGAATTGAAAAAGATGTATTCGGATTGCCGCGTCGTTGTTATCGACAAGGAGTCTGAACTGGCAGCCCACGCTTCAGGCCGGAACAGCGGAGTTATACATGCCGGCTTTTACTATCCAGGAGACACGCTGAAAGCCAAGCTGTGCGCAGAAGGCAACCGAGAACTCACACAATATTGCCGCGAACGCAAGCTCAAGATCAACCAATGCGGAAAACTCGTTGCCGCGGTAAAGGAAGCAGACATCGAAGGTCTTCGCGTTCTCCAGCAACGCGCCGAGCAGAACGGAGTAGCCTTGTCGCCGGTAGATCCCGAATATGCAAGGAAAATCGAGCCTAACGCTAATTGCCGGTTCGGAGGCCTTTATTCGCCGACAACGTCAACAGTCGTTCCGGCAGAGGTTATGGCAGCCTACTTCGATGAGGCAAACGCGCTAGGCGTTGACATCAACCTCGGCGAAGCCTATGTGCGTAAGGATGCCGACGAGATTAAGACAAGCCAGGGATCCATTTCCTGCGGCTATGTCGTGAACGCTGCCGGACTGCACGCGGACTCGATCGCCAAGTCGTTCGGCTCTGCCAAGGATTACGCCATCTTGCCATTCCGGGGAGTCTATCTCTATGCCGAAAAGCCGCTGCCGATAAGGACCAATATCTATCCGGTGCCGGACCTAAGAAACCCGTTCCTCGGCGTTCACATCACGATCGCTGCCGATGGCCGAACCAAACTCGGACCAACTGCGATACCTTGCCTCTGGCGCGAGCATTATGGCGGCGGGCAGGGATTTCGTATGGCTGAGCTGCTAAAAATTTCGGGCATTGCGCTCCCTTTGCTCATCAGCGGCGCGTTCAACCTAAGGTCTCTGGCCTATCGGGAGTCGCGAAAGCAGTTCAAGCGCGTGTTGGTTCGAGAGGCAACCCATTTAGCACCTATTGTTGAGCAAGCCTCCTATTCCTGGGGAAGGCCGGGGATTCGCGCTCAGCTTGTCGACCGAAAAGCGAAGTCGCTCGTGATGGACTTCAAGCTTGAGGGCGACGGGAGTTCGATGCATGTGTTGAACGCTGTGAGTCCGGCGTTCACTTGCGCGATTCCGTTCGCAAGACATGTTGCAGACGAGATAGACTCTCGTCTGCAACGAGGATAAACGCTACCATACCTGCTTTTTGCTCTTATCCTGCGGCATCGGCACGTTCTTTTCGGCCCACTGCCGGAATGCGAAAACGACGCCAAGGCCGATGAGCAACATGACAGAGGCGAATATCCAAAGCGACGATCCGCCGCTCTTCTTAGCCTCAAGGTTTTGACTGGCCTTTTTGATGACATCCTTGGCAGGATCAACGCTCGCCGTTCGAAGCGTGTCGGCAGCAGACGTAGCGCTTTGAGAGTCCGGTATGAAGGTCGATTCGGTTCTCTCTGGAACCTTTCCGACTTCATTAATGCGCTGCTGTTCGGCTTGCTGTCTGGCGAGTTCTTCTTGCGACATCGACATCGGAGGCAACTGCTGCCCTTTGGGAGGAAGCTGCTTGATCGGTGCGGGGCATAGCACTGACAGCAAAACAAACGCAACGGCTAACGCGACTTTATACTTCATAAGCTAGCTCCCATATCCAAAGCCGCGGTCTTGCCAAGTGCTCCGGAGCATGATCGGGCTGCGCGGCAGGTCAAGGTCGATGAGCGCTTTCGTGTCCGGACCGCGCTCTCGAATTCTTGAGTCGTAGTTCATATACATCGGCAAGCTGAAGAGAACCATGGCCTCGTCTTTGCTAATGATTGAGCCGTTGAAATAGACGGTTGTTCCGCTGCCGCCGATGTTGCCGCCTCCGACGAAGTTCGTATAGAGGACGGCATCGATCTGAGTAATGGTCTCCGCCAAGCTGTGAATCTTGGTGTTCCCCATTACGCTTTGGTATTTCTTGAAACCCGTGCTGTCTGTGGCATTGGCGTCAAAAGGCGGGATCCAGTTGCCGTTCTCATCGTATCGGCCTTTCGTAAACGGTGGGGTCATGTATTGGAGCGGATAGCTACTCGTAAAGGCAGAAGTATCGCCCATAATGACCGAACCGCGAGCGGCCAAGGCAATCAGATCGCGTTTCTCATTGTAGTTGTCAATCTGGGATTGCGTTGTTCGCCCAGCCGTGGCTCGAAAGTCAGGAGCATTCACATACTTGACCGATCCGACCACGTGGACGTTGCGGCCCGTATAGATCGTTCCTTGGCCTTGAACGTAGCCTTTGATGACGCAATCCTGAGTGAACGTGACCGGGCCATGGATCAGAATCGGCTTTGTGCTTGTTCCTACGAGGTCAGCAGAACCGGTTACGACGCCATTTGAACTTACCGTTTGGTAGGAGCTAGTCGTTGAGTTCCAAACCTTGACCCAAGATCCCTGACCGTAGTTCGGATTGGCGGTTCCGTCTTGGTAGGTTGCTTTTACATCGACATAGGCTTGGCTTTGACTGATGTATTTGTTTATTTCGCTCAAGTCGGGCATGACGACTTCTTCGGTCGGGCTCGAGTCAAGGACATACGGCGTGCGAACGGTTGAGCTCGTCGGTTTCGACCACCGTTTTGTGCCGTTAGCGTCCATTATCGCAGCTCCGCTAAGCACGCCGGTTGAGGCTAAGGAGTCGGTTGCGCCTGAAGTAATCGGGTCCTCCGACGAATCAAAAATGAAGTCCCGGTTCGAAGCGAACTGAGAAGTGCCGTAGGCTCCATGCTCAGCAGAACTGTAACCCGGTCGCCAGCGCGGCTGCGAAGTCGCGTTGGTTCGGTAGGTTGAGTTCGACCACTTAACCGGCGATAGGTTCACCAATCCCGCGGCGGCGGGCGTTAGTTTGTCGTTGTTCGCAGCGATCACCGAGCCGTTGACTGTCGGCAGTCCATTCGAGAACGAAAAGTTGCCGTTGGCGCGCATGTCGCCGTTGACGTAAAGCTCGTTGTAGTCGAAGCCGTCCATCCATCCGTAGTTGTTTACGAAGTAGGTGTAGTCGAAGACTTGGCTTCGCGCCAACTCGAACCGGGCTGTAACGTCAACAATCTTCCGGGGTTCATAGGTGTCTAGCTGTCCGTTTCCATTACGATCTACCCAACCGACAGCACGGACTGTCACCAAGCGCTTGTAGGGATCGCCGTTCGGATCGACATAGCCGATGACTCCGGCAGAGTACGATCCGATCGAACCCACCGATCCGCTCATTGTGACCCTTGGCGCTCCTAAGCTAGAGCCTTCGCACCTCGACTCCATATTAACGAAGGTTTGGTCGATTTTGAACGGCCGCCACAGGTCGCGCAAAACGGCTTGAATGCCTGCTTCGCATAGGTGTGTTGTTTGAACGTCGAGGACCTGCCGGTTGGTTGTGCGCACGGACTGCGTGGCCGAGCTCACATAGCTAACGGCTGCGACGGACACCAGCGCCAGTACCCCGAACGTTGTAATCAGCGCCGCGCCTCTTTGTTTTTTCTTTCGATAGTCGTGGCTAATTGTCATTGCGGGTCTCCGATTTACTTCGTTAGCTCAAGGACGTTGCGCAAGAATATGGTCTCGCGCGTTCGGCTGTAAGACTGCATAGCCTTGTAGGTGTTTCGCTTTGTCACAACCTGAACGGTGATTTGCCGCGTAATAGCACCTGCTGGAGATTGAAAGATCTTGTAAGTGCCGGTGCCTCCTGAAGTCAACGGGTCGGTAAGGACAATTCCTTTACAAATAGTTCGAGTCTGGCCGCCCGTAACAATTCGCAATGATGTGTCGACAAGCTCGATTCTTCGATCAACCAAATCCCATTCGGCCGGGGTAATGTAATTGCCGTCGTTGTCGAGTTTTGGACGACGGTAGCTTAGGCCCAAACCGTTGGCGTCGACCGTAACGAGCATGGCTTCGCGCAACTCCATGCTGATTTTTCGGATCGCTTTTTGAGAGTCGGTTTCTGCATAGATGCGGCCTTGGCCTTTTGCCCAACTGGAGAGTCCATAGAGCATCGTTGCCACCGCGGTCGTAACTACCATGACGGTCATGAACGAAGCCGTCAGGACTTCAATCATCGATACGCCGCGTATTCGCTTGTTCTTCACTTCTTGACTCCTTACAAATTGGCGACAAGCGTGCCAAGTTGCACCTGCTTGTTCGTTCCGCGATCCACCCATCTAACCGTCACAATGACTCTTCGAAGGTCCAGATCGGCTTGCTCTACAAGCACCGATCCAGTTCCACTGGGAAGAATAAGTGAGGGATTGTCCAGGGCGGCCGAATCCGAGTTAGTGAAGGAATAGGTGTTCGTCGAGATAGGCGTTGAGCTGTCTATCAGACCAAGCGACACAAGCTGGCTTGCCGTTGCATTGGCGTAGCCTCTTCCTCGAATTGCTTCGAGTTGCTTTTGCGCAAGATTCAAGGCTTTGTTATATTGATCGGCCCTGATTCTTGACTTGTTCGCCAGAGGCATCGACGCTGAAACGATGACCGCGCATAGCGCGACAAGGAATACAGCGAACAAAACCTCAATAAGCGAAAAACCTTTCCCAGTCGATTTTCGTTTATGCATGCCGGTCCCCTTCGGCAGTTCGATATGCTGTTTTAAGAACACATAAGCGACGGACGATTTGCACCGCCCGTCGCTGACTACTCGTTAGTGCTTATGTTAAGCTAGATTACGGAAGAACGTGGCCGGCGACTGTGCAGGACGGAGCTGTACCAACTCCGGCAACCGTATAGGTGCCTCCCGACGGGCAGCTGGGCTGCGTCTTCACATAAGTCGGAACCAGGTCGGCGAAGTCGCATGCATGACCGGTGTCCCACTTGTTCTCCATGGCGCACTGCTCTTTCGCAGAGTCAACCTGCTTAAGGTTGGCAATACATGTCTGCTTGCGGCTCGATTCGCGGGCCTTGATGAAGTTCGGCACGGCGATAGCGAGAAGAATACCGATGATTAAAACCACGATCATGATTTCAACCAGTGTAAAGCCTTTGCTCTTTCTGAAACGTTTCATATTGTTCGAAGATCCTCCCGAGACTATCGTTGGATATAACCAACGTCGATTGGAGCTGTTCCATAGGATTAGGTCCTCTGAAACAAGCATATACACCAGGATTATCGGCTTGCTGTTTTGCGCGCCACAGGGCCTCGCTTGTATCTTTTCCTGTCGAATAGGCCAAAATGAGACATGCCTGAAATAGCCGTTCTCGTGAAGATAAACGTAGCGCCTGCTGAAATCCCTAATCTTAAGGAATATCGGCTTAAGAATATGAAGGCGCTCAAGGATGCTGTACCCGGCTTTCAGTCGCTAACGGTTTGGCAAAGCGCTGCATCGCCTCAAGAGCACATGATCTTAATCGGCTACGAAGACGAGGCGTCAGCGGAGTTGGGTCTTCAGGTGTCAATGGACAATGGAACGCTCGTAGAATCGCTCAAGAATCCGAAAAACGTGCCGGAAGTCCATCGCGGCCGAATCGCGAACCATTTGGGCAAGCGGATCGAGGACAACCCGGTGGGTTCGCTTGCGTCGGTCAGTTTCCGCGTTTCCGAGCCCGGTTTTGGCGACTCTCTCGAATCTGAACTTAAACGAATCTTCGAAGAACTCTCTGTCATCGAAGGATTCCGCGGCTCGCTGACCTTCCGCAACGAGGGTCTCGACGAGGAAGTTGTCGGCATCGTGTTCTGGCTAACAACACTCGCGTTTGAGACATCTCTGCCCGATCGGATTCCTTACGAAGTGAAGCTTTACCGGCGAACGGCGTAAGGAGGGTATAGGTTTTGTCTCTCAGACAGGTCAGACCGAGTTTGAGCTCTGTTCGACAGCGTCAAACCTACAGGTCCAAACTAGGCTGGTCCTTCTGAACGGCTGCCATCTGACCCATCTTTTGAGGAACCTCAAAGGCGTTCTTTTCAAGATCCTCGGGAACCGGGATCGGATACTTGCCGTTGAAGCACGCCAGGCAAAAATGGTCGGTCGGCTTACCTACAGCAGCCACGCATCCTTCGATGGACAGATAGCCTAGCGAAGTTGCGCCTAAGTGCTCGCAGATCTCCGGAACGGTCATCCGAGCGGCAGCAAGCTCGCTCTTCGAGCACATATCGATGCCGTAGAAACATGGGTACATGATCGGAGGGGCGGTTATTCGAACATGCACTTCCTTGGCGCCAGCTTCGAACATCAGCTTGACGATCTGCTTGGTCGTCGTCGCTCGAACGATGGAGTCATCAACCAAAACTACTCGCTGGCCCCTAAGGTGCTCATCGAGAGGCGTGAGTTTCATCCGAACGCCTCGTTCTCGCAGCTTTTGGTCGGGGGCGATGAATGTGCGATGGATGTAGCGGCTCTTGGTCATGCCCTCGCGGAACGGGATGCCGCTGACCTGGCTGTAGCCTAGAGCCGCCGGGATGCCGCTGTCAGGCACGGGCACGACGATATCGGCCTCAACAGGATGCTCGCGAGCTAAACCTTCTCCCATCCGCTCGCGACACCGATAGAGGAGCTCTCCGTACATCTTGCTGTCAGGACGGGCAAAGTAGATGAACTCGAACAGGCACATCGCCGGTCTTTGGACTTCTGCTCCGCGGGCGTATCGCATCCCGTCTTTATCCACGATGACCATCTCGCCGGGGTCCAACTCTCGGTCAGGCACGCCGCCAAGAGGGCTAAAGGCGCACGTTTCACTGGCGATGATAAAACCAGATCCCAAGAAGCCTGCGGTCAATGGACGAATCCCGTTCGGGTCTCTAAATCCGATCAGCATTTTGGGCGTTAAGACGGTGACGCAATAGGCGCCTTTAGCTCTTCGCATAACTTCCGAAACGGCTTTCTCTGGCCCTTCGTGGATGTTGCGAACGATGATGCGGGCGATCACCTCGCTATCGCTGGAGCTGTCAAAGTGCTCGCCTTCAGCCTCAAGCTCTGCCCTGAGTTCCTTCGTGTTTATGAGGTTCCCGTTATGGGCAACAGCAATTTCGCCGACCAAACTGGTGCAGTGGATCGGCTGCGCATTTCGAAGGACGCTTGCGCCTGTGGTGCTGTAGCGCGTGTGCCCGACGGCCATATGGCCCGGCATATTCTTCAGGATTTCCTCGTTGAAGACATGCGCAACTAGGCCCATATCCTTATGCATTCGGACATAGTTGCCATTGCTAACGGCGATGCCTGCTGACTCTTGGCCTCGGTGCTGAAGCGCAAACAATCCGAAAAAGGTAACACGCGCAGCGTCTTGATCTGGTGTGAAGACGCCGATGACTCCACATTCTTCCTTAGGGCTTTCCCCACGCTCGGGAACGTAAGAACTCACCTGTAGATTATGCCCTAAACGCCTCTTCGCCGGCCTTACCGGTTGCCCTTATCTGGCGGAGGATACATGCCTGGCATCATTCCTGGACCTGTTCGGCCTGACTTTCTTGAGAAGTGTTTCTCGAACTCTTCTCGACTCATGCCTGGCGGCAACGGCGGAGAATACGTCGGTACCTCAATCTTGAGACACGATTGAGCTTTTTCCTTTTTGCCGGCAGACATGTAGAGATCGTATGCCTTTTGGACCGCCTTACGGATGTGATAGCTCCTTGCGTATAGAAAAGATTGGCCTTCTGGCGTCTTCTCATCGACAACAGTAAGCTTATGTTTCTTGATGGCCTGAACAATAAGATCCGCCAACTCGCCGTCGTTACCCTTTCCTTCGGCCATTGGGACGATCTCAAAGTAAACAGCAGGCAGGATCGGTGCGGAATCCACCGGCTTTGCATTCATGACCGAGTTGGCAAGTTGGATCGCCGCCTTAACCTCGTCGTTGGCCGCTGTGCATTGAGCTAGACGTAAAGTATCGTTAATCCTCCGATCTTCGTTCTTAGCGCTCTTGACAGCTACTTCGTAGGCTTCCTTCGCCCGTTTCCAATCTTTTGCGGTTCTGAATATGTCGGCATATTCCCACATCTGACCTTTTGGGATGTCTTTTACCTTGACGTGCGCGATTAGCTTTCCGGCCTCTTGTGCCAAATACTGGTCAGCTTTCTTCTGAGTGATTTCACCCTTGCCGACGCGATCTGCCAAAAACGAATATAGAACGGACAGATTCGTGCGCAAGACGTCGGGCGTAACCAGCCCTACATCGTCCGGGTCGTTTGGATTCGGAATGGTCGGCGCTTGGCAGCCGCAAGCCGCCAAAGCCGCCAATCCCAGACTAATCAACCATTTTGTAGCGCGCTTCGTCAAAATAGGCATCTCGATAGATTTCGCTTCCGCAGAAGGTCAGGACAGCCTTGCCCTTTAAGGACATTCCATGGAACGGCGTGTTCTTCCCTTTGCTAAACGTTTTGTGGACATCGAACGTCCACTGCAGGTTCGGGTCGATGACAGTAACCTGGGCCACAGGACTCTCCCCAGGTTTGAGCGTTCCAGCCTCAAGGCGCAAAATGCGTGCCGGCGATGTGCTCAGTTTATCAATAGTCTGCAGAGGAGTGAGTACTCCAGCGTGAGTCAGGTAGGTCAGGGTGACGCCCACAACGGACTCGATTCCGACCATTCCAAACGGGGCCTCGTCGAACGGCGCCTGCACCTCATGGCTGGCGTGCGGCGAATGATCGCTGGCGATGCAGTCGATGGTTCCGTCGTTGAGAGCTTGCAGCAGGATATCGACGTCGACTTGCGTCCTTAAAGGCGGCAACATCTTGAAGTTCGCATCGAACTCTCCGACCATCTCATCGGTAAACACGAAATGGCATGGGCTGACGTCGCAGGTCACAGGCGCGCCGAGGTATTTCGCTTGACGGATCATCTCGACCGCGCCCCAAGTGCTAACCCGCATGATGTGCAACTGGCAGCCCGTGTGAAGGGAAAGCACGCAGTTTCGCATGACGGCGATTTCCTCTGCGCTTCGAGGCATGCCCTGCAAACCAAGCATGGAACTCACAGCGCCTTCGTTCATGCAGCCGCCTTCGGTCAGACTCTTATCTTCGCAGTGCGCCATGACGGGCAAGTCCAGCTGAACACAGAACTCCATGGCATTGGACATCACTCGTGCGTTCTGGATTGGGGCGTCTTCATCGCTAACCGCGACCACGCCTGCCTTCTTAAGCGCTGCCATGTCGGCGAGATACTGCCCGCCCATGCCTTTCGTGATGGCGCCGATCGGCGCGACAAATACTCCGCCCGAGTCCGGTGATGCGGCCCGGTCCAAAATAAAATCGACCAGCGCTGGATTGTCAAGTGGCGGGTCGGTGTTGGGCATGCAGCAGATCGTCGTGAAGCCGCCGGCGGCAGCCGCTTGGGTGCCAGTCGAGATCGTCTCCTTGTACTCGTGGCCCGGCTCGCGCAAATGAACCCGCGGATCGACGAGACCGGGTGTAATCCACAGACCGGTGCAGTCGAAGACTTCATCGGCGTTGTCGCAGACCACATCTTCGCCATATTCGTCGATCTGGTCGTCTTCGATGACCAGGCTTCCCACGATATCCAGTTCTTGCGACGGATCAAGAATGCGCCCGTTCTTCAATAAGGTTCTCATTACTTGCTCTTCCCTTTGCCCGTCTTGGCAGTCTCTTCATCGCCTCCAAAGCACCACCTAAAGGCTGCCATGCGCACGAATATGCCGTTCTCGACCTGGTTCGATATGGCCGAGTAGTCTGAGTCTGCTGCGACGTCGTCGAGTTCGATGCCGCGATTGATCGGGCCTGGATGCATGACTAAGCAGTCTTTCTTGGCCAAGCGCACCGTCTCGCGGTTGATTTGGTAAAGCTTGGCGTATTCTCCGACCGAACTTAGAAGGCCACTGTCCATCCGTTCCTTCTGGAGCCTGAGGCACATGAGAACGTCGGCATCGGCAATGCCAGCCTCCAGATCGTGGAAAACCTGGCCGGGCAACATGCCGGTATGGCTGGGCATGAGAGTTCTCGGTCCGACGAAGCGCACTTCAGCACCCATTTTACTGAGCAGCCAAGCATTCGACCGAGCGACGCGTGAATGATCCACGTCGCCGATGATGGCCACGGTTAAGCCCTTCAGTTTGCCCATCCTTTCCGTGATGGTCAAGGCGTCGGCAAGCGCTTGCGTCGGATGCTCGTGTGCGCCGTCGCCTGCGTTCAGCACGGGTCCGCCGAAGAACTTCGCAGCAAGAGCAGGAGCGCCGGATTGACGGTGGCGCATGACCAAACCATTCAGACGCTCATATCTCAATGTAAGGATCGTATCCTTTAGCGTCTCGCCTTTGGCCATCGAACTGGCATGAGCCGCAAAGCTCGCTGTCTTCAAGCCTAGATAATTCGCAGCCTGCTCGAAGGACACTTTGGTCCGCGTCGAGTTCTCGAAGAACAGCATTCCAATGACGTGCCGCTCCATCGATTGAACCGGTTTTCCCTTAATGATATGCTTCTTAAAATCGGCGGCTTGATCGATGAGGTGTTGAATTTCCTCAGGATCAAGGTGCCGAATGCCCAGTAGATTTCTTCTCATCAAGACTCCTGGCCTTCGCCGGCAGGCTCAAGCACGACAGCGTCTTCGCCGTCATACTCGCTGACGCGGACGATGATGTGGTCGGACCTCTCAGTCGCCACGTGTTTGCCGCAATAATTCGGCTGAATCGGCAATTCGCGATGTCCGCGATCAATAAGAACCGCGAATTGGACTTCCTTTGGCCTGCCATGCGCCAACAAGGCTTCGAGCGCAGCTCGGGCAGTTCGCCCCGTGAACACGACTTCGTCGACTAATATGACCTTTTTGCCGCTGACTTCGAAGGGAATCTCGCTTTCTAGCTGTTCCGCAGGCGGCCTGTCGTCGCGGTGGCCTTTAATGTCCAACTTTCCGCACGGCACGGTCACTCCTTCGATTTGCGTCATCAGGAAAGCCAAGCGTTTGGCGATGGGCCAACCCCTTCTCACCACACCAACCACGACAAGATCATCTACACCCTGGTTGGCTTCGAGAATCTCGTGCGCGATGCGCCCAAGCGTCCTCCTCATGTCCCCAGAGTCGAGCAATACAGAGCCCATATTAGGTTCATTATGGCGGTTTTGACCGCAGCAATTCCATCAGGGCCCGAACCGGCGTTTTTAATCTCGCCAAAGCCTTAGCACAAGAAAAACAGCTCCCTCGTCCAGATCGGCGCGAGGGAGCTGCATTATTGGATCACGACGGTGCTTGCGACTTTACCAGTTTACGTTGTTGGCCAGATTGCGCGCGGCAACTCCGGGTACGAGCGCTTTCTTGCCGGCATCTGATTTCAGCCAGGAATGTTTAACATATCGGGCATGGGTATCGCCCCATATGACCACTTGGCCGTCGGAATGGCGCGCCGACAGCATGTTAAAGACCTCATTCCAGTTGGTGCTTCCCGGCTCCAAGTATGGTGACTGGTCGCGCGAAGCCTTGGGGTCTGGACCTTCGCCGCTTGCGCGCGCCATCGCAATGTAGATGACCTCGGAAGGAGCGTCCATCATGCTCTCGTTTAGGCCGCCGGAGCCGTTATAGGTTCCGCTGAACCCGAAGTTGCCGAGGAGCTCTTCGTTCTTAAGGAACTGGCCGTAAAGGGCCGGATCGAGCTTGCTGCAACCGACGGCATAGTCGTCGGACCACGGCGTGTTCGTTGGATAAGTGCCAATGATCGGCGAACCAAACGAGCCATAAGTGGTAAGTCCGTCCCAAAGCATGCACCCGTCGGCCGCCGTGTAGGTCACCATGGTCACGGCTTTTGCCGATGACATCGGATCGGTAAAGATCTGCCAGTTCTTTACATACGGTCCGAGAGGAACATGCCACTCATACCAGGCAACGACGTTACCATCATCGTAGTCGGCGTTGTACATCTTCATCGCTATGCCGATCTGCTTTGCGTTCGACATAGCTGCAGCTTTCTTCGCCGCCGCCTTGGCAGAAGCGAATACAGGGAATAAGATGGCCGCCAAGATCGCAATAATGGCGATAACGACCAAGAGTTCGATTAAGGTAAAGGCTTTATTTTTCAACAGAGTACTCCCGCAGGATTGATGCATCACAAGGACGGCAATTGGAGCCCAATTGGTTCGCAGAGATGATCAAATGTTACATTGCGATTATACATGTTGTACTATCCAATGCAATGGGTTCACCCTTGAAGGCCGCAGATTTACCGTCTATAGAAGCCCTGGCTCTCTAAGAACTCTTTCAAAACTTCCCTGCCTGTCATGTGGCTGCCGTCGACCCTTCGAGCCGAACGCATGGACCAAGTGACAGAGCCCTTCATGCCCTGCGACTCATAGAACGGCCGCATTCGCTGGTCATATTCATCGCAGTTAGCTTCCAAGTTGTAGGTTTCATCGAACCAGACGCTGCCAGGCAGCATACGCGGCTTAATCTCGGCATGGCAATCTTCTGCCGGATAACCTAAACACAAGCCAAACAAGCCGAAGGTGCCGTGCGGGAGATTGAGCAACTTGTGAACTCCAGGAGGGTTGTTCCTTAATGCGCCTATATAGCAAACTCCGATGCCCATCGATTCAGCAGCGCATACAAGCCTTTCTGCAGCAAGCGATGCGTCGATCGCGGCCATCAGAGCGAACTCGGCATAGTCGAGGCCCGCAGCTTGCTCGCCCTTCGATTCTGCAGCTTTTCTTAGTCGGTAATGGTCGGCCAAGAAACAGAGAAACCATGGGGCCTTGCGGACGTGGTCTTGATCTCCGCAGAGCTTCGCCATTTCCTCTCTCCGCTCCGGTTTTTGGACTGAGACTACCGACCATAGCTGCAAGTTGCTGCTCGACGATGCGCTTTCGGCAGCCCCAATAAGCAATTCAATCGTGTCGCGGCTTATTTCCGAGCCAGAGTATTCACGGATTGACCGGTGCGTTAAGAACTGCGAGATCGCCTCTGCGCCGCCTTGATGCTCTTCCCCAAAACGCTTGCTCCATGCTTCTGCCAATGATTCGCCAAACATGATCTCATTCTGACGGAAAAAAGCAGAGCGTGTCTGGCTATATGCCGGTACGAAGCCGCATCGAAAAGCAACGGGTTCTCTGCGTTTCATCGATGGCTGATGTAGAATGCCGGTATGGTCTTTCTCTTTGCCGTCTTGATGCAAACAGAGGCATTTCAGGCATCTGTGAAAGTCGATTTCTCTAAGACTCTTGGCCCTGTGCCTGCCTATATCCTTGGCCAAAACACCGAAGCAGGAGACTCCTTCGGCATCTTCGGCAAGGATCACAACTATGAGCCAGCAAAGACCGGTAGCGGACTGTGGGATCCTGCCCTTGCAAAGCCGAAACCTGCTATGCTTGCGGCCGCCAAAGAAATCGGCATGTCGATGCTGAGGTTCCCCGGCGGATGCTTGGCTCACAACTTCAACTGGAAATTGGCAGTAGGTTCAATTAAGGAAAGGCCGAACTTCGCATTCGGGATCGACGAGTTCATACAATACTGCCGGCTTATTGGCGCAGAACCGCTCATGACGGTTAGCGACTATGTTGGCGGACCGGCAGAGGCCGCTGAACTCGTCGAATACTTGAACGCCCCATCGGATACGTCGCATCCTTGGGCACAGAAACGAGCCGCATACGGGCATGTTAAACCTTACAATGTTCGCTATTTCGAAATGGGAAACGAGTCGGACCACGGCAACCACGACGTCATCCCTCGCAAGCAGTTCTCGCCAGCAGAATACGTCCAGTGGTTCAACGAGTGCGCTACGCGGATGCGCAAGATCGACCCCTCAATCAAGCTCGGGGCGCTAACCTCGACAACGTTTCCAGTCATCGAAAATGAATGGAACGATGTCGTCCTAAAAGGTGTGGGCAAGACCGCCGACTTTATCATATCGCATACCTATGCCGTCCAGATTTGGTCCGCCGACAAGCCGGTTGAGACTCCAAGCGATCTATTGATGCGAGCTTGCATGGCCTCTGGAGACCAATTCGAGTTCTATCTGATGAATCTGCGTCGCAGGATCGACACCCTGACTGGCAAGAAACTGCCTTTGGCGATCACAGAATATAACGCGATGTTCGTTCAGGAAAAGCCGCTTCCCTTTCGGTTCTCCTTCGGAAGCGCTCTCTTCTCAGCCGATTGGCTTCGCGTTCTGATGAAGCCCGAACTGAATGTTCTGATGGCCAACTATTGGCAGTTCTCAAATGGCTATTGGGGCTTGGCTCGCGACGACCTGGGCAGCTTCCGACGCATGCCAGCTTATTGGCTCTACCGTATGTGGGCAAAGCACTTCGGAACTCAGCTTGTCAGTTCCGAAGTTATTGCGCCGCGTCTACCGTTTGAAGGTGGAGTCGGGACTGTTCAACCTGCGAGAGGCGACGAAGCCAAGGCGGCTCGGGTCACATCGGGAAACCTGATGACGGGAACGAAATACGAAGAAGCCAGTAGCGAAGGGATGGCTGTGCGCGTCGGAACAGATGGCAGCCTCGTTTCGAGGCTCGCCGACGTTTCCACTGAGAAGCATTTGCCCCTGGCGAAAATCACCGGCAAGCTGGGGGCTCGTTACAGGATTTCCTTCGAAGCGCGCACATCGGAAGGCCTTACCAAAGGCACTCTTGGGCTCAGTGTGGTCGACGGTCGAGGATGGGAGCCCTACCACTCAGGCATGGCGATTGAAGGCGCAGAGAACGCGCGCGAGTGGAAGACCTTTACCGGCGAGTTTCAGTCGTTGCCATCGGCTCCTGGCATTGTCTTGGCTTGGCGCGTCATTCCACATGCCGCCACACTCTCTGGCACTTTCGAGATTCGTAACATAAAAGTTTGGACATGTGAATCTGCATCATTCGCTGGATACTCGGCAGTAACGGCTTCTGCATCGTTATCGGCAGATGGCAGGAAAGGCTATTTGGTTCTTTTCAACAAACACCACGATCGACCATGCAAGCTAACAATTGCATTTACAGGCGTAGGCTTCAAGAAGGCGACGAAGTGGTCTGTTACCTGTCCAAGCCTGGTTGAAACGAATGTAGAAGCCGAGAAGGTAAAGGAAACCGAATCGGCGGTTCCGTTAACGATATCGAGTAAGAAGCTTTCGTTATCATTGCCGCCAGGATCAATGATGGCTGTCGAACTTACTAAATAGCAGGCGAATTGGCGACACCGAGACGATGACCCGTCAGTGACGGCCGGCTTTGGAACGGTACACTCGAAGCATGTCCTTAACCGCAGGAGTGATTGCCGTTCAAGGCGACTTCGAAAAACACATTACATCCCTTAAGAAGACCAAGCTTGATGGTCTCAAGGTTGTCGAAGTGCGCACTCCTGAGGACCTGACAAACGTTGACTGCGCGATTATCCCCGGCGGCGAAAGCACGACCGTAGGATTGCTGATGCAGCGTTATGGACTCGGCGATGCGCTTATCGAGAGGGCCAAGCAAGGCATGCCTCTTTGGGGAACATGCATGGGCATGATCATGATGGCTTCAGACATCGAAGGCAGACCTGACCAGTACACGCTCAACCTTCTTGATATTTCTGTTGAGCGCAACGCATTTGGCCGACAAGTCCACAGCTTCGAGGATTCGGTTGAAGTGAAGGGTCTCGATGAGCCCGTGCTAGGTGTTTTCATCCGAGCTCCGGTGGTCTCGCGCGTCGGCCAAGGCGTAGATGAACTGGCGCGATATAGCGGAAAGATTGTTGCCGTACGGAAAAACAACCTCGTCGGCACGTCGTTCCATCCTGAGCTGACAGCCGACACTCGGTTCCACAAGTGGTTCTTGGAGCTTTAAACAACGAAGCCCCAGCGCAAAAACGCGCTGGGGCTTCAGGCAACTGATGAAGCTTACTTCACCCGCGGATATCCTGTCGGCTCTTTGATCGCAGCCTTACCCTTCTTGATTTCATTCAAGAGGTATTCGACTGCTTTCTCAAGCTGAGGGTCCTTGCCCTTGGCAATCAGGTCAGGCCGCGCATCGACAGGAATGTCGGGATCAATTCCCGTGTTCTCTGCGATCCACTTGCCGGTCTTGACGTCGTAAAGACCGAAGCCGGGCGCTGTGACAAAGCCGCCGTCAATCAGCGGTTTTGCCCCATTAATGCCAACCAAGCCACCCCAAGTTCGATTGCCGATCAGCGGACCAAGCTTCTGATCTTTAAAGAACCACGGGAACAGGTCGCCACCAGAGCCGGCATACTCGTTGATGAGCATGGCCATCGGACCTTGCGGAGTTTGCGGCGGGAACGGCACATCTTTGTTGTAGCGTCCCTTGATCGCCGTCATGACTTTTCTCGCTAGTTTCTCGACGAACATTGTGGGAATATTGCCGCCGCCGTTGAACCTCTCGTCAACGATAATGGCTTCCTTGTTGCTCTGCGAGTAGTAGCCCTTGAGAAGGCCGATGAGACCTTCTTCACTGGTGTTCGGCACGTGCATATAGCCGATCTTGCCGCCGGACAGTTCGGCGACTTTCTTGCGGTTGTTTTCAACCCAAGTTGTCTGACGAATGCTCATGTCGTTGGCGATCGCCCGAACGCGCACTTCTCTAGCGCCTTCCATCGTTGGCTTGTTGTTCACCTTAAGGACGACCGTTCGGCCGGCCTTTCCAACAAGGAACTCGCTGGGATTCGTCTTGTCGGTGATCTCATTGCCATCGATAGCCAGCAGGTATTCGCCTTCTTTCACGTCGATTCCGAGATCGCCCAAGGGCCCTCTCAGCGAGTCGTCGTAGTTGAAGCCCTTGAAGATTCTCTTGAAGCGCACACGTCCGCCATAGGTTTCGTAGTCAGCGCCGAGCATGCCGATGTTCGGCCCCGGAAGGCTTAGACCGTAGTCACCGCCGCCAACATAGGCATGGGATGTTCCGAGTTCGCCGATGAGCAGACCAAGAACGTAGTTCAGGTCGTCGCGATGGCCAAGGAAAGGAATCAGCTTGTCATACTTGTCGCCGATAGCCTTCCAGTCGAGGCCGAGCATCTTAGGATCGTAGAAGTTGTCGCGCTCGAATCTCCAGGTCTCCCAAAGGATCTGCTTCCATTCCGCTCGAGGATCGATAAACGCTTCTACGGCAGAGGTGCTTACACGCGCCTGGTTCGGATCGACTCCCGGCCGCACGTCGCTGACGCAAACCATCGGGCCATAAGTAAAGGCCATCTTGTCGCGTTTTGGCGACAGGTCGAGTGAACCAAAGCCAGCGACGACATCCTGAGGAGTCTTTGCGGCAACGCTGAACTGCACGAGTTTGTTGCCGACGACAATCAGAACGCCTTCTTCGACACCGATTACCGCATTATATTGGTCCGGTCCCATCGGAAGAGGAATGGCTCGATCTGCCATGCCGTCGAGGTCAACTTTCTTCAAGTCTTCGGGCTTGGCAACTTCCGGCTTTTTGTCAGCATCGGGCTCCTCGTCGATCTTCGGCAAGAACGGGTTCGTTGTTTTCGCGCTGAGCGGAATCAGATAGACCCGCCGCATCGGTCCCAAGGTTCCTTCGAATTCCATCTCACCCGGCGCGAGACTGAATGTTCTGCCAGAAACGATATAAAGGTACTTGCCAGACAAGTCGAATGAGGCTGAGGAGTCGCTATAGTAGCCTTCCGTTATCTTTGTGGACTTCTGTGTCGCAACCTCATACATGTAGACCGCGCCGAACAGGTTCTCTCCTGCCTTGTTGTAAACGATCCACTTGCTGTCTGGCGACCAATCGTAGCCGCCGGCGCTGCCGAAGTCGTTCTTGAAAACCTGGACCGTTTTCTTGGTTGCCAAGTCGAACAAGTACATGTTTCCGTCGATCGTCGAATAGGATACGGTCTTTCCGTCAGGCGACCAGCGATAGCCATCGAGCCGATGCGTCGGATCGAGGTCAATCTTGGTTGCTTTGCCGCCAAGCTGAGGCACCGTATAGAGACAGTCCTCGCCAGAGACGTCGCTCATATAGAGCACGTTCTTGCCGTCAGCCGACCAGATCGGGCCGGTTTCCTTCGCGCCCGGAGTCGAAGTCAGATTGCGCGTTTCGCCACTCTTAACGGGAACGCTGAACAGCTCTCCTCGAGCTTCGACAACGACCCTCTTGCCACTTGGAGACACGGCTACTGAACGCACTTGGTCGCCAAGCTTCTTCAGCGTCGGCCGAACGTTCAGATTGTCGCTGAGCACTCTCGGTTCAAGAGACTCAATCTTGCCGGTAGCCAAGGCGTAAGTCAGGATCTTTCCGTCTCGCTCAAAAATAAGCGTTTTCCCGTCGCCTTCTAGCGTCTTGATATCGCCATCGGCGAACTCGGTAAGCTGCTTGGCTTGCTTCGACTTGGTGTTGTAGCGATAGAGGTTAACCGTCTGCTGGTTCTTGTCGCTGATGAAGTAGATATCTTCGCCTATCCACTGCGGGTACCAGTTGTTTTCTTTGCCAGCGGGGAGTTCGTTGTAGGATTCTGTGCCGAGATCCCAAATCGAAATCTTGCCCTGGGTGCCGCCTCGATACCTTCGCCAGTTGAAGCCAGCCGATCCGTTGCGGTTATAGGCGATCTTGGTTCCGTCAGGCGAAACGCTCATCGCGGTGCATTCCAGGATGCCCGTCTCGATCGGAAGCCCTCCCGTCGGACGAACCATCCAAGCTCGGCTTAACGGATACCAAGTAGCTCCAGAAGTGCTGGTAAAGGTGATTTTGCCATCCGGCGTCCAACCCGTGACCGAGTCGCCGTAGGGCTCAAAGGTCAGCCGCTTTGGTTCGCCGCCCTCTGACGGCATGACATAAACGTTCGTTCGTCCATCGTAGGACGCAGAGAACGCAATCTGCGAACCATCCGGCGAGAATCGGGCATTGGATTCCAGTCCGGGATGGGATGTGAGTCTTCGAGCAGGCCCTCCACCTATCTCGTATAACCACAAATCGGAGGCATAAGTGAAAACCACTTTGTTGCCATAAATGTCAGGATCGCGCATGAGGCGCGTATCGCCCGTTGTGCCCTGTGCAACGAGCGCTAAGGTAAGTGTCGTTATTACCATGTCTCACCTTACCCGGTTGCGACCCCTGCCGAGTGGGATCATTTCTACCTCGCTTACTTTGGTCACATAAGGGTTAAGCCTGTCGCTCGATCGAGTCACTTCAAAGCGAAAGCTCTTGATCTTTATATCGATTGGTCCAACTTCATAAAAGCTATCATTAACATATTCGATTTCCTCGCCAACGGTCGTCCAAGTTGCGCCGCCATCGTTGACCATTGCCTTGAAACTTGACGGATGGCAGCAGCGGTCGGCAAAATGGACGATGATGCGATTCGTTCGCATAGGCTTCGGCAGATTGATTTGCAGCCAATGGGTGTTCTCAGTATCATCCGATTCCCAGAACACATGGCGCTCATCATCCTTGTCTCCAATCTGGCCGTCAATTACGTACTTCAAGCATCCGGGTGCTGAATTGGCCTCCGAATCCGCGCTAATCGTAGTGCCTGGTTTTAGAGTCAACGAGTCATAGCGGACTGTTGGCGCCAGAGCCAGAGCAAACGGTATTTGGATATTCCCGTTCGTCTCGCATCCGATGTTCACCGAACCTTCGATCCATTCCAAGGCTCGGTAGGCAAAGCAATTGGCTGTGAACACGCGCCGCGTATTGGGGTGAAGAATCGACTCCGTAACTGCTGGACTAATAGAAGCACCTTCATTGACACTCCAACTCACGCGCAAATGGCGCTTCTCGATATCCTTGCACCGGATGCTTAAGCTAAGCATTCGCGAACTGCATATATGAAACTCCGGCTCGTGTATGTAGTCGAATTCGATTTCAATACCGTCGGTTGATATCGCAATGCGGTACGGCGACTTTTTCGGCGGCGGGTCCTGCTTGCGGCTACGGTACTCGGCTTGCAGTTCGGCCACGGGGGCCATGTCCGAGCCGCCTTTGGCTGCTTCACTGGCGACTTCATCAACGAATGCGTTTAAGTCGATAGTTTGATCAGGGGCAATTCTGACTGATTTCATCCGTTCGAGAATCGGATCAGCCAGCTTGCTGCCGACCGTTGACAATCCCGACGACAGCCCGAGCAATCCGCCCAACGCTGCTCCGAAACTAGAATCGAGCAATCCTGCCTGATTCGATACTGTTAAGGCTTGAGCCATTGAACCGTCACAATGCATCCAAAGCAAGGTCAATGCGCCGAACTTGACACCTGTCTCAGTCAATGCCTTGCGCTTGCAGCTGAACAGGTACGAGTCCATCGCCTCTTGCGGGTCGTGGTATCCCTTTGCGGCGTCTAAAGCGAATCCAATCGCCATCGAAGCAGAAGCAAAGTCAATCGACTCCATCACATGTTCTAAAGCAGCCTGAACCGAAGCTCCAGACAGAACTTGAGCTTGAGCCGCAGCTAGTGCTGGAGCATACGAGTTGGTGCCGTTAGCGCAACAGTCAATCTCAGCGTCTGCCCGAATGGCCTTATCGAGCCGCTGAGCATCGCGCTGATTTAAGAGCACCCAGAGGTTGCCTCGAGACCAGCACACTGCAGGATCGGCTGATCTTCGACGGTAGCTGCCGGACATCGGAGGAAATAGTCCTCGTCTGAGGTTATCGTAAACCTGATCAAGCGAACGGTTCTCATATTGATGCTTGGCGAGCCATTCTTGAGCAATATCGTATGATGACGGATGTCCTTGCCTCTTCTTATATGCGTCATAACTCGCAAGGTCATGGTTTAGGAAGCCGAAAACAACAGACTTGCTGCATGTGTGCACGTTTTCGGCCGAAAGATGGTCAAGAAGCTGAGGCTCCGAGCCTACTAGGAATCCCAATATCTTGCAGGCGAAGCATCCAAAGACGCGATCTCGAATATGTGTTGGCGCTAGTCTCGGCGTCACTTCGTGCATCATGGATATTAGGCTGTCCCCCAAACATCGGCAACAGGTTCGTTCGGAACCTGCTCCTCCTATTATGCTTCACCACCACCACAAAAGTAATATAACATCAATACTCGCGTAAAAGAAAATGCGTCAAACACGAGATCGGGTGGCACGCCTAAACTTTGAGCATGTTAAAAAACAAGTGTCGCTTAGCTCAGGATGAGTATTCGGCCTGTCCCTTATATGCAAGGTTTGGCTGTCGACTGGCGCACATCCAGACTACAGGAGAAGTTTAGATGCTCAGCTCGGTTCGACCTAAGCCGGATCTGATCGAGAAGCACTTCCATTGCCTTCATGGCCATATCTTCGACCGGCTGGCGTATGGCAGTCATCCTCGGCTTGCATGATTCTGATAGACCAGTGGAATCGAAGCACACCAAAGAAAAATCGTTGGGAATGTTGATTCTTGCCTCGGCCGCTCGCTCCAATATCTGGGCGGCGAACCATTCGCCTCTCGTGACCGCGGCTGTGTATTCGCCGTTTTCGCTCCGCCACTCCATGAAGTCGGTCCCGTCGTCCTTCATACGATAGACATCGTCATAACTGGCCGGCAAGGCATGATTGCTCATGGCAATCACGAATGCTTCGATCCGGGCCTTTGTTTCGACAAAATCAGACTGGATATCTTCATACAAAAAGGCGATCCGCTTATGGCCGAGCTGTTTCAAATGGTCAACGGCGAGGTCAAGACCTTGGCAGTTATCGCAACAAAGGGTCGGCACGTTTCGAAACCGCTTCTCGATCGGAACATGGAGGACGACGACTGGAAGCTTGGTGTTCTCAATCGCTTCGATCATCACCGGATCGTCTTGGAGCTTCGACCAGATAATGCCATCGAATCTGCCGTCGCTGAGCACGTCGGGACCGGCGGGGTTCGTCAGTTTTGGGCATATGGTTAAGCTGTACCCGTGTTCGAAAGCCTTGGTCAGCAACCCGTTCATCAGCTCGACGTAGTAGCCTTGTTTCAGGTGCTCGAAGCCCTGGAACAGGACGCCGATGTTATCGGTCTTGCCCAGCCTGAGGCTTCGCGCCAAGGCATTGGGCCGATAACCGAGCGATTCGGCTGTAGCCTTAATATGCTCGGCGGTCTTCACGCTGACGCGGACGCTTGCGCCACGGCCGTGCAAAACCTTTGACACCGCCATCAGCGACACTCCGGCCGCCTCTGCCACATCCCTGATTGTTACTGACATTTGCCTTTTCCATTATGGGCCTTGGCAATGGGATTCGCAAGATTTGCTGACGCAGGTTAATGTTTATGCAAGAACGAACCTGTTGGCTACGATGCCTGCCGGCAGAGGTGCCGGCGCTCCCAGCTATCCCGCTCGAAGTTCTTGCTTTCTTTTCCCAGAGGCGGATTTCGGTGTAGACGCCGTATAGGTTGTTCCGGCGACGAATATTCTGGCTCTAAAACCGATACGCCAAGACGCAACCTTCGGCCACGGGTTGTTGATGAATAAGCCGGCGAGGCCGCCAGCGATCCCGGTACGATAACTGCCAGCAATGCGCTTCTCTGAAATAACTACCCCAGATTAAGCGGCGCTTCCTCCGCCTCAACCACCGCAACCATCTTCGGATAGATATTCAAATCCAGCTCATCTAGAGCTTTGTCAATGGCGTCGAGTTGAAGGCGAGCCTCAGCCAAAGCATCGAGGAAATCGACACTGGGCACTTCGGGAGTCTTGCCGACCAGTCGAAATCCGAGCATCTTCAGCCGAAGGTTGTCGAGTGTTGTGATGAACACCGCGCTCTGGGCTTCGGCGCGCTGAACGCCTCCCATAACGGCGGCATAGCGCTTCCGATACTCCTGAACATTGCGGTCGGCGATTCGGTAAAGCTCGGTCGCTTGCGGGTCCGTCGGTTCCACGATCATCGGCGGGCTGTGAGTAATGCCTTGTTCGGATTGGTTGATTTCATAGGCGACGATATCGGCTCTGCGCAAGGCTAGATAAAGCGATTCGGAGACTTCTCGAACCGTCTCGGGCATAAGCTGAAGATCAGCGATCTTGTCCTTCTTCATTTTGCGAAGAACTTCCTCGAACCTCGCCATTCGGTCTTGGCAAGTCTCCCAAAGTCCTTCAAAGCGTTTGTCGATGAACTTCTTTCTTTCTGCGTCTTGCTTGGCAGCTGCGAAAACAAATCCGACCAAGCTCGCTAAAAAAGCCAGAGATACGATTGATGCCACGATTCCAGACCGGCTTGCCATCCCAACAAGCACACCGATGGCTACAGAAAGGACAAGGCTGATGAAGAACTGCCCAATCCGATTGCCTGACAACAGCTCGCGACGCAGGATCTCTTTATCTCGAATCGCGATGTCGTCCATGGGTTTCCTCAGCCTATCCGAACGGCGCCCGCTTGCGCGCATCCGGCAATGCTTGCTCTACAGTATAAGCGATTTGAAGCAGCTTCTCGTCCTCAAGCGGAGAACCCAGCAGCTGCAAACCAACCGGCAGACCGTCTGCGAACCCGCAGTTGATGGAGATGCCCGGCATGCCGGCCATGTTAGCGGGAATCGTGCAAAGGTCGAGCAGCTTCAGCGCCATCGGATCGCTGACTTCCCCGAGTTTGAAAGCCGTCACAGGGCTCGTTGGCGTCAGGATAACATCGTAGTCTTTGAGTGTTGCCAACAGCTCTTGCTTCATGATCGCGCGGACTTGCTGCGCACGGTTGTAGAAAGCGTCGTAGTAGCCTGCCGAAAGCGCATAGGTTCCGATCATTATTCGGGCTTTGACCTCGTGGCCGAATAGCTTGGCGCGTGTCTTCTCAACCATCTCGATGTGACCGTCTTTCTCATCGGCAATGCGCGACCCATATCGTATTCCGTCGAACCGGGCGAGGTTGCTGCTTGCTTCGGCAGGAGCGATGATGTAATAGGTGGTCACGCCGAACTTCAGGCTAGGCAGGTGGATCTCGCTGACGGCTGCGCCTTCTCGGGCGAGTGAGTCGATGGCCTTCTGGATTTCAGAACGAACGCCAGGCTGAAGCTCTTCGCCCATCAGCTCGGATGGTATGGCGACTTTCAAGCCTTTGAGACTTCCTTGCCGAATCGCCGAAGCCGAAATCGGCGGCAACCGAAGCGACGTGCTATCCATCGCGTCGTGGCCCGTTATAGCCTCCGAAAGCAAAGCAATATCTTCGACCGACTGCGCGAACGGTCCGATTTGGTCGAGGCTGGAGCCGAACGCCACGAGCCCATACCGCGAACATCGGCCATAGGAAGGCTTGAATCCTGCGATGCCACATAAAGCCGCAGGCATGCGAATCGATCCGCCGGTATCCGAACCCAACGAAAGCGGCGCTAAATTGCCAGCCACGGCGGCTGCCGATCCGCCTGACGATCCGCCAGGCACGAGATCCAGATTCCACGGGTTGCGTGTAAGCTGGAAGGCCGAGTTCTCTGTGGTCGTGCCCATAGCGAACTCGTCCATGTTCGTCTTGCCGACCATCACGAGACCAGCGTCTCTCAGCTTCTTGACCACGGTCGCATCGTAAGGTGGAACGAAGTTCTCTAGCATCTTCGATGCGCAAGTCGTGCGCACGCCTTCTGTCGAGATGTTGTCCTTGACGGCGATTGGAACACCTGTCAACGAGCCTCCTTCGCCACGGTCCAGTTTGTCTTGAGCCGACTTAGCCCAATCCAGGGTGGTCTCGGGGGATACGGTCAGAAACGCCCCAAGTTGAGGATCAAGCGATTCGATGCGGCTGAGATAGGCTTGGGTAACCTCGACGGCGCTGAGTTCGCGCGAAGCCAGTTTCTGGGCAAGTTCGGAAGCAGTGAGATTGAACATCAAGGCTAGTCCTCGATGATTGTCGGAACAACAAAGAAGCCAGCGCGGGTTAACGGCCCAGACCGCAATGCCGTGTCGCGCTCAAGGACTTCGCCGATTGCATCCTCAGCCCAAACATTCTGCACTTGGACGGCGTGCGCATTCGGTTCGACGCCGGCAACATCAATATCTTGAATATCGGAAAAATGCCCCAAGAGCGCGTTCAGTTCGCCTTGGAGAGCCAGCATTTCGACTTCTTCCAGGTTCAAACGCGCGAGTTTTGCCACGTGGCGCACTTCTTCTAGGCTGATGGGCATAGAGTTAGATTTTAGCACAGCGGCCATAATAATGGTTGGCAGGTATGCGTAAACCCAATTTCGGCCTAGCAGTTCTCGTATTAACGATCCTAACATTGTTTGGGATTGTGGCTAAGGAGTTCAAGCCGCTCATTCCGCTCGGCAAACCGAATAGCTTAGCCTTCGAGTCCGGCGAGTTCATGAAGCAAGCCGCGTATCAAAAGGTCAAGTGGTATCCGATGGGCGAGAAGGCGTTCCGAGAGGCGCGCAGGCAAGGCAAACCCATCATGATGCTTGTGGGAACCCCATGGAGCAGCTTCGGCCGCGATTATGACGAACGCATTTTCTCCGACATCGATGTAGCCGCGTTAATGGAGCGCTCATTTATAAGCATTCGCGTTGACGGGTCGGTCGATCCTTATTGGATGAATGCCATGGCTCCGATTTCGAGGCCGGCAATCGGCGGAGTGCCAGAGTATCAGATTTGGTTCCTGACGCCGGACGCCAAACCGTTCGACGTCATGCTTTTCCGCAGCCCGTTCGGCCACTACGATACGTCAACACTCATCAGTCGGTTGTTGGCCGTGCTGAAGCTGCTAAAATCGGAGAGTTCAACCAACACTGCCATGACTGAGCAAGGCGCCATGCATCAGAACGACCTTGAGATGCTGTTCAGCCATGAATCGAAAGGCGTTCCCGATTTCGAAGCCCATTCCGCAACGCTAGCCCAGGCATCAAGCCCGGAATACGGCGGCTTTCAGACTATATTGCCACCGAGCAAGGACCCAGGATTCCAGCGTTTGCTACCTAACTCGCTTCGCTTCCTCTTACTGCGTAAAGACTTCAAGCAATTTAGGAGTGCAGTCGATGCAGCCTTGCGGGGAGCCAGCTTCGACTGGATTGACGGCGGCTTTTTCCTAAGGAGCCTTTCGCTTGACTGGAAATCTCCGCAGTTCGACAAACTGGCCGTGCACAACGCTGAGATGATGCAGGTCTTGGCCCTGGCAGGCAAGGAAATGAACGAGCCGTTCTACGACTACATAGCTAAACGGACCTTCGATTCGCTTGCAAACGAGTTCATGGACCGCGGACTCATTCGCGCTTGCCGAGTTGGCGACGAAAGCAGAGCTTATCGCAGTCCTCATTCCAGTTTTCCTCCCAGAGTGCTACGCCAATTGAAGCTGAAAGACGGCATAGACATCTATGCTTGGGCACGCGAGCACCTCGGGCTACAAGTTGAGACCAATCGGCTGATGGTGTGCATGCTGTCGGACCCATTGCTGATTCGAACGCAAAAGAAGGAATTGGAGATTGTACTGGAAGAACTCCGCCGATCATCTGCCGAACGTCCGGCGACCTTTGCAGGCGAATCGCTTGCCGAAGTTAACCTTGTCTGCGCTGCCAAGATGATCTACGTCGCGAGGCTATGGGGCGACACAGAGCGCATGGCTATTGCGACTCGGCTCTTCGACGAGTGCAGCGATTTCCTGGTCGGCGCAGATGTTGTCCACGGTCTCATGTTGGTCGGCAAACAAAACGCTTATCTTGGCGACTATTTGGCCTATGCCGACGCGGCCCTCCAGGACTTCCTGGCGAATGGACGGGTGGTGAGTCTCGAGCAGGGCTTGCGGGTTTTGAATAGAGCCCATGACTTGTTTCAGACCTCCGAGCCCGGCATTTGGTCGATGTCCACCGAGGATCCCCTCATCCCCAATTGCCGCAACCTGCCTGAAATCGCCGACACCACCCACGAATCGTGCAGCGCGCGGATCATTCGGCTTGGGAACGCCTACGGACGGCTCTTGCGCGATCTATCGGATAGCCCGAACAAGAAGTTAACAAACATGGCAACCCGGCTTGCCCAAGATGCTTACTCGGTGATGGAGGAGTTCACTCAAATTGCCGAAGCCGTTGGTCCGACGGCCTCAGGATACTATTCGGCCAGCCTCGGCCTGCTGGATAACACGCATGCCTTTGCCGTCGGTCCGAACGCTGCTCAGCGCGCTGCGATGCTATATCAGCGTGTTCCCACTCGGCTCGTCGCGCCATGTTTGGGCAATGTGCGGCCAGACCTGACGAACCGTCCAGCCGGCTACTATCTGGTCGACGGCAGCTCTATTACAGGGCCGTTAAGCTTAGATGAGGCAGCTGCTCGGCTGGCCCGATAGGCGATTCGGCTGGAGTTTGCGGCCGAGGGGGTGCGCGGAGCGAGAGTTTTCTGGCATAATTTGCCCTCGGAGAGGTCGCATAGTGGTCTAGTGCGCCGCACTCGAAATGCGGTGAGGTCGCAAGGCCTCCGTGGGTTCGAATCCCACCCTCTCCGCCACTTCCTCCCCCGTCGCTCTGGTAATCTCTCCCCGTCATGCCAGAAGCCACGCCCATCGAAGTCCTCCGCGCACTCGCCGCGCAAGTCATGGAGCTTGCCAACGACCCGATCATGGCCAAGCGCAAGCGCCAGTGGACTGCGCTCAAAGACCGCAAGGCCGAGCGGCCGATGGCATTGTTCGAGGTGTGGACAGTCGAGGGCTTCATCGAGGAAGATGAACTCGTCATCAAAGAAGGCTGGCTGCGCCACGTCGAGTGGGATCTGAGGCGCATGGTCAAGCAGGTGACCAAGCTCAAAGACGACACCGTGCTTGAGCCGGTATGGAAGATGAGCTACATCACTTGGGGAGACGGCTACGGAATCGACCTGCCCGCCCACCACGCTACCGACATCGAAGGCGGTTCGACTGGCTACACCTTTGACCATCCCATTCAAACTCCGGACGACATCAAGAGACTGCGGCCTCAGACTTGGCAAGTCGATCGCGAAGCAACCAACCAAAGATTCGATGAGCTGAGTCAGATTCTCAAAGGTGTGATGCCCGTCGAACTCCACGGCACAACCGACCTTCATATCGGCATGACCAACGACGCCTTCAAGCTGCTGGGCAACGAGCGCTTGCACATGTGGCCCTACGATGAGCCGGAAGCTCTGCAAGAAGTCATGGCGTATCTGAGCAACGACCGCATCAACCGCCATAGGTGGCTCGAAAGCGAAGGCCTCCTCGGCACCAACAACGACGGCACCATCGTCGGCTCGGGCAGCCCCGGATTCGTCACCGGCTTGCCCGAGAAGAACGAACCGGGCAAGACCAAGCTCAAGGACTGCTGGGTATGGAGTGAATCGCAAGAAACGGTCGCCATATCGCCATCGATGTTCGCGGAAGTGTTTTTGCCGCACATGGCCCGCGCCGCCGAGCTCTTCGGACTCGTCTACTACGGTTGTTGCGAACCCGTCCACGACCGGTGGGATTACATCTACAAAGCCATTCCAAACATCCGCGCAGTATCGGTCTCGCCATGGTGCGATATGAAGATGATCGCCGAGAAGCTTGGCAAAGAAGTTATTTTCTCAAGAAAGCCCGTTCCGGGAAACATCAGCGGACCGGAGCCGAACTGGGACGCCCTTGAGAAGGACCTCGACGCGACGATCGACGCCGCCAAGGACTGCAATTTAGAGATTCTGTTCCGCGATGTCTACCGTACTCACCACGACTTAAGCAGGCTCGTGAAGTGGGTTGAGCTTGTGCGTAGCAGGATCGGCGAGTAGGCGATGACTCCGCGGCAGTTGGTTCTAGGGATGGTCGGCTATGCATTGACTGCGCTTCTAATGGTGGGCATATTCCTTGTGCTCAGATTTCCATTCAATCCGATAATGATCCTGACAGGCCTAGCGCTTTGGCCCGATATCTCGTTGCTGGCTGGACTCGGACGAATGACCAAGGCCCAAAATGCCACGTGCCGGATAGCCGGCTTGGCGTTCGCAGCGCTGGTGATCGTCAGCCGATATCACTAAACCTATAAAAATACGGGTCTTTTGCTGACAACGCGAGTTCAATTCTGGCAAAATCAAACAGGACACAACCTTGCTGGAATCGATCAAAGAGTTTTGGGGCGCTAACTCAGCAACCATTTCAAATGTCATTCATGTTATTGACATTCTTTTGGTTGCGTTCATCATTTACAAAATCCTATCAATCATTAAAGGCACCCAAGGCCTGCGGATTCTGGCAGGCATTGCCACGTTCGTGCTAGCGCTCTATGTCAGCAAGTGGCTCGAGCTCTACACTCTCAACTGGCTGCTCGACAAGGCCACCCTCCTCGGTCCCGTTGCGTTGGTCATCTTGCTGCTGCCTGAGCTAAGGCAAGCGCTAGAGGGACTCGGCAAGCTGGGTTTGTGGCCGGACAAGCTGGTGGCTTCGGATTCCCACAGCGCCACCCACACCATCGAGGAAGTCGTTGCGGCGGCCGCGGAGCTCTCGGCAGACCGCGTCGGAGCCCTGATCGTTTTTGAGCGGAATGCGAACCTAGACGAAATCATTGAGAAAGGGATTCGGCTGGATGCCGTGGTCAGCGCGCCGCTGTTGAACTCTTTGTTTTACGGCGCGAATCCGCTTCATGACGGCGCAGCGATTATCCGAGGGAATCGAGTCGTTGCCGCTGCGTGCCGGCTACCCCTCAGCGAGAGTTCTCGCCTCGACTCCACTGCCCACATGAGGCACCGCGCAGCGGTAGGCGTTACGGAATCAATCGACGCGCTTTCGGTCGTAGTTAGCGAAGAACGAGGCACCATTTCCTATTCGGTCGGCGGACACCTCAAACGAGTGGCAAATCCGGTCGAGCTTCGAGAAGCTATGGTCCGAGAACTTATCATGCCTGAAAACGACAGACCTGAGAAAAAACCGAGAAGCCGAAAAAGGAGGAATCAACAGTGAGCAAAGCGGTTCGGCAAGTCGACGCTCCTGTTAAGACCAGCCTGTTCGGGTTCATAAAGCGGCTGCTTGCACACAACTTCTGGCTAAAACTCTCTTCTTGCCTTCTCGCGGTCTTCCTATGGCTTTATGTTCTGAACGAAACTTCCGAGCCGCGCGTGTCGACACACAGCTTTAAAATGACCCTGCAAGATCCGTCATCCGACTTCGTGATAACCAGCCAGAAGACTTTTGATATAAGAGTCAAGGTCTCGGGACCCCGAGATCTGACCCCGTCGGAGATCGACAAACTGCCTGCATCGGCCACAGTCGACTTGACGAGCGCCAAACCCGGCCAACCCAATCGCTACCGAGTCGATTTCACTCCGCCGCCAGGCTTGGGAGGCTCAGCATGGGTATGGGACCTGTCAAGAAACTACGTTCAGGTGGAAATAGATCGAGTTGAGGCCGCCGTCAAAGACATTGTGCTGGAGACACGCGGATTGACCAAGCCTTATCTTGTTTATACCGGCGCCACGCTGCAACCTCAAAAAACCGAGATTCGCGGCGCAGGAACCAAAGTCCAATCGGTCAAGCAAGTCAGAGCCAGCCTGGACCTTTCGACAACCGAACCTGGCAACTCCTATGTCGTGAAACTTGAGCCGCTCAATGCCAGAGGAAAGCCTGTCGCCGATGTAACCTGCGATCCCAGCGAAGTGGCGGTGCGTCCAGCGCTGATCCCTGCAGCAACAGCGAAGTACCTTGTCGTCACGCCGACTTGGTCTGGCCAGCCTGCTATCGGCTATCGATTAATTGACGCGACGATTACCCCGAACCAAGTTAAGGTAGAAGGCCGGAGCGAGATATTAGCTAGGCTCGTCTCGATAGAAACGGAGCCGCTTCCACTTGACGGGCTAAAAGAGAACTCGGTCCTTAATACGACGCTGAAGATTCCATCTGGAGTCAAGATCGGCGAACGAGCAGTTATCCAGGTTCGAATACGCATCGAGCCGGTGCCGCCAAGGAGCGAATAGCGTGCGCGATATTAGACCAATTCGCGAGCACGAGGCTAAACCGTTCCTAAAGTTGCTATGCGATGTTTTCTCGCTTGACTACCATCGCGCAGAAAGCATCTTCTTCAACGAGCCGATGTTCAACCTAGACCGCAAATGGGCTCTCTTCGACGGCCAGGAAATGCTATCGATCCTAACGACCGTACCGCTGGAGTTCGGATGGGGCAAGGCGATCGGCATTGCCGGCGTTGCAACGATCGAATCGCGAAGAGGCGAGGGATTAGGCGCGATGTTGCTTGAGCGCGTGCTTACTGCCTCGGCAAAGAACGGTGAGGAAGCGGCTCTGTTGTTTGCGAAAGATCACCGGCTCTATGAGAGATTGGGTTTCCAGACGATTGATGAAGTCGTGCGCGCCAAGATAGACGAGACGAAGAACGACCACCGGGCACGGATTTTGACCTTCGAAGAAGTCCAGACCATATACAACGACTGGGCCAAGAAGTCGCCGAACCGTTTACGACGGGATGAACGTCGCTGGCAGTACTGGCGGTGGAACTTGCGGGTGTGCACAGCAGTGAACGACGGCTATGTTTGCGTCGAAGGCGGAACGATCCGCGAGTGCGTAGCCAACGATGTGCCGGACCAGTGGGGAGTCGGGAAGGACTCCGAGTGGTTCGGCTTGGCATCTGTCGCCAAGATGTGCAACCTTAACCTCAAAAGCCAAAAGCAAGAATTGCATTTTATGGGCTATAAATGTCCGTCCTGTCCGCAGATGTACCTGACCGACCAGTTCTAGCTCGCCGTCTTCAGGCGCATTCTGGTACTATTCTTGGCTAGAATGAGTTACTTGCGAACCTTCACGTCTGAAAGCGTCAGCGAGGGGCATCCCGACAAACTTGCCGACCAGATCGCCGATGCTTTGCTTGACGATTGCTTGCGCCAAGATCCCAAGGCGCGCGTCGCCATTGAGTTGCTTCTGACCCGCGGATTGGCCGTTGTCGCTGGCGAAGTGACAGTAGACGGATACGTCGAAGTCGCCAAAATCGTCCGCGACACAATCAACGAAGTGGGCTATGTCGACACCGAACTCGGTTTTGACGGCAACACTTGCGGCGTCATGGTTGCGATTCAGTCCCAGTCGCCAGACATCGCCATGGGCGTCGATACAGGCGGAGCAGGCGACCAGGGCATGATGTTCGGCATGGCGACAAACGAGACCCCCGAGATGATGCCGCTGCCAATCGCCATCGCCCATGCATTGACGCGAAAGGCCGCCGAAGTTCGCAAGAAACACCCGTCGTTCGCGCTGCGACCGGACGCCAAGAGCCAGGTCACCGTGGTTTACGATGGCAACAAGCCGGTCAAGATCGACACGATCGTACTTTCTCACCAGCACGCCCCGACTCTGGATCAGGCGGCTGTCGAGGAAGTTGTCAAGACCCACATCATCAACCCCGTTCTCGCCGAATACGGTAACTATGTGACCGACGATATTAAGTACCACATCAACCCCACCGGCCGGTTCGAGATCGGCGGCCCGCAGGGAGATACTGGCGTCACCGGACGCAAGATCATCGTCGACACCTACGGCGGATACTGCCCGCACGGCGGCGGCGCGTTCAGCGGCAAAGACCCTACAAAGGTCGACCGCAGCGCAGCCTATATGGCCCGCCACGTCTCGAAGTGCATTGTGGCCGCTGGCCTTGCTGATCGCGTACAGATCGCCCTCGCCTACGCTATCGGCGTAGCCCAGCCGGTCGCCGTAGAAGTCGAAACCTTCGGCACCGAGAAAGAGGATCCACAGAAGATCGCCAAGAAAGTGAAGGAAGCATTCGACATGTCTCCGCTTGGAATCATCAAGCACCTCGATCTTCGCCGACCTCTCTACAAACAGACGGCGAAAAACGGCCACTTCGGCAATCCCGCCTTCCCGTGGGAGCGCACGAAGGAAGCCGACCTGCTGAAGTAGGACAACGTTATTTTCGAAAAAGGCCGCTTAGATAGTAAGCGGCCTTTCTAGCATCTGACTTGTCGGACAGTCAGACACGTCGGAATCCTTTGTTAAACCGGTATCGCGCAAGCTCCGCGGCTGAACGTGATCACTCGCCGCTGGTCCTTGATCCGCGTCAACGCGTTCTCCAGAATCGCCAGTCTTTCTTCGGCGGATTCACGCTCGACGGATCCCGGTGCGCCGTTCTTCAGGTCATCCTCTAGCACCATCCGATAAAACTCGAAGTTCTCAGGTTTCGAGTAGTATTCGCGATCAAGATACTCGCACATGATGTCGGAATCTTCAGCGCGAACAAGGATCGAAACGCAGCCGCCCTTCCCTGCTCCGGTCAGCTTGCCGCCCAGATAGCCGGGTCCGCGACGGGCGACGGTCAGTAGTAAATCGAGTTGTTGGGTGGATATTCGAAAGTCGAAGCAGATGGCGTCCTGAAGTTCGTCAACCATTTGCCCCACTTTGATTCGATAGGCATCGTAGAACGGATCGTCGACGGTGACCTCGCCTTTCTTCAGCCGTTGTTCGGCTTCAAGGAACATCCTCTCAAGCGACCTGCCGATTTGGTTCTCTTTGTGGAAGAAACGGGCCGTTGTTCGAAGGTGGTAGCCGCCGATATCTCGCTTGGGCTTCGTGTAGACCCTCTCGATGGTCTCAACATCCTTTCCGAGAAGCCTGGCGGCATCGGCGGGGACGATCTTAACCGGTAACAAGTGCACCAGTTCAGCAATGGCGCTGTTCGGGATGCCTAGGATGTCGTCGCACAGGCTGCCGAACTTCTTGTAGTTCTGTTTGATCTTCTCCCAATACTCCAGGTTCGATTCCAGCTCAACAGGAACGATGCCCGGATCGAATCCGAAGCGAGACCGAACCAGATTCGTCAGCCAGCCATCGCATGTTGCCTTGCCGCTGCCGATAGCCTTCACTACTTCGTCAATGACCAACTTCATGATCTCGTCGCCCATCTGCATCCAGCCCTTTCGCATATTGAAGCTCTGGTTGCCTACGGTCGTCTTATTGACTTCCCACAGCGAATTGGCGAGTACCACATGGATACCCTTGAGGAACGGCAGCGGCGTGCTGTCGAGTTCGGCCTGGCTGTGCCTGTTATAGACAACGCTGTTGACCGGATTGCGGAGAATGGTCGTTTGGTCGTTGGCCCCGCCATGGGTGCCCACATACCATTCCGCTTCGCCGAGGAACTTGCAGACGTCTTTAACTTGCCACTTCGGAAGACGGTTTTTGTTCGTTAGGAACATCGTGAGGAATGCCAAAACGACGATGGCCGACGAGGAACTGGTCCCCGCCCTAAACGGGGCTGTCGCCGGACCGAACGTGATATCCGCGCCGAGAATGGCTTGATCTGGCTGGTCCCATTTAGCCCTCATGTAAGGACTCAGCACATAGTTCATCCAATGCCCTGCCGGGCGGCCAGCATAGGGGTGGTATAGCGATCGGTTGTCCCAATTGTCTTCGACTTCTGCTGCCGAGCCTTCCATCGGAGCGCTTCGAAACGCATGGAATTGCTCCTCGATCGAAACGTTCGTCTCAGGAAAGAGCTTGCTCACATTGAAGGCGATCAGCCGGTCGTCGTCCCTAGGAGAAAACGCAATCGGGATGTCGCCGTCGATCGTCGTCGACATGTGGTCGCCTGCGCACATGTCCAGATATTCGAGAAAAGCGTTGAGACGGCCGGGAGCGCGGGCTAGAATCGTCGGCTGTTCGCCTACTCTCTGCCGGTGGACTTCCAACGTTTCGATATATCGTTTCTTGACCGCAAGCAGATAGGCCGGATCTTCGTTAGCATAGACCTCGACAGCCAGAAACTGGTCGAGGGCAGAGTTCTCACCTTTAAGGGCTGCGATTAATACAGACGGAGTTTTGGCGGCAATGTTAATATCGAAATAGTTGGACATAGACGGCTCTTCGCAACTTGCCAGCTCATAGGCAAGGCATCCTAAATGCTACCAGATCGCCTTATCTGGCACGTCCGCGCAGGAAAACCTGTAGCCCTTGTTTAACTCCATTCTCGAACGTTCGTAATCAAAGGGGTTGGAGCCTGCCGAATGGAAACGCAAAGCTACAGATCGCAAACTTGGGGCGAGAGATGGGTGGAACTGAAGAGAAACTACCGGTGGCGGATTTGCTTCTTGCTCTTCGTTGTCACCACCATCAATTACATTGACCGGTCGGTATTCGGCCAGTTGGTGCCGTTCTTTGAGGATGAGCTACGCCTTGGTCCCACGGACTTGGCATTCCTCGGCATGTGTTTCACGTTGATGTATGGCTTCGGCATGGTCTTCGTCGGCAAATTCGTTGACCATATCGGCACCAAGAAAGGCCTGAGCATCACGTTCAGCATTTGGAACCTGGCGGCGATGGGCCATGCTTTGGTTGCATCGTTACCGGGTTTGGCGTTCATGCGCGTTGCCCTTGCCGGCGGCGAGTCCGGCAACTTCCCTTCTGCCATCAAGACGGTCGCTGAGTGGTTTCCAAAGAAAGAACGAGCTTTGGCGACAGGTTTGTTCAACTGCGGCACGAATATTGGCACGGTATTGGCTCCGGCTAGCATCTGGATTGCAGTCGCCTTCGGCTGGCGCGTTTGTTTTTTCATTCTCGGCGCTCTTGGATTCATCGGCGTGTTCTTCTGGAATCGGATGTATCGAACGCCTGAGAACCATCCCAAAGTGAGTGCCGAAGAACTGGCTTTTATTCGGAGCGATCCGCCGGATACAGTTGAATCGATCGGATATGTCACCTTATTCCAGCAACGCCAAATGTGGGGCATCGCACTTTCTCGCCTGTTCAGCGACGGCCCGTGGTGGCTCTATTTGCTGTGGACCACGAAGTTTCTCGTTGATAAGTTCCATGTTGCGCCGGCAGCATCCGCCCTCTATGTAATCATCGTCTATTTGGTTGCCGACTTTGGTGCTATCGGCGGCGGCTGGATATCGACCCATCTGATCCGCAAGGGCCGGTCCGTGAACTATGCTCGGAAGTTCGCACTGCTGTGTTGCGCATGCGGCGTGGTTCCCGTGGTGTTTGTCGGCAAGCTGCCCGATGTGCCTTTCGTATTCGGGATTCCATCGCTTTGGGTTGCCGTTGGATTGATCGCGCTGGCGGCCTCATCGCATCAAGGGTGGTCTTCGAACATGTTCACGGCGGCTTCGGACACGCTGCCGAAGAGCGCCGTTGCCCTCACGATCGGAGTTGCGTCGGCATTCGGCGCAATCGGCGGAGCCATCTTGCAATACATCGTCGGAGTTGCACTGAGGGATTCGGACAGCTACCAGGTTCCATTCATCATCGCCGGATGCACCTATTTCGTAGCATGGCTTGTGTTTCATCTTTTCCAGCCTCGCATGTCGATGGCCGAAATCGACGAGACGAGAAAGCCGCGCGTTGGTTCTGTCGGCATCTGGGCAGGCGGAGCAATCATCTTAGCGTTCATGCTTTTCCTGCAAAGCGAGATCATCCGGCCGCCATTTACGAGCCTGGCTGACTACTATGCTAAGGAATCTGTGAAGCTAAAAGCGCTTGGCCATGTCGAGGGACCTGCGGCGAAAGTAGGGTGGCAAGACGCCAAGTGGATTGGTTGGCGAATGGCCGGTGGGAAGTTGAAACTCGAGCTGATAAAGCTTGATCGTGACGGCCGGCCTTCCGTGCAAGGCTATAAGGATTCGGATATCAAGGATGGACAGCTTTATATCGCCAGCAAGGTCATTCGGAAAGGCGACAAAGAGAATAAGTATGACGGGCCGTCTATGGCTGAAATTATGAGCGCTGTGGAACGTAATTAACCGGGGATCGGCATATCAAAATCACAACTTTCTATATTCATTCTAAAAAGTGAATGCTTTCCTGCTCTCCCAAGGGTAGCCTATCCTTTAACACCGATCCGTATGAGGAATCACCATGGCTCTCGCAACAGGTCTCTTAGCACGAACGATCAACATAGCTTTTCTTGGCATTCTCGTCTTCTCGCCATCGCAGGCAATTGACAAGCAGGTGTCGCTGGTCACAAAACAGCCGATCGGCGAGTTGTCGGTAGCAGGCAGATTGTCTATTGACCTGCACGCGGAATTCATGGTGACTCGCACCTACGATAAGAACACCGTGCTCAACTGGTACAACTGCGGCTATTCAGGTGGAAACCGGATCGGCCAAAACGGCGGCGACTTTGGCGATTTCGGGTTTCAAGTACCGTTCAAAGAGCGGGACCTGAAGTATCCAAAGGCAGTAAAACTGGATTCTGCGCCTGCAGTTCGTTTCGACGGGAACGACTTTCTTGAAGCCAAGTTCGAGGTCGAAAAATCCATGGTAGGAACCCAGCCGATGGCGTTTGAGATCTGGTTTCGAGCAACTGATCCCGGCACCGTCCTATTAGGCTGGCAATCGCCTGATGCCAAGGAAACGTCCTGCCCGATCGGCATTCCGGCTGGTTTCAAGGGAAGCGATTCTGCTCAGCATCTTGTTGTCAATTGCACTCCAACAAGCGAAGACTGGTACCTGAACGGAAGAAAGGTCCTGAGCTCAGAGCGGAAGTCGATCATAAAATCAGGGCACCTGATGGTCCTTGGCGGAGCATCTTCAGATAAACCGTCATTCAAAGGCGACCTCATTGCGATCCGACTTCACGACAAAACAATGACCGAGGAGCAAATCGCCCACAACTTCGCCGGCGGGGCTATGCTCGGGACAAAGTTGTACTCCTGGTGGCGAACCGAGCCAGACAAATGGTGGGTTCAGGAATCGGAGCATTTCAGACACTGCGTGGACAAAGAGGAAATGAAGAAGTGGACTCCGCAGCAGATGAAGGAGTTCGAAGAGCGCGTCCCTGGCATGTTCAGCCTAGCAGAGCTCAACTACCGCACGTATACAGAACGCTTGGCGATGCGCTCATCCGTTGTAAGCGTTCTGCCCGAGGAGCGAGGCGACGGCATCAAATACAAGACTCCTATCCAACCTTCTGACGGCAGCTGGATGGGATGGGACGGCCACTTCGGCTGGGCATGCCAAGGTGCTGGCTTCATCAATCCTCATGAACTGGCGCACGGTTGGTATGCCATGACCGGAAATATGTTCGGACCCTATTGGGAAGCCATGGCGAACTTCCCGCAAACCTACAACGGAGTCTATCAAACCATTCCAGTGATCGCCGCCGAATGCTCGGCATTTCCCGCCAGCGGCAGAACCTACTACCATGACCGCACGATGTTCGAGCATCTCGCCCAAACACCGGAATACGGCCCGATGTTTATCGCCAAGATGTGGTACGACGGTCCAACTCCCGACGATAAGAGCCCCTTCCCCTGGCTGACCTTCAGCCGGATAAACCCATATCCGGACCGAAAGCTGTCTGATGAGTTTGCCAAGATGGCAATGAGAAACGTTACTTATGACTACCTGACGTTTGCCGAAGCGCCAGCAGGAAAAGGCAACACGCCCCACGGCAACGATAGTGTGGTTAGCGCTGAGAACCGTTATCAAAGGCAGGCGCAAGGGATGAAAGCAGATATCAACCGCTATGCCCGCATCGTCCTTGAGAAGATTCCCTATGAACCGAACTGGTGGCGCGTTCCCAAAGAGCAAGCGCCTCAGCAGTTCGGCTGGAACATATGTCCGCTCAAAACCAAGCCCGGGACGAAGGTATCCGCCACACTCAAAGGCTATGTGAACCCCGAGCGAGGAAGCGACTGGCGTGCTGGATTCGTCGGCGTCGACTCAAACGGCAAACCGGTCTATGGAAAAGTCTTCGCTCCTGGCACACGCCAGACCTTTGATGTTGGCAGCGATATCAAGGAGCTCTACCTTGTGGTGTGCGCAACGCCGACCAAGGTTATGCTTACCGATATCGCCGGAGACAATCCTTACGCCGACTTCCGGAGCTTCGAGCAGCAACAGTTCCCCTACAAAGTTAGTTTTGAGGGATGCGAGCCGATCAGGATAGCCCTGGCTGACAAGCCTTCAGTATCTGGTGCCGCCCACTCGAACGGCGGAGGTTTCGTTGAATTCTCCGCACAAGTCGATCGAACCGCTTATGTTGGACCGAACGCGCAAGTACTGGGCAAATCAAAGGTTCTGGGCAAGGCTAGGATCGAGGATAATGCCGTCGTCGAGAATGCCACGGTCAAAGATAACGCCATCGTAAGCGGCCATGCCCTGGTTAAGGAGGAATCAACCATTGCCGAAAACGCCAAGGTTCGCGGCTACGCCGTAGTCAAAGGCCGAACCACGGTTAAAGGCAACGCGCGCATCCTTGAGCATGCAGCCATCTTCACTCAAAAGACCTGCTCCGACAATGTGACAATCAAGGGAGTCTCGTCTGTGTATGGCGGGAACCAGAGCGGCACCGCCATGATCGATGGATTCTATGCCAAAGGCAACGAGATTACCAAGGGTAAGTGGTTCACCTGGAGTTGGGGACAGGGCAAGAACGCCGGCGAAATCGATGAGGACTTCGGCGGACTATACGCCGACTACGAGTTCAACGACAACGACACAGCCATTGCCCGCGATTCATTCGGTGCAACTTGGGGGTATCTCGTTGGTAGCCCGGTGGTGGCTGTTCTTGGCCGATCAGTTGCTACGAAGGACAAACCGGCAACCATCTCTGGCGCGCTGACTTTGGATGGAAAGGCGCAGTTCGTCGAGTTGCCAGCCGACATAGCCGACCTCGAAACTTGCACTTATACCTTCGTGTTCAAGTGGAACGGTTCAGCCTCAGGCGAGAAGCTGTTCGAAGCCTTCGGCGCAAGTAGCAACGCCATGTGGATCAGTCCTTCAGAAGGCGGAAAGCTGGTGTTCGCCATTCGAAAAGGCGATCAAGTTGAGCGGATGTCAGCTCCAGCCGTTAAAGCTGGGGTATGGACTACTCTTCGAGTAACCATTGGCAAGGGGACGGCAAAAATGAGCGTGAACGGCAAAGTTGTGGCCCAATCGAAAGAGATGAAACTCTCACCCGATTCTGTTCATGCGAGCCAAGCCTATATAGGCCGAGGAGCCAAAGGAAGCTACTTCAAGGGCTTGATCGACAGATTTACAGTCCATTGCGTGCCGCTTGACTAACAGTTGACTGTCCGCGCAAAGTATAAGCTACACTGAATCCAAGGATTAGGCGCTTCGGCGTCTCTTGGGGGAATATGGCTAGTTTTTGCGAATCTTGCGGATCGTCGCTGGAAGATGGCGCTTTGTTTTGCACCGTTTGCGGGGCGAAGGTTGATGTCGATGAGGAGGTTGTCGAGGTCGCGTCCGAACCAGAGGCAATCGAGGTCGTTGACATTCCGCCATTACAAGCCTCAGTTGTGACAATTGAGCCGATGGTCGTTGAGGAAGTTCCTGCACCTGCCGCTGATGAGATCGCTTCCCAGCCGAGCCCGCTTCCGCCACCAGAGCCTCAACAAGAAGTTCCACCGGTCCCTGAGCTTGAACCTGTTAACCTTCAACCTGCACCTGAATCCGAGCCTCAACCTCAACCAGTCAATCCAGCAGAAGCATCTCCGGTGTCTCCTTCGGAAGTGTATTCTGCGCCAGAACCACAGATTAGCCACACCGCACCAGATAAACCGCGGAGTAAAACCCCGATCTTTGCCCTGATTGGTCTTGTCGTACTGGTTTTTGCGGCAGGGGGCATCTGGTTACTCGTTCGTGGTAAGAAACCTAACAGTAAAGAAGCCGACAAGCCGACGATGTCTGCACAGAGCAACACTCCTCCAAACGTTACCGGCAAACCAAATAGCGATAAGCCGTTAGCGGTAGCGGCTCAAAGTCAAGATGAAGTTTCCAAGCTAAGAACGGAAGTCACAAAGGTTCTGAGCAACGTTTCGGCCGCTGGATGGTCGGATGCCATCTGCAAGACAGAACTACCGATCCTGGCAAAGTTGACACAAAAAGTAAAAGACCTCGGTCGAGATGACCTATCTTCTTACTGGAGTTCGTTGTCTCTTTTCATCAAAGCATGCAATGCAGCTAACCGCAAAGACCGCTCGAACGCAAAGCAGTATCTTACTGAAGCGACAAAAGAGCTGAGCTTAGCTACTGGTGTCAGGCTCGATTCTGATGCCACCCTCAAGGGAGATATTATCGGCAGCATCGGTTCCTATCAGTCGCTGGCAAATGATATTGGCTTGCCATCTGACTACATTGCATGCCAGAAACTCGATAATCTTAAGAAAGAACTTAATAAACAATGAGGTTATTATGCGCCGCTTTCGCACGCTTGTACTTGTAATATGCCTATTCGCTGCGACCAATGCACTTGCCCAAATCGCACCCGCTTACAAGAAGTTCGGGTTTGATAAGCCGACTGAGCGCGCAGCAAAGGCTCAGCCAAAGCACACAGCACGCAGAAAAACAAGGGTATCAGCACCGGTCTATTCTGGGATTAAGTCGGCATTCATAAAACCCCAACGATATGATCTATCGATAACGATACTAAATGAGAATGATAGGCCTTTGAACTATTATCCTAAGATCGGTTATGACTTAGTTCAAGGCACAGCATCTAAGAATAACCGCACGATAGCATCCGACTTTATCGGATTGAATGCTGAAGGTAAAGCTACGCTAACAGTCTCAGTACCCGAACCTCGCTATCAGACTGGTATCATCCTGCACCTTCCCGACCAAAAGGATGAAGATCCTGAGTATGAGTTTGTCGATTCGAATAAGACATCCATATCTCTTCCGCTGAGCCCAAAGCTCAAGACAAAAACACAAACCCTAAAACCTATCGCTGTTAAGCCTCTTGTCCTCAATATAAGAAGGAACGTCGCAGATTTAACAATCAAAGGCGTGCCCCCTGGTTGCAAGTTGTACGTCGACAAAGAGGAAGTACCCATCAAGCGTTTGGGTGAGAACAACGATCGAGTTCAGGTTACGCTTCCGATCGAAGTCGCATCAAACAAGGATCTGCAACTCCATCTTACTCTGTCTGACGATGTGCTTGAGCGCAAAGCAACAGTCGATGCTGGCGAACTCCTAGCAAAGCCAGGCAACCCAGTAACAGCTTATAGTCTAAACAGTTTTGAGATCCCCGATAATGATTGGATCATAACTCGCATCGGATTTAGTTCGGTAGCCCTTTCCGACGTCAAGCCTGCCTTTGGCAACATCAAGGAGATCGCCTTATATACGGATGAGCAAGTGCGAACTATCCTGGGAGCTCCAGATAAGATCGAACCGGTCTATGCGTTTAGCAAAACCGACGGAAGCGAGTGGCTTGTTTATATTAACAAGGGCATAAGTCTTAAGGTTCGCGAGTTAAACCTTCCGAGTAACAAGAGTGTTCGCGTTGTTGAGCAAGTGAAGTTGGTTGGAGCAAATGCTGGCAAGATCGGCGGAATAGGAGTCGGCAATAGTAGCGAACAGCTATACAACAGGCTTGGCAACGGACAAACCTCCGAAGTCTACGGTAAACCTCGGGCAGGATACCGATCGTACCTGAGCCAAGGGTTGCAGTACAGTATCGATGCGGGCACTTCTCTTGTTTCTTCAATCGAAATATGGCGTCCTTATACTTTACTAATGGATGCGTTCTTGCCAAAGAAGATGGCGCTTTCCAACAAGATTTGCATCGTTCTACCTACGGACCAACTGGTTAGCACTAAAGGATCGAAAGGATCAGAATTGTCCAAGCATTTACAACTTTTGAATGAATTCCTTATCACCAAACTTAAGTCGAACAACTCAGTTCAAGTCGTTGACGATACACAAGAAGCTAATGCTATCGTTTCGTGGCATGTATCTGAAGTCAATGCAGAGGATGGCAAGGGTTCATTAGCGATCACAGTATCCGTTAAACAAGGAGATAGAACGACGGATAGTTCGTTTGCTACATCTGCAAATGGCCCCAAAGATTTTTCAGAGATGATGAGCAAACTCGCCACAAGCGCCTATATCCAAGTTTGTGATTCCATTAGCAACCAGATTGATTGCTATAGCCGGATCAAGTCTGTTGACTACCTAACTGGTGAAATTGAGATAGAACTAGGAAAGGAAGACGGCCTTGTCGCAGGATATGTGTTCGAAATTAACAATATCGACTTGCCTGCATTCCCCGATCGAATCAATGTTACGAAAGTAAGGACAAAGTTCGGCTCCGACACCGATAGCAAGAATGGTGCCCGACTAGTCTTGCTATGCACAGAAGCAGGCGAAGGTAAGTCGATAGGACATCTCGCCTATCTCGTAATGAAGATGTCAGGCAATGAAGAACAAACAGTGCTGCTGGATAAAGAGGACTGGCAACAGCCGATTCGCCAGCTACTTGATCCAGGGACTGGCCTTTTGTACACCAAGCTGCGGCTTGTTGCGAAGTAAGACCAGCCATAATATGCCGTGATCGATAGACAGCGAGCCCTCGACTTAGCAGCCGGACTTGAGCCGACAGCGTCGAACATCGCCCGAGTATCATCGCTGACTAATCCTGATTCGGCAGCTTGGGCCTTCACCCAGTGGAGACTCAGAAAGAAGGCCGAGGCCAAGTTCGCCAAAGCCAGTCAAATGCTTTTCGTTTCAGAAGCATTAGAGCAGGCGACACACGAAGCCGTTGCAGCCTACCATGCCTCACGTTTCCCTTCTGGCGTGCTCGTTGCAGACCTGACTTGCGGTATCGGCGGGGATCTGATCGCCCTCGCACAACGCGGACCGGCAACCGGATATGAACTCGACGGCGAACGAGCTGAATGCGCCAGACACAATATATCGGTACACGGGTTTGTGGCCGAGGTTAGAGAAGAAGACAGCCTGAACGCAGAGATCTACGAATATGCAATCGCCGATCCGGCAAGGCGAGTCGGAGGCAAGAGAACGCTCGAATTGAACGAGTTTGAACCGAATCCGTTTCTACTAGCCGAACGTTTGAGGAGCGCAAAACTGGCATGTATGAAGCTAAGCCCAATGCTATCGGACCAAGCGCTTGAGTCGCTTAGTTCATCCATTGAGTTTGTCTCATATGGAAGGGAGTGCCGCGAGGCATTGTTGTGGATCGGTTCGGAGGCAAAGGAGGGACGGTGGTCGGTTCATGTTGAGTATGGCGAACGCTTGCCTGAATCACCGAGTCCAGCTCCAGTCGCAAAACCCGACACTTACTTCTACGAGGCCGACCCGGCAGCAATCCGCGCGCATTGTCTTGGCACACTTTGCGAGATGCACAGACTGGCATTGGTTGGCGAGTCGAACGGATATCTTACCGGGCCAAAGCTTGTTGAAAGCGCTTGGCTCGTACCTTTCGAGGTGGTTCACCCTTGTCTCAACAACGAAAAAGCTGTTTGTTCTTGGCTGAAGCAGAATAACGCCAGACTCGTATCAATAAAAACAAGAGGTGTCCATGTTGATCCCACATCCCTTGCCAAACGCCTTGAATCCGACGGCGATAGAACGGTTGAGCTATCGATCTATCCCATAAAAAGCAATTATGCCTATACGATCCTTAAGCGGCTATAGACGGACACCGTCAACCCACACTTGATTAACCAAGTTCGCTCCAACCCAATACGCGAGTTCGCGATAGTCGCTCGCGTTCCACACGACGAAGTCGGCGGACTTTCCTTTCTCCAGCGAACCAATCTGTCCGCCAAGGCCGATGGAATTCGCGGCATTCACCGTACAGGCAACGAGAGCTTCAGAAGGCAGCATCTTCATCTGCGTGCAAGCCATGTTCATCGTTGCCGTGAGGGACAACACGGGCGATGAACCAGGATTGAAGTCAGAGGCGATAACGACTGGAAGTCCGGCATCGATCATCTTGCGAGCAGGGGGATATTGATTCGAACCCAAACAATAGACAGAGCCGGGCAAAAGAACAGGAATGACTCCTTTATCCTTGAGAGCTAGGATGCCTTCAATTGAGACGTGTTCCAGGTGGTCCGCTGTCTTGGCTCCTAGTTCGGCCGCCAGAGCGGCGCCGCCGCCGTCATGCAACTGGTCCACATGCAGGCGGATGCCAAGACCATGTTGTCTGGCCGCCGAAGCGATCAACCTGGCATCGTCGTGGGAGTAGTAGCCGTCTTCAACGAACACATCGACGAACTGCGCCAGGCCTTCTGAAGCCGCAACGGGAATCATCTCTTCAGCTACGATCTTCGCGAACGAGGCAGACATATAGCCTTCCGGAACAGCATGAGCTCCGAGAAGCGTCGGCACGATCTTCATCTTCCCTTGAGCGTTTAGCTTGCTTAGTACTCGGAGAAGAGAAAGCTCGTGGTACACAGATCCGCCATAGCCCGACTTCGCTTCGATTGCCGTCGTGCCCGATTGCATCATCTGCATAAGGAGCACTTCCCCAGCCTTGAGCAGATCCTCCTCTTTAGAGTTTTGAGTCTTGAGGTACGTCGACCGAATGCCGCCGCCCATCCGTGCGATCTCGGCATAGCTCAGACCTTGAATGCGTCTTTCGAAGTCATCGAGCCGTGATCCGCCGAAGACTGGGTGAGTATGCGCATCGACAAGACCTGGAGTAACGACGCGACCTTCTACATTTTTGGCATCAAATCCATCGGCAGCCACGCGACAAACGCTTTCATAGTCGCCAGCGGCCAAGACCTTGCCATCCTCGATCAGTAAAGCTCCGTTCTCTACAAGGCCTATTTCCTGCATCTCTACGCCACCCCGTGGACGCGCAGGGCCTGCCATCGTGACGAGTTGCGAACAGCCGCGGATCAGAGTCTGCATTCTCCCATTGTGCCTGATCGGGAACCCAAACGAGCAAATCGGTAATATGTTGGTTCCTTGACTTCAGAGCCGACCCATTCGCAAGCGAAGACGCTGACCAGCCGAGAGATATTCAAGCTCTACTGGCCGCTTGCCCTTTCGTGGATATTCATGTCCATCGAAACGCCCACGGCAATCTGGGTGATCTCGCGAATGGCCGACGCTAAAGTCAACACGGCAGGCTATCTCATTATGGGCTCGCTGTCTATCTGGATCGAGAGTCCCGTCATTGATCTGCTGGCCACTTCCACAACGCTTGTCAAGTCGCGCCAGAGCTTTGCGACAATACGCCGCTTTGCCATCTGGATGATCGTGTGGGTCACTTTTGCCCACATCATGATTTCGTGCACACCGATCTATGACTGGTTGATGGGCTCGGTCATCGGCCTCAAAGCCGACATGGTTGAGAAGATTCGTATACCGTTCATCATTATGATTCCGTGGAGCGGGTTCATCGGCTGGCGGCGCTATCTCCAGGGCCTCATGATACGAGCTGGCCAGACGCGCGCGATCTCAGTTGGCACCTTCGTCCGGTTCGGCACGATGTTCGGTGTCGGCGTTGGACTTTATCTGTTTCGCGATAAAGTAGGCATCAGCGGCTTGGCGATCACGGCCATTGCCCTTGTGTCGTCAGTCGCGACCGAAGCGCTTTTCATCAACTGGGCTAGCGGCAACGCTGTGGCCGGTCTTTCGCACCTTGCCGAGAGCCCTGCGACCGCTGTTTCGATGCGCAAAGTCGTGTTTTTCCATTTGCCGTTGACGTTCGCGACGATGGTGATGATGTGCAGCACGCCAGCCGTCGGCGCGGCATTGGCACGAACGCCAGACAGCGTTCAATCTTTGGCCGCTTGGCAGGTGGGAATCACACTGCTCGGTCTATTGCGGTCGATCACGTTTGCACTTAACGAAGTCGTCATTTCTCTGAACCGAAACGAGGCAGCCCGCAAGACCCTGATGAAGTTCTGTTTCCTCACAGGTCTATCAATATCGATTCTTGCCCTCTTGCTACACTTCACCGGAATTGATTTCTGGGTGTTCCACACCTTCCTAAAGGCAGTGCCGGACATTGCTTATCTAGCCGGATTTGCACTGGTCGCGGCGAGCCTAACGCCGACGATTAACGCTCTGATGGTCTACTACAGAGGCTTGCTGACTTCGATCCATTCCACTCTATCCAGGTTAATCGCCATCTTTGCGGGAGTCATCGTCTTGGGAAGCTCACTCCTGTTCGGAGTAAGTATGCGCTGGCCCGGCGTCATGGTCGCGGCGTTTGCACTAACGATGGGTATGCTGGTCGAGCTAAGCGTGCTGTCGTTATCTTGGCAGCTAGCAAAGAGACACTCTGGCAAGAAAGCAATCGATCTAGTTGCCTAGCAGCGCGATGCCTTTCCGAACCTTCCCAACTCGTTCCTTCTGAATCTCTTCCTGCCGCTTCGAATACTCCTCGACTTTGGCCATATGGGCGTTGTAGGCGTTCAGGTAGGCATCGTTATAGAAGGCGACTTGCCCTTCGGACGGTTCCCAGCCGTCTCGGTTCTTCTCTAGAAGAGCGATTATCGCCTCAAACTCCTCGATGGTCTTGAGTTCCAGATTCCATACCTTGTTAATGACCAGCAACGATTTATCTGTTCCCGAGGTAAACCCTTTAATGAATTCGCGCTTATCCTTGTCATCGGTCTCGATCTGCCTGACTTCGACGGTAGCCCTCTTCATAACGTCAATGGCTTGAAGCTTCCTCGATTTAACAGCATCCTTTGCTTCCTTAAGCATCTTGTGGGTCTGCAAGAATTTCTTATCACCGGCTAACCGGTTTGCGTCAAGAATGGTGTCCCACTTGATGGCATCTAGGTCCTCTAAGTAGCCATTGCGGACTTCGATCATCTCGTTTGTCATCTTTTTGACGCACAGTTCAATCTCGCCCCACTTGCCCGAAGCTTTTGCCGAAGTATCGAGCCGCTTCAATTTGCCTGTCGGACCTGCATCGACCAGTCCCCTAAGATCCTTGGCGATCGATCTCCCCATAGTTCCCTGCTCAACGTTCTCTTTGATCTTCCGCGCCATGTATCCAGGCACTGAGCCGACATACAGCGCCACGAGGATGGCAAAGGATGCGCCGATATTCCATCCGAGCCTGCCCTTCTTGGCGAGACAGATATCAAACACGGCCACAAGAGTTGCGGATATGCCGAGTCCGATACAAAAAGATGGCATCACTCTAGTGCCGTTCTTCAACAAAAAGAATCCAAGAATAAACTCAAAGAGGCAGATTGCCCCAAGAACTGCCCACCATACTGGCAGTGGGAACGAAGATGGTCGGACCTCGCCCACAGTCTTGTAAGCCACGAAGGGTTGGAAAGGTCCAGGCTGTTGAGCTTGAACGTGAGGCGGTTCGTTGGCAGAAGTCAATTCTTCCGGTTTCGGGTCTTCGTTCGGCTTAGGCATCTCTCGGCTCTTATCGTTTTGGCGTATTCGTTACCATTCAAGCAAATAGTTTTGCGGTAAAGCTAGTCCTTGGAGCGTTTACTTGCAACCGAGCAGCATCTCTCTCAGTCGAATCAACGCCCACTGCACCGACCGTTCCCGAACGCCGGACCGATTGCTGCGAAAGTATTGCTTCTCGACGATCACCCCGCCCGGATGAGCAATGCCGATGTAGACCGTGCCCACAGGCTTTTGCTCCTTTCCTCCGCCGGGTCCTGCAATGCCAGTGACGCTGACGGCGTAATCCGTGCCGAGTTCGCGCGCTGCGCCCTGAGCCATTTCCTTAGCGCAATCCTTGCTGACTGCGCCCGGTCCGCCCTCAACAAACAACGACGGCGGGACGCCAATAAGTTTCATCTTCACATCGTTGGAATAGGTGAGGAAGCCACCTAAGAAGACATCCGAGGAACCAGGGACCGAGGTGATGCGCGCACCGAGCCCGCCGCCGGTGCAGCTTTCGGCAACTGCCAGTGTCTGGTGTTTGTCGCGCAAAAGGTCGATGATCACAGCCTCAAGGCTCTGATCGTCAATCCCGTAGACGGCCGAACCGAGGATGGATCGAATCTCAGCCTCCATTGGCTCAATCAGTCTCGCGGCTTCTTCTTGCGTTTGAGCAGAGGCTGTGACCCGCAAGTGGACTTCGCCGATCTTGGCATACGGCGCGACCGTCGGATTTACAGAAGCCAGCAGATGGCTGATCTGCCTTTCAAGAACGCCTTCGCCGATTCCGCAGACTCGCAACAATCGCGATGAGATGACGCCACCGGTTGCCAGCTTGGCGAGGTAGTCGCGAACAGGACTGTCCGCCATCGGGATGAACTCGCCGCGCGGACCGGGCAAAGCAATGACTACCTTTCCGTTCTTCTCACATATCAGTCCCGGTGCGGTGCCGTTCGGGTTCGGAATTGCTTTGGCGCAAGTCGGTCGACACGTTTGGCGCAGCTGCGAATCGACCCAGTTAAACTTGCGTTCGACAAAGATCTGCCTCAATTCGGCCTCAAGCTCTTTGTCCTGAACCATCTCGTCGTCCAGGGCGGCCGCAATGCCGTCGCGGGTGAGGTCGTCCTCAGTTGGTCCGAGACCCCCGATGGTGAACACAATATCGGCCCGAGATAACGCCAAACGAAGGGCTTCTTCCAGCCTGGCCAGATTATCGCCGACAGTTTGCCGGTGAGTGTGCGCAATACCCAGTTGCGGCAGAAGTTGTCCCAAGTGCTGGGCGTTCGTGTCGGCGATTTGCCCCAGCAGAAGCTCAGTGCCTACCGACACGATCTCGGCTTTCACTGCTCTTCCTCCGAGAACTTCACATCGAAGCCTCGCTTCAGCACTTCTTCGACGAACCGTTTGCCTGTCATCGCGCTCTCATAGGCGTGGCAACCTGGAGCAATGCCGCCGTTGCCGATCTCGGCAGCAACGATCGCCGTCGAGAAGCCGGTCAACCTTTCCATAGCAGTGAAGCCGGTCGCCTCGTCGTGATAGTCCAGAATCTCCGCCTGAAGCTTGACCTTCTTGCCTCCTCGCGTGCCCCAGGCGGTTGCCCGGGTAATAACCAAATCGCGATCATTTGGATCAAGCAAATACGGCTCCATGAGTTGGCAGAACAAATCGCGCGGGACAATCTCCGTTCCGTTCACCGAGACGGATCAAGCCCCCAGAAACCGTGGTCTTTAAACAGCTTCATCTTCTCGCAGTGGCCCGGATAGCGCACCGTCTTGTATTCGTAGTTGCGCAGTTTTCCTTTTAGCGTGTAGGGAGACGTGCTGGTTCCGCCTGAAGTGGTGAATGCCTCCATCTCGCCAAGGCCGTCCACATAGATGGTCTCCAGCTCAATCATCGTGTCGATGGCTTGGACCTCGCCCTCGCGAAGCACGATCGTCTCGTCGGTATATTCGCCGACAAGCCCTTCCAGGCTGAAAACGAGCATATAGTTGAACGGCGGCTTCGGATGCTGAGGCAACCCGCCGCAATAGAGCCGAACCGTGTCGGTCTTATCAAGCTGCTCGATGAAATAGTTGCCTAAGCTGTTGACGAGTCCCGGCGCGAGACCGGTGTCCGGCACGAATACAATGCCGTTAGCCTTCGCTTCAGCGTCTTTCTCAAGCGCCGTAAATGTGTCGGCCGTGTCGTTGCCCATGTCAACCATGCTGGTTTTGCTGGCAATGGCAACGGGAACGATCTGCGGCTGGAAATGGTAGGGCACGGCGCTAACCAAGACGTCTACCGGTTGCAGGAAAGCAGATAGAGCAACTGGATCGAGGCAATCGACTTGCTGGGTTTCGCAGATATCTCTGCCAACCAGCTTGTTCACGCGAGCAGCGCTCCTCTGAGCCTTTTCAAGCGAGATGTCGCCCATCAATATGCGGACAGGAGAAGCAAATCGAGCTAGATCATAAGCGGCAGCAGTGCCTTGCATGCCGGAACCGAGAATAGCATAGGTAACGCTCATACGCTCGGTTATTATGAACGACGGCCCCCCAACTTGTGGGAGCCGCCTTCAATTCGGTTCAACGACCGGATTACTTTCGTCGTCGTCGAGTCAGCACTGCGATGCCGCCCAGAGCGAGAGCGATCATCGATGCTGGTTCGGGAACGGCTTTGACGTTATAGCCGATGACGTCATAGGCCTTGATATCAAGACTCGATAAGAGCATAAGCTCTCCGTAATCAACAGTTGGATCCATGATGCCGAGGCCAAGATTGTCCTTCCAGTGACTCGCTTGGTCGCCATCGCCATAGGCCTCGCCGGTGGCGAACTGGTTAATTGCGCCGGTAAGTCCACGATCAATGGAGAAAAACTTGGCGCGCGTGCCAGCAGCCAGATAAGGATCACTGTAGCCGTCTGAGTAGCGATAGAGATCCAGAGGTGTGAAGAAGGCTTGGTAGTTATCGGGATATCCGGATATGCCCGACCAATCTACATAGTCAACCCCGCTAACAAAGCCAAGAGCATGGCCGATCTCGTGCATAGCTGTTCCGATGAAGTCGATCTTTCCGGAGTCAATGCCATTCGATTGGTCGAAGTCCCATGAAAAGGCAGTGCTGAAAGTTATTTCGGCATCTAGGTTAGTATCATTGCCGGAAAGCAATCCAAGGGCTTTTGCATTAGCTCGATTAACATCCAAAAGGTTTGCTGACGTCTTGTAGGCAGTCATGCTTCCCGCGCCGTTCGGATTATTGGAGAATCGATTCGTCCAGTAGCTGAATGAGCTTCCCGAGTTCAGGTTGCTTACTGCTGTGATATCGTATGCTGACGACATGTCGGAGCTTAGCGCTTGATATACATTGGCATAATTCAGGCTTACTGATTGCGATGATGCCTGTCCGATGATGCTGCTGCCAAGGTTGCGGAAGCCAATCTTGATGTTGACGGTCATATCGTCCGTGAATAATGCGGCGTATTGCTGTCCAGCGGCTTGAAATCCCGCCAGGGCATTGGGGTCGATGCTTCCAGAATAACTGAAGTTGAATGAAAGGGCATGGCTAGCAGGTGCTGCAGCAAATACGATTGCAACAAGACCGCTAACTTTATAAGTTGTCGTTTTCCTCATCGAGAGCTCCTAAAGTACAGGGAGTAGTCCGTAATATTGTATCAGAAGGAACCGTAAGCCGGGTCTAAAAAGGGATAAGTCACATAAAAATACTAGGTGCCTTGGAGTATTGCCTCTTCTTGCCCATCCGATTACAATGGTTCGGTGAAAGCACGAATCCTGACCCTAGGCTGCGCCTTTGCATGTGGCGCGGTTGGCCTTGCAGCAAATCCTCATGACGGATACATGTTCTGGATGCCAAACGGCGAATTGGAGCCGGGTAACGTTGCCACACACAAGAACTTCGAGTATGCCAAGACGCCGACCGGCGAACGGTTTGTTATTAAGCCAAGACGCACCCGTTTCGACACACCTCGCCAGCAGCTTGTGATCGTTCAGCGTGGCAAGTGGCTCGTCGACGATATCGGCAAACCGAAGACTCCGCCGATGATCTCCGTGAACGGGAAGCCTCTTTGCCCAGTCGGTCCAGTGGTGTTTCTGCCTGCCGACTGGTCCGAAAATCCCAAACCCGTGACCGTTGGTATCGAGATTCCTAAGAATGTAATGAGATCGCCTGGATTCGTCTACCGGGTTTTCGCCACAGACGACGCGGACAAACTGGGAGCCGACTTGATTGGCGATATGGGAAACGTGTCCCCATCAGACTCGCTCAAGAGCTACAAACAAGGACTTGCCGCTCTATTCGGTGGTCAGACGCCTTTCGCCTCTAAAGCGTTTGCAGCGGCGGCAGCCAAGCAAAAGCGACTAGACGGCGCTCGCCTATGCAGGCAACTGGCTCGATGGGCGGACGCGGAAACCACGTATGGCAAGATCAGAACCGGTTCGGGTTTCTACGGCCTCGGCCAGTATGCCATGGTCATCGGCGCTTACGACCTCGCAGAAAGAAGCTTCAAGAAAGCGACTGAGCTGCAGCCGGCGGATCCTGACGCTTGGTATATGTATGCCGATGCACTGAGTTACAAGACCTCCGACCTCGACTATGAGATGGAGCGCATCGCACCGTTCTATCGGAAAGCTGCCGACCTCTATCCGCGCGCCAACTCAAACACTTTCCGCACATTCTTCGCGTTGTTCCGCAACCTCAAGATTAAGGACGGCAACTCAACACGAGTCATCCACATGACCGACGAGCAGATCGAGCATGTCAAGAAGAACTGGGATTGGTGCTCAGCGATTATGGAGTCGGCATCCAAAGGCGCGTTGCGCATGGTGAACACCTATAAAGTGATCGACGAGGAGTATGACAGTACGAGCGATTGGGATCCAAGGCCTTTCAAGGGGATTATCGAACCCGGCACGACCGAGACCTTCATCAAAATGACAGGCTGGGGCGCATCGGACTGCTGCGGCATGGATACCGGACCGGATCGTTCGGCGTTCATCAACCTCGGCATTCGAGAATGGGATGTCATGCTTCATGAGTGGAACCACTCGTTGGACTGGGCGATAATCACCGACGAACTCGGTATCGGAGTTCCCGAGACCCATTCGTCCGATTGGTGCGGCTTCCAGCCGATTCCGAGCATGGGCATGGGCCACCATTCCTGCAACCGATACTATATGACCCCGGGAATGTATCGCATCGTCAGAGGAACCGATCCTGTCACGACTGCGTATGTGGACGCATGGCAGGTCAGCGGACCGTATATCTTGCGCGATGATGTTACCGAGCCAAAGACGATTGATGAGGCTTACACGAAGGACTTGGTCCAGAAGCTGTCTTCTCTCGATTACCAGCATCCTACCAAGCCGTTTGCGAAGGCAGAGACAACCAACGGATATGTCGACTTAAAGGCCCTCTGGCCAGAATCGAACCAGAACTCGAGCGCTTTTGCCCGAACCTACATCTACTCGCCGAAGGAACAGCGCGTTCGCATGTGGCTCGGGTTTGACTCGAATGCGCGCATCTGGCTTAACGGCAAGATGGTTTATAAAGGACTATATTGGTCCTGTTGCCAGTTTTATGGGCTCAAAATGGTTGACCAAGTCGCCGCTGCGATCGACTTAAAGAAGGGTTGGAACATGTTCACGATGCAGGTAACGGGTCGGCAACAGGGCCCGGACTGGCAAACGGGCGAGCAACTTTCTGGCACTTGGGGATTCAGCGTTCGATTATGCGATATTCAAAACCAAGAAGTGCCCGGATTGAAGTGGCAATCTACGGAACCGGCGGGCTTTTCGATGCCGAAACAAGAAGCTGTCAACCATCGTGCTCCGAAAACTTATCGCTGGGCCGATGTGGCCGACGACTATACCGCGCTTCTGCCTCACTTGACGCTAGAGGATTTGCGGGCCATCACGAACATGCCAAAGCTTAATGCGACAAACGATGTGTGTTTTACTTGCAATATATCTGCTAAGTTGGGAGCTCAACAGGCTTCGACACTAAGCGGTCCAGATCCTACATCGGTAAAACTCGACAACCAGCTCAACTGGTTTTTCTCACCGAAGGAGCTTTGCGCAACGATCCGATATCAGCGAGACGGCAAGCAGCGAGACCTGATTTTTATCAAACCTGAAGGTTATGAAACGTACCTGAAGATGATGACTGTAAGCGCTGAGGCCAAGAGGCTTGGAATCAAGAACCACGCCGACCAAGTCATCGGATACTTCACGGTAGCACGATCAGATTCGACGCATGGGCGTATCATGCTGGTCGTTGACACATCGTTGCCTAAGTCATTGCCTTTCGACGAGGAGGACCTTTTGAGCATTCGAGGACTTCGATAGGCTGAGCGAGGCACCCGAATACATTAGCTTTATCTTGCGAGACGACACATCGACGCACGATATTCTAGTCATTAAGAGTAGCGGCATCGAAAGCAGGGATTGAGTTCATTCGAACTTGACCACAGTTGGCAACGCTGAGTCTGGAATCAGGGGCGTAGAACCTTGCAGCAATGGTTAACCCATTGACAGAGCCTGCGACGCGACTGGCACCTTCAAATTCGACATTGCAGACTGTACATCAATGATAATGAAATATTCTGGTTTTGGTCTAATGGAGAGACTATAAGTTGCCGATATTGTTGATGTAAGTTCGAGTTTCTATGCTTGAAGGGGTGAAGGCCACATTGAGAACGGCCTAAAGCATGGCTAATCGGCGAGAAGAATTTCAAACAAGTACGACAACCACAATAAACCCAACTCCAACCGATAGCCCCCGCCGAAAAATGGCGGGGGTCTTTTTATTTCGGCTGAGTGCTTCGCTTATTTGCGAATGGACACGTCGAGAGCAACACAGTTGAGGCTGGTCACCTTTTTCTTAGCATCCAGAATTGGCGAAATTCTGAGTTCGAATTTGTTGCCTTCAAAAGTTACGAGTTCAGAAACTTCCTCGCCTTGGTATGCCTTTTTAAGCGACTTCTCAGAAATGAGAGTCTTAACCGCTACGGACCTCTTCTCAAGTCCGGTTGTCGGCCGCAGTCCGAGCAGAGACATCGCCTTGCCCTCAACAGCCTCGACATTTCCATCCTTATCCATAACCCAGATGATAATCGGCGCGTTGGAAAGGACGACCTGAAGAAGCTGTCGGCTAGACCTAAGCTCCATTTCGACCTGCTGGCGCTGGGCGACTTCGCTAAGTAGCGCTTCTTTTTCCTGCTCAAGCGCTTGCTGAGTCGCGAGAGCTTTCTCTTTGAGGAGAATTGAGACGGCTTCCGACCGTGTGGCGGCGCCGAGTTTGAGGCGAATGCGAGACCAGTGCGTATTGATCGTGCCGGCGCGGATACCGAGCTCTGTCGATATCTGCCGGTCGGTCAGGCCGCGGCTGGCAAGCAGGAGGATCTCCTCCTCACGTTGAGACAAAGTCAAATTACGATTAGAACCATAAAACATCGCTGATAACCCTATATCTTAGCTTTGTGGACGTTTTTCAGGCGACCACTGTTTTTATAATACACCATCATGATGCTGTTTATCAGCTGTTTTAGTGCTTATTTCACTAAGAACAGGGAATTGGCCAGACAATTAAGTTAAAGCCGCGTTAGCGCAATGTTCTGATATTAACAAGTTCATCCGGATATAACTAAACCATGCTCTTTTAGATTCAAGCTACTGGCAAGGAGCAGGCGAACTATAGCCCACAAATCGGCGGATACAAGCTTTTTATGCTCATTAGCGCAGACCCAATCAGCCTTATAAGTCAATTGCGTGGACACGATATTGAATAATAGAGGCAATGTCAACGTACTGAAGTTTTACGAGTTGACAGCCCTTATACATGAGACTGATTCGACAGCCGCCTGCACAGCCTCGCGTCCCTTATTGCCGTGTTTCACGCCAGCGCGATCTAGTGCTTGGTCAAGATTCTCGGGAGTGAGCACTCCCCATCCGATCGGCACTCCAGACGACATCTGAAGAGACATGAGCGCACCCGAGACATCGGAACCGAGAAGGGCTGCGTGGGGAGTCTGCCCCTGCATAATGCATCCCAGCACTACCAGGCAGTCAACAGGAGATGCCTTTCTTTCAAGGAGCGCTTTAGCCACAACGGGAGCCTCCCATGTGCCCGGCACCCAAACGACTTCGACGCTTTCTCCGCCAAGCCTGTCAAACTCGTCGATAGCGCCTTCCAGAAGCTGCTTCGTCACGAGTTCGTTCCATCGGCTCACGACAACTGCAAGCCTAAGCCCCTTTGCAGTCATATCACTTCGCTTTGTTGTAACTTGCATCTCGTAGTATTATCCCCAAAACTATTTGAGTTGCGCCGACACTGTTCGAATTTCGTAAGCAAGTTGCTGAATATTAGCCTTGTCAAATCCAATCCAAACTTGACCGACGACGCCTTTTGAGTCCAGCAATATTACTAACGGTGTTGATGGAGTACTCGTTGACTTGAGCACGTCTCCCTTGAGATCAAGCAGCGTTAGCGTAGCCCCCGTCTTTTTTCCGCCAGTTGGCAGGATCGCTACAGTTCGAACTCCACCCGATACTTCGGCAATATTCGAAACTAGGTTCTGACTCGGCAGGCATTCTTTTCCGGCGACTACCATTAGAGTTTTTTTGCCAACAAGCCACTTCACTAGGTCGAAAGACTTGCCATCCAGACCAACAAGGTTGCTGATCTTTAGCTTTTGGCCTTGGCTGATGACAAGGGGCTCTGTATCAAAAACGAAAGGGACATAGCCCAGCGGCAGGGCCATCGTAAACTGTCCTGGATTGGTCGTCGGGTTTACTTTGTAGTTTGACAATTTGATCGAATTGACAAACCGGCTCATCGGCTGTATAACCTGGATATCGTATTGCCTTAGAGCACCTTGACCATCAATCCATACGTCGACGGTTATCTCACCCATTTGCAGCTTCGAGTGAGCGCGAATGTGGTCCGAAGCGACACTCCCGGTCTTCTCGGAACCGAGATACTTCACAGTGCCGCCTTGTGGCATCATCGACTTTACATCTTTTCGAAGAAGCGCAGTCGGCAATGATAGCCTAACGCCGCGAGAAAGATTCATTGGCGGCAACCCGAGCACGCCGATCGGCTCATGCTCGGAATACAGTCGACTATTGCGCTCGACTTCCAATATGGTCTTTGCCGATGCTCGGACGCTTACGTCTTCGTCTCCCCACTTCAGGTCGAAGGCAATGCTGTTAGGTTTCTTGATCAGCAAGAAGGCCTTTCCCACGCCTTGCCGTTCATTCGATGTAGCCTCGACCTGAACGCTCATCGATTGGACTTTGCTCATAAAAGCTGCATTTCGCGCGAACGCTTGATCGGCACTTCCCGCGAAGACGAATAGCATCGGAACGATAACCATTGAACTGATTATAACCTCATTGCCCAGCGAAACTAACAGTATTAGTCCATACCCCTATAACTACGGGTTCACCGAGAAATCGAAGGCGGAATCCATCCAATAGGCAGATTGTGCCTAGAGGGTATTGCTATGGCTGAGAATAAATATGTAGTTTTCCAACTCGGCTCGGAGAAGTACGGGCTTCCTATTGAGTGTGTCGAGCGTATTCTGCCGACACAAGACGTAACGCGCCTTCCAAAGACCCCGAAGATGTTCTTAGGAGTCTTTGAGATGCGCGGCACAACCGTTCCGACCATTGACGCCAGACTTCGCTTCGATATGCCAGAGACCGAAGCGCACAACTTCGTGGTTGTTCTGACCGAGCATGGACGATGCGCCTTGAGCGTCGATAATGTCGATGGAATTGTCACCTTAGATGACTCTAAAATTGAAGAGAACACCGAGATGTTCGATTCAAAACAGGACGACTTCATTAAAGGCATAGGTAAGGACAGCGACAACCTGCTCGTCCTGCTTGATCCTGACGGAATCGTACCGAAGAGCCTAAGAGCCAAAATCGCCGCGGCCGCCTAAGGCTTACGACGAATCTGGCAAGTCAATACGATTTCGAGCGCAATGCGCTGAGAACAAGGCTAGCCGCCTGGCGAACCACTTCGCCGGGCGGCTGTTTGCCATTTACGATGCGGTATCGACCAGAAAACAGGCTAGCCTCTTCCAAAAAGCCGTTCCTGACCTTTCGATGAAAGTCGATAGGTTCAGAATCGAGTCTGTCTTTATCTTGAATCCGGCGCAGACCATCTTCTGGCTCAAGGTCGACCAAGATGGTGAGGTCAGGGACTAATGAGCCCGTCGCCAAGTCGTTCAGCTCTCGCAGCAGTTTCAAGTCCATTCCTCGGGCATAGCCTTGATAGACGACCGTCGAGTCCGCATAGCGATCGCAAATGACGACCAAGCCTTTCTCCAGCGCAGGCCGAATCTCAGCTTCGACATGCTGCGCGCGGTCGGCCAAGAAGAGAAAAAGCTCTGCTCGAGGGATGACATCGAGGCCGCCTAGCAAAATATGTCGGACAGCCTTGCCAAACTCGCCTGAGCCGGGTTCGCGAGTTACGAAAACCTCAAAACCCTCGGCCTCTAGCTTTTCCTTGACTCCGGCAATCGCGGTCGACTTCCCCGCTCCTTCGGGACCTTCAAACGTTACGAACACCCCTGCAAGATACCTCGCGCCGAAGTCGTGTATGATTATCGGCATGAAAGTAACGGTGCTCGGTGCAGGAAGCTGGGGAACGGCGCTAACGATCCTGCTGGCACGAAATGGACACGATGTCGACCTCTGGGGATGCGAATCCGAAGATATCGAAATCATTCGCTCTCAACGCGAAAATCTTCATTACTTGCCTGGCTTCGTCATTCCCGAAAACGTTCGGCCGGTGCTTGATCCGTCTGAACTCGTTGAATCCGATATTTGGGTAGTTGCGGTGCCATCCCATGCGGCTCGATCGATCATGCGCCACATCAAGGGCGAACGCCCAATAGTCACCATAGCCTCGAAAGGTCTGGAGGCAACTTCCGCAAAGCCCGTTAGCGACGTTGCCTCAGAAGAGCTTCCGCATAGCGTCGTTTCGGCCATCAGCGGACCGAATCTCGCCATCGAGATCGTCCGAGGAGTTCCGACCGCCGCTGTTTCTGCTTCTGCTTGTCCGGAAACCGCCGAGAAAATTCGCCAAGCTTTCATGTGCCGAACCTATCGCGTCTATGTCAGTTCCGATGTCGTTGGCGTTGAGCTTGCTGGAGCGCTGAAGAACGTGCTCGCCATTGGGGCCGGCCTTTCAGACGGTCTAGGCTTTGGCGACAACACCAAGGGAGCTCTTCTTGCCCGAGGTTTGCACGAGATGACCTGCTTAGGAATCGCACTCGGCGGCCGAATGGAGACATTCATGGGCATTGCCGGCGTAGGCGACCTGTTTGCGACCGCCGTTAGCAAACTTAGCCGAAACTACCGAGTCGGACGAGCCCTTGGCGAAGGAACGAGCTTGGAAGACGCATTGGCGAACATCGGACAGGTTGCTGAAGGCGTTGCTACCAGCGAAAGTGCTTCCTTACTCGGTCGCCGAAGCGGCATCGAGGTCCCTGTGTTCGACACTATCGAGTCGGTTATCCGCGGCCACATAAAACCTATGGAAGGCGTTGCCATGCTGATGGAGCGCCAGCCTCGTGAAGAAGGCTTTTGATCGACCCGATGAACCTATATTGACATCGCTCTCTTTGAAAGGTCATAATATCTGAGCTTCTTCGGGCGGTTAGCTCAGTTGGCAGAGCATCCCGATAACATCGGGAGGGCCACGCTAGCAGCCCAAGGAAAATCGAATCAAGGGCGGTTAGCTCAGTTGGCAGAGCACTACAATGACACTGTAGGGGTCACAGGTTCAAGTCCTGTACCGCCCACCATCTCCCCAGCATCCCCAACCTTCTGGGTTTATATCATCCAAAACCTTCGCGGCTCATTTAACGTCGGCCACACGGACGATTTGGATCAGCGGCTTCTCTTCCACAACACCGGCCAGTCGCACTACACCGCGCGCAAGGGGCCATGGCAAATCGTTTACGCGGAAACCTTATCAACAAGGTCTCAAGCCATGCTACGCGAGAAGGAGATCAAGGGCTGGAAAAGCCACAAAATGATCCAGGCCTTGATCGATGCTAAGGACAGAGCATCCCGATGAATCGGGAGGGTCACAGGTTCAAGTCCTGTACCGCCCACCATTTCCTAGACGCTTGCCTGAAACCAGCTATGATGTGACGTGGCTACCGACAAATCCGCTCTCGTAACCGGCACGTCATCCGGCATCGGCAAAGAAACTGCCCTCTTGCTGGCGGCGCATGGTTTCACCGTCTATGGCACAGTCAGAAAGCTCACGGGCGAAACCCGGTTCCAAGAGATCGTTATGGACGTAACAGATCAGGAATCGGTCGACGCCGCGATCAACCAGATCGGCTCGATCGATTTGCTTGTTAACAACGCGGGATTCGGCATCTTGGGCGCACTGGAGGAGACCAGCGTCGAGGAAGCCCAAGCCGTGTTTGACGTTAACTTCTTTGGCGTCATGCGCGTCACCAATGCCGTGCTGCAGTCCATGCGCGAGCGCCGATCTGGACGCATCGTCAACGTCAGTTCTCTGATGGGCATCGTTCCATCGCCTTATATGGGCGTCTATTCCGCCAGCAAGCACGCCATCGAGTGCTATACCGAGGTGCTGGACCACGAGGTGCGAGCTTTCGGCATCCGTGCTGTCTTGGTTCAGCCTGGATTCACCAAGACCAATTTCGAGGCGAATGGGAAATATACCTCTCGATCCATTTCCGACTATTCGGCCCCTAGGCAACGCATTAGGGATCTAATGACTGGCCAGTTTCGCACGAGCGCAGAGCCAAAAGACGTGGCTCGCATCGTTCTTCGAGCGGCTGCCGATACACCTCCGAGGATGCGCTATCGGATGCCCGGCGGCGACACTCTCAACCGGTTTAGACGCTTTGCTCCTGAAAAGTTATTCGCCTGGGGAGTGCGGCGGCGGCTAATGCTAGATGAACCGCAGAGGTGACGTTGACCGCGAGTAGGTTTTGGAGTGGCTTTTCTCATGCCCACATTCCCAAATGTTGGTGCCTAGAAGCTGGCGATGGCAGGAGCATTATTCAACATATTGCTCAGGTAAAGTCTCGAAATAGACCCTCTATAGGCAGAAGCCATGGTTCATATTGCGACGCTTGCCATGATCCTCAGCATCCATCACTCGACCAACTCCTCTCAGGCAACCTTTAATGTCGATGCCGCTGCTGAAAAGCAACCTTACAGCCGGATGATCTTCGGCGGGTTCATCGAGCACTTCAGCGATCAGATATACGGCGGAATATTTGATCCCGGTTCGCCGTTGTCGGATAAGAAAGGCTTCCGAAAAGATGTCATTGCCGCCCTTAAGGAACTAAAACTCTCCGTAGTGAGGTGGCCGGGAGGCTGTTTCGCCAGCGGATACCATTGGAAGGAAGGCATCGGTAAGGAGCGAAAAGGGACGCCCGATCCCGTCTGGGGAGTAACCGATCCGAACACCTTTGGGACGAAGGAGTTCATCGAGTGGTGCCGCGCAGTCGAATGCGTACCTTATATTTGCACGAACGCGGGAAACGGCACGCCGGAGGAAATGCGCGACTGGCTTCGATACTGCAACAAGTCGGGCAAAGACCTTAGGGTCGACTATTGGAGCATCGGCAACGAAAACTGGGGCGGACATGAGATTGGCGCAAGCACTCCCGAGAAATGGGGACCGCTCGTAAGAAAGTGCGCAGACCTAATGCTCGAATGCGACAGCCGTATCAAGCTCGCCGCAGCAGGAACGGACAATCGCGACTGGACGCTTCCTTTACTCAAAGCAGCAGGTTCCAAACTCGAATACCTCGCAGTGCACGGCTATTGGCTTCCGCTCTGGGGCGACAACCAAATGCCTGACTATCTCCATTGCATCGTCGAATCGGAAGGTCCGGAGCAGACGATCGCGAGAACGATTGGACTGCTGGAAGAATCCGGTTTTCGCAAGAAGATTAAGATCGCCTTTGACGAATGGAACCTGAGAGGGTGGCACCACCCAGGATTCCCTAGGAAGCAGCCCGTTGATCCTTCGGACACTGTGGCAAGTGACCTCATCCGAGCAAGAGTAAAGAACGCGATTCCTTCGCAATACACCATGGCCGACGCATTGTTCTCGGCATCGTTCCTGAACTCTTGTTTGAGGCATGCGAGCGATGTAGGCATGGCGAACATCGCCCCGATTGTCAATACGAGGGGACCGCTATATGTTCACAAGTCGGGTTTGGTCAAACGCACGACCTTCCATGTCCTCTCCCTCTATGCTAACAAGCTACAGTCCCGAGTGGTGAAGTCCAGCATAGACAGCCCTGCCTTATTAAGCGGAGAGCGTTCCGTGCCTACCGTCGACGGAATTGCGACCGTTAATCCCGCTGGAAGTCGATGGACAGTCGTTCTGATTAACCGAGATCCTGAGAAGGCGTTGTCCGTCCAACTCAATATCCAGGGAGTGAACCTAAATGGCGAGAAGCAAGCAACCATTCTCGATGGCGATTCGCCGGATGCCTACAACGATGAAGCACATCCCAACCGCGTCGTACCTCGAACGGTGAAGCTGACATTGAAACACGGCAACGTGGAGCTGCCGCCACACTCCCTTAGTTTGGTGTTCCTTTCTTCTAGGACAACAAAACACAACTAGAGACGATTCCGGACAATGGATAAAGCGATATGCTAACAGGAGCCATTTTCATGATTTCAACCATTATTACAAGCACCAATGCTGCCGACAACGGCATGGGCGTTTACGGCGCTTTCCAGGCAAGCAAGGAATGGACTCCTCCCAGCGATCCGAAGGTGATCAAGATGCTGCAGCGCTGGCAAGACCAAAAGATCGGCTTGCTTATTCATTGGGGACCATACAGCCAGTGGGGCATCGTGGAATCGTGGACACTCGTCACCACCAGGCATCCTTGGAACAAGCGGCCCGAGCGCTACGCAAACCTCGACGACCGCAGTTATATGGAGGAATACGAGAAACTGCCGCTAACGTTCAACCCGACGAAGTTCGACCCCGATAAGTGGGCTAAAGCGGCCAAAGATGCCGGCATCAAATATGTGATGTCCATGACAAAGCATCACGACGGCTTCTGCATGTGGGACACCAAGACGACCGATTACCGGTTAACCAATCCCAGCTACCCGTTCCACAACGATCCTCGTGCAAACATCGTCAAGCTCATGTGCGATGCCTTCCGCAAGCAACGCATCAGTTCTGGGCTGTATTTCTCGAAATCTGACTGGCACAGCCCATATTACTGGCTCCCGGAGCTGGGACCAGGAAGCGGCCAAGGTCCAAACTTCGATACTCACCAACAACCCGAGAAGTGGCAGAAGTTCAGGGAATTCACTTGGGAGCAGATCCGAGAACTGATGACAAAGTATGGGCCGCAAGATATCCTTTGGCTAGACGGCGGCTCGGTGCGGCCTCCAGATGCTGATATCGATATGAACGGAATGGCAGCAATGGCCCGGAAATACCAGCCGGGACTAATCGTCGTAGACCGCACCGTTTCAGGAATCAACGAGAACTATGTTACGCCAGAGGGCGAAATCCCTGGTCACTACCTTCCTTATCCCTGGGAAACCTGCATGACGATGGGCTCATCATGGACTTGGGTTCCCAACGACAGCTTCAAGAGCGTTGGCACTTTGGTCAAGAACCTATGCCATATCGTGGCGAGGAACGGCAACTACCTGATCGGTATCGGACCGGATGGAAACGGCGAGTTCGATCCGACCGTGTATGACCGACTGAAAGGAATCGGCGCATGGTTGAAGATAAACGGCGAGGCGATTTACTCAACGCGGCCAATTGCACCTTACGAGCAAAATAACTTGGTGTTCACGCAAAAGAAGAACGGAACCGTGTATGCCATCTACCTATCGACGAACGACACCGATGGGCTGCCGTCTTCTTTGCGCCTTCCGAGCGAAATAGCCAATAAGAAAACGAAAGTTAAGCTCCTTGGATATGGGAATTTGACGGTTAGTTCGGATGGATCGATAGCTATTCCAGCAGAACTCCAGGACAAAACGAGAGACGGGCTCGCGTGGACCTTCAGATTGCAAGCGACGGATTAGCTGAACCGGACAACACAAGGATCTAGTCCTGGTCGTCTTCGTTGTCATCCTTGCGGCCGCGACGCAACCCCTCAATAACAACCGTAAACTCACCCTTGTCTGGCACATCCTTAGCGCTTGGCAGCTCGGGAAGGCGTCCGCGGTAGACCTGCTGGAACGCCTTCGTCATCTCGCGGCAGATAGCGTAGCGACGTGGACCCAGCGCTTCGGCCGCCGCTTCCAGCATCGCCCGAACGCGAAACGGCGATTCGAATAAGATGATCGTTAACGGAGATGCTGCAAACGGCGCTAGCTCAGACTTGATTGCGCCTGCCTTTCGTCCCAAGAAGCCTAGAAACGCGAACCGTTGGCCGAAGAAGCCACTGAGCGCAAGCGCATTGGTTACGGCGCTCGGTCCGGGAATCGAATCGACTTCGACATCAGAATCTAAGCATAGATCAACCAAGATCGCCCCTGGATCGGATATGACCGGCGAGCCGCCGTCGGTTAGCAAGCAAACGCAGGAACCGTCTAGCAGTTCATCGAGATAGGCCTGGACTTTGGCCGGCGAAGTATGGTCATTCAAGACCGCCATCCGCTTGTGAAGGCCGAGGTGCGATTGCAACTTGCCGCTGACGCGCGTGTCCTCGACGATCCAATAGTTGGCTTCTGTTAAAGTGGCAATCGCACGCGAAGACAGGTCGCCCAAGTTCCCGATAGGCGTTGCGACGAGAACCAGACGACCTGCCATTTAGTTGATCCTTGCTTACTTCGAAGCGGGCTTTTTCTCGGAAGATCCCGAAGCTTTCTTTTTAGCTTGCTCAGCTTCGAACTTCTTCTTCTCTTCTTCGAACTTCTTGGCCTCTGCAGCCCTTTCCTTTTCCCGTTCGGCTTCGACCTGCTTGGCTTCCTGCTCCAGCTTGTCCTGGTCGGTCTTGTCCTTTATCCATCGAGCTTGCGAGTCTCTGACAAGTTTGGCTGAAGCATCGTCAATGACCTTTGCGGCAACGAGCTCCTTCAGTTTCTTCTCGACTTCGTCGTAGCACTTCTTGCCGGAAGCATCGTATTTGACGTTATTGCCGGAAGCCGCCATCAGGTGCTCAAGCACTTTTGCAGGAGCTTTGGCTTCCTTGTAAAGGTCCACAAGCTGCATTCTCAGGTTGAAATCTTCCGTGGTCAAGAGAACGTCCTCAATGGCTGAGGCGCGTTCTTCAGTTATTTCCTTCTTCTGATCAGCCGAAGCGACCTTCCAGACATCTTCGAGCAATACATACCGAATCTGCTTGATGAGGCCGGAGTCCTTCACTTTGCTAACATCGACCGACAGGTCCTTCGCTTTGTCGATCAGCGGCTTCAGAGTCGCGTAATCTTTCTTGGCTGTCTTATACGTGTAAAGAAGCTCGAACCCAGGATCGTTCCATTTGATGGGGAATGCCGATTCCGCTTCCTTGAGCTTGTCCTGGTACTCGGTTGCCAGCTTCGCGCTTTCTTCTGGCTTTAACGTATCGGGATTCTTGCCGCCTGCTAGTTTCTTCTTGATTTCCTGATCGATATACGTCGCTTTAGTGAAGTAAACGTTATCCCCCTCCTCAAACGGCGCAATCATCGGCCTATACTCGGCCTTGAACTGAATCACAGAGGGCGTCTTCTTGAACTCGTCAAACGAGATCGCTTTGCCGGCCTTCTGCTGCTTGGCGTACATCGAGTATTGCATTTCGACCATCTTATCGAGGTCGGCGTCGATGCGTTTGGCCATGTCCTCGTCGGAAAGTTTAATGCCCATCTTGTCGCCCTGGCCGATCACGCGCGCCTTCTGAATCATCTCTTCAAGGATGCCTGAATAGAGGTTGATCCGCATCTCGACAGGCTGCGAAGAAAGAGCGGTTTCATCGCCAAAGAACATCTTCGATGTTCTTTTGACCAGCGCATCGTAGGCCGCCAGGTCGATCTTCGTGCCAGCGACTTCTGCAATTTCAAAATGCACTATCTGGCCGTCAGGACCCATTTCAGATTTAGAGCATCCGCCTCTTTGGCCGGTAAATGCGATACCCAAAAGGAAGACTACACCGATTGCGATACCAATGCACGATCCGCAGCCGCGCTTTTCAAGAAGTTCACGAGTTTTGATAATCGACACAGTTAAAACACCAAGGTTAAGATCATAAGAGTATGGCATGTTACGGCGCGGTCGCGAAATGCCGGGGTGTGGCACAATGAACCGTTTGGGTCGGTATGGGCTTGCATCTTTGCATCATTTTCATCGCTGGAATCGTCGCCTCGGCGATCAACTCGGTTGCTGGCGGGGGGTCCTTAATCTCGTTCCCCACCTTGATCAGCTTAGGAATTCCTGGCATGAGCGAGCTTGCGGCGAATGCCACTAACAGCGTCGGACTTTGGCCCGGAGCTTTAAGCAGCGCCTTCGGCTTTCATAACGTGTTCGCGCGCACGCGCCGCTATTTCTTGCCATTGCTTCTGCCAACCGTAGTCGGTTCAGTGTCCGGCGCATGGCTTCTCGTCCACACGGACGACAAAACGTTCAAGATCGCCGTACCTATTCTTATCCTCCTGGCAACGATGCTTTTAGCATTCCAACCACGGATTAAGAAACTAGCGTCTGTGCAACACGGCCATAAGTCGATTTGGGTCGGAATCGTGTTGCAATTTCTCGTCGCCATCTACGGCGGCTACTTCGGCGCTGGAATGGGAATCATGATGCTGGCCGCCTTTGCTCTATTTATGGACGCCAACATACACGAGCTGAATGCGGTGAAGGCATGGCTCGGTTTGGTCATTAACTTCGTTGCATCGATCGCCATCATTCTGCAAGGCATCTATCTGCAGAATGCGTCGGCAAGGGTCCTGCCGCTTGAGGGATGCGCGCTGGCCGCCGGAGCCGTTATCGGCGGATTCGCAGCCGCACGATTCTCTCAAAAGGTTGATTCGGAGAAGTTGCGCAAAGCTATCGTCGTATTGGGATTCATCATGGTCGTCTGGTTCACCTATCGCATTCTGGCTTGATCGCCATATAATCTAGGAACCGAATGAAGCAGTACAAGGCATTTATCTTCGATGTCGACGGCGTTCTTGTCGATTCCCCGCACGAAATGGCCTGGGGCGAAGCTTTGCGCGAATTGATGGAAGGCGAATGGGCCTCCATCGCAAGCGCTACTCGCTGGACGCCCGAAGCCTACACAACCGAGGTCTACCAAGCGAACACGGCCGGTAAAGCGCGAAAAGAAGGCGCTTTAGGCTTGTTTAAGTACTTTGGGATTCCTGACCCAGCCAGCAGCCGACTGACGCTGTATTGCGAGAAGAAGCAGGCGATGATCGTCGATCTCATTCGGCGAGGCGAGTTCCGAGCCTTCGAAGATGCAATCCGGCTGTTGGTTCGCGCGAAGCAAGTTGGAGTCAAGATCGCTGCGGCTTCTTCCTCTAAGAACGCTAACATGATGCTGGAGAAAGTTGCTGTTGCGGGTTACGAGTCTGCTTTGATTGACTTATTTGACGCCAATGTGTGCGGCCGCGACTTTGCGCAAGGTAAGCCCCATCCAGCTATATTCCTGGCGGCGGCTAGCACCTTGGACATCGCACCTGAGGATTGCGTCGTCGTTGAAGACGCGCCTTCGGGGGTTAAGGCGGCCAAGGCAGGCGGAATGGGATGCGTCGGAATCGCAAGACTCGGAGATGAGGAGATGTTGAAGGCCGCAGGAGCAGACTGGATCGTCAACACCTTAGACAAAATCGAGCTGTCGGAAAACGGAAACATTACAATACAGAATTAGAATGGATACTTACACTTTTCATGAAGGTTGGGTGGTTGCCGAGAACGCCTACGAAGCAGATGAATCAAGCTCGCGGGCGACAGTTTTCGCGCTTGCCAACGGCTATATGGGATTGCGAGGAGCTGGCGAGGAAGTCGATCCTTCTCGAGACGGCCTAAAAGGCTCCTATATTAACGGCATCTATGACACACCTGAAGGCAAACTGACCGAGCGCGAGTTTCCCAACGTCCCGGACTGGACCATCATCAAGCTCGTTATTGATGACCAGTTGTTCTCGCTAGATGAAGGCCATATCCTAGAATATTGTCGAGAGCTGGACATGCGCACAGGCACCATGCGAAGGCATGTGAAGTGGCAAAGCCCATCAGGAAAGGTCGTGACTATCGATTCTGAACGTTTGCTTTCGATGATGCGAACCCATGTCGGAGCCATTTGTTATCGAGTGATGGTAGACCAGGATTGCCAAGTCAAACTCGTCTGCGTTACCAGCGTCGATGTCAACAACCGTTGGGCGCGCCATATTCGTAATTCGCGTCTCGCTTCGGATGGCCATGTCCAATACGTCGAAGCCGATACGTTCGATCCGGGCTACACCATCGGCGTATATGCGGTAAGCGGCTTGCGCAGCGATGGGGCTTGCGAGTATCCGCATAGCTACACAACTGAGACCGAAGCTGGAGTCGTTTATGTCTGCAACATGAGCGCAGGCCAATCGGCCACTTTAGTCAAGGTTGCCTCGCTCTTTGACAGCCGGTTTTCAGAAGGTTCTCTTCGCGAGCTTAGCGAAAACGAGGCTGAAGAAGCCTTCACGGCAGGTTTTGGCACTTTGAAGCAGGAGAGCGCAGACCGTTGGGCTCAAGTCTGGGATCGGTGCGATGTCAAGATTGACGGCGACGACAAAGCCCAAATGGGGATGCGCTTCAGCATCTTCCAGCTCGTTGCGGCAGCGCCCTTTGACAACGATCTTGTCAGCATCCCAGCCCGTGGGCTTCAAGGCCAAGACTACTACGGTTCAATCTTCTGGGATTGCGAGATTTTCGTCTTTCCGATGTTCGCTTATTCGCTTCCTGAGGTCGCGCGCAATTTACTGGGCTATCGAATCGCAACGCTCCCTGGCGCACAGAAGAAAGCAGAAAGATTCGGTTGGAAAGGCGCTTACTATGCCTGGCAAAGCCAAGAGAACGGCGAAGAGCAATGCGATCTCTTTGTCTTTACCAATCCGCTAACTGGAGAGAAGATTCGCAGCTACTTTGCCGACGAACAGATACACATATCCTCAGATGTCATCCATGCCTTCCTGCAATATTACGATGCAGCCGGCGATCAAACGATCTGGACCGACGGCGGCGCGAAGGTGCTCTTCGAGGTTGCCCGATTCTTCGCTTCGCGAGTTCAATGGACAGGCGATCGATATGAGATTTTGAAGGTTCTCGGTCCTGATGAATACCACGAGAATGTTGACAACAACGCCTTCACCAATGCGTTTGTCGCCGAGGTATTGCGCCGTGCAGCGCTGGTCTGGACCGACCTTTCCTTGTGTGATGGAGTGGAGACAGGCGTTGGCGCTGATGAAGTCCAACAATGGCAGGACATTCTTGAGAAGCTGCATGTGCCTGCTCCAGATCTTGAAACTAGGCTAATTGAGCAGTTCGAAGGCTATTTCGGTCTTCGGAACGAAGATATGGACCAGACACGGAACAGGCTGGCCCATCCGGATCTGCACCGAGGCGGCCCGCTTGGACCCTTCCAGGAAACCCAGAACATCAAGCAAGCCGACGTCATCATGCTGCTCTACTTGATGAGGGATCGATACGACGAATGGACGAAGAAGGCCAACTGGGAATACTATGAGCCCAGAACCTCGCACGACTCGTCGCTAAGCCCGATGGCGTATTCGCTGGTTGCTGCCGACATTGGCCTTACCGAGTGGGCGTACAAATACTTTATCTATACATCGCACATCGACTTCGACGCCTCGGGGCCGCATTGGAATATGGGAATCCACGCGGCATCGCTTGGCGGGGCATGGCTTGCGGTTGTCCACGGTTTTTGCCAGCTCATCCTTGGCCAATCCGGGCCGAGATTCAAGAAATGGCCGCGCTTGCCCAAGCATTGGTCGGGTGTGGAGTTCGGTTTTGAATGGCACGGCAACAGGGTCAGATGCTCTGTCAGCCAGAATATGCTGGAACTAAGATCGCTCAGCGCCAATCCAGTGCCGATCCAGATGCCAGATGGGCAAAACGTTCTAGAGCCTGGAGCAACCGTAACGAAGAGCTTCTAGGAGTCTCGCGGCGGCCTGCTCTTGGCATCGAGAACCAGCAAGAAGGCGCAGCAGAAACCGGCTATATAGGTCACGACAATGTGCCAAACAAGATAAAGCGAACCCAAGAGAAGGGCAAAGCTAAGGATTGCGCCAACCAAATAGAGCGCTTGCTTGCCACGCTTGAACACTTTGTAAAGGGCGATGAGCAGGATCAGGCCGCATAAGCCTAGGGCATACTTCAAGTAAGTCTCGCTAACCGATAGGTCCACGCTTCTATTCTAGCAGTCTGTCTTGCCTAGGTGAACGATTCCTTGGATGTCGTCAGGGTGGCGAACGCCTACAAGACTAATAGCGGCCAGTCGCCCGAGTTCCTTCGGCTTCTCTTCACAAATCGCCACATTGGCGACGCCTCGTTGCTTGCCCAAGTCCGCAAGTTCTGGCGTCCAAAGTTCGCCGGGCATCAGAACAAACTCGAAGCCGTCGTTATTTTGCCAGACGCTTTGAAGGATACGAGCATCATCGCAAGCTAGTCCAGAAAATCGCACAATCCCGTCCGAACGAGCGAGTTCAAGAGCTGCCAGCGTCCCTCGCACCTGTTCTTCGGTCCATTCTGATCTCACATCGAGAACATAGAGCCCGATTGTCTGTCCCAATGCGCAAGATGCTTGGAAGATCGAGGCTTCAACAAGGTTCGCCGCACTTTCCTCATCTCCAGCGTTCGCCGCTTCTCTTCCACCGAAAGCAACAATGAACGCTTCCTCTCCAAGACCAGAACGCCACAGAGGGGCATTCCTCGTCAGATCAAGAGGCAACCCTGATTCCACTGCGGCGGCGAGTAAAACCGACGGATCTCCAGAATCAGCGCTCCACCTCAAGCTGAGCCATGTTGACGGAAACGATGTATTGGCGCGGGGAACATAAACCATTCGACTCAAGAGGTTACCAGGATAGCGTGCTCAATCCGCAGGCGGTCCGGCTCCCCGAGTAGAATGAACCTATGAGCATCCGCCCAGATTCACATGGCCGATTCGGCGACTACGGCGGAAGATACGTCCCCGAAACGTTGATTCCAGCCCTCGATCAACTCGAACAGGAGTTCGATCGAGCTTGGGCAGATCAAGCTTTTCATAAGGAATTTCACACGATACTTGCTCAATATGTGGGCAGACCGACTCCCATAACATTCGCGAAACGAATCTCCAAAGACACCGGACTGCATATCGCCGTAAAGCGCGAAGACCTTTGCCACACCGGCGCGCACAAGATCAACAACGCGCTTGGGCAGGCTCTGTTGGCGCTCCGCATGGGAAAAAAGCGGATCATTGCTGAGACCGGCGCGGGTCAGCACGGTGTGGCGACGGCGACGGTCTGTGCCTTGTTCGGCCTCAAGTGCGACGTCTATATGGGCTCGGAGGACTGCAAGCGCCAAGAGCTCAATGTCTTCCGGATGAAGCTGCTGGGAGCTAACGTTATTCCGGTCGAATCGGGCACAAAAACGCTCAAAGACGCCTTGAACGAAGCCATGCGCGACTGGGTGACCAATGTTGAGGACACACACTACATCATTGGAACCGCGGCCGGTCCGCATCCCTATCCCTATATGGTTCGTGAGTTCCAGCGCGTGATCGGCGACGAGGCAGTTGCGCAATACCAAGGGATGTTCGGAGAGTTGCCGGACGCATGCGTGGCGTGCGTCGGCGGCGGCTCTAACGCTATTGGTTTCTTCCAGGCTTTTGTTCCGATACCAACGGTAGAGCTGATCGGCGTAGAGGCTGGCGGACGCGGCATTGAGACCAAGGAGCACGCCGCTCCGCTGACAGCAGGTTCGCCTGGCGTGCTCCACGGGTCGTTTAGCTACTTAATGCAGGACGATGACGGCCAGATAATGCCTACCCACTCGGTTTCGGCAGGATTGGATTATCCCGGAGTCGGCGCTGAGCATTCGCATCTCAAGGACATCGGCCGAGTGAAGTACCTGGCTGTCACCGATGATGAAGCTCTCACAGCTTTCCGATGGCTTGCCGAGTTAGAAGGTTTGATCCCAGCGTTCGAATCAGCCCATGCTTTTGCTCTGGTCAAGCGTCCCGATTACTTCAGACGCGGCGCGAAGGTACTCGTAAACCTAAGCGGAAGAGGTGATAAGGACATGGAAACAGCATCAAAGCTGTTTAGATTGTGATCCCTTAAGGCTGAACCTGCTCGTCGCCGACTAGCCTGAGTTCGCTCGGAAGCAAGCCCAAATGCTCCTTGACCGATTCACGGAGGCTCTGAGCCGTGCCAAAACCGGCCGTCGCCGCGATGATCTCGACCGGCTCTTCGGTCTTTGTGAGTAGGTTAACGGCATATTCTGTTCGGCAACGATCTACAAATTCATGGAATCCGTAGCCGACGATCCCTTTGAACACGCGAGAGAAATGGAACGGCGAATAGCCGACGAGATCTGCAGCGTCCTTGATGGGCCAAGATGCATCGGGTTTCCTCTTAACTTTATCCGTTAGATTCTTGATAACGGAAGGAATATCGCTCGGCAGCGGCGAAAGTCCGATTTCGCTGTCTCCGATGAGGGTGAGTCCCACAGACGAGCTGATCAATGTCAAAACAGCGGGAAGGCCGTTTGGAGCAGTCGATCTAAGCAACTGGTCGACCCGCGCAAGTTCCGCTAAACCGTCAGGCAACATCGGCTTGCAGAGCGGAAAATAACGCTTAACCTGCTTGGTTTGAGGGTCAACGATGTTGCTCTGAATCCATGAATCGAGAATCTGAAAAGAAGAGGTTTTCCACGTAATGATATAGAATTTGTGGTCGCCGCGTGAAATATTGATCTTCAGATTTGAATCGCTCGGAGCAAAAGCAATGGCTCGAGGAGCGACTACCGACCACCTGGGCTCGAGATCTTTTCTGTGCAGAAGTGTGCCTTGGCAGACAAGGATGAGCGCATGCCGGTTTTCAGATATCTTTAGGGTCGCTGGAAAAGTGCGAGCTATATTGCCGGTAATTAGCTCAACGCTAACTTGGGCAGTCTTGAGCAGTTCGACACGATGTAACGCTACTGGATCCTTGGTTATTAAGGCGCCATCGCCATTCATGTCATCCATGCTTGTCGTCATCCTTCCCGTCCTCGATTATAGAAGCATCGAACACGATTTATCATCGGAAATCAGAGTTGATTCTTATAGGATATACCACTTTGTTACCAATACCGCAATTATATGTAATCCGAAGACAAAAATGTGCTCAGCAACCATGGCCGAAGTCGCCAGGTCCAAGCAGGCCCGAATCTGGTATTTAGTATTTGCAATGCCATCTCAATATAACGTAGCCATTCTAGGAGCGACTGGCGCAGTAGGCCAAGAGTTCCTTCAGCTTTTTGAATCTCGCAGCTTTCCGGTCAAATCGGTGAAGTTGCTCGCTAGCGCACGTTCTGCTGGAAAGAAGATGCACTTCAAAGGCGAAGAGCTCGTTGTTGAGGAAGTTAAACCTGAGTCGTTCGAAGGTGTCGATGTTGCTTTCTTTAGCGCAGGCGCGTCTAGGTCGAAAGAGTTTGCCCCGTATGCAGTTAATGCCGGTGCAACCGTCATCGACAACTCCAGCGCGTTCCGTATGGATCCAAACGTTCCGCTCGTTGTGCCCGAGATCAACTTCGACGCAATTGGCGTAGACCAAAAGCTAATTGCCAACCCGAACTGCAGCGCGATCATCATGCTGATGGGTGTGGCTCCGCTGCGCAAACTCGGCAAAATCGACCGGTTGATCATAAGCACCTACCAGAGCGCCAGCGGCGCAGGTGCCGCTGCCATGCGCGAGCTTGAGGACCAGACTAAATCGGTCCTTGAGGGGAAACCTGCGGAGCCGAAAGTGATGCCGCACATCTATGCTTTCAACCTCTTCAGCCATAACACGGCAATCAACGAATTTGGCTATAACGACGAGGAGTGGAAGGTTATCCAGGAGAGCCGCAAGATCCTCTCGATGCCCGAGCTGAAGATCAACGTCACGTGCATTCGCGTTCCGGTGCTCCGCGCCCACAGCGAGTCGGTCACCGTTGAGTTCGAAGGCTCAGCTCCCAATGAAGACGATGTCCGCAAGGCCATTCTCGAGGCCGAAGGCGTTCAGTTGGTAGACGATCGAGAGAAGAACCACTTCCCCATGCCGCTGGCGGCTTCTGGCCAAGGGGACGTGTTTGTAGGTCGAATCCGAAAGGACGTCTCGCATCCTTCGGCCATTTCGCTATTCGTTGCTGGCGACCAGCTTCTGAAAGGCGCTGCGCTGAATGCAGTGCAGATCGCCGAAAAGCTGATTGTAGCTGGAAGACTATAGGCAACCGATTCATTTTTCAATACAGCCTCAGAGCTTTCTGAGGCTGTTTCTGTTAACATTGCCAAGAAGCGGCATTTCAAATTGCCAAACATCTTCTTGAAAGCGGGTGAACCTGGTTGTATAAGCTTCGGTCCGCTTTTTTCTCGAACGATTCCGAACAGGAGCTCTAGTAAAATACCTTCATGTTCGGATCTCTTCTGCTTGCCTGCGCAATCCTGTCGCCACATGCTAACCGAATCCACTCGGTGTGCGATATCTCCACTGATTTCACTTTCTATATGGACGGAAGGTTCTTCAGCCAATACATCTCCCCTGACGGCGCCGATGAACGCAACTGGGGAACGCTCTGGAAACTAGACTTGACTGACACGAACCTCCTAGTGCTCAGCAGCGGCGATTCTCCCGTGCAATACGCAAATAAGAGCATCAGCCATGTAAAGCGGTTCGTGTCGTCTGGAGGGGCTTTGCTGATTGCAGCGAGTAACGCCGGATTTCGCGCCGATCAACCGTTCCATATCCAGCAGGTCGCTAAGGCGTTCGGCGGCGAGTTCGTGCCAGAGTCCGCCCAGTTGCCCCTAAAGGCTGAACCTAGCCTGAATGCGACAAAGATCGACTTCTACGGAGGCGGCACATTGAAACTGGGCAAAGGCTGGTCAACACTTATCTCGGACGCTGCCGGAAAGCCCGTTCTAGCCCAAAAGGCCGTCGGAAAAGGCAAGGTAATCCTTGCTATCCGCGGGCTCTTCGGGCACAATCCTGACGCGAGCGACCCGATTAATGCCCAGTGGGTTAAGCCGCTTCTCCAAAATGCCGTCTCGGGCAAGCCTGTCGATCCGTCAAGACCGCCGAAGAGCCAATGGGCTGAGCTTGAAAAGCAAGTCGGCAGCCTCACCCTTGAGTACCACGAAGGAACCAAGGTCTACGCCGACTCGATCTCCAAGGAGTATTTCGAGATCAAGCCGATCTTAACTGAGATCACCGGCGTCGATCCCTCGAAAGGCATGATCACGCGCATGCTGATGCTGCCGACTGGCGGCGGAGGTTTCTCCAGCGGCGATCGCATCGCCATCGGAGCATGGTGGGGCGGATTTCCTAAGAACCGTTATCCGATGGTCGAACTCATAAGCCATGAGGCCGGCCACTCTTGGGTTCTTCCCTATCCGGAGCCTGTTTGGAATGAACCAATCGCGACCTATCTTGGAATCCGAGTCGGCCAGCGCATGAAGATGAAAGAGGCCGACGAGACGCTTCAGAGGGCCATTGATGATGCCAAGAAACAGGACCCTGAGTTCAAAACGGTTGATATCAACGCTCCTGGCGCACCAAACGCGGTGGTCTGGGGCAAGACGTTCTGGATTTTCGAGCAGCTGCGGGCCAAGTATGGCGAAGACTGCCTCGCGACGTATTTCAAAACCAAACGCGCGGTCCTAAAGCCGGGAAGAGACAAGTATTCGCTGGACGACTGCGTGGCGGTCTGGAGCCGTGCATTGGGCGACGACTTGTTCCCGTGGTTCAACTCGCTGGGCATCAAGGTAGCGAAGTCCAAGACGGACATCTCGATAAACTAGCGGCCGCAAACGACTCATGAAAAGGCGCATATCGCTTGCACGATCGATATGCGCCTTTTTTTCACTCAACATTGGGGAGAGGTTGTGGAGGGATAGTAGAATTCAACCAATTGGGCATCTTGCCAACCATCGGATGGTTTCGGACGAGTGTCATAGTAATAGTAGGCATGAAACCAGGCAACGATCCCAAAAAACGCTTGACCTTGGCGAGTCCGTGGTTCGTTGAAATTCTAGCGCTTTGCCTCGTCTTATGGCAAGAAGGTCTGCGTCTTGAGTTGAGGACAAGTCATTGCAACCTTCCCGTCAATAGATCCCTCCAAGATTTTTACTTCTACAACTTCGGAGACTTTTCGAACGGCTTTGTCTTTTCGTTCGTCATTGACGGTCTGGTCGATGTGATCCGCAACTTAACAAAGCAAAGGAGCAGTCGTCTCCGTGCCGTTAAGCCCCAATCAATAGCGCTACTCGCATCGTTTCTATCCGCAACCATTATCATCCTATTTGAGCTCCGTACTTCAGCATATAACAATGCTGATCTAGCAGATATTCCTTCTGGCATCGCTGGAGCGCTCTGCTATTTGATCGTCCGTCTTGCCTGTCTTGCCTACCGAAAGTAGGCTTATAAACCTTCGGATGTCGCGAATCGGTTAACCTAATGATATGCGCCTCTTTCTTTGCTTCGTAATAATCGTCGGGATTGGAGGTTGCGCGAAGAAGGCAGTATCTAGGATGCCTGCGACCGATCGGGTCTTACTGGTGGCCAAAGACGGCACGAAGGTCTTCGCCTATCTCAGCACTATTAAGAACCCGAAAGGCATCATCCTTCTTTTCCACCAGGCTGACTCGAGCGCTGAGGAATACGCGCCGACCATCCCCAGATTGAACTCCTTTGGATGGACCTGCCTTGCCGTCGATCTTCGCGCGGGCGGGTCGATGTATGGGACCAATAGGACCGTTGAAGCCAACGGCCGCAACGGAGATTACATGAGCGCGTATCAAGACATGGAAGCCGCCGTTGAGTATGCGGCGATTGGACAGTATAAACAAGTGGTTGCTTGGGGCAGCTCCTATTCGGCATCGCTAGCAGCCAAGCTCAGTGGCGATCATTCGCAAGTTCGCAAAGTAATCGCCTTTTCACCAGGAGTATACATGGATGAGAAAGGAATTGTCCAAGGTTGGTATCTAATAGTAAAGGTTCCCATTCTGGCAGTTTGGGCTTCGGGCGAAGAACGCGAAGTTAAACAGATAATGTCAGGCACAAAAGCCACCATTGTCGGCAACGATGGATTTATACACGGTTCGAGCACATTAAGGCCGGATAAGAACGTGCCGAACGTGGAGACGCTATGGAAACGGGTAGAGAAGTTCCTAAACGCAAACTAGCCGTTCCACCTTGGCTAGCACTCTACTTACTGGCGCCGTTTTTCGGCGAAGTCGTTAGCGGATCGACAACGCCAATTGAACTGATCAACGTTGTCGGAGCCGTGTTCCTGACTTTTCTCTACGGCGGCGGCGCGTTGCTAATACGAGAAGCGAAAACGCGGCTTAATAAAGGCTGGAGTTTTGTTTTCTTATGGGGTTGTGCATACGGCATTCTTGAAGAAGGCCTATGCTGTAAGAGCTTCTTTGATCCGAAATGGCCCGATATTGACAAACTCGGCATTTACGGTAGATACATTGGCGTCAACTGGGTGTGGGTCTTCTTCTTGATTCTGTTTCATGCCTGCGTCAGCATCATGTTGCCTATTTACTTGACGGAAAGGCTATACAAGGAGAAGTCAAACGATACCTGGGTCAAAAATAGAGGTGTAACCGTTGCACTCATTCTTCTCGCCATTACCGTAGTTATGGGCTATAACTTCTTCCCTGATGGCAAGAACGTCTACTATCCACCTGTTCAGATGGTTGTAGGTTCTGTGGCCGCGATAGCCTTGCTCATGGCGATTGGGTTAAGGATGCCGTCCTGGCCGGCAACAACCCATGCGCCAAAAGTCAAAACCCTCGCATTCCTTGGCTTTGTTTCATACACTTTGTTTCTGCTGTGCATGTTCTGTTTTCCCATCAGCGTTTTCAACCCAGTTCTAGCTATCGCGATTTCTACAGTTTTGTTCGTAGTGCTGGGTCAGCATATACAGAGGTGCTGGGGGCCTATGGACTCGCAAGCTAGTTTTTCTGCTTTCCTTAAGGGTCTCTTCATCAGCTTCAGCCTGTGGTGCGTTGTCGTGGACATGAAGTCAGGCTTTTTAACCGGCTCGGTTTTGGTTCCGTTCATCTTATATGCCCTATACCGACGGACCAGAAACGCCGAAATAGCATCCGCTCCCGCTTGAAATACCGCCCCAACGAACCGACAATTAGCCTATGGCCAAGCGGTCGTCGATCGCACGGGACGAACTCTGGCGTCTTTTCGATGTTGCCCATTCGAAGGGCGGCGGCACATTGCACGGGTACCTGCAAAAGGTTCTCGACGGATGCGTGCGCCTGTTCAGGGCTTCTGGCGCTTCCGTATTTATTCGAGATGGTGAGACCGACCGATACAAATTGACGGCTCGAAGCGGAGCCGACGCAACTGCCCCGCTGGGTTCCTGGATTAGGTCCGGCGTTGGAATCGCCGGCGCATGCATTGAGACAGGAAAGCCGCTGCTTATTGATGATCCGCTTAAGCACCCGTTGCTCAAAGGGCGAGTCAGCCAAAAGCGCCGCGATGTCCGCAGCTCGATTGTCTTGCCGCTCATCACTCCAAGCCGCGAGTGTGTTGGAGTCATCAACTTGAACCGCAGCCCTGAGCTCGGAGCCTACACAAACTCAGACATGCTGGCGGCGGCCTCCTTGGCGAAGCACGCCGCTTTGGCTGTCAGCAACGCTTTGCTTCTGGCCCAAAAAGACGAGGCCGCCCAAGAAGCCAGTCAAACGCGTGACAAGCTGCAAGCTCTGTTCTCCTGCTTAGGAGTGGCGGTCGTTTCGATTGATAAAGACGGACAACTCACGGACTGCAACCCAGAAGCTCAAAAGATCGGCGCGTTATTACCGAGTTCATCTGTGTACGAGCCTCTGTTCGCTGCGCTCAAAGATGCGGCCAACGGCAAGCGAAAAGAGAGCTATTGCCACGACACCAAGACAAACTGCTCCTTCTCGATTGTTAGCGCGCCGTTGTCTGGCGGCGGCGCAACAGCAACGATACACGAGGTTAGCGAGCTTGAAAGAACCCAAAAAGAACTTGGACGGCTCAGAAGGCTTGCGGAAATCGGACAGATGACCGCGGCAATCGCCCATGAGATAAAGAACCCGCTGACCGGCATTTCAAGCGCAGCGCAGATGCTTTGCGCCTATGACGGCATTTCGAAAGAGTTCGGTTCGATGATCAAAGAGGATGCCGACAAGCTGAACGACCTTTGCAACAGCTTCCTCGACTTCGCCAGGCCTTTAACAATCCGTGACGAAGACGTCGAGATCAATGAGCTCTTTACAAAGATCGCAGGCAGGCACCTAACAGCCGCTGACCAAAAAGGCGTCTCGATTCGGGTTACCGGAGAGATGTTGCACATCCGCGGCGATTCATCGAGGATGGAGCAAGTTGCGCACAACCTTGTTCTCAATGCGATCCAGGCCTGCCAGCCAGGCGACAGCGTGACGATTCACGTATCGAACCAAGGATTTGAAGTTGCCGACACGGGCCAAGGGATGACCAGTGATCAGCTAAGCAAGCTCTTTACGCCCTTTTTTACAACCAAACCAAACGGCACGGGGCTGGGACTGAGCAACGTGCGGAAAATAATCGACGCCCATGGGGGAGAAATACGAGTGAAATCAGAAGCAGGACAAGGCACGGTATTCGAAGTTGAGTTTGACCACAGGAGAATCGCATGAGCGCCAAGAAACGAATCCTCATCGTTGACGACGAATCGAACATCAGGCGCATCCTTCAGGTTGCCTTCGAGAAGGACGGATATCGAGCTGAAGTGGCCGAAGACGCATATGCCGCACTAAGCAAGCTCGATGAAGATAGCTTTGACTGCATGCTGACCGATGTGACAATGCCTGGCAAGACCGGCTATGAGCTGCTCCAAGAATCCAGGGCGAAGCATCCTGACATACCCGTCGTCATCATGACGGCCTATGGGACAATTCCGCAGGCCGTGCAGGCGATCCGCGACGGCGCATTCGAATACATCACCAAGCCATTCGATCTCGACAATCTGAAAAAGGTTGTCGCCGCATCGATGGAGAGCGGCCAAGCCGTTCAAAAACCCAAAAAGAAACACGATAAGAAGTCGGTGGACTTCATCGCCGAGTCTCCCGCGATGAAGGAAGTCTACGAGACGATTCAGCAAGTCGCCGACTCTCGCGCCACCGTCCTTATCACCGGCGAAAGCGGCGCAGGCAAAGAAGTCGTCGCAAAATCGTTGCACCAGCTTTCTTCTCGCGCCAATAAGCAGTTTGTGGCTGTCTCTTGCGCGGCTCTCCCCGAAACTCTGCTGGAATCCGAGCTTTTCGGTTATGAGAAAGGCGCTTTTACTGGCGCTCAAGGGTCCAAAATCGGCAGGTTCGAACTGGCTCACGACGGCTCCCTGTTCCTCGACGAGATCGGCGACATCCCGCTTCCGATCCAAATCAAGCTTCTTCGCGTGCTGCAAGAGCGGGAGTTCGAGCGCCTCGGCGCTAGCAAGCCGACAAAGGTTGATGTGCGGCTGATTACGGCTACAAACCGAAATCTTCAGGCTGCTGTCGACGACGGCACATTCCGTCTGGATCTGCTCTACCGGTTGCAGGTCATCGAGCTTCACATACCGCCTCTGCGCGAAAGGACCGAAGACATTAAGCCGCTGGCCGAGCTGTTCCTGGCTAAATATTGCAAGGAGAACAGCCGAGAACACCTCGAAATCGGCGAAGATGCCTTGGATGCCATGCGCCGATATAGCTGGCCCGGCAACGTGAGGGAGCTTGAGAACACCATCGAGCGAGGCGTCGTGCTGGCTCCGAAGACCGAGTCGGTGCTGCATGCCAAATTGTTGCCGCCTTCGTTGCTTCGCGCAGCCTAGGTCCGGGGCTTAACAACAGGCTATCCTGTCTGCTAAGATGGGGTAGCCATGATCAACCCTGCCGATCGTCCAACCAAAAAGAGCGTGCTCGAATCGTGCGGCCTCTTCCGGACGATAACAACCGAACAGCTTGCCCAGCTTGCCGCCGATTCGACCATCGCTTCGGCCGACCGTGGCGAACTAATCTGGCTTGCCGGAGCCTCGCCAGATACGATCGCTGTGCTTGGGACCGGTTTCGTCAAGATGACGAAGAACTCACCTCAAGGCACGGAGATTACCGTGGAACTGGTTGGTCCGGGCCATTGCATCGGTGTCCTGGCAGCAATTGAGGGTCGAGATATGCCCCTAAACGCTGTTGCGATCACGCCTGTTTGGTATCTAAAGGTTCCCACGCGCCTGCTACTAAACCTGTACGACGAAGTATCCGCGCTTAAGGACCAAGTGGTTAAATCGATCGGTCCTCGGCTCAGAAAGGCCCACGAGATGATGTCGAGACTATCGTCAGGCACCGTTGAGGAAAGGCTTGCCGCAGTCCTCTTCATTCTTGCAGAGTCCTACGGCAAAAAGAACGCAGAGAAGATAGAAATATCTGTTCCCTTAACTCGCCAAGACCTTGGCGAGATGGCAGGAACGACAGTTGAATCGACGATCCGCGTCATGAGCAAATGGCAGAAAGAGGGCGTCGTTTCAACGGCCCACCAGATCATCACGATCTGCAAGAACCGGGAACTCGAAGGCTGCCTGGCCAAGATCTAGCATGCGCTAGGTTCCCCGTATTATCACCAGATTTGCCTGATCGTTGTTGTCATCTGCCCGGCATATTTCGCAGAATAGTCAGACGTGATATATAAAACAGGCTTCTTTTCGATATAAACAAGCATCGATTACAGCCTGCTTTTATTCCGATAAGGGGAATGTAATGTTGTGTCGACGCGATTTTGCGTTGCTCAAGAGTCAAGGTGCTTCTCTTATGACAAATCCATCTGCCAAGTTCTGCGCTATTGTCGTGTTTGCTCTGCCTGTTTTTGGAGTCGCAGCTGGCCTCCAGCGCGAGTATGTCAAGACTAGGCTTTTAGTCAAGTTCGAACACAACCTCTCCGAGTCCGACGCAGCCATCTTGGCTGGAAAAGTAAACGGAAAACTAGGCAGCTCCATCGGCAAGACTGGTTACCGTTTGTTGAACTTGCCCGCATCGGCAAATGCCGAAATGGGTGCGCAAAAGCTTAAGGGACTGAAAGGCATTGCTCAGATCGAGTTCGACTACAAGGTTAAACCTGATGAATTACCGAACGATCCGAATTACGGCAGCCAATGGCACCTGTCGAAAATGGCATGTCCCGCGGCTTGGTCCTATACCAAAGGGAACGGGGTCATCATCGCAATTCTCGATACCGGCGTCGACGGAACGCATCCGGACCTGTCTGGGAAGCTTGTAGGCGGCTGGAATGTCTTCGATAACAACTCGAACTATTCCGATGTCTACGGACACGGCACGGCGGTTGCAGGCACGGCTGCAGCTTCGACGAACAATAGTATCGGAGTGGCTGGGACCGCTTGGAACTGCTCGATCATGCCAATTCGAATCAGCGATGCCAACGGATACGGCTATTCGTCTACCGTCGCCAGCGGCCTGATTCGAGCGGCGGACAGCGGTGCAAGAGTCGCAAACGTCAGCTACGACTTTTCGACAGATCCCGTGGTGGCTGATGCTGCAAAGTACTTCTGCGATAAGGGCGGAGTCTTAACGATGTCAGCCGGCAACGATGGCTATGCGTCACCTGCCAACGACAATCCGTATGTGCTAACAATCAGCGCAACAGACAGCTCAGATGCCTTGGCGAGTTGGTCCAACAGAGGAAACAACATCGATTTGGCCGCTCCAGGCGTTTACATCTACACAACCACACGCGGCGGCGGATATGGAGCATGGAACGGCACCTCGTTTAGCGCACCGGCAGTCGCTGGCGTTGCAGGCTTGGTTCTTTCTGCAAATCCCAACCTGAACGGATATCAGGTTCAGGACGTGCTCAAACAAAGCGCGGTCGACCGAGGGACCGCCGGATGGGACAACCAATTCGGCTGGGGACTCGTAAATGCATCGAACGCCGTGCAGAAAGCCCTAACCTACTCGGGCGACACGACAGCCCCATCGGTCAGCTTCTCATCGCCGACTGAAGGCGCGCAGGTATCGGGATCATGCCAGATCTTTGTCAGTGCGATCGACAATCTTGCGGTGAACAAGGTCCTCCTCTACAAGGATGGTTTGCTTGTCAACACGATGGTTGCAAGCCCGTATGTCTATAACTACGATTCGACGAAAGACGCCAATGGAGCCCACTCGTTCCTTGCCATCGCCTATGACAACGCTGGAAACAACGCTAGCAAAACGCTTAACATATCGGTTTTGAACGAGAAGGACACCATTGCACCGACAGTCTCGATCATCTCGCCGACAAGCGGCAAAATCGGAACGACGACAACCGTCTATGTTAACGCTCAGGATAATGTCGGCGTTGTCAGCGCCAAGCTCTTCGTGGACGGCAAACTCGTCGTAACGAGCACGTCCAGTCCGTTCACGCTGAAATGGAACAGCCGCAAAGCGTCGTCAGGGACACATACGCTTCAGGTGATTGCGTATGACGCCGCAGGCAATGCAGGCTCTTCTCAGGTCGTAACACTTACGAAGTAGCCCATTCGTCGAAGCATCGTTTTCCCATCCGCCTCCTGAAGGGCGGATGGGCTTTCCTGTTCTTGGCCTTAGAGAATTGCTCAATCCGCGCTTGGTCAACCATCATCGCCTACGCTGATCAACCCGCAGAAATACAGGTTCTTTAACCTTCGCCAAGTAGGCTTCCGAACATCAGTCTGAGACCCTATTGTTTGGTTGATGAAAACTTTTAACCAAAGTTAATTCAAGAGCGCTTCAGCAAGTGATTCGCCAGCGGCTGTAATTCTTCCGACCGTCCACTTGCCGCTTGGCAAAACGTCGCAGTTTCCGATGGGTCTTTTTATATGCCAGCAAACATGTTTGTATATATGTCGTATAATAATCGGCGTTAGGTATTGAATTCGAGAGGAGCAGACATGATCAAGAAATCACTTGGAGTACTAGCATTCATTGGAGCTGTGGGACCGGCGTGGTCCCTCGTATCGTTCACAGGAACCAATGGCTCCAACCTCACCGCAAACGCAACTTTTGACGTGTTGGGCAACCAACTCATTGTCGTTCTAAGCAATGTATCGACATATGATGTCCAAAATCCGGCCGAAGTTCTAACGGGCGTTTACTTCGACTATAACGGACTCGCTTTGCCGCTGGGAAGCACCTCGGCTGTCTTGACAACGGGTTCTTCCGTTCTTTTTGGCACTACGGACCCAGGAAATGTTGTCGGCGGCGAGTGGGCATATGGCAGCGGCCTGTCTGGTGCACCTCATTCAGCAAAGAACGGTATTAGCAGCTCTGGCCTCGGAATCTTTGGCGGAGCGACTTTCCCTGGAACCAATCTTGAAGGTCCTGCGGCGCTCGATGGTGTTCAATATGGCATTACCTCGGCTGGAGACAATCCTGCCTTGGGAAATGCTGCCGTGACTGGCGGCAACGCTTTGATTAAGAGTTCGGTCACTTTTACTCTGACCGGCTTGCCAAACGGCTTCAATTTGCTCGCGATCAGCAACGTGAGTTTCCAGTATGGAACGGCCTTGACCGAGCCCAATATCACTGGCGGCAAAGATCCTTCAGGAGAACCGTCGGTGCCTGGACCTGCAGCAGCAGTTCCTTTCGGAATCGGCTTCATTGCCGCACTCCGAAAACGTCGAAGTTAACGACTTCTACTCCCTTTGCCAACATTTGCCCTCGCTACGCGCGAGGGCCTTTTTTATTTCAACTTGACTACTTTATATCCCCGCGGAGCCTGAATGGAGAACGCAGAAGCAGGCGCGGCGAATGGATCATAAGAGATTCTGCGATCGCTGCCGCCTGCCGATTCCGAGCCGCTGGTCAAATACGTGGCAGTCTCGGATGCAATAAGCTTGTCTTTCTTTCGAATCGCGACAGTAACTCGGATCTCGTTATTGGCAATCTCCAGCAAGTCGCACTCCTGGCCCTTTAGCGAAACGGAACCGATCTGCTTGACTTTCATTCCGCCGTAGAGCAGCCTCCTCATCGGATTCTTTCGGGCAACGACTTGAAAGGCGTAAGCATCCGTATTGCAGCCGGCTTGCGCCAATGCTTCCTGAAGACCGAACACAGTGGAAGGTCCAACGAAAGCCTTCTTCGTACTGTGAACCAAGATCATAACCTTCTTGCCGTCATAGCGCAACTCGTGCGACGGCGACTTCACAAAAGCCTTGCCCCTTCGAAGAATGACCGACGTTCGTTCTGCAGACTCAACGATCAGCACCGTGCTCGTCAACGAACCATAAGCTTTTACCGAGGCTCTTGCGATCTGCCGGGCGGTCTCGTTGGCATAGACGGCTGGAGGCTTAGGGTCGCTAAGGCCGCTGCTTTGACTGCCGTGATGGGGATATTTGGGTTGGAGATCCTGCCGCAAGGGCCCCACTTGTAGTTCCACCTCATCCGGTTTCCGCTGCCGGTTAGCTCTAATCGACGAAGATATTTGGTGCTGGGATCAAACTCCACAACGAACTGCGAGCCGCGGCCGATATAAAAGTACGTGGACTTGTTCTTGACTTGCCAGCCTTTGACGCGTTTCAATCTGGCATAGAGCTTGCTCATAATCGCGGGATCGAGCACGGTTCTCAACGATTCATCAGCGTCGGGCACTACCGAAAGAAACTTGTCTAGGAACGCTTGTTTACCTGACACGCGCTGGTAGACATATTCATCGTTAGCCTCGTCGTAACCCGAAAGCAACGTGCCGTCAAGCACATAAGATCGACAGGGCTTGCCGTTCCTTAACACCGTTAACTTTGCTCGCAACGGATTCTGAAGTTGAAACGTACCGCGTATCGATCGACTCACTAACGCTGTCTTTGTCGTTGAGTTCACTTGCACGGACACAGACTTTAGGTTCGAATGTGCCTTTATCGAAGCGTCAAACGGGGGAACAACCGGGGTGGCAATGACGGCAAAAGCCAGTGCAGAAAGCATAAACGGATGTTACCCGTCAGAGCTTGCCGGTTCCCGCAGGAGCGCGGTTCTTGGCAGCGAAACCTGCGATAGCGATGATGGCAACCAAATACGGCAGGCAGTTCCACGCCTGCGACGGTATCTTGATAGTTCCCTGCAAAGTGATCTCCATGGCCTGAAACATACCGAACACGAGGCAAGCAAGAGCGGTCGGAATCGGCCGCCAGCCGCCAAGTATCAAAGCAGCCAAGGCGATATAACCCCGGCCGGCCGTCATGTTGTCTTGAAAGCTTCCCGCATTCGAGGCAATCAAAGTTCCAGATAGGCCGCAGAATACTCCGGTTCCAACTAGAGCGCTACACCTAACCCACAGGGGGTTAACGCCCATCGTTCGCGCTTTATCTGGATCGCTGCCAACCGCCATCATCCGCAGACCGCTTCGGGTCCACCGGGAATAGGCCCAGACCAGCACCGGCATCGTCAAGGCAATCGCGCGTAGGGCGTTGTCCCAGAAAAACGGCATCGGACCGCTGTATTGCGGATCGATCATCTTTGAGTTCATGAAGTTCGAACCACCCAGCGCAATGGCATTTATCGCCATGCCGCTGACCACCGCATCGATTCGATACACTTGAGTCATGAGCCAATGGACCAAAGAGAAGACCGTAGCGGCAAATATGCCCGCACCGAGACTCAGCCATGGACTTTGCGTGTTGATAACAACAACTGTCGAGGCACAGGCCGCCATCAGCATCTTCCCTTCGAGGGCAATGTTCACGACGCCGCTTCTCTCGCTAAAGTAGCCGCCAAGCGCTGCCAGTATTAAAGGCGAACCTAAGATGAAGGTTTCGAGGAAAAGATTCAACAAGACTTGGCTATTCATGGGTCGCCGCCTTTCGGTACCGAACGACCGCATACGTGATGATGAGCAGACCCATCACGACGAAGGTGATTCCTTTTGGCACTCCCAGTTGAGCTTGCATGCTTGTCGAAGCCTTTGCCAACGCTCCGAACAGCAATGCCGAAGGGATGAGGCCGTATAAAGCGTTGCCAGCCAGCAGGGCGACGCCTAAACCCGTGAAGCCGTAGCCAGGTGAAAAACCGTCGAAGAACTGGCCTTTGAATGCGAGCACCTGAAGCGCGCCGGCAAGGCCGCCTATCGCGCCGGATGCGCACATGGAATAGATGATCATCTTTTTGGCGTTGACTCCGGCGAACTTGGCCGCCGTTGGATTCTCGCCCGTTGCCCTCAGCTCGTAGCCGGAAACGGTACGGAACAGCCAGACAGATATGCCTGCGACCAGAACGATGCCGATCAGGAGAGCCGGATTGATCGAGAATCCAGGGCCGAACTTGATCGACGGCAGCGCAACGCTGACGTGAATCGGCAACGTTCGAGGGCTTTGCGATCCAGGATCCTTGAAAGGCCCGCCCGCCAAATACCTCGTGAGCAGCAAGGCGATGTTGTTCAACATGATCGTCGTGATGACCTCATGCCCGTTTCGCAGCGCCTTGATCAGACCTGCAGGCAGCGCCCATAGCATCCCGCCAGCCATGCCTGCTACGATGCAAATGATGACCCCAGGAATCCCTCTCACATGCTGGCCGACCACCGCCGCCGTAAAAGCGCCGATAATGAGCTGACCTTCGACGCCGATGTTGAACAAACCAGCCTTCAGGGCTATGAAGACGGCTATTCCGGCAATCAGCAGCGGCGTCATCTCTTCGAGCGTTTTGGAAATACCTGCAGGCGTTCCGAAGGCAGAAGAGAATAAGGTCGTCAATGCCGCCATTGGGCTGACCTTGGCGAACAGAAATGCGCCGACGATCAAGCCGATAGCTACAGCGGCAACTGGGCTCATTTGAAGAAGCGAACTCGTGAGTGCTTTGAAGCGCGTTGACGATTGTTTCATGCTTCCGCACCTACCATGAGTCGGCCGATGGCATTTCGGTCTCGCGCATTCTCTGGCGGTGGTTCGAAGACCTGTCCGTTGCACATCGCCACAATACGATCGCAGTTCTCAAGGAGTTCGTCGAGGTCAAAGCTGACAACGATAGCGCTCGCACCATTTGCGCATGCTTCGCGGATAGCGCCGTATAGCTTCTGGCTGGCAGCGATGTCGAGTCCCCGCGAGGGTTGAAAAGCCAGGATGAGTTTCGGATCGCTCGATAGGGCTCGGCCGGCGACGAAACGCTGTTGATTGCCGCCAGAAAGGCTCGACATCGGCTGGTGCAGTCCGCCGTGCTTCGTGTTGAACCGATCGGCTATTTGCTGCGCTTCTTGTGCTCGCGCAGGAAATTGAATCCAGCCACCAGACTGATATGACGATAATCTTTGCAAGCCGAGAGATGAGTTCTCTAACAGAGACCAATCGTCGATCACACCTTCTTCATGGCGATCCTCGACAATAATACGAATACCTTGTCTGAGCCGGTTGGCGACCGAAACAGGTACCAAATTCTGGCCTAAGTATCGAAGGTTGCCTTGAACCGGTTTGATCAAACCAAGCAATATATGAAACAGCTCTCGCTGCCCGCTTCCGTCGACGCCGGCGATGCCAAGAACTTCGCCCTTTAAGACCTGCAAATGAATGCCTTTTAGCGCTATATTGCCACGGTCGCCTTTCGCCGTCAAGTGCTCTGCCTCAAGCGCAACTTCGGAGGTCTGCAAAGGCAAGATCTTCGGCGCTCTGGCAATGGAATGGCCAACGATCCATTCAGCCAGCATCGGACCATCGGTGTCCTTTACGTCTGCAGCTTGAACTTTTATCCCACCTCGCAATACGGTCACTTGATGGCAATGCTGCAGAACCTCCGGTAAACGGTGCGTCACAATGATGATCGTCGCTCCGTCGGCAGTCAGTTGTTTCAAACTGGCGTAAAGAGCATCCGAATCGGCTGGTGAGAGCATCGCCGTCGGTTCGTCGAGGATCATGACTCGAGCGTTTCGCCAGAGCAACTTCAATATCTCGAGTTTCTGGGCTCCAGCGGGGCTGAGTTCTGATGCATCGGCATCCCAGTTAAACTCGAATCCCATCCTGTTGGCGAGTTCTGTCGCTCTCTTCTTAGCAGAAGATCTCGAAAGTACCAAACCTGGTTCAGCGCCGAGCATCAGGTTGTCCAGACAATTGAGCTGCGGAATGATGCTGTAATGCTGACTCACCATGCCGATTCCCGCTCGAATGGCTTCTGAGGAGTTCTTGAACTTGCGCGGCGATCCTTCCACTTCCATCGTGCCTGCATCAGGATGCAACGCGCCATAGAGCACGCGCATCAGTGTGGTCTTGCCTGCGCCATTTTCGCCGACGAGTGCATGAATCGTTTGGCTTTCGACCTGCAAACTAACAGAATCAAGCGCTTGAACTGTTCCGAAGCGCTTGCTGATGCCGTTCATCTCGACGGCGATGCTCACCGATAGGACCTCATTGAAAAAGGCACGGAGGATTATAGAACATCAGGGGGCTAGCCTTCTATAATCGTTGCCTTGGTGACCTTGTCGCCGCGCTGAAGTTTCTTCACAACATCGGTTCCGCCGACAACCTGGCCGAACACGGTGTAGCTTCCATCCAAGAACTTGTTCGGGGCTAGGTTGATGTAAAACTGGCAGTCGCCTGAGTCTCGATCCTTGGGAAGAGTGGCCAATCCAACGGTGTACAGCGCGTTTGAAACTTTGCTGTCCTCGTAGGGTATGCGCGTTCCTGTTCCGCCGTTGCCGATGTCCGGGCTGTCCAGGTCCTTGTTCTTTGTTTGCGGATCGCCGATCTGAGCAATATACGGCCTCGGAGTTGTCACGACACGAAAGAACCTTTGACCGTCATAGAAGCCGTTTCGAGTGAGGTCGATGATGCGCTTTGTAGTCTTTGGAGCTTCTTTTGTGAACAGCTTGATCGAGATATCGCCGCGCCCTTCGACAGCCAATCTCAAGATAGTCTCGCCGGGCTTCGCCTTATACTCGTCAGCGAGCGCTAACAACGTGAATCCGAGAACAAGTATCAATAACGCAAACAGTTTTCCGACTTTCATAACCCTAGAAGTTAGACGTTCGAAAACACTTGCGGGGTGTCGGTCAATATACCATAAGGTGCTTTTGGACGATCGCGGACGATCAAAGATGAGTCGATCCGGTTCGATCTTGAGGCTCAAAGGTAACCTATACGTATGTCCGTTCGAGTTCGATTTGCACCTAGTCCGACGGGTTTGCTCCACGTTGGCGCGCTTCGCGATGCGCTTCACAAGTTCCTATTGGCACGCCATTCTGGAGGGACCAACATATTGCGAATCGAAGACACCGACCGCACCCGTTACAACGCGGACAGCGAGAAGGAGTTCATTGAGACGCTCCATTGGGCCGGAATCGACTTCGACGAGGGTCCCCACATCGGCGGCCCGCACGCGCCCTATCGCCAAAGCGTGCGCAAAGAGAAAGGCATCTACGCCGAATGGATCCAAGTCTTGCTTTCCAAGGGTTTTGCTTACAAAGCGTTCGACACACCCGAAGAATTGGCGGCTATGCGCGAGCAACAAACCGCCAACAAGGTGAACACCGGGTACTTCGGCGGAATCTGGCGCGATGCAACCCCTTCGCAAGTGGCAGAAGCTGAGGCCGCGGGCAAAACATACGTGATTCGCCAGCGGATTCCGCGAGATACGACAATCGTCGTTGAGGACCTGATTCGCGGCCGCATTGAGTGGGACAGCAATACAGTCGACGATCCGGTGCTGATCAAAACCGACGGTATGCCGACCTACCACTTCGCGGCCATGGTCGACGACCATATCATGGGAATCACGCACATCATGCGAGGCGAGGAGTGGATCTCATCGGCTCCGAAGCATGTTTGTCTCTTTGAAGCGTTCGGCTGGGATAAGCCGGTGTTTGTCCACTGCCCGGTGATCGTCGGCAATGACGGCAAGAAGCTCTCAAAGCGGCACGGCGCGACTCGAGTGCTCGACTATAAAGCTCAAGGTTATCTCCCGCACGCTCTTAAGAACTTCATCGCTCTGATCGGCTGGTCGCCCGGAGACGAGCGCGAGGCCATGACCGAGGCAGAGCTGATCGAAGCATTCGACCTTTCAGGCATGCAGCCATCGCCTGGAAAGTTCGACATCGACAAGCTGAAGTGGATCAACGGTATCCATATTCGCGGCGTGTCTGCTTCGGAGCTTGTTTCGGTTGTTTTGCAGTATGTGTGCGATGAGTATGTGCGGGAGTATTGGACGAACTTTGTTGAAGAGAGTCCGATGCCCGGCAAGGCTCCGATCGTAGGCACCGACGTGCTGGCGAAGCTAGACAAGATCGCCTCGGCTGATTCTGCCTACGTGGCGTCCATTCTGCCTATGCTGCAAGAGCGAGTGGTGACCTTGGCTGACTTCGGCGACGGCGCGGAGTTCTTCTTCGATGATCTGCCTTCTATGGACCAAAAGGCAGTCGACAAATGGTTCAAGCAGGAGCATGTGCGCGGCTTGTTCTCTCGGCTGTTAGCCGATATTGGTCGTGTTCCCTGTTCGGTCGAATCTTACGACGCCCTGTTGAAGCAGTATCAGGTTGACCTTTCCTTGGAGAAGCTCGGACCAATCGTGCATCCGGTGCGCGTGGCCTTGACCGGCAAGACCGCTGGACCTGGACTGTTCGAGCTAATGGCTGTTTTGGGTCCTGATCGGATGAAGGTTCGGTTGGAGAGAGCTTTGGAGTTGTGCGTGTAAAGAAGGTGTGGATATTCCCTTGAGATCGTAAAAGAACGATATGCGGCCAAACGACGTAGCTGGGAGCGCTGGCGTCCCGCCGGCAGGAACCCCGAAACTAACGCCAAAACAGTAGAAGAACGAAATGCAACCAAACGACATAGCTTGGACCGCCGGCGTCCCGCCGGCAGAATACACTGAGCCGCCGAAAGGCTGGTACTCCCGAGGCTACATCCCGCATTTCGATGCCCCAGAAATACTCCAATTCATCACTTTCCGTCTCCATGACTCAATGCCAGGAAAGATTATGGAGTCATGGAAACAAGAGCTCAGTATCCAGCCAAAGCAGAAACGTGAAAACGAACTCAGAAGCCGAATCCTGAAGTACGTCGATCAGGGCGAAGGCCAGTGCTACCTAAAACACCCGAAGGTTTCCGAACTAATGGAAGATGCCTTGATCCATGGCGACGGACAGCGATATAGCCTTCTCTCTTGGGTAGTCATGCCAAACCATGTCCATGTGCTCATCGAAGTCAATGGCCAGGCGTCCTTGAGTTCCATCGTTCAGACATGGAAGTCGTTTGTCGCCCATCAAGCAAACCAAGTTCTCGATCGGCAAGGCGCATTCTGGTACCGTGAGTACTACGATAGGTTCATTCGAGACCGTGAGCACTATCTCAACGTCATCAGCTATATCCATCACAATCCTGTCAAAGCAGGCTTATGCGCAAGTCCCGAGAACTGGCGCTGGAGTTCGGCTTGGCGCTTAGGCCATAGCCAAGTCCAAACCGCAAGCGAGTCTGCCGGCGAGACGCCAGCGCTCCCAGCTACGTAACCTACTATCGAACAGCCTCATGATCAAGATCGTCAACACCAAAATCGATAACCCCTTCGCCGCCCTCGCCTTGCGGACCATCCATCGCGACGACGAGACCGAACGCATCGTCAAGGCCATCATCGACGACGTGCGCCAGCGCGGCGACCAAGCCCTTCTCGCAAACGCCCGCAAGTTCGATGCACCGGGATTACAGAGCTTGTTGGTTAGCGATGAGGAGTTCAGTGGAGCCCAAGTCTCAGATAAGGAGCATGAAGCGCTTTTCAATGCTGCAACCAATATCGTTGAGTTTCATGACGGCCAAAGAGCCGCGCTTTTAGGTTCATGTCTAGAACAGAGGGAGAGTAGCAAGTTTCTCCACAAGCACTGGTCCATGCCTTCGTGGAACGCAAGCCAACTCGGCCAGCGGATCGTCCCGCTCAGCAGCGCTGGCGTCTACGTTCCCGGAGGAAGAGCCAACTATCCAAGCTCAGTCCTGATGAATGCAATTCCCGCAGAGGTTGCAGGCGTTCCCAATATCACGATCACCACTCCTTCTAACAGTGAAGGCAAACTGAGCCCAGCCGTTCTCTGTGCAATCAAAGAGCTGAGTAACCGCCCAACCGTCGTCAAAATCGGCGGGGCGGCCGCCATCGCAGCCCTCGCCCGCGGCACAGAATCCGTCCCGCGAGTCGACAAGATCGTCGGCCCCGGCAACCGGTTCGTCAACGAAGCCAAGCGCCAGCTGTGGGGAGTCGTCGGCCTCGACGGATACGCTGGCCCCAGCGAAGTCTGCGTCCTTGCCGATGAGACGACCAACGCAAAGTTCGCTGCAATAGACTTTCTTACTCAGATCGAGCACGCACCTGACAACTGCGGGTTCCTCGTTTGCACCGACGAAGCCAAATTCGACGAGATCCTGAGCGAGATCGACAAGCAAGCAACCGGCGAAGAGCGCGAAGAGATCATGCGCAAGGCCATGGCCGGCGACAGCATCGCCTTCCTTGCCAAAGACCTTGACGAAGCCTGCGACATCGTGAACGCCATCGCCCCCGAGCACCTTTCCATCGCGACCAAAGAACCCGAGAAGACGATGGAGAATATTCAGAACGCCGGGTGCATCCTGCTTGGCGAGTGGTCGCCCGAATCGGCAGGCGACTTCGTGGCGGGTCCCTCACACACGCTCCCCACAAGCGGGGCCGCACGATTCCAATCGCCGGTCAACGTGCTCGACTTCTTGAAAGTGCAAAGCGTGATCAGAATGAGCAAAGATGAACTGAAAGCGCTGACCCCAGCCATCGAGACATTCGGCAAAATGGAAGGATTCCCCATCCACGGGCGCGGCGCAACAATAAGGTTTGAGGTGTAAATGATGAAGCAGATAGGATTTGTTGGACTCGGAGTGATGGGAAAGCCGATGGCGATGCACCTGCGCAACGCTGGCTGGCCGGTGATGGTCTGGAACCGTACGCCTGGCAAGACTGACGCCCTGCTCCAGTGCGGAGCTCGTATCGCTGCCACCTTGAAAGACCTTGGCGCAGCTTGCGATGTGGTCATTACATGCGTAGGCGGAACAGACGATGTTAAAGGCTGCCTCGCCGAACTAACCCAGACGGCGAGACCGGGCACCCTTTTTATCGACCACTCCACAATCGCACCCGAAGGAGCACAACAGATTCACGAGGACCTCAATGATAAGGGATTTCGGTTCATCGACGCCCCGATCACCGGCGGCAGCATGGGCGCACAAAAGGGCCAACTCACCATCTTCTGCGGCGGTTCCTCCTCCGACATTGAGGAGGCGCTAGAGATCCTCAAAGCCTACGCCAAACGGGCCGAACGCGTCGGCGGACCGGGCGACGGCCAACTTATGAAAGCAGTCAACCAAATCGCCGTCGGCGGAGCGCTTATTGGTCTCTGTGAGTCGCTCGCATTTGCCAAGAAGGCAGGCCTTGACGTCAACCAGGCTAAAGACATCGTCGGCAGCGGAGCGGCAGGAAGCTGGGCGTTCGACAACTATGGTCCGAAGGTTCTTGCCGAAGACTGGTCGCCCGGATTCAGCGTCAAGAACCAGCTCAAAGACTTCCGGTATTGCCTCGAGACGGCGAAAGAGATAGGAGCGGCCATTCCTGGGACCGAAGTGGTTAAAAAATACCTTCAGAAGCTCGAAGACGAAGGACACGGCGAATGGACAACGGCCGCGCTCTATGCCAAACTCCTCGAACTCAATGCTTAAGTAAATAAACCTGGTAATCTGAGTGTGCCGATGAGGGATCTGCGCATCTATTCAAGCATCCTGTCCAATGGTCTTAGCCGCATCGCCATCGGTGTACTAAACATTGTTGTTGTCCCCTTATACATGAAGCATTTGGGGATGGAAGCGTATGGTTTAGTTGGTTTCTTCACGATTCTACAGAACTTCTTGATAGTCTTTGATTTCGGCATATCGGCGGCATTGACTCGTTCGTTATCGCAACATTCAAATGATAGTAACCGTGCGCAAGATTCTAGAGACTTATCTCGTACTTTGGAGATCATCTATTGGAGTATCTCTATAGTTGCAGGATTGTTTATAGGTTTAATATCGCCACTTATTGCATCACATTGGATTAAGCGCGTTGAGTTATCTCAGCAGCAAGTCCTTCTAACCTTATGGTCGATGGCGATCGCGATTCTATTCCAATTTCCAGTGAGTTTTTACACGGCTGGTCTCGTTGGATTGCAAAAGCAAGTTGAGCAAAGTATTCTTAACGTAATCCTTTGGACATTACGTTGCTTAGGCGTCCTTGCAGTCATGTCAGCTTCCGAAGATAAGCTTCAGGCGTTCTTCGTTTGGAACATCATTGTAAGCGCTCTTTCTGCCATTTGCATGCGAGAGTTCTTTTGGCACTTCATTCCAAAAGCTAAAGTAAAAGCGAGGTTTTCTAAGGTCTTACTGTCCAGTGTATGGAAGTTCGCTTTATCTGTCAGCGCAGTAACAGTCTTGCTGCTGATCTTTAACAACTCGGATAAACTCATTCTTTCAGGACGACTAGATTTAACACACTTAGGATACTACATGGCGGCATGGCAAATTGCGGCGGTATTGTATATCCTATACATGCCGATTTACACGGCATATTATCCTGTTTTCACACAACTTTTCGCAGCAAATGACAGTATTGCATTGAAGAAAGCATTCCACCGAGCTAGCCAACTAATGTCAGTTCTAGTCATACCAGTCGTCATGGTTATCATGGGATTCACGCCGGAGATATTACAGATCTGGACACATAAGCCTGATGTCGTCCAGAACTCCTCACCGATTGTTCGAGCTTTTATGCCCGGCGCTTTGGCAGGAGCGTTCTTCTACGTTCCCTGGGCCATCGAACAGGCTCGCGGCCAAGTTCATAAGCTTGTCATTTATCCCGTTGTTGGAATCTGTCTATTAGTGCCAGTACTGCTGATCCTTGCCAATCAATATGGTGCCGTTGGAGGTGCTATATCTTGGATGCTCACTAACATATTCCTGATGGGAGGTATGTCAGCATATGTATTGCGGACTTCATTAAGAGGCGAGCTGTTGAAGTGGCTTATCTTCGATATAGGCATTCCCTTTTTCACTTGCCTAATAATAACGCTCCTTGCGCGCTATCTCTTTCCGTCAAATCTAACGTCACTATCGACACTGTTTTGTTTAGCCCTTGTTTGGGCTATTGTTGCTTCAGCTACTGCTATTGCATCGCCGCTTGTGCTTTTGCGCAAAATAAAGACGAGGGTATATGCAAGCTGAGAAGTCAGCTATAGAATCAACAGAGTTCAGGAACAGGTTCCGTACGGTCCTGGCACTTCTATTAACATCGATCGTATTCGCACTTGTAATGCCGATATGTCCACAAAGTGCAAAGATATATGCCTATTCTATTACATACTGGATCGTTGCCGTTTACGTACTAGCTGCCATCTGGAACAGGATCTCGATTGATCCGTTGTCACCTTCAATCATTTCTTATGTTCTATTGTTTCTTTATTCCATAGCGAGCGCTGCTAATGCTGGTCTTAATGGTAAGACGATTTATGGCGACACTTTCTCCATTGAGGTTTTAGACAAGTACTACATAGCCTGTATGTTTGGATGCACAGGCTTAGGTATCGGTTTTGTCCTTTCGAAGGATCGAGGCTTCAACCGTTTCCTCCCACACTTTTTAAACAAGAATACCAACAATGCGACCTTCTTTAATCGAGCTTGGCCTTGGATAACTCTAGTCGCAATTAGCCTTGTGCCGTATCTTAAGAAGGGATTTGACGTCACGAATATACAATCCTACGGCGATACCGCTTTCCTTAGTCGCGTTCTTTTTATGCAGCAAGGTGCGGACCAAGGTATAAAAGAGTACTTGACTTATCAGGCCCCGTTATCTCTCGTCATTGTATTGGGGATCTTATTGTTGTTTCGTGGCAAGACCATCGCGAAGCCTATTGGGCTGGCAATACTGGGATTGCACTTCACATGTCTATTCCTAGGTGGATCTCGGACCGGTCTCGCATTCCTTGCCTGCATGCTACTTGTCTTCATAAATTACCGTGTTAAGAAGATACGCCTGAGTGTCGTAGTCGCTATTGCATGCGTAGGTGTTCTGATGATTAATGTCGTCTCTGTATTAAGGGTAACAAGCGATCCATCAAAGATGGTCGAAGCTGCAACCCAGTTAGCCACTACTGATAATCAACAAGCACTGAACCTAGCCAATTCTGGAGAACTCCTTACTGGCCAGAACCTGTTGAGGCTTATAAAAGGGATTGATAACAACGAAACAAACTATACTTATGGCACTTCTATCGTATCCGAATTCTTAGTCTTTATTCCTAGAGGCGTTCTTTCTAACCGCCCACTGACACGTGCTGAAGATTTCGTTGATACCTTCTATCCAGGAGTCCTTGAGTCAGGCGGGGGGTATGGTTTCTTCTATATAATGGAGGGTTACTGGGCGTATGGATTTGCGGGAGTTCTTGTGCTAATGGCGGGTTATGGCTTTCTCATAAACAGTTTCTACCATTGGTGCATGAGCAATATTACTTCTGATGCGGTGGCCATCATTTATGGCCTATGTATCTACCCTCTAGCGATGTACTCGGTTAGATCTGGGCTTATATTGTCAATTAAGACAATGTTTATGTATGTCGTGCCGTTATTGATTATCATGTGCTTGCCGAACCTTATCAGCTACTTCAAGAACAGATCCGAATTGCAATGAGAATCGCCTATGTCACTGTTTCAATGCCATTCGGGCCTCGAGAAACCTTCTTGATCCCAGAAGCAACCGAGTTGATACGTCAAGGCCATCTCTTGACTATTATTCCACGATCTGCGAAAGGGCATATATCAAATAGAGACGCAGAAGCACTTGCGAGCAACGCAGTACATTATCCTGTTTTATCATTCAGTATAGCACTGAAATCCTTCGTAGTTTTCCTTAGATGTCCTGTTCGGTGTCTCGAGTCTTTTTCTTTTATATTTGCAACGAACCGATTGGGTCACTTGCTAAAGAATCTATGCGTAGTGCCAAAAGCTCTTTGGTTTGCAGACTATATAGAAGAACACAGCATAGAGCATATTCACTGCCATTGGTCACTTACTACAGCGACAATGTCGATGATAGCAAGCAAACTGGCGGGTGTACCATGGAGCATGACCTGCCATAGAGGAGATATTGCAGACAATAATCTCCTCCACGCGAAGATAAAGCACGCCTCCTTTACCCGCTTTATATCAAATGATGGTATCAATATGGCAAAGGATCTTGAAGCGGTTACTGTCAACTCTAATGTCTATATCGGCAGAATGGGCGTGGCGATACCTAATGATATAACAAACCACTTAGGTGGACGAATAGTATTCATCTGTCCCGCGAACCTTCTACCCGTAAAAGGCCATGAGTATCTTCTTAAGGCAGTGAAGATACTCAAAGATAGAAGTCTTAGCTTTAGGCTGCTAATAGCCGGCACCGGTCCGCTGATGGGCCAGCTAATCAATCTCGTAAATGAACTTAATATCCAAGACATTGTCGAGTTCCTGGGACAGGTGCCACACCATGAACTGCTGAAGCAATACGCCGACGGAAATATCTATGCTGTTGTCCTTCCAAGTGTCGATCTTGGCGATAACCTTAGAGAAGGCGTCCCAGTAAGCCTAATAGAGGCTTTGTCATTCGGCGTCCCGGTCATTTCAACAAGAACCGGCGCGATTCCGGAGTTGCTCGGGGATATCGGCATTCTCGTGAAAGATAAGGACCCCTTGGCTCTAGCTGATGCTATGTCTTTGCTGCTCTCAGACAAGGAATACCGACGCCACCTCGTAGAGTTGGGTCGAAAAGCAGTTCTCGATCAATACGACGTTCAGAAGACAGCCGCGGACCTTATTGCTCGAATCAAAGAGTGTAACTAAAGCAGTGGGGCTTGTTTCTAGCATTGCAATACAAAGATGCGTATTTAGATAACTGTTTTCCTAGCATAGGTCGCTCCATTATCCGATACTACCGGCTTGACTGATACAACGTTATCAGGCTCATAATCCAACAGTTTCAACCAGTCTTCCTGCGTGTCGCTCTTTGGGAAGATTTCGCTCTCTCGGTACTCAGCATCAACTGCATATTCCAAGTCTGCATAGCGAATCCCTAATTCCTCAGCTTTGTTATCTATAGCCCGGCGTATTGCAACATCTTTTGCTCGATCGACAACTGACTTTATTAGCGCCCCGCTGATCAGATCCTTTCTATATAGCGTATCAACTGACCCATTACGCTGGAACACTTTAAGGAACTCGGACTTGGGAGATTTTAGCCATAGATAGTCGACCGTCTTCTCAACAAGATCTTGACGAGTCTCATTGCTGTCCAATGGTATGTCTTGATGCAAATAGATTCCAAGAATCTGCTTTGTAGCCTCGTAGTCCGGCCTTGACACCTTTACTTTACGATCAATTCTTTCGGGCCTAAGGACGGCGGGATCGATGTAGTCTGGTCTATTGGATGTGAGAATTAATACGACATTTTCTAGCGCAACAAGACCGTCCAATTCTGCACAGAATTGAGGCACCACGGTGTTGCTTATGTTCAGCCATCGGCCGCTGCTCCTAGTCCTTAAAACCGACTCCGCTTCATCCATAAAGATGAATACTAAGTGACCTTCTTTTGCCTTTTCTCTAGCTATCCTAAAGATGTCTCGAACCATACGCTCCGTTTCGCCAAGCCACATATTCAGGATCTTCGGACCGCTGATATACATGAAGTATTCCTTTACTTCATGCCCAACATGCTTTGCATATTCGCGTGTTAAGTTGTATGCGGCAGCTTTGCCAATTAGGGTTTTGCCACACCCGGGAGGGCCGTAAAGCAAGATGCCCTTAACCGGTTTCTTATCGAACTTCGCATAGAGGTCCGGATATAGAAGTGGCTGCTCAATGGTATCTCGAATAAGGCCGATCGCAGCCTCTTGGCCGCCGACCTGATCCCAATGGATCTCCGGAATATCTTCAAAGAAGTAGTCACGCGACTCCTTCCGAGCAAAGTGCTCAACGGCAATTCGTCCGGAGGGGTCTAGACGAACTTCATCGCCTGCCTTGATTTCGAACCCAGATAGCTGCGCCCCAGTCAATACAATGCGGCTGCCTTGCCCGGGAGTATCAGAACCAAGCCGAAGCCGATCATTGTCAAGAACTTCGCCAACGGATACGACCGGTCCAAAAGCGGACAAAGGAGCAAGCCCCACTATGGCATATCCCTCGTTCAACCTCACCGCAGTTCCAGTCGAGAGCGATGATGAGTCGATCTTCGGATCTGCTTGAACCACATACTCTGAATCGCCTAGCGCAACCAATGCCAAGCCGCCGTCTAGCCAAGTTAAGAAAGCGCCGGTTCGGTTGGCTGGAGCTGTCAGCTTTTGATAGGCTTCTTCGTACTTGGCGAGCAGAGCTTGACGCTCTTCCTCGCTTTGCTCAAGCGACTGCGCTGCTTGCTTAAGGGACGCCAGATAATTGTTCATCTTGGCATCGTCGCGCGGGGCAAGCTCAGCAATACGGTTAGCTAAGTCAAGTATCGATTGGGGCGTATCATGCGATGGCATACCACAAGTCTACGTATGTTGCACCCAAGCGGCAGCAGCGGTTAGGACCAAAAAAAGCCCTCAAGAATCCTTGAGGGCCCAAATAACGTTTTGAGGGGTAGATTACCCTTTTCGTCGGCGTCGAATCAGACAAGCGGCGCCAATGGCCAAAGCTGCAACTGTCGTCGGCTCAGGCACAGCACTTACGAGGTCTTGGTAATCGGACTTGTTTCTCGTGCTCGCTGGGCTGCGATAGTAGAGGTAGTCTTTAGTGCCAGTGAAGTTGCTGAGCGCTGACAGCCAAGTATCTGCGGCTTTCTTCGCGGCACTCTGATCGGCGAACAAGTCGAACAAAGGATCGGTTCGGAAGATACCGTCGGAAAGATCATAGCTGTTGCCGTTCGCTCCGTCGTAAGCGACTTCCCAAATGGCAATCTGGAGTCCAGCCATTTGCACAGCGTCTGTGCGGTTGGCACCGGTGACTTGACTAACCAGCCAGCCTACTTTGCCGTTTGCCTGATACTTCTGGTAATCAGAGGCTCCGTCGAACAGGTCTCGCTCTAGTTCGACGCAGAAGAAGTCTCGATCTACAGCCTGCGTTGTTTTCGGATCCTCGATCTTCATGGTCGAGATACCAGAGAACGGCTGGAAGTAGTAGTTCGGGCCGGTAGACAGAGGCTTTAGGATCAGTTTGAGCGTGTCAAATCCAACCTGTCCGATCACACCCGAGTCGATAAGGGTTGTGTAGTTTGGATTGCCATTCGCTTCGTTGAGGAACAGCGAAGTCGTGTAAGGGTTATAAGCTTGTGCTCCAACAGCTACTGATGTTATGAGGACGATTCCAAAAACCTTTCTAATTGCCATGTTTAATCACTCCAATGCCATCGGCATTCTGGCTTCTTTCAAAAAAACCACGCAAAGCCTGTGCCAAACAGACTCTAGCAATCATTATTGTACACCAAGAAGACTCAAATGAACCTATAATTGGGACAACTGTACGCTGTCCAGGTTCGAAGTTCTTTTTGAAATTTTACAATTCTCGGCATAAACCGGCAAAAATACCTATGGTTGCTGTGACAAACCTCTTGATGAAGAGTCATATACATCAACCGGTAAACTAAGGCTCAATGTCGCGATATATTCCTAGCGTTGGTATGGAAGTCCATGCCGAACTGCTCACCGAATCGAAGATGTTTTGCCGGTGCCCTGTCGGTTTCGGCGGCGAACCAAACACGCGAGTCTGCCCGGTGTGCCTCTCATTGCCCGGATCATTGCCGGTGCCCAACCGAAAGGCGATCGAGCTCGTTCTGAGAACAGCTCTCGCGCTAAACTGCAAAATCGCGATGAACTCGATTTTCCATCGAAAGAACTATTTCTATCCGGATCTTCCGAAAGGATATCAAATCAGCCAGTATGGCGATACCAACCCGCTTGGCTATGACGGATATTTGGAGATACCTTCAGGCGCTAACACTGTTAAGAAGATCAAAATAAGGCGTGTTCATCTTGAGGAAGATACTGGCAAGTTAATCCATCTTGGCAAAGATGGATCCGGAGTAGACTATAACCGAGCCGGGGTACCATTAATGGAGATTGTTACCGAGTTCCCACCGGACATCGCCAGCGCGGATGAAGCGAAAGAATACTTGGTTCAATTGCGTCTTATACTGCTCTACCTAGGTGTTTGCGACGGCAAGCTTGAGGAAGGCTCAATTCGGTGCGAACCGAACATATCAATAAGGTTAGAAGGAGCGATGCAATTCGGCACTAAAAGCGAGCTGAAAAACCTCAATAGTTTCCGGAGCGTCCAGCTTGGCGTTCAGTATGAACTAAATCGACAGTCTGCAATGCTCGATAGCGGACAAAAAGTGTTGCAGGAAACACGAGGCTGGAATGAGGACAAAGAAGAAAGCTACCCCATGCGCCTTAAGGAAGAGGAGAATGACTACAGGTATTTCCCAGATCCCGACCTGATGCCAATGAGTTTCGAGGAGCCCTACATTGAGGGTCTCAGGAGCATCCTTCCGGAGATGCCGCTTGCAAAACTGGCTCGATACCAGTCCGAACTAGGCCTTGGACTTGATGATTCGCAACGGCTTATATCTGATCCGGTGTGGGCAAGCTACTTCGATCAGGCGGTCGGCCTTGGAGGCGATCCGAAGCTGGTTTGTAACTGGATGCTGAGCGATTTTGCCAAAAGACTCAACGAGCAAGGAATCAACCCTTCAGAATCGAAAGTAGAACCCAAACATATCGTTGAACTCGTCAATTCTATCAGGTCCGGCGAGATCAACGGCAAGATGGGCAAGCAGGTCTTTCAGGAGTGCTTTGAGACTGGCCAGTCACCTCGAGACATCATCACGAGTAAAGGGATGAGCCAAATAAGCGACGCTGGAAAGATCGATGAAATCGTTAAAGCAGTCCTCGCAGACAATGGCGAAACTGTTGAAAAATACAAGCAAGGTCAAACTGGGGTACTGGGATACTTGGTCGGATTAGCCATGAAGCAATCGCAAGGAAGAGCAAATCCTACGATGGTTAAGGAGTTGATCGAAGGAGCATTATCAGATGTATAAATACTTGGCAGCAATCCTGGCGATTTTGCCGGCAGCAGCGACGTTAGCTCAAGACGCGCGGCAGGAGGCCATTTTTAGTGCCTTTGACAGCCGCGTCGTTAATCAGATAGACGCTTGGTTCAGCGATGGCGACTTTCCGCGCTGCATCAATTTCTTGCAAATCAACCACGAACTAAAACCGTTTGATTACGAGGTCACTACCGATCTTGGTTGGATGCTTGGCAACATCGAAAGACCCGATCAAGAGTTGCAAGTTTACATAGATTATCGAAAGGCCTATCCAAACTATAAGGATGCAGCTTTGCCCGAAGCCACGTTCTACTTTCTTAAGAAGATGTACGACAAGATTCCAGCCATCTTAGAGCCTAAGATGGATATGAAGCCGCATCCGAACAATTTCCGAGTCCTTGCGCACGCATATGAGAAAACCGGAAGATTAGCGGAAAGCAAAGCAACCTGGGAGAAGTACATCAAACTAATGCCCAGCGACGACACAGCAAGAAACAACTTGAACCGAGTTATCAAGAAACTAGAAGAGAATCAATAAAGGCAGCCATGGATAGAATGAAAGCGATCGATTTGCAGAACATGAAGTTTGAGAAGACGATGCGCGGCTACGACCCAACCGCGGTAAATCTCGTCATAACGCAAGCCGAACACACGATCCACCAGCTCGATATCGAGAATAGCCAGCTTAGGAATGACAACGACAGGCTCCAAGCTGAAGTCAACCGGTATCGCCAAATGGAGAACTCGTTGCGGGATGCGATCATGATTGCCCAAAGAGCTGCCGACGAAACGCGGACGAACGCGCACAAGGAAGCGGATCTCATCATTGAGTCGGCAAAGCAAAAGGCAAAAGAGGACCAACACCAGTATGCGGCCGAGCTTCAGACGATCCTAACGGAGATCGAGTCCCTGAAGAAGGACAAGGAGCGGTTCGTTCGGCAGTTCAAAGCCATGCTTAATGAGCACCTGAAGGAGCTCGGTCAGGATGTAGCTATCACGAGCGCAGTCGTCCAGACCGAGGAAGTCGCTGCGGCGGCCGAATGAACCTGGAATCCTTCGAAGTAAATGTGAGACTGACTCCGAGAAGCAGCCGCGACAGGCTTGAGCTTCAGCCAGACGGTTCTCTTAAGGTGTGGGTAACCAGCGCTCCGACCGATAACCAGGCCAATGACAGCTTATGCCAGCTTCTTGCAAAGAGGCTCCGAATCGGCAAGACCAGCATCGAAATCGTATCAGGCCAAACGAACCGCAGCAAGCGTCTTCGGATACGAGGACTCGATCTCGACGGTTTCCTCAGGAGCTTGGGGCAATGAAGACGATCGATCTGACGGCATTGGTAACCCCAGAAATGCCTGTGTTCCCAGGCGATCCCGAGTACCGCCACGAGTGGCACACCTACTTCGAGTCGTATCCTGTCTGTTGCTCGCTGCTGACATTCGGCCCCCATACGGGAACCCACGTCGATGCCCCGTTGCACTTCATAATGAATGGCCAATCCATTGACCAGTTGCCGATAGACCGCTTTTTCGGACCTGCAATCTGCCTGGATTGCAGGCGCGATCCCATGTCGGACATCTGTATTGACGACCTTAACAAAGCCACTATAGAGCCGGGTGGTATCGTTCTTTTATATAGCGGATGGCAGCAAAAATCGGGGACGAAGGAGTTCTTCGAGCCTGGCTGGCCTGGAATATCAAGGGAAGCAGCAAATCGCCTTGTCGAAATTGGTGCCAAAGCTGTGGGAGTAGATATGCCATCCGTCGACAGCATGGCCGGACTGGCTGAAGGAGCCCCTGCCCACATGGCGTTGCTCGGAGCAGGCATGCCGCTATTCGAATCTTTAATCAATTTAGACAAGATAATTGGCCATAGCTTTACATTTCACGCTCTGCCTCTCAATCTCCAGGGATGCGAGGCGAGCCCTGTTCGAGCAATTGCTGAGTTACCATGAACGATATTGCAAGCCTTGACCGTCCGTAACTTTGACAGCCTAGGCTATTATTGAGTACAAGCCCTATGAACGATCTGATGAAGACCCAAGCGCTGAGTTCTGATCCGAACCGGACCCAACTCGGCGTGCCACCAGTTGCCGATCCTAACAAGACCGTGATGGGAACCGCTCCCACCCTCAATGCAACGATCACTATAAAACCGGTGCAGTGTCCGGTGTGCAAGACCTTTAATCCTGCCGGGATGATGTTTTGCATGGAATGCGGCTTGATTTTCGACCGTGCTCTGCCCGAAGATGCATTCGGAGCTCCGGCTGTCAAGCTTCCCTGCCTCGTTGATCAAAACGGCAAGGAAAGCCCGCTTCGTCCCGGAACCAACACTATCGGCCGCGAAGGCGATGTCTTGATATCAGATGGTCGCGCAAGTAGAAGACATGCACAAATCAAGATGTCAGACGCTGGCATGGAGCTCGAGGATCTCGGAAGCACCAATGGAACCATCTTAAACGGCAACAAGCTTGCGCCGAACACCAAGACCCAGATCAAAGCGGGCGACAAACTCAGCTTTGGCGGCTTCGAGTTGACTCTGAGCGTGCCTGGAGCGTCGGCCGCAACTGAGGTGTTCACTTCTAACAAAACGGCCGCGATTGCCGCGCCAAAGCTTGAGCCGCCAGCGGCATTCCTCGTCGGTTCCGACATGCGCCTGCCCCTCAAAAAAGGTTTGAATATCTTCGGCAGAAAAGCCGAGAACGACGTTCAGATTCCTGATCCCTATGTTTCCGGCAAGCACGGCGTGATCGAAGTGGCCGATGACGGCGTCTACCTCACGGACACCGGAAGCACAAACGGAACCATCGTCAACGATGCTAAACTGGCACCTCAACAAAAGACGAAACTCGGCCCCGACGACGAGATTAAACTGGGTAGCATCGTGCTGAAGGTGGAACAGGGTTAATGGAAGAAATCACCGCCGAATACGAATCGAACCAGTTAGCGCCACAAGTCCAGTTGCATGTTCGTCCTAAGGTGACCGTCGCTTGCAAAACGGATTTAGGCAGAGTTCGGGACAATAACGAAGACAAATTCGAATATTACATCCCTGAAGATGATGGCCAAATCGCCACAAAGGGATTGATCTTCGTTGTTTGCGACGGCATGGGCGGCCATGAAGCGGGTCAAATTGCCAGCGAACTCACGGCAAAGACCTTCATTGATGTCTATCTGAACCATCCGGCAAGCGAGCCGGAGACAGCCATGCGCTCGGCTGTGGCAGCAGCCAACCGGTTCGTCGGCGATGTGGCGCGAGTGGTTCCTGGCCGTAGGGGTATGGGCACAACCCTAAGCGTTTTGATCATCATTCAAGATAAAGCCTATACCGTTCAGGTCGGCGACTCACGGGTTTATCGTCTGCGCAACTCGGTTATCCAAATGCTTACCGAAGACCATACGTGGGTTGACGAAGCCATTCGGCGCGGCATGATCACTCCGCAAGAGGCGGAAACCCATCCCTACAAGCATGTGCTTACACGAGCAATCGGCACGGAAGGGGACGTCACGCCGGACATTGTGGTACATGATCTAGCGCCAGGAGATATCTTTCTCCTTTGCTCAGACGGTCTCATCAACCATGTCAGCGATGCTGAGATTGGCGACTACCTAAGCAAGTATCCTCTCTCTGAAGCGGTCTGGCGGCTTGTTGGTTTGGCGTTAGTCAACGGCGGAAGCGATAACTGCACAATCTTGACTACCCGGGTTGACGAACTTCAGACAGTTTAATCTTGCCCACGAGAAAAAGGCATTTCAGCCTTGGCGCCTTAGCGCCTTGGCGAGAGCATGACTGCGAATAGAAGAAATGCTCAGATATTGAGCGAATACAATATCCAAACAGTATTACGGAGTACTCGCCGGATTACTTGTCCAGACAATATAGGCGCAACAGAACTACGATAAACTCCTCGCCCGCCTCGCAGGGGAGAACCTGTGAGCATCAGCGAACAGATGAGAGGCCCCTCAGACAACCTTGGCGAACATCTCAAGAATCGGCTCGGTCTGCTCTAGCGAAATACAAGCGTCGGTAATACTCTGCCCATAGACTGCAGGCTTGCCCGGCACATAATCCTGCCGACCTTCCACCAGGAAACTCTCGAGCATCACACCGAAGATATGTTTAGACCCGCCAGCTATTTGGTTGCACACATCCTGCGCAACCTCGACTTGCTTTTTGTGGTCCTTTTTGCTGTTCCCATGGGAGCAGTCCACCATTAATCGAGCGTCTAATCCGCGCTGAGCCAGTCTCGTACAAGTCTTGCCGATGTGATCTGAGTCGTAGTTCGGACCGGTTCGAGTGCCGCCGCGCAAAACGATATGGCAACTGTCGTTGCCAGTCGTATGGAAAATAGCCGAAACGGCTTGTTTGGTGACCGATGGGAACCAGTGCTGAGCCCGTGCGGTCAAAACCGCATCGATCGCCGACTGCACGCTGCCGTCGGTTCCGTTCTTAAATCCGACCGGCATCGACAAACCGGAAGCCAGCTCGCGGTGAACCTGGCTTTCGGCAGTCCTAGCGCCAATTGCCACCCATGACACCAGATCGGCCACATGCTGGGGAATCTGAGTATCGAGGAACTCGGAAGCGCAAGGCAAACCTATCTCGTTGATGTCAAGCAGCAACTCTCGAGCGAGCCGAAGGCCTTTGTTGATGTGGTAGCTCTCGTCGAGGTCAGGATCGTTGATGAGTCCTTTCCAGCCGACGACGGTTCGCGGCTTCTCGAAATAAGCTCGCATCACTAGGATCAGCTTGTCCGAGTAACGGTCTGCGAGCACTTTGAGCCTGGAGGAGTACTCCATGGCGGCATCAACATCATGCACCGAGCAAGGTCCGGAAACAACGACAAGCCGCTTATCATCGCCCTTTAGCGAGCTCCGGATAGCCAGCCGAGATTCATCGACAACCACCGTCGCCTGCTCGCTCGCAGGGATTTCCTCAAGCAAAATGGCCGGAGGGATAAGCGGTCGAACGTTTTGAATGCGCAGGTCGTCGGTTCGTCTATACATCGGTTTTCGGTCCGTTTGAGGCTATATTATGGCTGATTCGCCTCTTTACGGGCTTTTGACCGAGTCCAACGCCTTCCACAGGTCCGCAAGATGGCGTGCGTGGGTCATGTGCGCCTGGCCTTCTTCGCCGCCGTAACCCCACACATGAAAGTTGCCCTTGTCGAACCTGGTCAACAATGGAAACTCGTGATCAAGCGTTGCGGCTAAAGTTCCCGTCTCGACAGTTTTCAAATCAGAACCGAACAAGCGAACCAGCGCAGCCGCGCACTCCGAACTACTCGCATAGGTCGGCGTCGGCACCTGGCTGAAGCTGACGCAAAACGTCTTCTCGCCTTTGATGGCTGCCTCTGCCAGCGCTTTCCAGCACTCAATGTGCTCCTTAGCCGGCGTTCGTGTCGCGGCCGTCTCGTCAAGGCTGCCATACATTGAATCGCACAGAACCACGCGTTTCAATAAACGGAAAGCCGACTCGTCCTTGATGACCTGCCGAACGGCTCCAAATCCAGCGCTGAAGCTTGATATGGAAAGGCTCATAACCTTCGCGTCAGAAGGCGCCCCTCGTTTTATGCACTCCTGCGCCACGATACCGAACCACCGAGATAGCCTCTGCTTGTCGTCGAATGACTTGGAATAGATGGTCGACCCTTCGCCCGGATAAAAGGCAATAACTGGGTCGGTCGCACCACGATCCAAATGCTCCTGGATTGCATGCCATATCGCGCTGTGGAAATGGACGGTCAGGTTGATTGCCTTGCCCGGCTTATAGGCCGATGGGATGAACAGCGTGAACTTGCGGTCGCCGTCCGTGATCTCCATCGTATCTCCAGGCCATGGATTCTCCCACTTGGCAATCTGCCTCTTCGGCATCGGCGGCGGAATCGGCAACATCCTGTCCGTGTCTGCAAGACACATGAGCAACCCTATCATGGCTGCATTATGACCGAAAGATGCTCGTTTCTTGGAATTATCATAGCCGCTCAAACGTCTATTCGAAACAAGGCGGAGAAGGGATTGAGGAAACGGATTTTCATCGGGGCATTGCTGATTGGTCTTGCAGTAGCAGCTACGGTCGGCTACAGGATATATCTCCACCGCTATCACTTCATCGCCAAGCCCAAAGAAGCCATCGCCCTTAAGAAATACTATCAGGATCTGGTACTTGCCGAACCGACGGCGGCGAACTACCTAAAGCTGGGCGACATAAGCCTCCAGTGTTTAGATTATGACGAGGCTCGTGAAGCCTATCAAAAGGCCTCATCCATATACTTTCAAAAAGGCTATGATAGCTTCGGCTATGTCGCAGAGATGAAATCCCAACGCTGTGAGGTATCCGTCATACCGTATTACGAAGTCTCAGCCGACAAAGAGGCGCTTTCGAAGTATTTTACAGGAGCTAAGCTAGAGCCATTCTATGGATGCTTCGTTGGGGCCTTTATCGATCACGAAGACACGATACGAGGCACTTATCGTGACGAGTATGGCAACTGGCGTCGAGATGCTTCGGCCTTCAACCACTTAACCAATATCCACCATGCCATCTTCTTTATGTATCAAGGATACGGCAAGGAGTTTCCGCACAAGTTCGTTAAGCATATGTTCGACAACCATGCGGCTGCTCAAATTGCCTGGGAACCCACAGACTTGAACAAAGTGCAGGACAACGAGTACCTAAGAACATTCGCACGAGCTGCCAAGAACTCGCGAACGCCGATTTTCCTCAGGTTTGCAAGCGAAATGAACGGCGACTGGGTTCCCTATCACGGCGATCCGAAACTCTATATCGAGAAGTTTCGACTCGTCGCCCGGGTCATGCACGAAGAAGCTCCGAACGTAGCCATGGTCTGGTGCCCGTTCGAAACGCCGATTAGCGAGATACCGCGCTATTATCCAGGCGATGAGTATGTCGATTGGGTGGGAGTCAATGTCTACAGCGTACCTTTCTGGAACAATCGCACCGATACGCCAGGCGATTGGCGCAATCCTGCCGACAGCTTGCGCTTTATCTACAATAACTATGCGGCCAAGCATCCCATCATGATTTGCGAGTATGCCGCATCGCACAAATCGTCGCTAGACATGAAGGAAATCCCGGAATTTGCCAGAGATAAGATCGGCCAATTCTATAGCGCTTTGCCTCGACTCTATCCGCGCGTAAAGGCCGTTTGCTGGTTAAGCATGAACGCGATTAAGCACGCAATTCCTGGACGGCAAAGCAACGACTATTCGTTGCTAGGCAATCCAGAAGTTAGCGACCGTTATCAAGAACTGATCCGCTGGGAACCCTATTACCTTCGCGAAGTCCAGCGAAGCGGAAGATCGATGGCTAAGCAGCACCCTGTTGCCCTATCCGACCAGGCGAAGCTCAAGAAACGAGTCGCTTTCAGCGCTTGGGTCAAAACCTATGCGGAGCGACCGACCGTGGTCTGGAAGGTCAACGGAACCGAAACCTACCGTAGCGGTAAACCCGGGCCATACCGATGGGTGCTCGACACGCGCACTCTCCCGAATGGACCTGCAAACATAGAGATTGATGTGCTCGACGAACAAGGCCAAATCATCGACACCCAGAAACGCGAAGTGCTAATCGAGAACTAACAAAAATCATTCCCAAACGGCTATGCTTATCTGTGAGGGAATCGAAGATGAAACCGTATTTGACTTGCTTCGCCGTTCTCGCCGCAGCGCTCTCCATCGCCCAAGGCACACAAGCCGACTATGAGCGATCCGAAAGGCTTCCCGGCCTCTATCGAACCAAGGTCTACAAAATGAGTGTCAATCCGGTCTGGCTGCCCGACGGCAACCGGTTCTGGTACCGCAACGACCTTTCTGGAGGCAAGCGAGAGTTCATTCTGGTAGACGCCAAGAAAGGATCGAGAACCAAGGCATTCGACCATGCCAAGCTCGCGGAAGGCCTCGGCAAAGCGCTTAACAAATCCATCGATGCCGATAGACTGCCAATTGCTCCATCAACGTTCGAGAAGGACGAGGTTCGGTTCATTGCAGAAAGCAAGAATTGGACTTGTAGCCTCAAGACATACGAGGTCAAGCCCTACGACAAGAAAGAAGACGCAGCTGGCAACCTCAAGCCGTTTATTCGCAAGCGCAACTCGAGAGACGGCGGAGACGAAACTGCCATCATCTTTAAGAACGAGACAGCCGGCGATGTCAAGATGGCATGGATCAACGGCGATGGAGGATCGGTCGATTACGGCACGATCAAGCCCGGCGCAAGCTACAACATGCACACCTACGCCGGCCACGTGTTCATGATCTCGGACTCAGCCGGCAAGGTTCTCGCCTACTTCCAAGCCGAAGCCGGCGAGAAGACCGCGGTCATCGATGGAAAGCCGATTCAGGAGCCGAGAGGCCGCGAAGAAGGCCCGCCTCCTGGTTTGTCGCCCGACGGCAAATGGCAAGCATTTGTTAAGGAGAACAACATCTGGGTTCGACCTGCCAAGACCAGTGATGGAGCCTATCAGCTGAGCACTGATGGCAAACCTGGCGATTCCTACGATCTTTGGGGGCTCCAGTGGTCGCCCGATGGCAAGAAGATCGCTGCCATGCGAACCGAAGCCGGACAGGAACACAAAATCTACATGGTCGAGTCCTCGCCGAAGGACCAAGTGCAGCCAAAACTTCACTCTTACGACTACACCAAGCCTGGCGATAAGCTTCCCTTCCCGCGTCCCCAGCTTTTCGACGTGGCGACCAAGAAGCAGACCAGCGTCAACCTCGATCTGTGCCCGAACCCATACGATCTCGGGAACATCCGCTGGGCTTCCGATTCCTCGCGGTTCACGTTCGATTACAACCAGCGCGGCCACCAAGTCTTCCGAGTGGTGTCGGTTGATGGAACTACTGGCGCAGCCAAGGCAATCATCGACGAGCAGTCTGCAGCGAACTCGTTCATCGACTATTCGCAGAAGACCACCTGCGAATACCTTGACAAGACCAACGAAGTGATCTGGGCTTCTGAGCGCGATGGCTGGAACCACCTCTACTTAGTCGACGCCAAAACGGGAACTGTCAAGAACCAAATCACCAAGGGCAACTGGGTGATGCGCGAAGTCAATCGCGTTGATGCAGAGAAACGGCAGATCTGGTTCCAAATTCTCGGCTACTACCCCAACGAAGATCCGTACCACAGCCACTATGCCCGAATCAATTTTGACGGTACCGGCCTGACCCTCCTTACCGATGGCGACGGAACCCACCGCATCGCCTACTCGCCCAACGGCAAGTACATCGTCGACACCTATTCTCGAGTCGATTTAGCTCCAGTTAACGAACTACGAAACGTCGAGACAGGCAAGCTCATCTGTAAACTCGAAGAAGCCGACATCAGCGAAGCCACCGCCGCCGGACGGCCGACCACCGAGCGATTCACGGCGATGGGACGCGACGGCAAGACGCCCATCTACGGTTTCATCCAGCGCCCAAGCAACTTCGACCCGAACAAGAAGTATCCGGTTATCGAGAATATCTATGCTGGCCCGCACGGCTTCCATGTTCCCAAGGCGTTTGCACCGTTCCAATGGGCGCAGCAGATGGCCGAACTCGGGTTTATCGTCGTCCAGATCGATGGCATGGGCACCAACTGGCGAAGCCGCGCCTTCCATGATGTCTGCTGGAAGAACATCGGCGACGCCGGATTCCCCGACCGCATCGCCTGGATGAAAGCGGCCGCAGCTAAGCACCCCGAGATGGACATCACCAAAGTAGGCATCTACGGCGGATCGGCCGGCGGACAGAACGCAGCCCGCGCCGTCTTCGCTTTCGGAGACTTCTATAAAGTAGCCGTGGCCGACTGCGGATGCCACGACAACCGTATGGACAAGATATGGTGGAACGAGGCTTGGATGGGCTGGCCCATCGGCAAGGAATACGAAGAGCAGTCCAACGTAACGTGCGCCAAGAACCTAACCGGCAAGCTGTTCCTGATTGGCGGCGAACTGGACACCAACGTCGATCCCGCCTCAACGATGCAGGTCGTTAATGCGCTCATCAAGGCCGCAAAGGACTTCGACATGCTCATCGTCCCAGGCGCGGGCCACTGCCCTAGCGGCATGCCGTATGTCAAGAAGAAGCTTGAGGACTTCTTCGTTCGGCACCTGCTTGGAGTGGAGCCGAGAAGCAAATGATTAGGTTCCAAACCGACTTCGAGTGGTCCGAGTTCGCGTCGCGCCGGGCCAAGATCTTCGACGCCATGAAACCGGGCGCAATTGCCGTCTTGCAAGGTGCAGGTCCGGTTCGAGCCTACAACCGGTTCCGGCAAACCAATGAGTTCTACTACTTGAGCGGCATCGAGGTGCCGTCGGCTTACTTGGTTCTTCGCCAAGCTGACCGCACCTGCACGATCTATTTGGCTGCGCAACCCGAAGATCGCCCGCTGGAGGATCGCCAGTTAGGTCCGCAAGATGCCGATCTTATCATCAAGATGACTGGCGTAGATGCCGTTCTGCCTCATTCAGAGCTAAGCAAAGCGCTGTTCCGCGTGCCTTGCGTCTATCTCACTCTCGCCCCGAGCGAAACCGACCTCTCGGCGCGCGATGTGCTCGAATATGCCGACCGGCTCAGCGCTTCGGAACCCCTCGGTTCTCTGCTATCCCGCGACCGGCAGTTCGTTTCGCAAGTGATTTCACGCAGTTCCGGCGCAGAGATCATCAACCTGACTCCTTTACTGGACGCGATGCGAACGATTAAGAGCCCTGCCGAGATCGAACTCTTAAGAAAAGCAGGCAAGCTATCTGCAGATGCCGTGACGGCCTCGATCAAGGCAACCAAACACGCAAAAGGCGAAAACGACTTCGAAGCCATTGCCCATTCAACATTCCTCAGAGGCGGCGCGCGCGGGCTAGGCTATAAGTGCATCATCCCTTGCGGCCAGGCTCGAATTTGGGACTCCCACTACATCGATAACGACCAGCCGCTGATTGTCGGCGAACTCGTTCTTATGGACTGCGCTCCAGACGTCAACTACTACACCAACGACATCGGCCGCATGTGGCCTGTTAATGGCAAGTACTCTCCAGAACAGCGCGAACTCTATTCGTTCGTCGTCAAGCTCCATGAAGCTGTTCTTGAGCGGATCAGGCCCGGCGTCACAGCCCAGCAAATCCTCAACGAGATGAAAGCTGCATTAATGCCCGTTTGGGAACAGACGAACTGGAGTCGGCCGGCTGTTCGCGAAGCGGCAAAACAACTAATGGACTTCAGAGGCACCTTCTCGCACGCTGTCGGTATGGCAGTGCACGACTGCTGTCCTTATTGGGGCAAGCCGCTCGAAGTAGGCATGGTCTTCACCATCGATCCGCAGCTTTGGATCCGCGATGAGCGCATCTATATTCGGGTCGAAGACACCGTGCTGGTGACCGAAACCGGCGTTAAAGTCTTGACCGAAGGTCCGCCTCGCGACCCCGACGAGACCGAAGCGCTCATCGCTTCTGGTATGTAGCACGGGCTAAGAGGTATCCCTCGGGATTCACAATCCCGAGGGTATATCTCCAAAACGATGTTCGCGGGCACACGCACGCTCCAAACAAGCCCACGATCTTTTGTCGTATCCACATGCAGTTTCGTGGGATTTGTGGGGGTCTTGCCACCAGAACGTTACATCCCGCAACGACACCAGATAACGATGTGTCAGAGGAGATCGCTCGGTATTGCGAATCCACAGGGATGCTAATTCCGATCCTGAGTTTGAGGAAGTCTCGGTGATCTCGACTACTTCTTGATCGGAGTTAAGATTAGGGAATAGCGGGTTCCTTTTCTCATTGCTTTAGCGAGGATTTGTCCCGAGTCGTTAATCGCCATCGCTTCGTTGATCAATAGATCGCCAGGTTTATTCGGAACCAACATATTGAGGTCATACATGAACCCATCCTTCCAGATGAATGCATGAGCAGCTTTGATCCTCGCGAGCATGGCGATTTCCCCTGGTCCGTATACTCTTGGGCCGCTGTGCCCAACGATATCGCCGGATAGGTTGATCGCTAGGGCTCTGGATTCCTCAAATCCAGACAGATTGCCAAGAACTGCAGGCTTACCATTGGTCCAACAACAAGCCACGGGGGTGCCTCTGATCTTGCACCAACCGGCGATCGTTCCTTTGTTGTTGATTGCCGTCGCTGAGCCAGATTCGGTGCCTTCTGGAAGAGGTAGAGTTTCCATCTTTTCGTCTCGATAGAGGAATGGTTGGTTGCGAGTCGAGTTCCCACTAGTACCGACAATCCAGCCAATGTCGTTCACGCCCGATGCATATCCGACCGTGTCTCCCTCGAGCAGGCCGAGATATTGGACCGACCCGCCCAGCCAACAGACCGGATGTCCTTCATACAACTCTCCACTCTCACCCACTACCATCCCTTTAGAGTTGATGGCTAATGCTCGACCTTGCCGGTCGGTTTGATAAAGAGGTAGATCAACCAAGGAACCTTTGACTCCGCCAACCAAGATGCAGGGCTTGTGTCCATCCCAATGAATTCCAATGATGGAGCCGGCGTCATTGATGCCCGTCGCTTCGTCGAAACCCTTTGGCAGCCTGACCAAGGACGTTCCATCCCACTTTACGCCTGGAGCCATACCTCCCACGGCCTCGCCTTTGCTGTTCATTGCTTCGAGGTATGCCGACTCGAACAGCTTCATCGTGTAAGCCGGCGGGCTCGTTGTGAGCAAAAGGATTGCTAAGAGCGCAGTCATAACCTTCAGACGTCTCACGAACAAGAGTGGTCTCTAAGAGAATTACTTGCAACCCGGTTCGCATCCCTCGGGATTCGCAATCCCGAGAGTTCTAACCTGTAGAACCAGCATATACCCTCCTCTACGGCAGCATGTCCCGGATGTCCTCGAACGGATTAAAGTCCGAAGGGATGCCGCGCACCCAATACCAACCGTGGCCAAGCAGATAAAGACCTGCAACCGTGCCGCCGATGATTCCGTACAAAGAACCACGATGCCGGGTGTAATACGAATGGTGCGGACGAAAGAGTCCGATCACCAAAACGACAACTCCGATTAAGAGCAGAACCCCGGCAACTAACATGATGACGCCAGCAATCCGATGCCAGCCGCCCTGCGTCGCCGACCCGTCGTCGTTCGCTCGGACGCCGCAATGGATGCAGAACTTGCCGCCGTCAGCCAGAATGTGCCGATGGCCGCGCACATAGGTTCGCTGGTCGGGCGGACGGTTGTCCTTTCCGCACTTTGGGCAAAAGGCACGGTCGTCAGGCATCGGGTGTCGGCAGGATGAGTTAAGGCATGCGTTCATCTACAGCGTTTATTTTACTTGAACATATTGAGCACAACGCTACCCTATCGTAACCCTCCCTGTAGGCGCTGGCGGCTTGGGCCTGCGTACTCCGGATCGTGAGAAACAATCTCACTCTACTCGCACATTATTCTTGCGACAAAACGTATCTAATATCGATGGAGCTCATTAAAGAGCAAGCATCAGTGTTACCTTACGATCGCGTCTACTGCGAGACATCGGCTTTGTGCTCGGCCTGCGGACAGCGAAGCCCTGCTGTTCTGGCATCACGAGGCGGCCAGGTCTGGCTCAGCAAGGCCTGTCCCGAGCACGGCGAGCACGAAGAGCTCTTCGAAGAAAACGCCAGGTTCTTTGAGCGACAGTCGGAATACGACAAGCCTTCAACGCCGACTCTCAAGGAAACGATAACGAAAGACGGCTGCCCGGACGATTGCGGCCTTTGCGAAGCCCACAACCAGCACACCTGCATCGCCTTGCTCGAGATCACCCAGGAATGCTCTTATGGATGCCCGATCTGCTACGCCCAAGCCGGCGCTTCATCCAGACTCACAATCGAGGAAGGCACAAATAGACTTCAAAAGTGCCTCGACGCCGAAGGCGGCAAGCTCGACGTTTTGCAAATCAGTGGCGGTGAGTCGACCGAGCATCCCGACCTCCTCAAGTTCATCGAAATGGCGCTGGACAAAGGCGTTCGCTATGTGATGCTGAACACCAACGGCGAGCGGCTCTCGCGCGATCCGGGGATTATCAAGGATCTTTCCCGGTTCCGACAAAGGTTCGAGATCTATTTGCAATTCGACGGCGTCACGCCTAAAGCCTCCCAAAAGCTCAGGCAAAAGGACACAACAACAACGCTGTTCAAAGCGCTAGACAACCTCGCCGGAGTCGATTTGCCGGCTACCCTTGTCGTCACGGTCGCCGAAGAAGCCAACGGTCAAGAACTCGGCGAGATCGTTGCCTTCGCCCTTAAACACCCGATCGTAAGAGGCATAAACTTCCAGCCGCTGACCTACTTCGGAAGAGCCGAGAACCTGGATAGATCGAACCGCATCACACGGACCGGAGTCATCCAGCGCCTCGAACAGCAAACGAAAGGCCTTCTCGTTGCCGATGACTTCGTGCCGCTGCCCTGCGACGTCCACAACATCGCCATCACCATGCTCGTCCGCCAAGGCCGATCCTTCGTTCCGGTCACACGAAAGATCGACGCTCGCAACCACCTGCCGATCCTCGACAATACGCTTTGCTACTACGCGCAAGACATCATCAAAGAAGCGTCCGGCTCGGCCTGCTGCTCGCTCAAGCTCCTTTGGGACGGCTTGCCGTTCATTAGCACCGCTCTCAAAGGCCTCGCTAGCCAGGACCGCACCCGCTTTGCCAACCTAAACACGCTCCGCATCACTGTTTCCCAGTTCCGCGACAGGTTCAACTTCGAGCAACAAGCCATTCAGAAGGAGTGCGTCCACGTTCTCGCGCCAGGCGGCAAGCGGATCCCGTTCAGCGTGTATAACATGAAGTGGAGAGGCGTCGATGGATATTGACAAAGTCGTTCCGTTTGTTGTCTCCGGTTGCGTCGGCCTGGTGCTGATGGCGGTTGCCGCCAACTTCGCCTTGTCCGGATCGCAGCAAGATAGCAAGCAAGAAACCAAGAGCCCTGTCGAAACCGGTACGATGCTCCTGTTCACCTTCGCTGTCTATCTGGTCATCAGGAACCGCATCGGAGTAGTATCCCTTGACGACAGCATTCATTTACCATTGGCCGTTGTCGGCCTCATCCTAGTTGCCATTGGAGCCCTCGCCAACATCCTAGGCCGCCTCAAACTAGGCCGCAATTGGGCAAATCAAGCCACTGTCTACGAGGAACAAACGCTGGTCACTTCCGGGCTATATGCCTTCGTCCGGCATCCTCTCTACTCCTCGCTTATCTTTATGTTCGTCGGAGCGTCGCTGGCCTATTCGAACGTGCTGGCGCTCCTTCTCACCTTCCTCATCTTCGTTCCGGCTATGCGCTGGCGAGCCTGCCTTGAGGAGAAGATGCTTTGCTCGAGATTCCCTGAGTATGAGGACTACAAGCGCCGAACCGGGCAGTTGTTCCCGTGGCGCAAAAGGAGCCAACCATGATCGGCACCAAACCAGTTACCCTCTCCCGCAACGCCTTCCGGTTCTGCCGGTGGTCGATGGCTTTATTGATTTGGCTCGGTGTGCTGCTCCATCTGCCTTTGCTTGTTGGCATCAGCGCCGGCATCATGCTCCTGAGTGCGATTCTCACCGTCCGCAACGCGCCGATGGTCTGGCTCTATACGGTCACCTTAAACCGTATCTGGCCGTCCCCGCCCGAGGTCGTCGACGAGCACGGAATGCGTCTGGCCCACTCGCTGGCGTTCATTTTGATGGCGGTCGGACTCTTCCTCGTCTCAAATCCTCAAAGCACTGAAACCGGCTGGAAGCTCCTGTTCGTTGTGGCCATCTTCAAGACGGCTGGAGCGATCGGCTATTGCCCGGTCTCGCGCGGGTTCACCTGCCTCCTGGGTAACGGAGGCGAGTGCTGTCGCATATTCAGGAGGCCGAGTGGATAGCCGCCTGCCGCCGAACTGGGGTCTTTGTCCGTCCATCGGACCGGTTCCGACCTATTCCTTGTTCGTCTTCCTTGGTCTCATTGCCGGACTGCTGGTGTTCTTCTGGCTTGCAAGCAAGGATGGCAAACTCGACGACAAACTGCCTGTCGTATTTATTGGCGCATTGGTTGGAGGAGTGGTCGGCGCGAAGCTTCCTTACTGGATTCAAGGCGGCGCGGAGAACCTGTTCGGCGGCCGCACCGTCATCGGAGGCGTCATTGGCGGCGTTCTCGGCGCCATCATATCCCGGCGCGCCGTCGGTCTGAAGCAGCCGATGGGCAACTATTTTGCCCCAGCACTCTCCTTGGGGTATGCCATCGGCCGGATCGGATGCATGTGCGGAGGCTGCTGCTACGGGGTTCCGACCCACTCGGCTTGGGGAATCGACCTCGGCGACCATGTCCTCCGTTGGCCGACGCAGGCTGTTGAGTCGCTGTTCGGCTTCGCATTGTTTGCCTATCTGATGTGGCGGCGCAAACACAACGTGGAGCCCGGCGCGCTCTTCCAAGAGTTCATCCTTCTATTCTTCGGCTTCCGGTTGGGCATTGAGTTCCTCCGCGCCTCCAGCGCCTATGCCTTTGGCTTGAGCCAGGCGCAATGGGTGTCGCTTGCGGCTATTGCCGCCTATCTTGGAATGGCGATGGCCAAGAACAAGACAAGGCTCTCTCTAGCTCCGGTAAACGAACATGAAACCTAACAAAAGTATCGAGCAAACTGCAAAGGAGTTCTGGATCGGATTCATTTCCGGCGCTGCTATTATCGCCCTTGCTTCTCTATTCGCTTTACCAAGCTTCTTTTCTACCCATGGGGAAGATCGTAACTATGCAGCTCTGGGATTAGGAGCCATGCAAATCATTGGTTTCTTCGTGGTCCTTTTCGCAGCATGCGTGGCAAGCGCAACTGGTAGACATAAAATCGCCCAAGGGCTTTTCATAGCAGACCTCTTCCCATTTCTGACCTGCGGAATATGCACCGTTTCGAGCTTACATTAGGCATGAAAGTGTATGAACCAGGAACCAAACAAGAAGAGAAGGCTGAATGAACCGGTTGAGCCGATGGAGTCGATCGATCCGCCGACGGATGCTCCTGACGCGAAATTGGACAGTGCGATCGCCACGTGCGGAATGGCAACGCTGGGTTTCGCTGTAACGATGATCCTCCTCGTTGCGGCAATCGCTAACTTGGATGACGAGTCGGTTGCGAATGTCTTTACGCTCATGCTTGTGCCGATTCCCATCGCAATTGTCCTCTGTCTCGCTGCGAAGCGGCCATGGCATGAACTAGGCTTGTTCATCGACGCATCGCTACCGTTTCTGCTTGGGAGGCTTTGTTTTGCATAACTTGGAACCGGGAGATCCAAAGATCAACTCCTCAGAACTGGCCAGGGGCATTGGATGGGCAATTGCCGTTGGGATGGCAAGCGCCTTCATGACGATGATACTAGGCATCTCCACGGAAGCTGATGTATATGCCATTGCCTTCTTGGTTCCCTCGATCGTCAACATTCTAGTTGGCATCGGCTTTTTCATGGCAAAACGCAAGTTCGTCGCATTAGGCTTTTTCATCATTGCGGCCTTGCCATTTCTGCTTTCTTATTCATGTTTCATATCTTCACTTTTGACATGAGACCATTTCGCGAATTCTTGGAAGGTCTGGACAAGGTCTCTCAGCCGGTGCAGGTTGTTGTCAGTTTCTTCTTCTCGGCTGGGATCTATGGTCTGTTTTGGCATGTAGCGCTATTACTCATGAACCTTGCCATAGGCCGCGACGCCGTTGTAGTCAGCAGCATCCTTGCGATTCTATGCATGGGATTAGCTTCAGTGCTTTCCTTTGTATATGCCATCATTCTTAGTGTCGGCGGACGGGCATGGATCGGAGTGGGCATGATGGTGGCTCCTTTGTTCCTTTGCATCATCACTGGCGCGCATTGCTGATGGTTTCTCAAGGCACTAAGCTTCTCAAAGACCTTAGCGAATAAATTGGATTAGCGGTATCAGAGAGTTCCTGCTATAATCGGCTATGTTCCCGAAGCGGGCTGTCTGGCTCCTAATAGGGCTGCACTTCTTCTTCGCTGGGCTTTACGCCTATATCGCTCCATATCGCACTCCAGGCATTATAGATGGTCTTTATATGGCCGATATCGGCGCGCCTGATGAGCTAGCCCATTCGAAGTATATCCAATATGTGTCTGAGGGTAAGGGATTGCCATCGCCAATAGCTTCTAAAGACATGGCAACTTACGAGGCTCATCAGCCGCCGCTCTACTATGCTGCTTCAGCGATATGGACCAAGATCGGTTTCTGCACGGACTTCAGTTCTGGCTGGTGCGGATACTGGCAGAGATTAATGAATGTGCTAATCGGATGCCTTACCGTTTTAGGAGCTTCCAGGATGGCTTGGTTGGCAACCAAGAAGCCAAACATAACGCTAGTAACCGGCACAATAGTAGCACTATTACCGATGAATGTCGGCGTTAGCGCTTCCATCAATAATGATCCGCTGCTAATCTGCTTCGGCACTTGGATCATCGCCTTGTTGGTTCAAGCCTATCAGGAAGACTGGTCAGTCAAGAATGGAGCTATTGTCGGCCTTATGCTTGGGTTGAGTCTGCTTACGAAGACCTCCGCGATCGCCTTCTTTCTACCGCTTGCTTTTTGTTTGTTGTTGTCCAATCCTGGGCCAAAACCAATCATATGGCTTCGAATACCATTACTTGCGATTATCCTCGCATCTCCGATTTGGATTCGCAACTATATTCTGTACAACGATCCGCTATTGCTTAAAACTTTCGCAGTCAATTCCGCTGGCGACTCAATGCCCGATATTTGGCATAATACGAAGGCGTTCGCCCATTACTTCCTCGTCTTTGTTCAGCAATCGACAGAGAGCTTTTTCGGACTGTTAGGATATATGTATATCCGATTTCCCGTCTGGATCTATGTCTTGCTCATCTTTGCCACTGGACTACTTGTTCTTGGAGCAGCCAAGAACCGCAAGTCGCAGCAATCTCAAAACAACAAGGGGGTTAACTGGATCATTGGATCATTGCTGATCGGCGCCCTTATCCTCTACTTGCGGTTTAACATCGAACATACCGAGCCTCAAGCCAGGTATTTCTTTACTGCAATTGCTCCTATCGGATATTTCCTAGCGATCGGGTTCGACTATTGGTTCCTAAAGAAGATGAGGGTTTCCTATCCCTTGCTCGTAGCGCTTCTTGTTGTTCTAAACTGCAGCATGGCTGCGATCATGGTAAGGGCTTTCCGAACCATGCAAGACGACCTGAGAGAAGCTGGCGGAACTGCAGTATTCGAGAAAAAGAACCAACCGGCGCGAACAAACATGAATCAGCTAAAATCACTGTAAGCGTCGGATGGGAGGTCGTTCCCGGTACAAAGGCGTATCCCGTCACCCGCCGACCCCGACAGGAGAACCAACATGATCGTCCCGACACGCGTTTTGTTCGAACATGCCTATGGCAACTATGCCCTTGGCGCTTACAACATCAACAATCTTGAGCAAACCATGGGCCTCTTCCGCGGCTGCATGGACTCCAAGGCTCCCTTCATCATCCAGATCAGCAAAGGCGCGCGCAGCTACACCGACAAGCGCATGCTGGAAGCCATGATCCGCGCCGCCGACGAGATTTGGCCGGACGCTCTGTTCGCCGTCCACCTGGACCACGGCGATGAGGAAGCTTGCTACGACTGCATCAACAGCGGCTTCTACAGCTCCGTTATGATCGACGCTTCTCACGAGTCGTTCGATGAGAACGTCGCCATCACCAAGCGCGTCGTCGATGCCGCCCATGCAAAGGGCATCTCCGTCGAAGCCGAACTCGGCAAACTCGGCGGCGTTGAAGAGCATGTTAAGGTCGACGAGAAAGACGCTTGCCTGACTGATCCGGCTGAAGCAGAAGAGTTCGTGAAGCGGACCGGTTGCGATAGCCTCGCATGCGCCATCGGAACCAGCCACGGCGCGTTCAAGTTCAGCGGCGGCCAGGGCCTTCACTTTGACGTCATCGAAGGCATCGCCAAGCGCTTGCCCAAGTTCCCAATGGTCATGCACGGTTCTTCGTCCGTTCCTCAGGACGAGGTCGCGAAGATCAACGCTGCCGGCGGCGACATCAAAGGCGCGAAGGGCGTCGATGCCACGGAGTATCTGCCTGCTGCCAAGCGCGGCGTCTGCAAGATCAATATCGACACCGACGGCCGATTGGTCTGGTGCCGAGTCCACCGCGAGCACTTCCGAGACAAGCCCAGCGACTTCGATCTTCGACCTCCGGGCAAGATCTTCATGGGCGAGTATGCGAAGTTCATCGCCAGCCGCAACGATCTGCTCGGTTCGTCCGGTAACCTCGAAGGCGCGAAGGAACTCGCTAAGAAGCTCCTCGGCAAGTAATTGGTTTTATAGCACGGGCTCCTAGCCCGTGCATCCTAAATGAAAACGCCTCGTCTGATTTTACAGACGAGGCGTTATATCTTATCGTTGCCGACGCCGACGTCGGCGGTACTACACGGCAGCCGTTCGTGCGGGATAGCTGGGAAGGCCGGCACCTTTGCCGGCTCAAGGACGCGGACAGGATGTCCGCGCCACTTGAAACCTAGATACTAGAACTTCTTTGTGAAGCCAACCTCGAAGTTGAACTGGTGCATGTGCAACGTGATCGTTTGCGCCGGATCGTTCGGGTTCAATCCGCTGACCTTTTTGTCCGGGCTGTAGATCATCGACAAGTTCAACTCGCCGTTCTCACCGAGCTTCTTGGTCGCGCCAAGAGTGAAATGCCACTCCTGCACGCCAGGGGCCAGAATATTGAACATGATCTCGCTGGAAGGAATGGGTTGGCGGCCGTAGCTTAGGCCAAAGCGAGCAGTCCAAAGGTCGTTCAGAACCTTCTGGTAGCCGAGTTTGTAGACCGTCATATCTCTCCAGCCAAACCCAGCGCCGTTGTCGGTTCCGAGTCCGTTCGAGATATTGGAGAACGGGTTGGCGATGGAAGGAACGTCGCCATAGTTGATCTGGCGCACATCTGCAAGCACCGTGTCCTTGTCGGAGAGCTTGTAGGCGACGCCGGCTGTATAGTTCTCGGGAATATCGAAGCCGCCCTGCTCAGCAAAGAGGTCGCTATAGCGATGGAACTTGCTCATCTTGATCTTGGGTTGATAAGCCGCGCCAAATGAGAGCTGAGGGGTGATTTGCGCTTGAACTCCCAATCGGCAACCGATTCCTTCGCTCGTGTCCTCTCCATTGTTGCTCAAATTGTAAGGTCCAGCATGGGGAACGTAGCCGGAGAAGTTCGAAAGGCCGCTAGCTTCGAAGGTCTGGCGGGCATAGATAGCCGAAATTCCGACAGATGCGCCAGGTGCAACTTTGCGCGCATAAGTACCCGCGAGAAATAGCTGCGACAGGTTAACGCCTGCAACGCCGGCACCAAAAACACCGTAGCCGCCGTTGGCCGAAGCCGGGTAGCTCGTGTTCATGCCGCCGTTTCCGAACACGGCAATGCCAAGCACGCTGCCATCTTTCTGAGTCCAGTTGGCACCGAAATCTGGGATTGGGAAGTATTCCAAGTTGCTGTTAACGCGTCCGGGCATGAATCCGCTCGGGCCGCTCGGGTTGGTGGCCGTGTAGCCGCGCATCGGCGAAAACAGCTCAAGACCGATGTCCCATTGGCGATTGACGAACGCAAGGCCTGCGGGATTGGTCGCGACAACCAGAGAATCCATCGGCATGGCAACACCAGTGCCGGCTAACCCCTTCGACTTCGTGCCCCACCCAAGGGAAAAATAGCCTTCTGTACCATAAGCAAAGGAACAGGCAACAGCAAGAGCCAACAACGCAACCGTGCGTTTCTGGAACCCAGAACGAGTAAACATATATCCTCCACAGCAGCAATTGCCGCTATAAGTGCAGATACTATTGCCAGACCAAAGGTTTCAAGAAACCACGTTATGTGGTGAGTCTGCGATGAAACTCGCAACATTTGACGCAGCAATATTCATTAATCGCTGTCTGGCAGCCAACGAAGCCCAAGCAATGTGGGGAGTGACAATGCTGTTCTTGGCTTTAATGAGCGGGTTGTCAGCCGTCGCCGGCTCGATGGAGAGAACGTCGATACCTGCGCCGGCAATACGGCCTTCGTTCAGCGCGTCGGCAAGGTCTTGGTCTACAACCAGAGGTCCGCGACTGGTGTTCAATAGAAAGGCGCTTGGTTTCATCTGAGCCAATGTGACTTTGTTGATCAAACCCTTATTCGCGTCAGTAAGCGGGCAGTGAAGGCTGACGACATCCGAGGTTTTCAAGAGGCCATCCAGATCGATGCTTCCCTCTCGGGTCGGATCGTGAAACAGCGTTCTCATGCCGAACGCCTCGGCAATTTTGAGTACTTCCGAACCGATTCGGCCCGCGCCGATGACGCCCATCGTCTTGCCGGCGAGTTCGACGAGTGGCGTGTCCCAATAGCAGAAGTCAATGCAATTGCTCCATTTGCCGCTGCGAACGCCGTCGGAATGCAAACCGACATGGTGGGTTAGCTCAAGAAGAAGAGCAAGGGCGAGCTGTGCGACCGACGGGGTGCTGTATGCTGGTACGTTCGTGACGACAATGCCTTTTTCGCTGCAAGCAATGGTGTCGACAACGTTGTAACCGGTGGCCAAAACGCCGACATATTTGAGGTTCGGACAGCCTTGGAGGACTTCCCGCGTGATCAGCACCTTGTTGGTAAGCACGATCTCGGCATCGCCGATGCGGCTGATCGTCTGGTCGGCAGGCGTGCGATCGAAAACGGTCGTTTCGCCCTGGGCTTCGAGTTCAGACCACGACAGGTCGCCGGGGTTGAGAGTGTATCCGTCGAGGACAACGATTTTCATAGTTTTGTCTTTGCGCTTAGAGCTTTATGGCCGTATAGTGCGCGCGGTCGCTCCGTTTTCGTAAGCGATCCAGCGTGTAGGCGTTGTAGGCCTTGACGTCGAAGAAGCCCGCATTTCGCAACATCTCGCGCACCTCGTCTTCATCGTAGGCGCGCTGAACGTGGACTTCTTCGAACTTCTCGCCTTCGTGCCAAAACTCCATCTTAACGGTGATCTGGCGCGCATCCGGATCCCAATCGCCGTGCCAATCGTAGCGCAGCTTGGCCCGTGGATGAAGCTTTTTTTGGTTGAACATCTTCTCTTCGAAAGCAAAAGCGGTGTTCAGGTCGAAGATGAAGCTTCCGCCTGGCTTGAGGTGCTTGCCGACTTGTGTCAGCGCCATCTGGAATCGGTCGGGGTCCGTGATATTGTTCAGACTGTCGAAGAACGAAAAGGCAGCGTCGTAAGTCTCGCCAAGCTCGAAAGTCGATGCGTCCATGCACTCATAGCGGATCGGCATTTTGCGTTTGGCTGCCTTGCGCTTGGCTTCCTCGATCATTGGCGCAGAGAGATCGATGCCGGCCATCTTAAAGCCTTCGCGATGGAGCATCTCGGTCATGGTTCCGGTGCCGCAACAGACATCGAGAATGGTTTCGGGGTGCTTGTCCTGTTGAGCGAGGAGCAGGAAATAATAGCCAACCCACATGCGGTATGGAACCCCCGCCATGAGTTCGTCGTAATAAGGTGCAACAGGGCCGAAGCTGGTCACGGGCTTAAACATACCCGTTTCTTTTTGCATTCGGCTAAGAGGTTGGTTGATGAAGGCAATAACGGTTGTTTGTGCGGTTTTAGCAATCATTTGCGGATGCACTCCTAAGGATCGGGAGGACATCGCTTCGAACGGACAAAAGGCTCTGGGCAAGGCCTACGAAGCGTCTGCAACGGCAGTTAAGTCGGCTGTCGCGTCTGCGTCCAAAGTCGATTTAAGCTCGTCTCCCGTCGATTTACAGGCTGCGCGCGATCAGGCCGCTTCGATCTTAAAGAAGTTAGAAGGCGTTGAGATCGATGTCGGGGCTGTGAAGGATCAGATTGCAAGACTGAAACTCGAGATCGACCGCATCGACAAGGCGATCGCTCAGCAGAAGCTGAAAGAGAAGTGGGATGCGGCCTTAGTTCAGGCGAACAACGGCAAGGAGTTGGCGACAAACCAGATCGCTTCGGCGCGCGCGTCTTTATCGAAAGCGAACGAGGAGTTTAAGGTGTTGGATTCGCAGTTGACGGCGGCGAAGTCGGCTTATCAAGCAGCATGCGAGAAGATCGATGGGTTGACAGGTCCGAAGTAGCTATTTGGTTATGGCTTCGGTGTAGCGGGCGGTTACTCTTTGCCGGCAAGCTGCCAGCGATACTTGTGCTGCCGTCTCGGATTAGTGGCGCAACACTTTGAACCTCCTTCTGCCCAAGGCTTCGCCTTGAGCTTCTTCCCCCTAGACTTCGTCTAAGGAGCAGATTCGGTGTCGCGAAGCTCGCGGGTACGCTCGCCCTCCATCGGTCAGGCACAAAAAAGCCCTCGCGATGATAACCGCGAGGGCAGTCTTTGCTCTGCTGAGTTACTTCGCTTCGGCGTCGGCCGGCTTCTCAGTGCCTTCGGCGGGCTTCGTGTCGCCCTCTGCAGGCTTGCTGCAACCGGAAATAACGATGCTAAGAGCGCTCAGTGCGAGCAGAATTGTGAAAATCTTCTTCATATTCGAACACCTCCAATCTGGATCAGGCTTCCTTGCGGTTCGCCCTCTTGTTAGCGGAAATGAACCCGCTTCTCAACGTTATACCAGCCTTTAAGTCAAAAGCAAGTCTTTTTTCGGATTTTTCGATGACAAATCAGGCGAAATTCAGAATTAGAGACCTCACGATGAGCGATTCCTAAGACATTAACACAAACAACATGAGTTATTCATCAGCATTCAACGCACATTATGAGCCACTACCTCTACAATGCCTAATAATGTGCAAATATCGCCGATTCGACGCGAAAGTTGTCCTTAATATTGACTATCCACTTGTCCCGAACCGGACGTTTCTCAGAATTCGCAGCTGGTACAGTGTGAACCCAATTAGCAGAACGCCCATCATCCAAGCCGCCGCCGTGGCATAGCCGAACTTGAGGTAGATGAACGCGTTATACCAAATTTCCAGCCCTATGACGTGGGTTCTTTGAAGAGGTCCGCCGCCAGTAAGAACGAAGATACTCTCCATGCTTTTGAACGAGCCGATGAACGCTCCAACTAGGTTGATGATGATGAGCGGCTTAATGCTTGGCAGCGCGATGGTGCGGATCTTCTGCCAGATGCTGGCGCCGTCAAGGTCAGCCGCTTCGTAGAGCGATTCAGGAATCGTTTTTAGAGCTGCGATGTAGATGATGCTGCCTGGTCCCGCGCCAGCCCAGATGCCCGGTAAAACCGCCGCAAGCATCGCCCAAGTCGGATCGCCAAGCCAGTCGATCGTCACCGCATCGTTCATCTTTAATGGTAGATGTGTCAAAGCGGTTAACCAGTTAAAGCCAACTCCAATTTGAGAAATCATCTGGTTGAATAGGCCGTCTTCGCCGGCGGCGTAGAACTGCCTCCACATGAAGATGATGACCAGGCCTGAAGTGACCGCTGGAAGGTAGTAGACCGTTCGTAAGAAGGTCTTGCCCTTCGGGACTTCGGACAGCAGAATCGCTAAAATAATCGGCAGGAAGAAACCTAAGCCAAGGCTCAGCGCAACGAACTCAAGGGAGTTCCGAAGGCCGATCCAGAAGGTGTCTTGGCTGGCGGCCTCAATGAAGTTGTCCACTCCGACCCAGCGCGGTTCCTGAGTTATTTTGTAGTCCTGGAACGCCATCATCAGACCGCGAACGAGCGGGACATAGGCCCAGACGGCAATGGAAAGCAAGCCAGGAACAAGGAACAGCCAGGGAAGAACGTGACCCTTCAGGGTCTTTGAGCCGGCCATGGCAGCAACGCCAAACTTAGGAGTCCTGAGCTTTTTACGAATCGCCCATATTGCAGAGGTCACAGCGAACAGCAAAAGCCCGACGACTGCCCCAGAAGCAGCCGCACGCTTCTTTTTCATCTCATCGTCGTCGACAAAGCCAAGCAGCTTGCGGTCCGTTCTCGCGCAAGCCCGATCCAGGATTTCCTTTGGATTGCGATCTGGGTAAAGCGCATACTCGATAAGCGGCTGATCGAGCTCTAGATAAATCATCTGGACGCCTTTGCCAAACGGTTCGTGCTTGCCGTTGTCGAACAGCGACTTCATTGCCTTTTCCCACAGTTCGCCGACGGGAGTGACCAGTTCGTCGTATCCATACTTTCTTAGAAGCGCAGGGTTGACTAAGTTGCCTAATCCGTTCTCGACATAGGCCCGGATACGAATTTCATCGGCTTCGTCGCTGCCCATGAACTTAATGAACTCCCACGCGGCTTCCCTGACCTGCGGATCTTTCTGCTGAGCGTTGATGCCGAACATCGAGGCGTTGATTTCGTTGCCGGTGATGCCTGTGGGTCCTTTCGGCATTGGGGCTATGCCCATGACCGACGGGTTCAAAATGTCGGCTTGGGTGTTGGCGATGACCGTCGATTGGTACCCGAACCACATGGCGATCTTGCCTTGGTCGATGTCAGTCCTTAGCGTCGCGGTTGTATTGGCGACTCCCTTGCGCACTTTCCCCGTGCTGTCGGTCCAGGGATCTGCTACAAGTTTGCGATAGAACTTGAGAGCTTCGACGCCTGCCGGAGAGTTGAAAACGCTCTTGAAACGGCCGTCTGGCCTCTGTTCGAGCACATCGCCGCCTGCTTGCCATAGGAAATTGCACCACCAATAGCCGCGGCTCTGCGGTCCTTTGTCGAAGGCGAAACCGTATTGGCTGCGCTCGGGTTTGCTGAGCTTCTTGCAGTAATCGTAAAACTCATCCCAGTTCTTAGGCGGCTTGTTCGGGTCGAGGCCAGCGTCGCGGAACAGGTCCTTGCGATAGTAGAGCGCTTGAACGAACTGGGCATACGGAATGGTGTAGATGTGTCCGTCTTGCCAAAGCACCTTGGTGATGTTTGGATGGATCTTCTCGAGCGGCTTCTCGTCAACCTTGACGAACTCATCGAGCGGATAGAGGAAGCCTTGATCGATAAAGGAATAGAGCTGGCGGAAGTTGACATAAATCACGTCTGGACCGACGCCTCCTGCAAGCGCCATGAGAAGTCCAGACTCCATTGCTGGGCCTTGGATGTTAACGCCGTTAACGATTTTGAGCTTGATGTTCGGATTCTTCTTGACGAAGGCTTCGATAATAGCTCGGTCGGCACGGGCATTCAAGGAGGTTTCGTCCTTTCTTGGGACACGGAATCCTGCGCCGCCCCAGAGCTTTAGCGTGACTTGCTGGGCGGGGGCAAGACCCGTAAGGAGCGTTGCGGCCAGCAAGAAGGCGGCGAGACGGGCCATTGACCTAACGGGATTGACTATTGACGATTGACGATTGACCACTGAGAACGAATAAAGTACCGGTCGCTTCGCCAATATGATGGAGTGATCTCGGATTTGTGATGTCTTCGATAGCAGGTTCAAAAGAGCTTGTTTCATTTTCATCACTTCTCCATGGGGATCACAATGCCGCGGATGATGACCTTTTGAGCAAAGGCGAAGACCGTCAGCGTCGGAATTGCCGCCACCGTTAGCGCGGCCATCATCACATATTGGGGCGCAGTGCCCTGTAAATCGTAGAGCCACACCATCAGCGTCCACATGTCGGGGTCTTGGCAGACCAGCAGGGCGAACATAAACGCCCCGTATGCCGCGGTGAAAGCTCCGAGGGCGATGACTGCAAAGATCGGCTTCGACATCGGAACCGTTACTTTGAAGAACATCTTCAGTTCGCTGGCGCCGTCGATGGTACCCGCCTCGTATAACTCGTTCGGCAGGCTGTCGAAGAAGCCCTTGAGCAGGAATATCGAAAATCCGTTCGCCATGCCGGGCAGGATGAGCGCAGCGAAGGTGTTTAACATCCCGAGTTCCTTGAGCAACAGGAAGTTGGGGATCATGACCACTTCGGCTGGAAACGCCATGGTCGCGAGGACGAACAGCAGAACAGAGTAGGAATAAGACAGGTTGAATCTGGAAAGCGCATAGGCGCAGAGCGGATTGACGATTAGAGCTGTCAGAACCGCCGAGCCACAGAACAGCACGGTAACCCAGACCGAGCGGCCGTGAAGCAAGATGTAGTCGATGACGATGCCGTAGTTCCGAACGATGTGTCGGTTCTTGAGCGGCTTGACATGGTCGATAACATAGGTCGCATCCTCGATCTGTTTCGGCGGGACTAGTTCGTCGAATGTTTTGATGCTGAGACCAAACTCGGTATTGATGGCTACGATATCGCCATATTTAGACCTTATAGAATATCTAAATCCAATTTCTGGAGTCCATATTCGGATCATCGATAGCGGGGCAGACTTGCTGATGAACTCGGCATAGTCGCGGCTCGCCAAGTCGTCGGGCAGGAGCTTCTCGGGAAACTGTACGCTCTCGAATCCCAAATAGCTCGTTTTATACAACTCGTTTAGTGTTCGCACATTCTTATACCTACCGGCTAGGTAAGTGCGGAAGAGAGGTGTCGCTTGCCTAGGCAGGCGGATGCATTTGATGGGAAGCTTGTTGCGGACGAAGTCTTCCCAGTTCGCCTTATCAGCAGGACCCGACGGGCATTCCGAAGTCAGAAAGGTGCTCAACGCTTTGGCCCGAGGCACGTTGGCGAAGTCCATCAGGTAGCGCTGATAGAGTCCGTCGATGCTCGTGTAGATAAGCCAGTGACGATCGAGGCTCGCCTTCCATTTTATGAAGTCGACCATTTTTGGTGAGGAATCGGGCACCCAAGTTCGACTCGTCGGCCGTTCGGCAGGAGGCATGACCTGCTGGAAGGTGGCGTTCTCCTCGGTGTACGATTTATTCAATTCATTGATATCATCATTGAACTTATCACGTAAAAAGCTCCGATAAGACAAGGCCAATTCGCTCGGGTGGACGCCGTATCCTCGGAACCCGCAACTGGAGTATTCGAGCGGAACCGTTGCGAGGTAGGCCTTCCATTCGGCAAGCAACCTTTGGGCTTTTGGCTGAACTACCGACTTCGGCATCGTGACGTCGATCGACTTCTTAAAATCGGTGCCGTAGGTCGAGTTAACTGCCTCGAGGTCGCCGGAATATTTATCGTCGACATACTTCGCGAAAAGCACATTGCTGTCGTTGAGGTATCGCGGCATCAGGCGAAAGTCGTTCGTATCGGGGCCACTCGTAATTGAGGTCGACAGCATGAGAAGGAACGGGTAAACAACGGTAAGCCCGCCGATTGCGAGTACAAGATAGATAACCGCATCAAGCAAGCGCATTCGTAGCGACTTGCGTCCCACCGCTGGTATGATTGGCACTCCGAAACTCCTCTGCCGACGCACGAGCACGCGCCGTTTGCAGTTCTATTATAGTGCTTGGTCCTAGCAGATTCCCTGTTTTTACGTATGACGAGTTTGGACGACATGAAAAAACGTCGTTGACGGCTATTTGTCTAGCCCTTGCGGGGTTGCGATATACCTTCATAATAAGGTGTGGCATACCGAGACTACAGGCATTTCCTCGACACGCTCGCTCAGAAAGGCGAACTCAAGAAGATCGGCGAATCGATCTCTCCTTACCTTGAAATTACCGAAATCGCCGACCGAATGATGAAGTCGAACGGGCCAGCGCTTCTCTTCGAGAAAGTAGTTGGACCTGCACCGCGTCTCGGGTCGCCGAACCCGCTTAGTGCTGTGGTTGGGAATCCGTCTATTCATCCAGCATCTTCCCCTTCGGGTTCCTTTGATTTCGGGATACCTGTGGCGATCAATGCGATGGGATCGAGAAAACGGATGTCGCTCGCTCTGTCGTGCGAAGACTTCGAGGAGCAAGCCTCGCGGATAGACCATCTGATCAAGTTGGAACCGCCAAAGGGCGCATTCGATGCTTTGAAGTTGTTGCCGTCACTGCTCAAAGAGGTGAAGGATGCCCCGCCAAAGACGGTCAGCTCGGGACCGTGCCAAGAGGTTGTTCTGCAAGGCGACGACGTCGATCTCACCAAAATTCCTGTCTTGACGTGCTGGCCAGAGGACGGCGGACCGTTCATCACGCTGCCGATGGTTTTCACCCATGACCCCGAAACCGGCAAGCGCAACGTCGGCATGTACCGGATTCAGGTTCACGACAAGAACACTTGCGGGATGCATTGGCAGATGCACAAAACCGGCGCGCGGCACATGGAGTCGGCCGGCGCACAAGGCAAGCGTATCGAAGTCGCGGTGGCGCTGGGCGACGATCCGGCTCTGACCTTCTCAGCCATTGCTCCGCTGCCGCCGGGCATCGATGAGATGCTTTTTGCAGGCTTCTTGCGGCGAGGGAATGTTCAGCTGGTTAAGGCTAAAACGGTTGATATTAAGGTTCCGGCGAACGCCGAGATCGTGCTGGAAGGATATGTCGATCCTTCGGAGAAGCGCTTGGAGGGACCATTCGGCGACCACACCGGCTACTATTCGTTGGCCGAGGACTTCCCCGTTTTCCATGTCACGTGCATCACGATGAGGTCGAACCCGATCTATCCGGCAACTATAGTTGGAGTGCCGCCGATGGAAGACGGGTGGATGGGCAAGGCTGTTGAGAGGATCTTCATGCCCCTCATCAAGATGACGACGCCAGAGATTGTTGACATCAATCTGCCGGTTGAGGCGTGCTTCCATAACGTGGCGTTCGTGTCGATAAAGAAGAAGTATCCGGGGCATGCCTTCAAAGTCATGAATGCGATCTGGGGGCTTGGCGGAATGGCGTTCACCAAGTTCGTTTATGTGTTCGACGAGGACTGCAACGTGCAGGACTTGGGCGAGGTGCTGTTCCGAATTGGCGCGAATTGCGATCCGGCTCGGGATACGCTGTTTTCGCGCGGACCGGTCGATCAATTGGATCATGCGTCGTTGGGTGAAGGTTTTGGCGGGAAACTGGGTTTTGATTGCACGCATAAGCTGCCTGGCGAGAACGGTTTTTCTCGACCGTATCCGAAGTTAATTCGGATGTCGGATGACGTGAAGGTGAAGATTGACGGGTTGTGGGGGCGATTGGGCTTGTAGGTTGATGCTTGTAGGGGTTAGTTGTAGCTGAAGTGCGGCGAAGTATTGAATTGTCGAAAGTGTAGCGAGGGGTTTCATTTGCCGGCCAGCGATACCTATGCCACCCTCGCAATGACTTTGAGTTGTTTTGTGTACGGTTTAGCCCCCTCCTCTGTTCGCTTCGCTCACAGGTCCTCCCCGCGAGGCGAGAGAGGAGTTTCCTGTTTGCCGGCGGGGCCGCCAGCGATCCCAGTTCTCAGACTTACCAGAAGGGAAAATCTCAGTCAACGCGAAATAGGAGTTCATGCGCGTTCTTTACTTCGATATTGACACCACTCGTGCGGATCATTTGGGGTGTTACGGCTACCATCGAAACACCACTCCGAACATCGACCGGATAGCCCAACAAGGCACGAGGTTTGAGAACTGCTATGTTAGCGATGCGCCTTGCCTGCCCAGCCGCGCAGCCATGTTCACCGGCCGGTTTGGAATCCACACAGGCGTTGTGAACCATGGCGGCCAGTGCGCGGACCTGCGGCCGATCGGGGAGAGGCGCGATTTCAACATCCGGGGCGACGACGCTGGCTTCATCGAGAAGCTGCGAGCCTTGGGAATGCGCACGGTCAGCATCAGTCCGTTTGCGGACAGGCATGCGGCTTGGTGGTTCTATGCTGGGTTCAATGAGATGCTGAACACCGGCAAAGCTGGCGGCGAATCGTCTGAGGAGATCGTGCCGCACGCCATCGAATGGTTGAAACAAAACGGCAAAGATGACAACTGGCTCCTGCATGTCAATGTCTGGGATCCGCACACGCCATATCGTGCGCCTGCCGAATTCGGTAATCCATTTGAGGATGAGCCTATCGATGTGTGGTACGACGAGGAGTTGCGCGAGCGGCAATGGAACGATTGGGGCGTTGCCGGTCCACGGGAGCCTGCAGGCGGATTAGGGCGATCGCCGGACTATCCGCGCCAACCCGCTCATATCTATAACATGGCCGATTACAAAGCCTATATCGACGGATATGACTGCGGCATCCACTACGCCGACGAGTGGTTCGGAAGGCTGATGAACACACTCGCCGACCTTGGAATACTAGACGACACCGTCATCATGGTTACCAGCGACCACGGAGAAAACTTTGGCGAGTTAGGTGTTATCGCCGACCATCAGACCGCCGACCAATGCACATCGCGCGTGCCGATGATCGTTCGTTTCCCTGGCTTGGCCGTTGGGCGTATTGATCGGGGTCTGTACAACCAGTGCGATTTCGCCGCAACACTTGTCGAGTTGCTCGGCGGCAAAGCAAGTCCGAAGTGGGATGCCATCAGCTATGCCGACTCGTTCAATAGAGAAAAGGACGGAGGCAGACCGTATGTCGTGTTCAGCCAATGCGCTTGGTCGTGCGTGCGAAGCGTGCGCTGGGATCAATGGATCGCTTCAAGGGTCTACCACACAGGACTCAAGAACTGGCCGAGCCGAATGCTATTCGACATCGTCAACGACCCTCATGAGCAGGCGAACATGGTCGAGGCGATGAATGAGAAGATGAACGAGGGGCTCGCGCTGCTAGATTCGTGGCATGTTCAGCAAATGGCCAAGGCAGACGGTCCGGATCCGCTGTGGCAAGTGATGCAAGAGGGCGGCCCGCACCATACCAGAGGTGAGGATGTCAGCTACTGGATCGACCACCTGCGCCAAACGGGAAGGAATGATGGCGCGAACCTCCTTGCGGCTAATCCTACAGGTGTTGAAGGTATAAAATAGACAATATGCTCATCATGGCTATATCTATTGTATCGACCGTTGCATGTCCGAAGATCGTCAGTGAATGGCACCAGATTGCAGGCAATCCCGATATTGGGATCTACCAAAGCGATAAGCAAGGTCCGGTTGACTTCTCTATATGGAAAGCCAAGGACGGCACGTGGCAGCTTTGGTCGTGCGTTCGCGGCACCAAGGTCGGCGGAACCGGTCGGCTGTTCTATGGCTGGGAAGGTAAAAGTCTGAAAGACAAAGACTGGAAGCCAATGGGCATCAAGATGAAGGCCGACACGAGCGTTGGCGAAGTCGACGGCGGCCTTCAAGCTCCGCACGTGGTTCGAGATGAGAAAGGCGTCTATTGGATGGCGTATGGTAGCTGGGATCACATCTGTTTCGCTCGTAGCGAGGACGGTAAAAGTTTCACCCGAATGCTGAAAGACGACGGTAAGGCCGGGAGGTTCTGGGAAGGGCCGGGGGCGAACACCCGCGACGCCATGCTGATCAAGATCGGCCAGAAATGGCACTGCTATTACACCGCGATGCCGAACGATCAAGGCATGGTTTATTGCCGGACCTCGAAGGACCTGCTGAATTGGAGCGAGTCGACGATTGTTGCCTACGGCGGATCGGCGGGAACGAACCAGTGGTCGAGCGAATGCCCTCATGTCGCCAAGATCGGAAGGTCAGATTACTTGCTTTTCAAGACCCAACTGTATGGACCGGGAGCGATCACGCGGATTTACGCCTCGCGCAATCCGCTTTACTTTGGCATCAACCAGGACGAGAAGTACCTTATTGGAAGCTTAAATGTGGCTGCTCCTGAGATCATCTATGATAAGGGCAAGACCTTTATGGCAGCGCTCAATCCAAACCTAGACGGCATTCGGATAGCCGAAATCGACCTAACGCCACGCTGAACCGTCCCAGGTTTGATAGCTTGGGGCATGACATAATCAAGGCCTATGTCCGCGCGAATTCCAAAAGCCAAGATTGTGACGCTTGGCTGCCCAAAGAACGAAGTCGACAGTGAAGAGATCGCCGGCGTATTGCAGGCTTCTGGCTATAGCGTCGACGGATCTGCAGAGCAAACGGACATCACGATCATCAACACATGCGGCTTCATCCGTGCGTCAAAGGATGAGAGCCTGGCGGCGATTCGCGATGCGATAAAGGAAAAGAAAGCAGGGAAAACGGGCAAAGTCGTTGTCGCAGGGTGTCTGAGCCAACGCATGGGCGAGGAACTCAGTCAACTTGTGCAAGGCATCGATGTGGTCGTCGGCGTTGGCCAGATGGCGCGGTTCGGCGAGATCGCCCACACTGCGCTTGGCGGCAGCGGAACAAGGCTGACCATAGCCCGGCCCGAACACCACTATGCCGGCATCGGCACTCGGGCTCGAACCGGATTGCCTTGGTCGGCGTATCTGAAGATCGGCGAAGGATGCGACCACGAGTGCGCTTTCTGCACAATTCCAAGCTTTCGCGGCAAGCACCAGAGCAAACCGATGGAGCGCGTGCTGGCCGAGGCCCAAAACTTGGCTTTGACCGGCGCGATCGAGCTCAACCTAATTGCTCAAGACGTGACTCAATACGGCTTTGACCTTTATGGGAAGTTTATGCTTCCTCGGCTGCTACATGAATTGAACAAAATCGAACAGGTGCGGTGGATCCGGTTGCTCTATTTCTATCCGACACGCGTGACGCTAGAGCTGCTAGAGGCGATGACAACCTTGCCCAAGGTTCTCCACTATGTCGATATGCCGTTGCAACATTCGCATCCGGATGTGCTAGCCCGTATGAAAAGACCGTGGGATGGCGACCGCTATTTGAGTCTATTCTCGAAGATGCGCGAAGCGATGCCCGATATCGCACTGCGCTCCACTTTCATCGTTGGATATCCGGGCGAAACCGACGCTGAGTTTGCCCATCTGATGGCGTTCTTGAGAGAGGCCAAACTTGACCGAGTTGGCGCATTCGTTTTCAGCAGAGAGTCGGGAACACCAAGTTATGAGCTAGACGGCCAGGTTCCTTCGAAGGTGAAACGCCAGCGTTATGACAGCCTGATGAAGCAGCAGCAAAGAACATCATTGGAAGCCAACTCAAAGTGGATCGGCCGGGATCTGGATGTGCTGATTGACCAGTCGAAGGACGGTTCGTGCATTGGAAGAAGCCACCGCGATGCTCCAGAGATCGATGGATTGGTCTATGCGGCAGGCGACGCTACGCCGGGCACGATTGTTAAGGTTCGAGTTGAGCGGGTAGAAGCCTATGACCTATGGGGATCCATTATCTAACAAAAAGAAAAGGCGGGCTTTCACCCGCCTCGATTGTTAAGGGCTCTTGAGGAACACTATCCCTTGAGCAGTGAAAGCACTGATTGAGGTGCGCTGTTAGCTTGAGCCAACATCGACATGCCAGCCTGCTGCAGGATTTGCAGCTTCGTGAAATTGGTCATTTCCTGTGCGACATCGGTGTCTCGGATTGTGGACTCGGTCGCGGACAGGTTCTCCTTGGAGATGCCGAGCGAGCGGATGTTGGATTCCAGGACGTTGCGCTGGAAAGATCCGATATCGCCTCGTGCTCGGGTTACTTGGTCAATGGCGTTGTCAATCGCCGTCAGAGCGGTTGAAGCTCCGGATGCGCTCGTTAGGTCGAGAGAAGCAATGGCTAGAGTCGCAGCGCTGAAGTTGCCGATCGACAGGTTGGCCGTTTGACCCGCATTCGCGCCGATCTGGAACTGTGAGTTGCCGACACTTAACTGCGCAGCGCCTGCGTTGGTGGCTACGGTGTTGCCTGCCTCGGTGAGGAGGACTGAGTTTCCTGAAGAGTCAGTCAGCGTCAGACCGTTCGCGCCGTTCGCGCCGCCGGTGAAGACTGCCGACAACGAAGTGCCTCCAGCGCCAGCCGTACCTGCCGTTACGGTTGCGACCGCATTGACGCCTGCATCTGTCGCCGTGCCTGCCGCACTCAGGATCACGCCGTTTGCATCGGCCAAGTTGATCTTAGCGTTCGCGCCGTAGCCGACTGAGGTTAGTCGGATGTTGCCAGCGCCGCCGCCGTACTCGCTGTCGGCCACAACTCCCGTTCGGCCCGAAGCTTGGTTGATTTTATCGATTAAGCCGCCCCACGTATCCGTGGCAGAAGCCGTGAAGGTCTCGCCGTTGATGGTGAAGCTGCCAGCGTCTGCGCCGATAGCTGCAGCCAAATAGAGAGCTTGAGAACCGATCGTGATGGCATTCTCAGTCATTCCGGCAGCGTTTAGGACTGCCTTCTGAGCAGCGGTGGTGACATCGACGGTGACGGCCGAGTCGGTAACAACAGACGATCCGTTCAGAGAGCCGCCAATTGAGATCGCCTTGATCGCCGTGCTGTTTGTAACGGACGCACTGACGCCTGACGAACCGTCGAGGAGCTTCTTGGTTCCAAACTGGGTGTTGCTCGCAATTCTGTTAATGGAGCTGATAATCGAGTTCAACTGGTTTTGGTTAGCCTGGATTTGAGCCGAGGTCAAAGTGCCAGTGTTAGCAGAAGCCACAGCAAGGCTGCGAGCATCGCGAAGAAGAGTGTTGACTTCGCCGAGAGCGCCTTCCGCCGTCTTCGCATAGTTGACTGCGTCTTGGCTGTTCTGAATGGCTGTCTGGATGCCCGTGATTTGCGCTCGGAACTTCTCCGAAATGATGAGGCCTGCAGGATCGTCTGCAGCGTCGTTAATTCGCAAGCCCGTGCTGAGCCGGGTCATCGATTTGCTATATTCGCCTGTGGTCTGGCTTACATTTCTGTAAGCATTCATTGCCGATACGTTCGTGTTAATTCGCAGTGACATGGTGTTCCTCCGTGATTCCGCTTCCTGTTCCGGTTTGAGCGCCCTTTTGCTCTTGCCGGTGTGAGTGCAACTTTCACCGAGGCTTATTCCAGGTTATATTGCGGGGTTAACCTAGTATTATTACCAGGTTTCTGGTGTATTTGCTAGGCAGCGGATTTACCAGGTTCTTTTGAATCTCCGCAATAGCACGGCTATATGGCACGGTTCCCTTTGCCCGAGCGACTTGGGTATAATTTGCTTTTCTCGGAACCCTATCGCGCCCGCTAGGTATGCCCGAGAGAGGACAAAGCAGCAAATGTCAACGCTCGTGATCGTCGGCGCCCAGTGGGGCGATGAAGCTAAAGGAAAGCTTGTAGACGTACTCGGCAGCCAAGCCGACATGGTAGTCCGCTATAGCGGCGGTAACAACGCAGGACATACCGTCATCGTTGGAGACCAAGAATTCCGCTTCCATCTAATCCCAGCAGGCATATTGCATCCGAACGTCACCGCTGTTCTCGGTTCAGGCATGGTTGTATGTCCAAAGGGTTTGCTAGAGGAACTGGACCGCACCAAAGCCCAGAAATCGGACCTCGGCACGCTGAAGATCAGCAATGCCGCGCATGTCGTCTTCCCCTATCACAAGCTTCTGGACGCCCTTGAGGAATCGTCGAAGGGCGACAGTAAGATCGGAACCACGACAAGAGGCATCGGTCCGGCTTATCAGGACAAAGTCGCCCGCATCGGCATCCGCATGGGCGAGTTTGTGAATCCTGCGATCTTCAAAGAGCGGCTTAAACAGGTGCTTGACTATAAGAACCAAATGCTGAAGCTGCTGGGCGGAGAGCCTTTGGCTTTCGAGCCTCTCTATGAAGAGTATTCGGCTTACGCAGACCGCATTCGCGAGTTGGTTTGCGATACCGATCCGCTTGTTCAGGACGCCGTCTATGGCTCTAAGCGCGTGCTTTTCGAAGGTGCGCAGGGCTCCATGCTCGATCTGGACGCAGGCACCTATCCGTTCGTTACGAGCAGCCATCCGGTCGCTGGCGGCGCATGCTTGGGCACCGGAGTTGGACCACGGGTGATCGATTCGGTTCTCGGCGTGTGCAAGACCTACACGACTCGCGTTGGCTCCGGCCCATTCCCTACTGAACTGCTTGACGACACCGGCGAATGGATCCGCAAGCACGGCAAAGAGTACGGCACAACGACCGGTAGAGGCCGACGGTGCGGCTGGATGGACTTGGTCGTCCTTCGGCACACTGCTCGAGCGAACTCGCTCAGCGGCCTGGTTGTTACGAGACTCGATGTGATTGCCGGATTCGAATCGATCAAAGCGGCCGTTGCCTATGATCTGAACGGCAAAACGCTGAACTATGTGCCTTCGAACACGTTTGAACTGGCCGACGTGAAGCCTGTATACAAGGACATCAAGGGATGGGACGGCGATATTCGGTCGGCACGGTCGCTTTCGGACTTGCCTGTCGAAGCTCTCGATTACTTGAAGTTCATTGAGGAATACACCGGCGTGCCGGTAGCGATCGTTTCGGTCGGTCCGGATCGGGCTGAGACTATTGTCGTGCGACCCGACCTCATCTGGGGATAAGATATCCCTATGGATTTTAGTTTACAGGGCAAGGCAGCCATGGTCGCCGCCGGCTCGAAGGGTATCGGCCTCGCTACGGCTCAGGCTCTTGCATCAGAAGGCGTTCGCGTTTGCATCTGTTCACGGTCGCAGGCGAATATTGATTCGGCTTTGGTTTCTCTACCCGGCTGTGTCGGTTTCGTATGCGACGTTTCTGACGTTGCACAGATTGAGGCGTGGCATTCCTTCTGCTGCTCTGAACTAGGTGCGCCAGATATCTTGGTGACCAATACCGGCGGACCTCCTGCAGGCTCTCTTTCCTCGATGACGGACGAGCAATGGCAAGCCGGTTTCGACAGCACGTTGATGAATGTCGTTCGGATGGTTCGGCTCGTGTCTCCGGGGATGGTTGCGAAGGGTTGGGGGCGTATCGTCCATGTGACTTCTCTGGTCGCCAAAGAGCCTTCCGGTTTGTTGCCGATTTCTTCTACTTTACGAGCAGGATTGATGGCGATGACGCGGCTGCAGGCGTTAGAATTGGCGGCTTCTGGCGTGACTGTCAACTCGGTGTTGCCCGGCCACACCTTGACGGATAGACAGCTTCACCTTGCTTCTGTTCGAGCTTCCAAGCTGGGTGTGACGCCGGAAGAAGCTCTTCAGATGCAGGCTGATGAGGTGCCAGTGAATCGCCTGGGTAAACCGGAAGAAATCGGTGCGAGCATTGCGTTCCTGTGCTCTGTTCCTTCGGCGTATATTACAGGGGTAAACCTGCTAGTGGATGGCGGGATGGTTAAGGGCCTAGCGTAGGTTGTTGGACACTGACTATTGACTATTGACTATTGACTATTGACTATTGACTATTGACTATTTAGCTAGTAAGCCTAACGCTGAGATTTGGCCATTCGCAACTATAGTGTTACTCAATTAGAAAGTCAGTGGTCCTACTCGCGAGTACGCTCGCGCTCCAACCATGTTTACGGTTTGAGCCGGCGGGGCCGCCAGCGATCCCGGTTTAAGCAAGCCTACTGCTCTAGGTGGCTTCAATGGTCAATAGTCAATCGTAAATCGTAAATCGTCAATGGTTACGGCTCGCGAGTATGCGCAAGCACCAACTCACATGATCAGCAGGCTCGGATATCGCATATCTCGCACGCCGAGATGGTGGGCGATGGCGTCGGCGATTTGGCCCATACCGTCCGTTGTTCCCAGGTTGCGACCGGCTAAACCATGTTGGATCACCACGATCGGCACATACTCGCGCGTGTGATCGGTCGAGACATCGGTCGGGTCGTTACCGTGGTCAGCAGTAATGAGAATCAGATCGTCTTCTGAAGTTTTTGCGAGGAACTCGGGGAAAAACCGGTCAAATTCCTCAAGAGCTCTGGAGAAGCCGACAGCATCGCTACGATGTCCGTAGAGCATGTCGAAGTCCTCGAAGTTGGCAAAGATGAACCTGGCATCAGAGTCCATCGCTTGCAGAAGCGCTTGCGCATGCTCGGGATTATGTGGCGTTCTCGTTGTCTTCCTGAAGCCGCGGTATCCGAATAGCTCGGGCACTGGACCGATACCGTAAACATCCTGTATCTCGTCAATCAGGTTCGGCGGTGCAGGATAAGGAAAGTCCCGACGATTGCCTGTTCGCGTATAACCTACTTCGGGGCTGCCGATGAATGGCCGCGCGATAACACGCTGAATATGGTTTGGTTTAACGCATAATTCTCTGGCAATTTTGCACCAGTCATATAGCGTCTTTATAGGCACAACATCTTCATGGCAAGCCAACTGAAAAACGCTGTCAGCACTGGTATACAGTATAGGATAACCGGTCTTGATATGCTCTGCGCCTAATTCCTTAATGATTTCGGTTCCGCTTGCCGGCTTATTCGCTAAGGTCTTGCGCCCAATGCGCTCTTCAAACTCTTTGACAAGCGACTTGGGGAAGCCTTGGGGATATGTTGGAAACGCTTCATGCGTCACTTCACCCATCATTTCCCAATGGCCGGTCACCGAATCCTTGCCTGCAGACAGCTCGCGCAGGCGGCCGTATCGGGCGTTCAGAGTTGGGCGAGACCTTATTCCGCAAGCGGCCAGAAATCCGACTCGAGCCAGGTTCGGCGCTTTGAAGCCGTTAACCGCTTTCCACACATTGAGAACCGTCGATACTGTTGGAATGTCATTGTAAGCAGCAACATCCGGAGCGGCACCAGCGCCGCAACCGTCGAGCACGATCAATATCGCCCTTTTCATATTCCAATGATGTTATAGCCGTTGTCGATGTAGATGACCTGGCCGGTGATTCCGCGGCTGAGATCGCACATCAGATAAAGCGCCGTGTCAGCCACTTCTTCCTGCGCAAACCTTCGTTTTAGTGGAGCCTTGTCATGCACGAACTCGATCATGTTGGAGAGGCCTTTGACGCCTCTGGCTGCGACCGTGTTGACCGGTCCGGGAGAAAGCGTGTTCACGCGAATGCCCCTAACACCGAGATCGACGGATAGGTAGCGGACAGCCGACTCGAGAGCGGCCTTGGCCACGCCCATCACGTTGTAGTTTCCGACTGCTCGAACGGCTCCCAGGTAAGAGAGAGTCATCACGCTCGCGCCGTCGTTCATCACGGGTTCCAGCGCATTGCAGAGCTTCACCAACGAATAGCAGGAAACATCTAGAGCAACTTGAAAGTCGTACCGAGCGGTGTCGATGAAACGGCCCACCAGAGCCTCTTTCGGAGCAAACGCCGCCGAATGGACGAGAAAGTCGATCTTGCCATACTTCTTGGCGACTTCCTCGCGGAGGGCATCGAAATGCTCGTCGACAGTCATGTCGATCATGAACAATTCGAGCCTCGGATCGTCCTTGATGAGCTTGTCGACATTCTCAGCCATTCGCTCATCCCTTGCGCCAACCCCAACTTGCGCTCCTTGGTCAGCGGCGGCCATCGCGATGGCCCAACCCAAACTGTGCTTGTTTAGGACGTTAAGCACAAGCCCCTTCTTGCCTTCCATCAGCATACGGCAGATTATGGCGAATATGCGAGGGTTCGGATTAGGCCAAGCCTAACTTCTGCTTAAGCAATTGCGCCGTTTTGTCGATTTCGTCTTGGTTTGTTGGTGTTAGCGGCAGCCTTAGGTTCGGTTCGGGGAGGACCTTCCAAAGGTGCAGAATCGCCTTGTTCATCGCCGGCTGAGGTTGGCTTCTGAGCGCTTCGATGGCGGGAAGGCACAGCTTGAACCTTTCTTCGGCCGATTCCTTTTTGCCTTCAATGTATTGTTTGACGACTTGGCTGAGGTGCATCGGGATGCAGTTGGCCGCTCCGCTGATGGTGCCGGTCCAGCCCGTTTGCAGCGCTTCGAAGAGGAGGGTTTCGTTGCCGACGAAGACGAGTTTGCCCTCTGGTACGGCTTTGCGATAGTCCTTCAGGTTGTCCTTGTTGCCGCTGCTGTCTTTGACGCCGATGCACTTGGGGTGCTGGGCGAGTTCTTTCAGCAGTTCCTTCTTGATCGCAATTCCAGTCTTCTGGGGGAAGTTGTAGACGATGATGTCTGTTGGAGACTTATCGAGGACTTTAAGAAACCAGTCTTTAATGCCTTCTTCATTCGCATCTCTGAAGTAGTACGGGGCCATGAGAAGGACGGCTTTGCACTCGGCGTTGGCAGCCTGCTTGCAGAGCCATATCGCCTCATCCAGGCTCGGCGTGGCGACACCAAGAATGATGTCGAGTTTGCCTTTCAGGTCCTTGGCTTTGAGCACCATGTCGCGCTTTTCGACGGCGCTGAGAGACGGACCTTCGCCGTTAGTGCCAGCTAGGACTGCGCCTTGGCAGCCGTTCGCCTCGAACCACGCGAGGAGCTTGGCGAGGCCTTCGTAGTCGATTTGGTCCTTTGCATTGAACGGGGTGACAGCCGCGGGGTAGACGCCTGGGGAGATCATGCTAGTATTATGGCCCCGCTAGAATCCGAACCGGGCCGAGTAAGCCCGATTCCACGAGAGGCGTGTCTTGCGTGATCATATCAAACCGGAACCCATCATGAGTAGTCGTCCACCGTTTCTCCTTTGGCAAAGCAAGATCGCCGATGACCCTGTTTGCCCACAGATTTATGACATCAACCTCTAGCAGGTTGCTTTTGGCCTTGACTAATCCGCTGATGTCCACACGCCAAGGATATGTCCACAAAATCCCCAAGTCCTTACCATTCAGGCGCACCTGAGCGACGTACTTGACTCGCCCCAGATCAAGAATCAACTCCTTCTGAGTCAACGAGCAGTCAAACCGCTTGGTATATGTTGCCTTGCCCGAATAGAACTTAACCCCTTCCTCAACACGGTTGGTCCAACTCTCAAGCTGGGCAAAAACGGCCTGATCTGGTCCGCCCCAACTCGTATCGAAATGAACTTGCCAAGACCCTTCTAAATCGGCCACAGGAGTTAGCTTTGGAACGTTTGAGGATGCTTGTCCCTGCACACCAGGTGCAATTCCTTTTTGGAACACGATGAAGAAAGATTGGTGCGGGGCAAACTCAAGCGGGACGGTCGTCCGACCTTCTTTTTGCCAAAACGCCTTCGCCACTCGGATCTTCCCTGTCATCGGATCCCATATCTCTGGTTGCTTTCCAACTACCCGAAAGTGACAATTCTGACTCTGGTCCGATGCGTTGAGATTTGCGACGAAGTATATCTCTGTGCCGCCATCTCTTCGATGAGTGTAATCCAGTGCGGGTAAACGAATGTCGATCTTTCCCCAAGGCTTGATGCCGTCTTCGCCGAGGACTTTTGCAGGAGCCCAATTCGTTTGATCTTCAGAAGACTCCCAGCGCATGCTCAGTGGATAGATCGATCTCTGGCCGATTTGGCCTCGAATGACAAGCCCAGCAGGCCCGGGGGCGGTGTTCTTTGCCTCGACAAGCAACGAGTTTTGACCTGGTTTGATGAGCGGCGTGAGGTCCGCATGGACCATCTTCGACCAGGACTTCCCTTCGCAAACCTTCGTTCCGTTGACCCATAAAACGAACTCGTTATCTGCCGACAAATCAATTGAAGCGTTCTTTACATCTGTGCCGACTTCCAATGAAGTCCGGAAGAACCGAGTTCCCTCCGGAGGATTGTCTCCATCGGCTTCGTGCCAAATCCAAATCGACTTCGTTTTCGATCCGAGTAATTCACATTCGAAATCGCGGCCTACTCCCTCCGATTCCAAGACTTGTTGAGCGGATCTTCCCCAAATAACCTTCCCTTTGCCATACCGGTGCTCAAGCACCTTCTGACCATCGCAATCGCCCCATACTTCGTTCGCGATATCCTGAACAATCCGGTCGTTCTGTGGGTATCCCTTCAGTCCGATAGCGCAGACGGGTTTGGCACCAAGTACCGTCGCCCCTTCGCGAACAAGAGCTTTGATTTTTCGAGCTACTTCAATCGACATCGATCGAGAAGGCACAGAAGAAACGCTCAGGTTCAGCGTTCCACCAACTCGACTGGCGATATCGGGAATCGGCGATGTGCAATCCTGAAGAACCAGAAGACGATAGCTCATCCCGTCGGGCAAAACGATTCGACCGTTCTTTACCGACATGCGCTTGAGAAGCACCTCAGAATTGCAGTAGTCGGAGTCGTACCCCCAGCCTAGGTCAGGATTGTCATGTTTGGGCGGAGCGATGATCGGCGGCTCTTCGCCGAGATAGAAGCAGACATCGGCAACGAACCGCCCCTTCTGCAGCATGTATTGGCATCGCGAAAGATACGACAAGTAGGAACCGATCTGATCCCACCATGTGATGTTGGTGTCCCAATGCTGACCGGCACAGAACTCATACCCAGGCTTGCCATCGGTTGATAGCTGGCAAACCGCGCAATGCAGCATGAACTGGTTAATCCCTTCGCAGAACGCTTGATCGCCAAACGGTTTGAAGTCATCGGGGCCGTAATACCAGTGCGTCTTCTGTCCTTCTTGCTGCGTGAAGGACTCGGACATCGCCAGCTTTTTGCCATAGGTGTGCGCGGCCGATGCGGTCTGCTTAAGGTTCAAGTTGAAGCCACCAGGAAACTTATAGATGTCGTTCATCCAAAACTCACCGGTCGGTGTGTCGCAACGCCCGAGATTCCTCAACGAGTCCATGGGTGGAATATCGCCAGGACCAGCGGCTTCGTTGCCCATCCGGACGCCGTTGTCATGGCAGAGCTTGGCAAAATGGCCGTAGAAGTTCTCCGCGAGACAATCTTGAATGGTGCGGTCGTAGTCAGCCAAGAATCGCTTTGTGACTTCTGCGCTTACAATGATATGCCCGGACAGTGCGGGAATGTAAGGTTTGAGATCGTACCCACGAAATCGCTTGAATTGGTTAGGAAAGTCTTGAGTCCAAGTCAGTTTTCCGCACTCCCAACTATCTGACCAAAGATAGTCGATCTTTCCGCCTGCTTTCTTAGCCTCGTTGAGAACAAGCTTGCCGAGGTGGTGGAAGTGGTCCTCCAGCGATCGCTTGCTCAAATAGTCGATCTGGTAGCCTTCGCCGCCCTTAAAGGTGTCTCCGTTGGGATAGGCGTCCCAGCGGCTGCCCGTCAAGGTGTATCCCGTCCTTATCAGGGTCCATTCTCCATCGGGCACGTCCCAGGTTAGGGTGCCGTCCTTGCTTAGTTTGACCGAGAGGTCGATGATCCTTTTCGGGCTGATTGGACTGACGGACTTGGGAACTGCCTGAAGGTATGCGTCGTGGTAGTAGCCATTGACCGTGGTCGGCTGGTTCAGCTTGCCTGCAAAGTGTTGGGGGCCTCTCACGGTCGTCTCCGATTGCACGACCTTCTTCATCGCGTTATCGGGCGTCACCCACGGACCGATCATGACCCATCCGCCTGCGAGGTTGAAGCCGACTTCGATTCCTAGCCTCTTTGCTTCCTTGATGGTGTGCCGAAAGAGTGCGCGCCACTCGGGGCCAAGGAACGGAACGCCGGGAAGCGGTTCAATCCCGGCATAGCCGCCTGTGCAGATCAAGTTAACACCGTGAATTCCTTTAGCCTTGAACTGCTCAAGGTCGCGGGTTATTCCTGCCTTGTCGACTCGATTGTAGAGCCACCACCAGTAAACTTTGGGCTGGACTTCGCATGGCGGCTTCTGGAAGCCTCTTTCGAGGCTGGCAACATCTCTTGCTAAGCTAAGAACCGACAGAGTTGCTGTTATTAATAACACGGACAATCTGAACCGCATCCACCTACGTTACCTGACTCAAACAGGCTTGTGGCTTAAGTGGCTCGATTGGATATAGTCGGAACCGTATTTAGTTCATATCGGGTCTCTAATTGTGGCATTGACGCCTGGGGAGATCATGGGGATATTATGGCCGCCTTTAGCTCTGGCGGGTATATACTGAGAAGTACTAATGAGATCATTGGACGCCAATGCAATAAGGAACTGGAAGAAAAGCCACGATCTGGTCAACGAGCTTGTGCTTGCGGAGGCCAGAAATAAAACCCCGAGGCAACGTCTTTCGGATTTCGAAGTCCAGCGAAGGCTTAGAGCGATGCTTGCAGTTCCGCCAAAAGCGCCGGACGAGATCAGTTTTTCGTTTGCGTGGTCTGCTGCTAAGGAGAAGTTGAGTGGGAGACAAGGCACTCTTTAGTTCCGTTCTGGCTCAGGTTAGTTTTGCTCTTGGCAAAGCCAATATCCCATTTGCGCTAATCGGCGGCATTGCCGTTGTGTTGCGCGGCTATGATCGAACGACTAAGGATATAGACATTCTGGTTATCGATGCAGACGAGCGATTAGAAGAACTAATACTCGAGTTATCGAAGCAAGGTATCCAGTTGCGTTTACATGATGGATTAGAGTTTGCGAGGAAGCACAGGATTCTTCTCTTAGAATCTAGGGATGGAACGCCTATCGACATCTCGTTAGGTGCGTTACCATTCGAGGTAGAGGCAGTAAACAAGGCTTCTGTTGAGAATGTAGCAGAAGGCCTTAATCTGCCATTAACTCGTATTGAGGACTTAGTTATCATGAAGGCCATTGCCAACCGAGACCGAGACTGGGACGATATTCGGCGACTAACTGAAATCAATACGAAAATTAATGTTGATCGCATATTAGGGACGGTTCACGGATATGCAGATCTGTTGGATCAGCCGGAGATATTTGAACGTCTGACGGAAATCCTAAAAGTGTAATTCATGCGTAGTAGCGACAATACTAATAGAGACCTTTGGCACCGTGACTTCTGCCCGTGGATGCGGTATCGGAAGTTGAAGATTGCCATATACTACATTGTTGAGTTGATGTTTGTTTCCATGAATTTCTTCGTACAGTACCTCTCTTTGAGGCATGGCAACCTGATAGCAGTAGCTAGAGACACCGGAGTTCCGCTGGTCATTCTCTCCCTTTTTCTTGCCGTCAGTATTCTGACGAACGTTGCTCTTATATGGCATATCTTTGCTTTACCTAAGCATATAGGATATCGAGGAGTCGTTAACGTATCTCAAGCTTCGTTGCTTGGAGTATGCAACTTAGTGATTCAGTTATCCCGAACTAAGAAGGCAAGCTGGACACATTCAGATTATATATTCGCCTGGTGGCTTATGTCCGGTCTTTCCTTAGCGCTTTGCCTTGGGTTCTTGATCATTTTCGTTATTCTATTGATCCGGATTAGGTTGGGTAAAGATCTGAGTTCTTGGATACCAAAGCAGCCATAGTGTCGTTACGTTTAGCCTCCACGTTCGCAACGTGGAGGGATAGGCGATCACATCTATGTAGTCCAATGGTCAATGGTAAGTAGTCAATCGTCAATATCTGTGCTTCGTCCGGGCGATGATGTGATCTTGCATCTCCTTATCCAATAAGCAGAATTGCTGACTAAAGCCGGAGACGCGGACACAGAGGTTGCGGTATCGGTCTGGTTCGTTCTGCGCCGCTCGAAGGGTATCGGCGTTCACCACATTAAACTGCAACTGGCCTACTCCTGCTTGTATTGCTTTGATAAGCAAGTCGACGAACGCTTCTCGGCTTGGCCCGTTCAATAGGTTTGGATCTACTTCTACGATTGCCGAACTGCTTGCGGCGGCGAGGTGGTGCGGCAGCTTAGCAAGGGAGTTCATCAACGCTGTCAAACCTTCGCGGTCGCGGCCTTGAACCGGAGAAACGCTATACGCCAAGGGTTCTCCACTGCGGCGGCCGTCAGGAGATGCGCCAGTTTGTTTGCCATAAGGGAGCATCAGCGTGTACGTAAACAGATGGCAAAAGAACGGATCGTCGCATACCGTCCGATGGCTAGCCAGAAGGTCGCAATAGAATCGCGTTAGGTCGGCGGCAAACTGGTCGGGAGCGGATTCGTCGTTGCCGTATTTCGGCACCTTGTTCAGAAGGAACTGGCGCAAAGGCTCATTGCCTTCGAAGTTCGACATCAAGGCATCATGCATCGCCTCTCTCGATACATGCTTACCCGAAAACACCGCTTCATCAAGTGCGGCCATACTGTCGGCAGCATTCGGAATGCCCATCGCCGCGCTGGAATGGTAGTTGTAGCGTGCTCCACCTTCGATAATGTCCTGCCCATTGGTAATACAGTCGTCGGTTAGGATGGACAGGTAGGGCAGCCGGTATTGGCTTCGATGGGATAACTCGCATGCATTCGAGCCATAGACGGCTAGCTTCGCGAAGTGCTCGATTTGGGCAGTAAATGCCTGCCAAACAGCGTCGATTGAATCGTGCTTGCCCAGATCGCCGGTTTGGGGACCGATTTGCGCTCCGTCTAATAGATCCTTGCCGTCGTTAAGCGCGAGCTCGAGGCACTTCGGCAAGTTGATCCAATGGCTAACGGCGTGCGGGTTCGCCATACCGGGGATCGTGATTTCGATGCAGCCGATCGCAGCGTAGTTCCATGCGTCCTTTAGGGAGACGCCTCTGCTAACCAAGGCCGGAATGAGCACTTTGTCGTTGAAGAAGAATGGGATTCCGCCGCCACGGGCCACTAAATCGACGCACCGAGATACAAATGCACGCGGCGAATTAGGATGCAGCCGCGCCGAAAGGCACCGAATGAACTCAAGACCCTCAGTGACATCGAGGACGAGATAGCTCAGCTTGTTGGTGGCGTCCTCACCATTGGCAAGAGTTCCGCCGATCATCATCTGCTGGACGTCATAAGGTCGGTAGAGCTTGCACCAAAGTGCAGCGAGGATGTCCTTGGCTTCGTTCTCGGTAATCTCACCGCTCTGGATGCCCTTTTCATAGAAAGGAAGAAGAAACTGATCAATGCGGCCGATGCCGTTGGCGTTGATGCCGTCTTCCCAAGTCGTCACGATGTGGGCGAACCAAAGGGCTTGGACGGCCTCGCGGAATGTGCACGCGGGCTTGGCAGGAACCTGGCGGCAGACTTCGGCGATGGTTTGCCATTCAGCTTTCGTAATTGGGTCGTCGGCTTGGCTGGCTTTCGCTTGGGCTTCCCTTGCGTATCTTTCGCCAAGGATGATGAGCGATTGGCAAAGGATGCGGAAAGCCTGAAGGTTGGCTAGCCTCTTCGGAGTGTCGGGTTCTTCTTTCTTAAGGTTGCCGATTGCCTCGTCGACTTCGGCTAGGATTCCCTCGAAGCCGATTTGCAGGACCTTTTGATAGTCGCGAATGCTGTGGTTGAGGTCGGTTCCCCAAACACTAACCACGCCATGTTCTTGCGCTTGGTTAAGCTCTTCCGGCATCGGCGGCACCGGAGCCAGCTTCATGAACTGGAACGGCTTTGCTTCGAGCCATTGACGGTATTGCTTCTGTTGGTCTTGCGTTAGTACGCTTTTCTCGGCTTGACTCATCAGCCAGTCTATGTTTTGGTTGGCTGAGAAGTTGATCATGCCGTCGCACTGGCGGTCGCCGCTTTCTCCGACGATGAGTTCGTCATCGAAGAGGAGCACCGGCATCTTGTCGATGACGTTGGCTAAGGCTTTGGCGTTGCGGATCGGAAGGCAATCGCCTTCGGCGGCCATCCAGCCTTCGAGATAGTAATAAGGCCGCAATGCGGGAAGGAACATGTCTTCCGGCTGAGCCATAGCTCTTTCTTTGAGGTGCAGAATGCGTTCTGAGGGCTGATATCCGTGTGCCATCTCGCCCTTATTATAGGTTGATGGAAGACCGAAGTAGTTGCATTTATGTCGCCAGGACAATCATCTGGCGACTACACCGGAATACAATATGTCGTCAAAGACCTTCGGCATCTGTTGAAGCAAGAGAGCGCGGGGACAAAGCGTCCCGCGGCTACAGGCCCACTTTGGAACATATTTATCAATCACAAGCTGCCGACGATACATATGCTACAGTCCCGATTAGGTAATGAGTTAGGCTTGCAGGGTAAATATCGTTCGGGACGATCATTCAGGTCACTAAGCTCGCGGGTACGCTCGCCATCCAAACACGCTTCGCGCTGGATGTCCTGGGATGGGTCAATCTCCGTAGCCCCCTCCTCTGTTCGCTTGCTCACAGATCCTCCCCCGCGGGGCGGGAGAGGAGATTGAACCCTCTTCCCCTTGACCTCATCTAAGGGGCAGGCATTCTATTGCCCATCATCTGGGCGGCGATTTTGGCTGTTTCAGTGATTGCTTGACTGCCGCCGAGGATGCTGCCGAGGTCGTCGAAGGCATCGAGCTGCTTTTGGCGGACGCTTGGTTCGGTTAGGAGAGCGTTTAGTTGATCTCGCACATTCTCTGGCGTTGCGTTTGTGTGGAGCAGCTCGGGGACGGCGTCGCGATCTAAAAGTATGTTGGGAAGGCTCGCGAACTTGATCTTGGGCTTCAGCACGGCGACTTCCAAGGCCATTAAAGTCGAAAGTTTATAGATGACGACCATCGGGCACTTGCAGATAGCGGCTTCGAGGGTCGCTGTGCCCGAACAGACAACGGCGGCTTCGGCACGCTTCAAGACACCGTAAGTGTCGCCTACAGTGAAAACGTCATTGCGGTTTGGCACCAACGAGCGCCATTTGGACTCAATTGCCGACCTGTCTGCGTTTGGGGCCAACGCAAACTCGATGCGCCGTGATTCATCAGCCAATGCTGAAGCCACAAGCGGCAGATGCAAGTCGAGTTCATGGCGGCGGCTGCCGGGAAGAAACGCAATACCTTTGCGCACAGAAGATGAAACATCGCCGACCAGTTGCTGAAGGGGATGCCCGAACCAGTGCGCTTTGGCCCCCATGTTGGTTAGAATCTCAGCCGACCAGGAAAGAGGCGTGACGATCTCATCGGTAACGACAGGCAGATCGCTTCCCTGCCTATCTCTCCGCCAGCTACCGGGCGGAATGAAGTAGAGCACCTTCCAGCCGCGCTGTTTGGCAAAGCGGGCAAGTTTGATGTTGACGAATCCGAAGTCGACGGGAATGAATAGGCCCGGTTCGCCTGAGGCTAGCGCAGCTTTGGCGGCACGACCGCCGCGCAGAACCCGGAACAATACTTTGGCCGACTGGCTTATTGAGACCGCGCCCCATTGGCTGGAATCAGAGACGATATGTGCGCCAGCAGACCGTAGACACGGCCCGCCTATTCCTTCGAGCTGACATGGCGGGAGTTGGCTGGCGATGGCGGCCGCGTAGCGGTCACCCGAAGCTTCGCCTGCGCTGAAGAAGACTCTCAAGGCTGGTCGCCGCGGCCGTTTTTGCCGCGGAAAATCCGCTCTTGGAAGGCGATCAGGTACTCAAGCTCCGGAGTCATATCGACTTCCCTGCGTATCGTCTCGATCGCGTTGGTCATGCCCATCTGCGATTTGAAAAGCAGCTTGCATGCCTTGTGCAAACCAAGCCTGGCCGCTGAATTGATTCCGAGGCGCCGGAGACCGACCGCGTTGATGTCGCGAACTTCCTGGTTCTGGCCGCTTACCAGCATAAAGGGAGGAACGTCGCGGTTCACAGGGGTCCAGCCGCCGACCATGGCCGCTTTGCCGATGCGCACAAACTGGTGCACGGCGCAATAGCCGCCGATGGTCACCTTTTCTTCTACCGTCACATGGCCCGCCATAGCGCATTCGTTGGCCATCGTCACATAGTCGTGCAAACAGCCGTTGTGGCCGATGTGGCAATACGCCATCAGGAAGCAATCGTTGCCGATGACCGTGCTTTTTCCTTCGCCGGTTGCACGGTGCAGAGTTACATATTCGCGAAAGACGTTCCGGTCGCCAATCACAAGGAAAGTCGGTTCGCCTGCGTACTTGCGGTCTTGAGGGTCGCCGCCGATAACTGCTCCTTGGCAAATTACATTCTCCTTGCCAAGAGTCGTACCTTTCTTCACCGTAACGTGCGAATCGAGTTTGGTGCCAGCCCCGATTACGACGCCTGCTTCCACATAGCAGAATGGCCCGATAGATACGTCGTCGGCAATCTCCGCCTTGGGATCGACAACTGATGTGGGGTGAATGATAGGCAATTAGTCTTCCTTCTTATCGATCAGCTTAAAGGTTAATTCGAGACTCGCTACGACCTGGTCGTCCACGGTGCCCGTACATTTGACGCGCCCAATATTTTTTCGAAACCATAAAAGCTCCACGTTAGTGATGAGTTGGTCTCCGGGTATGACCGACTTTCTAAACTTCACGTCGTCGATTGAGCCAAGGAGAGGGACCTTATTGGCGTGCTGAGGATCAGCAAGCAGGATCACTGCGCCTGCTTGAGCCATGGCTTCAATGATGAGCACGCCAGGCATCACAGGAAATCCGGGATAGTGGCCCTGGAAGAACGGTTCGTTGACGGTCACATTCTTAATGCCGCGGCACGAAACGCCAGGGTTGATGTCGACGATTCGGTCGACGAGGAGCATCGGATATCGGTGGGGAAGGTATTTGAGGATTTCTTGGATGTCGATCAACGGCTATACCTCAGGACTGCCAGCAGTCAGTTTGTGTATACCCTATTGGCGATTCCTTTCGCGAAAGAGAAAGGGAGGTTGCTTTCAGAGCAACCTCCCTGTTTCAAGTTCGAGATTGACCTAGCTCATTTCGAGGCGGACTCTTTCACTTTATCGAACGCTTCTTTGAGGCCGGCTAACTGGGACTTTCTTGCGTCCTTCTCGAGTGAGGCAAGTCCCCTTGGCAACGGCGTCAAGCGCAAGAGCTTTGTCGCCTGCCGCTAAGGCCGCTGAGGCGCAGTAATAACAGGCGATGCAGTCTTCAGTTTTTGCTAGGACCGACTTGGCGATGGAAGCGCAAAGCTCCTTGTTGGCTGGATCGGATGCTTTGTCCCAGGCGAACTGAGCGGCAAGGGACAAGTCGTCGGCATTACCGGCAAGGAGGCCATCGATGAGCTTTTGAGACTCAGGCGAGCCAACTTTATAGATGCGCATGAGCCGAACTTCGCGGACGAGACCTGCGCCTTCTGGGTACTTGGCAGCGACGGCCGCAAGCGCTTGGTCGGCTTCCGCTGACTTCCCTTCTTTAGCTAGAGCAACAGCATCGTTGATCTCCTTGTACATCTTCGCCTGGTTTCTCTGGGCTACGATCTGTTTCATGAACTCGGCCTTCTGGGCGTTGGCATCGAGTTTGCCCGCAATGGCTTGCTTAAGCGGCTCTTCGATATCCATCGGATGGCCGATCCACAAAATAACTCCCTTCTTGTCAACGATGAAGGAAGACGGAATTCCGTTTTGCTCGGCAGCAGTCATCCAGTTGCTCGCCATCGCCTTCTTGTCGGTGTCGATGGCGACATGGTAGTCCATCTTGTCGCCCATATCGGCGACGAACTTGACCACTTTAGTCTTGATCTCAGGAAGAGTCTTCTCACGCTCCCAAATGCTGATGCCTGCGAAATCGACCTTGCCATTGTACTTCTTGGCTAATTCGGTCAAGTGAGGAATAGATGTCTTGCATGGGCCGCACCAGGTTGCCCAGAACTCAACGACCTTAACGCCTTTTCCGAGCATCATCGGGCCTTTCTTGACCCATTCGGCGACTTCGATCTTCGGCGCTTTCGCACCTGGATAGAGCTTTGGCAATGGCTCGTTGGCGCATGCCAGAGCGAATGGAACAAGTCAGTGCCAATACAGATAGTCTACGCATTGGGCTATTATGGCGGGATTTGCTGTTTGGCACTGCCGAAGAGACTACTTTTGCTCGGTTTCTGCTTTGAGTTTCTGCAGCGAATCCTTAGCTTCTTGGTTGTTCTCCTTGTCTGCTCCGGATTCGATTGCAGCGAGTCCTTTGTCGACTGCTTTCTTGACCAGTTCGGCGTTGCCTAGTCTATTCGCTGTTAAGGCAACATATTGCATGGCTCTTGCGAGGTTGCACTTTTCGTAGACCAACTGGGCGACTTCGGCTGCGACCTTTTTATCGCCGCCTTCTCGCGTTGCATTAATGTAGGCATAGGTTGCGACGAAGGCTTGAGAGTTGTTGGAGCCTTTCAGAAGCTTATTGATAAGCGCTTTGGCCTCAGGCGTGCCGGGCGTATACATGTCGTTGAGGCCGAACGAAGTTGCAGGCTTCAGCCAAGTCGCCGCCTTCTTTGTCGAGCGGCTTGAGCGTGTTCTCCGCTTCTTTCTTCTTGCCAGCCTTGTAGAGCCGGACGGATTCGCCGAACTTCTGATGGACTTCGCGCACCTTGCGGTTCTTCTTGCTTCCTTCAAGGTACTCCTGCTGGAGTTTCTTGACGTCGAGCTTGCCTTCCAGGGCTTCCTTGATCGGTTCTTCGAGACCCATCGGATGGCCGATCCAAACGACGATGCCTTTCGGATCGACAAGGAACGCTGCGGGAATGCCGTCTTGCTCGGCAGCTTCCATCCAAGTCTTTGCCATTTTGCCTTCCTTTGTATCGAGGGCAACATGGTAATCCATCTGCGAGCCCATGCCTTCAACGAACTTGGCAACGTTGGCTGTGATAGCGTCGAAGGAATCGCCTCGCTCGTAAACGCTGACTCCTATGAAATCGATTTTATCTTTGTATTGCTTTGCTAGCTCAGTCAGATGGGGGATCGATGTCCGACAGGGACCGCACCATGTTGCCCAGAACTCGACGACTGTGTACTTGTCCGAAGCGGCTACGGGACCATGTTTGATCCACGACGAGACTTCGACTTTTGGAGCTTTAGCGCCGGGATACAGCTTGGGGCCGCTATCTTTGGCTGTTGCGCCTGATATGGCGACTGTCAATAGAACGAGAGGCAGTATTCTCATGGAGCCATTATATCTTGCATTGCGACATATGTTGCCGTTTTCGTGCTCAGGGTAGTCTGATTAGCATGAAGTCAAGACCGATTTGCGCTGGCGTGTCGTGGGTAGGAGCCATCGATTGGGACAGAAGGCTGTTCGATTCGCTCATACCGCTTCCCCATGGGACGACCTACAACGCTTATCTGGTTCAGGGCTCATCGGCGACAGCTCTGTTAGATGCCGTGGACACATCGTGCGTTCCTTCCTTGCATGAGCACTTGGCAGGCGTTTCGTCGGTCGATTACCTGGTCTCGCACCACACCGAACAGGACCATTCCGGAGCCATTCCGTTCGTTCTCGAAAAGTATCCTTCTTGCACAGTTTTGGCCACACAGAAAGGCAAGGATATGCTGGTCGACCACTTGCGGATACCGCCAGACCGGATTCGTGCGGTTGCCGACGGCGAGACTATAGACCTCGGCGGCAAGACACTGACCTTTGTTCATGCTCCATGGCAACATTGGCCGGAAACGATGATGACCTGGCTGGAAGAAGGTCGGATATTGTTCTCATGCGATCTGTATGGCGCTCACATGGCTACGGCAGAGCTGTTTGTGGAGTTTGGCAAGCTAGAGAAGGCGGCAAAGTCTTACTATGCCGAGATCATGATGCCCTATGCCAAGCTGATCAGGAAGAACCTGGACAAGGCCCTTGCTTTAGCGCCTTCTCTCATTGCACCGAGCCACGGTCCGTTGCACCGAGAGCCTTCCTTGATCATGAAGGCTTATGATGAGTGGGTATCGGCGCCGCCCCGCAATCTTTGCGTCGTGCCATACGTGACAATGCACGGATCGACGCGGGAGTTGGTCGAGCATTTTCTTTGCTGCCTAGCCGAACAAGGCGTCGAGGCTGAAGGATATGATCTGACCGTAACCGAGCTAGGCGAACTGGCCACTTCGCTGGTCGATGCCGCTTCTGTCGTTGTTGCCACTCCGACCGTTCTGGCAGGACCGCACCCTCTGGCTGTTACGGCGTGTTATTTGGCCAATGCCTTAAAACCCAAGTTCAAATATGCATCTGTGATAGGCTCCTATGGCTGGGGCGGGACGACCGTGAATCAGATCACTTCTCTACTTTCGACTGTTAAGCCGGAGTTCCTTGAGCCGGTGATGGTGAAGGGCTATCCTAAAGCGAGCGACTACGCGGCAGTCGAAGCGCTGGCGAAGACGATTAAAGAGAAGCACGAGGGGCTGGAGTAGGGGGAAAGGGTATAGGGGTGAAGTGCCACCTAAATCGTAGACACACATTCTGAGGAGGAATGTGATGCAAACTACGGATATGCGCAGGAGATTTGCGAGAGAGTTCAAACTCGGAGTCGTGAGGCAGATCGATCTGGGCTTGAAGACGAAGGCCCAGACCTGCCGGGAGCACGGGCTTTCGCCTTCTCTTCTCGACCGCTGGTGCGAGAAGGTCAAGGAAAAGGGCGAGGCGGCGTTCAAAGACCCGAAGGAGCCGAGTCCGGAGCAGCGGATCAAGGAGCTTGAGGCTTCCTTGGGCCGGGCTCATCTGGAGCTCGAGTTCATGAAGGAAGCGCTCTCGCTTCTGAGGAACCCCGAGAGAAAGCCGCTTTGATCCGCCGGCTCGCTTCAAAGTTCTCGGGGCTCTCCAAGAGCCGGATGTGCCAGCTTCTGGGCGTCAGCCGCGCCCTCGTATACAGGAGGCCGAACAGCCGCCCGGAGCGCGCCGCGTTCTTTGCGGCGCTCCGCGACGAGATCGAGTCGATAATCCTGTATTTCACGGGATACGGATACCGCCGCGTTGCGCGAGAGCTGAAGCGCAGAAACTTCATCGTCGGCTTCAAGACGGTGGCCAAAGTGATGCGCGAGAACTCTCTTCAGGTTCATTTGAAGAAGAGATGGGTTCCGACGACGGACTCCGAGCACGGGCTGAAGGTCTATCCGAACCTGGCGAAGGCGTTCGTCCCGCAGGCTCCGGGCGAGCTCTGGGTGTCCGATATCACGTACATCCGGCTGTTCCGCGGGTTCGCGTTTCTGGCCGTCGTGCTGGACGCCTTCACGCGCAAGGCTGTCGGCTGGGAGCTGTCTTCGAACTTGGAGACCGGCTTGTGCCTGAGAGCACTTCGAAAGGCTTTGGAGAGCTGCCCGCCGAAGCCCGGGTTCATCCATCATTCGGACCGCGGAGTCCAGTACGCCTCGAAAGCCTATTCGGAAGCGGTTCTGGAAGCGGGAGGCAGGCTCAGCATGTCGGCCAAAGGCTGCCCCAGGGACAACGCCAAGGCCGAAAGCTTCTTCAAGACCCTCAAGGCCGAAGAGGTCCATCTCCAGGAGTACGAGACCATGCTCGAACTTGAAGCCAGCCTGGAGAGATACATCGGGCGCGTATACAACTGGGAACGGCTTCACTCAAGCCTCGGCTATCTCCCGCCTGCCGAGTTTGAGATACAATTCCTGGCGGGACAAACTACAGCTTAGTGTCTAAGGAATGGGTGGCAGTCCAGGGTAAGGGTTAGGGGTTAAGGGAGTAAAGGGTAGGGTTTAGGGTATTGGGTTCGTTGATCTTGTCGGATGGGTCAGGCAAGTCGGACATTAGCGGACTCGTCAGGCTGGTAGCGACGAAGATCCCTGCCAAACTGCCCAATTTTCATGCAGCGATGCGTTCAGCCTAAAAGTAGCACATATCCTCAGCCTCTTTTGAACCTGGGCAAACCGGTGTAAACTATAGGCATGAGTAAAGGCGCGCCAGGAGTGCGTTTCGCTGAGATCGACCGCGAAACCAAAGAAACTCGAGTGAATGTCGTTCTCGATCTCGACGGCGGCACGAAGCAGGATATCGACACCGGCATCGGCTTCTTCGACCACATGCTGACGCTCTTTGCCTTCCACGGCATGCTCGATATGGGCATAAAAGCGGAAGGCGACCTTCACATCGACGACCACCACACGATAGAGGACGTCGGCATCGTATTGGGCCGCGCTGTGCGCCAAAGCCTGCTGGAGTCTGATCCGGTCATACGATATGGCAGCAACCACACGCCGATGGAAGACGCTTTGGTTCTGGTCGCATTGGACATCAGCGGCCGCGGCAGCCTTCATTTCGATATTGAGTTCGATCGCGAGAAGCTTGGCGAAATGAGCACCGAATGCGTCAAGGAGTTCTTCCAAGCGTTCGCCGTCAACTCTGGCATCAACCTTCACATCAAGCAGATTTCAGGCACAAACTGCCACCACATCTGCGAAGCGGCGTTCAAAGGTGTCGGGCGCGCTCTGAACCAGGCTACTCGAAAGTCCGAAAGACGCATGGTAGGTTCCACTAAAGGGAAACTCGGTTGATCGTCATTCTCGACTATGAGATGGGCAATCTCCGCTCGGTGGAGAAGGCCGTTGAATTTCTAGGTTTTGAATGCAGGGTCCAGCCTAATCTGGAAGGTGCGACAAAGGTCATTTTGCCGGGAGTCGGCGCTTTCGGAGCGGCTATGTCGAAGTTGGCGCCACTGGCAGATGACATTCGCGCGTTTGCACATGACGGCGGGCCTTTGATGGGTATTTGTCTTGGACAGCAGCTTCTTTTTGAGACCAGCGAGGAGATGGGAGAGCATGTCGGGCTCGGCTTGGTGCCGGGCCGCGTCTTATACTTCCCTTCAGACATGGGCTTGAAGATCCCTCATATGGGATGGAACGAGCTTCGGTTCTTGCGTTCGGACGGCATCGGCGAGGGAGCTTCGCCGGGCGAACAAGTGTATTTCGTTCACTCTTTATATTGTTCGTGCGCGGACACGGCAGATGTTGCGGCTGAATGCTCCTACGGACTCACCTTTGCGGCGGCGGTTCAGCACGGGAACGTGTGGGGCGCGCAATTCCACCCAGAGAAGAGCGGCGACGTCGGACTGCGAATCTTGGGTAACTTCCTTAGGTGCTAATCCTCCCCGCAATCGATATCATCGGCGGCCGCTGCGTTCGCCTGACCCAGGGCGACTATGCCCGCGAGACTGTTTACGCTGACGATCCTTCTTCTGTTGCCCGATCGTTTAATGAAGCTGGGGCTAAGTGGATTCATGTTGTGGATTTGGATGGGGCGAAGGCAGGCTCTCCGGTGAATCTTGCGACGATTGAGCGAATCGTGTCTTCGGTGTCTTGTTCGGTTGAGGTCGGCGGAGGCGTAAGGGATTTCGCTTCGGTTGATGCTTTACTTTCGATTGGCGTTGCTCGGGTGATTGTTGGGACGAAGATCGTTAAGGAGCCTTCGTGGGCTGCTTCGTTGTTCTCGCAATACGGCGATCGCGTTGTGGCCGGGATTGACGCGCGAGACAAGATGGCGGCTGTGGCTGGTTGGACCGAGGGCTCTTCCGTTTCGGCCTTAGAGTTAGCCCAGAGAGTTTCCTCCCAAGGTTGTAAGCGCATCATCTTGACAGATATTGCGACCGACGGAGCGTTTACCGGTCCGAACTTGGATTTGCTTCGCGAGGTTGCCGGCGGGGTATCTGTTCCCGTTATCGCCAGCGGCGGCGTGAGTTGTTTGGCTGATGTTAAGGCTTTGGCGGCGATGAAGGACCCGTCCGTTGAAGGGGTCATTATCGGCAAGGCGATCTATGAAGGTCGGGTGAGTCTGGCGGAAACGCTGCGGGTTGGATCGAATAATCACACCTGATACTATCCGTGCAGAGCTTGGTGGTCATGTGAACTACCCATCCATTACTTCGGATGGCTCGATAGCACGAACTTGCAACCCAATACAGGTTGCTTTATGATATATTAAGAAAAGCAGATGATTTACAGGTTAGGTGGGTCATACATGGATATTGAGGCTTTGACTAGGCAGTCATGCTATCTCTTTGTTGATGGCGCAATGTTTCGAAAGCAAATAGGCCATCGCACTAAAGTAGTTTATGGTGAAAGGATTTATCCATCTTTGCAGTACATGCTGAGACATGCAAACGCACAGAAGCTCTTTTGGTTTGATTGCGAACCAGACGACACCAATAAGACTAAGGATGATGTCTCTCTCGACATTATGATTATTCGCGACCTGGTGCATTCGACTCCTATGTGCCACTTTATCGACGGTTATCTTTCTAGTGGAAGGCGCAAGAAGCAAAAAGCTGTTGATGTAGGGTTAGCAGTTTACGCGCTGGACTTCGCACTTCGTAATATAATCACGAAGGTCACTTTAGTCGCCGGCGATGGCGACTTCATGCATTTAGTCCAGAATCTAGTCCGTCATGGAACAACAGTTTCGGTTTGGTGCGATGATAAAGTGGTTTCAAATGTGATCAAAGACGAAGCTGATGACTATCAATCGCTCAATACTCTTTTTATTCATCGGCTATTAAGTGAAATCGACCAGGAGAGGTTAGGGCATCCTCACGGTCACCAAGTTGACAACTTTCAGTCTGATACTCAAATAGCCAAGGTGATAGATAACGTCGATGGAATAGATATTATTGAGTGCGAAGGAAGATACCATGCATTCGGACATAACGGCTATGGCATCAGCCATGTCAACGTGAAGTTGATCCGAGAATGGGTTAAGGACGGATGTCGATCCTAGGAAAAGAACCAACTTGCACCTATACTTACGAGCGAATTAAGAAATTAAGAACTTGCTCAACTAAAGGTTTCACCAACAATGGAACTTTGGTTTAGAGATGAAGGTTAAAGTTGCCAGCATGCATTACTTGAACTCAATGGAACCGGATTACGACGACATCGACACGCTTCTTGAGTGGTTCGACGAGCAGAAGGAGAAAGTAGCGACTTACCTGATCAAGGAGAAGGTCGTACACGGCGAGATTGGCGAGCAGCCCGCATGCCATGTTGCGCCGTATGTCTCCATTTGGGCGATTGAGAGTCTGGTCCAGAAAGGTGCCGTGGGCTGGTGGGCCATTAGCGGCGACCTGCCGACGGATTACATATCGTCGGAGGACGCCAAGACTCCGCGCGAAGCGGCAAAGTCCTTCGGCGAAATTTGGATGGAGCTTGCAGGAAACATGCAGGAAGGCCAGGCGTCTGAAGTGCGGTCCGTCGGCGATTCGGAGAGCCAAAAAGCGCTTGGCGCCATGCTCGAATCGCGAGCGCTGACTCTTTTAGAATGGGTTCAAGACGACTCCCTTTGGAATCAAGATGTTGAAAACTAACCGGTTTCTGTTGATGATGGACAGCGAGCCTCTTTTTGACAAAGGCAAGCTCGTGAGCATTCGTATTTTCAGCTAAGAGCTGGCCGACGCTTTGCAGACTTCCGTTTAAGGTCCTTGCTTATGCTCGCAAGTACGCTCGCGCTCCAACCCGAACTCCTATATGACAGCCTATCCGCCGTTATGCCAAGCAACCTATGGCCAGGTATAGGTCTGTCCTTCTCAATGCGGGCGGCTAAACGAATAGTCGACGTGCTGCTAAGGCATCACGAGCGTCCACTTTTCCTTCTTCGCTTTGTCCCAGTCGACGACGAAGGTCCACCAGTTCCTCAGCTTCTTACCTTTATAAGTTAGGCCATGGTTGACGCCCGGGATAGCCTGCATCCAGTAGATGCGCCATTTGATCGGGTCGCGGTCCCACCGGTCGGCGTTCATCATCTGAGTCTTACCGATGCCGTCGGGTTTCCAGTCTTCAATATCGGTTTCAACATAACGAGGGTTCGTCCAATCGTAGTCGCTCTCGCTGTTTGGGGCGTAGTGCGTCCAGCCGCATCTAGCCGGCTTCGACACAATCTTGTGCGAGTAGTCGCTGCCGACGAACTTGCCCCAGAAGAGGAGTTCGCCCCACTTGTCCGTTGGCGCATCGTCTCGGCCGTCGATGTGGTCCAGCAAGTGCTCTAGCTGGTGCATGTGGTTCTCGAGCATCTCACCGAGTTCTCGGCCGTAGTTGAACTGGAACACGGTGTAAGTCTTGCTGAAGACAGGAAGATCCTTCGGGTCGCGGTCGGAGTTGCTGATGTCGCCGGTCGGGCTGGACATGTTCGATTCCCATAAACCGTGCTTGCCATGGTAGCCCCAAATCCAGATTTGCTTCACTCCTTTCTTTTCAACCAAGGACTTCGCGTCGATTCGGCGCATGATCTCGTTGTAGTCAATGAGTGGAGTCTCGTCCCCAACCTGTTTACGAACTGGAAAGCCTTCCTTGAACTCAGTCTGCCCGACAACCTCATACCGCAAGGCTGGCGGACTATCGAGTTTATAGCCTCTGAAGCGAGAGCCCTTCTCTAGAGCGGCGCAGCATTCCTTGGTTAAGCGCTCTGTCTTTTGCTTGAAGGCCATATAGTTGCCGCCCGCTCGGATCGAGGCGTGATAGGCCTCGTCTCCGGCAACGGTCCGATCGATTTGGTCGCCGGCAACTGGAAAGAAGCTGACAACGTATACCTTGACGGTCTGAGTTGGCAATATTGCGGCAGCAACGAGAATGGACAGCATAGCCGCATTATATGCCGATTAACAGAACGCTGCGAAGGCTAGATATGCCGGGCTCCGGAATATCGCTTCTTGCCAAATGCCCATCCTTGGTAAACTCGTTGCAACCTTAAAGGAAACTGCTCGTAAAATATGGTTGTCATGCCTCCCTTACCAATCGCTGCTTTTCTTGGAATGGATGTCGCGGAGATGGTGTTCCTGATTCCGATCGTTGCCTTGTGCATTCCTATCGTGAACATCATCACAAAGCACAGGTTCCGAGTTGTGGAAATGAAAATGCGCATGCGCGGCTACAGCGATCAGCATGAGGCGATCCAACAGAAGCAGATCGAGGAGCTGAAGGTAGAGGTTAAAGGACTTAAAGAGCTGGTCCACCAGCAAATGATTTCGGTGGATAGCTTGCTGAGTAACCAATCGAAGCTCATTGAGTCTTCTCGAGCCCAAGAGCTTCAGAAGCGGATCAGCGAATAAAAAGAGAAAACCATGGGCGACCCTCCTGCCATATTAGTCCTTGTACCAATCATTCTATCGGCGATCCCGATCGTGGCCATGGTTCTTCGCTATCGCCATAAAGAACTGGAGCTGAGGCTTCGGGCCGAGAAGACGCCTAATCCCAACCAACAGGTTCAGATCGACGTCCTGCAGTCTGAAATGAAGGAAATGAAGCACATGATGCAGGAGCAAATGATCGCTGTTGACAGCTTGATCAGCAATCACACCAAGTTGCTGGAGACTTCAAAAGATCATAACCTGCAGCAACGAATGAACGCGCCAGAAGCGGAGAAGACAAATGCCTGAAGAAGTTCTGTTGATCGTCGTCCTGGTTCTCTGCATTCCATTGCTGGCGATCTATATGACCTTTCGCCACAAGGCGCTTGAGCTGAAACTGCGGGCTGAGCGAACGCCGGTCTTGCCGAACCCCGCCCAGCAAGCACAAATCGACATCCTGCAGTCCGAAATGAAGGAAATGAAGCACATGATGCAGGAGCAAATGATTGCTTTTGACACCTTAATTTCAAATCAGGCGAGACTTTTAGAGGGGCCGCGGCCGTCTGATTTACAAAACAGGCTTGGTCAGACCACAGAACAAACTTCGGAAGCGAAGCACATCTAAGTTCAAACTAGGACTAAAGCCTCAATTCGTTTGGCATTTTTGAGATGCCATGCTGGAAACTGCCTCAAACGACGGTTTTCGGACCATTCCTGCTTGACTTCATGGCATCGAAACATATATAATCAACGTTCGCGCCAAATGTCTCCGGAGGTCTGATGAGAGTAATCCAGCCATCCTCAAAGAGAATCGGTAGGTTCCTTGAGGTGCCAAATCTTATCGAATTACAGCTCAACAGCTATAAGTGGTTTCTAGAAGAGGGTTTACCAGAACTATTTAAAACGTTTTCCCCCATTTGGGACTTCACCCAGACCAACTATATCGAACTTGTAAGTTTTACGTTGGGTGAGCCTAAATACTCGATGCAAGAGTGCCGCGACCGCGATCTCACGTTCGAAGCGCCTATCAAGGCGATCGTGCGTTTTGGCGGCCGCGACCGAGAAGTCATCGAATCAGAAGTCTATCTGGGCGATCTGCCCTTGATGACCGATAAAGGCACGTTCATTATCAATGGACGTGAACGCGTTATCGTGTCTCAGCTTTCTCGTTCTCCTGGCCTTTACTTTGAGGAAGGCGTCGACAGTTCGATGCAAGTCGTCGTATCTGCACGCGTCATCCCGAACGAAGGGCCGTGGCTAGAAATTGAGTCGGACGCCAACATGGTTGTCCGCACTCAGATCAGCCAAACCAAGAAGCTCCCGCTAACCCAGCTTATTAAGGCATTAAGCGCCTTTGAGCGGGGCCGCGTTCGAGTTCATCTTCCCCTGGAAAAGGGCTTGCACCGCAAAACGGTTGAGCCTTTGGCCGATGAAGAAACCGGCGAAGTCATCTTGGAAGCAGGCACAATGGTCACCACCTCGGTGCTCGAAGGACTTCCTGAAGAGTTCCGCAAGAAGAAAGTTCTCTTTGACACGCCACTTTCGACGAACGAGGAGCTGATCTTCACGTTCGGAAAGCCGGTGACGCTTGAGAAGCCGACGGCCGACGACTTGACTGGCAAACGCGCTCTTAGCGAGATTCACGACACCGAGAACAAGGTGATCATTAAGCGGATGGAGCGCATCGAGCGTGAGACCGCCAAGAAGATCGAATCGCTAGAGCTCGAGTCTGTTGAAGTCCTCGACGTTCTGCCTCTGGTCGAGGCTACTCTTGACCAAGACCCGACGACGAACTGGCGCGAAGCCATTCTTGATATTTACAAGAGGCTGAGGCCAGGAGAGGCCGCCAACGAGGACGCCGCAAGGCAACTCATCTTCGGTTTGTTCTTTGATGTCAAGCGATACGACCTTGGTAAAGTCGGTCGACGTTTCTTGAACACTCGACTCGGCATTGACATCCCGCTCGACATTCGCAACTTGACGGCTGAGGACTTGGCGGACATGATGTTCGCCTTCGAGCCCTACCTGAAGCGCGAAGCCGACCGAGACGACATTGACGACTTGAAGAACAAGCGCGTCCGTTCCGTTGGCGAACTGCTTCAGCAGCAGCTCCGCTTAGGCTTTGTCCGAATGGAGAAAGTGGCCCGCGAGCGAATGACTTCGACCGACCAAGAGAACCTGCTTCCGGGCATCATTCTCAGCGTCAAGCCGGTCAGCGCTTCAATCAAGAGCTTCTTCAGCAGCAACCAGCTCAGCACCTTCATGGATCAGACCAACCCGCTGAGCGAGCTGACGAACAAGCGTCGTCTTTCGAGCCTCGGCCCGGGCGGCCTTCAGAGAACCAGTGCGAAACTCGAAGTCCGCGACGTCCACCGCTCCCACTACGGACGCATTTGCCCGATCGAGACTCCTGAAGGTCCAAACATCGGCCTTATCTCGCAGCTCACCACGCATGCCCGCGTTGACGAGTTCGGCTTCATCATGACGCCGTACCGCAAGGTTGTTGACGGCAAAGTTTCCGACGAGATCGTGTATCTGACAGCGCAAGAGGAGTCAGGAGTGCTTGTCGCCCCTGCCGACACAGCCACCGACGAGTTCGGACGCATGACTGCAGACCGACTTCAGGTTCGGTGCGCAGGCGGAGACTTGGCTGGCGCTTCTTACCCGATCGTTGCTCGAAGCGGCGTCGAGTATATGGACGTCTCTCCGGTACAGATTGTATCCGTCGCAACCGCGCTCATCCCGTTCCTTGAGAACGACGACGCGAACCGTGCTCTTATGGGCGCGAACATGCAACGCCAGGCGGTGCCTTTGCTCCGTTCTGACCGGCCCTACGTGGGCACCGGCTACGAACGAACAGCGGCTATCGACTCCGGCGCAGCCGTCGTCGCCTTCCGTCCGGGAACCGTTGAACTGGTCACGAGCCATGTCATCAAGGTCCGCGCAGACGAAGACGGCGAGTTAGATTCTTACAATTTGATGCACATGGTGCAGTCAAACAAGTCGACTTGCTTCACGCACCGTCCGGTCGTCGAGCACGGCCAGCGCGTGCTGAAGGGCGATTCACTTGCTGATGGCGCTTGTTGCGATGAGAGCAACTTAGCGCTTGGCAAAAACGTGCTGGTCGCGTTTATGCCGTGGGGAGGCTACAACTATGAAGACGCCATCCTCATCAGCGAGCGCTTGGTTAAGGACGACGTCTACACCTCGATCCACATCGAGCGCCATGAGACGGAAGCTGTCGATACGAAGCTAGGTCCGGAAGAAATCACCCGCGACATCCCGAACGTCGGCGAAGAGGCCCTGAAGGACCTCGACGAGATGGGCATTATCCGCATCGGCGCTGAAGTCCGACCGGAAGACATTCTGGTTGGCAAGGTTGCGCCGAAGGGCCAGGTCGAAATGACCGCCGAGGAAAGGCTGATCATCGCCATCTTCGGAAAGAAGGCCGAGGAAACCCGCGACGTCTCGCTGAGGTTGCCGCACGGTGAAAAGGGTACGGTCGTTGACGTCAAAGTCTTCAGCCGGTACAAGTACCTTAGCCCGTCGATCAACTATGTCTATAAGGAATCGAAGAAGCGCGAGCGGCTAGTCTGCGACCGCACCGACGAGCCCCTAATCCAGATTCCCGGCGACGAACTGCCTGCAGGCACGAACATGACCGTCCAGGTTTACACCGCTCAGAAGCGCAAGCTGATGGTCGGCGACAAGATGGCTGGACGCCACGGAAACAAAGGCGTCATTTCGAAGATTCTGCCAGTTGAGGATATGCCGTTCCTTGCTGACGGAACTCCGGCTGACATCGTTCTGAATCCACTCGGCGTTCCGAGCCGTATGAACATCGGCCAGATTCTAGAAACGCACCTGGGCTATGCCGGCAAGCAACTCGGCGTCCGCTATATCTGCCCCGCTTTCGAAGGCGCTACAGAGCATGAAGTTCTGGACGAGATGGCCTATATGGCCGAGTCGATGCGAAAGCAGGTTCTTGGCGCGTATGTGAACACTGAACTCATGCTAGAAGTGCCGTTCCAAAAGGACGACACGCTTGAGGCCATGTTCACGAAGATAGACAACCGTCTGCGGCAGCTGGACGAGGCTTATCTGACCAGGCTCAGTGAGATCGTTGCGGCTCCCCCTGTCAAGGAGACCCGTGAGCTTCTCGACATCGATCCTGAGACTTGGATTCCAGAGGATCTTCCTGAAGAACTCGGCGAACCGTTCAAGGGCGACGACGCGATCTACCAGGCGATCATTGAGAGGATTGAGGCCAACGCTTTCAGACGCGCAGGCATCGATCCTGAGACTTGCAAGTCGAAGATTCGCGACGGCCTGACAGGCGACGAGGTTCCAAACCCGATCACGGTCGGCATAATCTACATGCTCAAGCTTGAGCACTTGGCCGACGAAAAGATCCACGCCCGAAGCATCGGTCCGTACTCGCTCGTTACCCAGCAGCCTCTGGGTGGTAAGGCGCAGTTCGGCGGCCAGCGTTTCGGAGAAATGGAAGTTTGGGCTCTCGAAGCTTACGGCGCCGCCTATACGTTGCAAGAGCTTCTGACGATCAAGTCGGACGACGTGATGGGCCGTGTGAAGGCATACGAGTCGATCGTGAAAGGCGAGACCCTTGCCGAACCGGGCATACCGGAGTCGTTCAAGATTCTCGTCAACGAGCTCCGATCGCTGTGCTTGAAGGTGACCGTTGAAGACGCTCACAACAAGGAGCTTCCGCTCAAAGACCTCGATGAACTGGCAAGCGGCGAAGACATGCGCCTTGCCCGATCGGTCGGGTTCTTCAATTAGGCTAGCCGGGCGGTCTGGAGGGTTAGCCTCTGGACCGCTTGAGCGACGATATAACAAGGTTTTGATGCAACGAGGAGACAGATAGATAGATGGCAGACGTCAGCCTATTCGATAGAATCCGGATTGGAATTGCGAGCCCCGATGAGATCCTTAGCTGGAGCCATCGCGGACCGGTTGAGGGCGAAGTCAAGAAGCCCGAGACCATCAACTACCGTACGTTCAAACCTGAGCGCGACGGTTTATTCTGCGAGCGCATTTTCGGTCCTACAAAGGACTGGGAGTGCTCCTGCGGACGCTACAAGAAGATTAAGTATAAGGGCATAATCTGCGAGCGGTGCGGCGTCGAAGTCACGCGCAGCAAAGTCCGCCGCGAGCGCATGGGCCACATCCGGCTCTCCGCTTCGGTCAGCCACATCTGGTACCTGAAGGGCGTTCCTTCGCCGCTGTCGCTGGTTCTGGACATCTCGCCGAGACTGCTTGAGAAGGTTATCTACTTCGCTTCGTTTATTATTATCGACATCGAAAGCGAAAAGATCTCCGAGCTTTTGCCGACGATCCGATCCGCCGTTGAAGTCGAGAAAGCGAACGTTATGGCTCAGATTCGCGAGCTTGAAGAAGAGAGCCTGAACCGCTTTGCCGAAGAGCTTGAGGACAACCGCGACGAATACGACGAGCAGTATGTCCGCGAGAGAACCAAGGCCGTCAACGACCGTATTCGAGCCGAATACCGCGACGCCGACGACCGCATGAAGGACCTCGACCTTGCCGTCGACATCCTCGGCAAGCTTGAGAAGAACCAACTCATCGACGAAGACAAGTACCGTGCCGTCAGCAAGATGCTCGACAGCGTCGGCGCAGCCATCAATGAGGACCTGAGATCGCTCGTCCGCGCCAACATCGGCGCCGATGCGATCAAGGAGCTTCTGATCCGCGTCGACCTTGAGCGACTAGCCCGCGAGCTTCGCCAAGAGATCATCATGACGACCAGCCAGCGCCGCGCACGCGCTATCAAGAGGCTGGAGATCACCGAAGCGCTCATTTCATCGAAGAGCCGCCCCGAGTGGATGATTTTGGACGTCGTTCCCGTTATAAGCCCCGAGCTTCGACCGATGGTCCAGCTCGATGGCGGACGCTTTGCGACATCCGACCTCAACGATCTCTATCGACGAATTATCAACCGCAACAACCGTCTGAAGAAGATCATGGAGATCCATGCTCCTGAGAGCATCATCAACCATGAGAAGAGACTGTTGCAGGAAGCTGTTGACGCTTTGATTGACAACGGCCGCCGAGCAAGACCGGTCGTCGGTTCCAACAGCCGCCCGCTGAAGTCGCTCAGCGACATGCTGAAGGGTAAGGAAGGACGATTCCGAAAGAACCTTCTTGGTAAGCGCGTCGACTACTCCGGACGATCCGTTATTGTCGTCGGCCCGCACCTTAAGCTGCACCAATGCGGTCTGCCGAAAGAAATGGCGCTTGAGTTGTTCAAGCCGTTCGTCATGAAGTCGCTGGTCGAGAAGAAGATCACGCAGAACATCAAGACGGCAAAGCGCATGATCGATCGAATGCACCCGGCAGTGTGGGACGGCCTCGAAGAGGTTATTAAAGAGCATCCGGTCCTTCTGAACCGCGCTCCAACCCTGCACCGACTCGGTATCCAGGCTTTCGAGCCGATCTTGGTCGATGGCAAGGCCATTCAGGTTCACCCGCTCGTTTGCCACGCCTATAACGCGGACTTCGACGGCGACCAGATGGCTGTTCACGTTCCGTTAAGCACGGCGGCGCAGGCTGAGGCCCGCGTCCTCATGCTCTCGACGCAGAACCTGTTCTCGCCTGCAGACGGACGTCCGACGGTTTCACCGATTCAGGACATCGTTCTCGGATCCTACGCTTTAACCTTTGTCAATGACGAAAGCAAGAAGCGCATGGCTGAGACAGAGCGGCTGCACAAGGAAGATCCGGAGAACAACCCGGCTCCGAAGGTTTACCGCGACCTCAACGAGGTTCTTTACTATCTTGAGTCGCCGATCGTTGGCAACAGAATCAAGATCAACGACCTCATTAAGGTTCGTGTGACTCGACCGGTGTATCGCCCGGACAGCGAGATCGACTATCGAGATCCGAAGACCGGCATCGAGTACAAGTACGAAGTTATCCCCGAGACCGAGGACGAAGAAGAGCGCAAAGAACTTGTTGCGCTGGATCAAGAGTTCGAGACGATCATCACGAACTGCGCTCCGGGACAGCTCATCTTCAACGACGTGCTTCCGTACCCGTTGAAGAACAGCGACGAGTTCTTGAAGGTCGAACTGTCGAAGAAGGCGATTGCCGAGACGATTATCTCGTGCCACAAGCGCGTTGGCATCGCCGGAACGATCAAACTTCTGGACGACATGAAGGAGATGGGCTTTAAGTGGGCTACCAAGTACGGCCTAACCATTGCCATCACCGACATGGACCCTCCCAAGCGACGTGAGGAAATCATCCAGACGGCTGACGACCGATCCACCAAGATCGGCCAGCAGTTCCGCCGCGGAATGATGACCTATAACGAAATGACGCGCCAGCTGGTTAACCTGTGGCAGGACACCTACGACCAGATCGGTAAAGAGATCGTCAACGGCCTGCAGCAGATGAACCCGCTATCGATCATCACCGTCAGCGGCGCCCGAGGCAGCGTTAAACAGCTCGCCCAGCTCGCCGGCATGCGCGGTCTGATGTATAACCAGTTTAACGAAGTTATCTATGAGCTCCCGGTTAAGAACTCGTTCCACCGTGGCCTAAGCATGCTGGAATACTTCGTTACCACGCACGGCGCCCGTAAAGGTTTGGCTGACACCGCTCTCCGAACCGCTGACGCCGGCTACCTCACCCGCCGTCTCGTCGACGTTTCCCAGGACGTTATTGTCAAGGGCAACGACTGCGGAACGTCGGAAGGCATCTTGGTCCACCGAATTTTGGATGAAGGCGAAGTCATCGAGCAGATCGGAGACCGAATGTTCGGCCGCATCTCGCTGACCACGCTTGTTGATCCTGACACGGACGAAGAACTCCTGGTTTACGACCGAATCGTAACCCGCGACAACGGCGCTCGTGTCACGAAGATCGAGAACGCCTACGTCAAGGAATACAACGCGGTTGAAACCGAAGAGGAAAAGCAAGCGATTACGGACAAGTATCTCGCACTTGGATTCGAGATCAACGAGCACGGCCACCTTTGCGTGAAGCTCCGCAGCCCGCTGACTTGCGAACTCGAGCAAGGAATTTGTTCGAAGTGCTACGGCATCGACCTTTCGACTAGCAAGCTGGTTGAAGTCGGCGTCGCCGTCGGAATCATTGCCGCGCAGTCCATCGGTGAACCTGGAACGCAGCTTACGATGCGTACGTTCCACACCGGAGGCGTTGCGGGATCCGTCACGGTTGCCCGTACGAACCAGTATAAAACAGGCCGATTTATCCGCCAGTTCATGGAGGACTTTGCGGTCGCCACGGACACGGATATGAAGCAGTTCGACCCGACGAAGTTGCTCGAATCGCAAGAGACAGCACTGAAGACGGTGTTCGGCGCGGCTCCGGTCATTACCGAAGACGAAACCGCTGTCAAGAAGAAGACGGCTCGCCAGACTAAGGCCGAGCAGAAGAAGCTGGAGAAAGTTGACAGCGAATCGAAGAAGCTTTGGGAAAGAAGCCGAAAAACGTTCTTCTATGCTTGGACGGGTGAATCCAGCGGCATCGTCCGCGTCGAAGAGATCTTCGAAGCGCGACGCCAGCCTCGTGGTAAAGCGATCATCTGCCCGGTGACGGGTTATGTTCGCTCGATCCAGGAAAGCTCGTTCGGCCGATGGGTCATCGTAGAGGCTACGGTGCCGACGACCTCAGCTCTGAAAGACGCCTGCATCTCGGATAAACAGCCTTGGGCTGCCGCATCCGACAATCCTGCCGAACTGGAGAAACTGGTCGGCCAGAAGCTGACAAATGCGGCTCTATCGATCCTGAAGAAGCACGAAATCGAATCGGTTCACGTCTTCTATCCGATCCTCGTTCCGCCTCTGGGCCAATTGCCCGTCAAGGTGAACTCGAAGGTTATTAAGGGCGACCCGCTGACTGAAGGTCCGCGCGATCCGCACGAGGTTCTTGAGCTTGCCGGCCATGCAGCGGTCTACGAGTACTTTATCGAGAACTTACAGAGCGTTTACAAAGCGCAGGGCGTCGACATCAACGACAAGCACATCGAAGTCATCATTCGACAGATGTTGCGAAAACGACAGGTTAAGGAGCCAGGCGACACCCCGTTCCTGCCTGGCCAGATCGTCGACCGGTTCGCCTTCGTCCGCGAGAACGACCGCGTTCGCGACCTGATTCACTCTGGAAAGAAGATCAAGTATATCGATCCGATCTCGGGCGAGAGCGTTGAGCGCGATCCGAAGGAAGCAACCGCAAGCTGGATTCTACTCGGTATCACCGAAGCGTCCCTGGCCACGGATTCGTTCCTGTCAGCCGCATCGTTCCAAAAGACGACTCGCGTTCTGACGGAAGCGGCGGTCCGCGGAAAGAAGGACCAGTTGGTCGGCTTGAAGGAGAACGTCATCATCGGCCGCTTGATTCCGTCTGGAACGGGCGTCAAGCACTACCGAGACGTGGCGGTCAGCGTGGCGCGCGGTCCGAGTTGGGCAACGCAGTCACTCACTTCGCTTGTCGAGGCTGAAGAAGCCACGATTGGCGATGACATCGACGCTCTGGCATTCCCGTCGCTCGCCGACATGGCAGCGGCTTCGGAAGGTGACATGGAGTTCGAGATTCGACCGGAAATCCAAGGCATCGGCCTTCTGGATAACATCAACCTGGAAGAAGAAGACGAGTAAGAGCTTCTTCTTTGGATAAATTGACCGGGGCAGGTTCTGTTGAGTCTGACCCGGCTTTGGTTTTGGGTTAGGTTTGGTCAGGATTTGCCTCCGATCGTTTAGTTCGCGGGTACGAACCACCCGCGCCTACGACGTCGGCTTCGATCTGGTCGTCCAATGGTCAATAGTCGAGCCAATTTCAAAACTATTGGTTTGGGTGCCACGGATCGTGAGATCCGTGTTCTTTTAGGTTCAACACTGGTCTTAAGATCAGTGACACCTGTCTTGGTTTACGGAGTTTTGCAATTGGCTCAGTCAATTGTCAATTGAAAGTGCCCCTACTTCCCGCCTGTCGTCGAGATGCCTTGTATGAACGTCTTCTGGGCGAAGAAGAACAGCAGGATGATCGGCAGCGTGAAAATCGTGGCGGCAGCCATGAGCTGGGCGTAGAACCCGCCGTAGTGGGAGACGAACTGCTGAAGACCGTAGGCCAGCGTATACTTCGCCGGATCGTTGATGTAGAGCAACGGTCCGAGGAAGTCGTTCCATCCGCCTATGAACTGGAACAAGGCGCAGGTGGCCAGCGCCGGTTTCGATAAAGGTATGACTAAGCGCGAGAAGATGGTGATTTCGTTTGCTCCGTCAACCCGAGCGGCCTCAGACATTTCAGTCGGAATTGTCTTGAAGAACTGCGTGAGCAAGAAGACGTAGTAAGCCGATGCTGTGAAAGCAGGAACAATCAATGGCAGATAGGAACCGTACCAGCCGAGAGCGCGGAACAATCCAAACACGGGGATCATCGTGACCTGGCCCGGCAAAGCCATCGTTGCGATCATGACGGCGAACAGTGGCTTTTTACCGTCGAACTCCAGCTTTGCGAAGGCATACGCGACTAATGCGCTGCTGCCAACCGCGCCAACTACAGTGCAAATGCACAGCACCAGCGTGTTCCGCAGGTAGAGCAAGAACGGCATGTTCTTCAATGCTTCAGGATAATTGCTCGCCACTACCGGCGATGGAATGAGTGACTTCAATGTGATGCCGTGCGAAGTGAAGATCTGCTCATTGCCTTTGAACGAAGTTGAGACCATCCAGAATAGGGGAAGAATGGCCGGAACCGAGAGCATGAGCAACGCGCCATAGACAGCTATCCTTGTTGTTTTGTTTAGCTTTTGATGATCACTTTTCATCATATCCAAGCGCCTTCCTTTTCGCTCTTTCTTCGCGGAACTTCGCATCAAGGTCTTTTAGGGCCTGTTCAGGAGTCTTGTCTCCCCGGACGGCTTCATCCTCTGCTTTGTTGACCAGGTCCATCATATACTGCAGATTCGCCAGGGGCGGAGCGGCTTCGCAATTCGGACTCGAGAGGATATCGAGGAACGCTTGGAATTGGTTGTTCTCCTTCAGCCACTTCTGGAACTTCGGCGAGTTGGCAACTGCAGGAGAATAGGGCAGCCAGCCACCCATGTTGTAGAACTCGGCAGCGCGGTTGGGGTTGTCAAGACCCGTCCAGAACTTGAGGAACTCCCAAGCTCCTTTCTTCTCCTTTGCAGATGAAGGCACGATCATGAAGTTGCCGCTGACGACTCCGCCGCGCGGGGTGCCGCCCTCCCTAGGTGGGGGTATCGGATAGACTCGATATTCGAGCTTTGGAGCGAATTTGCGCAGCTCTTCAACGCGCCACTGGCCATCGTAGGTGATGCTCAGGCTGCCATGCATGAACGCCCAAGAAGCAGCACCTTCAATGTCGTTTAGTCCAGCTTGAAACCTCAATACATTATCAAAACCTACTCGTTTGCGATAATCGACGATCGCTTTCAGAGCGCGAAGGTTCTGCGGAGTGTTCAACTCGATCTTCCCTTCGTCGTCCGCATAGAAACCGCCGCCGAACGAGCGAGAGAGGTAGTTGACATCGTTCAGGAGAAAGCCGAGACGAGTGAGGTTGCCCTTCTTGTCATACTGGTTCAGCTTCATTCCCCACGCCTCAAGCTCTTCAAGAGTCTTGGGGAACTTGTCGGGGTCAAGGCCGGCTTCGCGGCACTGTTTCACATTCACATAGAGCGCCATCAGGTCGGTGCCGATGGTGATGCCGTAGCAGCCTCCGCGATACATGCCGGTGTCGCGGATGCCCGGATAGCTTTCGTTCATAAACCGTTTCTTCTGCTCAGGAGTCATGAACTCAAGCAAATTAGTCAGCAGGCCGTTTGCGGCCATGTTTGCGACCGGTCCGTTCCACATCGACATGAGATCGGGCGGATTGCCGCCGATCGAACTGAGAATGACTTTGGAGTCGGCGCCGCTGCCGGGCAGGCTGACAGCGACCACTTCGTACTCCTTTTGGCTATCGTTAAACGCCTGGACGATCTTGTTAACCTGTTTCTCCCAGTCGCCCTGCCACCGGTGCCAGAATCTTACGATCTTGCGTTCGGGGTGTTCGCGGTGTGTTGTCGCGCCATTCATGAACAGGAACACAGCGAAGCTTACAAACAAAACGAAGGCGCACCATGACCAAATTCTCTTAGCCCCCATAATGCACCCACCTTTTTTGGGTTCGGAAAACGAGCGCCGTCATCACCACTATAACAATGAACAGAACCCACGCCATGGCACTGGCATAGCCCATGTCGAGGTACTTCCAAGCTCGAATATAGAGATAGAGGCTATAGAACAGCGTGCTATCTTGGGGGCCGCCACCGGGAGTGATGACATATGCTTGGGTGAAGGTCTGGAACGCGCCTATGATGCCCATGACGAGGTTGAAGAAGATGACAGGCGTAAGCATCGGAAGGGTCACATGGCGCGCCTTCATCCAAACTGAGGCTCCATCGAGCACCGCCGCTTCATAAAGGTAGACCGGGATGTCCTTCAATCCGGCGAGATAGATGACCATGCTTCCGCCGACGCCCCACAATGCCATGAAAACGAGGCTGTAGAAGGCCCAAGGCGCGGTGTTGAGCCACGCCGGACCTTGGATGCCAAACAGCCCCATCAAACGGTTTATGAGGCCGATGTTGGGGTTTGGGTTCAGCAGCCAGATCCAGAGGACGGAAGTCGCAACAGTCGGCACGATCGATGGCAAGTAGAAGATCGTGCGAAAAAAAGCGATCCCCTTGACCTGCACGTTTAGCAGCATCGCCAGAGCGACGCCGAACACGATGGCCAGCGGAACCGAGATGCAGGCGTATTTGATTGTGACCCAAGCCGACTTCCAGAACAACTCGTCTTGGGTCAAGAGCATCCGATAATTGGCGCCGCCTACCCACTTTGCCGGCGCGACGATGTTGTATCGCGTGAACGACAGGTAGATGCTCTGGATGAACGGCCAAAGCGTGAATGCCAAGAAGCCGACAATCCAGGGGCTCAAGAATAGGTAGGCGACGGCGTTCCGCCTTAGCCGGTGACTTCCGCGACTTGCCATGGTTTTCCGGACTTTACCTGAGAGGCTAGGCGGCCTGGCGTTCGATTGACGGAGTACGGAAAAGTGTGCATAGATTGCACTATTGAAGGTTGACCATACGTAGCTTAATTTGATGGCCTTCTTTGCGAGCCTCGTTTGCTTTTCGAGTTTGTTAGCGCCTTCGATTGATCAGCCGAACACGATGGTTGATGCTAGCGACAAGTACCTGTTCGTGTCGTGCCGCAGGTTGCATACCTTGGCGATTTATGATAGGCAGACGCTATCCGGCCTTCCTAAGTTGAAGCTAGCCGTTCCTATGACCGGAGACATCAAAGCTCAAGGAGCATTTTCGAACGGTAAATTCGCCATTGTATATGCCTTGGATAACCTGAAGGTTTGGCGAACACTGATCTGGGATGGGAAGTTGCATGCCCTGCCTGATATCCCTTACTGGGAGAGCGTCGATGGCAACAAAGCAGCATTCCTAAAGTACATCAACAAGGACCTTCAGACTTCGCTTCAGATCACGTTCACGTATGGCGACGGCATTCGCGCTCGATCAACCTTTGCAGATAAGGAATGGTTGATCGACTTTAACCCAAAGGGACATGATACTGAAGGAGCCTACAACCTATCACAAGGCGATCCCATTGTGAATGGCCTCAGTTCTGAGGGAGTTCGCGTGCCTTTTCGAACCTCGCCACTTGTGTCAAAAGTGCTTTATGAGAAGGCTGCGATCGAGGGTTCGCCGGGTCAGATATTGCGAGACAATAACGAGAGCCAAGCCGCGGTTTTGTTTTGTCTATACGATCGTCCTGAGTATCGGCTATTGATTCTTAAGGCAGGATCGCAACAAGGGAAATTGAACCGATTCTCGATTCCGATCAAACACCAAGGCGACTTTGAGGACAGCCGCCTTGAGTATTGCCGGGGAAAGCTGTATATTTGGAAGGATTGTTATAGCCGTGCGCCACTGAGAATGCAGTTTGTCAAGGAGGTCAAGATCGGCTGACCAAAACGAGTTCTCGCGGGTACCCTCGCGCTCCAAACGGGAACTGCCATCAGGCGTTGAGTCCGGTCAGATCCCTCACTGCGTTCGGGATGACAAGGGGACGCGAGTACGAACCACCCGCGTCTACGACGCTGGCTACAACCAAGCGAACTGGACTTCGATGCTTTACGTCTTGCGTCCTAAGTTAAGTTATTGTATGTACTCCAACCCAACTTCCATTTCGCACCACGAACCCTCGGAATTGCGAATCCAGAGGGATGCGTTCAAGAGCGAAATAACCTCGACACCAGCGCTTCGCTCGGGGTGCCGAGGGATTGGAACAAGTTGTCATTCGGCATCTGTCATTCGTCATTTGGCGTCACCCCATGCTACGCCATCTCTCCGGTGGCGAATAGGCTGCCTTTGGAGCGAGCAAAGGCGAACACCGGTACGTTGCCCGGTCCGAAGTTCATTTCGGTGAGCGGCCTGATGACTTGCTCGGTCATCACTTGGTCGGCGAGTTCGGCGCGCAGAGCTTCGAGTTGCATCACGAAGACCTGCAGGTGGACCTTTCCCAGCGCCAGCGAACCCACGCGCCTGCCCTCGTCCGTTGTCAGCGTTTGACCCAGGATCGAACGGGCAATCTCGCGGTTGTGGAACTCGATGGCCTCGATGAAGCCTGTCGAGGACTCCTTCGAGCCGCCAAGAGTCGACAGCTCGATTTCGTTGGGATAGACGATGGCCGTGGTTTTGTGCAGGTTCTGCAACGAGCCGAGCAGCGCCGTTTGCTCGTCAGAAGGCAGTCCACGCAGGAACTTGCCAAGGACTGTCGGCGAAGCATAACGCTCAAGATGCTGCCTCCAAGCGTTCAGGAGCACCGTTTTAGCTTGCCAATGGCGATAGGCTGCGTCGAGGTCGCTTGCGCCAATAGATGCGCCATACGTTGGTCGGTTACGGTAGATGACGAACTTCTCGCGAGGCAGCGTTCTTTCCTGTTCTCCAGGAAGCCGCAGCTTAAGGCCGGTGATGGTCCCGAAGGCGTCGAGGTCAAGCCCGAACGACTGCGGGTCCTTCGGCTTAACTGCCGTCAAATGAATGCGTTTACCGTCAGAACCATAAACCAGCTCTTGAACCGACCAGCCTTTGGCGAAGGCGTCCATGGCTTGCACCAAGATTGTGTGCGGAGAGCCTTCCATGTGCTGGAAGGTCTGCTCGATAAACTCAGAGTTCCTTTTCGCCACTCCGCTGGCGTTCGCAGGCTTGACCGAATAGGCTGCCGACATCACCCCGAGTTTCTTCAAGGTGATGGCCGTCTGGACCATCGAGTCTTTTTGCATCTGGTCGTAGACCGAATAGCTTAGGTTTGCTAATTGTGTGACCCCGAGTTCAAGACCCTTGCGAATAGCATAGCTGAGTTGGGGTGCAATCTCCTGGTTTCTCTTACGACTGTTAGTTTTGCTAAATAATTGTTTAATGTTCATCTGTGTTTCTCTTATGCAGCTCCATCAAACTTGCGCTCTTGGCCGAGGGCAATCTTCGGGCGATAGTCGGTTGGCAGCTGGTGCGTCGCTAGAGCCAAGGCGATGACCATGTCGTCGTGGTAGCCGGACTGGCCCTCAAACTTGGTGTATCCGCTGGACACCGTGGTCGACTCGAAGTGCTCCAACTCCTTCTGCAGGACCGGGTTCGGCGTCATCTTCAGGCCTCCGCGCTCGATGACCCAAACGAGGCCGTTCACAAGCGCAGGTTTTGTGGCGGCGCCAAACAGGAACTCCCCCACTCGGAATTGGGGCAACCGCGTTCGAAGCGCTTCTGTAGCTAGGTCGCCGATTCCTGTAGCATCACAGAGCACATACGCTGCCGGATACTTAAGGACCAGATTGGCCACCCGTTCGATTTGGTCAACCCAGTTCATTCTGTTGAACCGATCTGTCTCGATGAGCATGGCTTGCTGCCGCGTTCCGCAGATAACGGCAACGGTCGTAAAGTCGGTGTACCGCGCCCAATCGATTCCGATAAAGAACTCGGGCGCAGGATCCCGGGGCAGCTTCGGCACCAGACAGTTTTCAATGTCTTCGCTACGAAACACGCGGCCAGCCGAATCCATGAATTGAGCTTCATATTCGGTCAAATAGGCGCGTTCGCTGATGAGTTCGCGCTGGATCTCGAGAAAGCTGGGCCTCACGAACGGCGATTCGCTGGTCGGGGCAGTTCGGCTCCAAAATCCGTTCTCGCCGTTAGCACCCATCTGATAGAACCGGTAAAAGTGGTTCCGGCCGCAAGGCGTCGAGATGAGAGTCAACGTGCCGTCGGTTGTTGCCAGCATCGGCATCACGACCTCGGTGATGACCTCTTCGGGCACAAATGCGGCCTCATCAACGACGATGTGAGTAGCCTCGTTGCCGCGCAGCGCCCTTGCCAAGTGCCCGGACCTAGCTCTCAAACGATGCGGACCGTAGGTCAGCGAAGGATAGGGCGAGGCGCGAACCTTTATCTCCTCGTGGTTCAGAAGGCCTTTGTCTGCGGTCATCGTTAACATTTCGCGGACTCGTTCGAAAAGGAGCTTCGCTTGGTCGAGTGTCGGCGCGACGATGAGGCTGTTCGTTGGCTTGCCTTCCATCAGACCCAGAAGGATTGAAGCTGCGCAGGCGTCGGTCTTGCCCCATCTCCGGCCACAAGCGAGTACCTTGTATTTCGCATCAGCTTCGAGATAAGCGCGCTGTCCGTCGTGCGGCTTCCAAATAGGGAGCAGTTTGTCGATGTCGTTTTTCATCGACTGATACGTTGGGAGATTGCGCGTTTGTCAACTGAAGGTCTATGACTCAGGCTTTCAGCCCTCATCTTCATCGTCGCGAAAACCCAGCCCTGCGGCTTCGCCTTCAGGCTGGGCTGGTATGAATTGCACCTTCGGCGCTCTGGAGGTGTTCGAGAGAGAGCGTTAGGATTAGTGAGGGTTCGTTAGGGTTGGTGCATGATGGTGATTTACGCCCTACATCTTACGTCTTACGTCCAGCTTCGACTCGTTAGTTGACAATAGTATCTTATTGTCTACTATTAGGCATGGCATCAAGCAATGAAACGATGACATCGCCCTATAAGCTTCTCAAACGGGCGGCCCAGTGCGGACCGGGATATCGAGGCGAACGGCAGGTTCTCGATCCGCAAGATACATTCGCCCTTGCCGTTCAGATGAAAGATGCGCAACTCGAGCCGCCCAGCTACTTGCAGTCGGACACCCGCTGGATCGACCGCAAGGCCAAGCTCTTTGAAGCCGGTGAATATCCGGACAAAGGCATCACGATCAAACCCAACGACATCCAAAGGTTGGCATTCAACTTCGACTTGCCAGTGCCGGTTCTGATTGAACACGCCGAATCGCCTCTTGAACTTGGTTATCTGACCCAGGTTGAGGCGGTCGGCAACGAACTCTTTGGCGTTGTGGCGCTGACCGAAGAAGCGGAGAGCCTTGTCCAAAAGTCAGGAGCGTCTTCCCTATCGTTAGGCCTCTCGCCGGATCTGAATGAGATTCGGGAAGTCAGTCTGGTGAGGAATCCTCGTATACCCAGCGCGAGGCTTTTTGCAGAGGGGTTGTTCTACTTAACGGCAAGCCTAGATGGAAACATCGACTGGAAGGCGCGATACGACGAACTGGAAAAGAAGAAACTGGACGACGAGACAAGTAGCTCCTTGGCCAACTATGTGAAAGCTGGAAAACTAGTCCCGGCGCAGGTTCCTCTTGCCCGTGCGTTGCTATCTCAACCTTCCTGCATCGACTTCAACGGAGAGCTTAAATCGGTGCGCCAGCTCCTGATCGATCTGATCGAACGGCAGCCGCCAAGTTCGCTGTTTACCGAAACGGCAGAGCAAAGCGTTGCAGCCCAGCCTGAGGGACTGCTTCCCGAGGAGACCGAGTTCTACCAGCGCTACTTTCCCGACCTCAGCCTAGACTCCATCGCGAAAGGCAAGGCTCAATCGACACAACCCTAAAGGAAAACAACATTGGCAGCATTGACACAATCATTCGAAACATTTGAAAAGCCTGGCCTTGTAGTGAACTACAAAGCCACCAACGCTAAGATTTACAAGGGGTCGCTTGTCGGCATCAACGCTAGCGGCTACCTCAGCTCGATGAACCATGCGACGGCTAGCTTGAAGTTCGCCGGTGTCGCGAACGAGACCGTCGACAACTCGGCTGGATCGGCAGGCGACAAGGGCTTGAACGTTACCAAGTGCGGCTCTTTCGTTTTCAAGGCCGTTTCGGGCTATACGCCAGCGATTGCCGATATTGGCAAAGAAGTCTATGCCACGACCGACTGGGAAGTCCAGATCGCGACCGCGGGCCTGACGAACCAGTACAAGATCGGTACGATCGTCGGCATCGAGAACACATCGACCGGAGCCGGCGGCGTCCGTGTAAGGGTGGACAACTACTCGCTGTAGGCATTTCCTCGTTCGTCTTTTCGGTCTTGTTGGTCCAAGCGGACAAGTCTGAACAATAACTGAGCCAAAACCAAAGCTTCGATCCTAAGTTCAACACTGGTCTTACGACCAGTGGCACCAGCGCTCGTTTTGGCATTTTGAAATCAGCTCTTAACACAACCAAGGAGATTTTCATTGGCACTTACCAAATCTGACATTCCCGACCTTCTTCTGCCCGGACTCAAGGCAGAATTCGAACTCGCCTATCGCTCTGAGATCGACCTTTCAACGGCAGAACAAATCGCTACGGTCATCAACACGACCATGCCAGTCCAGAAATATGCCTGGCTAGGCGCGGTTCCTCCGATGCGCGAGTTCCTCGACGAAAGAAAGCCCTCCGGCTTATCCGAATACGCTATGACGATCGAGGACAAGGTGTTCGAATCGAGCATAGCCGTCGACCGGCGTGCCATCGAGGACGACCAGCTAGACTTAATCCGTCTTCGCATTCGCGACTTGGCGTACCGAATTGCCGTGCATCGACAGCAAATCGTTGTCGAAGCTCTCGCCGCCGGCTTCACTGCAACCGGATATGACGGCTTATCGATCTTCAATACTTCCCATCCGACCGGGACTACCACCTATGGAAACCGCACGACCGAGGGGTTGTCCGGAGCAAGCCTCGCGACCGCTATCAACTCGATGATGTGCGTTCCCGATGACATGGGCGTTCCTCTTGGAATTGTGCCTGACACGCTCGTGGTCGGTCCGAAAACGCAGTGGACAGCAACCGAGCTTGTTGAGAGTCCTGTTGCGGTATACAAGGCAAGCGACTCAGATACGACGCCGTCGAACAACTACAAAAACGCCTTTCAAGGCAAATTGAGAGTTGTGGTGTCTCCGTTTTTGACGGGCGCATCCGACGATTATTGGTTCCTAATCGACACGAAGCGGCCGATCAAGGGAGTGATCCTGCAACAGCGGAGCGATGTTCCCGTCGAGTTCAGTGCTCTCGAGGGTGGCTCAGGTTCCGATTCGACTTGGATGCGAGACCGTTATTACTACGGCGTTCGAGCCCGATACAACGTCGGCTACGGACTATGGCAGACGATGTACGGCGGAGTGCTGTAGGGACACCTGGGGTATGGGGTAAGGGAGTAGGGGGTAAGGAAGTTCAGCGAAGATGCAAACAATTGCGGCCGAAATAACCTAAGGCGCCCATTCACTTTGGACTGCCACCCATTCCTTAGACACTAAGCTGTAGTTTGTCCCGCCAGGAATTGTATCTCAAACTCGGCAGGCGGGAGATAGCCGAGGCTTGAGTGAAGCCGTTCCCAGTTGTATACGCGCCCGATGTATCTCTCCAGGCTGGCTTCAAGTTCGAGCATGGTCTCGTACTCCTGGAGATGGACCTCTTCGGCCTTGAGGGTCTTGAAGAAGCTTTCGGCCTTGGCGTTGTCCCTGGGGCAGCCTTTGGCCGACATGCTGAGCCTGCCTCCCGCTTCCAGAACCGCTTCCGAATAGGCTTTCGAGGCGTACTGGACTCCGCGGTCCGAATGATGGATGAACCCGGGCTTCGGCGGGCAGCTCTCCAAAGCCTTTCGAAGTGCTCTCAGGCACAAGCCGGTCTCCAAGTTCGAAGACAGCTCCCAGCCGACAGCCTTGCGCGTGAAGGCGTCCAGCACGACGGCCAGAAACGCGAACCCGCGGAACAGCCGGATGTACGTGATATCGGACACCCAGAGCTCGCCCGGAGCCTGCGGGACGAACGCCTTCGCCAGGTTCGGATAGACCTTCAGCCCGTGCTCGGAGTCCGTCGTCGGAACCCATCTCTTCTTCAAATGAACCTGAAGAGAGTTCTCGCGCATCACTTTGGCCACCGTCTTGAAGCCGACGATGAAGTTTCTGCGCTTCAGCTCTCGCGCAACGCGGCGGTATCCGTATCCCGTGAAATACAGGATTATCGACTCGATCTCGTCGCGGAGCGCCGCAAAGAACGCGGCGCGCTCCGGGCGGCTGTTCGGCCTCCTGTATACGAGGGCGCGGCTGACGCCCAGAAGCTGGCACATCCGGCTCTTGGAGAGCCCCGAGAACTTTGAAGCGAGCCGGCGGATCAAAGCGGCTTTCTCTCGGGGTTCCTCAGAAGCGAGAGCGCTTCCTTCATGAACTCGAGCTCCAGATGAGCCCGGCCCAAGGAAGCCTCAAGCTCCTTGATCCGCTGCTCCGGACTCGGCTCCTTCGGGTCTTTGAACGCCGCCTCGCCCTTTTCCTTGACCTTCTCGCACCAGCCGGTCGAGAAGAGAAGGCGAAAGCCCGTGCTCCCGGCAGGTCTGGGCCTTCGTCTTCAAGCCCAGATCGATCTGCCTCACGACTCCGAGTTTGAACTCTCTCGCAAATCTCCTGCGCATATCCGTAGTTTGCATCACATTCCTCCTCAGAATGTGTGTCTACGATTTAGGTGGCACTTCACTTCTTACCTCTTACACCTTACCCCTTAACCCCAAGTTGCAAAGGAGGTCCATCATGTCCAATTGGCCTGAGCTATTTGGGTTGTTGGCGAGTTTCGTTGCCGCATCCTATGGGCTTATTCGGTTTGTTTTGAACCAGCAAAAGGCTACGGTCGATCGATTCGTGAGTTATCTAGAGCATGCGCTGGAACGCCAAGAAGAAATCAACAGTTGTTTCCAGCCTGCCCTTGAGGAACTGACGGCATGCGTGCGCGAGAACTCGATTTTACTCGGACGCATTGCTGAACGCCTCAGCGTCGAATTGCAACAGGAGGTTCAAGCTTGAGTATCACCGTTACCCGAGCCAGAGTGAAAGAAAAGTGCTCTATCTCGGTTTCTACTTTTGACACGACCATAGACAACCTAATTGCCGAGATGAGTCCGGTCGTTACTTTCGCGTTGAAACCTGAGTATGTTTCGGGCGGGCTTGACTCCAATTTGCAGGCTACTCTTGATCTCGGCGCAACTGAAATTATTTGCGGCGAGTTGATGGCGCAGCTTTGCCGCGAACCTGGAGCGACAGAGGCTATCTCGTTAGGAACCATCCAAATTTGGTCGATCAAACGAGGTTCTATGAACGATCCGTATCTCCTCATCGAAGCAGGCTGGACTCGATTGCGACCGTTTCTTCGGCTTGATGGGAGCGTGCCGACCTATTCGCGCATCCTCATTAACGAGGACAAAGTGAATGGTGAACCGGAATGACTGCTTTACAAAGACGAATGAAGAGCGTCATTGAGCGCGTTGGAGACACATTCACCGTTGGCGGAGTCTCGCACAAAGGCGTCGTGACGCTACTCAATCCGACTGCCGCACGCGACTACCTAGCGCAATCGGACATCGACTCGGCGCCGCGACCTTTGCGGCTGGCATATGCGGCCTTTGATGACACAACCGTTGTCGGCAACTCGGTTGCTTGGGCTTCGATTACCTTGACGGTGCGCAAGCTTGTGGAGGTCCGGTACATCGGCTCTGTGATAGCGAGGCTGTTAGTGTTGTATTGAGCCTTAGATCTCGCGACGATACTCGAGTGCGCTGAGCAGCGTTGCCGAGTCGGCATAGTCCAGTTCGCCCCCTACCGGCATGCCGTGCGCCAAGCGGGTCACTTTGACTCCCAGAGGCTTTATGAGCCTAGCCAAATAGAGCGCAGTCGCATCGCCCTCCACGTTATGGTTGGTGGCGACAATGACCTCAATAACATCGGTGCTTAAGCGAGCCAACAGCTCTTGAATTCGGAGCGATTCCGGTCCAACGCCGTCCATCGGGCTAAGCAAGCCGTGAAGCACATGGTAGAAGCCTCGGAACTCGTTGATGCGCTCAATGGCGGTGATGTCTCGCGGCTCGGCGACAACGCAAATCTGAGTCGGATCGCGCCGAGGGCTTTGGCATATCTCGCATAGTTCGTGTTCGCTGACATTCTGGCACTTCGCGCAGAAGCGCAGAGACTCCTTGGCGTGCCGGATCGTATCAGAGAGCCGAAAAGCCTGCTGGTCCGGCACCCTCAGAATATGAAAAGCTAACCGCTGGGCGGATTTGGGACCGATTCCCGGCAATCGTTCAAGCTCAGCGATTAGCTCGGCAAGGGGCCTTGCAAAGAGCACTTATAGCCCCGGAATATTGGGCATGATGGCTTGGACTCTTTCGTTACGCATGTCCGTGGCTTTCTCGAAGCCCTCGCGCACTGCGCTGACGATCAGGTCCTCAAGAGCTTCCAAGTCCTCAGGATCAACAACGCTCTTGTCGATCGTCAACTTAAGCATCTTGCCGGTTCCGTCGAAGATGGCCTTTACCGGGCCTTTGTCGATAGGAATCTCCTCAAGTGCGAGTTCTTGCTCCAGAGTCTGTGCGCGAGCCATCGCCTGCTGCGCCTGCTTCATCATGCTGCCAAAACCCTGGCCGCCGAAATTCTTTGGTAGTTTCATATTTCTATCTCGATTATGGTCTACTTGGTGTCGCCTGCACCAAACACGTCCCGAGCCATTTGCACTAGTTTTTGACCCTCGGAAGCCAATTCTACCGTGTGGGCGTCGCCGTTATCGCTCTTTGGCTTGACCGCAGCGCAATACTGAATCTGCCACTGCTTGCCAGAAATCCTTTTAGCCGCTTCATTGATCGCAGCTTGGCGCTTCGGACCTTCAGAAACCCAGTCGGCATCCATTTGGCGCGAAAACTGGATTGTGATGTTCATCCCTTCTATGGCTACGACCTGTGAGTCTCCAAGTCGCATGGCCATTAACTTCGACATCTTTGCGAGTTCTGCTTTGACCCGAGCCCATATCTGGTTCGCTTCATCGACTTCGAGGTTACCAGTTGGCTCAGGTATAACGACTCGGGCTGTTTCTTCAGCCTTTGGCTCAGTTTTGGGAGCAGATTCCGGTTGCTTTACCTCTGAGGCTTGCTTCGGCGGCGTTGGTTGCACAACCGGAGCTTTTACGCCAGCACTTGTCTGAGGCGGTTTGGGCGGCGGCAACTGTAATAGCTGCGATATTCGGATCAATTCAGACTCGAGCCAAAGCCTCGGCAACGTGATATCGCGAATGACCTTGTGCGCCTGAGACAACTCGGAGCGGATAGCCAGAAGGTTCGGAATGCCGATTCGCGTGCTGACTTCATGCAGAGCCGCGTCTCCGGCAGCATCGACGATTCCGCCTAGGTCGATGTTATAAGCCACGCGCGTGATGTCAGCCAACCGGTACAGAAGAGACTCCAGAATCATACGCGGATCGCGCCCTAGTCTAGCAATCTCATGCACAAGCTTGGTGATACCAGGCACATTTCCTTCGCGGACGGCAACGAGGATCTTATCGACAACTTCGTCAGCCACCAAACCGAGCTGATCGTAAATCTGGCCGACTTCCACTTTGCCTTCGGTCGTCAGAATAACCTGCTCAAGGACCGTCAGAGCGTCTCGATAGCCCCCGTCAGCCATTCGTGCGATGGCCGTCAGCGCGGGCGGCTCGATATCGACGCCTTCACCCTTGGCTACATGGGCAAGTCTGCTCGTCAAGTCGGCCAAACTGGCTCGGTGGAACTCATGCTTCTGGCATCGCGACCGGATCGTCGGCGGCACTTTGCTGAACTCTGTCGTCGCCAGGATAAAGATGATATGCTCGGGAGGCTCTTCGATCGTTTTGAGAAGCGCGTCGAAAGCTTTGTTGCTGAGGTCGTGCACCTCGTCAATAATAAATACTTTGAACCGAGCAACCATCGGACGGTATTCGGTCGCATTGACAATATTATCGCGAACATCGTCGACGCCTGCTTCGCTAGCTGCGTCCATCTCATAGACATCAACACACGAGCCGTCGGTTATCGATTTGCATATCGAGCACTCGTTGCAAGGCTCAGAGACCGGGCCTTTTTCACAGCAAAGCGCTTTGGCCAAAAGACGGGCAGTTGAGGTTTTACCCGTTCCGCGAGGTCCAGTGAATAGGTAAGCGTGGGCGATGCGCCCCGAAGAGATGCCGTTCTGGAGTGTCTTGACCACGTGGTTCTGGCCGATGAGGTCAGAAAAGGTCTGGCTACGGTATTTGCGGTAAAGAGATACGAAGGCCAAGATAAAAAACTCCAAGCGCCGGGAATGATGCGTCGCACCGAGGTTCGACTTACCGTTGCTACCTTCCGGTCCTGGCGGAGTTCACCGTCCTGCAGTCGCGCAGTTCCCGGCGGACTGCCTTATTTTAGCACTCCGCCGGTCGGCGCTTGGTTCTTGAGTTATTCGATTGTGAACGATTATTTAGTGGTTGTGCCTCGGACCGATCCAGTCTCGAAGATATCGGCCGATTTATCGACCGTCTTCGATTCCTTGTAATTCGGAGTCTTGACGACAGGCACTCGATCTGCCCATTCGCCGCGGCGTAGAATCTGATCGCGAGTCAGCTCAAGTTGAGCGAACATGACTCTTTGTCCAGTCCGAATCTTATCGTTGAGGTAGTACTTATCTGTCATGCCGATGCCGTCCCATCCGAACTTGTCCTGGATGTGAGGTGGAGCAGACCGCGGGTTATAGTAGAACTCGACAACGTAATCCTTCTTTCGGAAGGGATACATCGTCCGGTCGTTGCTCATGTCGATTCTCTTTCGGAATCGGCGGTTGCGAACGAACAGACCTTCTTGCATGAATGTGATGTCTTTTGGAGCGTTGAAGTTCACTTCGTCTCCTTGATCCCACTTCATGCCGCCCGGCTCATCGATCGAAACGGCTTGTTCTTTGCCATCCACCTTCTTCTTGACGCTCAGGTCCTTGTCCTTTAGAACGACGCGGATACGCGTTCCCACGGGCAAGACGTTCCAAGTACCTTCGAAGGTTATGATGGCCGACTCGTCAACCGTTGCCTTGACGCTAAATCCAACGTCAAATGGAGGTTTCGTATCGTAGTCGCCCTGGTCATAGGTGCCGGCTTCGAGAGCGGCATAACCTCGTTGAACAAACCGTACTAGGTTCGTATCGATATTGCGCTCTAGAGTCTCATAGTTCTGCTTGAGCGCGTACTGGGTCGGGTCCTCGTCGATTCGCTCTTTCGCTTTGTCATATAAGCCAAAGTACATGTCCAGAGCTTTATCAATCTGGCCGTTCCGGAAATACGCCATAGACAAAAGGTTCTTACGAGCAGGAATCATATCCGGCTTCGTTTGTGCGATCTCCCAGTAGCTTACGGCGTTCTTATAATCGTCGTCGATCTTGTGGTACCACAGCCAACCAGTCTCGAAATACATCTCGTAGGTTTCCGAGTTGTTGGCAGCGCCTTCCTTGCCGAAAGCCAGAGCAACCGGAATATACCGGCGGTCCGACCTTTGCTCGGTGTCGGTGAAGTTGTAGCCAATGTGCCACATACCGGTCGCATAGACGTCGATCTGGTGCGGATCGAGCCAAGTGACTAAGCGGAGCAGCGGCAGGACCGCGTCATAGTTGCCTTCGTCGAAGAACGAGTCCGCGCGAACCCACAAAATTCCCGCGATAAACTCGCGAAGACCCATCATGGCAAAAAGCAACTGGCTCGGATCAAGGCCGCTGACCATGCCTTTCTGTTTGACCTGATAGTTCTTTTCCCACTGAGGGAATATCAGTCCGTGGTGCATCACGCCCTGAACGAGCATCAACGCGGCGATAACCCCGAGGAACATTCGTCTTTTCACGATTTAGACCTCTCGCCTGTCGAAGACGATGATGGCAACAACCATCAGCGCGCCGATGTAAATCGCTCCGTATAAGCCCGTCCAAACCGCGTACATGAACTCGTTTTGAATCTGCTGGCCCGGGTTGATAATCGGGTTCTGCACGTTATAGTTCGCGAAGTTGGGCAACAGCACGGTCACGATCTGAGCGACGCCTTTTACGGCCGGATGCGTGTTGGGATTGCTTGCGAACGTTTCATAAACGTTGTTCAGCAACGACCCTACGAAGTAAACGCCTCCAGAAAGAAAGAAGTTAAGCAAAGGCGTAACGAACGTCGAGAAGCAGATGGCGACAGCTGCCAGTAGGCTCATCTGAACAAAATAGAACAGAGGCGCTTTGGCCATCTTGCCGACTTGAGTAAAGTCGACTGCGCTGAGGTTCGTGCCGCCGCTCTGCACCAGCGTGAACGAGATCACGAGCACCAACGACATTAGAAGCATCATCAAGCCGAGAGCTAGAACCGCGCCGAGGTATTTCCCAAGAAGGAACTGCCAGCGCTGCACCGGTTTGCTGAGGATAGTGTAGATGGTGCGCCGCTCAATTTCATTCGGTATCAAATAAACCGTCAGTACGATCGCGATGACCGCACTGGTGAGCTGAATGATACCAAGCATCATACTGGTTAGAACGGTGGTCTCCTGACGAGCTGTTAGGCCGCCAAGACCAGGCGCGATGGAAAGAAAGACCAAGCCGATCAGCAGGATGGTGAGCAAAACCTTGCGGCGGATTGCCTCGCCGACGGTGGTCGTCGCAATAGCAAAAATGGCTCTCATGACTGGCCTCCTTCGGACTTGCCAACGTTGCGGATCGTATCGACGAACAGGTCTTCCAAGCGCTTGCGGCGCGGAATGATGCTGACGATAGATCCTTTTGCGCTTCGAATGCTATCGAGAACAGCGTTCAGGTCTACGCTCTCAGGCATATCGATCAGAAGACGGCCCTGCTTCACAGAAACCGAAGCATCGGCGATCTTAATCGTGTCAGCGAACTCTTGACTCACGTTCTCAGCCTCGATCTCTGTTCGGCCGCCAGCAAGGAGCTCGGAGAGCTTGCCTTGTCGCTCAATGCGGCCTTTGTTAATGATCGCAACGCGGTCGCAGATGCGCTCGACTTCGCTCAACTCGTGGCTTGAGATAAAGACGGTTCGGCCTTCGCCGCGGAACTGAAGGATCAGGTCGCGGATTTCGGTGTGCGCAATCGGGTCTAAGCCGCCTGTCGGTTCGTCCAGGAAGAGAAGCTTCGGATCGTTCAGAAGGCTCTGAGCCAAACCGATGCGCTGCTGCATACCCTTGGAATATTGCGAAATGGTTTTACCGGCATCGCGCGCAAGGTTGACTTTCTCAAGTAGAGCCTGGCATTTGGCCTCGTCCTTAATACCGAACAGCGAAGCATAGAAGCGTAAAAGCTCGATGCCTGTCATGTGCTCGTAGTAGTAGGGCCGCTCCGGCAGGTAGCTAATGACTTGGTGAACCGACATATCGCCGATCTCGCGCCCCAGAACATAACCTTCGCCCGATGTCGGGTAGATAATGCTCAAAAGCATCTTGATCGTCGTGGTCTTGCCAGCACCGTTCGGTCCGAGAAATCCAAAGATCTCTCCTTCCTCTACGACGAGGTCTAGATTGTCAACAACGTTGATCTTTCCAGATATTCTTGATTTATAGCTTTTAGTAAGCTGGTTGGTAACAATGGCAGCAGACAAGGGCTGCACACCTCCACATAATGGTTGGACGCGAGTATACCTGCGCACCGTTGGTCTTGATGCGCCACGAGTCTTGTTGGTTCAACAACCAGGCGATATGTGCAGTTCCCCGTAGCGGCACTTGTTTCCAAAAAGAATCTGCAACCAACACCTGACTCGCTCAAACACGGAAACCAATCGCAGATATTTGCACCGACGCCTGACGATAGAATTGCAATTTGTCAGTCGCTATAGCAATGTTAGCCATTTGTTGCTTATCGATTACGGCTTTAGGCGACGCGACTTATTCTGAAAGCGGGTGCAAAAACGCAGATTCTGCTTATCAGAACAAGACTTTGGCTAATCTTGTTATACATTCAACAAAAAATAAGCATAGATTTCTGCGTCCAGAGCGTATATACTTAATGTAAGCATCAAAGCGCCGGAGTTCTCGCTACGGTTTTCCGTTTCGACGAAGAACGAGGCATTGATGAAAGGCTTGCGGGAACGTGCTTTGCTCTCCTTTCAGCGTTCCCGCACTTTTTATTTTTCAGCTTGGTTGTCTGGCGTTAACAACGTTCTTTACGAACCGCCAAATTAACTCTTCTGACTTCACTCCCGGATTTAGCTCGACTCCGCTTGATACATCTACAGCGAATGGTTTTACCTTCGCTATGGCCTGACCCACATTGTCAGGATTCAGCCCTCCGGCGAGTATCACGGGTATCGAACTACTCGTAACAACCTGTTCTGCGATATCCAGGTCGACAACTCGACCGGTTCCTCCATAGGCTTTTGGGTCGAACGCATCCAGCAAAAATGCTCGATACTTGTCCGCAACAGTCTCGCAATTCGCAAGCCTAGGGTCCCCGAGATTTCGAACTGCACAAATCAAGTCGGTGCCTTCTGGTATCGCGTCTTCTTCAGACCATAGCGCTTGAACGGCATGAAGGCCATCCGGCAGAGAACGAGGAGCAGGACCGAAAACGCCGACACGATAGACAAAAGGTGGAATCTGCCTGCAGAGCTCAGGCCAAGCATCGCCAATATAGCGGGGGCTAGACTTCTCGAATACGAAGCCAACCGCATCAGCGCCTGCTTCTACGGCCGCCATCACGTCTTCAATCCTCCTCAGACCGCAGATCTTTACTCGGGTTGCCAACCCATCACCTCTTGAACCTTCGCAACAATATTCTCAGAAGCACAGAAAGCCGTGCCAATGAGAACGCCTTCTGCTCCGGCCTCGCGAACACGTCGAATATCCTCGACAGAACCAAGAGCGCTTTCGCTGACGACTGTCGCGTATGGCGTGAGTATCGGGGCTATCTGTTCGGTTGTCGCAAGGTCGGTGCTGAAGTCCTCGAGGTTCCGGTTGTTGATGCCGATCAGTGAGCATCCCAAGTCTAGAGCGATCTCGGCTTCTCTTTCTGTGTGGACTTCAACGAGCGCGTCCATGCCGTAATCGGCGATCAGTCCATAAAGGTCCTCAATCTGCGATCTCTCAAGCGACGCAACAATCAGCAAAACCGCGTCGGCTCCCCAAGCGCGCGCCTCGTGAACCTGATAAGGATCGAAGATGAAGTCTTTTCTGAGGCACGGCAGGCTACAAGCTTTCTTAGCCTTCCGCAGGTTAGCAGACGAACCTTGGAAGAACCTTTCGTCGGTCAGCACGCTGAGTGCGCTGGCTCCGGCATGCTCATAAGCTTCGGCAATTTCAATGGGATCAAACTTACTTCGAATCAAACCTTTTGATGGACTGGCCTTCTTGATTTCGGCAATGAGCGCGGGTTTCTTGGCAGCTTGCTTTAACGCCTTTAGGAATCCTCTTGGCGTCTCGGCATCTTCGGCTTCAGAACGCACTTCACCGATTGGCCGTTTGTGCATCGCCTCCGCGACTTCTTCCCGCTTGACATTGAATATGCGATTAAGGTAGCTCATTGCGCCTGCGACTCCGCTGCCAAATGATGAAGCTTCTCCAATGCCTTGCCGGACGTAATAGCTTGGCGGGCCATCTCGGCTCCTTCCTTTAGATCCTTGGCAAGGCCGGTTAGCCAAAGCGCCGTTGCGGCGCTAGGGATGAGCGCTTTTGACCTTAGAGAGTCGGGTTTGGACAGCGCTTCCATCAAAATGGTGGCGTTGCCGTCAACTGTACGTGCAGGTTCCAAAGCCGATCTATCCAGCGCCTCAAGACCGAAGTCCGATGGGGACAGCTTGCCCTCGCTCACTTCGCCTTCCCAAACCTTGAAGTAATGGGTTGGAGCGCACGGCGAGATCTCGTCTAATCCGTCTTCAGAAAAGACCACCAACGCCCGTTTCGCGCCTAGAATCTGCAGAGCCTCAGCAGTCGACCGGCATAGAGTTTCGCTATACACTCCTAGTAACTGGCACTGCACATGAGCCGGATTCACCAGCGGCCCAAGCTGATTAAAAACGGTCCTCACACCGAGTTCTCTTCGCGCTCCAGCGATGTGCCTTAGCGCAGGATGGTGCGAGGGGGCCAGCATGAACATGATGCCGCACACCTCGAATATATGAAGGAGCCGCTCTGGCTCGTTATAAAGGTTGATACCGAGCGCTTCTAGCACGTCGGCGCTGCCGCATGAGCTTGTCACAGCTCGGTTGCCATGCTTAGCCACGCGGGCTCCAGCAGCAGCAGCAACAAAAGAAGATCCCGACGAAATGTTGAACGACGGCGCGCCTCCGCCAGTGCCGACGATGTCGACGACGTTGTCGAAGCTATGGCTGACTTTGACTGCGCTATCCCGAAGCACCTCGGCAAACGCCGCCAACTCTCGGCCGGTTACGCCCTTTGACCGCAAAGCAACCATGATGCCGCCAGCCTGTGCGGGCGTCGCTTCGCCCTTAACCATCAAGCTCATCACTTCTTTCGCTTCTTCAAGACTAAGCTCCTCGCCGCGAATCACCTTTTCTAACGTAGATCCCAGGTTCATTAACCATAAGTATATTCGAACCTAGCCCCATGCTTTAGGTTGGATTGAGTCGTGAACAGGTGATCAGGGTAGTCTTGGCGCGTGATCCTATTAGCCTGCTTAGCGAGTATCGCCTTGAAGACAAACACCGTAACCATCACCGTCGACCCTTCCGTTGTTATCTCACGCCCTTCGCGCTATCTAACAGGTGCCTGTATTGAGGATGTCAACCATGAGCTTTATGGCGGAATCTACAGCCAGATGGTTTTCGGCGAGAGCTTTGCTGAACCTGCTGTGGGCCAACGGATCAAGGGATTCCTTTCCTACGGAGGAGCTTGGCATGCGGAGGATGGAATTCTGAAGGCAGGATCGGGAGACGGTCCAAAGTTGATCTGGGAAGGACTGCAACTTGACAAAGGTTCAGTCGAGGCGGAGATTCGGAGTCTGCAAACGAACGGCGGCTTCCCAGGAATCATCTTTCACGTTCGCGATCCGAGGCCCGGTTCCGATGCGTTCTTTGGTTACGAAGTCTCTCTCGACATTAAGAACAAACAGGTTATCGTCGGCAAACACCTCAACAACTGGAAGCTCCTTGGCACCTATCCTTGCAATGTCGTTAATGAGGATTGGCAAAAGCTTCAAATTTCTATCGACGGCCCTGAGTTCGAGGTGCTTGTAAATGGCAGCACCGTCGCAAAGATCGCCAATAGCGAGGACGGACTAATGAGAGGGTTCATCGGGCTTCGTCCTTGGCAGTGCGATGCAGAATATCGCAACCTCGCAGTCAACGGCCAGAAGGTTGTCTTTGCCAATGTCGAAAAAGACACTTTGCGCGAGGTCAGCGGCATGTGGGATGCTGTTGTATCCGGCTCAGCCAAATCATCCTTCGAGCTCATGACCGATAGCTCTGGCAGACTTCCTCAGGTTCAAAAGATAACCTTTGTTAGCGGCAAAGGCGAGGTAGGCATAGCTAACAAGGGGTTGAACCGACGCGGGATGGGATTCGTCGCAGGCAAACCGTACGAAGGCGTAGTGTGGGCACTGTGCGACAAAGGCACGGACATCTGGTTCAGCTTAGAAAGCGCAGACGGGAAGGTACAACATGCCGAAACAAACATGCAGGCTAAAAAGAGCGGATGGAATCGGATTGCCTACCGATTAACGCCAACGAACAACGAGAAGAACGGCCGGCTAACAATCTCATTGCGCAGGCCCGGCGAGGTCTCCTTCGGCTATGTGTCGCTTGAGCCTGGACCGTGGGGACGTTTCAAAGGGTTGCCGGTGCGCAAGGATGTCGCCGAAGGACTAATCAAGCAAGGCCTTACGGTACTGAGGATGGGCGGATGCATGGTCAATTGCCCCGAATACCGTTGGAAGAATATGATCGGTCCGCGCGACGAACGGCCGGGCTACAAAGGCTTCTGGTATCCGCATTCGTCCAACGGCTGGGGAATCATCGAGTTCATCAAGTTCTGCCGGGCAGCCGGATTTCTGTGCATTCCAGACTTTTACATCGGTGAGACCGAGAAAGATATGGCCGATTTCGTCGAGTATGTCAACGGCTCCGCAGACACGACCTGGGGCAAGAAAAGGGTCAAAGACGGTCAAAAAGAACCTTTTAAGCTGAAGTACATCCAGCTAGGGAACGAAGAGCAATTGGACGTTGAATATTGGAGCAAGTTCAAACCCTTGGCCGAGACGATCTGGGCGAAGGATCCCTCGATCACGATTGTAGTTGGCGACTTCGCCTACAACAATGTGATCAAAGATCCCTACAACTTCGAAGGCGGAGCCGGAGCCAAGAGCCTCGCCGTGCAAAAGAAGATCGTCGAATTGGCTCATGCGAAGGGCGGCAAGGTTGCGTTCGACCTGCACATTTGGAACGATGACCCCGAACAGCCCGATCTAGAAAGGTGCGGACTGCCCGGCGCGAGGTCGTTCATCAGCCAACTGAAGAAGCTCTGCCCCGGCATGCCGTTCAAGGTCTATATCTTCGAGGAGAACGCCAACAACCACGAAATGCGCAGAGCTCTCGGACATGCCCACGCAATCAACGAAATCACCCGCATTGCCGACGATGTGCAGATCCTCTGCGCGGCCAACTGCCTGCAGCCCGACAAGCAAAACGACAACGGATGGGATCAGGGATTGCTGTTCCTGTCGCCAAACTCGGTGTGGGGCCAGCCACCGTATTACGTGACCCAAATGGTCTCGCGCAACTATCTGCCGGTCTGCGTTAAGGCGTCATTCGATGGACCCCATGATGCGCTCGATGTTACGGCAACGCGAAGTCAGGACGGCAAGGTGCTGCAGATTGCGGTGGTTAACATTCAAGACAAGCCGCAAGCGGCCATTATCGACTTCCCCAAGTATTCGCCTTCGACGGGCAAGTATCGAGTTGAGTGGATTGAAGGCGGGCTTAACGAGAAGAACACCGAAGATAACCCGCTCAACATTGTCAGCAAGAAGACGACCAAGACCCTAAAACTAAAGGAAGGCATGCTTGGGCATACCTTCCCTGCTCACTCGTTTACGATCATCCGGCTCGGCGTATAACCGATTTGATGCTACCTGCCGACGATGACGTCGGCGGTGCATCGTAGCAACGTCTAATACGCGCCGAGTCGCGGGGTGAAGTCGGTGTCCGGCTTCACCTTTCGGCAATAGGCGGCGATAAGCTTGGCGCAGTTCTCGACGTCGACAAGGCTGAGCAACTCGCACGGCGTGTGCATATAACGCAAGGCGCAACCCATGATGGCAACGGCCATGCCGGCTTGGTTGATCTGCATCGCGTTGCCGTCGGTTCCTGTTCCGCCTGCGCAAACATCGACTTGCAAAGGAATCTCGTCTTCTTTGGCGGCATCGCAGACCATCTTGAAGACGACCGGGTTGGCGTTGGCGCCGCGCGTGATCGACGGACCTTTTCCGATGTCAAGGGCACCGTAACGGGTCTTGCTGACTCCGGGATAGTCGATGGCGTGGTTGACGTCGACAGCAATGCCCGACTGTGCGCCGATGCCGTAGGACGAGGTTTTAGCTCCCCGAAGGCCAATCTCTTCTTGGACTGTTGCGACGGCATAGACTCCGACGTTCGGATCGAGGCCGCCTTCTTCTTTGAGCAGGCGAATCGCTTCGGCAACGATGAAAGAGCCCATCTTGTCGTCAAATCCGCGAGCGGTGGCGCGGTCGCCCATCAGCATCTCAAACTCGTATTGGAACGTGATGACATCGCCAATGCCGATAACGGCTTCGACTTCCTCTCTTGAGGAGGCTCCGATGTCGACCCATAAGTCCTTTAGTTCAGGTTTCTTCTTGCGCTCATCGTCCTCAAGCAAATGGATCGGTTTGCGGCCGATGATGCCGGGAACCTTTTCTTTGCCCCAGACCCAGACGCGCTGACCGACAGGAATGGCGCTGTCGTGTCCGCCGATGCCGCTGAAATAGATTAGGCCGGCTTCGTCGATGTAGTGGATGAGAAATCCAATCTCATCCATGTGGCCGGCAAGCATGATCTTCATCTCGGCGTCGGGATTCAGAACAGCCCACACGCTGCCGTGCACATCGGTGACGACTTTGTCGGCATATTGTGATGTGTATTGACGATAGACCTCGGCAGCCTTCTCTTCGTATCCCGACGGAGAAGGGGTGTTGACGAGAGTCTTGAAGAAGTCAAGTGATTCAGGTCGCATAGCCCAGTTTATCTGTACGGACATGCGACTTGCTATTTACTCTAGCCTTGATCGATCGCAACCTAACACTAATATTATGCACTAATTTATGTTATAAGCTATACACTTACATACAGTAAACATATATTTGTTACAAAATATGCCATATATATGCACATATGTATCTTCAATATCCTGGCGATGCATATATTCGTACAAAAATTACCCATTTTAACAAAATGTGTCATATACTAGTGTTGGCTTCGGGACAACTTACTGTGGAGTTGGATCCGAAGCAACTCATTTGGAGGTAATTATTTCGTGAAGAAATCTGCGTTTACATTGATTGAACTTCTCGTGGTCATAGCTATCATCGCTATACTTGCTGCCATTCTGTTCCCGGTTTTTGCTCAAGCCAAGGCGTCTGCAAAGATGGCTGCCAGCCTGTCGAACACCAAGCAAGAAGGTCTTGCTCTCATCATGTATGGTGCTGACTATGACGATACGATCGTCCATGCCACCTTCTGGAACACGGGCAAAGACCCGCTTCAATTCGGTGCTGGCCTGTCGTTCTCAACTTGGGCTTACACGGTCAATCCGTACGTCAAGAATGGCGACATTCTGCAGGACCCTGCAGGCCCTGGCACGCCAACAATGTGGAATTCTAGAGTCCTATCTCTAACTAGTTTTCCGGGTTATGCCTTCAACTATGTCTGGCTGTCACCTTCGACTGGTTCCCCTGGTCGGCAGGGCACTGTCAGTTTCACCGCTGTAGCAGCTTCTGCTAATACAGTTATGCTGGTTAACCGAGGTTCCTATGCGGATGGCGACGGCAGTTTCTGGGGATTTGACTTCACAGCATATACCACCGACACGCCGCTCCTTAACACCACGGTTGAGACACCGGACTGCTGGACCATCCCGCAGTGGTGCGCCTCGGCTTGGGGTAAAGGCGGCTGGGGATCTGGCGTAAAAGACGGCAACTATGATGCTGGTTATGAGATCGGCGGCGTTTCAAGACGCGTAGCAAAAGGCACCACCGTGTGCTGGGTTGACGGCCACGCAACCAAGCCCCAGGCTCTTAGCTTAGCCAAGGGAACCAACTACAACCCCAACAATACGCCGGACCAAACGGCAATTACGGACTACAACCAGTATCCTTGGGACACTCAACAGTAATGAAAAAGAACCTACTTATCTTAACTCCACTCGTCCTGCTCGTAGCATTCGGATGCTCCAAGCCTGCTGATACCGATCCTAGCACGCTATCCACTCCCAAAGAGGGCGTTGGCAAGGAAGGTACCAAGACTCAAGGCATCAGCGCAGACCAAGTTGGCGTGACAGATGCGGGCAAGAACGCGGATCAATCCACAGGTTCTGCCCTCGGCGGCAAATAATCCCGTTGCTCGTTCCATATAACCTTAAAGCGACCGTCCTCCTTAGTTGGGGGACGGTTCTTTGTTTATGGTCGGAGGAAATCAGGGGGCCTTTAGACGGCGTCCCAAAACCTTTCTTCTAAGAAAGCCCCCAAAAGCATCATCGTTTAACGTTCCGGCCAAATCATCTTCGGTACTCCTTTCGGCGCGACTTGACTTTCATATCGTGCAAATGTTTCTACCTATGCTGCTTAAGCGACCTCCAATGACCATTCGCTATCTCCATCTGGATTTCGCTATGATTTGAATGCGTTGAATGATATCTATGGCTTCTTCATGATTTGACGTTTGTTAGCTGACATCATTATAAGTGATAAATACTTACACTATTCGTGAGCGGATAAACAGTATCTCCAACTTTTTCGAAAAATAATTGTCCGACTTCGCAAGACAAGGTGTATATTGTATATGTTCATGGCTCGTTCCTTATGTTTCAGCCATGCACTATCATTTGGAGGTATAGGTTATGAAAACGCGTGCGTTCACGCTGATTGAACTCCTTGTCGTTATTGCCATCATCGCCATTTTGGCAGCTATTTTGTTCCCTGTATTTGCGCAAGCAAAAGCAGCCGCCAAGGGAGCCGCTTCCTTGTCTAACTGCAAGCAAACGACCACAGCCGAAATCATTTACCAGGCCGACAATGACGATAAGTTCGTCCTTGACACTTGCTGGGGCCTCGGTAACGGCATGCTGGGTTGGAACTGGAGTGATCCGAACCAGGTCTACTCACCGTGGGGCTGGAACGTTTTGCCCTACATGAAGAATGCTGACATTCTGTCTGACCCTCTTACCCAACAAGTGCCGCTGTCTTGGAACTCAAGGACAATTACGAACTGCGAATATCCGTTATTTGCGTATGCGTATACTGTCTGCAGCCCCACGCTAGGCGACTGGACCACTTGGATTCGATCACCTCGATCGAGCTCTGAGATGGGCAGCCCCGCACAATCAGTCATGTTCGCCAGCCACTTCGACTTCTCGAAAGGCACCGGCGAATGGTGGTTCTATGGCAATCTGTCCTTGCTTTACAACCAATACACGGTTGAAGAGCCTGATTGCAACATGTCCCCGGCGAACTGCTTCGGCAACTGGGGTTCTGGTTGGCCTTCTGATCAAATGAAGAACAACAGAACCGAAGGCGCTTTTACAGGCGGCGTAGCCCTTCGCAAGACCGGCCAAGCGGTCGTTTCCTGGACAGATGGCCACGCGTCATCGATTAATCCAGCAGCTCTCGCTGCAGGAACGAACTGGACACCGAATATCGCAGGAGGCAGTCTAGTAAGGACTGATGTGAGCAAGTATCTATGGGACGAAAAGTAAGCGCCCTGTTCATATCGTCATTGTTCCTCGCGTCAATCCTCGCAGGTTGCGCTGGAGAAGAGAAAGCTGAGGCCGTAGCTGGCCAAGGTGAAGTCCAAGGTGGAGGAAAAGGTCCTGAGCAAAAACCAACAGGTACCCCTCCCGCAGGTACAAACCCCAATTTGTCACCTGATCAAATAGAGAATCGAGCTGGTTCCGCACTCGGAAACAAGTAAGAAACTCGAAAAGCAGGGTCGCTTCAAAAGTAGCGACCCTGCTTTCTTTTATTTACACACTCTAGGATGGCTCAAGACTTCCTCTGATAGCGCTGCCTAATCACGATAGCATTCGTTTTCAACGATTGTAACGGCAATCAGAGCAGTCAGAATCATGACTACCAGGACAGCATTCCGGCTTTCGAGGCCATGTAAGACGGATAGCTCTTGGTAAATCCTATCTTTATCCGACTCAGCCCGACGAGAACTACAGATCACGGTCCAAGATGAGGGTGCTGCTAGATTCCCGGAGCCTTTTTAACCGCCGATCACGCAGGTCCTCTAGGCATCGGGCGGCCTTAGTTTGAGACTCGATACCTTCGGCGTAAGTAGATAGCCAAGGAATTGAGCACCAACAAAGAAGCCATTAAGACTGCAATGCCGGCGGCCGCGGCCTTGTGGAAACCTTCTTGCGGCTGGGAAGTCCAGTTGAATATCTGAATTGGCAACACGGTGAAGCTCGAAGAGAGGTCTTTCGGAGCAAATTTTACGAAGGATGCTGCGCCGATCATGATGAGAGGCGCTGTTTCACCAATCGCTCTCGACAACGATAGGATTACGCCGGTCAGTATTCCCGGCATAGCGTAAGGCAGGACTTGCCGACGGACAGTCTGCAACTGTGTAGCGCCTAAGGCCATCGAACCTTCTCGATAGGATAATGGTACGGTTCTAAGAGCCTCTTGAGATACTGTTATGATCATCGGCAAAACGAGCAAAGCCATCGTCAGTGCGCCAGCGATAACGCTGCGATCGAGTTCCATCCACCTGACAAACAAGGCCAGCCCAAGGAGTCCATATATTATTGAAGGAACACTCGATAGGTTGGAAATATTCAACTCGATAAACGCAGTAAAACGCGTTTTATGCCTTGTAAGCTCCTCAAGATAAATAGCAGCCGCTACGCCAATAGGCACCGATATTGCTGCGGTTAATACGACCACCCAAAGCGATCCCATCAAGGCGGAATAGATGCCGGATCTTTCAGGAAATCTTGAAGGCGGCGAAGTGAGAAACTTCAATGACAGATTGCCCTTCGCATCGCTAAAGATCGTGTATAGAAGGACGATGAGCATGATAATGCCGATAACCGTAGCGATGAAGCACATCGCGGAGAAGCCTGAACTGGCCAACTGCCTTCTTCTTAATAGCGGCGAACTCTCCAACATTAGGTGTAAACCTGCCTAAACTTCTTAACAAGGCGATGGGCCAGAATATTCATCAACATCGTAGTTACTAAGAGCGTCGCCCCTACCGCAAATATTGTTTGATATCCAACACTTCCCGCAGGAGTATCGCCACGGCTAACTTGGACGATGTAGGACGTCATCGTCTGAATACTAAGCAAAGGATTCAGACTCAACTTCGGCGACATGCCGGCTGCTAGAGTAACGGCCATAGTCTCTCCGATTGCGCGCGACAGTGCTAGTACGAACGATGCAACCACGCCAGACAGCGCTGCCGGTAAAACAACTCTTAAAGTGACCTCGAACTTAGTTGAGCCAAGCGCGTAGGCACCTTCTCGAAGCGATCTCGGGACCGCAGTGAGGGCATCCTCGCATAGAGTGCTTACTAACGGCAGAATCATAATTCCAACAACGATCGCACCCGATAGTGCATTGAATACTTCGATAGTTGGAAAAATGTTCTTCAGCAAAGGCGTAACAAACAAAACTCCAAAGTATCCGTAGACAACAGTAGGTATACCTGCGAGCAGCTCAAGAAGAGGTTTTAGCGTGTTTCTAACCCTCGGCGATGCATATTCGCTTAGATAGATACCTGCTAGCACACCTAGAGGTAAAGCGAAAACTGCAGCCCCAAGCGTGATGACTAATGTGCCGCAGATCAGAGGTAACACGCCATAGCTGCTTGGCTCAAAAAGCGGCGCCCACTTGGTTCCGGTGAAAAACTCCCAGGGAGACACCTTGGTAAAGAAGATGAAAGCCTCTTTGAAAAGGATGAAGATGATTCCAAGCGTTGTGGCTATGGAGACAGATGCGCAGAGAAAGCAGAACAGGCGAACGCCTAACTCTTTGATAGATTGCCAGTTCCGCTTCCTGCATAAGAAAGTCGGAACTGGCGCAACTGAACTATCGAGATTCTCGGCGATCAAGAACGTAACTCCCTATTTACTCGATTCCTTTGAAAGGACATCTTCAGGCTTCATACCAATCCAGCCGCCTTCTTGAAAGGCAGAACCTGTGACTTTATTTGCTAGGCGGTCTGCAATAAGCTTATAAGCCTCATCCGAGAGTTTGATGTACTTAACCTCCTCGACTAGGCGGGAAGCGTTGGCAATATAGTATTCCAGAAACTTCGCAACGCCCGGTTTATCAAGCGACTTAGTGCTGACATAGATAAACAGCGGACGGGAAAGTGGCTTATAGGTGCCGTTAGTAATCGTTTCGGGAGTCGGTTCGACCCCATCAATGGTCACAGCAGCGAGCTTATCTTTGTTCGCATCATAGTACGCGTAACCGAAGTATCCGAGGGCGTCTTTGTCGCCAGCAACTCCTTGAGCCAACACGTTGTCGTCTTCGCTAGCCGTATAGTCAGATCGGCTCGCTTTTTTCTTGTGGATGATCGCTTCAGTAAAATACTCAAAGGTGCCAGAGTCTGTTCCTGGACCGAATAGCTTGATTGGTTTGTTTGGAAATCCTGGTCGAACTTCGCTCCAGTTCTTGACTTTGCTTCCGGCTTCCCATATTTTCTTTAGTTCAGCAACTGTCAAATTCTTCGCGAAGCTGTTTTCCTTGTGAACCACGATCGTCAGACCGTCGAAAGCAACCGGCAACTCAACAAAGTCGATACCGTTCTTTTTACACTCTGCGATCTCTTCCGTCTCGATTGGACGAGAAGCATCGCAAATATCAATCTCGCCGCGAACGAACTTCTTCATCCCGCCACCGGTACCAGCTTCGCCGACCGTTATGTCTGCGCCTTCATTCGCGCTCATGTAATCTTCTGCGACAGCTTGAGAAATCGGAAAAACCGTGCTTGAACCGTCAATATTAATGCTGACGGTTTCACCTGAACCAGACTTGCCGCAACCTAACATTGAAGCCGCAACAGCTGCGGACACACAAGCAATTGAGATCGTTCGAATGTTCATTGTTGTCTCCTCATCGAACTTCAGCGTACCAAGATTATGTTAAGGCTGTGTTAAGAACTGCCTGTAACTTCTGAGATCAAAACGGATCGTTTAGGCTCAGACTGCGATCGCTAGATGAACGAACACCTTCGCAGATTGTTAACAAACCTGGCCATCTAGATGCTAAGCGCAATCCGCTTGATGTCCTCCCAGCACGACTGCAAATCCGATATGAGGGGGAACTGGGCTCGCTGAATATCAACAAGATCAAGATCGACAGGGGCGATCAGCAAATGCTCCTCTTGAACAGGGCTTTGGGCATAGACTCGGCCAGTTGGATCGACCATCATGCTTCCGCCGACAAAGCCTTTGCCTCCCTCGAAGCCGGTCAATTGGGCATTCATGCAATAGACGCCATGCTCCTCACTGATCGCCTTCAGCATGCGCATATAACGGTCTAGATTTCCGATTTGCTCGCCTGAAAAGCCGCGTGCCGGAGAAGCGCTCGGAACCAAAATCAATTGAGCCCCGCTAAGAGCGCATAATGCCGACAGCGGCGAATGCCAAACATCCTCGCAGATCAGAATCGCCATGCGTCCTAGCCTGCTATCGAAGACTCCCAACTCGCGGCCCTTCGCCACGAAACGCTCTTCGTCAAAAACTCCGTAAGTCGGGAGGAAGAACTTGCGATAGACATGGACGAGTCGGCATTCGTCCTTGCCCAGTTCGACATAGGCGGCACTGTTATAGAGGTGGCCGTTGTCGTTCTCATAGAAGCCGATGAGTAGATCAATGGGGCGGTCCAGTTTGCCTGTCGTTCTTTTCTTCAATTCTGCCAGCAACTGCTCGCTTCGCAAGGAGGATTCCAGCACCCCGCCTTCCAGGAAATAGGCACTGGTTATCGTTTCGGGAAAGACGACCAACTCGCATCCTTCTTGATAGGCCGCAAGCGCATACTCAACGATTCGATCGAGGTTCTTGGGTAAATCGGCCTTGACAGGTGTGAACTGAGCGCAAGCAGCTAGAAACGCCATGCCTCAAGTTTACTCGGTTGGCGGCTCGATCTCGGTCTCGTCTCGGCGCACCAAGGAACCGTGAGGACCGCCGCCGCTCAAACCGAAGTCCCGATAGATTCTTTGGCCGAGGTTCGCCGACTGGCTGGGTTTTCCCGAAGCTGCAACGCACAGCCGTGTCTTTGCGCGCGTTAACGCTACATAGAGAAGCCGCATCTCTTCTTCGACGTCGCGCTCGAACTTGCGCTCAATGAGCCATGCCGCATAGAAAGTCTTGACCGAGCCGAACTTGGTCGCAACCATCTGTAGCCAGGGATCGACAATCACATCGTCGGGCCTTCGCTTTGGCGAGTAGTGAACCTCGGGAATGACAACGACAGGAAACTCAAGGCCCTTTGCCTTGTGAATGGTCATCAACGTCACTGCCTCAACGTTTTCATCGACCGCAGGCGCGTCGCCTTCTCGATGGCCCATATCTTGGATCTCGCGGATTCGTTCGGCAAAGTCGGCGGGTCCCAGCTCAGGTTCGCTTGTCGCCAGAACAAGCACCTTCCTCGCATTGGCAATGAGCTGGTGGCAGCTTTGCTTTCGAGCCAGTTTCTCAATGTACCGGCTCGAAACGAACATCTCGGCAATCGTCTCCCAGGCCGGAAGCCGGTCGGCATAGGCGGCCAGCGGGTCGAACCAACCCAGAAATTCGGCAATCTTCGAAGAGTCGCCAGCTAGCGGCAGCTCGCCGTTGCGCAGCGTTTCGATCACCGGTCTTTGCATCGCCAGCAAGGCGATAGCGTCCAACGAAGCGCCGACGAACGGACTTCTCAACACCGCCAGCATCGAGTAGTCGTCATAGGGATCGGACAAGGCTCTTAAGGCGTTGGCGATGTCGCGAACTACGAGCCGAGTATAGAACCTTTCGGACCCGCCAACAACGCGAGCAGGCACACCCAGCGCTTCAAGAATCGTTTGAATCTCGATCGCGTAGTAGTTGTGCCTGGTCAGCACGGCGATGTCGGAGTACCGAACGCCTTCGTTATTGAGTTCCTTTATCCAGTCGGCAATTTGTCTCGTGTTCTTGTCTTGCTGAACCCAAAACTCAACGCCACCCCAATCGGGCTCGTTGAACAAATCGAAGTCGGAAGCATCCGGCCGCTCGCCCATCGGCACATAAGACTCTGTCCAATATCGCAAGAATACATCGTCAACGAACGCCAAAATGCTGGCATCGGACCGGTGGTTTCTGCTGAGTTGCAAGGATGGCAGGGTCTCGATAGCTCTTTGAAACAGCCGGACATCGGCTTGCCTAAAACCGTAAATCGACTGCTGGGCATCGCCGACCATCATACTTCGATCCAAGTCCAGCGCTGTTAGCAGCCGATACTGCATGGGATTGAGGTCTTGGGCCTCGTCAATCAGCACCGTTTTGTATTGGCTTTGAAGCCGCATACGTACGTTCGGGTTGTTTTCGAGGAGTTTGACGGCCGCAGCTTCGAGCTTGGTGAAATCCAAGGCCCGCAAATCGGTCATGCCGTATTCCAGCAACTCCCAGGCCGAACAAGCCAGTTGCACCAGACCGCAGGTGTCCGCCGCAGCATCGAGGATCCTCTCAGAGCTTCTCACTGCCCCGCCCACATTGGTCGGCAGCTTAAGCTTCAAGTCCTTGAGGGTCTTAGGCCAGTCTGCTTCTTCTAGAGCCGCCAGCGCCGCGTGGATGTCCGTCGAATACTGGGCCAAGAACTGCTCGCGCCAAATCTCGCGCACCGACTCGGCCGATCGATAAAGATGCCTTGTTTCGTCTAGCGATGCGCCGCATCCGCGAAGCTGTTCGACCGTTTGCCGAATGGCTTTGGACAGCTTGTCGTGCGGCTGCCTGTCCTGATAGCCGAACTTGCCAATGAGCCTATTGATGAGCTGAGCGGCTTCCGGGCAGTTGTCGCTGGCTTCAGCAAGCGTTCGTTTCAAGCACTCTTCAAACAGGGCCGATTTCTTCGAGCCCTCAAGGACATCGAACTCAGGATCCAAGCCAGCCTCAAGGGCGTTTTCCCTCAGCATTCGCTCGCAGAATCCATGGATCGTTTGGATCGGACCGGTCTCGGCGATTTGCGCTTGGTCAGGCAGGCCAGCCTCGATGAGCCAACCCACGATCCGGCGTTTCATCTCGGCGGCAGCTTTTCGAGTAAAGGTGATGGTCAGAATCTCATCGGCTTGGTAGCCCTCGGCCATAACTCGGCGCAGGTAGAGTTCCACAAGCACTGACGTCTTGCCCGCGCCAGCCGAAGCACGGACCAGGAACCTTTTGTCATCGCACTCGACGACGGCCTTCTGCTCAGCGGTTAGCTCGAAGCGCTTCGCGTCACTCATCGAACGGCGAATCCTCCTCGCTGAAGTCCTTTGAGCGACGGCAGATCTCTCCCATATCGCAGTTGGTGCAGTGATCGTCGGGATTGGCGTTTGTTTTCGAGCCTTTGACAGTGCCTAGGGCCTGTCCCAGCGCTTCTTTGATCATATCGAAGAACTTATCCGGCGGCCCGAGCGGCTTGACTTCGAGACCCGATTCTTTAGGCGCTTTGAACTTCGCGAGCGGGTCTTCGAAGTCGGTGATATAGAGAAGTCGCCGGTCGCTCATCGTCTCAACGTCAAGCGCAGCGGCTTTACCCTTTTCAAAGATTGCAGCCAGATAGGCGCCTAACTCGAGCGCGCTGCCGTTCATCTCGAACTTGCTTCCCGATTCAACCTTGAACTGGCTGCGCCGGTAAAGGTGCCCAATATTGACCTTCCCTTGCCTGGTTAACGCCGGGATAGAGCCTTGGATCGGCACGCTTTCTCCGGTATTGGTCTTCAGCACGCCGCGAGTCTTGCTTTCGCCAAATGTGATGAGTTCCTCGGTCGTGTCGCCGGGCAAGCTCCAGTTCTCTCGCTTGGCAAACTCTCTCTCAACCCATTCTTCGATCAAGCGCTCGCCGCCTGCTCTTATGACTCCTATCTGCCAGTCGCTGAGCTCTGCCGATACCTTATCGATTTCGGTCTCCAACGCGAGCTTCATCGAGTCTCTGGCTTTGTCCTTTGTCTCGATTAGGGGCAACGCTGCTGCACGCGGCAAATGGATCAAGTTCGACCAAATATTCAATCTTCCTGGTGAGTGCAACTTCAGACGGTGATGCGCGAAGAACCGGAACGGACATTCATAGGCGTCGCGCAACTGGCGCGGACTGAAGGCTTCGTTGGCAACCGGCATCGAAAGAGCGATCGCTTCGGCAACGGTCAAAGTGTCGTCTGCACTAGGCTCTCGCTCGCCGGCAAGCGCTTCCGCTAAGCTCCTGTCTCGTTCGGTCGAGCATTCCTCCAACGGCGGCGCCCAGTGAGTTCTCTCACGGTCGATGCGTTTCAGCCTGGTTCCAGCGATCCTTGCCAACTCCTCCAGATAGAAAGCAGGCACGTTGTCGCGCTCTTCGTCAGTCAACGGATAGCTGCAGACGATACGCTTCGAAGCCGCCGCGCACAGCCGATAGAACTGATCGCGCTCTCTTCTTGCCTCTTTATGGGAGTCAGGTAGAGGTCGAGTCTCAAGGTAGAGCGAGATTTCCGCCCGTTCGAGGTCGGTCAGAATGGGATCTTCAGATCGGCGTCTCGGGAACACGCCTTCCAGCATGCCCAACACATGAAGCGACTCGACGCGATCAAGACCGTCGGTTTGCGAGAACACGCGCACTCCATGCGGATTGGGCGGAATGCTGCAGTCGGCTTGGCTCCACACAGCTTCGGCTTCCTTAACGAACTGTCCCAAGGTCAAGACCTCATCCTGGCGAACCCGTCGCACCGAAGCTCGATTAGCTAGTTCGCGTTGCATGGCTGTGTGAATCCGGGAATCGCGCTGCCTCAGCGGCTGACCGACCGGCGACCGATCAAGCCAAGGTTGTTCTTCAGGCAGCCGCTTGATCCGATCTGCCCAAAGCGCCAGGCTCGCGGGCTCGTTCAAAGCCTTGTGCCTCCACGCCAGGAGCGGCTTGAGCCAAGAAATATCCTCCGTGTGTAGCTCAGCCCATTCCATTAGCGTTTGCCACTGGGTTTCGCGGTTTCCATAAGATGCCTTGGCTGCTACGAGGACCTGCTCGCACTGGCTTCGAGTCAACCCGACATAGGTGCTCCGTAAGACCGGTCCGATTGTGCGAACATCATTCGAAGCCAAGAACTTGAGAGCTTGCAAGACCAGCCTGGCGAAACCGTTCGCCAGCACCGGTCCTCGGCGCGCAACCTGAACTGGAACTCCCAGGCTCAAAGATGCAGCCTGGATGAGCGGCCCATAAGTATCGATGTCGCGGGCAAACAAGGCCATGCGATCCCATTCGGTTCCTGCTTCGTGTTCTTCGGCGAAACCGCGAAGCGCCCACTCGACTTCCGCCAGCGGATCGGAAGCTGACATGATCTTGATGTCAATTTGCGGATCATCCGGTTGCTTGTTTGAGAAAAGGGCTTCAAGAAACGGGTTCTCGCCGTTTTCCTGCGACGGCTCTATGCCAAGATCCGCTGCCAAATCCGCTCCGTCTTCAAAGAGAAGGTCGGAATCTAGCGCATGGTCAATGTAGACGGTTACTCGGACTCCTTGGGCGTTGATCCACTTGATCCACTTGGCGTAGATTGGCGAATACTCTGAGCCCGCTAAAATGACGACTTCTGGAAATGATGCGCTTTGTGGCAATGTCAGATCGCATGCCTGCAGGATGTTATCTGCGTTGAACGTTCGTCCCAAATCGCTGAGGATCGCTCTTGTTTCGCGCTGTATCTGCGCCAGGTACTTCAGCTTGATCGAAGTTGCGCTGGAGCACTTCTCGGCTATTTCCAACAATCTGGCGTCATCAATATCCCAATTCCGAAGCAATTCGAAAGCTTCTGCGAGACGCTTGTGCAATCCAGCGTAGATCCGTGTGGCGAAGAAAGGCGAATCGGCTTCGAGGCTTTGGCAAGCTTGGGCAACGGCAGCCTCAACAAGGCCTCGCTGAGGCAGCTGGTCGACAGAAGCGCCGGTCCATTGCAGGAACCGGACAACGACTGCTCCAAAAGGCAGGATTTCGACTCCGGTTTCAGGCGGCACATATTCTGCGATGGCGCGCAAACGCGGGTCGGCAAACGAAGTAACAAAGCCTTCGCCTGCCTTGAGGAGCCGTTTGATGGCTGGCATTGTGGGGCCAAGTCCCGGCATTGCCTTTATAACCTTCAATTGTCCTTTCGCCATCGCGTTCAGAACAGTGTATCATGCCAAGAGTGAGACGCGATCAACCTAAGCTATGGAATCTGCGGCGCCAAGTGTTGGGCAACCTTATCCCGGCGGCAATATGCGTGCCATTGGCAGCCTACGGCGTCCTGTTAGCCGTCCGAACCCAGCAGTTCACGGGAATAGGTCTTTGGTATGTTGCCGGATCCGTCGTTTTGATGTGGCTACTCGTCAACTTCGTTGGCGCATTCGAGAATCCCCGCCTGAAACGCGAGATGCGGCGTCGAATCCAGTCGAAAGAGATCAAACTTGATGAAAATGCGATCTTTGTCGGCTTTGCGAGACCTGCGTATGCCGGACTGCTCGACCCCCATGAAGACATTGGTTTCTTAAGCTTGAACAGCAAATCGGCATCGTTCTATGGAGAAACCACCGAGCTCGAGGTATCGATAGACGAGATTGAACACGTTCGATATCGGTTGAATCCGCACGCGCTCGCAGGCCTTGGCAAGTGGGTGTCGATTGAAGGCAAGAGCGGCAACACTCCATTTCGAATGCTGATCGAACCACGCGAAAAGAAGACGCTTCTTGGAAATCTGTTTTATTCGAAGTCGGTTAAGAAGCAAATCGAGGCTTGGCTAAAAGCAGAAAGGCCCGAGCCGAAGCCCGGGCCGTGAAAGTTGCGGCTGCGCGGAGGAACTTATCCGCGGAGCAGCGAAAGAACGGACTGCGGAGCGCTGTTGGCTTGAGCCAACATCGACATACCCGCCTGCTGCAGAATCTGCAACTTGGTGAAGTTCGTCATTTCGGATGCTACGTCGGTATCTCGGATCGTGGACTCGGTGGCGGAAAGGTTCTCCTTGGCAATTCCAAGAGATCGAATATTCGACTCAAGGGTGTTGCGCTGGAACGAACCGATGTCGCCTCGGGCCTTGGTAACCGTGTCAATCGCCGTGTCAATCGCTGTCAAAGCAGTCGACGCACCCGATGCACTCGTCAGGTCAAGAGCGGAAATACCCAGCGTCGAAGCGCTGAAGTTACCGATTGACAGAGAAGCCGTTTGACCGGAGTTTGAACCGATCTGGAACTGGGACGCACCAACCGTGAGCTGACCTGCACCAGCAAGGTTAGCAACCGCGTTGCCAGCTTCGTTGAGCACGACCATGTTTCCGACCGAGTCAGTCAGCGTAAGGCCGCTAGCGCCGTTCGCGCCACCGGTGAAGGTAGCTGCCAACGAGGTTCCACCAAGGCCTGCCGTACCGGCGGTAACTGTTGCAACAGCGTTAACGCCGGAGTCAGTTGCCGTACCGGCCGCAGCAAGGATGACGCCGTTTGCGTCGGCCAGGTTGATTTTGGCGTTCGCGCCGTACCCGACCGAGGTCAAGCGGATGTTACCGTTCGTACCATCGTTTTGGCTATCGGCGATAACTCCGGTCCGACCCGAAGCCTGGTTGATCTTATCGATCAGACCGCCCCATGTGTCAGTTGCGGAGGCCGTAAAGGTCTCGCCGTTAATCGTGAAGCTGCCGGCGTCTGCACCGACTGCAAGAGCTCGGAATGCAGCATCAGTAGCAGCTGCAATCGCATTCTCAGCCATGTCAGCTGAGCCGAGAACAGCCTTTTGTGCTGCTGTAGTAACGTTAACCGCTACGGCCGAGTCGGAGGCGATGGCTGAACCGTTCAGCGTGCCGCCAAAGGACATCGACTTAATAGCTGTGCCATTGGTTACGGAAGCAGAAACGCCTGACGAACCGTCAAGGAGTTTCTTGGTTCCAAATTGGGTGTTGGTCGAAATTCTATTGATAGAGCTAACGATCGAGTTAAGCTGGTTCTGGTTCGCTGCGATCTGTGCAGACGTTAACGTACCCGTGTTGGCAGAAGCAACAGCAAGGCTGCGAGCGTCGCGGAGAAGCGTGTTGACTTCGCCGAGAGCGCCTTCAGCCGTCTTCGCGTAGTTAACAGCATCCTGGCTATTAAGAACAGCCTGGTCGATACCGGAAATCTGCGCTCGGAACTTCTCTGAAGCGATTAAGCCAGCAGGATCGTCAGAAGCATCGTTAATGCGAAGACCAGTGCTGAGTCGGGTCATAGACTTGCTATAGGCCGAGCTCGTCTGGCTTAAGTTGCGATAAGCATTCATCGCACCAATGTTCGTGTTAATACGTAAAGACATTCGATCCTCCGTGATTCGCCACTCGCGTGGCCGTTGTGGACTGCCTCCGCCCCTATCGGTGTTGGCTTCCAGCAAAGTCATCCTTGCTTTGCGTCCACGCTAGTTGTTGGGCATTTGCTTCGCGTTATTAGCTGTTAATTTTACAGGTATTCTAAATACTCGCACTATTAACAGGATAACGTCTCCAACCTTAACGCCCATCCTTAGCACGCAGGTACACGTACTCAGGCAACCGAGTTATTCCACGAAGGGTTCTGTGCGTTGCACGTATTATTGCCAGGATTCCGGCTCAATCGAACTTAGATGCCGGATTGGCCAAATTCCGCCCAGCTAAGGTTCAAATCGTAGCGTTCCGAAGAACAACGGCTGATGGTAATCCGGCTTCGGAGTCCCAATTGGGGACCAGCTACCATGGTGCGGATGGCTGTTAGCCTCTGCGCATTTGTAGACGTTGATCTTCCATTCAACGCCTTCGGCCGGCCTCTGGATCGGCGCAATGCTATCGAGCAAACTATAAGGAATGTGGCATTCGGCATGCCATTGGATTTCCGACTCCACTTCAGGTTCCAGAAGAGCTGGTAATGAGGTTAGTATCTTCAATTGGGATGCATCTTTAGCGGGCACTAATATCCGATTTTCATCTCTCGCTGTTTGGTAAGCGAACAGATAAGTGCCGCCACCATTGACCTCCAAGTTGAAGTAACCTGGCGTTCCTGGCGAGAAAAAGAACTCGATGCAGGAGTCCCGCCAAACGGCGCCGCCGTACCGCGTTTCAATGCTCTTGGCATATTGCTCGACGACTCGATATCTCAGGCTAACGTAATCCTCGTCCCACCTAATTCGAAAGTGCGTAGCGGGCCGATAACCTTCAACTAGCGGCCAAACGTAGGAATCTACGGAACCTTCTTCAGCCTCGTTCCAATGTCGTCTAGCAACATATACCACGAGTTAATTATGACGGCTTCTTTGTTCGAATAGCGAAGGGAACCGGCTTCGAAATCCATCTTGCGGCGCTTGAATCGCAGAACCGCCATGGCAGGTCGTCTCCTTTTCCTTTCTGCAAACCGATCCGAGTGCCGACAACATATTGTGGTTGGATGTCGCGGCCCTCAAGGCGCAGTACAGAATCGGCGCTAAAAAGATCAGAACCGTTGTCCTGGCGATCGATTCCAAAGGCCGCCGTGAGTTTGGCAGGGCCGGAAAGCAAGTCCTCAGGCTTCTTGGCCAAGGGTCTCCGCTCAAACATCATTTCTAAACCTTCCAAAGGCTCAGCGGCCCTGATGAGAACAGCGCCTGCGGTTCCTTCCGCAAATGCAGAGACATTCAACATCCAATGCATGCCGTAGGTGAAATAGACATATGCCAATCCGGGCCTGCCGAACATCACCGCGTTACGCGACGTTTGCCCCCGATACGCATGGCTGCCAGGGTCCTCGAAACCTCGATAGGCCTCAACCTCAACGATTCGAGCCTTCATCTCGCTGCGGACAAGGTAGCATCCGAGCAGCTCTGGGGCCGCCAGTAATACGTCTGTTTCGAGCAACTTCAGAAGGCGGATCATAAAACGTCCTTGAGCAAGTCCTCGAACTTGGGCTGTTTCACCGTTACAACTCTGACGTCGCCATAGCCTTGGAGAAGCAACCTCGCCGCCAGGCTCTGTCCTTTTCTTGCACGAAAGCGCAATCCGTTGGCTCTCTCTTCCAGATCAATCGCGAAAGGCTCTACCAATGCTTTGACGCTTGGCACATTCGATGTCTGGACATCAACCGTTACCGGCTCTCTCTCGGTCGCGAAAGCTTCGGTTGAGCCGCAGAACACAACGTTGCCTGCTCTCAGCACCAAAAGATCGTCCGATTTCTGAGCCAAATTGGCATCGTGGGTCGCAAGAATCCAAGTATGGCCGTCTTGCGCCCTTTGTTTGATATACCCAAAGACGGCATCGCGAACAATAAGGTCAAGAGCATCGAGGCCGCCGTCAATGAGGACGACATCTGCATCCGACATGAGCATTGGCACTATCTCTGCGGCATGCCTCTGGCTTGAACTGAGTTCGTCAAGCGGCGTCTGTTTCTCATCCCACAAGCCAAGAAGGGTTAGGACGACGGACATCCGGTCAGGAGACTCCTTTCCCCCTGAGCGTTTGGCAATGATCTGAGGAGTGGACTTACGAGGCAAACCGGTGTTATTGGCTAACGTTGCGGAACCGATGAGTCGCAGGCGACCCAGCGAAGGCTGAGCGTTTCCAACCAAGGCATTCAACAAATGCGACTTTCCTGAGCCTGCGCGACCGCACAACGCGATAACCCGGCCGCTCAGCAAAGATGCCGAAACCCCGCGCCCATCTGGTCGCAACGAAAAGCCGATTAACTCGACGGCGACGCTCATTTACCGTATGGAGGCAGAACGAGCATGACCTTGGGAGACTTGTTCAGTATCTCGCATCCGCCGTCGCAAATGACGATGTCGTCCTCGATTCGGCAGCCGCCCCAACCCTCGATGTAGACTCCGGGTTCAACCGTCCATACCTGTCCGACTTCAAGAACGTTGTCGCTGATCGCGCTAAACCGTCCGGTATCGTGGACGACTCCGCCTAATCCGTGGCCAAGACCGTGGGTGAAATACTGCGCTAGGTCCTTTTGGGCGAGACTGTCGCGTGCAACTTTATCGATGTCGCGAGCATCCGCGCCGGGCTTGCACGCGGCGATCGCTGCCAACTGGGCATCGAGTACCGCCTGATAGATCTCGGCATGGCGATCCGAAGCTTCTCCTACAATAACTGTTCGGGTAAGGTCCGCGCAATAGCCGTCAACCTGAGCTCCAAAGTCCATCGTCACAAAATCGCCGATCTCGACTTTCTTTTCTGATGGGGTGCCGTGAGGCAATGCCGACCGATGGCCGCTGACGACGATCGGATCGAACGCAAGCTTTGCGCCATTCCGCTTGATGTAAAACTCAATCTCAAGGGCAATGTCGAGGTCGGTTACGCCTGCCTGAATTCGAGGCAAGACATTGTCAAAACAAGCGTCAGTTAGTCCGACAGCTCGTTTAATACATTCGATCTCGTCTGCGGACTTGACCATTCGGAGCACGCCGATGTGATCAGTACAGCCGAACAGTTCAATACCCGCGAGTTTGTCTGCCCAGGACTTGTAAGTGTTATAGTTGACGTTGTCGCCTTCGAAACCGAGCCTCGAAACACCCCACTCCGTACACTTCTCGGCGATCCACGCGTAAATCGGCTTCTCATTGGTTGTCGTGAAAGACGGCATGTCTTTCACTTGCTCCGCAGACTGGAGCGTATACCGTCCGTCTGTGAAAAACGCGGCCTTTTCTGGTGTAACGAGCACGGTTCCGGCAGATCCCGTAAATCCGCTAGCCCAACGGACATTGTGAATGGCTGTTACAACGAGAGCTGGAATCTGACACTGAGCCAAGCGCTCCTGCAGTTGGGACAAGTTCGACATTAGAGAGCCTCCTTCAGCACATGCTCAATCGCGCGCAACGCCAAAACGTATCCATAGCTGCCGAGACCTACGATCTGCCCAAGGGCGATTGGAGCAATCACCGACTTATGCCGAAACTCTTCGCGAGCGTGGATGTTGCTCAGATGTACCTCGATTACCGGCATTCGAACGCTGACAAGCGCATCGCGCAAAGCAATGGAGTAGTGCGTTAAGCCGCCTGCATTGATCACGATGGCGTCTGCCCATTGGCGGTGCTCCTGAATCGTGTCGATGAGCGTGCCTTCGGAGTTAGACTGCAGAATGCGCACTTCAATATCAATCGAAGCAGCGGCCTGTTGAATCTCAGCATCGATATCAGACAAGGACTTCTTGCCGTAGATGTCTGGCTCTCGGAAGCCTGTCAAGTTTAGGTTTGGCCCGTGCAGCACGAGCACATGAGTCTTGTTACTCTCCATCCATTCGTTCCTTCAGTTTCTCTGGGCTAATTGCGTCTTCCGGCAACAGGTCCGGTATTCCGTCCATTATCTCGTAGCCTTTGCCGCATTCGGTGCATATGAGAAAGGTCTTTTCGAGCCTCAACGGCGGCCTGCTGTCGCAATTGGGACAAGCCAGGATATCAAGAAGCCGCTGATCGATCAAGCCATCACCTCTTCATAGCATCGCATCGTTCGCTCAGCCGTATCTCGCCAAGAGAACTCGTTTGCGCGCAACTTGCCCATTTCACGCATCGAATCCAGCTTACTCGAATCCGATAGGAGCTTACTGATGTTGGCCGACCACTCGTGAGAGTCGGTTCCTCGAAGTATCATCGCCGCTTTGCCAGCCACTTCTGGTTGGGCCCCGCCATCGCTGCATAGAACGGGGCAGCCGCAGGTGAATGCTTCTAGAATCGGAATCCCGAAACCTTCATAAAGACTCGGAGCAAGATAAAGGTCTGCGCCACAGTACAAGGCCGATAACTGGTCGTCATCCACGTAGCCGACGGTCTTGACACGTTTGCCCGTCAGTTCGTCTCCCCATCCTTCTTTTCCCGTGACGACCAGCCGATGGGGGATCGACTCAGGCAGCTGCTCTGCGGCTGAGATCGCCATGTTCATGTTCTTTCTCGGAGACCTCGTTCCGACGGTCAAGAAATAGGGAAGCTGAACCCCAAGCTCTTTTGCCACGCGTTCTTGCGCTTGCTGACGATTCATCGGCAAGATCGTTACGCTGCAGGCATTCGGCGTCACGACAATCTTTCCTTCAGTCTCAGGGATAAAACGCAAGATCTCTTGTTTTGAAAACTGTGAAACGGTCAGAACCCGCTGGGCTCGCCGGGCAGAAGCCGGAATGAACTGCTGGAGCGTCATGCGGTCTAGTGGCCGAAACCACTCAGGACCGGCAAAGAAAGAAACGTCGTGAATGGTCGTCAGTCCTCGTTTACCAACCAAAGGGCTAAGGTTGTATTGCGTGTGAATCGCTCGTGCGCCTAGTTTTCTTGCCATAAGCGGAAATCGAACCAAGCTCCACCATCGCTCTTTGCCGGAAGGCAAATGAATCCACTTAAACCTGCTGTTTATGGGAATGTTTGCGGGCGGACGCGTGTTACTAAAGAGAAGAATATGGCGATTCAACGGTATTTGGCAAAAACCATGCACCAGACCCAACCAGTAGGTCGAGTCTCCGCCTCCCTGCCTGCCGAGAAGGCGCGCATCCAAAGCGATGACGGACTCAGTCAAAATAACCCTCGCTTCACAAATCCTGCTACTATAGTGAGGATACACCAGATGTCAACATTAGGAATAGTAATACGATGAAACCCAGGAAACCGCCGTTCGTGCTCATCACCGTTCTGACTCTGTGCCTCGGAACGATCGCCTATGTTAGCGTGAGCTATGGCAAATGGACTCAGGCCCCGAGTATGCCGCAACAAATGCCCGAAGAACCGGTAGGCGAATCAAGGAAAGCACCTTCTGCCGAGCAAGTTGCCAGCGAGGTTTCTGCATCGGCGAGTAGAGCTAAGAACAATCCGGGAGCACCTGGCGGTCCGGAGCAGATGGGCGGACCCGGCAGCTCTGGCCAGCCGACGATTTACCGGCCAAAGGCAAAGCCCTATCGTCCTCAACCTAGCGACTCAAGCATCGCCAGCGGTTGGTACAACGATAATTACGGCGGCGCCGGCGCGAAATAAACGCTATCGTATCCGTGTCTCTACCCCTGTACGAAGTGCTTCGGCAGGGGTTTCTTTATTGATCGTTTCGAACTCGTATCCCCTTGCTTTAAGCGCGTCGATGATCGCTCCGAGCCTTTTCTGGGTGACATCCGCTCCGGCATGAAGCTGGATGATGCACCCGTTCGAAACCCTATGCATAATCCTGCGCTCCAGTTCCTCGGGCTTTGGATTGGCGAAATCATAGGGATTCACAACTCGCAACTTAAGCTTTGCCGGCCCCCTCAATATGAACTCGGATCCGGGCGGCCGATAGAGCGTCGGCGTTGCGCCAAGACTCTTCAGAAGCGCTTCCAGCTTCCGCAGCTCAGGTTTTGAGGCGTCATGCGACCAGGAATGCATCTGAACTGAGTGACCTTCTTCGATTGCCCGGCGCACGAGGTCCTTCTGGGCGGCCGCATTGATTCCGATGCAAAAGAAAGTTGCTTTTACGCCTTTCGCTCTCAAGGTATCAAGAAGCTCGTCCGCGCCTTTGTTTGGAAAATCGTCAAAAGTGAGAAAGAGTTTGCCCCCGTCCTTTGCCGGCTTCAGCGCCTTACGAATTTCTGCCGAAATCTCCTCAGATCTGACGATCCCAAATGCAGCCCAGCGAACCCGCCCAATTGAATCGAGCACGAAAGTATAAGGAACCCGATCGATTTTAAGGGTTTTCGACCAAGTGCCGTCGCGGTCGAGCCAGTAGTCGAACGGAGTGGAAGCCAGGAACTTCGAATAACGGCCGTCAACGATCACCTGGATAAAATCGACGGGAAGCACTCCCGATGCTTTCCTGGCTTGATCAAGACGCGGCGCTTGGGTCTTCCACGTGTCGCACCAAAACGCCATGCAGGATAGAACCGTGACCCGGCCGGGCTTCCAGTGCACCGGCTTTCCGCTGCTCGACACCAACGTAAACGGCTTTAGATTGTCGCCCGGCACAGGAGCCGCCTCTGCAATAGAACCCCAAGCCGCCAGCAGAAGACAGGCAGCAAGCCGAATGAGCCTAAAGGAACCTTTCACTCGCTCAAAAGGGCACCAGGTTCCTGCGTATGCTACCATCAACCTATATACGCTCAACTTCCGTTCTTGTTGCACTATTGCTACTCAATTTACGTCTGAGAATATCATTCCCAAACGGCTATACTTTCTAGGTACCGATTAATGGCGAAAGGCATAATCTTCGATATCAAACGCTTTTGTGTTCATGACGGACCGGGAATTCGGACGACCGTGTATCTCAAAGGTTGTCCGATGCAATGCTGGTGGTGCCACAACCCCGAAAGCCAGCTCATTGAACATGAACTAGCCTACCGGGCTTCGAGGTGCCTTCGGTGCGGGGCATGCATGGAAGCCTGTCCTTTGCATGCCATCACAGCAAACGGAAAAGGCAATATCATTGATCGAAGCCGCTGCGATGTTTGCGGCAAATGCGCTTATTCGTGCTCGATCGAAGCCCTAGAAGTCGTTGGCAGAGACATAACAGAAAACGACTTGATTCAAGAAATCGCTGACGATCTGGTGTTCTATGAGGAGTCTGGGGGAGGCGTCACCTTCTCGGGCGGCGAGCCGCTATGCCAGCCTGATTTCCTGTTGGCATGCGTCAGCAAATGCAAGAGCAAGGGCATCCATACCGTGATCGACACTTGCGGCTATGCCCCTTCAGATGCCGTTGAGCAGGTCTATCGTTTCACAGATCTGTGGCTCTACGATCTCAAGCTTATCGACGATTATCGGCATCAGAAGTTCACCGGCGTTTCAAACAATATCGTCCTTGAGAATTTAGCTCGGCTTGCGGACTTAGGCGCTGATATCCACATCGTCACGCCGCTGATCGCCGACGTAAACGACGACGATGACAATATTGCCGGTATTGCCGAGTTTGCGCAGGACCTGGGCATCGGAAACATCAGCATCTTGCCGTACCATGATATTGGGGTCGGCAAATACGATCTTCTTGGCGGATCAAGGCCGTTTGACGAATTGCATTCGCCGTCGGAAAACCGAATCGCCGCGATCGAAAAAATGCTCTTATCCTATGGACTAAGAGTAAAGAACGGCAGCAGGTAACACAGAATGAACGAAAGAATCGCACGACTTAGAAACCAGACGCTCGATGCAAAGCCGACTGTATCCGTTGAGCGCGCCCTGCTGCTCACTGAGGCATACCAGCTTCCTCAAATGAAAGACGTTTCGATTCCGGTTCAGCGCGGAATCGCCTTCAAACACATCATGTCGAATAAGGCGATCTGCTTGAATGACGGCGAATTGATTGTCGGCGAGCGCGGACCTGCACCCAAAGCCACGCCGACTTATCCGGAAGTCTGTTGCCACTCCGTCGAGGACCTAGAGATCCTTGATACTCGGCCATTAACTTCTTTCGGCTCGGACCAAGCGACGCGCGACGCACAAAGAGACGTTGTTATTCCAGCTTGGAAAGGCAACTCTTTACGCGACCGCATCTTCGAGCAGATGACCGACGAGTGGAAAGAAGCCTATGCGGCCGGCGTCTTCACCGAGTTCATGGAGCAGCGAGCTCCCGGTCATACCGTTCTGGACGACAAGATATACAGCAAAGGGATGCTCGACTTCCAAGCGGAGATCGATGAAGCCATTGCCGGTTTGCCAGAAGGCGATACGCGCAAAGAGCAACTAAAGGGCATGAGGCTGGCGACCGAAGCGATCATCATCTTTGCCCAGCGGCATGCAAAGGCATTAAAGAACGCCGCTTCTGAGTGCGCCGATGCAACCCGAAAAGCCGAACTGCAGAAGATGGCCGAGATATGCGAATGGGTGCCTGCCCATGCTCCGCGCAACTTTTGGGAAGCGCTTCAGATGTATTGGTTCGTCCATGTCGGCGTCATCACCGAGTTCAATACCTGGGACGCGTTCAACCCCGGACGTCTCGACCAGCACCTTTGGCCCTTTTATCAAGCTGGCTTGGCCGATGGCTCGTTAACCGAGGAAACCGCCCGAGAGTTGCTGCAGTCGTTCTGGGTTAAGTTTAACAACCAGCCTGCTCCTCCGAAGGTCGGCGTGACGGCGGCAGAGAGCGGCACCTATACCGACTTCGCACTTATCAACGTCGGCGGCGTAAAGCAAGACGGCTCGGATGGAGTCAACGACTTGACGTTCCTGATCCTCGACGTTATCGAAGAGATGCGGCTGCTGCAACCTTCATCGATGGTCCAGATCAGCAAGAAAAACCCGGATCGTTATATAGATCGCGCTTTAAAGATAGTTAAAACCGGATTCGGGCAGCCATCGATGTTTAACACCGACGCGATCATCCAAGAGCTGTTGCGCCAAGGCAAGTCGATAACTGATGCGCGTTGTGGCGGCGCGAGCGGCTGCGTCGAAGCGGGAGCGTTCGGCAAGGAGAACTATAGCCTGACCGGCTATTTCAACATGCCCAAGGTGCTCGAAATCACCTTGAACAACGGCGTTGATCCGCGCACGGGTAAGAAGATCGGCCTTGAAACCGGCGATCCCAGATCGTTCGAGACCTACGAGGAGCTTTTCGATGCGTTCAAGGCGCAAATGAAGCACTTTATACAAATCAAACTTAAAGGCAATGACACGATAGAACAGCTCTATGCGACGAAGCTTCCCGCCGTGTTCCTTTCGGTGCTCATTTCGGACTGCATTAAGAACGGCAAGGACTACCATGCTGGCGGAGCGCGTTACAACACGAACTACATCCAGGGCGTCGGCCTCGGCACAATAACAGACTGCCTATCATCGCTTAAATATAACGTTTACGACCAACGCGCGTGCTCGATGAGCGAGATGCTGAAGATGCTCGAATCGAACTTCAACGATACGGAGATGTTCAGGCAGAGATTGCTTAACAAAACGCCCAAATTTGGCAACGACGACGACTACGCCGACAACCTAATGAAAGACGTGTTCGAGGTCTACTTTAACGAGATCGATGGACGCCCGAACACGAAAGGCGGATCGTATCGCATCAACCTGTTGCCTACAACCGTGCACGTCTATTTTGGTTCGGTCATTGGCGCGCTCCCAGACGGAAGGCCGGCCAAAGATCCGCTTTCTGAAGGCGTATCCCCCGTCCAAGGGGCAGACCGCAAGGGACCGACGGCGGTCATGAAGTCGGTCGCCAAGATGGACCACGTGCGCACCGGCGGCACGCTGCTCAACCAGAAGTTCACTCCCGAGTTCCTCTCAACGGATGAGGGAATCGCCAAAGTAAGACAGCTCGTTCGAGGCTACTTCAGGATGGACGGGCACCACGTCCAGTTCAATGTGGTCACTGCAGAGATGCTAAGGGAGGCTCAGCAGCACCCGGAGAAGTACCGCGATCTTATCGTACGTGTGGCTGGATACAGCGACTACTTCGGTGATCTGAGCAAAGAGCTGCAAAATGAAATCATTTTGCGCACTGAGCACGAAGGCGTCTAGAATGAACCAAAAGGCCCCTTGTCCAGGTGGAAAAGGGGCTCTAGAATCTTATATTGGCAATCGTTTACTTAACAATGCCGTCGATGGCCTTGTTCAATTCTGCAAGTCCCTTCTTGTCGGGCACCAGGTTCACGAATTTGGCAGCAATCTGACGGTTCTTGTAGACGAAAACGGTGTTTTTAACCTGCTTGTCGGTGTTAACCTTATAGTCGCTGACCGCACGGTTGGTGTTGTCGAGATAAGCCAGACTCACGTCGTTCGCGTTGGCGTCTTTTGCGACCTTCTCAAGCGTTTTTGAAGCGCTCGTAACGCCGTCCTTCGAGGTCAAGTAGATGACGAAGCCCTTGAATTGGCTGGTTGTTTTGTTCTCCCTGATTCGGTCGTTCAGCAGCTTGGCGAAAGACTTCACGTTGTCGGCGCTGTCGCCGTTGACCCAGACCTGTACCATGGGCAAATTGCCATAGGTGCAGGGCGGACAAGCGTCGGTGCCCTTGTGAGGCCCGGTCACATGCTGGGGATGGAACGCAGAAACCTTCTCGCCTTGATTCAGTCCAGATGAGAGAGTGCCGGCAAAGGCTAGCACGGCAACTGCAGAAAACGCCATTGTGGCAATGATTGTCTTGGTCATTAGGGAATCTCCTTGTCGAAACAAGCTATGCCGGAACGGCATACCGACTTATACGCAACAAGGAGACTCAAGGTGTGATGTGTACCCGATGGTCCCGCTTTAAGAGCCTAACTGCACTCTAGAAAATAGGCCTACCGTCCCACTCTATTGGCAGCGGCAAGCCGAGAAGCTTCGCGATAGTCGGCGCTGTGTCGTATATTCGCACTTCGGAAGATATCTGTCCAACCGGAATGCCTGGGCCGCTGATGATCCATGGAATGGTCATATCTTCGGCCATTTCGGTGCCGTGATGGCGATCGTGGCCGCCGTGGTCTGTGCCGATAAAGGTTATACTCTCGCGTCCGGTCTTAGCCAACGCTGCCAGCACATGACCGATGCACTTGTCTGCATCCCCGATAGCACTGATATAGGGTTCTGTCATCCAGCCGAAGTCATGTCCAGCAGAATCGGTGCAGCCCAGATAGACAAAGATGAGATCCAGCGGCCTCTTCTCAATATAGCTCTCCACTCCGAGTGCAACGTTCCAGTCGCCATTCACATCGTGGCTATCGTTAACCATATAGTTAACCTTCAAGCTCCATGGATTGCATAAATCGCGAAGCTCGCCCCAATTGTAAAATGCCCCAGCAAGCAGGCCGTTGTCCTTGGCGACATCGAAAAGGCTGGGCACAGGTCGGGCCAAAGGCGTAAAGATGTTGGTTGTTATGCCGTGCCGCGGAACGTCGACGCCACGCATCATCGAGGTATGGCACGGAAGAGTAACGGAAGGCATGACCGAACGTGCTTTCAATGTATAAGCGCCGGCGGCCATGATCCGATCGATGTTGGGCGTGTTCGCCTGCAACATGCCGTCAGGGCGCATGCCGTCGATGCTGAATAGGACTACCGTAGGTTTCATGGATAGGTTAACGTTACCCGATGAGTTCCTCAGGTATTGTGAGTACAAGACTGGTAGGCGCACTGCCTTTCAGACCACTTGTAAGTCAGGAGGAAAATCAATGATCTCTAAGAAACTTGAGAAAGCGATAAACGAACAGATTAACAAGGAGCTCTTTTCCGAGTACCTTTATCTATCGATCGCGGCCTATTTCCAAGCTCAGAACCTCGATGGCCTCGCCAACTGGTTCCACGTGCAAGTTCAGGAAGAGCGGTTCCACGCGATGAAGTTCTTTGCCTATCTGCTGGATCGTGGCGGTGAAGTTGAACTCGACAAACTTGAAAAACCCGACAAGGACTTCAAGAATCCGCTCTATGCCTATGAGGCTTCGCTGAAGCACGAGCAATTCATCACGAAGTCGATCAACGACCTGATGGACGTTGCCATCGCCGAAAACGACCACTCTTTCAAGAGCTTCTTGCAATGGTACGTCGACGAGCAGGTTGAGGAAGAGGCCAACGCCGAGAAGCTCATCGCCAAGCTGAAGTTGATCAACAACGACGGCAACGGCTTGCTGAACCTGGATAAAGAACTCGCTCTGCGCGTATTCACCCCGCCTGCAGCCGGCGAGTAATTAGTTAATGCCTTAGTCGCCGGGACATCCATCCGGCGAGCAGATTAACAACCGATGCCTCAACCCGCCTTTCGGGTTGAGGTTTTTTGGTGTTTTCCACCATGTCATCCCGAGCGTCGCGAGGGATCTGAGTGGAAGCGCTACTTGATAGTAGCATCAGGCTTCGAGTCTAGTCAGATTCTACGCGATGTTCGGAATGATCAACTCATTAAAGATGCGATAGAAGCCTGGACAGTCATCCAGCCGCAGACAACGCTTTCTGAGATTAACGACCAATAAGCAGTCATCCTAATGCCACAATAACCCATGGAGCCCGACCAACAAAGCCTTTATGACCCAAAGTGGGTCAGCGAGTTCTACAACAATTACGGCGAAATCGAATGGCAGCGCATGGTCAAGACCCCTTGCGCCGAGGTCCAATTCGAAATCCACAAACACTACATCAAGAAGCATGTACATGAAGGCGATCACGTGCTTGAGATTGGCCCCGGTCCAGGACGGTTCACTCAGGTTTTCGTCGAGATGGGTTGCCGCGTTTTGGCGGCCGATATTTCACCTGTCCAGCTTGCACTGAACAAGCAGAAAGCCGAGGAGCACGGATTTGCGCATGGGATCGAAGACTGGCTGGAACTCGATATCTGCGATCTCACCTCGTTAGACAACAACGATTTCGATGTCGTCGTTGCCTACGGCGGCCCTCTGAGCTATGTCTTCGATAAGCGCGACTTAGCCGTCGAGCAGATGAAGTGCAAGGTCAAATCTGGCGGAGTCATGCTTCTCAGCGTGATGGGAATCTGGGGCACGGTTCACACCTATCTGTCCGGCGTTCTTGATATCGACCCGCCGACGAACCAACAGATAACCGAACATGGCGACCTTCACAACTCGTCCTATCCGTTCGCGACCCATTTTTGCCACATGTACCGAGCCCAGGAGTTGCGGGAACTCTTGGAGAACCACCAACTCAATGTTGTCGACATGTCGGCATCTCACTGCCTAACCTCGGTTTGGGGCGACCAGCTTAACGCTATCCGCATGGTTAACACGACGTGGCAAGAGGTGCTTCGGATGGAGATCGAAGCAAGCCGCGAACCAGGCTGTCTCGACATGGGCACACACATCATCGCGGTTGCTTATCGAGCCTGAGACTTGTCAAGCAAGAAATAATACTGATCGCGGTCGCTCATCGTCGGCGAATTTGGATCGGTTCGCGGATACCTTAAAAGCTCGCCTAGGCGGTTAGCAACGAGATCCTTCGCCTCGACAGAGAACGGGGGCTCGCCCTGGCGAACCTTGGCATAGTCCAATCGGTGCGAGGTGGCGTGTCCGTCGATCCACACTACGTTGGCGACATCGCCTACATGCCTGGCATGAAGATGGTAGCACCAACTGTCGCCGATGAGCCACGCCGTGCCGATCGCTCGGTTCGCATTTTGATCCCACATGGCGGCATCGGCCATCAGTAGCGTTTCAGTCGGCTCCAGCACATCTGACATGGAGATCGAGGTGAACCCAACCGGCCCTGCGGCAGGCGGGTAGTTGTAAAACAACCGGAAATTAACCCCGTAGCCCATGGTGTAGGTCTTCGGATTGCTCGTCGGCAACGCGCCTGCGGCCGGACATCCGCGAATTCTGCCGCTTTTCGTGTAAGGATAGATCAGACCGTGCTCTGCTTCGCCCGTAATCAAGTCTCCCCACCAAGTCAAGAAACGCGAACCGGAGTTGTAGCCGTAGGGAAACATCATGTCGTCATTGTCGTGCAAATAGATGCTGGAGGCGAGTGCTAACTCGCGGAGATTCGAAATGCAAGTCGTTTTCTCGGCAGCCCCGCGAGCTTTGGCTAGCACAGGAAAGATGAGAGCGGCGATCATCCCTATGATGACGATCACGACCAGAACCTCGATGAGTGTAAAGCCGCGCCGATGTGTCATCCGACAGCTCCCTGAGGTTCTTCCCTGCGCCAAAGCCGGTCTGCGCGTTTTTTCCGCCGTTTGCGGTCCAGGCGATGCGTCGCCAGAGCCGTCATGCATCCGACAGGAAGCCAGTAAACCGTCTGAAAGACCGCGAAAACCAAACCGTCGGTCATCGGCAAAAGCATGATGCCGATAATATAACTCACTATTGCGACGTGGACTAGGACGGCATATACGGTTGAATGCGGCGCAATGTGGACCTTGCGGCCGGCAAGCCAACCAAGCATCGGCGGCGCTAGAAGCGGAATGCCGGTGATCAGCAAAAACTGAATCGAGAAGTCGGGAAAGGGCAGCGGCTCAGGAAAGAACGCTCGAATCTGGCCTGGACTCCACGGCAGTCGAATCGATGTGTAAGTTGGCAAGAAAACCCGAGACTGCAATAGTATCCAATAGGCCAGCGTGGCTATGCCGAATGTTCCGAACACGAACATCGCTCCCGTGCCCATTCTTTTCTCGATGATGCTCGGACTGGCTCTCTTCGTATACCAAGCGCGAATGAAGTTGTCGGCCAAGTCTCTTGAGCTTCCAAACTCAAGGGCAATTTGGTCGAAATTCAGATCCCCAGCTTCGAGCATGGTTTCAAAGTGGTCTGATATCTCCTCAAGGAGGCGCCCGATCTCCTCATAAGGCACCACTCGGTTCAAAAATACGGCGACTTCAAGGAGAAATCTCCGAATCTGGTCGGAAGAAGCAGACTGAACGATATCGCAATCGCGCCAGTATGTGTCAGGAACGGCGGACATTGGGCTCGACTCCGGTCAAATCAACCATCGCCTGGCTAAAGACGCGCCATGCCTCCAGTTTCTTGTCCAAGGCCTTGAGTCCAGCTTCGGTGATCGAATACACTCGTCGGCGACGCTGTTTGCCTGGAGCGACTTCTTGCCATTCGCTGGTGATCAATCCCTCTTGCTCAAGGATATGCATCAGCGGATATACGGTTCCCTGCTTGAACTTGAGAACATTATTCGAGCGACGAGCGATCTCAAAGTAAATCGCATAGCCGTGGCTAGGGCCTTCTTTAAGCACAGACAGGACAAACACAGCGGTGTTGCCTTTTAACAGCTTTGTTAAGGAGATTTCGTCGTCGGTATCCACTTTGGGCATATCTGTAGTCCGTTCCTATTGTATCTCAGCAAAGGAACCGATTTGCTCGCTTCGATTCAAAGCCTTGCGATCTACGATGGGACAAGTTTCCTTTCAGCGTATATCTCCACGTAGAATTGTCGAGTCCAATAAGCGATCCAACCTCCTCGCATCGAAACGCGAGAAGGTTGGGGTATCGCTCTTCGGTAGCCGATCAAGGCTTGTCGAGTAGATAGTAATACTGATCTCGCGTCGACAAGTCGCCTGATGTCGGATCCTCTTTCGGGAACTTCAACAGGTCGCCAAGATGGTTGTCCTTCAACACCTTATAGTCTGCGCCTTGGATATTAACCGTGTGATAGTAAAGCTTGTGCGATTTGGAGTGGCCGTCAAGCCAGGAAATGTTGGCGAACTCGCCGCCGTGCCTTGCGTGCAGATGGGTAGTTCCGCTGGGCACCCAAAGAATGTTATATCGGTTTACCGTAGTGCCCGACAGCATGCCTGCATCTCCCATGAAGATTGTTTCGGCGGTTTCCTCAACGTTAGAGTAGCCGGTAGTGATCATTCCAGAGGAGCCGAAGAACAGGTTGCTATTCGCAGCGAAGGCTAAAGGCATATTCGATCCGCCCGATGGCATATTTGCCGACGACGGGCAATCAACGATCTGTCCGTTCTTCAAATAGGGGCTGATCATGCCGTTCGCCATATCGAACTTGCCGGTCATGAAGTTCAAGTCTGCGAACCAGAACCGATAGTAGGGCACGGTGTTTTCGGTGTGAACGTATTGGAACGGGAAGATCATGTCGTCGTTATCGCCTGCATACAGCATAACGCCGACGGCAACCTGCTTGGTGTTCGAAAGGCAGCTTGTCTTCTTCGCGGCTTCCTTGGCGTTGGCGAACACGGGGAAAAGAATCGCTGCCAAGATCGCAATGATGGCGATGACAACAAGCAGCTCGATGAGTGTAAATGCCCTTGAGCTTGGGCGATGCGACGATGTATGCATGGCGTACTCCTCAGTCAATCCAAACGCTGTTTGAACCAGCTAAGCCGCCATGGCCGCCGAGCCCAAGCAGGACACAAATATTATCTTGTGTTGCGATATAGTATATCACGACATATCATAGGCTATCATCAAATCTGCCCTATTTCGGAACAAATGGGAATCGACTTGCCGATGAAAGAACGGCTTATTCGGTTTCTCGAACGGGAACCGAATCTTCGGTTTGAAGAACGACCGCCTTAAGCGGAGAGCGCAGCGCAATATCCAGAGCTTCCTTCACCGTTTCGACCGGATGGAAGACGACAGCTTCTCGAGTCGATGCGGGCAGACCGTCTATCTCTCGCGCGTTGTCCTTTGGAATAATCACATGCTTGATGCCATAACGCTGGGCAGCCAATGCCTTTTCTCGCAAGCCGCCGATCGCCAACACCTTTCCGCGCAAGGTCACTTCGCCGGTCATCGCAACGTCGCCTCGTACCGCCTTTCCCGAAAGCGCTGAAGCCAAAGCCGCAGCAATAGTCACGCCCGCGCTCGGTCCGTCCTTTTGGATGGCTCCTTCAGGAACATGCAAGTGGACATCCAGCTTTGGCGATGAGCCAGGCGCAACAATCTCCCTGATCGACCGTATATACGTGGCCGCAGTTTGCGCCGATTCCTTCATGACGTCGCCGAGGCTGCCGGTCAACGTAAACTGAGGCAGTTCGGAAAGCGACTCAAGCAAGCTGACCTCAACCGTTATGATGTCCCCGCCTGCGAAGGATACGACCAAGCCTGTTGCCGCGCCAACTTCATCTTGGTGCGTTTTGGTGTTAAGGCGGTACTTGGGCAATCCTAAGTATCTCGTCAGCGTCTCTGGTACCACCTCGACTGACGTCGAAGGCCCTTCAACGATGGCGCGCGCAATCTTGCGGCATAAGACAGCAATCTGCCGATCAAGCTCGCGTACGCCTGCTTCCATCGTGTAATGGTCCACTACAGCCTCTATGGCGGAAGCCGAAACACGGGCCTGCTTCTCCGTTAAGCCGTTCTCGGCAATCTGCTGAGGTAGAAGGAATCGCTTTGCCAGCTCGATTCGCTCTTCGCGCGTATAGCTCGAAAACTCGATGATCTCGAGTCTATCGCGCAAGGCTGCGGGAATCGTTTCGACAACGTTTGCCGTGGCGATGAAGAGGACCGAACCAAGGTCGAATGCCGACTCGATGAAGTGGTCCGTAAACTGAGAGTTCTGGCTTGGATCAAGAGCTTCAAGCAAGGCGCCGGCAGGATCGCCTCGCATATCGAAGCCGATTTTATCGATCTCGTCCAACATGAACACTGGATTGCGCGATCCAGCTTGTTTCAATCCCTGGATAAGGCGTCCCGGCATGGCTCCGACATAAGTTCGCCGATGCCCCCGAATTTCAGCTTCGTCGCGCATTCCGCCAACGGAAACCCCAACGAACCTGCGGCCCAGCGCTTCGGCAATCGACTTTCCCAAGCTCGTTTTGCCAACTCCGGGAGGTCCGACAAAGCAGAGAACGGCCCCGCGAAGATTCGGATTCAGCTTTCGTGCTGCCAGATAGTCCAGAATCCGCTCTTTTGCGTTGTCCAGCGCGTAATGGCGGTCATCGAGGACCTTTCGGGCGACGGAAATATCTAGCCGGTCCTCGGTCAGTTCAAACCAAGGCAAGCTCGTCAGCCAATCCAAGTAGTTTCGCAGAACGACGCCCTCGGGTGTAGAACTTGGCGTCCGGTCCAGCTTTTCCAGTTCCTTTTGCGCCTTAGCCAAGGCTTCCCCGGCCATCCCTGCGCGCAACACCTTGTCCTGATATTCCTTGAACTCTTGCGATCCGTTCTCAGATCCAGTCAGCTCAGACTGGATGGCCTTGAGCTGCTCACGCAAGTAATATTCGCGCTGGCTGGCCAAAACATCCTTGTGGACCGTCGAGCGAAGGCTGATTTGGTATTCGGTCAATGCCTTCTCTCGCACGAGCAAATCGTGAATGAAGATCAATCGCTCTTGCGGATCGACGATCTCGAGTACCTGTTGCTTCTGGTGCGGACGCAGCACAAGGTGGTGGGCAAGAAGGTCGGCAAGATGTCCGCCGTCTTCGGTCAGCATTGCCGCCTGCAAAGCCTCAGGCGGAGCCTTTTGTCCCTTATCAATGACGAATGCGAAAAGCTCGATGCATTCGCGCATCAATGCCTCGGTTTTGGTGTCGTTTGCGGATGGCTCCTCGATCTTCTCCACCGTCGCGTAGAAGATGCCATCCCGACGTTTGACCTCAAGAACCCGTGCACGGTGCACTCCACGCAACGCCACGCGCAAAGAAGTGTCTGGCAACGACGTGGTGCTCAAAACTTCAGCAACCGTGCCCACTTCGCTCAGATCGCCAATTTGGGGCTCTTCAATGTCCATATCGCGCTGGCTTAGGACGAGTGGATGGACGTCAAGCTCAAGCGCGCGCCGCAATGCTTTCAGTGAAGCTTCGCGCCCCACATGAAGCGTGTTGATGAGCCGCGGAAAATGCACAGCATCGCGTATTACGACAACCGGCAACATGGCTCCATTCTTACGTTTAGCGACCATAACAATAGGCTCAATTCGAACTTATATCAACAACATACCATCGGTTCGCGCAATATCGGTGAGGATAAAGACAAAATCACGCGGATGTACGGGCCAAAACCGGCAATGCGGCCTTCGCAAAATAAAGCGGGAGCGACCTTAGACGATCGCTCCCTAAATCGAGGATCAAACGTGCTTAGCCGGCGGCCAGCTTTCGCGCCGTGTCGGCGTTCTTTTGAATGAAGGACTTCCATTCTGCAGGAACATCGCTGTCAAGATAAATTGCAGATGTCGGGCAAACACTAACGCATTGGCCGCAGTCGATGCAGTCGTCCGGATTGATGACGGCTTGGTCTCCGCCGTCGAAAATGCACTCGACCGGGCACTCAGCCTGGCAAGCAAGGTCCTTAACGCCGATGCAGGGTTCAGTTACTACGTGTGGCACTGTCTATATCTCCTATTGCGAAGTCGCGTTAGCGCCTTCACGATCTGTATACGTTCTTCTATTTTGTACGATATCGCGGAATAATTCCACGCCGGAAAGCGCTCTTTTCGCCGCAATCCGCGGAATCCGAGTTCACGCGCCGAATCCGTTAACGAACCGCTTAGCCCACCACACCGAAGCATCCTCCACAGTAGCAGACTCCATCGAGAACGCTTGGCTCATGCTGACCGCACCCAAAAGGAAGGCGTTTGCCATCCGAGCGATCGGTTCGGGACGCAATTTGCCGCGCTCTACGCCGCGCACCAGAACGCCGACCAAAGGTTCGAAAACGCCAGCTAGATAGGCATGCATGATCCTCTCCTGGCTCTCCGGCTTCGCCATCATCTTGGCGTCGCGAAGGACCACAAGCAGATTAAGGTGCGTATTCATCAGAATCGCACGCGAAATGGCGGCCAACTGGTCTCTTGTGTTCGAAATGTCTCCCAGCTCTGCCACGACGGATTCTCCCAATCGGCTGAGCGCCACTTCAGCCCAAGCTACATATAGCCCTTCCTTGTCGCCGAAGTGATGGTAAAGGCTCGGTGCCGCCACCTTGCTCCTTGAAGTGATATCCTTGACCGAGATCTCGCGATAGGCCGAGTCGCGAAAGAGCTCAAAAGCCGCATCCATCAGCCGTGCGCGGCCTTTCACGTCCTTGTCGTTAAGCGTGTCCACAATTGTTCAGACGGACCAAATACTCTTTCTTGTGCGCGAGGCATGGTCTTTTTGCGGTTCTTTGGCTTCTGGCAAGGCTTTGGGCTGACGCCGCGCGTTGCGATTCCGTATACTTGGCATATTAACCAAGGAGATTATCGTGCCGATCACACTCACTGACAAAGCCGTTTCCGAACTGAAAGAATTCATGACGTCCCAAGAAAAGCTGAACGCTGCTCTGCGAGTTTGGGTGGCCGGCGGAGGATGCTCAGGCCTTTCCTATGGTATGGCGCTGGACGACGGCGAGCCAGAAGAGGGCGACAACATCTTCGAGCAAGACGGCGTTAAAGTCTATGTCGATCCTTTGAGCCTGGAGTATATGGACGGCTCAACGGTTGACTATGTCGACGACGCTTTAGGCGGCGGCTTCAAAATCGATAACCCGAAAGCTACGCAAAGTTGCGGCTGCGGCTCGTCATTCAAGACCGAAGGCGAAGGCGGCTGCGGCGGAAACTGCTGCTGCTGAGAAGTAGGGTTTAGGGTATAGGGTATGGGGTCAGATTCGGCTCTGTGCCCTTTCTGCATTTCTTAGGGCCTCGGTAAATGACAGTTGACGAAGCCAATATTAAAACTCCCTCGATCCCCTGCGCCAAAGGCGCGACGTAGTATAGCCTAACCCGCAAGGGCTAGGAAAAGCGGATGCTTTGAATCTGAGGGCTAAAAGCCCGACCCAACAAAGACCTATTTGTGCCGCGAGCCGTGCCGCAAGCCAACAGATTTCGTGATTAGCTCGACGATTAACTGGATCAATTTAGAAACTCCAAGTTTGGGTGCCACGGATCATAAGATCCGTGTTCCTGCAGGTTCAACACTGGTCTCACGACCAGTGGCACCCCTGGCTAAAATCGAGTTTAGAAATTGGCTCAACTATTGATCAAAAATATCTTCGCTAGAGACCTAGCCACTTAGAAAAGCACCGGTCTCTCGTGCCGTCTGAAGTTCATCAACAGCGCCAGGCATGACATGCACAGCCACATCGCTGTGCCGCCGTAACTCATGAACGGCAGCCATTGGCCAACGACAGGAAGTAGACGCAAATTCATGCCCATATTAACGACGGCATGGAACGCCAGCATTCCCAGCATGCCCGCCGAAGCCATCTTGAAGAAGGGATCGGATGCGCGGAACATCACCAGCCAGGCGCGATAGAAGAAGAATCCAAAGCTGGCAAGCACTAGCGAAGCCCCAACAAGTCCGCCTTCTTCGCCGATCACTGTGAAAACAAAGTCGTTCTCCTGCTCGGGGATAAATCCGCCCTTTTTCTGCTCGCCGTTCCTAAATCCCTCGCCCATGACGCCACCCGTCCCAAAAGCGACCTCAGCGCGACTCACTTGGTATCCAATACCCTTTTCGTGGGCCGGGTCATTGTAGAGCCACGCATCGATCCGATTGATTTGGTATGGCGATAGCCAATGCATCTGGTAGGCAATTGTTACAGCGGCTATCGCACTAAAGACCAAAGTGAACACATATCGAAGACGCACCCCGGCGCCGACGCAAACGGCAAGCCAGGTGACGAACATCGCGAGCGTAGCGCCTAACTGATGCTGTTTATGCACCAGGAACAGCGGAGGAGCGACATAAGCCAAGGAAAGCAGAAAGGTTGACAGTTTGTGAACTTCCTCGGTGCGATTCGCCCAGAAGGACGAAACGGTTAACGCAACCAGCAGCTTGGCCATCTCGCTGGGTTGAAACTGAAATCCGCCGACTTCGATCCATCTCACGGCGCCGTTCTTCTCGACGCCGAAGACGAGAACCATCAGCAGCAACCCTAAGTTCAATAAGTACAGCCAATTGCTCAGCCTCATCCAGACCCTAGGCGGCACCGTATAGAAAACGGCGAACGGAATCAAACCGACTGCAATCCAAACGATTTGTTTCCTGAAGTTGTCGCCAGGCAGAGAGTCTCTGAGGCTATACAAAGAGGTCAAGCCGAACACCACGAGGATCACCGCCGAAAGCAGGAGCCAGAAATCGATCTGGTTGATCGCCTTGTCTTTCTTTTCGATAGCTATTGGGGCGGCGGATATGCTTGACATCGTTCCGGAATAGGAAACCAGGGCTGACTCTATTATTTACGATTTCCGAGCCGACAGCTACGCAACCTTCAAAAAGGAAATAGCCCCGCTCTGAGGGCAAGAGACGGGGCCTTGGGGAGGGAGGAAGGAATGCTTCTACAACTATCTACTCTTTGTGATCAATTTTCGTGCCATCTGCTCGAAGGGTCCCATTCGCCAGATTCTCGAAAACCTCCAAAGGTACATATAGGACGCCGTTTCGAGTCTCCGGGTTCCTTGGCAGTTCCCTTCGTTTTCCATTCATACGATAATCACTCTCATTACGATTCAGTCTTACCGAGTTATCGATGCCTGTAATGAGGATGAAGTCCCGATCCTCCTGCTGATCGATGCTCAATTCAAGCTCTTTCGCCGTCGCCTCTAACGGGACCATAACAACGCCGTTAGACTCATAGGGGCGCTGATCGCGCTCGAAGCGCAACTCCCGTCCCTCAAAGGTCACGCGGATCGTATTTGATTCGCGGCCGCCGTCGAAAACAAGCTTGACATCGCGCTCGATTAAGGCGCCGACTTTATCCCCTCGTCGGATGACCAAATCGTTGCTGTGCGATTTATCGCTTTCAGCGAATATTATACCGGCCAACGTGCCGATAAAGGCCCCTTCGAATGGCTTCCGTGCCATGCTGCCTACCAGCAATCCGCCTGCGAGTCCGCCGATAACCCAATCCTCCCGCTTCATCGTGCCTTTGGCTTCCCATCGGCCGTCTCGGGATCGGTTCATGCTCTTCTCTTTCCAAGCTATTGGCGTGGATACGACCCTCATCGAATCTCCGTCGGGAAGCACGATGCGGTTGAACTCTAAGACCATTGAACCGGGTTTTCGGTCGCGTCCCTGGCGAAGCTCAACGATTCGACCTTCGAATACCGTTCCTTTCGGCAGCGTGCGATCGCCATCGACAACAGCCGAGAACCGGTCGCCACGTTCGTTCTTGCTAAGCGTGATGTCCTGTTGAAACTTGACAGGAATCACATCGTTCTTGTAGAGCTCGATAGGATTTGGTGTTCCATTCCTTTCTCGATCTTGAGATGCAAAGACAGGGGAAACAACGGCAAGAAGTGCAGAAAGACAGAGCAGTTTGGTCATAATTTAGAACCTCCAAGGATGACCATGCGACGTTCAGCTTCGCAATAAGTTACACTCGTTTAGGACGCGCGGTCACTTGGATGTCATTGCCTGTTCGACGTATGCGCTCGATGGCAAGTTCCGGAGCATCGGCCAACCGGCCCAGGCTCAAGCCCTGTATCCACGAGGGTCCGTCTCCCAGAAGCTTTGGAGCCAAGAAGAGTTCATACCTGTCAACGCAACCCGCCTGAATAAAGCCAGCGATTGTTTTTGCCCCGCCTTCGACAAGCAGGCTCGTTATACCTTGCTCGAAAAGAGACTTCAAAAGAGCTTCAACATCAAGCTGTTGGTCCGAGGTCGATTGAGAAAAGGCGTCCCTTGTCACATGGATGGTGCGAGCCGGCCCCTGAAAGACCCTCTCATTGCCCATCAGACGCCCCATGGGATCAATGACGACTTTCACGGGCTGGTTCTTGACGCCAGGAATCCTCGCGGTCAGACTTGGGTCATCTAACTCGACCGTTCTTCTGCCGACGAGCACCGCGCCGCATTGACCCCTCAGGCGATGGCCTTCCCTTCTCGCCTTCTCGCTCGTGATCCATTGGCTTTCGCCCGATGGCAAAGCAATTCGGCCGTCAAGGGACATGGCGGCTTTGACCACCACAAAGGGCCGCTTAAGGCGAATCGCTTCGAGGAAAGGCAGATTGGCCGAGCGGGCTTCTTCCACGCATACGCCTGTCTCAACGTCAATGTCTGCTTCTTGCAGCACCTTAATGCCGCCTGCAGCACGAGGATTTGGGTCTTCGCATGCGATAACGACTCTTTTTACACCCGCCTCGATGAGCGCTTTGGTGCAAGGCGGCGTTTTCCCGTAGTGGTTGCAGGGCTCTAGGGTCACATAGGCAGTCGCGCCTTTAGCTTTGGTGCCTGCTTTCTTCAGTGCGGCGACTTCGGCATGGTCTCCGCCGGCATAGGCATGCCAGCCTTCGCCGATTATCTGGTCGTTCTGGACGATGACGCAGCCAACGTGGGGATTCGGAGCGGTATAGCCTCGGCGCGACAGGGCAATCGCCCGGCGCATCCAGAACTCATCCCTTTCGCTTTTCATGATCCTTGAGGGTTCCTTCGACAAGTTCACGAAGGTTGTCAGACGTTCGCAGCAGGTATTCCTTCCGCGCATGGCGAACCAGCAACCACGAGCAAACCGTCGCGCTGAAGAAGGTGATCATCAGCAAGGAAATGTAGATCGCCGACCGCGTGAGGTATTTAACCTGCTTGTCTTTAAACTGCCTTTCAATTTGCTTCTGATTTGGGCCCGAAACTAGGTTTTGAGGCCCCTTTGGAGGATTACCGAGCAACCACGGCCACAAAACCAGCAGAAGCACGCCGAAAACAACAAGTCCCGTCACTGTGCCCTTCAGACGCATGCTTTCCTTAGGGACCTAACACCCTCGTCAATCGACGGCATTCGCATCAAGTAGCTCCCCGCCACAAACACATTCGCTCCAGCTTCCTTAACAAGAGGCAGCGTCTCAGGCACGATTCCGCCGTCCACTTCAATATCGAGTTCTGGCTTCATATCTCGAAGCTGCTTAATCTTAGGCAAAGTCGATGGAATGAACTTTTGTCCGCCCCAGCCGGGATTGACCGTCATCACCAAAACCAGATCGAGCTGATCGAGGTAGGGCTCGATCAAGCATATAGGCGAACCAGGATTTAGAGAAACCCCGGCCTGCACACCTCGATCCCGCAATGACTGCGCGAGCCGGTGTCCGTGCGGGGTCGCCTCTGCGTGGAAGATGACTCGCCGGCAACCTGCTTCGATGAACGCATCAAAATGCGCTTCTGGAGTTAGGGTCATCAAATGGGCTTCGAATCCAGCATCGCCCAGGGACCGCAAGTCTCGGACCGTCTGATTGCCGAACGTTATTGGAGGAACGAACTGCCCGTCCATGATGTCGAAATGGATCCACTCGACGCCGGCGTCCATCATCTGCTTTACCGACTCAGCAAGCCGAGATTGGTCGCAAGAAAGGATCGATGGTGCAAGTTCGTATTTCATCGGACCGCCTCGTTAGCCGACTGTGTGATTTGCTTTACTTGCTCGCCGTCGTAGAAGATCCTGAAAGTGACTTCATCGCCCCAGCCTTTAGCCTTTATCGTCACGGTTTCGTCCGGCTGGTGTTCCTCTTCGTGAATCGTCTTCTGGCCCCTGTCGTCCACAAGGTCGACGCGAAGGGTCACCGGTTCCGTCAAACCGGTCAAGGTGATCTTCACTTCGTAGTCGTGGACTTCCGAGCGATCCGAGCTATCGTGGCCTCGATCGCCGCTGCTAACGGTTAACGTAACCTTGGTGCCTTGTTCCACCGACGACCTCGGATCGAAATTCTGTTCCAGTACCAATCCCTCTGCAACGTTTCGGCTTCGCTTATATTGAACGGTGCTGTCGCATTCAAGGTTCAACTTCTTAAGAAGCCCTTGAGCCTCGTCCAAAGTAAATCCTCTCAAGTCGGGCACTTCGACGAACCGGCTGCCCGAACTGACGGTAACGAAGATCACTTTGTCTTCCTTGACCGTTTCTCCAACCTCTGGATTGCATTCGATGATCGTCTCGGCGTCGTACTTGTCGCTTGCCTGTTTTCGAGCAACCTGCAAGCGCAGCCGGTTCGTAGCCAGTATGTTGGCTGCTTCGCTTATTGGCTGTCCAATGATGTTCGGGACCTTCACTTCTTTCTTCGTGTTCAAGCTGATAAACAGCCACCAACCTATAAAGAAAACGAAAATCGCGACGACGAACGTTGCCGCCATGCGCATCCAAATCGGGACGTCGCTGGCGACCGGTTCATCGTCAACAACTTCCTTGATGCGCGTTCTGGGTTGCGGCGCTTCAGGCTCTCGGACAGCCGACATCTTGGGCGCTACTTTCGGCCGCTCCGAGACGGTTTCGGGCCGAATCGGCCAGCTCAAACTCCTGCCGAACCTTAAGGCATCTTGCAAGTAGCGCAGATCGCTCAGCAATTCGCCAACTGAACGGTAACGTTGAAGGGGATCTTTGGCCAATGCCTTATGGGTGATCTCATCGAGCACCATGGGTACCGAGCTGTTCAACGCCTTGACACGCGGCGGCACTTCATTGCCGTGCTTCATGGCCAATGCAACAGGAGTATCTGCCCTGTGAGGTGCATGTCCGGTCAGCAGCTCATAAAGAAGAACTCCCACGGCATAGACATCGCTTTCGGGACTCGGCATGCCGCCTGCGCTGACTTCCGGAGCCAGGTAAGGTGCCATTCCAGGGAGGCAAACCATGCCGGCAGTGCGGCTGTGGCCATACGCCTGCCACTGACCGGGCTGCAACAAAACCGACGATCCGTCAGCACCGATGATGACATTCTCGGCGCTGATATCGCCATGGACGATTCCGGCTTTGTGCAGGGCGTAGAGAGGCTCGCAAACCGCGCTGGCCATTCCTACCGCCACAGGCACTGAAAACGGCGCAAATCGGCGCAGACGGTCCCTTAAAACGGTTCCTTTAGGGAGTTCGCAAACAAGGAACGGCAAACCCTCATGATCGTCGAGCTCCAGGACCTTTTCGATTCCCTGGTGATGGACGGCCGATGCCTTTTGGGCGTGATACACTGCTGCATCGACAAACTCCTTTTCTTGAGAAAAAGGAGACTTGAAAACCTTAACGCAAACATCTTTGCCTGCAACCTGGTCGAAAGCGATATAGGCTGTATAGACAGCGTTCTCATAAAGAAGCTGGTTAACCGCGTAGCGTATGCGCAGTACGGATCCGATCATCGGTTATTCTCACCTTCTTTAGACGGTATGAAGGAACAAACAATTGCAGCAGCGAGCAACGCAAGCGCCAGCCATTTCACAGCGGGTTGATCGATGGCGTGCGCGTACTTGGATGAAAGGCCGATTCGGTAAGCAACTTGGCTAGCGAAATATCCTCCGACGAGCAGAGCGAATGACAATACCGTTAATCCCCAGCGTAGCGTTTGCATGCTTCTTTGATGGCGGCCGCAACTGTGTTCTCTTCGACGCCAGTAACTAGTTTACATTGCCCGATGCGCGTTAAGAGGCTGAACCCTATGCCTTGGCCTTCGTTTTTCTTATCGCTTCGCATTGCAGGCACCAACTCGTTTTCATTATTGAGACATTTGCAGGTGGACGGAAGACCATGTTTCTGAACATACTGGTCTGTCCAGTCTGCAATTCCTGCCGGAGTGACACCCATCATCTCGCCAAGTAGAGCCTCAACAACCATTCCGACTGCGATGGCTTCTCCATGCAGGATCGGCCCATATCCTGTTATCTGTTCAATGGCATGGCCGACCGTATGGCCGAAGTTCAAACAAGCTCTAACGCCAGTCAGATCAAGTTCATCCTGCGCGACAACCTCGGCTTTTAGCTTGATGCACTGTTCAATTACTTGCTCCAAGCGTTCATCGTTTTCATGCAGCGGTATTGAATCTAGTTCATTAGCCAACTTTTCATCTAAGATTGCTCCGTATTTGATTACCTCGGCGCAACCGTTCTTAAACTGTCGAGAGGGCAAAGTTGAAAGGGTCTCGCGGCAAACATATACGGCAGAAGGGGGATAGAACGCGCCTACGATGTTCTTTCCTTCTGGCATGTCGATGGCGACCTTTCCTCCGACCGAAGAATCTACCTGTGCCAGTAGCGTCGTTGGAATCTGGATAAATGGCACTCCGCGCATATAGGCCGAGGCAACAAAACCGACAAGATCGCCGATAACGCCTCCGCCGAGTGCGACAAGCGCCGTCTTTCGCTTCGCTCCTAGCTTGACGCAATCCGAAATGAGCTTGCCGAACTGATCTAGCGATTTGGAGCCCTCGCCTGCCGGCACCACGACCTTTCTCTTGCCCTCCAGCTTCCAGAACGAATCAACATTGCTGTCGGTTATGACCAGGCAGTCTTCAGGAAGATCGCTTAGGATCCTGGCTAATGAATCAAATCGAACAGGATAGGTGCCAGTGCGGTGTTGAATAACAATAGGAGAAGTTGCCATCTCTAGGATCGATTATGGCGAACTCGAACTGGAGTTCGCATTCGGCTCGTAGGCTATGATGGCGTTGTAGACCGATTCTATCGCCTCATCGATTCCCAAAGTGTCCAGGTTAACGGTGATGTCGGCTTGCCGATAGAGGTCTTGGCGGCCTGCAAGAAGCTCTCGAATGCGATCTTGCCAATTGTCGCTTTGAAGAAGCGGCCTCTTCTTTCTTCCGTATTGGAGTCGGCCGATTATGGACTCGGCAGAGGCTTCCAAGTAAATTGTGACGCCGATCCTGCGGAGTTCCTGCCAGTTCTGATCTCGTAGAATGATCCCGCCGCCTGTGGAGATGACCGTTTGTCCAGGATTAAGACCTTTCAGAATGCTTGTTTCATGGTCTCGGAACGCTTGCTCGGTGTAAATCTTAAACACTTGCTGAACAGATCGGCCAATTCTGCGTTCGATCATGCAATCGGTATCAACGAACTCGCGAGAAGACATTTCGGCAAGGCCTCTGCCGATCGTTGTCTTGCCAGCTCCCATCATTCCAAGAAGTATCCAGCTACGTTCCATGTTTGAGCAAAACAGCGGAGAGACGAAACCGTCTCCCCGCTGCAAGGGTTTGGAGAAGAGAGTATGTCTAGGGCCCAAGTCCGCCGCTGTCTTCGTCGCTAACGATTGTCGGAGTTACAAAGATCAGCAGTTCGCTGTTCGTGATCTGACGGTTGGAAGCACGGAAGAACTGACCGATAAAGGGCAGGTCGCCGAGTACCGGGAACTTCTGAGATGTTCCCATGTCAGACTTTCTTGTCATTCCACCAAGAACGATAGTTTCGCCGTTCTTTACTCGTGCAACAACCGAAACGGATTGAGTAAGCGTGTCGCGGTACTCGTTTCCATCCGGAGACTTTCTTGTCTCACCAAAGTCAGATATCTGAGGATTCAGAAACATAACGATGGTTCCGTCTTGGTTGATACGCGGAGTAACCGATAGACCAGTGTCAAGTGTTTGCTGTTCAGCATCGTAGCTCGTTACTACTTGCGTACCAGTTGAGTTGACTGTCGCAGTGAATATCCAGGTGTCGATTGTTTCATAAACTTCGGCATACTGATTATTCAGAGTTCGGATAATCGGAGCGTTTACAACCTTGCCATATCCTTCTTGAAGAAGAGCGCGAAGACGTGCAGAAACGTTTCCTGTTGCGTAGCTAACAACAAACGGATCGCCGCTGCGTGCGAACGAACCCGGCCGGTTGCCAAGGAACAGACTTCCTCTTTGGTAAAGCCAGTCGTAGCCAAGCGCTTTTTGAACGCTGTTGCTTGTCGTGATGAACTCAACCTTGATGATGACCTGCTGGGGTGCTACATCAAAGGTGTCGATCCATCGTCGGAGCTCCTCGATCTGGTCCGAGTTACCTCGTACGACAATGCTGTTGTCAACCGGATCGTAAGAAATGTAGTCGATTGAATCGCCAAAGATTCCCTGGCCTCCGACCTGGCCTCCGCCGATGCCGCCTCCGCCGATGCCGCCGCCGCCTTGGAAGCCGCCTCCGCCGATGCCGCCGCCGCCTTGGAAGCCGCCGCCACCTTGGAAGCCGCCGCCGCCCATGCCGCCGCCGCCCATTCGGCCGCCGCCACCTTGGAAGCCGCCTCCGCC